>NZ_JALNMI010000001.1 GCF_023156585.1 Subsaxibacter sp. CAU 1640
CCATAAGGACCGTCCCGTTTTGCGAGGGTGCAAATATACAACCCTTTTCCCCTTACCAGCAAAACTTTTTCAACCTTTTTTTGAAGTTTTTTTTACAACCCTATCCCTGAAGACTTTGCGTTAGGGATTGAGGCATTGTTGGAGCTCTCCAGATTAGAAAAATTAATCTGGAAGCGACTGCCGAAAGCCCGACCTCGTGTTTGACGAGGGAACGCCTTATTTATAAAAAGAAGTTCCAAACAAGACCAAAACGTACGGTAAAATCTCTAAATGGATAGTTTGGGGCTGAATAATAGTTGTAGCCGGTAAAGGATGAATTGAAATGTTCTGCCTTTAAAAATATCCTTGTCTGTCTTATTTTGGCGTTTACAAAGAAGTCTAATCTAGGGAATCCTCCCAATTCGGTATCGTTTTGGACATAAAATTCTGCCAAAAGTGGGTCATATCCATTCATACGATACTCTGTAAAGTAATTGAATACTATACCTGTTTGAAGAAACATTGCTTTTTTAAACAGATGGCTTGAGAAGTACAAGGTGTTTCTGGTGATAAGTTCTGGAACATTGAGGATATTGTCGCCATTCAAGACTTGCTGGTACATAATTGTATTATCCAGCGCAAATTTACCATACTTTAACTCCTTACTTGCTTTTAAACGGAGGTAATTTATTGTGGCATCTGTCTGAAAAGGTTTTACATTGCCCAAATCATCTTTTGAAAAATAGGCATAATTGGTAATTGTTGAATAATCGAATGAAATGTTCGCCAGCTTTTGGGATTGTAGCTCAAAGGCCAATTGCTGTGTACTTATATTATTGAAACCATTGCTGTTGTCCCAATTATAATCGACATAGTCGCTCTGATACAGAAGCCAGTTGTAGTTTGGTGCTTTTGAGCTGGTGTTAAATGTTCCCAACGCTAAAATGTCTTCAGTAAGTTTTAAGGAGGCTTGGGCTTTTAGATAATTTCCTTCGAATTCACCAGAGATATTTATACCTAATTCTCCTTGGACTTTAAATCTGCCTATTTGGTTTATATAGGATCCGCCCAGGTTTACTATACTGCCTTTTAATCTGTTTGATATGGTCTGCCCATTTAAAATGACAAGGGAGTTATAGCCATAATTGTAATTATCATAGTCAATATTAAAGGAAACATCCCCAACTACATTATTCTTGTAATTAACAAAGAAGCGATTATAAAAATTCTCGAGGGTAACTCTATCTCTTAATGCAGTCTGCCGAAAGGCTTCTCCGAAAAAATCTGAACGAGCAGTTTGATCATAGCGATAGAATTTATCTTCTAAAGACACCATATTTCCAACGGCCAATACATTATTCTTGATAGAATCGTTTCTTTGAATAATATTGTATTGATGCTCGAGATGGAATCTTTTACCTCTCAAAATATTCTCTGCATTTTCAAAGTTAGGTTCAAACACTGATCGATCTAAAAATTCTTCATTTCCGGTTTCAAAATTTGCCACGCCTTCCTCGGTTAATCCACCATTCTCTTGGTTCAATATATCTTGCATAAAGATATGTGCCCTAGCTTGATATCTGCCGTTTTTAGTTATATAATTGGTCGTAAACTTAAAATTGCCGGTACTTGTTAATATATGCTGGTATTTCCCTAGAGACCTTAATCCTTTATAAGCAATAGAGAAATTGAACTGCTTGGAAATATTGGTTGTAAAAAAGGCATCCATCAGTTGTCCCTGTTCAAATGCTGTCTTATACATAAGTTCCGTTAATGGAGTGGGGACTTGATAATAGTTTACGTCTTCAATCTCCATATAATTGAAATGTCTTGCCCTAGCAGCAAATAATGGTAAACTATTCGTATTTAAAAAATCGTAAGTTAAACTATTATAACTTTGCCCAATGTTAGAGAAAGGTATCAATCCGAAATTGTCCTTCCTTAAGTAATTATATTTATATTCTTTTTTTATAGATAGTGTGGTATCCACAAAGGTTGTATCTCGAGAATAAGAAATGATCTTATAAAGATCTATTGTGGCATTTTCGTCCTTTAATCCTTCGTTTGATGTACTATTTCTAGACACTTGGGTTGTATCATTGACCGTACTTTTGTTCAAACTTTTCTCTTTGGGTACAAGTTTTTGTGCAAATACTTTCGAAAAGCTGATTATAAAGATTAAAACCCAAATTAACTTGTTCATAGCTACCAAATATTCAGCAAAATTAAAAATTAAAACGGTATAGTTATGTATAAATTATATTGAATACTGTCAAAATAAAAAAACCATCAAAAGATAACTTTTGACGGTTTTTCTGATATTAAAATCGATATCTCTTTACAAATTATCTGGAGTTAAAACTACAGAAGTGGTAAAGGCATTACCTGTAAACAACGTTTGCGTTAAGGTGTATGATATCAAATTAGTACAAGGATCATAAGTTCCTGTTCCTCCAGTTGCCCAAGTCGAAGTTGGTACACCCACAATTGTAACAGAAAAATCACTATTTATAGTTAATGTTCCCGCATAAAGAAATTGTCCTTGATACGTAGGATTACCCGTTAATGTAGCAACAAAATTTGGTCCCCAGGCACTGTCAATACTATATTGATTAGTAGTACCAGGAACAGGTGTTAATGTTGCTGTATGAGAAGGTGTTTGAGAACCTAACGCTGTTACAGTTGAAGTGTATGTACTATCAACCATGATCTGATATGTAGGTTGGGTATAAGATGCCGTAAAAACTTGTTCTGACCTTAAACCATCTTTATTAACCGAAACGGCATAAACTGTGTAGCCTGTTCCAGAGGCCAAATCACCCGTAGTTACGGTCATACTGGTTGCAGAATCAAAATTTAATTCATCTCCATTATCGAAAACCTCCACTGAATTTGGTGCTTCAGCATTCGAAGGTAAGATCCAATAATAAATACTTGACGCATCAGTACTTGTAACTGTAAGCTCCGCAGTACACTGTGACGAGGAAGACTGTACAGCCGACATAGTAACTTGAGTCACATCAGCTTGTTCAGGCAAATCGTAGGTAAAGTTATCATCGCTATTACAAGACGTAACAATAACCGACAAAGCCAACATGGATCCAATTAATTTATATATATTTTTTTTCATAATAAATCTATTGTTTAGTTAGTACAAATTCGTAAGGTCCATAATTCCCTAAAGGCCCATTGCATTTAATTGTAAACGTATCATCTATATAGTTTGAAGTTTGATTCGTAAACACAGCAAATTCAGCCAAACGAGGAGCAGCAGGATTAAACTGAACTTGTTTAGTACAAGTTAAGAAAGTTATGGTAGTACCAGCATCAAAATATACGTTAAAACCAGGAACGTTACTTACTGTGAATTGAGTTCCTGTAGGATCTCCAGCTACCTGTGCTAGCTGCACAAGATAAGATTCCCCAAAAGCTCCAGCCAAGGTAAGTCCCTCATTTACTCCTGAAGTAAACACCTCATTAACGCTGTAAGTTCCTACCCAATTAGCTGAATCAATAGGACAATCATCTTCAATTATTGTCAATTCTGTACTAACGTTGTAAATACCTTGCCCAGCAATGCCTACTGGTAGATTTGTGTTTTCAATAGTAAAATTCAATACAATATCTTCACCCGCAACCAAATCATTAACTGGGGTTACAGTGATATATCCCACAAACTCTCCAGCAGGTATTGTTACTACACCATTGGCTGGCTCAACTGTATAGCCATCAGGTGTACTTGCTGTGTAAGAGAAGTTAATATCAATCCCATTAGGGTTGCTATCAGCAGCATATAACACTGCTACCTGTTTAGGTTCAGGTGTGGCTTCAGAAACATTATCCTCGCTTTTTTCAAACTGAATCCACTGTGAGTCAGAACCCAAGGCTGGATTTTCAATGTCTTCGCAAGAAAAAGCCAAGACCATAATTGATAACATTAAATAAATTCTTTTCATAATTTTTTTTTTAATTATTATATCCAGGGTTTTGTTGCATATTCGGATTAGTAAAAATCTCACCCTGAGGTATTGGAAGTGTAAATAAATAGCTTGAATTGGCTAAATCACAAGCATCAGCTTGCAAAATACTACAATCTGAATCTAGTCTATCTACCGGTTTTCCATTTCGCTTCAAATCAAAAAAGCGGTGACCCTCAAATGGGAGTTCTCTAAATCGTTCCTCCAAAATCTTATCAATTGCATCAGTCTGACCATTAAAAGTTACAGGCGTTGCTCCTGCAATCCTATTTGATCTTAACGTATTAATATCCGCTGCTGCTAATGCAATTTGCGATGTATTGGCATATGCCTCTGCTCTGATAAAATATTGTTCTGAAACTCTAAACAATTTGATGTCATTCAAACCAACGGTAGAAGCATCACCTGGGTATTTAAGTATCTTTTGGTTTGATGCTTGGATGAAAGTATTGAAACGAATATCATTTGCCTCATAAGACGAAGTTAGTTTATCAGACGCCAACCAGTAAATTAAAGTTTGGTTAGGATTATACAACTGACCTACTGCTCCATCACCAACAACTCTAGCCAACTTAAAAATATTCTCGGTATCATTTGCATCTTGCCAAATTAACGGATAGTTCGACATGGTTGCTAATGGGTATGCGGAAATCAATTGAGACGATTTAGCTATTGCAGTAGAATAATCTTTCTTGTAAAGAGCAATTCTTGCCTCTAAAGCCGTAATTGCGTCCCTAGTAAAGAAAATATTATCTGTAAAAGATGCAGGAATCAGTTCTCTAGCAGCTGTTAAATCACTAGCTATTCCAGCATAAACCTCATTTACAGTATTTCTTGCTGGTTTCTCAAGTACCACCACATAATCCAAATATGGCACTGCTAACGCACTACCATCTGTGTAAGAGGTACTGAAAAAGGTCAATAATTTAAAATGAGCCCAACCTCTAATGGCCAAAAGTTCTCCCTTATAGCGGTTTAAGCGAGCCACACCTTCCTCTGTAGAAGGTTGAATATTTTCGATTGCCTGTAATACCCTATTAGCTCTATTGATACTTAAAAAATAATTACCAAAAATACCAGCTGCCGTACCGTCTGAAGTGTTTATCGACCATGTATGCACTTGGATACCTTGACCATTATTTGAAGATGGTAACTTTAATTCATCGGTGAATAAGGAATTCCAATAGATGGCATTATTAGCTGCCAAGGTTCCATATACTCCAATTGTTGCAGTTTCTACATCATTCACAGTAGTGATGGCGTTTGACTCAACAATCTCGTCATCAGGACCAACATCTATAGCATCGTTACAAGACGAAAATGCCACTCCAATCACTAGAGCAGTAGCAACCACTCTAATATTATTTTTTATTTTTTTATTTATTCTTAACATAGTTTTTTATTTAAAAGTTTAAATCAACTCCAAATGTGATAGTTCTAGGGGTAGGATACTCATAACCTGCTATGTTGTTACTATCCTCTGGATCAAATCCTTCAAAGTTGGTCCAAGTATATAGGTTTTGACCTTGCAAATAAACTCTTACACCATTAATAAAATTGATCTTTTCTAGATATTTAGCAGGTAAAGAATATGCCAAAGTAACGTTAGTCAATCTTGTATAGGATGCGTTCTCAATATCTCTTGAGCTAAACTCTCTATTGTAACCAAAGCCAGGGATATTTGTCACTTGACCAGGGGTTCTCCATATGGACAACATTGCAGTTGACAAGTTGTATTGGCTAAAATTAGGATTTTCTTGGAAGAAAGATTGGTTGTTATATCTAAAATAATCATTTGCAAAAGTAAATGCCGCTGATAAACTGAAACCTTTATATTTGATATTAGTTCCAAAACCACCTGTCAATACAGGCTCATAGCTTCCAAATTGAGCCAAGCTATTATCTGCGTTAAAGACATTAGTCACATTTCCATCAGCATCTAGATATAAAGGCTCTCCATTGGCAGGGTTAACACCAGCCCAACCTACGGCGTAGTGGCTTCCAAATGGCAATCCTTCTCTAACAATTGATGTTCCTAAAACGTATTCCGACTCTTGTCCCAAATCAGTAATTTCATTCTTATTGTAGTTGAAGTTAAAGTTCAAACTCCAAGAAAAATCCTGATTACGTAATACAACACCTTCAATAATACCATCAAATCCTTTGTTCTGCATTTGACCTACGTTAGCATCTATAGAAGCAAAACCAGATGTAGCTGATAGCTGTTGGTTAATAAACAAATCAGAAATATTCTCAACATAATAATCTACACTACCATTGATTCTATTGTTCAAGAATCCATAGTCAACACCCACGTTGAACTTTTCAGATTCTTCCCATTTCAAGACATTGTTTCCAATACTTGCAGCAACAGTACCTGTAATACCATTATAACTGTTTTGTCCATAAGTACCTTCTGTTTGGAAATCTCCAATACCCGCTTGATTACCGGTTGTTCCGTAGCTGGCTCTCAATTTCAAATTATTGATCCAAGATGCAGTTAAGAAATCTTCCTTATGGATTGCCCATCCTGCTGCCAACGCATAGAATGTACCCCATTTATTAGCTTCAGAAAAGCGAGAAGAAGCATCTCTACGAATAGTTCCTTCAAAAAAGTATTTCTCATCATAGTTATACTTCGCATTACCAAAAACACCAAGCAAACCTCTTTGAGTCACAAAACCACCAACTGTAGGAATGAATCCATTTGAATCTGTTCCTTGAGTGATACCTGTTGCATATCCAACTAATTTTGGATCAATACCAAACCCTTGAAAGTTTCCTCCTTGAGCATGGAATTTATAATACTCCAAAAATGCAGATACATCCACATTATGAACCCCATTATAAGTATTACCATAAGACAAACTTGTCAAGGCATTGATATTCGCTACATATTGATTATTGAAAGAATACCCTCCTCTATCTCCAGTGAAACCCGCGTTTTGACCAAAGTATGTATTCGGATCAGCCGCAGTTTCAATAACTCTATTGATGTAATCTACACCTAGATTTACTCTTGCAGTAACGTTTCTCATAAACTCCAATTCACCATATCCATTAACAATAAGTTTCAAGTCGTTTTGCTTATTGACATTTGAATTCAAGTTCTCCAATGCATTTCCACCAACTAAACCTGGACCTGTGTTGTAACTTCCATCCTCATTATATGGAGAATCATAAGGCTGTGCCAAGTAAACAGCAGCAAAAGGGTTGTTTAAGTTAATTCCATTTTCAGAACTGATAAAGTTTGATTTTGAATATCCAACTGAAGAATTCATACCAACACTAAATCTATCAGACACTTTATGGTCAAGATTTAACCTTACATTAAATCTCTGAAGATTAGATCTTAACCCGATACCCTCTTGATCATAATATGACAAAGAAGTATAAAATCTTGTTTTTTCAGTTCCACCCGAAACTGAAAAATCATGTGTTACAGTCTGACCTTGTCTGAAGAAATAATCAGACCAATCTGTAGTGACAGCATTTGCAATATCAAAATCACTCCAAGTACCAGGATTTTGCCAGTTTTCGAAAATCATTTTCTCTTGAGCATTCATCATTTCAAATCTCAACTGACCAATTTCAGAAACACCGTATTGAGTGGTATATCTCACTGTAGATTTTTCACCAAACTTACCATTTTTAGTTGTGATAAGGATAACTCCACTACTACCTCTTGAACCGTAAATTGATGTAGAGGCTGCATCTTTAAGTACAGATACGCTTTCAAAATCATTAGGGTTTAATGTTGCGAAGTCATTGCTGTTAATTGGCACACCATCCAAAATATATAAAGGTGTAGACCCACCATTAATAGAGTGAGTACCTCTAATTCTTACTTTTGCAGCAGTACCAGGTTGCCCCGATCCAGAAATAACGTGTAAACCTGGAGATTGCCCCTTTAAGATTTGCTCGAATGATGCGACAGGCACCTGTTCAATCTTTTCAGCATTTACTGTTGACACAGAACCTAAAACCGAAGATTTTTTAGATGTACCGTAGGCAACAACCACAACCTCTTCTAATGCAGCAGCATCTTCCGCCAGTTGAACATTGAGTGTTACATTACTGCCCACAGTTCTTTCAACGGTTTTCATCCCAACAAAAGAAAAGACTAGGGTTTCATTTGCATTCGCTTTGATAGTATAATTACCATCAAAATCAGATTGTACTCCTCTAGTAGTACCTTTTACAATTACATTTACCCCTGGCAACGGTGAACCATCTGAAGCAGCAGTAATTGTTCCTGAAACAGATTTCTCTTGAGCAAAAGAAATTTGAATCATAAACGCCATAAAAAGCGTCATTAAACATGTTAACTTTAATTTCATAAAACAATTATTTGAGTTAGTCTAGCGCAAACATCTTAATAATATATTAAATAAGCAAGAATTTAACTATAAAAAATGTTAACGACTCTGCGTTGGAAAATCGCGAGTAAAAGCCCTATATATCCTTGTTTACATAACTATTAGATACACATTGAATAAAAAGGTTGCGTTAAAATTTTAACTTTGTTCAAACTTTAACATTTTGAAACTATTACAAAAGTTAACGAATTGTGAATTTGAATGTGGAACAGATGAAGCTGGCCGTGGCTGTTTAGCAGGACCAGTAACGGCTGGAGCGGTAATTTTACCTTTGAATTTTTCTAATGATATTTTAACAGACTCTAAACAACTTTCTTATTCCAAACGTAATGCCTTAAAAGCGGTTATTGAATCTCATTCGGTCTCATATTCTTTTTGCCATGTGTTTCCAGAGGATATTGACGAAATAAATATTTTAAACGCCTCTATTCTTGCTATGCATCGCGCCATTGATAACCTGAATATTTCTCCAGAATTTATTAGTGTGGATGGCAACAAATTCAAACCTTATAATGATATACCTTTCCAAACCATTATAAAGGGAGATGGTAAATATCTCAACATTGCTGCTGCATCAATTATTGCCAAAACATATCGAGATGCCTATATGTGTAAAATTCATGAAGAATTCCCTGTGTATAATTGGAAGCAGAATAAAGGTTACCCAACCAAAGAACATCGGGAAGCAATCAAAAAATATGGAATCACCAAATACCATCGAAAATCGTTTAGATTATTGGATGAACAATTAAAATTAGATTTCTAACTTTTTATATTTGCAAAAAAACCTTCACATGAAAAACCTTTGGTTCCTAATTCTTTTTTTTCTGATTTTTTATAACTGTGAAAATGATGCAAATCAAAACTCTGAGCTCATAACATTTGTTCCTGAAAATGCATCAATCATCATCAAAACCAAATCGATCGAAGGACTCAAAAGCGTATTCAAGAATAATGATTTACTCAATAATCTATCTGATTACAAAACAGTTGATAACATTGAGCATAAATTACATTATCTGAAATACCTAAAACCAATTGACAATGTTATATTTAGTTTCGGTAAAGATTCCAAAGACAGTCTGCAAATTGCGCTTATTACCAAAAATCATAAAGACCTGTTTAGTCTAGATTCTGTTCCAAACAGAACTGTTGAATCTTATATGATAGAAGGTTTAACTATTGCAAAAACCACCATCGACAACCTAACGCTCTTTAGTGCAGTAAAGGACAGTATTTTTTTTATTTCGAATGACAAATCCTTGACAGAATCCGCATTTAAAAATAAAAAACAGGTAGATCCTACTATAAAGAGCATTTTTGAAACGGCAAATATTGATAAATCGGCTTCAATTCTCATCAAGACCAATGGTGACTTTAAGCCAGCATTTTTTGCAACAGATGTCCTTAACAAAGTTCAATTGTCTAATTACATCATGGTGGATGCTGATTTGGGTCAAGACCAATTGATTTTTAACGGTATCACAAAAGCTATCGATTCCTCCAAAAGTTTAATCAACGTATTTAAAAATACAGTACCGCAAGAAAACAAAATGGCACACGTTGCCCCAACTAATACCGATGTCATTTTGAGCTTTACATTCAGCAATTACAAGACCTTTCATGACAACCTACAAAAGTTTACTAAAAGTAATTCTGAACCGACATCTCTTTTTGATACGGCTTCAGAAATAGGAGTAATATATAGAGGCAATGACCAGGCCATTATCATTAATTCGCTGGATGCCTCTGCTATGAACGATTTATTATTGACCCAAAACGCACTTGAAACATATAGAGAGGTGGCTATTTATCCTTATGATCAAACTGATTTGTTTTCAAGCTATTTTGCCCCTTTCATAACTTATGGAAGTGCTTCAAGATATGCTAATATTGATGACTACTTCATTTTTACTGGTAGCGATAGTTTGATGAAAGATATTATTTCAAGCTATCAAAACAGTTCTACTCTAGCAGAAACACCTGCCTTTAAAAACATTATGGAGAGTATGAGTGATGAATCTTCTTTATTTCTTTATTCCAATGCTTCAAATTTAAACCAACTGCTCAATTCTAACTTTTCTGAAGAAAAATCGTTGTCACTCGATGGTTTCAGGGCTTCGGCCATTCAGTTTATTCAGGATTCTGATTTTGCACACATCAATGCCATCATTAAAAAGCATAAAGGAAAAGCGGTTGCCAATTCTGTTTCTGAAGATATCAGTGTTACCCTAGACAATGATTTGTTGACTAATCCACAGTTTGTGGACAACCATACCAACAACCAAAAAGAAATTGTGGTCCAAGACATCAAAAACAATCTCTATTTGATTTCTAATGACGGAAAAGTGCTGTGGAAGAAACAGCTCGAAGGAAAAGTGCTGGGTGAGATTGAACAAATAGACATGTACAAAAATGGCAGACTGCAATTGGTATTTGCAACAGCCAATAGAGTTTATGTTCTCGATAGAAATGGCAAAGATGTTTCTCCCTTTCCTTTGAAATTTAACGATGAGATTACAAAACCACTATCTGTTTTTGATTATGACAGTAAGCGCGATTATCGATTGATGGTAACGCAGGGGAAATCGGTATTGATGTATGATGCACAAGGCAAAATCGTAACCGGTTTTACCTATAAAAAAGCTGAAAGCACCATCAAGACTCAACCAAAACATTTCAGAATTGGAAGAAAGGATTACATTGTGTTTGTACAAGGTCAGGAATTGGAGATTCTAGACCGTGTAGGAAAAACGCGAATCAACGTAAAGAACAACATCTCATTTTCAGACAATGAAATCTATGTTTATAACAACAAGTTTACTGCGACCACTATGAGCGGCGATTTGATTCAAATTGATGAAAACGGTAAGATGAGCAGCATGAACCTCAATCTTGGTGAAAAACATAGCATGACCGCCACCAGTAAAACCTTAGTCACCATGTCTGATAATATCCTAAATATCAAGACGCATCGCGTAGAACTGGATTACGGTGTTTATACAGCCCCGAAAATTTTCTATCTCAATGATAAGATTTATATTTCGGTAACAGATCTTCAAACCAAAAAAATCTATTTGTTTGACAGTCTTGGCAAAGAAATCAGTAATTTCCCTGTATATGGCAATTCTGCGATGGAACTTGACAATATTGACAATGGTCGTGGATTGGAGTTTGTGACCAAAGGCGACAGCAATTCGATATTGATTTATAATATGAACTAATTTGATTTCCATTTATACAGAAATCAGAGCCATCTATACATATAACACCTGTTTTGTGACACTATTGCTTTATATTTAAAAAGTTAGTCTGTCGTTTATAAAAATGATCATATTGGGTTGTTATCATAACATCATTACGATAACCAAATCGACGCCCTAATCTCGATGAAGGCGCCAAAGAAAATTCTTTGGCGTTTTTGTTTTTTCACTAATTTAGGTATTAATAAATAGTTTTGAATGAGGAAGTTGTTTTTTTTCATTGTGTTTCTTCTAGGTATCACATTTGTTCATTCACAAGAAAAAGGGAAAAGTGAAACTGAAAGTCTATATTTCGAGATTGACTCCCTTAAAAATGTGGTAAGAACTGCAACAATAGATTCCATAAAAATTCAAAACCTCTACTCCATCGGCTCCATTTTCCATAAGAATGCCATTAAAGATTCAGCAGTGTTCTACACAAATAAAGGTATCAACTTGTCACAACATAGTAAAATACCCAAATTACAAGGTAGAGGCTACATCATGTTGGGAAATTTTAATCTCTATCATTATGACTACACCAATGCTTTTAAAAATTATTCAAAAGTTGATTCCATTTGCAATCTTCATAAAGATTTAAAAGTATCTATATTAAGAGCCCAAGCCTATAATTATATCGGATATTCTGTAAGACTGACACATGATTATGATAAGGCTGGAGAATATTATCAAAAAGCTAAAACTATGTATGAAACTTTAGGCTATGAGCCTGGTGTACAAGAAGTGAATATTGGTTTGGCTCAATTATATATTTCTAAAAATGAATATTCAAAAGCTTTAGATCTGTTTAATAAAGCTATTGAATACCATACAGTCAACGGACCGGAAAATTCTTTGAGCTACGCGGCCATATGCAGAGGATATTTATTAGTGAAGATGAAAGAATTCAATGAAGCAGAAAAAGATTACCAGCTTTATTATGACATTGCATTCAAGGAAAAAAATATAGCCAAGCAATTAAGAGCACTATCTTATTTTGGGTATTTCCATTCTCAAGCCGGAAACTATGACAGAGCCGTAAGTTATTATAATGATGGCATCAACCTGTCGGATGAAACAAATTATTTGAGTATGAAGGAAGAAATGTACAATGGGCTGATTGGAATCTATTCAAAACAAAAAAATGCTGTAAAACTGAACGATGCTTACAAAAACTACATTGCCACTAGAAATAAAATAGACAGCATCAACAAAGATGAGGAAATCTACAATCTTGAAACCAAATTCCAAACAAAGCAGAAGGAACAAGAGATTACACTTTTAAAATCCCAAAACGAACTGGCCGAGCAACGACAAAAAAGCCAAACACAACTGTTTATCGGTATGCTTACAATAGGCTTAATTATTGGTGGTTTTCTATTATATGCTTACAGAAACAAGCTCAAAACGGCCCAAAAACTAAAAGAATTGGATGGTTTGAAATCAAAATTCTTTGCCAATATTTCTCATGAATTCCGAACACCTTTGACTTTGATCAAAAGCCCATTACAACTTCTTAAAAATGGAGAAACCGATGCGTCCAAAATAAAACAATTGAGTATGATAGAACAGCATTCCGATAGGATGCTGTCATTAGTAGACCAATTATTGCAACTATCTAAAATCGATTCCGGAAATCTTAAACTCATTCTACAAAAAAGTAATCTTTCAACCTTTTTGGAAATCTTAACGGAACCGTTTAAAATCAATGCAGAAGAAGCTGGTTTTAAGTTTAAAAAAAATATTGAAAAATCTCAAGATTCACACTGGTTTGACAAGGATATCATCGAAAAAATTACCACTAATCTACTTTCGAATACACTTAAATACACTTCTGAAAATGGATTGATTTGGATTGAGTCATCAATTAAAAACGATACGTTTCATCTTAACATTTCTAATGCAACAACACTTCCAAATAGAGATGTATCAAAATTGTTTGAACGCTTTTATAAAGACAATAATGCAAGTGATGGCGTTGGAATTGGTTTGGCTTTAGTGCAGGAATTGGTAACATTGTACAAAGGCTCTATCGATGCATCAACTCAAAATGATATCTTGAAGTTTTCTGTTTCCTTGCCGCTGAATAAAGAACTTTTGAAGGATGTAAGCGTTATTTTGGAAGAAACAAAAAACGATGAAATTCTGAAGGAAAGCGAAAATTTAGAAGAACTTCCAATCATGCTCATTGTAGATGACAATAATGACATTCGTGCTGTCCTAAAGGAAATTTTTAAGCCTGATTATCATATTTTGGAAGCATCCGAAGGTGAAACCGGGTTAAAACTTGCCATTGAAAGCATTCCAAACATTATCCTCAGTGACATCATGATGCCTAATATGGATGGTTTTGAGTTGACTGACAAATTGAAGAAAAATGAAGCTACATCCTTCATACCAATAATTTTGCTAACAGCCAAAACATCAGATGAATCCAAATTAAAGGGTTTGCAGATTGAAGCGGATGATTACATCACAAAACCATTCAATCACGACATTCTCAAGACAAAAGTTCAGCAATTGATTGAGGTACGGCGCAAACTTCAAGAACGATATAGCAAAGAACTCGTTCTCAAACCTGTTGATATCACCATCACACCTGCTGATGAAAAATTCATACAACGTTTGGAGCAAGTTTTGGAAAAAGAGCTATCCAATTCTGAATATACCATTGACGATTTTGCCAAAGCTGTTGGCATGAGTCGTATGCAACTGCACCGAAAATTGAAATCTTTATTTGGGGTTTCTGCTACCGAATTTATACGTAATGAACGTATCAAAGCAGCCGCAATTCTGATTGAAAAAGGCGGCATTAATATTTCCGAAATCGGTTATGCTGTTGGATTTACTGATATGTCCTACTTCGCCAAATGCTTTAAGGATATTTATGGTGTAACACCTTCCAATTACCATCCAAATTCTTAAAAATAACAACTGATTATCCGTGATTTACAACTATGTTACATGACTCTTATAGTCTGTTACATAGCTCTTACCATTTGAAAACTCGCTCCACTAATTTTACTTCAAACAAATGGATGCAGCTCTTATATGCCTAAAAAAAAACATAATTACAAAGGTGAATTGGAGCAGTTTCCCTCAACCAAAGTTTATCTAAATGTGAATTACTTGGAAAAAGGAAACTATGAATTGCACATTGTCCTTAAGAACAAATTAATTAAGAAAACAACCTTTAAAAAATAAAATTATGAAAACAAAACTTATCACATTTATTGTGGTTGCCTTCCTAGGCATACAAGCCAATGCACAGCTACTTAAAAAAGTGGGTGACGCAGCACAAAGAGGAGTAGAGCGAACCGTAGAACGGAAGGTAGAAGAAAAAAGCGAAAAAGAAACCGGAAAAGCGATGGACAGCGTTTTGAATCCGAACAAAAAAGACAAAAAGAAAAGCAAGAAAGAAAAGTCTAAAAAATCAAAAGAAGACAAGCCTATCATTGACAATACCGGAAATAGCAGTGCCAAAACTGTAAAGTCAAACAGTGATTTTGTGCCTGGCGGAACCGTAATTTTCTCTGATGATTTTTCACAGGACGCCATTGGAGATTTCCCAGCACAGTGGAACACTAACGGTAGCGGTGAAGTCGTGACCATTGACGGTTTGAATGGTAAATGGTTGAGCGTGATGCACAACTCTATCATCAATCCGGTTATGGACAAGGCGCTCCCAGAAAACTCGACGATTGAATTTGACTTATACTTGCAAGCAAACAATCAGCAATCCACGCCGTTCATCCAATTTGGATTGACGCCAGTACGCGACATTCTAAAGGAAGATATGTTCTACAGAAACCGTTTCTTTATCAACCTGCATCGCTATTCTGAAAAAGACGGACAAACTTTGGAATACGGTTTAAAAAACGACGTGATTGGCAATAAAAGTGATTTTCCTTTGACCAAATATGCCAATAAAGTATTGCACGTCGCCATCGCCATCAACAAAACCCGAATCCGGTTGTATCTGGATGACAACAAAGTCATCGATTTGCCAAGGGCTTTGACTACAGATATGCTCAATAACTTTTTTTTAAACAACAACTACCTAATTCCCGCTTCAGAAATTCCAATGTTCATTAGCAATGTGCGTATCGCTTCAGCAGATGTAGATGCAAGAAGTTTACTCATTAAGGAATTGATGGACAACGGAAAAACCTCAACGTCAGACATTCTTTTTGATGTGAACAGTGACATTTTAAAGAAAGAATCATTTGCGGTTATCAAACAATTTGGAGATGCTTTGGTGCAAAATCAAAGCTTGAAAATCAAGATTGTCGGACACACAGACAGTGATGGTTCGGACGCTGACAATATGGAGCTTTCCAAAAAACGTGCTGCTGCTGTAAAGAACTATATTACTGAAAATTATGCTGTGGTAGGTTCCAGAATACAAACAGAAGGCAAAGGCGAATCGCAACCTGTTGCCCAAAACACTTCTGCAGATGGCAAAGCCAAAAACCGTCGAGTAGAATTCATCAAATTATAAACTTAAAAATCAAATTATTATGAAAACTTTAAAATATATCCTTATTGTAGCCAGTTGGCTCGTACTATTGACATCTTGTAGTAAAGACGACGATGGCGGTAATCAGCCTTTACAAACCTTGCTATCAAAAAGAATTACCAGTACAGAGACTATAAGCTATACCTATGATAACAATAATCGAGCGACAGGGTACAGCACAGAAAATATTAGTCCAGAAAACAACTTCATAGTCACCTATAATTACCACAGTTCAGGACAACTGGCAGAAGTGATTTACAATCCAGCTAATTCAATAGAAGACACAAAAGTTGTTTATTCTTATAACAACAATAACCAAATTTCTAGAATTGAAACCTCTTATGTTTCTGGTAGTTTATCCTCTCCAGTCTCAAAATATGAAGCAGATTATAGCACACCCGGCAAAGTAAGTGTTTTTAGATATACTATGGCAGGCACAGGTACACCTTATCTTAATACCGAGTATTATTTGGATGCCAATGGAAATGTCGAAAGCCAACTTTCATATAGTGCTTCGGGATTGTTAATCGTTACCACAGAAAATTCTAATTATGATGACAAAAAAATAGCTTCAGCCTCATTGCCTGATGAAGATTTTGTCCGACCCATCAATAATTATGGGACTGTTACCGTAACCGCTACTGGCAGCGCTCCAAGTGTCAGCACATTTACCTATGAATATAATGATGATGGCTATCCAACCAAACGCACATCAAACACTGGTAGCATGGTCACCTATGAATACATCAAACGATAAATTTGATGGCTATGAAAGCAAAACTTCTCATAACCGTAACGCTTCTGATTTGTACAATTTCCTTCGCACAAACATCAGAACTGGAAAGGCTTACCAACGTGCCCGCACTAATTCCTGAAAACGACCCACCAATAGATGGAAGTACTTCGGGAACGGTATTGAATTTTGATAAATTGGTAATGATAACCGCAGTAAATCCTGATGGAGTAGAAACAAAAATTCAGTTGTACATCAATACGTCCAACGGTGACATCGCCACCATTACAGGAAAGGTTGGCAATGCTGATGACGGAAGCTTTGATATCGACGACCCAGATTTCAGATTGACCTATTATAATCCGCACGGAAGGGTTTACAACTTTTTTATTCGTAAAAAAAACGGCAGCATCGTTCGGTATATGAGCTCGATGAACACGGAAATTGTAGCCTATTCTGGCGGCATCCCAATTGAAAGAACAACGGTATATCGTACTGGTGACGGCATCAATCCGTTGCCGCAGAATTTTCCGGCCCATTCCTTTAAAGCATCCGGCAGCAGCGCTCCTACATTCATCTTATGTGGCGGAAAACCCAAAACAAAGCCTAACAAACTACTGTTTAAACGCTTTATCGGTTACAGTGGCATAGGCTATATCAAAACTGATGAAGGCATCTTTATGGTCGTCAAAGTGAAGTCGAGCAAAGGCACATTCACGGCCAATAAATGGAAAAACGAGCGCCACAAAATCACTTTGTCCGATTTCAAGCATATCGAAGGTGAGATGTATTCAGATATGGCAGCCAATAATGCATCACAAACCGCGAAACTTGAAAACAAAACCTTTTCTGGGAATTGTTCTGACATAGAAAGCCGTATCAATCAACTTAAAATTGAACAAAAAAAGAAGGAGAAGAAGAATATCGAGGAGATGTCGAGAGGCAACGCGGTCACAGATGCCAACGTAAGAAGCGCTATGAAGGGTATGTATGGCGACCCTGTAGAGCTTTTGGAAATTGATGAACTGTCAGTGGAACTCAAACTCTGCAAGTGGGAACAAATACGAGTCAAAACAGACTCTGACCATCAAAAGAAAGCGTGCTATATGGAAGAAAAAGCCAGAATACATCAAGCAGCAAACGAGCTTACAGCTCTAAAGCAACGCTATTCAGGCCCCAATGACCCACCGTTGATAATGACTCCTGAATATCGTGAGATTCAGAAGCGAATGCAGACCAAATCGACCAATTGTAAATAATCATTTTAAACCAAATACACATACTATGAAAATCCTTAAAAAACTTTTGACCATTTGCTTGTTGATAATTTCGCTGTCTTGCAGCAATGATGACGATGGGTCATCAGGCAATACACAACTATATGTTCCAACCCAGATTTCTACAGTCCAAACAGGGTCAACAAACGTCACTGATATGAACATCGAATACAACTCAAGCAACAGGATCTCTCAATTCAGTTTTGTCAATGGCTCACAAACCAACAGTTATGACATAACTTATACCGCTGATGGCATTATTTCTTCCATCATCAATACCAGACCTGACACATCTACTTTAGAATACGCATTTGAGTATTCCAACGGAAAAGTGTCACAAGTCACATTGATTAATTCATCTAGTTCTATCCCATTAACGGTGGTATATAATGAATTTGCGAATACTTATAGTGTGCCATCAGGATTAGGTGATTTGTTGTTTAAATACGACGCCTCTGGCAACATTGTTGATATCAGTGCAACTACAGGAAACTTTCTGTTCAGCTATAGTAGCAGTGAAGGTGTATTTAAGAACATTCCAGATAACTTTCCTTTGATGCTTGTCATCTCACTGGGCTCATCATCATCAAACATATTCAACACCTTGCTGTTCTCCACAAAGCAATTGACGGGCATTACATTTTTTGGCAACAATGTCAATGTTGAATCCACAAGAAACCAAAACAATGAGATTGAAATGGTCAAATTAATCGACGCCACCACATTTGATATCCAATCTACGTCAACCATTACTTACGAACTTCGGTAAGCTATTATTGATTATTATTTGCTATTAGTCCTTTTTTAAAACGCCAAAGAGTTTTCTTTGGCGTTTTTTTCTTTTATCTCGATGCTAAATTGTGTAGTATTGCAATCATCAAAATGCATAGCAAATCATGATTAAAAGGAACAAAGCCTCGTTTCACAAATGCATCCTTCATAAGGTTGGAAATAAGTTCAATAGTACCAAAAATGCCTTTTCAGAAAATGTAATTGACTTTGACGAAGTGAGCTATGACCTAATGTTGGGCTATCTATTACGTCCTTTTGGGAGTGTAGTAGAGAGTTACCGATTCAATCATCATAGCAACATCAACCTCAACGAAATCAATAGCTATGCTTTGCAATTGCTTCAAGACGACAGCGACTTTATAGATGTTTCAAAGCACATTGTGACGCATTTGTTTGAACAGAGCAATTCGGCACAAATAAAGACAGGTGATGTATTAGTGTGCCTTTTTAATGATATTCAGTATGAAGACATTTTTGTGAATGCCGTAGGGATTTTTAAGATTGAAAACAAAAGTGAATTTTTCCAGACCTATCTTGAAAATGGAAGTTACGACATCATTACACAACGCGGTATTCCAACCAAAAAAGTGGACAAAGGCGTACTTATTTTGAATACAGCCGACACAGAAGGCAACATCGTGTTGAGCGTTGACAATAACAGCTATGACACGCAATATTGGACCAAGCATTTCCTCAACGTAAAATATCCTGATGATGCCAATCAACACACCAAGAATTACATTGAAATGTGCCGTGAATTTTCAGAAGATATCTTGAAACCGTCTTATGGCGTCCAAGAGAAAAGCAGTTTCCTGGCAAAAACCATAGACTTCTTTAAGGAAAATGAGGTCATCAATGTAGAAAACTTTAAAGAGGATGTGTTTGAGGATGATAAGTTCAAGGATTTATTTGATGATTATAAAAAAGGCTTTGAAAGCGATAGAGCCGTGGTTATCCGTAACCAATTTGACGTATCTGAAAGCGTCCTGAAAAAGCAGAAACAGAAAATCAAAACCGAGATAAAACTCGACACCAACATCCAAATCAAATTAGACGTTGATGCGCCAGATGCTTCCGCAGAATATCTGGAACGAGGTTATGACGAAGCCAAAAGGATGCACTATTACAAAGTGTATTTTAATGAAGAGTCGTAAATTGAGACTGTAAACCATATTTATGAAAAAATATTTATTATATACAATCGCCCTATTAACACCAATGTTATGCATTTCACAAAAAATATACTCGTTTGATTATTTAACTGAATATAACTTTTACTTGTACAAAGATTCTACAGTAACAAAAAAGCAAATTTCGGTTCTAACAAATTCAAAAGATAACAGCTATTTAGTTTCATATTCTAAAACAGATAGCCTAAATTCTACTGTTTTATTCAGGCATATGGATAAGGTTTATTCTAAAGAATCGTTTCGAACATCACAATTAGAAAAAGCACAAACTATTTTGTTGAACTGCGAATTGATCTATAGATCTCCTAATCCTTATAAATTCAGAACAAAACAATATGACTTTACAATATTGAAGGATACACTTTTGGATGGAAAAAACTACAAACACTATCAATTTAAATCGAACAATCCAAAAAGGGAGAAAAGAAAAAAATTAGCAACAAACTATTATATCATTGATACTGAAACCAGCTTTCATTTACCCATTTTAGAATTCCCAACCGCTTACGAAGAGTGGAAGTCTAATCAATCATTACCCAATGGAATGATTCAGGAGCTTTATCAAAGAAATATTGATGGCAAGGTTATTATGAAACTTAAACGCATCAATTACAAACATGTCGATATTCAGCTGGAAATCCCAAAAGAATGCGAACACGTTTTAGAACCGATTAAAATAAATACAAATTAGAGTTGGTTGAAATTAGAACATTCCTGCCCACACCCAAAAACACAAATCTCTATATTTCAGACGATTTCTATTCTATAAAATATTTTCACACCACCCTATTTGCCAAATCGGAAATTTCATACCTTTAGTACAACATCTCGGTGATGATTACCCCCATTCATACACGGTAGATTGAACTTTGATATTTGAAGGTATGGAAATCGCACTGGTTATCGGCTTACTCATTATTGCCATCATTCTGTTTGCTACAGAAAAATACTCTGTAGATGTCGTTACCATTGGTTTACTGCTCGTTTTAACGCTCGCTGGCACCATAACACCTCAAGAAGCATTTGCGGGCTTCAGCAGCGATTTTATCATCATCCTTGCCTCTATTTTTGTGATTTCGGGTGCACTGTCGGAAACAGGCTTGCTGGACAAGGTGGGCTCCCAACTCATCAAAGTAGTGAAAAGCAAAACGCTTTTTGTAGGCTACACGATGTTTATCACCGGCTTTCTTTCAGCATTTATGAACAATACTACAGTAACGGCGTTGGTGACCGGACCAGTGATTGGGATGTGCCGAAAGCTTTCCTTAAGCCCTTCCAAAGTATTGATTCCCGTGGCCTTTGCTTCTATTTTGGGTGGTACTTGCACACTGATTGGAACCTCTACTAACGTCGCCGTAAGTGGCTACATTGCCGAACAAGGCATGGAGGCGCTTCACTTTTTTGAAATTTTTCTTATTGGAATGGTTTTCTTGGCAACTGGTATCATCTTTATTCTACTGTTTTACAAAAAACTCTTGCCAGATTACAGTGAAGGCGGCTACAATGAACGCTACGACATTGCACAATACCTATCTGAAATTGTCATCTCTGAAAAATCGCCATTGGTAGGCCAAGTGGTATTTCAAAGTGATTTGGCAAAACGCGATGTGCGTATCCTAAAAATCATCCGAAAAAAAGAAGATTTTATACCAAATTCTTTAACCACATTTCAGGCTAAAGACATCTTACTGGTCGAATGCAGTGTCGATGAGCTGATACGCATCAAGGAAACGCCTGAACTACATGTGTTTTCAGACACCATCAAAGGCACCGAAATAGCGCATGAGAACATTGTGATGGCCGAACTCCTCATCACTCCTGGCTCAGGTCTTATCAATCGGTCATTGAAAGAGGCGCGCTTCAGGCAAAATTATAACCTTGTTGCCCTTGCCATGCAGCGCTTTGGTGGCACGGTTTCGCAGAAAATTGGCGGTCTAAAACTGAAAATTGGCGATACGCTTTTGGTACAAGGTACGCAGGAAGATATTGATACCAACCGAAATTCTAATGATTTCTCCATAGTGGGTGATTTTAAGGTGAATATGTTCAAAGAGAGAAAAGGCATATTTACCGCAATCATCTTTTTGGTTGCCATTATTGCAGGCACTTTAGAGCTTGCACCACTCTCTATCACCTTTATGGCAGCCGCCTTGATGACAGTATTGTCAGGTGCTATCAATATTGAACGGGTGTACCAACTCATCAACTGGAAACTATTGATACTCATAGGTGGTATGACTGCTTTTGGTACTGCTATGGAGAACTCTGGTGCGTCACAATATCTTGCAGAACTGATTGTACAGCTGCTGGGCGATTTTGGTCCGTATTACGTCATGGCGGGTTTTGTTATTTTGGTCATTTTGCTTACACAGCCCATGAGCAATGCTGCGGCCGCATTGGTATTGTTACCTGTAGCGATACAAACAGCAGAAATTCTCGGTGCCAACCCACGCACCTTTGCCATTGCCATCATGCTTGGTGCCTCGGTATCGCTGATAGCGCCTTTTGAACCGTCTTGCATCTTGGTATTCGCGCCAGGAAAATATAAGTTCAAGGATTTTATAAAAGTAGGTCTACCGCTTACGATTATTCTTTTTGTACTATTGATGCTTCTTGTGCCTGTATTTTGGCCTTTATAAATTGTAACTATCTAAATAACTATTAAGTACTTGTTATTTGATACGCTCAAATAACATTGTTATTGCTCTTACAATTTCACATATTGTCCCTAATTGTCACCTTTTGTCACCTTTTGTCCCTAATCGTCCCTAATTGTCCCTTTTGAGCGATTTTTCAGGGGTTTTGTTGCAGTTTTGTTCGGGTGTTGTTCGGGTGAAGGTTGGGTGTATATGGTTGGGATGGAGTTAAATCCGAAGAAAGCCCGAAACAAGGTATAAATATGGCCTAAAAACACACTTTATTTGCGCGTTTAACATCAAGTAGAGTTATAGACAAAAGAAACGCTCGTTTCAAGCGAGCGTTGATGTCTATATTAATTCATCATAAATCTTATATCATACAGTCAATACCTTGCTACGACTCCTTCACATATTCCAAAATATCACCTGGTTGACACTCCAGCACGTCACAAATGGTCTCAAGGGTACTAAAACGCACTGCCTTTGCCTTACCTGTCTTCAAAATCGACAGATTAGAGAGTGTAAGCCCTACTCTATCAGACAGTTCATTTAATGACATTTTTCGCTTGGCCATCATCACGTCTAAATTTACTATAATGGGCATATCTTAAACAGTTAAATCATTTTCATTTTGAAGGTCCACACCCTTTTTGAAGATCGTGCCAATGATGTAAATCACTGCGCCCATTAAAATAAAAGCCTGGCTATCTGCCCAAAACTGGTTTAAGTGGTCGGTAACATATCCGTAATGCATCAAATTTTTAGCTTGTTGTCTGCCTATATAACTCAACAATCCGATGGATAAGGTAAAATAGCTCATTTGTAAAATCTGTTTGGAAACAAAGGGGCTAAAGGGTTTAGACAGATCCATTTTGTGCATGAGTCTGATAACCACATAAAAGAGGTATGCTTTTAATATTGAAACAATTAAAATAAAACTATAGATACCAAAAAACGCCATTTTGCTGTCGCTGTATATTTTAGTTAAGTCCAACTTCTGATAAAGGTTTGGAACAAATTCTGGTCTATACAAGCTATAGAAGAAATTGACTATCAAGCCGCCCGCTTCAACGGACAAGCCGATAAATATGAGCCAAGCCACAATGTATAAGGCCCAAAATACGATGTTATTTGTTTTTGACATGTTGTTTGATATTAAATAATTTTAATGCAATTATAATAAATATTTATTGATAAACAATAATTATTTTTCTTTTTTAGGAAAATAACAAATTACTAACTCCTACTTCATTTTAGGTTTTTCAATAAAGTTGACGCCATTTTTCACTAAATTAGCTTTACGATAATCAACCTCTTATTCAAACATGTCTGAACCCTATAAAATTCCAGCTGGTGTGCGTATTGGGCACATTCATCTCAAAGTAAGCGACCTAAAACGCGCTATGGCTTTTTATTGTGATTTGCTGGGTTTTGAAGTCACCACACTTTATGGGGAGGAAGCGGCGTTTATTTCAGCAGGAGGTTATCACCACCATATTGGGCTTAATGTATGGTTGAGCAAGAACGCTCCACCTGCGCCTAGGCATGCACCAGGCTTGTTCCATACGGCCATCCTCTATCCTACCAGAAAAGATTTGGCCACTATTTTGAAGCGCTTGAGAGATGCCAATTATCATCTTACAGGTGCGTCTGATCATGGCGTATCGGAAGCTTTATACCTTGATGATCCAGATGGGAATGGTGTAGAGCTCTATTGGGATCGCCCTAAAGACGCTTGGCCACAAAAACCTGATGGCAGTCTGGAAATGTACACCAGACCACTAGATTTGGTCGATTTATTGAATGAATTGAATCCTTAAGAAAGCGTCTATACCTCCACGCCTTTGAGCTCGGCTTCAAATAGTGTCGCGAAATGCTTCAAGAGTTTTGCTTTGACCTCCTCTTCATCTACCGTTTGCATGCCCAACTCCACATTCAGCGACGTCACAGCCTTTCCACGGATACCACACGGAATGATATTGTCGAAATAACCCAAATCGGCATTGACATTTAGGGCAAAACCATGCATGGTCACCCAACGGCTGGCACGCACACCCATAGCACAGATCTTGCGGGCAAAGGGCGTACCAACATCGAGCCACACGCCTGTTTCGCCTTCGCTTCGTTCAGCTTTGAGTCCATATTCCGCCAAGGTCAAAATAATCATTTCCTCAAGCAAACGCAGGTATTTATGGATATCGGTAAAGAAGTTTTCGAGATCGAGAATGGGATAACCCACTATTTGCCCAGGGCCATGATAGGTAATATCGCCGCCTCTATTGATTTTATAAAAAGTGGCGCCTTTGCTCTCAAGTTGGGCTTCGTTCAACAATAAATTCGACAGGTCGCCGCTTTTCCCCAAAGTGTACACATGCGGATGTTCCACAAACAGAAAATGGTTATCTGTGGCAATCTCGGTACCTTCTCGTCTGTTCTTGATTTTGGTGTCTACAATGGCTTTAAAGAGCGCTTCTTGGTAGTCCCAAGTGTCTTTATAGTCCTTGTGTCCTAAATCTTGTATGTCTATGGTTTTGTTCATCTATTGGTTTTCTAGCTCTACTTTCATATTCAGTATGCTGTCATCATCATGGATGGTGTCCCAATCGATCTTCAAGGTCAAGGATTTACCATCTTTAGAAATGACTGCCTTCTCATTCGACACCGACTTGATACGTCTAGGAAAGGTATATTCAATGGTATAGTAAGCCGTTTTAAACAATTCTTCAAACTGTGCTTCTATCTGTTTTGACATATCATTACTGCTATTTTGAGTTTCGACAATCATTTCCTCTTCGTTGTCATAACCCATATTATCGCTCTCAATGGGATAGTCTTCAATCACGGTTTCCTCAATAATTTCCTCATCGCCCACCTCAACTTCTTCTACTTCCACAATCTCCTCATCTATATCTTCCAGCGATGTGTCTTTGTAATTGAGACGCTCAAAAACATTGTTGCTGAAGCTGTACTTTACTTTGGTTTCTTGCTTATAATCATCCATTCCCGCATTGTTCATGTCTTTTGTGCCACCGTAATCAAAAATCATATTGGTAGCATTGTCGATGTTCTTACCGACAGACTTCAAGTCCTCAAAGTTTGTGAATTTCTTCCCAATGGTGTAGGTTGAGATGCCATTGGCCTCGTCCTGATGCACTTCAAAGACCATTCCTCTCAATTTATCAAGTTCTGCCTTATCTTTGGGCGACATCATGGCAACGCTGTCTTTATACTGCGCTATCATGTCATCGATATTGACGATGGTGTCCAATTTCGCTTTTGGCTCCCGCTCGATGCTTTCAGGTCTGTTTTCATTGGCATAGGTCATCATAGGCCCCAAATCATAAGTAGTTTTATACATACCACTCATATCGTTATTGAAAACAATAGATTCGGTGACATTACAGCTCATCACTAGGATTGCCAAGCAGACACCACTAAAAAGCGTATAGAGTTTCATACAGTTTGATGTTTAAATTGAGACTGTAAAATTACGTTTTTTTAGCGAAAAATGAATGCATTCAGATAGTCGATAAGCCTTTAACGCTTGCATTGAAATCCGAATGGTCTATCGATTTGGGTTATTGACAATGACCAATGCCGCAATCACGCCTGGAACCCAGCCGCAAATCCATAAAATAAAGACGATTAGGATAGAGCCACAACCTTTATCGATAACAGCTAGAGGTGGGCAGATGATAGAAAGGATAACCCTCCAGATACTCATGATGATGTAATTTTGATGATTGATGTACAGATAGGACGCCATAATGATCAGTTTGTTACAGGTATCAACGATAGCAGCATATATTTCATTTTCGAATAAAATAATGTAGATTCGTAGCATGAGAACAATGGTAGTTTGGATATTGGTCGTCATGGGCTCTTTGGCTGCCAAGGCACAGTATAAATTCAGTGGGCACATCGACACAAACAAGTGGCACGATAATGTTTACCTGTCCATCATTGAAGACTACCGTAAAATCTCTGGTGTTTATTCCGAACAAATCATTGCGCGCGCCAAAACAGATAGTTTGGGCTACTTTGAGTTCACTGGCAACCAATTGGAAAACGTGAATCGTATTTACCGTCTGCATGTTGATAATTGCTTCGATGCTGAACAAAACCAAAATCATTTTGATGGGCATTGTGATGATAGTGATGAAGTCATCTTTATTGCAAAAAATAGAGACACCATTGTATTTCCTTTTTCGTTTGACAAACAAATGTTCTGTGATATCAATTCGTCCAATGAAAAATCAATGGTGTTTGTAAAAATTGACTCTTTAAGAGATGATATGCGCTATGCTTTTGCGGAATACCGCAGCGAAGCCAACCGAAAGCTCAACAACAAAAAATGGTTCAAGAGCTTGCAAGATTATGGCAAAAGCCTGGACGAACCCCTTGCCGAACTTTATATTTACTCATTTTTATCTAACAGAGGCAACGACTTGCACGAGCACTACATAGAAGATTTAAAGACGAATGATTATTACGAAGACCTATTGGCACGATTGGAAGAACGTTATCCAAACTCATCTTACACCAAGCAATATAAGTCTGAATTAAAATCAGATGAATACATCATCAATGCCATTAGCGAGCCAGGTTTTAATTGGAATTATCCCTTGTATATGCTCTTGGCGCTGTCAATTTTAGGTAATATTTGGTTCTTTATCCAAAAGCGCAAACAGCAAAGCGTCAATCTTACCAATGCCAAGGAACAACTGACCAAACAAGAACAGAATATTTTGGAACTTCTTCTAGAAGAAAAGTCGAACAAAGAGATTGCCGATGCGCTTTTTGTGAGTTTAAGTACGGTAAAAACGCACGTCAACAACATCTACAAGAAATTAAATGTGCAATCAAGAGACGAAGTCAAATCACTGTTCAACAGCTGATTAAAAAATTCAACCTAGGTACTAGTACTCATTTCAACCTCCTATTTTTACCGTTTTTGACATCTTTTTGTGATGTTTGCTTCAATATTAATCAAAACACAAACAGCATGAATTTATCATTAAACAAATTGAGCAAGGTATATGCAAGCCTTTTATTTTTTGCATTGATTTCTACTTTCGGATTCTCACAAGAGAAAGCAACTACTTCTGATAAAGTAGGTAAGTTTTCATTTGTATCAGAAGAAATCGACTACGGAAAGATTGAGCAAAACGCTGACGGTACGCGTGTTTTCAAATTTACCAACACAGGCGATGCACCTATTGTGATTACAAACGCCAAAGGCTCTTGCGGATGTACTGTACCAACGTACAGCAAAAACGTAATCAAACCAGGAGAAACTGGCGAAATCAGCGTAAAATATGATACCAATAGACTTGGTGCATTCACAAAGACGGTCACTTTGACTTCCAATGCTTCTGAAGCTACAAAGACTTTGAGAATCAAAGGTGAGGTTTTAAATCCTGAAAAAAGCGGAAAGTAAACTATCAAATAGATTTACTCTCTACCCAAAATCTACTCACAAGTTGTATGCTAATATTTTGAAAATAGTGTAATTTTGCTCACTATTGTCGAAAACGACGAATTTCAAAATTAATTAGCATGCAACTTTCTGAACAAGAACTCATACGAAGGGAAAAATTAGACAAACTGCGCGAGTTGGGCATCAATCCATACCCAGCCGATTTATATCCCGTAAACCATACTTCCAAACAGGTTAAAGAACAGTTCGAAGAAGGCAAAAAAGTCATCATCGCAGGTCGATTGATGTCGATGCGCGTGCAAGGGAAGGCAAGTTTTGCACAGTTGCAGGATTCAGAAGGAAAAATACAAGCATATTTCAATAGAGACGAAATTTGTCCTGGCGAGGACAAAACCATGTACAACGAAGTATTTAAAAAACTGTTGGACTTTGGTGATTTTGTAGGTATTGAAGGTGAATTGTTCACAACTCAAGTAGGAGAAAAAACAGTAAAAGTCAAAGACTTCAAACTCTTAAGCAAGTCTTTAAAACCATTACCACTTCCGAAAGAAAAAGATGGCATCGTGCACGATGCTTTTACAGACCCAGAACAACGCTACAGACAACGTTATGCCGATTTGGTGGTGAATGCGCACGTCAAACAAGTGTTTATCAAACGTACCAAGCTTTTTAATGCGATGCGTCAGTTTTTCAATGACGCTGGTTATTTTGAAGTGGAGACTCCTGTGTTGCAACCTATTGCTGGTGGCGCTGCTGCACGTCCATTTGTGACGCATCATAACAGTTTGGACATCCCATTGTATATGCGAATTGCAAATGAGTTGTACCTAAAACGACTGATTGTCGGTGGTTTTGACGGTGTCTACGAATTTTCCAAAAACTTCCGTAACGAAGGTATGGATCGTACACACAATCCAGAGTTTACAGCGATGGAAATCTATGTGGCCTACAAAGATTACAACTGGATGATGGATTTTTGTGAACGATTGTTGGAACACTGCGCGATTGCCGTAAACGGTACAACCAAAGCGACTTTTGGTGAGCATCATATCGATTTTAAAGCACCTTATGCACGTGTGACAATGGCAGATTCAATTAAGGAATTTACTGGTTTTGACATCACTGGAAAGAGTGAAGAAGAAATCCGAGCGGCTGCAAAAGGTATGGGCATTGCCGTTGATGACACGATGGGTAAAGGAAAATTGATTGATGAGATCTTTGGAGAAAAATGCGAAGGCAACTACATCCAGCCAACCTTTATCACCGACTATCCGAAAGAAATGAGTCCGTTGTGCAAAGAGCATAGAGACAATCCAGAATTGACCGAACGTTTTGAGTTGATGGTGTGCGGTAAGGAAATTGCGAATGCCTATTCAGAATTGAATGACCCAATTGACCAACGCGAGCGTTTTGAGCATCAGATGGAATTGGCGCAAAAAGGTGATGACGAAGCAACAGGTGTCATTGATTATGACTTTTTAAGAGCTTTGGAATACGGAATGCCTCCAACTTCTGGAATGGGTATAGGGATGGATCGTTTAATTATGTTTTTGACCAATAACCAATCGATTCAGGAAGTGTTGTTCTTTCCTCAAATGAAGCCAGAGAAGAAAGCCGTAGCGATGACTGATGAAGAAAAACTGGTGTTCAATCTTCTGAAAGCTAGCTCACCTATTGACCTGAACGCTTTGAAAGAGCAGTCTGGTTTAAGCAATAAAAAATGGGATATTTCCATCAAGGGCTTGACGAAGAATAAATTGGCCAAAGTGAACAAAACTGACGACGGTCTTTTTGTGGAATTGGCTTAATCAAAATAAATTCAATGAAACTGAAAAAGAACCATTCTAAAAGTGGTTCTTTTTGTTTTATATATTTTGTTAATTTAGTTACTTCTTGATAGGATCAAATGAATACCAAAAAGTTTATAGTGTCTTACATAGTCCCCATTTCAGCATTACTTGTTATTGGTATCCAGTTTTTGCTTATCAAACATTATAAATTGAACCCATGGAAAGGAGGCGGATTTGGTATGTATTCCCAAATTCATTACTACTATAACGATTTAATCATCAATGATCTAAAGAAGCCTTTTGATTCCATAATAAAGCAAGATAGACAGGTTGCGAGTTTTGTAATGGATGTCAAACGAACACCAAACAAGAACAATCTAAAGCATATGGCAGAATTGGTATCTCAATATGCAAAGAGAGATAGCATAACCATTCAAATTTGGAAACCATCAGTTAATGCAGAAACATCTTCCTATACTAGGGAGTTGCTGATCGAATATCAATTTGTAAAACCATGAAGATATTCTATTGGAAATCTGCCAGAGCATCCTTATCCGACAAAAACATGTTGGGACTAACTCTTTTTTTCCTTTTTTCATTAACCTATGTAATAACTACTGGTGTTGATCATAGAAAGATTAAACTATTCCTATTCTGTCTTGTGTTGACCATTGCATTGTTGGTCGTCAAAAACATCAAGCAACCTATCTTATGGTTTTTGTTTTTGATAATACTTATCAATGATTTGATATGTGATTATCTTGTGAGGGCTAACCATCACTTTTTAATGGTTTATATGACAATTTCCGTGATTATTTTTCTTAGTAATTCAAAAACCGTAGATTTCTTAAGAAATATTCAGTTGGTTACGGCAATCATACTTTTCTTTTCTGGTATTCACAAATTGATTTCTCCGCAATTCATATCAGGAGATTTTTATTACTATATGATTAATACAGGAAGCTTTTTTAAACCTATCTTATATTTTAATCATGAAATGAATGATATCGTTCTCAACAATAAAAATTTAATATCTGAACTCGGTAAAGAGGATCCTATTAATTCAACCACAATTACCTTGCAGAACGTGATTCCAAACCTCGACATTATTAGTCGAGCCTTTGCATGGTTTACCATTATTATCGAACTAATTGTAGGCATAGCAATTGTTTGGAAGCCTAAAAGTGTTATGACACATTTATTGTTCATCATGTTGGTTGTTGGAATCTTTTTTACACGTCTTGAGAATGGATTCCTCACACTCCTCGCCATATGTGGCATATGGCTATCTGAAAACCATAAAATAACAGCAGTTTATTTGTTCTTGGCAATTATATCCATGGCTTTCGTGATTACAGAAATTGGTTTTCATTAAATTTAATAACCAATGCTCCAACGTTTTAGATATCTTTTCATAATCGCTTATTTTCTATTGCTACTTATTCATTTTGTAATAAAAGATAGGTTTCCATACATAAGCGTACTTTTTTATGCTTCGCCATTACCTTTGATTATCTTGTTCGGGATATTGGTGGCCATCTTTTGGCGCAAACAAAAGAATCTCTTCTACGGCATATTACTGTCTTTGATTGCACTTAATATTTATTTTTCCATTCACTATTTTGGTTCCAAACAGGAAGCCGCACCCGAATCAACAATAACAAATGTGCTTTTTTGGAACGTCGCCAAACAAAAACCCTTGCCAGTAAAAATACTGGTAGAACATATCAACGCGAGCAATCCCTTTATTGTTGCTTTGGTTGAAGCTCGCGAGGTTTCGGATGATGACATCAAGGTTTTAAAATCCTCCTTACCTGATTATACTGTTCAAATACTGGATGGAGAAATGCTTGTTTTGGTTAAGGGAGCTATTAGCTCGTATGTATATGAGTCTTTGAGTGATGTCTATAAATTCAATCATCTAAATATAGAAATTGATAATGAACAAACTTCAGTAATGTTGGCAGATGTATATGCCAGTCCTTTATTGAATAAAGAAATACCTCTTGATTATATCTCTAAAGCTATGGACAAGTATAAGGTAGATGTTTTAGTAGGAGATTTCAATACTCCATATGAAAGTGTTTTCTTCAACAATATTAAAGAAAAATATGTAAGTTTTCATGACTGTAGTCTTGGAATGACGGCTACTTGGCCAGTTCCTGTACCCCTAATTGAAATTGACCAAGTTTGGATTTGCAATAAGTTTAAGCTCTTAAAAATGGAAAAGCACACTTACGATGTGTCCGACCACAAATTACTGATTGCCAGCTATGAGAGAACAAAATAATTATGTTTTATATTTTATTTGTCCACTGAATTTCGTAAATTAACACTTGCTAACTTATAATTTCACAATTATTTAAAATCATTAGAGGCTAAAAGATGTGCATCTAATTGATTTATTCCCTACAATTTAAAATAATTAACATCTCTTCAAATTTGAAGATGAATGAATGCGACAACCTGCATTAACATCTTAAAATTTATTTAGTCATAAAACCACAACGTTAAATATCTCGTAACTAAATAGTACTTAATTACCACTTATTGACTCGTTAATTAAAATAGTGTCTTTGTTTCACAATTAAAAACAGACAATATGAAAACTATTATACTCTTTTTCTTTATAAACACTGCGCTCTTTTCCGGAATGGCACAATCAATCGAGGGAATATATTATAACAAGTGGGAGTCGTCAACTGGTGAAGCACTGGCCTATACACTTCAATTAAATGAAGATGGAACTTTTCAATTTCTGTCAGCCAGGAGTTATTTAGAAGGGCAGACCGAAAAAACCACACATGCATTTGGAACTTGGCAATTGGAAGGGCACCTCTTGATTTTAAGTGCTGATAAAAATTTAAATCAGGACTCAAAACTTGCTGTTTGGATAGACAATAACAGAGCAAGGTACATATCGTTATCTCCTAGAAACCCAAATTTCAATTTGGTGAAACCATCCCTTAAGTTTTATGAATCAAAGGTCTTTTATGCTAAAGATATGGAGCTGATAAAAACTGAAACGAACATCACATCAAGAGATTAACAAGTAAATCATATGAAATAGGAAACATTGTTTTAGAATTAATCAACTTTTTTTCGTTGAAGTTAATTATGGTAACAGGATTTGAGATTCAAATTAAAATAATTAATTTTCGAATATGAAAGCTGCATCCATCAATCAAATCAAGGCAGAGCTCTCATTCAAATCTCAATCTGAATTGATTGATTTATGTTTGAGGTTATCTAAATTCAAAAAAGAAAATAAGGAGCTTCTTACTTACCTTCTGTTCGAATCTTCAAACGAAATTGGATATATAGAAAGTGTGAAAGCAGAGATAAAATTGCACTTCGATTCCATCAACACATCCAATTTTTATTATATCAAAAAAAGTGTTCGCAAAGTGCTACGTTTGATCAAAAAATACAGCAGTTATTCTTCCAAGAAAGAAACTGAAGTTGAGTTGCTGATTTTCTTTTGTGTTAAATTGACAGAGTTGAAACCGTCCATAGCACATAATATGACTTTGAAGAATTTATATAAAAGACAATTGGTTACAATAAAAAAAATCGTCTCGACACTGCATGAAGATTTGCAATATGACTATCAATCGCAAATACAACGTCTAGAAAATTCATTTTAAGAACTTTAACAGAAAAATTTTGCTAATACAACGAATTATTCTTTGCAATTTCAAGTTTTTTAGTACTTTCACACCTCGTGACAATTTTGAATGACACCCAAATGAAAAAATTTAATCTGTTGGCAGTGATACTGCTACTAGTTGTTTCTTGCCAAAAAGATGAGGATGCACTTATTCCTGTGAATGAAGCGCAAACAATTATTGATCAGAATATAACCGATACCACTGTGTTTTTGGAATGGGAAGATGCCAACGTTTCATCATACAGAGTCGAATACGGTATAAAAGATTTTACTTTTGGTGAAGGCATGGTCGCGGTAACTGATAAACCTTCAATTGAACTTACTAATCTAATTCCTGATACAACTTACGATTACTATGTGAGACCGGTATATATAGAAAATTCTACAAATGCCAATAGATCAGTCCATATTAGAAGGTTTACCACTCGAATGGCTCCTGTCGTGACTGAATTTAGACCAAATCTTTCTCAAATGCGTTTATTCAGAGGTGCTTTAAACAATTTGACACCTAGCCCATACGCTTTCGTCTATGATTTAAATACAAGATTATATACTGACTATGCACTCAAGCAAAGAATCATTGCACTTCCATTGGGAACTTCAATGGTGAGCAATGGTGATGGTTTGCCCGACTTTCCAGACAATACTGTGATAGCAAAAACTTTTTACTACAATATTGACGATAGAGATTTAGATCTTGGAAGAAAGCTTATTGAAACTCGTGTTATGATTAAGATTAATGGAAATTGGGAATTTGGAAATTATGTGTGGAATGAAGATCAGACTGATGCAGTTTTGGATAATGTTGGGTCCACAACCCCAATCACCTGGATTGACGTTGATGGTATGTCCCATAATGTTAATTATAAAATACCTTCAGCAGAAAATTGTTTTACTTGCCATCAATCTTACAATGTTTCAACGCCTATTGGTCCTAAATTAAGAAGTATGAATTTTGACATCAATGGCATGAACCAGTTGCAAAAGTTAATTAACGATGGTGAACTTACGGGAATCTCTGATTTATCTAGTTTAAGATCACTTCCAGATTGGGAAGACACTAATCTGTCCGATGAGACACGTGTTAGAGCATATTTGGATATGAACTGTGCCCATTGTCATTCTTTTGGGGGCTTTCACACATTCAACTATTACGATGCGCTGAATGTTGCATACGAGACCTCATTTGATAATTCTCACATCCTTGAAAAACGTTTGAGCATTCTATCAAGAATTCAGACTTCTATTGAAGATTATAGCATGCCTTACATCGGAGTAACTACTCCGCATCAAGAAGCTTTGGATGTTATTGTTCCATATTTGGAGTCATTGGAAGATTAAATTCATTGAGATATTATATGAACCGCCAATTGGCGGTTTTTTTATTTTGTATTTGCGGGGATTAGTTAAAAATATCTTAAAATAAATTCTGCCTGCTCATCTCATTATAAGATTACTTATTTTACAGGATTAAATTTAAAATTAACTGTTTTGAAAAATCTTACTTCTAAAATTCTGCTACTGCTATCGATATTCGTAGTAATGTCATGTTCAACAGCAAAGAAAGCAGGAAAATCAAAAAGTGATGCCAATGCATCAGCAGATGCAAAACCAGCCAAAAAACCTGGCAAAGACGACATCCAACCTTATGAAAAAGTCATTACCAAGGAAGCAAAAACCGACGATGGTCTGTTTAAAGTTCATAAGATTGATGATAGCTACTTCTATGAAATTCCAGATTCTCTTTTTGAAAGAGAAATGCTAATGGTAACACGTATTGCCAAAACTGCCAGCGGTTTAGGCTTTGGTGGCGGAAAACAGGATGAATCTGTTTTACGTTGGCAAAAGAAAGACAAAAAAGTCTTATTGCGTGTGGTTTCTCATAATGTTGTAGCATCAGATTCACTACCAATACATGAAGCAGTAGTTAACTCGAATTTAGAGCCAATTTTGTTTACATTTCCGATCAAAGCATTTAGTAAAGATTCATTAAACACCGTAATTGAGGTGACCGATTTGTTCTCTAAAGATGTGAAATTACTAGGATTTCCTGAAAGAAGTAGAAAAAACTACAAAGTAAGCCGCTTGGAAAGTGATCTATCTTACATTGAAAGCATCAAAAGCTATCCACTGAATATCGAATCACGTCATGTAAAAACTTACAACGCAGGCGAACCACCTTCCAATTCTGAAACTGGGACTATCACTTTGGAAATGAGCAATTCAATGGTATTATTGCCTAAAGTTCCAATGAAGCGTCGTATGTTCGACCAACGCGTTGGTTGGTTCACAAGTGCACAGACTGATTATGGTCTGGATGTACAGGAAAGTAAAACAGTTCGTTACCTCGACAGATGGCGATTAGAAGTGAAAGATGAAGACATTGAGAAGTTCAAAAGAGGTGAATTGGTAGAGCCTAAAAAACAGATTGTTTATTATATAGACAGAGCCACACCAGACAAATGGAGAAAATATATCAAACAGGGCATTGAAGATTGGCAAGTAGCGTTTGAAGCTGCAGGCTTCAAAAATGCCATCATTGCAAAAGATCCTCCAACAAAAGAGGAAGATCCAGATTGGAGTCCAGAAGATGTACGTTTCTCTGTGGTGCGCTACTTGGCGTCACCTATTCCAAACGCGAATGGACCTCACGTAAGCGATCCTAGAAGTGGTGAGATTTTGGAAAGTGATATCAATTGGTATCATAACGTCATGACTTTGTTACGTAACTGGTATTTCGTTCAAACAGCAGCTATCAATCCTGATGCGCAAGGTGTCAAATTCAAGGATGAAATAATGGGTCGATTGATTCGGTTTGTATCTGCGCACGAAGTCGGGCATACACTTGGTTTGCCTCATAATATGGGAAGCAGCGTCGCCTATCCTGTTGACAGCTTAAGAAGCGCCGCCTTTACCCAAAAATATGGAACCGCACCATCTATTATGGACTATGCACGTTTCAATTATGTCGCACAGCCAGAAGACAAAGGAGTTGCATTGATGCCAAATATTGGAGTATATGACAAGTATGCCATCAATTGGGGTTATAGACCTATTCTGAATGCCAAAACAGCTGATGACGAAAAGAAAACATTGGATAGTTGGATTTTAGAGCATGCAGGAGATCCAATGTATCGTTTCGGGCGTCAACAAAGTGGAGGTGTCATTGACCCAAGTAGTCAAACGGAAGATTTGGGAGATGATGCCATGAAAGCCAGTATGTATGGTATTGAAAATATGAAACGCATCATGCCCAATCTGATTAAATGGACTGCCGAAGACGGAAAGGATTATGATGATTTGGAAACCATGTATGAGCAGTTGTTAGGACAATTTAATAGATATATGGGTCATGTAGCAGCTAACATTGGGGGTGTGTACGAATATTACAAAACCTATGACCAAGAAGGCGCTGTATATACGCATGTTGACAAAGCCAAGCAAAAAGAAGCAATGGACTTCCTTCAGAAACAACTGTTTGAAACTCCAGAATGGATGATAGACAACAATATCTTCAACAAGATTGAAAGTGCTGGCAACATTGAGCGTATCAGAAACATGCAAACACGCACTCTTAACAACATCCTTGATTTTGGAAGTATGGCTCGTATGAGCGAAAATGAAACTATTAACGGCAAAAAAGCCTATGGTCTTTTGGAAATGATGCAAGATTTGAGAAAAGGTATTTTTAGCGAATTGAATAGCGGAAAAGCCATTGACCCATACAGACGTAATTTGCAACGTGCGTACATTGAGCGTATGGAATATTTAATGACAAAAGATCAGGAGCCTGTACCTTCACAATTTAGACGTTTCATTTCACGTACGAATGTAGATGTGAATCAGTCTGATATAAGAGCGGTCACGCGAGCTGAATTGAAATCTCTGGAAAGTTCAATACGATCAGGACTTGGTCGTACAAGTGATACGATGAGTAGAATTCATCTTCAGGATGCACTGGAGCGAATTGATGCCATTTTGAATCCAAAAGGTTAAACATACATTTAAAATAAAAGAGGTCGTCTGCAATTACAAGACGACCTCTTTTTTATGTATTGAGGAAGAAATTACAAACCTAAAACATCTGTACCTTGCTCATAAATCACATCCACAGGAATATTGGCATCACTCAAGCGATCTAAATCTGCTTGAAGTTCTGCTGAAATCATTCCTTTTTCGTTCACCAATTTGGCAACTCCATCATAATCGCCATTACCTTGAAGTGTCAGAATTATGTTGGACAATTCTTTCATCGCTTCCTGCATCTTATCAAAATCAACTTTATAAGTACCGTCTTCACCTCTTGTGAATGCTCCTTTTTCCTTGAAGAAATTAAAACGTATCATATTCGCTTTTCCATGAGCACTTGAAGCTCCAAAACGCACGGAACGGAAAATCCCAGCCATAAAGGTGACCATATTATTTTTGATGTCCTGGGTCAATTCACCTTTGGCATTCAATTGCTGCACCATGTAAAGCCCTAAAATATCTGCCTTTCCTTCTTCCAAAGCACTTGAGTGCTCTTTTAAAGCGGTTCTTACAGTTCCTTTGCCATTGATGGTGTTCTTGATACCAAGACCGTGAGCCACCTCGTGAAACATGGTGTTCTCAAAGAACGCATCAAAAGTGACGTATTGACGTTGCGATGGATCAATCAAAACATCATTGATAGGCACCATAATTTTATCAAATTTTGCTCGCATTGCATTTTTAAGCTGTAATCTTCGAGTACCCTTTTTCAACTGTACTTCTTCATCATTCGGAAGATTGATGGCAATGGTTTTACTTCCGGAATTACAATCTCCAGCATAGTAAACCACGTCATAAGCATTTAAATCGCTATCTGTACCTGGAGTTTCTTTTTTATAATCATCTTTAACTGGCAACCCTTTTTGAAGTTCTGGCAAATAAGCACTGAAACGAGCCAATCGATCACTCCATTCCATATCTTTGATTAAGACGTAACCTTCATGCGCGGCTTTGTTGCCAAACAATTGATCCTCATAGGTTTCAATCGGTCCGATAACGATATCCAGTTTATTGGTTTTCATATCCATCCAAGCCAAATCACTAGGTTGATAGTTATCATCCAATAACGCTTGGGCTCTCAACTCTAAATACTTTTTCAAACCTGCATCTTCTGCCAATTTGGATGCTTCCAACAATAAATCCGATACTTCCTTGACTTGTGTTGCGAATTGTTTATGATAAGGGATGGAATACAATTTCCCCACAGAATCGCGACGCACAAAATTGTAAATACTCGATTTATTTTCGATTTGCGCAGCCTCAAATTCTTCCTTGGTCATATCTTTTGGATAAAAATTGGCTCCTGCTGGCTTTGGCCCAACACCTTCCACAAACGGACTGTTGCCATCCAATCGGTCCCAAGGACCATAATTAATTTCTACAAATTTCTTTGTATCTGCATCTGTGATTGAATTAAGAAGAGAATCCTTCTCGCCATAAGCTTCGTACCAAAACAACTCATTCATTTTGTCTGCAGCTTTTATGAGCAACGGAATCATTTGACGCTCCTTTTCTGTCAATTTACTGACGTCTGCAGTAAGCTTTACAGTAACATACTTGTTCAATTTGTTCTGCATTTCAGTAGTTGCAGGCTCTTCGGTTATTGGTTCTTCTTTTTTGTCATCCTTACAAGAAGCAGCAAGCAAGGCGACCAATGAGCATAAAATTATTTTTTTCATTTTACAGTGTTTATGTTGTGCTTCAAAGTTAGTCAATTTCAAAATGTCATTCCACAAAGTCTGCGATCGGAATTTCATTAATAAAAACATTATCCAATACAGCCTCACCATCTTTTATGAACACCAATGCATAAGTATTATTTTTGATGGAGTCTCGCTGCGCATCTCTATGTGCCATTTCAGCGTCATAGGCTTTGTTTTCATTCATATAAAATTCATCAAACGGAAATGACAGGTTGAGTTCTTTATCATACGCATTGTACCAAGAAACTTTTGCTTCAAGAAAGTCTTTTCCTTCTGGTTTCTGCCGCGTCACTTCTTTCACACGAGCAAAGCCATAATCATCATTTTCAATGACCACAAAAACATCTTCTTGTCGATTCCAGGTTGAATCATTGGTGGCGAGCGAACTTATCTCAAAATCCAGACGAATGTATTTCCCTTTAAAAGGATCTGAAGGATCAATCGGCTGGGTTATGAACTTGTATGGCGTACCATCAGAAAGTATCTTTTTTTGACCTAAAATCATTTGTGATGGAATGAATAGTTGCGCTATGGCAACTAAAACGAATATCGAAAATAGATGTAATGGTTTCATAACTTTTGATTTTGATTGATTAATTTTTTCTTTTTTTGAAGCATTATGTAATTGGTCACAAAGAACCCTATTCCAACGCTCACAAACAGCAATCCTCGGACTACGTAACTCATATCGGTATCAAAAAATCGACAGACCACGAGCGCAGTTATAATCAACAATCCATAATTGAGAATGCCAAAATGAAATTTATCGGTTCCAATTTTAACGGTGACTAAACCTAATGCCAAGATGACAAGATTGACCAAAACAGTCGGAACTATATGATTTCCAGAATTCAAAAAGAACATAACCGCAAATATCAGATAGGCAGATTGAATCAAATTAAAGCCCTTCACCCAACGTTTTGAATAGGAATACACCAAAATAACAGTTGTTAGTACAATCAAAAACAAGGATATCATTAACTCTTGCGTTAATTTGAGAGGATGGTAATTCTCTTCCCAGAACCATTTGAAGCTCGCCCAAAGAAACAGAAATACAGTGCCAAGCGAACCAAAAATCAAATAGCCATTCCGTCTTAATTTGCCATCACTAAAAAATGGTGTCTTCCCGATATTGTAAAACAATCCAAATAGCGACATATACATCACAAAACCTATTTCATCAAATCCATTGACAAACGAACCGAGAGTGATGATGAAACTCAATGGTAAAATCCAGTTGAAAATAGAGGTAATGTTAGATTTCGGTCGTTCTTTTAATAGCTGCAAATAGTGAGGCAATACCAAAGCCAGCAAAACTAAATACAGCCAAGGTGTTTTACCCATATTTAAATAGCCGTAGCCATAATTGCAGGCGTAATACGTTGCAAATGCAATATGAAGCATTGCCAGTGTATTTGATTTTAATAGATATACCAACGGGACACAAAGCAATATCCAGGTCAATAGGAAAGAACTGATGTCTCCAGGTATGTTATAAATCTGGCTGATCAAAGCAATGCTGGAGCCAACGGCAAAAAAGAGAAACGTGCCAGAAGACTCTTTCCAAGTAGTACTCCTGTTTTTAAAAATGATGTATCCAACGATGAGTTGGCCTAAAACCAAAGGCACAAATGCGAGTATACTCTTGGTAAATCTTGAAAAGTCATCCCAATTATGGGCGAGTATGAGTATAATTCCTAGGCCTACAAGCAGCGAGCCCAAAACACCAAAAACAGTAAACAACCTGTTTGGTGAGTTTTGCTCTTTGGCTTGATAATAATCCTCAATTTTTGAAGCCGTCTGTTGTGAAATGACATTGTGTTTCACCAATTCGGGCAATTCATTCATAAATTTTGAATTCATAATTTGCAGTTTTCAGGTTAAATGTAAACTATTGTTGTTTGATTTTAAAACCTCACAATGGTACCATTGTGAGGTTTAGGGTCAGAAAACCAACCAATCATCAAAACAAAAAAATCATATACACGATGATACCTTCAGCAATTCCTGTAATGATACTCATACCAAGAATGTCCTTGATTTTACTTTTCAGAAAGAAAATGATACATAAAATGGCCATAATTGCTGCCAATAAAATTTCCAGCGCATTGATCTTTTCAAGTAAAGCGGTTATCCCTGTAAAAGCCGCAGTGATTAAAACAGTAATGATGCAAAACTTGATGATTTCCTGTTTGGAATAATTGCCTTCAATAAAACCCTTCTTCAAATCGCGCAAAATAGATAGTACAAATAGCAAAGGAACTACGGATAAAAATGGCGCAAAAATAACCTTGATACCTTTCATAATGGACAAATCATTATAAGCGAAAAACGCAATGGCGGTAAAGGCCAAAAGCCCAGTAACAATGATGGATTGAAACGTAAACAACAGTTCGCGTTTGTTAGAATTGGTTTTTGGGTTGAGATTACTGATAATTGGATTCATAATTTTTGGTTTTTGATGATTAAACGTTTGTTTTGATTAGACAGACAAAAAGAACACGTGAATGGCCAGTGATAGTAAAACACCGCTCAAAATGCCATTTGCCTTAAGGTTGTTGTATAAAATATAGTTGAGCACATAGCTACTGATGGTCGTAGAATTAATCAAATGGGCAAATATCAATTGATCTTCAAGGGTTTGTCCAGTTATAAATTCTACCAACTGCATCACACTAATACCTATCGCAATGGATACAATAAATAAAAATGTGGCTGGTCGTTGGTTTTTGAGTTTATACTCATCCGTGTTTTGAGGCAAAAAATGCTCAATCAGAATAAATCTGACAAAAAACAGCATCGGAATCGGAAACAAGATGGAGGCAATGATTTTGATGACATCCTTTAAGGTCTTGATTTCGTCATATCCCAAGAACACGAGATATATAAACACTACTACCGAAACGCCTACAGTGATTATGAAAGCTGTATTTAGATTTTTGAGCTGCATAATTCTCTAACCTATTGGCACATATACATTTTGTGATATACAGCTGACAATCGTTTCGTAGTTCTTGATGCAGACTTTGGAAATTCTTCCTGAATTGATGGCAATTGTCAACATTATAGTTGCAAAAAGAACGGTTTTGATGATTGGTTTCATAAGTTTTTGTTTTTATGATGACGAGACAAAGTTGCAGCAGATACCTCAAAACTAAAATTCAATTTTTATAAAAAACTGACGATATATTTTTTAATATAAATCATTTATATACTATATTTAATCATACCAAGTAAATATTACTGACGATTAAATGACCGATCTAAAAGCCATTATTGCGACCTTTTCCAGTGATGAACAGCAACGGTTTATCACGTATCTTGACAAAAAGAACAAGCGCAGCGACACCAAAAACATCTTATTGTTTCAACTGTTGTCCAAACAAGATGAAACAGAAGATATCAGTTTCAAAATCTATAAATCTGAAGAAAAAGCAGCCTATCACGCCTTGCGCAAACGTTTATATCAATCATTAATTGACTTCATCGCCAATTCCAAAATGGAAGAGGAAAACTCGGTAGATGTGCAGCTCATCAAATATATTTTGGCAGCTAGGCATTTCCTGCTACACGATCAATTTAAAGTTGCTTACAAAATCCTTGACAAGGCGGAATCATTGGCAAAAGAGCATTATCTCTTCTCCATATTGAATGAAATTTATCATACAAAAATTCAATATGCTTATGCCAACGACGATGTCAATTTCGAAGAACTGATTCAATCTTTTAAATCAAATCAAAAGCAACTCTTTACAGAAGACCAATTGAATATTGTGTATGCAAAAATGCGACAAACCCTCAACAATGTCACCTACAAAGGTAAGGTTGTTAACTTTAAAACTATGTTTAACGACATACTTTCAGAATACAATATCGACCTCAACGAAACGATGTCCTTCAAGTCGTTGTATCAATTGATGAAAGTGGTCAGTATTTCAGCATTTGTCACCAATGATTATCTTAAAACTGAAGAATTCCTATTGGAAACCTATAAAAACATTCAGAATCATAAAGACAAAACAAAACAGCTATTTTATCACATTGAGGTGCTCTACCTGATTGCAAACACCTTTTTCCGAAACAAAAAGTTTCACGAGTCTATGCACTATCTCCATTTGATGCACCAGCATATGTTGATGAACCAGAAAAAACATTACAATACATTCAAACTGAAATACAACTTGCTTCTGGGACTCAACTTGAATTATGCTGACCAGCAAGAAGATGCTATCGAGTTGTTGGAACAATTTAAAATCAATAAACATCCGGATATGGAATCGCTTTTGGATATTTATTTGAGCCTCGGAATGTTCTACATCCAAAACGAGAATTACAGAAAAGCGAAGCAGTTGTTTGCTGAATTTTACCATACTGATAATTGGTACATTCAAAAAGCCGGAAAGGAATGGACCATCAAAAAGAATCTCATCGAGATAATATTGAATGTGGAGCTGGAACAAATTGATTTGGTAGAATCGCGTTTAAAAAGTTTTCGTAGAACTTATGCATCTTACCTAAAACACATCAAACAGGAACGTGTCCTCACCTATCTGAACTTGGTAGAATTCTATCATAAAAACCCCGAACAGATTACCAGTCAAAAATTCAAGGATAAAGTTGAGAACTCGTTCGAATGGCTGGAAGCAAAACAAGAAGATATATTTGTGATGAGCTTTTATGCCTGGCTAAAAAGTAAAATGGAACAACAGCCACTATTCACCACTACGTTGGAATTGGTGAAAAGAGCACAAGCTGTTAATTAGGCGTTAAAATTTTCAGATTAATTAAACTATTTAATCCTCTTTGAGTCAAAGCAGTATAAACATTAAAATTAAACAAAATGAAAAACCTATTGATGATAGCGCTTGCATTTATGACCCTAAATGCCACTGCGCAAGAAAGAAAAAAAGGAGATCGTAAGGCAGAAGTCAAAGAGCGAATGGAAGTAAGACAGAATATGACTCCTGAAGAGACTGCCCAATTGCAAACAAAAAAGATGACTTTGCATTTAGATTTGACCGAGAAACAACAAGCTGAAGTTGAAAAAGTATTGTTGGCAGAAGCAAAAGAACGCAAAGCAAAAATGGAAGCTTTCAAAGCTAAAAAAGAGGCTGGCGAAGAATTCTCAAAGGATGACCGTGTAAAAATGCAAAATGAGCGTTTGGACAATCAAATTGAAATGAAAAAGAAAATGAAAGAAATACTGAATGCTGATCAGTATGCCAAATTTGAACAAACCTTGGAGAAGCGTCATTCAAGAAAAGGTGGCAAAGATGGTATGAGAAAAAAGAAAGAATAGTTTTTTATAAACATTTGGTTGGTTAGTTGGAAAAAAAGACATTGGTTTTACAATCAATGTCTTTTTTATTTGTGTTTTTCTTTTAAAAATGCTTATTTTAGTACGCTGTATTTAATAAAATTATATCCAATGAAAAAAATTATTACACTTTGTCTTTTTGCTTTTGCAATGGTTTTGGGAACCCAAAGCATCAATGCTCAATCTATGGTTGAAGTCAATTCTCTAGCTGCAAAAAAAACGCAAGAACTCAAGAAGGCTGTAAAATTTAACACGGAAACTGAAGAGGCGGTTTATGAAACCTATCAAACATATGTTAAAAAACAAATGTCATTTGAAAAAGTGGCTGCCAATGGTGGAACAGTTACTGCTGAAGAAAAAGAGAAAGTCGAAAAAATGTTGACTGAAAAATTTAGAGCTATTTTTACAGCCGAAGAATTTCAGCGCTTCCAAGACTTTGAAGACTCGCGAAAATAAATTTATTTTCGATGAACAAAAAAGCTATCAAGAATCTTGATGGCTTTTTTTGTTTATTACTTTTTGCAATTATAGTGTGGCTGCAACTTTTTCAACAGCCATTATTGTGACATCTAAATCGCTGTATGTCAGAGCATCGCACAAAAACCAAGTTTCAAATGCACTTGGTGCTATATAAATACCTTCTTTGAGCATGCCATGGAAAAAAGTTTTGAACCGTTCATTGTTGGCATTGGCAGCGCTTTCAAAATCAGTGACTGGTCGTTCATCAAAATGAATGGATATCATTGAACCTACACGGTTAATAGTGTGCACAATACCGTGCTTGCTCAACACTTCTTCACAACCCTTATGTAAATATTCAGTTTTTTTAGACAAACTTTCAAAAATGGAAGAATTATCATTTAAATGTGTCAACATCGCTAATCCTGCAGCCATCGCTAACGGATTTCCGCTCAAAGTTCCGGCTTGATAGACAGGTCCTAAAGGCGTTAAATAATCCATGATCTCATTGCGTGCTGCAAAAGCGCCAACAGGCAAACCGCCTCCTATCACTTTTCCAAAGCAAACAATGTCAGCATTGACACCATAAAGCTCCTGTGCTCCTCCTTTGGCCAAGCGAAATCCTGTCATTACCTCATCAAAAATGAGCAAAATATTGTGCGTGTCACACAATTCACGCAAACCTTGCAAAAATCCATCTTTTGGAGGCACACAGCCCATATTACCTGCTACTGGTTCTAATATGATGCAAGCGATGTCATCTTTATTGGTATCAATTAACGAGGCTACATGTTCAAGGTCATTATAGCGTGCCAACAAGGTGTCTTTTGCAGTGCCTGCGGTCACGCCAGGGCTGTTGGGAGAGCCAAACGTTATGGCACCACTACCTGCAGCAATCAAAAATGAATCGCTGTGTCCGTGATAGCAACCTGCAAACTTGATGATTTTATCTTTTTTGGTGAAACCTCGCGCCAATCTTACAGCGCTCATGCAGGCTTCGGTTCCTGAATTTACAAATCTAATTTTATCAATATTTGGCACCATTGACACTGCCAATTCGGCTATTTCAGTCTCAATAGAAGTCGGCATTCCGAAGGAGGTGCCCAATTTAGCCTTCTCAATGACAGCATTAACTACTGGTTTAAAGGCATGTCCTAAAATCATCGGTCCCCAAGAATTAATATAATCTATAAATCGATGATCATCTTCGTCATAGACATAGGCGCCTTTTGCTGATTTGGCAAACAATGGCGTGCCTCCCACGGCCTTAAACGCTCTTACAGGTGAATTGACACCGCCAGGAATAGATTGTTCAGCTTTTTTAAAAAGTGCGCTGCTTCGTTGATAAAGCATGGATTAATTGGATTTGATAATTAAAATTTGACCAAGTTTTAAGTCGTTGTTTCGCATACCATTCAGGCGTTGCAATTCTTCGATGGTCATATTGTATCGTTTAGACAGTGAGTACATGGTATCACCTTTTACAACTTCATGTGTTTTTGGAGCTTCTACGGTTTCGACGCGTTTAGTTCGCACTTTGGGTGTATGGCCCAAAACCTCCTCATCAAACTTATAGAGTTGAAAACGTTCAATCAAACTGATTAACTTTTCAGGATATTTCCGATCTGTGGCATAACCTGCAGCTCTTAAACCCCTCGCCCAACTTTCATAATCGTCTTGGTCATACTTAAACAAACCAGCGTATCTATTTCGATGTGCTAAAAATATAGAGTGGTCTTCAAAAGATTCTTTGGCATGTTTATATTTTCTAAAGCATTCTTGATTGCGGTCATCGTCATGGTAAATTTTCTCACCTGTCCAATCATGACATTTGATGCCGAAGTGGTTATTGGCCTCAAGCGCCAAACGGCCTTGCCCTGAAGCTGATTCCAAAATACCCTGCGCCAAAGTGATGCTTGCAGGTATCTTGTATCGCCTCATTTCTTCTTTCGCTATCTCACTGTAATTATAAATATATTCTTCCGTGCTATTGGCAAAAGTCTTGCGCTCTGTTGGGTTCACCACTATTTCAGAAGGTGTTTCGGCTTCAGTTTTAGGCTCATCAGTTTTAGATTTTACTATAACACGTTCAGTTCGTGGTGGAGAGTTTTTCTTCTTGGTAACAATGCGTTTTTTCGACCCACAGCCTACAATCGTTATACTAATTATCAAAATGAGAAAAAATTGCTTCATAGTTGTTTACCTTATTAGCGGTAATTGCTTTTGTTTTAATTTTAAATTCATACCTTCAATTCCTTGAAGTCCACCAGTATGAATGGCAAGAATTTTTGAACTTTCTGGAAAATACCCTTTTTTCATCAAATCAAAAATCCCATACATCATTTTCCCTGTATAAATAGGATCTAACGGAATGTCATAATGAGACTTGAAAGTATTTATAAAACCGATTAAATCATTATTTATTTTGGCATAACCACCAAAATGATAATCTTCAATAAGGGTCCAGTTATCTTTTGTGGCAAATTTATGGATTTCCTTGTTTAAAAACCCACCTTTTAAGGCAGGAAATCCGATAATTTTTTGATGTGGAAAACTACTATTTATCAATCCAGAAATGGTGCCTCCAGTACCCACAGAGCAGCAGATGTAATCAAACATAGTGTCTTCTGAATTTAAAATTTCTTCACAACCTTTAATAGCTAAAGAGTTCGTGCCTCCTTCAGGCAACATGTAATAATCTCCAAATTCGTGTTTCAAAGAATCTAAATATTCTCTGGATTCTTTATCTCGATAAGCCTCTCTTGAGATAAACTTTAAGGTCATGCCGCACGCTTTGGCAAAGGTTAATGTAGCATTATCATGATGATTCTTTTCAAGTTCTTCACCTCGAATCACACCAATGGTATTCAATCCAAAATCTCTCCCTACAGCGGCTACAGCCGAGATATGGTTCGAAAAAGCTCCTCCAAAAGTTAAGACAGTATTATGATTCCTGTTTTTTATTTCTTCAAGATTGTACTTCAGCTTTCTGTATTTATTGCCTGAAATAGTTGGGTGTATTAAATAATCAGGTTTTAGGCACAGATCCAAATCTTTAAAATTACTTTTGAAAAGCTTCTTATTTTGGATAGGGCAAAAAATATTTGTGTCTAACATGCTTGTAAAAATACGTAATTATGATAGAATCAGTAAATATTGAAATTGGTATATTAGAAGGCAATTACTTACAAAAGTGTGTCTAAATGATTATAATTTAGCAATTTGACGTCATTTAATCGAGTTTTGGCGACGCCTAGAATCAAAATGTACAAACCCTACATACATTTGGTTCATAAATTCCAAAGTATATCCTTATGTACCTTTTATATGCTTCAGGAGCGTCTAGACGCTCAAAGTTTTCTTACCCTGATTTGAAGAAAACTCACTATTCTAAACTAACTATAGGAATATTTTTTATTGTTTCGATATTATATCATGTTCGTATTCAAGCACAAACCGTAACTATATCTATAGCAGGATCAGGAACCTTTAATGTTCCCTGTGATGTAACATCTATAACTGTGGAAGTATGGGGTGGCGGTGGTGCCGGAGGAGGCACAACATTAGACAATACAGGTGGTGGTGCCGGTGGTGCCGGCGGTGCTTATGCTTCGTCATCATTAAATGTTACTCCGGGACAATCAATAAATTATAATGTTGGGGCTGGAGCTACGGGCAATACAACTTCTGGAGTGTCTGGAGGAGCCACTTGGTTCGGCACAACTGCCACTTTATTCGCACAGGGCGGAGCGGGAGGTGCTGCTCCCAATGGCGCTACAGCGACCGGAGGAATCGGGTCCAGCACATTGAGCATAGGTAACACTGTGGCGGCTGGAACCAATGGTGCTAATGGAACCCCAACTGTTGGTGGTGCAGGTGGCAATGGTGCCAATGGGGGTGGAAATGGAGGCAATCAAAGAACAACAGGTGGTAATGGCAATAACGGATTAGCTCCAGGAGGCGGAGGTGCTGGTGCTTTTGTAAATAATACTACAAACAGAACTGGTGGAAATGGAGGGGATGGGCAAATTAGAATTTCATATACCTCTAGTCAAATGAATTACTGTATTCCAACATTTACATCCGCTATCGAACCAATAACAAATGTAATTTTCGCAGGAATCAATAGAACAACTTCTAACACGGTCAATGGGTCTACAGCTCTGGAAGCTTTTTGTGATACCGCTATCGTTCAGCAAAATACCACCTATCCTATCTCAATTAAAGGTAATACGGATGGAAACTTCACAAACTATATACGAGTATATATAGACTGGGACCGAAATGGAACTTTTGGAAATGTTGCCAATGAGGTGTATGATATAGGAACAATTACAAATTCAACAGGCGTAGATGCAGTAGTATTGAACGGGAATATAGCTGTTCCATCAACTGCATTGATTGGTACGACAGCTATGAGAGTCATGAAAAGATTTGCGGGGTATTCAACAAACCCATGTCAAACTGGTTCAGGATACGGACAGGCTGAAGATTATGTCGTGAATGTATCTGCTCCACAACCCCCAACTATATCTTCATTTCCTACACCCGTATGCCCAGGAAGTGCCATAACCATAGTGGGTACTAATCTACTAGGAACAACTTCAGTAACAATCGGTGGAACTGCTGCTACAATCACTGCAAACAATGCAACTTCGGTTACAGTAACCCTAGGTGCAGGCACCACAGGCCCTGTATCTGTAACCACTTCAGGAGGCACTGCAGTTAGTTCTACAAATATGGTTTTTAACACGAGCCCTTCAATGCCAGGTGGGTTATCTTCGACTCCCGCACCTTATTGCAGTCCTGTTATTATTTCAGCTGCAGGAACGCCCCCAGCAGGTGTCACTTGGTATTGGCAGACAGTTTCCAATGGAACGTCTACAGCAAACAGTAACCCAACATATACCTTAAACAGTGCAGGTGCATACACTATCTATTTAAGAGCTCAAAATAATGCAACTGGTTGCTGGAGCAATGAACGTTCAATTACAAGAACAGTCATTGAGCCAGTAACTACAATTGCGACAAATCCCGTGCCTGCCGATGCAACTATTGGAGTTTGCTATGCAGGCAATGGAGCAGTGAGTTCATTAAATTGGAATGCGGTAACGAACGCCACAAGCTATGATGTCTATTTTGGTACAAGTGCAACACCTTCGTTCGTCGCTAATAGAACTGTCACAAATTACACTACAGGAACACTTTTAGCCAATACGACGTATTATTGGTCTATTGTTCCAAAAAATAACTGTGGAAATACAAGCGGCACACCCATGGTATGGAGCTTTACGACAGCGAGTGCGCCTTGTTATTGTACACCTTCAGTATCAAATTTCTATCAAACAAGTACTTATATCAACACTGTTTCATTTATCGGAACTTTAAATGACGTTACTAACAACTCCACCTACTCCAATAACCCTAGAGGCTATCAAGACTTTACAGGTTTAACAAACATTAGTAGACAAGCCCAAGGTGAAGGTATTAATGTATTTGCAAATATTGCCAACTACGTGTCCTATATGAAAGCATGGGTCGACTGGAACCAGGATGGAAACTTTGCGGCAGGTGAGCAAGTGTACTCTAGCGGTACAACGGGTATATTTTCAACAACGTTTGGTTTTCAAGTTCCTTTAACTCAAACTCCAGGCTTGTATAGAATCAGAATTAGAATTAATGAAACTGGAGGCAGTTCCACCTTCGATGCTTGCCAAAATATTGCTTATTATGGCGAAACCGAGGATTATATATTCGAAGTCATACCCAGTTGCGCCGCAATCATCACTTCACTCGCAGATGGTGAAAACTGTGGAGATCCTTCTGGTGGCAATGTCGTCGTAAATTTATCTGCAACAGGTTCAGCAGGCACTACAGAGATAAGATGGTACAATGCACTTACCGGTGGGTCAATTGTACAAACCACAGCAGTTTCAAGTGGCACCACTGCCTATTGGTCTCCTTCATTGTCCGCGACAAGTACATATTACGTAACAGCATTTAATGGCAGTTGCGAGTCTTTGGTTAGAACGGCTATTGTGGCTACGGTTAAACCTGTGGCAAATATCACCTATACGCCCACCAACCCAGAATCGTGTGGAGAGGATTCCATAGTGACGCTGACTGCAACTGGCGATAATGAAATTGTAACGCTTATAGATGAGCGCTTTGAGGATGCTGGATTAAGTGGATTAGGAACATTTACCGGTCAAACGCTCGGCACCAACAATGCACAGGCCAATTGGAGACGTAGACAAAGTACTTTTATCCCAGCACAGCAAGTTTGGTTTCCAGCAATTTCATCTGGATTTGGGCCTAATAAGTTCGCCATGGCAACATCAGATGTTGGTGCTGGCTCATATGACAATGCATTAAGATCGCCGGTGGTCAGCACCGTAGGGTTTTTAAATCTCACGTTGAGCTTTAGAATGTATTATTCTGATTATTATGCGTCAGTTGCAGGTGACAATGTATCGATTGAAGTCTCTACAAATGGGGGAACTAATTGGACAAATGCAGTAACATATAATTCAACAATTGGCATCGGTACCCGCTTCAGTGAAATAACCCTGAATGTACCATCGGCATATCTAAATCAGCCTAATTTAAGAATACGATTCAGGTACAGCAGTGGATGGGGAGACGGTGTAGCTATAGACGACATCAAACTTTATGGGGAGAGACCGCTAGCACCTTCGTTTACTTGGGTCGGTACACCTCCAGTGGCAGCTTTTACGGATGCTGCCGCGACCATACCTTATGTCCAAGGATCTCCTGCCACCACGGTTTACATCAAACCTACTCTAGCTCAATTGGAATTGGGAACATTTAATTTTACCGCTACTGCGACGTTGAGTAATGGCTGCAATACTAGTCAACCTATTACCATTACAAACAAATCAAGAATCTGGAAAGGAAATATTTCTCAAGACTGGAACGATCCTAACAACTGGTTACCTTTTGGGGTTCCTACAATTGACAATTGCGTGGTGATACCATCAACCACAAAAATCTTGAATGTTCCTGATGCCTTCGCACGAAATGTTACTATAAAGAATTCTGGAAATCTTGAGATACAGTCTGGAAACAATCTGAACATCAAAGAGTGGGTGAGAAATGAGGGGACTAATAATTTCATTATACGAAACAATGCAAGTCTCATTCAAATTGACAATGTTGCTAATGCTGGTGAATTAAGAATGGATCGTACTGCAAGCGTCAAAAAAACTGATTATGTATATTATTCCTCTCCCGTAGACGGTTATTCATTGTCAAATCTTTCGCCATTAACACCAATGTCAGTAAAATTCAAATGGTTACCTACCACTAATGCAGGCGGCGGTTTCGTGTATGGCAATTGGTTTAATCCTGGAGCAGAAACGATGGGTCTGGGAACTGGATATATCGTAAGAGGACCTAGCAATTGGAACACACCTCAACCTTTGACCGCTACTTTCACTGGTACACCAAGAAACGGAAATATTATAGTGCCAATTACGCGTGGCAATTATGTGGGTCCAAATACAACTTACCAAGGTCGTCTCGTAACCAAAGATGATGATAACTATAACTTGATAGGCAACCCATACCCATCTGCGATTTCAGCCAATGTATTCTTGACAAATCCTGCCAATTCAAATATCTTGGGAAGCATCTATCTATGGCCTCATGGGGGAGTTATCTCTGCAGCCAACCCAGATCCTTTCTATCAAAATTTTGTATACAACTATAATAGTAACGACTACATTACCTATAATTCAATGGGCTCGGTACCACCTAACACCTTTGATGGCTATGTGGCTGCTGGCCAATCCTTTTTTGTACTGATGACAGATGCCGGTAGTACAACTGAAAATCTATATTTCTCAAATTCAATGCGAGTGAGCGGACATAATAGCGAATTTTTGAGAAGTTCTGATGAAAGCAATATAGATCTTGAGTTAGAACGTCACAGAATCTGGTTAGACATGATACTTCCTAATGGAAAAACCAGTTCAACCTTGATTGGCTACACACCAGAGGCCACTATCACCTTTGATAGATTATTCGACACTCCAATTATTGATAACAGTACACAAAACATATATACCAAAATTGGTGAAGATGCAATGATCATACAAGGGCGACCTTACCCATTAAACAATAGCGACCGAGTACACCTGGGTGTTTTGATACCACAACCAGGCATGTACACTATTGCCATTAATAGCGCAGATGGTTTGTTCTCCACAAATGAACAAAACATATTCTTGGAAGATCTTCAGACAGGTAATTTACATGATCTAAAAGCGGCACCCTATATTTTCAATTCAGAATCAGGAAGATTTGATAATAGATTTGTGCTACGTTATGAGGAGAATAGCACCCTATACACACCAGATTTCACAGATACTTCAGACGTCAGTATTATCAAGCTGCAGTCTTATATAAAAGTCACTTCTCATACTTCGCCAATAAAAGAAATAGAAATTTATGACATGGCAGGAAAACTTATAATGAAATATGGTTCGATTAATGCTACCATATTTAATATAAGTTTAGACAAAATAAGTCAAGGCGCAATTGTTGTAAAAGCAATACTTCAAAATAACTCTATAAAAACCAAAAAGATAATAAACTAAACAGATATAATTTAGATTGACACTCATAAAAAACCCCGACTTTTTTGTCGGGGTTTTTTATGAGTGTCACTAAAGCTATTTGTTAAAATGTAGAATCATATAATTAATAACATTTTAAGATGATTTTTGAGGATATACTCTTAATCTACAACTAATTGTCAAAGACAATATTGCATTGGTCTATAAATTCAATCATTTGAACGAATAAAAAATAAGATACACTTCAACAAATTAAAATTATAATATTTTTATGCCTTAACAATTTTTTTTACGATTAATAACGATAATTATAAAATTTCATTAAGTATTAACAATGATTCTTAATGAAAGTTAGTATGTCCCTTATGTCTTTAATTAAATTTCATTTAATCCAAACGATTAAATTTGATGTACGCTCTTCTAAATCATCAATTTGGATCATTTGCTTTTTATTTATTTGGATAATGTTGTTTTCATATACGGCATTAGGACAGACGGTGCACATACATCGTGATTTAGATGGAGGTTTTGAGAATGGAGACACCTTCTCTGAAAACAGTTGGCGAGTAACAAACAGCTCAAATCCAAATAGAAATCAATGGGTGTGCGGTAATGGTGCGATTCCAGGTTTTACAGATAGGAAAGCTGCCTATGTCTCTAACAATGCCAATGCAACGTCACCACCACACAAGTACACAATTAATGCGAACAGGGCGACTCATATTTTCAAAGATATTACAATACCTGCGAACGAATCAGACATAACCCTTGACTTTATATGGATTGCACAAGGTGAAGGAGACAATGACCGAATGAGAATTTGGTTGGTTCCTATAACTTATGCGCCAACATATGGTACAGAAATCACAGCAACAGGATCAGCACCTAATGGCAATATTCAAATTGGAGGTAACTTTAGTGGCAGTAGTACTTGGAATCCGACACCAACACTGGTAATACCTCCTGTGTATGCTGGCACCACTTTTAGACTTGTTATTGAGTGGAAAAACAATGCAACTTTGGGTGTGGACCCTCCAGCGGGAATTGATGACATCCATTTGGTGTCCTCAACGCCTCCTCCTCCTTCAAACGACGAACCATGTAATGCAATAAACTTATCAATAAATCCAACCTGCAATTATAATATTTATTCAAATTATGGTGCCACTAACTCGGTTTCAGTTCCAAATCCTGGGTGTGGGAATTTTATAGGTGGCGATGTTTGGTTTCAATTTACAGTTCCCGCATCTGGGAGTTTTGTCATAGATACACAATCTGGTCAAATGACAGATGGAGGTATGGCACTTTATTCCGGAACTTGTGGTTCATTGACTTTAATAGAATGTGACGATAATGACAGCTCCAACGGCCTCATGCCAGCAATTTTACGATCAGGCTTAACTCCAGGCCAAACCTTATATATTAGAATGTGGGAAAATGGCAACGACAATAATGGTACTTTTGGTATTTGTATCACCCCACCCCCTCCACCGCCCACAAACGACGAATGTGTTGATGCTGTTGCACTAACAGTTAATCCGTCTTTATCTTGTACGGCAATTACGGCCGGCTCAACAGCCTATGCAACTGCTTCTCCTCAACCAGACGACGTCATTGGAACTCCAAATAATGATGTTTGGTTCAGTTTCGTTGCAACAAACACCAATCATCAAATATCACTTTTGGACATTGTTCCATTGGTTGGCTCTACTGGTGATTTAGCCATAGGTGTATATAGCAGCTCATCTGGTAACTGTTCTACATTGGCTTATGTTGACGATAGTAACCCAGAAACATTCAACGTAACAGGTCTTTCTATAGGTGTAACATATTATGTTCGAGTTTATGGTTATGCGGCTGGTGCTGCTACAGCTCAAGCAAATTTTAATATATGCATTAGTACTCCTCCACCACCACCACCAAATAATAGGTGCAGGAATGCTATTTTCTTGCCTTTAACCCCCAATTGCTCTTACTCAACATATACAAACGCTGGCGCCACCGCCAGTACTGGAGTGCCAGCACCAGGATGCGCAAATTATATAGGTGGAGACGTGTGGTTTTATGTGATTGCCGACTCAACTGGTGAAATTACAATAGATACACAAGCAATGGCAATGACCGATGGAGGAATGGCACTTTATACCGGAAACTGCAACTCTCTAACATTACTTGAATGTGATGATAACGATAGTGCAAACGGATTAATGCCTTCAATTACCTTATTGGGACTTACACCAGGTCAAATCATTTATATACGTGTTTGGGAAAACGGAAATGACAATAACGGCACATTTGGTATTTGCGCCACCTCTCCTTCACCTCCAGGTATTGTGGATGTTGCTTTAAGATGTCCTGGCGACACAAGCCAACCCTTGGTATCAACTATTTTTTGTAGCGGAACCACTAATTTAGGTAATACATTATCTGGAATTTTACAAGGGTCAGATCCACGAGCGTTGCAACCTATCATATTTATCTCTAGTAATGACCCATGCCAGTTCGATCCTTCGGTGACATCAAATTATTCTTCAATAAATTTTACCGTAAATACTACAGGTTCTTACAGGTTTAATCTTGAAACGCCTTCCCCTTATTTCGATGCCATGGGTTACATAGTAGTGAATAATGGGAATTTTATTCCGGGTTCGTGTGCTTCTGGAACTTACATAGCTGGTGATGATGATGATGGTCCTTCTTTAAATCCACAAATTACAGCCACTCTTACTGCAGGTGTTCCATATAAGCTAATTACTACTAAATTTTCGTTTACGAATACCACCCATATTGGTCCTTACCGATGGACTGTGACTGGTCCCCAAGCCGAAATGGAATGGTTTACAGCTCAAACCGGAGGGTCTCCAATAGCCACAGGTATTACATTCAATCCCATTGGAGCACCAGGATCTGGATTAACAAACACTAGCAACCCAGGCATTTATACATTTTGGGCCAATTGTCCAGCAAGTACAGGTCCACGCTACCAAGCCGATTACATAATTGGCAAAAACTGGAAAGGACAGGTAAACACTGATTGGAATGAACACAACAACTGGGTACCTGCAGGAAAGCCAACAAGCGATGATTGTGTGAATATCACTAATCAAGCAAATTTACCTATCATTGATTACCCAGGACCGCCAACACCTCCAAACCCTGGGTATGCCAAAACCCTAAACCTTGCTAGCAACAGCACTTTAGAACTGGCTCAAAATACGTATTTAACAGTTCAAGATTGGGTCACCGTAGCTAATAACGCCACATTTATCATTAGAGATGATGCCAGTTTGATTCAAGTCACTGACGTGACTTCGAATGCAAATTCAGGCAATATCATGATGCAAAGAACCGTAAATGGGGTATCTAATCAAGACTATGTTTATTGGTCCTCGCCGGTTGAAAATTTCAACGTGTCGAATATTTCTCCAGGTACTAATGTCAACAATATATGGCATTGGGTACCAACAGTTAACGGTAATGGGGTTGGAAACTATGGAGAATGGCAACATCCTTCATCTATCATGCAGCGTGGTAAAGGATATATTGTCAGAGGATTGTCGGGTACGACACCTTTGGCTCCAGCGCCATCAAACACCGCACAATTTAACGGTAAACCAAACAACGGAATTATTACGGTACCAATTCAAAGAGGAACGTATTCCGGTGCCAACTACCCAGGTGCAGGCTCCACTATTGCCACACAGTTAGATGATAATTGGAATCTAATTGGAAACCCATATCCTTCTGCTATTTTGGCAAATGCCTTTATCAATCTGAATGCTTCTGAACTCATAGATGATGTCTCACCAGCCATTTCAGGAACAGTTTATTTATGGAGACATATCACCGCTCCTAGCAACGCCTACAACGATCCATTTTATGGTGACTTTGGCTACAATTACAACCCTAATGATTATATTAAATACAACTCTACTGGATCATCCCCGGCCGGCTTTTCAGGAAGAATTGCCGCTGGCCAAGGCTTTTTTGTGTTGATGGACCCCAACACACCGTCAACGACTTCAAATGTGGTATTTAATAATACTATGAGAAGAGACACCTATCGAAATGACCAATTTTACCGCACACAGGAAGAAACTCAAACGGAAATAGAGCGACATAGGATATGGCTCGATTTGATAGCTCCTAACCAATATGCTAACTCAATTTTGGTAGGTTATGTAGAAGGTGCAACAAATGCTGTCGATCGGCTATTTGATGGTCATGATTTAAATGATGGAAATACCCGCTTTTATTCAATGGTTGAAAATGAAAAAATGGTAATTCAAGGCAAAGCATTGCCTTTCGAGGAGAGCGATACGGTACCTCTTGGAGTCGTATTTCCATCTAGCGGCGTTTACACAATTGCGATCAATGCGGTAGATGGGCTTTTCCTAGATACAGAACAACCGATTTTTATAGAAGACACCTATGACGCTGTAATACATAATTTAAGACAGTCTCCGTACCAGTTTACGACTTCCGTTGGCACCTTTGAAGACCGATTCATTTTGCGATACACCGATGAAACTTTGAATATCAGTACTGTTGCTTTGACTGATTTAAACATATTGGTGGCAAATGAAAAAGTAACCGTTACATCGGGCTCTCAACTCATTCATGCTATCTTGATATACGATATTACCGGCAGAATATTAATCAACTCTACTGATATCAATTCTTTAGAGCATAGCATTCCTTTAAGTGACATTAGCAATGGCACTTTGATCATCAAAGCGATAGTGGCTGATGGACGTCAAAAAACCAAAAAAGCAGTGCATTGAATTATACTTACCAATAACTAACTGGCTAGCATAGGATTATTCGTATTTTGAAGTAAGAAATCTGCAGTTTAACTACATTATTTGCACTTTATCGATTAGCTAAATTGGAATGTTAATTTTATGTAAAATTGTAATATTTTTATCTATTAAAATCATCCGTTAAACATTTGTCAATAGATCTCCCAAATCTCTTATGTTTTGATGATATTCACATAATTGATTAATTATTTTTACAATGACAAAAAAAATACTCTCCCTATTTACTCTATTATTATCATGTATCGGTTTTGCACAAACCGTTACTGTCAATACAACCGGTGCTGGCTCATTTACCGTACCAGCTGGTGTTACTTCTTTGAACCTACAAGCCTGGGGTGGCGGCGGTGCTGGAGGTGGGACAAATAGCAATAATGCTAGAGGTGGCGGTGGAGGAGCCGGAGGAACTTATGCTGGATTGACATTGGCAGTAACTCCAGGTCAAAACATTAATTATTTTGTTGGGGCTGGCGGAGCAGGTGGCAGCGGAGATGGTGCCGACGGAGAGGCCACATGGTTTAACTCTGTAGGGACATTGTATGCCCAAGGTGGCGCTGGTGGTACTGCACCAAATGGTGGAACTGTAGCAGGAGGTTTGGGATCTACGGCTGCTAGTATTGGTACTACTTTAATTGCCGGAGGCAATGGTGGTAATGGAACAACGACTGTTGGTGGTGCCGGAGGTAATGGAGGAAACGGTGGAGGAAACGGTGGAGCACAAAGAACATCTGAAGCCAATGGAGCACCTGGAGCACAACCAGGTGGGGGAGGAAGCGGCGCTTTCATTCCAGACAACACAAATCATACGGGGGGAAATGGTGGAAATGGCCGTTTAGTCATTACATATACTGTTAATACCGCACCTCCTAACAATCTTTGTGCGAATGCCACGACCTTAACTTGCAGTACAACCAATCTTGCAGGGACAACGGTAGGCACCACCAATCAAGCTTCAGGAACAGGCTGTTCTTACAGTAATTACGGGGTTTGGTACACCTTTGTGGGCGACGGCAATCAAACAACTATATCTTCTACAGCAGCAGCCGGATTCGATCATGCTTTAAGTATTGCCCGAGGTAGCTGCGGGGCTTTGGTAAATTTGGCTTGTAGAGATTCGGCAGGAACTGCTGGCACAGAATCTTATACATTTATCACCACGAATGGCACAACTTATTATATATATGTATCTTATTGGGGTTCTAGTGCTGTTACTGGTGCTTTTACTATTTCTAGAAGTTGTACCACGGTAACACCGCCACCAAATGACAATATATGCAGTGCAACACCTGCAACCGTTAATGCAGATTTGCTTTGTGGAGCAGTAACGCCTGGCACGGTGGAATTTGCCACCAACTCGGGATATTTATCCTGTGTTACGGGTACACCAGATGATGATGTATGGTTTAGCTTTGTAGCGACTGCAACATCACATCGTATTTCCTTGCTCAATATATCAGGCAGTGATATCGATTTATTTCATGCTGTTTATAGTGGCTCATGTGCTTCTCCCGCCCTAGTAGCAGGCTCATGTTCTGACCCCAATAACAGCGTAGTGACTGGCCTTACGCCTGGCAACACCTATTACGTACAGGTTTATACATGGACCTCAAACCCTAATCAAAATACAACTTTCGATTTATGCATTGGTACGGAACCTGTATGCCCAACACCCAATCCATCACCAGGACCTATCACCTTTGGTACCATCACAGATGTGACCATTAACGGGTCTTTCCCCGCAGCAACACCTGCACCGGACAATTATATCGTTATAAGAAGTACAAGTGCAACACCACCTACGCTTACCAATGGTACCACCTATACTACTGGGCAAACATTTGGAGCTTATACCGTAGTGGATACGGACACCAACACCAACTTTACGGCCACAGGCTTAACGCAGACTACCACCTATTTTTTCTATATATTCTCAATGAACAATCTCAACTGTACAGGTGGCCCTGTCTACAGTTCGCCTTTAAATGGTTCAGCCTCTACAGTGGCGCCATCTTATTGTATACCATCTTCAACTTCTACTTCCGATTATATCAACAATTTTAGTACAAGTGGAGGCGTTACAAATATCAACCATGTAAACTCCGGCTTCTCCCCAGGCGGCTATGGCAATTTTACAGCTCAAAGTGTTTCGCAATACCCCGGAAATACTATAAATTTCACTATGACTTTTGTTGGAGGTACCTTTGCTACCCGAATTTGGGTCGATTGGAATAATGACCTGGACTTTTTGGATGCGAATGAATTGGTATATAACTCTGGAGGCTATAGCAATCCTACAAATGGTAGTTTTAATGTTTTGGCCGCAGCTGCGCCCGGAAATTATAGAATGAGAGTCAGATCTGACTGGTCTAACACTACCGTTAGTTCCTGTGGTTTTGATGATAGAAGTGAGACCCATGATTACACATTAGTGGTATCAACTCTTAATTGTACAGCAAATCCTTTAAGCTTGATGGCTGCGGCAACATCCCCTACTACAGCTACGGTAAGTTGGACAGCGCCGTCTCCACCACCAGCGGGTGGATATCAGTATATCATATCAACGGATAACTCAACATCTACTCCAGCAGGTGATATTACAGGAATCACGGCAGGTACAAGTTTAAGTCTTACTGGACTAGCTGTTGGGACAACTTATTATGTATTCGTAAGGGGTTATTGTAACGCCACAGATCAAGGGGTTTGGATAACCACTACCTTTACTACAGGATGTACTTCTATCGTCAACACGCCTACAGTTTGCCCAATCATAATTGATGAGCAAGGTAATAATCCATTTACTGCTAACCCTTTTGTTGCCGATCCAACGGCGTCCTTTGGTTGTACAACCGCAAGTGTAACGTTGGTAGCAAATTCAAATCTTAGGGAGACTACAAGTTACATTGTAGAACAAATAACCTATCCTAGTCCAGCACCTAACTATAATTTCCCTCTGTTGGGGGGCACCGCACAAGCAATTACAGATGATGATGTTTGGGCAGATTCCCGAACAAACATAGGGTTTAATTTTTGCTTTTATGGCAACACTTATACGCAAGCATTAGTTGGCGCCAACGGTATGCTTACCTTCAATCCAGGTATCACTCCAGGATCTGGCGCAGGATATGCCTTTTCAAATGACTTACCTAGTTTAGCCAATGCCTTGTTTGAACAAACAATTTATGGTGTCTATCATGACATCGACCCTAGAGGTATCGTTGGCACACCCATTAAGAGCCGTGTTGTAGGAACAGCCGGTTGCAGACAATTTCAAGTATCTTGGAATGACATCCCGATGTTTGGAGATTCAACCAGATTATACACAGGCATGATTGTATTGCACGAAACAACAAACATCATCGAAGTCTTTATAAAAGAAAAACGAATTGAAAATGGCAACGTCAATCCATGGAATGGAGGAAATGCCATTGTAGGACTGCAAGGCGACATAACACCTTTGGCACCAAACAATCAATGGATTGTAGCACCTTGTAGAAATGCGTTGGATACTAATTGGGAAACCACTAATGAAGCATGGCGATTTACTCCTAATGGTGCCGTAATTAATCCTACATCGGTGACGTGGTATGAAGGTTCTATAGCTCCGGGTAACGTTGTGGCATCAAACCCTGATAACAGTTTAACGGTCAATTTAGGAGGTACATATTTCGCCGAAGTGACCTACAATAATTTGTGCGGTGTGAATACCACTTTAACTGATGAAATTGTGGTCACTGACGGAAGAAAACAATGGAATGGCTCCGTAGACAACAATTGGTATTTAGAAACCAATTGGACACCGGTTGGCGTACCAACTGCTACAGATTGTGTGGTCATCCCTGATGTATCTCCACTTACCAATTATCCAGTCGCTGATGCTATAGTGGCAGCAGGCACTATTCCAACCCCTCCATCGGTAACAGGTTTTGCTAGAAGTGTAACGGTGGCCAACAATGCTTCTTTGACTATCAATTCGGATACCTTTTTGGTTATTTCAGATTGGTTAAATGTACAAGGCACTGCTGACGTATTGATCAGAGATTCAGGAAGTCTGGTACAAGTCAATGAAGGAGCTCCTAATACTAACAATAACACTGGCAATATTCGCATGCAACGTACAGTGCCAGGAGGTGTAGCAAATAACAATTATGTGTATTGGTCTTCTCCAGTAGAAGGCTTCAATGTAGATAACATTAACACAGCTGCATCTGAATTGAGATTTGAATGGGATCCTACCATAGATGGTATTCATAATGGTACTTGGGTTAGTGCATCTGGGCCAATGACTGTCGGTAAAGGATATATTGTAAGAGGTCTTACAACACCACCAGCACCTATACCAGCAAATTCAGCTCAATTTTTAGGTCGACCAAGTAACGGTATAATCACAACACCTATCACTCGAGGCACTTACAATGGTGGACCTTATTTAGCTGTAGGGGGCGGCGATACTCAAGCTACAAACATTGATGACAATTGGAACCTCGTGGGTAATCCGTATCCTTCGGCAATTTCCGCTCCAGCATTTTTAGCTTTAAACGCAGCCAGTGGCTCTCCTACAATTGATGGTACAATTTATTTATGGAGCCATTCGGGCACTCCAAGCGCTGTTGAAACCGACCCTTTTTATGGAGACTACGTTTACAACTATCTAGGCTCTGATTATGTAGCATATAATAGCATGGGAGCAAATCCGCCAATTTTTTACGATAATATTGCGGCTGGTCAATCATTTTTTGTACAGATGCTAGACGCAGCTGGTGTAACATCAACAGTTACGTTCAACAATAGCATGCGATTAGGATCTCCTAGCAATAATAATTTCTTAAGGACCTTTGAACGCCATAGAATTTGGTTAGATCTTGTAGATGCATCTAATGAAGCTAGCTCAACTTTAGTTGGCTATATTGAAGACGCCACTAACGACAAAGATGTACTATTCGATGGACATGATTTGAGTAGCGCATCACTTCGATTTTACTCGTTGCTAGATGATGGCGAAATGACCATTCAGGGTAGAACATTGCCTTTCAATCCTGAAGACACAATTCCTTTAGGTTTTGAAGTACCTGAAAATGGAAATTATAAGGTAGCTATCAACACATTGGATGGTTTATTTTCAGACCCAGCTCAAAAAATTTATTTAGAGGACACCTATCTAAATATAATTCACGACTTGCGTTCTACACCTTACGAATTCATATCAAATTCAGGTATCCATAATGACAGGTTCATTTTGAGATATACCGATGCAACTTTGGGTACGCCAGAAGAAATTACTGATGCAGGCTTCAATATAATTGGTCTTAAAGATTACATCAAAGTAACGTCTAGTGGCACTTCCATTAATACTGTTGTTGTTTATGATATACTTGGAAGAATTCTGGCAGATTATAAAAATATCAACAGTCGCGAATTTAAGATTGACTTGTTAAACCAAAGTAAAGGCACTTTAATCGTTAAGGCAACATTAGATAACGGTCAGCAGAAAATCAAGAAAGTTGTTTATTAAAAATAATGTTTGAAATTAATAAAATAAAAAAGCCTTGACATTTCGTCAAGGCTTTTTTATTGGCAACCATAATTTACAACTAAAACCACAAGAGGGTCTCCCTAAAGTCTTCTTAAGGTCTCCTTAAGGTCTAGTTAAGGTAAACTTAAGGTCCAGCAAAACCCATATTCGAAGCGTCATATTTAAATACTTATAAAAACTTAAGAAAGTTCCACAAACGTCTGCTTTTCAAAAACCCCTCATTAGATTCGTGAGAGTATGCTTCCCGTTCAAAAGAAATAGATCGATACGCCACAGCCCACTGACGATGCTTTAAAAAACGCACCAGGAACTCGAGAATATACCAAACAAAAAAAGGTAGCAATAACAACTCTAACTGCTGCCTTAAGTGTATGCGTTCATGGTTGATAAATGTGGCGTTATACTTCAGGCTCTCATACCTTAACAGCACAAAAGGAAAAATAGCGATTCCTGTAAACCCCTTCGGAACCAAATATCTGGAAACTAAAATCATAAAATGTACACTCCAAAAATCTGTCCAAATTACATTATCTTTGTAATACTATGAAAAAAATTGTCCCACTTGAAGAAGGCGATTACTATCTTACTCCAGAAGGTTATCGTTGCTTCACAGAACAATATCTCCTTAAACGAGGTTATTGTTGCGAAAGTGGATGCCGACATTGCCCTTACGGCTTCGATAAAAATGCTTTAAAAAAAAAGTAATGCAATCAACCCTTACATCATTTCAAGATCAAATTAAAGAAGGAATACCAGCTCAGCTTCCTCCTTTCAAGGAATTTGATCCTTTAATCAATCATGCTCCGAAAAGAAAAGATATCTTAACTCGTGAAGAGAAAAAATTGGCATTGATAAATGCTTTACGATATTTTGATCAAAAACATCATGAAGAATTGGCTCTCGAATTCAAAAAAGAGCTAGAAACATATGGACGTATTTACATGTATCGATTTCGTCCTGATTATAAAATGTATGCCAGACCAATCGACGAATACCCTGCAAAAAGCAAACAGGCTGCAGCTATTATGCTCATGATTCAGAATAATTTGGATTATGCAGTGGCGCAACATCCACATGAACTAATTACTTACGGTGGAAATGGAGGAGTATTTTCAAACTGGGCGCAATATCGTCTGACCATGAAATACCTGTCTGAAATGAATGATGAACAAACCTTGGTGATGTATTCAGGACATCCTATGGGATTATTTCCGTCGCATAAAGATGCTCCAAGAGTTGTGGTAACCAATGGAATGATGATTCCTAATTATTCAAAACCAGATGATTGGGAGAAATTCAATGCGTTGGGAGTAACCCAATATGGACAGATGACAGCAGGAAGTTACATGTACATCGGACCACAAGGCATTGTTCATGGGACTACCATTACAGTCTTGAATGGTTTCAGAAAGATAAAAAAAACTCCCAAAGGACATCTATTTGTAACATCAGGATTGGGTGGTATGAGTGGGGCACAGCCAAAAGCTGGTAATATTGCCGGTTGTATAACCGTTTGTGCGGAAGTGAATCCAAAAATCACCCAATTACGTTTGAATCAAGGATGGATTGATGAAAAAATCACAGATTTGGATGAATTGGTTGCAAGAGTACGACAAGCCAAAACAACTAACGAAACTGTATCTATAGCCTATTTAGGCAATATTGTAGATGTCTGGGAAGCTTTTGATAGGGAAAATGTCAAGATAGATTTAGGTAGTGACCAAACTTCGCTACATAACCCTTGGGCTGGTGGTTATTACCCTGCAGGTATTTCCTATGAAGAATCAAATGCAATGATGGCAGAACAACCTGAAATCTTCAAAGAAAAAGTTCAAGAGTCGCTACGTCGTCATGCTAAGGCAATCAACAAGCATACAGCCAAGGGCACCTATTTTTTTGATTATGGCAATGCATTTCTTTTGGAAGCATCGCGTGCTGGAGCAGATGTGATGTCTTCTAATCCAACTTTGGGACGAGAGTTTAAATATCCAAGCTACGTACAGGACATTATGGGACCGATGTGTTTCGATTATGGATTTGGCCCATTCCGTTGGGTATGTACATCGGGTAAAGTGGAAGATTTAGCCAAGACAGACAAAATTGCCTGTGAGGTCTTGGAAAAAAACATGACCAATTCTCCAAAAGAAATCCAACAACAAATGGCTGACAATATACAATGGATCAAAGGAGCTCAACAAAACAAGTTGGTAGTAGGTTCACAGGCACGTATATTATATGCTGACGCTGAAGGTAGGATGAAAATCGCAAAAGCATTTAATGATGCAATCAAAAAAGGTGAGATAGGCTATATAGTGCTTGGTAGAGATCATCATGATGTGTCGGGCACTGATTCTCCATACAGAGAAACTAGCAATATTTATGATGGCTCTCGCTTTACTGCAGACATGGCCATCCATAATGTGATTGGTGATAGTTTTAGAGGTGCCACTTGGGTTAGTATACATAATGGTGGTGGTGTTGGCTGGGGCGAAGTCATCAATGGAGGATTTGGTATGGTTCTTGATGGTTCTAAAGACGCTGAAAGGCGCTTAAAATCAATGTTATTTTGGGACGTCAATAACGGCATTTCAAGAAGAAGTTGGGCCAGAAATGAAGGAGCCATTTTCGCAATTAAACGCGCAATGGAGATTGAACCAAATCTTACAGTAACCTTACCTAATAGCGTTGACAGTGATATTTTGAACTCGTTATAACCCAAAATAAAAAAAGCAATGAAAGAATTAAAAAAGGCATACAATTATATTATGAATATGATTGGTGAGAGTAAAAGAAAAACAATGAAGATAGCTCATCTTGTGGTGCTGCTTATATTGACATCATCCTGCAGCTCAGTAAGAGTTGCTTCAGACTATGATAAAAATGCTAATTTTGACACCTATAAGACCTTTGCTTTCTACAAGCCAGGTATCGACAAAGCAGAAATAAGCGATTTGGATAAAAGAAGAATCTTAAGAGCTATAGAAGCCGAATTGTTGGCCAAAGGTTTTACAAAATCGGAAAACCCGGATTTGTTAGTAAGCATTTTCACAAAATCAAGAGAGCGTGTGAATGTATATAACAATGGTTGGGGACCTTATGGATATGGCTGGGGTTGGAGCCCTTGGTATTGGAACAACTACAACACTTCAATTTCAACCTCTACTGAAGGAACTCTGTATCTAGACCTTATAGATGCGAATAAGAAAGAATTGATTTGGCAAGGAATGGGAACTGGTTATCTTTCTCAAAAAATGGACAAGAAAGAAGAACGAATCAAAGAATTTGTTGCAAAGATTATGGAAAAGTATCCTCCAAAATCAAACTAAAAACTTCAAAAAAGGCCTGTACAAAATACAGGGCTTTTTTTTTGATCAAAATCCGTCGAATTAACCTCGGGAAAGATATAATTTCATTTGCTTTTCATTAAAAATTTTTCTGAACTTTTCGCGTTCATAATCTTTAACAAACTCCAAATCTTTCTTTGCTTGCAACTTTTCTTCGTTATCTCCACCTGTAATATTCATAATGGATTCCAAATAAGCTTTTTTAGGTTTAGAAATTCTCAAAACTTCCATTACCAAATATTCTTGCTTTTCAGACAATTGCAACATTTCCTTTAGCTCGTTGCATTCTGCCCGGGCATCTGCCTCGTGGGTTGAATTTGAAGTTTCAGCTATCCTATCTTCTGCTACTGTGTTTTGAGCCAAAGCTTTTGGAAGGCCTGAGGCAAATAAAAAGCATATAATTATTATAGTCTTCATTGGCATTATAAATTAAATGATTCAAGAATTGAATATACAAATTTTAAACTTAATTGATATATAATTATCAACATTTATAATGTGATGACCTACAAATAAGCTAATTAAGTGCTAAACAAATTAATAAAACAATATAAAAAAAGAGGCTTTAGAAAAGTAAAGCCTCAATCATTTAAAATGTCATAAAATATTAATAGAACTTCGCTCTATGATCTTCAATGTCCGCCGCTTCTTTTAAAGCATTATACACTTTGGTTTGAGCTTCATTAACTCTAGCAGTTGTTAGTCTATTGGCAACAGCTTGGTAGTTATCCAATTTAGGTGCTTCTGTTTTATTGGTAACCTTTACCTTGTAGACTCCTTTATCTCCATCTATTAGACCTGTAGATTCACCAACTTTCAATCCGAAGGCTGCTCCCACAACTTTTGGCTCAAGGCCAGCTCCAGATAAAGTGGGGTTTTTCATATTCACAGCGGAAGCATTTGTAGTTGCAACATTTTGGTTCTTGGCGATTTCCTCAACGGTTGTTCCTTTTATTTTCTCTCTGATCATTTTCGCTTTCTTCTCTTTTCTGATTTCAGGAATTACAGTTGCCGAAGCAGCCTCTACACTCATCAATCCTTTTTTGTTAATTCCTGATAGTTGAACCACTACATAACCACCTCCTGGAATAGAAAACCGTTTAGTATCGCCTACTTTAGTGCCATCTTCAAATGCCCAACGCACAATAGGTCTTTGACTTCCCAATCCTGGAATGTTTTCATCTAACTCTTTCATTCCATTGACAGGTTTTACAGCTAAATCCTTTTCCTTTGCTACTTCTTGGAAATCTTTATCCTGTATAGCAATTTCGAAATTGGATACATTATTGAAAGCAGCATCAATTGTTCTTTCAGAAGCTTCAATTTTTTGACCTAAAGTTGCAACTTTGATCAACTTGCTTTCGCCTTTTTGTCCTAAAATTTCAATAACGTGAAAACCAAAATCAGATTTCACGACTCCCAAATCTCCTGTTTTGTTCTCGAACGTATAGTCTCTAAATGCAGGCACCATGGCATTATAAGCGTACCAATCCAGTACTCCTTCTTTTTCGTTGCTTACCTTATCAGCAGAAAAATCCAATAGGCTGACAAACTTTTTTCGATCAGCTTTGATAACTTTCAACAAACTGTCTGCAGTTGCTTTAGCTTGTTCTTCTGTTTGAATAGTTTCTTCAGTCGCAGATCGAGATCCTAAAAATGGAATAAGAATATGTCTTGCTTTAACTGAATCAGGAAGATTTTTTTCCGCAACAATTTTCGTCATCTTATACATGCCTCCATCTTTATATGGACCATAATATTCACCAACACCTAATTTAAATAAACTATCCTGAATGGTTGTGGGAAAGCTTTCCTTCTTCACAAAAGCATCGTTGTATTTTACATCTGAATAAGTGTTAATAAATGTCTCTATATCCTTGGCGTTCTTGAAACCTAACACAGTATCATTCAATTTTGAAACATCGTTATATTCAACTCTGTCATTCATCATCGAAACAACATTTTTATTAATTTCATCTTCATCTTCTAATGACGCTACTTCCTTAAATTCGACAAAATTGATATCTCTTGATGCTTCAACTTCAAATTTCTTCTTGTGCTTATCTATATAATCTGAAATTTCAGATTTTGAAATATTGACAAGACTGTCTGAAATTGTAGAGTAAGGCACCTGTACATACTGTAAATCTACTGTTTCATTTTCCAAGTTATATTCCACTTGGGCTTCTCCTAAAGTGCTAGAAATACCAGCCTTAATCATGTTAAAGTATGTCTGTTGCTGACCGCTTACTGCAATTGAGTTTTCACTCTCAACCCAATCACTGTAATTTATCATAGAATTTCCTAGAGGCGCTCTTTCAGGACTGATGGCCTTCAAATTGGCAATAAACTCATTAAGTTTGTTTTCGTCAAACACACCTGCTTCGTTACTGAAATCTGGAATACTAGCAAGATTTTGCTTCAACAATTCTCTCATTTGGTCCTTCTCAACACTCAATCCAAGTTCTTCAAATTGTTTTTGCAAAACAACTTTACGTACTTCTTGATCCCAAACACGGTTCATTGCTTGGGTTGAAGTACCGTTCGGCCCCATTTGACGCTGCACCATTTCCACTTGACTCATAAAGCTTTCACGGTGTATATCTTCTCCTTCAATAGTGGCTATAACATCTTGCGAGCCTGAAAATGCAGTTGAATTTCTGAACAAGTCGGAAAGAACAAATGCAAACAATGCCAAAGCAATAATAGCTATAAGGAAAACTGAACGTTGTCTAATTTTATTTAAAACTGCCATTTTGTTATTATGTATTTATAAAATATAAGTGCGCGAAAATACCATTTTCTATCAAATAATGAAAGTAGAAGCTATATTTTTTGAAACAGGACAGGTGATGTGTAGAACTTTGTTGATGAGTTGAATAAAACCTGCCACATTTTATATAGAAAGACTAGTCCTCATCTAGGATTTTAAGAGAAACTAAATCTATTTTTGTAGTCGTTACTTCCAGAATGGTAAATAGAAATTTTTCTATTAGTACTTGGTCATTCACTTGAGGAATTTCTTCAGTTTCATCGACAATCAATCCGCCCAGTGTTTCATAGGTATCACTTTCTGGGAGATCCAATTTATAAGTTTCATTGATGTAGTCAACTTCCAACCTTGCTGAAAATTTATAGTTGCTTTCATCAATTTTTTCCTCAATCAATTCTACAGTATCATGTTCATCTTCAATTTCACCTACCAATTCCTCAACTATATCTTCCACTGTAATAATCCCCGAAGTTCCACCGTATTCATCAATAACAATGGAAATACTTTTTCGCTTTTTTGTGAGCAAATTCAGTACATCCTTGACAAGCATTGTCTCTGGCACAAACTCAACTGGCATCACAATCGACTTGATGGATTTTGGCTTTTTAAACAATTCAAAAGAGTGCACATAACCTAAAATATCATCGATTGAGTCTTTGTAAACCACAATTTTTGACATTCCTGTTGAAGTGAACAAGGCGCTCAAATCTTTGATAGAATCCTCTATATCAACAGCTACAATTTCGGTACGAGGAATCATGACTTCTCGCGACTTGACTTCAGAAAATTCAAGCGCATTTTGAAAAATCTGTATTTCGCTGTCTATTTCATCATGTTCTTCAACAGATTCCATTTGTTCGCTGATGTAATTGCCAAGCTCTACTTTTGTCATTGCCAATTGCACGTCGTCATCGTGACCTTTAAATAAGTATTTTATAACAATGTTTGAAATCCAAATGACAAAATCTGAAATGTACCAAAACATAAGATAAAAAATGTATGCTGGTATCGCCAATAGTTTTAATAAAGTGTTGGCATATATTTGAAAAAATACTTTTGGCAAGAATTCCGCAGTAATAAGAATAATGAGTGTTGAAATGATGGTTTGTGTCAACAAACTCAAATCATTCAATAAGTAATTCAAAAAATCATAGTTGGTTGGCAGCATAGATTTGAACCAAGCAACCAGCTTATCTCCCATCAAAAAACCGTAAACAACCAATGCAATATTGTTGCCGATGAGCATGGTTGCAATAAATTTGGAAGGCTTTTCGGTAATTTTGGATAGTACGGCAGAAAGAACACCACTTTGCTTCTTCTCAATCTCTATATGAATCTTATTTGAAGACACATAGGCAATTTCCATACCTGAAAAAAAGGCCGATAGAATTAATGATAAAATAATGATTAACAAATAGACATCCATGATCTATTTCTTGTTTCTATCTTCGAACCGCTTCATGAAGTTCTTTTTGAAAAAGTACATAAAAACTGCAAGAACAGCAAAAAACATCAGCATATATGCCCTATTTCTATCTATATTCCAGTTTCTGTAAGTTTCATAAAGAAAGAAAACAGCAATGAATAAATAAGCATATTGGAAAAATTTTTGAAGTTTCATGTTGAAAATTTATAATTGGGCAAATATAACCAATTATTCATCCAAATAGATTATCCCAGTTACTTCCAAAGCTTCAAAATGCTTAAAATCTTTGTCGGAATTAAAACCATTGCCAGTAATGATTTTGGTGGGTGATACCATCTTGAAAGCTTCGTTTGTGAAAATCTGCTCATTCTTTTGATCGTAGTAGAGCTGATTTGCAAAAATACTATCTCCTTGCTGTGTGATTATAATGACATTATCCTGTAAATCAATCAGATCATTCTGGTCGTAAGAGATAGCATAGTCTGAAAGAATTGTGCTCTGGCGGCCTTTGTCATAAAGCATCAGTTTGATGCCTTCGGGAAACTCTGTGAAGGCAAATTGACGGTTTGAAAAATCCTTCATTTTCGGGCTCAAAAGATTGGCCTTAACCTTACCGGAATCTGTGTATTTTAAATTGATATGCTCTGCAATACCTATCGGCTCATTTTGTAAAACTCCTATTTGCTGAATTTCCTTAAAATTGTCTTTACATGAAAAAAACATAGTCACAACGATGGCTGTGACTATGCTTTTAATTATATGTGAATTTTTAACTATCATTTATAGTTTAGGAACTGTAACGCTCATACCAATCCAGCATCCAATTCTGATGGTTGTTCCTTCACAAGAACATCCAAATATATCTTGTCTAGATGGCGCTTTACCTTCATAACTTGCTGCCAATTGATTTGCATATGAAGAGATGCTCCCATCAACTTTTGCAGCCTTACGAGCTTCCGCAGCAGCTAACCAATATACCGCTCTTTTGTTAAATACTGTATCTCCACAGTCGTTAGCACTTGCAGCATACATTTGTGCAATTTCCAAATAAGCTCTACCCATTGAAGGACTCAAACTCAAGGCTTTTTGGAAGTAACTTCTGGCAGAACCATATTGACCTTTCTTTCTTAAGCTTTTTCCAATATCGTAAGCTCTTTTAGCTTTTTTCAAAGGATCTGTTTCTAACTCATAAGCTTCATCCAAATATTTATTACCTTCTGATGTTTTACCTTGAGAGAACAATAAGTTCGCCACAAAATATTTCGTGTCAGCAGATGGAGCAGCGGCATCGTAAGCCTTTACCAATGTGGTGTATAATGGATCTTCTGTACATTCTTTGTTGTACATTCGACTTACAGCTCTTTGCAACCATTCAGAATCAGTCTTATTAGCCTCAAAATCTCTTTTATAAAGTGGAATCAACACCTCACAGTTGGCAAGTTGTCCCAATTTAGTATCCATACTTGTGGAAATATTATTATAGTTTTCCAAGTAGCTCTCATAAGAAGTTTTGTATTGTTGTTCTTTAGAAGTTAAGGCTGTTCCAGCTTCTTCTTTCTCCACAAGTGGATTCATCAACAAAGTATAATTATCAGTCTCTTTACTTATTTTATCACTTACATCATCATATTTATCAAACACAGCTTGTACTTCAACTTCTTTAGCGTCATGCATATCCACTACTGTAGAAAAATAAATGTAAAGTGCTCTCGGACTTTTAAAGTTTTCTAAATCTTCATTGTAAGCTCTGTCCAACATGTCATAAATTTGTTTGTTGGTTGCTTTCAGGTCTTGTCTATAATCGTACATCAATTCACCTTTGTCACTCAAAACACCACCTTTTGTATAGTGAGACGGAAAATTGACCACAGCTTCATCCCAAAGCTTCATAAGGTCATTCAAGTAACCTACCTTTTCCGTACCAGTAGAGTTTTCAATTTTATGCTTTAGGATTTTCTCGCCATAAGCATAAATAGCTCTATTGAACTTTGGACATTTACTTCTTACTTTCATCCATGGTCCATAAGCCTCGTTAAATTTTTGACTCTTGTAGTAATCGGTAAAGATTGTTAAGTTAGTCATGCACTCTTCATCTTGCTGAGCAAAACTTTGGCCAAAACCAAACAAAAAGGCTGCAACTACTAAAATAATTCTTGTTTTCATCGTGTTATTCATTATATAATTAATCGTACTTTCTCTTTTGGAACCATCTATCATTTAAAGATAAACTAAATTGAAGGTTTATAAAATTCTCTTGAATTAAATTTTGGTTAGTGGTTCCACGCTTTCCAAACTCTAGACCAATGTTTCCATTTGAAAAAAATCCTCCTATTGGTAATCCTAATCCAAAAGACATGCCAAACTCTTTTATAGCTTCATTATTAATCTCTAAACCGGTATGGTCAAAATGTAATCCAGCTCTATAAGTTACTCTCTTCCAGTATTTTGAAAATGAATCATAATCAGGAATATAAAAACCACCAATAGCCATCGTTGATGCATTTACAAATTTTGCATTGGTAACACTAAAAATTGGGTTTGAGAATTTACTGGTATTTTGAAATGTAAATTCTGTTCCTATAAACCATTTCTTTGGCTGGCCAACACCTGCACCAAATGATACTCTCGACGGCAACGTTAGATCAGTTGATTTTAAACCATCACCTTCAAGATCCGCATCAACCGTATTGATAACAAATTCTTGTCCTGTTAGGGAGTTGATTACAATTGTGGAAAAAGATCGAGTGTTATTTGATGAAAGCGTACTCTTTGGAGCATATGTAAAACCCGATGACAGTTGCAGCTTCTCATTGAGCATAGTTTTATAGCTCACACCAAAATTGATATTCAACCCGCTTAAATCAGACCTATTATCTTCTCTTGATTGATATTGAACCAACTCACCGTCTCCACCATAAACAAAGGCAATCGCGCTATTTTGAATATTTCCAAAATTATAGCTAGCGTCAACACCTAGACTCAAATCATCGTTGATCTTATAACCAAAACCTATAAAAGCCTTATTGACGCCCCCTTCTCCTCTATATCGATTTGATATTTTACCGTCAGAATTACTTGCTTCCAACTTATATCCTACAGAAGTGTATGGCAGCAAACCAAAACCTAAACCAAAATCACCTAAAGGAATATTTAAAGCGAAATAATCAAACGTTGTGGTATTGGCTCTATCGCTACCAGAATTACTCTTTAGACCTATCGAGCTATAACTTCCACCTATTGCAAACTTCACCGGTCTGCTTTCGTCATTATATAATTTTAGATTAGGCCCAACATAGCTTGCAGGATTTCTTAAGTTGACATGGATACTATCGGTAAAGATGCTTAAGCCTCCCATACTTCTATTTTCAACTGTACCTTTAAACTTTAGACTACCTATTCCGTAGAACGAATAAGGAGACGCTACACCTTCTTGAGCATGCGATTGAAATGCAAGAACAGCTATGAAAACTACCAGAAGTCTTTTTATCATTAGTGAGAATTAAATTCTAGAATAAAATTCAAACCTTCCAAAAGAAAATTTGAGTTGGCAAATATGCTATTTTTTAATTGTTTTGACAAGAAATTGGCGTCACCGCCTGTTAAAATAACTGTTAAATCTTCATATTCTTCGCGATATTCATCAATCATACCGTCAATTTCTTTCAAAACACCAAACACAACACCAGAATGAATCGAGCTCATTGTACTGTTGCCAATCAATTGATTTGGCATTTCGATATCTAATAACGGTAAATTTGCCGTTAGATTATTTAAAGCTGTATAGCGCATCCTAATCCCAGGAGAAATTGCACCGCCTAAATAGTCATTGTTTTGTGTCACAAAATCATAAGTAATGCAAGTTCCCGCATCAATAATCAAGACATTGGAACTCGGAAATTGTTGCACAGATGCACTTACCAAGGCGATTCTATCAACACCAAGTGTTCTCGGTGTAGCATATAAATTTTTAAATGGAATATGGACCTCGTGGTTTAACACGAGCATTTCCAATTTTGAAGCCATTATCTTAAATATGGTATCATCCAATTTTCCTACGGAACAAATAATTCCTTTCTCTATCGATATGTTTTCTTGGAGAATAGCATCAAATGTTTCAAGCACATTTTCATGCCTTGTATCTTCTTTTTTTAATATTCTATTCTTTTGAAAAATAGCAAATTTCACAAAAGTATTACCAACATCTATTATAAGGTTCATGAGTAAAATGAAAGCTGTAAATTTACAAAAAGGAATTTTTATATATTTTCGTTTTGTGAATTATAAAATTGAGTATATATTTGCATCCGCATTTAAGCAACTGGTACCTTAGCTCAGTTGGTAGAGCAAAGGACTGAAAATCCTTGTGTCCCTGGTTCGATTCCTGGAGGTACCACCTTAAGAACCGCAACTTTAATAGTTGCGGTTTTTTATTTCATGAAAGTTATGAAACCAAAAAAGCCCATTAGCTGGGCTTTTTTATTGCAAATTCAAGCATTTATTTTTTCGACATCAAAACCGTATCGATTACATATACAACACCGTTTGATGCAGGTTGATTACCAAGTACGACTTGAGCTTTTTTCCCAGTGGCGTCCTTAATGACATATTGGTCGCCATCCATCATCAAGGTTAATTCATCTCCCTTAACGGTCTTTACTTTGTAACTACCTTTATTATTTTTGATAGCGTCTGCCAATTGTTCAGGACTTATTTTGCCTGGTAACACATGGTATTGTAGAACCTCTTTCAGCATTTGTTTGTTTTCTGGTTTCATCAGCTCCTCACGTTTCTTCTCTGGCAACTTTTCAAAAGCATGATTGGATGGCGCAAACACTGTATAATTACCTGGTTCAGATAACATATTTGTCAAATCAGCGGATTGAAGAGCTGTGACCAATGTAGTCAAATCTTCATTTTTCATTGCTTTTCCAGTAATGCTATTTGCTCTAGCTTCTTCTTTTGCTGCATTTTCTTTAGCTTCTCTCTCCAGTCGCTCCTGTTCAGCTTTTTTAGCTGATTCCATTTCTACTCTTTCGGCTTCAACACGTGCTTTATCTGCTTCTTTCTGTTCATCCTTACATGACGTGAAAGTGAGAAAAATTGTAAGCAGAAATATTGTGACAATTTTCAAATCTTTAATTTTCATGATATTAGATTTTAAATGGTTATTAATTTATATACGATCCTAAAATTTTAATGGTTTGATTGAGCTATTGGTTTAATAAAAAATTAACAGACATATAAGCACAAATACACCTCATTTTTATATGGAATGAGGTACTAATTAAATCATAACGGCTTACCATTACACCAATTATTATGATACATTTGTTTTAGCGATTGATTTTACTTGGAAGATAACACTGAAATAAAAAACAATCAGACCCCAAGAAAGAGAAAGTTCCGTTGGCTTCGTTTTATGGGCAAGGTTATTCTTTGCCTCATTCTGCTCTTTGTCTTATTGGTATTTTTTTTAAGAAGTCCTTGGGGACAAGGTATCATTGTTGACAAAGTGGTCAATTATGTTTCAAAAAAGACCAACACCAAAGTCGAGATAGAAAAACTGTTCATCACCTTTGATGGCGACATTCAATTGGATGGACTTTATCTTGAAGACAAAGCAGGTGATACGTTGATTTATTCCAAATCCCTTGAAGCCAATATGCCAATTTGGCCCATCATCACTGGAAAAGGCATTGGCGTTGATGAGCTTAAATGGGAAGGTGCAAGAGCAAATATCATTAGAAAAGATTCCACTTCTGGCTATAACTTTCAATTTTTGATAGATGCATTTGCAGCGAGAGATACGGTCGCTACTACCACACCAGTGAAACCTATGGATATTGTCTTGGGAAAATTCAATTTGAGCAATATCGATGTGGTTTATAATGATGCCGTCACAGGTATAGACAGTCGATTCAAAATCGGAGCGCTCTATGCCAAAATGAACAACACTGATTTGGAACAGATGGTTTTTGAGGTTGACGATGTCGAACTGTCAAATTCAAATATCAAGTTTGTCCAATCTCCTGTTCCGTCGTCTGAAGAGGAAGCGCCTTTGCCTTTTTTCTCTGTTGAAAATGTAAAATTGAACAATGTTAAAGTGGATTATGCGTCTTATGGCGATAGAATTGCAGCTAAATTAGATATCGGACAACTGGAAACGCAGATACCGAAAGTAAATCTTCAAGAACAAGATTTTGAGATTGAAACCTTCAAACTCCATAACTCGACGATTGTGCTCAATACCGAAACGGAAAGTAACGCAATTACTCAAAAGGTCGTGGAAGTCACTCAAGATATCAAAAAAGATATTCAAACTTTTGAATGGCCAGAAATTCGGTTCACCCTTGGTTCTGCAGATTTTCAAAACAATAATTTTAGCTACTACGTCGGCAATGAACAAGCTCTTAAAGGGCAATTTAATCCAAACGCAATTGTATTATCAGAATTAAATTTTCAAGCCAATGACGTTTCAATTAAGGACAAAACAGCCACCCTAAATATTGAAAACTCCACGTTCAAGGAAATTTCCGGATTCGATTTGAAGGAATTGCAATTGGTATTCAAAGCAACCGACAATGTTTTGACCGTCGATAATTTAAAAACAGCTTTGAATAACAATCGTTTACAAGGCGAAGTACGATTGGATTATCCTGCGCTTTCAAAGTTGATAGAAACACCTGAACAATCCAAAGTTGCAGTCAATATTCAAAATTTCCAAGTTTCATTGAATGATGCCTTCCTCATTCAACCAGAACTGAAAAAGAATGCATACCTCAACACTTTAAGCAAAAAAATGTTGACTGGCACTACAAAGGCTGATGGCTACCTTTCAAATATCAACATTTCGAAAATGAACGTCAATTGGGGAAAATCTACTTCAATTTCTGCAAATGGAAACATCCAAAATGCGACAATTCCTGAAAATTTACAATTAAATATCCCAAGGTTTTCTGCTAAAACCAATCGGATTGATGTAACACAGTTTGTTGATGAAAATGAATTGAGCGTTCAACTTCCGGAAAGCATCCAATTGACTGGAAATGCAAAAGGAAATCTTGAAGATATTACGACCAACACAACCCTTACCAGCTCACAAGGTGAGGTCGTTTTGAATGGACGTTTGAAAAACGGTTCTAACATTCAATTTGACACTGATATTGCCATCAATAATTATGATTTAGGGCAATTGCTACAGAATGAACCGTTGGGAAATTTAAGTATGACTTTGAAAGCAAATGGAAGTGGTAAAACCATTAATAATTTGGACGCTCAAGTGGAAGCCAATGTTTCCGATTTTACTTATAATTCTTATGAAGTCAAAGATTTAAAACTTCAAGGCGATATAAAGGATGGACGTGGAAATATCACTTCTGATTATAAAGATTACAATCTGGATATGAGTTTGTACGCCACAGTGCAACTTGATTCAATTGCGCCTGAAGCCAATGCGGAATTGGACATCAGAGGTGCCGATTTAAAAGCTTTGGGATTGATGCAGCGTGAGGTTAAAACAGGAATGAAAGTGTTTGCCGATTTCAAAGGTAATGGCGAAAGTTATGATGTGGCTGCCATTGTGGATGATGGCGTAGTGGTTTATGACAACAAAACCTATTTGGTTGGCGACCTGAATGCTTTGGCGCACGTCAGACAGGACACTACATCTGTTTCAGTAAAAAATAAAGTGGTCGATTTGCTATTGCAATCTAACGCAGAGCCTCAAACGTTCAGCAAAGCGTTGCAACGGCATATCAAGAGTTATTTTTATCGGGATGAAGAAGTTCCAGACAGCATCACCAATCCAGTGAATCTCAAATTACAGGGCAAGATCATTCAAGCTCCAATTTTAAATGAAGTATTTCTGGTGAATGTGGAAGATTTGGACACGATTAAAATCGATGTTGATTTTCACGAAAAAGAGCGACAACTCAAAGCGAACATTACAGCGCCACACATCAATTACAGTGGTTACGAGTTGGACAGTTTGGCCTTTATAATGGATACCGATAAGGAGAAATTTATTTTCGATTTAGGTTTCAATAATATTAAGGCTGGTCCGTTCAACATCAAGAAAACTAAAATTGAAGGGAATCAAGCCAACAACGAATTGTCATTGAACTTTCTCGCTTATGACGATGAAGAAAAGTTAATTCAAATTGCAAGCAAAATCACCGGAAATCGTGAACTACTGCGATTTCACGTATTGCCAACCGATTTGATTTTGAACAAATCGCCTTGGAACACTCCAGCCACAAACGAAATTCTGATTTCCGAAAATAAATTGGCATTCAACGATTTCCGATTCACCAGAGACAATCAATCCATTGAAATTACTGATAAACTTTCGACCATTTCAAAAGACCATATCGCCATCGATTTCAATGATTTCAAATTGAGTGAATTCTTGAGTTATCTAAATCCTGACGAGCAATTTGCCACGGGCAATCTCAATGGTCAATTTATTGTTGAAGAACCTTTTACGAGTACTGGTCTCGTTGCCGATTTGGACATCACAAAGTTGAACATTATGCAAGTCGATTTGGGAACCTTATCATTGGATGCCAAATCTCTGGGTGGCAACAGTTATGATTTCAATGCTGCAATGAAAGGCGGCGAAGTTGATTTTGATTTAAAAGGTGATTATGTGGCCAATACTTCTGGTGCTAACCTCGACCTTAACCTAAATCTCAACCGTTTCAATATGACTGCCTTAAACGGGTTTACGCAAGGTCAAATCACAGAGGCGAATGGTAGTTTTTCGGGTAGCTTTAACGTAAATGGCACGACAACAGACCCAAGATATGAAGGCAATCTCACCTTTAACGATGCAAAGTTTAAAGTGGCAATGTTCAATGCTGGTTTTGCATTAAAAAATGAAACTTTGAGTGTCGATAATGAAGGGCTTTCGATGAACAATTTCACGATTCTTGATGAAAATCAAAACAGTTTTGTGGCTTCGGGAACTATCGGTACAGAATCCTTCATCAATCCTACATTCGATTTAAATGTCAAAGCAAATAATTTTCAGGTGCTGAATGCCAGCAAGGATGATAATGATTTCCTCTACGGAAAAGCAAGTTTTGCTGGTGAAGCCAAGATTACTGGCGATTTGGCGATTCCAAAAATCGATATGAATATGACAGTTGGTTCGGATACCGATGTCACCTATGTGATGCCAACCGCAACTGCAAATATCGAAGAACGCGATGGTGTGGTTATTTTTGTAAACAGAGATAATCCTGATGCTATTTTGACAAGAACCGCTGAAAAAACATCTACCATCAAAGGTTTCGATGTGTCTGCACTTTTGAAAATAGGCAAGCAAGCGAAAGTTACCATCGTGATTGACAAACAAACGGGAGACAATTTTTTTGTGGCAGGCGAAGGCGATTTGAATTTCAAAATGAATCCAAACGGAAATATGAATTTGGCTGGTGTTTATGAAGTGGATAGTGGTCATTATGAATTGAATCTCTACGGATTGGTCAATCGAAAATTCAGTATCGTTTCCGGAAGTCGCGTTGTTTGGTCAGGCGACCCTTTTGATGCGAAGTTGGATGTTAAAGCAATGTATGAGGTTGAAACATCCGCCTCTTCACTGATGGCTCCAGTGTTTTCAAGTGACGACCCTTCTGTGCGAGGAAGATTCCGTCAGGTATTGCCATTTTATGTGTATTTGAATATTGATGGACAGCTGATGGAACCAAAAATAAATTTCAGTCTCGATATGCCTGAAGACGAACAAGGTGCCATTGGCGGACAAGTTTACGGTCGTGTACAGCAACTTAATCAGCAAGAAGATGAATTGAACCGTCAGGTGTTTTCTCTATTGGTGTTGAATCGTTTTTATCCCGACCCAGGAAGTGATGGCAGTACTGGTGGTGTGGCATCTATAGCAAGAGATAATTTAAATGACGCCGTTTCTGACCAACTCAATGTGTTCTCTGATAAACTTTTGGGAAATACTGGTTTTGACCTCAATTTTGGTTTGGATAGTTATACAGATTATCAAGGTGCTGCGCCGCAAGAACGTACCCAATTGGATATTGCTGCACAGAAAAAATTGTTTAACGACCGTTTGATTGTGAGTGTTGGTAGCGAAGTGAATGTACAGGGAACAAATGCTCCAGGTGAGCAAACACCAGTCATTGGCAATGTCAGTATTGAATATATTCTAACGGAAAATGGACGTTATCGCATCAGAGGTTTTAGGCGAAATGAATTTGAAAACGTCATCGATGGCCAAACCATTGTGAGTGGTATCGCCTTGATTTTTACACAAGAGTTCAATAAATTCAATGAACTTTGGGATGCAATGTTCCGTTCGCAAACCAAAAAAGAGGAAGAAGAAGAGGCTAAATTGAAAGCTGCTGAAGAGGCGCAAAAAGCAAAAGAAGAAGCCACAGAGCAAAGTATGGAAGAGAAAAAAGATTAAAACACAACGATTGAAAACGTATTTTAAACATATTATAATAGGGATGTTACTCGGTGTTGCATTTTACTCGTGCAGCATCCGAAAATACATTCCAGAGAATGAACGATTGTACACAGGAGCTACCATCGAAATACAATCAGATTCGGTGATTAGAGGCGAAGAATATCTCAAGGAAGAATTACAAGGTGTTGTAAGTCCGGAACCTAATAGCAAATTTTTGGGAATGTATCTTGGGCTCTACTATCATTATAAAAATCAAAAGGAAAAACCTGGATTCATCAATCGTTGGCTCAATGACAAATTTGGAGAAGAGCCTGTTTATCAATCCGACGTTGAAGCCAATCAAATCAAGGATTTACTTCTGAATCGCCTTGAAAACAGAGGGTTTTTCTACAGTTCGGCCACGTCAGACTTTGAAGAGTCAGAACAAAAAGCATCCATCAATTACACATTGAAGGTTCCAACACCTTATCGTATGGAAACCTATCAAATGGATTCGATGCCTGCACCCATTCACGACGACATTAAAGCATTGGTTGATAAATCGCGCTTTAGAAAAGGTATCCGATTCGATTTGAGTTTTATGGAACGTGAACGCGAGCGCATCGATTTCAACTTAAAAAATAAAGGATATTACAATTTTGATGACAGTTTTCTCATTTTTGAAGCCGACACCAATCGATATGACAATAAACGTTTTGACCTCTATCTGAAATTGAAAAACGGTGTCCCAAAAAAGAGTTTCATTCCTTATAAGATTTCAAAAATCAACATTTATCCGAGTTATGAGGTTGCTGATTCCATCCAAACCACTTCAGAACGCTACAATGAAAAGAATTACATTCAAAAAGAGGTTTATTTTAAACCAAAATATTTAGACCCATTTATCAAAATTGAAGAAGGTGAGTTTTACAGTCCTGACAATTCCAGAAACACCGCCAGACGGCTTTCAACTATTGGTGCCTACAAATATGTAAACATTCAATATAAGGAAATCGACACCTTGGCTACTGACAGTTTAGGACTTTTGGAAGCCAATATTTATTTGTCGCCATTGACAAAACGTGCCTTTCGTGCAGAGTTGCAGGTGGTGACCAAATCGAACAACTTTTCAGGTCCAGGTTTGGCCCTTACGTATAGCAACAGGAATGTTTTCGGTGGTGGTGAAACCTATAACATTACGACCAAATTAGGTTATGAAGCACAACTTGGAGGCGGACAAAATGCTGGTAAAACAAGCCTGGAAATTGGTGTAAAAAATGAATTGATTTTCCCACGTGTTTTGTTTCCTATTAAAATTGAAAACGAGTTTTTCGAATATTCTATACCTAAAACAAAAACATCCATCAGTCTTGATTACCTGAATCGCACCAAACTCTATACCTTGCTTTCTGGCACAGCACTATTCGGATATGTTTGGGATGCCAATAGATATGTGACTCACGAAATCAATCCGTTGTCCATCAACTATACCGAACTCACAAATACAACCCCTGAATTTGAGCAAATTTTGAATGACAATCCGTTTTTAAGGAGAAGTTTTGAGCAACAATTCATTTCTGGTTTGACTTATGGTTTCACATATAATGGAATGGTCGATGCTGACCGCGCGCATCAAAAGTATTTGAATTTCACACTTGATGTCGCAGGGAACACCATAAGCTTGATGGATAAAGAAGAAACACCTGGTGCGCCAAAAACCTTTTTAGGATTGGAATATGCGCAATATGCCAAGGCTGATGTTGATATTCATTATCATTTTAATTTTGGACGCCGCCGAAACAAGCAAACCATTGCCGCAAGACTATTTGCTGGTTATGGATTGCCTTATGGAAATTCGGATGTCGTTCCTTTCGTGAAGCAATATTTTGCTGGTGGTCCATACAGTGTTCGGGCTTTTAGGATTCGGTCTTTGGGCCCTGGAACCTATAATGCTGATGAAGATGAAGACAATACTGGAAATTTCTTTGACAAAACCGGAAACATTCGGTTGGAAGCAAATATTGAATATCGTTTCCCGATTGTTTCCTATTTGAAAGGTGCCATTTTTGCTGATGCTGGAAATATTTGGAATTCCGAAGAGAATCCAACCTTTGATGGGAAAGATAAGTTCACCTCAAATTTTATCAATGAATTGGGAATGGGAGCAGGCTTTGGACTTCGCGTAGACATCCAAAGCTTTGTCATTCGTTTTGATTTGGCCGCACCATTTCACGACCCTTCAAAACGCGAAGGCGAACGCTTTAAATTTGATGTTGCAAAACCGATTCTTAATTTTGCAATAGGGTATCCTTTTTAAATAATCACTATCTAACTATCACATTTTATGGAAAAAGAAAAATTTATGCAAGAGGCAGTCAGTGCTGCCCTAAAAGGTATGGACAATAATGAAGGTGGACCTTTTGGCTGTGTTATTGTCAAGGATGGAAAGATTGTGGGACGTGGTAATAACAGAGTGACTTCCACAAACGACCCAACAGCTCACGCTGAAGTGACTGCCATTCGTGATGCCTGTAACAACCTTGGTTCTTTTCAATTGGACGGCTGCGAAATCTACACCTCTTGCGAACCTTGCCCTATGTGTCTTGGAGCTATCTATTGGGCTCGACCAGATAAGGTCTATTATGGCAGTAATCAACAAGATGCTGCAGCCATTGGTTTTGATGATGAATTCATCTATAAAGAGATTCCGTTACCTTACGAAAAACGAAGTATTCCTTTTGAACAATTAGCACGAGAGATTGCGTTGGAACCCTTTCAAAAATGGAGCGATAAGGAAGACAAAACCCTTTATTGACAGAAACCCATTTTTTTCTGTAATTAATCAACTTTAAAACGACTTAAAACCACATACGGATAGATTCCGTAGATATTTTAAACTACACAACTATGCAAAAAACTTATTACGACCCAGCAGACCTTAAGAAATTTGGTAAAATCTCTGAATGGAACGAAGAACTTGGAGGCAAATTCTTTGAATATTACGGAAAAGTCTTTGAAGAAGGTGCACTTTCCGAACGAGAAAAATCATTGATTGCCTTGGCCGTCGCACACACCATTCAGTGTCCTTATTGTATCGATGCTTATACAGGTGATGGTTTACAGCGTGGCATTACCAAGGAAGAAATGATGGAAGCATTACACGTCGCAGCTGCCATTCGTGGTGGCGCATCATTGGTACACGGTGTACAGATGATGAATAAGGTCAATAAACTTGAAATGTAAATGTCAGGTCGAGCGGAGTCGGGACCTAAATGACCTCTCGACTCCGCTCGAGGTGACACATAAAAATAATAAATGATAAAGTCCCTACATAAACGCGAAAGCGAACTTGCCGATAGCAAACGTCAACTCGAAATCCTTTCAAATGGCATTTTCCAACAAGGAGAACTGCCAACATTCAAGGAAAAGATTTCTGAAAGTGACCAATTTCCCCTGAAGGCGAGAAAACTCGAAATACTTCAAATCAATGTTGGCTACATGTGCAACCAAGTTTGTGAGCATTGCCACGTGGATGCAGGTCCAGACCGCAAGGAAATTATGACTCGCGAAACGATGAAGCAGTGTCTTGAAGTGATTCGTAATACAGGAGCTCATACCTTGGATTTGACAGGTGGCGCTCCAGAAATGAATCCAGATTTTCGCTGGTTTGTCGATGAGGCGTCAAAAGCAGGAATAAAAGACTTTATCGTGCGTTCTAATTTGACCATTATTAGAGCCAATAAAAAGTATCACGACTTACCGAAGTTTTTCAAATCTCATAATGTTCACGTGGTGTCTTCCATGCCGCATTGGACCAAAGGAAAAACGGACAAACAACGAGGTGATGGTGTATTTGACAAATCCATTCAAGCCCTAAAGGATTTGAATGCGATTGGTTACGGAATCCCTGACAGTGATTTGCGATTGGATTTGGTGTATAATCCTTCAGGCGCATTCTTGCCTGGAAACCAAGCCAGTCTTGAAAAGGATTTTAAAAAGGCTTTGATGGACGATTTCGGCATTCAATTTCATAATTTGTTTGCCTTGACCAATCTTCCTATCAGTCGCTTTTTGGATTATTTGATAGCTTCTGAAAACTACGAAGATTATATGTACAATCTTGTTGAAGCCTTCAATCCTGCTGCTGTGAGGAATGTGATGTGTACCAATACCATATCAGTAAGTTGGGATGGTTACCTTTATGATTGTGATTTTAACCAGATGTTGAATCTTCCCGTGAACAGCAAATCGAAGCATATTTCAGAATTTAACGAAGAGTTATTGGAAGGTCGAAAAATTATGATTTCACAACATTGTTACGGTTGTACCGCTGGCGCTGGAAGCAGTTGCCAAGGAAGTGTGGCCTAAATGATTTTTTATTGAGTGAAGCTTTCCCTATTCATAGTAACATCATTTTTCTCACTTCAAATGAGTGCACAAAAATCATTGGAGGAATTACTGAAAGTACACAATTCCAATGAGGTTCCTTACATTTCAGTTCAAGAATTGGCAATGCCGAAAACAAAAGCCATCATTTTGGATGCAAGGGAACAAAATGAATATGACGTCAGTCATTTGAAGGATGCTATTTTTGTTGGCTATAATGATTTTAATTTAGAAGCAATTTTCTCCAAAATTCCCAACAAGAAGGAAAAAATTGTGGTGTATTGTTCCTTGGGAATTCGTTCAGAAACCGTAGCTGATAAGCTTAAAAAAGCTGGCTACAAAAATGTTTATAATCTCTACGGCGGCATTTTTGAATGGAAAAACAGTAATTTTCCAGTTTTTGACAATCAATCGAAAGAAACCGACAGCATCCATGCATTTTCCAAACATTGGGCACAATGGCTTCATCGTGGGATAAAAATTTACAATTGAATAAATGGGTTTGTTAAGCAAAAAAGATTCCGCTAGCGACGATGACGCTGATTTTGATTTTCATCTTCCTACATCAGATAAAGCACTAATAATTTTCACCAGAAATCCTGAATTGGGAAAATGTAAGACTCGTTTGGCAGCAACTATTGGTGACGAAGCTGCATTGAAAGTTTATAAATTCCTATTGAATCATACCTGTGAAATTTCAAAAAAAACACAGTGCGACCGATTCGTTTTTTATTCTGAAAACATCCTGAAAAATGATATTTGGGATGCCGAATATTTCCACAAAAAGTTGCAGAAAGGTACTGATTTGGGCGAACGTATGAACAATGCGTTTGAAACACTGTTCGGAATGGGCTATAAAAAAGTATGCATCATCGGCAGTGATTTGCTCGACCTCCAAAGCGGCCTTATCAACGAAGCCTTTGACCAACTTGAAAACAATGATGCTGTGATAGGCCTAGCAAAAGATGGTGGTTATTATCTGTTTGCAATGGATGAATTGCTTCCAAAAGTTTTCATCGATAAAAAATGGGGAACTGATTCCGTGCTTTCCGAAACTTTGCAAGACCTTCAGAATTACGATGTACATTTATTGAAAGAATTAAATGATATCGATACCTTTGAGGATATGCAACACTATCCACAATTAAAACAATTTTATATTCCTGACAATGATTAAATTTATAAACGAAACCACCGAATATTTACAGGCAAAAGGCTTTGAAAATCCAGAAATAGGCATCATTCTTGGCACAGGATTGGGCCAGTTGATTAACGATGTTGAGATACTTCACGAAGTCAGTTATAATCACATTCCAAATTTTCCAACGGCAACCGTTGAATTCCACAAAGGCAAATTGATTTATGGCATTCTCGAAGGCAAAAAAGTCATCGTGATGCAAGGCCGTTTTCACATTTATGAAGGTTACACGCCACAAGATGTCACCTACCCTGTACGTATTATGGAAAAACTGGGCATCCATACACTTTTGGTATCGAATGCCTCCGGAGCTGTCAATCTGAACTTCAAAAAAGGCGAATTGATGCTGATTGATGACCACATCAATCTTCAAGGAGGTTCCCCGTTGGCTTTCAAAGGCGTGGAGCACCTTGGCGAGCGTTTTGCAGATATGAGTCAACCTTACGATGCAGAAATCAATTCAAAATTTGAAGATATCGCAAGAGAAAAAAATATTAAGCTTCACAAAGGTGTGTATGCATCAATGGTTGGACCTCAATTAGAAACACGTGCAGAATACAGAATGTTACAAATAATAGGTGCAGATGCTGTTGGGATGAGTACGGTTCCTGAAATTATTGTTGCCAATCATCTCAATTTAAAAGTTTCAGCTGTGTCAGTTTTGACAGATGAATGCGACCCAGATAATCTAAAGCCTGTAGACATCGCTGAAATTTTAGCGATGGCTGCAAAAGCAGAACCAAATATGGTAACGCTTTTTAGGGAATTAATTAAAACACTTTAAAAAAATGGGATATTTAGAAACCACTCACGATGTATACAAACAAGCAGCTCTGACGCCAGATGTTGGTTTATGCTGCACCACAAATCCTATTTGGGAGTTGCCAGGACTTAAAATTCCGCGCATCATGCAGGAAATGAATTATGGTTGTGGCAGCACTGTGCACGCCAGGGATTTGACCAATAATCCTAAAATTCTGTATGTTGGTGTAGGTGGAGGAATGGAACTTTTGCAGTTTGCTTATTTCAGTCGCCAAAAAGCTGGTGTTATCGGTGTGGATGTGGTGGATGAAATGCTCGAGGCTTCAAGAAACAATTTTAACCTTGCCGAGGAGCAAAATTCTTGGTTCAAAAGTGAATTTGTCGATTTGAAAAAAGGCGATGCCTTGAATCTTCCTGTTGCTGATAATAGCATTGATGTTGCTGCACAAAATTGTCTTTTCAATATTTTCAAGGCTGATGATTTAAAAAAGGCCATTGCCGAAATGTATCGTGTATTGAAACCTCACGGACGATTGGTGATGAGCGACCCAACCTGCGAGCAACCGATGAATGATGCGTTGCAAAATGATGAAAGACTGCGCGCTTTATGTTTGAGTGGAAGTTTGCCAATTGAAGATTACGTCAAAATGCTTACAGATGCTGGTTTTGGGACGATTGAAATTCGCGCGAGAAAACCATATCGTATTTTAGACCCTATGCATTATCCAACTGATGAATTAATCTATATAGAATCTATCGAAGTGGCAGCCATCAAAGACCCAATGCCAGAAGATGGTCCGTGTATTTTTACAGGAAAGGCTGCTATTTACTTCGGCTCCGATGATTATTTTGATGACAAAAAGGGTCACATTTTGTTGCAAAACCAGCCTTTGGCTGTTTGTGACAAAACAGCAAATGCATTGGCCGCTTTAAATCGAAAAGACATTTTTATCAGTCAATCTACCTTTCATTATGATGGTGGAGGCTGTTGTTAAGAATCACAATAAATTGACTAGATTTCCGCTTTCGCGCAAAAAAATATGGAAAAATATATTGAGGTTATATCAAAATCGTATCACAATTATTGGAACTACTTGAAACACCAAATTTTCGAGGTCAATAATTGGGACAACTTTTTTTATGGGTTGATTATCATTTCTATAGTGGTTTGGGTGTTGGAAATTCTTTTTCCTTGGCGAAAAAACCAATCGATTTTCAGAAAGGATTTTTGGCTCGACACGTTTTATATGTTCTTCAATTTCTTTTTGTTGAACTTAATTGTCTTGATTGCGCTTTCCAATACTGCTGCCGAGGTGTTTAATGATGTGCTTTCGGTTGTCGGGTTGCAACTTTCAGATTTGCAATTATTTGATGTAGACGATATGCCAAAAGCACTCGGACTTTTTATATTCTTTGTTCTTCGTGATTTTGTGCAATGGAACACACATAGATTATTGCATCGCGTGCCATTTCTTTGGAACTTTCATAAAGTACATCATTCTGTAAAGGAAATGGGGTTTGCTGCACATTTGCGTTATAATTGGATGGAACCAGTTGTTTACAACTCCTTACTGTACATTCCAATTGCCATTATTGGTGGTTTTGATGCCAAAGATGTTGCCATTATTTATTTTTTCGCCATCGCTATCGGTCATTTGAATCACGCGAATTTAGGCTGGAATTATGGACCGTTGAAGTATGTGTTGAACAATCCAAAAATGCACATTTGGCATCACGCCAAAAATTTGCCCAAACACGCAAAATACGGCGTCAATTATGGATTGACATTGAGCATTTGGGATTATATTTTTAAGACGAATTACATTCCTCACGATGGACGAGATATTGAATTGGGCTTTGAGAATGATGACAAATTCCCTAAAAATTTCATCGGACAGACGATTTATCCAATCAAAACTGAACGCTGATTTTTCTCGTACATAGTTTTGAACTCTATAAAACACACACTTATGAAATCATTCATAAAATTTTACGGCATTTTGCTCCTTTTTGCTTTTACAAGTTGCACCTTGTTTACAGCCGCAGGCATCACAAGCCAAGGACAGCCGACAAAGGAAGTTGATGGCAAATTGACCTCAACCACCGCAAACAGTGCTGTAAATATTGACCATTCTGCTTGGGACAACCTTCTAAAGAAATATGTCAACGACAAAGGTTTTGTGGACTATGAAGGTTTCAAAACCGATGAAGCAAAACTGAAAGATTATTTGACTATGTTGTCCAAAAACGAACCAAATGATGATTGGAGCGTTCAAGAATTGCTTGCTTATTACATCAATCTTTACAACGCGGCGACCATCCAATTGATTATTGAAAAGTATCCCACAAAAAGTATCAAAGACATTAAATCTCCTTGGACCAAATCGTTTGTGAAAGTTGGTGACCGAAAGTTATCACTTGGAGGTATTGAAAATGGTGTTTTGAGGAAAATGGACGAACCGAGAATTCATTTTGCCATCAACTGCGCTTCTTTTTCCTGTCCGAAGTTGAGAAGGGATGCCTACACGGCAGCAAAAATCAATGAACAACTAGATGTTGCCGCAAAAGAATTTATCAATAGTGATAAGAATGAGATTTCAGAAAACAATCCAAAACTGTCAAAGATTTTTGATTTTTATACTGGTGATTTTAAGGTGAATGGAAAAAAGAATTTGATAGCTTATATCAATAAATATAGTAATACCAAAATCAATCCGAATACCAAATACACTTTCCTCGAGTACGATTGGAGTTTGAACGAGCAATAATGTAATGATAAGCATTATCGTACCCATATTGAATGAATCTGAAGGCATTGCAAAATTGCTAACGCATTTAACGGATAATTCTTCTAGAAAAAACATTTCAGAAATTATTGTGGTGGACGGCGGAAGTACGGATAATTCCAAAGAAATTGTAGAAAGTTTTGAAAATGTCAAACTTTTGATCTCGGAAAAAGGTCGTGCCAAGCAGATGAACCTTGGTGCAAAACATTCCACTGGAACAATTCTTTATTTTTTGCACGCTGATTCTTTTCCTCCTAAAAATTTTGATGCCTTAATCATCAATGAAGTGAATAAAGGTAACAATGCTGGCTGTTTTAAGATGAAATTTGACAGTAAACATTGGTGGTTGTGCAGTGTGGGTTGGCTGACGCGTTTCAATTGGCGCGCTTGCAGAGGCGGTGACCAAAGCCAATTTATTACCAAGGAATTGTTTGAGGAGATTGGTGGCTATGATGAGAATTATGTGATTTATGAAGACAATATTCTCATCAATGAATTGTACAATCGGAAGCAATTTGTGGTCATTCCAGAAACCATTCAAACCTCTGCAAGACTATACAAAAAACACGGCGTTTGGAAGTTGCAATATCATTTCGGAATGATATATTTTAAAAGGTGGCAAGGTGCAAATTCTGATGAGTTATTTGCCTATTACAAAAAACATTTGTGTTAAGGTTTTTCAGCTAAAATCTCCTTTAGCGACAATTGATTTCTACCACGTTCATTAGGATACAATTCCATCAAAGTTTGCGTTTGAAACACTTCTTTTGAATCAATATTGATACCTGACAATTTCCCAAAGAATGCAGCTCCAGTATCAACATTCCAAACATTGATGGCGTTCATTGGCTCTGTCGAATTAAAATTTAATGTTGGTGTGTGACCAATAAAAATCTCGTCATAATGCATTAGCCGTTTTGGATACAATTCGGAGTTTTTTTCGATGCGTTTGTCCATCGTCAGCGCCATCTCCCAAAGCGTTCGGTCGTAATAAAATGTGCTTTTGGAGACTTCTTGAGTTATTCCGTGCATTGATGTAAATCCAGCGTGGAGAAACAATCTATTTTCATTATCCAAATGATACATTTTCATTCGCTCAAAAAATTCAAGATGTTCCTTTTTTTCATCTTCTGAAAAGCCAGAATAACTTTCAATCGTTCTTTTTCCTCCGTGATTCAACCAAACTGGTTCTGCTCTAGCCGTTCGCAGCCAATCTTCACACCAAGCATCGTGATTTCCTTTGATAAAAATGCAATCATACCTCTTTGACAGTTGCATCAGATAATCAATCACTTGCGCCGATTCACTCCAGCCGTCAACATAATCACCGAGAAAAATCAACCTATCGTTATCTCCAAGTTTTAAAAGTTTAATCAGCTCCTCCAAACCTCTTAAACCACCGTGAATGTCACCTATTGCGAATGTTTTCATTAAATTTTATTTGGATTTAATAGCTTCTCATATATCGCATAATTTTCATCATCAAAACACACGAAAAGCACTTCGGAAATAATATTGAAATAGTAGTTCTTTACTGCGCCCACGGCAACTTCAGCGGCCAATTGTTTCGGAAATCGATAAATACCTGTACTAATATTAGGAAAAGCAATGCTCTTCAAATTGTTCTTTTCAGCTAATAGAAGGCTATTGATGTAGCAATTGGTTAATTGCTCCTTTTCATTTTCAAGTTTACTACCTCCATTATAAACTGGTCCAACAGTATGAATTACTTTTTTTGCCGGTAAATTTCCAGCAGTAGTTATGACGGCCTCTCCTGTTTTACATTTACCTTGTCGATTACGTATTTTTTGACAATCTTCAAGAATTTCGGGTCCACCAGCTCTGTGAATAGCTCCATCGACACCTCCTCCACCTAATAGGGACGAATTAGCTGCGTTTACAATTGCATCTGCGTCAACTTTAGTGATGTCACCTTTTATCAAATTAATTTTTACATTATTCATTCTACTTGTATTTTGAGTAATGTTCTCTTATCACCTCTTCCGCAGGCTTGTTCTGTGGTGTAAACCGATTGTTTTCAGATGCTCCTACTTCCGAATGTTGATGGAACCATTTCCATACAAAACCGCCTGCAAACCAATCTTCATTCCAAAATTCATCAAACAACGCTTGGGTTAAGATTGCTTGCGCCTCCATATTCACCTGACCTTCTTCCATATCGACTCGCCACGGCTGTTTGCCAGCATAATCAATACTTCTGTAACCATATTCTGTAAACAAAATTGGTTTTTGATGAGTTTCAAAATGTGATTTCAATAGATTTTTATGTGCCTGCCAACCTTTCTTGCAAACTTCCAGCGTGGGCGTTTGTTCGTCGCTGACAGGGAAGTAAGCATCCACTCCTATATAATCCAATTCGCTCCAAAAAGGCGTGCGCTCGTATTCATTCCAGTTGGCAGCATAGGTGAGTTTCCCTTTGTATATGTTGCGAACATCCTTTACTAATTGATGCCAAAAGTCTGGACGCTCATCCACAAAACCCTCAAGTTCTGTTCCAATACAAAACACGTCAATATCAGCCTCTTCAGCAACCTGCGCAAACTTTAAAATAAATTTAGAATATGAATTTTCAAGTGCTATCCAATCTTCTTCGTGCGCCATTTTTATGAATCCGGTAAACTCGCCATTCCAAACCCAAATTTGTGGTTTCAGCATTATGTTAATGCCATTTTTCTTCAACTCTTTCGCATACTGTTTGATACCATCTTCGCGTTCGCCAAACCATTGTCTTTCGGTATTGAATCGAATTTCAGGATGCGATAATTCTCGAATAAATCCGAAGGGCATCAACGAAGCGTAATTAGCATTCAAACTTACAATTGGCTTGATATGTTGTTCACCAATGGTATCTCTGGAAGCCACGAAACTCACGCCATTCACCTTTTCAGGCTTCGACGATTTCATCGCGCAGGAACACGTAATAATCAAAAGCGTAAAAATCAAAATTTGCTTCATAACAAACATATATTCCTTAAATTTAAACAATCGCTTTGAAACGGATTAAGGTTTTGTACAAACGTTCGACAAAACTTTCAACTTAACACAATCAAATGGAACACATCGCCATCATCGGCAACGGCATTTCGGGCGTCACTGCTGCCAGACACATTCGGAAATTATCTGACAAAAAAATCACCATCATTTCTGCTGAAACAGAGCATTTTTTTTCGCGTACGGCCTTGATGTACATTTATATGGGACATATGAAGTATGAGCACACGAAACCTTATGAAGATTGGTTTTGGAAGAAAAATCGCATTGATTTAAAATTCGGTTTTGTGAATTCGATTGATACAGAAGCACAAGTTCTGAAGTTTTATGATGGAAGTGAAATGCTGTATGACAAACTCATTTTGGCCACAGGAAGCAAGTCGAATAAATTTGGATGGCCAGGTGAAGATTTGAATGGTGTTTTGGGCTTGTACAGTAAACAGGATTTGGATTTATTGGAACGTTTGGCTCCGAACAAAGAAGTTTGCAAACGTGCAGTAATTGTTGGCGGAGGATTGATAGGTGTGGAATTGGCCGAAATGCTTCATACAAGAAATATTCCCGTAACACTCTTGGTTCGCGAATCCAATTTTTGGGGAAATGTATTGCCAAATGGCGACGCTCAACTCATCAATAACCATTTGAAAAATCATCATATCGATTTACGCTTATCTCGCAATCTGAAGGAAATTGTTTCAGATGAAAATGGAAACGTCAAATCAGTTATAATCGAAGAAACTGGTGAAGAAATCCCTTGCAATGTTGTTGGTTTGACTCCTGGAGTGTCTCCAAATATTGACATCGTAAAACAATCGAATATTGAAACCGACAAAGGTATTTTGGTCAATCGTTATCTTGAAACAAATGTTCAAAATGTTTATGCCATTGGAGATTGCGCACAGCAACGAGAAGCCATTGGGAATAGAAAACCTGTTGAAGCTGTTTGGTACACCGGACGAATGATGGGCGAAGTGGTGGCGCAGACCATTTGTGGAAATAAGATGGCCTACAAGCCTGGACATTGGTTCAATTCTGCCAAGTTTTTTGACATCGAATATCAAACTTATGGTTGGGTATTTTCAAAACCGAAAGAAGGGAATGCACATTTTCATTGGAAACACGAAGATGGAACAAAATGTATCACAATAGAATTTGAAGTCGCTACCAATCGATTTTTAGGAGTTAACACTTTCGGAATTCGGATGAAACACGAGGTCTTCGACCGATGGCTCACAGAAGAAAAATCGATGGATTATGTCATTGAACATTTGAAAGAAGCCAATTTTGACCCAGAATTTTATAAGTCATTTGAAAGAGACATCACTATTGAATACTCTAAACAATTTAAAAAACTATCTGTATGAGCTATAAAACAAACAATAGTATGTCTTTGGCAAGTCCAGATTCCAAAAGCTTGAGCACCAAACAAAAAATTTCAGTTGGCGTTGGAATGCTTGGGTTATTCATTTTGATTTTGGCATATTTCAACATAGATTTTCCAAATAGAGCCCTATTCTTGACAGCATCATTAGTTTTAATGACCATCGGAACTGTCTTGTTCGCAAACGATGCTTATTTGACCAAACACGAAGGCATCAAGAATGATGGAGTTTGGTTTAAATCCATTACATCGCGAGGACTTTGGGCTTGGGTTACAGGTATTGCCTTGACCTTGTTTTACATCGTTTTGTATTTTAAGGCGGCTTGGTTTGGGCTTGGTGAAGATGGCAAGGCCAACACTGGACTCGTCGCACTTTTTGACCCATTGAGCTATTTACTGAATGGTGGTCCAGCAAGTCAATGGTTTGTTTACGGAACCTTATACACCGTTGCGATTCTGATTTTTGGATACAAGTTTATTCTGAAATATCGCCATAATAAGTACGAACGTCTTCGAACCTTTTCGGTGATGTTCTTTCAATTGGCTTTTGCCTTTTTGATTCCTGAATTTATGGCAAGATTAAATTCGGATAGTTTTAAGTTGCCATACTATGATTTGAAAAATATTTGGCCTCTTAATTATTACAATTTTGAAAAATATCGTGTTGATGAGTTTATCAGCGCTGGAGATATTGGGATTGCGCTGTTGCTATTTGGAGTTCTTTCCATATTTGTCATTACACCTATACTTACTTACAAATACGGGAAACGCTGGTACTGCTCTTGGGTTTGTGGTTGTGGTGGCTTGGCAGAAACCGCTGGAGACCCATTTAGACATTTAAGTGATAAAAGTATGTTTGCTTGGCGTGTCGAGCGTTGGGTCGTGCACAGCGTTGTAGTGTTCGTAACATTGATGACCACAGCGGTTATTTATTCCTATTTAGGAACTGATTCCAGCAAATACTGGCTGACGAAAGATGTGTTTTTAATTGGAGTTACCATCTTATTGACTGTGGTTTTTTTATGGGCGATTATTTTTAAAAGAGAACAATTGGCAAAAGACGCAAAACTTGGCGCCATAGGCTATTTCGTCATTATCATCACATTGATTGGAATGCATTTTTTCAGTGATACGAAACACGTATTTTGGTTTGATGCAACCTCATTGAAAAAAACCTATGGATTTTTGATTGGTGCTGTATTCTCTGGTGTTATTGGCGTAGGTTTCTACCCTATTTTTGGAAGTCGTGTTTGGTGTCGATTTGGATGCCCAATGGCTGCCATATTAGGGTTTCAACAACGATTGTTCTCAAGATTTAGAATCACAACCAATGGGGGCCAATGTATATCCTGCGGTAATTGTTCTACTTATTGCGAAATGGGAATTGATGTGAGAGCCTATGCCCAAAAAGGTGAAAACATTGTTCGCAGCAGTTGTGTCGGTTGCGGCATTTGTTCAGCAGTTTGCCCTAGAGGAGTTTTGAAACTTGAAAATGACACGATGAAAGGTCGCATCAACTCTAATGATATTCTATTGGGTAACGATGTCGATTTAATGGACTTGGTCAATCAGAAATAGTTTTCAGTCATACTCGCAGTTTTCGGATTGAAAAACTATGCTACTTTTGCAACTACTTTCAAAACCAAATGACCAACATTAAAGTAATTATTCCTGCCTATAACGAAGAGCAATCCATTGGACTGGTCATTAAAGAAATTCCATCCATCGTTAATGAAATCATTGTTGTAGATAATAATTCGTCGGACAAAACTTTCGAAGTGGCGCAAGAAGCAGGTGCAACTGTTCTGAAACAGCATATTATGGGTTATGGTAATGCCTGTCTAAAAGGACTGGAATATATTGCTAATCAAGAGGTAAAACCAGAAATTATTGTATTTTTGGATGGCGACTATAGCGATTATCCAGAAGAATTGACCAAAATTGTGCAGCCAATTATTGAGGATGATATCGATTTGGTCATTGGTGCTAGAGTGAAAGCGTTTAGGGAAGATGGCTCCATGATGCCGCAACAAATTTTTGGCAATTGGCTAGCGACTAGTTTAATGCGTTTATTTTTTGGTGCAAAATTTACCGATTTGGGTCCTTTTCGCGCTATAAAATATCAAAAGTTGCTCGATTTGAAGATGCAAGACCCTACTTATGGGTGGACTGTGGAGATGCAATTGAAGTCCAAACGCCAGTGTTTATCGTATATTGAGGTGCCTGTACACTACAAAAAAAGAATTGGTGTGTCAAAAGTATCAGGAACCATAAAAGGTACTATATTTGCAGGCGCAAAAATCTTAAGTTGGATTTTTAAATATAGCTTTAAAAAATGATTATTGAATCACTTATTATTGTAATTTACACTGTGGCTATCGTGCTGATTTTTATGTATGCACTAGCCCAATTGAACTTATTGTTCAATTACCTGACCTCTAAAAATACTGAAGATAATTCAGATATTTTTGATCTCTCAAATCCTGACGAAGTACCTTTCGTGACCATCCAATTACCGGTCTTCAACGAAATGTATGTTATGGATCGTCTTTTAGACAACATTGCACTTATCGACTACCCAAAAGACAAATTGGAAATCCAAGTGTTGGACGATTCTACTGACGAAACAGTAAAATCAACTTTTGAGCACGTTGAAAAATTAAGACAAACTGGTCTTGATATTACACATATTTGTCGAACAGACAGAAGTGGATTCAAAGCTGGTGCCTTAAAAGAAGGTTTGAAAATTGCAAAGGGTGAATTTGTTGCTATTTTTGATGCGGATTTCTTACCAGAACCAAACTGGCTGAAAAAGACCATACCTTATTTTAAGGATGAGCAAATTGGCGTGGTGCAAACACGTTGGGGACACATCAACAGAAACTATTCGCTGTTGACAAAAATCCAAGCCTTTGCCCTAGATGCTCATTTTACATTGGAACAAGTAGGACGCAACAGCAAAGGACACTTTATCAACTTCAATGGAACCGCTGGCATATGGCGTAAAACCTGCATTTTAGATGCTGGGAACTGGGAAGGTGATACATTGACAGAAGATTTGGACTTGAGTTACAGAGCCCAATTGAAAAATTGGAAATTCAAGTATTTGGAAGATGTTGAAACACCTGCCGAATTGCCTGTAGTTATCAGTGCCGCACGTTCACAACAATTCCGTTGGAACAAAGGTGGAGCCGAAAACTTCCGTAAGATGATGTGGAGAGTTTTAAAGTCGAAGAATATTTCACCAAAAACCAAATTCCACGGTATACTACATTTGTTGAATAGCACAATGTTCCTAAATGTGTTTATTGTTGCAATTTTGAGTATTCCAATGTTGTATATCAAAAACGAATATGCTCACTTGCGTTATTACTTCTATTTTATGAGTTTCTTCGTGATGAGTACAATGATTTTCTTTGTATGTTATTGGATGATGTACAAAAGTATTTATGGGAATGGGTTTAAGAACTTTTTCACTTATGTTCGAACATTCTTTACGTTTTTCTCTATAGCAATGGGCTTTTCATTACATAATTCTATTGCAGTTTTGGAAGGTCATATTGGCAAAAGAAGTGAATTCGTAAGAACACCGAAATTCAACATCAGCAGTTTGAAGGATAGTTGGAAGGGCAACAAATATTTGGCCAAGAACATCTCAATGAATGTGATCATCGAAGGTGCATTGATGCTCTATTTTGCATTCGGATTGTACAGTGCCTTTATTGTAGGTGACCAAGGAGGTGACTTTGGATTGTTTCCATTTCACTTAATGCTTTGCATTGGTTTTGGTTATGTATTTTTCAAATCATTGACCTCAAAAGCTTAATTAATTGAAGTTATAAGACCTATTCTTTTATACATATTGAAAGGTCTTCTCAAATAAAAAGACTAAATGGACCTCGCTAGTTTTCTTAACTTGCGAGGTCTTCAATTTTCAACCAGATGCTCAACACTGCGAATTTCAAAATTTATAAGACACCCGTTCTTTATGCACTTTTGAGCATCTTGCTATACTGGATTTTTGCATATGATCTTGTCAGAACAGATTTTAGCAAGCTTCTTCTGCTCTATTCTGGCTTGTTTCTTCTATTTTATAAGTTGATGCAAAATCACAAGGTCAATTTTAATCTACTCTTGATTTTTGCTGCAATCTTTCGAATAATGTTTCTTTTTGCGATTCCTAATCTATCACAGGATTTTTATCGCTTTATCTGGGATGGACGACTATTGATAGAAGGCCTCAACCCTTATCTTTACAAACCAGAATCATTCATTCAAAATAATCAATTTCCGATAGCTCAAGCCCAAGAACTTTATCAGGGAATGGGAACTTTGAATGGAAGCCATTTTACCAATTATCCACCTATTAAACAATGTATTTTTACAGTTGCAGCATTCATCAGCGGAAAAAGCATCATAGGTTCTGCTATAGTTTTTCGCGTGTTTATTATTACTGCAGATTTTGGAACGCTTTACTTCGGAAAAAAATTACTTGAGAAACTCAATATTCCCGTCAACAAAATCTTTTGGTACATACTCAATCCGTTTATAATTATTGAGCTCACGGGCAGTCTACATTTTGAAGGTGTTATGGTGTTCTTTCTTGTTTGGAGCTTATATCTGTTGTATGTTGGTAAATGGAAGTTGGCAGCAGCCATTTTTGGGCTTTCCGTTTCAACCAAATTGATTCCTTTGCTACTATTGCCCTTATTTTTTCAATGGTTCACAAAAAGACAATCTAATGATTTTAAACCATTGGGATTCTATAAACTGATAAGTTACTACAGTATTGTAGCTATTGTCATCATTCTTTTATTTGCACCATTTTTCTCCTCGGAATTCATCAGCAATTACTCAAAAACCGTAGGTTTATGGTTCACTGATTTTGAGTTTAATGCCAGTATCTACTATGTGGCTAGGGAAATTGGATACGTGCTTACAGGTTACAATCAAATTGCGGTCATAGGTAAATTTATTCCCGTGATCGTTATTCTGTTTTCGATAGCATTCACATTTATTAGAAATAGCCGTACAATGCCCAATTTAATTTGCTCAATGGTCTTGTTGATAGCGGTGTACTATTTCGTATCCACGACCATCCATCCTTGGTATTTAACAACAATTTTGGCACTATCTATCTTTACAAATTATAAATTCCCTTTGATTTGGTCGTTTGTAATCGTCTTAAGCTATTTCACCTATGCCAATAGTAATTATTCCGAAAATCTGTGGGTTATTGGTCTCGAATACCTTTTGGTGTATGCAGTTTTTGTTTGGGAAGTATTTTTTAAAAAACCTAACTCTCAAAAATTTCTTGTGAATTCGTAAAGCACTTAAATTCTACTGTATAGTCATTTGGGTCTTTTACGAAGAATGAATGGTGTTCACCAACCTTGTTTTCAAGGAATTTTACTTCTGAAACAATGTCATACTTTTTGGATTTCAATCGATCCAACACTTCTTGCCAATCTGATTTGTTCAAGATGATCCCAAAATGGAAAGAAGGAAGTATATCTCCATTAAAATTATAGCTTTTGCATTCAAACTTAAAAGGTCCACATTCAGTGAATGTTATTTGATTGCCATACAAATTGACATCAGCCCATTTTACAGCTGAACGACCTATTTTAGCTCCTAGAATATCCGAATAAAACTCACGAGTTTTATTGACATTGACGCACGGTAAAGCAAGATGAAATTGAGTTGTCATAGAAGTTAGTTTTCATAAAGTTACTAATTTTTTCCACTCAAAATCATTAAATATCTAAAATACTTATTCTTAAATGTTAGTATTACCAAAATAAAAAAGTCGCCAAAACGAGGCGACTTTTGCAGTCTTCAAAATATGAAGTTTTTATTTAAATTTATAGACTTGATTCAAAAATTAGTCCACATCTCCTTCATCGTCCATCTCTGGGTCATCTTCGCCCATTTCCGGATCTTGAACTGCTTCTGGATCGTCTGAATCAAAATCTTCATAATCGTCTTCGTCATAATTTTCCATAGTCACCTGAAGCTTGGTGCTTACTTTTACCAAATATTTGGTATCATCAGTAGTCACTTCTACTGCCTCAATAATTTCGTTGTTGGCATTCCTAAACGTAATGATATTCTCATCATCATAACCGTCAGGATATTTTTCAACCAACAAAGCTAAAATTTCTGGTGTCAGCTTTTTAAAGTCAACAATAACGCGTTTAAGATTATCTCTTTTGTTACTCATAATTACATATCTAATAGGTAGGCAAAAATAAGTGGTGCAACAATAGTGGCATCACTTTCTATTATAAATTTTGGTGTGTCAATATCTAATTTTCCCCAAGTAATTTTTTCATTTGGAACTGCTCCAGAATAAGATCCATAACTTGTGGTGGAGTCACTGATTTGGCAGAAATAACTCCAGAACGGTGTGTCGGTGCGTTCCATATCTTGATACAACATAGGAACGACGCAGATAGGAAAATCACCTGCGATACCACCTCCTATTTGGAAAAACCCAATACCGTTTTCTGAATTATCTGTATACCAATCTGCTAGAAACGTCATATATTCGATTCCTGACTTCATAGTACTTGCCTTCAATTCTCCTTTAAGAACGTAGCTGGCGAAAATATTACCCATGGTACTATCTTCCCAACCTGGTACAATTATAGGTAAATTTTTCTCTGCCGCAGCATACATCCAAGAATTTTTTATGTCGATTTCATAGTATTCTTCAAGCACTCCGCTCAACAACATCTTATACATAAATTCGTGTGGGAAATAACGCTCACCATTGAGTTCAGCATCTTTCCAAATCTTAAAAATATGTTTTTGTAAACGTCTAAAAGCTTCTTCTTCGGGAATACAAGTGTCGGTCACACGATTCAGACCTTGCTCCAGCAAATCCCATTCTTCTTGAGGTGTCAAATCTCTATAATTTGGAACTCTTTTGTAATGGGAATGTGCCACCAAATTCATAATATCTTCCTCAAGATTGGCACCTGTACACGATATAATTTGAACTTTATCTTGTCGGATGACTTCTGCAAATATTTTTCCCAACTCGGCAGTACTCATTGCTCCAGCCAAAGAAACTAGCATTTTTGAGCCTTTTTCAAGTTGTGCTTCATAACCCTTTGCAGCATCTACTAAAGCTGCTGCATTGAAATGAAGGTAATAGTTTTCAATAAAATTAGTAATCGGTCCTTTAGTCTTCGTCATCATTATCAAATTTTGAAAATTTACTGGTGGATGAACCAGATTCCTTAAAGTTACTTTCGTAACCGTCCTCTACATTGTCATCCAAAAATTTATAGCTTAACATTTTGTAGTACAATTTGGCAGCCAAGAAATCGGAAGATTTTTCACTTGGATCTGGGCACAATTCAACAATGTCAAAACCAACGACGTTTTTCTCTTCAAATATCCTTCTTAAAAAATCCAAGGTCTCATACCACAACAATCCTCCTGGCTCTGGAGTTCCTGTTGATGGCATAATAGATGGATCAAAAGCATCCAAATCGATAGTAATAAACACATTATCTGTCATTTGGTCAATAGCATTGTCCATCCAGAACTCGTCATTAACCATATCATGAGCGAAATACGTTTTTTCCTCATCCATAACAGTCGTTTCAATAACGTCCATACTACGAATACCAACCTGAATTAGATTAGTCGTTTGACTAGCCTCGTAAACTGCACATGCATGATTGCACTTGCTACCTTGGTATTCCTTTCTCAAATCGGCATGCGCATCTATCTGCAATACGGTAAGATTGTCAAAGCATTCGTTAAAAGCCCTGATGGTTCCAATAGAAATAGAATGTTCGCCGCCAAAGATGGTGACAAATTTGTTGCGCTTGATGTATTTTTTGACTGTTTGATGTACTTCATCCACCATTTTTTCTGGTGAAGAATTCTCGGTAACGGCATCAGCAAGATACACACCTTGCTTATATACTTCAGTGCCTGTCTCTATATCATAAAGCTCCATGTTTTCTGAAGCATCCAAGAATGCTTTTGGCCCTTTGTCCGCACCTTTTTGCCAAGTACTTGTACCATCATATGGCACTGGAATCAAAACGATTTTAGCCGTTTCAAGTTTGGAATATTCTTCGTCTATTCCTGCATACGTTATATTACTCATTGTAACCTAAAATTTTAAGTAAGTCTTCACTTTTTTGTTGTTCACTAAATAATTCGGTCGTTATTTGACCATTTTCATCTCTATCGATTAAAATATGCTTTGGCGAAGGTATCAAACAATGTTGCAATCCTCCAAATCCGCCAATGGTTTCTTGATAAGCTCCTGTATTGAAAAACCCAAGATACAAAGGTTTTTCTTTATTGTACTTTGGCAGGTAAATAGCATTCATATGCTGTTCACTGTTATAGTAATCATCACTATCACATGTTAATCCTCCTAAAAGTACTCTTTCATAACTGTCATACCAACGATTGATAGGCAGCATAATGAATCGCTTGTTGATGGCCCAAGTATCTGGTAATGTGGTTATAAATGATGAGTTGATCATATTCCACTTTTCTCTATCATTTTGTTGTTTCTGATACAAAACTTCATAAATGGCTCCGCCACTTTCACCTACAGTAAAACTTCCGAATTCGGTGAAGATATTTGGGACATCTACTTCCTCTTGCTCACAGAACATTTTTACCTGATTGATAATTTCATCAACCATATATTCATAGTCATAATCAAATGCCAACGAATTTTTAATAGGAAATCCACCTCCAATGTTCAAACTGTCTAACGAAGGACAAATATGTTTTAAACTTGTATAAACTTTCAAACATTTAGACAACTCGTTCCAATAATAAGCATTGTCACGAATACCTGTGTTTATAAAAAAGTGTAGCATTTTTAGTTTTACCTTCTTATTTTCCCTTATCTGACTTCTATAAAACGGAAGAATGTTTTTATAACCAATTCCTAAACGTGAAGTATAGAATTCAAATTTGGGTTCTTCTTCAGAAGCTATTCTTACACCAATATTGAATTTGCCATTTATTTCTTGTGACAATAAATCGATTTCTTCATAATTGTCTATAATTGGAATGCAGTTTTTATGCCCGTTATTTACAAGTCTTGCAATATTGGCAACATACTGTTCTCGCTTAAACCCATTGCACAACACATAAGTTTTATCTGAAATTTTACCTTCCTTCTTTAGCTTTTCTACAATATCTATATCAAAGGCAGAAGATGTTTCTATATGAATATCATTTTTCAATGCTTCGTTCAGAACATGCTTGAAATGTGAGCTTTTGGTGCAATAACAATAATGATACTTACCTTTATATTTGTGTTTTTTTCTCGCTTTGGCAAACCAATCTTTAGCACGATTGATGTTATTTGATATTTGAGGTAAATATGTAAATTTTAAAGGCGTCCCATAGTCTTCAACCAATTGCATCAAATCGATATCATGAAATTGCAGGTGTCTATCTTCAAGCTTGAATTCTTCTTGAGGAAAATAAAAGGTTTGATTTATAAGATCAATATATTTTGTATTCATTATTTTTTATTGAAATTTAAAATTCTGAAAAAAAAATTAATTGGCGCAATAAATGGCGAAAAAATCATATTTGGATTTGCTTATATTTTGGATAAAACACAAGCTGTAAGTGTCTGATTGAATACAATTTCAAATCAGATTTTAGCTTTGAGAATCGCTTACTAGTCGTGTAAATTGCTCTAGAACATATTGTCATCACGTCCACGAGCCAAGTTGTGAAAATATCATTAAATTATTCAACTTTATGAATTACAAAAGAAGTATAAAAATTTTAAAATCAATGAGGTTTTTAATTTTTTTTAGGTAAAAATTAAGGAAGCATTTTCAAGGTATTGACCTCTTGCTGTGTTAAGTGTTTCCAATGACCTCTTGGAATGTCCTTTTTGGTAAGTCCAGCAATTGAGACACAATCCAATTTTACAATCTCATATTTCAAATGGTCGAATATAGATCTAATAACTGTATTACCAGTGTTTTTGATTTTTAAGCCTATCTTATTTTTTGGTTCGCCATCAATATAACTGATTTCAACCACGCTCACGGTCTTACCTTCAATATTCAAACCAGCTTGGATTTGTTTGAAATCTTCAAGCTTCAGGTTTTTGTCCAATTCAATTTGAAAAAGTCTTGGTACACCATTTTTTGAATTGGTGAACTTTTTAACCAAATCATCGTCGTTAGTAAACAATATCAAACCCAAAGAGTTTCTTCCCAGTCGACCGATAGGTTTTATACGAGCAGTAGTAGCATTCGCAACTAAATCCATCACAGTTCTACCCTTACCTTCACTTGTGGTTGTGGCAAATCCTTTGGGTTTATTTAGCAATACATATGCCTTTTTTTCGGGAGCTATTTTGGCACCATCAAATTTAACCTCATCAGTCAATTTGACCTTATAACCCATTTCTGTAATTATTTTTCCGTTGACAGTAACGCTACCAGTTGCAATATGCATATCTGCATCGCGACGTGAACATAGACCAGAATTGGCGATGTATTTGTTCAATCGGATTTCATCTGGATTTGATTTCTTTTCTGAAGATTTGTTATCCGTTTGAGGCTTCTCTGGAGAAGATTGCCTCTTTTTCATTGGCGCATTGCCTCTTGCGTAGCTTCCTTTTGAGCCATCACCACTTCGACTAAAAGATTTATTACCTTTTGCCAATTGTCCTCTTCCCGAAGATTTCCCTTTCCCGCTACTTCCTTGATGTCTGCTCATAATGCTTGCTTTAAGTTGCAAAGATACTTTTTAAATTACTATTTAAGATTTTTAGGATAATGATTTTCAAATACGATTGAGAACAACATTGACGTCAATCAGAACAATGCTGAAAACACCTGCTACAATGATAAATTTAAGAATATTGTGCAAAATAAGATAATGAATCTTCGTTCTCGATTTCCATAGAAACAAAAGAAATATAAACAAAAGAAATGCACTTAAATAGAAAAAATAATTCATGTAGCCTACATTAAAATAGCTCACCAATAACACCGTTGGAATCAAGGTCAAAACAACCAAAATAGTCAACATCTGTTTGGAAACTTTTTCACCATATAAAATAGGTATCGTATGATAGTTCTGGACCAAATCGCCTTTGATGTTTTCCAAATCTTTCGTCAGTTCTCTCATTGAAACTATCAAAAATAGAAACATTGCGTGCACAAAAATCACACGTTCAAAATTCTGATAATATATAAAAATGGCGAAAAATGGTGTTATCGTCAATATTGCTGAAGTAAGATTCCCAATAAATGGCATCTTTTTAAGCTTATGGGAGTAAAACCAAATACCAAATATGTAAGCCGAAAAGAATATGACGGCATTGAAAGATACATAACTGGAAAATATTACAGCCAAAAAATTCAACACAAAATAGAATGACAATTTTGTGTTCTGACTGACCAATCTATCGAGCATCGACTTGTTGGGTCGATTGATCAAATCTTTCTCTGAATCATAAAAATTATTGATGATGTAACCAGCTGCAATCGTTGATGCAGAAGCCAATACAAGCATAAACAAGTTTAAGTCCAAAACTACTTGTCGCAATGGCTTGTCGTGAGCCAAGATGTAAATAGACGTTAAATATTGTGCAATGACAATTATGAGAATGTTATAACCTCTAACCACAGAAAACATACTAAAAAACTTTAGTAGTAAATGTTTTTGTCTTCTGGATAACATATTAAGAAGTTTAGAAGTTGTAAACCACTTCTAACTTGTAATTTGCCAATGAGGCTTTAGCTTTATCTATATCTTCCGTGAAACCAAGAATGTAACCACCACCACCAGAGCCACAAAGCTTCAAATAGTAATCATTGGTTTCGATACCTCGCTTCCAAAGTTCGTGGAATTCTTGAGGAATCATCGGTTTGAAATGATTCAATACAACTTTTGAAAGTTTTTTGGTGTTGCTGAACAAAGATTTTACGTCACCTTTCAAGAAATCGTCAACGCAGGCATCTGTATGTTTGATGAATTGGTTTTTCAGCATTTTACGGAAACCTTCTTGTTTCATATTTTCCATAAAAATGCTCACCATTGGAGCAGTTTCACCAATGATGCCGCTATCCAATAAAAATACAGCACCTTTCCCATCCGTTTTTTGCGAAGGAATGCCTGTTGCTTCGATATTGTCTTTGGAATTAATCAAGATTGGAATACTCAAATAACTATTCAAAGGGTCCAAACCAGATGATTTGCCGTGAAAGAACGATTCCATTTGGGAGAAAATAGACTTTAAGGTCAATAATTTCTCACGTGTCAAATTCTCTAAAACGGTGATTTTATTTTGAGCATACTTATCATAAATTGCTGCTACAAGTGCACCACTACTACCTACACCATAACCTTGTGGAATAGAGGAATCAAAGTACATTCCTGCTTCAACATCTTTTTCAAGGGATTCCATATCGAAAGTCACCAACTCTGCGTCAATAGACTTCAAATATTCTACAAACTTTTTGAGGTTGGCGTTAGACTTTAAGGCTACTTCAGATTGAAGACCATCCGTTTTTAATGCTCCATTGTAAAAATTGTAGGGGATTGACAATCCTTTGGAATCCTTAATGATTCCGTATTCTCCGAAGAGTAAGATTTTTGAGTAAAAAAGCGGTCCTTTCATTTATTTAGAGCAATTTCCTTATCAAATATACGTAATTTTATTCAATTCGGTTGGCGCCTAGGCCTATTTGGTCGCAAATATAATGTCCATTTTGACAATATCCAACTAACTCACTTTTAATAAATTCCAGTATTTTATCGGATTCATTTTGCGGATAGAGCAAATGAACATTGGCACCAGCATCTAATGTAAATCCAAGATGCAATTCTGTGTTGTTTCTAAACTCCCAGATTTTATTGATGATTTGTAGCGTATTTGGCTTCATCAATATAAAATATGGCATACTTGTCATCATCATAGCGTGAAGTGTTAGCGCTTCGCTTTCGATGAGTTTGATAAACGAATTGATGTCTCCAGACTCCAGAATGGGTTTTAGAAGTTTGATGTTATGATGTGCTTGTTGAAAACGCTCTTCTGCAAAGGGATGATTGTTCATTAGATTATGCCCAACGGTACTACTGACTTGCTTCTCGCCTTCATCGACCAATAAAATGGTGTCTTGAAAATTCTTGAAGTTGTCGTGAACTTTGTATGGATATTTTATTCCGAAGAGGTCTGAACTTTGTTCTATTTCATCGGTTTGTCCCCAAACGATAAGATCTCCTTCGATACTGCGACAGGCTGATCCTGAACCGAGACGTGCCAAAAATGATGCCTTACGGTTGAATTGATCATCTGACAGTGACGGTTGCATTTGTTTTTCGATGGATATCAAACATAAGGCCAAGGCACTCATTCCGGAGGCTGATGATGCAATACCTGAACTGTGCGGAAAGGTATTTTTTGTCTCAATTTTGAAATGATAGTGCTTCAAAAAGGGAACGTAGGCTTCTATTCTGGTGAAAAAGGTGTTTATTTTCGGTTTGAAATCGTCCTTTTTTTCTCCATCCAAGAACACTTCAAACGAAAAATCATCGGTTTCTTCTTTCTTTGTGAAGGTTACCGAAGTGATGGTCTTGCATTTATCCAACGTAAAACTTATTGAGGGATTTTTAGGGATTTGATGTTTCTTCTTTCCCCAATATTTTATAAGTGCGATGTTACTTGGAGATTCCCAAGTGACTTTTCCGTTTTCTAGATTGAACGCATACGGTTCTGGAATGAATAGTTGTTCTGTCATAGTGTTACTCTGCCGACAAAGATAGGAGTTTTAGCATTGTATTGTAGTTTCTTGATGTGCCGATGACCTTCAATTTTCTTTCGAATGTATTCATATTGAATTTTGACTGGCCATACCCATTGGCACTGTAAAAATAAAGACAATCGTTCTTGATGATGATTTCTTCACCTTCATCATACGAAATGGATTTTGCTTCCTTTACCAATTCATCCGAAGGTTTTTTGTTGAACATAACAAAATAACTTTTTTCCTTCGCTCCTTTTTCAAACGGACAATCATCCAATACTTTTTGAAGGTGCTTATTCGTCTTGACAATTACGGAAACTTCAAAACCGAAATGGTCTTTGATACTTTCTTCCAATTGCTTTTGAATTTTCGATTTATTTTCAAAAGATTGAAGGATGACATTGCCACTCTGGATGTAGGTTTGAACGTTTTCAAACCCACTTTTTGTAAGCAAGGCTCGAAGGTCTGCCATTGGGACTTTCTTATGTCCACCGACATTGATGCCTTTCAATAATGCAATGTAGTTATTCATTTGTGATGGCGTTTGCTATGATGTATGCACCTGTCCACGCGTTCTGAAAATTGAAGCCTCCGGTGACGGCATCGACATTTATGATTTCACCAGCAAAATACATTTTTTTATGAAGCTTGCTTTCAAAAGTCTTAAAATTGATTTCTTTTAAATCGATGCCTCCTGCGGTGACAAATTCTTCCTTAAACGTACTTTTACCATTCACTTTGAAAACTGCTTGCGTTAATTGCGACGCCAAATCTTCCAATTGCTGTTTTGTAAGGTCGGCCCAGCGAATTTCACTATCCATATTTGCCGCATAGACGAGCTTTTGCCACAATCGTTTGGGCAATTCGTATTGTGGAAACTTCATTACCGTTTTTTTGGCGAGCTGTTGTTTCAATTCTTTTAAATCATCGAACGCATCATCTATTGATTTGCGAATGAAATTGATTTCAATTGAAAAATTATAATCCTTTTCGGCCAACTCAATGGCTCCATATGCCGATAGTTTAAGGATTGCGGGCGCGCTCATCCCTACGTGCGTTATGAGAAGCGGTCCTTCACTATACAAATCGGTTTCTAGAACTTTTATCTCGACATTTTGCGCCACCACACCAGGAATATCAGCAATGCGATCGTCTTTTATATTAAATGTGAAGAGCGATGGAACAGGCGACACGATGGTATGCCCAAAAGATTGCAGCATTTCCCACATCTTTTTGCTGCTTCCTGTTGTCAACACTAAATGTTTCGCAGAAAAGGTAGTTTGTGAGGTTGTGGCAATCCAATGTTTTTCCTTTGAAATGGATTTTAGCGTATGATTATAAAAAACTTGAATGTTAAGACGCTTGGCTTCGTTAAGAAAACAGTCAATGATGGTTTGTGATGCGTCTGTTATGGGAAACATTCTACCATCTTCTTCAGTCTTTAGAGGAATTCCACGTTTTTCAAACCATTCTATGGTATCAAACGTCATAAATTGATGAAACGGACCAAGCAATTCCTTTTTGCCACGAGGATAATTTTCTATTAATTCAGAAGGAATAAACTCGGCGTGCGTGACGTTGCATCTTCCACCGCCAGATATCTTTACCTTTTGCAGCCCTTCTTTGTTGCGTTCGATGATTGCGACCTTAAGATCGGGGCGTTTGTCCGCAATATTGATAGCTGCGAAAAAGCCAGCAGCGCCTCCGCCAACAATAAGGACATCTACGTAATTCATAAACGGTCTGGTTTGTCTGAAATGAGGCCATCTACGCGGTAGAGCTTCATCTTTTTGATTGTATCTTTCATATTTGCAGTCCAAGCGTTGACTTTGTAACCGTAATAGTGTGCTGCCTTAACACCAACTTTAGATGTGACGGACGTATGCGGGTGTAAATATTTTGCATTGACCTTTTCGGCAATGAGAATGGCCTCATCGATGCTTTTTATAGTAAGAACAGCCAACTGAAAGTTCGGATCGAGGTCTGAAACGATTTCCAATTCTTTGAAATGAAAGCTTGAGAGCAAAATATTTTCGTATTGGTACTTTTCATCTTTAATGTACTGCTGTAAAAGCTCCACTGTAGGCTTTGCGGTGTCCTCACCTTTTAATTCGATGTTCAATAAGCATCTTGCATTGAGATGGTCTAACACCTCAACGAGTGTTGGGATGCGGTATCTATCACCAACAAGCAAATATTTAAGCTCTTTAAGTGTCCAAGTTGCGATTTCGCCAGAGCCGTTAGTCATTCTGTCGAGTGTGAGGTCGTGGTGCACAACGAGTTCTCCCGATGCGCAGAGATGAACGTCTATTTCGACACCATCTACGCCCAATTCGAGCGCCTTATCGATGGATTCGAGGGTGTTTTCGGCTACATAGCCTGCTGCACCTCTATGACCAATTTTTAACATAGTGGGTTTGTGGTTTGGTTTAAGGTTATTTGTTGTTGTTTTATGATGTTTAGCATTGTAAGTAGCTTGTTCAAGATGTAAAACTGTCTATTCAACATTTGCAGGTAAGTTTTCAAGATGTGTAGGTGTCCATTCAACATTTGCAGGTACGTTTTCAATATGTGCAGGTGTCTATTCAACATTGTTTGCTCCTCATTCAACATTGTTTGCTCTTCATTCAACATTGTTTGCCCTCCATTCAACATAAAAAGTATCGCGTTCAGACTTGAGACTATATGTATGGAATAGGATATCTTTCATATCTAGAATTGAATTTACATCATTATTCTGTTAAAAATCAAACTCCATTCAAAAAATATCATCATTACTTATTTCACTATCAAATTTATATACCTCATCAAACTACATAGGACGCATCAATCCTTCTTGCGCTACCGAAGCGATGAGTTTGCCATCTCTTGAAAAGATATTTCCTTTTGCGAAACCACGTGCGTTAGACGTATTGGGCGACTCGATGGCGTAGAGTAGCCAATCGGTAAAATCGACATCACGGAAATACCACATAGAATGGTCTAGGCTGGCTGTTTGTGTGTTTCCCCAATGTGCTTTGCTGGCGTGACGATTCATAGCAGCTGCCAAGATATTATAATCTGAAATATAGGTGAGGATTTGTTGCTTTTCGGAAAGTGTGAGCGCTGGCACGTCGCCCTTAAGCTTGAACCACACATTTGTAACAGGCGGTAAATCTTGTTTATTTAAAGGATTTGCAATCTCAACAGGTTTAAATTCCACTGGACGTGGAATTTCCATAAAACCTTTGGTGCGTGGTGGAATGGCTTCGCCAAATTTGTGAAGCATATCTGTCCAGCTTAAAAGTTCGTCTGGCTGTTTGATACCAGAAGGTATTGTGATTTGATGGTTATAGCCTTCTTCCTTTTTATGAAACGATGCGGATAGAATGAAAATAGTAGTTTCTTTTTGATGAGCTGTCACTCTTCGCACTGAAAAGCTTCCTCCATCTCTAACGATGCTTACATTGTAAGTTATAGGAAGCTCCAAATTGCCAGGCTCCAGAAAATACGAGTGCATACTGTGAAGCACTCGACCGTTATGAATGGTTCTTGAAGCCGCGTTGATGGCCTGCGCCAATACTTGGCCTCCGAAAACGTTGGGACTACCTACTGTTTTGCTGATTCCGCTAAACTCTGTGTCGTTGATTTGTTTTAAATCTAGAAGATTGAGAAGGTCCTTAACTGAATTCATTTTAAAAACACATTTGATACCATCAAAACTATTAAAATGTGGTTTGTATTGCTAGAAATTTTATAAATAGTTTAAGACAATAAGTTTTTGATTGGTGTCATATCCCTGTAATTTTAACCTATGACAGTATATCAACTATTCATTACGGCATTATTGTTTTGGTCTTGCGACACTGGGAAGCTTACCTTGGTTGCAGATATTCCCAACCATTTAAAAGAGGTTTCTGCTGCTGAAGTTGCACCAAATTCTAATTTGATTTGGGTCATTGAGGACGCTGGGAACGACAATCATTTGTATGCATTGGACAAAAATGGCAAGGTTGCGAAAGATTTGACAATCCTTAATGGCGAAAATGAGGATTGGGAAGATTTGACTGCGGATGATAACGGGAATATTTATATAGGTGATTTTGGAAACAACTCAAGAAAGCGTCACAACTATAGCATTTTTAAGATTACTAACCCTGAAAAAGCCGACGACAAAGTGACTGCAGAACATATCGACTTTAAACTTCCAAAAGGCACAAAGGATAGGGATTTTGAGGCTTTTTTTGTGAAGGATGACAACTTTTATATTTTCAGTAAGGAAAACAAAGAAGGAATTTTGATAAAGGTTCCAAACCAAGAGGGCAGTCATATTGCGGTAGTATTGACCACATTTGAACTTGATGGAAAACACAATAGAATTACTTCTGCCGATATTAGTGCTGACGGAAAAACAGTTGTGCTACTTAACCACGACAAACTTTGGGTTTTGAACAATTTTGAAGGCGATCAATTTTTTAAAGGTGATGTTGAGGCTTTAAGCTTTGAACATAATTCTCAAAAAGAAGGTGTCTGCTTTAAAAACTCGACAACCGTTTATCTCACAGATGAAAGAAATGGTGGTGATGGAGGCAACCTTTATCTTTTTGATATTGATTAGTTTTTAAAAATTTAGTCCGAAGCCAAATGACATCCTCAAGCCGTCTTCACCATTAAACAGGTTGAATGTTCCTGAGACAGTCTCGGCAGCCGTGAGCCAAAAACCTCCACCATAATCGTTGTGCCATTTATCTGAAAAATCATTTTTCAACCAAACACGTCCAATGTCACCTCCAACAAATATTCCAAACTGAAGCGGAAGTATTCTCGTTTTAAATGATGGAAACCCATACCTAACATCAGCACTACCAACTAGCGAGTTTCTACCTGTAAAACGTTCATTTCTATAACCTCTTAAACCATTAGCACCTCCCAAATTTGAAGCTTGATAAAATATGAGATCTTCCCCAATTCTTATCTGTGTTCGCAAATCAGTTTTTAAGACAAATTTTCTGTCTTTGGATAATGCGTTGTAAAAGCCAAGATCAGAATTTATATAACCAAAAGTATTTTTGGTTTCTTTAAATTCGGTTTTGCCACCAACCAATAAAGAGAAAGTCATTCCTTTAGCAGGATTGAGTCTATTGTCAAAACTTTCGTATTGATACTCTGCCTCCAATGCCCCAAAAAATCGTCTATCATAAAAAGGATGATTGTCTGGCGATACTAAATCGGTTATAAAGCGTCCGTCATTATTCCCCAATTCAACACCCTCTAATACAGCTCTAAAGCCATAGTCACCACCAAAGCTACCTTTTTTCACAACTCCCAATTTGGCCGCATAGATACTAGTCCTGACCCTATTGTAATCAAGACCCAAATCATCATCATTATTGACTGTTTCATTACCATAGCCAAAGAAGTTGTTTGCAAAATTTTCGCTTGTAAATCTACCACCTATGTGTAAATTCCAATCATCGGAGATATTTGCAAACTCACCATCATAGTTAATATCGAAACCATTAGTTGCAAAAAAATAGCCTCCCCTAAAATGATGTTGTTGAGAAAACGGGTTTCTTTGAAATCCTTTTTTGGTTGACACATATGAAATTCCCAATAGAAAACCATTATCAGGATTATATCCAAAACTTGGAGTAATAGTGGAAGATGAAGTGATGTTCTTTTGAAAATCGAATAAATTTAGGTTATAGTTGTCTGAAAATTTGATTCGAGCACCTTTATTCTTCTCGATAGTATTGTTTTTAGTTTTATGATCGTATACTTTAACTCTTCTGCCGTTTTCAATGATATATGTATCATTTTCTTGACCTCCAATAATCCTAATAAAGATTGGATTGTTGGCCTTTCCTTTAACTTCAAAAACATCTTTATCATCCAATCCATAAACCCACATTTCCTTAACAATATCTCTATTGTAAACCTTGTCTAAAATGACCTCTCCCTTCTCACCATCCTTTATTCTTGAAATTTTAACATGTGTCTCTTTATCGCCGCTTCTTGTAATCTCAAAATAGTCGTCCTTGTCTGATCCTTTGATAATTACCAAACCATTGAGATAATCATAATAGCGCTGTGCGATATCCTGCAAATTACCTCTACGCCCTTTTAATTTCTCTTTAATATCTGCCAAGGATTCATCTTGGACTTCTTTAGGAACTTTAGAAAAGGCTTTTTCGATAACCTCATCTGTAATATTATCTTGAAGAAATTTTGCTTGTTTCAACCAAGTCTCAATATTTGACTGTTGAATCAACACCCTATCTAATTTAACTCCTGCACTATTCATCCATCTAATGTCTTTCAACTCGGCATCATAAACTTGAAGTTGATTAGTAGCACCAGAAAGTACTCTTAAAACATCCAACAGTGCTCCATCAAAATTAGAAAAAACCTGATCTCTATCTCTTGGAATAGGTCTGTAAAGCTTATCTCCGTTTGGTTGATCAAACTGTGCCCAACGCCATTGGTCTTGATGTCGATCCCAATCTCCTATGAGCATATCAAACAGACGTGCTCTTATATATGCATTTTCGTCAATCTTATATTTTTCATCTTTTCTGATTTTCTCTATGATGTCATGAGTACTCTCAATATCGTCAGCATATCCAAAATTACGTTCGTTACTATAATTCTCTTCAGGACGCTCTTCAATCATGTACAGCTCACCACCATATTCAGAGTTAAAATCACCTAAATATTTATGTTTGGGAATATAAAAAAGTTGGGGATTGGTATGAAACAATTTTGCCGCATGGGATAGATCTGGGATGGCTAAAAAAGCATAAGGATGTGCCGCCGTATAAAAATCCAAGATCAGATTTTCAACTTCAGTTTGCTCAAAATCATCCTGAATATAGGTATCCTTGAAAACAACGGCCTGTAAATATTGGGTGGCGCTTTTTCTTAAAGCTCTCATGTTTAAATCCTTGCCGTCTTTGGTTTTTAATCTCAAAGATCGAGTTTGATGGCCACCACCTTTTCTAACAATTTCGAGACCTCCATATAAAGTGTCTAAAGTTGCAGCTTGCACCTTAATTTTTTTGCTGTAAAGATTTCGGTATCTCTCACCAAGCAGCGTCTCATAAAAGCCTTTTTTATCGGTTTCTTCATCAGTATAAACCGAAACTTCAACTTCATTGGGGAAAGAATCAGGAAGTTTAGAGATATCAAAGTGTTTGGTAGGAGGATATACTTCTTTTTGAAAAAGTAAGTGTGGCTCACCACCTTCGGCCCCGAAATATTGTACCCAGGAGCTGCCATCCTTAAAAATCGTGTATACTGCAAACCCTTGTTTACCATATGAAAAATGACCGTTATCAGCCAAATTTGCGTAAGATTCTTTGGAACCTGAACCACTTACAATTTGTTTTATATACTGCGTTTCTATGTATTGCAACGTATGTTCATGGCCAGAAACAAATGTAATATTTCCACTTTCTGTTGCCAATGTTTCCAATCTCTTCATTAAATTATTGTACAATTCATTATATCGATCCTGAATGGAAATACCACCTTGCGTACGAATTTGAGCTACTAAAGACGATAAAATTGGTAACGGAATATTGCTTTGTGTAGGGTAGAGATGCTTGTTAAATGCAAACTGACCTCCATGAACTCCGTTTGTGAACATTGGATGGTGCATTGCAATTACGATTGTCTTTCCCTGGGCCTTTTTAATTTCTCCTTCCACTTCAAGCATCAAACGTTCTCTTGTTTTGATTTCACATTTGTCATTAATAGTTGGATGATGATTCCAATTTTCAAGATACCACTGTGTATCAATAATAATCAATTGAATAGTTTCACTTACGTCTATACTTTCTAAAGGGCAGCCATTTTTTGGAAGAAAGGTATCATCCCCTAATGCTTTGGTGACATACTTTTCTTCATCTTCCAATCCTATCAATCCATCGGCATACCATTCATGGTTTCCAGGAATAAATATTGTTTTGCCCTTAAATCCTTTAACAGATTTAAATTGGGCATCCATATGATTCTCTGCTTCCTTGCGATAACTATCATTTTTATTTGGCATACCTGCTGGATAGATATTGTCACCCAGAAAAATTGCAAAGCCATCTTTAGTTTCTTTTCCTTTGAGATACTTTTGAAAAGCATTTAAACCAGACGACATACCATCAATTGGTGAAATCCCAGCATCACCTATCAAATAGAAAGTACGATCAACTTCTTTATTTGGGAATTGATTTGTTTCGTCTTCTTCGTATCTCAACTGCGGCTTGTAGGTGGCACAAGCATTAAAAATGAAAAATATTAGAACTAAAATAATTATTTTGTTAGAGGTGCTCATACTTAAATTTTCGTTAATCGTATCAATCAATTTATCCTCAATGAAATTTTATTTCTTTTCCCAAAGGCTGTCTGTGAAATAATGTTTGCAATCTAAAAAATGTTTATTTACATAAAACCCCGTTTTCGTAGCGAGCTCTTCTATTTCTTCAATTGAATATTTTTTAGACAACTCTGTCCAAATTAATTCATTTTGATCAAATGTGATAACTCTATCGAGTTTTTTTAGATGTACTTCTTGTTTTTTCAAACTTACCAGAAAGCTTTTCACTTCACCTGAAATAGCATCATATTGACAATAAAAATCAAAATCATCTATCTTAAAATCGGCATCAAATTCTCTATTGATACGAATCAATAAATTCAAATTGAATCTTTTGGTAATTCCGCCAGCATCAAAGTAAGCTTTCCTCACGACTAATGGGTTTTTTTTCAAATCGATACCGATCAAAAGCTTATCGCCTTTTTTCATGTTCTGATTGAATAAACGCAAGAGCTCAAAGGCATCGTCTTCCAAATAATTACCAATATTACTTCCTAAAAATAACAGCAAGTTTGGAACATTACTGAATCTGTCTTGTTTAAGGATTTCAAAATAATCGCCAACCTCTGGTTTGACAACTAAATTTGGTAAGCGGTCATTTAAACTTTTGGTGAGAATATCCATTGCTTCTTGCGAAATATCAATCGGCACATAATGGCAGTTTATTTGATTTTTCTGCAAATATTCCAACAATTTATAAGTCTTAAAACCATCACCTGCACCCAATTCGATGATATTGAAAGGTTCAGAAAATTTAAGTGCTTCATGTATTTGATTTGCTTGCAACGACAGAATTTCAAATTCTGAATCTGTCAAGTAATATTCAGGCATTTTCATTATTTCCTGAAAGATATGACTGCCATTGTCATCGTAAAAATATTTTGACGGAAGGTGTTTTTCTTTGGAAGTAAGCCCTTGAATGATGTCGTTTGCAAATGTTTGGTCCATGTTATTTAACAAGTCTAATTCCAGAAAACATCCACCGTAAGTTTGGATGAAAAAAATTTCTGTATGTTTTTCTGCTATGATTTTGAGGAGTGGCAATTGAAGCACCTCGCAGCACCATTTGGTTGACCATGAATTTACCATTGTATTCGCCAATGGCGCCTTCTGGCTTCTTAAAATTAGGATAAGGCAGAAACGCGCTGTTGGTCCATTCCCAAAGTTGTCCGTAGCTTAATTTACTTGATGCTACTTCCCACTCAAATTCGGTTGGAAGGCGCATTCCTTTCCATTCGGCAAATGCCCAAGCTTCATAAAAACTAATATGAGAAACGGGAAGATTAAGGTCGACCTTCTTAAAACCATCGTACGTATAGGCACACCAATCGTCATTCCATTTGTGCCAATATAATGGTGAGTTGATATTTTCATTCTTTATGAAATCCCAACCTTCAGCATGCCATAGATTAAAATTGTCATAAGCTCCAGATTCTATAAAGTCGATGTAATCAGCATTTGTAACAAGCTGATTCCTGATTTCAAAGCCATTTAAATAAACTTTATGATGTCCTAGCTCACAATCGAAATGAAAACCTTTTCCATTGAAGCCTATTTCATAAATCCCTTCTTCTATTTTAATAAATTGTGGATTGGAAGTAATTGCATCCAACTTAACATCAGACTTAAAATTGGGAAAGGTTGGCTGATGACCCAAAATATACTTGATGTCGTAGTGAAATAACTCTTGATGCTGCTGCTCGTGCTGAAGACCGAGTTCGACAATATCATTTATCTCATCTGATGGATTCTTATTTAATAATTCTATCACATTTTCATCTACATAAGCCCTATAGTTTCTTACCTCGTCAACAGTAGGCCGCGTCATCAATCCTCGATTAGGCCTTAAAACACGATCTCCTGCGTTGTTATAATAGCTATTGAACAAATAGGCAAAGTCTTCATCAAAAACCTTATAACCTTCCTTAAATTTTACCAAAACAAACTGTTCGAAAAACCACGTGGTATGCGCCAAATGCCATTTGGGGGGCGACACAAACTCTGCTGGTTGCACTGAATAATCCTCATTTTGCAAAGGCTTGCAAATTGTGATAAAGTCGTTTCTAATTTGGATATATTTTTGATTAAGTTCCATTTACTTTTTCGTAAGAAATTATGCCTTTTTAATACAATGTATTTTCAGCTTTTCAAATTGTTATCCTACACATAACTATACTCTAGAATAAGGATTGATTTCGATAAAAAGACCAAAGTTCTGATGTTGTAAAAAAAGTAATAATATAAAAGCCCAATTGACGTAATCCAAATAAAAGTTGACTGAATGTCATTTAAGTCTTCAACTTATCAGCATACAGCTTACGAAGTTTTGCCAATTTTGGGGTAATTACAAAACTACAATAACCTTGTGTTTCATTATTTTGATAATAGTTTTGATGATAATCTTCGGCTTCATGAAACTTCTCCAAAGCAGATAGTTCTGTTACTATTGGTTTGTCAAAATATTTCGACAATTCATCAATTGTTTGTTTTGCCAACTCTTTTTGAGAGTCATTATGAAAATAAATAACTGAACGGTATTGAGTGCCGACGTCGGCACCTTGCCTATTCAGCGTTGTTGGGTCATGTGTAGTCAAAAATATCTCAACCAATTCTTTATAAGAAATGACTCTAGAATTAAACGTGATCTGTACTACTTCAGCATGACCTGTCAATCCTGAACATACTTCTCGATAGGTTGGTTTTCCTGGAACCTTTCCGCCAGAATAACCAGAAACTACCTTCTCTACTCCTTTTACTTGTTGAAAAACTGCCTCCGTACACCAGAAGCAACCGCCTCCAAAAGTTGCAGTTTCTATAGCTTGACTGGACATATCTTTAATTTCTATTTAATTTAATGGATTCTGAATTAACGCAGTAACGCAAACCACTTGGCTCTGGACCGTCAGGAAAAACGTGCCCTAAATGAGAATCGCAAACATTGCACATCACCTCAACACGAACCATCCCGAAACTTACATCTTTCTCATACTTTATAGCATTTTCTGCAATAGGTTGTGTGAAGGCTGGCCATCCAGATTTAGATTCATATTTAATTGTGGAATCAAACAACGGTTCATCACAGCAAACACAACTGTATTTTCCCGCATCGTAAACACTGCATAAAGCACCAGTGCCAGGAGCTTCAGTTCCTTTCTTTCGAGTTATTCTATATTGTTCAGCTGTTAAGATTGATTTCCATTCCGCTTCTGTTTTTTCAACCCTTCTATTTGGTTCTGGATTACCATTTACGGCAAAGTCGATGACATTTTTCCAAGTGAGCATAGTATTATTTATTTGTTTTTAAAGTTAAAAACTAATTACACGATTTAGTCGTCTTTTAACGTTTTGTCTTACAATTCGTAGCGATTGGAGCAATCTATTTATCTAAATTTTTAGTAATTTGCTATGTCATATTTAACCTAACGCAATGTCTCAACTTATAGAAAAAACCGACAAGTTTGTATTTGATTTGTTTAAGGAGCATCTTCCTAATACATTTATCTATCACAACTATACACATACCAAAAGAGTACTAAAGAGCGTCAAAGAAATTGTTGATAACAGCAACATCAGTTCAGAAGATTCGGAAATTGTTCAGATTGCCGCACTACTACACGATGTTGGATATATCAAAACAAGAGAAGGTCACGAGGAAGAAAGTGTAAAAATTGCCACTGAATTTTTAAAAGAGCAAAATGTTCCTCAAGAAAAAATTGACGCTATTAATGTGTGCATTTTGGAAACCAAATTCAAGGATGTGCCACATACAGAAGTTGGTAAAATAATTCGTGATGCAGATGCGTCTCATTTTGGCAAGGATTACTTTGACGAAGCCAGTGAATTTTTAAGAAAAGAGCTTGAGCTACAAGATGTGAAAACTTATTCATCGAATGAATGGTTGGAAGAAAATATTAAAGTACTTTCGACCAAGCATCAATATTTCACTGATTACGCGCTTAAGAATTGGCAAGGACAAAAAGAAGAAAACCTGACATCCTTAATTAAAAAGAAAAAGAAAGAGAAAAAGAAACTTAAAAAAGAAGAAACTAAAGCAAAGTTAAAAGCGAAATATAAAGATGAAAGTCCAGAACGTGCCATTCAATCTTTTTACAGAACTGCTTTGAGAAACCATATAAAGTTGAGCGACATTGCAGACACTAAAGCTAATATCCTATTATCTGTAAATGCAATCATCATCTCTTTGGTCTTGGCTAACTTAATTTCAAAATTGGATACGAATCCGTACCTTACTTATCCTACGGCATTGTTTACATTGGTAGGTGTCATATCAATGATTATGTCTATCATTGCCACAAGACCTAATATTACAAGTGGGCAATTCACTAAAGAAGATGTTGAGAACAAGGAAGTGAACCTTACATTTTTCGGTAACTTTCATAAAATGGAACTTAAGGAATTTGAATGGGCTATCGACGAGCTTCTGAATGACAAAGAATACGTTTACAAATCAATGACAAAAGATTTGTATTTTTTAGGTAAAGTTTTAGATAGGAAATACCGTATTTTAAGAGCAACATATACTGTTTTTATGGTTGGTATTATCCTGTCAGTCATTGCTTTTGCGGTAGCCTTAAAAACAAATCCTGGAGCTGATATTAAAGATGTTTTGGAACCAGAAACAGGCAACATTTATAAAATTGAACCAAGAAGTTTCGAAGCAGATTCTGACGTTTTATTTGCTTAAGCTTTCAGTTCATTAATCAAATCATCATAGGTATAGAATTTTTCTTCTTCGCCTTTAGAATGGTACAAAATGGGAACTCTTATGGCTTTCAACCCAGTAACACCTTGAAGGTCTTCCAATTCTACCAATTCAATTTGCTCATCGAGCACATGTTTTGATTGAAGGAACTTGATGTATCTTAAATATTCTTCTTCGTCTGCTTTTTGCGAATAAATTATTGAAATTTTACCCTTTTCGGTAATGCGCTCTTTGGTGCCTTTGATGAAAGCTTTGTCTACCCGCTTTTTCACAACTTCATAACGGGCGTTATAAGTACCGTTGACATCAAACTGTTTTTCATCCATTCGAAAATGAATCGACATTGGCTGATTGAATACCAAAATCATAGATGCAACATCAAGAGAAATTGGATAGTTCTTCATGTTCTGGTAATATTCACTTTCCATTTCGCACATCACTTGAAGCTGCCACAACCTTAAATTATAAAGATAGATTTCATTAAAGCTTTCTTCCTTTGTTATTGCCTCGCCAATATACATGTTGTGTTCAACACCGTCAGTTTTATATCGTTCAAAATAATGAGGATACATTTTTTGTGCTTCAACCTGTTTTGAGTCTATCAACGATGACATGTTTTTGTTGATGAGCGCTATAGTATCATCATAGTTTTTTCTGTAATAATAGATAACGTTTAAATTACTATCAATTTTTGAAAAATAATCAGAAATAGCATCCTTTGCTTTCAATTTTTTATCCATCAAAAACTTCAAAACAGGCTCTACTTCTTTTTTCAAGAAACTTGTTATTTCGTGTTCGCTATCGACTTTAAAGTTCTCATCAAGTTCTTTCTTGAATGTATCCAATTGAAATTTCAATTGTTCATATATTAAAAGCTTATCCTCTTTGATTATTTGGTCCATAATTTTACTCACCAAATTCAATTGTAATGATAAATCTTTTTGTGTTGCCAAATTTCTAGCATCCGAAGAGCCTTTGACATCAATTTGACCGAATAAAGGATAAACATTTTCAAAACCAATTTTGCTGAACGCTACATTTGACCCAAACTGGCGTTGATCTTTTACGAATTTTCTGGCTGCCTCTTTAAATTTCCATACCACACTTGGGTGTATCGATGTACATTCTTGCTGGATGATAGCCTCTATTAAATTTTCTTCTTCGGCTTTAGAACGAAGTACAGATGAAACAATATAAGGCATTACATCCGTAAGCTTATTGGCATTGACACTATTAAGTTGTTTTGGCTTTTTGGATACAATTTCCAAAACACCTAACAATTTTCCTTGATTGGCTATCGGTGCCAAAATAGCGCTTTTGATCCCTTGATCGTGAAATATTTTATAGAAATTGTGGCATCCTGATTGACCATAGTATTTCTCAACATCAGAAATGCAGAAAAACGTATTATCATCAATTAAAGCTTTATAGGATTCATCGCATAAGGCAGATTTACAAGATTCCATATCTTCATGAAACAGCAAATAACTCTCAATTCCCTTACCAACGATTCTTTCAAAAACTTGATCTTCTTCATTATAAATTACAAATCCAACATTCAATCCTTTAATATTAAATAATGACTCAAATGTAGTCTGAAGATTCCCTATAAAATTTTCATCTTGACGTTTTCCGGAAACCAACAGACTCGATTTTATTTCTGAAATCGCCTTATCGTCTGTCACATCAAACATATTACTTATGACAAATCCTTTGAAAATATAACTGTTTGGAGGAAACTTTTCTTTCCATAATTCCATATCATCAAAAGCATCCAACAATTCATTGAAATCATCTTCTGTTATTTCCGGAGCATCTTCAGTTCGTACGATTTCAGTAAAATCTGCATTATATAGAATTTTATATGTATGCAATACGCCATTGATGTCGGGTATTTCATAGAAAAAAGGACGCTTAAAGTCTACCTTATAGCCATAATAAAAATTTAAAATGATGACACATGCCACTCGATACTTATCATCTTCTGGCATGTTTTTAATGGTTAAACTGTAATCCTCCCCAGCATTTTTGATGATTTTCCTAAAACGTTCAGACGAGTTAAAGATTAAATCATGATAAGGTACAGATGCCGTTTTAATTTCATTCGTGGCTAGGACGGGTGAAAACAAATCTTGAAGAATAAAATGAATTTCCTTTTCATAGGTTTTTAAAAGAGACACATCACTAAAACCGTTTCTCAACACAGGAATCTCTTTTTGAATTGACAAAATCTCTTTGGCTTTAGATGCCGTGAAATTGTCATCGCTTTCAGCAAGAAGTTCGTAATGCTGTAGAAGCTTGTCAAAACTAACTTTGAGTGTAAAAGGTGATTCTATATTGTCATTTAAATCTTTCATTCTTCAAATGTCTCTATCCAAATTTACAAAATAATATGTTAGACGAAACAAGTTGAAATATCTAACAACAAGATAAAATTTGAATAAAAAAAGCCCTAATTCATTTCATAGGGCTTTAAACAACAATCGTATAAGTACTGAAAAAATTATTTCATAAGAATGTGGTATTCCCACGGTTTAAGAGTTATCTTTCCATTTTCAGCCGAAAATGCTTCTCCTGTCATGTAATCTTGCACTCCCTCTACATAATCTGAATCAAATGTTTGATTCGACTTTGAAAGGTTGGCTAAATAACCTACAGTCGTACCGTTATGATTTCTTGTAAACATAACGACATTATCATTTCCAGTCTCAATTCTCCCAAAATCTGCTCCTATTTCACTATTCGCCAAAGCTGGATTGGTGTTTTTCAAATTGCCAAGCTTCTCCAATAATGGCCACATCTTTCCTTTTGTTTTTGGAATTGAATCTTTTTCGAAAAATTTCAAACGATGGTTCATATCATACTCCATTCCTGAATAAATCAATGGCATACCTGTTGTCATATAGGACAAAGCGAGCATTGCAGGTGCAGCATCACCCATTCGTTCGCCAATAGTGCCGCTCCAAGAATTTTCATCGTGATTTGTAATGAAATTCATCATAATATCATTTTTCTCATATTTACCATCACGCTCATCCAAATAGGTGTACCAATCTTTAGCTTTATTCTTCCCTTGTGCAATATTGTTCATCATATGATGACCATCCCAAGCGTAACCCATATCAAATAGATTTCCCTTGAACAATTCTGGTTCCCAAGCTTCGGCGAGCATAAAAACATCTTTGGTACTTCTCAATTGTGGTATTGCATCTTCCCAAAAATCCAACGGTACCGAACCAGCGACATCACAACGGAAACCATCAACGCCTTCTTCTCTAACCCAATACTGCATATCTGCAATCATTTGTTTGCGCATCTCTTGATTGTCATAATTCAAATCTGCTGTGTCAGTCCAATCGGTTCCTGCAGGATGTGTGATGTTGCCATCAGCATCTTTTGTATAAAAATCTGGATGGTCTTTAATCCAAACATGGTCCCAACCAGTGTGATTTGGTACCCAATCCAAAATAACGAACATTCCATTATCGTGAGCGGTTTTTACCAATTCCCTGAAATCTTCAATAGTTCCAAATTCCGGATTGATTTTGGTATAATCAGCAACGGCATAGTAACTTCCCAAATATTTTGCTTGCTCTGCTTCTGGAAAATCGGTTGCAAATTTGCTGTCTGGTCCTCCTGTCGCTTTTCTTTTGGTTTCACTGATTGGAAATACTGGCATCAGCCAAATGACTTTGACACCCAATTGTTTCAATTGAGGAATGTCTTTTGTGAATTCGTCAAAATGCCCTGAAGCCGAATACTGTCTGATATTTGCTTCATATATGACACCTGTATTGATAACGTCTTTTGTAATTGTCGGAATGGAATCTGTTGATTCTGCCGTGACATCTTCACCTTCATTCATATTTTTTTTGTCGTCTTTGCAAGCCATAAAACTACTTGCAATCAATAAAGTCAGAATTAGTTTTTTCATAATATTGTGTTTATTTTATCGCCTCTAAAAGCACGATGGTTTCTTTTGAATCTATGTTAATTTTTCCGTTCGTAACTGTGGCATTCATTCCTGAATATGCATCTCGTAATTTTTGTCCTTCATTAAAAACTGATGATACATCCAATTCTTTCATTCCGCTAGGTAAATCCAATCCAACAACCACTTTGTCAGAATAGTTGCCATTTGAATACTGTCTTTTGAAGACATAAGGCGATTGTGATATCATTTCGTGAACACCTGCACCTATAGCTGGATGATTTTTTCTGAATTGACCCAACTTTTGCCAATGAGATAAAAGCTTATTAGTTTCTTCATTGTTTTTCACATCATCCCAATTCATAAAAGAACGTAGCGTCGCATCGCCAACGGTTTCTTCAATCACGAGCGAACGTGCGGATTCATCGCCATAATATGTTTGAGATGTTCCTGGAGCCAAAAGCAATTTTGTGGCCGTTTCATAAGGTTTTTCACGATTGCCATCATAGGGTTGGCCATCATCGTGCGATGCCAAATAGTTCAGCAATCCGTAGTCTTTTAAATCATTATGAAGAACGGTTGAATATCTTGAAAAAAGCGTTTCATTGTCTTGCTGCAATGCATTCCATTTGAATTCAAAATTGATAAGGCTTTCAAACGCATTATCAAAATAATTTATTTTCGTTCCACCCAAATCATAGGCTTTTCCGGCAGAGATACCATAACCATACACTTCACCAACCAAGTAAAACTCATTATCATCCATCACTTTGTCAGGATTGTCAGTTTTGTATTTTGAAAAAGCAAAATCACATTCTTTTTTGAACTCTTGCCAAACGAACTCCTCGGTATGCTTCACAGTGTCTACACGATAACCATCAATACCAAAATCTGTGATGTAATCGGTCAACCATTTCATAATGTAAAATCTTGGTGCTCTTGGATGACCAGTTCTTTCAAAGAAAGCGTCCAATTCTGCGACTTCTTGGTCGAAGCGACCTTCTGCTTTCCATTTTTCAACCAATTGCGGTGGCAACTCCACATTATCATTGCTTTCCGTTTTGATATCTGGAAGGTTTTTAACAAGGGTACAGGTTATTGTTGAATCATAAGTGGTGTAATCGCATTGAGGCGATGTTCGAACCCATTCGTCAGGCCAAACAGGGTCTTCTTCTGTAACTGGTCCTGTATGATTGATAACGGCGTCCAATAACACTCGAATTCCCCTTTTGTGAGCTGTATCTACCAATTTCTTCAAATCATCAGCAGTACCATAATTCGGGTCGATGGCTGTCCAATCTTTTGCCCAATAACCGTGAAAACCGTAAGTAACACCAGTGCCTTCGTCAGTTCCTCCGTGAATTTGCTCGACGATTGGTGTCATCCAAATAGCATTGACACCCAAATCATTGAAATAACCTTCCTCAATTTTTTGTGTGATGCCTTTCAAATCACCTCCTTCAAAACCACGCAACTTGCCTGTTTCCTTTGTTCTGTCAAAATTGATATCATTTGAAGTGTCGCCATTATTGAATCTATCGGTCAACAAAAAATACAGATTTGCTCCTTCCCAAACGAAAGGTGTTTCAGGCTTTTTTTCAGCTGTGTTTTTTTTTGGGTTTTCAGCACAACCAAAAAGAACTATAGCGATTAATATGATGGTTAGATAGTTTTTCACTTGGATAATTTTATTTCGATTTCAGATGTTTTACTGGTATTCCATAGCATCGGAATGGTCAAGGTTTTTGAAGTATCGCTCCAATTGACACTTGATTTTTTTCCGTCGATTTTGATGCCTTTTGGCTTGCGTAAAATGTTATGAATTATGATTTCTATTGACTTTTCAGAAGCTGTATAATTCTTCCCAATTTCTGCTTCAAATTCCAGTTCCAACCCATTCTTTTCAAGCTCACTTTGAAAATGCAACAATTCATAGGCACCATTTTCATAGGCATTCGGTGTTGCTCCATCATCATTGTAAAGTTTCCCTTTGCTTTCAGCCACAGAACTATCAAAGTAATAATGTAATTCAATCGTATCTCCTTTATATTCCTTTGTGCTTTGCATAGGCTTTGCCATTGGAATAAAAGCTCCAGCTCTTACATAAGTTGGAATATATCCTTGATGCGTTTTGACTGTTTTGGTAGTTCCGCCTTCAAATTCTTCATCTGTATAATAGTCAAACCAAACCTGATTTTTCGGAAAATAAATATCCTTTGAAGTCACACCAGATTTCATAATTGGTGAGACCAAAAAAGCATCTCCCCAAAAATATTCTGAAGCATCATTTTGAAGTTTTTGTGTATCATCTTCAAAAAACAGAGGTCGCATCAAGGGCTTACCTTTTTGATGGTTTGTAAATGCCAACGTGTAATTGTAGGGCAATAATTTATAGCGCAGTTCAATTGCTTTTTTAGCCAACGCTTTTGTTTTCGGTTCCCTGAAAACAGGTTCAGCAGGCACTTCTTCTTGAGCGTGAGGTCGGTAAATAGGCTGAAAAACTCCATACTGCAACCAACGCGCATAGAGTTCATCGTCCAAATTATTTCCAGCAAATCCGCCCAAATCAGAATGCATATAAGCCAAACCTTGCATTCCCATTTGAAGAGCTATTTCCGGTTGACTTTGCAAACCTCCCCAACTTCTATTGACATCGCCAGACCAAGGCATCATTCCAAAACGTTGCGAGCCAGATGAACCAGCACGCATCAATATAAACGGACGCTGACTCGGAAAATCTTTTTGATAACCTTCGTGAATCAATCTCGCCCAATCGTGACCATAAATATTATGAACTTCATCAGCCGTTCCTGTAGCGTGAAGCAATTTCGACGGATGCACTTCTGGCTCTCCTAAATCGCCCCAGATTCCAGTCACACCCATATTTGCGAGGTCTTTGTAAATATTCCAGAACCACGATTTTCCTTTCGGATTATATATATCAATCAAACCAGTATTCCCGAAATAAAAATCAAATTTGAAAGGATTTCCAACGGAATCTTTTGCCAAAACACCCTTGTCAACAGCCTCTTGCCATCTTTTAGATGTGGTCAATACGAAAGGTTCAGTCACCAAAATGGTATTGACATTTTTGGACTTTAAATCCTTCGTCATTTGCACAGGGTTTGGAAACGAATCTTTTAAAAACTCAAGATTTCCCATATGACCTTGAATATCCTTTCCAAACCAGAAAATATCAATGATTATGGCATCCAACGGAATTTCTTCATCTCTAAACTTTTGAACTGTGGCCTCGACTTCCGCTTGCGTGTGATACCCAAATCGGCTGGAAAAATTGCCGAGTGCCCAACGCGGAGGCATCGGTTGCTTGCCTGTCAAATCGGTATAATTATCCACAAGGTCGTACCAAGAATCACCAACCACTACCTGATAGGTTTTGCGACCAGAAATGGTTTCGTAAGTAAGTGTATTGTTCTTTTGACTATCCAAATCCAAAAAACCAATTGGCGCATTGTCAAAATGAATCAAATATTTATCTGAAGACAGTACAATTGGCATCGTATAATTCATCAATTCAGAATGTGTTTCATAACCATAATGTGCTCGATTGTAGAGTTGTAAACGATGGCCACGACGGTTCATTCCAAGGGCTCGTGCGCCTCCACCATAGAGAACTTCCTGGCTTTTGACATTAAACTGAATAGTTTCCAAACTATCATTTTTCACATAACCCATTTTTTCTGAAATGATGGGTTTTCCTTTGTAAGCATAAGAAATTTGGAACGGTTGTTTTTGAATTTTAATGGAAATCCCATCAGTTTTTAATTCATAAGAATTTTCACTTTCAATGAAATCCGTTTTTATCATTTCCTTCTTAAGAACAACTGCGTGAGACGACGGATTGAAGGTTTCGCCATTTGGAATATAACTTGTTTCGATGATGAATTGATTGTATGGCACAATCCTGTAGAGACCATCATTTACCTTAACCTCAATCGTATTATCTTGTTGGCTAATGGATTCGAAAGTTCGTTTGGGATTTTGGGCAAATCCAAACTGAATCAACAAAACCAATATGATGGAAATAAAATGCTTCATTTATTTTTTCAATAAAAATTCAAAAGGAATATGTAATCGCTTTTGCCAAGCCAATTCGGAATGGTCAGCACCTTCAAATTTTAGATTTTTGAAATTTGTGGCATCGTATCCCTTGTCTTTATAAATTCTGTCAACCGTTGATGCATATTTTGGATAGAATTTGTCCAAGGCTTCTGTGCCATAATCGAAGTAAAGCCTGTGGTTTTTAGGCGAAGGTGCATTATCTTCCATATACTCAAAAAAGGAATTTGCCAGCAAATCGCTATCATTTGGATTGCCTCCTGGCCAATGTGTAGAAAGACAGGCTGCGCCTCCAAAAACCTTTGGATATTCAGAAATAGCATACATTGATATTAATCCACCCATACTCGAGCCAGCCACATAGGTGTTTTCTCTATCGGTCAAGACTGAATAATTTTTGTCTACATACGGCTTCAATTCTTCAACCAAAAAGCCTAAATAATTATCAGAAGTCACAGAATCGAAACGCATATTGTTGTCTTTCGCAACTTGTACCAACGAATCTTTCTGTCTATCTGTCAATGCTTCAAAAGGTTTCTGCGGAAAATATTCGCTGTGACGCAACTCGTTGATGTTGAAAGGTGCCACGACGATAAAGTCCTTTACAATACTATCGTTCATCAACCTAGTCGCCACCTCATCGACCATCCATTCCTGTTTGTTCCAAGTAATGCGTGCATCGAACAGCATTTGTCCATCGTGCATATACAAAACGGCGTATTTTTTGTCCTTGGAATAGTTAGAAGGCAACCAAATATCGACCTTTCTAGGAGGAATAAAATTCGACGGAAAGTCATCAATTCGCAACAAAGTTCCGCCCGAGAAATCACCTTCAATAGTATCTGTTACAACGTTAGAAGTATCAGCTGGTTTTATATTTTTCTTTGCTGAATGGGAATCGTTTTTGCACGATACAAAAAACAGCAAAGCGATGATGATAACAATGTTTTTCATTTAGTAGTCAAAATGATGCTTCCTTTATGGTTCAATGTCAATGTTTTTGGCCACATAAATTCTTCATCAGAGATTATATTCTTAACTTTTTTGCCTTCGAGACCAACTTCCTTAAATCGTGAAAGGTCGATTTCGATTGGCAAATCATTCTTGTTGATGATATGCACGACGATTTCATCATCCATAGTTCTGAACAAGGCATAAACACCATTATCAGGTGCAAAATGAACCGTTTTACCTTCGTGGATGGCTTTGCTATCTTTTCTGTAATTCAAGATTTTTTTGAGGTAAGATTGCATATCCTTTTGGTCATCGGACAAACCTTCACCTGTAAACGCATTTACAGTATCGCCTTCCCAACCTCCAGGGAAATCCGTACGAATCAGACCGTGGTCACCAGGTTTTGCAGTGTCATTCATCAAAATTTCGGTTCCGTAGTAAATCTGCGGAATTCGAGGCAGAACCAATAAATAACTTAAAGCCGTTTTTGTATCATTGACATTTTCATTTAACTGTGTGAAGATGCGACTCATATCGTGATTATCTGGAAATATCATAATGTCTTTTGGAGAGGCGTAGTGGAAATCGTTTGCCAAACCTTCGTAGATTTTCACCAAACCTTTATCCCATTGCTCATCTTCAGTCAATGCTTCAACAATCAGTCTTTGCATCGCAAAATCCATTGTAGACCTTAAATTTGACACGTAGCCATCACGATTGTTAGCGCCTTGTTGCCAATAACCAATCAATAGCGGATTGTAACTCCATTCTTCTCCAACGATACTGAAATTGGGATATTCAGTCATAATGGCGCCAGCCCAATCGGACATAAAATTCTTGTCAGGATAAGGATAGGTATCCTGACGGATGCCACCCAAACCAAGCGTTTCTACCCACCAAATACTGTTTTGGATGATATACTTTGCCATAAAGGGATTCTTTTGATTCAAATCTGGCATTGAAGAGACAAACCAGCCTGCATTCAACAATTCTCTGTCATAATTCGACGAATAAATATCTTGATTGCTTGTTCTTCTATGATTTGAAGTTTTTAAATCGCTTTTATTGGTGAAATCTTCCTGAAAATTCACCCAGTCCTTAAACGGTAAGTCCTTCATCCACCAATGCTCACTTCCGCAGTGATTCGCCACTTGGTCCATTACCAACTTAATTCCTTTTTCTCGTGCTTTGTCTGCTAATTCTCGATATTCTGCCAAAGTTCCAAAACGAGGGTCCACTTGATAAAAATCGGTCATTGCATAGCCATGGTAGGATGCTCTTGGCATATCATTCGTCAATACAGGGCAAGGCCAAACTGCTGTAAAACCCATATCATCAATGTAATTTAAATGATTGATAATTCCTCTTAAATCGCCGCCATGTCGACCATAATCATTTGTTCTATCTATGGTTTTTTCCTTTAAATTTTGAAAGGTATCGTTCTTTGGATTTCCATTGGCGAAACGGTCTGGTGTGATTAAATAAATGACATCACTGCTATCAAAACCAACATACGTTTCAGGCGATTTTTCCCTTTCTTTCAGTTGATACGGTTGTTTGACTTTTTTACCGTTTTTCAGATTGAAAACAATGTCAAATATCCCTGGTTTGGTCGATTCAGAAATAGCCAAATCAATAAAAAGATAGTTTGGGCTTTCACCAGAACTCACTTTTTTGACCGTCAATCCCGGATATGAAATTTCAACTTGCGCACTGCCAATGTTGTCATGTTTCACCAGCAATTGCAATTCAGTGTTTTTAAAACCTATCCACCAGTTAGGTGGTTCAACTCTATCTACTTGTGAAAAAAGTGTCATACTAATTAAAGATAATAGAATTTGGATTAGTTGTTTCATTTTTCCTGTTTTAGATAGTTTAAAGCTTAAACCGTCACCAGATTATTAGGACTGACCGTTACAGCTTTTCCATTGACCAAAATCTCTAAATCTGATTCACCAGTCAATTCAAAATTGGTGGCATTTTGACCAATGGAGATTTTTAAAATATGGTTTCTGAAATTCACTTTAAACGAATAGCCATCCCATTGTTTAGGAATTTTCGGCTCGAATGATAACGTGTCGTTGACTACACGCATGCCGCCAAAACCTTCCACAATACTCATCCATGTTCCAGCCATTGACGTGATGTGAAGACCTTCATGAACTTCTTTGTTGTAATCATCCAAATCAAGTCTCGACGTTCTCAAGTAGAATGTATAGGCTTGCTCCATTCTATCAAGTTTAGCCGCTTGAATACTATGCACACAAGATGACAATGAACTTTCATGAACTGTAAATGGTTCGTAAAAATCGAAATGACGTTCCAATTCTTCAGTTGAAAAATGGTCTTCAAAGAAATAAAAACCTTGCAACGTATCAGCTTGTTTAATATATGGTGAACGCAATATTTTGTCCCATGACCATTTTTGGTTAATAGGTCGTTGCGATTTGTCAAGATTTTCAACCGTCACCAAGTCTTTATCCAAAAATCCATCTTGTTGTAAAAACACATTGTGCTTTTCAGAATATGGAAAATACATCTTGTCTGCAACGTCTTTCCATTGGTCCATTTCAGATGAAGACAGGTTTACCTTATTCATAATACGAGCGTAATCCGAATTGAAATCAGATTTCACTTTTTCAATATTTTCCAAAGTGTAATCAATACACCATTTTGCAATGTAATTTGTGTACCAATTGTTGTTCACATTGTTTTCGTATTCGTTCGGACCCGTAACTCCGAGAATGACGTATTTATTCTTATCAGTTGAAAAATTAGCTCTTTGATGCCAAAAACGTGCAATTCCAATCAATACTTCCAGACCTTTTTCTGGAATGTAGCTATAATCACCAGTGTATCTGTAGTAGTTGTAAATTGCAAAGGCAATAGCTCCATTTCTATGGATTTCCTCAAACGTTATTTCCCATTCGTTGTGGCATTCCTCACCGTTCATGGTCACCATAGGGTATAAGGCTGCGCCATTTTTGAATCCCAATTTTTCGGCGTTTTCAATAGCTTTTTCAAGGTGATGGTAGCGATATGCCAATAATTTTCTTGCAACTTCTTGGTCTTTGGTAGCCATATAGAACGGGATGCAATAGGCTTCAGTATCCCAATACGTACTTCCACCATATTTTTCACCTGTAAAACCTTTAGGACCGATATTCAAACGTGCATCTTTACCCAAATAAGTTTGGTTCAACTGGAAAATATTAAAGCGAATACCTTGTTGGGCTTTCACATCACCATCAATCGTGATGTCAGCCATTTCCCATATTTGCGACCAAGCTTCTTTTTGCTCTTGCAACAACGCATCAAATCCTAATTGAGTGACTTTTTGCAAATTGTTCTTTGCAGCCTGAACGAGGTCCTCCTTTTTATGGTTTCGGTCAACAGTATAACCACCGAACTTTGTTACCGTAATTGTGTCACCTTTATGAAGCTGGTTTTGATATTGAAACTCGATATAATCTACCGCATCGTTAATCGTTTTTTCCTGTTTCAGCACTTTGCCATTTACAGAAATAATTGATTGCATATACGTGCAGACATGGAATTCCGTTTTCATGGTATGCGAACGTATGAATGCTTGGTCATTTTCAAAACTGACATCCATGGTGTTCCAGAATTTATCGTCCCAATTGCTGTCTTCATTAGTGATTCCAGCATCGAGATACGGCGCAACGACCACTTGGGCATCATTGTTCAATAATGTCAAATTATATTCAATTGCTCCCAATTCATCCTGATTCAAACTCAAAAAGCGTTTGGCATCAACTTTAACTTCAATAAAATTATGCAAAATCACCTCAAAGCTTCTAGCGAGCCATCCTTCTTTCATGTTCAATTCTCTTCGGAAATTTTTGACTTCCTTACATTTTGCTAAATCCAACACTTCGCCATTTATGGTGACATTAATGCCAATCCAATTTGGTGCATTGAGAACTTTGGCAAAATATTCTGGATAACCATTCTTCCACCAACCCACACGGGTTTTATCTGGATAGTAAACACCAGCGATGTAACTTCCTTGAAACGTTTTACCAGAATATTGCTCTTCAAAATTGGCACGTTGACCCATGGCACCATTTCCAATGCTGAACAGACTTTCCGAGGATTTTACTCTTGAGGCATCGAAACCCTCTTCAATGATGGACCAACCATCTGGTTTTATATAATCTTGATTCATTTTTTATAGATGTTAGATTTTAGATTTTAGACCGTTTCTCTGTAAGATGTGCTGGTCAATATCCGTTCTCTATGTTCTTTTTTCGTTAATTAAATTTGTTAGGAATTCATTGCTGATTTCTGAAAAATCATTGAAGACATAATCGGCTTCCTTTAAGGTTTCTTTATCTCCAATACCGATGGATATCATGCTGGCAATGTTCGCCGCTTTCACTCCTGCCACGGAATCTTCAAAAACAATACAATCTTTTGCATTGCAGTTCAAGTTCTTCGCAGCATTTAAAAACACCTCTGGATTTGGTTTTGCTTTTGATACGTCGTTTCCGTCCACGATGCTTTCAAACTTGTCAAGAATATTGACTTTTTGAAGAATCATTCTAGCATTTTTACTTGCGGAACCCAAGGCGATTTTTTGATCATTTTCAATAAGGAATGTCAAAACACGGTCTACATCTGGAAGAATTTCTGTTTCATCCATTTTTTTAATATAAGCTAGATAATCATCATTTTTTAGTGCCATCAATTCCATAAATTCGTCTTCAGAAATACTTTTGTTTCCCCACGACAGAATTTTTTCCAATGATTTTACACGGCTGACACCTTTAAGCTGCTCATTTTGATGTTCCGTAAAATCGACACCAATGCTGTTGGCCAATTTTTTCCAAGCCAAAAAATGATACTTGGCCGTATCGACTATCACTCCGTCAAGGTCGAATATGAAGGCTTTTTTATTCATGTGCTTTTATGTATTACATCTAATTTATCTTTCACTTTAAAGGATAGTAATCCTGCAATGATTAAACTGATACCGCTGGCTACGATCGCAAAAATTGCTTGATCGTTGTACACATATTTAACCAAAGGACCTCCAATGACACCATTGACTATTTGAGGAATCACGATGAAAAAATTGAAAATACCCATGTAAACTCCCATTTTCTTTGGAGAAATGGAGCCTGCGAGCATAGCGTAAGGCATTGAAAGAATACTTGCCCATGCAATTCCTATACAAATCATCGGAAGAATAAGTCCGTATTCGGAAGAGGTAAAGTAAATCATAATCAACCCTAAACCTCCTATAAATAAAGCATATGCATGAGTTTTTTTCCTACTTATTTGTTTTGCTATAATTGGCAATAGAAACGCAAAAATGGCAGAAACACCGTTGTAAATCCCAAATAAAATTCCGACCCAATTCCCAGCCTCTTGATAAGTTTCACTACTTGAATCATTGGAAGGCAGCCCATAAACATGTTGCGCTATGGCAGGAACCGAAAATACCCACATACCGAAAAGTGCAAACCAAGAAAAAAATTGAACCCAACTTAACTGTCTCATGGTTTGAGGCATCTTTCTGAAATCATCAAAAATGTCGGTCAATTTTGATTTTGGTTGTTCACCATCAATCTGAAGTGCTTCTCGATGTGATTTTTCATCTTCAAATTGAGCCAATTCTTCTGGCGAATACTCTTTAGTGGTAAAAATTGTGATAAGTATGGAACCTATTAGCACAATTGCTCCAATTATAAAAGACCACAATAGATTATCTGGCACTGTGCCGTCAGGAGAGTTTTTTGCAACCCCGAACCAGTTGGCAAACACCCATGGAAGCCATGAACCTATAACAGCACCAATTCCAATGAGTGCAGTCTGAATACTAAATCCTTTCGTTGTTTGCTCATCTGCAAGATTATCTGCCACCAAAGCTCTGAATGGTTCCATTGCAATATTGAAGGATGCATCCATTATCATAAGCATACCAGCGCCTACCCAAAGAGCAGGCAAAATGGCAATCATAAAATCAGCTTGCGGAATGAGTATCATTCCTACTGATGCCAACACGGCACCCAAAAGGAAAAATGGCTTTCTTCGTCCAAAACGTGTCCATGTATTATCACTGTAATGCCCAATTATTGGTTGAACAATCAATCCCATAATAGGAGCAATTAGCCAAAACCATGACAACTCATGGACGTCTGCACCAAATATTTGTAAAATTCTGCTAGCGTTAGCATTTTGAAGTGCGAATCCCATTTGGATTCCCAAAAAACCGAAACTCATGTTCCAGATTTCCCAAAATCCGAGCGTGCGCTTTTTCATCTATAGTATGTATTAAATTACTACTATTGATAAGCGAAATACTTATCAAAACTTATTTGTGAGAAGTGAAAATATAAGTTTTGATATAATAGAATCAGGCGTAAATATACTAAAGTTTTTAATTAAACCTACAATTTTATTATTTGGTAGATTCGCGTTCTATAAGATTTGTCTCGATGACAACGGTCTGAAAACGTTCTTCATCTTCCTCATGTTCAAGCTTATCAATCAACAAATCTGCCGCCTTTTCTCCCATTTCCTGACCATGTTGACTCACCGTTGTAAGGCTAGGTGTCGCATGTTTGGATAATACTCCATCAGTAAAACCGATAACTTGTATGTCATCAGGAATTTTCATGTTCAACTTTCTTGCGACCTTCATTGCGATAATGGCATAAAGCTCATTCACTGCAAAAATACCATCGATGTTTTTGTTTCGTTTGAATAAACCTTCTATTTCGTCTTCAAGTGAATCTAAATGATCTTCTGACAACAATTCATCATCAACCTTTAATATTAAGTTTGAATTTGGAATCATTTTATGATCTTCAAGGGCTTCAAGATATCCCTGTGTTCTTAATCTGCCAACACTTACGTAGTCTTTAGTAGTAATGATGGCAACATGTTTGCAGCCATTATTAAGAAGTTTATTGACTGCATTTTTGGAACCTTTCATATCATCGATAATGACTTTGTCACAAATGATATCGTTCACAACCCTATCAAACATCACGATGGGCATTCCCTGGCTAATGGTTTCATTAAAGTGGTGATAATCTTGTTGCTGAAGTGTTTCTTTTGAAATTGAGAGAATAAATCCATCAATACTTCCATTGGCAAGCATCTGCATGTTAATCACCTCTTTATCAAAAGATTCATTGGACAACCCAACAATTACATTATAACCCCTTCTATTTGCAACCAGTTCAATTCCTCTAATAACTTTAGCAAAAAAATGATGAACAATCTCTGGAATAATAACACCGATGGTCTTCGTCTTCCTATTTTTAAGACTTAATGCAATGTTATTTGGCCGATAATTATAGAGCTTTGCAAATGCCTGAACCTTTTCTCTGGTATCTTCACTTATTTCGATGCTGTTTCGTAAGGCTTTTGACACCGTGGATATTGAAACATCAAGTTCTTTGGCTATTTGCTTAAGAGTAATTTTCTTTCTCATCTATTATTTGAAATATGAGCGAATTTAATGAAAAAGTTCCACTATTAAGATTTTTTGAAAATCCGAAGTTGGCATTAAAGAGGATACATTATTGTTTATTTGACAAATTTTAGGTATTTTCATTATCATCTAGCCAAATAAAAAAAAGTTTTTAACACGAAAACGTTTTCGCGAACCTAATTAGGACATGCATACAATGTAGATACCTAAAATTTACATAGATTTAACCCGAGAAGTGAAAATATATTAAATTTTAAAAGCAACTAACTCTTAAGAATAGTGTATGAAAACATTTTTAAATAGTTTATTACTACTGACATTATTTGTTCCCTCAATTCTCATGTCACAATCCACTGTTTCGGGTACTGTAACAGAAGAAGCTAGCACATTGCCTGTGCCTGGTGTAAATGTTATTATTAAAGGTACCAGTACTGGGACAACGACAGATTTTGATGGTAAATATTCCATAAATGTCAAGACGGGAGATGTCCTCGTATTCTCTTACATAGGATATAAGACACAAGAAATTACTTATAACAACCAATCAACAATTAATATTTCACTAGCTGAAGATACAGCAAAATTAGATGAAGTTGTGGTAATTGGATACGGTACAACAACCGTTAAAGATGCAACAGGTTCTGTTGAGAAGATTGATTCGGAAACGTTTAACAAAGGTGCAATCGTTTCACCTGAAAACCTTTTGGCAGGTAAGTCTGCTGGTGTTAGGATCACGTCCTCTTCGGGTTCACCTGGCTCAGGAGCAGAGATAAGAATTAGAAATGGTGGTTCATTGAGTGGAAGCAATAGCCCTCTAATTGTCGTCGACGGAATTCCATTAAGTGGTCAAAGTATCAATGCAATCAATCCAAATGAAATTGAAAGTTATACAATCTTAAAGGATGCCTCTGCAACTGCAATATATGGGTCTAGAGCGACTGCTGGGGTTGTTATAATCACGACAAAAAAAGGCAGAACAAACACTCCGCTACAAGTTGAATATGATCTTCAAATTTCAACTGGTAAACTGATAGACAAAGTAGATGTTTTAAGTGCTGACCAATTCAGACAGTACATTATAGACAATGGCGGTAACGAGAACCTATTAGGTAATGCAAAAACTGATTGGCAAGATGAAATCTACGAAGCTGCACAAGGCGGAATACATAACCTAACAGTTTCAAAAGGTTTTAAAAACAGTTCCATTCGTGTCAACTACAACCTTGCAAATCAAAATGGTATTTTATTAACTTCTCAATACAGAAGAAACGCTATTAACCTTAACTACGAACATCGTTTGTTGGACGATCATTTAAAGGTAAATATTACTTCCAAGGGTAGTTTTGTTGACAACCGTTTTGCTGATGAAGGAGCAATTGGAAGTGCTTTGTTCTTTGATCCAACGCAACCAGTTGAAGGAAACTGGGCTGGTTACTTTGAATTTGAAGACGAAGATGGCGTTAGAAATTTAGCACCAAGAAATCCGGTTTCTTTATTGTTACTTAGAGATAACAGACAACGTGCAAAAAGAAATATTTCTAATATTCAGCTAGACTACAAATTCCATTTCTTACCTGAGTTAAGATTAAATGTTAATGCTGGCTTTGATTATGAAGAATATGACGGGCGCTATTTTACAGATCCTAGTGCAGGTTTCAACAATTTGAATGCCGATCAATTTGCATCACGTGGCACATATTTCGGAACAAACAAAAATCGTCTTTTGGACTTATACCTAAATTATAAGAAAGATTTAAATTCAATTGTTTCTAAAGTAGATGTTACAGCTGGTCATACGTATCAAAGATTTTATAATATAGGTGAGTCGAGAGATCTCAATACCGCGACAGGTGAATTTGATGCTGTAGTTCCTCCTTCACCTTTCCAACTTATATTAGAATCTTATTTTGCTAGAGCCGAAATTACTTTAGCGCAAAAGTATATTTTTACTGGTACTTTTAGAAGAGATATCACATCACGTTTCTCTCCAGACAATAGAAATGGTAACTTCCCTTCTGCAGCTTTTGCTTGGTTAGCTTCTGATGAAGATTTCCTTAAAGATTTAAATACTTTTAGTAATCTTAAGTTGAGATTGAGCTGGGGTGTTACTGGTCAGCAGGCGATTGGTGGAGCTTTCCCTTATCTAGGCGTTTACAGTTTGGGTGATATTCAATCCCAATATCAGTTCGGAAATCAATTTGTTCCAACTATCAGACCAGAAGGTTATAACGAAGATTTGAAATGGGAAGAAGCCACAATGTATAACGTTGGTTTAGATTATGGCTTGTTTAACAACAAGATCACAGGTACTGTAGATTTATATTACAGAAAGAATAAAGACCTTTTGCAGTACGCTCCTGTACCTGCAGGAAGTAATTTAGAGAACTTTTTGGATCAAAACGTTGGTGAAACTGTGAGTCGAGGTGTTGAATTTGGTATTAACTTCTCACCTGTGAAAAATGACAATTTTAACTGGGATGTAAGTGCTAACTTTACTTTAAGTGATGTAGAAATTACTAAACTTACCCTTAACGATGCACCAGGCTCTATAGGTACCCCTACCGGCCCGACCCTTTCTGGTGGTGTAGGTAATTTAATTCAAATTAATACAGTAGGGTACGAACCAAATGCATTCTATGTTTTTAAACAAGTTTATGGTGCTGATGGACAACCTATTGAAGGTGCATATATGGACCTAAACGGTGACAATGTGATCAATGATAGTGATAAATACCGATATCAGTCACCTACTCCAGATGCATTTTTTGGTTTTACTTCAAATATGAGCTATAAGAATCTCGATTTGAGTTTTACATTAAGAGGAAGTTTAGGAAACTATATGTATAACAACTTTAAATCTGCGAATGGTTACGGTCAGGCAATATTGAACCAAGTTGGAAATCAGCACTATGGAAATGGAAGTACAGATGTGTTGAATACAAACTTTGTAAATAACCAACAATTTTCCGACTTATATGTTGAGAACGCTTCATTCTTGAGAATGGACAATATATCACTAGGTTATAATGTGCCTTTTGAAAAAATCAAGTTTAGAGCGTCTTTGACAGCACAAAACGTATTTACCATTACCGAATATTCAGGCTTGGATCCTGAAATTGCGAGTGGTGTTGATAATAACGTATACCCAAAGCCACGTACATTTGTTCTTGGTCTTAATTTTACATTTTAAAAAAGAACTATAAAAAGAAAGAAATTATGTTAAACAAAATTAGAAAAACAGCTCTATTGGCTTTTGGACTTCTGGCCATTGTTTCTTGTACCAAAGAAATTGATGACTTAAGGCCTATTAACCAAGCGACGGCTGACGAGATTTTTAATGACCCAGCATCTTACCAATCTTTTTTGGCAAAAATATATGCAGGATTGGCCATAAGTGGGCAACAAGGACCTGCTGGAAATCCTGATATTTCAGGATTAGATGAAGGATTCTCCAATTATTTACGTTTATATTGGAAGGTACAAGAACTGACTACTGATGAGGCTATTATTGGATGGAATGACGGAACCATAAAGGATTTACACTATCAGAACTGGACAGCAGGTAATGAATTTATTGGTACGATGTATTCTAGAGTTTTATATCAAACAAGTTTGTGCAATGAGTTTATTAGACAAACCACTGATGCAAAACTTGATGAAAGAGGTGTTGACGGAGATTTGCGGGCTCAAATTCAAACTTATAGAGCAGAAGCTCGCTTTATGAGGGCATTGAGTTATTATCACGCTTTGGATTTGTATAGAAATGTTCCTTTTACCACAGAAAATGATATAGTTGGAGCCATTCTTCCTACGCAAACGAATGCAGATGATCTTTTTGCTTACATAGAGTCTGAATTGATAGCTATTGATTCAGATTTGATTGCAGCTCGTCAAAATCAATATGCTCGTGCTGATAAAGCTGCTGCTTGGATGCTTTTAGCAAAACTTTATTTAAACGCAGAAGTCTATATCGGTGAGAATAGATACAATGACGCAAGAATACAAGTGGAAAAAGTGATAGGAGCAGGTTATACATTAGAGCCTAACTATGAGCACTTATTTTTGGCAGATAACGATCAATCAAATGAAATTATCTTCCCTATAGCTTTTGATGGATTATATACACAAGCTTTTGGTGGAATGACCTTCTTGTGTCATGCACCTGTGGGTGGTGATATGTCGCCAGCTGATTTTGGTGTTAATGGAGGTTGGGCTGGTGTCAGAACTACTAGTTCTTTTGTTGAAAAATTCCCAGGCATGGCAAACTCTTCTGACGGTAGAGAATTATTCTTCACACAAGGCCAATCATTAGAAATAAATGACGTTTCTGATTTTCAAGACGGTTATGCCATCGCAAAATACAAGAATGTAGACAGAAATGGAAACCCAGGATCAGATCCTTCCGGAGATTTTCCCGATACAGATTTTCCAATGTTCAGATTGGCTGATGCTTATTTAATGTATGCAGAAGCAGTTCTTCGTGGCGGAGGTGGAGACGTTGGTACAGCTGTGGGATATATCAATTTGTTAAGAGAACGTGCTTATGGTAATTCTTCAGCCAATATTTCTGCTGGAAACCTAAATCTTGATTTTATCATCAATGAAAGGGCTCGCGAGCTTTATTGGGAGTGTCATAGAAGAACTGATTTGGTAAGATTTAACCAATTTACTTCGAACGGTGTCTGGCCATGGAAAGGAAACGTTCCAAGTGGGACTACTACAGCGTCATTTAGAGATGTATTTCCTATTCCTACATCAGACTTAAGTGCTAATCCTAATTTACAACAAAACCCAGGTTATTAATAAAATTTTAATCATGAAACATTTATATAAAAAATTAGGTTTATTGAGCTTGGCTATTATTTGCTTCACCGCCTGTGAAAAATCGGGCGATGAGTTCACGGCATCCAACCAAGGTGACTCTATTTTATTAGAGGCAGATATTAGCACCATAGACCTAGACGATACAAACCCTAGTAATCCTGCCGTTACATTAACGTGGAGTGATGCTAATTATGGTGTTCAAACAGCTATAAATTATACCGTTGAAGTATCTGCTGATCAAAGTTTTTCTGCACCATATGTGGCTGGAAATTCAACTGATACAGCATTTTCATGGACAACCTCGCAATTGAATGCGTCTGCTTCAAATGCAGGATTAGATCCGTTTGAATTTGCCTCTCTGTATGTGAGGATAAAATCTTCTGTGGGATCACAAAATAGTCTTCCGAGCTTTTCCAATGTGATTATGCTTATGGTAAAACCTTACTATAATTATCCGTATGTGGATCTTTATTTTGTAGGTCCAGCAAGTGCATCTGGATGGGAGAATAACAATAGTAACGCTGCTCTGTTTAGAAGTGCTACGGAGGATAACATTTATACCTATACTGGCTACTTTAATGCAGATCAGTTAAAAATGCTTGAAATGCGAGGTGCTTGGGCTCCTCAATATGGTGGCACTGGCGGAAGTTTAGTATATAGACCTACTGAAGCTGCAGACGATCCTTCACCAATAGCTGACATAACATCAAGTGGATATTATACATTCACAGCAAATTTATCTAATTTGACCTACAGTGTTGAACCGTTTGATGTTGGCTCATCTCCAACTTTAAATTCAGTTGGAATTGTGGGCTCTGCAACTCCAAGCGGTGGTTCTGAAACTGCTCTTCAAAAATATGGTATCGGTGGAAACGTTTTTGATCCTCATATATGGTATTCCATGAATATTCATTTAGTTCCAGGTGAGCTTCAATTCGTGGCTAATAATACTGATACTTGGGGAAGTGATACACAATTTTCTGGTCAGACAACTCCAAATGGTGGAACAATTACCGTGATTGTTGAAGATGACTATGAAGTTTGGTTTAATGATTTAACTGGTGACTATATCCTAATTCCTTTAAACTTATAAGATTATGAAATTTTTATTAAGAAGATTTAGTATCGTATTAGCATTACTTCTGGTAATAGGTTGTAGTGAAGAAGATTTGACTATTACAAGTCCAGATAGTTTTCAATTGGTAACTCCGGAAGCCACCAACATTAATTTGAATTTTGCTTTTCCGGACAATCCAGCATTCACACTGGCTTGGATAGACAATATGACTGGAGCAAGTAATTATACCATCGAAATGGCTACAGATGGAGATTTTACTTCACCTATACAATTGGGCTCTTCAAACACCAACACATTTACAATGTCTGTTGCTGAATTTAATAATGCGCTTATAACGGCAGGAATAAATGCCTATGAAAACACTTCTATTTTCATGAGAGTGTCGGCTGGTAACGTGTTTAGTAATACAGTGATATTTAGTGTGAATTCTTATCCTGAAACTCCTCCAATAATAGTAAGCCCTAACAGTGGTTTTGCAATTGTATTGTCAAGCGGTTCTGCTGGCGATGAAGCTATGCTCGTTGAATGGCAAGATCCAGATTTCAATACTGATCCATCAAATACTTTAGTTGATATTTCTTATGATTTGGAGGTAGCATTGGCAGGTTCAGACTTTGCGAACGTTGTTACAGCTGGATCTGTTGATAATATGACTAATCTTTCTATATCACATTCTGATTTGAATGCAGCGGCCATAAATGCTGGCATAGCACCTGAAGAAATGGGTAATTTAGATTTAAGAGTAAAAGCAACTATACAAACTGCATCTGGTGATATTGTCAGATATTCAGATAGCATAATGATTGAGGTTACAACATATGCAGGTATTTCTACATGGGGTATAGTTGGTTCTGGATATAATAACTGGGGTGCATTTGCTGACGCCCCTTTTTATACGACTGCCCAACCTAACGTTATTGTTTCATATGTAACCCTTGTAACTGGTGAAATTAAGTTTAGAGAAAATAATGATTGGGGTAATAACTTTGGAGACACAGGTGCTGATGGTACTTTGGATGCTGGTGGAGATAATATAGCTGTCACAGCTGGTAATTATAGAATAACTATCGATTTCAATACGAACACATACACGATTGAACCTTGGTCATTGGGTGTTGTAGGTTCGGCTTATAATGATTGGGGAGCTACGACAGATGCTAAATTTTATTACGATTTCACAACGAATACTTTTAAAGTAGGAATCAAATTGATAGATGGCGCAATTAAATTTAGAGTGAACAACGATTGGGGCACTAATTATGGTGGTTCTAACGGCATTTTAAGTATTGGTGGCAGTGACATTATAGTGGCTGCTGGATTTTATACAATAACTGTTGATTTAAATAATAACACCTACTCTATTGTATCCGATGACATATTAGGAGTGGTGGGGTCCGCTTATAACGATTGGGGTGCAACCGCCGATTTTTCATTGACAGAAGTTAATCCTGATATTTGGGTTGGAGATATTATAACACTGATCGATGGGGCAATGAAATTTAGAGTTAATGAAGATTGGACTACGAATTACGGTGGAACTGCAGGAATATTAAGTCTCAATGGAAGTGATATAAATGTTACTTCAGGTTTATATCGAATAAGAGTTGATCTTGCCAATAATACATATCAGTTAAATCAAGTTCAATAAACCTAATTTAAACACAATAAAGGGCTGACTTTGGGGTCAGCCCTTTTTGAATTAAATAAATTTAAGCTATGAAAAAAATTATCCTATTTCTTTTTACACTACTAACTACAATGTGCTATGCACAACAACAAACAGTTACCTATAGTGTAAATCCTTCTACATTTGAAGAAACAGATAACATAACATTGACTTTTAATGGTAGCAGCATTAACGAATCTCTTTGGGGAGTATCGGGAAACGCACTGTACCTTTGGGCATGGTCTTTTGATTTAAACAACGCAAATATCATGGACTGTCCAACAAATGGTACTTGGACAAACTCAAGTGAAGCAAATCGTTTAACTTATAATGCAGGAACTGATACTTATACCATTTCGTTTGTGCCAAGCACCTTTTATTCAAGAACAGGTATTGGACGCATAGGATTTTTGGTCAAAGCAAAAAATGGTACTGGAGATAAGAAGAGCCAAGATATTCTATTAAATGTTGGGACGTTTCAAGTCAATATGACAACTCCTCAACAAAATAGTTCTACGATTTTGGCTTCTGGCGGGAGTTTAAACATCGTTGCTAGTAATACAGGAGGAAGTGCAAGTTATGTTCTAAAGTCCAATGGCTCAACATTAAATACAAATGCTTCCACTTCAAATTATGCATATACTCATTCAAACATTACTTCGAATCAAAATTACCAGTTAGAAGTAACTTTGGGAGGTTCAACGATTACGAAATTGTTTTCAGTTATTGTAAACCCCGGTACAGTTACGCAGACTATGCCAGCCAATATGGTAGATGGTATTAACTATATCTCTAATACTTCGGTACTTCTTGTTTTGAATGTTCCTAATAAGGATTTTGTATATGTAGCTGGTAGCTTTAATAACTGGCAGCCAGGAACATCATATGCTATGAAAAAAGATCCTTCCAATGGTAAATTCTGGTTAGAGATTACCGGTCTTACTGCTGGTCAAAATAATACCTATCAATATTGGGTTGTGGATGAAACACCTATTTCTGGCTCGCCAAGATTAGTTAAAACTGCTGATCCATTCTCTACATTAGTTCTATCGCCTTTTGACGACCCAGGAATATCTCCAATCTCTTATCCTAATATTCCTGCTTATCCTTCAGGACAGGAACGAGAAGTCACACTTTTCAAAACTGGAGAGACGCCATACAATTGGCAAGTGACTAATTTCGTAAAGCCTAAAAAAGAAGATTTAGTTGTTTATGAAGTATTGATTAGAGATTTTGATGCAAATAGAAACTATCAAACTCTTATTGATAAAATTGATTATTTCAAAAACTTAAATATAAATGCAATCGAGTTAATGCCAGTAATGGAATATGAAGGCAATGAAAGTTGGGGTTATAATACAGCCTTCCACATGGCACTGGATAAATATTACGGTACAGAGAATAAATTGAAAGAGTTTGTTGATTTATGTCATCAAAATGGCATCGCAGTTATTTTAGATATAGCCCTTAATCATGCCTTTGGTAGAAACCCGATGGTGCGTATGTGGATGAACGATCCTGATGGTGATGGATGGGGAGGACCAAGTTCTGAAAGTCCATATTTTAATCAAACAGCGACCCACTCCTACAGTGTAGGAGATGATTTCAACCATCAACTACCTATGACTCAATATTATGTTCAAAGAGTTGTAAAACATTGGATTCAAGAATTCAAAATAGATGGTTTTAGATGGGATTTAACTAAAGGTTTTACTCAAAATTGTCAAGGAAGTGATGGATGTACCAATTCATATCAACAAGATCGCGTGGATATATTGAAGGCTTACGCTGATTATTCGTGGTCATTAGACCCTACTCATTATGTAATTTTTGAACATTTGGGTCAAGAGAATGAGGAAAAAGAGTGGGCCAATTATCGTTATAATGAAGGCAAAGGCGTCATGATGTGGGGAAAAATGACTGACCCATATAATCAATTAACAATGGGCTTTAATTCAAATAACAATATCGCCGGAATTGGTCACAAATCTAGAACTCAATTTCAAGGACCTCGTGTGATGGGTTATGCTGAAAGTCATGATGAAGAACGTTTGATGTATAAAAATATTACCTATGGAAATAACACAAATGGTTCCTATAATGTAAGAAACTTGAATACAGCACTAGGTAGAATGTCTGCTTTGGGTGCTGTGACAATTCCTGTACCTGGCCCAAAAATGATTTGGCATTTTGGAGATTTAGGAATGCAGAATTCAATTTTCACTTGCTATAATGGTACTGTGAATGAACCGGGTGGAACTGACGGCGATTGTAAACTAGATACAAAACCTCAACCTCAATGGACAAATAATTGGTTAGGAGATGTGAATAGAAATAAAATTTATAACGATTGGGCTCGTTTGATACAATTAAAACAAGACGAACAAGTTTTTGAGGGAGATTATGATATTAATTCTGGTGGAACATTAACACCTAAAATTTATATATTCAATAATAGTTTGCCTTCAACACAGCTTAAAAATGTTGTTATTCTAGCCAATTTTGATGTGACTTCTCAAAATGTCACTCCAAATTTCCCATACGCTGGTGTATGGTACGATTTAATGGATCCAACTGGAGCAACTTCAATGAATGTTACAAACACTGGTGCTTCCATTCCGATTGCTGCAGGTCAATTCAAAATTTATGGAAATAGAGCTTCGACCCTAGGTGTAGAAGAAATTAACTTGGTTAATAATTTTAGAATTTACCCTAATCCTGTTAACAGTGCTTTTAACATCAATATCGCAGTAAATGAATTGGAAGTTTATGATCTAACAGGAAAATTGGTAAAGTCGTTTAAAGGAAATTTCACAACAACGGATTCTTTTGATATTTCTGATTTAACCCAAAGTATTTACTTGGTGAAAGTTCTAAATACAGAGGGTCAAACCTCAACAACTAAATTGGTAAAACTTTGAGTTAGTCTAAACCAATACCACCAACCAGAAGAAGAGCCTTTCCTTGTGATTTATAGGAAAGGCTTTTCGTTTTATTTAATTCAATGTAACCGATATGATTCCAATACCATGTGACGCTTGTCTTTCTTCAAAAGAAACCTCTGGACCTATCGAAAATTGAATACTTTCAATTCTGTTGATGTCTAACTTATCTGTGATATTGTGTTCTAAATAATAAGGCAAAAAACTTGGATACGGTCTTGGCAAAGTGACCGTCTTTACAGGTTTTAAATCTGAAATTGACAATCTGTAATCTTTGGTTTCTGTTCCGATTTCAATGACATTTCCGTAGGATGAACCATCGTCCATCACAATTGCAATTTGAAGTTTGCAAGGTTTATCATTTAGAGCCCTTCCTTTCAAAACAATATATTTTTTAGACGACAAATCTTCTCTTCTACCTTCAATTCTATCCGTCACAAAATGCTTGAATGTATAGTCATAAATGGGTTCAGAATTCAGATTTTCCTCATCCACTACAAACAGTTTTTCGATGTTCATCTGGTATTCCGCTTCTTTCGGATTTGAGGTGGGCACCAATTTAAAATTGTTTCGCCATTCTTTTACCAGCAAATCGGAATCCTCCAAAGCGTCAAACAACAGAATCGGGTTTGTAGATGGCACAACCGCCACTTTATAAGTTTCACTGTCATAAAAATCCCATTCAAACGGTCTGCCTGCTCTATCAGCAGGATAGGTCCTATAGTTTTCTCCCGTCTTTACAATGATGTTATAATTGAGATAACCTATGGAAATTTTATCGGTAGGAATGACGGCTTCATATTGATAGGCATTCGATTTTTTCATTTCGATATTAAATCGTTCGTTTCCGGAATAACCAACGACTTGAATAGTTTCTGGAGTTTCGGGAGAAATGTATTGAACTTCAATTTTCAAAGAAGAACCTTCTGCAATTTCGAGAATGGGTTCGTGCTTCAAGTATGACTTGTCAACGGTCGTCTTCGGAGCATAAAAATCTTTCAGTTGATTGGTCTTAAATATATCATTCGACTTCCAAGTTTTTTTGACACCAGCCTTGCTCAACATATACGTTCCAGGTCGAATGCTGAAGGCTTTTCCACTTGTTTTGGTTTGGAATGTATTATCATCATTAATGGCTTCAATCGCAAAATCAGTTCCCAAATTCTGGAGATTGATGGTCATTTGATGTGTTTCCCAATTGATGACACCAACCGTTTTATCAAAACTATTTCTTCCGAATGGATTGCTCACCCAAACCGCATCAGGCTGTACTTCCAACCGCCAAATACCATCTGAAATCCGGTCTAAAAAGTAAGCTCCTACTCCATCATATTTTACAACCGATGAATTACCAAAACCGGCAATTTCCTTCAATTTGGTTTCATCTTTAGGAATTGAATTCGTTGTATTCGTATAAAAGAACTTTTCATCTGAATTGTATTCCGCCAAATCAGATTTGTAATCCACCTTAAAATTTCCAAAGGAATTATTATCAGGGTAAGTTCCATATTCTTTGTACATCGGAACATTATGAAAAACTTCTGAACAGATTTTTAACGCCAATGCTTTTGAAGGCGTATAATTCAAATTCATATAATGTGTGTTGTACTCTGTATTGTAAGACGCCAAAAACGTTGGGTCATAGGCAAAATGCGTGGCGATTTGAATGCCTGCCGTCCTAAAACTCCTCGCCATCGCTGGATACATATACGATTTCCCTACATCGGCAGCATCAAATTCATAGACCAATTTGGCTCCGTTGTGTTTTTTGATGATGTCATCAAATGGCATATCATAATCATTGACGTTGGGCAACAAATTCCCTGACAGTTCTCTTTGATATCCCAAACCTGTTGGGTACCATTGAAACGTTCCGCCATCTGCACCACCTTTAAAATAGGCATCCATAAATTGGACGGCGTGACTCATATTGTAAAAAAACGGTTTTTTGGTGCCTGCTTTCTTCATCGCGTCGACCATTCCTTTGACAAATTTTGTGACGTCTTCAGGCTTTCCGCGATGGTGCGGCTCGTTGCTAACTTCAAAGGCAATCACATTCGGTTCATTCTTGTAAGCTACGCCTGTATAAGGATTGATATGGTTCAAAAATTGGAACAAATAATTCTGCTGCGCCTTGATGGCATCAGGATTTGTGAGGCAATCTGCTTTTCCATATTTGTGTGAAAATCCTGGTGTATCAGAATCAGGTTCAGGCCAACCATCGCCCCAAAAAGCAATGGGTGTAATCACATAATTGATGTTATGCTCTTTCAGTTTTTTCAACAGATAATCAAACGCATCCAAGTATTCATTTTCTAACAGATTACCTTCCTCATCGCTGATTTGCGTATCCCAAACGTGAAGCCTATACAAATCAAAACCCAATCGTGTGAAATGATACACATCATTGTCAATAGCTTGTTTTGGGTCAACACCCATTTTCTTGGCGTTTCGGTAGGCGTGGGCAAACGGTACGGTATAATTCACACCAAAACCATAAACTTCCTCCTTGGTTTTTTCCCAACGCATCACACCTTTATTATCGACATACACATTCCCTTGAGGCTTTTTGCCTTGCGAAAAAATAGTTCCGAAGCAACAAATCAATAAAATGGTCATTAATTTTTTTAGAATCATCATAATTTGATTTAAGTCAATTTTCAGCTAAATGTTTTAAGGTTTGCGCAGCAGATTCGGCTGTGATATCACGCTGTGGACTAGCGAACATCTCATAGCCAACCATAAATTTTTTCACAGTGGCACTACGTAACAGAGGCGGATAAAAACTCATATGCCAATGCCAATGCTCGTTCTTTTTGCCATTGCAAGGCGCCTGATGAATCCCGCTGGAATAGGGAAACGACGTATTGAACAACTTGTCATACAACTTGGTAATTACTGAAATAGCTTCCGCAAAAAGAATGGTTTCCTCTTCGGTCATTGCCAAAATATCTTTTTCGGACAACTTCGGGATTATCATCGTCTCGTAAGGCCACACTGCCCAAAACGGAATCAGAACCACAAAGGCTCTATTTTCAAACACAATGCGTTCTTTCAACTGCAATTCTTGTTTTAAATAATCACTTAAAAGCGTTCTTTGATTTTGCTCAAAATAATGCAGTTGATGTTTATCTTTCTTTAGAATCTCATTCGGTAAACTCGATTGGCTCCAAATCTGTCCGTGAGGATGCGGATTGCTACAACCCATAATCGCACCTTTATTTTCAAAAATCTGAACATATTGAATGTTATTAAGCTTGCTCAAACGTCGGAATTCATCTTGCCACGCATACACCACTTTTTGGATGTCACGAACGTTCATTTGTGCCAAACTTTTGGAATGGTCAGGACTAAAACAAATTACTTTACAGACACCTTGTTCACTTTCCGCCTTTAGCAACCCATTGTCGACTTTAAAAGATTTTGAATCACTTTGCAAGGCTGAAAAATCATTGACAAACACAAATACATTTTTGTAATCGGGATTAACTTCGCCGTTGGCACGCACGTTTCCAGCACATAAATAGCAGGTTGCATCGTGAACAGGACGCACCTCTTTGACCGTCTCTTCTTGCTGCCCTTGCCAAGGACGCTTGGAACGATGTGGAGAAACCAAAACCCACTCTCCAATGAGCGGATTGTAGCGTTTATGCGAAAAATTGTGGATGTCAGAATTCGTGTCCATTGTGATTAATTTTGAATGAGATGCGTTCCTTGTGATAATTTCACTTTATAAATAGAACAATGCTTTCCATATGTTTTTAAATATTTTTCTGAAATATCAGTCGCGTAAGAATCCATAGCATCTCGGTGAACAATATTAATGGTACAACCTCCAAAACCGCCACCCATCATGCGTGCGCCTTTGACTTGTGGATGCATTTTGGCTTGCTCAACCAAGAAATCCAACTCTGGACAACTGATTTTAAATTGATGCTGTGCACCATCGTGCGCCTCAAAAAGCAATTGTCCCAAAGCGTCCAAATCATCATTTTCAATGGCTTTCCCAGAATTCAGCACACGCTCATTTTCTTGTAACACATATAAAGCTTTTTGATACTCCACAGGTGTAAGTTGGTCTTCAATTGCCTTGAGACCTTCTTCAGTCGCGTCACGTAAAAAATCTATTTTCAGCAAATTGGCTACTTTCTCACAGACGTGACGCCTATCGTTATATTCTGCATCCACCAAATTATGGCTCACATTGGTATTAATCAACATAATGCCATACTCTTTAAAATCGAGCTTGTAGGATTTTGATTCTTGCGCTCTGCAATCGAGCAACAGCGCACTGTCTTCCACTCCAAACATACTTGCGTATTGGTCCATAATTCCGCAACGAACACCAACATAATTATGTTCTGCTTTTTGTGAAATTGCAATCATTTCGTGTTTGGTGAGATTCAATTGGAACAATTCATTCAAACCGAAAACGATGCTGTTTTCCAAAGCTGCTGATGATGACAATCCTGCACCTTTCGGAAGGTCACCGGCAAAAACGACATCGAAAGGTTGTACTACAATTCCTTTCTTCTGAAGTTCTCCAACAACGCCGACCACAAAGTTTTTCCAATTGCCGTTTGTGATAGGTTCAATGGCATCCAACGCAAATTCGTAGGTTTCTTGTGCATCCAAAGCGAAGGCAGTACAATTGGGCGAAGAACTCTTGCCAATAGCGGCAATAATGCCTTTGTCGATGGCGGCCGGAAACACAAAACCCTCATTGTAATCGGTATGTTCGCCGATGATATTGATTCTTCCTGGCGAGCTGATGATTAACGGCTCACTTCCAAATTTCTCTTGAAATGCCTGTGTTACTTTATGTACGAGTTCTGTATTCATTTATGCAGTTGCATTAGATTTTACATCGACTTTCCAATACGATTCAAAACGTTCATTGGGCTGCAAAAGTTTCAAACCGCGAGGGTCGTTAAAACTATTGGCAGCACCAGATTGAGGCTCAATAGCGATGGTTTTCCGATTTGGAGGAATATAAATCTGAACGTAATTATTTGTTTTTGAAAAAGTGAAATTCAGGTGATAATCTGGAGTTTTGAATTGCAGTTGCTCGCCATCCATCAAAAAACAATTATCCAATTCTAAATCCTTGATTTTTGAATTGTCAAATATTTCCACTTCTTCTTCGTGTGTGGGAATCAATTGTGAGTTGACCAAAATCTTTCGGTGGCAATTCAAACTTAAATAACTTTCGGATAGATTGCTCGAAACAAAATAGGGATGCCAGCCAAGCGTAAACGGAAAGGCACGATTGTCCATATTCTTTATGTCAACAATCATTTCAACAGAACTTTCCTTGAAAATATAACTTGCTGTCAAAATATATTTGAATGGAAAACCAGCATTATTTCCGTTCTCGATGTGTCGAACGTGAACCACAGCGTCATTTTTATAGCCAAATGAATGTACCAAATCAAAAGGTTTGTTGTAAACCAATCCGTGCAGCGCGTTGTTCTCTTCAACTTTATTGATATCCAACTGATACGATTTTCCATTGAAATGATATTGGCCGTTTTCAATGCGGTTCACAAACGGGAACAAGATTGACGATGCATAAGAGACCTCATATGCGACGGTTTCTTGACTCGAAATTACAGTCGCGCCATCCAAAATCAGTTCTTGCAAACTACCTCCCAAATTCAAATCAATTTTGGCATAAACTTTTTCAGTTGAATGTTTCACTTCAACATAATTCCCTGATTCTTTCTGTATGTGATTGACCTCAAACATCACAAAGATTTTCTGATAATCAAAGCATTAGGATTTTCAATTTTTAAATGTTCTTTGTTCAAAATCATTTGGGCCAATCGTTTTCCCATTTGGTTAAAATCGGTTGAAATAGTGGTGATGCCACCTTCCACAATCTCTTTCATCAAGGTATCGTTATAGGAAATCACGCCTATGTCCTGTCCCAAAATCAAGTTTTGGTCTTTGAGTTTCTTGATGAACAGAATCAGATTTTGATCATCTAAAATCAGGTACACCTCTCCTTTTTGAAGTGTTCTGTCTTTTAGTGAATTGATGACTTCACAAGGGAAATCGGTGTGTTTTCGGTATTTCTGAAAGCCGTTCAACATTCCCAAAGGCTGTTTTTTGTCTGGAAAAAGGAGTACTACCTTTTTATAATTCTCAATAAGGTTTTGAGCTTGCATTAAACTGTTAAAAATGTCCGTTTCAAAATTTTGATAAATGGCTGGATAATCAGCTAACTCCTCGTTTGTTTGGTCCAAAATGAACACCTTATCGCTAGGCAATTTTTCAATGACACTCGACGTATTTTTAAGATTGGCAGGCATAATAACGTAATGGTTATAATTGCCCAAATTGTCATAAATCAGCTTTCGGAACATATCTTCATTGAAGTGATGAAAAAAAATATCCACCTGAATGTTCTTATCCAATTCATTGATAAAAGACGTGTACAAATCCTCTTTGAAGGCATTGAGTTCATCAAACAACAAGAATATTTTTTGCGTTACTTGAATATGTTCGCTCTTGATATAATAACCTTTCCCAACTACAGATTCTACAATTCCGCGGTTTTTCAGTTCGTTAAAAGCCATCAAAACGGTATCTCTCGACAAGGAAAATTGGTCTCTTATATGATTAAGTGATGGCAAGGCATCACCTTTCTTCAGAGTACCTTGTGTCAAGGCATTCTCTATAGAGTGCACAATCTGTTTGTACTTTGGAGTTCCTGATTGTTCTTTTACTGAAATTAATGCCATAATGCAAATATAAAATAAAACTGGTAGGTACTGGTATGGTTTATAAAAAAATTCAGTATTTTAGCATAATATAATTTTGCAGCAATCATTATGAATTCAATAAAGTATATTCTCTCCATAACCTTCTTGTCATTTGCATTTCAACTACAATCCCAAGTTCGAGAAATTCATAAGCTCAAATACGATTGGAAATTTCATAAAGGAGATGTGGTTAATGCTTATGCGACCAATTTTGATGATTCCAAATGGGAAACTGTGACCGTTCCTCACGATTGGGCCATATACGGACCTTTTGACAAAGAGGTCGATAAGCAAGTTGTGGCCATCTCACAAAACGGCGAAAAAATCGCTACAGAAAAAACTGGTCGTACAGGTGCACTTCCGTACATCGGAACGGGCTGGTACCGTACCGATTTTACCTTAACTGAATTCACAAAAGATAAGAAAGCACTCATTGTTTTTGATGGTGCGATGAGTGAACCTGAAGTATTCATCAACGGAAAAAAAGTTGGCGAATGGAAATATGGCTATGCCTATTTTTATTTTGATATTACCGATTATCTCAAAGGCAACAACAGCAATACGTTGGCTGTAAAACTGACCAATAAAGGTTTGTCCTCTCGCTGGTATCCAGGAGCAGGTTTGTATCGTAACGTTAGAATCGTTTTGAAAAATAAGGCAAGCATTGACCAATGGGGCACCTTCATCACCACTCCAAAAATCACGAAAGATGTTGCTCAAGTGAACATCAAAACCAATGTTTCAGGAAGTAATCTGCGATTGGTCACAGAGATTTTCGATGCCGAAGGCCAAAAATTGAATTCCAATGAAACACAAACGCTTTTTGGAAATTCCTTTGAACAAAATATTGCCGTTAGCAATCCCAATCTGTGGAGCCCTGAAACACCTTATCTCTACACAGCAATTTCGAAATTGTATACCGATAGCAAACTGGTAGATGAAATAAGCACTAAATTCGGGATTCGCCAGATTCAGTTTGATCCAGAACACGGCTTTCGCTTGAATGGAAAAGTTACGAAATTCAAGGGTGTTTGTCTTCATCACGATTTGGGACCTTTGGGAACAGCAGTCAACAAATCGGCCTTGCGACGCCAAATGACCGTTTTGAAAGATTTGGGTTGCAACGCCATAAGAAGTTCTCATAATATGCCTTCCATTGAGCAACTGGAATTGGCGGACGAGATGGGATTTTTGTTTTTGGCGGAAAGTTTTGACGAATGGGCAAAACCGAAAGTTGAAAATGGTTATAATCGCTATTTCGAAGACTATGCAGAAAAAGATGTGGTCAACTTGGTACGTGCTACTAGAAATCATCCATCCATTGTGATGTGGAGCTCTGGAAATGAAGTGCCAGACCAGTGGGGCAACGAAGGCGTTAAACGTGCCAAATGGTTACAGGAAATTTTCCATCGCGAAGACCCGACGCGTCCAGTAACTGTCGGGATGGACCAAGTAAAAGCGGTAATGGAATCCGGTTTTGGAGCCTTGATGGATGTACCTGGATTAAATTATCGTGTGAATTTGTATGAAGAAGCTTATGAGAAATTTCCTCAAGGTTTTATTCTCGGCTCGGAAACGGCATCAACGGTTAGCTCTCGCGGGATTTACAAATTTCCTGCGGAAAAAGCGAGTATGAAGACCTATTCAGATTTTCAGTCTTCCTCATACGATTTGGAATATTGCAGTTGGTCCAATTTACCTGAAGATGATTTTGTACTGCAGGATGACAAGCCTTGGGTCATTGGTGAATTTGTCTGGACAGGTTTTGATTATCTCGGCGAACCGACGCCTTATGATGAGGCTTGGCCTTCAAGAAGTTCGTATTTCGGGATGATTGATTTGGCTGGCATTCCAAAGGATAGATACTACTTATACCGAAGCCGCTGGAATACCAAGGACAACACCTTGCATATGTTACCACATTGGAATTGGGAAGGACGTGAAGGCGAAACGACACCTGTTTTTGTTTACACGAATTATGATAGCGCGGAATTATTTCTCAATGGAAAAAGTCTTGGAGTTCAAAAGAAAAACAATGAATCCAAACAAAGTAGATACCGCTTAATGTGGATGGATGTCAAATATGAACCTGGAACTTTAAAAGTGGTAGCATTGGATGATAATGGACAGCCCGTTGCCGAAGAAGAAATTAGAACCGCAGGGAATCCGTATAAAATTGTGTTAGATTCAGATGTTCAAACTTTAAAAGCAGACGGAGAAAACTTGGCATTTGTGACCGTTTCCGTAGTTGATAAAAATGGTATTCCGTGTCCGACAGCCAACAATCAATTGGATTTTAAGGTCAAAGGAAAAGGAAGTTTCAGAGCAGCCTGCAATGGTGATGCCACATCTTTGGAACTATTTCACAAACCGACGATGAAGCTTTTTAGTGGAAAATTGGTGGTGATTGTTCAGTCTTCCGAAGAAGCTGGCAACATCGAGTTGACGGTTTCTAGTAAAAATCTGAAAAGTGCAAAAATGACTCTGAACTCTGAAGAAAAGTAATACGTCAAAAAATCAATTCAATCGTTTTTTGAGCATACACAGAACACCTAACTCTTCGCGAGACAAGTTTTCGTTCTTCTTAATCAAATGATTCACTTCCTTTTGAAAATAATTGATGGTTTTTCCATCAACATATTCTTCAATGACTCTTGGATCGATATAAGAACTTCTCGCTACCGAAGGTGTGTTTCCGAGTTGTTCACTCACTTTGATAACGGCATTTCGGATATTTTTGTCCAACGCCTTTTGGTCCTTTTCTTCAAGAGCCCCTATTTCATCAAGAGCAATAGCAGCTATCACCGTTCCGGCCCAAGTTCTAAAATCTTTTGCAGAAAACTCTTCGCCCATCACATCCCGTATATATTCATTTAGATGGTCACTTTTTACATCCTGTCGATTACCATCCTCATCAATAAATTTAAAAATTTCATATCCTGGCAATTCATCAATTTCTTTCACGATACGAGCCAGTTTTTTGCCCACAATATGACGTTCTTGCTCCTTACCTGATTTTCCTATATAATGAAAAATCAACTCATCACCTTCAATTTGTAAATGTTTACTTCGGATGGTGGTCAAACCATAAGATTTATTTTCTTTGGCATAGCGGTCACTACCTGGTCTAAAATAGGCGGCTTCGAGCAAACGAACCATACAAGCCAAAACTTTTTCACGACCTAGAGTCCGTTTTCGTAAATGCTGTCCTGTCACACGGCGCATATGCTCCAACTGATCTGCGAATTGAAGGATTCTATCAAATTTCTGTTGCTCCTGTTTCTGACGAAATTTTGGATTGTAGATGTATTGTTTTCGACCTTTATCATCACGACCCGTCACAAGAATTTTTCCACCTTTTCGTGAATTTATTTCAACCTCTGTCCACGCTGGAGGAATCACCAAAGATTTGAACCATTCTTTCAAATCCTTATCCGTAATAGTGTTTCCAGACTCATCCAGATAACGAAAACCTTTGCCGTGTTTTTTTCGGTAATACATTTGAATTTTATTAGCAGACCAATTTAACACAAATTACAAATGCTATAAGTTGAATTGTTAACTCAAATCAAATTGATTTAGGAGGTTAGGATACTAAAAAATATCAATTGGCAGCGCTTGGAACGCTTTGTTTTTCGCCAATAACTACTTCATTAAACGTGACATTATTTGTATTCGTAAGTGTCATTCCGTTTTTGGCTTTGTTTATAGTGAGACGGTCCAGAGTAACATTTTCAACCTTTTGGGTCGCATAACCCTCCAACACGATAGCAGTATTGCTCACATTCCCGAAGCTAACATTTGAAATATAGATATTTGAGATTTTTGAAGGAAAGTCTCCACTTCCCTCGCCGTGGTAATTAGCTGTTACGTAGATAGCGTCTTCCACGTCACCAAATTCGGTATCAGTGATTGACACATCACGAATATAGCCACCTCGGTCGCTATTGGTTTTCAGATAAATACCACGCTTTAAATAACCGCTCGCTCGATTGTCGTACGCATATACTTTCTGGACACCAGCGCTCATTTCACTGCCAATTACGATGGCGTGCAAACCTTTAAATCGGTTGTTCCGAATAAGGATATGCTGCGATGGTTGGTCTGAACTAGCACGTCCATCGTGGTCGCGTCCCGCTTTGATAGCAATATTATCGTCTGCATTGTCAAAGTCGATATCTTCGATGAGAACATATTTCGATTGTTCAATATCAATGCCATCATTGTTTTTATTATGGGCATTGTACTGAAGTCCACGCAATGTAATGCGTTCGCTCTTCAACAGGTGCACACACCAAAAAGGTGCATCTTCAATCGTGACATCTTCTATAAGAATGTTTTTTGAATTGACGAACTGAATAAGCTGTGGACGTAAATAATGACCTTCGCCAAAACGTCGCTCCGCCACATTTACTTGCTGATGATTCATATCGCCACTCAATTGCTTGCCTTTATCTTCCAGAGCTTTCCAAGAACTCCATTCAGAATTGCCCTCGCCATCGATAGTTCCCGTGCCTGTTATGGCAACATCTTCCACATCGATACCATAAATCATAGGACTATAGTTGTAGAGCGACGTGCCTTCCCAACTGGTAAGAACCAATGGATAATCTTTTGGATTGGTACCAAAAATGAGCTTCACACCATCTTCAAGATGCAATGCAGTGCGGCTTACAAAATGAATCGGTCCTTTGATAAGATAGTTCCCTTTCGGAACTACAATGGTACCTCCATTCTTCTTGGCACAGGCATGCATAGCCTTGTCGAAAGCGATTTTGCAATCAGTCGTACCATCACCCTTTGCTCCGAAATTGGTCACGTTCACACGGTAATTTGGAATCTTTGGTAAACTGATTTGGCTCTCAATAGACTTTACGATAGAATCTCGGTTGAAAGTCAGCTGACCCATCATCGGAATCGTAAAAAACAACAACAGAATGGCACTAACAGTTTTCATAGATAGTTATTATTTGAAATAATCACCAAGTGATGGTACTTTTTTGCGAAGTTCCTCAACAGCGAGCTTGGCAACTTCCGTCGCTCCAAGCACAGATAGATGGGTGTCATCGGTTTTTCCTTCTGGATAGTAAGGAATGGCATTAGGAAGGTAATGCAAATGCAACGTCTTTGAGCCTTCCGCACCATAGGATTCTTCGAGCTGCTCGGTGAGGTATTGCAAGTCAATCAACGGAACATCAAGGTCTTGTGCTACGAGTCGTACTTCCATCGGATAGACGCCGTGCGTATCTACAAGCGTTCCGTCTGCGTTGAAATTCCGGCGGACGATAGACGTAAATAGCACTGGCATAGCACCTTTACTGCGCGATTCTTCAACAAATTTGATGAGGTTATTCCGATACGAAGTATGCGGATTCGTATAGCGCTTTGGGTCGTTCACTTTTTGGTCATTGTGTCCAAACTGGATAAACACAAAATCCCCTTTTTTGAGTTGTTTCATTACAGAATCCCAACGTTTTTCATTGATAAAACTGCGTGTACTTCGACCATTGACAGCGTGGTTAAAAACCGTTGCGCTATTGGTTAGGAATTCTGGCAATAGCTGTGCCCATCCTCGCTCTGGATTTTCTTCAGGATTAGGCTTATTTGCCATTGTCGAATCCCCGATCGTATGAATATTGATACTTGTAACTCTTCCAGAGTCATCTTCATTTTTGGAAGTGTCTTTACAAGCCACTAAAAAGACGAGCAGTAGCAATAACTTAAATACCTTCATACCATTGTTTTTTTGATGACTTATTGGTTTCACCTAAAACTGTCTCTAGTGTGTACTGTTTTGCTTCTGAAGCTTTCAATTGATAAGACCAAAGCACACGTTGTTTTGGTTGGAAGCCATCTCCTTTGTTTTGGTATTCTGCATAAAAAGAGGTTTGCTCTGCTTCAGGTTTATCCCAATTATGCCATCCTTCAGGAAGAATATGGTTGCCCAAATCACAGTCGATAAAAACCGTTTTTGCGTAAATGCGCCAAGGCCTTCCAAGGTAAACTTTACTAACATCAGCATCTGCCGTAATCTTACAATTTTTAAACACATAGCCGTAGGTAGTATCCTTCGGGGTAGAGGCGGCAGTAATATATGAGTTCTTTTTACTATTAATGGTGCAATTATCGAAGAATGCTGTGGCGCTTCCGAAGATGAAATCGGTCGTCCCTTCGATATAACAGTCCTTAAAATATTGGCGTCCATTACCCGAAGCGTAGAGTGTATCTTGATTGCCCAAAATACGACAGTTCACAATTGCCACCCGATTGGAGAATACTGATAATGCAACTGCCTGCCCAACATCACCTGAAGAATTCTCAATGGTAAGATTCTTTGCGATGAAATCATCCGCCTCTACAAGCAAGGTATAGGTATAAAAGGTGCTGTTGCGACCCATCCCAACCTTGTTAAAGTAATCATCGTAGGTGATAATGGTTTGCTCTTTACTTTCTCCTACAAGTGTGATGTTCGTGTTCCATTCGTGTACTTTCACTTTCTCCTTATAAATGCCATTCTTGATGAATATAGTAATTTTTTCATACGGAAAAGATTTGCTGTTATTGATGGCTTCTTGGACTGTACGATAATCACCCGAACCGTCGGCTGCTACCGTTACGTTGAAAGGGTCTTCAGGCGTTGTTTGTTGTGAATCGTCATTTTTTTTTACGTTATGTGCCTCTGCCCAGCGGTCGAATTTTTTAAGCACTTCTTTTGGTTCGTTGGTGTACCAAGCATACCCATTTCGGCGTTCAGCTCCAATTTCATCAAGACTATATTTTTTAATACCGTCGCGGTCACAGAAAAATGGCGTGTTATTGTGCAGTTCCATAAAGCGTGCCCAAAGTGGAGGAGCGTCTGCATCAGCAACCATTTTTTTGTCAATGACCTTACCTTTTTCGTTATACACACGTTCTTCACGGAGTCCAGTAATTTTCACACGTTCGAACCAATCGTGGGCACTAGTTACCGCCCGAATGACCTCTGGCGAGGGATTGTCGAGACTCATCAACAACAAAACAATCTTGGCAGACTCCTTGCCGCTCAAAGAAGGAAGCTCATAAGCACGCGCCTTGGCAGGTTGCAATGTTACTTCGTCATGCTGTGCACACCACGCCGTGAGTTTACCGTTTTGTACATATTGGGTTTTAATGATGCAGTCAATACCTTTATTGAAAGCTACTTCCGCTTTCTGAATGGTTTCTTCGGAAGGTGCGATTGAATAATAATCCGTACGGTTTTTAATTTCCTGAAGCACCTTCATAATATTCACCATAGAATCATCATTATAGGTGATATGCGAATAATACTTATTCTCTGGATAGGGATAAAATTGTGGCCAACCACCATTATCATACTGTGCTTTCAACAAGTAATTGAGCCCATCAAGGAACGCTTGCTTGTAACGTTCCTCGGGAAAATGGCGATACACTTTAGAAAGAAAGAGCATTTCCTGATACGTCGCACCATTATCTGTTGTGGCACCATCAGCCTTCGACTTTAATTCACGCAATTTCTGCTTATCCTCGTTTGATAATGGCTCTTGCATCTGGATATTCTTTGGCCAACCACCAATATCACGTTGATATAAAAGCACATTATCCGCAATTTGCTTCACGTCAGAAGTCTTGTAATAGGCTTCATCTCCTTTATAAATAATGTCGCGCCAAGACTTATCGTGCACTTGCGAATGCACTTGCAAGGAAATCAATGCAGTAAGGATAAATAAGTAAAATTTCATATAGCTATAACTTGTTTTTCTGTATTGCTTTTTAATGCGGCTTCAATCACTCGGATGACCTGCGCGCCTTCTTCAGCCGTTACTGGTAAAGGTTTTTGATGACGAATCGCTTCATAAATACCATTATAATAGGCCATATAGTCTCCAATTTCTGAAGAAACGGAATCCTTGTGCGATTTGCCATCCTTCATTATATGTAATAATCCTTGTTCTGAATCAGGCTCTACACCCCAATTCGATGTATTCGGTTTTATTCCCTTTTGAAGTTCGCCTTCCTGAATGTCGGATTTTGTTTTTATAAATGAACCATTACTACCGTGCAATTGATAAGCAGGTAAAGCTTCACGCACAAAATAACTTGATTTCAATGTCACTAAATGCTGTTCATAATAAAGTTTTACATCAAAATAATCTGTGACTTTTGAATTGTGCCGAAATGTATCCATATGAGCAAAAACGGCTTTCGGCATACCAAACAATTGCAAAGATTGGTCAATCAAATGAGAACCCAAATCATAAAGACTACCAACGGCTTCAGTTGGTGTTTCCTTATGCACTTTATAACTCAATCCTGGGTCAAAACGGTCATAATGAAACTCTGCTTCTACAATCTCACCCAAGATTCCAGAATCCACTATTTTCTTAACGGTTTTAAAATCACTATCCCATCGACGATTGTGATATACTGACATCAAAACATAGTTATCCTTTGCCAATGCTATCAATTCTTCTGCTTCAGAGACTGTGGCTGTGAACGGTTTTTCAACCACAAGATGTTTGCCAGCTTTGATAATCTGCTTCGCAAAATCATAATGAGTAATGTTTGGTGTATTGAGAATGACCAATTCGATATTTATATCTTCCAGCATTGCTTCAAGACTTCGAAAAGTTTTGATGTTAGGATATGCTTTTTCGGCCAAATTTTTACTGCGTTCCAAAACGCCATACAAATTAAAACTAGGATTGACATCTATAAAAGGTGCGTGAAAAAGGTGTCCGCTCATCCCAAAGGAGCATAATGCTGTATTGATTGGCTGCATAAACTTAATTTTGATTGTACTTTTTAATGACAAGATACTTCAATTCTGTGTCACCAACATTACGAATACCGTGCAAAGAATTCGGCGGACAATAAAAGCTAGTATAAGGTCCAGCGACTCTAGTATCACCATCCAGAAAAAATTCCGCAGTACCCTCGAGTACAAAAAAGAATTCGTCCTCTTTATGACGATGCGGTTCGTGTGTGGCCATTTTGGGCGCAACCACACTCAATTTCAAAGTTCTACCATCCAAAAAATCCTTGTCAGCAAACCAATATTGATAGCCAACTTTAGTTTTGACCGTTTCTTCCATATCAAAAGAATTTACACAATTGTCTATTGTAAACTTTTCAACGGAAGATTTTGGTTCATTTTTCGATTCTTGTGAAAACACAAAGTCGATAGAAAAACACATCAAACAAATTAACACAAATTGTTTCATAACAGATTCTGTAATCGATTGCATAAATATAAAGATAATTTACAAAAAACGAAATTTCAAACTCCCAAAATGCTATTTCTGTTAATTTCAACGAATAAATTCTCTCAATTTATCAAAATTTGATTAAATAATTTGGATAATTGAAAAAATACGCATACATATGCAATCGATTACATAATTATTTTAGTATGAACTAACTTTAATGTTTTTATGAAAAAAACTTTACTTTATTTGTTCGTCTTTTTTGCATTTATAGAAATGAATGCACAGACGGTAACCATCACGCAATCTGTAGGATGGCTTGAATCTGCCTATGTAACTTGGGATCCTGTCGCTGGTGCTGATAGTTACAATGTCTATTACTCCGGAAACGGGTTTACCAATCAACAAATCGACACGCAACTTATCCGTAATTACGGAAGTTATTATCGTGCCGATGTATTAGGGCTTGCAGCTGGAACATATACTATTAATGTTGTTCCGGTTACAGCAGGTGTAGAAGGCACTGCCACAACTTCGAGCAGTATCACGGTTTTGGCTCACGACCGTAATGGATTTGCCCACGAAGGCGGCCACGTTCCTGGCGCTTATAATCTTGACGGGACCTTAAAGGCAAATGCTGTGGTGATCTATATTACCGAAAATTCCAAGAATACGGTATCACTAAATGTCATTGGCGCCACTTCAAATCCGTGTGTCGGACTTCAAACAATTCTAGATGGGTTTAAAAGAGGTGATGATGACAGACCTCTTGCCGTACGTTTAATTGGTAACATTACCGACCTTAATTATATGTTGAATGGTGATATTGTCATCGAAAATGAGAATAACCCTTTAGGAAGTATCACTTTTGAAGGTGTGGGCTCTGATGCCACTGTCAATGGTTGGGGATTAAGAATCAAGAGAGGTACCAACATTGAAGTAAGGAATTTAGGTTTTATGCTTACCAATGCAAGCGAAGGTGATAACGTGGGGCTACAGCAAGATAATGACCACGTTTGGGTTCATAATTGCGATATGTTTTATGGAGCACCAGGAGGTGATGCCGACCAAGCAAAAGGCGATGGAGCGTTGGACTGTAAACGTTCAACTTATGTGACAATGTCCTACAATCACTTTTGGGATACAGGCAAAAGTAATTTATTGGGTTTAAGTGAAAATACAACCACAGGTCTCTATATAACTTATCATCACAACTGGTATGACCATTCAGATTCGAGACATCCAAGGGTTCGTTTTTATTCTGCCCATATTTACAATAATTACTTTGACGGAAATGCAAAATATGGTTCAGGTTCTACCGAAGGTTCTTCTCTATTTGTTGAAGGAAACTTATTTAGGAACTGCAAATATCCTATGCTGACCTCACAGCAAGGAACCGACATTTATAATGGTGCCCAGGGTACTTTTTCAGGTGAAGATGGAGGCTTTATAAAGGCCTATAATAATGATATTACTGGAGCCACGCGATTTGTTCCTTACGATGCGGCAAACTATCCAGTTCAATTTGATGCTTATGTTGCGAGTACAAGGAATGAAGTAGTGAGCAATTCCATCTCTTCTTATCAAGGCGGTAATACTTATAATAATTTTGATACTGACCCTTCTCTGTATATAAATTCTTTGATTATTGATACACCAATAGAGGCAAGAGATAAGGTGATGCAGTATTCTGGTCGCGTTTCGGGAGGTGATATCAATTGGAATTTCAATAACGCGATCGATGACACCTCATCAGCATTGAACACTGGGTTGGCAGCTCTATTGAATAATTACACGTCAGGTTTGGTCTGCATACAAGGCGATGCGTCAGGAAATGGCAGCACACAAACACTTACAGTACCAAACAATAATGAGCAATGGGTGGACGAAGGAACAGCTATCAGCGATATGATTTTTGTTTGGGGTGGAGACGCTACAAATGCAACGGTGAATGGGTTGCCTTCTTCTGGGATCAATTACACCATCGACGTAAACACTAAATCTGTTACCGTTTTCGGAACACCAACAGCAAATGTCAACTTTACTGTTGTTACAAGCGGTCCAGCAGGCTCACCTGTAACTGGAAATGGCAGTATTTCTATCAACGGACTTCCGAATGGTGATGAAATACATAATTTTACTGCTTCAGGTTTGAACAGTAGTTATTACACTTTTACGTCAGCCAATATGAATTCTACTCCTGGGAATACAACTTACGATGGCTTGACTTTAACAGCAAGGCTAAAGATAGAATCATCTACCAATATTGCTTACACAACAAATTCTGAATCGACTTTAACATTGGTTTTTGATCCAGGATTCAGCGGAACCATTAAACTAGATGGAGTCAATTATACGGCTAGCAATGGTGTTTTGAGCATTCCATCTGTGCCAGTGGGTACACATAACATAACAAAAGGAAATGTCGCGAATTTGTATTACATCAAAACTCAATTTACATTAGGAGTAGATGAGCACTCTACAAATCCTGCACTAGTTATTCATCCAAATCCTGTAACAAAGGTTTTAAATATACAATTCAATGATGACATACAAACTGTGTTAATTTATGATGTGCTTGGCCATTTGATAAAAACTATCAAAGGTAATGTTCGAACAATTGAAACAGACAATTTAAGTTCAGGTCACTATCTTATGAAAGTACAAACGCACAAAGGTATTCTAACTAAAAAGTTTGTCAAGTATTGATTTAGAATCTATACTAAAACAAAAAGCCTTCTGATAAACGGAAGGCTTTTTTTTCGACAGGTTGATCCGAATTTACACCACTATCGAGACCTTATTTATTTCAATAAAGATCAATGTACAATGACTATAATAGATAAAAAAAGACGCCTTAAAAATTTCAAGGCGCCATAAATTGGATTTAACCTAAAAATATTAACTCAACTGTATTTTATGTTCTACTGAACTAACAATTTTACTGATTTTTGTCCCTCGTTTGTTTTTATTGTAGCAATATAAAAACCTGTGTTTAAGCTAAAGCTGGTATCAGTATTTGTATTTACAGTTTTAACCAATGCACCTGTCAGAGCATAGATGCTTATTTCTGAATTGCTTCTTACATTCGAAACATAAACTGTGTCTCCGATAGCCTTTACATTTGTTGAAACACCCTCAACCAAATCATTTGTACCTAAAAGAGTACTGCTGATTTCCAGTTTGTATAAATTGTAAGCATTTCCAGCAAATAAAACATATAGGTTTCCTGCTCCACCTAGATAATCTGCTTCCATATATTGAGGATCTGTATCACCCAAACCAACATAGTGAGTTACTTCAGAAGTACCGTCAGTAACCCATAAATCACGAGGCGTACTTGTACCACTTTGTCTAAACCAAACCTTCACAGCAACTGGTCCATCTACTGGAAAGGTCAAATAACGTCGCGTTGGTAAGAATGTTACACCATCTGAAGGATCAATGCCACTATTGCCACCAGCTTTCCAGCGATTTACGCTAGTGTACTCGTCTGCTGTTCCAGCAAACCAAGTCGCGCTGTTAGCTTCGACTATTCCAAAACCAGAACCTCCTTCTGGAACTTGAGTCAATCCATCGACTGTGGTAGTCTCGGTTAAAGCTGTTGGATTCTCTGGCCAATTGACGGTGTCGTTGCCAAAATCCCACACCTTATCCTGTGCTTTAATAGTGACAACACAAAATAAAAATGGCATTACAATAAAAAGTAGTTTTTGTTTCATTTTTTAAAAGTATTTAGTTAATCGATTACACAATTGTAATCGATTACCAAAATACTAATAAATTTTTATAAAATCATATTTTTTTAACAAAAAAGTGCAGTGGCCAATAAGCCCTAGTGGGATAGCAGTTTTACTGTTTTAGAACCTTTTTCAGAAGTGGCTTTTACAATCCACAAACCTTGAGGTAAAGCCATTTCCATATCCGTATAGGTGCTGCAACTTTTCAATAGTGCACCAGTCATACTATATACTCTCACTTCGGTTTTTGAGGTCACATTCGAAATGAATAATTTTTGATTATAAGTTTTGATATTAACTGAAGTTCCAACAGTTCCATCAATTTCATTAATCCCCAAAAAAGCGAATGGATCCCAACCATCATTCCCTTGAGTAAAGTTTAATGTTGTTATGTTCGTTCCGTCAGTCAAAACTGGCGATGACAACACTGTTGACCAAGGCGCACGAACACCAGAATTGTCCACACCTGGTGCATTTTCAATAGTGCCAAATTCATACATCTTTGGAGATTCACCTCCTAAAGAACTTGTCCATCCTACTGGTGAAATCAACGAAAGTCCTTCTGAACCTGGATACGTTGATTCATCAATTGTGGTGTTATAGAAAACAACCTCACTTGTGTTAGGTGCCCAAGGACGTCCAAAATATCCTGGTTTCGAACCATTGACCGAAGCTGTCTCAACACCAGGAACTGGGGAAACTACGTGACATTGATACATCAAAAAGCCTCTGCCACTTGTTTGTTGAGCTGCAGTAATGTAAGCCGCGTCACTACTTGAATCACTCGTGTTCAGCATCAATTCTGATTCGTAAAAGACCGCTGTCATTCCACCGAAAATGTAATCAACTGCACCCATCATTACACCTTGATATGCGGCAAACCTTGCTCCAGACGCACCATAAAAAGAATCTTGACGACCGATGACTCTACAATTGTTTAAAAACACTCTATCTGCACTTGCTGCAATGCCAAGGGCTGCTGCCTGCGTTACATAACCAGCCGCTCTATTTTGAACTGCTGTATTTCCGTAATCAGTCGGTCTAACAGGCTCACTCGGAGCTTTAGGCAAAACGACATCTTGAGATTCTTTCAACGAAATGTATTGATTGAATGAATTTTCAAGAATGATGTTATCAAAAGTGATGTCTTCAGCCGTGATAACCACCGTAGCATTCCAATAAGAAGAACCGCCACCTGTTCCTTCTTGATTGACATAATTTGTGTAGCCATTTTCAGTGTTAACTGCCAATGCTTCAGCGCTCCATTTGTTATTGGTAGACTGACTAAAGAAATTATATTTTTGACCATAATAAGATGTTATTCTCACCGCATTGGCATCGATATCAACTCCAGCATTTAATAATCCGATACTTGGACTTGTTGAAGCATTTTTTAGTGTAATGTTGTTGTTCGAAACCACTAGCATTTCTTCATAATTTCCTGGGTCGATCATAACCATTACATGTTCATCGTTTGAACGTTCCATCCTTGAAATAGCGTCCAAAGCGCCATTTATTGTCTGATAATCTTTATCTACACCCACGGTAACTATTGGACTATATCCTACTATTGAAACCACCTTGAACGACGTGAAATAAGAATTTCCACTAACTGATATCGTCACAGTTCCATCAGAAGTTCCTGGATAAATATATTCACTTGTAACACTTGTACTAGTACTATTGGATGTATTTGTAATTGTCGGCCCTCCCTCAACGGAATAACTGGATTGGTAATAATCTTTGATTATCACTTTGTCCCCAACCTGAACAGGAATTGCGATGGTAGCACCATTGCCTGCGTTCAAATCACCATTTGCACCCCTAACATTGACATTGCCAGTAAATATTAGCCCCTTGTAAGCAGTTGCTGCTGTTATCACTCTGTCATTAAATCGCCATTCTGAAATTGAATTAAAGGTTAAAGTTTTTGAAGTTGGCGCCGAGGACACAACTAGATTTGAGGTTAATGCTAACTCAATTGGATACAAATCAAGGCCCTCATACGAAATTTCATAAACCCCATCTCTTAAACTTACAGATGACACATCAGTAAAAGAATAAGAATAACCATCTTCATTTAAATTTGTAAAAGTTAAACTCAATGCTGATCGTTGCGATACCGTCAAATCAGGTGTCGCAATCGAAACATTGTATAAAGGTTTTAATGTAAAGTTGATATTCGATGTTTCCGCAGCCATTCCGATGGTGATCGTGTTCGAAAGAATTTCATAATCATTGACACCTATGGCGGATATCGTATATTCAATATTGGCTTCCAGATTTACACTATAAGTAGAATTGGCTTCATCAATGGTTACAACAGGCGTGTATATACTTCCTGCCGCAGGATCTGGTGTGAAATCTAACCCCAAACCAGTCACATCTGGCAATCCTGAAATGTTACCACTCAAATTGTACAAATCTACTTGTAAAAGAACAATATCGTGTGTGGTTGTAGATTCGGCAACGTCCAATGTGTCTCCACTTGTGATAATATATCCATTTGCTCCTGCAAGACTCAATTCATATTCATATCCTTCAGGCAAATCTACCGTATATGTGCCGCTGGAAACAACCGAAGTTACAACCTTTCCAGCAGCATTGGTGAATTGAATGCCATAACCACCAGGAAGTCCTGGAGCTTGAGATTCGTCAACGGCTCCTGTAATAGTAATGTAGTTTGCCGCCTTTCTATAGACTCTAAAATAACTCGGTTTACCTGTTGTATCGTAAATCTGGTACTCACCAGCTGATTTTGCAACAAAATCCACAACGGTTTCAGCAGCAGGAACTGCTACTTGGTCTGTTTGGGCAGAAGGATCGGGAACATATACGAAATTCAATACACCACCGGCATCGGTTCTAGTATTGAGCGTCACCTCATCATCTTCGGCAAGATTTAAAGTTAAATATCTCCCAGTATTGGCTCCAGAATTTACATAAACCCTACCCGTAAAATTGGTAGAGCTTGCAATGTTCTCATCCCATCTTGTCAAGTTAGTGTTAGTCGATCTTAATCGGTCGCTTGTTCCATTCGTAACATAACCTAAATCTCCAGCACTGAATGATGGTAAATTGACACCACTTGAACCTGGAGTAATCGAAATATCATACCAAGAATTGATAATCGATTCTGATAGCATATTGTTATATAAGATAGGATCTAACTGTTCAGCTCCGAAATCCCAGACATCCGTCATTAACACTGCCGCTGCCATAGAGGTAACTTCAATAGCTGGAGTGTAAGCGTTCGAACCGTTGAAGGTAAAATATAAAGTTGTTGGGCTCCCAACATAATTGAACTCATAGTACCCTGTTTGGTCAGCCATTCCTGGATGCGAATCTAAATCCACATCGATGGACCCCAATTCACTTCCTCCTGGAGTAGTTCCTCCATGCATTGTCCCTGCACTGTATACAGAACCATAAAAACGAATGGTATTATCCGTATTATCAACATCTATCTCTAGAAGATTCCCTTCTTTGAATGAAACTCCATAACCGTTACTATGCCAAAGGGTAGTTGCCGCTTGAGTTCTAACTTTACCATCAGGACTAACTGTCGAAGTTACTGGATCCCATTGTGTACCAGTATTAGTGAACGTTGAACCGTCTGCCAAGTTATAATTGGTAGTTGTTTGACCTTGCAGTGCAAAACAAATTAAGAACAACGTCAAAGTGATAAAAACTGAAAGCTTTTTCATTTTATAAAGATTTATTGATTAGTTAATTTATATTTACATCGATATGCAATCGATTACTTTAACTTAAAAAAAAGTAATTTTTACAAGAGATTACTTTTTAATAACTTTAAACATTTCAACTTTGGACCCAACTTCAACTTTACAAAAATAAATTCCGCTTTCATATCCACGGAAATCAATCTCTGAAACATCATCTAATTTCTCTGAACTCGTGTAAAGTTTTTTTCCATTTAATGAGTAGATTGATATTTCAGCCCTACTATTATTTCTTTCAACAAGCTTTATGTTTAACTTATCTTCAATTACCGTAGGATAGTATTTTATGCCTGTAGTTGTATAATCATCAACACCCAAATTGTCGCAAGACGATGATATAACACCAGATGCACTGACCTGAAGCGTTGCACCTGCACCACAAGAGGTATCTGTTACTGCCGTTGAAACATCAGTCACAGGAAAAGATGTGTAGGTATAGGAAGGTGCTGAAACAGATCCCAAATTAGACACGTTATTTATACAATCATTAAATTGTAGCGACACCATACCACCATCTGAACCTGCATTTTGATAAACGTTAGTGACATTATTGAAATGTGATTTTTCAACATAACACGTTAAGTTATTCGTTCCTCCGCCAAGGCCTAAAGCCGCTGAACCAGAAACGCCAGGATTATAATAGCAGTTCAAAATATGTAGCTCTGCATTTCTTGCACGCGGCATTCGCGCTTTACATCCACTAGCCCAATAACAATTTTGAAAAGTGACACTATAATGCCCATCTGATGGAGCATTGCTGCTGCTGGATCCTATAAGATTGGAAAATCTATGATCATTGGAACCACCAGGACCACCTGTTATAGGAGGCTTTAAATAAGTGAACTTGCACCAAGAAACGGTAATGTTGTCCGAATTATTTTTAATGTCAAAATTCCCATCAATACCATCCTGAAATTCACAATGATCAACCCATAAATTGGTACATCCGTCCGCGGTAAGATTATCGCGCCCATCCACATCATACGCTCCAGGCCCTTCAAAAATTAAATTTCTGATGATAACATTGTTAGAGCCATTCTTTAAATTGAGAATTCCCGAACCAGATGGAGTAAGGTCATTATTTACCAATCTTGCACCAGGAAGCCCAATAATAGTTTTGTTGATTACCACTTCACTTATGGGTTGACCGGTAGGTATAGTTATGGTGCCAGAAACCAAAATCACTTGCGGAGTGGATAAACGGATGTTTGCTTTAAAGTCAGTGTAGTTTGAAACGGTTACAGGAGAAACATTTCCACCTCCAGTTGTATTTGCACCAAAACCCTCTGGTGAGGCCATATAATATGTTTGAGCTAACAATGATGTAAATGATAATGTTAAGACAAGTAGAAGTAAAGTTTTTTTCATCAATGCGGATCTATTATTTAACACAACATTCTTGTAATCGATTACACAAACATAAGATTTTATTTGAACATTTTTCTTGTCTATAAAAAAATTAACATTTTCGTTTTTAATATAAAACTTCAATATCCTTATTTTTTGAGCTGAAATATTTAGATATTCAAAAAATATTATTCAAAAATTTGCGTAATTAAAAAATAATAATAAATTTGTGCAATCGATTACATTTAAATATTAACTTAACTAACAGTTTTCATGTGTAACAATTTAATTGATTATTTGTTTTTCAAATCACAGAAAAGAAAACCTATGAAGGTTTCATTATTTAAGCCCTCATTGATTGTATTATTCCTTCTTTTAACTTTTAATAATTCAGTTGTATTTGCTCAAAATACCACTGTCACAGGAACTGTGACAGCCGAAGATATTGGTGGCCCCTTACCTGGCGTTACAGTTTTGGTCAAAGGAACATCAAATGGTGCAGTAACAGATTTTGATGGAAATTATACATTAAATGTAACTACTTCTAATGCCATTTTGGTTTTTTCCTATGTCGGTTACATTACACAGGAGGTAAATATTGGTACTAGTAAAACTATTAACGTAGATCTTAAACCTAGTTTAGAATCATTAGACGAGGTTGTAGTTATCGGTTATGGTACAACTAAAAAATCTGATTTGACAGGGTCAGTTGTAACTATTGACGGTTCAGCACTTACTAAACAGCCGATATCAAATGTGGGTGAAGCGCTTACGGGTCGTTTAGCTGGAGTATCTGTTGTATCAACTGAAGGGTCTCCAGACGCTGAAATTAATATTAGGGTGCGTGGAGGCTCATCCCTAACTCAAGACAGTTCTCCATTAATTATCGTGGACGGATTTCCTATCAGTAATCTTTCCGATATTGCAGCTTCTGATATAGAAAACATTTCGGTTTTGAAAGATGCTTCGTCTACTGCAATCTATGGTTCCAGAGGTGCCAACGGTGTTGTGATCATAACCACTAAAAGTGGTAAAGAAGGTAAAATTAGTGTTAACTTCAACATGTTTTATGGAGTTAAAAAAGTGCAAAATTTTATCGATGTATTAGAGCCTGAAGACTACGTGAAATGGCAATATGAATATTCACTATTGAGAAATAACCCCGATCTTTATGAAGATTATTTCGGAACATGGCAAGACTACGATCAGTATATTGGCATGGAAGGCAATAATTGGCAAAAACAGATATATGGTCGTTTAGGGAAAACTCAAAGTCGCGATTTAGCTATAAGAGGTGGATCAGAAAAGGTCAATTTCAATTTCAATTATGCTCACTACGATGAAAAGGCAATAATGGTAGGTTCAAATTTCAAAAGGGACAATCTGTCATTATCCTTAAAAGCTAAACCAAATGATAGAGTGAATTTAAATTTCACCATGCGTTATTCTGATACTGAAATTAATGGTGGAGGTGCCAATGAACAAAATGAAGTGTCGTCTCAAGATTCACGTTTGAAACATGCCGTTGGATACTCTCCAATTCCGGTTCCTGGGGTTACCACTACAAATACAGATGAAGCGATTTTTGGAAACTTAACCAACCCTTTCATCGCAGTGGATGACAATCAGCGTCGTCAATTCAGAAAAAACTTCAATATGCTTGGTAGTTTTTCATGGGAATTTCTTGATGATTTAACCTATAAAATGGATTTAGGTCTTGATAACAGATATGATTTGGATTATCGATTTTATGGTCGTTCAACCTATTATTCATCAAACAGACCTGAAGTAGAAAACCAAGGGCTTCCAGGTCTTATCACGAGAGACCGTAAAAGGGAAACGTTCAGAAATGCAAATACACTAAATTACGATTTCAAAAAAATACTTGGAGAAAACCACTCACTAAAATTGCTTCTAGGTGAAGAAATGATTGTGACAAAAGATAACAGGGTCACAAGTGAACTCCACGGGTTTCCGGCAGATTTTGATTTCGAGACCTCGGTAAATTTGACTACTCAAGGTGATCCATTTTCTATTGACAACTTTAATAGCCCTGATGATAAATTATTATCTTTCTTTGGACGATTAGAGTATGATTACAAGAACAGATATCTTGTTACAGGTACATTCCGCGCAGATGGTTCCAGTAAATTCCTTGGCAATAACCGCTGGGGATATTTCCCATCAGCGGCTGTGGCATGGAAAATCAGTGAAGAGAACTTCTTAAAAGATGTTTCATGGATTAACACTTTGAAGTTGAGAGCTAGTTACGGTGAAGTAGGTAATAATAATATTCTTACAGGTCAAACAAGACAGACATTCCAATCCTATAACACAGGCTATTTAAATGGAATTAATAGTTATTGGGCAACTTCTGATATTTTGGCCAACCCAAATCTCAAATGGGAGACCACTACCACTCAAAATTTTGGTTTTGATTTTGACTTATTACGAGGACGTATTAATGGAACGATCGAGACTTATAAAAATCTTACTACAGATTTATTGTTTCTATACCCAACTCCAGGAACAGGATATGAAAGTCAATTTCGTAATGCTGCCGAATTGCAAAATACTGGAATAGAAGCAACATTGAATGTTATAGCTATAGAAAATGCCGATTACGGGTTAAATTTTTCTTTCAACATCAATTTTAACAAACAGAGAATAAATTCTCTCGGTGGGCTAAATGAAACTATCTTTTATTCTGATTGGGCTTCTTCACAAATACCAGGAGATTTTATATTAAGTGAAGGTGGTACATTAGGAATGATGTATGGATATGTAAATGACGGTCGATATGAAATCTCTGACTTCACTTATAATTCAGATACTCAAAGCTATATTCTAAATGAGGGTGTAGTTCGTGACGAAGATGTTGTCGGGGAACCAATGCCAGGAAACATGAAATTGAAAGATTTAAATGGTGATGGCATCATTGATGTGAACGACAGGACCGTTATAGGTAACGCAAATCCAAAACATACAGGTGGTATTGTATTGAACGCCTATGCCTACGGATTTGATCTCTCTGCTGCATTTAACTGGAGTGTTGGAAATGATATTTACAACGCCAATAAAATCGAATTTACAACTGCTAACGCAAACAGTACCTATCGTAATTTAAGTTCTGTAATGGCAGATGGTGTGAGATGGACCAACCTTGATCCCAATTCAGGTCAACTTGTAACAGACCCTGATCAATTGGCTGCTTTGAATGCAAACACTACATTATGGTCACCATTTATGGATCGTTATGTTTTAAGTGATTGGGCAATAGAAGATGGATCCTTTTTAAGACTTAATACGCTTACTTTGGGTTACACCACTCCAGAATCTATTACTTCGAAAATGGGTGTTTCAAGATTGAGGTTTTACCTCACTGCAAACAATGTTTTTGTATTGACCAATTACAGTGGCCCAGATCCGGAAGTTTCAACAAGAAGAAGATCGCCACTTACTCCAGGTGTTGACTATTCAGCGTATCCAAGAGCTAGACAACTCGTATTTGGATTAAATCTTAGTTTCTAATTTAATTATATTTAAAAAAGATGAGAAATTTTAAAATAATTGCAGGAATATTAACAATAATACTTTTAGCTTCATGCCAAGAAGTAGAAGATGATTTTCTTGATGCTCCTGCCCCTTCTAGTTTAGAAGAACCTGTCATATTCTCAAATGCTGATCTTGCTCGCGGTGCTGTAGATGGGATTCTAGAGCCAATGGGACAAACCAATTCCTACCGTGGTCGCTTTATTCCATACTATGGCTTTAATACTGATGCCGAATGGAATTACAATTCTGATGAGCCCGGCAACGCAGCTGGTGAGCTATGTACTTATGATGCAGATCCTACCAATACTCAAATGAACACTGACAACAATGCTTGGGCAATGATGTACTCAGGAATTGAACGTGCCAATATATGTATTCGCGGAATTCGTGCTTATGGTAACCCTGAACCTGGGAATGCACTCGGACAATTATTAGGAGAAGCCTTAACTTATAGAGCAATTTATTATGCTGATCTTATGAAAGCGTGGGGAGATGTTCCGGCTCGCTTTGAACCAATTAGCACAGAGACAATTTATTTACCTAAAACAAACAGAGACATTATTTATAAACAGATTATAGCTGATTTGGAAGAAGCTTCAACTTTAGTTGCTTGGCCTAATGAAACTTCAGCCACCACTTCTGTTGAACGTGTGAATAAAGCTTTTGTAAAGGGCTTTAGAGCTCGATTAGCAATGGTAGCAAGTGGATTCCAACAATATCCTGATGGTGTTAGAAGGAGTAACGATCCTGAACTATCAGTCGCAAACATGTATACACTGGCTCTAAATGAATGTTTGGATGTTATAAATAGTGGGACTGCACAACTTACACCTTCTTTTGAAACTTTATGGAGAAATCTTAATGAAGAAGTTTTAGCTGCGGGTAGAGAATCCCTTTGGGAAATTCCATTTGCAGCTGGCCGTGGACGAGTTTTGTTCTCATTTGCTGTAAGACATAGAGGAGTTGATCAACATACGGCACAGCCAAGAGGAGGCATTGCAGGGCCGCTACCAACTGTATTCTATGATTATGATGAAGCAGACTTAAGAAGAGATGTCACCTGCGTTCCTTATGAATGGGGCAATCCTGTCAATGAATTTGCACAGCAACAACTTGTTGGTTTAGATACATGGTATTTTGGAAAATATCGTTATGAATGGATGACTCGTAGAGTAACATCAACTAATGATGATGGTATCAATAAAATTTATATGCGTTATGCAGAAGTATTATTAATTGCAGCAGAAGCGGCAAATGAGTTGCAAGGCCCTGGAGCAGCAGCTCCTTATTTAAAGGAAATTAGAATGCGCGCATTTCCACCTGCCCTTCATGCGGAGAAAGTGGATAATTATGTCAACAGCTTAACTTCCAGTCAGGCAATGTTTAATGCTATTGTGAAAGAACATGAATTTGAGTTTACAGGTGAAATGGAACGTAAACAAGCCTTAATTAGATGGAATCTTTTAGGTGATAATTTAGCACAAGCTAAAGTCAAAATGACAAATCTTCGCAACAGAACGGGTGAATATGCCAATGTTCCTTCCACGTTGTACTATAAGTATGAAGCTGACGGTGAAACGCTAGATATATATGGTCTTAATAGAAATGAGAACACTAACCCAGGTCCAGAATATTCGAGTTTTGACTGGACATCTTTGACCGATATACAAATTAATTCCCTTTTTCAAGTTGGGGTTGATCCAGATAATAGACAGTTCTGGCCTATTTGGCAAGTATTTATTGATGCCAGTAACGGCCAACTAGTCAATGATTACGGTTATTAAAAAAATTGAACTTAATAATAAGTTATTATGATTATGAAAATAAAATTTCCTCTTAAAAGAATCCTAACTTTATCGCTCCTAATGCTAACCGCTTTGGGTTGCACCACTGATGATGAATTGATCGAAAATTTAGATATCAGTAGGGAATTTGCTCCAGTTGGCCTAGAGTTCTTTATACGTACACAAACTACGGTGGAATTACACTGGAATACAGATGACAATGTTGACAATTATGTAGTTGAAGTTAGTGAAAATGCAGATTTTTCTAACTTGGTTGAATCAGTAAATGTGTCCTCAAATGAGATTCCAGTTCAAATTCTTTTGGCAGCAGAAACGTTTTATTATATCCGTGTTAAGGCAGTTAGTTCAAGAGGTTTGGCCGATTCCAATTGGTCAACAATTACCGCACAGACTTTTGCAGAGCAACTCTTCCTACCAATACAGCCAGGAGATATTTTGTATAACCAGGCAACATTGAGATGGGTTCCTAACAGCGTGGTTACACAGATTACTGTAGAACCAGGAAGTATAGTTTATGATATTACGCCTCAAGAAATGGCAGATGGAATGGCAACCATTACAGGCCTTTCTGGAGAAACTACTTATACGGCTATACTATTAAACGGTAGTAATGTCAGAGGTGGAATGTCATTTACAACAGAAGTAGACCCAAGTACAGGAACCGTGATAACTCCATCAGATAATATATTTGAAAGAGTAACTAATGCAAGCCCTGGGGATGTTCTGATCTTGGAGCCTGGAGATTACACCGCTCAAGTTGGTACAATTACTTTGGATAAATCATTAACCATTCGCGCTCGTTATAGTTACGACAAGCCTATGTTGAAGGTAAGTGTTTCAATTGTTACAGGAGCCACTGACGTGAGTTTGATCGATTTAGACTTGACAGGTGATTTGCCAACAAGTTTAACAGATGTCGTAAGATTTTCAGCCGCTGGTGATTTTAATTCATTACTAATAAGAGGATGCAATGTCCACGACTATGACCGTTCCTTCGTGGCTGGAAATGTCGCAGGTGCTACAGTCAATTCAGTAGAAATCAACAATTGTGTAGTGACTAATGTTATTACAAATGGAGGTGATTTCATCGATTTTCGAAATACGAACGCCCTAAACATTTCAGTATCAAACAGCACTTTTGACCATTGTGCGCCCATGCCTGGTAGAGATTTTTTCAGAGTTGATGCGGCTGGAAATCTTAATGGAAGCGCAACGGTAAACATTCTCTTAGAGTCTTGTACACTTTATGCTTGTGCGGACAGTAACAGCAGAAGAATTTTCTATGTTAGATTCAATGCAAATGAAATTACCTCTAGAAATAATTTAATTACAGATACTGCTGTTGAAGCTTATTCAGACCAAAGCTCTACAGATGAGACTATTGTTTTTGACAACAACAATTACTTCAATGCACCTACCTTGTATGACCCATCAGTAGCCAGATTTGACACATCAACAACGTATTTAACATTAGACCCAGGCTTTGCAGATCCTGCTTCTGGAGACTTTACAGTTACAAATCAAACAATTATTGATAATCAAATTGGTGATCCTCGCTGGAGATAAAGAATTTTAATGCATGAGTTAGCCTAAAAAGAGGTGTGCATTCTTGGCATACCTCTTTTTTTACTAAAACAGATTAGCAACCTATTCCTTTGAGATCGAAAATTCAATTCTGATTGATTAATTTTAACACAAAAGATCATTATTCTCCCTATGAAAAAACAACCTTTATCAGTCTATCTTATTTCTATTGGTTTGACCATATTGCTACTATTTGCATTTGGTTGTAAAAATGCAGAGAAAAAGACAGTTGAAAAACCAGACACATTTGCTGCCGCTGATGATATCATCAGGAACATTAACGTTCCAACCTTTCCAGATAAGACTTTCAACATTATCGATTTTGGAGCAATTTCTGACGGAACTACAAGTAATTCAGAAGCTTTCAAAAAAGCCATCGACAGCTGTTCGAAAGTAGGTGGAGGTAAGGTGATTGTCCCTTCTGGCAAATTCCTCACTGGACCCATTTATATAAAAAGCAATGTTAACCTTCATCTTGAAGAAGGTGCTGAAGTATTGTTTTCAACAGATGCAAAAGAATACTTACCAGTGGTCCATACGTCTTATGAAGGTCAAGAATTGATGAATTACTCGCCATTGATTTATTCTTACAAAGAGAAAAATATTGCCGTTACCGGAAAAGGAACCTTCAACGGACAAGCCAGTAATGATAACTGGTGGGCATGGTGCGGAAAAGATGTCTATGGTTATGTAGATGGCACACCAAAACAGCAAGATGACCACAATTTGCCTCGCTTGTGGAAAATGTCAGATGACAACGTTCCAGTTTCTGAACGTGTATTTGGCGAAGGCCATCAATTGAGACCACAATTCATACAACCTTTTGAGTGCGAAAATGTTCTGATTCAAGGTGTAACATTTACAAACGCCCCTTTTTGGGTAATTCATCCCATAAAATCAAATAATGTGACGGTTGATGGTGTCACTGTGAAAAGCCATGGGCCAAACAATGACGGTTGCGACCCAGAATATGCAAAAAATGTTCATATCAAAAACTGCATATTTGATACAGGAGATGATTGCATCGCAATTAAATCGGGTCGTAACAATGACGGTCGGGTTGTCAATATTCCAAGTGAAAACATTGTGGTCGAAAATTGTGATATGAAAGATGGCCATGGCGGTGTAGTCATGGGAAGTGAAATTTCAGCAGGTGTAAGAAACGTATATGTTCGGAACTGTAAAATGGATAGCCCAGAATTGGACCGTGCCATCAGAATCAAAACCAATACATTGCGTGGTGGTTTTGTGGAAAATGTGTTTGTACGCGACATTCAGGTGGGGCAAGTGAAAGAAGCTGTCCTAAAAATCAACACGTATTATGGAACCTATGCCAACCAAGAAGGCAACTTTATGCCATCGATTAAGAACATTCATTTGGAAAATATCACCGTTGAAAACGGAGGTGAATTTGGCGTTTTGATTAAAGGTCGTCCTGAAAGCCCTGTTCAAAACGTAACGCTCACCAATGTCACCATCAAAGGTGCCAAAACAGATTTGTCTGTTGAAAATTCAGAACCTATCATCTTTAAAAACACGACCATCAACGGAAAAAACTATTAAAAAATCATCATGAAAAAATTAGGATTTATAGCACTGCTACTTGTCAGCTTCTACGCTTGCAACGACACTAAAAAAGAAACTTCGCCAGCGGAAACAACAGAAAAAACCACTCCAAAAACCTATGCTGAAATCTCTATTGCACAAGGTGGCGAATGGGTTGATGGCCCAAGAGGTCATAAAGAATTTGCAAATGGTACTTCCTTTAAAAATGTGAATTCTATTGATGTTCCCAAAGAGCATACGGACCATTCGTGGTATATCCGTTACGAAGGTCCTGGCTGGGAGAATAGTCAGGTTGGTTATCGTTTGTATCTCGATTGGAGAAATGCCATTGACATATTTGGGAAGAAAGTCGACAGTATGGTTTTGCCTTACGTGGGACAAGATGGTTTCGACTCCTATCACGAACCGTCACCATGGGGACAGGATATTCTTAAAGCAGGAAAATCTATGGGAATAGGCGGCTATGGTCGATTGATGAATGATACGGTTGCGCACTTCAATTCGGTCAAAAACACCTTCGCAAAAGTTGAGAATTCTGACGATGCTTCAACGGTTCATATTTCCTATAAAGATTGGAAAACAGGTGATGACAGCATTGATTTGGAAAGTAAGCTGACCATTTATCCACAAGATAGATATACCAAGGCTGAACTGAATCCTTCAAAAGAAATTGCAGGTCTCTGCACGGGAATTGTAAAGTTTAAGGACATTCCATTGCAAAAGAAAGAAGGTCAAAAATGGGCTTATATCGCAACCTATGGAACACAAACATTGGTGAGCGAAACGGACAAACTCGGTATGGCTGTTTTTTATAAACTGGATGAATTATCTGAACAAAAAGAAGGCGAGCATGACCATTTGGTGGTATTTAGACCTACTACTAAAACTTTAACCTACTACTTTTTGGGAGCATGGGAACAAGAGCCAAATGGTATCAGAACAGAAGCAGATTTTTTTAATGATTTGGACGCCAAATTGCAAACACTTGACAATTCAAACACGCTTTAAACATCAAACAAATGAGGTTAAAAAACGCATACATTCTTTTGATTCTCTTGGCATTGACAGCATCTTGCAAACAATCAAAAGAAAATAGATCTGAACAAAACGAAAGTACATCAACGGAAAAAGTGGTTCCTGAAAACCTGAAATGGTCCGAAAGAATGATGTTATCCGAAATGCATCGTGTTCCAAAGGCATCAATGATTGATTTCGTCAAAAAACCACGGTGGAGCTACACAAATGGTTTGGTTTTGAGCGCATGCGCGAAAGTCTATGAAGAAACCAACAAACAAATTTACTACGACTACATTTACAACTACGCCGATGAATTGATTGATAGCACAGGTACCATCGAAACCTATAAATTGTCCAATCAAAACCTTGATATGATAAAATCAGGTGATGTGTTGTTGTATTTGTACCCAAAAACAAAAGAAGAACGGTTTTTGCTTGCCATGCAGACTTTAGACAGCCAAATGGAGTCACAGCCAAAAACATCAGATGGAGGTTATTGGCACAAGAAAATCTACCCTTATCAAATGTGGCTCGATGGCTTGTACATGGCTGAACCTTTTCACATTCGATACGCACAGCAATATTTTAAGGACGATGCTAAAATTCAAAGAGTATATAACGATGTTGTGCACCAATTCGACCTCATCCAGAAGCATAGTCGCGATGAAAAAAGTGGCTTGCTGTATCATGGCTGGGACGAAAGCAAGGAGCAACGTTGGGCCAACAAAGAGACTGGAAACTCACAACATTTTTGGTCGCGTGGTATGGGATGGTATGGGATGGCAATGGTAGATGTGTTGGACTTTTTGCCTGAAACGCATCCTGGCCGTGAGCGTATCATCAACTATTTGAATCAGTATGCAGAAGCTATTGTGAAAGTTCAGCACGAATCTGGCTTATGGTATCAGGTCTTGGACCAAGGCAATCGTGAAGGAAATTATCTGGAAGCATCCGGTTCAGCAATGTTCACTTATACTTTGGCAAAAGGTGTTCGTAAAGGTTATTTGGTCGAAAAATATTTAGAAAATGCAAACAAAGCATACGATGGTATCATCAATCAATTAATTACGGTAGAAGACAACGGACTCGTCAACCTCAACCAAGTTTGTGGTGTGGCAGGTTTGGGCGGCGAACCTTACAGAGATGGTTCCTACGAATATTACATCGGTGAAATCATTCGTCCGAATGACCCAAAAGGAACGGGACCATTCATCATGGCAAGTTTGGAATTGAACAAATAAACGTTGAATGAAGTTTTACCTAAAATTTGTTGTTTTATTGATTTCTGCAACCATACTGGCACAAGCAGACAAACCTTACATATCTAAAGTTTGGGTGGCTGATAATGGCGATGGTACATACCAAAATCCAATCATTTATGCGGATTATTCAGACCCAGATGTCGTTCGTGCTGGTGATGATTATTATATGACGGCTTCTAGTTTCAATGCCGTTCCGGGTTTACCAATTTTACATTCGAAAGATATGGTCAACTGGAAGTTGGTCAATTATGCCTTGCCTCTAGTTGTTCCCAAAGAAACGTTTGACATTCCTCAACACGGTAACGGTGTTTGGGCACCGAGTATTCGCTATCACAACAACGAATTTTACATTTATTGGGGCGACCCAGATTTTGGAATTTATATGGTGAAAACTCAAGACCCATTGGCCAATTGGGAAGCGCCAGTCTTGGTGATGGAAGGTAAAGGTTTGATTGACCCTTCTCCGCTTTGGGACGATAATGGTAATGCCTATTTGGTGCACGCTTACGCTGGCAGTCGTGCTGGCGTGAAAAGTCTTTTGTCCGTCAATAAAATGAATCCCGAAGGCACAAAAGTGCTTGATGCAGGAGTTCACGTGTATGATGGTCATGATGAAGATGATACCATTGAAGGTGTTAAATTTTACAAAAGGAATGGTTATTACTACATTTTTGCACCAGCAGGTGGGGTTGCGACTGGATGGCAAGTGGTTTTACGGTCGAAAACCATTTACGGCCCTTACGAACGAAAAGTTGTTCTGGAGCAAGGTAGCACGAACATCAATGGTCCGCATCAAGGTGCCTGGGTGGACACACCGAGTGGTGAATCATGGTTTTATCATTTTCAGGATGTAGACGCCTATGGACGTGTTGTGCATTTGCAACCGATGACCTGGAAAAATGATTGGCCTGTGATGGGTAAGGACTTGGATGGAAATGGAATCGGCAAACCAGTAAAATCCCATATAAAACCTTCCATTGGCAAATCCTATCAAATTCAAACACCTGTAGAAACTGATGATTTTAAAGGTTTCAATATAGGACTTCAATGGCAATGGAATGCGAATCCAAATGTCGTCTGGCATGCAAAATTGCCTGGGAATGATTATTTGAGATTGTTCTCCATTAAAGTTCCAGAAGATTCGAAAAACCTTTGGATGGTGCCAAATCTCTTGCTACAAAAATTTCCAGCGCCCAATTTTACAGCATCTACAAAAATCACGTTACATCCTGAAGAAGCAAAAAATGGCAAAACTGCCGGACTCATCATTATGGGTACTGATTATGCCACATTAAGCATTTCGCATGATGATAAAGGCTTTTTTATTCAGCAAACGGAAGCCATTGATGCCATTGCTGGTTCTGAAGAAAAAGTAAACGAATCACAACGTTTAAAATCGAATTCAGCTTTTTTTAAGGTGGAAGTAGTTGCGCCTGATGCGATGTGTCAATTCAGTTATTCTGAAGATGGAAAGACCTTCAAAAAAATTGGCAAATCGTTTAAAGCCCAACCCGGAAAATGGATTGGTGCCAAGGTCGGATTATTTTCGATTAGTACTCAAGAAGCCAAACGAGGTGGATATGCCGATGTAGATTATTTTGAAATCACAAAATAGATTAATTTGAAAGTCAATTATTTACATATCATATGTGTCAGCTTACTCATAGTTGGCTGTGCTTCCGATAACAAAACTCAAACTTTTACAAAAGTCTACCTCATCGGAGATTCTACTATGGCGGATTATACTGGATATTACGACCTTGGCAAGGATTATATGAAAACTAGATATCCTATAGCAGGTTGGGGCCAAGTCTTCCAACAATTTTTGATATCGGATAGTCTTTCAACTTTAAAAAATATCATCAAAACAGATAGTGTCATTGTGGATGACAGAGCAAGAGGTGGCAGAAGCACACGTACTTTTTTTCAGGAAGGCAGATGGCGCGCAGTTTATGATAGTTTGAAGCCAAATGATGTGGTCATTATGCAATTTGGTCATAATGATGCCGCAGAACAGAAGACCGAACGTTACGTTAATATTGAAGGTTATAAAGAATTTTTAAGATTGTTCGTCAATCAAACAAGGGAAAAAGGAGCCATTCCCATCATTTTGACACCTGTGGCACGAAATTATCCTTGGAAGGATGGCAAGCTTCAAAACGTTCATGGCGAGTATGACCAAGCGCCTAAAGATATTGGCATTGAGATGAATGCAATGCTTATCGATTTGAATAAAAAATCGAGAGACTTTTTTACAAAAAAGGGTGAAACTTATGTTTCAGAAACATACTTTATGAACTTACCTGAAGGTAAATATGAAGCATATCCAGAAGGATTAAAAGACAATACTCACTTTCAACCACAAGGTGCCACGGAAGTTGCCAGACTTGTATATGAAGGACTAAAAGAATTGAATTTAAAGTTAAAACCTTCGGATGATTAGGATAAATTCGTCAATATGGAAAAATATATTCTTCTGTAGTCTATTGATGACTAGCATCGATATTCATCTCTATTCTCAAGAAAAAGAACCAGAATTCAAACCATATACAATTGAATCCACCTATCAAAAGCTAAAAAAATACCATCCATTCATCACTCCCATTGAACCATTGGTTTCAAAAGACATCCTTGCCAATGAAGATATTGTTTACAAAAGCATTGAAGATACCCTCCTAAAATTGGACATCTATACGCCAAAAGACACATTAAAATCCTATCCTGCGGTATTGTTGATACATGGTGGCGGTTGGCTGACTGGAAGCAAGGAAAATCAACGTGTGATGGCGCAACATTTGGCATTAAATGGTTTTGTGGCTGTGACAGCTTCTTACCGATTAGGTTTGGAATCCCCTTATCCCGCAGCCGTTCACGATTTGAAAGATGCCATCAGATGGATGCGTCAGAATGATAAAAAATATTCGATTGATTCGAAAAAAATCGCCGTTTTAGGAGCTTCTGCTGGCGGACAATTGGCCACATTAATTGGCATTACCCCTAATTCAGAAGTGTTCGGATTTGATGCCGATGTTTCTGACGACGTCCAAGCAATTGTAAATGTTGATGGCATCGTCTCATTCATCCATCCCGAAGCTGCATCCGAAGGAAAAATGGCAAGCATCTGGTTGAATGGTACCAGAGATGAAAATTTCGAAAATTGGAAAGAAGCATCACCTTTGGAATATGTCAATGCGAGCTCTCCCCCTATCTTGTTCATCAACAGTTCGCAGCCACGTTTTCACGCTGGAAGAGATGATATGGTTGCTCTTCTGAATGATTTCGGAATCTACAATGAAACCTTCACCATTGAAGACAGTCCACATTCCTTTTGGCTTGTGCAACCTTGGTTTGAAACTACATTGAATTACACGGTTAAGTTTTTAAATAAAACTTTAAGGGATTAACTTAAATTTATTCAAATTCGAATGCTCCTAAATCTGGGGCTGTTCCATTGAATGGTAATCCTACATCCACACCTTGGTCAATCAAATCGCTAGAAGACACTAATCTCATAAAATCCATATTTGGCAAACTTCCGTCGGCGTTCCTAGGTGCTGCAAGTAGATTGATATCCAAACTCGCAAAATCTTCTGCCGTCGTAGTTAATCCATTCTGCCATCCGTTGTTAGTAATATCCGTTGTGGTCGCATTGAAACTATTGGTGCTTCCACTATTCAATGAAACCGAGTTTTTAATGGTCAAAGCCATTGCAATATTGGTTGAACTAAAGCTATAATTCCTTCCATTATCGAATGCAGAACCATTATAGATTTCAATCGTACCACGATTACTGTTATGGTCAAAACCATCATACACATTTCCTGCTGCTACACAATTTTTATAATTAGCATTGTGCTTCAGGGTTTTATCGTCACTACCCCCTGTTTTAAAACCATTACCATCTCCAGACCCTACCGTTCCATTCTGCAAATAGCCATTTTTAAATGCCCAGCAGTTCTCATAATAGGTCGTAACGTTGTCTGTATCTCTCAAATAACCATCCCAACCATCGTCTAGATTTTGCCAAGCGCGACAACCTATGAATTTATTTCCAGAGCCCACATTTAATTTAGCGGCAAAACCATCGGCATTTTCGAGAGTCGAATCGGCATTGAAAAATGAATCACAATTTAAAATGGTGTTATTGCTTGCGCCATTATCCAATTGCAAGCCTGTATCAGCATTTTCGCTGAACGTACAAAACTCTATCAGATTGTTATCTCCAGTGATATGCATTCCATTGTCACCAGCGGAAAATACGTCAATTCCTTTGATATGCCAGTAATCGCCAGATAATTCGATTCCTCTGTTGGATGAGCTTTCAGACATAGAAGAGAAATCAAATCTCGGTCTTTCAGTGTCTGATGGATATGGCAATACTGAAATAAAATTACCGTTTGAGCCATTTCCTGAAACTTGGATTGGCGAGTTGAAAACATAGTTTCCTCCTCTCACATAAATGGTTTCGCCAGCCGAAGCTGTTGCAATTGCAGATAAAAATTCCGCTGAAGATTGAACAACAGTCCCATTTACCCCACCACTAACACCAGAGACATTGATGGTTTTTTGCCCCATAACGCCAGAACCATCCGACGCCGTAGCCTTGATGATGACATCGCCATTAGATACTGCAGTCACAAGTCCCGTCTGCGAAACCGTTGCAACTTGTGCATGTGAAGTACTCCAACTGACCGATGCATTAGTCGCATTGGCAGGAACGACATTTACACTCAATTGAGTTGAGCCACCATCCAAAATATTATCGCCATTGACAATTATTGAACTCACTAATACAATAGGGTCGTTATCATTGCTTGCATCGTCTTTACTGCAATTTAAAAGTAACAGTATAACCAACAGGTTTACAAACAATTTTCTTCTTTTTAACATCATTCTAATCTTTAAAATTCAAAACAAATTCTTATATTGGGTAATCGATTGCATAAAAATACTGAATTAGGATTTAAAAGTCTAGAACTTTATAAATAAAAATGTATTTTTATCCTCTCACTACCAACTGGTCAAATGAAGAAAAAAACCACTATTTATGATATTGCTGAAAAGCTAAACCTAACGGCAGCGACAGTATCACGAGCGCTCAACAATAATGAAAAGATAAGCGAGAGCACACGTAAGCTGGTCCAGGAGACTGCTTTAGAAATGAATTATGAGCAAAACACACTTGCTCGAGCACTTAAAAGCGGCAAAAGTTACAACGTAGGTGTCGTTGTACCTCGTATGGACAGCAACTTTTTCGCATCCGTCATTCGAGGGATTGAGGAAGAACTCTATCCGCAAGGATACCACGTCATTGTATGCCAAACCCACGACCAAGAAAATTTGGAAACTGGGAATATCAACTCGCTCCTAAACGCCCAAGTAGATGGTATTTTGATGTCGATTTCGAATGCAAAGACCAAAAATAAAGTCTTCAACAATTTATTCGCCAAACATGTCCCGCTGATTTTCTTTGATAGAAAACGAGATATTGATGGTGTTAGTTCAGTGACCATCGATGACTTTAATGGTGCATACGAAGCCACAAAGCACCTCATTCAACAAGGTTGTAAACGCATCGCACATCTTTCCAATGACCGTTCGTTGGAAATCTTTAAGAATCGTTATATGGGTTACAAACAGGCACTTTTAGACCATGGATTGGAGTGCGATGAAAGTTTGGTTATAGAAACTGCGAGTAAAGTGGATGAAGGACGACGAATCACAAAACAGTTTTTGAGTATGGAACGTCCGCCAGATGCTATTTTTTCTTCAAGTGATTTTACAGCTTTGGGAGCTATTCAGGAAATAAAGGAACACGGACTTAAAATTCCAGAAGATATTTGCGTGGTTGGTTTTAGTAATGAGCCTTTCACGCGTTTTATGGAACTTTCAATTACTTCTGTAGACCAATCGCCGATTGAAATGGGTCGTATTGCAGCACAGGTGTTTTTGGAGGAAGTCAATAATGGCAAAAAAATCAAGATGCAAAAGCAGATTGTATTGACACCAGAATTAATGGTTCGTAAATCTTCTTCAAAATTGAAATAAAAAAAGACCTTTTAAAGGTCTTTTCTCTTTCTGCTATCAATCAAAATCACAAGGAAACACCACGTTTCCATGGAATAAAATCGTTCTGATTTAAGAGACTTGCCTTTGAAGGCGTTCGTCCGCTTGCTATTTCTATGATGGTATTCAAGGTTTCTTCAGCCATTTCTTCAATGGTTTTTTCACCCTTAATGATTCCACCAGTATCAATATCAATAATATCACTCATACGTCTTGCCAATTCAGAATTGGAAGATACTTTCACAATCGGCGCAATCGGATTACCTGTTGGCGTTCCCAAACCGGTAGTAAACAAAACTATGTTTGCTCCAGAACCCACCATAGCGGTTGTACTTTCAACATCATTACCAGGCGTGCACAACAGGTTCAAGCCAGGTTTTGTCACGTATTCACCATAATCCAAAACATCCACTACTGGGGATGTTCCACCCTTTTTGGCTGCACCAGCCGATTTCATTGCGTCAGTAATCAATCCGTCTTTGATGTTTCCTGGTGAAGGATTCATATCGAACCCAGAACCTGCGTCTACCACAGATTTTTCAAAGGCTTTCATCAATTCCAAAAAACGATTGGCTGTCGCTTCTGTTTCACAACGATTGACCAATTCCTGCTCCACGCCACACAATTCTGGAAATTCTGATAATATGGCTGTTCCACCCAAAGCCACCAACAAATCTGATGTGTAGCCCAATGTAGGATTCGCAGAAATCCCAGAAAATCCATCAGAACCGCCACATTCCAGACCTAATCTCAATTTGGACAAAGGTGCTGGTTTTCGTTCGATTTTATTGGCTTCCTTAATAGCTTCAAACGAATTCTTTATGATACTGCTCAACATCTCATCAACCGTTCCCATTTTTTGTTGTTCGTACATCAAAACGGGTTTGGTATTGTTCGGACTGATAGCTTCTAAAGCCTTGTTGAAAATATCAATTTGAAGATTTTGACATCCCAAACTCAATACCGTCGCTCCAGCCACATTCGGATTGTGGACATAACCTGCCAACAATCTCGCTAAACTTTCAGAATCCTGACGTATGCCACCGCAACCACCAGGATGCGTTATGAATTTCACCTCAACATTATCAAAAACTTTTTCCGACTGCTCTTCTTCAATCAAAGAGGTTTCGCCATTGTTATGCACCAATGAGCGCAACAAATTTCGATAGCTGTTGGTTTTCTGGGTCAATAACTCCTTTTCAAAAACATCCTTAAGGATTTCTATATTTCGATTTTCACAAAACACCAAAGGGAAAAACAACCAAACATTGGCAGTCCCAACCTGACCATCCTCACGATGATAGCCCATAAACGTTCTGTCTTTCCATTTGTCAACATTTGGAGCTGTCCAACCTATCGTATTCGTTTTCTGGGAAACTTTAGCGCTTTGATGCTTCACATTTTCCGTATTCAGCACAGCGCCTCTTAGAATAGGCTGACTCGCCTTTCCGACCAAAACGCCATACATATAAATGTTATCTCCCACAGCAAAATCCGTCAGAGCCAATTTATGTTTGGCCTTGACATCCGTTACTGCTGTAATCGATAGGTTTTCAAAAGAAATCACATCATCTTTTGCAATGTCTATCAAAGCAACAGCGACATTATCCGATGGATGTACTTTTATCAGTTTCTTTTGCATAGTTTTAAATTCTTAATAGCGTTGGCTAAAACTTTCAAATGCTTTCTCAACACCTTTGTCGTCCAATTCCTTTAAGGCAAAAGCAATCGCTTCCGTCAAATCGTTTATCGTATTCAAATCTTTATCCCAAAAAGATGCGTTTGCCAAAGTAGATGTCGCCACGAGTTGATAATTGTTTTCTTTCCAAACGGTTTTGAAAAAATCCACAATGTCTTCACTGTCTTTTATTGGTAACTGTTGACCATTCCAAGTGCCTTTGTAAAAACGAATTAAACAAGCAAATGCAAAGGTCAAATGCGTTGGCAATTTTTGATGTTTGTCATCATATTCCAACAAACTTGGCAAGACGCGGACTTTAAATTTTGAAATGGAATTTAATGCGATGTCCGCCAATTGATGTTTGATAAACGGATTTCTGAAACGGTCCAAAATTTCTTCTGCAAAGCTGTCCAATTCCTCACGGTTCATTGGAAGAATTTCATTGATTTCCTCAAAAATCGCTTTGTTGACGAAGTTTCCAGTAAACGAATTATCGACAGTCTCTTTGACTGTTGAATTTCCATAGAGCAAAGACATTGGCACCATAGCAGTATGTGCACCATTCAAAATTCGGACCTTGCGCGTGCGATACGGTTGCATATCTTTCACGATTTTCACATCCAAATCCGTCTTGTGAAATGGTAATTTTGCTTTCAATGCATCATCACCTTCAATCACCCAAAGCAAAAATGCTTCTGCCGCCACAATCAAATTGTCTTTATATTCCAATTGCGCGTTGTACGCTTCGATTTCGTCCTTTGGATACCCAGGAACAATTCTATCCACCAAAGTACTGTGAAAAGAACAATGAACATTCATCCACGTTTTAAAGTCCTCTCCCAAATTCCAATCGTCTGAATATTTTAAAATGATTTCTTTCAGCGTTTCAGAATTATGATTTATCAACTCACAGGGAATGATGGTCAAACCTTTGTCGGCACTTCCATTGAAATGTTTGAATCGTTCATAGAGAAGCACTGTCAACTTCGCTGGAAAAGAGCTCGGAGGTTGCATTTCCTTTGTATCGGAAGCCACATAAGCGATGCCAGCTTCGGTAGTATTTGAGATGATAAATTCGAGTGATTCTTCTCTAGCCAAGCTCAAATAGTCATTAAAATTGATATAAGGGTCGATGCCTTTTACGATGTTCGTAATCAATTCCTGATGCTGAATTTCCTGACCTTTTTGCACACCTTTCAAAAACAACGTGTATAAACCATCTTGGTCATTCAACATACTCACCATACCTCTATCGATGGGTTGCACAACGGCGATTCCTGCATTGAAACCTGCTTTTTTGTTCAGCGTTTGAAAGGCATATTCCACAAAAGCTCTTAAAAAATTGCCTTCGCCAAATTGAACCACTTTTATCGGCAATGTCTTCCCAGCATCAGTTGTTTTTCTGTTAAGCGGTTTCTTTTTTTCGGTTAATTCTGTCATCACATCCTAAATTATAAATCAAACAAACTTGGCAACCAAAGGGTCAATTGAGGGAAATAGGTCACTAAAAACAAGGCAACAAGCATTGCCAAAAAGAGTGGCAATAATGGTTTTATCACTTTTTCGATAGTGGTACCAGCAACTCCTACGCCGACAAACAATACCGAACCAACGGGTGGTGTACAGAGTCCTATACATAGGTTCAACACCATAATAATTCCGAAGTGAACTGGGTCCATTCCAATTGAAGTAACAACCGGTAAAAATATCGGTGTGAAAATCAATACGGCTGGAGTCATATCCATAAAAACTCCAACAAAAAGCAACAACAAATTGATTATCAATAAAATGATGATTGGATTGTCGCTAATTGCCAATAATGTGCTGCTGATATCCTGTGGAATGTTCTCAAAAGACATTACCCAGGACATACTCATCGAAGCACCAATCAATAGCATTACTACAGCCGTTGTAGCGGAAGAATCCAACAGGATTTCTGGTAATGATTTTATAGTAATTTCTTTATATATAAAGCCCAAAATCAAGGTGTACAAAACAGCAATTGCAGATGCTTCTGTCGCTGTGAAAACACCTGTAACGATACCTCCAATGACAATTACCAACAGAAATAAGCTTGGTACAGCATCGAAAAATGTTTTTACAACTGCTTTAATAGAACTTCTTTCACCAACTTTAAAACCTTTCTTCTTTGCCCAGAAATAGGCCACAATCATCAAGAACAATCCTGTAAGAAGTCCAGGAATATAGCCTGCCAAAAATAAGGCAGCGATAGAGACACCACCACTCGCCAAGGAATAGACAATCAATACATTACTGGGCGGAATAATCAAACCTGTGGTTGCTGACGTAATATTGACGGCTGCGCCGAATTCTTTGGAATAGCCCTCCTTCTCCATTTCTGGACCCAAAATACTTCCCATTGCCGAAGCCGATGCCATCGCTGAACCAGCAATCGCTCCCATTAACATCGCGCCAATGACATTAATCAATGCCAAACCTCCAGGAAGTGAGCCAACCAAGGTTTTTGCAAAAGCGATGAGTCGATGAGCAATTCCTCCTTTATTCATCAATTGTCCCGAAAGAATAAAAAAGGGAATTGCCAACAGTGCAAAACTGTCCAAACCAGTTCCCATACGTTGTGAAACGGTTGTAAACGCTGGCAATGCAGGTATACTGACCATCATCGTCAGTACCGACGAAATGGAAATACTCCACGCCACAGGGGTTCCGATGGCCAATAAACCAACGAAACTAATGACTAAAACAAGAATTGGAATATACTCCATAATTATTTGGTATTTAGGATGTCTGAAATTTTATAGAAAATAATGAGCGCACCACTCAACGGAATGGCAAAATACACTGCTGCTAAAGGGATTTGCAAGGCTGGTGAATGTTGGTCTAACACAAATGTGATATAGACCAAGCGTAAACCTCCTACAACCATCGCAAAGAATGCAAACAGAATAATGCATACATAAACAATTCGCTTCAATTTCTTTTGGGTTTCCGTACTAGAGCGCAATGGCAACACATCAATTGCGACGTGCATATTTCGTCCTGATACGTACGCAGCTCCCAAAATACCCAGCCAAATCATAAGATAACGTGCCAGTTCATCTGTAAATGAACTCGGTGTACCCATCACAAAGCGTGTGAACACTTGCCAAAGCACATTAATGACCATAACACCCATTATGACAATCAGCACTTTACTCAAAACGTTATCGACTGCTTTTCTAAAAGCCATATTAGTTGGTATTTTTAATTCGTTCGATTAAAGATGACATATCCTTATCGTCTTTGTATTGAGAATAGACCGATTCTACATCTTTTTCAAATAGAGATTTATCAGGATAAATAATCTTTACACCTGCTTCTTGCACAGCATCCAAAGCTTCTTTTTCGGATTCTGCCCAAAGCTTTCTTTGATACACCACCGATTTATCAACGGCTTCCTTTAGCCATTTTTTCTCTTGTTCGGAAAGTTTTTCCCAAATGTGTGTGCCAATTATCAAAACGTCTGGCAACATGGTATGCTCATCCAGAGAATAATATTTACAGACTTCGTAATGTCTTGATAAATAAAAACTCGGCGGATTGTTTTCAGCTCCATCCACAACACCCTGCTGCAACGATGTGTAAAGCTCGCCCCAAGAAATAGGCGTTGCCGAACCACCGAGACTTTTTACCATATCCATCGCTGTGACACTTTCCATCACACGAATTTTCAAACCTTTTAAATCTGCCGGTGAATTGATGGGCTTATCTTTTGTATAAAAACTTCGGCTTCCAGCATCATAATACCCAAGACCTTTAATCCAATATTGTGTACCTTCATCCAACAATTCCTGACCAATCGGTCCGTCCAAAACATTGAAAGACTGTTGTCTGTCCTTAAATAAATAAGGCAGTCCAAAAACCTTCATTCGTGGTGCAAAATTTTCCATTACGCCCACGGAAACTTTCGTCATATCCAGACTTCCAATCTGAAGCAACTCAATGCATTCACGCTCGGTACCCAACTGTTGGCTCGGATAAATTTCCAATGTCATTTTTCCACCAGAAATCTGTTCCAAATCCTCACCCATTTTCACCATCGCTTTGTGTACGGAATGCCCAACATCCAAGCTATGCGCCAATTTAATCGTGCGTACATCATTGGTGGTGTCACAACTTGTAAAAAAGCAGAACATCATCAAGGAAACTATCCATATGTTGAATTGGATTCGTCTCATTTTCGAACGTTTTTTATGATGGATAAAGCCTCTTTCACTTTTTGCTCTAGACCATTAAAATCTTTTTTTGCAATGATGTCTTTTGAAATCAGTTGCGAGCCCATTCCCACGCAGGTAACGCCAGCATCAAACCAACCTTTTAGATTTTCTTCTGTTGGTGAGACACCACCAGTTGGCATCACGCTTGTCCAGGGTTGAGGACCTTTCAACGCTTTTACAAATTGAGGTCCATAAATATCTCCAGGGAACAATTTCACGATTTCGCAGCCCAATTCTTCTGCTTTTGCAATTTCCGTCAGCGAGCCACAACCTGGTGACCATAGGACTTTTCTACGATTGCACACTGCGGCAATATCCTCCCGTAACACTGGTGTCACGATAAAATTGGCACCCAACTGCATATATAGAGACGCGGCAGCCGCATCGGTCACAGAACCAACGCCCAAAATCATCCCTGGCAATTCCTTGATGGCATATTTCATCAAATCGGCAAACACTTCGTGTGCAAAATCGCCTCTTGAGGTAAACTCCAGCAATCGTGCGCCACCATCGTAACAGGCTTTGAGCACTTGCTTGCACAACTCGGTATCTTGATGATAAAACAATGGAACCATCCCTGTGGAGGCCATTGTTTGTGCAACTTCTATTCGTGTAAATTGTGCCATATTATTTGATTCGTTGTAATAAATTTTCAAAATTGATTTTGCAACGTTCCTTTAAATCATCTGTCGATTGATTTTCAAGAATCTGTAAACATTCGATAGGAATATGTCCTATCGGTTGAATGTTTTCATTGGTGGAAAGAACAATTGCCGCATCCACACTACCATCATTGATTTCCTCAAACAATTCTTTCAGCATCGAAGCTTGTTCAAAGGATTGGTACAACATAATCCGATATCCAGATTGCGAGGCTTTTTTCTGAATGTCAAAAAGCGTATCACTATAAATCGGATGGTTCACTTGTGGCACAATGACCGCAATGATATTCGATTTGCTCTTGCGCAAGGCAATGGCATTTTTGTTTGGTGAATAATTATACTTGAAGGCAATATCCTGAATGATTTTTTTGGTATCTGTACTGATGTCAAAACTATCGTTCAGCGCTTTCGATACTGTGGAAGGCGAAAAACCTGTGAGGTGCGATATTTTCTTCAAGGTCATCATCCTATCTCGATACTTTTCCAGTGGCATCGCCACTTAACATTTTTTCAACTTCTTCCACGGTTACCAAATTATAGTCACCTGAAATGGTATGTTTCAAACAACAAGCAGCCACGGCAAAATCCAAGGCTTTTTGCTGATTGTTTTTGTATTCCAAAAGGCCATAAATGAGTCCGCCCATAAAGGCATCGCCACTTCCTACCCTGTCCACAACAGGTGTTACCTCTTTAATGGCAGCATTATAAACGCTTTTTCCGTCATACAGAATTCCTCCAATGCGTTGGTGTGAAGCGCTTACAGAATATCTCAAGGTTGTTGCCACGGTTTTTAAATTCGGGCACAACTCAAATAGTTTATCATATAAGACTGGTAATGACGCCTCATCTTGATAATTTGGGTCTACTTTTGGGATGCCCAACATAAAATTGGCCGTATCAATATCGCCCAAAACGATGTGGCTGTATTTCAACAATTCTGGCATCACCTCTTTAGGTTCTTTGCCATATTGCCATAATTTCGAGCGGTAATTTAAATCGCAAGAAATTGTCAAACCTAATCTATGCGCTGTTTTTACAGCTTCTAAACAGGCTTTAGCTGCATTCTCGGAAATGGCTGGCGTGATGCCGCTCCAATGAAACCAAGTGGCGTCCTTTAAAATGGCTTCCCAATCAAAATCACCAGGACTTGTTGTGGCAATCGCGCTATTGGCTCTGTCATACACCACGTTGCTACCGCGTGTGCCTGCACCAGTTTCCAAATAATAAATGCCCAAACGGTCGCCGCCTTGCACCACATTACTGGAACCGACATTCAGTTTTCGCATTTCTTTCAATGCACAGGCGCCAATTTCATTTTTAGGAACTCGTGTTACAAATTCCGCTTGAATGCCGTAATTCGCCAATGACACTGCTACATTGAACTCGCCACCTCCATACGACGCGGCAAAGAACTTCGCCTGCGAAAAGCGCAAATGACGCTCGGTTGACAAGCGCAGCATAATTTCTCCGAAGGCAACTACTTTATTCATTTGTTTTGGAAATAAAATCTTCTCTCATAGGACTAAATACATCGATGAGCATCCCTTCTTCAAGGCATTTCACACCGTGTTCGATAGATGAAGGTATAAAAAATGAATCACCTTTTCCTAAAATCTGGGTCTCATTATCGATTGTGACCTCAAATTTCCCTTCAGCTATGTAAGTGCTTTGCGTATGGTAGTGGTGATGTATTGGTCCGATGCCATCCTTTTGAAAGTGAACATAGACCATCATCATCGTCTCATCATAGCTCACGATGCGACGCTTTACATACGCATCAATGATTTCCCATTCCTGAACATTTTTCGTGAAATATGTAGATTCATTTACCATCACAACCGTCTAAAACTCAAAATAATTCTTGGCGTTTGAATAGCAAATATCCGTAATCAGCTTTCCAATCCATTCCATATCGTTTGGCAATTCACCTCGTTTGATTTCATCTCCAAAAAGATTACAGACCAAACGTCTGAAATATTCGTGTCGAGGAAAAGACAAAAAGCTTCTGGAATCTGTCAACATCCCGACAAAACAGCTTATCAATCCCATATTCGACAAGGCATTCAACTGTTTGGTCATTCCGTCTTTTTGGTCCAAAAACCACCAGCCGGAACCAAACTGCACTTTTCCTTTTACACTGCCATCGTTAAAATTACCTATCATCGTTGCCATAACCTCATTATCGGCTGGATTGAGATTGTAAATGATGGTTTTTGCCAAGGTGTCTTTGCTGTCCAATGCATTCAAAAAAGCAGATAATTTTTCCGCCTGCGGATAGTCTCCGATGGAATCCCATCCTGTATCTGGTCCCAAAATGTGATGCATTCTGGCATTGTTGTTTCTCAAAGCTCCTAAATGGAACTGTTGCACCCAACATTTAGCGTGATACTGTTCCGCTAAAAACAATAAAATAGCACTTTGGAACTTTAAAGCTTCGGCTTCAGTAATATCTTGACCTTCTCGCTTCTTACGGAAAATCGTTTTGACTTCCGCCTCGTTTGTTTGCTCAAAGTAAATCTGATTCAAACCGTGGTCGCACAGTCGGCAACCATTCTCGTGGAAATAATCGATGCGTTTTTTGAGCGCGTCGCATAAATCGTCAAAGGTTTCAATTGCAATGTCTGCTGATTTTTCCAGCGCATCCATATAAGCATTGTAGCCATCATTCCCAATCAAAATCGCTTTATCGGGTCTGAAAGCCGTGCTGACGTTCACTTTGAAATCACTTTTCGCCAATCGTTGGTGCTGCTCCAAGGTATCGGTTGGGTCTTCAGTCGTGCAGACCAATTCCGCATTCGCCTTCAACAATAAATTTTGGCAACTGTATTCTTTCGAACTTAACTTTTCAGAAGTCTCGTTATAAATTTTATCTGCCGATTTTTCATTTAGCAAATCATAAATATCAAAATAGCGTGCAAGTTCGAGATGCGTCCAATGGTACAACGGATTTCGCATCGTGTATGGTACCGTCTTCGCCCAATGCATAAACTTTTCCTTTTCCGAACCAGTACCAGTGACGAATTTTTCATCAATGCCCAAAGTTCGCATCGCACGCCATTTATAGTGGTCACCATTAATCCAAACATTGGTAAGGTTCCCGAAAATCTTGTCATCTGCAATTTCCTTCGGAGGCAAATGATTATGGTAGTCGATAATCGGCTGGTGCTTTGCATAAGTGTGATACAATTCTTCCGCAAAAGAATTCTCCAGCAAAAAATTATCGTGTATGAAGTTCTTGCTCATAAATTAAGCTTCGTTAGAAGGTTTCCCGATGGTTGCCAAAATGCCGCCATCGACATATATAATCTGTCCGTTTACAAAATCACTGGCCTTTGATGCCAAAAACACAGCAGTGCCTTCCAAATCTTCCGGATTTCCCCAGCGTGCCGCAGGTGTTCTATTGATAATGAATTCGTTGAACGGATGGCCATCCACTCGGATGGGTTCTGTTTGGGAAGTCGCAAAATAACCTGGACCGATGCCATTCACTTGAATGTTGTGCTTTGCCCATTCGGTAGCAAGATTGCGTGTCAACATCTTCAATCCGCCTTTTGCAGCCGCATAAGCGCTGACGGTATTGCGTCCCAATTCACTCATCATCGAACAAATGTTGATGATTTTGCCTTCTTTGCGCTCAATCATCTGTTTCGCCACCAATTGCGCCATAATGAACGGTCCAACCAAATCCACATCAATCACTTGACGGAATTCAGAAATTGCCATTTCAGCCGCAGGAACGCGTTTAATGATGCCTGCATTGTTGACCAAAATATGAATGTCACCAACTTCCTTTGTGATTTGTGTCACTTTTTCGGCAGCGACTTTTTCATCGGTTACATCAAAAATGTAACCGGACGCTTTGTAGCCTTTCTCTTTATAATAGTAGAGTGCATCGGCAAGCTTTGACGGCGTGGTGCTCGTGATGACCAATTCGGCACCTGCTTTCGCAAGTCCTTCCGCCATTGCCATTCCCAGACCGTGCGTACCGCCAGTAATGAGCGCTCTTTTATGTTTTAGGTTGAACAATTCCATAATTACTTAAGTTCGTTTGGCGCACAAATATCCATATCACCATAGTCCAAGTTTTCGCCAGCCATTCCCCAAATAAAGGAATAGTTGGAGGTACCACAACCCGAATGGATAGACCATTCTGGTGATAACACCGCTTGGTTATTTTGCATAAAAATGTGACGTGTGTTTTGAGGCTCACCCATAAAGTGCGAAATCGTCTGACCATCCTCCAAATCAAAATAGAAATAGGCCTCCATACGTCGGGAATGTGTATGCGCTGGCATCGTGTTCCAAACATTACCGGGCAACAATTCGGTCAAACCCATCTGTAATTGGCAGGTTTCCACAATGCTATTGACAATCAATTTATTGAGGATGCGTTTGTTCGCAGATTTTTCATCACCCAATTCAATCACTTCAGCATCCTTTTTACCAACTTTTTTTGTTGGAAAACTTTTATGGGCAGGAGCAGAATTGATATAAAACAATGCCTGCTCACCTTTATTTGAAGAAAATACTACTTCTTTGGCGCCTTGGCCAACGTACAATGATTCTTTTTTATCCAAATCATAGACGGTTCCATCGACACTTACCGAACCCTTTCCGCCGACGTTCACAATGCCGAGCTCTCTCCTATCCAAAAAATTCTCTGATTTTAAATACGGTATGGTTTCCAATTTCAGTGACTGTTCAGAAGGCATCGCACCACCAACAATATAACGGTCAAACATTGAATACACGAGGTTGATATCTCCTTTTGAAAATAATTTTTCAATAAGAAAATGTTCGCGTAATTCGTTTGTGTTATATTTATTGGCATCATTAGGATGTGAAGCATATCTAAAACTGTAATTGGTCATAATTTTGGTTTATTGTAATCGATTACACAAATATAGAATAAATTATTTTAAAACCTAAAAATTTTCGTATTATCAGTTTTTTCAGCCGAAAATTATAAATATTTTAATTTCAACGATTTTGAAATTGACAACAAAGTAAAAACAATATGATTCAACATAATTATAAAAATAAAGTTGCTGTCGTAACAGGCGGTTCAGGTGCTCTCGGAGGTGCCATTGCCAAAGGATTGGCTCAAGAAGGAATGAATGTTGTCATCCTTGGTCGAACGCAATCGACTGTGGATACAATGGTCGATGCCATTCAATCAAATGGTGGTAATGCTTTGGGTGTGACCGCAGATGTTTTGTACAAAGCATCCCTTGAAGCCGCAAAGGAGGTTATTCTAGAGAGATTTGGAAAGATTGATATCCTCATCAATGCTGCTGGTGGGAATGTAAAAGGAGCCACTATTCAACCAGAGCAAACTATTTTTGATATGAGAATGGAAGATTTTGATACAGTGACACAATTGAATCTTAAGGGTACTGTATTGCCGACATTGGTTTTTGGAAAAGAACTGGCAAAACAAGCACAAAGCAGCATCATCAACATTTCTTCAATTTCAGCCCAACAAATATTGACTCGTGTGGTCGGTTATGGAGCATCGAAGGCTGCTGTAGAGAATTTCACCAAATGGATGGCTGTGGAAATGGCTCAGAAACACAATAATCCAATTCGTGTCAATGCCATAGCACCCGGATTTTTTATTGGAGAACAAAATAGAGATTTATTGCTGAATACTGATGGCTCATTGACCAAAAGAGGCGAAACCATTATTGCCAATACACCGATGAAACGTTTTGGTGAAGCAGAAGAATTAATAAGTGCCACATTGTTTTTGTCTTCGGATGCGTCTAGATTTGTAACTGGTATTGTTGTTCACGTGGATGGTGGATTTAGTGCGTTTTCAGGAGTTTGATATGAAATTGGAAGAAACAGTTCGTTGGTTTGGTCCGAACGACCCAGTTAGTTTATCTGACATCAAAATGACAGGTGCCACTGGCATTGTTACGGCTTTGCATCATATTCGAAATGGAGATGTTTGGCCAATTACTGAAATTAAAAGGCGAAAAAATGAAATTGAATCTTTTGGGTTACGATGGTCTGTAATTGAAAGTGTGCCTGTCCACGAAAGCATCAAGACCAAAACAGGAAATTATCAAACTTATATTGAAAATTACAAACAAACACTCATCAATTTGAGTGAATGTGGTGTCAAAACTGTTTGCTATAATTTTATGCCTGTACTCGACTGGACACGCACAGATTTACATTATCGATTGGATGATGGTTCAACCGCTTTAAGGTTTGATGTCATTGATTTTGCTGTATTTGAATTGTTTTTGTTGAAACGTCCAAATGCTCAAACTCGCTATTCCAAAGAAAAAATTACACAAGCGGAAGAAAGATTCAACACTTTTTCAGATGATAAAAAACAGAACCTCATAAATAATATAATTGCTGGATTGCCTGGCTCGGAAGAAGGTTACACGTTGGAAGATTTCAATGACATTTTGGATACTTATGCCGAAATAGACGACCACATTTTAAGAGATAACCTTGTTTATTTTCTGCAACAGATAATTCCTACGGCAGAAAATGCCAATGTTTTAATGTGCATTCATCCTGACGACCCACCATTCCCGATTTTAGGTTTACCAAGAGTTGTAAGCACCAAAGAAGATATTTTACATCTTTTTAAAGCTGTGGACAGTCTGCACAACGGATTGACATTTTGTACAGGTTCATTCGGTGTTCGAGCAGATAACGATTTACCCAAAATGATTGAGGAGTTGGGTGAAAGAATTCATTTTTTACACTTACGAAATGTTCAAAGTGATGACCAAGGTAATTTTTATGAAGCAAATCATTTGGAAGGCAATACCGATATGTTCAAAGTGATGAAAGCCATTATCAACGAACAAAATCGAAGAAAAAATGCCGGAAGAACAGATTTCAATATTCCGATGCGTCCAGACCACGGCCATCAAATGCTTGACGATTTAGGCAAAAAGACCAATCCAGGTTATTCGGCCATTGGTAGACTCCGGGGACTTGCGGAATTAAGAGGTCTTGAAATGGGAATCAGAAAAAGTCTTGAATAAAAAAAGCCTCAACATAAGTTGAAGCTTTTCCTTTAAGTACAGGCGGGGAGACTCGAACTCCCACACCTCGCGGCACTAGATCCTAAGTCTAGCGTGTCTACCAATTCCACCACGCCTGCATCAGGTCCGATAATAATCGGGATGCAAATATAAACATTCCTTTGAATATACAAATAGCTTAAAACGGAAAAAAACATTTTCATTTTTTGTATTTTTGAACAAATCCGAAAAACACATGAAAAACATAGAATCCTACATCAATCAACATAAAGATAGATTCATTAAAGAATTGATAGAACTGCTCAAAATTCCATCAGTGAGTGCAGATTCAGCCTATCAAAAAGATGTTTTAAAAACAGCTGATGCCATCAAATCAAAATTAGAAGAAGCTGGATGCGAGCATGTTGAAATTTGTAAAACCGATGGGTTCCCAATTGTATATGGTGAAAAAATAATTGATAAAAAATTGCCGACCGTTTTAGTCTATGGTCATTATGATGTGCAGCCACCAGACCCAATGAATCTTTGGACATCACCTCCTTTTGAACCTATCATCAAAGAAACAGAACTTCATCCTGAAGGCGCCATTTTTGCAAGAGGCGCTTGTGATGACAAAGGACAAATGTATATGCATGTAAAGGCAATGGAATTTATGACTTCGACAGATCAATTGCCATGTAATGTAAAATTCATGATAGAAGGTGAAGAGGAAGTTGGGAGTAAAAATTTGGGAACATTTGTCAAAAACAATAGAGAAAAATTAAAGAATGATGTCATTTTGATTTCTGATACTGGAATGATTTCAAAAGACACGCCATCCATTACAACTGGATTAAGAGGTTTAAGTTATGTGGAAGTCGAAGTTACAGGTCCGAATAGAGATTTACATTCGGGACTTTATGGAGGTGCGGTTGCCAATCCTATCAACGTGCTTTCCAAGATGATCGCCTCACTTCATGATGAAAACAATCATATTACCATTCCTGGGTTTTATGACAAAGTAGAAAACCTTTCTGATGATGAACGTGCCCAAATGGCGAAAGCTCCATTTTCTTTGGACAACTATAAAAAGGCATTGGATATTGAGGATGTTTATGGTGAAAAAGGATACACTACCAATGAGCGCAACTCCATTAGGCCAACTTTAGATGTGAACGGAATTTGGGGAGGCTACACTGGTGAAGGTGCCAAAACAGTCATAGCTAGCAAGGCGTACGCTAAAATTTCCATGCGATTGGTTCCGCATCAAGATTGGGAAGAAATTACCGAGTTGTTTAAAAATCATTTTGAAAAAATTGCTCCCAACGGTGTCAAAGTAGTTGTAAAACCGCATCATGGAGGGCAAGGATATGTAACTCCTATTGATAGCATTGGTTACCAAGCTGCTTCAAAGGCTTACGAAGAAACCTTTGGAAAAGAGCCAATTCCACAACGAAGTGGCGGAAGCATCCCAATTGTAGCTCTTTTTGAGCAAGAACTCAATAGTAAAACCATTCTAATGGGCTTCGGTTTGGACAGCGATGCTATTCATTCTCCTAATGAACATTTTGGAATTTGGAATTACTTGAAAGGGATTGAAACGATTCCTTTGTTTTACAAATATTTTACGGAGCTTTCGAAGTAAATTGAAAAGCTAATGGTTATTGTTTTACAATCTTAAACGTTTTGGATTTGTTTAAAGATTTGACATTCAAAAGATAAATACCTGCAGATAGTCCTTTCAAGTTTAACTCATTTGATTGAACTTGAAGTGTTTCGGACCTAATCAATTTTCCTGATAGGTCAAACAAGTTGATTCTCAAATCTGAAACATTAGCGGATTCAATTTTTAAGGTATTTCTAACTGGGTTAGGAAAAATATTCAATTCACCATCAGAGAAGGTTTCCACGCCCAACGTTGTAAATGCGTAACAGTCGCTTACTTCAGAGCAACCACCTAATGTAACTTCAACATAGTAATTACCATTTGTTGGAGGCGCATAGTTTCTGGAATTGGCACCTGAAATAGGCTGACCGTTATCACAATTATACCACTGGTAACTTCCTTCAGTTTGTGTTGCGGTTATTGTGGTTGCATCTGCGGCTATACTGTTATCAATATTGATTAAACCAGCTTTTGTAGCCATATAACCCATGATAAGCTTAGCCAATTCATGATAATAGGGTAAATTTAACGTACTGAATCGGTCTCCTGAAGTATGATAAAAAGGTGTTCGATCGTTGTTAGACCAAGCCTCTCCGACCAACACTGCGGAATAACCTTGATTCCAAAATCTAGAATGATCACTTGCAGTGGTTCCAGGATTTACAACATTTACATTCAATGTAAATCCGTACGTTGGGTTATTGAGTACAGATATGATATCATCTTTCATTGCCAATGAACCTCCAATATTCCTAACATCAATATCAAAATCATTGTCGTTGTCTCCATCATACGCCATCATATCTATATTTAGGACACCAAGAATATTATCACCATTATTAGCAGCTTGTTGTGCATAATAGTTGGATCCAATCAAACCGTTCTCTTCCTGATCCCAAAGTGCATAGATGATAGTATTGTCCAAACACTGCGTCGATAAAATCCTAGCTATTTCGAGTACGGCTATTGTTCCGCTGGCATTGTCATCTGCACAATAATTAGCCACAGAATCATAGTGCGCACAAATAACATAAATATTATTTGGATTGGTTTTTCCGAGTTGAGTGGCAATAATATTACGACCGTTTGTGCTATAAACCTGATCGGTAATAGTCAAATTATCGAGTCTAGAGAACTGTTGTTTAATGTATTCTGCAGCCAAATCGTTGTTATTGCTTTGTCTATTTAAGACAGTTACGGTATTACCATTTACGACCGTAGAAACTTCACCACTAAATTCCTGAACCTTAAGTGACAAGGTGTCAAGATTCACTTTATTGATCAAGTCATTGATTGTTTGCGCATGCGAAGAAATAGAGCACAGCATAATAGCTAACAATTTGAAAATCAAATTTTTCATCTTCTGAAACCTTGCAATTTTAATGGCAAAGATAATCTATTTAAATAAAATTAATACGAATGCATTTGGAATATCCAATTTTTATTCTACATTTGTAGAACTTACTCTAAAAATGTAGAACATGCAATTGACAAAAACAGAAGAAGAGCTAATGAATCATTTGTGGCAATTGGAAAAAGCCTTTATGAAAGATCTGCTGGAAGCCTATCCGGAGCCAAAGCCTGCCACAACCACTGTTGCGACACTTCTCAAACGAATGACAGATAAAAAATTTGTAAGCTACAATCTTTACGGTAAGTCTCGCGAATACTATCCTCTTGTCAAAAAGAAAGATTATTTCTCAAAACATGTGAACGGATTAATAAAAAACTTCTTTAATGACAGCGCTTCACAATTCGCCTCTTTTTTTGCAAAAGAAACCGATTTGACCAAAGAAGAATTGCAAGATTTAAAAGCATTGATTGACAACGAAATCAAAAAGAAATAGTTATGTGGATGTATCTCTTGAAATTCAGCGTCTGTTTAGCCATATTTTGGACTTTCTACAAATTGTTTTTAGAAAAGGAACAAATGCACGTCATGAAGCGTTTTTATCTATTGATAATAGTGATTCTTGCATTAAGCATTCCATTGATAACTTTCACGACTTATATTGAAGTAGAACCTGTTGCCTCAAATCGTTCCGAGCTGCTAACCATTCCAGAATTTGAATTTGATACTGAAGCTGTGGAAGAACCCGTCAACCATTGGCCCATAATTTTGTGGAGTGTTTACGGTTTAGGCTTGTTGATGTTTTCCTTGAGATTTATCATCCATTTAATTCAGATTTTCAAAAGAATCAAACAAAATACAAAGCAAAGAACAGCACAGTTTACATTCATCTTATTGAAGGAACTGATGACTCCTCATACCTTCTTCAGCTACATTTTTTTGAACAAGGAAAAGTATGAATCACAACAGATTCCTCAAGAAGTTTTTATTCATGAAGAAGCACATGCAAGGCAAAAGCACAGTTTAGACATTTTATTCATGGAGTTGCTTCAGATACTATTTTGGTTCAACCCGTTGATTTATTTTGTAAAACACAGCATCAAATTAAATCATGAATTTCTTGCAGACGAAGCCGTTTTGAAAGATGGCTTCTCTCCATCCAATTATCAAGAATTATTATTGACGTTCTCATCAAACGTCACCAACACTCAGTTGGCACATGCCATTAATTATTCATCCATCAAAAAACGATTTACAGTTATGAAGACACACACATCAAAACAGAAAATTTGGTTGAGTTGTATTTTGATTCTTCCTCTTTTAGGATTAACGCTTTATGGGTTTAGTGAACGAAGAATTATAGAAAAACCTGCTTCTTTAAGCATTGATTTACCTGTACCAATGCAAGAGAAAAACTCCAAACCTGACCCAGACAAGGATTATTATTATCAAAATACAACCATTGAGTATGTTGATAATCAAAAGAATGTAATCGCCACAAAAAAATACACAGAATTAACAGAAGAAGAAAAACAGCAACTTCCTTCGCCTCCCAAAAAGCCTGCAAAGAAAACACCTTTACAATCTGAATTGGAATCGTGGCTAGACAGTAAGAAATTTGGTGTTTGGGTCGATAGCAAGCGTATCAAAAATTCAGATTTGGCATCCTACAAACCATCCGATTTTGGGCTGTATTACGTAAGCAAACTTGAAAAAAATGCTGTCAATTATGGCAAACACTATTTTCAAGTGAGCCTTTATACTAATCAGGAATACGACAGATTATATAAAGATGGACAAAAGCCTTTAAGCGAAGGTGCTATCATAAAAATTACAAAAACTGCGTCAATTGAATCCTTTCCAGTGTTGGAAGTTTCATTCAATCCAGATGTTTTTAAACTTAATGGTAAAGGAACCTCTCTTTCAAGACTAAAAAGAGATTTTACTGAAGCCGCTAATAATGAAAAATCAGATTTAAGGATAAAGACTGTTGGAGGTATTAATATGAGCCTTATCAATCAAATAATGGAAGAACTTGATGGTAATTTGAAGCAAATTAGACTTGATGAGGATGCTTATATTATCGGAGACACGACAGCCAATGAGCATCAAGAAAAAGCCACACCGGAAGAAATTGATGCTTATAATACTTGGGCAAAAAAGATCCATGGTGAAAGTACTATCATTTCAAAAAATGCTACATTATTACCAATTGTGGATGAACAAGAATTGATAAAATTTTCAGAGATATATAAAAGGATGTCTCCGCAACAGAAAGATCAATCCGTTAAATTTCCCTTTCCAAATCTTAACATGAACGAAAAAGAACAGAATTATGGAAAAGTAAATACACCTTATGCAATTGAGCAAAATCAACAAAAAGCCACACCTGAAGAAGTTAAAGAGTATAACAAATTGGCTTCCCAACATAATGATAAACCCGAGAATCTCCGTATTATCAAACTAAAGGATTTTGAACGCATGGAATACCTTTATAAAAAAATGTCTAAAGAGCAAAAGGCAAATGCTGAACCTTTTCCAAATTTCCCACCGCCTCCACCTCCACCACCTGCTCCCAAATCACCTTTAGACCATGTGATAGAAATGGCAAAAAAGAATGCAAAATTTTATTATGAGGGTAAATTAATTTCGTCTGATGATGCAATCAAACTTTTAAAAGAAAATAAGCAGTTAAACATCGCAACAAAAGAGTCTGATTCCAAAGAACCGAAAGTTTATATCTCTAAAGAACCAATTGTTTTTAAACAACATGCTAAAACTAAAGAACAGGTAATGATCAATGGTAAATCTTCAAAAGACGGATTTTTTTCATTTACAGGTCCGGAATTGAGTGATATTGAACTTTCAATTGCAGCAGGAACAATTACTGAATTTAAATTTAAAGTACCTGGTAAACCCACGCTCTTTATAAAAGGAAATCGTTTAAACGACGATGCAAAATCTCAAATTAAGGAAACGGCAATAGGCTCTGGTGCACAATTATTCGATATTAAGAATTCTAAAGATGAAGTTCATCCACCAATATTCGTAGAAATAAAATAACCTTCATTGATCTTAAACATAAAACCTCATAAGCTTTTATTACTTGTGAGTTTTTTTATTCCAAATAATGTAACAAATTGACTAACTTAACGTTCTAATACTCTATCAACCAAAAATCGAATTTGTTATGTTAAAAAAATTCTTCATCATCTGTTCAGGTTCTGACACTGATATTCTGGACAATTGTTCCATTGGCGAACAAAATAAATATGCTGGTATTGGCGCTACAGTGTTTTTCACAGCTGTTATGGCGTTTATTGCAGCCAGCTATGCGCTTTATACTGTTTTTGACAATTATTATACTGCAGTAGGTTTTGGCTTGGTTTGGGGCTTGCTTATTTTCAATTTGGACCGTTTTATAGTTTCGACCATTAAAAAGCGAAACAGTTTTATGGATGAATTCATTCAGGCTTCACCTAGAATTATTTTGGCAGTGATTATAGCTGTAGTGATTTCAAAGCCGTTGGAATTGAAAATTTTTGAAAAGGAAATCAATCAGGTGCTATTAGAGCAAAAAAATGAGTTGACACTTGCCAATAAAGATCAGATTGCAGCACAGTTTACACCTACCATTGAAGGATTAGAAAACGATATCAAAACGTTGCAATCTCAAGTGGAAACCAAGGAAGCTGAAGTGAATGCACTGTACGACATTTATATCAACGAAGCGGAAGGGACAGCAGGGACCAAATTGTTGGGTAAAGGACCTGTCTATGCGGAAAAAAGAGAAAAACATGATGCCGCTTTAGCCGAATTGCAACAATTAAAATCTGAAAACAAGGAAAAAATTGCAGCGATTGAAACACAAGTTGCGCAACTCCAAAATGATTACAGTACAAAAGTGAATACATCACAACCCATAATTGATGGTTTTGATGGCTTGATGGCTCGTGTCAATGCACTGGGTGAGTTACCTTGGCTGCCGTCATTCTTCATTTTTCTATTGTTTTTAGCGATTGAAACCTCTCCTATTTTCGCCAAATTATTATCGCCTAAAGGACAATATGATTTCAAACTTGAAGACGAAGAAACTGCTGTTAAAACTTGGGTAGAACAAAAGGTCAACGAGCGCAAAATACTCTTGAAAACAGACATGGACATCAACAATAAAATTTACAATGACATTGCCGATGAAGATGAACTGTACACCTACAAGCGTAAAAAAGCTAGAGAATTAATGCAATTACAAGCCGATGCTTTCTTCAAACATCAGAAAAATGCATTGTAGATAGATTGTTTAAGCGGCAGTCTCTTCAGACTTAAAGTGCTCATACAAATCGTCACAACCCATTCCTATGATGGAAAGACGTTTTTGTTTTGAAATTGATTCATTGTGCAATTGTGCCAATGCATTCACGCCATAACGATCAATACTCGTTAAACCCTCAATACTTAAAGTAAGTGAGTTAAACTTGTCGAAAACGTCCTTAAATTCTCTGATGAACACACCTACATTTTGTCGGTTTAGTACACCTCTGATTTTAAACTGGTTGTTGTAGCTAGTAATTTCGATGTTCATAATAACCTAATTAAAATTGAAACTAGAGATTTGGTGCTATTAATCAGGGGATTATGAAATAAATATCCGTATATAAAATGACGTCTCAAAAGTTTTTCGACAAAAAGCGATTTGAAGGTATTAAACAGAATTACCTTGTAAGATTCATCGATAAAAGTTCAGCTTCAAGATATATCTCTTAAAATTTCCGGTCTGGATTGAACATTTCCAACGACATAGAAGGCATTTTCTTTGAAATGATTTCTGCAACCAATTTTCCCGTGCCAGTACCCATACTCCAGCCCATCATTGCGTGACCAGCGGCAATTGTTAGGTTTTCGCATCTTGATGATTTACCAATGTACGGCAAACCATCAGGAGTGACAGGTCTTAAACCACATGCCGCAGCATTTTTTTCATCTTCGGATAAACGAATATCTGGATAATAGCGTGAAGCTGCATTTGCAATGGCTTCAACTCTAATTTTATTAATATGATGATTGATACCCGCTATCTCCATAGTGCCTGCAAAGCGTGTGAATCCATTCATAGGCGTCACTGCAACTTTTGCTTCTGCCAAAATTGAAGGTATTTGAATGCCTGTTGGTTGCTCCGTATTAATTCTGTAGCCCTTACCTGCTTGCAACAACAATTTTAAGCCCAATCTTTTACTTAAATGATGGCTCCATGAACCAGCAGCCAAGACGAACTCATCAGCTTTTAATATTTGATTATGTGTTTTCACTGATATTATTTTTCCATTTGAAATTTCAAAATCTTCTACCTTCTCGTTAAAAAAGAATTGAATTCCTGCATTTTTCAAATAAGCTTTCATTTCAGCCATAAACTCATGTGGTGTGGTATGCGAATCACATTTGTAATATACAGCTCCGCTGACATTTAAGTCGACCTTTGGTTCCAAGACTTTTAATTCTTCTAGACTAATTTCAGAAACATCCAAGCCTTCAGTTTTGGCCAATTGAGCTGTTTTTATTTCCTCTTCCAGCATTTTGTCTGTTTGACAAAGCATCAATAAGCCTTTCTTCTCATAATGAAATGAAAATTTTTCACTTTGTTTAATATCATCATAAAGCTCCTGACTCAACAGTGAAATACGTTTGATTGCAGGAATGGCTTTTTTCACATGGTTGGAGTTACAGGATTGGTTAAAAGCCTTCACCCATTTAATAAAGTCGGAATCCAGTCTAGGTTTGATATACAATGGACTGGCTGGATTGAACATCCATTTCAGACCTTTTTTCATGACACCTGGAGCTGATAGGGGAACAATATGACTTGGTGACAAATAGCCTGCATTCACATAGGACGCGCCTCCATCCATGTTGGATTGGTCTATGATTGCAACCTTGTGACCTTCCTTATGAAGGTAATATGCGGAACACAACCCGATGATTCCGCCACCTATGACAATAACATTTTTACTCATACCTGATTTACCAAGGTTGGTTAAAGTTACAGGTTTTGCATAAACGGACCGCTTCTATGTTTTAATTTATTAACAAGGGTTTGGAAAGGCGTTGTCCATCAGGCAGAATTGCTTCTATATAGTACATACCTTCTTTCAGATTTTTAATGTTAAAACTTTCTTGAAGATTTGCTTTTTCTTTTTTGAATACCAAAATCCCCGCATTGGTATAGAAGGTATATGTTATCTGACCTTCCCATTTTGTGATCGGTTGGCTTAATCTACAAGGCGCTGGCCCCATCATATCTACCGTAACATCATCAGATGATGGATTTGGGGAGAGCATCATTTGTGGTGGACAGGGATAATTGACCACAGTCACCTGCTTATCACTATAATAGGTAAACCCACAACTGCTTACTGCTTTGCAGCGCAATCTAAACGTCCCGAGACAAGACCTCTATAGTAGTTAGAATTACTAATTTCATCATATCCTATTTGTTTGAAAAACACACCAAAACCATTATACCAATTATTTAGCTCATTAATAATCCCTGGCAAATTAGATACGCTAAAACCTCCAGTGCTATTTGTTTCTCTAACTATATGAAATTGAACATTAACACAAACTGTTCCACCAGATCTTAATATGGTTTTAGAATTAAAAATAGCTTTTGAAGCTTGAGGTTCCGTGAGTCTACAAGATTCGACTTGTGAGTAAACCGATTTAATTAACAAGCAAAATACTAAAACAAAAAAGAGTTTTACATTTTTCATAGTTTGGTCAGTTTTTAAATGAAAAGTGGGAAAAGTTGAATTATGATAAAGTACTTAATTAATAACTCTTGTTAAATAAAATGTAAATTGATGCATTGGGTCATTACCAAAAACCAATATGTTTTCCATAGGAGGGTGGAGGACTTGATAATTGAAATTATCAAATGTCAAATAATCATTTTTCATATCTTCATCACAATCAATGTTTCCAATTTCATCGCATAATTTGTTCAATTCATAAGTGACATTTAATTCATCGAATGGAAAAGGCACATCCATACCCGAACTATTTTCAACCAAAATAGAGTTTTCACTAAATGTTAAAATTAAATCCCCAGAATCATATATAAATTCTCTATATGGTTCACCAGCCAAGGCACTATCTACCTTCCATAAGCCTAACAGCAATTCTTGTGTTGTTGGTTCTGGAACTGCTATTGGGTTGTTTTCTTTTGAACAAGATAGGGTTACGAATATGACCAGTAGAATTATTGAGTATTTGTTGAGTGACGTTTTCATTGCGTTGTGATTTTAAGGTTAAGTAGCTGAAAGATAGTGAAAAATAAGAATTGAGTTTAACAAAAAAAAAATCAATAATCTTGCAAGAATTAATTCATTAAACTATTGTTTACATAACTTGAAATCCGTAAGCATACGGGTCATCTTCCGTATCAATCGTGATGGTGTTGTACCCATAAATCTTTGCCCATCCCTTGATGCTTGGAATGATTGCCAAGTTACCATCCAATGTTGTTTCTTTTTCAACACGTCCAATAAATTTACTGCCAATAAAGCTTTCATGAACAAAATCTTCACCAATTTTGAGTTTCCCTTTTGCATGCAATTGTGCCATACGAGCTGAAGTACCTGTTCCACAAGGACTTCTATCGATTGCCTTATCACCATAAAAAACGGCATTTCGTCCAGAAGACGTTGGATCGATAGGATTACCTGTCCAAAGTAAATGAGTCACATTTTTGATGGTTTCATTTTTTGGATGAATGAATTGATTGGGATACTTCTCATTGATCAATTGTCGTATCGATTGTGAAAACTGAATAATTTTGGAAGCGGAAAAATCTTGCACTCCTGAAAAATTAGTTTGTGGGTCGATAATGGCGTAGAAATTTCCACCGTAAGCGACGTCAAATACAATTTCACCCAAATCTGGACTTTCTACGGATAACCCCTCTTCAGCTAAATAACTTTTTACGTTCGTGAGCTTTACCCATTCCACTTTTTTACCTGTTTGATGATATTCAATTTCGACCAATCCTGCTGGTGCTTCCATCCGGATCTTTCCTGGAGTTTTCGGGACAACCAGTTCTTCTTCAATAGCAATGGTAATGGTTCCGATGGTGCCGTGACCGCACATTGGCAAACAACCTGACGTTTCAATAAATAATATCGCAAAATCATTTTGAGGATCATGTGGTGGATACAAAATAGAGCCGCTCATCATATCGTGACCGCGAGGTTCAAACATCAGTCCTTTGCGAATCCAGTCATACTCTTTCAAGAAATGTTGTCGCTTTTCGCTCATAGTATTTCCAACGAGAAGTGGACCACCTTCCTTAATAACTCTCACAGGATTTCCGCAGGTATGTGCATCGATGCAAACGAATATATTTGTGCTCATTCTTGGATAAAATAATTACAATAAAAATACTCAATTTGGATTTATGAAATAAAAAAAGACCAACACTATTGTTGGCCTTTACATTACTGAAATTATTCCGACTTATTTTGCCAAGCCTGCTACATAGGTATAGACGTAGTCGCCATGCGTATTGGTAAAATATTTGGAGCTTTTCTCACCCATGTCTTTTCTAGAGGCCTCATCTTTCCAATGGGCTTCAAAAAGCTCTGTGTCCTTTTTAAGCATCTTTTCCAAATCAGCCAAAGAGTCCACAAAAATTGCTTCCACAAATTCGGTCCTGTCGGAACCCCAAGCATGGGCCATAGGATAATAGGCCTTGATGTATTCATTTTTAAAGGTCACATTGTCAAAATATTCCTTATCGAGTGCCTCAAATTCTTCGTCGGTACCTTCCTCAAAAGCAAAATGTCCTTTTCTCACATAGCACACCATATCTTTGTCTGGCATTTTTGCCATTGGCTTTGCGTTTGGCATTGTGGCATAGATTTCATCTGAATGTTGATCAGAATAATAAGCACTTCTTTTTTTGAAAAATGCCGTGCGTGCTTTTTCATCTGGCCAAGCCGCCATTGCCAATTCCGCATTTCTGTCAGCTGCTTTACCTATGGCATCCCAGTTTTTGTAAGATTGCACATAAAGCAATTCTGTGTTGTCGGGAGTCATATTATGCAAATAGAACGAGGCACTCATGATATGCTCATTCTTCATGGTCACTTTGTCTAAAAACTCTTTCTCTACAGCTTTCCATTCGTCCATTTTAAAATCTTTGTTATTCATGTTCCAGTGCATAGTGGTCACTGTCACATACGCTGGTCTTGATTGCTCTTGGGCACTGGCTTTTGTGTTGCATAATAATAGCATTATAGCCATTACTATGAAAAAACGGTTGATTGTCTTCATAATGAAAAATTTGTGTTAGTATTAATAAAAAATAGTTACTCACTCAAGATTCAGGACAATCTTTGATTAGATGAAATAATGCTACTAATTTTTTGTGGAGAGTTACAAATATACAAAAAAAATAATTATCAATTATTTGAATTTCAATTATTTATGAAATAAGAAAGGACCTACAAATTAATGTAAGTCTTTTCTTTGAGTATATTTTAAATCTGTTAGGTTTTCTTTACAAATTTTGTAATGATGACTATTTGTTGACCATCAACCTTGCCTTCGATATATTCAGCATTGTCATGATCCAAACGAATATTCCTCACAGTTGTGCCTTGTTTTGCAACCATACTCGAACCTTTTACTTTCAAATCTTTAATCAAAACCACTGAATCACCATTTTCCAATACCACACCATTGACATCTCTGTGTATTATTTTTGAAGATTCGTCTTCATGTTCACCTGTGGCTCTTGCCAATGCCAATGCTTCATCATCGAGATACATCATATCCAGTAAATCCTTTGGCCAACCTTCATTACGGAGCCTTTGCAGCATTCGCCAAGCCATTATTTGTACTGCCACATGTTCACTCCACATACTATCATTTAAGCAACGCCAATGATTTGGATACATTTCTGTATCGCCTTCGATTTGCGCTAAGCATGTATTGCAGACCAAAATATCATTGGCCACATTTTCATTTAATGATGGAGGAATGGTGTACTGTTGAAGATTTTCAATTGATGTACACAATTCACAAGTATTGTTGCTCCTGTCTCGAAGCATTTGAAGGACACTCATATTGATTGATAGTTATAATTTCGGAAGTAAATTTACTGTATTGCAAACTTATCATTTTATTCGAGAGAATCCCTCATTTTTTTGGTCATCCCTTTTACTACCATATCATAGGAATGGTCAATTAGTTCCATCAGAAATTTTGGAGAAATCTCACCAGAATTCAATGAAACAGAATTCCAATGTACTTTACTCATATGATAACCAGGATAAATACTGTCATACTCGGCACGTAATTCTTCTGCATAGTCCGGATCGCATTTAAGATTGATGAATCTATCGCCAACCTCCCACTTTTCAAGTCCAATAAGCGCAAACATCTTTCCCAATACTTTAAAAACCAAGGTGTGTTCATCAAAAGGAAAATCTTCTGTGACACCTTTTTTATTTAGACAGTAATCTCGAAGTTGGTCTATATTCATAATAAACGTTCCATTAGCCTTTCAGGATTTTTGACTTGGGTGTAGCCAAACTGCTCGTAAAGACCGTGTGCATCTGAAGTTTTTAGCATCCATACCTTACACGATTGAAGTTTTGGTTCCATATGCACAGCCTCCATCAATAGTTTAGAATAACCTTTCCCTCGGAACTGTGGTAACACAAAAACATCCATCAAATAAGCGAAAACGGTGTAATCTGTAGCAACTCTCGCAAAACCAATTTGTTTATCGTCGATGTAGATTCCGAAACACAAACAATGGTCTATCGTCTTTTGAACCTCTTCTAAAGTTCTGCCTTTCGCCCAATAGGTTGTTGCTAAAAATTGATGAATCAATTCAACCTGCAGCTTTGCTTTATCTGTCGAGATTTCTATCATTCTAAAATAGCATACAAAATTGGCTTACTTGGTGTCGCATCGTTTTCGAAAGGTGCAATTTGAAGATTCAGCACGTAGCAACCATCTTTTATTTTATTTGAAACATAAATAAATTCAGTAATTGTTGCATCTAGGCGTATGTTGCCTTTTGTATTCCAAAATGCATTATGACACAGCAATTTTCCTTCATCTTTTTCTTTGTCAACACTCGGCAAATCGATTAGCAAATGATTGACATCTTTGCTTACTAAATAAGTTGCCACTTCTTCCAATAAATATGGTGGATTTGTATTTGAATAGTGTCTCGATTTTTTGTCTTTGGTATTTGGTAGCGTTCTTAACACCACTGCATCGCGCTTCTTATTCCCAAGTGCTGTTTGTATCTGCTTTTTCGAGATCACAAAATCATCTCCCTTTTTTTCAGGAGCTACTGTAATGACTTCTGCCAAGAAAAAAAAGTTTTTCAACCTTTTATTGATGGAATGAAACTCCTTCGTAATATGACCTACACATTCGGTATGTGTGCCGTGAGCGTGCGGATTGAAGAGGATATTATTGAAATTCACATCTGCACCTTCTTTGACGCTACCTACCCAGTCGTCAAACCGTACGGGTTCAATTTTTGGCTCGTCAACATACCACGCGTTGACATTGCTTTTTGATGCTCGCATAGGTATTGAAATATCCAAAGGTTTTGATAAATCTATTTGAAGTTTTTTTGAGTTGTACTGAATGGTTGCTAGCATTATGGCATCAATTTAAATGTTACATCACTGATAAGTTGTCTGTATAGCAAAATCAATGTAAGAAATAAAACCAAGATAGAAAAAGCCTTTAAAGCAGAAAAGAACATATTATTCTTGTAGAATTTTTTGATTGCAAAAAACAAATAGAGAAAATTAACTGCTACAATTGAAATCTGAAGTACGACATTCCCGAGTTTACTCACCACAATCAACAGAACACAAAAGACTAAAAAGAATGAAAAATAATGCAGAGCAAAAATCATATGTTTTCCGAACGCAATTTGCTTTTTATAATTCACCATAAGTAAAATCAAGGCAAAAAACGGAATCAAAACGATAATTGCAGCCTTGGAAAAATTGGTTGTGTTGGAATCATACTGATGTTTCAACTCCAATTCCGAAATACCAACTTGTTCACTCATTTGGTTTAAAGCCGTTTGATTATCATTTCTGAAATAATATTCAGCCGGAATTCGTAAAATATCAGCTTGGGTCAAAAATAAAAAGAACAATACGTTGATGAGGAGGAATAGTTGTATGGGCTTCATAAACGGTTTTCGAATCCCTTCTACGTAATTAACCGTCAATTCACCTGGTTTGAAGATTAAATAGTAGAAACTCTTGAACACTTTGGAATCTAGATTAAAAATTCCATCTACACTTTCTTTCAAAAGTGTTTTGAAATAGAAATCCTTCTCCTCCACCACTTTCTCACCACAAAAGTGACAATACTTACCTACAAGTGTTTGTTCACAGTTTTTACATAAAGATGGGTTATCGATTGTTGCCATTGAGGTTTAACATAAAAAGATCAGAAGCTATACCATCACTCAAAAACTTGCCTTTTTTTGTGACCAAGAGTTTGGCGTCATCAAGATACAACAAATGCTCTTCAATATGTTTTTTTGCTTGCTGCAGAAGATAATTTTTATATTGCATTCCAAAATCCTGCTCAATTTTTTGCAGAGAAACTCCCCAAACCGTCCGCAAACCAGTCATCACGTACTCATTGTATTTATCGGTTACAGTCAATGTTTCAACCTCTATTGGCACTATATTTTTCTCTAATGATTGAATGTATTTTGAATTGTTTCTGACGTTCCAACCACGTTGCATACCATTAAAAGAATGGGCTGATGGGCCAATTCCCAGATAAGGTTTGCCAAGCCAATAGGCAGAATTATTCCTGCTGAAATAATCAGGTTTACCGAAGTTGGATAATTCATATTGAATAAATCCGTTTGCTTCCAATGTTTCAATCAATAGATGAAATTGTTCTTGCGCCACATCATCATCTACATTTTCCACAATTCCCTTTTTAATGAATGATTCTAACGCCGTTTTGGGTTCCACTGTCAACGCATAACTCGAAATATGTGGAATATTGAATGCCAACGCAGTTTCAATATTTTTCAACCAACGGTCGTTGCTCAACCCTGGAATTCCATAAATCAAATCGATGGAAATATTATCAAAATAGCGTGTAGCTACAGATAAACATTCTTTTGCTTCTGCCGCATTGTGCGCGCGATTCATCAATTTCAAATCATCTTCAAAAAATGATTGGATACCAATGGAAAGGCGATTGATACCAATTGATTTGTATTCTTCGAAAATAGTTCTCGCATCTCGACTACGCTCGATGTGACCTGCTCGAACAGACACAAAATCATCAGGATTTGCTTCTAAAGTGATTTCGGGATTTTCAGCAACCTTAAAATTTCTGTAAACTTCAGAAATCAATAATCTCAACTCGTCAATCGTCAATAATGATGGCGTTCCTCCTCCAAAATAAATGGTTTCAACAGTTTGATTCTGAAATTCATCCTTTCGCAATCGCAGCTCCTTCACTAAAGCGTTTACCAATTCATCTTTCTTTTTTAAAGAGGTAGAAAAATGAAAATCGCAGTAATGACAGGCTTGTTTACAAAATGGAATATGAATGTAGATTCCAGCCATTATTTCTTAACTCTTTCCTGATTTTGCTTCACAAAAGAAGCCCAACCAGAGTAACTCTTACCAACCTCAACTTTGCCATCGTTATAAAAATGACAAACAGCAGCTGCCAATCCATCCGTAGCGTCGAGATTTTTTGGTAACGTTTTCAAATGGAGAAGACTTTGAAGCATTTTTGCCACTTGCTCCTTACTTGCGTTTCCATTACCTGTAATCGCCATTTTAATCTTTTTTGGTGAATATTCTGTAATTGGAACTTCACGACTCAAACCGGCAGCCATCGCAACACCTTGTGCACGACCCAGTTTCAACATACTTTGAACATTTTTACCAAAAAAAGGCGCTTCAATGGCTATTTCATCTGGATGATGCGTATCGATTAACTCGATTGTTCGTTCAAAAATCAGTTTTAATTTTAGGTAATGGTCATCATATTTTTTTAAATCCAGCTCATTGAGTTGCATAAACTGCATCGATTTGCCAACGACTTTTATTAGTCCGAAACCCATAATAGTCGTTCCTGGGTCAATGCCCAATATGATTTTTTCTTTACTCATCAATCACAATAATAACAGCCACTTAAAGAAAATGAAATGCCAAAAGTAATGGTGGTTAAATTACCATTGAAAGATCCATAACCATCCGTGGCTGGGTCGAAATCCTTTGCAAATCCGTAGATATAAGAAACATCTGTGAACAACGAAATCGTGTCAGTCATTCCATAATGTATTTCCAAACCACCCATTAAATTCAGAAATGAGTGTTTGTTGTCTGTATAATTTCCCAAAGGTTTTAAGAATGTATATCCTGGACCAGCGTGCGCGACCAAACCGATTCTTGGTGGCAAAAAATTCAAAGGTGTGGCATCGTATACAAATTGAAGGTTTAACCTTGAATAATTATTTTTGAATTCCGGAGACTCATCCGAATTCGAAAAGCGATTAAATCCGAAATCAAATTTGGCTCCCAACTGTTCTTTGAACATATATTGAACACCCAAATTGACTGTTGGAAAATTGATAGGTTTTGCTTCAAATGGCGCTACAAATCCGCTTGAAGACGGACTATTGACACCAATAGCTATTTGTGCTTTTAAGACGCTTTTTGCGTTTTGCGAAAAACCAAATAAACAGCAACAAAGTGCCAAAACCGAAAGGATATATTTTTTTGAGAACATCAGTATCTAATTATAATTGGTTTAATTTGTGCAATGCTTATGACCTTGCCATACAAAACTAAACAATTCTTGGTTGTGCTGCTTAAATTAAGCATTGTTGTTGGCGCATTTTATGTGATTATAGATAAATTGACCTCCAACGACGAACTCGAATTTCAAACATTTTTTAAATTTTTGCGCGAAAAGAGCTTTTTTTCGGTAAAAACCATCTTTTTTTTACTGATTTTGACCGTTTTTAATTGGTTTCTGGAAATTCTAAAATGGAAAACTTTAGTGTCTTTGGTGATTCCAATTTCATTAAAAAATACTTTTGAACAAAGTTTAGGAGCGTTGACAGCGTCGTTATTAACACCTAACCGAATCGGTGAATATGGCGCAAAAGCAATTTACTATGCAAAGCCTTTTCGAAAAAAAATTATGTTGCTCAACCTGCTTGGCAATATGATGCAAATGACTGCAACTGTTCTATTTGGAATTGTAGGAATAGTGTTGTTGATGCAGTTTTATCATCTGCAATTGAACTATACACTAGTATTCATTTTGATAGCTATTTTCTTGATAGTCGCGCTACTCATAGTTTTTGCGTTGAAAACCGATAAATTCGAAATCAAAGGTTTTTCCGCCAAGAAAATCAAGGGCTTTCTCAAATCCATTCCTTCAAATTTGTGGTTCAAAGGATTAACACTTTCCGTTGGTCGTTATTTAATTTTCTCGTTTCAGTTTTATGTTCTACTGAAAACATTTGGTGCAGAAATAGGATATTTCCAAGCGATAATGGTTATCACTTCGATGTATTTGGTTGCTTCTGTAGTGCCGTCAATTTCAATTTTTGATGTGGTCATTAAAGGTAGTGTTGCAGTCTATCTGTTTTCTTTTGTAGGTGTCAACAATTTGACCGTGTTATGTGTTGTGATGCTGATGTGGATTCTTAATTTTGTCATTCCAAGTATCTTTGGAAGCTATTACGTTTTGAATTTTAACTTTCCAAAATCTGAAGATTCACTATGACCATCATCGCCATCATCATCGCTATACTCTATTTATTTTTGATTGGAAGTTTTATTATAGGTTTTGATAAAGTGAATGATTTTCATCTAAAAGATTTAAAGGCTAAAACCAAATTTTCAGTAATCATCCCTTTCAGAAATGAGGAAAAAAATCTAAAGTCGCTTTTGGAATCCATCAAACATCTGAATTATACAAAAGAGCTTTTTGAAATTATTTTTGTCGACGATGAATCTGATGATGATTCCGTAAAAATAATCAACCATTTTCTGAAGTCATCAAAAGTGGATGTTTCCATCATTTCAAATGTAAGAATCAGTCAATCGCCAAAAAAAGATGCTATTGCTACAGCTATTTCCAATGCTAAAAATGAATGGATTGTCACTACAGATGCTGATTGTGTTTTGCCAAAATTTTGGTTGGACAGTTTTGATGAATTCATACAATCAAAGCAACCGGAACTTATCGTGGCTCCTATCACCTATCGTAAATTGAACTCGTTTTTGCATCGTTTTCAGCTCTTGGATATTTTGAGTTTGCAAGGAAGTACCATTGGAGGTTTTGGAATCAACAAGCCATTTCTCTGCAATGGCGCCAATTTAGCTTACACAAAGCAACTTTTTCAGCAATTAAAGGGTTTTGAAGGCAATGAAACCATTGCAAGCGGTGATGATATTTTTCTGCTTGAGAAAGCAGTAAAATCCATTCCAGAGAAAGTAATGTTTTTAAAATCTGAACAGTCCATCGTCAGTACGTTGCCGCAACCAAGCTTCAAGGAATTGATTTCACAACGTGTTCGCTGGGCTGCAAAATCAAGTGCGTATCAGAATTTGTTCAGTAAAATCGTAGGCATCATCGTTTTTCTGATGAATGGTGGAATGATTGTATTTTCCCTTTTAGCACTCATAGGTATTATCAAAATGAATGTATTGCTCTATCTATTGGTCATCAAGTTTGGCGTTGATTTTCTTCTGATTTACAAAACAGCCAATTTTACCAATCAAAAAGAAGTGATGCCATCTTACTTTTTTGCGTTTTTGGCATATCCTTTCTTTAGTGTTTATGTGGTGTTTGCATCTGTTTTTAGAGGTTACAAATGGAAGGGTCGCAACTATATCAAATAGTGATTAACTCATTTATTTTCGTTAGATTTACTCTATAAAATTGCCTTTGTTATGAGAAAGATTCTTTTTTTGATGTGCTTTGTGTTAAGTTATTCAACTTTGACAGCCCAACAAAGTTATTCTATTGATGGTGAAACGATTCAACTTAAAACCGAAGTTGACGGAAAGCTTGATTTGCTTTGGAATATTATTGACAATGAGTATCGTTATTTCATAAAAACATCTGATGGAAGCATTAAAGAACTTGTCAATACACGCGATGATAACGACAATTATCAGGAACAATACAAAGCCACTCTTGAAAATGCTACATCAGGAATGTCTGCCAGCAAAGTGAATTTGACACTTCCAAGTCTTATCTCATATATTGAAGATTACAATAAAAGTCAAGATTCCAATTTTGAATCGACACATTCAAAGAGCAAAGCACAATTGCGTTTGATGGTGTTTGGAGGCATTACCAATAGTCCTTTTGTTGAGAATCCAGACAATGTGAAGACACCACTTTTCGGAGCAGAGCTGGAAGTTTCTGAAGGTCGTGAATCACCTCGTCATTCTGGCTTTTTTCAAGTTCGCCACGTCTTGGAAGACAAGGATGAGTTTCCGTATTCCACAACCGAATTATCTTTAGGGTACCGTTTTCGATTTGTAAAATCTAGAGGTTTTAATTTGTTTGCTGATGTTAAAGCAGCTACACTTAACTTTTCAAAAGCGACGATTGCTGTTGCAAATAGTGGCACTGTGATGTTAGAAGAAGTTACGGACACAGCGTTTGATGTTCCTTTTATCTTCGGAATTGGAGCAGATATTAGAGTGTCAGACAAGAGTTTTGTTACCATTGGATACAATCAATTATTCGCTGCGTTTTTGGACAATCAAGATAACTTTTCGACCGACTTTACCGTTGGCTATAAAATGCAGTTGTAAACGGTATCAATTGCTATTCACAATTACTGGGAGATTAAACTCTGTAGCAACTTGCTGTCCACGTTTAATAGCTGGATGTATTTGAGGTAGAGAGTCAAAACTATGGCGCAAAATGCTGTCTAGCTTGGGTATTTGAGTCTTTATGACATCACTACTTTTCACATCTTTGATGCTGAAATTGCCTTCTTTGTCTATATGAATTTTTAAAATGACTGTATCATTGACATCTTCAGTAATGACAATGTTTTGCTTCAATAGATTCTCGTTCAATTTGTTTCGAAGAAAATCCTCAAAACAGATTTTCTTATCAGGTGAAGCATCGCAAATACTGAAAGTTGGATATTCATCGACATCATTCCAATTGATGGATTTCAACTCTTCGTCAAGAATCTCTTTGGTATCGATTTTCTTTTTGTCGAAATAGTTGCAAGACATCAACATTGCAAAACATACAATTACGGCAAGTCGTTTCATTCAGATTGATAGTGAAACCGAAAAGTACAATTTTTTTTGATATCTAATGATGCATTGCCTACAAAGGCTCAACTTGTGATGGCATTCAAGCTTCAATCTTCGGCATTCAAGAATATTTCTTCCTTTAACTCTTTGATATGTCTATCTACCCAATAAATGAAAGGATTTTTCGGGTATTTGGTTTTAAAATCTTCGTGAAGCTTAAGTTTTACTTTCAGGTCGCCATAATATCGCTCTTTTGCCATTAACAGATAGAATTGTGCAAAGTCATTATTCGGATTGATTTTCAATGCCTTTTGCAAAACCTCAATCGCCTCCTTGTATTTTTCTTGTCTATTTAGCACCTTACCAAGCCTTGTATATTCGTCGTCCAATGGAACATCCCTTATTTCAAGCGCCAAAGCCATATATTTTTCGGCATTGGGAAAATCTTCCAAACCTTCATACGCCTGACCAAGAATGAAGAGGTTTTTGAAATGTTTTGGGTCATACTCTAAAGCCAACAATCCTTGCTCTACAGCCTTTTTGTAATTGTAATGCGCCATATAACAATAACCCAAACTTTCGTGAATGAATTGTGAGGATTCACCCAATTCTATCAATTTTTCAAACCATTTGGCCGACTCTCGATAATCTTCCATCCAATAATAGTTTTGGGCCTTTAAACTGATGAGTTCTATGTTATTTTCATAAGAATCCAAACCAATTTTGATAAATTGAAGTGATTCTTGGTGTTTGCGTTTAGACAATAATTGCCTTGCGATTTTATAAATGGCTTTTTGATGAGTGTTATCAGATTCAAAAGCCAAACGATAATGATTCATTGCTGTGGAATCATTCAAATGTTCGAGCGTAACACCTAGTTCATAATGGTAATTTGGATTTTTGTCATCGGTTTGTACCAATTCCCTCAAAAGCGCAGTAGATTCCTTGTTATGTTTTGTGGAACGAAGTAATTTGGCATAATCAAATTTCAATAATACATCCTGCGGATGGGCTTCCAGAGCGCTCTTATAGCTTGATAGTGCTGCGTCATAATTGCCCAATGCTAAAAATGATTTGGCTATCTGTTCCTGCACCTCGGCAGCATTATCAACTTTTTTGTAATGCTCAATGGCTTTGGAATAATTGCCAGTAGCATATAAACTATCAGCAAGCTTCAAAACCGAAATTTGGGCTTCGGCTTTGAAAACTACTAACACTAAAAACATTATTGAAAACCTATTCACTGACTTGGAATATAATTGGCAAACTGTACGGAACAACTACTGTTTTACCTTTCTGTCTTCCAGGTATCATTTGTGGTAAGCTTTTGATGACACGTATGGCTTCCGCTTCAAGTTGTGGATGTGACGCACGAGACATCACATCTACAATATTTCCTTCTTTATCAATTTTGAACAAAACGGAAATACGTTGTCTTCCCGTTAAACCAAATTCTTTGGCTATATTGGTGTTAAAGTTTTTATTGACAAAATCATTAACAAAATCTCTAAAACAGTCACGTTTCTCGTCATTGGTAGCAAGGTCATTACATTGGGAAAGAGTCGGGGCTTCTTCTATAACTGAAAATGGGACTTCGATTGCGTCTTCATAATCATTGGGTACAAACTTAATATCAGATGTATTCGTTGTTGTTGAATTTTTCAGATTCATAAACATAGTATATGGCTTTTCATCATTAGGACCTTCAACCTTAAGCTCAATAAATCCTTCTGGAATTGGCTTTTCTTTTTTGTGTACCGAATAATGCACTTCGTCCTTAAGATAATCTATAAAAGCCCAAGCTACATATTCAGGATTATTTCTTAAAAATGATTCATATTCCTTATGGATTCTGCGTTGTTCATCATTCATTTGCCCTGGCATTTTTAACGTATAGGAATATTTATCAAGTGAAATTTCTTCATTTGCAATTTCAGTTTCGTCTTGACAGGATGTGTAAATTAACATTCCAAAAATCATTGGAATTAAGAGCGCGTATTTAACTAAATTGATACGGTTTGATTTTGATTTGTTTAACATAACTAGTCGTTTTTTGATTAATGATTGATTGAAAAAAGTATTTGTAAAGGAGATTTGATTGGTGTCAAAAACTCGTGAAAGCAGCTTTTCGTAATACTGTTTTTTATCGCTTTGTTTCAAAGCTTGTTCATCCGCTATGTATTCGTGCAGCGTGGCAATTCTACTTTGATACATATAAATTAAAGGATTGAACCAAAATAAAATCCTCAACACTTCAAAGAACATCAAATCCCAACTATGTTTTTGCGAGACGTGTACCAATTCGTGCTTTAGAACCGTTTCCTTTTCATTTTGATCAATTTGTTCTCCCAAAAAAACATAGTTAAAAAATGAAAATGCTTCCTTACTATTCTTTAAACTGATGATGACGAAATTACGTTTCCATCGTTTCGGATTTTTCTCTATGAGATTATTAATTTTAATAAACTTATAAGCCAGAATTAGTGCAGCCACAGCCATTCCGAAATACAGCAAATAGTTCCAATCCCAGATTAAACCCGGATTGACATTGGCCTGCTGTGAAATACCTCCAACGGTTTCAACAGGCGCAGAGGAAATGTTGCCAATAATAACTTCTGGCAAACGAACTACAAATTGCTGCGGGACAATGGTTTTGACAACTTCAAATTTTATGAAAGGTAACAGAACGGAAGCCAAAGCTGTAAAAAGCAGATAAAAACGGTTCCAATTAAAAAATGTTTCTTTCTTGAGTAGCAGATCATAAATGATCAAGAAAAACAACTGAAAAGCGACGGTTTGTAATATATAATGTAGCATATCAATCTTGTTTTTTGTTCATTTCCTTTAAAACTGATTCTAACTCATTTAAACTGATGTCATTTTTCTTCACAAAGAAAGACACCATACTTTTAAAAGATCCTTGAAAATAGTTGTCGACGAGTGTATGCAAGCTCTGATTACTGTATTCTTGTTTTTGCACTACAGGAAAATACAGATGACCTTTCCCTTCTTTTTCATAATCCACAAAACGCTTATTCTCCAAAATTCGGACAATTGTTGAAACAGTATTGTATGCTGGTTTTGGCTCTGGCAATTCGTGTATAATGGCTCTCACATTAGCCTTTTTAAGTTGCCACAATATCTGCATAATTTCTTCTTCCGCTTTTGTCAATTGTTTCATATTCTTAAAAATTAAGTAGTTGGAATTGTAAATATAACTAATTTTTTAGTTTAAACTAAATTTTTAGTTAAAATTATTGAAGTAAGTTGAAAAATAAAACCCGATACATCAGAATTGAAATATCGGGTTTATTCTTTTTTGCTATTAATTCAACAAATTACTAGAGGGATTACTATTTGCTTGTTGACAAGTCAAATATAGGAAAGTGATATAACTTTTTGACGTGGAAAAACCGTAACCTCATTACGGAAAAACCGTAATATTCAAGTATAGTAATGGATTACACAGCAAATAAAATTGAAAAAATCTGTAGAAAATCAGAAAAATTGTCGTGATTTTATATAAAACCTTTTTTTCTGGCCTCACTTATAAGGGTTTCGTCCTTACCATCATCTATTGAAAAAAGTTCTTTTAACTGTTTTTTTCTCTTTTCAATAGAGCTCATTGAAAGATCGATATGCTCGGTCAAACTTCGTGTTTTGATGCCTTGGGAAAGTAAGTAAAGAATTTTTCTATTGATTTCATCAATTTGAATCTCATTTACAACCAACTTATTTAAAAATTGATTCACAGTGCTACTGTAATAAGGTGGAGAGACCATAATATGCTGAAATGCCTCCGCCAACTCACTTGAGGTCAAATCACTTTTAATCAGAAAGCCATCTGGATTGATGTTTTTAATGATGTTATGAATACGATAAGATTCATTAAACATAGTCAGAATGATCACTTTTGCGTTCGGCATCAGCTGTTTTGAAAGCTTTGCCAAATCTTCACCTGAAGTCAACAATCCATCTCTTGAGGGTGGAATTCTAATATCGAAAAACAATACGTCGTATGGCTTTTCCCGAGCTGCCCTTCTCATCAACAAATCGGCCGTGTCACAATCATTCGCAGTGTCGATAATCAAGGTCTGATTGTCTTTTTTGGTAGCCATCAAGGTGTTTTGATAGCCTTCGATAATAATCGGATGGTCGTCAACCATCAAAATATTGATTACTTGGTTCATAGTTGGTTGTTCGAGAAGGGGATTTTTATTGAAATAGTCGTACCCTCATCAATTACAGAATCAAATTCAACCAAACCATTAACTTCCTCCACACGTGAATTGATGTTTTTTAGACCTATTCCTTTTTTACTTTTATTGAAAACAAAACCTTTACCATCATCTTTGATGGTCATTAAAATTACATTATTTTTTAGTTCAAAACTAATTTTTATATGGGTTGCCTCGGCATGCTTATAGATATTCTGCATAGATTCCTGTAGGATTCTATAAATATGGATTTTTGTTTTATTTGGGATTACCTCCCAATTGATATCATCACTGTAATAAAACTCATACTTGAGGTTATAAGCTTGAGTTTGATTTTGTACCAATGTTTCAACAATATCCATAAAACCAGAGCCTGCAACGAAATCTGTATTTAGGTCGTGAGATATTTTTCGAATATCTTGTTCAATATCTTTTAGATCATTTATGTATTGTAATCTTGTTTTTGCAGCTTCTGGTCCATCTTTAAAATTAAATGTATCAAGACTCAACCGTGTTCCGAATAATCTGCCCAGAACACCGTCATGAATTTCTTCAGAAATTCGCTTTTTTTCCTGTGCTCTGGCCTCATCCACTTTATCTTGCTGGGATAGCATCAGATTATAAATTTCTTCGTTGGCTTGCTGTTGATCTTTTTCAAATTGAAGCTCTTTGTTCTTGGTTCTTTGAGAAATTATGATGTACAATAAAAACAAGGTAACCAATAATACAATGGAGACAATCAAAAGCCAAAATCGTTGCGTAGCAATACGCTCATTTTCCTGCTCAATTTGGTCGGTTTCAAATTGAACCCGAGCAGACTTATTTCGAAACCCTCGTTCATTCTGAAGCAAGCTATCACTTAATTTGATATGTTCATTAAGATATTTCTTTCCTTCTTCTCCAGGTTTCAGTTCTGAAAGCAACAACAACGACTCAAGCAGCATATCATTTTCTGAAGTAAGTTTAGCCAGATCATAAGTTTCTTTCGCATAATGTAGCGAACTGTCGATCTTACTTTGAGCTTTATAGAAATGGGCTATGTCAATGGTTGTTGCCAATTTCGTGATTGGATCCTCTAGACTATCCGCTATTTTATAAGCACGCCTGAAAATTTTCTCCAGTTTGTCATAATCTTTATCTCCATTTAGAAATTGCGTATAGGCCAAGTTGTCAGAAACCAAAGCATAGAACGTGGGATCTAGATTAAAAAGATTGTCTTCTTCAAGTATCTCTCTGTAGAGTTTTTGTGCAGTCTGCTTATCACCTTTTTCTCTATGAACAAATGCTTCGTTGTTTATAGAGTATAACATTGGCAAAAAACCATTTTCTCGTTTTTTAGCTATTTCAAGGGCCTTTTGATGATAATCAATAGATTCATCATAACGGTTTAATTCTAATGAAATTATTCCGAGATTAGTATAAAGTTGGTAAGTTGAAATTAAATTAGATTCCGTTTTTGGCAGTTCTGATAGCAATTTCAATCCTCTTATAGCATTTTCTTCACTTCCCAAGTAATCCTTTTCATATTGCAGGATTTCAGAAAGATTTTGTAATATTTCAACTTGGCTAGATTTTCTATCTACCTTATCGTATAATTCAATAGCGTTGGTTAAATAAAAATAGGCGCTATCATTTTGTGTTCTTTTTTGATAATAATACCAGCCTAAATTATGCATTGATTGACCCAACTCCAAAGTGTCGCTCAATTTTTCCGCTAGCAACAATGTTTTTCGGTTTTGAAGCCTAAAACCATCGTAATCTCCACTGTAAAGTAAAGCTGTTGACAATACACGCCTACTCTTTAAAAGGGTTGTGTCAGATTTAAGTTTTATTGATAATGAAACCGCACGATTTGCATATTTCACACGATCTTGAAGATTCAGCTTTTTATTGTTGCCTTGACTTCTTAAGAAAATTACGCTATCATAAACAGATTTATTTTTGGCTTCTTGAGAAAGACAAATACTGCTATTCCAAGCAAAAAAAAACAGAAGAAAAAATGAAATTCGAGACACTCTTAAAATCCGTGGTTATACTCTCAAAGGTAAGAGAAATAATGAAATTTAAGAAAATTTAAAGTTTGAGCGTAATACAAAGACATTTAGCCCTCGACAATTAAGGCGAGAGCTAATTAAAATATATTCTAAAATTTATTAACCTTGGTCTGGTATTTTCACCTCATTGCGAGAGTGAGCAATCAAATCGTAATGAGCTTTTGTTGTTTCATAAGTATCGACTGTATCTTTATCAGTCTTCTTTTCAGTTTGACTTGAAACAGCTACAAATAATGCTAATAATAGAGTAATTTTTAGGGCTTTCATGGGATTCATTTTAAAGTTATACATTAGTATATATTAGATTTAGTTAATTAATAATTTTAGGGCATGCAAAAATGCCTTTCGAGGGAAGAATGGATTATTAATTATTCAAAATATAATACCAATTAAGTATTATAATAAAATGAGGGAAACTACAGGCAACCTAAATTGCAAAAAAAATGGATTAAATATGTCCTAAATAAGTGTTTGGGGCTTAAGAAGGACTGCTAATATATGTTAATCACAACACAAAAATAAAAATTAATCGATTAAAAGCAATATTTTATCGATGAAATAACATTTAAGAATGATTTTATTAAAAACTTATGAACAATTTGCGCTAGTGTTAGATAGGCAAGCTATTTTTTAAAAGCCATTCTGTAAATCAAAACTGCAGCCTTTTTTGCTTGCTCAGACACATTATTCAAATTACCTGTTTCTCTAATGGTGTGGTCATCAACACCGCCGGTTAAACCAAGTCCATCGATAGCCATATCAACATACCCAGAAGTGAACGAAATATCAGCAGCACCAGCATTGCGTGGATTGACAGGAGTGATGCCCCCAAAACCCAAATCTTGACTCACTTGGCTATAGATTTCCAACAACTGCTTATTACCTACTGTTGAAGCCATAGGAGGATATCCACCATCACCAAAAATTATTTCTGCCACTGTACCGTTGTAGCTTTTCGAAGCTATGCTTATCATTTCCAATTTGGCATTTTCAAGTTGTTCTGGTGAAATTGCTCTAATGTCTCCCCGCACAACTACCTCCTGTGCAACGACATTTGTTTTGCCGAGCGCATGACCACCTGTCAAATCTTTATTTTTATCTAAAGATGTTCCTCCTATGATAAAGCCAGGATTAAAGGTCAAATTTTCTTCTTTGGACAGCTTTAAATAAAATTCATTTAAGATACGAGATGCCTCATAAATAGCTCCTACACCCACATTTTCTGTAAAAATTTGAGAGGAGTGTGCTGGCTTGCCATTGACTTTTAATTCCCAATCGGTAGATCCTCTTCTCGAAGTAACAATAGTTTGACGATTGCCATCGGCATTTTCAAAACCCAAAGCTATGTCAGCCCATTTCGCAGCTTCCACCAAATCTTTTTTGGAAAGTTCCAAAGGCTTTCCACTCTTTTCTTCGTCGCCAGTCATAACAATCTCAATATTCATACTATTCAGAACACCAGCATCCTTTAGTGCTTTCATGGCCAGAATGATAATGACATCACCTCCTTTCATATCAGAAACACCTGGACCATTCATAATAGAATCGTTTACCATTCTGTATTCCTGAAATGGACTATCTAGTTCAAAAACCGTGTCCAAATGACCTATCAATAAAAATTTTGGTCCCTTACCTCCTTCTATTCTTGCAATTAAATGCCCTGCTCTACCATAATCATCACCTGATGTCAACACAGTTTTAAATCCAAGTTCATCTAATTCTGCTTTAAAGAGCTCTCCCACTTTCCTCACACCTTCAAAATTCATGGTACCACTATTGATGTTTACAGCTGTTCGCAATAAATCCAATGCTTCTGCATTACTTTTGTCAATAGATTTAATTATAATTTTTTCTACAGATTTTTTTTGGGCAAAAGATGGCATTGATATGGTAAAACATATTGCGAGAGTGAGCACTTTGAACAGATAATTCATGTTAAACAGTTTGAATTAATAAATGTAAATTTAATGCATTTTCTTGTCAAATGCTGAAGAATTGTAGCTCCACCAGGACTCGAACCTGGATCTAAAGTTTAGGAAACTTTTGTTCTATCCCTTGAACTATGGAGCCCTAAAACAAAAAAGCATCCCAAATTCCGAACGAGTCGAAACAAGGAAAGCCTTTCATTGGCAATACCAAACTACAATTTGGCATCACTACTTTCCGAATATTACTCCGGAAACAACACAACTACTTTTAACTGCCAAAAAAAGCCCCAAACATTTTGGAGCTTTCAGCAATTTTTGCGGTCTGGACGGGACTCGAACCCGCGACCTCCGCCGTGACAGGGCGGCATTCTAACCAACTGAACTACCAGACCGTTCGCATAATTGCGGTTGCAAATATACGTTCTGTTTTTTATAACGCAAATATTTTGCTCTAATTTTTTTAAAATTTTTAATCATTTGAATTTACCGCGTTCTACCATATAGGTTGTGAGTATTTTATCAAATGATTTCGTAATGTCGGCTTCCACATATTTAATTTGATATTGACCACATTTTAATCTCAATTCATCAAAATAAGCTTGAACATCTGATTCATAATTATCCTTAATGGAATCAGGATATAAATTGATGTGTTCGCCAGTTTCAACATCAATAAAGCGTTTAGGAGCATTGTCAAAATCAAATTTCAATTCTTTCTCACTATCAAATACATGAAAAAGCACAACTTCATGTTTGTTATGTTTTAAGTGTCGTAAGGCTTCAAACAACTTTGTCTCATCTGTTGAGGTTTGAAACATATCCGTAAAAAAGAAGATCAAAGAGCGTCGATGAATATTTTCTGCTATTTGGTGTAAATAAGTATAGGTTTCTGTTTGCTTGTTTATAGGTTTAGTTGCCACCATGTTACTCAATTGGCCCAAAAGCATCTGATGATGACGTTCACTTCCTTTTTCCGGTGAATAAAAATCATAGGCATCACTGTAAATGCTCAAACCAACCGCATCTCTCTGCTTTTTGAGGATGTGCATCAAACTTGCCGATGCCAACGCTGAAAAGGCTATTTTATTGAGCTTGTTGATGCCGAATTCCTTCATTCTAGGATAATGCATGGAACTACTATTATCAATGATCAAATGGCAACGAAGGTTGGTTTCTTCATCATATCTTTTGGTGAAAAGCTTATCCGTTTTGGCATATAGTTTCCAATCGATATGCTTGGTGCTTTCTCCTTGATTGTAGATTTTATGTTCAGCGAACTCAGCCGAAAACCCATGAAATGGACTTTTATGCATTCCCGCAATAAAACCTTCAACAACCTGCTTGGCGAGAAGTTCGAGGTTTTTAAAACCTCCTGTTTTATTCAGTTCTTGCTGTAAATCCATTCAAATTGTACTATTTTAAAATTTGGTCGACAATGCCGTATTCAACAGACTCTTGTGCTCCCATCCAATGGTCACGGTTGAAATCTTTCATAATTTTTTCGATAGATTGTCCACAGTTTTCGGCCAAAAGACGAGCGCTCAATTCTTTAGTTTTTAGAATTTCCTGTGCCGTGATTTCGATATCACTGGCAACACCTCTTGCCCCACCACTTGGTTGATGAATCATCACACGAGCGTGTGGCTGGATGAAACGTTTGCCTTTTTCTCCTGCTGACAACAAAATTGAACCCATAGAAGCGGCAAAACCAGTACAAATGGTCGACACATCACTTTTTAAAGATTTCATGCAGTCATACATTGCAAAGCCTGAAGTGACATAACCACCAGGACTATTGATATAAAGATGAATGTCTTTAGTCTCTAAAGCATCGAGATACATCAAACGGTCAATGACGTGTTTTGCTGATTTATCGTCCACCATTCCCCAAAGAAAAACCTTTCTTTCTTCAATCAATTTACTGTCTATGGCGTCTTGTATTTTAGTTTTATTACTCATTGTTTTTTAATTTTTAACTAAAATAAAAAAAGGTTTACCATTACAGCAAACCTTTTATCATTTCTTTTGGATACTTATTTATAAAAGAGAATCGATTGCGTCAGTGTAAGCATTTTTAGGTGCCACACCTACTTGCCTTCCTACGACCTCTCCATTTTGGAACACCAAAACTGTTGGTATATTTCTCACACCGTATTTTGCAGCAAACTCTTGGTTTGCGTCAACATCAACCTTACCAACAACTGCTTTTCCTTCATATTCTTGACTGATTTGGTCAATGATTGGCCCAACCATTCTACATGGTCCACACCAAGCAGCCCAAAAATCAACCATTACTGGTTTATCGCTTTTTAATACTGTTTCTTCAAACGTTGCATCTGTTATCTCTAATGCCATAATTTCTATCTTTAGGTTTTACTTCTAATCAATATGCAAAATTAGTCAAAAATTCTGCCAAACCTTACGTGCTTAACATTTGTTTTGATTATTGCCAGATTGACTGCTGTTATGACAGTTAATTCAATTTATAATACACATCATGATTTGACAATTCATCCAAAAGCTCTTGCGAAATTTTTACTTTTTGTTTTCGGCTTGGCATATTCAATTTTAGCTTTTCTTCGTTGTCATAAATTACAAAATTCAACGCATGATTACCTTCGTGCATTTTGAATAAATCGTTTAGCACTTGTATACGTTTTTCTTGCAAATCTCTGATATCCAACTGTACCGATAGCTTCTTCGCATAAGTATCCATCACGTCATGCAATAACTGGAAACTATTAAACTGAATGCGAGGATCACTTTTCTTGCCAGTTTCTTTGTTGGTCCAGCCTTCCGAAATTCTTATTTTGACATAAACAAATGAATTTTTCACTAGAAAATGCCTAAACTTCAAATATTCTTCTCCGAAAATCCTAAACTCGTAACTGTCTGTATAATCCTCAACCATAAAAGATGCCCAGCCTTTTCCTTGCTTACTGACTCGATGTTGAATATCCGTCACAACACCGCCAAAAGAAAGCTCTCGATTCACATAAGATTCCAAATCTTTTAAATGAGCAAGACTTGCATTGCAGAAGGTAGTCATTTCAATTTTAAAATCATCCAGAGGATGCCCTGAAATATAAATACCGACTACCTCCTTTTCCCTTGCCAATTTTTCCATCGTTCCCCATTCTTCACAAGGTGGCACTTGAGGCTCTGCAATTTGAACATCACTCGCATCTCCAAATAAACTCACTTGGGCAGAATTTTCATTCTCCTGATGTTTGCTACCATAACGGATTGCTTTCTCTAAAAACGTGACACCGTCACCATCATCAGAAAAATATTGTGCTCTATGGGTTTCTTTGAAACAATCAAAACCTCCAGCCAATGCCAAATTTTCAAAGGCTTTTTTATTGGCAGCACGCAAATCAATACGTTTGGCCATATCAAAAATGGATCTGTAATGACCATCTTTTTTTCTGTTTTCAACAATTGTCAACACTGCGCCTTGACCAACACCTTTTATGGCTCCCATTCCGAATCGGACAGCATTGTCTTTATTTACAGAGAATTTATAGTAAGATTCATTGACATCTGGTCCAAGTACGTTCAATTTCATTCGCTTGCATTCTTCCATAAAAAATGTTACCTGTTTGATATCATTCATATTATTTGAAAGTACAGCTGCCATATATTCAGCAGGATAATGCGCTTTTAAATAGGCGGTTTGATAGGCTATCCAAGCATAACAAGTGGAGTGCGATTTATTGAAAGCGTAACTCGCAAAAGCTTCCCAGTCTTTCCAAATTTTTTCGAGAACGTCCTTTGGATGGCCGTTTTTTTCGCCACCTTCCAAAAATTTGGGTTTCATTTTTTCGAGTACAGCGAAAATCTTTTTTCCCATCGCTTTACGCAAAACGTCAGCTTCACCTTTAGTGAAATTTGCCAATTTCTGGGACAATAACATCACCTGCTCCTGATAGACTGTAATTCCATACGTTTCCTTGAGATATTCTTCCATATCATCCAAATCGTATACAATCTCTTCATCGCCGTGTTTTCTGCGGATGAAACTCGGAATGTATTCCATTGGACCCGGACGATACAAGGCGTTCATAGCAATGAGATCATCAAAAACCGTAGGTTTCAGGTCTTTCATATGTTTTTGCATTCCAGGCGACTCATACTGAAATATTCCGACTGTTTCTCCTCGTTGAAACAACTCGTAGGTCTTTTCATCATCCAGAGGAAAATTATCTGGGTCGAGCGTGATATCGTGTTTTGCTTTAACAATTTTGACGGTATCTTTTATTAGGGTCAACGTTTTCAGACCCAAAAAATCCATTTTCAATAAACCAGCATCTTCAACAACGGAGTTGTCAAATTGAGTCACATACAATTCAGAATCTTTTGCGGTTGCTACAGGCACAAAATTGGTGATGTCGTCTGGAGTGATAATGACGCCGCAAGCGTGGATACCAGTATTTCTTACTGAACCTTCAAGGGTTCTTGCCAAGTTGACCGTTTCGGCTTCCAGATCTTGTCCTTCGGAAATATTCAACAGTTGATTGACTTTCTCCAAATCTTCAGCACGAAACACTTTGCTCAATTGCTTCTCGTCATAACTGAAAATCTTTCCGAGTTTTGACATTGTTGGAATCAATTTGGCGATTCTATCAGCATCAAACAACGGTAAATCCAAAACACGAGCAGTATCTCTAATGGACGATTTTGCAGCCATCGTTCCATAAGTTATGATTTGCGCAACTTGACTGCTTCCATATTTTTTGATGACATAGTCCATAACTCGACCACGACCTTCATCATCAAAATCGATATCAATATCAGGCATACTTACACGGTCTGGATTCAAAAAACGCTCAAATAGTAAATCGTATTTAATTGGGTCGATATTGGTAATCCACAAACAATAGGCTACCACAGAACCTGCTGCTGAACCACGTCCTGGACCTACGGAAACATCCATTTTTCTGGCTTCACGAATGAAGTCTTCAACGATCAAGAAATAACCAGGATATCCAGTATTTTTGATAACATCCAACTCAAAATCGAGTCGCTCCTTGACGTCATCTGTCAGTTCACCATACCTTTTTTTTGCACCTTCATACGTTAGATAACGCAAATAATCATCTTCATTTTCAAAATCTTCAGGAATATCAAATTTCGGAAGCAAAACTTCCCTTGCCAGTTGATAGCTTTCAATTTTATTGACAATCTCTTCAGTATTTGAAATGGCATCAGGAATATCCTTAAACAAGGATTTCATTTCCTCCGAAGATTTGAAATAGTATTCCTGATTCGGCATTCCGTAGCGATAACCTCGTCCACGACCTATAGGAGTAGCTTGCTTTTCACCATCTTTGACACACAATAAAATATCGTGAGCGTTGGCGTCAGACTTTTCAGCGTAATAGGTATTGTTGGTAGCAACTACCTTTACATTGTGCTTTTTAGAAAATTCAATCAAGACAGGATTCACACGATTCTCATCTTCTTGGTTGTGACGCATCAATTCAATATATAGATCTTCACCAAATTCTTCCTTCCACCATAAAAGTGCTTCTTCAGCCTGATTCTCACCAATATTCAAGACCTTGCTTGGCACTTCACCATAAAGATTCCCTGTCAAAACGATTAAATCATCCTTGTATTTTTGAATGATTTGTTTGTCAATTCGAGGTACGTAATAAAACCCTTCGGTGTAAGCGACAGAAGAGAGTTTTGCCAGATTATGATAGCCCTTTTTATTCTTTGCCAAAAAGACGATTTGATAACCATTGTCCTTTCGAGTTTTATCGAGTCGATCTTCACATACGAAAAACTCACAACCTATTATTGGCTTTAGTTCTCTTTCTGAAGGATTCTCACCTTTTTCAATGAGAGCGTCGTTTTTAGCTTTCACCGATTTATTGTGATTGCTCACTTCTCTTACGAAATGAAACGCTCCCATCATATTAGCGTGATCTGTCAAGGCTACAGCAGGCATTTTTTGTTTGACCGCGTTGGCCACCAAATCTTTTATGCTGATGGTAGATTGAAGTACCGAAAATTGAGAATGGTTGTGCAGATGCACAAAATCCAAGTCTTTTAATTCCTCAATATTTTGAGCAATCTCGGCTTTTGAAGGCTCATCCGATCCTTGAAGCGCTTTAATCTGCTTCTTGATTTTCGCACTTTCCTGTTTAAGGTTGATGTGCTTAAGACCGATTAGCTGAATGGTGGATGGATTTGCCTTTTTGAAATTTTCAAAATAGTCAGCAGGCACATCCAATTCTTCCTTGGTATATTCTTCCAGACGCACCAATTCCAAAAAGCAGCGTGTTGTAGCCTCCACATCAGCCGTAGCATTATGTGCTTCAGCAAAAGGCTCATTGAATAAATGCTCGTGCAACTCCGTCAAGGTCGGCAATTTGAATTTCCCATAACGTCCGCCTGGCAACTGACACAGTTCAGCCGTATGCTCGGTACACGTGTCCAAAACAGGAATCTCTTGAAGTTTGTTTGCTACATCAGCCCTTACAAACTCTGCTCCCATAATATTTAGGTCAAATCCCAAATTTTGCCCTACAACAAATTTAGTCTTGTTTAAAGCGGTGTTGAATTTATCCAACACCTCCATCAATGGAACACCTTCCTGTTGCGCCAATTCAGTGGAGATACCATGAATTTTTTCGGCATCATAAGGAATATTGAAACCTTCTGGTTGTACCAAATAATCCTGATGATCGATACAATTACCCATATCGTCATGCAGTTGCCATGCAATTTGAATACATCTTGGCCAATTATCTACATCAGAAATTGGAGCATCCCATCTTTTGGGAAGTCCTGTTGTTTCGGTATCGAAGATTAAATACATCTATTAACTTTGTTGTTGTAGAGTTTGTCGTTTAGTCGTTTTAGCCACGAATACACGAATAATTTTTAATGAAATTCTTTAAATTGTTGGTGTTTTTCTTTACAAGAAAAGTTTTTAAAATTACATAAAATTTAAACTTTTTGAACCCAAAAGTTATAAACAGTTGTAAACAAAAAACGCAATCTTTAGGATTGCGTTTCTTCTTTATATATTTTAAAATTCAATTGCTAATTACAATCTCCTAAACTATCAATAATTGCCTGAAATGCACCTGTATCATCTCCACATGAAGCTTTCGCTTGTTGAAGCGCTGCTTTATAAGCATTGCAACGAGCTGTATAATTATCATCACCTGGCATTACTTCAGCATAGTTCGCCTGTGCTGTAGCTAAAGTATTTGTCGCCTGCTGGCAACTTACATTACTTCCAGTACCTCCTCCACCATTAATCGGAATTCTATAGAAATCTCCTTCGTTAAAACCTACAGACTGCAACCCATCGTCTGTAAAGGCAATGAATCTGAATGTTCCTGTAACATAGCTAGCTGTAGATTCAGTAATCTCCACTTGTCCAATTTCAGGATACAGAGAGACACTCGGATCAGGTGGGTTTGAAGTTGAATATTCAATGTCTTCAAAATCTACAAAATCTGCCCTTGAAGCACTTGTATCAGATAACACATATGTGTTGGCATTTGAAGAAGACAGATAAAAACTCATCTCCTCATTATTATTACCAGCAATAATTTTCAAATTACCATTTTGAATAAATGCACTAAAATAAGTTGCTCGCCAAAGGTTGTAGTTTTTATTCCCTGAAAATCCGGGTGTATTAAACTCTACTTCATCTCCGCAACTCCATATAGTTAGTAAGGTCAAGAAAAGTAAGGCAATCTTTTTCATCAATTTCTTTTTTCCTAGAAAATTTTGAACCGCTAATTAAAGAAAAAATAACGTTTTTAAAGGTTAAAAATTACAATAAAATTAAATGATTGATAAATTATGAATAAAAAATCGTCAATTGTCAAAAAAACAGTATCTTTGCGCACTTATTAATAATCGAGGTCGTGAACCTCACAAATTAATTTATATGCCAGTAAAAATTAGATTACAAAGACACGGTAAAAAAGGGAAACCTTATTTCTGGATCGTAGCGGCCGATTCAAGGTCAAAAAGAGATGGTAGATACCTAGAAAAATTAGGTGCTTACAATCCAAACACTAACCCTGCAACTATCGATTTAGATGTTGATGGTGCTGTAAAATGGCTTCAGAATGGTGCACAACCAACTGATACTGCAAGAGCAATTTTGTCTTACAAAGGAGCTTTATTGAAAAACCATTTGGCAGGAGGTGTTAGAAAAGGTGCTTTAACTGAAGAGCAAGCGGAAGCAAAATTCAATGCTTGGTTAGACGAAAAAGCGGGTCTTGTTGATGCCAAAAAAGAAAATTTAGCAAAAGCGAAAGCAGATGCAAAAGAAAAAGCATTAGCTGCTGAAAAAGAAGTAAATGCTAAACGTGAAGCTGAAGCTGCTCAAGCAGTTGCTGATGCTGAAGCTGCTGCAAATGCTCCTGAAGAGGCTGAAACCACTGAATCTGTAGAAGCTGAAGCTGCAACAGAAGAAGTTGTTGCTGAAGAAACTGCTGCTGAAGGTGAAGCAGAAGAAAAAACAGAGGAATAAAGAATTTAATTTTTTATACTTTTAAACTCCGATAAGATCTTATCGGAGTTTTTTTATTTCAAGACATATGAATAAAGAAGATTGCTTTTATCTAGGAAAGATTGTAAAAAAGTATAGCTTTAAGGGAGAGGTTTTGATAAAGCTCGACACCGACGAGCCGGAGATATACGACAACTTGGAATCAGTATTCCTCGAGCTACGTGGGAATTTAGTTCCATTCTTTATTGAATCTTCAAAATTCCATAAATCTGAACTGCTTCGGGTGAAATTTGAAGATGTAGATTCAGAACAAGATGCAGATGCCATTTTGAAATCAGACTTGTACCTTCCGTTGGAATTTCTACCAAAATTGGAAGATGATAAATTTTATTTTCATGAAATCATCGGATTTCAAGTGGAAGATGTCAACTTTGGTACCGTTGGCATTATAAAATCTATCAATGATTCTACATCGCAATCACTTTTTGAGATTGATAGAGATGGTACAGAGATATTGATTCCTATGAATGATGATTTTATCAAGAAAGTAGATAAGAAAAAAAAGGTCATCACTGTAGACACACCTGAAGGATTGATTGATTTGTACCTTGGTTAAATTTTAATGCCATGAACAAGTCGTTTCAATTTAAGGAGTTTGAAGTACATCAAGACCGATGTGCCATGAAGATTGGTACAGATTCTGTATTGCTAGGTGCTTGGACTTCCATTGACAAGAATCCTCAAAGTATTTTGGACATTGGAGCTGGAACGGGTGTTTTGGCATTAATGTTAGCTCAACGAAGTGGTGCCGAACTTATTGACGCGATTGAAATTGATGATGAAGCTTATGAGCAATGTGTCGAGAATTTTGAACAATCACCTTGGAGTGATAGGCTTTTTTGCTATCATGCCTCTCTGCAAGAATTTGTGGCTGAAATTGAAGAAAAGTATGACCTCATCATTTCAAATCCACCTTTCTATTCAGACAGCTATAAAAGTGATAATCAACAGCGCGATTTAGCAAGGTTTGTTGATGCGCTTCCGTTCAGGCATTTGATTGAAAGTGTTTCCAAATTGCTTTCACATCAAGGAACTTTTTCGGTAGTCATTCCCTTTTCAGAAGAAAAAAATTTCATTGCACTGGCGTCCAAAGAACATTTGTTTCCCAGTAAAATTTTGAGGGTCAAAGGAGCTCCTACAAGTGAAATTAAACGAAGTTTACTTCAATTTTCATTTGAAGAAATGGCCATTGACCCAAATGAATTGATTATAGAAACCGAAAGGCACAAATATACTGACGCATACATTCGTCTTACGAAGGATTTCTATGTCAAAATGTAGGGATTAAATTGTGTTCTGAAAACGATTTCGTTACTTTTGCAATTCATTATAAATAACTTTCTACGGATGAAACCAGATTTATTTGAAGCTCCAGATTACTACAATCTTGATGAGCTTTTAACTGAAGAACATAAACTAGTAAGAGACGCTGCCAGAAGTTGGGTGAAGCGTGAAGTATCTCCAATTATTGAAGACTATGCCCAAAAAGCAGAATTTCCTTCACAAATCATAAATGGATTGGCGGAAATTGGCGCTTTTGGACCTTATATCCCTGTAGAATATGGAGGTGCTGGCCTAGACCAAATATCTTACGGTCTCATCATGCAAGAAATAGAGCGAGGTGATTCTGGCGTGAGAAGTACGGCTTCTGTTCAATCATCTTTGGTAATGTATCCTATCTGGAAATATGGAAACGAGGAGCAACGCAAGAAATACTTACCAAAACTGGCTTCAGGAGAATGGATGGGTTGTTTCGGCTTAACAGAACCAGATCATGGGAGTAATCCGGGTGGAATGGTGACCAATTTTAAGGATAAGGGCGACCATTATCTTTTAAATGGTGCCAAAATGTGGATCAGCAATGCTCCTTTTGCGCAAGTAGCAGTAGTTTGGGCGAAAGATGAAGAAGGTCGAATCCATGGATTGATTGTTGAACGTGGCATGGAAGGTTTTTCGACACCAGAAACACACAACAAATGGTCGTTGAGAGCGTCTGCAACAGGTGAATTGATTTTTGATAATGTCAAAGTTCCAAAGGAAAATTTATTGCCAAACAAATCTGGTCTAGGAGCACCTCTTGGATGCTTGGACTCTGCTCGCTACGGAATAGCTTGGGGAGCTATAGGTGCTGCGATGGATTGCTACGATACCGCTTTGAGATACAGCAAGGAGCGCATGCAGTTTGGAAAACCGATAGGTCAGTTTCAGTTGCAACAGAAAAAATTGGCCGAGATGATTACTGAAATCACAAAGGCACAACTTTTGACTTGGCGTTTAGGAGTTTTAAGGAATGAAGGCAAAGCCACTTCCGCCCAAATATCAATGGCCAAACGTAACAATGTAGATATGGCCATCAACATTGCCCGTGAAGCAAGACAAATGTTAGGAGGAATGGGAATCACAGGGGAATACAGTATTATGCGCCATTCAATGAATCTAGAAAGTGTGATTACCTATGAAGGTACACACGACATACATTTACTTATTACAGGATTGGATATTACTGGCTTGAATGCGTTTAAATAATCTCTTTCTTGCAATTCATATCAATTTAACGCTTCTATCATAGAAGCGTTTTTTTATTAAAACTATTACAGATTATTAATCGTATATTTAAATGTAAAGCAATAAAATAGATTTATGAAAAGGATAATTTTTGCACTAATAATTAGCGGTGTAACTTTTGGGGCATGTAGGCATAACAATTTGGAATCTTCCATTATGCCAGATAATCATATGAATAGTGGCGAAGAAGTAGATACTACAGGTACAGATTCAACAACATTAAAAATTTTATCATTAGGAGATAGTTATACTATTGGACAAAGCGTTTGCGAAACTTGTCGATTTCCTGCTCAATTAAAAGATAGTTTGACTAACAGCTTTACCAACACAGAATTCACTTTAGAAATAATCGCTACGACAGGATGGACTACCACAAATTTGTTAAATGCTGTAGCTCAACAGAATCCTGACACTGATTTTGATTTGGTTACTTTATTAATCGGAGTCAATAATCAATATCAAGGTAAGCCATTCTCACTTTACGAAACTGAATTTCCAACATTAGTTGATAAAGCGATTGAGGCTGCAAATGGAGATAAAAATCGAGTTATTGTAGTGTCAATACCAGACTATGCTTATACACCATTTGGACAGGGAAACTCAAATGCTCAAACCATTTCAACAGAGATTGATCAGTATAATAATTTTGCTCAATCATACTGTGAAGCAAATGACATAACCTATGTGTATATTACTGATATCACAAGACTCGGTCTAGAGCAACCAGAGCTTGTGGCTTCAGATGGTTTGCATCCTTCCGAATTGGCCTACTCAAAGTTTGTAGAACGATTAATTCCAATTGCAACCGCAAAATTACAGTAAGTTTTGGTATTTTAGACAAAACTAACCTTATGTCTTCCAAAACTAGATTGGATAGAGCCTATCACGGAGCCAAAACCATTGGCTTTGACGATGAGAGCAAATTCATTTTCTTCAGTGATTGTCATCGCGGCGACAATAGTTTTGCGGATGATTTTGCAAACAATCGTAATCTTTATTTTCATGCACTTAAACATTATTATGCGGAAGGTTTCACATATATAGAATTGGGAGACGGAGACGAACTTTGGGAGAATATTGCATTTCAACCTATTCTTGAAGCTCATAAGAATGTTTATGAATTAATGCAATTGTTTTACAACCAACAGAGATTATATCGTATTTGGGGAAACCACGATATGGTGTATAAAAGCGAAAAATACGTAGAGAAATATCTATTCACTTATTTTGACGAACGCACAGGTGAAGACAAACCTCTATTTCCAAGTATTGAAATGCATGAGGCCCTGATTTTAAAGCACGCCAATACCCAGCAAGAAATTTTTCTGGCTCACGGCCATCAGGCAGATTGGTGGAACTATACTTTTTGGAAATGGAGTCGATTTTTAGTTAGAATTCTATGGAAACCGTTGAATGTTATGGGCATTGCTGACCCTACAAGTCCTGCGAAAAATTATAAGGAACTGATCAAAGTGGAACGACGCACCAAAAAATGGATTATTGATAATAACAATTTGTTAACTATAACTGGTCATACACACAGGCCTCGTTTTCCAAATCCGGGAGATATTGCCTTTTTTAATGATGGAAGTTGTGTTCATCCTAGATGCATTACAGGTATTGAAATTGAAAAAGGAGAAATTTCACTAATCAAATGGCAAATAGAAACCAATGATGATGGTATTTTGCAAATAGTAAGGATTTTGCTTGAAGGGCCGAGAAAATTAATAGATTATAAGACAGATTAGCTTTCTGGAGCCAACTCAACCTCTAGCCCATCAAGTTCTGGAGTGATGTGTATTTGACAACCCAAACGTGAATTGTCTTTCACATAAAAAGCTTCGCTCAACATCGCTTCTTCATCAGGTTGCATTTCTGGTAATAGCGTATCACTCATTACATAACACTGGCACGAAGCACACATAGCCATACCTCCACAGACTCCTATAGTTCCTTCTGGAGCCAACTCATAACTGCGAACCACTTCCATCAGATTCATTGCCATATCTGTTGGTGCCAATACTTTATGAGCGTTGCCTTTTCTATCTATTATTTTGATTGTGATATCTTGAGTCATCAATCAATTGATTTTACAACCTGTTTAGGCGCTTCTTTACGTGTACCATCAAATCCATCTACACCACTTACCGTTGTATATTTAAGGACGTATCTCTTTCCTGGATTGATAATTTGATAAGCTGCTTGGCACATCAATGTGGCCTCGTGGAAACCGCAAAGTATCAGTTTCAGCTTTCCAGGATACGTATTGACGTCACCAATGGCAAAAATTCCAGGAATATTTGTTTGATAATCCAAAGCATTATTGACCACGATAGCATTTTTTTCAATTTCAAGTCCCCAATTTGCTATTGGTCCAAGTTTTGGCGACAATCCGAACAACGGAATAAAATGATCGCAATCGATCTCAAATTCTTTATCAATATGAATTTTATCAGATTGACTGACTACCACAGCTTCAACTTTATGATGACCCACAACATTGATCACTTCAGCAGGAGTTATCAGTTTTATTTTGCCTTGATTTTTTAATTCTTGAACTTTTTCAACGGAATCCAATGCACCTCGAAATTCGTTTCTTCTATGAATCAATGTCACTTCGGAAGCTACATTAGAAAGAAATATACTCCAGTCGAGTGCAGAATCACCTCCTCCTGAAATAACTACTCGTTTGTTTCTGTAAATTTCCGGGTCTTTAATGAAATATTCTACACCCTTATCTTCAAAATAGGCAATATTGTCAATCAATGGTTTTCTGGGCTCAAAACTACCCAAACCGCCAGCAATGGCGACTACAGGAGCTTGATGCTTGGTGCCTTTGTTGGTTGTCACAATAAAGCTGCCGTCTTCTTGCTTTTCGATAGTATCTGCACGCTCGCCCAAAGTAAATCCAGGCTCAAACTGCTTGCATTGCTCCATTAGATTATTCGTCAAATCGCCCGCCAGAATTTCTGGAAATCCTGGTATATCGTAAATAGGCTTTTTAGGGTAAATTTCTGAACATTGTCCACCTGGTTGTGGCAATGCATCTATAAGGTGGCACTTCAATTTTAATAAACCTGCTTCAAAAACAGCGAACAGTCCGGTTGGTCCAGCTCCTATGATGAGTATGTCAGTTTTAATCATATTTTGATGCCCAAGAATCTGGGCAGGAATTTTTATTCAACTTTATGGAAACAAAATTATGAGGTTTCCTTAAACTATTTTATGATAATTGTCAGTTGCGTGAAGGATGGAGGCACTGTTGGAGCTCTCCCGCCACAAGCAGGAAGCGACTGCCGAGAGCCTGACCCTTGTGGTCACGCCCAATTATGCAACAACATTTATAACCTGTTCAACTTGAGGCGCGTATTTCTTGATGGTCATCTCTACACCAGATTTTAAGGTCATTTGATTGACACTGCAGCCCACACAAGCACCTTGCAACTGCACCTTCACCAGCTTGTCATCTTCAATTGACAACAGCGAAATATCGCCACCATCGCTTTGTAAAAACGGACGGATCTCATCAAGTGCCTTTTCGATATTAAGTCTTAATTCTTCTGTGGTCATAACTATTTTTTAACTGCTGAACATCCAGCGATTGTTGTGATTTTTATAGCTTCTGTAGGTGGTAAATCATCGTTTCTTTTCACAACTTGAGTCACCACATTTTGAGTCAATTTTTCAAAGGCTTGCTCGAGCGTCGTAGCAGTCTGCAATGCTGCAGGACGACCAACATCTCCTGCCTCTCTGATACTCTGAACCAACGGAATTTCTCCCAAAAATGGTACGTTTAAATCTTCCGCAAGGTTTTTGGCACCTTCTTGGCCGAAAATATAGTATTTGTTGTTCGGCAATTCATCTGGAGTAAAATACGCCATGTTTTCTATAATTCCCAATACCGGAACGTTGATGCTTTCTTGTTGAAACATTGCAACACCCTTTTTGGCATCTGCCAAGGCTACATTTTGAGGTGTGCTAACTACGACAGCACCAGTAATAGGAAGTGATTGCATGATACTTAAGTGAATGTCTCCTGTTCCTGGTGGTAAATCTATCAGCATAAAATCAAGTTCGCCCCAATGTGCATCAAAAATCATCTGGTTTAGCGCTTTCGCAGCCATTGGACCACGCCAAACAACCGCTTGGTTAGGTTGTGTAAAAAATCCGATGGAAAGCACTTTTACGCCGTAGTTCTCTATCGGTTTCATTTTAGATTTCCCATCTATAGTGACAGCCAAAGGACGTTCATTTTCAACATCAAACATGATTGGAATGGACGGTCCATAAATATCAGCATCCAAAACACCTACCTTGAAACCCATTTTGGCCAATGTTGCGGCCAAGTTTGCAGTGACTGTAGATTTCCCAACACCACCTTTACCTGAAGCGACCGCTACGATATTTTGGATACCAGGAATTGGTTTACCCTTTATAGTAATAGTAGCTGGTTTTGCAGGTGCTTCCACTTTAACGTTCACTTTCACTTTGGCCTTTTCATACACCAAATCATGGATGGTTTTCATGATTTCAACCTCGGTTTTTTTCTTTGCTTGAAGACTTGGATTTGAAATAGTGATATCCACAATCACCTCATCAGCAAAAGTAACAACATTTGTAACAGCACCACTTTCAACCATATTTTGTCCTTCACCAGGAGCAGAAATGGTCTCTAGAGCTTTAAAAATATCTTGTTTATGTAACTTCATTTTTATTGATATGGAAGAAATAAAAACAGCTGTTTCAATCTCAATTTTCTATCTCTATCTTTAACTTAAATTTAGAATTGTTCTAAAATGCAAATATACTTAATAAAGATTGAAGAGAGAAGTATGGTTATTTTAGTTTTTTATGGGTGAATTTATATTCCTTATAAATGTCTAATTATATCATGAAGCTTTGAAAGCAACTGATTCTTTCCTATTTTAGAAGCTCCAATATTTTCCTGATACAATGAAAAACAGCCTCTTTTATTTTTGCTTTTTTATTTGCTTGTGTTTACAGGCCCAAATCATCAATATTCCAGACCAAAATTTTAAAAATGCTCTAATAGCTGCAGGAATAGACTCAAATGGTGATAATCAAATTCAAGTATCTGAAGCCGAACAGGTGACTAATCTCGGTTCCTATATGATAGGTCAAAGCATTTCATCTATAGAGGGAATTGAATTTTTCATTAACCTCACACAATTAAATGTTGCAGGAAATCAACTGACTACCATAAATGGAGTGGGTTTAGAAAACCTTACAAATCTCACAAATATTAATTGCATTGGAAACCAAATTGAAAGTATTGACATTACAAATTTTCCAACACTTTATACTTTATGGTGTTCGGATAACCCTCTCTCGGAAATCAATTTAGGAGCTAGTGACGTCTTCTCCTATCTACTTTGCAGCAATACTTTGTTGGAATCAATTGATTTTACAACATTGCCCAATGGAAGTGCTTTAGTATGTGACAACATGCCATTGCTTGCATCGATTAACATTAAGAATGGTGCCGATATATCTGGATGCTGTGGGAACTGGTATTTACAGTTCGACAATTGCCCGAACTTGAATTATATATGTGCTGACGAATCTGAATTATATATTGCAGAATATCTTGCAAATGTATATGGTTATACAAGCTTGACAATAGATTCCAATTGCGGAAACCTGGGTGTGCCTGAAGTTGATACCAATGGCGAAATCTCTATCTTCCCAAATCCAACAAACGGACTTATAACTATTGAATCAAGTTTTATTTTAGATAAAATTATCGTTTATGATATGTTTGGGCGTGAAGTGACATCCAATAAAAACAGAAGGACAAATGATGTACAAATAAGACTTGATGATTTACCTTCTGGAATTTATATTTTGAAACTTGGCACCTCTAATGGTGAGCATTTTAAACGAATCTTAAAAAAATAATTATAGTTCTTTTAAAGGATCCCAAAACACCTTTTCAAAATTCAAAATTTGATTGTCTTTAACCTTGATTCCTTCGCTTTCCAATAATTGTTGCATCAAATTAGTGCCATCAAAATGATGTTTGCCTGTTAGCAAACCTTTTCTGTTCACCACACGATGCGCTGGAACGTCTTTTCCTGTTGAACCATTCATAGCATAACCAACCATCCTGGCACTTCTTGCTGCACCAAGATAGGTAGCAATTGCTCCATAACTCGTAACTCTTCCATATGGAATAAGTTTTGTAACCTCATAAACTTTATCAAAAAAATTGAGAGTTTCTTGCTTCATCACAGTTCCATCAAAATATTAATTAAGGTAACGCCTGCGATAATGCCTGTGATGGCTCCTATGATGTAATTCATATTTTTTTGTGAGGTGAAGTTTTTACCTTTTATTTTATCAAAGAAGAAAATATAAACGTAAAGCATGACAAATGTACCTGTTGCAGCTCCAGAAACATAGGAAATAATGGAAGTACGTTCAAATTCCATCCATCCGAAAGACGAAATTGTTATGGTCATATAAGCTTGATATGGAATCGGGAAAATATTGATAGCTGATAAAAACATGCCCTGAAAAAAACGACTGTGTTTGCTTTTTGAAGGTGTATCGATATCAGGCTTTGGGTTTGGTTTGGCTATCAAAAGAAAATAAATGGCAATCAAGACAAAAATCACAAATGCCACGCGCTGCAACACTTCTATAACGCTTTGATGGTTGCTCAGATACCTTGCAAACATCGATGCAATATACGTTTGAAGAAATACAATGACACAAACACCTGCAGAAAACATGATGCCTCTACTGTAGCCTTCTTTTAGGCTAATTTTGGCAGCAGTCATATTTAACAGTCCAGGAGGAATGACACCAACGAGTGCAATAATCAAACCCAAGAAGAATAGGACTGTTATATTCAAAACTATTTGATTTTAAATCTAATATAAGTAATTGGTTTGTTTTTCTCTAAATAAAGTCCTTCGTAATGTGTTTGAATGCTTGTTACCTCATCTGGACTACCTTCTTGTCTATACACATTATGATTGGCATACAACACCTCATGCCCTTCTCCATGCAATAGCCCTAACGTATAGCCATGCATGAACTCGCTATCTGTTTTTAGATTCACAACGCCATCATCCTTTAAAATTTTCTTATATCGTTTTAAAAATTCGGAATTGGTCATGCGGTGTTTTGTCCTCTTGTATTTGATTTGAGGGTCGGGAAATGTTATCCAAATTTCGTCTACTTCTTTTTCGTCAAAAGCCAAATCAATCAATTCAATCTGTGTGCGTAGAAAAGCGACATTTTCAATTTGCTCTTCTACTGCAGTTTTCGCACCTCTCCAAAACCGTGCGCCTTTGATATCAATGCCAATAAAATTTTTATTTGGATATCTTTTGGCTAATGCAATGCTGTACTCTCCTTTTCCACAACCCAATTCTAACACTAAAGGATTTGAATTCTTAAAAAAGCTCTTGTTCCATTGCCCTTTTAAATCAAATTGGTGATGGACCAATTCGTCTCGAGTTGGCTGTATCACGTTTCCAAAGGTTTCGTTTTCCCTGAAACGCTTTAATTTGTTTTTGCTTCCCACTGATGTTGAGTTAGATTATTGAATTTTGACTGTAGAATTAATAATTTGGCAAAATTAAGGAAATATTTGAAAGCGTTATTATACGTATCTTTGATTGTTATTCTAATTTGCGTGAGGGATTGAGGCATTGTTGAAGCTCTTAAACTATTTCAAAAAAAATAGTTTAAAGCGACTGCCGAAAGCCCGACCCTTGTGGTCACGCCCAAAAGATGTATGGGAAAACGAATATTGGTTGCGCCATTAAATTGGGGTTTGGGTCATGCCACGCGATGCATTCCGATTATCAATGCGCTAATAGATAATGATTTTGAGCCTGTTATAGCAAGTGATGGTGTTGCGCTGGAGTTGCTGAAGAAAGAATTTCCAGATTTAGAGTGTATTGAGTTGCCTGGTTACGACATCAAATACTCGAAAAAAGGGTGCTTTTTGAAACTTAAGCTTTTGAAAGATTCTCCGAAGGTGATCAATGCCATAAAAGCAGAAAAAAAAGCCACCAAAGACATCATTGAAAACTATAATATCAAAGGTATAATCTCCGATAACCGCTTGGGTGTTTACAATAAGCACGTTCCTTCTGTTTTCATTACGCATCAACTGCAAGTTTTAAGCGGAAACACCACATGGTTGAGTACGAAAATGCATCAAAAAATAATGACAAAGTTTGATGAATGCTGGGTTCCTGACAATGTAGGAGAACCAAATTTAAGCGGGAAACTTGGACACACGCATTTATCGCATAAAAGCGTAAAATACATTGGTCCTTTGAGCCGCTTTAATAAATTGGATTGCGAAAAGATTTATGATGTTATGGTTTTACTTTCTGGACCTGAACCTCAAAGAGGTCTTCTCGAGAAAAAACTACTTACTGAATTCAAAGATTACTCTGGAAAGGTTCTTTTTGTAAAGGGAATTGTTGAAAAAGAACATCAAAAATCGGTTGAAGGCAACATGACCATTCATAATTTTTTAATGGGAAAAGAACTTGAAAAGGCATTGAACGAAAGCAGGCTCATCCTTTCTCGTTCTGGATACACAACTATCATGGATTTGGCAAAATTGGGAAAAAAAGCATTCTTCATTCCGACGCCTGGCCAGTTTGAACAGGAATATTTAGCAAAACGCCTTACAGAAGATGGGTTTGTCCCTAGTTGTAAACAAGATCATTTTAAAATCGAGAAATTAGATGAAGTGAAAAATCACAAAGGCCTAGAAACGTTTGATTATGAAGTGAATTTTAAAAGATTATTTCACCTTTTCAAGGGTGAATGAAAATTCACTTCCTACATTAGGTTCGCTCTCAACATAGATTTTTTCGTCATGTGCTTCCATAATATGCTTAACGATAGACAATCCAAGCCCTGAACCTCCTTCGCGACGAGAACCACTTTTATCAACCCTAAAGAATCGCTCAAAAAGACGTTTTAAATTGGCCTTCGAGATGCCTTCACCATTATCGGTCACACGCACAATGACCTTGTTTTTTATTAAGTTTTCGATACTTACTTCGGTAGTGCCCTTTTCTTTACCATACTTTATGGAGTTGACTACAAGATTGGTCAGAACTTGCTGAATTCTTTCTTTATCAGCCTTCACCAATATTGGAGTATTATAATCCATATCAAACATCAATGTGATTTTTTTCTTGGCAGCCTTCATCTCGAGCAAATCAAAAACACTCTGAATGACTTCAATAATGTCGAATTCTTCAATTTTCAGACTTAAATCACCTACTTCGAGCTTGGTAATCATGTCCAAATCTTTCACTATATAGATGAGTCTTTCCACACCTTTACTCGCCCTAGCGAGGTACTTTTTACGAATACGCTCGTCTTCCATGGCACCGTCGAGAAGGGTCAAAATATACCCTTGGACAGTAAATAGAGGTGTTTTCAACTCGTGCGACACATTACCTAAAAACTCCTTTCTGTACTCCTCCCTAACTTTTAAAGTTTCTATTTCCAGTTTTTTGTCTTTGGCAAACTTGTCAATCTCTTGAGTCAAAGTCGCCATATCTGTTGTTATTGGTTGTTTGATCAAAGAGGCTGATTCTAGAAGCGTTAGGTCATCATAGATTTTTTTGACTCTTCTGTAGATAAATCGCTCAACGCGATACTGAATAATAAAGAAACAAATGGCGTAGCAAATAGGGATAAATCCCAAAACCACAAACCAGTTGAAGGTATTACCAACGTATAAAAAAACGTTCAATAGGAGCGTAAGACAAATAGTGATGTAGAGCGATGTCTTAATCGCAAACTTATAAGTCTTTTTAAGTTTTTTTTGCATTAATCAACAAACTTATACCCAACACCCTTGACGGTCTTAAAGCATTTGTCGCCGATTTTTTCACGAAGTTTTCTAATATGTACATCAATCGTACGTCCACCAACAACCACTTCATTGCCCCAAACTTTGTCTAGGATTTCTTCTCGCTTGAATACTTTGCCAGGTTTTGTAGCCAACAAAGATAACAATTCAAACTCTTTTCGAGGCAAGATAATCTCTTCTCCTTTATGAGAAATCTTGTATTCTTCCCTATTGATGACCAATGATCCAATCTTCATGACTGATTCTGCCGTATCATCTTCTTTTAATCGTCTCAACAAAGCTTTGACTTTGCTTACGAGAACTTTCGGTTTAATTGGCTTTGTAATATAGTCATCTGCACCAGCATCAAACCCAGCAACTTGCGAATAATCCTCGCCTCTTGCTGTTAAAAAGGTGATGATGACATCGCTTAAATCTGGGATTTTTCTAATCTGCTCGCATGCTTCAATACCATCCATTTCTGGCATCATTACGTCCAAGATTATAAGGTGAGGCTTTTCTTTTTTGGCTTTTTTTACGGCTTCAATACCATTTTCAGCTGTGATGACATTGTAGCCTTCTGAAGAAAGGTTGTATCCTACTATCTCTAAAATATCTGGTTCGTCATCGACCAATAATATCTTAATTTCTCTTTTTTTCATCTGTAAATTTTTATTTGTTTTTTAAAGACAGATGTAATTTGCCAAGTGCTACTTTGATTTGTTACTTTGGCTCATTTCATTGCTTAAAGTTAGAACAAATTAGACAATGTAAAGATAGAATTAATAACAAAAAGTTATAACAACTCACTCAATCATAACAATATGGTAACCTTGTGATGAGTTTTTCCTAGCGTTTAAATGATTACTTGTTTGGTTTAACATTTTTTTGGTACATATTTTGTGATTATTTATTACATTTAAACAAGAGAACTTAATATTTGATGAAAAATTACTTATACATCGTCGGCCTGTTGGCTTTTTTAAGTGCTTCCAACATCAGCTACTCGCAAGTGGCTGAACCAAATACATCCAAAACGGAAACCATTGAGGATTTGAACATTTACCCAAATCCTGTAAGCAACGGTAAAATTTACATTACCACAAAAGAGAATCTCACAAAAGAGATCGAAATTTTTGATGTGCTTGGAAAAAAAGTTTTCTCCACTTCTTTGTTTGGAAAAGAATTGAATATCTCCAAATTAACTTCAGGAATTTACATCCTCAAAATCAAAGAAAACAACAGTTCTGCTACACGCAAATTGGTTGTAAAATAAATTGATTGTTATTTTTTTGTTATGAGTTGTCATTAACATATGACTTCATTTTTTATGTCTTTATAATTCATATATTTGTACAAACTTAATATTAGAATTATGAAGAAAATTTACTTTTTATTACTTACTCTTTTAATTAGCTCATTGTCTTTTGGACAACTGGTTATTAATGAAATTGACGCCGATACTCCTGGTTCTGACACCGCTGAATTTCTTGAGTTAAAATGGACGCCAAATACTGCTTTGGATGGATATATTGTTGTGTTTTTTAATGGCAGCAATGATTTAAGCTACGCTACAATAGATCTAGCTGGAAAAACTACTGATGCAGCAGGTTTTTTCATATTGGCTAATGAAAGTTTAGCCGCAGGTCAAGATGTTGTGTTGCCTGCTGGTGGTTCAGGATTTATTCAAAACGGTGCTGATGCTGTTGCAATTTATCAAGCAGCTGCAGCTTCATTTCCAGATGGATCTTCTGTAACCACTACTGGATTGGTAGATGCCTTAGTTTACGGAACGGCTGACGCCGATGATATGGAACTTTTAACAGGTTTAGGTGAAACAGTTCAATATGATGAAAGTGCGAATAGTGCAAGTGCAACCGAATCAATCCAAAGAAAAATGGATGGCACCTATGAAACAAAAGCTCCTACATTTAGAGCTGAAAATGATGCTGCGGTTTGTGATTTAAGCTTGATTTCAACCACAGCGGCTTGCGATGCATTTACTGCTGGAACAGATACTTATTCAGTTTCTATAGTTTATACTGGTGGTGGAACTTCTACTTACACCATTACCCCTTCAGTCGGTACTGTAGGTGGAGATGATCCTTCTCTAATTGCCGATGGAATCATTACAATTAATGGAATTTCGGAAGGCACTGACGTCTCTGTTTCTATTGGAGATGGCGGTTTGTGTGATTTAATGACATCTGCAACATCTCCAAGTTGTGTTCCTGCCAACACTCTTCCATTATATGAAGGTTTCAACTACACAGTTGGAGCAAATTTAGGTGACCAACCTAATTGGAGAAACATCAATTCTGGTGATGAAATTCTTATTGGAGGCCCTGGAGGATTAACCTATCCAGGTTTGGCATCTTCATCAGGAACTGGAAACCACGTTAGTTTTGCAGGTATCGGTATTGATGATGTGTTAGAATATACACCTGTAAGTTCAGGAACTGTATATGCGTCATTCATATTTACGGTTACCGATCAATCTGCAGTGACCGATTTGACTGACGGAGGTTATTTTGCTGGTATTTCTTCTAGCGATACTGCATATGATGCCCGCTTATGGGTAAGACCAAACCCGGATGCAAGTGGCAACACATTCGATATTGGTGTTGGAAATACAGGCCTACCAACAGTAACTCCTGGCACTTATACAACAGGAACAAATATTTTTGCTGTAATGAGTTATGATATTGCTACTGGTAACATCAGCGCTTGGATTAATCCTGATAGTGGAACTTTTGGCGCTGGATCAGCTCCAACTGCTACTATTACAGCTGTGGACGCGTCTCCTGCTTCTTCACTAAACAGTTTTATTTTAAGACAGGATTCTGATGGTGAAACTCCAGCTATTTTGTTCGACGAGTTAAGAATTGGTACAACTTGGGCTTCAGTAACGCCTACAACACTTTCTGTAGGTGAGAACTCAATTACTGATTTCAAAATTTACCCTAACCCTACATCCGTAGGATACGTAAACATTGCAAGCACTAACACTGCTGCAATGTCTGTTTCTGTTTTTGATGTATTAGGAAAACAAGTTTTAAATCAAACATTAAACAACAACCGTTTGAACGTGGCGTCTTTGAAATCTGGAATTTACATTATGAAAATTTCTCAAGACAATGCAACTATCACTAAAAAATTAGTGATTAAATAAGCAAAGTCGCTCACAATACATATTAAAAGCGTTGCCTTGATTGGCAGCGCTTTTTTATTTTATCTACCTTTACTGCGATGATTCAAAACAGTGATATTTTCAGTATTCAAACATCAGAAGATTTTAAAGATGTAGCTCTAAAAATCTTCAAACATCAATTTGAAAATAATGCCGTATATCGCTCTTTTTGTGATTTGCTATATGTCCATCCTAGTGACGTTTCTAAAATTGAGGATATTCCCTTTTTACCAATTCAGTTTTTTAAAAGTCACCAAGTGGTGAGCAATTCAAACCCAATTGAAACAGTTTTCAGTAGTTCGGGCACCACAGGAAGTATTACAAGTAAACATCTTATAACTGACCTGAAAGTTTACAGAGAAAGCTTTTCCAAGGCTTTTGATTATTTCTATGGCCCTATTGAAGATTACACGGTCTTGGCCTTGTTGCCTTCCTATTTGGAGCGTGAGGGCTCATCTTTGATTTACATGGTCGATCAACTTATCAAAGATTCCAAAAATCCGAAAAGTGGTTTTTACCTCAACAATCTTTCTGAATTAAAAGACACCTTAATAAATCTGGATACTGATGGACAAAAAGTACTGCTCATCGGTGTATCATTTGCTTTATTGGATTTGGTTGAGCATCATCAATTTCAATTGAAAAATACTGTTGTGATGGAAACTGGAGGTATGAAAGGAAGAAGAAAAGAACTGATCCGTGATGAACTTCACACTATTTTGAAAGATGGATTCGGTTTGGAAACAATCCATAGCGAATATGGAATGACCGAACTTTTGAGTCAAGCTTATTCTAAAGGAAATGGTGTTTTTGAATGCCCAGCATGGATGAAAATCCTTACGCGAGATACGGAAGATGCGCTCACTATTCTGCCTTCAAACAAAACTGGCGGCATCAATGTTATTGATTTGGCAAATATCAATTCATGCTCCTTTATTGCCACTCAAGATTTGGGTAAAGTCTATACTAATGGGTCGTTTGAAATTATAGGAAGATTTGACACATCAGACATTAGAGGCTGCAACCTGATGGTATTATAAATCTTTGTTAATTTTTGTAATCAAAATGAAGTTATTCCGACTGAAATAGCAACAAAAAAACTGACTCTTAATAGGAAATCGACATTTTTGATTTGCTATTGAAAAAGAAAAGTTTTTAAGTTGATTGGTTGGTTTTTTAACGCCTGACAGAAGGCTTCTTCGTCAGGCGTTTTTATTTAATTCACCTTGATGATGTAGGTGTTTTTCTTCCCTTTATTGATAATGATGTAGCGATTATTAATCAAATCTTCCGAAGAAAGTTGATAATCCTCTGTTACTTTTTCTTTGTTGACGGAAATGGAATTTTCCTTTAAGGCTCTTCTTGCTTCACCATTTGACGTTAAAAAATTTGTTTTTGCAGACAATGCTGCTATCATATCCAATCCTTGGCCAAACTCCTCACGAGATATTTCAGCTTGCGGAACACCTTCAAAGACATCCAAAAAAGTGGCTTCATTCAAAGATTTAATATCCGTTTTAAAGGAATTGCTAAACAAAATGCCAGAAGCTTTTTCTGCATTCTCAAAATCTTCTTTTGAATGTACAAATGTCGTGACCTCTTCCGCCAATCGCTTCTGAAGTAAACGCATATGAGGCATCTGTTTGTGTTCTTCAATTAAATTATCAATCATTTCTTTGTCCAAAAAGGTAAAAATTTTGATGTATTTTTCGGCATCTTCATCAGAAGTATTCAACCAAAATTGATAAAATTTATAGACAGAAGTTTTATCTGCATCTAACCAAATGTTGCCACCTTCACTCTTACCAAATTTAGAACCATCGGCTTTGGTAATCAACGGACAGGTCATGGCATATGCTTTTGCTTCCTCTCCAACGGTCATTCGTCGCACCAATTCAGTTCCTGTAGTGATATTTCCCCATTGATCACTTCCTCCCATTTGCAACAAACAGTTTTGGGTTTTGTATAAATGGTAAAAATCATAGCCCTGAATCAATTGGTAAGTGAATTCAGTAAAAGACATTCCCACGCTACCTTCGTCACCAGAAAATCGCTTTTTCACGGAATCTTTTGCCATCATGTAGTTTACAGTAATACGTTTCCCTACATCTCGTGCAAAATCGATGAAGCTAAAATCTTTCATCCAATCATAATTATTCACCAAAATTGGAGCATTCTTTTCTGTAGAATTGAAATCCAAATAACGCGACAACACATTCTTGATACCTTGAACATTTCGATTCAATGTGTCTTCATCTAGCAGATTACGCTCATCACTTTTGCCAGAAGGATCACCAATCATACCTGTAGCTCCTCCTACTAAAGCAATGGGTTTATGGCCAGCTTTATACAAATGAACCAACAAAATTATAGGAACCAAACTCCCAATGTGAAGCGAATCTGATGTTGGGTCAAAACCGATATAGGCAGTGGTCATTTCCTTATTCAATTGCTCTTCCGTGCCAGGCATAATGTCATGCACCATTCCTCTCCAACGTAGTTCTTCAACAAATGCGTTTGTCATGTTTTTTTAATCTGAAATTAATTTTCGCCAAAGATAAAAATCAATGCTCAATTACTAATGATAAAATAGTTATTTTAGTCCTATGATTTTAGTTACAGGAGGCACAGGCTTGGTTGGTTCTCATTTACTTTTTAAGTTGACGAGCAACAACACTTCAGTGAAAGCCATTTACAGAAGAGCCCATAAACTTGAAAGCGTTAAAAAAGTCTTTGCTTATTATACAGATGATGTTGATACGCTTTACAATAGAATCGAGTGGATGGAGGCTGACTTGAATGACATTCCTGCTCTGGAAATTGCTTTCAAAAATGTAATTCACGTTTACCATTGTGCTGCTTTTGTGAGTTTTGAGCCAGACAAATACCACCAATTAAGAAAAATCAACATTGAAGGTACTGCAAACATTGTGAACTTGTGTATTTCTAACAATATCGAAAAGCTTTGCTATGTGTCATCCATAGCAGCTATAGGGCATGAACTGGATTCTGATACACCAATCACGGAACAAACTGCATGGAATCCGGAAGATGACCATAGTGTCTATGCCATCACAAAATATGGTGCCGAAATGGAAGTTTGGCGTGGCACTCAAGAAGGCGTAGACGCTGTGATTGTGAACCCTGGAATTATTTTAGGACCCGGTTTTTGGAAAGATGGTGGTAGTGGAAGTTTGATTTATCGGATTTATAAAGGGTTTCCATACTATACAAGTGGAAGCACAGCATATGTAGATGTTGATGATGTAATTTCGGCTATGACACAATTTATGGCAAGTGATGTCAAAAATGAATCGTTTATTGTGATTTCTGAAAACTTGACATTCAGGGAATTTCAAAGTAAAGTAGCGAAAGCTTTAGGTGTGAAAGTTGCTCAAAAAGAAGCAGGAACCTTTCTTTTGCAATTAGGATGGAGGCTCGATTGGTTAAACCATAAAATTTTAGGAAAGCGCAGGAAGCTCTCAAAGCAAATGGCAAACACTGCTTTATCCAAAACCATTTATGATAATTCAAAAATCAAGAACACATTAAATTTCAAATTTAAACCAATTGACAGTTCAATAGAGAACGTATGTGCTTATTTCATAGATGATCACAAAGCATCTTAATCACCTTGACCAAAAACTTTTGGCTTTAACTTTGGTTTTTCTAGTGGAAGTGAATCTGGTTTTGGAATTAATCTTTTAATTCTATCCAATGAATCTTTAGTTTTTCTTTCTATCTCACCAATGGAATCATTCTTCTTCTTTTCAAATTCCAATCTCGATTTTACTCTATCCATGATAGTCTCATAGGTTTTAGTATCGTATGAGTAATATTCATTGCTCAATGCAAATTGAAGACTGTCGATACTGTATTTTTTATAAACGTAGTCCTGCGGTAACACATTATTTTTTTCCAAAACCTGCTTATTGATTCCCTTCGCAGCATTTAACAAAAACACGTCATATATGATATTGGACATTGTTTCCTGTGGTATCAAATTATCCGGCTTTGCAGGTCTGTCTGAATCGCCACAACTAACCATGAATGTCAACACTAGTATGTAAATGGTGTTTTTCATCTATCAAAATTCAAACGTTTACCAGCTTTAACGTCCAAAAACTTAAAGTTCTTGTATGCCAATGCTCCATTAACAAAAGTATGTGTTATTCTTGACTTGAAAGTGACTCCCTCAAAAGGAGACCAGCCGCATTTATAAAGAATATTTTCCTTTTTAACGGCCCAAGGACTATTCAAATCCACAACCACTAGATCAGCAAAGTAACCAGGTTTAATATAGCCACGTTTTTCAATCTGAAATAAAATAGCAGGATTGTGGCACATCTTTTCAACAATTTTCTCGAGTGAAATTCTTCCTTTGTGATGCATCTCAAGCATTGCTGGCAAGGCATGTTGCACCAAAGGCCCACCTGAAGGCGCTTTTGTGTAAGTATTTTTCTTTTCTTCAAGCGTATGTGGTGCATGGTCAGTAGCAATGACATCAATGCGGTCGTCCAAAAGTGCCTTCCAAAGTTCATCTCTATCTTTTGCCTTTTTCACCGCTGGATTCCACTTTATGAATGTGCCTTTGGAGTTATAGTCTTCATCAGAAAACCACAAATGATGGATACATACTTCTGCTGTAATCTTCTTGTCCTTTAATGGAACCTTATTTGAAAACAATTTAGTTTCCTTTGCTGTTGAAAGATGAAATACATGCAATCTTGCTCCAGTCTTTTTGGCCAGTTCAATCGCCTTTGAAGAAGAAATGTAGCAAGCTTCCTCACTGCGGATGATAGGATGACATTCAATTGGAATATCTTCTCCATATTTTTCCAAATGCGCTTCAATGTTCCTTTTGATGGTTGCTTCGTCTTCGCAGTGAGCCGAAATCAGCAGTCTGGTTTTGCTGAAGATATTTTCTAGTGTTTTTGGATTATCAACTAGCATATCTCCTGTAGAAGAACCCAAGAAAAGCTTTAAACCAGCCACTTTTTTAGGGTCAACCTTTAAAATTTCTTCTAGATTATCATTTGTTCCTCCAAACATGAAGGAATAATTAGCAAAAGAGGACTTTTGGGCGATGGCAAATTTTTCCTCGAGCTTCTCTATAGTGGTTGCTTGCGGAATGGTGTTAGGCATTTCTATAAATGAGGTAATTCCTCCAGCGACTGCGGCTCTTGATTCTGTTTCAATGGTTGCTTTATGTGTCAACCCAGGCTCTCTAAAATGCACTTGGTCATCAATGACACCAGGAAAAACATAATTGCCTTCCAAGTCCACAATGACATCTTGCGAAGACTTTGCACTTATAGAATCTGCCACTTCTTTTATGACATCGCCTTCGATAAGGATATCGCCTTCAAAAATATGGCCTTCGTTAACGATTTTGGCATTTTTCAATAATGTTCTTTTCTCTTGCATTGTTATTCCTTTCCTATCAAACTTTTAAATTTCATCGTGACGACACCAAAAATTGCTTCAGATATGATGCCTCCACTCAATTTTGATTTGCCTTTCTTCCTATCTGTAAAAATCACTGGCACTTCAGCAATTTTGAATTTTTTGAGATATGCCTTAAACTTCATTTCAATTTGAAATGCGTAACCCACAAATTTTATAGTATTCAAATTGATACTTTCAAGCACTTGTCTCTTATAACATACATAACCAGCAGTTGTATCACAAATGGGCATTCTAGTGATAAAACGCACATATTTTGAAGCGCCATAAGACATCAAGACTCTGCTCATAGGCCAGTTTACCACATTCACGCCTTTGACATATCGAGAACCTATAGACATGTCTGCACCATCAATATGACAGGCATTATATAGTTTTATCAAATCGTTTGGGTCATGAGAAAAATCAGCATCCATTTCAAAAATATAGAGATAATCTCTATTCAAACACCACTTAAACCCATCGATATAAGCCGTTCCTAAACCTGTTTTATGCTGGCGTTCCAATATAAAAAGCTTTTCGGCAAACTCCTCTTGCAATGCTTTTACTTTGGCACCTGTGCCATCTGGCGAATTATCATCAACCACGAGAATATGAAACATTTTTTCTTGAGCAAACACAGCCCTTATAATAGCTTCTATGTTCTCAATCTCGTTAAAGGTTGGTATGATGACTATAGCGTCCTGCATGGATAACATATTTTGCTTTGGGAACTATGCCGCCAAAACAACTTGACAAAAGTAAGTTTTTTTAAAGTATAAACTTTATGGGATAAGGCATAAATAAACGTTAAAGAGACAAAAATTCTTTATAATTTAGCCACCATGCTACGAGAGATTATCTACAATGAATGGTTTACGGTTTCCATAGTTTTGGGACTACTTTCTATTGCTTTGTCAAAACAACTGTTCCCCGTTCGGTTTAATGACTTTGTAGAAGTTCTGGGTAATTCAAAATATTTGAAAATCTATTCAAGAGACCAAAAATTCATTGATGGCTTTGATAGCTTGCTTTTCTTTAACCTTATCATTTCTTTGTCGATTTTTGGATTTTTATCTTATTCAACCCTTGTAGAACCTTTACAGTTCGACATCGTATTGTTTTCGAAAATTCTATTCGGCGTAGCTGCCTTGGTACTGATAAAGGTATTGTTTGAGCGCCTTATAGGAAGTCTTTTTGATATTGATAAATTGATTGACCAATATCTATTTCAAAAAACCAGCTACTTGAATTTCAGCGGGTTTATACTGCTACCAATTAATGCCTTATTGCTCTATGCTGTAACACCTTCAAAATGGATACTTTACATTAGCATAGGACTCATTCTTTTAGTCAATTGTCTTGGGCTCATAACCACTTTTAAAAATCATCAAAAGTTGATATTAAATAACTTATTCTATTTTATTTTGTATCTTTGCGCACTTGAAATTGGACCCTATCTGATTTTATATAAAATTATTACAAATCATTAAGCAAAACTAGACCCTCGGCCTATGAAAGTGAAAACAATTTTAGTGTCTCAACCAGAACCTAAAATAGAAAATTCGCCTTACTTTGATCTTCAGGAAAAGCAAAAAGTAAAAATTGATTTCAGACCATTTATTCATGTTGAAGGCGTTCCTGCCAAAGACATCAGACAACAGAAAGTTGATTTGAATAACTATACTGCAATCATCCTTACGAGCCGAAATTCTGTAGATCATTTTTTTAGAGTAGCCGAAGAAATGCGCTTTAAGGTGCCAGACACGATGAAATATTTTTGTCAATCGGAAGCAGTTGCTTTTTACCTTCAAAAATATGTAGTGTACAGAAAGCGTAAAATCTATGTTGGAAAACGTAGTTTTGAAGATTTGTCTCCATTAATCAAAAAGTATAAAGACGAGAATTTTTTACTTCCCACAACTGATAAATTAAAGGATGAAGTTCCGGCAACGTTGAACGCTTTGGGAATCAAATGGAAGGAAGCTATTTTCTACAGAACTGTGATCAGTGATTTGTCTGATTTGGCTGATGTGTACTATGATATTTTAGTATTCTTCAGCCCATCAGGAATTGAATCGTTATTCCATAATTTTCCAGATTTCAAACAGAATAATACGCGCATTGCGGCTTTCGGAAGTACTACTTGCAAAGCTGTCGAAGAACACGGTTTACGTTGCGACATTCCTGCGCCAACGCCTGATACGCCTTCAATGACAATGGCTTTGGAAAAATATATAGAAAAAGTAAATAAGGCTAAATAAAAAATTGGTTTTGAAACATAAAAAAACGCGATTCAATTTGAATCGCGTTTTTATTTTCAACCTATAGGATAATTAGCTTTTCACATTAGGTGCGCCAGCCAAAATTTCTTCATTGGCAAACTCCTCATACTTCTTGAAGTTTTCTCTAAAGGATTCTGACAATTTGTACGCAGTCTTATAATATTCCTCATCATTGTTCCAAGTTTGTCTTGAACTCAAAACTTCGGTAGGAACACCAGGGCAGGTTCTCGGCTGCAACAACCCGAAGACAGAATGAGTCCTGTAAGTTTGCGGATTTACTTCATCTAAATCGCCATTAAGTGCTGCGGTAATCATGGCTCTGGTATATTTCAACTTGATACGGCTACCCACACCATAGGCACCACCCGTCCATCCAGTGTTGATCAACCAAACGTTAACACCAGTTTCTTTCATTTTAGCACTCAACATTTCGGCATATTTTGTTGGGTGCAGTGGCATAAAAGGTGCACCAAAACAAGCTGAAAAATTAGGCGTCGGCTCATCAATTCCAGCTTCTGTACCAGCTACTTTAGCGGTATAGCCAGAGATAAAATGATAAGCAGCTTGACCAGGAGTCAATTTTGAGATTGGAGGCAATACTCCAAAAGCATCAGCCGTCAAAAAGAAAATATTCTTTGGATTCTTTCCAATGGATGGCACTTGAATATTATTAATGTGATCTATTGGATAACTGACACGTGTATTTTGTGTAATCGAGATATCTTCGTAATCGACGACACCTTTAGAATCCATAATCACGTTCTCTAAAATAGCCCCTTTCTTGATGGCGTTGTAGATATCTGGTTCATTTTCTTCTGTTAGATTGATGACTTTCGCATAACATCCACCTTCAAAATTAAAAACCGTATTTTCAGCTGTCCAGCCGTGCTCATCATCACCAATCAACTTGCGATTTGGGTCGGCAGAAAGTGTCGTCTTTCCAGTTCCTGACAATCCAAAGAAGATAGCTGTATCATCATCTTTGCCCACATTCGCACTGCAGTGCATTGGCAATGTGTTTTTATAAACAGGAAGGATGAAATTCAAAGCAGAAAAAATTCCTTTTTTGATTTCACCAGTATAACCAGTTCCTCCAATCAATGCAATCTTTCTGGTAAAATCCAAAATCGCAAAATTGTGCTGACGGGTACCATCAACTTCAGGATTTGCCATAAACCCTGGAGCATTGACAATGGTCCACTCTGGTTTAAAGTTTTCGAGTTCTTCTTCTGTAGGACGAAGGAACATATTATAAGCAAATTGATTGCTCCAAGCATATTCGGTAATCACTCGAATGTTCAATTTGTATTTTTCATCCGCGCAGGCATAGCTATCTCTCACATAAACTTCTTTGCCAGACAGATAATCCACAACTTTATCATATAATTTCTGAAACTTGTCCGAATCAAAAGGAATATTGATATTTCCCCACCAAACTTTATCCTCTGTGATACTGTCTTTAACAATAAAACGATCTTTTGGAGAACGTCCTGTAAACTCGCCAGTATTGATTGCCAAGGCACCAGACGAGGCCTCAACGCCTTGACCTTTTTTGATTGCGATGTTGTGAAGTTCTTCAGGGGAAAGTTGGTAATTTACTTTGGCATTTTTAATTCCATATTGTTCTAACGAAATCGATTTCGTAGTTTGGGTATGATCTACCATAATAATGTTGTATTGTTTATTGGTGCAAAATTAAACAATATTTTAAAGTACACACTAATTTTAGTTGTTATCCTTTTTCATTTTTAAAAAGTTTATCAACAATATCACCCAAGCTATGATCAGAAGCAAGCCTCCTATTGGAGTTATAAATCCTATTGTTTTAAAGTCAAAGCCGCTCAAATCATTGGTTGCCAATCCATAAATAGACCCAGAAAAAAATATAATTCCGATCAAGGTGAGATAAAAAATGATGGTTTTGAACTTCTTTTGAACATAATTTGAAGTTCCAATAATCAACAGAAAAAAAGCGTGGTAAATTTGATATTTCACTCCTGTTTCAAACGTCTGAATGGCTTCTGAAGTAATAAGTTGCTTTAATCCGTGGGCAGCGAAAGCACCTAAAATAATTCCTAAAATCCCTAAAATAGATGCCGTGATCAATATCGTTTTGTTCATATAATTTATGTTATCCAGGTTTTAATAACCCTTTGTATTTAGTAAATTCGTACCTACAAAATTACTCAAGAAATTCCACTATGCGAAAGATTTTAATCATTGGAGCTGGTAAATCGACATCCTATCTCATCAAATATTTGTTGGACAAATCAGTATCTGAAGAGCTACATATCATTGTTGGTGACATAAGTATTCAAAACGCCAAAAAGCTGATTGGTAACCACGAAAATGCACAGGCAATTATGCTTGATGTTTTCAATAAGCAATCGCGTCAGAGCGCCATTGAAAATTCAGACATTGTCATTTCGATGCTTCCTGCAAGATATCATATTGAAGTTGCCAAAGACTGCGTTTCTTATGGGAAAAATATGGTGACAGCTTCTTATGTCAGTCCAGAAATGGAAGATCTTGATGTCGCAGTCAAGAACAAAGGATTGGTTTTTATGAATGAAATCGGTGTAGATCCAGGCATAGACCATATGAGCGCAATGAAAGAAATTGATGCCATTCGCGCAAAAGGAGGAAAGATGATTTTGTTTGAGTCTTTTACTGGCGGATTGGTTGCTCCTGAAAGTGATAATAATCTATGGAACTATAAATTCACTTGGAATCCTCGTAACGTGGTGGTTGCTGGCCAAGGAGGCGCTGCCAAATTTATCCAAGAAGGCACCTACAAATATATTCCTTATAATAGATTATTCAGACGTACAGAGTTTTTGGATGTAGAAGGTTTTGGACGATTTGAGGCTTATGCTAATAGAGATTCGTTAAAATATCAGTCTGTTTATGGTCTCGACAATGTCAAAACGCTTTATCGAGGTACGATGCGACGTGTAGGATTTAGCCGAGCGTGGAATATGTTTGTACAACTCGGAATGACCGATGATAGCTATACGATTGATGATAGTGAGAATATGAGCTATCGCGATTTTGTGAATGCATTTCTACCGTACAGCCCTACCGATTCGGTGGAGTTGAAATTCCGTTATCAACTAAAAATTGAGCAGGACGATTTAATGTGGGACAAAGTCTTGGAGCTGGATATTTTCAATCCAAACAAAATGGTTGAACTTAAAAAAGCGACACCTGCCGAAATTCTCCAAAAAATATTGATGGACAGCTGGACGCTCCAAGAAGATGACAAGGATATGATTGTGATGTATCATAAGTTTGGATATGAACTGAATGGTGAAAAACATCAGATTGACTCTACGATGGTTACTATTGGCGAAGACCAAACCTATACAGCAATGGCAAAAACCGTTGGATTGCCTGTCGCCATTGCTGCTTTGGCAATTCTAAACGGAAAAATAACGACTCCAGGCGTTCAAATCCCAATTACGGCCGAAGTTTATGAGCCAATTTTGAAAGAATTGGAAGCTTATGATATTAAATTCAACCTTTACGATGTTCCCTATTTGGGCTATAATCCTTTGAATATTTGAAAATAGTCAATCAAAATATTGAAATAGACGGTATCGACAAGGAAATTCTACGTGCTTTGATGGAAGATGCACGCACACCTGTCTTGGAAATTGCGAGAAAGGTTGGTATTTCTGGTGCCGCTATCCATCAACGATTACGCAAGCTTGAAAAATCTGGGTTGATTGCAGGCTCTAAATTTGTCATCAATCCAAAAGTATTGGGCTATACCACAATGGCATTTGTTGGAATTTATTTGGACAAAGCGATTAGTAATCCGGAAGCCGTCAAACAATTACAGAAAATACCAGAAGTTTTGGAATGTCATTATACGACTGGAAACTGGAGTATTTTTATCAAAATTCTTTGTAAAGACAATGAACATTTGATGTTTCTGTTGAATAAGGAAATACAATCCATTCCAGGTGTCTCACGAACGGAAACTTTCGTGTCTTTAGCGCAGCAGATTGATAGACAAATTAAGGTATAAAAAAAGGCCTCAAAACTTTCTTGAAACCTTTTAGTTATTATGAGTGTCAGGTTGAGCGCAGTCGAAACCTATTTCCAATTTGAGCATTTTAGTTCTCGACTCCGCTCGAACGGACACGCATTAGTCTCTCGACAGGAAAATACTCAACACATACCAGAACAATAGCATCAATGATGCAAACAATCCGATAGCTGCTGGAACATAATCTTCCGTTGTATATTTATTCACCAAGTTTGATGTTTGGTACAAAATACTGCCACCAGCCAACAAACACATCGCTACAGAGAACCAAAGTCCGAGGTTGAAACCGAATAACATCCCAGCGATTATCAAACCAATTGCCACAAAAAAGCCAATGGTCAAACCAGTTTTTAAGAAAGAGAAATCTTTTTTCGTTAAAAACACAACTGCTGAAAGCCCTGTGAACAATGCCAAGGTTACGATTGATGCTTGATACAGCATTTCAGAACCTGAATCAGTATATACCATAGCGAGGAATATCAACGGCACAAAAATGAATGCTTCCGCCAAAATATAAAGTCCATAAGCCAGATACTGCTTGTTTCTATCTTGCGTTCTCATCGCCATACTTTCGGCATAATTGGTCACCAACATAAAGCCGCCAAGCATCAAAAGCCATTTGATGCCTTGCGTCATTGATAGCGCAAAAGAGACGATTGCTTCGCTCTGAAGTAACAAAAATTCAAAAATGACAAAGGCCAAAACACCTCCTGCCACGTGTGCATAGGTCTTTTTGTAAAATTCGACACGCTCTGCATCTGAAACAGCATTCAATAACAACTTCTGTTCAAAATTGTCAAAAGGACTTTCTGTATGATTTTCCATAAAATTCAATTTTAGTTAGGTTTTAAAAATAGTAAAAAAAGAAGCCGAATTTCAACCGTTCGTCGAAATTCGGCTTTTTATTAAAATAATAGTCCTTAATCTCTACTTCCGAAAACCTGCAAAGCCCAATACAGCAAGGATGCCAATGCACCAATAGCTGCCACTAAATAAGTTCTTGCCGCCCACTTAAGTGCATCTTCCGAACCTTTATATTCTTCTGGCGTCACCATATTTTTGTTTTTTAACCACGCTAATGCTCTATTACTGGCATCATATTCCACAGGCAACGTTATGAAGCTAAACAATGTTGCCATTCCCATAAACACCAAACCTGCGATTGCAACGTAGAACCCTAATCCAACACCAGCAGCAGCTCCCAAAATCAAGCCACCAATGACCAACCATTGCGACATTCCAGAGGTCACACTCACTACAGGCACCAATGCCGAACGCATTTGCAATGCGCTATAAGCCTGGGCGTGTTGCACAGCGTGTCCACACTCGTGCGCCGCAACTGCAGCAGCAGCAGCATTACGTTGGTGATATACTGGTTCACTTAAATTGACTGTTTTGTTTTTTGGGTTGTAATGGTCTGTCAATTGTCCGGCAACAGAAATGACTTCAACATCTCTAATGCCATTATCTGCCAACATTTTTTCTGCAATTTCCTTTCCGCTCATACCATTACGCAATTGCACTTTGGAGTATTTGGCAAACTTTCTCTTTAATTGATTGCTAACCAACCAGCTAACCAAAGCAATGGCTCCAATCAACACATAATAACCTAACATTCCGTTCATATTCTTTAAATTAATTTGTTTTCATAAAGATAGCAAAAAGTAAGCCAATTTAAAGAAATGCAATTTTGTCAGTAAGCTCAAAAATCATACTGTGGAGGCCCAGCCAAATGCCTCCGAAATACCTTCATAAACCACTTCGCCTTTCACCACGTTTAATCCCTTGGCAAGCAGCGCATCTTGTGCGCAGGCATTTTCCCAACCTTCATTTGCAAGCTTCAACACATAAGGCAAGGTCACATTAGTCAGCGCCATAGTGGATGTGTAAGGCACAGCTCCAGGCATATTCGCCACGCAATAATGAACGATGTCATCGATAATATAGGTAGGATTTTCGTGCGTGGTAGCCTTTGTCGTTTCAAAACAACCGCCTTGGTCCACAGCCACATCTACAATCACAGTTCCAGGACGCATCAATTTCAACATATCTTTTGTAATCAATTTTGGAGCTTTTCCTCCTTTGATAAGGACTGCACCAATCACTAAATCGTGGCTTTGGATGTGCTTTCGGATATTATATTCGCTCGAAAATTCGGTAATGACGTGGCTCGGCATAATGTCGTTCACATAACGAAGACGTTTCATATTGATATCCATAATGGTCACGTGCGCCCCAAGTCCGGCAGCCATTTTAGCCGCCTGAATGCCAACCACGCCTGCGCCCAACACTAACACACGTCCAGGAGGAACTCCAGGAACGCCACCCAATAATACGCCACGACCCTTAATAGGTTTTTCCAAATATTTGGCACCTTGTTGAATGGCCATTCTACCAGCCACTTCCGACATTGGCGTTAGCAATGGCAACGTGCCATCGTCATCCTCAACTGTTTCGTAAGCAATGCAGATTGCTTCACTTTTTAACATTGCCAAGGTCAATTTTTCACTGGAGGCAAAATGGAAATAGGTAAACAACACCTGATTTGGTTTGATGAGCCCGTATTCCTGTTCAATCGGCTCTTTGACCTTCACAATCATATCACTCTTCTCGTAAACCTCTTCAATAGTTTGAAGAATAAACGCACCGACTTCTTCATAATCAGCATCAAAAAAACCACTTCCGTCACCAGCAGTGGTCTGCACAAATACGGTATGACCGTTTTTTACCAACTCGTTAATGCCTGCTGGCGTCATTCCAACGCGATTTTCGTTGTTTTTGATTTCTTTTGGGACACCTATTACCATAGTTTCTAATTTTATATAAATTAAATCATTTATAAGTTATACTGCAAAATAAATAGGGTAATAGTTGTTATTTTTACGATATAAAACAAAATACCCCTAAAATTTTAGGGGTATGGTTTAAAAATTATATGTTTTATATAAATCTAATCTATTAGCTTGACAGAAGACACCTTAAAGCGATTGTCTTCGACATTACCTATCACCTCTGCTTTTCGAACCACTTCACAAAAACCAGTTTGTTCATCGTGGGCATCACCAAAATCATCAATGTCAGCACCATCTACAAAATACGCTTTGCCATCGAGACGAACCGCCAAATCACAACCATCTTGTGAGGTCAAACCAAACTGACATTGACCGCAAGAAATTTCAACGACTTGTTTTTCTTCTGTTTTGCAAGCAACACAGAGGATAAAAGCAAAAATAAAAATCACTTTTTTCATAATGTCTATCCTACGATGTTGACAATTTTCCCAGGAACGATAATCACTTTTTTAGGTGTTCGCCCTTGTAATTGCTCTTGTGTTTTTTCGTGCGCCATCACCGCTTTCTCAATTTCGTCATTGCTTAAATCCAATGGCAATTCCATCGTGAACTTCATTTTACCATTAAATGAAATTGGATAATTCTTGCTGCTTTCTACCAGATATTTCTCTTCAAACTTTGGAAAAAGCGCCGTGGAAATGGATTCATTATGACCCAATTGACTCCACAATTCTTCAGCAATATGAGGTGCATACGGCGAAATCAAAACCAATAATGGTTCCAAAATCTCTCGGCTGGTACACTTTTGAGCCGTTAGTTCATTGCAGGCAATCATAAAGGTTGACACCGAGGTGTTGAATGAAAAGTTGTCAATGTCTTCCCCTACTTTTTTGATGGTTTTGTGCAAGGTTTTTAAGTTGTCCGCTGTTGGTTGTGCATCCGTCACGTTCAAACCATTTTCGCCCACGTACAACTTCCATAGCTTTTTAAGAAAACCGTGAACACCAGTGATTCCAGCAGTATTCCAAGGCTTGTATTGCTCCAAGGGTCCAAGGAACATTTCGTACAAACGCAAACTGTCGGCTCCATATTCTTCGCAGATTTGGTCTGGATTGACGACATTATATTTGGATTTGGACATTTTTTCTGGCTCCCGATCAACAAAAAACGAGCTACCAGACTTCAAAAACTCTGAATTACTAAAATCCACCCTCCAATTTTCAAAGGCTTCTATATCTAATTTGTTTGACGAATCTACAAAAGAAACATCTACGTGCACTTTTGAAACAGTAAAGCCTATACCTTCAATCACTTTGGACATATCCTTAAAATGACTTTTCAAAGCCTGATAAATATCCGGCATATAAGTATGTAGCGTTCCCCTATCTTCAACAGGAATCAAATCTTTAAATGGATGATTTTCTACCAATTCATATGAAGCAAAGATTTTATTATTATAAATTTCAATAAAAGAATTTATTCTTGATTTTTCTGCTTCGGTAAAGTCATTTCCAGTAATTACATTCGCTAAATGGTCTGAATGATTTTCTAACTTTAATCTATAAACAAACGCACTCGTTCCCAAAATCATCCCTTGGTTAATCAATTTTTTGGCAAACTCCTCAACTGGCACCAATCCTTTATCGAACATAAACTTTTGCCAAAAACGTGCGTACAATAAATGACCTGTCGCGTGCTCGCTTCCACCAATGTATAAATCAACCTGCTTCCAATAATTGACAGCTTCTTGAGAAAAGATTTCTGCATCATTATGTGGGTCCATATAGCGGTTGAAGTATTGCGAACTTCCCGCCCAACCTGGCATTGTATTCAATTCCAGCGGAAACACATTTTTATGGTTAATCAAATCATTTGAAACCACTGAATTGCTTTCGGTATCCCAAGCCCAAACGTTAGCGTTACCCAAAGGTGGTTCACCAGTTTCGGTTGGCAAATATTTTTCAACCTCTGGAAGCTTGATTGGCAAGTGCTTCGCATCAATCATTTGCGGCATACCGTTGACATAATACACTGGAAACGGCTCGCCCCAATAGCGCTGGCGACTGAAAACAGCATCGCGCAAACGGTAATTGGTTTTTCCTTTGCCTTGTCCTAACTTTTCGAGTTCGTCTATCGCTTTTTTGGTCGCTTCTTTATAATTCAACCCATCAAGAAAAGCGCTATTCGTTATGACGGTTTTTTCTTTATCTGAAAATGCTTCTTCGCTGATGTCAACGCCTTCAAAAATATTCGGAATTGGCAAGTCAAAATGCTTTGCAAAGTCATAATCACGTTGGTCGCCACAAGGCACAGACATCACGGCGCCAGTTCCGTAGCCAGCCAACACATAATCGCCTATCCAAATAGGAATAGGCTTTTTTGTAAAAGGATGCTCGGCGTAAGCGCCTGTAAAGACACCTGTAATGGTTTTGACATCTGCCATTCGGTCGCGCTCGCTACGTTTTGCGGTCGCTTCGATATAGGCTTCCACCTCTGATTTTTGTTCAGGTGTTGTAATATCTGAAACCAAATCGTGTTCTGGCGCCAGCACCATAAACGATACACCGAAAATCGTATCAGGGCGTGTGGTAAACACTTCTATGGTTGCAGACTCTTGACTGCTACTTGTTGGTCTGACATTAAAACTAACGCTCGCTCCTACGGATTTTCCAATCCAGTTGCGCTGGATTTCCTTTAAGGATTCTGTCCAGTCAAGCGCTTCTTTATTATAATCAATGCCGTTCAGCAAACGCTCGGCATACGCCGTAATACGCATACTCCATTGCGTCATTTTCTTGCGAATCACAGGATGTCCGCCACGTTCTGACACACCATTGACGATTTCATCATTCGCTAACACCGTCCCCAAAGCCGGACACCAATTGACTTCCGTTTCTGCCAAATAGGTCAAACGGTATTTTAACAAGAGTTCCTGTTGCTTTTCCGAAGAAAACGATTGCCATTCTTCTGCTGAAAATTGAGGTGTATCATCGTCACAGGCTGCATCGACATTGGCATTTCCTTCAAAAGCAAAAATCGATTTCAAAGTTTCAATTGATTCAGCTTTGTTGGATTTATTGTTGTACCACGATTCAAACAATTGGATGAAAATCCATTGTGTCCATTTGTAATAACTCGGGTCAGATGTTCGCACTTCACGACTCCAATCAAACGAAAAACCAATTTGGTCCAACTGACGACGATACGTTTTTATGTTTTCTTCTGTCGTTACCGCAGGATGCTGCCCTGTTTGAATGGCATATTGTTCCGCAGGCAATCCAAAACTATCATAACCTTGTGGATGCAAAACGTTGAATCCTTTATGGCGTTTGTATCGTGCATAAATATCCGAAGCAATATAACCTAGCGGATGCCCTACGTGCAAACCTGCACCACTTGGATACGGAAACATATCCAGCACATAATATTTTGGCTTATCGCTATGGTTTGAGGCTTTGAAAGTTTCGTTTTCTGCCCAATATTTTTGCCATTTGGCTTCTATCTCGTTGAAATTGTAAGTCATAATAATGCCTGCGAAAGCAGGTATCTTTTTAAATTTTTATTATATACATAGTTCTCGACTGCGCTCGAACAGACAGAAATGATGCTTGATTTCTCGCAAAGGCGCAAAGATGCAAAGAAGTATAGAAAACTTTGTGTCTTTGCGACTCTGCGAGCCTTTAAAACGGCAAATTTAAGCTTATTATAACAATGTTGAAAGTTTAAACGTTGTAAACCTAAACAGAATAGATTTCTTTTATATTTTTACAGCATCAACTAATTTTTCCATGAGTTCATCCTTTGATAGATATCAAAAACGCAAGTTAATCTCCTCTTATTTTTCTGTTGTCATCAGCATTGCATTGGTGCTTTTTTTATTGGGTTGCCTTGGCTTGTTGGTTCTCAATGCCAAAAAAATCGCTGACCATTTCAAGGAGCAGGTGGTAATGACTATTTATCTGAATGATACTGCCAAAGAAGTTGAGGTCAACCAACTAGAGAAAAGTTTGGCAATGGCAGAATACACCAAGAGTACGCATTATGTGTCCAAAGAAGAGGCTGCCGAATCCATGAAGGCAGAATCTGGTGAAGATTTTATGGATTTTATTGGCTATAATCCATTGCAAAATTCTATTGATGTGCATTTAAAGGCTGATTTCGTCACAACAGAAACCTTGGAAGGCATCACAGAGGAACTATCAGATAAAAAGTTTATTGAAGAAATCCGTTATGACAATGATTTGGTGGAATTGATGAACGACAACGTCAAGAAAATCACATTTTGGGTCTTGGTCATCAGTGCTATTTTCACCTTGATTGCTGTGTTGCTCATCAACAGTTCCATTCGCTTGGCAGTATATAGCAAACGTTTTATTATCAAGACGATGCAGATGGTGGGCGCTACAAAATCCTTTATCAGAAGGCCATTCGTATTTAAAAGCGTACAACTGGGCATCATTGGTTCTATTGTGGCGATGATAGGGATGGCTATTGTGCTGTATTATCTTAACCAAACATTTCCAGAATTGGAATTGGCGAAAAATCCAGTATTGTTGACAGGATTGTTTGTAGGCATCTTTGCCTTGGGAATTTTAATTACTTGGGTCAGTACTTTTATTGCAACCCAACGTTTCTTGAATTTGAAGACGGATGCACTGTATTATTAGTAGAAAAATATTGAGAAACTATTTTTTGAAAAACATATCAATTACATCATTGGCTGTCATATTACTTGTAAGTTGCAAAGAAAAAGAGACGGTTGATATCCACTACATATCTGAAAAATTTTACGAAAATGTTGAATCTATAGAAAAGATACAATATTATGTTCAGAGTAAAATGACATTTACTGATGGAAATGTGTCAGAAAATGTTGGTTTTGCAATAATTGAAAGAGAACCCAATGACACCATTTTTGGATTTTCATTTTACGGAATAAAAACGAATAACAACAAATCAACGATATACAAAAACGGTTTAGGGTTCTTAATTTCAAATAACGAAAACAATTTTAGACAAGTTAAAGCAGAGCATTCACTTTTAGATAGGTATGGTGGGCCAATGGTGTATAGAGACCTTTTTAAACTGGATAGAATTTACAAAAGTGTAAATATTACTGAAACTGAAAATAGCTTTATTCTGAATTTTGTATTCGAAGATGATTTGAAAAATAAAATAACCAATAAAACTAAACAGCTAGAATTAAGTAAGTATACATTTTTACCAAGAAAAATAGTTTATTCATCACAACCTGATTTTGGTAGTAGGAATGTGGCAATCTATGATTTTGACAATTTTAAAATCAATCAAGATGTTGATAAAAGCATAAGTGAATTCATTCAGGGCCTAAATCAATACGAGCTACTGAAAGAAGAAGAGGCTACACCCAACCATCTTTTAAATAAAAAATTACCCTTAATTTCTTTGAAAAACTTGCTTGATGAAAATGAAACTGTTGAAATAGAAACAGGCAAAATTACTTTGATTGATTTTTGGGAAGTCTGGTGCAGTCCTTGTATTGCCTCATTTCCTAAAGTTGAAAATCTTAAAAACACATTTTCTTCCGATTTGAATATCGTTGGAATAGTTTCAGATAACAAAGAAAACGCGATAAAATTAGTTAAACATAAAGGAACTACATTTTTGAATTTAATTGGAAATAAGGAGCTATATAAAGCATTTAGCCTGGATAATGGTTTACCAAGATATTTTTTGATTGATTCAAACGGAATAATTCAAAAAGAATATCACGGATTTTCATCTCAAATTGAGAAAGATATCCGGGAGCTAATTCAAAAATAAATCCCTTACTTTGCAACGTCCTTTTTAAAATAAAATCAATGGGAGAAAAAAAACGAAAAGAAGAAGCCAAAAACAATTTCATCTTCAGAAAAAGAAATTATAAGTTTATGCTGATAGGTCTCGGATTTATTGCCCTTGGCTTTATATTGATGGCTGGCGGTGGCAGTGACGACCCTAACGTTTTTGACGAATCCATTTTCCATTGGAGGCGAATCAGATTGGCACCCACACTTGTGTTGATTGGTTTTGGTATTGAGGTTTTTGCCATATTGTTGAATCCAGACAAAGAAAACAATTCCAAATCTTAAAATTCCAAACTCCAAAAAAAATGAACCAAAACCCATTTGGAATTTGGCATTTGTTTTTTGAAAATTCAATCATATGGACGTTATTGATTCAATAATTCTCGGAATTATTCAAGGCCTTACAGAGTTTTTACCTGTGTCTTCCAGTGGGCATCTTGAAATTGGCAAAGCGATTTTAGGCGACCATTCTGTTCCCAAAGAAAGTTTACTTTTTACGGTGGTATTGCACTTTGCCACTGCTTTGAGCACCTTGGTGGTGTTTAGAAAAGATATATGGAGCATTCTACAAGGAATTTTTAAGTTTGAATGGAATGACGATGTGCAATTGGCAGCAAAAATTATCGTTTCGATGATTCCTGCGGTGATTGTCGGTTTGTTGTTTGAAGAACAATTAGAATCGCTCTTTGGTGGAAATATTCTCTTGGTAGGCTTTATGCTTTTGGTCACAGCAGCCTTGCTGTTCTTGGCCGACAAAGCAAAGGATACCGACAAAAAAGTCAGTTTTGGCAATGCTTTTGTCATTGGTATTTCACAAGCTATTGCGATGCTTCCTGGTATTTCCCGTTCGGGAGCGACCATTTCGACCTCTGTATTGCTAGGAAACGACAAAAGCAAGGCAGCACGATTTTCATTTTTGATGGTAGTGCCATTAATCTTCGGAAAAATTGCAAAAGACCTATTAAGTGGCGAATTGACGTATGAAAGCACTAACTTTTTACCAATTTCCATTGGTTTTATAGCTGCTTTTGTATCTGGATTATTTGCCTGTACGTGGATGATTAAACTTGTCAAACGCAGCAAACTCACCTATTTCGCCGTGTATTGTGCCATTGTAGGTTTGGTTGCCATAGGCGTTTCACTTTATACCAATTGATGTGACGGCTGAAGACTATCTTTCTGGACAGGTATTATTGATTGACAAGCCGTTGCAATGGACGTCTTTTCAAGTGGTGAATAAATTGCGATGGGAAATCAGACGTGCTTTTAACATCAAGAAAATCAAGGTTGGCCACGCAGGGACTTTGGACCCTTTAGCGACAGGCTTGTTGGTGATTTGCACAGGAAAGATGACCAAAAAGATTGATACCTTTCAGGCACAAATCAAGGAATATACAGGCACGATTGTTCTTGGAAGCACAACGCCATCTTATGATTTGGAAACAGATATTGACCAACTATATCCAACCGAGCACATTACAGAAGCACTTATTCTCGAAACCACAAAACAATTTATTGGCGACATTCAGCAATTTCCGCCCGTGTTTTCAGCCATCAAAAAAGATGGAAAGCGATTGTATGAATTCGCTCGTGCTGGTGAAGCGGTCGAAGTGAAGTCAAGAACCATTCACATTTCAGAATTTGAGATTACCAAGATTGATGGTACGAATGTCGATTTTAGGGTCGTTTGCAGCAAAGGTACCTACATTCGTTCTTTAGCGCACGACTTTGGAAAAGCTTTGAATTCTGGAGCGCATTTGTCTGCACTTCGCAGAACCAAAATTGGTGATTTCGATTTGTCCAACGCACTTTCACTTGAAGATTTTATTGCCAAGTTGCCTTCGGAATAATTTCTTAATCTTTCGTCAAATTTTAAGGAAATCACGCCGTTTTAATCTTTTTTCGTTAATTTACCGTATATAATAGTACCTAATTGACCCGAAAAAATCTTAAAACCTGCTTTGGAATTACTTGATAAACATAAAGCATTCCTCATCACCATATTGATTATGGGTACGTTTATATTGACCTTATTCAACTTAAGTTTGATAAGCGAAGGCGAGCGTATGGCAGAAACCTATTATGAACTTCAACCTGAAAAAACGCCAGAAGAAAAGTTGCTAGAGCAATTGGCATTAAATGACCAGGCCGCTGCTCAATCTACCAATAAAGCCTTCAATGAGACTGACGAATTTAAAGAGATGATGAAAAACTTCAAGTCTTTAAGTTCGAATGATTTTGATAAAACGACAAAGCAAACCGAAACCGAAGAAACCGAAGAAGTTGAAGAGGTTACTGATGTAAAAACGACTGAAACAACAGCTGAATCTTCCATCAACGAAGACGAACTGTCGTCTTACAGCAAAATCAATAAAGTCATCTCAATGCGTTCTGCTGAAAAACGAAAATCGGCAGCTTCCAATGGGGATAATTCGTCCAATAAAGTGGGTGCCAATTCCTCTGCCAATCGCAACAGTAGTGTCAGTTATTCCTTAAAAGGCAGAAAAGACGAACACCTTCCACCACCTGTGTATTTATGTGAGGAAAACGGTAAAATCGTCATCAATATTTCTGTCAATTCTGATGGAAAAGTGGTCAGCACTTCTTTAAACAAAGCTGCATCAACCTCTACCAACGAATGTTTGATAGACAGTGCTTTGGAATATGCTAACGATGCGAGGTTTGACACTGCATCCAATCCAAATCAGATTGGAACCATTACCTACATCTTTGTAGGCAAAAACTAAACTTTCAAGAGTTCTAATAGATCTTGAATGGTTGTATGACCTTTATCTTTGTTGTACCATAGTTGTAATTCTTCTTTGAATTCAGGCGTTAAAATGCCATACGTTTCTTTAAACTCATTGACCAACTGCGTTGCTATACTAGGTCTCGGTCCATAGGTATCAAGAACGTTTCCAGATGTATTATCAATCATAATCAGTTTTGGGATGGAACGGCCTCCATTGGTCAAAAACGCGTCCATAAGCGCCTCATTTTCGTCTCTGTACACTAATTTCAAATCAATGTTATTTGAAAGCTCGGCAACTTTATTTACAAACGGTAGCACCTGTGCTGCATCGCCACACCAACTTTCGGTAAGCACCAACCAAGTTACATTTCCTTTAAATTTCGCAATACATTCTTTTACCTCATCTGATACTTTGATGGTCTTATCCCAACGCTTCATGCGTCGGTCATTTAACATAGTGTAATTAATCAACGCTTCTGTTTTGTTCGTACCTGATGTGTCGTCATTGTCCACAAAGTTCGAAACCTCGTCTCTGTATTGCGAATAAGAGATTCCTTCGGTCAATCCTTCTTCTATGGCGGTTTGTGTGGTGATATCTTGTGTGAGTTCCATGAGTGTTTTTAATTTGATGTAAATTTAAAGCTTACTGACTGTTTTTTGGGTAACAGTTGTTACATTAGTAGCACAAATCAAAATACCTTACACTATGGAAAAACACAGATGTGGTTGGTGCCTTGGCGACCCAATTTATGAAGCGTATCACGATACCGAATGGGGTGTTCCGGTCAAAGATGATGATACTCTTTTTGAATTTTTGATTTTGGAAACCTTTCAGGCTGGTTTGAGCTGGATTACCATTTTGAGAAAACGAGACAATTTCAGAAAGGCATTTGATGAATTTGATTACAAAAAGATTGCCAACTACCAACAGGAAAAAATAGATAGTCTGCTTGAAGATGCTGGCATCATCCGAAACAAACTAAAAGTCAATGCAACGGTCACCAACGCAAAAGCCTTTATGGAAGTTCAGAAGGAGTTTGGAAGCTTTAGCAATTACATTTGGGGCTTTGTAGATGGCAAACCCATCAAAAATGCCTTGACCAATTACAAATCGGCACCACCAAAAACCGATTTGAGCGACGCTATCAGCAAAGATTTAAAGAAACGAGGGTTTAAGTTCGTGGGCTCAACGGTCATTTATGCGCATATGCAAGCCACAGGAATGGTAAATGACCATGAGGTGAATTGTTTTAGGTATAATGAAGTTTAGTGATAGCCCTTTAAAATTTATAAATGTTAGAAACAGAAACATTTGAGACAAGAGAGCCAAAAAATAAGCTTTTGAAAAAGAACATTGCTTATTATTACTTTCACTCCATAACAAAGCCCAACCAACTAAAGCGAATATTTTATTACCCCAACCCTGTTAATGCACTAACTATCTATAAAAACTCTAAAGTTTACTTTAAAGAAACTCATTCTTTGGCCCGACCAAGCCAAAAAAATGAGTATGATTTTTGTTATGGAGGCATCCAGAAGTATTTCAGGGTTGCGGAGATGAACACGCCTTTTACAAGAATAGGCATAGCCTTTAAACCTTTGGGTATTAACGCATTTTTGGAGCTTCCATTATCAGATTTAATCTCTAAAAACGACGATTTGCACTTTGACTATTTTAGTTCAAACATGAAACCTGTATTGGAGCAGGTCAATACCTCAAATGATATAGAAGAAAAGGTCAATCTTTTAGATGCCTACTTCAGCAGGAATCAACATCCGTTTCTTGATGAGTGCCTTACAAGTGCCATTCAACTAATTGATGAAAGCGAACCCATAGTATCTGTTCAGGATTTAGTGACACAACTTGGTGTTAGTCACAAAACGCTTCATAGAAAATTCAAAAAACATCTCAACTGTAGCATCAAGACTTACATAGATATTGTGCAGTTTAGAAAGGCACTCAATCATTACCTTAAAAATGAAAATCCTTTGAGTTTGACTGCATTGGCAAACAATTTTGACTATTACGACCAGGCAGAATTCATAAATAAGTTTAAAAAAATAACAGGTATCAACCCCAAACGTCTTTTTAAGGATATCACACAATACGGCAATCAGGAACTGTTTTGGAACAGCAACCACTAAATGTCCAAAATCTCCAATTTTTTCAGAAACGGTAACCCTAAATTTGGATTTTTAATTAAGTCATATATCCATTTGAAATGAACTCCTATTTAAATGTACTCGTTATTCTATTTAGTGTTCAGTTGCTCAAAGCACAATCGAACATAACCATAAACGTCACAGTACCAGCAGGGACAGACCAAGTGTATGTCACGGGAAACCAAAATGCCCTAGGAAATTGGGATGCTTCAATGGTTAAAATGAAGCAGGTTTCGGACACCCAGTTTAGTCTCACATTAAGTCTTGATCTTCCTGCCGAATTAAAATTTACCCGTGGCAGTTGGGAAAGCGAAGGAATTATCAAAAGCATAGATGACAACCCCAACATCATAATTCCAATGTATGCCAAAAATGTGTACGACTTTGTTGTAAAAGGGTGGATGGACACCATTTCACAGGATGCTTTTATAAAGGACTACGCTTTTAAAACAATTGAATCGAGGCATTTAAACCAAAAGCGCCGTATAAAAATATACCTTCCAGAAGATTATGACGAGAACAATACATATCCAGTATTTTATCTGACAGATGCTAATTATCTTCCCAATTTTGAAATTGCTGTTCAGTATATTTCTCAACTGGTTAATTTTTCTGTAGTACCTCCGTGCATTGTGGTAGGTATTGACCAGGAATCAAGAAATGACGAATTAGATGTCTATTTTTCTGAAAAAGGCAAGCGTTTTAAAGATTTTATTTTCGACGAGCTTGTTCCGTATATCAATAAAATCTATAGCACTTCCGGATTCAATACAATAATTGGCCATTCAGATGGTGCAACTTTTACCCATCTTTTAATGACTTCAGAAAATTGCCCATTTAGAGGCTTCATAGGTATAAGCGAAGCTCTTTTTGGGACACAAATTGATGATATTGCAAAAGTTGTAAAGTCTTATAAAAACCAAAAAGATTTGTATTGGTTTGTTGCAAACGGCACTTTTGATTCAGAATTTAGAATTGAATCGGGAAAAAGCATAGACAGCACCATAGTTGCAAACCCAAATAAATTGATACATCACAAACAATTGACCTACGCCGCAGACCACAACGATTTGGTGGCAAAATCATTGCTGGATGGCATACAGTTCATTTTTAAGGATTACACGCATTTGAATAATCCAAAACTTACCGATTCTTTAAGTAAATCCAGAACAAACCCGATTGAATTTTGGGAAGGCTACACGACAAAAATCGTCAATAGTTATGGTATCGAGCTACAAATGAACGATTATGATTTTTATGCCCTGACTGATATGGCTGTCAACCAACAAGACACCATTCTGTACAATGAAATCCAACAAAAGTTTAGCAAATTTTCGTTTTATAACCAAATGGAAGGCTATTCGATGATGGCACAGGATTATGAACGAATGGGAATGAACAAAGAGGCGCTGAAGCTATGGAAAAAGAATTTGGAAAAAATTTCCTTTTCACCATTCTATTACCAACGGCCCAGTTATCTGTTGGCATTTAAACTTGACAGACCAAAAGATGCCATTTCATTTCTTGAAAAATCAATTGTTGACAATCCAGAATTAACATTATACTTCCATTATTATATTGCTCAAATCGCAATAAAAAAACAGGTTTTAAAATCTAAAGCAAAACAGAGTTTATCTTACTGCGAGAGTAACTATATCGACAACCGACGCTTTTCAAGAGAGGATCTTGAAACGCTTCGTGAAAAGTTAAGCAGTTGGTAACATTATTTAAGGTAATTTAAAAACTTTTCCCTTGAAATTTCTTCTGCTCCCAAACTTTCAAGATGTTCCGTATATACCTGGCAGTCTATCAACTTGTAGTTAGTGTTTTGGATGAAAGAAATAAAGCCAACCTTGCTAGCATTGCTGACCTTGCTAAACATACTTTCGCCGCAAAACACGCCATTGCCTGTATCCACACCATACAAACCGCCTACAAGGTCATCATCCAGCCACACTTCAATAGATTTGGCATAACCCAATTGGTGTAACTTTAGATAGGCTTCTTGCATACCATCGGTAATCCAAGTGCTGTCTTGTCCATAACGCTTTGCCTTTGCACATTCTGAAATGACGCTTTGAAAGTCTTTATTGACAGTGACCACAAAATCCTTATTTCTCATCACTTGACGCATACTTTTAGAGACCTTCAGGTTTTCTGGAAACAGTACAAAACGCGGATCTGGTGACCACCACAAAATAGGTTCTTCTTCATTGAACCATGGAAAAATACCTTTCCTATAGGCCAACAACAAGCGTTCGGGCGACAAATCACCACCAAATGCCAGCAAGCCATCTTCAGTGGCAAAAGACACATCAGGAAACACCAATTTATCGCTTAAATAAAACATTTATTACTATAACGTTTTCGTAGATTTTTGACTGTTAAAACAGCTCTTGAGCTTTGATTATCAAAGATTTTTAACCATATTTGAAATGACCTTTATCTTTTAAATTTGTTCATCATTGCTTTTTTGAGTTTGCTGATAAAGGTCAAACCTAAAACCACAACTTTGGAGTCCCAATTGCAAGATTGGGACTTTTTCTTTGCCAAAAATAGAAAACCTCAACATCTTGCAATATTGAGGTCTTTTTTAAATTTTGCTGACTTTCTTAAAAAGGCAAATCGTCGTGATCGTCTTCATTTAGGTCATTCGCTGGTTCAAATGCCTGAACTGGAGCTACAGGAGGCATATTACCTTGTGCACCCTCTTGAAGGCTTTCGATTCTCCATCCTTGGATGGAGTTGAAATATTTTGTTTCGCCTTGCGGATTCACCCACTCACGACCTCTTAAGTTGATATTCACTTTCACATTTTGACCAACTTGATAGTTATTAAGTAGGTCGCATTTATCTTGAACAAACTCAATCATAATATGTTGAGGGTATTGCTCTTCTGTAGTGACCACCACTTCTCTTTTCCTAAAACCATTGTTTCCAAATGTTTGGGTGTCGCCTACCATTTTAATTTTTCCTTGTACTTCCATCTTACTCTAAATTATTTATTCTAAATTTCTATTCTTTATTTTCTGATTAGGACAGCAATAATTTCCAAGCCCTTACCACATCACCATAGCTTAAATAGTTACTGGCAATTTTATGCTTTTCCCTGACTGACATTTCCTTGATGTTTGGATAGCGTTCGCTCACTTCCACCACAAACTCATCAATTTCTTGCTGTGTGGGCAGTTTTGAAACATTGCCAAGCATCCCTAGGTCATTCCCTGTCAAGATCATGCTGCCTCTAATCTCTTCTGGAATGGCATCAACACCAATTCCAAGATTCTGCAAAGGCTTCGGAATCTCAAAAAAGCCGCTTTTGGCTCGGTTATAATAGTTGCCTCCTGCTCTTGCTACCAAATCCAGTTTCTCTTGAATAATGACATTATCATCATCCAAAACTTCCTCTGTAATGTGCAGTTTTACCACTTCACAAATCACCAAATTACCAGCGCCACCTTCTTCGCCTAAGGAGATGATGTCATTGACTTTGCATTCCATCTGAATGGGTGATTCTGCCACTCTAAATGGTTTTACCTTATCAGATTTCAGCATCGTCAACCCTGATTTTTCAAACTCATTGATGCCCTTTGGATATTCCGTACTACTCAATGAGGTTTGCTGCACAATGTCATAATTCACCACATTGATGACCACTTCCTTTGTTGCCTGAACATTTTCCAAGGTATGTTTGACTGTATTATCTCTCACGCGACGCGCAGGTGAGAAAATCAGAATCGGCGGATTGGCACTAAAAACATTAAAGAAGCTAAATGGCGATAAATTAGGGTTGCCTTCGGCATCTATGGTGCTTGCAAAAGCAATAGGTCTAGGCGCCACTGCACTCAATAAATAACCATGAAGTCTTCCTGTAGAAAGGTCTTTAGGGTCAAAAGAAATCATCTGTAATTTGTTAGAAAGCAAATGTAACGATATTGGCAAACCTATAAAAATGATTTAACCTATTATCTAACAATAATATTAACATATTTGCATTATATTTAAAATTGAAAAAATCATTTGGATGACCTTTAAAATGAACCGAAATATTTTGCGATGGCTCATCATCATGGCATCGTTTATCATCATTTCGTTGATCCTTTGGAATACCTATACATTTTTTCAACATTTTAAAGCCGAAGAGCGCACCAAAATGCAAAATTGGTCTTTAGCACAGAAGGAGTTGAGCAAAAACACGGATTTGGATACAGATATTGGAGAATTGCCCATACAAATTTTGTCCAGCAACTCTACAACTCCAATGATTAAAGTAAACAAGGACGGCAGTATAGAGCATAATAATATCAATCCTGAAAAAGCAAAAGATTCCGTTTATATTCAAGAGCTAATCATAAAATTTAAAAGCGAAAACAAACCTCTGGAAGTTCGATACGGTGATAGCGTCTATTCCACCATATACTATGGCAACTCTCCTCTAATCAACAAACTCAAATACTATCCGCTAGCCTTATTGCTCATTATTGTATTGTTTGGAGCTGTGGTGTACTTTTTTTACAGAAGTTCGAAGATTGCCACGCAAAACAAACTATGGACGGGAATGGCGAAAGAAACCGCACACCAAATTGGTACACCCTTATCATCGCTGGTAGGTTGGACAGAAATCTTGAAGTCGGAGAACGTGAACCCTTCCTATCTGGAGGAGATTGAAAAAGACATTACCAGACTGCAAACCATCACCGACCGCTTTAGTAAAATCGGCTCGGTGCCCACGCTTCAGAAAGCTGACATTGTAGAGGCGACAGTCGATTCTTATGAATACCTCAAAGCGCGTTCTTCCAATTTGATTGATTTCCATATTTCTGTTCCTCAACATCCCATTTACGTCGAATTAAATACACAATTATTTAGTTGGACCATTGAAAACTTGGTCAAAAATGCCATCGATGCCATGAAAGGCAAGGGCAAGCTGAAGGTCGCCATGATTCAAACAGATAAGTTTGTGAAAATCACTATTGAAGACACCGGTAAAGGTCTTCCAAAAAACCTTTATCACAAGATATTTGAACCTGGCTTTACCAGTAAAAAACGTGGTTGGGGACTTGGGTTGTCCTTGGCAAAACGCATCATTGAAGATTATCACAATGGCAAAATCAAGGTCTTGCATTCCGAAGTAGGCAAAGGCACTACGATGCAAATTTCTTTAAAAATAGTTTAGTATATTTATCACCTTATGGAAGATAAGTTTTTCACAGTCAAAGAGGTCGCTCTCAATAACCATTGTCCAGAATGTTATTCTACAGATGGCTTGCGGCTAACCTTTAAACAAAAGTTTGTGGAAAACACGTTTTATAGAGCCATCTCTAAAGATACCAAGCATAGTATTGTCTGCGAAACCTGTGGTACTGATATCTATCCTGTGCAGTGGACAGATGATTTGGAGCGCGTCGTGGAATATCAAGAACGCGCCTTTGTACCTAAAGCAGCGACTTTTAAACTCAAGAATCTTACCTGGATTATACTAGTAGTGGTGATAGCTATTGTAGTACTCTTAAATGTGTATCTCTTCAACAATTAAAGTCGGTCGCTGATGCTTTTGGCAATAGCTTCAAACTCTTCTTTTTCGAGCGTTACTTTATTGATAAAACGGGCATCGTCCATAGAATTCAACGGAATCAAATGCACGTGTACGTGAGGAACTTCCAGACCAATCACAGACACACCCACACGCTTGCAAGGCACTGCTTTTTTAAGCGCAATGGCAACACTGCGTGAAAACTCCATCAAGCCCACATAGGTCACCTCATCCAAATCAAACAATTGGTCCACTTCTATTTTTGGTACGCAAAGGGTATGACCTTTGGCATTTGGGTTGACATCCAAAAAGGCAATAAAATCTTTCGTTTCGGCTACTTTGTAACAAGGTATGTCGCCATTGATGATTTTTGTGAAAATTGATGCCATGAGATAGACGTTAGATATTAGACGTTAGACTTGAGATGCTGATGAAAGACATTTAGAACAGATTAGTTTTAAGTCTCATATCTTATGTCTTAAGTCTCACGTAAAGATAAAAAGAAAATCCTGTCCGAATAGCTCTGAACAGGATTGTTATGATAAAAATGTGCGCTATTTTACCTCGATATTTCCAAAATATCAAACTTCATCACACCATTAGGCACTTGGATGTCTGCCACCTCGCCTACCGATTTGCCCAAAAGGCCTTTCCCAATAGGTGAATTCACAGAGATTTTACCCGACGCCAAATCGGCCTCGCCATCTGCCACCAAGGTATAGGTCATTTCCATACCGTTGGTTTGGTTCTTGATTTTAACTTTAGACAATACCAATACCTTCGACATGTCTAGTTGCGACTCGTCTATCAAACGCGCATTGGCGTGGATTTCCTCTAGCTTGGCAATCTTCATTTCGAGCATGCCTTGAGCCTCTTTGGCCGCATCATATTCAGCGTTCTCGCTCAAATCACCTTTATCTCTTGCCTCGGCAATGGCCTGCGACGCCTTTGGGCGCTCCACATCTCTTAAGTGATTCAACTCTTCTCTTAATTTTTTTAATCCTTCTGCAGTGTAATAAGATACTTTACTCATGACTTCATCGTTTACTTATAATAATCTCTGCTATTCTTCGTCCCTCATTGGGATGAGAGTTCAGCATAAAAAAAATCCCGCTCACACGAGATTGAAACACAAATATACGAAATATTTATTGCAACCTATATTTTGTCGTAAATTGCAACTCAAATTTTTTAGCCCAATGAACCGAATTTTAGTCTTGATATCTCTTTTAATTTTAAGTGCTTGCAGTAGAAGTGACCGCGATGACGGCTGCCGATTTTTAGTCAGCAATGCGGTGGTTGATGCCGATATCAACCTCAATTTGCCTCAATACGAGCCCTTACGTTTTACAGGCAACACCATCTACATCCAAAATCAAGGGATAGCTGGTATTTTTGTATCGAATGCAGGCAACGGAAATTTGAGAGCTTTTGATGCTGCTGACCCGGCGCACGCACCTACCTCTTGCTCCCGACTCAACAATGTAAGCGGCATCGGCACCTGTGGCTGTAGTGATGAAAATGAATACAGTCTTTTAACTGGCCAACCCGTTAATGGTAGTTCCGAGTGTTTGATGCGCGAGTACCGTGTGGAGAGTATAGGTACTGATATGTTTAGGGTTTATAATTAAGGTTATTGCCTTAATGTCATACTGATGGTATTCATTGTTTTAATGGGCTCACTGGAAAAAATTTGTTTTGTCGGCTTTTCGTTTTCTACCTTATGGATATGATGCAAACAAATACGTCCACATTTTCTCAAAGTCACATGAAAAAATTCCACTATACTTAACTTAATCAGCTTTACTTTACATTACAAAAAAAATGGTTTAATTTTAGTGCAATTGGTAGAACTAAAATCATTTAATTCCAATTTTGAGATTTGTTCGGATGTTGCGTTTTCAACATGAATGAGCTTTGTTAGTGTTTTGTTTTTTTTATCATAGACTTGAGATATACCATAAGGAAACATTTGACTTACAAAGAGGGCAGGTTGAATTTTCCAATCCAAAGTGGTATCGATAACTATCATAAAATTACCATCTTCGTGAACATAAGCACTTTCTGTAGGTTTGAGCTCGAATAGATCCGTTTTTTCCATTTTTTTAAATTTGACAGGTTCTAATTCGTAACATTGATCAGATGACGCATCTAATTTTATATTTCCTTGTCGATAAGAGAATACGAAATTTTCATCCTCAAAATTTGCCGATATACCAGGATCGAGATTAGGAAAAATATAACCATCTAAAAGGAGAACATTTGAGTTTGCTATAAAATTCCTTTGAAAATTATCAAACGCAGATTTAGCGATATTTTCTTCTAAAGAAATATCTTTTCCAAAATCATTTGTATTAAATGTTTTGTATGAAAAGTAGGAAGGCACAAATTTTTTTGAATCTTGCCCAGAACTTTGGAGAGAAGATACATCGGGAAATGAAGAAACTTGACAAAGTAACAAAAACACTGTCACTAAACCACTAGTAAAGCTTAATTCTATAGATTTCATAATGTTCAGTTTTAAAATTATCTAAATTAAAAAAAACAGAGCCATTTTAAAATAGAATGGCTCATGACAATGACAACGCTATATTCAATTATTACGGATTATAGCTTGATTGATTTCTCTGACAAGGAGCTGTTCAAATTCCTTTTTATTATTAACATGCACATCATCGAAGACTGGCAATTCATTAATTGTATGATCACTATTAGACCTCATTTCTATATCAAAATTAACAGAGCCAGAGCAAGCACCACTGAAAGATAAACTGCCACTTACATTGGTAACCTCATTCTTTAAAATGCTATAACTGACAGTAATATCATACGTCATAACACAACCATTAATCGTTAATGACCCTTGTAAACGAATATCAACAAAATATATCAAGTCTATGGCTAATAGGTTTTCTTCAAATGAACAGTCGCTTACAGTATAAGCATCTATATTTTCTGTAACTGAATTCAGCTCGCTAGCAGCATGATTTGTTGTCCACATTCCTAAAAACAATACTGGCACAATTTTTAAAATATTTTTCATAATTTCTAAATTTTAAACCCTGCATTTATTTGCAAAGGCATTTGTTAAACATAGCTGTTTAAGAAGTCTAAAAATTAAGAAGTCTGTGTTATAAGAAGTCAATAAAATTAAGAAGTCATTTTTGCGCTATTGTAATTATTAGGGGTAATTAAAAAAACAAGCGCTTGTCATGCTGCAACAGTTTGTTGTCCGGTAGTGCCAAGGTGACTTCTTACTTCCCCCAACATTCACTTTCCAACATCATAAAGTAAAACAAAAAAAGAATAAAATCAAAATTTTCTGACATAATTTGTTTAAAATCAGCAACCTACCAGTTTTAAGAGCTTACAAGCGCATTTTACGGAAAAACCGTAATGAAACAGCCCTTGACAGACCAAACTTTAACAGTCTGTGTTAAAAAAAATCCATCAAAAAGCAGCATTTCAACGAATTCTCCACCTTTTTCTACCTCAAAATCACTTTTATCGAATTTATTTACTTTTAATCGATTTAAATCATTCTTGCTAATAAAACAGCTCTTTTTCTGACAAAACAATTTTTTCGCCCCGCCTTTTTGACCAAATTTTGCATTTTCAATAATGCAAATTACTAGTTTTTAGTAGTTTACAAAAAAATATATTTTGCCATGTCAAAACTTTAGCATTAATTCGTACCTGTTAAGTGATGCCCCAAATGCTTGATGTACAAAAGCCCTCAAGACTTCACAAGACGACTTAAGTCTTTTATTACAATTTTATTTTTTTTTAATGCGATGCTATCCATCATACCATGAGGTGTGAGGATACCATACCCTACACACTACGGAGTCCTAAAACCATGGCTTCTCCAGTGTAGGCGCATCAACCCACAAGCTATGGTGCCCCAACGTATATGGAAACAACCCATATCAACGGTCACACGCCGGACCTTGAAATCGGCCATGACAACCCAACCCTGGGTCATGAAACCAGCAATGGTTTGCAGCAATCCAACCAGCTTATGGAGGAGGTGCTACAGGGTGAGGAGCCACAAGCTCCGACTGCAAAGACGGATAGTCCCGATGCAGAAACTAGCAAAACCAAAGAGGAAGCCCAACAGGAGAAGACGAAGCATAACTATGCACGTAGTATTGCGAATACTTTGACTAGTTGTGATGAGTTTATTGCTCATGTTACTTTGATGGCCGGGTATGCGGTGAACCGTGAACTTTATGAGCCAGTGAACCTTAAGCTGATGCGCACACAAGGTTATACACTTGTGGAGGGCGTCACTACTTCAGAGGCCAAATGGCGCTATGCGGTGGCTTACCGTAAGGATATTTTTGATGCTTTTGAAATTAAGTTGTCGCGTATACGTGCAGAGCTTATTTTGAGTGGTGCCTCCGACATTACTGTGGCACAGGTACAAAGTATTATTAGAAAGTTGCGTGGTGAGCGAGCTGTAGCTAAAGATCCTAAAAAACCTGACTCTGACTATAATAGTGCGAGCCAGACTAATTTTGACGATGTAGTAGCAAACTTTGCGCGACTTATAGCAATGTTGGCTGGAGATGATGATTATAACCCGGTGATTGATGATTTGAAGTTGCTTGCTCTGGAGAGTGAACTTGAGTCTATGGGCACTGCGAATATGGATGTGATAACTTCAAAAGCGGAGTGGCAAGCTGCGATTACGGCACGCAACAATTTCTTTAACGCTGATGTGACTGGACTTGTGGATGTGTTTATGACCTCAAAGAAGGTGGTACTTGCTAACTATGGGTTTAAAAGCCTAGAGTATAAGCGTGTAAAGGGATTATATTTTATGAAAATAAGATAGCCCCAACACCTCTCACAAGGAGGACTTCAAAAAAACCACAGCTCTGTAAAAGGGGCTGTGGTTTTTTTTGTTTGAGGTCTTTTTTTAGGCGACCGTAGGATTTATTGCTTTATTATTTTTACACAGGTTTGTTTATTATTCGATATGATTTTGCAGAGGTAGATACCTTTACTGAACTCTTGAAAATCGATTTGTGTATGGGTATTTGATTCTGGTTTGTACTCTTGTAGCAGTCTTCCATTAATATCGTAAATAGCAATAGCCGCTATTGAAGTTGTACTCTCAATGGTAAGTTGTTCGACGACAGGGTTCGGATATATTCTTAATGTTGGTGCCTTTTCAATATCGTTTATAGATAATGCATTACATTCTTCTTCATTTTCGACGAACGTACTTGAGGCATCAACATTCCAATTAGGAAGATACGATGCTGTGGGGTCATCTACATAGATACATGTCAAATTTGGATTGATGTTACCATTAAAATTGACGATATTTTGATTGTTGCCATTCCTCACGTCCATTGTTTCCAGTGCATTGTTACTGACGTTCAACCAAACTAGATTGAAATTGTTACTTAAGTCTAAACCAGTGAGTTCATTAAACATGGCATTTATCTCTATCAGGGCGCTATTGTTACTGACATCTAAAGCGGTCAATTGGTTGTTGTATACTTGCAGAAACGCTAGATCAGTTAGTGTACTGACGTTGATATCGGTGAATTGATTCACTGGCACTATCAAGGTTGTTAAGGAATATAGTGTACTTAAGTCTAGATAGGTTAACTGCTCATTGCCTGATACTTCCAAAAACTCCATGACAGGATGGTCCGCCAATACTACGTTGGTCAGCATACTGTGATTGTGGATATATAACTGTACTAGGTTGGGATTGTTGCTAAAGTCTAGACTGGTAAACACATTGGATGTTAGATAGATTGTTTCCAACAAGGTGTTATTGCTAAAATCGAGATTTGTAAGTTGGGTGGCTGTTATTTCCAGATCAATTAAGGCGGTATTGCCCGTTAAACTCAACGATGATAGCGATGACCCATATATCGAAAGCGCGGTTAGATTCGTAAAGGCTTCCATACCTGTCATGTCCACGATGTCGTTATTTGTAATGGTTAAAAAATCAATCGTTTCTGCCTCGGAATATTGAATTTGATTATCACCATCTAGGTCTGCCCCAATGCTTATCAAGAAATTAAGAAAATTGGTATCAGGTATGTTAACGGTTTGTGCGTTGCCATATGACAGGGCAAAAAAGAACGAAACCAATGCGTATATATGCTTCATGGAACAAGGGTTTTTAAGGTGACCAATATACATAATTAACTTTTTGTTTTTTGGATTAGATTGTTTTTGCACGTGTAGGTTTTAGTTTGGTGGTGGTTGGCTTAATATAATGTCTTACACTTGACGGCACTCGTTGCAAACGAGCGCTAGCGGGGGATGCAATGACCACACGAAAGGATTCGTGCGGTAGCGGAGTATTCGTCCATATGCTGCGCAGTTGTAATCCAAAAAAAGCTTACTTGCTTTTTTATTCGTCCATGTTTATTTTGCTATTGGACCTCATGATGTGCTTCGCAGTTTTCATTGCCCTAAAAAAGTAACAAAAAAGGTCTAGCCTGCGGTTTTTTGTTCACCCGTTACGATGTGAAAAGCGAAACAAAAAGAACTCGTGTTTGCTTTGCAAACCCTCAAACAGCTTTTTGTTTTTTTCGCTTTGTCACCTCTACGGGTCCCGAAGTCAAAACCGAGGGCGTGTATTGCCGCCTGCGGCGGCAATGAGTTTATGTTGCATCTCATACTATCTATTCTTATCCTAAAATGGTAGGTGGTACGGCTTCTAAATTTTCGAGGTTGGAACCTTTGTGCAGCAGCTCGTTGATGGCCTTAAAGTCGCCACTATGGAATAGGATTTTCTTGATGTCCATACCGCAATAGGTTTGCCAATGTTCATCTATGTCATTTTTGAGTTCCATTAGGGTTTGTGAGTCCTTGAATTTATGGCTGGTGGTGGCGCCGTCTTCGGTTTGTATGTTGTAATAGTCTGTCCATTGGACTTCTGGAATGACTTTTCTAGTAAAGAAATAGGGGATGAACAGGTATATCAGGGTGGTTTTGTTATCTGATTTGGTGAGCTTTAAAATTTTATCTTGAATGGCATCTGGGTTATCAAAGTTGTCGATAAATGCCACAATGGCTTCAAAGTAGATGGACTTTGAATGCATGGCCGCTTTGGTTGGGCTTTCTGTTGAGAAGTCCTTTTTGTTGCTTTTGCCGAATAGTTTTTTAAATAGTCCCATGTTATATTAAGTGGCTAACGTGTTATGAATTGCGTACCCAATATAGTCATTTATAGGATTACTTTTTATGTGGGTGGGGTTAGGTGTTTATTGGTTGTGTGGACAAGAGTTGCAGTGAAGACGGGAGACAACGTAGAGTAGGCAAACACTACGTTGTTAAGAACTAGTTAACATTGTTTATAAAAATGTCATTCATTTGAAAGTAATTTAATCTAATTTTACCAAAAGAAAAGCACCTCATCTACGAAGTGCTTCTAGAGTTGGAAACAATGATTTTGATTTAACCACAATAAATTGGCCATGTCCAAAGTGGCTGATGGGTTAAACGGGATTGTCGATAAAGCTTCCAAAACTTTATCTCCAAGAGAAACGTCAATGTACCAGCATTGGCGTTTTTTTTATTCAACAAACTATTTAAAACTCCCTCTGAAGTCAAAGAATATTTAATTGCTGACAGTACAAATGTAAACAATATTTAACAGTTCGTAATTAGATATAACTATGTTTCTATTAACAAGAAATAATTATAAATAACTAATATTCAAATTGTTGTAATATTTGTTAATAAATGAACTCAATTATTATAGCACTAACTTTTTAGTTAATACAAAATATATTTGACGTAAAATGAAATCAGAAATTTATCCTCTCATGACTTCAGTAGTTAGAGGTTTATTTGTATTAAGGGGGCTGATTGTTGCGAAGTTGAAGGTCTTCTCAGAGCCTAGGGAAAGTAAAATTTTATTTTTTTTGTACTCGCCAATAATGCCCATCCTTTATTACATTAATATTTTCCATATTCAAATCTCGTTTGGGTGTTGATTGTTTTGGATAAATATTATCGCATCTTTTCAGTCCGTTTGGATTATATGTAATCTTTTTCTTTGTCAAATTTCTTTTAAGGCCTTTTTCAACTTTGATAAAACGTTGTTTTTAGTAAGATTATTATGTGAATGGGAGTTAATCTTCGTGCTATTACCGCTTGCCTTCATAGTTTTGGTTGAAGAAAGTAATGGATTATTAATATTAGAGCTATCAAGTTGAATTTGATATGTACGATCATTTAAGTCCTTGACATAAGTAGTTACAGCACCATTTTTCTCATATCTCCAATCCAAATTTTCATCAATATCACTTAATTCATTTATTAACTCTAAAACATTTTTATGCCTATCCTTAATATTAACATTTAAAGCTTTATTGATTACTCGTTGTAATTTTAAAGGAACGTGCGGTAAATAAGCATTTCTATCAGGAAAATTTCCTGTTTGAATAGCTTTAATTTGAGCTGCCTGATTTGGAAAAGAACATTGTGCATAATAATGATTGTTTCCATTCAATAATCTATAGATCGTAAGACCAGCTAAATAAATATCGAACTGTATAGTTTTATCAGTATTTGCAAATACTTCTGGAGGCATTTGCTTTGCATACACTTTGTCAGGGCTTGCAAACCCAAGATTATCCATAGCTTTTGCCAAACCAAAATCAGACAATAAAGCTTCATTTGAATCTGATAATAATATATTATCGGGCTTTACATCGAAATGCATCAAACCTTTTGAATGTATATTATTAAGACCTGATAAAAATTGTATTGAATATCTAATAACTTCTCTTATGGTCAAATGTTGTCGATCCATTGACGATTTCAATGATCCATTTTTGTAATATGGCATTGCTATGTATATATTATCATTATCTGAACAGCCATAATTAACTCCAACAACAAATGGATGCGAGGAAGCATATAAAATTTTCGCCTCTCTATAATATTCAGAGGGATTAGACAGTTTGGCCTTCTCAATTTGTTTCACAACTATTTGTCCATCTAATTGCTTGTCATGAGCAATAAAAACACTTGAGTTTCTACCTTCTTGGCCAATATCTTTAATAGTTTCAAAGTTTAGTTGAGCTGTTTGTAATCCTAAAGGCATAATTTATAAATTTAAAGCACTAAAAGCTGCCATTATACTTTCTCTTTCTTCTAGGGATATTTCAGACCAAAAATCAAAATCCATAAAAACTTCATTATTATTTGCGTAGGGTTTAAAATCGGCCCTGTTGATTCCTAATTTTGCGCTGATATTTGAAATCTGCCCAACGTAATATTTGTTTATTGATGAACTGGCTATCAATTCCTGTATAACTCCTTCCATGTAGATTCTTGGAACATTTACTGTTCTAGCATTTGATTCAGTTATCCTTATGCAAGCTAAAAGCACTTTGTTTTCGTTAATTATATCACTCATAGTACTTCTTAAAAATTTCAGCTGTTCAGGAGTTTCCAAAGATTTTGGAATTACTATATGGTCTATTAACTTTATTTCAACTTCATCTTCCCATTCGCTAACAACCGAAAAATAAACTTTATTAGGACTTACCCTTATTCCTATTGCTACTTCCATAGTATAGTTATTTTTTTTAGACATTACTGTCATGGATTTTTTTGCCAAAATTTACATTAGCTTTATGTTCTACTTAAATTCACAGTTTACTTAATAATACATAATCATTATCAAAATCGTCTATTCTTAATATACTTTTTGGGTCACATAGCGCTTCTACATAGGATATTTCTGGATTTCCATAATCCGATTTTACTCTATTAAAGCAGCCTTTCTTTTTAAGAACAATGAAGACTGTTCCTTTTTTAAGGTCGTCTTCTGAAAGTTCGAGTCCACAGTTAAAGGGAATTGTTTTTGAATGAGCAAAGTCATTCCCGTAATCAGCATAATTACCAAGATAAGAACCATAATCTTTCCACCTTCTGAATTTATATTTCAAAGTTCCTAACAAACTCAATTCTCCATTGTTCATTTTATATACGAATATAGGTGGAAGCACTGGATCATTATTTTCTGATGTAACAGAAACCCTTGCTAGAACATGGTTATTGCCTCTCTGCGCATCACGTAAAAAATATTGATGTCCGTAATCGTCAAAAGTCCAACGTTTACCAATCCATATCTTTTCGAATTTTAATGTTAATTCATCATATTTTACTGTTGAATTTGGAGTCAGAATTTTAAAACCTAACGCCTTTTTCCTTTCCGCTTCAAGTTCTTGCTGTTTTATTGTGGCATCAATTTTTTCTATTTCCTTGGAAGCAATATCAGCATTATTGGTTCCTACATAGTTTTCAACAACTCCCTGAAATTCAACTTTAGCTCCCTTTAGGTCATTCTCTGAAAGAAGTTTTCTTGCTCTGATAATCCTGTTTTCCGCTGTATTCTTAATTTCTACGAGTTCATCAGAGCAATCTTTTAGTTCTGACTTGGTTTTCTCAAGTTCATTTTGCAATTCAGATATTTGTTGTACATCAGTACAACCCATTAATATCAGTAATCCCAAGTTATATACAAGTAATTTTCTTTTCATCAAATTATTAATTAGAGGTTCATTTAATTTAAGGCTCTGCTTTAACATGATAGCTAATGAAGCTTAATCAATACATTAACAGTGACAAATTCAAATTTAATGACATTGCAACACCTAGATGTGCGGAAAACCGCATACCAAAAAAACTGGTTGCTTTGAATTACTAGGGAGAGCTATAAACATAGGGAATATTTTGTTTGGTTGGTTTTGTTAGGCGATGAAAGTTAGGAATTATTCGTTGAAGCGTCCTCCCCCTGCCCCTCCCAAGGAGGGGAGACTATGAGATTGTTTTGGTGGAAACGTCGAAGTTACAAGGGGTTATGAGCATGGGATGTGGTGCGGTAATGACGGGATGTTGGACCTTTGCGACGGGATTGAGGGAACACACGCGGGGATGAAGGGAACACACGTCGGGTAAGGGACAACACACGCGGGGATAAAGGGAACACACGCCGGGTAAGGGACAACACACGCCGGGATAAGGGGAACACATACCGGGTAAGGGACAACGCACGACGGGATAAGGGGAACACACGCCGGGTAAAGGGCAACACATGACAGATGTACCGCAACACATGAACGGAAGGCGGGAACACACGCCCGATGTAGGACAACACATGCCCGATGTGCGACCACACACGACAGATGTTTGACCACACGCGACAGATGTGGGGTGCTCCTTGACTGTTTTGGGGGTTGTAGTTAGGTATCTGTGATGTGCAGTGACCGATGTGGACATTGTGATGACTGATGCCCCTAGAGCAGCTAGCCGACAACGGTTAATCTTTTCCTAAATCCGCGTTAACAACTCTTAAAACCATTGACTTGCGCTGATCCTTTAGTTATCTTATGGTAAATTAAAATCATACCATTATGAAAACTATAAAAATACTCTTCACATTTACTTTACTATTCACTTTTTCTGTTGCACATGCGCAGTTTCCCAAAACGGAATCGGACAGAGGCAATGTGGCCTACCAAGCAGACCAACTCACGGAACGCTACAACAGTCAATTGGCGCTGACGGGTGTGCAACTGCCGCTGTTTAAGGAAGTGGTGGAAAAATACATCAAACTGGCGGATGATGCCAAAGCCCGATTAGACGGCAAAGCTGAACTGGATGCGCTTGTAGAATTGCAAGCCAGAGAAACCCTCCAAATGAACGACATCTTGACGCAGCCGCAATACCGACTTTACAAAAAACTGAAGTATGACTATCAACCTTTGAAAGTCGTTGATCCAAAAGACGTGAAGAAGGGCGACCAATAGTCACGGTGCCTTCGCCATAAGAGTCAAGCCTTACTCGTTTAGAGTCAAGGATACCTATGTAAAATTCTGAAATTTAATCTCTCAAACAATCATCTTATGAAAAAACAACCCCTCTTGGAACCATTCGACCTGAATGGTTTACCATTACAAAATAGAATCGTCATGGCACCGATGACACGTAGTCGTGCCGCCAATAAGGACAAAGCACCCACTGAAGACCTCCATGTGCCGTACTATACACAGCGCGCCACGGCTGGCCTCATCATTACCGAAGGCTCGCAAGTGTCTGAACAAGCCGTGGGCTACATCAATACCCCTGGCATCCACTCGCAAGCGCAGGTGGAAGGCTGGAAAAAGGTGACGCAATCGGTACACGATGCCGGTGGAAAGATCTTTATACAGCTGTGGCACGTAGGCAGAATGTCGCATCCTGATTTTCACGATGGGGAGTTGCCTGTGGCGCCATCGGCCATCAATCCGCATGCGAAGTCCTACACGCCTGACGGCTTTAAGGACACTGTGACGCCAAAGGCCATGACGCTGGAAGAGATTAAAATTACTGTGAACGACTTTAAACAGGCTGCCAAGAATGCGGTGGATGCAGGCTTTGACGGGGTGGAGATCCATTCTTCCAATGGGTATCTGTTTCATCAGTTCTTTAATGGCACGAGCAACCATCGTGAGGACGAGTATGGCGGCAGCATTGAAAACCGCGCACGTTTTTTCTTTGAAGTGCTCGATGCCATTAAGCAGGTGATACCGCAAGAGCGTATTGGGGCACGATTTAACCCGAGTCTGCATAATATCTTCGGAATGACGATGGATGAAGACACCATTCCTACCTTTGATTATATCATCAAGCGACTGTCGGACGAGTATGATTTGGCATACATTCACCTTTCGGAACCCTTCAATGATGTGTCGGACGTGGAATTTGCCGAGCCACACATTGCGAAGCGTTACAGACCGATGTACAAGGGTACGTTGATGATCAATTCTGGCTTTGACCAAGATAGTGGTAACAAGGTGATAGAAGACGGCGATGCTGATTTGGTAGCCTTTGCGAAATTATACATTTCCAATCCTGATTTGGTGGGACGTTTTAGAGAAAACGTCGCCACAGCGCAATGGGACACGGATACCTTTTATACGCCAGGACCTGAAGGTTATATTACCTATGAAGCCAAAACGCGGGAGTTGCTGCCTGATGGGGAGTAGGCTTAAACGATTTGGCATATGAGCGCATTGTGCAATCAGTAGAAAGAAACCTTTTTTTTGCCAATTACAAATCTATAAATACAAAAGACAGCGGTGTTTTGCTACACGCTGTCTTTTGCTGTTTTAGTAAGCCCTCTGCCGAGTGTAACGACAGATTTTCGGATGGTGGTGACTTAAAACTTGAGTGTCACGCCCAATAAGAAATTAGTCGTTGCCTGCGGGTAATACCCAGTTCCTTCAATAGTGGTGATGGTGCCTGGCTCGGAAAAATCATCATCATAGGTGTAATAGTAACCGTTTGACACGTACTTCTCGTTGAAAATGTTGTTCACCAAGCCCGTAAACACGATGGATTTAAAGAGTTTGTTGGTGTTCCATTCGTAGGTGATGTTCAAATCATTCACCAAATAGCTGTCCAACTTGGAGATGGCGCTCTCTGTGTTGCTCATAAACTGCTCCCCGACGTACTTGCTCAAGAAAGCGATTTGAAAGTTTTCCTTTGGTTGAAAGATGAGGGCGTTGGCTGCCACCACTTCGGGCGAAAAGGAGATGTCGGTCTTGCCAAGGTTGACCAATGCGCCATCCAAAGGCACGATGGTTTCCTTGTTTTTGTTGGAGCTCAAGGTCAGATTGGGCCTCAAGGCAAACGTCTTGGTGAGTTTGATGCCCGCTTCGAGTTCGAGACCAAGGCGGTAGCTTTCGCCGCTATTGGTACGCACCGGGTTGCCCACACCGTCCACAGCACCCGTAAGCACCAGCTGTTCATTATAATGCATATAGTACACATTGCTGTTAAAGGTGAACTTGTCCGAAGTATGCCTCCACCCTAACTCAAAATCGTTGAGTTGCTCGGGCTTTACGGTGGCGTTGTTTTCAAAATCGTCGCGATTAGGCTCACGATTGGCGCGTGCATAAGAGAAATAGACGTTGTTTTTGTTGTTCAACTCATAGGTAATCCCAGCCTTTGGATTGAAGAAACTATAGTTTTCATCAATCTCCAAAGGAATCCTGTCCGAGTTCAACCCAGTCGTGCGATAATCTACCAAACGCAGCTGCAAGTCGCCATACAAGCTCACTTTGTCATTCAAACGGTAGGTGGCTTTTGTAAAAACGTTGAAATCTTTCTTCTTGCCGACGCCCTCATAATATCGGTCGCCCGTTTCACTATCGCTGGCGAAGCGCGCCCAGATGATTTCGCCAAAGTGGTCACCGATGTACGAACTGTACGAGCCACCAAAGGTGAGGTTGAGCTCGTTGTTTTTGTAATTAGCACTGGCATTTGCCACGTAAAAGTCGTTATCGAGCCAACGACGGCGAATCAAATCGGTACTGCTGATGGTTTCGCCACCAATGTCGATGGGTGTTAAGTCGTAATCGGCAAAATCCTCGTCCTCACGGTACTGCTCGAAGAAGCCACGGCCGTAGGTGTAGTTCAACGCAAGGTTAGTCGACCAACGATTGTTGAGTTTTTCATTCCAGAGGAATTGGTAATGGTCCTGTTTATAGTCATCGACCTCATTGTCGTGAAAACGCACGTTGCCATTTTCATCCGTATAGATACCCGAAGGGTTGAAGGTTCTGTCATTAGCCAAGGTCTCGGCATCAATGCCATTCCACGCCTGATACGTCAACTCCGACCCACCAAAAGTAATGGCCTTGATGAGGGTATTGTCATCAACATACGATGCTTGAAGGAAATACGACTTTAAGTTGGCGCTTGCCCTATCGATATAGCCATCTGATTGAATGTTGGAAAGACGACCAGCGATTTCTATGTGGTCATTAAGCAGCCCCGTACTGAATTTGACGGTGTGTTTACGCGTGTTGAAGCTCCCGAAGCTGTTGGCGATTTCGCCAGACGCCTCCTTGGATACTGCATCTGTAAGAACGTTAACACTGGCACCGAACGCCCCAGCACCATTGGTAGACGTACCGACACCACGCTGCAACTGAAGGCTCTCCACGGACGATGCGAAGTCTCCGAGATTGACCCAGAAAGTTCCGAGCGACTCCGCATCGTTATACGGAATGCCGTTGATGGTGATGTTGGTGGATTGGGCATTGATACCACGCACACGGATGCCCGTGTAGCCCACCCCTGCGCCTGCATCGGTAGTCGTCACCACTGAAGGCAAGTAATTGAGGAGGATGGGAATGTCCTGCCCGAGGTTGCGCTTCTCAAGGTCTTTTTTAGTGACGTTTGAGTGCGTGATGGGCGAGGTTGCGTCCACCCTTACGGATTTGACGAGGACCTCATCGAGCGTTTCGACTTTTGTGGAGTCTTGTTGCGTTTCTTGGGCAACGCCAGAGAAGGCTGCCAGCGACAAAAGCACTACTGAAACTTTTGTACGAGCTTCCTGCCTGCGCAGGAATTGAGCAAATTGTGAAAAATTGTTTTTCATCCGAAAAAATAAATTTAATCGAATAAAAAGAGGTCATTATTCTTTGTTAATAAATGATTTATGTACTGAATTAAAGACTACGCATGGCTTCGTCCTTAATTCACAATCCCTAAACAGCATTACCTGTTCTAGGTTCATTGGGTATGATCTCAGCCGATATTAGGCACCCCTTTTTTGAGAACGCTGCAAAGGTAATTAATGATGAAGAATTAATTAGGAATAATTGATGATTTTTTTGTGATGCCACTGCCAACTACCACTGCACACTGGACACTTACTCTATTTCAGGTGGTTTGCGATTGGCTTTCTTTTCGGAAGTTTGGCGTTTTGCCTTGAGTCGTTTTTTGACGACGGCTTTTGGGACTTTGGTGGCCTTGCGTTCTTTGGGAACAACGAGTCCTTCTTCGAGCAACTCAAAAAAACGCTTGATGACGAGCTCCTTGTTTTTATGTTGGCTGCGGCTTTCATCGCATTGCATCAGTAAGAGGTTGTCTTTAGTAAGTCGATGGCTGATGTTGGTTTTGAGACGCTCTTTTTCCTCGTCCGAAAGTCCGTTGGATGCTTCAAGATTGAAGGTCAACTCCACCTTTGAAGAGACTTTATTGACCTTCTGCCCACCTGCACCAGAACTTCTGACGGCCTTGAACTGCAACTCGTTATTCAGTACCTCAACATCCATCAACGTTTGATTTGATGTGTGGTTTTTAGTAAATCGGTGACGGTCTTGACAGGGTTGAAGGTAATCAATGGCACCTCAACGAAGATGCTGTTCCAGTTGGCCATACTGCCATTCCACAGTCCAGGGAGTTCCAACGCCTTTAGGTCCTTCCCTACCTTTGTTTTCATCGTAATAAACGAAGTTTTAGGGTCAGAGTATTTCTTAAGGTTGAACTTCTCTCCTTTATAATTCCGAACGCTGCACACCAAATCCACCGGATTGAAATGCGTAGCATTTTTCAGAATCTCTTTTTGACTCTTGCTTTTTTTATCAATCTGTGCCGACTCAACAATTTGCAGGGAAATGTTTCCGCTTTCCTCCTTAATCCAAAACGGACCACCACCAGGCTCACCTTCGTTCTTTACCATTCCGCAGACACGAATAGGGCGGTTCAGTTTTTCCTGAAGGTATTCAATTTGATATTTCTTTGAATACTTTTCAAACTCGTGGCTGACTTTTACATTCAAACGTTGCACGAGGAATTCGGCAATCTCGAGGATTTTTTCATCGGTGATGTTTGCTTCGTCAAGCGACCTTAAATGGTTGAAGCTTTGTTCTTGCAACTCTAGCAACATTCCTCCCAACACTTTTTTATACGTTGCCACATCCTGCTCATAATTAAACACTACGACGTTGTCTATATTTTTGATGAAGATGATATCTGCATCAAGGTCGTTGAGGTTTTCCAACAAGGCGCCGTGACCAGACGGACGGAAGACCAAGCGACCATCCTCACCTCTGAATGGTTCGTCTTTTGGAGTTACTGCAATGGTATCGGTAGATTCCTTTTGAAATGAAAAGCTGATATCGAAACGTGTTTTTGTTTTACGCTCTACGATGTCTTCAATTCGTTTAAATTCATCATCAAAAATGTCCTGATATTTTTCGGAAATGGTGAAATGTAGCTTTGCTTCACCATTGCTTGATGCATAGAATGACGATTCAAACAAATGCTCTTCAAACGCCGTTGCAATGTGGCTTTTATATTTGTGAAATGGCAACAATCCCTTCGGATAGAAGCCGTAATTCAGTTTGTCCTGGTCGAGCATCGTCTTTACAAAGATGTAACGTTGCTTGTCGATGGTCATCGCTGCATACTCTGGATAGTGTTTTTCGATTTCTTTCAGCACCAACTCATAAAACGGCAACTTTTCAAGCCCAACAAAGAAAAGTGACAAATCTAAATCCTTGTTCTTATTAATGAAGGAGTTGATTGTTTCTTCATCTGGGTTATAATCATCTGCAAAACCAAACAAGGTTTTGAACATACGCGTGGCTGCACCAGAAGCTGGCACAAATTTTATCATCGAAATGGCATCGCGTTTGGTGTCATAATGATTGATGAAATGCTGCTTCTTCTCGTCGGATAGCTTTTTAATGCCATTGATGTCATCATCAATCGTTGCCGCGGCTTTGAGGTTGATAGGCGGAAGCCCTGTTTTGAAAAGTTCGATTTGCTTCTGGACTTTCTTAACAGTCAATCCTTTTTGCTCTATCTGTTGTATATCTTCTTCTGTAAATTTCACTGTTTCTTTATTAAATCGTTTACAAAACCTATTGCTTTCTCCAGTCGTTCATCATCATTGCCACTAATGACTTGATAGGGTTTGTTATACCTTTTGAGCGTGTTCTCAAAGATATTGAATTGTTCGTGACGGCCTTCGGGCTTATCGCGAATGTTGTCTGCCACCCAAGGCAAATCGACATTTGTCAGTAAATATAAATCACAAGTTTTACGCTGCGCAAAATCTTCGAGTTGCGGTGGACAATATCCGTCGTAATACATTTCGGAATATACTTTGGTTTCAAGCAAATCGGTATCGCAAAAGAGAATTTTATTAGCTTTTGTGATAAGTTCTGTTTCCAATTTGAGTTGGCCATTGGCGATTTCCACGACATCGTCTTGCGTGAGTTCTTTTCCGCATAGCAATTGCATTTCGGCATAGATGCGCGAGTACTCTGGAACGAAAACCGTGTTGTACTGCTGCGCCAGTTGTTGCGCCAGCATCGATTTTCCGGTGGATTCAGGACCAAAAAGGACAATTTTCAGGATGTCTGTATGCTTTTTTTCCATTCAATGTAGCCTAGGATTGCCAAAATAGTAAAAAATAAATACTGAAGCGACAAAATGCCCAATCCTCTGTAAGCATAGAGTGGAATGGTGATGAGGTCGGCGACAATCCACAGCGTCCAGTTCTCGATTTTTTTGTTGGCCATATACCACATCGCCGTAAAGAACAAACCTGATGTGAAGATGTCGATGTAATTGGCTATTTCAATCGTGTCGTTGTAAATTCGGTAGACGATGTATGTGAAAAGCATTGTCACTAAAAACATTCCGACACCGATGAGTTTCTCTTTGAAGTTTGTTCTTGAAATAGGCACAACAGTTTCTCCGTCTTTCTTTCTGGACCAATTCCACCAACCATAAATACTCATAATCGAGAAGTAAAAATTCAAAATCATATCGCCCAAATAGCCTGCGATGTAGAGCAAATAGACCGTAATGACCGTTGCAATCAAACCTGTTGGATACACTAAAATGTTCTCTTTTTTTGCAAACCAAACGCTCATTATTCCGAAGATGAAAGCGATGGCCTCGAGAACGATTAGGTACGTTGGTGTGGAGCGATACGGCTCAAGGAAAAACTCAAAAATGTGGTTCATAATCGTGTCGGTCCGATTTGACGATTTTCATATAGAGCAATCCACGTTCGATAAGTTCAAATGCTTCCTTTATTTCCACGGTTAAGATTCTCATGACGTCATCATAGTCGCCATACACTTGTGTACTCAAAGGATTTTCCATAACCTTCAAGCCAGACAGACGCAGTTTTTTTATGAAGTGAATGATGCTAGGTTCGTAGTCATCGTGTAAAGGTGTTAAGGTTAATTCTACGGATATTTTCATATGATTAGATTTGAGATTCTAGATGTTTGATTTTACATAGTATGTTTTTGTAGGAGCTGATTTATCGGTCTTTTGCAGTTCAAGGAAAAAATCTTCATTCTCTTCAAAAGCTGTACCGATGACCACCATATCTGCTCCTGAATCATAAGCATTTTCCAATTGCTTTTTGGTTTTGATGCCTCCTCCGACAATCAACGGAATTGAAATATTTGCTTTTACCTGCGAGACAATCTCTGACGACACCGAATGTAAGGCACCACTTCCCGCTTCAAGATAGATGAGTTTCATTCCCAATAACTCGCCTGCTTTTGCTGTGTCAATGATTTGTTGAACATCTGTTCGCGGCATCGGTTTTGTGTTGGTGACTGTCTGCACAGACGTTTCCTTACCGTTCTCTATCAGAATGTAACCTGTTGGGATGACTTCTAGGTTCGTGTGCTTCAACTTTGAAACCGCTTCGACGTGTTTTCCTATCAAATACTCTGGATTTCGTCCAGAAATCAAGGATAAAAACAACAACACATCTGCTTTATCTGTGATTTGGGTGACATCGCCTGGGAATAGAAAAATTGGCAACGAAGTATGTTTCTTGATTTCGGAAACCAAAAGGCCTGTATCGTGCTCATCAACCGTACTTCCTCCCACGAAAATGTGCGTGGCAATGGTGTCATTGACTTTTGAGAGGAAATTTGAAGCGTTTTCTAACTTCATCTTTTCTGGGTCAATCAATATGGCCAGAAGTCGTTTTCCTATTGAAACTGAATTTATAATATCTTGATGAAATTCTTTTTGAGCCACGAATTCACGAATGTTTTTCTTATAATTGATGCCTTACTTTTCAAACTTAACAAACATACGCACAAGTAAATCCTTCAAATTCCAAAAAGTGCGTGTTGTATCTGTATTTCTTTTCCTCATAATCAATCCAAGCAACCGTTTCACCATCTTCCAACATAAATGGAATTACGAAAAAATGCTCTCTGAACAGCATTCCAGGCGTGGCGAATAGTTTATATAGCGATTCTTTGATGCCCCAAATGACAGTCAGTTTTTTGATGTAATCGTCTGCTTCCTTGTCTAAATAATCAAATTCATAATCTACAAACTTATGCGCGATGATTTTGATTTTCTCACGTTGTTTTTCAATATCAATCCCAACTTCCTCCTCACTTACAATAATTGCAGAAAACGTAAACGAATGTGTGATGGAGATGTGCTTTCCGTCTCTTAAATGTGGTTTTCCATTGTCATCATAATACAAATCTTTGTCCTCATAACCGAATTCCGCAAGCAAATGCCTCACACTTAAAAAGCCACGTTGGTGCAATTCACTTTTCATACCCAAAACCCGTTGCATACACACATCGCGCAGGTCGATTGGTTTCATCAACTCTTCATAAGACTCTGTAATCTTCCAAATTTTAACAGTCGTATAGGAATTTGGCGTAAGGGTTTTGTATAATGGCATTTAGATTTGTCGAAGTTATTGATTATCTTTGCACTCGCTTAATGAAATAAGATAACAAATATACAATTATGGAAACAAAAACAATGCCTTACGTACCTTACAAAGTCAAAGATATGTCGCTTGCGGCCTGGGGAAGAAAAGAGATAGAATTAGCTGAAGCCGAAATGCCAGGTTTGATGAGCCTTCGTGAAGAATATGGAGATTCACAACCTTTGAAAGGTGCTCGTATTGCTGGATGTTTGCATATGACCATCCAAACTGCGGTATTGATTGAAACCTTGAAAGCTCTTGGTGCTGAAGTGACTTGGAGTTCTTGCAATATTTTCTCTACACAAGACCAAGCTGCTGCTGCCATTGCTGCTGCTGGAATTCCAGTGTATGCTTGGAAAGGAATGAATGAGGAAGAATTTGACTGGTGTATCGAGCAGACCTTGTTTTTTGGTGAAGACAGAAAGCCTTTGAATATGATTTTGGATGATGGTGGCGATTTAACAAATATGGTATTTGATAAATATCCTGAATTGATGGCTGGCATCAACGGCTTGTCTGAAGAAACCACAACTGGTGTTCACAGACTTTATGAGCGTATGAAAAAAGGCACTCTATCAATGCCTGCAATCAATGTGAATGATTCTGTTACCAAATCTAAATTTGACAATAAATATGGCTGTAAAGAAAGTGCTGTAGATGCTGTACGTCGTGCAACTGATGTAATGTTGGCCGGAAAACGTGTGGTAGTTTGTGGTTATGGTGATGTTGGTAAAGGTACTGCAGCTTCTTTCAAAGGCGCTGGAAGTATTGTGACTGTTACTGAAATTGACCCAATCTGTGCACTGCAAGCTGCGATGGATGGTTATGAAGTAAAACGTTTAGAAACTGTGGTTAGCAATGCTGATATTGTAATTACTACTACAGGTAACAAAGACATCGTTCAAGGGAAGCATTTTGAAATGATGAAAGATAAAACCATCGTTTGTAACATTGGTCACTTCGACAATGAAATCGAAATGTCTTGGTTGAACAAAAACCACGGAAACACGAAGGTTGAAATCAAACCACAGGTTGATAAATATACTGTAAACGGAAAAGACATTATCATTTTGGCTGAAGGTCGTTTGGTGAATTTAGGATGTGCTACGGGTCACCCAAGTTTTGTGATGAGTAACTCGTTTACCAACCAAACGTTGGCACAAATTGAATTGTGGACCAACAGAGATGCTTACGAAAACAAAGTGTATATGCTGCCAAAGCATTTGGATGAAAAAGTTGCAAAATTGCACTTGGAAAAAATCGGTGTTGAATTGACAGAGCTTCGTGAGGAGCAAGCAGAATACATTGGTGTTCCTGTTGAAGGTCCATATAAACCGGAATATTACAGATACTAAATAGAGCGCTTCGCTTTTAGATATAAGACCCTTGCAGAGATGTGAGGGTTTTTTATTTATAGATTAAACCATAACCTTACAAATTATGCTTAACTTTAGTTTGCAATGGTTTATGATGAAGAAAACATAATCGTCCCAAGATTCAGCGAAGAATCAGGTTTCTACACCACAAAGAAACGATCAAAGATTATGAGCAAAATTCGTGGGAAGAACACCAAACCCGAAATGCTTTTCAGAAAAGCACTTTGGCGTAAGCATGTGCGCTATCGTGTGGACAGCAAAAAACTTCCCGGTCGACCTGATGTTTCCATTGAAAAATACAAATTGGCCATTTTTATTGATGGTGAATTTTGGCACGGCTACAATTGGGATGAACGAAAAGACCTCATTAAAAGCAATCGTAAGTTTTGGATTCCGAAGATAGAGCGCAATATGCAGCGCGATAGGCAAGTCAATAGACAATTAGCAGAAATGGGTTATACCGTATTTCGATTTTGGGACCACGAAATCAAACGGGATTTGGACAAATGCATCAATGATGTTTTGGTGTTTATCGCCATTGGACAAAACGACTGATTCAAACCTGACAGGTTTTGAAAACCTGTCAGGTTCTATTGCTACTTTTTCTTTTTGTTCTTCTTTGGATGTACCAATTTCATTTCGTCTATCAAATGTTTGACACCAGCATATTTATCGACAATGAACAACACATAGCGTAAATCGACCATAATGTTTCTGCAGATTTCAGGGCTGTAATACATATCACTCATTGTACCTTCCCAAACACGGTCAAAATTCAAACCTATCAGATTTCCATTGGCATCAATCGCTGGACTTCCAGAATTTCCTCCTGTCGTATGATTAGTTCCGATGAAACACACAGGCAATTTTCCATTGGCATCTGCATACTGACCATAGTCTTTTTTAGCATATAAATCCATCAGCTTTTCCGGTAAATCAAACTCATAATCACCTGGAATGTATTTTTCAATCACACCATCCAAATAGGTCACAGGCTCATAGTACACCGCATCTCTTGGTTCATACCCTTTTACCTTTCCGTAGGTAACACGGAGCGTACTATTAGCATCAGGAAAATAACGTTGTTTCGGCAATACTTCCATCAACGCTTTCATATACTGCTTTTCGAGTGCATTGATTTGGTCATTCAGAGCTTGAAATTTGGGGTCCAATTCGGTATAAAACTCAACGATTAATGGCTTTGCATAGCTGTAAGCAGCGTCCTTGTTCAATTTTTCCAATACTTCAGATGAATAGCCTTCCAAAACTTTTTTAGCACTTTCCAAAGATGTGAAAGCCGTTTTGTCATAAATCGACGCATCTACATTTTCGGTGTACAAAGGCATCACGCCTTCAAACACACCTTTGTCAACCTCTGCATTGAAATCCTTAAAACTACCTTCCAATCGTGCAAGCATTGAAGCTCTTGCCTTGTCAAACGCCTCTTCGCCATTGGCTGCAGCAGCTTCCATTTGTGACAAACGGAACATCAACTGCATCAATTCATTGGTTCTAACAAATACCTCAACAAATTGGCCTCTTTTCACCCGAACATCTTCAATTTCTTTGTAAAGTCGTTCCAATTCTGGCAGAATAGTTCCGTATTTACTTTCCAACCCTTTTACCTTCAACTGTTGCGTAAAATCAGCTTCCATTTTGCGTTTGATGGCAAGGGCGCCACTCTTTTCTATTCCTTGATTTTCACCAATCCATTTTTTCCAAGCATTGGCAATACGCGCTTGTTTTGATGCGTATTGAATACGAATTTGGTCATCGGTTTTCATATAAGCATCAATCACTTTTAAGGCAGCACCTCTTATCGCAATATTGGCAGGATTGACTTTCTTCACAGTTTGCTCAACGGCGATGGCAGGCAAATATTCATCAGTAGTTCCTGGGAACCCGAAAACCATTGTAAAATCATCTTCACTGATGCCATCTAACGAGACAGGCAAGAAATGTTTTGGTGTAAATGGCACATTGTCTTTTGAGTATTTTGCAGGTCGATTGTTTTTATCAGCATAAATCCTGAACAATGAAAAATCGCCTGTATGACGTGGCCAAACCCAATTATCAGTATCGCTACCAAACTTTCCAATGCTGCTTGGAGGCGCACCAACCAAACGAATGTCTTCATAACGTTCGGTTACGAACAAGAAATATTGGTTGCCTTTATAAAACGCCTTGATTCTGGTATCTTGCCAAGCTTCCTTTTTTGCCGCCCTTTCCACGGCGTTGCTATTGGTCCCTATTTTGGATTGCTGTTCTCTATCGGTCATATCATCCGTTATGCCTTCCAATACTTGCTTTGTGACATCTTCAATCCTTACGATAAACTCAACATACAAGCCTTCATTCGGCAATTCTTCATCGAGATTCATCGCCCAAAACCCATCTTTCAAATAGTCATTTTCCAAAGACGAATGCGATTGTATTTGACTGAATCCGCAGTGATGATTGGTCAATATCAAGCCTTTTGCAGAAATGACTTCGCTCGTACAACCTCCGTTAAAATGACCAATGGCATCTTTCAAACTGGAATTGTTGACATCATAAATATCCTTTGCGGTAAGTTTGCTACCCAAACTTTGCATTTCGCTTTCGTTCATACCTTGCAGCAATGACGGAATCCACATACCTCCTTGTTGGGCAGACATTTGAAGTGTGATAAAAAGAACTATAATTTTAATGAATCTCATAACTTTTGATTTTGTAAAAATCAAAGATAAAAAAGCCACCCATTAAATTATATTTTTTCATTATTTTATAGTTCATTTAACAGATATGACACACACTTCAAAACTGCCCAATGTCGGCACCACGATTTTTACGGTGATGAGCGCCTTTGCCAATGAACATAATGCCATTAATCTATCTCAAGGTTTTCCGAATTTTGAAAGTGACCAGAGATTGATTGATTTGGTGAACAATGCGATGAATTCCGGCTACAATCAGTATGCGCCAATGGCGGGAAGTATGGAATTGCGCGTCGCCATTGCCAATAAATTTGAAAAGCTTTACAACACATCCTACAATCCTGATACGGAAATTACGGTCACTGCTGGTGCCACTCAAGCGATTTTCACCATAATTTCTGCGTTCGTGAAGCCAAATGACGAAATAATAATTTTTAGACCAGCTTATGATTGTTATGAACCTGCGATTGAGCTCAATGGCGGCAAGACTATTTCCGTTCAACTGAAAGCACCAGATTACAAAGTCAATTGGGACGACGTAAAACAACTCATCAATCCAAAAACCAAAATGGTCATCATTAATACACCACAAAATCCAAGTGGTACTGTATTTTCAAGAGAGGATATGTTGAAACTGCAAGAATTGTTGAAAGGCACAGACGTTATTCTTTTGAGTGATGAAGTGTATGAACACATTATTTTTGATGGTGAGAAACACCAAAGTGCTTGTCTTTTTCCAGATTTGAAATCGAGAAGTTTTGTAGTCGCTTCTTTCGGAAAAACATTTCATAATACTGGATGGAAAATGGGTTATTGCTGTGCGCCAAAAGAATTAATGATTGAGTTCCAAAAAGTGCATCAATTTAATGTGTTTTGTGTAAATCATCCCACGCAAAAAGCGCTGGCAGATTATCTCCAAGAACCCAATCACTATTTGGAATTATCTGAATTTTATCAACAGAAGCGCGATTTATTTTTAAGTTTAATTGAAAACTCCAGATTCAACATCACAGCTTCAAAAGGCACCTATTTTCAAGTGCTGAATTATTCAGGAATAACTGATGAAACAGATATTGATTTTGCCAAGCGATTGACGATAGAATATAAACTTGCATCAATTCCAATGTCTGTTTTTAATGAAAATCAACAAGACTTTAAAGTTTTGAGATTTTGTTTTGCCAAAACTGATGAGACACTTAAAAAAGCTGCTGATATTTTGAACCGAATTTGATTGAAAGACTTATTTTTGAATCCTCAAAACTATGTTAAATTAAGCCTAAACAAGTGACTTTTTCTTATTTTATGGGTTCAATAAGTAAACAAAACTAATAAATTATGAGACTCTGGATTTTATTCATCTTTTTAGGATTAGGATTAATGGTAAACGCACAAGAAGTGGAACACGAAGGTGTTAAGTATGTGATCAAAGGTGAAACCATTTTGAAAGACGGAAAGGATGTAACTTCAACATTATCAGAAGAAAAAAGAAAAGAAATTCGAGCTATTTTTGACAAAACAAAAGCAGCCACCCTAGAAGCCGAAGCCAAAGCAAAATTAGCCGCTCAAGAACAAAAAGAAGCTGAAAAGGCTGCTGCAAAACTCGAGAAAGAGCAAAAAGAAGCTCAAAGAGCAATTAAAAAAGCTGTAAAAGCCCAAAAACAAGCCGAAAAAGAACAAAAAAGAGCTGAAAAGGCATTGAAGAAAAAAGAAAAAGCACAAGAAGCCTTTGAAAAAGTCACTAAAAAGTTGGAGCAAAACCAAGAAAAATACGAGAAATTAAAGCGTAAAGGTAAGCTCTCTCCAAATGATGAGGAAAAATGGCTCAACAAGCTTGATAAACTCCAAACCTCATTAGATAAAGCGAAGAAAAAACTTTAAATCGCTTATTTACAATCATATTTATAATTCATCATAGAATCGGTCAAACACTGATCAATCTGTAATGCTTAAAACTTTAATCATGAAATACACATTTATATTAGCATTTTCTTTTTTATTTTTATCCTGCGGAAGTTCTGAACAAGTCATATATGATGGCAAAGTTTATGAAATTAAAGGTGACGAAATTTATTATGGAAGTGATAAAATAACCGAAACCTTAAGCGACGAACAAAAATCAAATATTCGTCAAACGCTCAATGCTCGATTGGCTTTAGAGCAAGAAGTCAAGGCTCAAAAGGAAGCTTTAGAAACAGAACAAAGAGCACAGGAAAAAGCGTTGAAACAAGCGGAGGAAGCTTTGAAAAAAGCTGAAAAAGAGCAAAAGTCCCTTGAAAAAGCAGCCAAAAGGAAAGAAAAATTACGTGAAGATTTTATTGGTGCGAGTTCAAAATACAAAAGTCAAAAAGAAAAGTATCAAAAACTTCACGACGCTGGAAAATTATCTCCAAATGGCGAAGAAAAATGGGCAAAACGTTTAGAAAAACTAAAGTCTAAAATGGAGAAAGCCGAACGAGAATTAAAGAAAAGCTAAACATGTCAAACACGCTTCAAGTAGCACTAATTCAACCTATTTTAGTTTGGGAACATCCTGAACAGAATAGGTTGAATTTTACCAAACATATCGAAAACCTACCACATAAAGTTGATTTGGTAGTATTACCTGAAATGTTCACTACAGGCTTTACAATGAATGCCAGGGAAGTCGCGGAAACTATGGATGGTGAAACCGTCAAATGGATGGTGGCGCTTGCCAAAAAACAAAAATTGGCTATCACAGGAAGTGTTGTGATTAAAGAAAATGATAATTTCTACAATCGGTTATTGTTTGTTTATCCTGATGGTACATTTAAAATCTATGACAAACGCCATACGTTTACGTTAGCTGGTGAAGATAAGGTATATACAGCGGGCTCTAAAAAATTGATTTTGGATTACAAAGGATGGAAATTATGCCCTCTTGTTTGTTATGATTTACGTTTCCCTGTTTGGGCTCGAAATGTTGAAGATTATGATGTTTTAATCTACGTTGCCAATTGGCCAAAGGCAAGAATGGCTGCTTGGGATGCACTGCTGCAAGCAAGAGCTATTGAAAATATGTGTTATTGTATAGGAGTGAATCGTGTGGGACTCGACGGTAACAATCACGAATATTCAGGACATTCAGCAGCATATGATGTGCTTGGTAATCGAATTGATACCCTTCCTAAAAGTAAAGAAGCTGTTGAGATAGTTGAGTTGAATAAAGCGGAGATTGAAACCTACCGTTCGAAACTCAATTTTTTATCGGATCGGGATTCGTTTTCTCTAGAATAAATTCCTCTATCAAATCCCAACCTGCTCGTGCATCCAACAAGTTTGGATAATGACTAATTCTTTCCGCTTGTCTCTTTTGCAAATAATTTCCAGAATCCCATTTTTGATTGCCATTTGTGTCAAAAATCACTCTTAAGTAGTAAGTGCCTGGATTGATGTACCTAAAATCAAACAGTAGATCTTCCGTGGCGAATTTTTCATATTTCACAGCACCTTTATCATCTGTCAACTGTACAATCATAGGATAAACCGGATTGACCAATCTCACCCTAACATTCCCATATTGATCGTAAGCTTTTGTCCGAACTGAAAAATTAAGTGTATCATTTACGTTTCCAAAGAAATCAGTGAAAGCTTCAGGTAGTATCTGTATTTTATAATCTTCTGCCTCTTTCTTCGGAAATTTCAAACTAAAATTATTGCTCAAAGAATCGTAAGATATGGTAAAGTCGACATTCACAGAATCTTTATTCATAATGCTAATACGCTTTTCATCAATATTTACAAAGGGAATATTACCTGAAACCATAAAATCATCTTCAAAACTAGGGTTCTTTGACTGTACTTGGCTAATTACGAGCGAATCTTTTTCCAAATCCCTGAATCGATGCTTTAAAGTATCTATATATGTTTTATTTCTGACCACGAATAGCGTTGAATCTAGCTCAAGTTTTGGTTTGTACCAATAGTAGAGTGTATCAGTCGTTTTGTCCTTTGTTATGCGTGTTTCAAAATCTTGAGGAACTGTATCGAGTATCTCGATCTTAATGTCTTTGGCATCACCGGAATACCCAAATTGAATTTTTTGACCTGCACTTTGTTTTGGACGTTCGACATCAAAATCTAATTGCTCTTTAAACAATTTGATATTATATGTTGTATCCGAGGGGATAGTAATAGGTTTCTCATAAAAACCGATTTTGTCTGTTCTTTGTTGAAAGGTGAAATTTCGATTTTCATCTTTTAAAGCCACTAACAAATATTTTCCAGCCTTGATATTATCAATACTGAAGGATGTGACACTATCTAAAGTGTTTGTTACGTATTTAGGTTTTTTCTTGTAAATGATGGAATCTGTAAACGTTGAATCCATTTCATACAACATCACAGAAACAAATTTATCAGCCTCCCTTTTTTCCGAATCCATAATAGAGCCTTTAACCGATAGAGAATCAATGTAACTCCCTGTTGAAAACACATATCTATAATAAGGATATGGATTTTCCTCATTGTTATCGACAATGCTTTGACCAAAATTGAAAGCATAGGTAGTGTTGGCGTCCAAGGTATCATTGATAATTATCTTTATGTATTTGCTGGCAGTGCCCAAAGGAGTGATATCAGGCTCTGGATCCATAGGTGGAGAAATTATCAATTGCTTCTGCAAATCCTTGATTTTGATATATTCATCAAAATAGATTCGGATTTCCTTTGCATCAAAGTTGGTAGAAAAGTTTTCTGGTGTTGATCTAATGATGGTTGGAGGAATTAAATCCTTTTCGCCTCCACTGGGAGTCCCTCTATTGGCACAGGACACGGCAGCAATGCCCATCAAAATCCAAATAAAAATTTTAAAAAAATTACTGTGCATTCGTATTTTCAAATTTTAAGCAAAGAAACAACTTATTTGGGATTCTAGCGTAAAAATCACTCTGCAATTGCCATAGTAGCTACACTTATCTTAACGCCTTCAATCGCCAAAAGCTGGTTGGCGCAAGCTTCAATTGTGGCACCAGTGGTAATAATATCATCAACCAAAAGAATATGCTTGCCTTTTAGGGTTTCATAGTCTGAAATGGCAAAATCTTCCTGATGAGTTTGAATTCTTCTTAATCGATCCTTGAAAACTTGCGTTGTTGTAGCCTTGGTTTTGATGAGGACTTTTGAATTAAATTCAACTGACAATGCTTTGGCAATTTCTCTTCCAAATTTATCAACTTGATTGTAACCACGCTTTCTTAGTTTGGACTTGTGTAACGGTACTGGAATCACAACATCAATACCCTTATACCCTTCGACTTCAATCAGTTCCTGCCCCAACCATTTGCCAAGTGATTCACCAATTTGTTCAAATCCCTTGTATTTCAAGTTATGTATGAGATGCTGAACAAGCCCCTTCTTACTAAACCACAGTAAACTTGTTGCATATACAAAATTGACTCGTCCATAAAGTCTATTGGCTACCGCATTATTTTGGTCGGAATGAAAATCTGTGACAGGCAATTCATTGCGACAAAATGTACAAATATCCTTCTCATTATCATTCAAATGAGATTCACAAGCAAAGCAGAGAGAAGGGAAAAACAAGTTTAACAAATTTATTACCATTTTATCGATAAAAAAGTAGACAACACAAACATAATATTTATTTTCGCTCCTGTTAATTAAATAATCCATATTACCCCTCAATAATTTCTGATGATAGTTAACCCTCAACTTTTTAACTACAGATTAATTATCGGTTCTTTGGTTGTTGCAATTGCTGTATTGGCAGTGTTTAGTTTCACAAACTATGAATCTGTTAGAGAGCATCAACAATTTTTAGAACAAGAAAAAGAATTGGTAGAAAACGAACTATCGCAAATGATAGAACGTTATGATGAAGTAGCTGGCACAAATGAATATTTGACTTCACAACTTAAAGATGCCAGAACTGATACAAAACGTGCTCTTGACTCACTCCGAATGTTGAAAAGTGACGTTTCTGTCATAGCTCGTTACAAAGCCCAACTACTAATTTTCAAGAGTAAAAACAAACAACTGTTTGAAACTATTGATTCGCTAAACGAAATCAATGAAAATCTCGAAAAAGACAAATTACTGGCTCATAACGAATTAAAAAAACAATTGGATGCCAATTCTTCACTGACTAAAATGAATGAATCCTTAAGCAAAACAATTGAAAAAGGCGCTTTATTGACTGCTAATTCGTTTAAGGCAAAAGCTTATTTGAATAAAAATGGTCGTCTGCATGAAACAAAAAGAGCCAACAAAGCAGAAACCATGGAAGTTTGCTTCACTTTGGCAGAGAATGCATTAACTGAAAAAGGAGACAAAGAGCTTTATGTACAGATCGTGAACCCAAAGAATAATGTAGTTGCGGATAAGGGTTCGATAGAGTTTGGTGACTCATCTCTAATATACAGTGTAAAAACAGTTGTTAATTACAACAACAAAGTAGTTGATGTTTGTACGAATGTGATGTCTGATCCTTCTGACCAACCTTGGTCAAAAGGCACTTATTTTGTATCAGTTTTTTACAAAGACCGTAAATTAGGATCAACTCAAGTTATACTAGACTAAAACGTATAAAAATATATTTTGCAAACCGTTCTAACTATTGGAACGGTTTTTTATTTTTGCACCATGACAAACCAAGACGATCAATTTAAGAGAGTTATCTCTCACGCAAAGGAATACGGTTATGTATTTCAAAGCAGCGAAATATACGATGGCTTAAGTGCAGTTTATGATTATGCACAAAATGGAGCCGAATTAAAGAAAAACATACGCGATTACTGGTGGAAAGCGATGGTACAGATGCACGATAATATAGTAGGTATCGATGCAGCCATTTTTATGCATCCTACCACTTGGAAAGCTTCTGGACACGTAGATGCATTCAATGACCCATTGATTGATAATAAAGATTCCAAAAAGCGCTACAGAGCTGATGTTCTTATTGAAGATTACTGCGCCAAAATTGAAGCTAAAATTGACAAGGAAGTAGAAAAAGCAGCCAAAAGATTTGGTGATGCTTTTGACAAAGAGCAGTTTTTAGCAACCAATCAAAGAGTCGTTGAGTATCAAGAAAAAATTAACGCCACACTTTCAAGGATGGCAAAATCTCTTGAAAAAGAAGATTTGGCAGATGTGAAAGCACTTATCGAAGAACTCGAAATTGCTGACCCATTGACTGGAAGTAGAAATTGGACCGAAGTCAAACAGTTTAATTTGATGTTTGGAACTAAATTAGGTGCTTCTGCTGAAAATGCAATGGATTTATATCTTCGGCCAGAAACAGCACAAGGTATATTCGTAAACTTCTTGAACGTTCAAAAAACGGGACGTATGAAAATTCCTTTTGGAATTGCTCAAGTTGGAAAAGCCTTCAGAAATGAGATTGTTGCCAGACAGTTTATCTTTAGAATGCGCGAGTTTGAACAAATGGAGATGCAATTTTTCATCAAGCCAGGAACACAAAAGGAATGGTTTGAGCATTGGAAGGAAACTCGTATGAAATGGCATATTTCTTTAGGGCTTGGAACCGAAAATTATCGTTTTCACGACCACGAGAAACTGGCACACTATGCTGATGCTGCTACAGATATTGAGTTCAAATTTCCGTTTGGATTTAAGGAATTGGAAGGCATACATTCTCGTACAGATTTTGATTTAAAACAGCACGAAGAATATTCAGGTAAAAAACTTCAGTATTTTGACCACGAAATGAACGAAAGCTATGTGCCATATGTTCTTGAAACCTCCATTGGTTTAGACCGAATGTTTTTGGCTGTATTCTCAAATTCATTGGTTGAAGAAGAATTGGATAACAATACCACAAGAACGGTCTTGAAACTACCTGCTGTCTTGGCGCCTGTGAAAGCCGCAGTTTTACCGCTTGTCAAAAAAGATGGTTTGCCAGAAATAGCCAAACAAATCGTTGACGAACTGAAATGGGATTTTAACGTTGATTATGATGAAAAAGATGCTGTAGGTAGAAGGTACAGAAGACAAGATGCCAACGGAACACCATTTTGTATCACTGTTGACCACGACACACTATCTGACAACACTGTGACCATTCGTCATAGAGACACAATGGAGCAAAAACGTGTAAAAATTGAAGAATTGAGAGATTTAATCAAGCAAGAAGTCGATGTGAAAACTTGGTTGATGAAGATGTAGTTTCAAAACAAAATTATATTGAAGCTCGAGTATTTGCTCGAGCTTTTTTGTTTAAAAATACGCTTTCAATTGAATCGTTCCTGTGTGGATGGTTTTTGAAGTTTCTGTTTTCCTTCCGAAGTAATTCAGATTCAAATCCAAATAGGTTGTCAATTTCTTTTGAGCCAATAAACTCCACGTAAAGTTCTTTCCTGGTTGCAAACCTTCGAGCATTTGATATGAAACTGGAGTATTTGCATTGCCCTCAAAATCATTGTCAAAAAAGTTGATTTCTCCATTCAAAGCTATCTTCTGACCGTTGTTATAAGTAAAAGACACGCCATAATTGTTCTGAAGCAATAGCTCCATATTTCCTATGGTATTGTCTTTTGACGTATATTGATAAAACACATCAAAACGTGCATTTTCACTGAATAAATAAGATAGTTTTGGCTGTAATCTCACCTCATCTATGATATAATTTCTCGTTGCAAAATTTTCGCTCAAACTTTCATTGGTATCCAAACTAGACGTCAAATTTATCAACCAACTCGTGGTAAATTTGTGGTTAAAGTTAACTTGATGACTTTTCAATTTGCTTTCTTGAAAACCAATGGAAAGTAGCGTTCTACTTGTATTCGTCAAAAAGGTATAGGAAGTTGTGTAACGCTGTTTCCCTCTATTGAAGAAAAGTACATTTCTGACACTTTTGTTGAGTGCCAGCTGATTATCTTCATCGCCTTCAAACGGATTCAAATCAAAATCATTTCCTTCTTTTCTGATTTTTCGATCCACCAAATAAGACGTTTGATTGTAAAAATGCGACCAGAATTTCTTCGATTTGCTCTCTTCAACTGACCATTGTTGAGGATTGATAGTCAACGTCTGGCTCAACCGATTTTGATGTGTTTTAACAAAAATCTGGTTCGGCAAAAGTACTCTGATGTATTCACCTTCATCCTGAAATTGTGCAATTTCAAACTCATTGAGTTCCTGAACGCCGTTTTCGTTATAATCAATCCAAGTGTAAGCACCTTGCCCAGGCTCGACCTGAACATAGGTAAAATCCTGTTGTGGAAGGCTTCCGGAATTGGTTTCAAAAATGGTGTTCCATTGCACAATTTGATTGAACAATTGCTGATTATAAGTCAACCTTGAGTTGAGGGATTGTTCATCCGCAATGGTTTCATCTTCTGATTTTAAATTTCGATAATTGACAAAAAGTCCCAAGTCTGTAGTGGCATTCTGAATGATTTTAGACTTGACGTAATAGGTATTTGAGGTATTGACTTTTTCGATTCTATTCAATCGTAAGCTGTCGTTGACGCGATGCTTGTAACCAACTTCCACAAACACTTTTGTGCTGTCGCCAATTCCTGTGAAAATTTCATAAGATTTAAAACGCTGGCTCAATGGCATAAGGCTGTCATTTGAAACTGTTCTTTGCTCATTGTCTTCTGTCGCCAATTTTGTACCTATCCATTGTTTATCAAAACTATACGTCACTCTATTGAATGAGCGCAAAAAGGTAGACGTGGACACATCGCTTTGATTGTTCAAAATGCTAGAATTTGAAAAAACATTCCATCGATCAAAACGCAAACTTGCCAATAAGTTATGTCGATTCCCATTGAAGTTTTCTGAAAAATTGAGATGTTCAAACTTATAAATAGCCAATCCCTTTTGAGGATGAAGAAGTTCCAATCCGGCTGATAACAATTGCTGGTCACCACGTGGCGATTCTAAATTCCAATCTCTATTAAATTCGGCATTGTAAAGACGCTGAATGGTTTTGAAATTTTCTTGAATAAGGTCAGCATCGACAATAGCCGATAAATTCCAAAGGCTATCTTTTTTGATAATATGTTGTTTCACACGCAGTTTTCCTGCAAAACCATCGTTGTTGGCATCATCCAAGCTTGAAAATAAATTCAAGTCATTTTTGCTTCCAGCTGCTTCAAAATAAATATCGGTTTTTTCAGATGGTCGATAACTTCCGTTGATGACAGCCAATTGCAACTTTTCAGGAGCTATCAATCGTACTATCGGCGCAAAATTACCTTGAGGAACTCCAGCAATTGGAGCCACATATTCATAAATGTTGTTGATGGCATTACTGTTCACAAGAATATAATCTCCTTGATTGTCTCCAACTGCTTGAAACTTCACGCTGAATAATTCATCTTCCGGATTTGTCGAAAACACAAAAGCTTCTACTCCATCTATCAGTTCTTTTTTATATAAAATCCGGTTTTCGTTGTACACTTCAGGAACTCCAGAAGGTGCTACCATCAAGGATTCATCGTCACCAGCATTGGAAAGAATTGCCACTTGTTCTGGTGAAAGATTTTGTTGTAATGGCTGATTTTTTGAATCGATTTCAGAATACACAGAAACACCAAGTTTCAGTTTTTCTGTTTCATAGTTGCTGCCACCGAAAACAGTAAATCGAGAAAAATTCCGTTCACTAAATTGATAATCAACGGTAATTCGCATTTCAGAAGTAATCGGAAAGGTCGAATTAAAAATGATTTCTCCAGCATTGTAATCGATGATGTAATCTTCACTTTCACCACGTTTGATTGGCAAGCCATTGACGTAAACCGTTTCACTACCAGATACTATGAGCACGAACAATTCATTATTAGGTCCACGAAGTTTATATGGTCCTTGATTTCCTTCCTGTGCTAAAAATTGACTGGTTGTAAACTGACCTCGTACCAAAGCACCGGACGCAAAAATATTGGTTCGAGATTCTTCCTTTTCAATATTGACGTTGGCTAAAAGTCCTTGCACGCGCTTACTGAATCGGCCGAAATACGTGTTATTGTTTTCTAAATCGATATCTCCTGCCCTAATGCTCCATTTATCACTGAACAATTCAATAAATACTTGGTCAAATTCATCCAAACGTTGCGAATAGCCAATTTCTTGCAGAGGAATGTTGGCATCCTGAATCGAAGCTCGCAACGACACCTTGTCGCTCAACTTCCCGGAAATCTGCAAATCGAGTTCGCTGTTCAACACCGAATTTTGATTATTTCCAATGGTGACACCCCTTGAAATACTACCAGAAGTCGTAAGTCCATCAAAAGGCGTGAAATTTTGAGTAATGGTAGATTGAGACAATTGATACAAACGCTGCATATTACTGGTGTTCTCAACAATGATTTTATCATCCAACTGAAAATATTTTCGTGTCATAAAATCTGGATAACGCAAATAATCTACAATGACGGAATCCGTTTCAAGTGGTTTTTTAAAGGTCAAAAGTGCCTTTGAAAAGTCGATGTTGTAAAATGAACTGTCGATGACGACGTTTGCTTTTGTCTTTAAAACAAATTTGCTGGAATTGATGCTTACGGTATCAACCTGAATACTGTCTCGCACTGCAATTTTCTTTGTTCTATAATTAGATATTGGTTCTTGTGCGAAGGCGCAAAAACACATCAACATAAAAGCAAGTGAAACAGTAATTTTCATTCAATATATAAACTTCTTTAGGCCAAATATATTTTACAGTTAAAATGTCCATAAAAGTTATGGCATAAAAGTACTGTATTATTTAATTTAGCTGAAATTCTAAACATACGTTATGAAAATCATCTCCTATAACGTCAATGGCATTAGAGCCGCACTAAACAAGGGCTTTATCGATTGGCTAAAGACTACAAATGCTGATGTAGTATGCTTGCAGGAAATAAAGGCTATGAAAGAGCAGTTGGATGTCAGTGTTTTTGAAGAAGCTGGTTACACCTATCACTATTGGTTCAGTGCACAAAAGAAAGGTTATAGCGGCGTTGCCATTTTGAGCAAAATTAAACCCAACCACGTGGAATATGGCACAGGCATTGAATCGATGGATAATGAAGGTCGGAACTTGAGGGCTGATTTTGATAATTTTTCTGTGATGAGTTTATACCTGCCATCAGGCACCAACGATGCTCGTTTACAACACAAGTTTGATTATATGGATATGTTCCAAGACTATATAAATCAGCTTGTCAAAGAAATTCCAAACTTAATTGTTTGTGGTGATTACAACATTTGTCACGAAGAGATAGACATTCATAACCCAAAGGGCTTATCAACTGTTTCTGGTTTCTTGCCTGTCGAAAGAAAATGGATTGGAGCATTTATCAATAATGGATTTATAGATTCTTTTAGACATTTCAATAAAGACCCTCACAATTACACTTGGTGGAGTTACAGAGCCAATTCGAGAGCAAATAACAAAGGTTGGCGCTTGGATTATGGAATGGTAAGTTCTCCTTTACAAGAAAAATTGAAGCGAAGCGTTATCCTTTCGGATGCTGTACATAGCGACCATTGCCCTATTTTACTTGAAATTGAAGATTAGTTATCAGCCGCAGTCGCATAAACGTATTAAAATTAATTCAACTAATAAAAAAACTTTAAATCTCTAAACAACAATGATTAAAAAATTGCCATTAATAGCGCTGGTATTGATTTTGACCACTTCTTGTGTGTCGAAAAAACTCTATACCGATTTAGAAAACAGATATGCAGCTTTAAAAAAAGAAAACCGGAATTTATCTGACGAAAAAACATCCTTGTCAAAGTCATTGGCAACTGCGAATTCAGAATTGGCAACACTTCGAAAAAATTATGAAGCTGCCATTGCAAAACGCGACCAACTTCAAAAAGATTTAGATGCCACAACTACCAATCTCGACAATTTGCAAAAATCCTATGATGCATTAGAACAAAACAGTTCTTCTGCCATTGCCGAAAATGCTAAAAAGAATAGAGAATTATTGGCGCAATTGGAAGCCAAAGAACAGGCTCTTGCTGCCGAAAACGCGCGACTTGAAAAATTGAAAAAAGATATGGAAGCTCGCTCGCAACGTATTGCAGAACTGGAAAACATCATCTCTTCTAAAGATGCAGCAATGTCGAGATTGAAAGATGCCATTTCCAAAGCATTGACCAATTTTGAAGGCAAAGGTCTTACTGTTGAGCAACGCGACGGAAAGGTCTATGTATCTATGGAAAACAAATTGTTGTTTGAATCTGGAAGTTGGGCTGTTGGTAAAAATGGTAGAGAAGCTGTAAAGCAATTAGGAAGTGTTTTAGCCGTAAATCCGGACATTGCTGTATTGATAGAAGGCCACACAGACAACGTGCCTTACACCGGTTCTGGTCAGCTTTCAGGCAACTGGGATTTATCAACCAAACGTGCCACTGCTATTGTTGAAATATTAAGAGAAAACGCGGGAATCAATCCTGAAAACTTGACGGCAGCTGGACGTGGCGAATTTGCTCCAGTGGCTTCCAATGATACTGCTGAAGGAAAAGCCAAGAATAGAAGAATCGAGGTTATCCTCACTCCAAAATTGGATGAAATCTCTAAACTTTTAAATGACTAAAACAATAAATTAAATATTATAAAAACCTTTCAGGAACTATAAACTTGAAAGGTTTTTGTTTTAAAAACTTTACTATTTTGAAATACACAACACTTCCACATACCGACATTAAAGTGAGTAAACTTTGTTTAGGCACAATGACTTGGGGAAATCAAAATACCCAGGGCGAAGGCTTTGAGCAAATGGATTATGCTTTAGACCAAGGCATCAACTTTTTTGATACAGCAGAACTCTATCCCGTACCAGCACAAAAAGAAACCTATGCAGAAACCGAGCGTATTATTGGTAATTGGTTTCAGAAAACAGGCAATCGCAATAAAATAGTTCTAGCCTCGAAGATTGCTGGCCCTGGCGATTACACAGCCCACATAAGAACAAATGGATTCAGTCCAGAAGCTCTAAAAGATGCTGTCAATCAAAGTTTGAAACGTTTGAAAACGGATTATATTGATTTATATCAGCTGCATTGGCCAGAACGTACTACAAACACTTTTGGAACTAGAGATTATAAACACACAAATGATGGCTGGAAAGATAATTTCAACGAAATTCTCCACACGCTTGATACCATTATCAACTCTGGAAAAATAAGGCATATTGGAATTTCCAACGAAAAAGCTTGGGGCACGATGCGCTATCTTGAAGAATCAAAAACCAATAATTTACCTCGAATGATTACCGTTCAGAACGCTTATTCATTAATCAATAGAGTTTTTGAAGGTGATATGGCAGAAATAGCTTTAAGAGAAAACATAGGATTGTTGGCATATTCACCAATGGCTTTTGGTGTACTATCAGGTAAATACATCAATGGCACAGATTCAGATTCTTCTCGATTGAATTTGTTTCCACGTTTTTCTAGATATAGTTCTAAACAATCAACAGAAGCTACAAAAGCCTATCTGGAAATCGCTCAAAAATACGAATTGAAACCATCCCAAATGGCATTGGCATTCGTCACAGAGCGTCCATTTGTAACAAGTAACATTATTGGCGCCACCACTATGAATCAACTAAAAGAAAACATAGACAGCATTCATATCAATTTAAAAAAGGACGTTTTGAATGCAATTGAAGAAGTTCACAGTAGAATTCCGAATCCTGCTACATAAAATTCGAAAAATAGATTCATAAAAAAACCTCCTGAAGTCAATCAGGAGGTTTTCTTTTCATTAACAATAAAATTAATCTTTATTTTGAGAAATATCACCTTGACGAGTGGTATAGTTAATCTTCAAAGCATTTTCTTTTCTCAATTCCTCTTTGATATCACTGACAATACCCATATTGGCATCTTTATCGACTTTTAGAGCTGTTGTTAAGTAGTCTCTTAACTCTTCTCTTTTAGAAGCACGTTCAGCAGCAATAAAAGCTTTAATGTCTCCAATATCTGCAAACTTGTCATTCAATTGAATACGTGACTCTTTTCCGTATTGACCTTGATAACGTTCTTGAGGTTGACCAACGTAGATATACATGATCAAATCCTTTTTGTCAAGTTTCTCTACCTGATCGGCACTTGGCAATGTATTCTTGATCTTCAGTGTGTTTTCACGCATTACTGTGGCCACCATAAAGAAAAATAAGAGCATAAATACAATATCAGGTAACGAAGCCGTTGATATCGCAGGTAAATCACCCGATTTCTTTTTATTAAACTTACCCATTTAGTTTTCTAGTTTTCTAAATTATTATTGTACTTCCGATAATTTTTGCGGGTACTCAATCTTAATTCGCTCAATTTTTTCTTTGAGCTTGTCTTTGTTCCCTTGAAAATTAACGTCATCATAGTCCTTTTCCATTTCGGCCAAGGTCATCCCATATAATTCTTCAGCTCTTCTATCTCTTAAAATATTGTAAGCTGCAACCAATTCATTTTGAACCGATATATAGGTAGAATAAGTTGTTTCTCTTTCATTCTTTAAAGAAATAATGGCCTTATCAGGATTGTCTGAAGACGATGGATCTTTTTTACCTTTACAATAACTGCAAGCGTCATCTCCAGTACCTCCACCATTGTCCAAGAACTCCAAAGCCGCTTTACGCAAATCTTTAAGTTCCATAAGTTCATCTTCTACCAATAATTGATTTTTACCGTTAATCAAAACAGTGAAGATGTTCTTTTCTTTAATGATAGGTGGCTCTGTTTGCTCATCATCCATTGGTGGCAACTTTCTATTCAAACCAGTATCAGTTTCAATAGTAGTTGTTACCAAGAAGAAGATAAGTAGCAAAAAGGCGATATCTGCCATTGAGCCTGCATTAACCTCTGGTGCTGCTCTTTTAGCCATATTAAGTTGTCATTTTTTTAATTCCTGCCCAAAGCATTGCTGCTGCTGCTGCAACGACTAAAATATAGAACGCAATAAGTCCTGCCCCAGCCATTTTGGCCTCTGTAGGAGTCGCAGCTACACCATTATAAAAATAGTTTCCTGCATCTGCTCCGCTAGAAAGCACATAAGAAATCACCAAAACGACTAAAAACGCTCCTATACCTATTAACGTATTTTTTAATGATGCAGTATTCGTAAACAGATTTGTTACTACAAAAAACAGAACGAATGCCAATGTCAAAGCAAATATTATATATGTGACAAATGCCATAGGATCAACTGCAGACGTATCTCCATCTAAAGAAGCTGCTTTGATAGCCTCATCTCCCTTGGCAATAATCATAATCAGGAAGATGATGCCTGCCAAGCTTAATAATGCTGCTATTATTTTTAAAACTTTATACATAATTCAAATAAAATATTTTTTTTATTATTTTCTTCTTCTGATCAAAATATCCATTAAAGTAATTGATGCATCCTCCATATCGTTAACGATGCTATCAATTTTAGCTATGATGTAGTTGTAGAAAATTTGAAGAATAATTGCAACAATAAGACCAAATACCGTGGTCAAAAGCGCTACTTTAATACCACCAGCAACTAAAGATGGTTGCATATCACCCGCAGCCTCAATTTTATCAAATGCTTGAATCATACCAATAACAGTTCCCATGAAACCTAACATTGGTGCTAAAGCAATGAACAATGAAATCCAAGATACATTTTTCTCCAATTGTCCCATTTGAACACCACCGTAAGCAACAACGGCTTTTTCAACTGCATCAATACCTTCATCAGTTCTATCCAGACCTTGATAGAATATAGAAGCAACAGGACCCTTTGTGTTTCTGCACACTTCTTTAGCGGCTTCAACACCTCCAGAATTCAATGCGTCTTCAACATCTTGAGTTAATTTTTTGGTATTTGTAGTAGATAAGTTTAAGAATATGATTCTCTCAATAGCGATTGCCAAACCAAGAATTAAACACAAAAGTACAATACCCATAAAGCCAGGTCCACCTTCAATAAAACGCTTTTTTAGCTCTTGGTGAAACCCTAATTCCTCCTCTGCAGGAGCAGCAGCCGTTTCATCTTCTTCTTGAGCTAAAGTTGCAACTGTAGTCGTTGCCGTTGTGGTTGCAAACGTAGTTGCACTAACATTTCCAAAAGCCATGATACCTGTTATGGCAAGGATAGAAAATAATCTTTTCATTGTTCTGTTTTAATTTTATTAGTTAAAGTGTTAAAGATAAAAAAAAATTATAATTAAAAAATAAATTAACGGTATAGAGTATGGTATTTCACATTTCGTTAACGCCCAAAATCATTGGTATTTCCAAAGATATGAAAGACATTTGATTTAACCCTCTTATCTCAATTAAATTATTTTGCAGAGAGGAAGGGATTCGAACCCTCGATACGCTTTTGGCGTATACACACTTTCCAGGCGTGCGCCTTCGACCACTCGGCCACCTCTCTAGTTTTTTAAAATTTGACTGCCAAATAACGAAAAAACTTTCAGTGCAAAAAAATTTTGTGCGTTAATTTTAAGACATTTCTCCCCTTAAAGGCGTTTCAAATATGGTTTTGAATGTTTTAGCGGAAATATTTTCACCAAGCAAATACATGAGTTTTGCAATAGCTGCTTCTGTAGTAATATCTTTCCCCGAAATAAGTCCTAAAGTTAGAAGCTGGGAGCTTGTTTCGTATTGTCCCATCATGACACTTCCACCTGAACATTGTGTCACATTGATAATTGGCAACCCTCTTACCAATGTTTGCTTTATAAGGTCTAAAAACCATTTTTCGGTGGTGGTATTTCCTGCTCCATAGGTTTCCAAGATAACGCCTTCAAGGCTTTTTGTGTTTAAAACACTCTCTAATACAGATTTAGAAATACCTGGGAAGAGTTTAATTAACGCGATGTTAGTGCCAAAGTTCTTGTGTACTTTCAATTTTTTCCGTGGGTTTGGCTTTAACAAATACTCCTTATATATCTTTAAATGCACACCAGACTCTGCCAGGCAGGGATAATTCAAAGACTCGAATGCTTCAAAATGTTCTGCATTTATTTTTGTCGTCCTATTACCTCTGTATAATTTATACTCAAAGTATAGCCCAACTTCTCTTATAATCGGTTTTCCGTTTAACTGTTGGGAAGCCATTTGAATGGTTGTTATCAGATTTTCCTTGGCATCAGTGCGCAAATCACCAATAGGAAGTTGAGAGCCTGTGAAAATTACAGGTTTGGTTAGATTCTCGAGCATAAAACTTAAGGCAGAAGCTGAATAACTCATAGTATCGCTTCCATGCAACACAACAAATCCATCAAACTCATTGTAATTAGCTTCGATGATTTCTGCCATCTTTATCCAATACTTCGGATTCATGTTCGAAGAATCTATAGGATTCTCAAATGAAACTGTTTTGATGTTACAATCCAGCAATTTCAGTTCTGGGATTTTCTTGAGAAGATTGTTAAAATCGAAAGACTTCAAAGCACCTGAATTTGGATCCTTGATCATTCCAATGGTTCCTCCTGTGTAAATAAGCAAAATGTTAGGTTGAGTCGTTGGCATACTTATATTTTAAAGATGTCCTTTGAATTATGAGTCGTAATGTCAGCTATTTTTTCTTCGGAAACATCATATATTTCTGAAAGCTTTTCTAACACCTTAACAATGTATGAACTTTCGTTTCGCTTTCCTCTGAATGGCTTTGGGGATAAATAAGGAGCGTCTGTTTCCAAGACAATATGATGCAGATCTATCTGGCTCAAAAATTGATCGATACCACCATTTTTGAAAGTTGCAACACCACCAATACCTAATTTCATGTTATAAGAAATTGCCTTTTTGGCCTGTTCTAGATTTCCCGTGAAGCAATGAAAAATCCCATACAAATTTTCGCTCTTTTCTTCTTCCAAAACTTCAAAAATCTCGTCAAACGCCTCCCTGCAATGAATGACAATGGGGAGCTGATACTTTTTAGCTAATTTAATTTGATACTTGAAAGCTTCAATTTGAATTGGTAAAGTGCTCTTGTCCCAATATAAATCAATGCCTATTTCGCCTACAGCATAAAACCTTCGCTTTGATAGCATCATTTCAACATGATGCAACTCATCCTTATAATTGTCTTTGACATGCGTTGGATGAAGGCCCATCATCAAAAAGACATTTTCAGGAAAATCAGCTTCCAGTTGCAACATTGAGTCTGTATAAGTCGAGTCTATAGCTGGAATAAAAAATCGTGAAACATTAAGATTGATAGCGCGTTGAATCATGTCATGACGATCCTCGTCGAATGCTTCACTATATAAATGGGTGTGAGTGTCAGTAATAATCATAATACAAAATTAATCGTTTTATATTTGTAGAAACATAAAATGATGACAACGTTAAAAGATTTCCTTCTAGAAAAAGGTTATACCAAAATAAAATTGACCCTCACCAAGACCAATCATTTTGAAATGAAAGCAACCATCAACGGTGTCAAAGGTCTGTTCATTTTAGACACTGGCGCCTCTAGCTCTTGTGTTGGTTTTGAAGCGATAGAAACTTTCAAACTAAAAGCGAAAGATAGCGAGATAAAAGCTGCAGGCGCTGGTGCGACAGATATGCTTACGCAAATTGCAAAAAAGAACAAGGTGAAAATCGGTAAATGGAAAAAGGATAAAGTAGCATTAATCCTTTTTAATTTAATCCATGTTAACATGGCACTTACCGCGCATCAGGCAAAACCTGTAGACGGTATTATTGGCGCTGATATATTGAAAAAGGGAAAAGCAATCATTGATTACGAAAAAAAGTATTTATATCTTAAATTGTAGCGTAATCCATTTCCTTTCGTTAAAAGTAAGTATCTTTATACTTCAAATCCCTCATATTAATAGCACATGCAAGCTTCAATCATCATAGCTGACGATCACCCTTTAATCCTAAAAGGACTTAATGACTTTTTAGTAGAAAAAGATTACAACGTGTTGGCAAGTGCAACGAATGGTAAAGATGCATTTGAATTAATAAAAGAATTGGAGCCAGACATCGCTGTTTTAGATATTAGAATGCCCCATCTCACCGGACTCGAAATAGCAAAAATATGTAACGAACAAAATCTATCAACAAAAATCGTTCTAATAACTTTTGAAAAGGAAGAATCAATTTATAAACAGGCGAAATCACTTCACATTTATGGTTATGTCCTGAAAGAATTTGCTCTTGCGGAATTAGAAAACTGTATAGCCTCGGTTTTTGAGGGCAGCCGCTATTTTAGTCCCGAATTGATAGAATATCTTGAAATTGATGAAGCTCCGGAAGAATTGGAGCTACTAACTCCCGCCGAAAGACGAGTATTAAAATTAATTGCTCAAAATAAAACAGCTAAAGAAATTGGTCAAATATTATTTATATCTGATAGAACTGTCGAAAAGCATAAAAGCCATATCATAAAAAAGCTTGATTTGGAATCTAAAGGTGGTAGTTTGGCACTTTTCGCAAAAGAAAACGAAGAATTTTTGAGTAAAAATACGTAGTTCTACGTATTGACCGATATTATATTTATTGCGACCTTTACAGTGCTATTAATCAATTCCCTTTTAGGATGATAAGAGCTCTGTATAATCAACGATAGATATAGAGCTCTTCCCTAGAAGTTTTACAAACGGCAAATGAAATCAAAGGTCAGCTTAATCAACACGCTTTTTATTATTGGTTTGATCATCAGTTCAATTTTGATTATATCCATGAATATTCTTATTAATTTTTAATTAGTTAGTTTAATTATCTAGAAAGAAGTTCAATCTGAAAATTCAGATTGAACTTTTTGCTTTTAATATAAGGAAAATGACATAATAGGCCTAAAAAATACGTAGTTCTACGTATTGTTTGGCAATATTTAAACCACGATATTTGTATTGCTATTAATTCTTAGGGGGATTATTTAAATTAAAAGCTCTTGATTTTCTTTTATCAAGAGCTTTTTCATTTTCTATAATTGACTCTATAAATCAATAAGCATTAAAAAATACGTAGTTCTACGTATTGTTTGGTGTTTTTGTAATGTCGAAATTTACATTATTATTTTAGTTAATTATTAGGGTAATTGTTAAGGGCCCTGAATTGTCATTGATTCAGGGTTTTTATTTGAAGTAAAAATTCTTAAAGATGTTTCATTTCTTCGATGAAAAAAAACAATTATAGTATCGCGAACACAATTTTGATCATCGGTCTAATTTTGAGTGCAGTTCTCATTATAACCGCAAATATCGTTGTTAACTTTTTTTAGAGTTTATAATAATGTAAAAGGGCAACTGTGATGAAGTTGCCCTTTAGTTTGTTCATTTAGGTTGATTGTTATAATTCCAATGCTCGTTTAACATCATTATCCATCAACAGTTCTGTCGGGTTTTCTAGAGCTTCTTTAACAGCTACCAAAAATCCAACACTCTCCTTACCATCAATAATTCGATGATCATATGATAATGCTACATACATAATGGGGCGAATTTCAACATGTCCATCAATGGCCACTGGCCGCTCAACAATATTGTGCATTCCTAGAATACCACTTTGTGGAGGATTGATAATAGGTGTAGACAACATACTTCCAAAGACACCACCATTTGAAATAGTAAAGGTACCTCCAGTCATTTCATCCACCGTAATTTGACCATCGCGCGCTCTTATGGCCAGACGTTTCACTTCCGACTCAACACCTCTAAAACTTAAGTTTTCAGCGTTCCTAATTACCGGAACCATCAAGCCTTTCGGTCCTGAAACTGCTATACTGATATCACAGAAATCATAACTTATCATTTCTTGACCATCAATCATGGAATTGACCGCTGGATACATTTTCAATGCTCGAACCACTGCTAATGTAAAGAAACTCATGAAGCCCAAACTTACACCGTGTTTGTTTTTGAAAGTTTCCTTATACTCTTCACGAAGTGCAAAGATGGGCGACATGTCAACTTCATTAAAAGTTGTCAGCATTGCCGTTGTGTTTTTAGCTTCAACCAGACGTTCAGCAACTTTTCGCCGCAACATGGACATTTTACTTCGTGAAGTTCCTCTATTTCCACCTGTAGGTGTACCCATCGATGGCGTAGCTTTAACTGCGTCATCCTTTGTAACTCGTCCGTCTTTTCCTGTACCTTTTACATTAGACGCCTCCATGTTTTTTTCAGCCAATATTTTCTTTGCTGCAGGGCTTGCAGTTCCTGTAGCATAAGTTTTAGTTTCAACAGTAGGTTTTGATTCTTCTTTTTTAGGCGTTTCCTCTTTAGAACTAGTCTCTTCTTTTTGGTCTTCTTTGGCAGGTGAATCACCATCAGGTTTTTCAGCACTGGTGTCGATTAAACACACCACTTCTCCCACAGCAACTGCATCTCCTTCTTCAGCCTTCAAAGTAATAATTCCGCTTGCTTCGGCAGGCAATTCTAAAGTAGCTTTATCGCTATCAACTTCCGCGATGGCCTGATCTTTTTCCACATAATCACCATCAGCTACCAACCACGTTGCGATTTCAACCTCTGTGATGGACTCTCCTGGCGAAGGAACTTTCATTTCTAAAATCATCGTACTCTTTATTTTAGTGTTTTGTTAAATTATCGTTGGTTATTTTTAGTTTTATCAAAGACAAAGTCTATTACTTCTTGATGACGACGCTTCGAGCGGATAGCACTACCAGCAGCAGGCGCTCCGTAAGGTCTTAAGGAAGCAACCCTAAAGGATTTTGCTTCGTCCAGATGCATCAACATATGGCTGTAAGCGCCCATGTTTCTTGGTTCTTCTTGTGCCCAAACAACATCATCAGCATTTTTATACTTTCTCAAAACGCTTCTAATTTCTTCGGAAGGTAATGGGAATAATTGTTCAATCCGTACAAAAGCGACATCGTCTCTACCTAATTTTTCGCGCTCTTCAAACAAGTCATAATAAAACTTACCTGTTAGGAACACTAATGTTTTGATTTTTTCAGCTTTCGCATTTTCAGCATCAATCAGCATTTGGAAACTTCCATTGGCAAACTCTTCAACTGTGGATACACATTTAGGATGTCTCAACAAACTCTTTGGCGTAAATACAATCAATGGTTTTCTGAAATTGGATTTCATTTGTCTACGAAGCAGATGATACATGTTTGCTGGTGTTGTACAATCTGCGACATACATATTGTCCACAGCACACAACTGAAGATAACGTTCCATGCGGGCAGAGGAATGTTCTGCACCTTGTCCTTCATATCCATGAGGCAACAACATCACCAATCCGTTTTGGAGTTTCCATTTATCCTCTGCTGCAGAAATGTATTGGTCTATCATTATTTGTGCTCCATTGCTGAAATCTCCAAATTGTGCTTCCCAAATGGTTAGAGTTATTGGGCTTGCCATCGCGTAACCATAATCGAAACCAACAACGCCATATTCTGACAATAACGAATTATATATGAAAAATATTCCTTGTTTATCGCTTATTTGATTCAATAAGACTACTTCCTCCTCACTATCTTCAACCTTTACAACGGCATGACGATGTGAAAAGGTACCACGTTCTACATCTTGACCCGAAATACGAACATCATAACCTTCTTCAAGCAATGTTCCATAAGCCAAATGCTCTGCCATCGCCCAATCGAGTTTATCTTCATCAAACATTGTTTTACGCGACTCTATAAGACGCTCAATTTTTTTAATGAACTTTTTGTCTTTTGGCAATGACGAAATAACATCTGTTATTTGAGATAATTTATCCTTTGAAACTTTTGTATCTACAGGCTTCATCATTTCAACTTCCGTGACATTTACAAAATCTTTCCATTCATTTTGCATAAATGGTGTAATGACGGTTTTTTCTACCTTACGTGAATCTTCAAGTTTTTCCTCAAGAGATGCTTTGTATTCTTCTTCAAGTTTTGACGTATAATCTTTGTCGATAATTCCTTCAGCCAACAATTTCTTATTGTAAATTTCTCTCGGATTATCGTGTCTGGCAATCGCCTTGTACAATTTTGGTTGCGTGAAACGAGGTTCATCACCTTCGTTATGACCATATTTTCTATAACCTAATAAATCGATAAAGACATCTCGCTTAAATTCCATACGGAAATCTAAAGCGAACAACATAGCGTGAACAACTGCCTCAACATCATCTGCATTGACATGGAGTACTGGTGACAACGTCACTTTTCCGACATCTGTACAGTAAGTACTGGAACGGCCGTCTAAATAATTTGTAGTAAAACCAACTTGGTTATTTACTACAATATGAATGGTTCCGTTTGTTTTATAACCGTCCAATTTCGCCATTTGTATTATTTCATACACGATACCTTGTCCGGCTATCGCGGCATCGCCATGAACAATTATAGGCAGTACTTGTGATGGATTGTCAGGATATTTATCATCTTGCTTGGCTCTAACTATACCTTCCACAACTGCACCAACGGTTTCCAAATGCGAAGGGTTAGGCGCTATATTCAAATTGATTTTTTTACCTCCCTTGGTTTCTCTATCGCTGGTCCAGCCCAAATGGTATTTGACGTCTCCATCAAATATTTCTTGCTCGTAGTCTTTACCGTCAAATTCACTGAATAAATCTTTTGCAGATTTACCAAAAATATTGATCAAAGTACTCAAACGGCCACGATGTGCCATACCCATTACAAATTCTTGCACACCATAATCGGCAGCCTTCTCGATGACGGTATCTAAAGCTGGAATAAGAGATTCACCACCTTCAAGTGAAAAACGTTTTTGACCAACATATTTTGTGTGCAAAAAGTTTTCAAATGACACTGCTTCATTGAGTTTTTTGAGGATATGCTTTTTTTGTTCAACAGAAAATTTTGGCTGATTGTCATTGATATTCAGTTTATTTTGAATCCATTGAATTTCCTTCGGATTTCTGATATACATATACTCCACTCCTATGGAGTAACAGTAAATTTTTTCCAGATGATCAATGATGCTACTCAAAGTTTGAGCTCCGATACCGAGAATTTCTCCAGCAGAAAAAACTGTATTTAAATCGTCTTTGGATAAATTGAAATTTTCTAACGCCAAAGTTGGCTCGTATTTGCGACGCTCTCTTACAGGGTTTGTTTTTGTAAACAAATGGCCTCTATTACGATAACCATCTATCAAACGTACCACATTGAATTCCTTTTGCATGTGCTCCGGAATTTCTGGAGTAATACAGTTTTCTGCTAAAACACCATTTAGATCGGCATTTTCACTACCAAAATCAAAACCTTGAAAAAAGGCTCTCCAACTTGGTTCAACGGCATCGGGATTTTGTAAATATTGGTCGTATAAATCAGCAAAATATGCTGTATGCGCGGCATTGAGGAAAGAATATTTATCCATTATAAATTCTGAAACTTTATAGTCTTTTCAAATTTTCCCCAAAAATACAACTTTTACCATAATTAGAATTGGTTTTAGTATATTTATATGATATTGTATTATCTAAATCTTGAATCGATTATGTTGCCTCAAACTCTTCAAAAAAAGACCTTGATTTTTGCGTTTTTAGTAATTTCTACGTCTCTCACCTTTTCTCAAAATACCAGGTCTGATTCCAACGAATTTTGGAAACACGTACGCTTCGGTGGAGGTATCGGTTTAAGTTTTGGCGATGGCTTTTTTAGTGGAACATTGGCTCCGAGCGCCATATATGAATTCAATCCACAATTTGCTTTGGGAATAGGCTTAAATGGCACTTACAATTCTCGGAAGAATTTCTTTAAATCAACTATCTTCGGAGGCAGCTTGATTGCACTTTTTAATCCAATTCAGGAAATTCAACTATCGGCCGAATTGGAAGAACTCAATGTTCAGCGCAATTGGGAAGATGCCACCGGCATTGCTGATGAAAATTATTGGTATCCTGCTTTGTTTATGGGTGTAGGTTATCGCACTCAAAATGTAGCGTTTGGCATTCGATATGATGTACTTTATGACCGAGACAAGAGCATCTATGCCGACCCTTGGGCGCCTTTTGTCAGAGTTTATTTTTAAACCAAACCTTTTGCCATTCTCTTTTCAAAATGAGAAATGTAATGTCTTCCGATAATTGAAGCGTATCATTGCCATCCAACTGCCTTACTTTTTCTTCGGAAACATCCACGATGTAGAGCAGATTGAGATAATCCATAAATCGTTCCTGAATCAATTTATAGATGGTTTCTTGAAGCATCAACTTCAAACTTGAAGGCAATACATTTTCTTCAAATTCCAAAGTGAGATTAGCAAACAGTAAATCTTTGTTGAGTTGTGCAATCAATTTTGGATACAACTCCAAATAATTGGCTTCCGAAATCAAGTCTTGAAATGTAGCAATATCCTTCATTTCTGTCTTAAACATTTCTGTTCATCAATTGCTCTCCAAATTTCCTCAACATCAATTTATTATCGTCTGAAATGGACAACGTGTCTAGTACAGAAAAAGCCTTGTCTGTATAAGTTTTAATAGCCATTTGAGTAGCTTCAGCTGAACCGCTGGACACGAATAAGTGTTTCACTGTTTCTATTTTTTGTCTCGAATCAGAAGGACTGATGCCATATAAATGTTCCAATTGAAGTTTGTCGTCATCATTCGAAAATTCTAAAGCTTTCAGATATAAAAACGTTTTTTTATTTTCAATAATATCACCTCCTATCTGCTTTCCAAAAGTGGCTTCATCACCAAACGCATCCAAATAATCATCCTGTAACTGAAACGCAATGCCCAAATTTTTTCCGAAGCCATAAATCAAATCTCGATTTGCTTCAGTTGCTCCAGCAACAATAGCACCCATTTTCATCGCTGCGGCTACCAAAACGGCTGTTTTATATTCAATCATCTTCAAATATTCTTCTATCGTCACATCGTCCCGAACTTCAAAATCGACATCATATTGCTGACCTTCACAGACTTCCAAAGCTGTTCTGCTGAACAATTTTGCCAATGATTGAAACGTTTTTGGCTCATAATTTTCAAACAATTGATACGCCATTATCAGCATCGCATCACCAGAAAGAATCCCAGTATTTACATCCCATTTTTCGTGAACCGTTTCTTTGCCTCGTCTCAAAGGCGCATCATCCATAATATCATCGTGAACCAATGAAAAATTATGAAAGACCTCAACACTTAATGCAGCATCCATCGCTTTTTGATAATTTCCTTCAAAAATATCTGCCGTCATTAACGTGAGTACAGGACGTAAACGTTTGCCACCCAACATCAATATATAGTTGATAGGTTCATACAGGGATTTTGGCTCTTTTTTCGTGGCGAAAGCTTCAAGATACTCACGAAATGCCTTCTGATAGAATTCAATTTTTTGCATCGGACAAAAATAATGTAATTGGGCTGATTGTACTAATCTTTGAATTTAAAATGAAACAGTCATAAAATTCAGTTTAAGAGTGCAATGTTAAAAAATCATTAAAACTTTGGAAACTTTTTTTGTTTTTAAAGTTTCCATACTTACTTTTGTACCCGATTATGAAAGAAGATATTTTAAAAACAGCTGCAGAATTATTCTTGACCTATGGGTTTAAGAGTGTGACGATGGATGATATTGCCAATGCAATGGGAATATCAAAAAAAACTGTGTACCAACACTTTGAGAACAAAAATGATTTAGTGGAAGAAACTACTTTATTTATGTTCAAGTTGATTTCCGAAGGAATCGAAGACATTCGAAAAGAAGAGCGAAACCCGATTGATGAGATTTTTGAAATCAAGCGTTTCTTGATGAGAAACTTGAAAGACGAAAAGTCATCGCCTCAATATCAGTTGGAAAAGTATTATCCGAAAATATTTAAGGACATCAAGGAAAAGCAATTTTGCGTTATGGAAGATTGCGTGGCTTGCAACTTGGAACGTGGTGTTAAAAACGGATTGTACCGAGACAGCATCAATGTGGAATTCATTTCAAAAATCTATTTCACTTGTATGATGGCATTGAAAGATAAAGAACTGTTCCCTTTGAACAATTTCTCAATGCGAAACTTGATGAACAATTATTTGGAATACCATTTAAGAGGCATTTGCACACCAAAAGGCCTACAATTATTAGATAACTATATAGAAACCAATCACAATCAATAAACGCCAATGAGAAAAACACTCATATTTATCACAACTTTAATGATGACTTCTTTCGGCTTTTCGCAAGAAACGCCTACGCAATTCAGTTTGCAGGAAGCCATCGATTTCGCACTTCAAAACAACCGAACAGCCATCAATGCTGCTCGCGACATTGATGCTGCCAAAGCCCAAAAATGGGAAACCACAGCCAGCGGTTTGCCACAAATAAGCGCTGCTGTCGATTATCAAAATTTCTTGAAGCAGCAAGTTCAGGTTATTCCAGCGGAGTTTTTCGGTGGACAACCAGGAGAATTTGCTGAAGTGGTTTTTGGAACCAAACAAAATATGACAGCCTTTGCCACTTTGAACCAAAAGATATTTGATGGTTCTTACATTGTCGGACTGCAATCGGCGAAAGTGTTTTTGGAAATTTCACAGAATGCAAAGACAAAAACCGATTTGGAAGTTCGAAAATCTGTCATCAATGCGTATGGAAATGTTTTGCTTGCGGAAGAAAGCATCCAAATTCTGGAAAGAAACCTCGAAGTGTTGCAAAAGAACCTCGACGAGACCACAAAAATCTATGAAAATGGTCTGACGGAAGAAGAAAACGTTGAGCAATTGAAAATCACTTTATCTGGCGTGGAAAGCAGTTTGAACAACACCAATCGGATGAAAACCTTGGCCTATCAAATGCTGAATATTACGCTTGGCCTTGATGTGTATCACGAAACGGTTTTGACCGATAGCCTTGAAACTTTAACAGCACAAAACATCTCTTTAGGTTTACTTGAAGCAGATGCTAATGCTGAAAATACCATCGACTATCAAATTGCCGAAAATGACAAAGTTTCAAAGGAATTACTTCTAAAACTTGAAAAAAGCAAAGCACTTCCCACATTGAACGGATTTTTAAATGGAGGATATTCTGCATTTAGTGATGAATTTTCATTCTTGGATAAAGACCAAGACTGGTTTGGTTCATCGTTGTTCGGAGTTAGCCTGAATATTCCAATTTTCAGTTCTGGAATGCGAAATTCTGCCACGCAACGTGCGAAAATCAATTTGGAAAAAGCAGAAACTGACCTTTTGGAAACGCAACAGAAAATCACTTTGAATATCGCAAAAGCAAAAAGCGATTACCAATTCGCCATTGAGGATTACGACAATAAAAAGGAAAATCTAGCATTGGCAGAACGCATCGAAAATAAAAATCAGACGAAATTCTTCGAAGGCATTTCCACAAGTTTTGATTTACGCCAAGCACAGACACAATTATACACAGCGCAGCAAGAATTTTTGCAGTCGATGCTAGATGTCATCAATAAAAAAGCAGAATTAGAAACCGTTTTAAATACAACAATCAATCAATAACAACCATAAAATGAGACATATATTATCAATTTTAACTATTGCGTTCATTTTGACTTCTTGTGGAGAAGAGCAGAAGAATTCAGTGGAAAAGGTTCTGGAAAGCAATAATCTGGAAACTATTAGAAAAAAACGTGCTGAACTTGTGAATGAACAAGAAGCTATTCATTCAAAAATCAAACAATTGGATGAAAAAATCGCTGCATTGGACACCACTAAAAATGTTCCTTTGATTACGACTTTCAAAGCCACACAAGAAGAATTTGTGCATATGCTTGAACTTCAAGGAAACGTGACTACAAAAAATCTTTTGGTCATCACACCTGAATACAACGGGATTTTGACAAATGTCTATGTGAAAGAAGGACAAAAAGTTTCGAAAGGTCAAACGTTAGCAAAAATCGATGATGGTGGATTGGGTCAACAATTGGCGCAATTGGAAATTCAAGCTGATTTAGCAAAAACAACTTTTGAACGTCAAAAGCGTCTATGGGACCAAAAAATAGGAAGTGAAATTCAATATCTACAGGCTAAATCATCGTATGAATCGCAAGTTGAAGCGGTTAATCAGTTGAAATCTCAATTGGCAAAAACCACAGTGCGTGCGCCTTTTTCAGGAACGATTGATGACGTAATTACCGAACAAGGAAGTGTAGTTGCTGCTGGTCAAACCCAACTGATGCGTATCGTCAACCTAGACGATATGTATATCGAAACGGAAGTGCCTGAACGTTATGTAGCAGACGTCACTGCTGGTAAAAAAGTGGAAGTTGAATTTCCTGTACTTGGAAAAACCATTGATACAAAAGTTCGTCAGGCAAGCGATTTCATCAATCCAGCCAATAGAACTTTTAGAGTTGAAGTGGCAATTCCGAATAAGGAAAAATCCATCAAACCTAATTTAACTGCCAAGTTGAAAATCAATGACTACACTAGTGAAAAAGCATTGTTGATACCACAAAGCATCATTTCTGAAAATGCAGACGGTGAGCAGTATGTCTACATCGTCAAAGACAAAAATGGTGAAGGTGAAGGCATTGCAAATCGTGTAATCATCAAAACAGGAAAAACACAAGGTGATGTCATTGAGGTCTTGGAAGGAATTGACGATGGAGCAGAGCTTATCAAAGAAGGCGCAAGAAGCGTAAAAGATGGACAATCAGTGAAAGTAATAACATTTGAATCAAACACCAATGGCGAAAACTAAAAAGAAAAAAGAGGTCGACAAGGAGTTTGGTCTGTCGTCTTGGGCGATTAACAACAAGACCACAATGTATGTCCTTATTTTGGTCATCTTCTATTTGGGAGTTACGGCATTCTTCAGTATGCCTAGAGAAAATTTCCCGGAAGTCAATGAGACCAAAATCTACGTCAGCACTGTGTATCCAGGTAATACAGCTGAAGATATCGAGAAATTGGTTACAGACCCATTGGAAGACCAACTGAAAACGGTCAGTAATGTTGTGGACATTACCTCAACTTCTCAAGAAGATTATTCGATGATTGTTGTCGAATTTGATGAAGGCATAAGCGTTGACCAAGCAAAGCAAAAGGTAAAGGACGAAATCGACAGTGAAACTGCCAGTGAAGATTGGCCAACCTTCAATGATGCCAAAGTGGAGCCAGATGTATTTGAATTAAGCCTTTCGGAAGAAATGCCAATTTTAAACATCAATATTTCTGGTGATTATCCAGTCGAAAAACTAAAGGATTATGCCGAATATCTTCAAGATGAAATTGAAGATTTATTGGAAATAAAGAAAGTAGATATTCGTGGTGCACAGGAAAAAGAAGTTGAGGTTGCTGTGGATATCTATAAAATGATGGCTTCTGATGTTACTTTCAATGACATTATCGGAGCCATCAATAGTGGAAATACCACAATGTCTGCTGGAAATTTGATTGCCAGTGGACAAAGAAGAACCATAAGAGTTTTGGGTGAAATTGAATCACCTTCTGAACTTGAAGATTTTGTTGTAAAGTCAGAAAACGGAAATGCCATCTATCTAAAAGATGTGGCTACAGTATCGTTCAAGGAAGAGGACAAAACCACCTTTGCTAGAGAATATGGTCATCCTGTTGTAATGCTCGATGTCAAAAAACGTGCTGGTAAAAATATGGTGGATGCCGTTGAGCAAATCAAGGTTATTGTTGAAGATGCAAAGAAGAACGAATTCCCTTCAGATTTGACTATCACCATCGCAAACGACCAGTCTTCAGTAACAATTGGTCAAGTAGATGATTTGGTTAACAATATCATTTTTGGTGTCATTCTCGTGGTAACCGTTCTAATGTTCTTCCTTGGATTCAAAAACGCCATCTTCGTAGGATTTGCGATTCCGATGTCGATGTTTATGTCTTTGATGATTCTGAATTTACTCGGTCACAGTTTGAACACGATGGTACTTTTCGGTCTTATTATGGGTCTGGGAATGCTCGTGGATAACGGAATTGTGGTAGTGGAGAATGTCTATCGATTGATGGACGAAGAGGGTATGAGCCGAATGGAAGCAGCCAAAAAGGGAATTGGCGAGATTGCCTTTCCTATCATCATTTCAACGGCGACTACTGTTGCGGCATTCATTCCATTAGGTCTTTGGCCGGGAATTATGGGAGAATTTATGATGATTTTGCCGATTACGCTTTCCATTGTTCTTGGTTCATCATTGTTCGTGGCGATATTTTTCAATTCCGTGTTGGTATCTCAATATATGAATATCGAAGATAAAGATATGCCTTTGAAAAGAATCATTATCACCACGAGCGTTATGGCTGGGTTGGGTATTCTGGTCTTCTTGGTGGCAGGCGAATATCGTGCTTTGGGAACTTTGATGGTGTTTACAGCCATTATGCTTTGGGTGTATCGTTTGTTTTTGCGTAAATGGGCAAATAATTTCCAGAACAATTCATTGGTAAGATTGGAAAACTGGTACGAGCGACAATTACGTCGTGCGCTTTCAGGTCGCAAACCATACATTTTGACCATCGGAACAGTCATATTATTGTTTGCAGCGTTTATTGCTTTCGGAATTTCATTAGGAACACAACGAACCAAAGTAGAGTTTTTCCCAGATAATAAGCCGAATCAAATCATTGTTTACATAGAATATCCTCAAGGTACAGCCATCGAAAAAACGAATGCCATCACCAAGGAAATCGAGAAGCGTGTATATGATGTTTTAGATGACAATCAATATAAAAAAGGTGATTATAACTTCTTGGTAGAAAGTGCTGTGTCGCAAGTAGGCGAAGGTGCTGGAAATCCGCAAACAGAAGGTGGTTCAACGGCCGAAATGCCACATAAGGCAAAAATCACAGCATCAATGCGAGAATACAAATATCGTGAAGGCGAGGATAGTGAATTGTTGCGTCAAAAAGTTCAAAAAGCTTTGGTTGGTATTTACCCAGGAGTCTTGATTTCAGTGGAGAAAGATGCCAACGGTCCGCCAGCAGGTGCACCAATTAACATTGAGATTGAAGGTGATGATTATAATGAATTGATTGCAACTGCCGAAAATATGCGCGAGTTTATCAATGAGAAAAACATTGCAGGAATCGATGAACTCAAGATTGATGTAAACAAGGATAAACCAACGATGCGAGTGACTGTAGACAGAAAAAAGGCAGGCGAGCTTGGCGTCAGCGCTTCACAAGTTGGTCAGCAATTACGAAACTCAATTTTTGGAGCTAAAGCCGGAATTTACAAAGAAGATGGTGATGATTTTGACATTTATGTTCGTTTTAATGAAGATTTGCGTTACAATACCAGTGCGCTTTTCAATCAAAACATCACATTTAGGGACAATACTGGTCAGTTAAAGGTCATTCCTCTATCTACGCTGGCAAAACAAGAAAATAATAGTGGTTTTAGTGCCATTAAACACGCTGGAACACGACGTGTGGTGACTGTATATTCTGCTCTGGCGCCTGGTTATACAGATGCACAAGCTATCGTCACCCAAATTCAGAATGAAATGAAGAGCTATGAAGGTCTCCCTGAAAATATCAAGATTGATTACACAGGACAAATTGAAGAGCAAAACAAGCAAATGGCATTTTTAATGGGTGCATTTTTTACAGGATTGATGTTGATTTTCTTCATTTTGATTTTCCAATTCAATTCTGTTTCTAAACCAGCAATCATTATGCTTGCCATATTCTTGAGTTTTATTGGTGTATTCGGAGGCATTGTGATTACAGGAAGTGCATTCGTGATTATGATGACGATGGTGGGAATTATTTCTCTCGCAGGAATTGTGGTGAATAATGGTGTGGTACTTTTGGACTACGCTCAATTATTGATAGACAGAAAGAAAAACGACTTGGATTTAGATGAAAGTGAACATCTTTCAACAGAAGATTTATTTGAAAGCATTGTGAGAGCAGGTAAAGCACGTTTGCGTCCAGTACTTTTAACGGCTATTACTACCATACTGGGTTTGATTCCATTGGCAATTGGGTTGAATATCAATTTCTTTACATTATTTAGAGATTTCAATCCAAATATCTATATGGGAGGTGATAACGTCGTATTCTGGGGACCATTGGCGTGGACTGTCATCTACGGTCTGTTTGTCGCAACATTCTTGACCTTGATTGTCGTGCCAGTGATGTTTTTCCTAACGATGAAATTTAAAATGTGGCTGCGAGGAAAAATAAAATCAGTCAATCAAGAACTGGATGATGAACCTGTCGCAAGTTTAGAATAAATTATCAAAAAGCCTCAATAAGAATTGAGGCTTTTTTATTCAATAATAGCTTAACTTCCTTAAATTTGCATCCTCTAACATCAAAACATTAGCGTTTCGATGTAAAATGTTTCAAAAAATATGTACAGAAGTCATAACTGCGGCGAACTGCGTTCATCGCATATCAATAAAGAAGTAACCTTGGCAGGTTGGGTGCAAAAGTCACGTGATAAGGGATTCATCGTTTGGGTCGATTTACGTGACCGTTATGGAATCACACAATTAGTGTTTGATGAAGAACGCACTTCAAAAGAGATGATGGAAAAAGCCCAGAAATTGGGTCGTGAGTTTGTAATTCAAGTAAAAGGAACTGTTATTGAGCGTGCTTCCAAAAATCCAAATATGCCAACAGGCGATGTCGAGATTTTAGTTTCAGAATTGACCGTTTTGAACTCCGCTTTGCTTCCGCCTTTCACTATTGAAGATGAAACCGATGGTGGTGAAGAGTTGCGTATGAAATATCGCTATCTCGACATTCGTCGCAATCCTGTCAAAAACAGTTTGATGTTCCGTCACAAAGTGGCACAAGAGGTTAGAAATTATCTTTCCAGGGAAGGGTTTATTGAGGTTGAAACACCTTATTTGATTAAATCCACTCCTGAAGGCGCTCGCGATTTCGTGGTACCTTCTCGTATGAACGAAGGTCAATTTTATGCGCTTCCACAATCGCCTCAAACATTTAAGCAACTGTTGATGGTGGGCGGAATGGATAAGTATTTCCAGATAGTGAAATGTTTCCGTGATGAAGATTTACGTGCTGACCGTCAACCAGAATTTACACAAATTGATTGCGAAATGGCGTTTGTGGAACAAGAAGACATTTTGAATGCTTTTGAAGGTTTAACACGTCATCTTTTGAAAGAAGTGAATGGTGTTGAAATTGAAAAGTTTCCACGTATCACCTACGACGAAGCCATGCAAAAATACGGAAACGACAAGCCAGACATTCGTTTTGGGATGGAATTTGGCGAGTTGAATGACGTAACACAACACAAAGATTTTGGTATTTTCAATAATGCAGAATTAGTGGTTGGTATCGCTGTTCCTGGCGGAAATAACTTCACAAGAAAAGAGATTGATCAATTGATTGATTGGGTAAAACGCCCACAAATTGGTGCGATGGGAATGGTGTATGTAAGATGCAATGAGGATGGAACTTATAAATCTTCTGTTGACAAGTTTTATGATGAAGCAGATTTGGCAAAATGGGCCGAAGTCACAGGTGCCAAAGCTGGTGATTTGATTTGTGTGCTTTCAGGAAACAAGGACAAAGTACGTCCACAATTGAGTGCTTTGCGTATGGAGTTGGCAACACGACTTGGATTGCGCAAACCGAACGAATTTGCACCGCTTTGGGTGGTGGATTTTCCTCTCTTGGAATGGGATGAAGAAACCGAGCGTTACCACGCAATGCACCATCCATTTACGTCACCAAAACCAGGACAGATTCAGCTTTTGGAAACCAATCCTGGTGCCGTGAAAGCAAATGCCTATGATTTGGTATTGAACGGAAACGAAATTGGAGGTGGTTCCATCAGAATTCACGATAAAAAAACACAAGCTTTGATGTTTGATTATTTAGGGTTTACACCTGAAGAAGCAAAAGCGCAGTTTGGGTTTTTGATGGATGCATTTCAATATGGAGCACCACCACACGGAGGTTTGGCTTTCGGGTTGGATAGATTGGTTGCCATTTTGGGTGGACAGGAAACAATTCGCGATTTCATTGCGTTCCCTAAAAACAATGCTGGTCGCGATGTGATGATAGATGCTCCTGCTCCTATCGATGACAAACAATTGGCTGAATTAAGTTTAAAATTGAACATTCAATCATAACAAGATAATCCTGCGATGCAGGATTTTTTTATTTCAAAGAACAATGCCTAACCGCTCATTTTTCAAACGGTTTTTGATATGGAGAGCAAAACACATCTCCCATAAGCAGTTTGTAGCTGTTTTGAGCATATTGGTTGGCTTTACGTCTGGTGTTGGTGCGGTTGTACTGAAAAACTTAACACACTTTATACAGCACATTCTCGAAGGTAATTTGGTCCAATATTACCATCACGCATTTTACTTTTTGTTCCCAATCATCGGTTTGACCTTGGTATACCTCATCATTAAATATGTAATTCGCCATAAGGTGAGTCACGGCATTCCTTCAACGCTCTTTTCAATTTCAAAAAGAAAAGGTATTATGAAGCAATATCAGATGTTTGGTTCCATTCTAACGGCTCCTTTTACGGTAGGTTTTGGAGGTTCCGTCGGTCTCGAAGGACCAACGGTTGCAACGGGTTCAGCCATCAGCAGTAACATATCTCGTTTATTTCACGTAAACCAAAGCACCAGAAACCTATTGATTGGTTGTGCAGCCGCAGGAGCGATGTCATCGATTTTCAAGGCTCCAATCGCTGCAATTATCTTTGCAATTGAAGTGTTCAGTCTCGATTTGACGATTGCGTCGATGTTGCCACTGCTTTTGGCATCACTTTCAGCAATATTGACCTCCTATTTTTTCTTTGGTGACGATATTTTATTGCCTTTTCGTATTGAAGACCATTTTGAACTATCGGATGCGCCTTTTTATGCAATTTTAGGTGTCGTAGCGGCATTCGTTTCAATCTATTTCACTGAAGTTTATGACCGAATTCAACGATTTTTCGATACGATAGACTCTCCCATTAAACGCCTTATCATAGGTGGTGTGTGCTTGGGAATTCTCATATATTTTATTCCACCTTTATATGGTGAAGGATTCGACGTCATAAATAATCTCATAGCTGGCAATCCAGAGAAAGCACTGGAAAACAATATTTTTCATCTCGAAGTGACCAACATTTGGATTATTATTGGTCTTTTGGCTGGATTGGTGTTTTTCAAAATCATTGCCAGTGCTCTGACTTTTGGTGCTGGAGGCGTTGGAGGAATTTTTGCGCCAACACTTTTTATGGGAAGCATTATGGGCAATTGCATTGCGAAAATCATCAACAATATTGGGCTGACAAATCATCCTGTTTCCGAAAGTAATTTTACGCTTGTAGGGATGGCTGGATTGATGGCTGGCGTGCTCCACGCACCATTGACAGCCATTTTCTTGATAGCCGAAGTTACAGGTGGTTACGAACTTTTTATCCCGCTGATGTTGACCGCGGCTATTTCCTTTGGAATCACTAAAAGTTTTCATCCACATTCTGTTTACACAATGGAATTAGGTCGAAAAGGTGAATTGATTACGCACGATAAAGACCACGCAGTATTAACCCTGATGGATATCAACAAAGTGGTAGAAAATAATTTTGCAAAAGTGACCACAACGATGACACTTGGAAGCATTGTTCATGAAGCCGTTGTAAAATCCAGCCGAAATATTTTTCCGGTAATCGATGAAAACACTGAAAAACTAAAAGGCGTCATTCTTTTGGATGATATCAGACCGATTATGTTTGACCAAAGCCTTTATAACGAAGTGTATGCAAGCGACGTGATGCAAAGTCCGCCAGATATCATCGATATTGAAAAAGATAAAATGACCGATATTATGAAAAAGTTTCAAGATAGCAACGCCTGGAATCTTCCTGTTGTTAAAAATGATATTTACGTCGGATTTATTTCCAAATCGAAGTTACTGACGATGTACCGAAGAAAGCTAATCAATATCACACACTGATGAAATACATCATAGCCCTTTCGTTTATTTTAAGTATTGCCAGTATCATTCTTGGGTTTTTATGGGAAACAGACTTCTCGCAAAAAATGATTGGTGGTGGCGTTGCAGGTTTGTTCATCATTGCATTTCCATTGTTTTCTTGGTATCGCTGGAAAGACAAAAAAGTGGAAGATTATATGCTCACAAAAGAAAACTTGAAAAAGATGCGCGAGCGAGAAGGAGATAAGCGTCGTTAATTCAGATTTCGTTTTTCAATAAAGAAGCGTTTCAGTAACTGCGATGATTCTTCTTCTAAAACACCACCTAACATGACTGTTTTTGGGTGTAATTTAGCATTCAAAGCTGTATAACCTCGTTGTTCATCCTTTGCACCATATACAATTCGGGAAATTTGACTCCAATACAGAGCGCCTGCACACATCTGGCAAGGTTCTAACGTTACATATAATGTGCAATTATGAAGATATTTTCCGCCTAAAAAATTTGATGCTGCTGTGATGGCCTGCATTTCCGCATGAGCCGTCACATCTACAAGCATTTCGGTGAGATTGTGCGTTCTCGCAATAACTCGATTATCTATCACAATAACTGCTCCCACAGGTATTTCACCTTTTGCATAAGCGAGTTCAGCTTCCTGAAGCGCTTTCTTCATAAAGTAGGTGTCATCAAAAGGTTCTAACATCATAAAATCCAAAATCGTTTGGAGTAAAAATACGATTTCAAATGGTACATTTGCAAAACATGAGCGAATTCTTAAACCATATCAATTCCCCTTCAGATTTAAGACACTTAACTCCGAGCGAACTTCCTATTCTGGCTAAAGAACTTCGCGAATTTATCATCAATATCGTTGCGACCAAGGAAGGTCATCTGGGAGCAAGCCTTGGTGTCGTGGAACTCACTATTGCCTTGCATTATGTGTTCAATACGCCAGAGGATTTGCTGGTTTGGGATGTTGGCCATCAGGCCTATGGTCATAAAATTTTGACGGGTCGTAAGGAAATTTTTCATACCAACAGACAACTTGGTGGCATCAGCGGCTTTCCGAAAAGAAGCGAAAGTGTTTATGATGCTTTTGGCGTCGGACATTCTTCCACCTCCATTTCGGCTGTTTTGGGAATGGCGATTGCATCCAAATTAAAAGGTGAAAATAGACAACATATTGCAGTTATTGGCGATGCATCAATTGCTAGCGGAATGGCGTTTGAAGGGCTCAATCACGCAGGAGTTACCGATGCCAATATTCTAATCATCTTGAATGACAACGCCATTGGCATTGACCCAAGTGTTGGTGCTTTGAAACAGTATCTTACCAACGTTAAAAAAGGGACCGAAAAACAAGACAACATTTTTGAAGCATTGAATTTCAATTATTCAGGACCTATTGATGGCCATAATTTGGAATTACTTCTCGAAGAGTTACAACGACTGAAAGAGGTGAAAGGCCCAAAGCTTTTGCACGTAATTACCACTAAAGGAAAAGGTTTAAAACAAGCCGAAGAGCAACAGGTGAAATATCACGCGCCAGGGAAATTTGATGCCTTAACTGGGGAAATTGTTCCTTCTCAAAAGGAGGATTTACCTCCAAAATTTCAGGATGTATTTGGTGAAACTATCTTGGAACTTGCGAAACAAAATGAAAAAATCATCGGTATCACACCTGCTATGCCAACTGGAAGTTCTCTAAAGTTGATGATGGATGAATTGCCTGAACGCGCCTTTGATGTTGGAATTGCAGAACAGCATGCGGTTACGTTAGCTGCTGGAATGGCAACACAAGGTATGGTGGTTTTCTGTAATATCTATTCTACTTTCCTTCAGCGAGCTTATGACCAAGTTATTCATGATGTGGCATTGCAGAATTTGCCTGTGATATTTTGTCTGGATAGAGCTGGTTTGGTTGGTGAAGATGGCGCAACGCATCATGGTGTTTTTGATTTGGCGTATTTAAGATGCATTCCGAATTTAATTATTTTCGCTCCGCGGAATGAAATTGAATTACGAAATATGATGTACACAGCTCAATTGGGCCTTGAACATCCAATTGCGATACGTTATCCAAGAGGCAGAGGCACCTCGCTGGATTGGAAACAACCCTTTCAAAAAATTGAAATCGGCAAAGGTATTGAGCTTCAGAAAGGAACAAAAATAGCCGTGTTAAGTATTGGAAGTATTTCAAAAAATGTCAGTGAAGCTATAGATTCTTTATCAAAACCAGAATTAGTTGCACATTTCGATATGCGTTTTGTAAAACCTCTTGATCAGACGTTGCTTCACAAAATTTTTAGTGATTATAAGTACATTCTCACTATCGAAGATGGCACTATAAAAGGAGGGTTCGGCAGTGCAGTTGTAGAGTTTGCAGCTCTACACAAGTATATAACATCCATAACAGTTTTGGGATTGCCCGATGAGTTCATTGAGCACGGCAGCGTTGAAAAATTATTTCATCAACAAAAACTTGATTCTAAAAGCTTAGCAAGTATTATACAGGAGATTATTCGTCTTCATGATCAGTCGTAACCATTTCTGGTTGTTGACCTTTTTCATAAACGTTAACTGTAGATTGCGGCTGCGGACTTTTACTTTTAGAGATGTCGTCGATCACCAATAAAAAAGCTAGAGTTACAAAGAAAATAACAATAGCACCCAGTAGATTCTTCTTCATGATAAGAGGTTTTAACTTTGATTCGGATTCAAATATAACACTTTATCGTTTAAATGCAAATTTTTTCGATGAAATGTTTTGAAAAAATAGGGAGCCCTGAAGCTCCCTAGTTAAATATTAATGATAATCTTATCGTTATTTAATCACTATTTTCGAGTTTTCGGTGAAATTATTTCCCTTAAATTGAACTAAATACATTCCAGAACTCAGTTCAAGAGATAAGCTTTGATTGCTAGTAGATAGATTGAGAGATTGGTTAAAGACTTTCTTTCCGCTTAAGCTGTATATATCCATGTTTACCTTACCTAGATTGGCTTTTGAAGAAACACGAACATTTCCATTAGATACGGTAGGATGAACTGTAATATTTTTATTTATAGCTTCACTATCAAGAACGCTTAAAGGTGTAGCTGTAAAAGTTCCAGTAAATAAACCTCTTCCGTATGTGGTTGCTAAAATGGTGTTGTCTGACGCTCTTAAATCCAGATCTAAAACTGTCACGTCGCTCATACCATTAAATACAGGAATCCATGTAGGATTGGTTTGAGTAAAGTCGGGCGTTGCCCAAATACCAAGTTCGGTTCCTATAATTAATTCATTTGGCAATAAAGGGTTTTGCAAAATGCATTTTACCGGCATGTCAGGAAGGTTTCCTTCAAGACTTCTCCATGAAGTTCCTCCATTACTTGTATACCAAATACTTTGAACACCATAATTATGCATGGTTACAAAAATTTCCTGTTCATTTTGCCCAAACTCTATATCCGAGATGCTCCCGACAAATCCCGGTCCTGAAATGTTGGACCAAAAAGGTCCTAAATTGGCAAAAGTAATTTTAAGTAATCTACCATTTCTTAAACCCGCAAAAAGTGTAGAGGTGGCTGTGGTAAATGGAGAAACTTTTAAAGCGCTTGGCGATGAATTCAATAATGTGTTTGTAAGGTTAGCATTTACAACATTTGCAGCTCCATTCATAAAATTTGTTGTTCTTTCTATGGCACGACTGCCACCCGAGGACGCATTCGAAAAAAGAACGTTTTGATTCTTATCGAGAGCCGCTTCATTTATAAAACTCCCCCCATTCCCACTTGTAATTGCATACCCATTTGTAAACGTTGGATAATTGAAGTAAACATGATTGTTCCCAGGATAAGTGGTAATCATATATTGAACTCCAATATCGTCTATTTCAGTAAAACCGCCATCACCTCCAGCAGGGTCAAAAAAGGGATTTAGCCCTGCATTTCCATTCACCAAAACTTGTGTTCCGTTATCTTGTGTACCTCCAGCAATGTCATCTCCATTTCCACCTCCAACACCGTCTATCGTACCATAATAAAATTGTGTCGTCACAAAATTTATATTTCGCTGTTGAATCGCTGCTGGGTTTCCTGCCGTAGCTGAAATATTGTTGGAATAATAAACACCTCCATCTGTTCCAAAAACAACTTGATTACCATTACTACCAGGCCTAAAAACAATTGCATGTTGGTCTGCGTGAACAAAAGGGACTGTTAAAGTGTTCAAGTTAGCATTATTAGACCATTTAGATATTTGATTCCATGTAATCCCATTATTAAGGGATACAAACAAATCTATTCCGCCCACATAAAGTTTTCCATTTTGGTCTGCCTCAATTGGTAAATCATAAAATGCTTGACCTCTTGTATAATCGGTCGAAGAAATTCCATTATCTGCATCATTTGGTTCTAGCATGGATGTTATTGTCGCAAAGGCATCAGTTGTTGTAAAAAGATCGGCAGCTCCATTTACGTTTGCGGCAACCCATAAACGATTAGCATCTGTACTTGAAACTTCCAGTTCAGTTCTCGATGCATTAGGAATATTTCTTATCAAAGAAAAATTGATTCCATCGGAAGATCTATAAATATCGCCACCTGGGTTGCCAAACACATTGCTCGTTGTGGTAAACCAAATATTATTATTGACATCAATTTCTAAATCACATGGGTTTTTATAATTGCCATTATTGTGTGTTATATTAAATCGATTCCAATTGTTTCCTCCATCTGTTGATTTATAGACACCGGCTTCAGCAACACTATGAAAATTATTTGGACTGGAAGCAGAACCATAAAAAGCATTTGCCACAGCAATATATAATTCTGTTGTCCCAGAGACATTTCTAGCTACAATATCATTTATGTAAAATATACCATTTACATTTCCGTTGCTAAAACTATCATAACCCCCAAATATATTGTTCCAAGTGACACCTCCGTCAGTAGACTTCCAAACACCTCTTCCTACCACATCTCCGGAAACAAAAGATTCTCCAGAACCTATGTAAAAAATGTTCGAATTGTTTGGGTCGGAAATAATTGTTGTAACCGAAATGTTGGCCTGCATGCCGGTTACCAATGTCCATGATGAACTTGGATTTGTAATATCTTCATTAACCCAAAGTCCTCCAGAAACGCCTCCCGCAAAAACTCTTGTATAGTCATCGGCAGGATTTGGATTACCAACATCATTTGGGTCAAACATAATACCTCTTGTGCGACCTCCTTGATCATTGGGTCCCCTATTTATCCAGGATGTTGTACTCTCACCTGACATTCCTCTATAAAATAATCTTTGATCATTTAATTCTGAACGTACTTCCTCCAGTCGTTCTGGCATTGGACGCCCTGTATTTGGATCCATTGTCAAATCCCACAATTGCTCAAAATAGGCGTTTGGTGGAATCCCCATTTTTTTTCTTTCTTTTCTTGAGATATGTTGAGTTTCCTTAAATGGACTATTCTCTAAAAAGTTTTGATGTTTTTTTCTTAATTTTTCAATTTCAGAGTATTCATTTGATGTACTGCACCCAATACTTAATAGAATAAGTGAAAAAACGGTTGCGCCTAATAGTAATCTCTTTTTCATGCTGTATTTATTATAAATGGTTTCCTTTCAATTTTCTGTATGTTTGAATGGCATTGCTGTCTGAAAACCTTGCCACAAAATTGCAAATATCTAAAATGTTATGGTACAACGCATTGTCCTTTAAGTCTAACGTCTCGGGCAAAACTTTCAATATGAGCTGATCATAATTAGATAAATTTCCTTTATGATGTTTATAAACAGTGTAAACAAATGAATCTAAAAGCACATTAATCACTTCATAACCCGCAATTTCTTTATCAATAACATCCATAGAATTATAGACATTTTTTACACTTATGTCGATGATGTCTTTGATTTGTGCCTTATATCTACTCATATCGAGGAGCGCATTTTCAAAGGTACCATTAAGAATGGATTCTTCGTTACTCATAAAAATCTCAACTGACTCATTTATCAAGGTATTAATTGCAAGCGCTCTTAAGTAGCTAATTCTATCTTCTGTATTGGTGAGAGAGCTATAATTGTCTTTGTTGATTGTATCCCTAACCAAATTGATTAAGTACTCTAAAGCATATTCTTCTTGTATTAAACCAAAGTTGATACCATCCTCAAAATCTATTATGGTATAACAGATATCATCAGCAGCTTCCACAAGAAAAGTCAATGGATGCCTTGCAAAACTGATATCATTACCATCTCTAGTCTGCTTTAATCCCAGTTCTGTAGCTACATCCATAAACGCCTCCTTATCACTTTGAAAAAAACCATATTTTTTGTCTGCAATATGTGAAGTAGGTTTTTTGGGTAGTGACTCTTTTGGATATTTTGTAAAGGCTCCAAGAGTTGCATAGCTCAAGCGAAGCCCACCTCCCCTACCTTTCCTACTTTCCGTCAAAATTTTAAACCCATTAGCATTACCTTCAAAATCACATAAATCTTGATATTCTTTCGCTGTCAATTCGGACTTAAATCTATTACCATTCCCCGTTTTAAAATATTCGCCTATTGCTTTTTCTCCGGAATGTCCAAACGGAGGATTGCCAATATCATGAGCCAATGCGGCAGCTGCTACAATCGCTCCAAAATCATTAATTTGATAACCATGGATATTCTTAAGATGAGGATATTTCTCCAGAAGTCTTTGTCCCACTTTTCGACCTAAAGAACGGCCAACCACGCTAACCTCTAAACTATGTGTTAATCGTGTATGGATGAAATCTGTTTTTGATAAAGGTATAACCTGTGTTTTATCTTGAAGGCTTCTAAACTCTGAAGAAAAAATAATTCTATCATAATCGACCTCAAAACCTAATCTTGTTTCATCTTGTTCTTTCCTTAAGCGTTTGTTGGTATCACCATATCGCTTCAGAGACAATAATTGTTCCCAATTCATATTTAAATAATTGGTTTGCAAGATAACTTTTTTCTATGTTAACACAACATGTCTATTTTGGAATTTCCAACCTTTCACTTAACGTTTAGATAACTTTTTTATGAAACAGTTTTAACCTTGAGTTAACCCCGACTTTACATTACGTGAGTTTCTTTGCCACAAATAAATCACCACTAACAAATGAGAAAATTAATAGTGTTTTTTGCTCTCTTAACCACATCGATCATGTTTGGACAGGTTAAGGGTTCGATCGCAGGAAAACTTACTGATAAAGAATACAACAACGAACCTTTACCATTTGCCAACATTGTTATCAAAGGTACTACTACAGGTACTACTTCAGACATTGATGGTCTTTATGGATTTGACAACCTCTCACCCGGCTCTTATACTTTGGTTTTTAGTTTTGTCGGTTATGAAAGTCAAGAAATCACGGTTGAGGTTGTTGCAAATAAAGTTACAACTGTAAATGTTCCAATGGGAGCAAGCTCTGCCTCATTGGATGAAGTAGTCATTACAACAACGGCACGAAAAGAAAGTGAAGCTGCTTTATTGCTTGATCAGAAAAAAGCCGTTGAAATTAAGCAAAGTATAGGTGCTGAAGAGTTAACTAGAAAAGGTATTGGAGATGCAGGAGAAGCAGTCTCAAAAATATCTGGGATCTCAAAGCAGAGAGGAAACAGCAATGTATATGTGAGAGGTTTAGGCGATCGCTATCAAAACACAACTCTAAATAATCTTTCCCTTCCTTCTACTGATGTCAATAAGAAAAATATCGATTTAGATTTATTCTCTACAGATATCATCGAAAACATTTCAGTGAGTAAAGCATACACCGCTTCATTTTATGGTGATTTTGCTGCTGGAAATGTGAATATTAATTCTAAAGAATATACAGGAAAAGGATTTCTAAACATCAGTCTAGGTAGTGGACTAAATACTAATGCCATAGGAGAAGACTTTGTGAGAAGTGAAGGCCCGAGTTATTTTGGCTACTATAATAGATATGACCATAACCCATTTGCTGTTATACTTTCGCACGGAGTTGACCCTCAAGAATCTGAAGGTAATATCAATTTCAATGGGGCTTTGGAAGGCGGATATACATTCGATTTTGATGATGATACTAGATTGAGCTTTTTTGCCACTGCAAGTTTCTCAAATGGTTACGAATATAGAGAAGGAGAAGCTCGGGATTTTACAAATGTTTTGAAAACAGATTTTCCAAATGTCTCGGAATATGATTACTCAACGAATACTACGGCTCTGTTGAATGCAACATTTAAAGTAGACAATAATAATACTTTCAAGTATAGTTCTTTATTCATCAATAGCTCTAGTGACGAAGTAGGATATTACGGAACTAAAGGATTAGGTTTCAGTAGAGACGCCATTGCCAGTGACGAAGGATTTTATACAATGAACGTCCAATTCAATCAAGACAGAGTGTTCGTTAATCAAGTTTTAGGTTCACACAAAACGAACAACGATAAGTGGAATCTCGATTGGGGATTCGGATATAACAAAGTATTTTCTGATGAACCAGATAGAAAGCGTATCACGCTAGAAGACTATCAGTTTGCACTGGATAACGACCCTTCTACAAATCCTATATTTTATACAAATATTCCTTTCGACAATCAACGCTTTTTTCAAAGTATCGAAGATGATGAATATAATAGCTTCGTGAATTTAAAACATACTTTTTCAGATAACTTTAAGATCAACTTTGGATATAATGGTCGTGACAAAGAAAGAAGTTTTAACAGCATTAGATATGGATACGACATCGTAGATAGAAATAACACACCAGTTTTAGATGTTAATAATTTCAACTCGATTTTCAATGTTCAAAATATCAATATTCCAGATGGCGCAGGTTTGTATAATTTAATCGTATTAAATCCTATCAACAATGATATAGGAAACACAAACAGACCAGGTCTACCTGAAAATACCTATAATGGTGAGTTAGAAATCAATGCTGGCTATCTCAATGCAGAGATCAATTTAGGTGAGAAATGGCTCATTGTACCTGGAGTGAGACTTGAATCTTTTTCTCAAAATATCACTTATGATGTTATCAATATTAGAGATGATGATCCTGGATTTAGATCTGTTTATGAAAATATCTTTTTACCTAGTCTAAACATTAAATATGCTTTGAACGAAGATTCAAATTTGAGATTGGCATTGAGCAAAACAGCATCATTGCCAGAGTTTAAGGAAGTGGCGCCCTTTGTTTATGAAGATGTGACAGTACGTTATGGAGGTAATCCGGACCTATTGGGTGGGGTTGATGGCAATGGACCTACCTATTCTGAAATTTACAACTTGGATTTGAAATATGAGTGGTTTTTATCGAGTGGTGAAATATTTTCTGTTGCTGCCTTCGCAAAGAGAATTAATGACCCAGTAAATAGGGTCGTAGCAGCCGATGCCACAGGAACACAAAGATATTTTAGAACAGGAGAATCAGCAGATGTATATGGCCTTGAGCTAGAGTTGAGAAAGAAATTATTGAAAGATGCAGATGATAATGGAGTACTTACATTCGGTTTTAATGGATCATACACATTTACAGAACAAGATTTAAAAAATATTTCTGGAACATTTACTACAGCCTTTAACAGAGATACAGAAGAACTTGAAGGCGCCTCAAAATGGGTTTTCAACTCTGACATCGCTTATAGTCCTACATTTAAAAACTACAAGCCATCAGCTACATTAGTTGCCTCTTATTTCTCTGACCGAATATATTCTATTGGTTCTGGAAGCTTGGGCAATATAGTCGAGAAGAGCGTAACAACTTTAGATTTTGTTTTCAAAAGTCCAATTACAACAAAACTGGATTTGAGTGTTTCGGCAAGAAACTTGTTAAATCCTAAAATTTCATTTATCAGAGAAAATACTGGTAATGGAGATATCATAATCAATGAGTATAAAATGGGTGCCGGAATCAGTGCATCTCTTAAATATAAATTCTAAAAAAAATTACAATGAACACCAAAAACTTAAATATTAAAATTAACAAAATGATGAAAACTAATTTATTTTTTTTACTAGCTTTTGCTTTGATTTTCATGGGATGCGAAAGCGATGATACTTCCGATATCATCATCAACGACAATAGTGTCACAAACAATAATGGTGGTGGATCAAATCCAAGCAACGATTGTATTAACTTGAGCGGTGTGTACACATCAGATTTGACTCTTGATGCCAATAACTGCTACGTTGTAAACGGTCCATTGTTAATGACTGAAGGTACAACATTGACTATTCCAGCCGGAATGACCATTAAAGTTGCTCCTGTAGGAGTTAATGCTTATATCGCTATCTTGCGTGGTGCTACAATTATTGCAGATGGAAACGCTGCAAATCCAATTGTATTCACATCAAACGCAGCTTCTCCAGCTTCAGGAAACTGGGGTGGAGTGGTTATTTGTGGAAATGCTCCTATTAACTCTACTGCTGACGGCTCAACTGATACTGCAACTACTGAAGTTGGTGGTCTTTCTTACGGAGGAAATACACCAAATGATAATTCTGGTATTATTAGATATGTGAGAATCGAGTATGCAGGTGGAGCTATTGACGGTAATGCCGAATTGAATGGCTTATCATTGTATGCTGTAGGTAGCGGAACAACTATTGACTATGTGCAAGCGTACAAAGGGTCGGATGATGGTTTTGAATTTTTTGGCGGAACAGTAAATGCAAGCCATCTTTCTGTGGTAGATGCAGAAGATGATTCAATCGATTGGACAGAAGGCTTCATGGGAACATTAACAGACATATATGTTAAGCAAAATGCAGGATCTGATCATGACAGTGGTTTTGAGATGGACGGTTTCAATACAGATTTTTCTAATGAGGGTGGATATGTGTCTCAACCTACAGTTACTAATGTAACAGTTATAGGTGACGGAGATTCAGGTCGTGCATTTAGATTAAGAGCTGGAACTGCTGGAATATTTACCAATATAATGATTGACAACTTCGGCCGTGGTGTTGTATTGGAAGATGATCAAATGGATTATCCTACAAGTCAAAATGTTGTGGATGGAAATCTATCGATGACAGATGTATTTTTCTCTGCTAACGTTACAACTGCTTACACAGGTAGTGGATTAGTAAATCCTGTTACCCAAAACGACGTGATTTTAGGAAATGCATCCAACGCTACCGGAACAGACTATGCCACTTGGGGAGCTGGTTGGACAATTGAATAAACATTATAAGTCATTAACAAAAAAAGGCATCCTAGATTTGGATGCCTTTTTTATTGTTTTAAATCTTTTTTAATTTCTGGAGACAATGGTGTTCTTATTGGACCATTCACTTACGCTTGCTATAACGTTATTGGAATAATCGACTTCCTTTAAAGTATCTCCATTCCAAAAAAACCACTTGCCCACTTTTTTTCCATTATCGTACGTCGCTGATGCGATTTTTTTTCCATTGATGTCAAAACTCAACCAATCTCCCTGAAGTTTTCCATCAATAGTGTAACTTCCTGTTTGACTTACTTCACCATTAGTATGATAATAAACCACCTCGATCAAATTGGTGTCCTTATTTTCAGTCAAGACCCTCTTATTTTGAGAAAAAGAAGTAGAGACAAAAAGGCAAATGGCAATAACAACTAAATTCTTCATATCAGTAGGTATTATAATTAATGTTCACTTAACAAATATATGTATTTTTTTACATTATTGAAACATTCACGTAACAATAAATTAACATTGAATATATAATTATTTGATTTACAATAATTTAAATATCAAATATTTAACATTAGAGACTAGAAAAACGTTGTTCTTAACTGTCATGTATGAATATTATAACTATCATCTAATCATGATTTTTACACAGAACATAACGTTTTGATAACATTGCGTTCAATTTAAAAGATGAAATTTGCCATTTAGATAGACTTACTTATTTAAATGGAAAACATCTATATCTATATGTTGGTGGCGTTGGGCGTTTTGGCCATTGCAGACCTTGTTGTCGGTGTTAGTAACGATGCCGTCAACTTTCTTAATTCGGCCATTGGCTCTAAAGCGGTTTCATTCAAAACAATAATTATTGTTGCTAGTCTTGGCGTGGCTTTAGGAGCAATGTCTTCGAGCGGCATGATGGAAGTAGCTAGGAAAGGGATTTTTAATCCTGGAGAGTTTATGTTTGACGAAATAATGATCATATTCACAGCGGTGATGCTTACTGACATATTGCTGCTAGACTTCTTTAACACTCTAGGATTACCAACTTCTACCACAGTATCAATTGTATTTGAATTGCTTGGCGCAGCAGTGTGTATCGCATTATTGAAGATTTCGGCAAATGATGCCCAAACAATTTTCAATCTTGGTCAATATATCAACAATGAAAAAGCCATAGAAATTATACTCGGTATTCTCTTATCAGTGGTTATTGCTTTTACTGTTGGAGCTTTGGTTCAATTTGTTTCAAGAATATTGTTGACGTTTAAATATGACAAAAAACCTTCCTGGTATGGTGCCATATTTAGCGGAATAGCTATTACTTCTATTATGTATTTCATACTCATAAAAGGCTTAAAGAGTGCTTCGTTTATGAGCCCAGCTGTAATGGATTTCGTTGCTGCAGATACAAACATTCTTGTTTTTGGAGGGTTTGTTTTCTGGACGTTAATCTCATTTTTATTGATTAAGATTTTTAAAACTAATATTTACACCCTTATTATTATAATAGGGACTTTCGCCCTTGCCATGGCCTTCGCTGGTAATGACTTGGTGAATTTCATTGGTGTACCCATTGCTGCTTATAATTCTTGGGAAGCGTGGTCTTCTAGCGGTGTTTTACCAATGAATTATAGCATGGAAATTTTGGAAGGTCAAATACAAACCCAACCTTTCTTGCTTTTGATAGCTGGCTTGGTGATGGTATTGACCTTGTGGTTTTCCAGTAAAGCTAGATCTGTTGTAAAAACCTCTGTAGACCTATCAAGACAAGAGGACGTAAAAGAACGCTTTGAACCCAATTTTTTGTCAAGAGGGATTGTGAGAGGAACCGCAGCATTGGGAGCGAGTATTACCTATGTTTTGCCAAACTTTATTAATGATAAAATCAACAAACAGTTTGAAAAACCATTAGTTACTCTTTCTTTAGACAAGAAAGGCGATTTGCCTGCTTTTGACCTTGTAAGGGCTGCAGTGAATCTAATGGTTGCAAGCGTCTTGATTTCATTGGCAACATCCATGAAACTTCCACTATCGACCACGTATGTAACTTTTATGGTTGCAATGGGAACTTCTCTCGCCGATAGGGCTTGGGGCAGTGAGAGTGCAGTTTACAGAGTCGCAGGAGTACTTAACGTTATAGGAGGTTGGTTTTTTACAGCGATAAGCGCATTTGTTGCAGCGGCAATCATGGCTGTAATTCTTTATTATGGCAGAGGTTATGCATTAACAGGATTATTGATTTTTGCAGCCTTGTTATTGATCAAAAATTTTATTTCGCACAGAAAGCAGTCTAGACAAATCAAAGAAGCAGATAGCCTTCAAAAGGCTGAAAGCAGCTCTACTCAAGGTGTTATTGTAGAGAGCGCTAAAAACATTGCCAATGTTGTAAAACGTGGCAACAAGATTTATACAAGTGCCATCAATGGTTTGGCAACTCAAAATTTAAGCGCCTTAAAAAAGAATAAGAAAAACATTGACAAACTTTCAAATGAGATCGACGAATTAAACGATAATGTCTACTACTTCATAAAGAATTTAGAAGAACCGAGTGTTGAAGCAAGTAATTTTTATTTGAATGTCGTTGGTTACCTACAGGATATGGCCCAATCATTGGAATATATTTCCAAAATAAGCCATAAACATATCAACAATAATCATAAAAAACTTAAGTTTAGTCAAATAAAAGAGTTGAAGGAAGTAGACGAACGTTTTGAACGCTTCTTCAACAACACTCAAACAGCCTTTGAATCACTTTCTTTTGAAGAAATTGGGATCATATTGGGTAGACGTCAAGAAATAATGAGTTTGGTTACAGACAAAATTCAAAAACAAGTTGAAAGAACCCGAGGCGAGGAATCAAGTCCAAAAAACACTACTCTGTATTTCAATATATTGCTAGAAACCAAAGACTTGCTGAATGCCACAATGAATCTTCTTCAAGAATATTACAATGCTCATGACAGTACAGTAAAACCTGCCACTCTTTCTACAGGTAACATTCAAAAATAAGTTGATTTAATAAAATTAAATCGGATTTAATATTTCCATATCTTTATGGCTCAATTTAAATCAGTTTTTATGCAAAACCTTTACAAAATCTTTTTAAAAGGCAAAAATTGCTTTTTAATTCCATCAGTTATGTTTTTAGTTGTTTTTGCCAATGCTCAAAAACCAAAAGACAAAAAACCATTTGAAATAGACCTTGGAGACATTGAAAAGATTGAAACTGAAGTGAGAGGCAACATGAGTATCAACCTTAATACGGGTTTCCCTATGGCGATTTATCAGGTTAATTTTGATGTTCCAGAAGGATCGCCTGAAGAAATGGCACAATATTATTTGCAGCATCAACATGAAAAGCTTGGAATTCCTCAAAATGACCTGCAAAATTTACGACACCATGCCACTAGAACGTCCAGAGCTGGTTCAGTTGTAAGATATCGCCAGTATTTCGGTCAATATCCGGTAAACAAAGCTGAAGTTACCATTAGCATTTCGCCTCAAAATAAAGTTGTTTTTGTAATGAACAGTTATGAAACAAATATAAATATTGGAAATATTCAACCTAATATTTCCGCTCAAACTGCCTATAACCTCGCTCTTAACTATCTAAATATTACTGGACGTATCATGTATACTGACAACAACCTTGTGATATATAAAAACACCAAAATGACTCGTCTCGCTTACGAAGTAGTCCTTTCGGCTGAAGGCCTGTCAGGAGAATGGCACGTATTTATTGACGCTCAAACGCAGCAAATATTCAAAGCTGTTGATATGGCACATTATCACAAGGATAAAGATAAAGACAAAAAAAATGAATCAACCGAAACCGCAGATAGAGCTGCAGCTCCTGTAAATGGTACAGGTTTGGTATTCAACCCTGACCCTCTATCTTCTAACCAAGTTGTATATGGTGGAGGCTATGTTGATGGTAATGATGCCGCTACCACTCAATTAAACAACGCTAGGTTCAATGTGGTTTTAAGGGATATTGACCTGACTGCTGGTGTTTATAAATTAAAAGGCCCGCGTGCCGAAATTATTGATTTTGAAGGACCAACCACAGGATTATTTACTCAAACTTCATCTGTATTTAATTTCAATAGACAAGAACAAGGTTTCGAAGCTGTAAACGCTTACTATCATATTGACTACATGATGGGTTATGTCAATGAAACATTAGGGTTAAATATCACCCCATATCAATATAATGGTGGTGTTAGATACGACCCTCATGCTGCTAACGGGGCAGACAATTCTTACTATACCAGTGGAGCCGGGCGCCTTGCCTTTGGCGAAGGATGTGTCGACGATGCCGAAGATTCAGACGTAATCCATCATGAATTGGGACATGGTTTACATGATTGGGTTACATCTGGCAGTTTATCCCAAGTAAATGGCTTAAGTGAAGGCTGTGGTGATTATATCGCACAATCTTATAATAGAAGTCTCGGTAATTGGACATCTGCAAACCCTCAATACAATTGGGTTTTTAATTGGGATGGACATAATCCCTGTTGGAATGGAAGAATTACAAATTATACTGCGGTATATCCTTCTGGACTGGTTGGTCAAATACATACTGATGGTCAGATATGGTCAAGTTGCTTAATGGGGATATGGGATCAAATTGGTCAGCAAGAAATGGATTTGATTTTTTATGAAGGCTTAGCAATGACCAATAGTTCATCTAATCAAAATGATGCAGCAAATGCTGTCTACCAAGCGGCATTAAGTCTTAATTACACACAGCAACAGCTAGTAGCCATTCACGATTCGTTAGAAGCATGTGGTTATACTTTGCCTGCATTGCCTGGTCCTCCAATAGTATCTTTTTCGGCTGATAACTCGTCAATTTGTTTAGACAACATCAATACAGTCAATTTTATGGATACATCCTCTCCTGCCGGAACTTCGTGGCTATGGACATTTGAAGGCGGTACTCCAGCAACGTCCACTGTTCAAAACCCAATTGTCACCTATGCATCTGAAGGCACTTACAATGTTACTTTAAGCGCTACTAATTCATATGGAACTACAGAATTAACGGAAACCGATTTTATAACTGTTTTATCGGGAGATGATTGTCCTGCTTGTACTACGCAGACTAATAACACACCAATCGCCATCTCGTCCGGTGCTGGTGCCACCTACAACTCAACAATGAATGTTACTGGAGGAGGTGATATAATTGATGTAAATGTGACTATTGATATCACACATACCTGGAATGCTGATTTGGATATCTTCCTAATTAGCCCTTCAGGAACAATGGTAGAGTTAACTTCTGATAATGGAGGTATCGCAGGACAGAATTACACAAACACGGTATTTGATCAACAGGCCACAACACCTATCACAAGTGGAACATCACCATTTACAGGAACCTTTATACCAGAAGGGAATTTATCAAGTTTTAATGGTCAAAATGCTTCAGGCAATTGGACGTTACGAGTTATAGATGATGCATCACAAGATGGTGGACAATTAAACTTTTGGAGATTGGAACTATGCGTTGAGCCACCACTGTCTGTTGCAGAAAATGTGTTTGAAGGATTCAGTATATTCCCTAACCCGAATAATGGTTCTTTCAACATTAAATTAAACTCCCCTTCGAGCAGCAAAATCAATATAGATGTATTTGACATTAGAGGCAGAGAAATTTTCAAAACTTCTTATACAAATACTGCCAATTTCAACCAGAACATTAATTTAAATAACGTACAATCTGGAATTTACATGGTACAAATTAGCGATGGAGAGAAAAAAGTAATCAAAAAAATTATTATTGAATAATATAAGATGAATCAAAACAAAAAGCCTGGAAATCATCCAGGCTTTTTATTTTAAACCTGGACATCTATTTCAGTATTTTGCCCTAGTTTCTCCAATTCTTCCGCAACCAAACGTTTGGAATCAAATTTCGCAATATCCACTACATAAGTATTTGAAATGCTGTCGTGCCAGCCCTTTCCGTTTGTACCTAGAAAAGAAAGTGCATCAAAAGGAATCAATCGACACAGCGTTCTGATAAGTAAAGCTTTTGTGGTGGGTTCATCACCATTGGTCATAATAACTTTTGTATTGGTAACATATTTCCCTAAAGACCTAAAGGTTGCTCGTTCGAAAATAAAATAATACAACACCAATAATACATATCCAAAAATATAATCAACTAACACAGGTAAATTATTCCAAAAATCATTCAATGTATAATTTCCAGTAAATTCACCGATATAAAAGAAAACATAGGCCAATCCATACGTAATAGCGTATTGTGGAACTAAATCAACCAAATGATTGGCAAACCTCTTCCACTTGCTGGCCAGCATATCTTCAGCTACTATAAACTCCATATAAATTTATTTCTTGTAATATAAGACTCTTTCCGTTTCACCATTGCTTTTAAGATAAAAAAAAGCCAACCCTAACGAGTTGGCTTTTTTACACTTAAATCAAATCATGAACCGCACATTAGGCAGTCATCACCTTCGGACTCTTTAGCTTGAGCAATCAAGGCTTTCATTTCTTCTGCGGTCAATGGTTCAACTTCAACCGCATTTTCTTTAGACAACTTTGCAGCGGTTTTGGCAGCCTGCTTTTTCTTCACTTCAATTGTCTCATCTATTTCAACAGTTTCTGCAACCGGTTCTTGCTTCTTGGTATTATCCAGTGTAAACTTAATGGCATCAACAGCGCTCTTCGTCCTTAAATAGTACATTCCCGTTTTTAGGCCACTTTTCCAAGCATAGAAATGCATTGAAGTTAGCTTTGCCATTGTTGCACCTTCCATAAATAAATTCAAGGATTGTGACTGATCTATAAAGTAACCTCTATGGCGTGACATATCGATGATATCTTTCATACTCAATTCCCAAACAGTTTTGTATAATTCTTTGATGTCTTGTGGTATGATATCAATATCTTGAATGGATCCGTTGGCTCTCATAATCTCTTGTTTCAAGCTTTCGTCCCATAGACCAAGCTCAACCAAATCTTCCAGCAAATGTTTGTTTACCACAATAAATTCACCAGAAAGAACACGACGAGTATAAATATTTGACGTGTATGGCTCAAAACATTCATTGTTACCTAAAATTTGAGAAGTACTTGCCGTAGGCATCGGAGCCACCAACAGTGAGTTACGAACACCATACTTCAAGACATCCCTCCTTAATTTCGCCCAATCCCAATTTCCGCTCAATTCTTCATCCTTAATTCCCCACATATTATGCTGAAACTCTCCTGCACTCATTGGTGAACCTTTGTAGGTTTGATATGGCCCTTCCTTTTGAGCTTCTTCCATACTGGCTGTTACAGCTGCATAATAAAGCGTTTCAAAGATGTCCTGATTCAATTGTTTTGCTTCATCGCTTGTAAAAGGCATTCTCAACATAATGAAAGTGTCTGCCAATCCTTGAACACCCAAACCGATTGGTCTGTGGCGGAAGTTAGAATTTTCAGCCTCAATAACCGGGTAATAATTCCTGTCAATTACTTTATTTAGGTTTTTGGTAACACGCTTCGTGATTCTGAACAATTCTTTATGGTCAAATTCTCCATTTTTCACAAACATTGGCAATGCTATGGAAGCTAGATTACATACCGCTATCTCATCCGGAGAGGTGTATTCCATAATCTCTGTACACAAGTTTGATGAACGGATTGTTCCCAAATTTTTCTGATTCGACTTTCTGTTTGCCGAATCTTTGTAAAGCATGTATGGCGTGCCAGTTTCAATTTGAGATTCCAAAATTTTCTCCCAGAGTTCTCGTGCCTTGATTGTTTTACGACCTTTACCCTCTGATTCATATTTTGTATACAAAGCTTCAAACTCTTCGCTGTGAACATTATAAAGCCCTGGGCATTCATTAGGACACATCAATGTCCACGGCCCATCTTCCTGAACACGCTTCATAAACAAATCAGAAATCCACATAGCATAAAAAAGGTCACGAGCACGTAACTCTTCTTTTCCGTGGTTTTTCTTTAAATCCAAAAAGTCAAAAATATCAGCGTGCCAGGTTTCCATATAAATGGCAAAACTTCCTTTGCGCTTACCGCCTCCTTGATCTACATACCTTGCCGTGTCATTAAACACTTGGAGCATTGGCACAATTCCGTTACTTGTACCGTTGGTGCCAGCTATGTAACTTCCAGTTGCACGAATATTATGTATGGACAATCCTATACCTCCAGCAGATTGGGATATTTTTGCTGTTTGTTTCAAGGTGTCGTAAATACCATCAATGCTGTCTTCCTTCATTGTCAACAAAAAGCAAGATGACATTTGAGGTTTTGGTGTTCCTGCATTAAAAAGTGTAGGTGTGGCGTGTGTAAAATACTTCTTGGACATCAACTCGTAGGTTTCGATAGCTGAATCCAGATCATTTAAATGAATCCCAACCGCTACTCTCATCAACATATGTTGTGGTCGCTCTGCAATCTTTCCGTTCAATTTCAGCAAATATGAACGCTCCAGAGTTTTAAAGCCAAAATAATCGTATCCAAAATCTCGATTGTAAATAATAGTAGAATCCAGTTTTTCTTTATTGTTTTTGATGACTTCGTATACATCATCCGCCAGCAAAGGTGCTTTTTTACCTGTGCGAGGGTTAACGTATGTGTACAAATCTTCCATCACCTCACTAAATGATTTCTTCGTGTTTTTATGAAGATTCGACACCGAAATTCTCGCGGCAAGCCTTGCGTAATCAGGATGAGCCGTTGTCATCGTAGCTGCAATTTCTGCCGCTAAATTGTCTAACTCACTTGTAGTAACGCCATCATATAAGCCTTCAATGACACGCATAGCAACTTTTACTGGATCAACAAGTTCGTTAAGTCCATAACACAATTTTCTAACTCTAGCTGTGATTTTATCGAACATCACTGGCTCTCTATGGCCATCTCTTTTTACTACAAACATAATTTCTTGAGCTTTTTTTATTTTCTGAATACCGTTTCAGAAAATCGGTTATTATTTAGTTGGTTGCACTTTAATTTCAAGGATTAAACGACTATTCCCGTTATGTCGAAATACGGTAATTTCTTGAAACCAAAATATTAGATTAATTAATTTTGATGTATGGATTACAACATCACATCGTACTATCAGAAATCAGCGTCAAAACTGAATTTGTCTTTTTCTTCTTCTTTATTAAGAACACCTGCCTTTTGATACTCTGATACACGCTTTTCAAAGAAATTTGTTTTTCCCTGAAGAGAAATCATATCCATAAAATCGAATGGATTTGCGGTATTATACTCTTTCTCGCAACCCAACTCTGTCAGTAATCTATCAGTAACAAACTCTAAATATTGTGACATCAAATTGGCATTCATCCCAATCAAACTTACAGGAAGTGATTCTACTATAAATTCCCTTTCAATATCCAAAGCATTGACCAAAATTTCTCTAATACGTTCTTTTGGAACTTTATTTACCAAATGTTTATTGTGAAGGTGAACTGCAAAATCGCAGTGTACCCCTTCATCTCTAGATATCAATTCATTGGAAAAGGTCAAACCTGGCATCAACCCGCGTTTTTTCAACCAAAAAATGGAACAAAACGCTCCTGAAAAGAAAATACCTTCAACGGCTGCAAAAGCAATTAGGCGTTCCGCAAAAGAATCCGACTCAATCCATTTCAAAGCCCAGTCTGCCTTTTTCTTAATGGCTGGAAAGTTCTCTATCGCATTGAAGAGTTTACTTTTTTCCGCTTCATCTTTTACATAAGTATCAATCAACAAAGAATAGGTTTCGCTATGGATGTTCTCCATCATTATTTGAAACCCATAGAAGAATTTTGCTTCGCTATACTGAACCTCGTTTACGAAATTTTCTGCTAAATTTTCATTTACAATACCGTCACTTGCAGCAAAAAATGCCAAAATATGCTTGATGAAATAGCGCTCATCATCATTCAGCTTGTTTTTCCAATCTGATAAATCTTGGTGCAAATCTATTTCTTCAGCTGTCCAAAAACTAGCTTCTGATTTTTTATACCATTCCCAGATATCGTGATGCTGAATTGGGAATATTACAAAACGATCTTTGTTTTCTTGTAAAATGGGTTCTGTAGTTTGAGACATTGTAAAAAAATTGAAAAAATTAGAAAAAAATGGTTCAACTCGTGACTAACAAAGATTCAAAAATGAGGTTGAAAATGAAAGCCATTTTTATAAACAATGTCAACAAGTTTTTAACAACAGAGCTTTATTGATGGCTTTTGAAAATATTCTTACAAATATTATATATTTCTGAATTTCAAAACTTTAAAAAAATTAACTTGCTTTACAAAGGGTGAAAGACCATAAAAGAAAAGACTTTATGAATCACAAAAATTTGCCATAAAAAAAGAGAGTCAACAAACTCTCTTTTTACCCCAATAATTAACTAAACTAACTAAAACTAAATTGAAGAATAAAGTCTTATACGTAGCTATAAAAAAGTCAGGATTTTACACCTGACTTTTTTCTGATTGATTAATAGCATTTAATCAAATTTAAAAGTGAATCCCCACGATCACTCTGTACTTTATGTTTTTTAGCCGATGAATTAAAATCTTTTGTCAAATATCTATATTTAAATTCTTACCAAAACACACAATTGTATAGTTGGTAATAAAAACTGTATAGTTGGTAGTTTAAAATTTTGGTGTCTTGAAAGGACAGTTTCGGATTCAATTATGTATTTTAAAAATCAAACAAATGTAACCCATTACACAGAAAAACGTACTGACTACACAATTGTAATGCTTTACATTTGTTAATATTGCTATCTTTATAATTATGATCAAAGCAGTAATAGTAGACGACGAGCCAAAAGCCATCCAAAGTCTATCTTGGGAGCTCACTCATTTCAGCAATGAGATAGAGGTTGTGAATGCGTTTTCCAATCCTGAAGATGCCATTGAATATCTCAACTACAACACGCCAGATTGTTTGTTTTTGGATATACAGATGCCCACAATGGATGGATTTCAGTTTTTGAGTAAATTGAACAATACCAATTTTGCAGTGGTGATCACAACTGCTTACAACGAGTTTGCAATCAAGGCTTTGAAACATGAAGCCATTGATTACCTTCTAAAACCGATTGATTCGGATGATTTGGAAGATACTATTTCAAAAATCAAGAGGTATAATGCAAAAATTTTCAATTCGGCAAAAATTGAGGAAGCTTTGTCTAACTTCAATGCCAAGTACGAGCAGAAAAAAATCACCATCAATACTGATGGAAAACTAATATTTTTAAATATTGACGATGTATTGTTTGTAGAGTCAGATGGTAATTATAGTACCATTGTTACTGCTGATGGACAAAAGATATTGATTACCAAAAAATTGAAAGAGGTCAATGATATTTTACCCGAACATTATTTTTTCAGGATTCACAATTCTTATATCATCAACCTTAACAAAATAAAAGAGTTTATAAAAAATGAAGGCTACGTCGTCATGGAATCAAATCATAAAATTCCTGTCGCAAGACAACGAAAATCAGACTTTTTAGAAAAGTTATAACGATTTATGTACCATTTGCTCCCTAAAATAGCAGCATCTATACGATGCAAATTTTTCCTTTGTGTTATTTTTTCAATCACAAGCAACTTCTTACATACGTATTCGCAAACTCCCAAAGATTCGGTTTTTGATCAGGCTTTGGAGGAAGTCATTAAAACAAAACCAAAAAACTATGAGGCTATAGATTCCCTTTTTGCTGAATTTAGCAAAGACAGTCTCAAGATGAAAGACCTTTTATATAAAGCAAAATCTATTAAATATTTAGAGGCGGAGTCTTATGCACAAAATTCACTGGGCGTCATTTACAGAAATATTTCTCATTATGAAAAAGCTCTAGATGTGCACCAAAAGGCTTATATGCTTGCCGAATTGGCCAATAATGTAGAACTGGAAGTTATAAGTTTAAACATGATTGGTGTGGTTTACAGACGAATGGATGCCATTAAACCTGCTCTAGATTATCATAAAAAAGCACTTGAAATAGCCAACAGAGCAGAAAATCCATCTGATAGACTTAAGGCGAGCATTGCGGTATCCCAAAACAGTATGGGAAATATCTATCTCACTTTGAAACAATATGATTTGGCCATCAAAGAGTTTGAGAAATCTTTGATAATCGAAAAAGAATTCAATAATAGATTAGGTTTGGCAATCAACTATCAAAATCTAGGCTATGCTGATGAAGCTCTGGGCAAATTGGAATTGGCTTTGAAAAACTACAAACGCTCTTTGGATTATAACAATCAAATCAACTCCGAAGTTGGGCGCGTCATATGCTACAACAGTATTGGGCAAGTTTACATCAAACAGAAAAAATATGGTGATGCCAAAGTGATCATTGAAGAAGGATTAAAGAAAGCCATTAATATCAATGATCAGTTTTATATTTCCTCTTCCTACATCAATCTTGGATGGACAGAAATGGAAATGAAGCTTTATAAGTCTGCCGAAGAAAACTTGAAAAAAGGACTTGAAATTGCCGAAAACTACAGCCTGAAATCAGCCATAGTTGAGGCCAGTTCAAAACTGTCAGAACTTTACAATAGAACTGGCAACTACAAAGAAGCGATGACCAATTATAAAAAGTCGGTTGAGCTGGAAAAAACCATATTCAACGAACGAAATATGCAATATGTCAGCGACATTATTATTCAATATGAAAATGAAGCAAAAAACAATGAAATAAAAGCATTGGCAAGTGAAAACGAGATTGTAAAATCAAAATTAGAGCGCAATCAAAAAATATTCTGGTTTACCTTATTAGGTCTAATTATACTTGCTGGCTTGGTGATTGCCTTCAACCGAAACCAACAATTGAAGCAAGAAAAGCAAATTTTGACCCTTGAACAGGATATGCTGCGAAGCCAGATGAACCCACACTTTATCTTCAATTCGCTTAATTCCATCAAACTTTACATCATCAACAATGAAAAGGAGAATGCAGTTTATTATCTCAATAAATTCTCAAAACTCATTCGTAAAATCCTGATTGCTTCAACCGAGAAGGAAATGACTCTTGAAGATGAATTGGACACGATGAAACTCTATATGAATATTGAAAACATCCGATTTTCAAATGAAATCGATTTTCAGGTGGAAGTCGATAAATCCATCAATACATCTAACATAAGAGTTCCTTCCCTTATTCTTCAACCGTTCTTGGAAAATGCACTTTGGCACGGATTGTCTTCAAAAGAAGATAATAAATCTATCATTTTGAATGTTACCAAACCATCCGAAGATTACATCAGTATTACAATTACTGACAATGGTGTGGGAAGAAAAGAATCTAGCCGAATCAACAACAATAAAATTTTAAAACGAAAATCTGTAGGAATTGCGATTACCAAAGCTCGTTTGGCCAATTTCTCGAAGGGTTTTACAAGTGATTACAAGATTAATATCGAAGATCTTTATGATGCAGCCGGAAAGGCCGAAGGCACAAGAGTCATAGTAAATATTCCCATAAGGTCCAATGTTTTAAAAATTGCTTAGACTCCGGTAGAATTTACTTGAATTTTTCTGCGACTTTCTCCAATTCCATATACCAATCTTCTCCAAATTTTCTGATAAGAGCTTGTTTTACAAATTTATAAACTGGCACTTGTAATTCTATGCCCAGAGTGCAGGCATCATCACAAATTTCCCATTTATGATAATTAACAGCTGAAAATTCGGTGTAATCTTTAACCCTTATCGGATATAAATGGCACGAGACAGGTTTTTTCCAATCAACGGCGCCTTGATTATATGCTTCTTCAATACCACAAAGTGCTGTACCTTTTTTATCAAAAATAACATAAGCACAATCAGCTCCATCAATAAGTGTTGTTTCGTGTTCACCCCAATCATTGGTAGTAAATGTTCCTTGCGCTTCAATTGCAGCGATACCTTCTTTGCGAAGAAATGGCTTCACTTTTGGATAAATGGCTTCCAAGATTTTTGTTTCCTCCAGTTCCAATGGGGCTCCTGCATCACCATCTACGCAGCAGGCTCCTTTGCACGCAGAAAGATTGCACACAAAATCTTTTTTGATAATATCTTCGGATATGATGGTTTTTCCTAGTTGAAACATCCGGCAAAAATACTTAAAGTTAACTGTTTATTAACGCTCAAATTCTGGATTAATGACCTACTTTTGCAAAAAATTTAAAGCGTTAAAGCGATGAACCTGAATTTTAAAGAAATATTTACGGCTTTTATGGTTCTTTTTGCGGTGATTGATATTATCGGCAATATTCCAATTATTATTGATTTGCGCAAAAAAGTGGGTCATATTCAAAGTGAAAAAGCTTCGATTATTGCTGGTATCATATTGATTCTTTTCTTGTTTTTGGGGCAAAACATCCTGTCTCTCATTGGTATTGGAGTAAACTCTTTTGCAGTTGCAGGTGCTTTTATCTTATTTTTTATTGCTTTGGAAATGATTTTGGGAATCACATTGTATAAACACGAAGAAACTGATATTTCCACGGCCTCGGTTTTTCCTTTGGCGTTCCCTTTGATTGCTGGTCCCGGAAGTTTGACAACATTACTTTCCCTACGTGCAGAATTCAGAATAGAAAATATAATTGTAGCCGTCATCTTAAACGTAATCATTATCTTTATGGTACTGAAAACGTCTGCCAAGATTGAACGACTGCTTGGCCAAAACGGTATTAGCATCATCCGTAAAGTGTTTGGTGTGATTTTATTGGCAATTGCCGTAAAGCTTTTTGCACATAACATCAAGGCCTTGTTCGAAGTAGCTTAAAAAGATTTCTTATTATGAAAATAGCATCTATTATTCTTTCCATAATGGCTGTAGGATTGATTGTTTTTAACGCGACAAGATTAAATTTTGACGCGCTTTTTAAAGGAGAAAGTCTTATTGCTGCGATTATGATTCTCGCATCACTTTGTGCCATTTTGATCCTTCAGATTTTATGGACGTCAAAACGAATTGAGAAACTTTCAAAACAGAAAAATTAATGTTTGACGCTTTAATCATTGGAGGTGGAGCTGCTGGACTTTCTTGTGCATTGGTATTAGGTTCAGCTCAAAACAAACCTTACGCTCAAGACAAGAAAATTGGAATTATCGTTCACCAAAGGACATCGCATCTTCAAAGTGCACTTTTCAACAATGTATTGGGATTGAAGCCTGGTACTACTGGTCAATCTATTTTAGAGGAAGGTAAATCTCAATTGGCAAATCTTTATTCAAGTGTGCTTCAAATTAAAGGTGAAAAGGTAATGGAAATCCGAAGGGAAGAAGATCATTTCATAATCATCACCAATAAAGCGTCGTATAGCTCTAAACTAGTAGTTGTAGCTGTGGGTTATACAAACCTCATCAATATCAAAGGTCTCGAAGATTATATAGAGCCACATCCCAGAGCAGTTGCTGCAAAAGAACGGATTTGGTTAAAAAATACGGATCATTTAATTGAAAATGGGCTGTATGTTGCTGGAAGTTTGGCTGGCTGGAGAAGTCAGTTTGCAATTGCTACAGGTAGTGGTGCGCAGGTAGCAACAGATATTCTGACTTTATGGAATGATGGCATTGACAGCCAAGTACACGATAAAATCTAAAATCACTGATTTTTACTCAACTTTATCACTTCTTCTATCATATCATCAGTGGTATTCATAATTTCTTCGTAAGCGTCGTGACCAAACAACTGGTCTGCCAATGAAGCCTTTATAAGTTGTTTTATTTCAGCGTTGTATGCTACAAAAGTGATTTGTACACGTTCCTTCAAACTCAAATAGTTTTGGAAACGCACCACAATATCATCGCTTACTTCAAAATTTTTGATGAAATCAGCTCGAGTAACACCTTCAAAGGCTGACCTGTCTTTATCCAATTCTTCAAACACAAAATAACTGATATAACCTCTATTATTGATGTAACTGATGGTTTCATTATGTACATTGGTATCCAATGGTACAAAAATATCAGGAATGATTCCGCCACCACCATAAACCACTTTTCCTTTTGGGGTGACAAAACGCAACGAATCTGCAATTCTGATGTGCGATTCATCAATCAACTCATCATTGCTCAATCTTTTGTAATAATCGTTGTAATAATCTTCATTCTTACCGTTTTCATAAGGTCGCTGAATGGAACGCCCTGTTGGTGTGTAATATCTAGAAACCGTAAGTCTCACAGCGCTACCATCACCAAGAGCCATTTCGCGCTGTACCAAACCTTTTCCGTAACTGCGCCTTCCTACAATAGTTCCTTTATCATTATCTTGCAATGCACCAGCTACAATTTCACTTGCAGAAGCTGAATTTTCATTGATGAGAATAAAAACTTCGCCTTCTTCAAAATCTCCTCTACGAGTGGCGTAACTCTTTTCTATTTTCCCAGATTTATTCTTGGTAAATAAAATCAATTTATCATCTTCCAAAAATTCATCCACTATCTGTTCTGCAATACCTAAAAAACCTCCAGGATTATCTCTCAAATCCAACGCCAATTTAGTAGCACCTTGGTCTTGCAGCCGATCCAAAGCTTTCTTAAACTCTTTATAAGTCGATTCCGCAAACCGATTGATTTTTATGTAACCCAATTCTGGAGTCAGCATATAAGCCGCATCGACACTATTGATAGGAATGTCGCTCCTTTTTACGGTAAAATCCAGCAATTTATTTTCTCCACGACGGTAAACTTTTAATCGAATTTTCGTGTCTTTCTCACCTTTCAGTTTTTGAATAATTTCATCGTTGCTCATCGTCGTTCCAAAAATGGAATCACCATCCACCATAATAATTCGGTCGCCACTTTTGATTCCTGCTCTTTCACTTGGACCACCTTCAACAGGCCTGATAATAGCAATCGTATCTTTATAGGTATAAAAACTCACGCCTATTCCCACAAAATCACCCTTCATATTTTCAGTAACACGCTGCATTTCACTTTGGGGAATATAGGTAGAATGAGGGTCAAGATTATTCAAAATGCCATTTACGGTCACATCGACAATGCTGTCCGTATTGATATCATCAACATATTCGTAATCAATATAATCTATCAGTCTGTTGAGCTTATCTTTTTTACTGTTGGAAGTAAATAAACGATCAGAAGTATCAGTAAAATTAAGCTTACCACCAATGAAAACGCCTATCGCAATGGCGAAACCTACAATAAGTGGAATATATTTTCTACTTAATTTCATTCTGCACTCAAATCTTCTATTCGTTCCAATTCAATTCCTGCCTTTTCCAAAAATTGCAAGCCAGAATCGTCCTTATAACGTTCAAGATACACAACACGTACAATACCTGCTTGATGTATCAACTTACTGCATTCTTTGCACGGAGAAAGCGTCAAATAAAGTGTTGCACCTTTACACGATTGTGTTGAGGCTGCCACTTTTAAAATAGCGTTGGCCTCGGCGTGCAGCACATACCATTTGGTATAGCCTTCTTCATCTTCACAATGGTTTTCAAAGCCTGTTGGCGTGCCGTTATAACCATCGGAAATAATCATTCTATCCTTTACAATAATCGCTCCAACCTGCTTTCTTTTGCAGTGGGATAACTTTCCCCATTCTCTCGCAATTCTTAAATATGCTTTATCGTATCGTAGTTGTTTTTTCTTTGGCATTAAATTTTTAAAGTGTTTGGGCGTTCCCTTCGGTCGGGCTTTCCGCTATATCTTTTTGTCAAAAAAAGTCAGCCTTATATGACAAAAAGGATGCCGCTGCAATCCCTAACGCAAATCTATAACGAATATAGGAGGTTCGTTATTTAATTTATATAATTTAGAGTTAAAATTTTCGTGATTGCCAGCAATTTAGGCAAACAAGCCATTATTGATAAGCATTGGGATAAGCACTCCTACTACCACTGCCGAAAGCACCACAACCCAATCTCGTTTTGAAAACCTGAAAATCGTTTGGCATAAAAAGCCTAAAAACACCACAATAAAAGCCGCAATTAGTTGCCCCAATTCTATTCCCAAAGCCAATTCCAATAAAGCCACCAATTTACCAATGGTTTGATTGATATGTTTGGAAAAAAGACCTACAAAACCAAGACCGTGAACCAGCCCAAAAAATAGAGAAGACAAAAACAATATTCCTATCTTCTCGCTAGTTGCTTTCTTTCCAGCGGTGAAAACGTTATATAGCGCGACGACCAATATGATTAAAGGAATCAAAAAGTCAATTAGTTTAAGATTCACTTTAATAATGCCATACACTGCCATAAGAAGTGAAAGCGTATGACCCAACGTGAAAAGTGAAACCAAAAGCAGCAAACGTTTCCAATCCTTAAATAAAAATGGAACGGATAAAACTATCAGAAACAGAAGATGATGATAGGCATATACATTGAGAATATGATCTATGCCATAACGCACGTTGAACCAAAAATTGTCTAGCATAAGTCTATGAATTTGGGCAAATTCAAAGGTACAAGGAAACTGTATTGTTGCAAAATATATTTAGGGCAAATCAAGACCGTCTATTTGCCAACAATGGTGGTGGCTCTCCTGTAAACGGATTCCAACGGCTGATGGTTTTTGCCTCCATCCCTGCAGCACTGATGACAGCTCTGTCACCGTAACGTTCACGCATTCTGTCGATGGCACTGCTTAAGTTCAAATATTTGGTGTCATCTTCAAATAAATTTACCTGATGGCCTCCTTCTACCAGATGGCTAAACTTCACGCCTACCAATCGCACCAATAGACGTCGATTGTAGAGTTTTTCAAATAAATTCAACACTGTCGGAATCAAGCTATGGTCCATACAACTATACGGAATGTGTTGTTGCTGAGTATAAGTCTGAAAGTCAGAATAACGAATCTTAAAAGTTACGCACGCTGTCAATTTATTGCCTCTTCGCAATTGATACGCTAGATTTTCAGTCATAGCAATCACGATGCCTTTCAACATCGCCACATCAATTGTGTCCTTATCAAACGTTCGTTCTGTGGAAATTGATTTTCGTTCGTGGTATTGTATGACAGGAGAGTTATCAATGCCATTGGCTTTATTCCAAATGGTCAAACCGTTTTTCCCCAGCACTTTATATATCAATTCCATCGGCATCTCTTGTACGGTTTTGATTTGTTTGATGCCCAAATCACACAAAGATTTATAGGTAACACTTCCCACCATCGGGATTTTCTTTACAGATAAAGGTGCCAAAAATGGCTTTTCCGTTCCCGAAGCAATCCGAAGTTCATTATTGGGTTTTGCTTCTCCGGTTGCGATTTTTGAAACCGTTTTGTTAAGTGACAATCCGAAAGATATCGGAAGCCCTGTTTCCTTGATGATGCGTTGGCGCAATTCAGAAGCGAGTTTATGACAACCGAAAAATTTGTCCATACCCGTTAAATCAATATAAAACTCGTCAATGGAAGTTTTTTCATACAGCGGCACACTTTCTTTGATAACATCAGTGACTTCCGCTGAATATTCTGTGTACAACCCAGAATCACCTCTTAATATAATGGCTTCTGGGCACAACTGTCTGGCCATACGCATCGGCATTGCAGAGTAGACACCAAACTTTCGAGCTTCATAACTACAGGATGCAACCACACCCCTATCGCTGGTGCCACCAATAAGAATAGGCTTTCCATTCAGTTTACTGTCCCTTTTTCGTTCGCAAGACACGAAAAAGGTATCTAAATCCATATGCACTATTGAGCGATTCTTATCCATTTTCGATATAAACAGTTTGGGACGAAGTATCAAATATTTACTTATTGAGTCTTCCTCTCAAATAAGTTTCAGGCGTCATTACGGCCAGAGTGCTTTTTTTAAAATCTTTTATATTTCTTGTGAGTAATACTCGAATCTTTCCATTTTCCAAAGCCGAAAAGTTCTGCAAGGCATCTTCAAAATCTGTAAAATCTGAATTAAGCGCATTCAGCACTACTTTTTTATCCATATCAGCAATATCGATGATGGTCAAGAGTTGTTTCAACTTTTCAATAATCAAATGATGCTTTCCTATCTTCCTTAATAAATAGTACACATTTGAAATCACGACTGGCGTAGTGAATCCCTTTATTTTTCCTTCTTCACATAAATTAAGCACTTGTGCCGCATATTGGGAATACGGTTCACGGTCAAAAAAGAAATCCAATAAGACATCGGTGTCTATCAATACATCGTCCATTTTATAAATATTTTTCTTCCAAACGCTTTTTAATCTCTTTTTTATAATCCACTTTTTTGGACGTTTTAAAGGAGCCCTTCAATGATTTTACAATAGGATTAAGTTCTGGTTCATCTCGTTTCCGTTCCTCCATCGTCAATATTTTAAGATAATTTTCAATGATATCGGATAAGCTTCGGTTTTTTTCCTTTGCATATCGCTTTGCCTTCTCTATGATTTTTTTTTCGATTGTCAATGTCAATTTTGTACTCATAATAATTGTCTTTTTTCAAAATTAATCAAAAAACCAATTATACGTGTTATTTTTAAAAATTTTACACGTGTATATTCAAATTTTCTGCTACGCTTTTATTGGATGAACTCATTTGTTGTTCCGCATACCTCGGGTCTTCAATCATAGCTAAATGCTCCATACTGATGACTTCCACGCTTACACAATCAAATTCTATCATCACTTTTCCCGTAATACTATAGATGCCTTTTCCTCGAAACGGGAATTGCTCAACCACAGGTGGGAAATGCACGGTATCCACAAAATCGCCATCCCTGTCCAAAAAATTACCGAAATGCATCAGTTCGCCTCGTGATGTTTTGGTGTCTTTTGTGGTAACCAAATAGCCTTCAATGGTCACTATTTTCCCTTTCAAAGATTCTAAATGCCGTGCTCGTAATGGATTTGTAGAAGTCTTCTTTAAAAGCTCAAACGGATTGCACAACGGAAAGCCCAACAATTCAATTTCATCAAAGGCATTTTCCAAAGCTGTACTCGGCAATTCTGGTGTTTTAAAGTTAACACGTTCTGCTCTGAACAGAGTGATTTCCTGCTCTTGAACTTGGTGTTTGCTAATTTTTAAATGGGCTTCCCAAAGCAATTCACGTTTATGGGTGTTTGTAAAACGAAACGCATTGATTTTTATCAAAATGGAAATCTGTTCTATGGAAATTGGCACGCGTTCCAAAAAATCATCCAAACTTTGAAAGCTGCCGTTTTTGCTTCGTTCATCAAGGATTCTTTCCATCACTTTTGACTCAAAGGATTGCAAAAACATAAAACCCAAATAAATGGTTTTTCCGTGGATGACCGTTTGCGTAAAACTTGTGTTGACACAAGGTGGCTCGATGATGCCTTCGTGCATTCGCGCTTCGTGTACATACAATTCGGTACTGTAAAACCCACCGAAATTATTGATGGTTGCCACCATATATTCCAAAGGAAAGTAGGCTTTTAAAAACAAACTCTGATAGCTTTCCACCGCATAAGATGCCGAATGTCCTTTTGCAAAGGCATAACCTGCAAAACTTTCAGTTTGTCGCCAAACGTCAACCACCAATTCGTAAGGCTTTCCATCCTTCTTACAATTATCAAAAAACTTTTGCTTCACCTTATTGAATTCCTCACGCGAACGGAATTTCCCCGACATCCCGCGACGCATCATATCTGCTTCGCCTAAATCTAACTTTGCAAAATAATGGGCCACTTTTATGACATCTTCTTGATACACCATCACACCATAGGTTTCGGGCATAATTTCCAATAATTTAGGATGTGCTTCATTGCGACGTTCGGGATGACGATATCGTTGTATATATTCGCGCATCATCCCGCTTTTGGCAACACCAGGGCGTATGACGGAACTTGCCGCAACCAGTCCCAAATAATCATCTACCTGCAATTTTTTCATCAGCATACGCATCGCAGGCGATTCCACATAAAAACAGCCAATTGCTTTGGCGTTTCTCAATAAGTGTTTGATTTTTTTATCTTCTTTAAACCGCTTGATATCGTGAATATCAATAGGTGGCTCCTGCGGATGGTTGTAAGCCACAATCTCCGTGGCTTCCTTGATTTTTCCGAGTCCTCGTTGGCTTAAAATATCAAACTTATAAAGCCCAATGTCTTCCGCCAAATGCATATCAAACTGCGTCGTCGGATAATTTTTCGGAGGCAAAAACGTCGCACCATAGTAGTGAATCGGTCTTTCTGAAATGATGATGCCACCAGCGTGGATGCCCAAATAATTGGGAAACCCTTGTATATAAGTGCTGTACTTGATAACCAACCTGGATAGCTTATCCAATTGATTGAGATTATATTTCCCTGTTGTGAGTACATCCATTTCAGACTTTGGAAGTCCAAAAACTTTTCCCAATTCGCGCACAGCAGCCCTAAATTTGAAGGTATTGTAAACCGTCAGAAGTGCTGTGTTTTTAAAGGTCTTGAAAATGAAATCGGTAATATCATCCCTATCTTTCCAAGAAAAATCAATATCAAAATCGGGTGGATTTTGCCGGAATACATTGATAAACCGTTCGAAATACAAATCCAACTCTATCGGGTCAACATCTGTAATCCGAAGCAAGTATGCCACGATACTATTGGCGCCACTGCCACGACCCACATAGAAATAGCCCTTGCTTCGCGCATATTCCAAAATTTTCCAATTAATCAAAAAATAAGAGACAAAACCTTGTTTCTTGATGATGGAAAGTTCTTTTTCAATCCTACTAAAGACCTTTTCATCGTAATCGGGATATCGATACGCGACACCATCATAAGCCAGTTTCTCCAACTTTTGAAAATCCTCTTCTTCAGTACCGACAAGTGATTTTTGATTTTTTGGAGTCGGTTTTTCAAAGTCAAAACGAACGTTGCAATTCTCCAAAATCCTTGATGTATTTTTCAAAAACTCTGGAAACTCCTGATATAGATTACACAACTCTTGATAAGGCAGCATACAGTCGGTTTCTTTGCCTTCCTCACTTTTCGGGAGTTTGCTCAACAGCGTATTGTTGTCAATCGCTCGCAGCAATCGATGTATATTGAAATCCTTTTTATCTTGAAACGAAACGGTTTGTAACACCACCAATTTGCTTCTGAAGATATTCCATTTTGAGAATTTCAAATGGTTCAAATCTTGTGGTCTGATGCCCAAAAACTCATTTTCCTTCAGATGATATTCCTTTTTATGTACATAAGGATAAATGACAAACACATCCTCCAGTTCAGGTGCGGTTTCAGGTATTTTCAATTCATAATTATGCAAAAAATCAGATAGGTAAGCATTGATATTTTGAAACCCATTATTGTTTTTGGCAAGCAAAACAAACTGCTGTTGAACACCATTCCGAAAGTCGACACCCAGTACAGGTTTTATGTCGTAATTGGACGACAAGCGCATAAACTCCAAACAAGCTGCCGTTGTATTGATATCCGTCAATGCCAAGGTCTGCACACCATTTTTTGAAGCAATGGCAAGCAACTGCTCCGGCTCGATGGTGCCGTATCGCAAACTGAAATAACTATGGCAATTGAGGTACATAAAATAATTTTTAACAAATTTAGCTATTATATGTAGTTGTAGTTGCTTACATTTGTAGCAAATAGTGTTAAAATGAAATATATCCAAGCCAACCTTAAGCATTTGAGAGCTTTAAAGGAACTTTCCCAAGAGCGTTTTGCAGACGAATTGGGCTGGTCGCGTTCCATTGTAGGTTCTTACGAAGAAGGTCGCTCCGAGCCACCCATTGACCGATTGATTGATTTGTCAAACTATTTCAATATTCCTATTGATATTTTGGTGAGAAATGATTTACGATTGGCAAAAGACACTTCATTTATTGAAATTGGCAATAAGCGCGTTCTATTTCCCGTAACTGTCAATGAAAACAATGAAGACCTCATCGAAATTATCCCGACGTCGGCTTCCGCAGGTTATTTAGCTGGTTATGATGACCCAGAATACATTGAACAACTTCAAAAGATAAAATTGCCTTTCCTCCCGACAGGTACGCATCGTGCGTTTCCCATCAAAGGAGATTCTATGTTGCCAGTGAAAGATGGTTCATTTGTGGTTGCAAAATTTGTTGAAGACATACAAGATATCAAAAACGGTCGCACCTACATTATTTTAACAAAAGAGGATGGCTTGGTTTATAAACGTATCTATAATTTGATTCAGGAGAAACAATCGTTACTTTTAAGTAGTGATAACAAAGCTTATCAACCCTACGAAGTTTCTATTGAAAACGTGTTGGAAGTTTGGGAATTCACTTGCTGCATCAATACACAGGAATATGACGAGAAAGAGTTGAAATTGAGTAGTATTATGACGATGTTTCAAGAATTAAAAGTAGAATTGGAAGCCGTTCAAAATATTGCATAATGGCAAAAACCAAGGTTATATATACCATTATCGATGTAGAAACCACTGGACGTGGCAACAAAATCACTGAAATTTCCATTTTTAAACACGATGGTGAGCAAGTGATTGACGAATTTACATCACTCGTCAACCCAGAAGCCTTAATTCCTGACTACATCACAGCATTGACTGGCATTGATAACGCTATGGTAGCCAATGCACCAACATTTTCTGATATAGCCCAAGATATCCTTGACATTACGAAGGATAGCATTTTCGTGGCGCACAATGTCAACTTCGATTACAATGTGATTCGTAATGAGTTTAAAGCGATTGATATTGATTTCAGAAGAAAAAAACTCTGTACCGTACGACTTTCAAGGAGTTTGTTTCCGGGTTTTCGCTCTTACAGTTTGGGGAAATTATGCAATTCATTGAATATTGATTTGGTTGATAGACATCGTGCAAGAGGCGATGCCGAAGCGACTACAATACTTTTCGAACAGATTTTGGCACATCAATATTCAAAAAAGACAATTGCTTCATTTTTAAAGAAAAACTCCAAGGAGGCTACACTTCCGCCACATTTGGAAAGTCAAGTATTTAATGATATTCCAAATGCGCCAGGTATTTATTATTTCAAAAATAAAAAAGGTAAAATTATTTATGTCGGGAAAGCCATCAACCTTAAAAAGCGTGTGCTTGGCCATTTCTATGATAAATCTGACAAGGAACTGAACCTCTGTCGTGAAACGGCTGATATCGATTTTGAACTTTCCGGTAGCGACCTCATCGCTCGACTTATGGAAGATGCTGCCATAAAACATCATTTTCCTATTTACAATCGTGCCGCAAAACGTCCTCCAAAACCTTATGCCATTTTCAGTTATGAAGACAGACGAGGCGTCATACATTTAGCTTTCAATACTTTAAAAGCTACTCCAAATCCGTTGCAGGTATTTCATAGTATTAGAGATTGCCGACTTTATTTAGAGCAAATTTGTGAGCAATTTGAATTATGTCCAAAATATTGTCATCTACAAGAAAGTGTTTGGACCTGTTCTCATTATAAATTGACGAATTGCAAAGGCGTTTGTAGAGATGAAGAATCAGTTATGAATTATAATGAACGTGTCAATTTAGCACTAAATCATATACATTCTTCCAACGAAAATTTGATATTGAAGGAAAAAGGGCGAAATATTGAAGAAGAAGCGTTCATCTTAATTAAAAATGGTGCGTATTTAGGCTATGGATTTATAGAAAAATCTGAACAAATAGTACATTCCATTGACTTGGAAAGGTTTTTAATTCCCCAAAAGGAAACTGCAGAAACTAATGGCATCCTCAAAAGCGCATTAATTACTCATAAAAATCGCGTTCAATTAGAAACATATTCAGACACAGAATAAAAAAAAGCCTCAACATTTCTGTTAAGGCTTTTGTACTCAAGGTGGGAATTGAACCTATTTAATTTTGATAGTTTCTTAAACGCTCTAAAAATACATACAACACCCTTATTTTATTACTACTTACAAACGTTTTGCGATGTTATTAAAATTAGTTGAGGTTCTAAATAATTAATCTAAATTAGGTAAATGTTGTACACTATGTCGGCACTATGGAATTTTAGACTATATTTGATTTGTTCAAATGTTAGATTATAAATAATGGCTTCTTTAAAGTACTTCATTAAGGGAAACCAAAACCCTACGACAATTTATTTACGCTTCACTCAAGGCCGTAAAATCGATTTAAAACGCTCAACTTCTTTACTCATAAATCCGAAATACTGGAATGCAACCAAAGGAGCTGTTAAACAAATTTCAGAATACGCCGATAAAAAGAACCTACAAAACGACCTCAACGGATTAAAGACGGCTATTTTAAACAGTTTTAACGAACATTATTCAAAAGGTGGCATCATTAACGCCGAATGGCTAAACCAAACCGTAAAACAGTATTTTCAGCAAGACGGTAAAACCGATTTGAATTACTTTTTGGATTATTCACAGTACTACAAAGACAATTTGACTTCAAAAGTACAATCGACTGGTAAAACTGGCGTGACCAGTAACACTCTTAAACGCTATAACACCATCATCAATAAAGTTACCGCCTTTGAAACTCATCAAAAGAAACGATACACCTTTGAAATGATTGATTTGAAGTTTTACAAGGATTTCAAAAACTATCTAATCAAAGTTGAAAATCTTAACCTAAATACTACTGGCCGTTATATCAATTATATCAAAACGATATGCATAGATGCTAAAAAATACGGCATCAAGATTAATCCAGTAGTGCTAAATGGCGAATTTAGACCAACTAAAGAACCTGTTAATTTTATCACGCTATCAAAAACCGAAATCGACACGATTTTTAAACACGATTTCAGCAATACACCTTATTTGGATAATGCGAGAAACTGGCTAATCATTGGCCTATGGACTGGCGCACGTGTTAGCGACCTTTTAAAATTCACTAAAAACAACATCCAAAACGGTTTTATTGAATATACAGCCAAAAAGACTGGACAAAAAATCATTTTGCCTTTGCATCCACACGTTAGAGAAATTTTAGAAAACCTCAACGGCGAATTTCCTAAAGAGATTTCGAGCCAAAAACTCAATGACTATATAAAGATTGTTTGTAAGACAGCTGGACTAAATGAGGTTGTCAAAGGATCCAAACAAGTTGAGGTTAAAAATAAAATTTGGCGAAAAGAAAACGGCCATTACCCGAAATACGAATTAGTTTCTACTCACATTTGCCGTCGTTCTTTTGCCACTAACCATTACGGACAACTACCTACGCCTGTTATAATGGCTGTTACTGGACATACAACCGAAAAAATGTTTTTGAACTACATAGGCAAAACGGCAAAGGACAACGCCAATGTTTTACACGAATTTTGGCAAGTCCAGGAACAAAAGAAACTTCAAAAACCTCATCTAAATCTAATTAAAACACAAACAGCGTGAAAACATCAAAAGACATAACAACACCAATAGGTTTTTTCAATACATATTTTGACCTTTTGCCACAATATAAAACCAATAAAGATGCATTTGATTATCTGAATACTCAAGTTGAATACATCACAGGCAGAAAACTCTTTAAGAACTACGAACAATGGCAAAATAGCCAATAAATACTTTTGTTCAAATGTCAAATAATACACTTAAAACCAGTTATCGAGAATTGCAAGACCACTTAAGGGCAATTTCTGAAATTCCAGAACGAGTAAATCGTTGCGATGAGGTTTTAAAAAAAGAGCTGTTAGAACACATCGACAATAGAATACAAGACGTTTTAGGCACTATAAACGGCGTATTAATGGTAAATTCCGACTATAATTATCCTAATGAATACTTGCCTAATCGACAATTTGAATACTGGGCTGAAAGAGTTAATCAGGAATTCAACTATTACCAGTTTGTAAGATTGAGGGAATTTATTTTAAACAGTATTGAAGTTAGAGCCGTACGAAATAAACACGAAAGGCATTTTTTTGAAACTGGATTAGATGCATTTGATTATCTGAATACTCATTTTACCGACAAGGATAGGGCGTTAACAACTAAATATACAATTCTGTATCATTTTTTGAGATATAAAAACCTCATAAGGGCTACAGCTGTAGAATACCAGTCTTTTGTTAGAGAATACACATCACTACCTCAAAAATTCAGTAGATTGAATTTTGACAACTCCGACAATCCAATTTATTTAACTCACGAACGACATCTAATAGAACTTTATAAGGAATTTCTATCACTTCAAAACAAATGAATTAGATTGATATAATATTGAATTAATCACTACTCAATTTTGCCATAACTTTAATTTTAAATGTTTTGAGTTATGGAAACAATCCAATTTTTAAACACCAGTCCAAACGCATTGGCTAATCTAATTGATGAGAAATTAAAAGAGCAATTAGATGACCTTAAAAAGAACTTCACGCCAAAAGAACCGGAAGAATTTATGTCACGGAATGAAACGGCTAAACTTCTTAAAATATCGTTGGTAACATTACACGACTGGATTAACAAAGGCATATTACATCCTTATAAGATGGGTAACAAAACGTATTTCAGTCGTAAAGAGATTACCGAGACTATTTACAGCTCCAACAAATCGAAGTGATGAAAACGGCCGAAATTGAATTTTTGAGGGCTATCTATTCAAAGACCTCATCTAAAGTAAATGATACAATCATTGAATATAATCTACTGGCCAATGATGAGGTTATTGATGAACCTTTGTTCACTCCAATTGTGAGACTTGAACTTGATAACGGCTTTCACGATAGAAGTAGGTATTTTGATTACTGGCTTTATTTCAGAAATGACACCAACTGGAAAAGGTGCGCACGTACTGGATTAGCAAAAACAGACTTCAACTATATTCTTGAGGGCAATATATCGAGGGAATTAAACCTTTCCACTAAAACAGCCAAAGGCAAAAACTTTGAGACACCTCAACATTTGGTGATAGTTCAAAGTGCTGACATACATTCTTATTTGATTGTTGATATCTTCAAAGACTTCTACATTAGGAAAAAACAGATTTTAAAACACTTTATCAAAGACCACATCAAAGAACATCCTGCAACAAAAAAAGAGCCGTTAAACAGCTCTTTAGTTTGTTCAAATGTTTGTAATAACGGACCACGTTAAAACAATGGCAATATACAAAATCGATACTTATGAATTACCGAAAACAAGATACACAAAAAGAACAATATATAACCATACCAACGTGGTTAATAAAAATGACCTCAAACAGAAAATCTCCTATTTTTCTAACTCCATTTGAGCGCGAACTATTCTGTTTGATTAAAGGCTTAAGTATAAAGGCTCCGTGTTATGCCAATGACCAGTACTTTGCATCAACGTTTAATGTGACAATAAAACATATAAACAAGAGTATTTCAAACCTTTCAAACAAAACTTTTCTAAATATTGAACACGACAATTTTAAAAGGTTGTTAAGTGTTAATAAAGACTTCGACAAGGACGCTGGGTTTGTATTCTTTGACAATTTAAACAATAAAATATTTGTTTGTGATTGCAATAATGAGATATGGACAACTCGAAATGATATTGAAAGAGATACCATTGATTTCTTTAAAAAGTGTTCTTAATACTATTAACCTACAGGTGCATTGGTATTAACCTACAGGTGTATTGGTATTAACCTACAGGTGCATTGGTATTAACCTACAGGTGTATTATATAATATAATTAATACTATAATTTAAAAGATAGTGTATATACCTTTCGCTAAAATGATTTTGATTTATTAAAGGGATATGGGGTAAAATCACTACGATAAATATTGCTCCTACATCGCTGTTTAGTCAGAATTTTATACACGACAATTTTTTATTAGGGGGGGGTTACTTCGATTAAATCAATATTTATATTTTCATATCTTTAATAAAATTGACGAGTTATGGAACATAATTTAAATAGTGATTTTCAAATGCATTACTGGGATTTTATGTATGCCATAGAATTCGATTTAAAAACGTTATCAAGGTATATTGAGTTAAATGACAACAACCTAAACACTTATTCTATAGAATTGGTGCGACTGTATTTATCAACTTGTTCAGAAATTGAGGTGGTTTTAAAAGAGTTCTGCAAGATTTTAAACGATAGTTCGGAGCCACGAAATATAACGCAGTATAGAAATATAATTAAACCTGAAAGGCCTCAAATGCTTGATGAGATTGTGAATATTGGTTTTAAAAAAACAGTAACGCCGTGGGTTGATTGGAAAAAAGACACTACGCCTAAATGGTGGAAAGACTATCAATTAGTCAAACATAGTAGAAATGAATACTATCACCTGGCTACTTTGGAAAATGTCTTGCATTCAGTTGGAGCTTTGTTCTTATGCGTACATTTTTATTATTTGGAATATTTATCCCAAATCCCAAAGAGCATTTTACCTCGCGAACTATCATTAAAGGATATAACATCTATATTCAATTCAGGTAACAACTTTTTGAAACTAGCATCAAAACATCAGCAAGGATTTTTATCTATATAAAATAGATAAGATTTTTTAGGTTTTGATTAAATGTTGTACACTATGTCGGCACAAATAAAAAACCCTATCTACAAACTTATTGTAAATAGGGCGTTCTAAAGAATTAAATGTACTCAAGGTGGGAATCGAACCCACACTCCGAAGAACTGGATTTTGAATCCAGCGCGTCTACCAATTCCGCCACTTGAGCATTATTGAATTATTGGACTGCAAAATTATAAAATATTTTATAACTAACAATTAAAATTTGTGACTTTTATGCTTTAGCAGTCCAAATAAATTCCTAAATTTGCAGCCTGATAATCAAAACAACGATTAATTCGTTATAAAACAAACTTTTATCAATGCCCGAAGTTGCTACAGAAGCTAAAATTTTTGCATGTTCACAAAGCACTGAACTTGCTGAAAAAATCGCAGCCACTTTTGGTGCTCCTCTAGGTAATGTCATAACATCAACCTACAGTGATGGTGAGTTTCAACCTTCTTATGAAGAATCAATAAGAGGAACGCGAATTTTCATTATTGGGTCTACTCATCCTGGACCTCAAAATTTAATGGAAATGTTGTTGATGATTGATGCCGCCAAACGTGCGTCTGCTCGACATATTACAGCAGTATTGCCATATTTTGGCTGGGCAAGACAAGATAGAAAAGATAAACCAAGAGTGCCCATTGCGGCAAAATTGGTAGCTAAAATGCTAGAAGCAGCAGGTGCTACTAGGATCATCACGATGGATTTGCATGCTGACCAAATTCAAGGTTTCTTTGAAAAACCAGTGGATCATTTATTTGCATCTACTGTGTTTTTACCTTATTTGCAAAGTTTGAACCTTGACAATTTGACTATTGCATCTCCAGATATGGGAGGTTCCAAAAGAGCATATGCCTATTCAAAAGCTTTGGAAAGTGACGTAGTGATTTGTTATAAGCAACGCGCAAAGGCCAATGTTATTTCTCACATGGAATTGATAGGTGATGTTACTGGTAAGAACGTGGTTTTAGTAGATGACATGGTGGACACGGCCGGAACTTTAACAAAAGCTGCTGATTTAATGATGGAAAGGGGCGCTTTGAGTGTCAGAGCAATTTGTACACATCCTATTTTATCTGGCAATGCTTATGAACGTTTGGAGAATTCTAAGCTTGAAGAGTTAATTGTCACTGATTCTATTCCGTTAAAACAAAAATGTGATAAAATCAGAGTGATTAGCTGCGCTGATCTATTTGCAGGAGTAATGCACAATGTACATTACAACAAGTCTATCAGCTCTAAATTTTTAATGTAAATTAATATTAATATAAACACAAACAATGAAATCAATTACAATCAATGGATCTCAAAGAGAAAGCGTGGGCAAAACATCAACAAAAGCCTTACGTAATGCTGGTCAGGTTCCTTGCGTATTATACGGAGGAGACAAACCAGTGCATTTCTCTGCACCTGAATTGGCTTTCTCTAAACTGGTTTATACGCCGAATGCGCATACAGTTGTGATTGAGCTAGAAAACGGAACGTCTTACAATGCTATTATGCAAGACATCCAGTTTCATCCTGTAACAGACAGAATCTTACATATAGATTTCTATCAGTTATTTGAAGATAGAGAAATCACCATGGAAATTCCAGTACATATTATTGGTACATCCAGAGGTGTGTTAAACGGAGGTGTTCTTCGTAGAAATCAACGTAAGTTGAAAGTGAAGGCTTTGCCTGCCAATTTACCCGATTTTATTGAGGCTGATATCACTCCGTTAAGAATTGGAAGTAAACTTTACATTACTTCTTTGGTTAATCCTGATTACAAATTTTTACATCCAGACAACACCGTGGTGTGTCAAGTGAGACGTTCTAGAGCAAGTGTTGCTGAATTTGAAGAAGAACAGGAAGAAGCAGCGGCTGAAGAGGCTGCAGCTGAAGCTGGAGAGACTGCAGAAGCTACTACAGAAACATCTTCAGAAGGACAAGAATAAATCATTCGATTTAATATTACATTTAAAGCATTCTGATATTTCAGGATGCTTTTTTATTTTTACCCAAAATTATGTTTAAGCTTTTGTACAATCTTTTTAGTCGTTCTAAATACAGAAAAGCTTCTGAAGAAAATGATATGAAAAAATATCTAATTGTTGGTTTAGGAAACATAGGTGACGATTATTCCAATACACGTCATAACATTGGTTTTAAAGTTTTGGATTTCTTGGCAAAACAAGAATCGCTATCTTTTGAAACCCAAAAACTGGGAGATATTGCTATCTATAAATTTAAAGGTAGAGCATTTATCTTACTCAAACCAAACACTTATATGAATTTAAGCGGTAAAGCGGTGCTGTATTGGCTAAATAAAGAAAATATCCCCTTGGAAAACTTACTTGTCATTACAGACGACCTCAATCTGCCTTTCGGCACCATTCGTCTCAAAACTAAAGGGAGCGATGGTGGTCATAACGGATTGAAAGATATTCAAGATAAACTGCAAACCACTAATTATAATCGTTTTCGATTTGGAATCAGTGATGCCTTCAGCAAAGGAAGACAAGTAGACTATGTTTTAGGTCATTGGACAGATGCAGAAGCGCAGAAACTCCCTGAACGCTTAGAAAAAGCGACCGAACTTATAAAATCATTCGGAACAGCAGGTGTTAATATCACCATGAATACTTTTAATGGATCATAAAAAAAGGAGAGGCAAAAACCTCTCCTTTTTATTTATTACAATTATTGCTTACTCAACAATAATCTTTTTGGTTGCTTGTTTCTGGCCATCACTTACTTTTACCAAGTACATTCCAGATTGAACGTTATTCATTTTAACCACTTGGTTAAAATTTGAGGAATTTTCAAATGCATTTTCATACACTTTTCTACCTCTCATATCGTAAACAGTGACTTTTACATTATCATTTGAACCAGAATTCAAACTGATGTTAAACTGTCCTTTGTTAGGATTTGGATAAATGGAGAAGTTATCTAGTCCGAATTCATCAACGCCCAATTGAACATCAACGTTCAATGTATAATCTTCAGTCTCTCCATCATAACCCGTTAAACACGCCATAGGTAAGCCTGGATCGTCAGTATTAACGTATTTTGTAGCCACTCGCATCACGGTATTACCTAAAGTTGCTCCAACCGGAACCGTAATTGAATAAGGTGAGGCACTAGTAAGACCATTTGTTACATTCGCCGCATTTCCTAAAATATATTCCTCACCAGAATCTCCAAAACTGCAATTTTGATTCCAATCTATCCACACTTTAGTTTGAGTTGGATAATTACCGTCGGTATTCACCCTTACTGATAAAGCATATGTAGAATTTCTATTAACCGTAGTAACTTGCCCAGTGAAATTGCCATAACCTCCTGCTGATTTACCAGAATTTAGATTATTTATTGTATTGAAAGTGACTCCTGTTGTGCTGGTGTTAAAACTCATATTTCCATTTGATGTACAGGGTGTATTTCTTAAATTCAAAACAACATTTTGTGTATTTGTTATGGAAGTTGAAGTACCTGTAACAGTAATCGTATAATCAGAAATTGGAGCGCTGCCCAAATTAGAAACGGTCATTGTAAATGGCCCAGTTGTACTTCTAGAAGTAGGATTGAAAGTAACACTTGCTGCTGCAGGCTGTCCCATCGCTGAAAACACTGTATTTTCATTAAACCCTTCTTGAGAAGTAAATGTAAAATTATAAGTTACAGAACCTGCTGATGGACAGGCGGTTTGAGGACTGTTTGATGCAACCATCGTAAAATTTGGTCCAAAAGTACATTCTGTCACATTTGGTTTAAATTGAGCCTGCAAAACATTCAAATAAGCATCCATTACAGCAGCTTGACCTGCAGTAAACATATACATGCAAGCATCATTGGTATAATCCATATAATTCATTGTTAATGCCTTCTGACCTGAAACACAACCATTAACTGAACCATTTGATGGACATCCAAAAGTGGGAGCTGCCACTTGAGGTGTATCGGCTAGACCATCATCATCCGCACCACAACCGTTTGTGTTCCCAAATGTATGGTTCAAATTATAAAAATGCCCCAACTCATGCGTTACAGTTCTTCCTAGATTGTAAGGTGCTCCAGGAGCAAATCCCGCACAACCAGCACCTGAACCAAAAGCATTGTTATCCATTGTAACGGCTTGACCCGCCGCAATACTTCCACCCAATGGAGAAAAACCTAAATCGCTAATATTCCTTATTACAAAATTCATATAGCCAGACCATCTTGAGTCAGTATTACTTCCTCCCGCACCTCCAAAAGGCCACCCAATAGTAACAGCAGGGCCTCCTTCAACCAAGTCTGTATCAGTATTCGTTGGGTGATTAATGGTTGCTAGACAGAAATAGTAGTTTATTGAACCTAGATTGACTCCTGGATAAAACACACTAGCAGCATTCCACAAAGATATATCCGTATTTGTAGCAGTATAGTCTTTATTTAAAATATCCACTTGATTTTGAGCAAGTGCCTCTAAACATGCCCGATTAGCTTCATTGCCCGTGGGAAAATGCACGGCAACAGGAATAACAACAGGGTTTCTTCTATTTGAAGTAGCACCTCTTTGCAATACTTTTTCTAATTCTTCTCTAAACTTCAATTGATTTGCTTCATATTCTCTGACAAATTCAGGATCTGTCATTTGTTGCTGCATATAAGCATCCATTCCACATGTTCTCTCTTGCGCTGATAAAAATGAACAGCTCAAAGCAAAAATTGCGGCAAATAGAACATTTTTAGCATTATGGGTAATTGTTCTAATCATGATAATTTTATTTATTTATTAAGGTGGGGCCTAAAATACTGAAAATATCGGTAATCCCAATAGTTGAATACTTTTATTTCGTGAATGTTAGCAAATATTTTTTGAAGAACTATTTAAACAAAATAGTATCCTCTAAAAATTGGCATTTGGTGATGTTTTCATACTCATTTACTAAATTTGAAACGTTTAAGTCATAATTTCAAATAATACGGTAAAATACCTTTTATATTAATGCAACAACCTAAAACCCATCATTCTAAAATTTATAAAAGTAATAGTGTCGTTACCATTGGTACTTTTGATGGCGTACATATAGGCCATCAAAAAATCATTAAAAGACTGACAAATTCCGGAAAGGAAAAAAAATTAAAATCAGTAGTGCTGACTTTTTTTCCCCATCCTAGAATGGTTTTACAAAAACATTCCGATATAAAACTATTAAATACTATAAATGAGCGAGAAAGCATCCTTAAGGATCTAGGCCTAGATGAGATGATAGTTAAACCATTCACAAAAGACTTTGCAAATCTGTCTGCTCATGAGTTTGTAAAAACTATATTGGTGGAAGAGCTCCAAGCCAAACATGTTATCATAGGTTATGACCATCAATTTGGAAAAAACAGAAGTGCCGACATCAATGATTTAAAAGGTTTCGGGAAGGAATTTGGCTTTACTGTTGAGGAAATTTCTGCACAGGATGTAGAAGATGTTGCTGTTAGTTCTACTAAAATAAGAACAGCTTTAAACCAAGGCGACATAACTGTAGCCAACGCCTATCTCGGTTACAACTATTTTATAAATGGTATTGTAGTTAAAGGTAAAGGTCTTGGTAAAAAAATCGGCTTCCCAACTGCTAATATTGAAGTGATTGAAGATTATAAATTGATTCCTAAAGATGGTGTGTATGCCATAAAATCAAACCTGAACGATGAGCCTTTGTTGGGAATGATGAATATCGGCAATAACCCCACAGTTGGCGGTTCCAACAAAACAATTGAAGTTAACTTCTTTGACTTTGATGAAGACATTTATGGCAAATCTCTCAAAATTGAATTTATATCCCGTTTGAGAGACGAGCAAAAGTTTGAGTCTGTAGAATTGTTGCAAGATCAACTTAAAAAAGATAAATTGGAGACAATAAATTCACTTCGAAATCATGGTTAACTTCCTTTTTAAGCGTATCGATAATAGCCCTCTCATAGTTTTTCGAATCGCTTTTGGGCTTTTGATCTTTCTGGAAAGTGTTGGAGCTATCTTTACGGGCTGGGTAAGTCGAAACCTGATGCAACCCAAATTTACATTTTCATTCATTGGGTTTGAGTGGCTTCAACCACTTCCTGGGAATTGGATGTATGTGTTCTACGCGGTGATGGGAATTTTTGGGCTGTTGGTGATGATTGGTTACAAATATAGATTGAGCATCATTGCATTTTCGCTGATGTGGGCCGCAACCTATTTAATGCAAAAGTCTTCCTATAACAACCATTACTATCTATTGATTCTTTTGAATGCCATTATGGTATTTCAACCTGCCAATAGATATTTTTCGGTGGATGCAAAATTAAATCCGAGCATCAAAGATATGTCAATGCCTCAATGGTGCAGTTGGGTATTCATTCTACAAATGTTCATTGTCTATACTTATGCATCTATCGCAAAGCTGTATCCAGATTGGCTGAACACCTCTGTTATGGAAACCATTCTTCGAGGTAAAAGCGATTATGCTCTAGTTGGTGATTTGTTACAACAAAAATGGTTGCATTATGTTTTAAGTTACGGGGGAATTCTATTTGATGGACTAATTATCCCATTACTTCTTTTTAAACCGACGAGAAAATGGGCATTCCTTGTATCACTATTTTTTCATTTGTTCAATTCTTTTGTATTTCAAATAGGAATTTTTCCATATCTCTCCATAGCATTTTCAGTATTCTTTTTCGAACCAAAAACCATTCGAAATATATTTTTGAAAAACAAACCGTTTTATTCTGAAAATGAAGTGGTTGTCCCAAGCTACAAAACACCTTTTATGGTTGTTTTAATCCTTTATTTTATAATTCAAATAGGGCTGCCCCTTCGCCATCATTTCTTCAAAGATGATGTCCTTTGGACAGAAGAAGGCCATCGATTATCTTGGAGAATGATGCTTCGCTCTAAAAGCGGTTACACAACATATCGAGTGGTGGACAAAAAAACCAACGTGGAAATCCCTATAAATTTAAATGACTATCTCACAATGAGTCAACAACGCACGGCAAGCACAAAACCCGATGTTATTTGGCAATTTGCGCAATATCTTAAAAAAGATTTCACCAAAAAAGGTATGGATGTAAAAGTTTTTGTGGATTCAAGAATAAAGGTTAATAGCGGAAAAATGCAACGTCTTACTGATCCACAAGTGGATTTAGCAAATGTTGATTGGCACCCTTTAAAACACAGTGATTGGTTGCTCCCTTCCGTTCAAGATGAACAGCCTAGGAGACAGTGATTTTTGATAATAGTTATTGATTCGAAAATTCCTCCATAAATACTGCCAATTGAAGTACAAAATTTATTTACTTTTGCCTTCAAATTTATAATCAATGTTACAAGTATCTTACATCAGAGACAACAAAGAAACTGTTATTAAAGGATTGGCAAAACGAAACATCGATGCCACCCAAATGATAGACGAAGTTATTTCATTGGATGAAGACCGACGAAATCTACAAACACAATTGGACAATGTTTTGGCAGAATCCAACAGCCTGTCCAAAGAAATTGGAAACTTGTACAAATCTGGTGAAGCAGATAAAGCCAATAAACTCAAAGAAAAAACAGTTCAATTAAAAGATGATTCAAAATCTTTGGGAGAACAACTTGATGCAAAAGCGGAAGCTTTGAACCAACTTTTGTATAAAATCCCGAATGTACCTTGCTCTTTGGTTCCTGCGGGAACTTCTGAAACTGATAATGAAGAGGTTTTTAGAGAAGGTGACATTCCTGTTTTGCACAAAGATGCTTTACCGCATTGGGAACTGGCAAAAAAGTATGACATCATTGACTTTGAATTGGGCAACAAAATTACAGGTGCTGGATTTCCTGTTTACAAAGGAAAAGGTGCCAAATTACAGCGTGCATTGATTTCTTACTTTCTCGATAAAAATACTGCTGCTGGTTATAGTGAGTATCAATTGCCTCATTTGGTTAATGAAGCTTCTGGTTTTGGAACAGGGCAATTGCCTGACAAAGAAGGACAAATGTACCACGTTACTGCTGACAATCTTTATTTGATTCCGACGGCCGAAGTTCCAGGTACTAATATCTTCAGAGATGAATTGCTTAATGAAAGTGATTTGCCAATAGGAATTACTGGTTATACGCCTTGTTTCCGTCGTGAAGCTGGAAGTTATGGTGCGCACGTAAGAGGATTGAACCGTTTGCACCAATTTGACAAGGTTGAAATATTAAGAATCGAGCATCCTTCTCGTTCTTATGATGCGCTTGATGAAATGGTAGCGCACGTCAAAACCATCTTGCAAGAACTAAAATTGCCTTACAGGATTTTACGTTTATGTGGTGGTGATTTAGGCTTTACTTCTGCACTTACTTATGATTTCGAGGTGTTTTCAACAGCGCAGGATCGTTGGTTGGAAATTTCTTCAGTATCAAATTTTGAAACGTTTCAGGCAAATCGTTTAAAACTGCGATTCAAAAATTCTGAAGGTAAAAATGAGTTGGCTCACACACTCAACGGCAGTTCTCTTGCGCTTCCAAGAGTCTTGGCTGGAATTTTAGAAAATTATCAAACTGAAGATGGCATCAAAATTCCTGATGTTTTAGTTCCTTATACGGGCTTTGATAAAATATAATTTGTAGGAATAATTCTATGATGAATCGTTGAAATGCTAAAATTTTACGTTGTTCAACGATTTTTTTTGCTTTTCTTTTGTTTTTTCCAAAATAATTTTGATGTTAGTGACGTAATTTGAAGACCTACTTATTATGAAAAACATTATGCGTCTTGTTTTACTTGCATCTTTAGTAGTTATGGTAAGTAAAATTTTATTTTAGAAACACATTTTTGCTCCACTAGAAGCTAAAACATAGAAAATGCACTAGCAGAATAATTGAATCATTTTAAAGTAATGATTAATAGCACATTTATTTTGATGGTAATGCCTGGACTGATAGTCCAGGCATTTTTTTATCATAACATTCACAATAAGAAACTTTCTCATTTGTTATATTTACACAAATTCATCCTATGAACAAGTTGTTAGCTTTTATCTTTTTATTTACAAGCACTTTGCTTTTTTCGCAAAGCGAACAACTTTCTGATGATTATTTCAAAAGAGGTGAATTTGAAAAAGCACTCATTGGCTATCAGCAACTGTATCAAAAAAATCCGTCGAATAATAATTACCTTTTCCAACTCATAAAATCGCATCAGCAGTTAAAACAGTACGATGCGGTGCAACAGCTTCTTTTGGAAAAAATTGCCATTAACAACAATCCTCAATTACTGGTGGAGCTTGGTTACAACTATCAATTGCAGGAAAATGTAGCATCTGCTAAAAAATATTACGATGAAGCATTTTCAAAGATTGAAGAAAATCCAAATTTTGTGTTCGGCATAGCACATCAATTTGAAGACCATTCATTGCTTGAAGAGGCTATTAGAGCTTATAAGAGAGCGATGGAGCTTAATCCAAATCTCAATTTCAACATTCAATTGGCACAAATTTATGGTGAACAAGGCGATGTGGAAGGAATGTTTTCCAATTATCTCGATTATATCGAAACAAAACCAGCCTTTATCAATAACGCTAAACGTGCGTTTAGTGATTTCGTTTCAGAAAACAAAGAGAATGAAAATAATCTCATTCTAAAAAAATTGCTTCTTAAAAATCTACAATCGCAACCTCACGATTACTGGTATGAATTATTGAGTTGGATGTTCGTACAGGAAAAGGATTTCTCAAAATCGTTTGTTCAGGAAAAGGCTTTGTATAGAAGAAATCCCGAAAGCTTAAGCAGAATCATAGAATTGGGTGTAATGGCTAACGAAGACGAACAAGATGAAGCTGCCGTTGAGATTTTTAGTTTTGTCTTGGAAACAGCACAGGACGTTGACACCAAACTATTGGCAAATCAATATCTTCTGGATATCGAAGTGGAAAACGCCCAAGAGAAAGATTTTTCTTCTATTAACAAAAAATATTTAGACATTTTTGAGACTTATGGAACCTTTGAGCAGACGCTATCTCTTCAAATTTCTTACGGAAACTTTTTGGCTTTTTACCTTAAGCAGCCTCAAGAAGCAAGCAACTTTTTGAAGAAAAGCTTAAAATTGAACATTTCTCCATTTCAAGAAGCAAGTGTAAAGCTGAAACTCGGAGACATTCTGGTGTTGCAGGAAAAATTCAATGAAGCTTTGATTTACTATTCTCAAATTCAAGCGAACTTGAAAAACAGTACCATTTCGCAAGAAGCTCGCTTTAAGGTTGCTAAAACTAGTTATTACAAAGGTGATTTTGAATGGGCTGAATCACAACTGAAAATACTCAAATCATCAACATCGCAACTCATTGCCAATGATGCTTTGGATTTAAAACTTCTCATTTCCGACAATAAATATGAAGATTCCCTTCACGTTGCACTAAAATTATATGCAAAAGCCGATTTGATGGCCTTTCAGAATAAAACTGATGAAGCCATTGATTTGTTGGGCAAAATTTTGACCGAACACAAAGGAGAAAGTGTGGAAGATGAAGCACTTTTGAAGCAAGCGCAATTGTTTGAAAAGAAAAAACAATATGAAAAAGCTGTGACGAACTATAAGAATATTATTGCCAATTATTCCGAAGAGATTTTGGCTGATGATGCTTTGTATTTTCTGGCAGAACTTTACAACAATCATTTGGCAGAGCCTGAAAAAGCTAAAGAACTTTACGAACAAATTATTTTCAAGCACGAAGACAGTATTTATTCTGTAGAAGCTCGGAAAAAATTTAGGATGTTGCGTGGTGACGCTATTAACTAGTTCGCAATATGCGGTAACAGTAGGCAGTTTTGAAGTATCAAATAACATCTTACATTAAGTAAATTTATGGTTATTGGTGAAACCAACCGGCTTTTGATTGCCAAAATCACTTTGGAGGATGCGCCATTTATTTTGGAACTGCTCAACACGCCAAATTGGATAAAATTTATTGGTGATAGAAACGTCAAAACCTTGGAAGAAGCTGAAATCTATCTTCAAAATGGCATTTTAAAAAGTTACGAAAACTTTGGGTTTGGATTTTACAAACTTTTACTTAAATCTGAAGATAACAAAATCATTGGTACGTCTGGTCTCATAAAGCGAGAGCAATTGGAGCACGTCGATATTGGATTTGCTTTCCTTCCTGAATATGAAGGGAAAGGTTTTGGTTATGAATCTTCAGTGGCTATTATGGATTTAGCAAAAAACAAATTTAATTTGAAAAAACTTTTGGCCATTACTTTAGAAAACAATTTGAACTCCATTAAATTACTGGAAAAACTTGGCCTCAAATACGAGAAAAAGATAAAACCTTTTGAAGATGACGATGAACTTCTGTTATTTGCAAAAGAATTAGACAGCGAAAAAACAACTTTATGATTATTTACAACGTTACCTCAAACATAGAAGAATCGGTTCACGAACATTGGCTGATATGGATTAAAGAACACATCCCACAAGTGTTGGCATCAGGTTGTTTTACGAAAGCAAAACTCACAAGGGTTCTAGTTGATGAGCATCAAGGCGTCACTTATTCTGTCCAATATCACGCAAAAAACAGAGAAGATTTGGAACGTTATTATAATAATTATGCCAATGCTTTGCGAAAGGATGCGCTTCAACTGTTTGGAGACAAGGTCTTGTCTTTTAGAACCGAACTTGAGGTTATGGACGAATATTCCGTGAAGTTTGATTGAATTGAATCATAAGGTATCAGTTCATTTCTTGTATCTTTGAATTTATAGCTTCATTTTTCAATCAAAATCATTCATAAATTCGTGGCACATCATCAAAATCATTCCAATTCTCATCAAGTAAAAGCAAAAAAGCATCTTGGCCAGCATTTTTTGAATGACGAAAACATTGCTTCAAAAATTGCTGATACATTGTCTTTGGAAGGCTATAAAAATGTGTTGGAAATCGGCCCTGGAATGGGTGTTTTGACCAAATATCTTCTGAAGAAAGATATCAAAACACACGTTATTGAAATTGACACAGAATCTGTTGAATATCTCAAGGCAAACTATCTCAATCTGGCCGATAGAGTCATTGAGCAAGACTTTTTAAAATATGATTTAAAGAAGGTTTTTAATGATGAACCGTTCGCCATCATTGGAAACTATCCGTACAATATTTCTTCGCAAATAGTATTCAAAACTCTGGAAATGCGTGACCAAATTCCTGAATTTTCAGGAATGTTTCAAAAAGAGGTTGCCTTGCGTATTTGTTCTAAAGAAGGTAGCAAGGTGTACGGCATTCTTTCGGTTTTGACACAAGCTTTCTATGATGCCGATTATCTTTTTACCGTACCTCCTAGTGTTTTTAATCCACCTCCAAAGGTCGATTCTGGAGTGCTGCTGTTAAAGCGAAAAGAAAATTATGAACTTCCTTGTAATGAAGTGCTGTTTTTTAAGGTGGTAAAAACATCTTTTCAACAACGCCGAAAAACGCTTCGTAACAGTTTAAAAACATTCAATTTATCAGATAATTTAAAAGCAAATGTTATCTTTGACCAACGCCCAGAGCAGTTGAGTGTTGAACAATTCATCACACTCACGCAACTCATTGAAAAGGAACTCTAAATTTTTAATTGAAGATACCCTTGTCTGAAGAAAACGAAAACATACAGTTTGAGCTTACGGACGACCTCATCGCGGAAGTAGAACAACTTATCGAACAAAAAAACGATAGGGAACTTCGAAAACTGCTAAAAGGTTTCCACTATGCCGATATTGCTGAAATTCTAGATGAAGTAAATCTGGAAGAGGCGATGTATGTCATCAAACTATTGGATTCCGAGACTACTTCAGATGTGTTGATGGAACTCGATGACGACAATCGAGAGAAAGTCCTTGAAAATTTATCTGCAAAGGAAATTGCCGAAGAAATTGAAGAGCTGGATACAGATGATGCGGCTGATATCATTGCCGAGCTTTCCGAAGAACGTCAACGAGAGGTAATTGGTCACATTGAAGACGAGGAGCACAAGGCAGAAATCACCGAGCTTTTACGCTATGACGAAGACACCGCTGGTGGATTGATGGCAAAAGAGCTTGTGAAAGTATTTGAAACCTGGACGGTTGCTGGTTGCTTACGTCGCATCAGAGGTCAGGCGAAAGATGTCACAAGAGTGCACTCTATCTACGTTGTCAATAAACAAAATAAACTGATTGGTCGCTTATCTCTAAAGGATTTGATTGTCGCCAAGAGCGATGAGAAAATCGCAGATATCTATATCAAAAATGTAGATTATGTTAAGGTGGATGAAGATCCGGAAGAAGTTGCAAAAGTGATGGCAAAATATGACTTGGAAGCAATTCCTGTGGTGGATGATGAAATGACCTTGTTGGGTAGAATTACCATCGATGATATCGTCGACGTTTTAAGAGAAGAAGCTGATAAAGATTATCAATTGGCAGCAGGTATTACTGGCGACGTTGAAGCCGATGACAGCATTTGGGAATTGACACGAGCACGTTTGCCTTGGCTGTTGATAGGAATGTTCGGAGGCATAGGAGCTGCAAGTATCATCAACGGATTTAGCGATGCGATGTTTAAATTCCCTGCGTTATTGATGTTTGTCCCTTTAATTCAGGCGACAGCAGGTAATGTTGGTGTACAATCTTCAGCCATCGTGGTACAAGGTCTTGCCAATGATTCTATAGATGGCAATATTCTCAATCGTCTTTTGAAGGAATCACTATTAGGATTGGTAAATGGCTTGGCAATTGCCTGTATTGTGTTGCTTATTAGTCACTTTGCCTTTAATACAACCTATCTAGAGTCTTTGACCATTTGCGTAGCACTTATTGTCGTCATCATTATGGCTGCCTTGATAGGCACATTCATCCCAATATTTTTAGACAAAAGAGGCATCGATGCTGCCGTTGCTACAGGGCCATTTATCACTACCAGTAATGATGTGTTCGGTATTTTGATGTACTTTTTGATTGCAAAACTGATTTTAGGATTTTAAATGAAAATTCTTCACCTCGATACCAATCATCCTTTGTTGATTACCCAATTGAATGATTTGGGATTCACAAATGATGAAGATTACACGTCTTCTAAAGAAATCATTGAATCCAAAATTTCACACTATGATGGCATCATCTTACGAAGCCGATTTTCTATTGACCAACAGTTTTTGAATACTGCAACAAACTTGAGATTTATCGGAAGAGTTGGCGCAGGATTAGAGAATATCGATTGTGATTATGCAACTCAAAAAGGTATCAAACTCATAGCAGCGCCCGAAGGCAATCGAAATGCCGTGGGCGAACACGCCTTGGGAATGTTGCTTTCGCTCATCAACAAATTGAACAAGGCAGACTGCGAAGTGAGACAAGGACTTTGGCAACGTGAAGCGAACAGAGGCATTGAATTGGATGGTAAAACCATTGGCCTTATTGGATATGGAAATATGGGCAAAGCTTTTGCGAAAAAGTTGAGAGGTTTTGATGTAGAGGTTTTGTGCTATGACATTAAATCTAATGTTGAAGATGGTAACGCCAAACAAGTATCTTTGGAAGAACTTCAAAAAAAGAGTGATGTTTTGAGCCTTCACACACCTCAAACGCCTCAAACTGTCGGTATGATCAATTCAAAATTCATCAATGATTTTAAAAAGCCGTTTTGGTTTATAAACACAGCACGTGGCAAAAGCGTCATCACCAATGATTTGGTTGCTGCGCTAAAATCTGGAAAAATTTTTGGTGCTGGACTTGATGTGTTGGAATACGAAAAGTCATCTTTTGAAGATATGTTTAAAATGGATGCCACATCGAGCGCAGTCGAGATGCCAGAAGCGTTTGACTACCTCATCAAAGCTGATAATGTTTTGTTGACACCTCACGTTGCTGGCTGGACCGTTGAAAGCAAAGAAAAATTGGCACAAACGATTGTCGATAAAATAAAGGCTGAATTTTATAATTCGTAGATTTTGAAAAAAACTATTTTGGTTTTCGGATTGCTCATTCTGGCCATTCTGCTGCTGTTTCAATTGAGCAAATATTCTATGGTTTCTGGAGCTCTAGATGTGGAAATCATCGTAGCCATTATTGCAATTGTTTTCTTCATTGTCGGAGTTTTCATCAACAAAAAAAGTCTTCATAAACCAGTCAATACTACCACTGAAATTGACCATCAAAAAATCAAGGAACTCGATATCAGCTCTCGGGAGTACGAAGTGCTTCAAGAAATCGCTTCGGGATTATCCAACAAAGAGATTGCGGACAAATTATTTTTATCTGAAAGCACCATCAAAACGCACGTTTCAAATCTGCTGGTGAAGCTAAATGCCAAACGTCGTACCCAAGCAGTACAAATTGCACAAGAACTCAACATACTCTAAAAATTAGTACTTTTAGACGAAAGTACGAGGGGTTTGGTACTTTAGTATGAGTGTCTATTCTACGCTTGTCTGTACTTTTGACATCACAATTAACTATAAAAACAATTAGATGAATTTAGGAGCATTTTCAATGAGTTTAAGCGTCAATGACCTTAAAGTCTCAAAAGAATTTTACGAAAATCTAGGATTTAACGTGTTTGCTGGAGCTATGGAACGCAACTACCTTATTATGAAAAATGGCAATGCGTTGATAGGGCTTTTTCAAGGGATGTTTGAAAATAACATTTTGACTTTTAATCCAGGTTGGGATGAAAACGCTGATCCTTTGGAGTCATTTACTGATGTTAGGGATATTCAAAAACATTTGAAGTCGAAACATATTGAGTTGACCTCTGAAGCAGATGAAAGCACTTCAGGACCTGCAAGCCTTGTAGTGATGGATCCTGATGGTAATGCTATTTTAATCGACCAGCACGTTTAATATAAAAAATCTGAAAAATGAAACAAACTGTTTTAAAATATGGTGGTTATGGCTTACTCACAGCTGCCGCTTTGTTCTTGTTATCCTTGACCTTCGGAAAAGGATTAAGTTATTCGGCACAAGAAGTTTTAGGCTACACGTCTATGATTGTATCGCTTTTGTTTATTTTTTTTGGCATCAAGCATTACAGAGATAATGTAAACAATGGTGAGGTCAGTTTTGGGAAAGCGCTTCTCATTGGATTGTTGATTTCGGCTTTGACAGGCCTGGGAATTGCAATTGTCGATTATCTTTACACAACCGTCATCAATCCAGATTTCGCTTCAGAATATTTAGACACGATGCTGAAATCTCATGAAGCAATGTATTCTGGTGCAGAATTGGAAGCGAAAAAAGCTGAATTGACTCAACAAATGCAAGATTATGGTGGCTCCGGATTTATGGCTGCCTTAATGTTTGTAACTGTTGTGTTGATTGGATTTGTAATCTCCTTGATATCTGGATTAATTCTACAACGTAAAAAATAACCATTATGCAATATAAAGCTACTTCACCTGAAGATTACATCAGTCAGGTTCCTGAAGAACGTCAGGCAACGCTTAAAAAACTTCGTAAAACGGTAAAGGACAATTTGCCAAAAGGTTTTGAGGAAGGCATTCAATATGGAATGATTGGATATTTTGTGCCTCATAGCACTTATCCTGATGGTTATCACTGTACGCCTTCGGAACCTTTGCCATTTATGAGTTTTGCATCACAAAAAAATTCTGTGAATCTCTATCATAGTGGCATTTATGCCGTTCCTGAAATTCACGATTGGTTTGTAAGCGAATATCCGAAGCATTCCAAAAGAAAACTCGATATGGGAAAAAGTTGTATCCGTTTTAAAAATATGGATGACATTCCTTTTGATTTGATTGGCGAATTGTGCAAAAAACTTACTGTCGATGAATGGATTGCTATTTATGAAAAAGCACTTAAAAAGTAAAGTTTAACTAAATAAGATTCCCACTTTCGCGGGAAATTAATATGAAAAAAAGAGTTACAGGAATTGGTGGCTTGTTCTTCAAGAGCAAAGACCCGAAAGCAGCAAAAGAATGGTACAAAAAACATTTGGGATTCAATACAGATGATTACGGTTGTACATTTTGGTGGAAAGACAAAGAAGGAAATGATTGCTCCACACAATGGAGTCCGTTTGCAGAAGACACCAAGTATTATGAACCGTCAAAAAAAGACTTTATGTTTAATTATAGAGTCGAAAACCTAGAAGAACTTTTAAAAACTTTAAAGGAAGAAGGTGTCACAATCATTGATGAAATGCAAGAGTATGAGTACGGCAAATTCGGATGGATTATGGATAACGATGGCAATAAGATAGAGCTTTGGGAACCAGTTGATAAGGCCTTTTTGTAAACCAATTATTTTTTTTACTACCTTTAGTCTCTAACCGTTAAAAAATTATATATGTCTGATAATAGAAATTTAGGCGACGATCTTGACGATATGTTGGATGACGCGAAAAAAGGTGCAAATGAATTTTCTGAAGGTGCCAAACAAACTGCAAATGATTTTGAAAACCAAACTAACAATAATATGAACGACGGAAAAAATATAGCATTAATTGCTCACATCACTTTAATTGGCTGGATCGTCGCACTTGTGATGAACAATAATTCAAAAAGCGAGTTTGCTTCATTCTACATAAGACAAATGTTAGGCCTAATGATTATCGCATTTGTGTTAAGCTTTATCCCGTTTGTAGGTTGGATTCTAAACCTTGGAATGTTAATACTTTGGATTTTAAGCCTAATAGGAGCCGTAAATGGTGAAAAGAAATTAACGCCTGGTCTTGGTGCTTACTTTCAAGACTGGTTTAAATCACTATAAAAATTAAGAAAACACCAAGTTATTCAGACTTGGCGTTATTTCATTATACTTAAACTCAATATCAATCAGTTGATGTTTTATCCATCAATTGATAATCAAACGGCATCGCGTCTCCCAAACGTTGTGTACCCAAATCGCCACTAAAAAGAACATTTTCTATAGGCGCGTAATTGCCATATTGATCGATTACGAAGCTTTCCCCTAAAAGCTCAATCTTTGATTGTCTCTTTTTGTCAAATAAAATATTCAGTTGTTTTGAAATTGATATTTTCACATTTTTGCTATCCTCAATGCTATCAACTTGGATAAACTTATAGGGAGGCACTTCAAAACTCTTGTCAAAAATTTTATAACCATCTTCCTTCAATCTCTTGTGTGAAAGCGACCTCATAAAATGCATATGCGAGCCTTCATAAGTTCTTTCTCTTTGCTTTACGGTCTTTTTACTTTGCAACGTATCTTGGTCTGTGTAAAAACTGGTTCCTAAATATGTAACCGAATGTGTTTTGAAATAATTCCCAAGCAAATCGACGTAGCTGTAATTAATAACAAAATCTTGCAATTCAAAACTGATTAGATATTTCAAATTGTCATTCTCAACCATAATAGGCCTACGAGCACTTGCCGTCAATTGTTTCTTCTTTTGATTGTAGCGCAGGTTCAGGTCAGATTCATTTAAAATCCTACACGATCTGCCATTCTCTGTAACACCCAAAAATTCCCTCCTAAACTGTTTAAGCTTTTCGGCTTTTGACATACCATCATCGGTAGAAATAACAACTTCTTCAAGCGTATTGACATCTTCTGCCATCATCACTTTATAAAACTGATCTGGATTATAAGAGTTTACCACCACTCTTTGATAACCCATAAAGGAAATAATCAAAGGCGAAGTCACACCTTCCACCAACGTAATTTTAAAATTACCTTCAGAATTACTTGATGTTCCTTTAGTTGTTCCATCAAAATAAATGGCAGCACTTTCTATGGGAAGATTGGTTTTGGCATCCAAAACAATACCTTTTAAGGTTTGAGATTGAAGTAAACAAACGGTAGAAAAAACTATAAAGAAAAGCAGATACCGTTTAATCATTGCCATTATCAGCAAATTTACGTTCCATTTCTGCCTGAAACTCTTCCAAGACTGGTTTTACGGTACTTTCCGGTAAATCTGCTATGCGAATGTACATCAAACCATCAACAGCATTGTTAAATAACGGATCGACGTTAAAAGCAATCACTTTTGCGTTTTGCTTGATATATTTTTTGATCAAAACAGGCAGACGTAGAGTTCCTGGCTCCAGTTCATCAATGATTTTATCAAATTTCATCAAGTCGGCTTCTGTTTCATCAAACACAAAATCTTTGTCAGCATCCTTCAGTTTTACTTTGAATTCTTTCTTCGGATGCACATATTGCGCCACATAAGGGTCGTAATAGTTTGATTTCATAAACTCAATCATCAGCGATTTTGAGAAATTCGTGAATTTATCACTGATGGTGACACCGCCTATCAAATATTTATGCTCTGGATAGCGAAGCGTGGTATGAACAATGCCTTTCCAAAGTAAAAATAAAGGCATAGGCTTTTGCTGATATTCACTGATTATGAAAGCACGTCCCATCTCAATGGATTCGCTCATCATTTTATAAAGTTCCGGCTCAAACCTAAATAAATCTTGCAGGTAAAAACCATCGATGCCATATTTAGAAAAAATCTTGGAGCCCAAGCCCATTCGATAGGCACCAGCCAGTTTATTGGTGTCATTATCCCATAGAAACATATGATGGTAATAATTATCAAAACCATCCAAATCGATGGCTTCATTCGTTCCTTCGCCAACTTCTCTAAATGTTATTTCGCGCAATCGACCTATCTCGCGTAGAATATTTGGGATGGCTTTAGAATCCGTCAAGAAAACTTCGTAGTTCTTGCTTTCGAGTAACCTGCAGTCCGTTTTTCTCAACTGATCTACCTCCTTCTTCATCAAATCGACACTTACAGGAGTTACGATGTTTTTAACAGGTTTGGGAACCTTCAATGTTGATGAAATGGAACTCAAAACATTTCCTTTTTGATCAAAGGAATTGGATAGCATATAAGTTTTCTTTCTTAAAAATTCTGAAAACTCCTGCAACGTTTTTTGCTCTTTTTGGTCTGCAACAGAAAGCGGTCTTCCAATGCGTACCTTGATGACTCTTCGCTTTTGCGTCAACAATTCTGAAGGCAATTTTGCAGTCCTGAACGTATCGCTAATTTTTGAAAGTTTATAGAATAACTTGCTGTTTTTTGCGTGAAAATAGATAGGAACCACCGGCACTTCAGCCTTTTGAACCAATTTCATAGCTGCTTCTTCCCAAGGCCTGTCTATGACCAATTTGCCATCGCGATAAGTCGATACTTCTCCTGCAGGAAAAATTCCCAGAGGATAACCATCCCGCAAGTGTGTAATGGCGCTTTTGAAACCAGCGATGCTAGACTTTGCATCTTTATGCTCCTCAAACGGATTCACCGCTAAAATGTATGGCTTCATTGGTTCAATACGATGCAGGAGAAAGTTGGCCATAATCTTGAAATCTGGCCGTTGTTGCAGCATCAATTTCAATAATAAAATACCATCAATACCTCCAAGTGGATGATTGGAAATGGTAATATAAGCACCATCTTTTGGCAATCGTTTAAAGTCTTCTTCGGGAATTTCAAACTTGATTTGGAAATCATCTAAAATAGCATCCAGAAATTCAACGTTGCTTAAATGCTTGTTACGATTGTAGATTTTATTGAGCGTAGAAATCTTTAGGACTTTCATAAGTAACCATCCCGTAAAAGTTCCAAAAATGCCATACTTATCCGCATTGATGGCTTTTGCCACTTCTTTGGCTGTTACTAATCCAGTTTCTGGTGGTTTGGTCATACCTACAAAAATAATAAAATGTTAGTTAGTAACCATCTGTACCGTTTCTTGCGTCAATTGCTTCAAAAGCACGTTCTTTCCGTCTTCCAAATCATTTATGGCCTCATTGGTGTAATGACGAACGGTGTACAAAGAAACGTTCTCATAGCAAGTGACTTTGAATTTGGCCTTCAGGTGTTGCAACAACTTTTCAAGGTTGTTATAGATATTATCTACACAAACCGAAAAACTGATGGCAGAATTCTGAATGACATCGACTTTCATCTTATACAAATGCAACAAACTGAAAATTTCGCTGATGTTTTCTTCTACAATGTAGGAAAAATCTAAAGAAGATAATGAGATCAACACCTGTCCTTTTTTGACAATAAAACAAGGAATATTGGGCTCAATTTTCTTACCTCGCCCTACCATAGTTCCCAGTTGTTCCGGATTCACAAATGATTTGACAAACAACGGAATTTCCTTGGCTTGCAAGGGCTGCAATGTTTTCGGGTGAATGACCGAAGCGCCATAGAATGCCAACTCAATAGCTTCACTGTAAGAAATCTGATTGAGCAATTGTGCATTTTCAAAATAGCGTGGATCAGCATTCAACACACCTGGAACATCTTTCCAGATGGTTACACTTTCGGCATTCAAACAATAGGCAAAAATAGCAGCAGTATAATCACTACCTTCTCGTCCCAAAGTGGTCATAAAATTATTGGCATCACTACCTATAAATCCTTGTGTGATGTTGAGTCGCTTTTTATCAAAGTTTGCACTGATTTGCTCTTGCGTACCTTCCCAATTGATATTGGCTCTACGGTAATAATTATCTGTTTTGATGAAATCGCGCGCATCAATCCAATGATTTGAAAGGCCAATTTCATTGAGATAATGACTCACAATCACAGTCGAAACCAACTCACCAAAACCAATAGTTTGGTCATACACAAAGTTATAATCGGGTGATTTGTTTCTATCAAAAAAACTCTTCAATTCATCAAACAATTCTGATGTTTTCTGAAAAACAGGATGTCTCTCATTATCAAAAAGCTCAAGCAGTATTTCATTGTGATACTTCTTGACATCTTGAAGAGAGCTTTGTAATTCACTTTTATTGTTGAAATAATTATCAATCACAACCTCAATGGCATTGGTAGTTTTACCCATAGCCGAAATCACAATCAGTGTGTCCTGATAGCCTACTTTTTGAAGTACATTCGCAACATTTTTTACACCCTTGGCATCCTTTACCGATGCACCACCAAATTTGAATACTTGCATTTACAATTTTGAAATATAATTCTTGATACCTTGCTCATTGAGATGTACCACATCCCAATCGCGTTTCACATCTGCTCCTTTGTTTTTATAAAATTCGATTGCTGGTTCATTCCAATCCAAAACTTCCCAACTGATTCTTTTGACTCCTAATTGGTTGCCATACTTCACAACCTCATCCAGCAATGCTGTTCCCAGTCCGTGGCCTCGCATCTTCTGGCTGACCACCAAATCCTCAAGGTGCAATACGTTGCCTTTCCAAGTGGAAAAACGGTTGTAAACTAATGCGATGCCTTCAATTTTATGATCGGCCTCACCTACAAAGCACGTAAAGGTTGGTTGCTCACCAAAACCATTCGCTATCAGCTCATCCTCGGTGACCTCAACGGCATCTGGTTCTTTTTCAAATACGGCCAATTCCTTGATGAGCAAAAGAACTTGCGCCATATCATCTTTAGTAGCCAATCGTATTGAAAAATTCATCCTTGAAATTTTAAGTAAAGATAATTTAAACTTAAAGATATAAAAGCATTAAATCTCAACGAAAACGTTGTAGTCTCACAAAAAATACGATATTTGTAGCGTTAAAAAACCAATCAGCATTCCATCAATGCTTCTATAAACCATCCTTACGTTCAATGGCTAAAAAACATCAAACTCTCGGCGAATTTATCATAGAAAACCAAGCTGCTTTTAAATATACTTCTGGCGAATTATCTAGTTTAATCAATTCCATCAGATTGGCTGCAAAAGTGGTCAATTATGAAGTGAACAAAGCTGGTTTGGTAGATATCATTGGTGCAGCAGGTGAAACGAATGTGCAGGGTGAAGACCAACAAAAATTGGATGTCTATGCCAACGAGAAATTCATCCAGACAATGACCAACCGTAACATTGTGTGCGGCATTGCGAGTGAAGAGGAAGATGATTTCATCGCCATTAATAGTCAAGATGAAAACCATCAAAATAAATATGTGGTGTTGATTGACCCTTTGGATGGTTCTTCAAATATCGATGTCAACGTCTCGGTTGGGACCATTTTCTCCATCTATCGACGCGTGACACCTATTGGAACACCAGTGACGATTGATGATTTCTTACAGCCTGGCAACCAACAAGTAGCTGCTGGTTACGTGGTTTATGGTACCTCGACAATGATTGTGTACACCACTGGTGCAGGCGTGAATGGGTTTACATTGAATCCAGCAATTGGAACGTTTTACCTATCACATCCAAATATGCAATTCCCAGAAGATGGAAAGATTTATTCTGTAAATGAGGGTAATTACATCCACTTCCCTCAAGGTGTCAAAAATTACATCAAATACTGCCAAATGGAAGAAGGAGACCGACCGTACACGTCTCGCTATATTGGTTCTTTGGTGTCTGATTTTCATAGAAATATGATTAAAGGTGGTATCTATCTGTATCCTAAAAGCTCTCTAAATTCAGAAGGGAAGCTGCGACTTTTATATGAGTGCAACCCAATGGCTTTTCTTGCCGAACAAGCCAATGGCAAAGCGAGTGATGGATTCAGACGTATTTTGGATATTCAACCAACCGAATTGCATCAACGTGTACCATTCATTTGTGGCAGCAGAAATATGGTGGAGAAGTGCGAAGAATTTATGAGAAACGCGCAATAAGATTCAAAGTTTAAAATTCAGAGTTAAAGGTTCTAAACGCCAATAAAAAAACCGTCCCAAATTCTGGAACGGTTTTGCTTTTTATAGAGACCCAAGTCTAAAATCTTAAGTCTAACACCTCAAGTCTCTTCAACTATCGATTCATATTTTTAATTTCTTCCATAAAGGTGTCCAAATCCACACCGTCATTTACTAAAGTCAAAGCTTTGTCCACCACATACATCACATTGTTAGGAGAAAATCCTAAACCAATTCCTATTTTCTTCAACAAAAGAACTTGTTTTTCACCTTTGATGTGGTCTGCATACACCATACGTGCCAAATCATATAAACGCTCCAAACGTCTGTCATAAGACGTTGGTGGGTTGATTGGGTGCGATTGGTAATCCTTTAGAATTTGCTTGTAATCAGCCTCACTGATGTCAAGATTGCGTGCCAAACGGTCCAAGAACGCTTTTTCGTCCTCTGTGATAATTCCATCATCCATTGCTACTCTAACGATGGCCGCAAAATGGTCCTCGTTACGCTTTTTAAATCCGCTATCAAATAAATCTGAAATTGACATAATCTTCTTGTTTTTAAAAGTGGTGCAAATATAGTCAAACTTCATTCATTTTTTAAACGAAAAATAGAGCTTTTTTAAGATTAAATTCACGCTTCCATTAAATTGTAAACTTTATATTTGTCTCAAAATAAATTGTCTTGAGTAAATCTTATCTCTCGCAAACATATGCACAGGCTTTGCAACTGCAAAATCTGCAAAATACTATTGCCCAAAATCAAAGTAAAGTACATCTCAAAGGCCTTGTAGGCTCCTCGCTTTCATTTGTAACTGCCGAGGCTTTCAAACAGTCCGACTTGCCTTTTTTGCTCATTTTTGATGATAAGGAAGAGGCTGCATTTTATTTGAATGATCTGGAATTGCTCATCAATGATAAAGATGTGCTGTTCTATCCCGGAAGTTACCGACGTCCTTACCAAATCGAAGAAACGGACAATGCCAACGTGTTGTTGCGCGCAGAAGTGTTGAATCGCATTAACTCTCGTAAAAAACCAGCAATCATCGTCACCTATCCTGATGCCTTATTTGAGAAAGTGGTGACCAGAAAGGAATTGGAGCGCAATACCTTAAAAATTTCATTAAACGACAATCTCTCCATCGATTTTGTAAACGAAGTGTTATTTGAGTACCAATTCAAACGTGTGGATTTTGTAACGGAACCTGGCGAATTTTCTGTGCGTGGTGGTATTGTGGATGTCTTTTCGTTTTCTCACGATGAGCCGTATCGTATTGAATTTTTTGGCGATGAAGTCGATAGCATCCGAACCTTTGATGTGGAGACGCAATTATCTACAGAACGAGTAAAGAAAATCAACATTATGCCGAATGTTGAAAACAAGTTCTTGGAGGAAAGTCGCGAAAGCTTTTTGAAATACATCAACTCAAAAACGGTAGTGTTTACCAAAAATGCCGATTTGTTATTTTCTCGAATTGATGATTTTTTCGGAAAAGCGGAAGAGGCATTTCAGAAGCTATCAAAAGAAATCAAACACGCCTCCCCTGAAGAATTGTTTTGCAATTCCGATCTATTGAAGCGTCAATTTCTCGATTTTACATTGGTGGAATTTGGTTCTGGAAGTTATTTTAACGGAAATACAATACAATTCAATACCTCACCGCAACCGTCTTTCAATAAGCAGTTCAATCTGTTGATTGAAGATTTGAACACCAATCATGATAAGGGTTACACCAACTATATCGTCTGCGTCAGCGAGCAACAGGCCAAACGATTTCACGATATTTTTGAGGATGTTGAAGAAGATGTGCATTATCAAACCATTGTCCTAACGCTCTATCAAGGTTTTATCGACCACGACCACCAAATTGTTTGCTACACAGACCATCAAATCTTCGAGCGCTACCATAAATTTCATCTCAAAAATGGCTATGCCAAAAAGCAGGCAATTACGCTGAAGGAGCTGACAAATCTCGAAATTGGCGATTACGTGACGCACATCGATCACGGGATTGGAAAATTCGGAGGTCTTCAAAAAATTGATGTAGAAGGAAAAAAACAGGAAGCCATCAAATTGGTGTATGGCGAGCGCGATGTCCTCTACTTGAGCATTCACTCACTGCACAAGATTACCAAGTTCAATGGCAAGGATGGAAAACCGCCTAAAATCTACAAGCTTGGCAGTAGCGCTTGGAAAAACCTAAAACAGAAAACCAAATCACGAGTTAAGGAAATTGCCTTCAATTTGATACAAGTGTATGCCAAAAGAAAGCTCGAAAAAGGCTATCAATACAATCCTGACAGCTATATGCAGCACGAGTTGGAGGCATCGTTTATATATGAAGATACGCCTGACCAAATGACCTCAACAGCCGATATCAAAGCTGATATGGAAAGTGAACGTCCGATGGATCGTCTGGTATGTGGTGATGTTGGTTTTGGGAAGACGGAAGTCGCCATAAGGGCTGCTTTCAAAGCTGTCGACAATGGCAAGCAAGTGGCTGTGTTGGTGCCAACCACCATTTTGGCCTATCAACATTACCGAACCTTTACAGAGCGTTTGAAGGATTTTCCAGTGACAGTAGATTACGTCAATCGTTTTAGAACGGCTAAAGAAAAACGCGAAACACTTGAAGGATTGGAGAATGGTCGTGTGGACATCATCATCGGCACGCATCAATTAGTGAACAAGAATGTAAAGTTCAAAGATTTGGGATTGTTGATTGTAGATGAGGAGCAAAAATTTGGTGTTGGCGTCAAAGAAAAACTCAAAACACTCAAAGAGAATGTCGATGTTCTGACGCTGACGGCCACACCTATTCCTCGTACACTCCAATTTAGTTTGATGGCGGCTCGTGATTTGTCTGTCATCACCACACCACCTCCCAATAGATATCCTATCGAAAGTCACGTGGTGCGTTTTAATGAGGAGACCATTCGAGATGCCATTAGTTATGAGATTCAACGTGGCGGACAAGTGTTTTTCATCCACAATCGCATTGAGAACATTCGCGAAGTGGCTGGCTTGATCCAGCGTTTGGTGCCTGATGCTAAAATTGGTGTTGGTCACGGACAATTGGATGGCAAAAAGCTGGAAGAATTGATGCTCTCCTTTATGAATGGCGAATTTGATGTACTCGTTAGCACTACGATCGTTGAAAGTGGTCTGGACGTACCAAATGCGAATACCATTTTCATCAACAATGCCAATAATTTCGGCTTAAGCGATTTGCACCAAATGCGTGGTCGTGTAGGTCGAAGCAACAAAAAAGCATTTTGCTACTTCATCACGCCTGATTATGCAGAAATGACTACAGATGCTAGAAAACGTATCTCGGCATTGGAGCAATTTACAGAATTGGGAAGTGGTTTCAACATTGCAATGAAAGATTTGGAAATAAGAGGTGCAGGCGATTTGCTCGGTGGCGAACAAAGTGGATTCATCAATGACATCGGTTTTGATACCTATCAGAAAATATTGAATGAAGCCATTGAGGAACTGAAGGAAAACGAATTCAAGGATCTCTATCAAGAGGATCAAAAGGATAAAGAATACGTGAAAGACATCACTATTGACACTGATTTTGAGCTGTTGTTCCCAGATGATTATGTCAACAACATCACCGAACGCCTGAATCTGTACACAAAACTGAATGACATCAAAACCGAAGAGGAACTTCAAAAGTTTGAAACAGACCTCATCGACCGTTTTGGTGAAATGCCAAAACAGGTGGTAGATTTATTGAACAGTGTCCGCATCAAGTGGGTTGCCACGAAAATCGGTCTTGAAAAAGTGGTGATGAAGCAAGGCAAATTGATAGGATATTTCATCAATGACCAGCAGAGTGCGTTTTATCAAAGTCACGGCTTTACAAAAGTGCTTCAATATGTACAAACGCATCCGCAAGCTGCTAAAATGAAAGAAAAACAGACACGTGCTGGTTTGCGCTTATTGCTGACATTTGAACATATTAAAACCGTAAAGCAGGCGTTGTCTGTATTAAAACCAATCATAGATTAAACATAACACTTGAATGGAAGCGATTCCTTAAAATATTGAAAAAGATTACAAATGACCTCGAGTCAAAAGCCTGAAAGCATTTGAAAAAAAATTAGGTGTGATAGAAAATTTTGTTTACATTCAATTATGCAAATAGAACGAACAAAGAAAGAAATATTGATCCGGCTATCTTCCGATACAGATCTGGTTGGGCTTCAACGTATTTTAGACTATCTAAAATTCCGAGAAATTGCATCTCAAAGTAAGGCTTCCCAAAAACAAATCGACGAACTTTCTTCCGATTCCAAATCCTCCTGGTGGAACAAAAACAAGAGTCGTTTTGTAAAGTGAAAATTGTAGTTGATACCAATATAATTTTTAGCGGACTTTTAAGTTCAAAAGGAGTGATAAGCGACCTTTTGCTGAATTCTTCGAATACATTCGATTTTTATTCACCTTCCTTCGTGTTGGAGGAACTGGATAATCACAAAGAGAAGATATTAAAGTTAACTGGGTTTTCAGAAAAAGAACTGGTTTACCTTCAGCGAAGCCTCTTAAAAAAGATAGATCTCATCGATTTGGAATCAATAAAAGATGTTACTTGGGAAAAGGCCATCGAGCTGACACAAAATATAGATGAATTTGACGCTCCTTTCATTGCACTTGCATTGGAGTTGAAATCGCCACTATGGACAGGTGACAAAAAGTTAATAAAAGGACTTCAAAATAAGGGTGTTGATTGGGCATTGACCACAGATATCATCACCAATATCAGAAACGAAGAATGACAAACCTCGTAAATAAAAGATATGAACCATCGCAATAATTTTTCCACCTTTTGGCTTTACGACCTATGTACTAAATAGTGAGGACTCACTTTATACTAATCGGTAAAGTTGCCGAAAACTTAAAAACATAAAACCTTTTTTAATGAACAAACTTTCTCTTCTTTTTGTCCTAATACCAACCTTTATATTTTCACAACACTCAATACAGGGTACGTTCTCACCGGCAGAAAATTTTACGTACGCCTTCTTGTATAAATCAAACCCTACAAACATCAGTTACCTCAACAGAGGCAAGGTTGATGAAAACGGTACTTTTAAGATTGAATTGGACTCTACCATCACCGCTGGGATGTACAAAATAGTCTATGGTGTGCCGGAAAGTGAAAACAATTTCGACTTTATCTACAACGGCAAAGAAGACATCATCCTGACGTTTAGTTTAAACGATGGTCTCGAATTCAAGGAATCGTCTGAAAACAAACTTTGGGCATCCTACACCAAAAGTATGGAGTTGGTAAATATGACCATCAGCAATTTCTACCAACAGGAAAGCTCGAATAAAAAGGCTTTTAAGGAAATTTTCAAGACGCTCAAAGATACACAAGCTGCCTTTGAAGATGCGTCCAAAGGAACAATGGCTGCAACTTTCATCCAAGCAAACAGACCTTATATTCCAACGGACTACGAGGATATTTCTACCTATTCAAACAACCTGAAAAATACCTTTTTCAAAAACGTAGATTTCAGCAACACGCTCCTTCAAAGTTCAGATTTTTTGACAGATAGAGTTTTGGCGTATGTTTTCGGGATGTCGGCAACCAACAGTAACGACGATTACAAAAAAAATATAGATACAGTAGTTGCTGCTATTAACGACAAAGATCTATTTGTAAAAACGTCTCTGTTGGAAAACATCTGGGGAAAAATGATTGACGCCAATAATATTGAAGTGGCCAATTACATCAGCGACACCTATCTGTTCAAACTGGCAAGGGACACCAACAACCAAGAACTTTATAAATCGTTGATGGTCTATAAAAACAGCGCGCTTGGTGCTACTGCTATGGACTTTCCCATCACGTATGAAGCCGATGGCAAACCTATCAATACCAGCTTGCATAAATTGAGCGGATTCGAGCACTACATTTTGGTGTTTTGGAGCAGCACGTGTGGTCATTGTTTAAATGAATTGCCACAGTTGAAATTCTATTTAAATGAAAATCCTAAAAACTTAAAGGTAGTGGCTTTCGGTCTGGAAGATGAAAAAGACAATTGGTCCAAAACCATTTCTCAATTTCCAGAATTCATACACGTTTTGGGTCTTGAGCATTGGAACAATCCTGTAGCCATAGCCTATGGTGTCAATTCTACGCCCACCTATTTAGTGTTGGATAAAGACAAAAAAATCATCGCAAAGCCGGAAGACTTAAATGTTCTTAAAGAGGTATTGGATGGGTTGAACTAAAAAAGATAGCGCTCATCCAAAATGAATCGGACGAGCGTATCTCGAAACTAAATAACCAACCAAAATCTAGCTTCTTTCGTTTATGCGTGGATTGTCTTTCTTGACGGTTTTTTGCTTACGTTTTTTAGGCTCTGTCGTTCTTTTGGTGATTTCGCCTTTCGCATTGCTTTCTCTCAAATATTGAATGTAACCACGACCTGTAAACTGATAGGTCGTTCCTGATGAAGGGTGGTAAAGTTCAATTCTTTGGTCATTAATAACGCTCAATTCAAAGAATTCATTGTCGAAAAAGTCATAATCTAATGTTAGTGTTTTCAAATACATATTTCCAGAGACATTCCCTACACCATACACACCTGTATAATCCCAGTAGATGTTGTTCGGATTGTTGATGTTCACGTCTTGCGAACTTCTAAAGGTAGAGTCATTGCCTCCAGCCAAAAACTGTAAATAATTCTCATTGTCAAACTCATTCAATGCGCCTACCTGACTGGTAAAGGTCTTTTCCCAAGCTTCATATTCCTGAAGGAAATAATGAATGTTATCATAAAACACAAAGTCATAATCAAACGTAGAACGCTGCGACCCGTGTAAAAAGTAAGAGGTGTCATTAAACGGATTGTATAATTCAATCGTATTGTTATCAACCTGATACACATCAAAGGTTTCATAGCCATCAATATCGTGGTACACGTCTAGTATCATATCGTAGGCATCATAATCACCTACAGGAATTCCGAAGCCATTGCCTTGGCTCCCGAAACCAACCAAATTATTATTGGCATACAGCACACCATTTCTAAATGATACGGTAAAGGCTATCTGTAAAAATGGTGTTTCACCATATCCTACGGTCTGATTAACGTCTACATACCATAATTCATAAGAATTCAATAATTGATTCAAAGTAATCCCTGGTACTGGATGGTAGTCGTCAACAATCACTTCTCTGGTACAAGAAGTCAAAAGGGTCGTGGCTAGGGCAAATCCGAAAAGTAGTTTTAATGTCTTCATAATCCAATAATTTTAGGGTTACTGTTTAACGAAGTTTCAAAACGCGTGCCAAAAATTAAAAACCCGCTTCAAGGCAATCCTGACAAAGACTTAAATTTTATGTATTTTTGAACTTATCATTTAATGAAACAGGAATGGGAAAACCACAAAAATATGCTGTCTTTGGATCTGGTAGTTGGGCAACAGCCATTGTAAAAATGCTTTGCGAAAATTTAGACGAAGTAGGATGGTATATGCGAAGTGTCTATATCAAAGAACATTTGCTCAAAGAACAGCATAATCCGAGTTATTTGAGTTCTGTGGAATTCAAATTGGACCAATTGAAGTTGAGCAACGATATCAACGAAATTGCCGAATATGCAGATGTGCTCATATTTGTGATTCCTTCGGCGTTTATCCATTCTGAACTTGAAAAAATAACGGTCGATGTCAAGGACAAAATCATTGTGTCTGCCGTAAAAGGGATTATGCCAGAATCCGGCAAATTGGTAGGCGAGCATTTTCACGACATCTATAAGGTGCCGTTTGAAAACATTGCGGTCATTGCAGGACCTTGCCACGCAGAAGAGGTGGCGTTAGAGCGTCTGTCCTACCTCACCATTTCCTGTGCTGATGAATCCAAAGCAAAGGAAATCGCCAAAAAATTGTCCAGCGATTATATTAAAACCACCACAAGCGATGATATCATCGGTATGGAATATGCCGTAATGCTTAAAAATATTTATGCCATTGCTTCTGGTATCGCCCACGGACTCGGTTATGGCGATAATTTCCAAAGTGTGTTGATGAGCAATGCCATTCGCGAAATGAAACGTTTCATTAAGAAAATGCACAAAATGAAACGCAACATCAACGATTCTGCCTATTTGGGCGATTTATTGGTAACAGGATATTCCGTGTTTTCCAGAAACCGAATGTTTGGCAATATGATAGGTAAAGGCTACACTGTAAAATCAGCCCAAATGGAGATGAGTATGGTAGCCGAAGGTTATTATGCTACCAAGAGCGCCTATCGCCTCAACGAAAAAAACAAGAAAAAGACGAAGCTTCCCATCATCAATGCCGTTTACGACATCCTATACGAAGGGAAAGACCCAAAAAGTACGTTTAAAAAGCTCACGGAGAAGTTAAATTAACGCAGTCCTGCCTTCGCAGGAATCTCAACTTTTTTACGCAGAAGCGTTCTACTTTGTTGCAGAGCTGTTCCAGTTTAGTGCACAGCCGTTCTTGTTTTACGCAGAGCCGTTCCAAAGTTTCGCACTCGCGTTCTAGGTTTACGCACAGCCGTTCCAGTTTTACGCAGAAGCGTTCTAAAGTTACGCAGAGGCGTTCCATTTTTACGCAGAGCTGTTCCACCTCACTATAAAGTATTGAAAATAAACAGATTTAAAAATTTGCTGAATTTTTTAACACTGATGCATTTTAGCCTTTAATCATCAATCGTTGTCAAGCCAAAGGCAAAAGGCTATAAGCTAAAGGCTACTTCACCAATACCCCTTTCACCTTCATCAACGGAATGGTCTGTAAGGCTTTTTCATTGATGGTATTTTTCCGGAAGAGATAGGTTTTATCAAACATTTGATTGCCTTCAAAAAAACTGACTTTAAATTCGTTGTTCAACGCAAACAGTTCTTCTGGCATCAATTCTATTTTGGCAAAACTTTTTGCAGGAAGTTTATCTAACTTTTTTCTGAAAACAGAGGTTGTCTTTTCTTTTGAAAAACCACTGGTCACAATCAATACCACGTCCAAATCGACGGTTTTATCATTGATGATATAGGCATTCCAGTCTTGCGTTTTGTAGACCTCGTTAAACTCATTGACAACAGCTATATAAACGCCTTCAACCTTCGGAATTTGAATATCTTTTTTCATCTAATTTCTTGCTTCTTCAGAAAACAGTTAAATTAGGGCAAAAATAATTCTTTTAAATAATTATCCCTATTTCAAATGAAACAACTCACGTTCCTCCTACTGTTTTTAGTTACAAGTCTTTGTCTATCCCAAACCGAAAACCAATCATCCCTCACCATTGACCAGATTATGCAAGGCGAAGATTTCGTAGGCTATCTTCCTACAGATATTGAATGGTCTGATGATAGCAAGAACATTTATTTCAGTTGGAATCCTGATAACGATACCATTCGTTCTACGTATGAAGTGAATATCAACACTAAAAAAATCAACAAACGCTCGTTTGAAGCATTAAAGAACAGCTCAAGTTCAGGTGACTTTTCAAAAGATTTCAAATGGAAAGTGTACGAAAAAGGAGGTGATTTGTTTCTTCAGAATACTACTGACTTCACTTCAAAACGTATCACCAATACCTTGGATAGGGAATCAAACCCAAAATTTTCTGGCGACCAAAAATCAATCATTTACCAACAAAGCAATAATCTATATCAATGGAATATTGAAGATGGCACCACCAAACAATTGACCGATTTCAAAAGTGGGAAAGAAAAACCGGAAAGCAAACTCAACGAGCAAGACCAATGGCTGGAAGACGACCAATTTGAAAACATAACGATTTTAGGAAAACGAAAAAACGAGAGCGATGCCCGAAAATATAGAAGGGAAAAAGCCCAGTTCGAGCGTCCTGAAACGGTTTATTACGGTGATAAAAACCTCTTCGGATTGAATATCTCACCAGATTTGAACTATGTTGTGTATCGTTTGTATGCTGCTCCCAACAATAAAAATACCAATGTACCTTCTTATGTTACTGAAAGCGGCTATACTACCGATTTAAACACCAGACCAAAAGTGGGAAGCGAGCAATACACCTATGAATCGTGGATTTTTAATGTGAAAACAGGCAAACACTATCAGATTAAAACCGATGACATAGAAGGCATCAAGGACAAACCGAAATTCTTAAAGGAATATGCCGAAAATCCTTCGGAATATAAAGAAGAATACGAAAATCCGAGAGAGGTAGAAATCAGCAATCCTATGTTTTCTGAAGATGGAAAAGCTTTGGTCAACATCACCTCATCAGATTATAAAGACCGTTGGATTATGACCGTTGATTTATCTGATGGAAGTCTAAAATTAATTGACAGACAACACGACGACGCTTGGATAGGCGGTCCTGGAGTGGGCTGGTTTTCGTCTCCTGCAATGGGATGGCTCGATGATGAAACCATTTGGTTCAAATCAGAAAAAACTGGTTATGCGCATTTGTATTCCGCAAATGTCAATTCAGGAAAAATCAAAGCCTTGACCGAAGGAAACTTTGAAATTTTGGACGTTAACCTTTCCAAATACAAGAAAACCTTTTACCTCATCAGCAATAAAGTGAGTCCGCACGAACAGCACTTTTATCATTTGCCTACTTCAGGTGGAAAAATGACACAAATCACTTCAAAAAAAGGTGGTCACGAGGTAACGGTTTCACCAGATGAAAAGCAGTTGGCAATTCGCTATTCATACACCAATAAACCTTGGGAATTGTTTGTAATGCCCAACAAAGCTGGCGCCGAAATGACGCAATTGACCACATCAACCACAAAAGATTTTGAGTCTTATAATTGGATAGATTCTGAAATCATCAACTTCACCGCAAGAGATGGTGCCAGTGTGCCTGCAACGCTTTACAAACCAAAAACCGACAAGAAAAATGGCGCTGCCGTCATTTTTGTGCACGGCGCAGGTTATTTACAGAATGTGCATTATTGGTGGCCTTCTTATTTCAGGGAATATATGTTTCACAACATCTTGGTTGATAATGGCTATACCGTTTTGGCCATCGATTTTAGGGCAAGTTCCGGGTACGGTCGCGATTGGCGAACTGGTATTTATAGACATATGGGAGGCAAAGACCTCAATGACCAAGTTGATGGTGCAAAATATTTGGTAGAACAGCAAGGCATCGATAAAGATAGACTTGGTATTTACGGTGGTTCCTACGGTGGGTTCATCACGCTGATGGCATTGTTTACATCGCCAGAAACTTTTAAAAGCGGTGCTGCATTGCGCTCTGTAGCAGATTGGGCACATTACAACCACGGTTACACTGCCAATATTTTGAATACACCTGTTGAAGACCCGAAAGCCTACGAGCAAAGCTCACCTATTTATTTTGCAGAAGGTTTAAAGGGTAATTTATTGATGCTACACGGAATGATTGACACCAACGTCCATTTTCAAGATGTTGTACGCTTATCGCAACGCCTGATTGAATTGAAGAAAGAAAATTGGGAGTTGGCTGTATTTCCTTTGGAAGACCACAGCTTTGTAGAAAGTTCCAGTTGGAGTGATGAATACAGACGCATCTTTAAATTGTTTCAAGAAACTTTGAGAAAGTAATCATTTGAATAGTTTTGTGCACTGATTCCTTTCAAATTATAAATCACAAAATGATTTAAAAGTTCATCATTGCTATAGATGTCAAACAGTTTGTTGTTTTTGAAAGCAATCTCTTCAAACCGATGAAAATAGAGTTCGCAAAACAAATCTAAATCTACAGTTTTAATGATAATTCCAGTCTGTTGTGCTTTCTCTAGCAATCCGTAAATGGTAGTATTTACAATGGTATTTCTAAAACCATCGAACACTTTGTTTGCTTTCGGATAGTATTTTTTAAGCCCGAATACAAAAGAGGGTTTGAAATGTTTTAAGTATTCAAACCCTGTTTTATATATTTCAATAATGCAAACCATAGGATCTTGATGATTTTGAATGATGGTGTTGACGTTGGCATTAAAATTTTCCACCAATAATTCAACACTTGCCACCACAAGATCCTCTTTGCTACTATAATATTTGTAAATGGTCTTTTTGGAAATGCCCAAATTTTGAGCCAACTCGTCCATTGTAAAGCGTTTGCTTCCAAAGGTGGTAAAATTCGCTACTGAACATTCCAAAAGTTCCTCTTTACTGATCATTTTATTATTTCCAACCGCCTCCTAAAGCTACGTATAAATCCACGACGCTCAACAGTTGTTGTAATTTATTATCAATCACATTCAATTCAGCGCTCAATGCACTTTGTCTAGCTGTCAATAAATCAAGATAATTGGCATACCCATTTTTCAATAATTCTTCTGAATTACTTTCTGCCTGGCGCAAGGCCTCCACTTCATTTTGTCTGTATTCAAACTTTTCGGTTTCAGCATTGTAAGCGTACAAGGCATTGGAAACTTCGTTACCAGCGGTTAACAAGGTTCTTTTGAAGGTTAGCAATGCTTGTTCTTGTTGCAATTTCGCAACTTCGTGCTGTGTTTTAATTCTTCTTTGATTGAAGATTGGCTGCGTCAAACCTCCTATTACGGTTGCAAATAAAGAATTTGCACTGAACAATTCATCAAAATCCAAACTTTGTAAACCTCCTGTAGCAGTCAGTGTTAATGACGGATAAAAATTACTTCGTGCCACATTGGTCATTTCAAATGCATTGATTAAACCATATTCTGCAGCAATCACATCTGGTCGATTGCTCAACAATGTTGAAGGTACGCCTAACTTTAATTCAGAATTTAAACTTTGGTCTTCTAGAATGCTGCGCTCAAACTGTTGCGGACTTTTTCCCAACAAAATACTCAAAGTGTTTTCTGTTTGAAAAATAGCTGCTTCCAAATCCACCTGCAAAGCCCTTGCATTATTGTATTGCGCAACATTTTGGTCAACGGCTACTTGCGTTACTTGTCCAGCATCTTTTAAAGCTTTAATAGTCGTCACACTGCTATCTCTTGCATTGATGGTTTTCTTGGTGATTTCAAGTTGAGCATCCAATGATAACAATTGATAATACGTGGAAGCTATACTAGCCACCAAACGTGTTTTTACTGCCTGATGCGCCGCAACACTTTGAAGATAACTTGCTTCAAATGCACGTTTGTTACTTCTGATCTTTCCCCAAATATCAGCTTCCCACGATAAATCTCCAGTAACGGCATATTGGTCTATGGCGCCATTGAAAAATGACCCAAATTGACTGTTTCTAGACAATTCTTGGTGCGTCACTGAAGCTCCTGCGGATAAGGTTGGAAAATAGCTTGCCTTACCTTGTTTTACATAAACTTCGGCAGCCAACATTTGTTGAATCGCGATACGGATATCAATGTTATTCTGAAGTCCTTCTTCAATATATTGCACCAAATAAGGGTCAGTGAATAGCTCTTTCCACGACACATCAGCCATTGAAATACTGTCCGTTGGTAAATTATCCGTTCTATAGAGATTTTCTGTTTCAGGAAGTTCTGGACGTTGATAGTCCTTTGCCACAAAACAGCTTTGTAATGTAAAGGCGGACACAACTAGAACAAGTCCTATCTGAAGTCTTCTATTTTTAATAATTGAGTTCATATGATTAATCTTCTTGTTGTTGTTGAGTTACAATGGCTGGTTTACTACTTACTTTTTCTTGCAGCCATTGGAAAAGCATAAATAAAATTGGAATGACAAATACACCGAGGATGGTTCCAATCAACATACCACCTGCGGCTCCAGTACCAATGGAATTGTTTCCTTCTGCACCAACACCTTTTGCTAACACTAGAGGCATCAATCCTAAAATAAAGGCAAAAGAAGTCATTAATATTGGTCGCAAACGTGCCTTTGCTCCGTGAATCGCAGCGTTGACAATAGATTCTCCATTCCTTCGTCTTTGCAATGCGAACTCCACTATCAAAATCGCGTTTTTGGCCAAAAGACCAACCAGCATTATCAATGCAATTTGGAAGTAAATGTTATTCTGAAGACCCAACAAGTTTGTACTGACATAGGCTCCAAACACCCCAAATGGCAAGGATAAGACAACCGCTAACGGCAACAAATAACTTTCGTACTGTGCACTCAATAAGAAATACACAAATAAAATACTCAATATAAATATGAAGGTTGTTTGATTACCAGCATTGACCTCCTCACGAGTCAAACCAGAATAAGCGACGGTATAATTGCTTGGTAATTTCTGCACTTCCTCATCAATGACTCTGATGGCATCACCTGTACTAAACCCAGGATTTACGGCACCTGTAATGGTTGTTGAGTTGAACAGATTAAAACGGGTAACCGATTGCGGACCATAAACACGTTTGAGTGTCACGAACTGTGTGATAGGCGTCATTGCCCCACTATCCGTCCTCACATACATTCCATTTAAGTCATCAACATCAGCTCTATCTTCTGGCAAGGATTGAATATAAACCCTAAACTGTTTTCCAAATCTGGAAAAGTCTGACGCGTAAACTCCGCCAATATAGCCTTGTAACGTAGAGAAAATACTGTTGATTGGCACTCCTTTTTCTTTTGCTAAAGGTACATTGACTTCCATTTCATACTGTGGATATTTCGTGTTGAAAGCAGATTGAGCATACTGTATCTCTGGATGTTTCATCAATGCCATCGCAAATTCCTGATTCACCTTATCCAACTCTGTAAACTCTCCACCGAATTTATCCAACAAGTTCACTTCAAATCCAGCAGAATTACCAAAACCTCGAATACTCGGAGGTGAAAAGAAGATGATATTTGCTTCTGGTATGGTGGAGGCAATTCCAAACAGCTTTCCTATTGTAGCTTGGGATGATAGTGATTCATCTTTTCGTTCGCTCCAATCTTTTAATTTGACAAATCCAATGGCGTAATTACTACCCGAACCACTGATTAAACTTCGGCCCTTAATAAACGATATCCCAACGACTCCAGGCATTCCATCGATCTTTGAATATAGTTTTTTCGTTACTACATCTGTTCTGTCCAAAGAAGAACCCGCTGGAAGTTCAATATTGACGAAGACAATTCCTCTATCCTCATTCGGGACAAATCCTGTTGGCGTTGTTTTTGCTGCCCAAAAGATTCCAATAGCAGCGATAACCAATAATACCGCTGAAACCCATTTTCTTCTATATAGAAACTCTAGGGATTTCCCGTATCTATTGACAGTTGCGTTGAATCCTCTGTTGAAACGTGCATAAAACTTCTGTAAAAAATTCTTTCCTTTTAATTCTTCATCGTGCTTATGTTCTTTTAAAACCAAAGCACATAAAGCAGGACTTAAAGTCAATGCATTAACGGCAGATATTAGAATGGCAATAATCAAGGTGACACCAAACTGCTCATAGAATACACCCGTTGGTCCTGTTATAAAAGTTACCGGAATAAATACAGCAGCCATAACCAAGGTTATTGATATGATGGCTCCAGATATTTCATTCATTGCAGTCAACGTTGCAGATTTTGGATTCTTCTCACCTTGGTCCATTTTGGCGTGGACGGCTTCCACCACAACGATGGCATCATCTACCACAATTCCAATCGCTAGTACTAGAGCGAACAACGTCAATAAATTGATGGAATACCCAAAAACACTCAAGAAAAAGAAAGTTCCGATGATGGAAACCGGTACCGCAATGGCAGGTATCAGGGTAGAGCGGAAATCTTGCAAGAATAAAAACACCACCAAAAACACCAATAAAAACGCTTCTAATAAAGTACTGACCACTTTTTCTATGGACGCATTTAAAAATAAGCTGGTATCGTAGGGAATAAAAATATGCAAGCCTTTTGGTAAATCTTTTTCAATACCGTCCAATGTAACTTTAATGTTTTCTATAATCTCCTGTGCATTAGACCCCTTGGTCTGAAAAATCCCCATAAACACTGCAGGATGTCCCAAACTTTCAGCATTTGCAGCATAGGACTGTGCATCCAATTCAATGGTGGCGACGTCATTCAATCTCAAAAATTCACCATTGCCCAAGGCTTTTACGACAATGTCTCCATATTGCTTCGCTTCTTTAAAACGTCCACTATAGGTTAATACATAAGAAAATGCCTCTCCATTATTTTGTCCCAATGCACCTGCGGCAGCTTCCAAATTCTGTTCCCTTAAAGCCGCAGTGATATCCGAAGGAATTAAATTATAGGCGGCTAATTTTTCGGGCTTCAACCATACTCGCATCGCGTAATCCTGCTGCGAAAACACACTCACATCCCCGACGCCTTTCACACGCTGTAAGGCAGGAATTACATTGATTTTTAAATAATTCTGAATAAATGTGGCATCATATTCTTCGCTATCCGTATAAGTAGACAAGAACATCAAGGCACTGGTTTCTTGCTTTTGTGTGGTAACACCTGTTTGAATAACTTCTTGAGGTAATAAAGGATTAGCTCGTGCCACACGATTCTGAACGTTCACGGCTGCAATATCAGCATCAATGCTCTGGTCAAAATATACGGTTATATCTGCTGTACCATTGTTTGAGGCTGTTGAGGTGATATAAGTCATTCCTTCCACACCATTGATTTGTTCTTCAATGGGAATAATCACACTTTCTAAAACGGTCTCCGCATTGGCTCCAGGATACGATGCCGCTACCTTTATGGTAGGTGGTGCAATATCAGGATATTCTTCTATCGGTAAACTGGTGATACTTATAGCCCCAAGCATCACTATTATGATAGATATTACGGTCGAAAGAACAGGTCTTTCAATAAATGTTTTTAACATAATCTACGGATTTCTAGTTTTTAAAAAGTGTTTCGATGGGCTTGGTAACTTCTTCAAAAGGCACTTCCTGCGGTGTGATAAGGGTGCCATCCTTCAGTTTTCCAACACCTGTAGTCACGATTTTATCATCAGCTGTAACACCAGATTCCAACACATAAAGATTGTCTACAGATGCTTTCACCTTTACAATGGTGTTGACCACTTCATTGTCTGCTCCCAATTTAAACAGCATCACATTGCCCTGTTGTTCATAAGTAGCTTCTTGAGGAACAACAATAGCATTCTCATAAACGGTAGGAATTTGTATCTTTCCACTGTTTCCATTAGTCAACAGTTGATTTGGATTTTCAAAAACAGCTCTCAAACTTACTGTTCCTGTATTTTGATTGACTTGACCTGTACTTGTTTGAATTTTTCCTTTTTGATTATAAACACTACCGTTTGCCAATACTAGGTTAACATTTTGATAATTTGCCAATTTCTCTTCCAATGTTTTACCTTCAGCATTTTGCAGAAAATCCAAATATTGGGATTCATTCAAACTAAAAAATGCATAGACTTTTTTGATATCACTCACAGTCGTTAAAGGATTCGGGTCACTCGGACTTACCAAGGTGCCTTCACGAAAATTAATCGCACCTACGTAGCCATCCACAGGACTTGTAATGGTCGCATAACCTATAGTAGCGGCGACACTGCTGTAATTTGCTTTTGCTTGCGCCAAATTGGCTTTTGCAGTTTCCAATTGTACAGGACTAATAATGTTCTTCTCTACCAAAGGAATTAATTTATCCACCTCAACTTGCGCCACATTAATACGCGCCTTTGCCGCACCAGCATCCTGACTTAAGGATTCTGTCTCCAATTTAAACAATACTTGTCCCTTGCGCACTTTTTGGCCTTCATCAACCAATACTTTCTGAATGTAACCAGAAGTTTTTGCACGTACATCACTATTGACAATACCTTCAAGGGTTGTAGGATATTCAGTATATCCTGTTACTGTTTTCTTTTGTAGTTGTGTAACAGGAAAAGTAGGTGGCGGACCTTGCGGTGCTTGTTGAGATTCCTGTTTATCGCCGCAGCTATATATGGCGGAGAACAATCCTAAAAATAATATATATGATATTTTATTGATTTTCATTGGTTTATAGTTAAAGTTTATTGTTTTTCTCTGTGATTTTTGATTTCAATTTTAATACGGATTGCATAGCTTCCTCTAAAAATTCGATATAATCGTTGTGAAAATCGAGTTCGAATTTAGATGCTTCATCTCTAGTTTTATTTGCTTCTTGCTTGTATTCTCGAATCTCTTGGTGTAATTCTTTCTGCGAACTCCAAGTTTCAACCATAGCATCAATACTCAAACAGATGTTGTCCTGGTTGATGATGTAATATTTTTTTCTATCGCCAGGCTTTGTGAAATAAACCACCTTCTTCAAATCCGATAAATGATTGAGGTGTGTTGAAATAGTACTTTTACTAGCGCAGAGTTTCTCAACCAAATCCTCGAACGTAGTTCCAGCTTTTCCTGTCAGGATGATATAAGAAAGTATACGAGCGGCCACAGGTGCCAGTTGGTCCTTTTTTTCAATGGCGACGCCTAGTTTTTCAACAAGAGCCTGTTTCTTTAAACATACTTCGTGTGTCATAATTGCAATAATTTTAGCAAAATTAATATTAGTTCGGAACAAACCGAACTAAACGAAGTTAAATGATTGTTAAATAAAAAAAACCGATGCGTTAACATCGGTTTAAATATCTAAATGTGATTTTACAAAGCTGATTTAAACTGCTCCAAAAACCGTACGTCATTTTCGCTCAACAACCGAATGTCACCAATTTGATGTAGCAACATGGTGATTCGGTCAATACCCATTCCGAAGGCGAATCCTGAATAGGTTTTTGAATCGATGCCACAGTTTTCGAGAACATTTGGGTCTACCATACCGCAACCCATTATTTCCAACCAACCGGTTCCTTTTGTGATTCTGTAATCAATTTCTGTTTCCAATCCCCAATAGACATCCACTTCGGCACTCGGTTCTGTAAACGGAAAATAGGACGGACGCAAACGGATTTTTGATTTTCCGAACATTTCCGTCGTAAAGTATTGTAAAGTTTGTTTCAAATCGGCAAAACTTACATCTTTATCAATATACAAACCTTCCACTTGGTGGAAAAAACAATGCGAACGCGCTGAAATAGCCTCGTTTCTATAAACGCGACCTGGAGAAATCGTACGAATTGGCGGTTTGTTATTTTCCATATAGCGCACTTGTACTGAACTTGTATGCGTACGAAGCAAAATATCTGGATTGGTCTGGATGAAAAAGGTATCCTGCATATCGCGCGCTGGATGATATTCCGGCAAATTCAATGCTGTAAAATTGTGCCAATCATCCTCAATTTCTGGTCCTTCGCTGACGTTGAAACCAATACGGGAAAAAATATCAATAATTTGATTTTTCACTATGGAAATTGGATGTCTAGCACCTATTTCTACCGGCTCGCCTGGACGTGACAAATCGCCATAAATGCCTTTGACTTCTTCCTTGCCTTCCAATTCTTCCTTTAAAGCATTGACTTTGTCTTCGGCAGTCGTTTTTAATTTATTGATAACCTGACCAAATTCTTTCTTTTGGTCATTGGCAACATTTTTGAACTCGGCAAAATACTCTTTTAGAAGCCCTTTAGACCCTAAAAATTTAATACGAAACGCTTCAACCTCTTCTTTGGATTGGGCTTTAAATGCTTCCGCTTCAGCAATGAGTTCTTTTAGCTTGTCTATCATGGTTCAAAAAAATGAATGGCAAATTTAGGGATTTTTTGCATAAAAAAAGCCTTCGACAAGGAAGGCGTACAGTTTGTGGTGATTTAATTTCTTATATATACATCTCTATAAGTGAAGTCCTCAAAGGTATCGTCATAAAAGAATGTATCATCTTCAAATGTCAACGCCTGGCTGGCTGAACCGAATCCAAAGTCAAGTGTGTAAATATTTCCATCAGCAACGGACCACGTACCAGAAATGTCTTCCTCCAACAAGCAATTTGATGACATGTCTTCTTCATAATATTTGTAATCGACCGTGTTATCAGATCTAAAAATATAGGTTTCTTGTTTTTCACAATCTGACAACACAATCTCAACACCATTTTCAAACGCTTTGTGATACGTCCAAGTTCCGACAATTCTGTCTTGAGAAGAATCATCATCATTGCTACAAGAGGTTAGCAATAAACCAAAAAGGGCAAAAAGTAAAAATAATCTTTTCATTTTATATGATTTTAATTGCGGGCAAACATACATTTTTTATTCAAATTGAATGAATTAAAAATCATTCAATGTATTCTGATTCCAAAAAATAGTTGACAATGGCTTCTTTCATCAAGACGCTTTGTTCGCCAGCTTTTAAGTGTGGTAGCTGCTCTTTTACTTTGTAATGTGGCCATTTATCATCATCATAAAAATCAAATTCATAATACCCATAAGGCTCCAGCAAACGACAGATGGCAATATGCATCAAATCGAGTTTATGGTCTTTTTTGAACTTTCTATGTGGTTGACCCAGTTCTTGCACACCAATCAAATAGATGATGGCGTCCAAATCCAATATATCGCCTTCGGCAAATTGGGCAGACAGTTTTTGAACCACCATTTCCCAGCGTTGTTTTAATTGTTCATCTCTTGACATAGTCGAATTTGAAGTTGAAAATGAAATCGAATTTCGACTTGAAGTTCAATTTCAGGTTCAATTTTATTTTGGTTCAAAGTTAACTTATATTTGATAAAATTCTATCGTTATGAGCTTTTTGGATATTGTTTTGGCAGCTTTGATTCTTTTTGGTCTTGTACGTGGGCTTATGAAAGGGCTTTTTGTGGAAGTTGCCTCATTGGTGGCTTTGGTTGCTGGTGTGTATGGTGCGATTCATTTCAGCAATTATGCGGCGACATTTTTGACCAACAAAACCGAATGGGATGAAAAAACCGTCAATATTGCTGCGTTTGCCATTACTTTTGTCATCATCGTTTTGGTGATAGCGCTTGCTGGAAAAGCCTTGACAAAATTGGCCGATTTTGCGGCTTTGGGTATTGTCAATAAAATCCTTGGAGGCTTATTTGGTGCACTAAAAATCGCTGTGATTTTGAGTGTTGTACTGATTGTTTTTGATAGTATGAATCGCGCCATTCCGTTTACAGATGAAGAAACCATCGAAGATTCTGTGCTTTACAATCCCGTGAAATCTTTGGTGCCACTGATTTTTCCTGCAATTCTCGAAAAGAAAAAAGAATTGGAAGAGTCATCGGAAGAAGAAGTTCCAGAAACTGAAACTACTAATAACAATCCGATTTAATTTGTTTTGAATACACGCTTAACGGCTTGTTTTTATACTTTAAACAAATTTCATTCAATGTTTCCATCACGTCTTTATACATTGCCAAAGAACCACAAATCATAATAACAGCTTTTTGCTCCAAAGCCTGTGCAATGGATTCGCCATCTCTTCCCAGAAGATTCTGAACATATACCTTTTCGTGTTGTTGAGAAAAAGCGACATTCAGTTTTGTGAGCTTTTTTTCTTCCAAAAGTTGATTCAACTGCGCTTGATAAAGGTTTAAGGATTGCTCTGTTCGGATTCCGAAACACAAATCAGTCGTGATTCTTTTTTTGTTGTCGTGCAACATTCCCAAGAAAGGTGCCACGCCTGTTCCGTTGGAAATCATAATGACTTTTGAAGCTTTTTTCGGCAAATGGAAATGCGCATTTTCAATCAATCGTGCCTTGAATGTATCACCAATTTTGAAATTATTCAGATAGGTTGAACCAAGACCATTTTCATAATATTTGACGCTCAACTGAATGTTGCCATTGACTTTTCCGATGGAATACAATCGTTCGTGATAATCGTTTTTTGGATAGACCGAAAACAAATCGCCAGAGACAAAATGAACGTTTTGCTTTGGTTTGAGAGTGATGAGAAACGTATTATCAGGATTGTCTTCGACCTTTGTTTTTGAAACCACCTCAAACAGCTTGGTGTTCTTTGGTCGCGATACCAGATTTTCTTTTGGGATGGAAAGTTTCAATCCAACTTTTTCAGACCATAATTGGACCCATTGCTCAAAACTCTCGAACGATTTGTCATTAATCGTGAATGGCGGCAACAATTGCGTTGCGTTTTCCTCTAACAATGCTGTATCTACATCACAAGCAAATTTGCAAAAATCAGGATATGCGAGTGAACCAAATCCTACAACCGAAAAGCTGAACTTTTGGTTTTGTTTGATTTTTTTCAAACACTCTAAAAATTTGTTTGCATTTGTGGGCGCTTCACCTTCACCATACGTGGACGTCATCACCACAAGATGTTCAGCGCTTTTGAATTTTGAATAACTGTTCAATTCAGCAATAAAAACACGCTTACCGAGTGCCAATAGTTGTTTCTGAAAGGCATTTGCAAACGGAAGTGTGCCTCCATTTTCAGAGCCAACCAAAATGACAAATTCTGAAGCATTTTTCTTGAACTTATTTTTCAGTCTAGCCTGACGACGCTTGATGGTCATTGCAAATCCAGAATAAATAAAAAACAGAATGTTTACAGAAGCTATTGCCAAAACAATTGACCACAAAATGCTGCCTTTTCCAGTGTGAAGATTGAGGCTCAAATTTGAAAACATCGCAACCCACGAATCATCAATCTTGCTTAAAATCTCACCATTAACCTGATTCACCACAACTTCCCTATCGTTCAACTTGATGGTGTAATAATCCTCAACAAATTCAGAAAAAGGAAATTCAACAGATTTGACTTCGGAAAGTTTGGTGTTCTTGAAAATCGGAATCTCGCTGACTTCAAGTTTTGGAGTTTCAGAGAGATTATCGAAATCGATTTGATGTTGACTTTTGTCTTTAGGCAACAAATCAAACTTTTCCAAAGACAAATAAACGCCCGTAAGCGTAATGATGATGATGGGAATCACTGACAAACGCCCTAAAACAACGTGCCAATATTGGGCAAAATTATCATTGACAATCCGTGAAAAGAACTTTTTGAGACTTCGTTGACGTTTTAGAATAAGAATTATTCCTGTAATGGCAATCAAAAACAATAAAAACGAACAAAGACCTACAAAAAAGCGTCCTGTGCTTTTTAAAAATAACGAACGATGAAAATTGGTGACCCATTGAAAAAACTGGGATGACTCAATTTTTTTGTCAAGATATTCAGCTGTTTTTGGGTTGAAATACCCATCGAGCGATTCGCCTTCTTCCGTGATGACAGACGCAGCAACAAAGTCATTAGCATCCACTTCCAAGCTAATCACTTCAGGATATTTTGACTTGAAAGCATCGATGGTTTCCGCCAGAGTAATATCATTGAAACCTTCCGTTTTATACGGCTGGATTTGTTCCGAAATTGGTTCAAATGCCAAAATGATTCCGGTAACGGAAGCAAGAAATATAAAAACAAAAGAAGATATAGCCAGTGCAAGATGGCTATATCTCCAAATGGAAATGGTCATAACAAATCTCTTTTAAGGAATAAAGAGCCAAGAATCAAGATGCTTTTTTGAAACTTCGGTCTTCCGTCTTCCGTCTAATTTGGCATTATTCGTACATAACGAATAAAACCAGTACCGTCAACCTTACCTTTTACAGATTCTGAAGTCAGTTCAAACTCCACATCACTTTTATAGTATTCTTGGTCTTCAACAGCTGTTTCGAAACGAATCTTGTATCCAGAGTTTAATTTCGAATCATCAATATCAATGACGCTTACGGTTCGTTTGCCTCCAGAAATCGTTGCGCCTGTAATGGCATCAATGTTAGTTCGTTTTTTTCCGTAGAATTTCTTCCACCATTCTTCAACCGTATTATACCATTCTGCATCGTCACCTTGAACATATAATGTCTGTTCGTAATCTCCCTTCGGATTGATTAAAGAAATCACCACATAAGCACCTTCACCAGTATAATTCGTCATTTGAATCATACATTTATACTTTGTGGATGGTGGCTGCATTGTATGCGATGTCATTGCTATAAAAAGCAATCCGAGAATCGTAATATATTTTAGCTTCATCTGTTGTGTGTTTTCTGTCGGGTCGAGCAGAGTCGCGACCTACCTGAAAGTTCTCGACTGCGCTCGAACGGACATTTTATTTTAAAAATTCAATTGAGGTATTCTTCTGTTTTAAGATTTCGTTTTCAGAAGCCAAGTCGTAAGCGGTTTCATCAAAATCAGTAACCAAATCTTTTTTGGCGCCAATGGAAATCAAGTATTCCAAGATTTCTGAATCCTTGGCAGTCATTGCCGCCTTGTGCAAAGGTGTCAAACCTTCTTTATTTTTCGCATTGACATCTACTTTGAATTGCTCTACAAATTTGATGGCAAACAAATCGTTTTTATCCAAAGCCAAATGATACAAAGTGTCGCCATCGGCCTGGGTTTTTCCGAATTTAAACCCTTTGTTCTGAAGTAAATCCAATTTTTGCTTAAAAACCGATTCTTGCTTCGTTGAAAAAGATTCCATCAAATAAGCGGTTAAATCATTGCCTTCAGCATCTACAATTTTGATGTCTGCTTTGTTTTTCAGAAGAAAATCAACAACTTCCGAAGAATTATTCGCTACAGCCAAACTCAAAGCCGATTGACCCTTTTTGTTTTGATGGTTAATGTCTTTCACGTTTTTAGAAAGCAAGGTCACGATTTCCAAAGTATTGCGACTTGCGGCATTCAGAAAAGGCGTATTTCCGTCAGCATCAGCTTGGTTGACATCAACTCCTTTCTTGAGGAAATAATTGATGACCTCTAAATCCTTACTTCTTGAAGCCAAGATATGCAAAGGCGTTTCGCCATCTTTAGCGACTGCTTTCGGGTTTAAACCAACACTTTCCAAGTACGAATAAACTTCGAGACCATTGGTGGTACCACGAGTGCCTTGCGCAGCGAAAATGAAGGCGTTGTCATTACCTTTCACGCCTTTTTTCAGCAACTGGTTCATCAAATCGATGTTTCCGGTTCTGGCAACGTAATTAAAAACACCATTCCCTTTAGAATCGACGCTATTGATATCCAAACCTTTCGAAGTAAAATAATTAATCAACGAAAAATCTTTGTCATATGGCGCAGCCAAAAGCAATGCATTTGCGCCAGATGGTGTCAAATCCTTTTGAAGATTGGCACCACGCTCTAACATTAAATCATAGACCTTCGTATCACTTTGTCCAGAACCAGCAGCAAAATTGAGAATCGTATTGCCTTTATCATCAGTCAAATCTGTTTTTGCGCCTTTATCCAACAGAAACTGCATCAACTCTACATTGCCTTTGTAAGCGGCCCAAAAGATATAGGTTCTTCCGTCGTGCGTGAGTTTATTGACATCGTTGTCTTCTTTGGATATGGCATATTGAATGGTGGCATTTGGAGCATTTTGCAAAATCGCATATACCACACCATCAAAATTGTTGCTATTGGCTTCAGCAATATCGTTGCCTTCCTTGATTTTTAAATCAATGGTTTCTACAGTTGGTTTGGAATCCCAAAACTCACGCTTTAAAAATACATTGTCTTGTGCAAAACTTTGATTTACGAAAGCAAAAGCAATAAATACTATTAAAATCTTTCTCATATTATTTTCTTACGAATGATTCAATAACTGGGTCAATTTGTTCGCTGGTTTTATAGTTTTCATCATCCAAAAGATATTTGAATAAATCTTTGTTATCCACTTTTTCCTCTAACACCAAATCCTTATTTCTTGCAAATACTTGGTCCCATTTTGCACGCACTGTAGCCCATTTTGCTTGATTTTCGTTCCAATAGTCCTGTGCTGGCTTACATTTACTTTCTTCAACCTTCACATACGTGTTATAGCCTTTTTCTTTTGCCAAAACCACATCTTCCTTGCCATCCTCACGAATTACTTTATCATTGTCTTGGTCGTGTATCCAACCATTTTTGGTAATTTCGTGCCTGTTGCTTCTTACAGTTACGTTATAATCTGCTCTGGTTGTATATTCACGTCTTGGAAGTGGAGCGTCTGTTGTATTTTCCCAATAACTTTTGCCATCAACGTGCACCCAAGAGGCAGAACCTTCATAACGAGGGCTGTCATCTACCTGAAACACTTTTTGAGTCCATTGACCTTTAACATCATTTTTTGGTAAACTCACATAATTCCATTTGTTATCGTGATTATAGGTGTAAAGGTTGGTATTTTCGAACTCCCAGTCTTGTCTCCAGTGTTTTACAATCATTGGTTTGGTTGGAGGACCCACTATCAATAAATGTTGCATCACAATCTTATTGTCTTTGTCTTCAACTAGTTGTACCCATTCTGTTCCCTTTTCAATTTTGGTTTTGGAAGGTTGGTAAGTAGAGTCATTTGAATACTCAAAGGTCTCTGCAAAGTTAAACGTGACTTCGTAGCAGCCACACATACTCTTAATGGCTTTCTGGTCTTGTGCTTTCTTGTTTTGAGCATTCACACTTAAAATAGATATAAGCGAGCACATTGACAAAAGGGCTAATCTTTTCATTATTAAATATTTGATTTTGGTGATTGAAAAATTCTCAAAATAATTCTATTCTTATTTAGATTGAATTAAAATAAGCTTTTATATTTGCAGCAAATTTATCAAGAATGAGTCTAAATAAAAACAATTATTTACTTTTTTTTCTACTTTTTTTATGTGAAGTGAGTTTCTCCCAAGAAGAAAAAGGCATCGTTCTAGATTCTACACAGGCTCAATCTTTAGATGAAGTTGTTGTGAGTGCTACACGTACTATTCGACAATTGTCTTCATTGCCGCTTCCAGTTCAATTGGTTTCCAAAAAAGAAATACAGAGTGTCAATTCGTTACGTTTGAACGACATCTTGAACGAACAAACAGGTCTGATAACTATTCCTGATTTTGGAGGAGGCGAAGGTATTCAATTGCAAGGTTTGGACTCTCAATATACCTTGATTTTGATTGATGGTGTACCGTTGATAGGTCGTTCGGCAGGAACGTTGGATGTTAGTCGGATAACTGTTGGCAATATCAAACAAATAGAAATCGTTAAAGGCGCATCGTCCAGCTTATATGGCAGTGAAGCCCTTGGAGGCGTTATCAATATCATCACCGAAAATCCGAAACAAGGCTTTAACGGTAGCCTTAATTCCAGAGTGGGAAGTTTTGAGACCTATGACACAAGTGCCAATATTGGATATAAAAAAGAGAAAATTGGTATCAGCGCTTTCATAAACAATTTTAGAAGTGAAGGTTATGACTTGAATGACAATGATGCGCTTAACACCGTTGAACCTTACGAAAATTACACCTTCAGCACGAAGCTTACCTACAATTTTAATGACAACACTAACCTATTTATTTCTGGCAGATACTATCTTCAAAATCAAGATTATGTAGCTTCTGAAGATTTAAATGGAGAAAGTGACATCAATGAATGGAATACGCATTTAAAATTGAGTCATACCTATAGCAAAAAATGGAGCAGCTATTTTGAACTGTACGCTACACGCTACAAGGCGGAAGAATATTTGAACACAATTGATAATTCACGCTTTAGCGACAGCTATTTCAACCAATTGCTTTTAAGACCAGAAATAAGAGCGACTTACAATCCATCTGAAAAAAGTGCTTTTATTGGTGGTTTGGGCTGGAATCGCGAAACCTTGGACAGAACTGATTTTTCAACCAATCCAAAATTTGATTCACCATATGCCTATTTGCAGTTTGACACGAATCCTACAGATAAGTTAAATGTTATCCTTGGAGCACGATTTGACGACCATAGCGAATATAAATCGCAATTCAGTCCAAAAGTTGCCCTTCGTTATGAGTTAACAGAAAATTTGGCAGTAAAAGGGTCTATTGGTTATGGGTTTAAAGCACCTGATTTTAGACAATTATACTTTGATTTTACCAATGCCACCGTCGGCTATACTGTTTTGGGATACAATGCAGTAACTACAGCAATTCCGCAACTTCAGGAAGAAGGACAGATTGCCAATGTCGTCGTGCCACTTTCAGAATTTGAAAACGAGCTCAACCCAGAAAATTCCATTGGCATCAATATTGGAGCAGACTACAACCCTATTTCAAGTTTAAAATTTGGCCTAAATGTGTTTAGAAACAACATAGACGATTTAATTGATACACGCGTCATTGCCAATAAAACCAATGGTCAAAACGTGTTCAGTTATTACAATGTTCATGAAGTCTACACTCAAGGACTGGAATTTAACAGCACTTGGAAACTGAACAATCAATTAAAGATTTCTGGAGGTTATCAGCTATTGTTTGCCAAAGACAAGGCAGCGGAAGAAGCTTTTAAAAATGGCGAGGTCTATGCAAGGGAATCACCAAGTTCGCCGTCATTTCAACTGAAGAAAGACGATTATTTTGGGCTTTACAACCGTTCGCGCCATATGGCAAACCTAAAAGTGTTTTATGAATTTGCCAAATGGAATTTGGATGCCAATATACGTGGCACCTATCGCAGTAAATATGGCCTATTTGACACCAATGGCAATACTTATCTAGATGTCTATGATGATTATGTAGATGGATATGCCATCTGGGACTTTGCCATAAACAAAACCATTTACAAAAATTATCAAATAGGTATTGGTGTGGACAATCTATTTGCATTTACAGATACACAAAACATCAGCAATATTGCTGGTAGAATCATTTACGGAAAACTGAACATTCATTTTTAACAATTATAAACTTCATATTATGAACACAATCAAATTTTTAACATTAGCAGTACTTTTTATCGGTTTCACATCTTGCAGTAGCGACGATGATAATGGAACACAACTTTTAGAAGTAGAATCTGAATTGGTATCTAATTTGCAAGCTACTCAAAGCGCAGATTATACTACAAATCCTCCAACCATAACAGGAGAATACATCAAATTTTCTTTTGAAACAGGAGCAACCACCACAGGTGATGATTGGGATATCGCTTTTAGAGGTTCAACAATTATCGTCAATGGCGGAGAAGCTACTGCTACTGACCAACCTTCTAGAACAGGAAATGGTGGTGCTTACATTGCAACAGGAACATTGGCAAGCGTTACGTCTGTAGATGAAACATTGTTCAATTCTGACAGTTCAACAAGCGGATTGGCCATACCAACCGGCTCTGGCAGTGGATGGTATAATTACAATCCAACAACACACGTTATTTCTCCTATTGCTGGAAAAATCATTGTTGTTAAAACCAATGATGGAAAATACGCAAAAGTTGAGATCTTGAGCTATTATGAAAATGGAGAACCAAATGCAGAGTTGAGCAATTCTCAATTTTATACATTTAACTATGTGTATCAACCAAATGCAGGTTTGACTACGTTTTAATACAGGTTAAAAAATCACTAAAAAGCCACTCAAATGAGTGGCTTTTCTGTTTCAATCTAAATGATAGATTTCCATAATGTTTTTAAGAATAGTATCAAAATCGATATTTAAATCAATGAGTTTTCCCGTATGGACATCAAACACCCAACCATAAACTTTTAGACCTCTGTCTCTATAGGCTTTTTGTACCGCAGCGGTTTTAATAAGATTGACACATTGCTCTTGTACGTTCAATTCGACCAATCTGTTATATCTTCTGTCTTCGTCAGCTATGGCGTTGAGCTCATTTCTATGCAAGCGATATACATCTCGAATGTTACGTAACCATGGGTTTAAAATCCCCAAATCTGCCGATTGCATTGCAGCTTTCACCCCTCCACAAGCATAGTGACCGCAAACCACAACGTGATTCACTTTTAAATGATTAACGGCGTAGTTTAAGACAGACATCACATTTAGGTCGATACTTATGACCATATTTGCGATGTTACGATGAACAAAAACCTCGCCTGGCTCAAGACCCATTATCTCTTCTGCAGAGACACGACTGTCTGAACAACCAATATACAATAGCTCTGGATTTTGACCTTGCCCTAACTTATGGAAGTAATTCGAATCAACATTCAATTTGTTCTTAATCCATTCTTCGTTGTTCTTGAAAACCTCTTTTAAATCCATAATAAATCAATCGTTTACGATTAAAAATTCACAAATGTCATGATATTGAACTGATCCCTTCCGCTCGTTTCAAAAAATTGGTTCATATACCCAGCCTCAACTCTAACATTTGAATTAATACGATAGCCTAAACCACCATAAAGTCTATTTCTATCAAAGATAGAGGATTTTGTGTTGAGAAAGATTTCGTTATATGCAGAAAGATAAAATTTGTTTGTCTCTTTGTTACTTAATGGAATATTCAAACCCAGAAAATATCGAAAGCGCATCTTGAAATCATCCTCTAAAAAACGCTGCTCAAATCGATATCTGTGTTGCATCGAAATACCAATGACCTTTTGTTTACTGATGAATTGCTGATAGATTCTATGCTCATTTACACTGACCTTGTCGTCTGTGTCACCTATGTAATTTTCAGAAAGAATATAGCCATAACCCAATAAAATATTTGTATCATCAGAAAGATTGTAGCCCAATCCTGTTCTCAAAAGCAGTTGCTCTAGGTCGCCAATAACATTGTAATTTCTATACTGCACTTCGTGATGGAGATTCCATTTTTGATTGAATTGCTTATTACCAAAATAAATCAACCAATTTCCAAAATTGCTGTCTTGTGCTGTTGAAAAAAAAGGTAGCATCAACATGGCTGTCAATGCTACCGTTTTCAATTTAATATTCATTAAAATCAATTTCTCTATTCTTTATTCGAAAAAGTCTACGGCACCTGTATTAATATCGTACATGGCACCAACAATATCGATTTCATTTTTATCTTCCATTTCTTTCAAAATAGGGCTTTGCTTTCTGATGTTCTCAATAGCCAAGCTAACATTGACCTTTGCTACATTGTCAACAAATTCCAAGTTTTTTGAGTTTCTCAAATTTGCATCTTTAGGTTCCGTAACACCTTCTACGGCTGGCTTTATTTTAGACAACATTCCTGTAAGATTCCCCATTTTGGCATCATCACAGGCGCCTTTAACGGCTCCACAGCTTGTATGACCCAACACAACAATTAATTTTGTTCCTGCAAGTTTACATGCGAATTCCATACTTCCCAGGATATCTTCATTGATGAAGTTTCCGGCAATCCTGACACTGAAAATATCTCCTAATCCTTGATCGAATACCAACTCCGCCGAAACTCTCGAATCGATGCAGCTTAAAATGGTCGCAAAAGGAAACTGTCCTTCGCTAGTATCGTTGACCTGCTCTAGCAAGTTTCTGTTTGCCTTTAGATTATTTTGAAATCTTAAATTTCCTTCTTTTAAAAACTGTAATGACTTTTGAGGCGTCATTGTAGCCTGCGTTTCTTTAGTATGTGCTTTCATTATTTCTTTGTTATATCAACGATTAAAAATCTATTGATAGTTAATCTTTTTTCAACTTAAACTTAAATCGGACTTCGGGTTTTCTCTAAAAAACTTTATAAAACTGGAGGGATTCTCTACAACTCCTCTTTTCGAGACTAATTTGATGTCAATGTTTCTCTCTTTTGCCTTTATATAAAAATCTTCCAAAATCTCGATAATATCATGATCTAAATATCTTGTTTTTAGTAGATTCAATTCAAGATAAGTATCTCTTGGCAAACTATCCAATTCTTTTAAAATGGCTCCTTTATTAAAAAAAGTCACCTCTTCCGCCAAAGTCATTTTGATGCGGTGCTTACCATTACTTTGATCTTCAATATGTAAAAAGTGACTGTTTTGGTAGCTTTTTATTAAAATTACAACAATTCCCACCATCAATCCCAAACCAATACCATAAAGTAAATCTATAAAGACGATTCCCAATACAGTGACAACGAATGGCACCCACTGTTTCCAACCTAATTCATACATTTTTTTAAATAGCGAAGGCTTCGCTAATTTGTAACCAACCACTAACAAAATGGCTGCCAGCACAGACAATGGGATCATGTTAAGAAGTCGCGGTATGAGAATAACAGAAATCAACAACAAAAAACCATGTATGATTGCAGACATTTTTGTTCTTCCCCCTGATTGTATATTTGCTGAACTTCTAACTATGACTTGAGTTATTGGTAAACCGCCTATCAATCCAGAAAGAATATTACCTGTGCCTTGGGCTAAAAGCTCCCTATTAGTAGGAGTTACGTTTTTATGTGGATCAAGTTTGTCAGTTGCCTCAACGCATAACAAAGTTTCTAGACTTGCGACAAGAGCGATTGTAAATGCCACTACCCAAATATCTGGGTTTGTTATTTCGCTAAAATTCGGAAAGCTGAATTGGGCCAAAAATGAAGTTGCATCTTCCGGAACTGGAACACTTACCAAATGTGATTCAGAAATAGCTAGGCTTCCATCAGATTGTGTCAATGCATAAAAAATTATTCCAATGACTACTGCCACCAAAGGACCTTGTATCAATTGAAATATTTTTCCTTTCTTTGATAGGACTTTGTCCCACAGTATTAGAATTGCAAGACCTATTACTCCAACTATCGTAGATCCTAAAGTTATGTGGTCAAAAACGTTTAATAATGCAGAAAAAGTATTTTCTCCGGATGCTTCAAGAAAGCTGTCTGCTCCTTCTGGTTCAATATCATATCCAAAGAAGTGAGGTATTTGTTTTAGAATAATTATTATTCCAATACCTGTTAGCATTCCTTTAATAACAGAAGAAGGAAAATAATATCCGATAATGCCTGCTCTTAATACACCAAACAATAGCTGGATGACACCTCCTAAAACGACAGCTACCAGAAAATTTTGGTAACTACCTAAAGTAGCTATAGCAGCAAGAACAATCGCCGCCAAGCCCGCGGCTGGTCCACTGACTCCAATTTTTGAGCCACTTAAAGACCCGACAACAATACCGCCAACTATTCCAGCAATAAGTCCTGAAAAAAGCGGTGCTCCACTGGCAAGTGCGATACCTAAACACAAAGGTAAAGCAACGAAAAATACGACTATACTCGCTGGCAAGTCGCTCTTAATATATTTAAACATGTAATGAATTGTTAATTATAAGTTTGAAAAAGAATAGAATGGTGCAAATACTGTTTTGACCATCAAAAATATAATTAACTTAATTCTGGAGGAGGGGATAGACACTCCAAGTCCTTTGAAGTGTAATTTTTAATGCAAAAGATGTATGATTTTTCCTTTTCAAGATCTGAAATAGAGATGCAAAATTTCTCGTGGTCCGAAAGTTTCACTTCAAAAACCTTCAACGTTTCATTTATTTTATTTTCCTCTTCATTGACACTATAAAAAATAGAAGTATCAAATGATTTTTCAACCACAGAAATAACTGTTGGCGCTGCAATGAACAACGTAAACAAAATCAAGAAAAAATATGAAATCGTTCTTTTTTGCATGAATTTAATATCATTCAGATGCAAATATAAAACATGAAAGTGAGAAAATCGTTAAAGAAATTTTAAAGTACCTTGATATCATCCGAAGAAATCCAGCCCGTCTTGCCGTCAGCAAGCTTAATTTTTTTCCAATTATTAACGGTATCAAGCACTTGCACTTTGGTTCCTTCGTGCAACTTAAACGACTCTGTACTACGCAAATTCGGTTCGCTTTTTACCTGGCTTTCTTGAGCAAAAACTATGGCAGGCTGATCTTGTTGCGCAAGATCATAGTTATGGAATGCAAATGACAGAGCAAGACCAGTAAAAATCACCATAATCAAACTTGCTACAAAAGCCATTCGTTTTTGAATAGTACCATCAGCAAAATAATATATTAAAAATAGCACCACAAACAGTATCACCAAACCTATCGATAGATAAGCCCAGCTCTCAAAAGCAAGCGCTTTGGATATATTATTTACAAATTTTGTGAAACCAACTTCTGGGATTGTATCTACCTCATCAATGGTCATATTTCGTGCAAAAGCAATATTGCCATTGATTTCTTTATCGTCCGGTTTGAGTTGCAGCGCCTTCTCGTAATAGAAAATACTTGGAGCTATGTGATCGAGCTTGTAGTGAGCATTTCCCAAGTTGAAATAGAGTTCTGCGGAGTGCTTTCCATTGCTCAAAATTTCTTCATATTTTGAAATAGCTTGCTCGTAGTTGCCATCATTATATAGCTTATTGCCTTGCTCAAACAGTGTTTCATTTTGAGCGAAGGCCAACAAAGACACAAAAAACATTATGGCAAAAAGAATCCTTTTCATTCTTAATTTAATTGTTTATCGATTAATGAAATGGTTTTGGCTGCCTTTTCATAGTCATTTTGCATCTCAACATTAGTAATTGGTGTATACCTTGCTAACTCACAATTATTCAAAATCCCTATGAATTCTGTAATGATTGAACTGTCAACACCTCTTTCAGATAATAATGTTTTGATGCGGTCTTTACTCAATTCGCTAGTTTCAATAAAAAGTTTTGCCTTCAAATAATTATGAAGTGCTTTCTCCAAAGCAACATAAAATGCTTCTTTTTGACCCAAAGTTTTCTTTGCTTCGCCCAAATATTTCTTCGCAAGCCTATCAGCCTTTCTTATCTTATTGCCATAAACATCTGCATCACGTGCTTCCTTTTTCCGTCTTAACACAATAGCTAATGGAATCAACAATAATGGACTCAACAATGACACCCAAAACATATCTGTTTTGAAGAAATAGTTTGGTTTAATATCTGTTAAATTGGCATCTGTTTTTACAAATGCAAATTGGTTATCATTCATCACCACACGTTGCTTTCCTACTCCAGAGGATGCAAAATTATTATCAGATGTGGAAGAATTGGTTGGTCCTTCCAAGACATCAATCACAATATTGCCGGATGAAATGGTTTTGTATGTTTCTGTCTTTAAATCGAAATAAGAAAATGACACGCTCTGAATAGGATATTTCCCTTTAAATTGTGGCACAATGGTATAATCATCAGAAATACTTCCTTGCATACCATTTAAATCTGTTCTTATATTTTCATTGTGCTCTGGCTCATAAACTTCAAGAGAACTTGGCAATGTCAATTTAGGAAGTTGAAACAGCTTCAGGTTTCCATTTCCAGACACTTGAACTGTGGCTTGTAAAGATTCAGTAGCATTCAAATTGGTTTTTGACGTTGTTACCTTAAAATCAAAATTGCCAACGGCTCCAGTAAAATCGGCAGGTTTACCTTGTTCGGGCAACGGTTTTACATTGATGGTTTTACTTCCAGCAGAAACTGTTTTATGCACTTGGGTCATCAATCTTCCGCCGAAAATATCACGTCTATTGGTTGGAACCTCAACTGTCAAATCCAAGCTTAAAGGTTCAATTTCAAGTTTTCCCGTTTTCTGTGGATATAGAACGGTTTTCTTAAGAACAACGTAGCGATAATCTTCACCATTATAAGTTCCATTTTCCACCTTCATTCCTTTAATATCGATGTTCTGACTCCAGAATGAATTGTATTTCGGATTATCAATTTCTCGCCAGTTACTAACTCCAGTATTTGCAGAAACATAAAGCTTATAGACAACTGTAATGGCTTCGTTTAAATACGGATTGGTTTTGGATATTTCTGCTACCAAATGAATATTATCATCAGCTACGGCGACAGCATTGTCCGGGTCGTTAGGTCTTTGAACTGCTCCTGTAATTTCGACCGCCACAGGTGTAGTCTTGTAAGTTTCACCATCAATTTCGATGGTAGCTTGGCCAATAGTAAATTTACCTTGTTTTTTCGGCGCCAGAAAATAGCTGTATGTTTTTGAAAAGGAGCGCACACCATTCACCCAAGATTGGCTCACAGATTGATTAGGACCTCCAATTACTGTAAAGTTTTCAAAACTTGGGGGGTTGAAATTATCTCCATCCTTATTCATTTCGAAATCAACACGTAAACGCTCATTGACTCCCAATTTGTTTTTGCTCAACTTTGCCTCAAATTTTATTTGAGCAGAAGCAATTACTGTGCTAACTAGAAATAGAAGTAATGATATGTATGCTTTTAATTTCATTTTAATTTACTGTAAACCGAATACTGTGACTGCAAACTATTTTCTTACCAATCTTTATCAGTTCTGACCTTAACGCCTTTTTGTTTTTCGGCGTTGATCTTCTCTTGAGTTTTTTGCTCTTGGTTATTCATTGCTTCCAAAAGATTTTTTATCTGCTGCGGTGACAACTGGCCTGGTTGAGGTTGTTGCTGTTGTTCTTTCTTTTCGTCTCCTTTATCTTTATTTTGCTGATCTTCTTTAGGCTGACCTTTATCTTTCTGATCATCACCTTCCTTTTTGTCCTGGTCGCCTTTGTTATCCTGGTCTTTATTTTCTTGATCCTTTTTATCTTGCTCGTCCTTATTTTCGTCCTGCTTATCCTTGTCTTGATCTTTGTTTTGGTCTTGCTGTTGTGCAGCACAATCTTTTGCTAAAGCAAGATTGTAACGTGTTTCTTCATCTGTAGGATCATTTCTCAAGGCATTTTTATAAGCTTCAACCGCTTCTTTACATTGCTTATTTTTCATCAAGATATTACCAATGTTATGAAATGCCTTATGCTTGTCACTTTTTTCGGTAGCGTTTTTTGCAGCTTGTTGCTGACGGAAAAGTGCTTCGTCGTAATTCCCTTTTTTGTAGTATGAATTGCCAAGATTATAAGTTCCAGCAATATTGGTCGGTTGTTCAGAAATTGCTTTTCTGTATTCCTTTTCAGCGGCAATGAAGTTATCTTCAGATACCATTTCGTTGCCTTGATGCACGAAGTTATTTGCTTTCTTCTGAATCAAAAGGGCTTCAGCTTCTCTATCCTTGTCTTGAGCAAAGGAAACAAAAGCGGTAGTTAGCAATAATATGGACAGTAATGTTCTCATTTCAAATAGTCTATAAAACTAAAAAATCTATCTGTACGCCAATTATAATGTTTTCTTAAAAATTTTATAGGTTTTCGTTAAACAAATTCAAGCGTTTTAGCCACGCTGTCTTTCTTTCCAACAAAAAGATATCTATAAATAACAACAAAATGGCTGCGCCCAAAAACCATTGAAATTGTGACTCAAAATCGGCAAACTGTTTTGCTTCAAATTCTGTTTTATCCATTTTATTGAGAATGTCGCGAATTTCATCGACCACAACACTGGTTTTATTTCCATTGATATAAACTCCATTTGCTTCTTTGGCAATGGATTTTAGAGTTTCTTCATCCAAACGTGTAATGACCGTTTCGCCATTTTGATCTTTTTTGTAGTTGAGCAAAATTCCATTGCGTTTTTCTGGGATTCGGTCTCCTTTTGCAGTTCCCACACCTATTGTAAAAATTCGGATGCCTTCTTCGCCAGCTTCTTCAGCTACATTTGCAGAAGCATTGCTATGATCTTCACCGTCGGAAATAATGATGAGAACTCGATTGGTCTGCTCGTCATCATCATAATAGGTCTTTGCCAAATTGATGGCTTCGTTGATAGCTGTTCCTTGTGAAGACAACATATCGGTATTCATACTTTGAAGGAACATTTTTGCCGAGCCATAATCGGTTGTGATGGGAAGTTGGGGAAATGCTTTACCAGCATAGGCAATAATTCCAACTCGGTCGCTCGCCAAATTATTGATGATTTGCGTAACCAATTGCTTTGCTTTGTCCAAACGATTTGGAGCAACATCTTCAGCCAACATACTTTTTGAAACATCAACTGCAAATACGATATCGACACCTTCACGTTTTACGGTTTCCAACTTGGTACCAATTTTTGGATTGACGAGTGCAATTGCCAAAAATGCGAAGGCCAAACACAGCATTACAATCTTCAGAATAGATTTAAAAAGAGATGTATTTGGGCTCAATTTCCTGAACATTGGTTTATGGGCAAATCTTTTTTGTGCTCTATGTTTCCATAGTTGGAGCACAAGAAAAATCAGCAGAACTATTGGAATGATTGCCAATACCCAAAACCATATTTTTTCGTCTAATTGATACATTTTTTCAGTTTTCAGTCGATATCTTCATTTGGTTTTTAGCCACGAATACACGAATGTCTTTTTTCAGTTGTTATATATTTTTTTTGCATCCTTGATTGTTTTCTAATTGAAACTTCTAAATAACGTGGAACGCAACAAAAATTCCAAAACCAATAATCCCAATGCTAACAACAAAAGAGGACGATATTTTTCTTCGTAATTATAGAATTTAAACTCTTCTACATCTGTTTTTTCAAGCTTGTTGATTTCGTCATAGATTTCTTCAAGCTTTTTATTATTGGTGGCTCGAAAATATTTTCCTCCTGTCACTTTTGAGATTTCTTTCAATAGCGCTTCATCAATTTCCACCTGAATCCGTCCATATTGAAAGGTTCCATTTGGTAATATACCAATAGGTGACAATGCCATACCATTACTTCCTAAACCTATAGTATAAACTTTTATGCCATATTCAACAGCCAAATTACTTGCTGTTTTTGGGTCAATCTGCCCAGAATTATTGACACCATCTGTCAATAGAATGATGACTTTGCTTTTCGCTTTACTATCTTTCAATCTGTTGACACTGGTTCCCAATCCCATTCCGATGGCTGTTCCGCCATCAATAACGGTATTGTACCTTACATCTTCCAACGAACGCAAGACGATTGCTTTATCACTTGTTATTGGTGTTTTTGTATAACTTTCACCAGCATATTCTACAATACCAATACGGTCATTCGGACGTCCTTTGATAAAATCTGAAGCCACATTTTTCAATGCTTCAAGACGATTGGGCAACAAATCTTTAGCCAACATACTTGCAGACACATCAATTGCCATTACAATATCAATACCTCTCGTGGTTTTTGTTTTTGATGAAACATCTACCGTGCGAGGCCTTGCCATAGCTGTTATGAGCAATGCTAATGCCAACAATCTCAAGGCAAACATCAAATGTTTCAGTTTCGGCAGCCAACTATTGGTAAGTTTAAAACCTTTAATGGTTGACATATGAAGCTCTGCCGTTTGTTTTTTATGTTTGAATACGTACCATAGGATTGCCAATGGAAGCAACAATAACAACCAGAAAAATTCTTTATTTAAAAACTCAATTCCTTCAAACATCATTCAACCTTTTTTAGTTCTACAGAATTAAGTACACGCTCCATAATTTGATCTGCATATTCGTCGTCCGCTTTCCAAACGAGCATCACCTGTTGCAGAATATTTTGAGTTGTAAACGCCAACATCACATAATTTCCTTTTACATATTCTTCTGATAGAGGTCTGGGGAAATCAGCAGTTCCGTGTACTTTCAAACCTTCAGCTGCATTAGGAGTTATGAATTGGTCTCGTTTTGTAATCAAGTTTTTAACGCCGTTCTGTTCAAGCATTCTCAAAGATCCTTCAATTGAAATATTCAAATCTATTTTAGTGGTGTCAGGAACGTTGAATTTTGTGGTGCTCACAGCCATACTGACATCACCCAACAACTTACCGTAACCAAACATTGTGGTTTTCGCTTGAGCAATGGTATCAAACGCTTTAGATTCCACTCGTTCCAATACTTCTGGAGTTGAGATATATATTGGCGGCACACCGTATGCACTGTTGACCCATTCTCCTTCGAGCAATTCTTTACTATCGTTTCCAACGATGGTATCTTTCACATAATCAAACCCATACTTTACGACAAAACCAGTAAAAATTGTCAGGATCAAGAATACACTGATGACGACGGTTGCAATAATTTTTCGTCGTTTCTTCTTACGTTCTTGCTCTTCCTTATATTGTTTATCCAACAGTTTTTCTTCTTCAGTTGGTTCTGGAAGCGCTTCCTTAACGTGATCAATTTCCAAATCGATGGTGTTTCTATCAATTTTTGCCAGTTCAACATCTGGAGCTGATTTTGCAAACTTTACCAAATCGGCACGTTTCAAAATGGTTTCGATGTTGCGGATGTCTTCTTTGCTCAATTCAATTTGATTCCCATCTTTCAGTAAATTAAGCCTGGCAACAAGTTCATCTGTCGTGCTTTCCAACGCTCTGTCATACACTTTTTCATCGAGGTATTTTCTGATGATGAAAGTCAATTCAGAGTAATAGCCTTTCAATTCAGCTTGTTGCAGATAATCACTTTCATCCAGCTTTTTCAACGCCATTTTTGCACGTTCGTAAGGTGGCAACAAAGCGATTTCTTCTTCTTCAGTCAATGGTTTTTTGCGCCAAATAAACCAGTACAACAAAAAGGCAGCCAACAACAAAATACCCAAAACAATCAATGCTGTTTTCCACCAATCGCTAGCGCTTTTCTCGACTTCGATATACGGTTTTATGTCGTAAAGACCTTGTTTCGTTGTGTCTACAACCACATTATTCACCTCAACTTTCAACGAATCTGTATAAAAAGTTTTATTGCCAATGATGATTTTTTGTCGTGGAATGGTATAACGGCCAGAATCAAACTGCGTCAGTCCATATTTTTTGATGAGATTGTATTTGGCACTGTTTTTTGTAGTATCAACTTTGTAAGATTCAATAATTTCCAATGGAGCAAACGTTTGACCTTCTGGAAACACAACCAAATCTGTAGTATCGGCCTCTACCTGAATTTTATAGGTAATTTGAGCGCCAATTTTGATTTTTGTTGAATCGATTGAAGAAGAAACTTGGGAAAATGAGCACCAAGAGATAAGAAAAAATAGAATTGACAAAAAGATCGATGACCGATGACCGATGACCATAGAGTCAGAAGCGTGAAGTCGGAAGCCCGAAGATTTGTTGTTCTTATGTCCTAAATCGTAAATCATAAATCGTTACGCTCTTCTTTTAAAATAACCCAAAAGCTTTTTTACGTAGCTTTCATCAACCCTGCAATCCAAAGAACCTGCTCCAGATTTTGAAAAGCTATCTTTAAAATATTCTACTTTCTCTTTATAATAATTTGAATAGTTCATCCGTACTTTTTGTGAAGATGTGTTGACCAACATTGATTCTCCTGTTTCTTCGTCTTCAATTTGAACCATTCCAAGGTTTGGAATTTCCTCTTCGCGTTTATCGTATATCCTAATTCCTGTGATGTCGTGCTTGCTAGAGACGATTTTAAGAGTTTGCTTGTAGTCGTCCACAATAAAATCTGATAAAATGAAGACAATCGCTTTCTTTTTCATCACATTCGACATAAACTTCAAAGCTTCTGCCAAATTGGTCTTTTTACTTTTGGGTTGAAACTCTATCAATTCACGAATGATTCGAAGTACGTGGAATCGTCCTTTTTTCGGCGGAATGTAAAGTTCAATTTGATCGGTAAACAAAATCAGACCAATCTTATCATTGTTTTGAGTGGCGGAAAATGCCAAAGTGGCTGCAATTTCCGTGATAATTTCGTTCTTAAATTGTTCTTCAGATCCAAACCATTCTGACCCGGAAATATCCACCATCAACATCATCGTCAGCTCTCGTTCTTCTTCAAAAACCTTTACAAATGGTTCATTGTAACGTGCCGTGACATTCCAATCGATATTCCTGACATCATCTCCAAATTGATATTCACGAACCTCACTAAAAGTCATACCACGACCTTTGAAGGTGGAATGATACTCACCTCCAAAAATATGATCAGACAATCGACGTGTCTTGATCTCAATTTTGCGTACTTTTTTAAGAAGTTCTTTGGTATCCATTTATTTAGTCTGCAGTTTAAAATCGCAGTCTTCAGTTGGTCTTTAGTAAATCAAGAATTCAGAACAAAAAGCGACTGCTCACTGCCACTGAATACTGCCAACTGATTTAAGGTACTTCAATCTCGTTTACAATCTTGTTGATGATGTCCAAAGAAGTGACGTTTTCTGCTTCAGCCTCGTAAGTAATGCCTATTCTATGACGCAATACGTCGTGCACCACAGCTCTGACATCTTCAGGAATCACATAACCACGTCGTTTGATAAAGGCGTAACATTTAGCGGCCAAAGCCAAGTTGATACTACCACGAGGTGATGCTCCGAACGAAATCAGCGGTTTTATGTCTGACAATTTATATTTTTCTGGGTAACGTGTGGCGAAAATAATGTCTAGAATATACTTTTCAATTTTCTCATCCATATACACCTCTCTGACCGCTTGTTGCGCTTTCAGAATGGTATCTGTAGAAACGATGGCATTGATTTTTTCAAAAGCACCTTTTAAATTGGCACGAATAATTAGTTGCTCTTCTTCGTGTTTTGGATAGTCGATAACGGTTTTCAACATAAAACGGTCCACTTGCGCTTCTGGTAAAGGATATGTTCCTTCCTGCTCAATTGGGTTTTGGGTTGCCATTACCAAAAACGGTTTGTCTAACTTAAATGTTTCGTCACCAATGGTTACTTGTTTCTCTTGCATCGCCTCAAGCAAAGCCGATTGTACTTTGGCTGGCGCACGATTGATCTCATCTGCAAGAACGAAGTTGGCAAAAATAGGTCCTTTTTTTATTGAGAAATCATTGATTTTCATATTGTAAATCAATGTTCCCACAACATCGGCAGGTAATAAATCTGGCGTAAACTGTATTCTGCTGAATTTCGCATCGATGGCCTGTGAAAGTGTGTTGATGGCCAAAGTTTTTGCCAATCCTGGCACCCCTTCAAGTAAAATATGACCTTGTCCAAGTAAGCCAATGAGCAATCTTTCAATCATATACTTTTGCCCAACGATGACCTTGTTCATTTCCATCATCAACAAGTCGACAAAGGCACTTTCTCTTTCAATTTTCTCGTTGATTGATTTAATATCAACTGCAACAGTTTCTTCCATCTTCAATAAAATTTAATTTAGCCCAAAATAGGTTTATTTTTTTTGGGATTCAAATTTGTTAAAATTTATCGATGCGTGCTGTTAACAATTGGTTAAAAATTAAAGAGCAGCACCATTAGCACTGCTCTTTTAATAAAGTTTTATGATTTAAGCAATTACTCTAATGTAATGGCTCCTAAAGTGGTATTATTTTCTACGGTCACCTCAACGTTTTCAATCACAAATGACGAAAATCCGGAAAGTGGATCTGGAGTAACTGTAACAGTATAAATTCCAGGGGTAAGACCTACTAAAACAAAATTTCCATCTGCATCAGCATAAGACGAAACTGTGTCAATCCCATTTGTAGCCGTGATTTCAGTTTGAACACCTAATGGCAACACTGAACCTGAAATAATACCTGTCACTGCTTCCACATTAGCTCTAATAACTGGTCTCAAATTAATATTACCAGAATTACCCGCTATAACAATAGATTCATCCACATCAAAATCCAAAAGGAACGTATAGCCAACGTTTGGCAACAATGTCTGGTTCACTTGAATTTTCAAGCCAGATTGCTGCGCACTTGGCGTATTAAGAGGAAATGTTTCTCCGTCAATAACAACAGTATTGTCATCACCCAAAACCAAACGGATTTGGTTCAACGTTCCTGCCAAAACTTCAAAATCATCCACCAACAATACATTAACGCCACCTGTCAAATCCAACAAATCATATGTTCCCGTGTTAATGGCGTTCAAACTCTGCCATCCGCTATCATCGTCACTATCATCATTCACTTTCACCATAACATCAACAACTTCTACGTAAACGTGCTCAAAATCACCAGGAGCATCCATAAGTTTTACTGATATTTGAGAAGTGCCTTGTGTAGTAGATGATGAATCATCGTCTCCACAACTAAAAAAGGTTATAGAAAGTATGGTTAGTAGTGCTAATTTTTTAAAATAGTTCATATTAAAGAAATTTTAAGTTATATATAAAATACGGTCAAAACTATGATTTAGCCTTAGAAACCATTAGCTCATAACCAAAAAACATTGACTGTGTAATCTTTGAACACGATTTTAAATACGTTAAACCTTTAACTTTCAACAGTGTATAACTATTCTAAAATGATGAGGTGGATTTCGTATCGATTTAAGTATTTTTATAAATGAATTAAGAAAGAAACCACTAAAAATTAAAATTTGAATTATTCTAGAATTATTGCAGGAACGATGACTTGGGGCGAATGGGGAAAGAAATTTTCTTCACTGGAAATGATTTCGATGATGCATCATTGTATTGAAAACGGCATTACAACTTTTGACCACGCTGATATTTATGGTGGTTATACGACTGAAAATGATTTTGGTAGAGCTTTAGCCGAAAGTGGCATTGAGCGTGAAGACATTCAATTAATTTCAAAATGTGGCATTCAATATCTTTCAGAAAACAGAAATAACAAAGTCAAGCATTATGATTATAGTAAAGAGTACATTATTTGGTCGGCTGAAGAATCATTAAAAAATTTAAAAACTGATTACTTGGATTTGTTATTGCTTCATAGACCAAGTCCTTTGATGCAGCCCGACGCTATCTCTGAAGCCATTTCACATCTGAAAGCAGACGGAAAGATCAGGTCATTTGGAGTTTCAAACTTCACACCTTCACAAATGGAACTCATTTCAAAATCAACAGAAATTGCCGTTAATCAAATTGAGTTTTCGTTGACACAACATTCTGCGATGCACGATGGCACTTTAGACCAAATGATGCTTAAAAACATTACGCCAATGTCCTGGTCTCCTTTAGGTTTCGTATTCAAAGATGATACAGAACAGACAAGACGTATTCATAAACAATTGGGCGCGTTAAAAGATAAGTATAATGCTACCGAAGACCAATTATTGCTAGCTTGGATTTTAAAACATCCTGCCAATATTCATCCTGTGGTTGGGACGACCAATAAACAACGAATTATGGATGCAGCCAAGGTTTTGGATATTGAATTGGATTTAGAAGATTGGTTTTTGATATTGGTTGCAAGTCAAGGACATAAAGTACCGTAGCTAGTATTCAGTATACATAGCAGTAAACAGCAAAACAGATGGATAGAAAAACAGCATTAATCACTGGAGCCACAAGCGGTATTGGAAGGGCAACAGCACACGAATTTTCAAAACAAGGTATCAATTTGGTGCTTTGCGGACGAAGACAAGAGCGCTTGGATACCATTCAGAATGCCTTGGAACGTCAAACGAATGTGCAAACATTGAATTTTGATGTAAGGGATAACCAAGCCACGAAAAAAGCAATTGCTTCACTTGGCGAAGATTTTAAAAACATTGATATCCTTATCAATAACGCCGGAAATGCACACGGTTTGGACCCAATACAAAGTGGCAGTACAGACGATTGGGATGCAATGATGGACATTAACGTAAAAGGATTGTTGTATGTCAGCAAGGCCATAATTCCTCAAATGACTGAACGGAAATCTGGACATATCATCAACATTGGATCGTCAGCTGGGAAGGAAGTTTATCCAAAAGGGAATGTGTATTGCGCCAGTAAGCACGCCGTTTTAGCAATCACAGAAGGAATGCGGATAGACCTAAATCCATTTGGCATCAAAGTAAGCGCCATCAATCCAGGATTAGTGGAAACAGAATTTTCTCAAGTGCGATTCAAAGGTGATGCCATTGCTGATTCTGTGTATAAAGGTTACAAAGCTTTGCAGCCAGAAGATATTGCAGAAATTATATATTTTGCAATATCGAGACCAGCGCACGTGAATATTGCGGATTTATTGGTATTTCCTACCGCTCAAGCGAATAGCACAACCGTGAAAAAAGAACAATGAAAAAGATTATTCCTGCCTTCGCAGGAATTTGGATATGATCAACAAACGCCTACTTATAAAAAACCTACTTGCTCACAATGATGAAAACAGTTTTTATGACAAAAAGCGTAAAATCGACATCAGTGAAAAAGAAGGCAAGGCGAAATTCCTGAAACATATTTGTGCGCTTTCCAATAGCAATCCAAAGAACAATTCTTTTATTGTCATAGGAGTTGATGATGAAGACAACAAAATTGTTGGTGTCGACTTTTTTGACGACAGCAAGATTCAAAACCTCATCAATGCTTATTTGACCAATCCTCCTATTGTTTCTTACGAGAACATTCCTTTTCCTCACCTTCCTGATGACAAGGTTGTTGGATTGGTAACCATTCGACCGATGGGTAAATTGACAGCCTTGCGGAAAAACATCTGGAAATACTATGGCGGCTCTGTTTTTTTTAGGGATGGAAGTATGAGTATGCCTAAAATTTTTGATATTGAAATCAAGGATGTCAATTCAAAAATTGTAGAGTCCATTGAAAACCACGCACAGAACAATATAGAATATACTCTTGACGGTGTTTTCGATTTTATGAACAAGCGAAGAGATTATAACCCTCAATATAAAGTGTTTAAAGAATATTTTGTGCTGTGCTGGGCTGGACAAAAAAAGGTTGTTAAAGATGAAACCTTTTTCAGTCGTGTGGATATTGAATTGGTGAATGAACAGGTCAGATTGTTCTTTTCAACTTTAGATGAAGTTTCAATTACCTATGATGAAGATTCCTTTAAAATTGTTGAATATGTGAGTTTGGGGCTTCAAAACTCATATAAATATTATCCTCTGGAAGAAACCCTTATTCAATTTGGGAACAACGCTAACTATCACATTGACACAAAATTATTGTTTGAGGCGCCACAATTCGACAAAAAAGTGCTTCATCATATTTATAATTCAAATAACGCAATTCTTGATAAGTTGAAGAAAGGTATCACACTCACCAAACACGAGGAGCAAGATTTATTGAATCTTCCAGCCACTTATTTGATTTGTTATTTGAATCTTTTCCACGAAGCCATTGATAAACTGAATGAAGCTAAACCATTCTTGAAAGCCTACGGAAAAGACGTTTATGAAAACTATAAAGACTCCCTTCGCATCTTGCGGAAAGTAAAATACAGTTAAACCTTAACCCAAAGTTTTCAATTTAGACACATTAGTCCGAGAAGAAATTCTGACTTTTGTACTGCTATTAATCAATTTCATAACACCTCATTTCTCCCGATAAAGTTTCGGCATTGAAATGAGGTTTTTGCTTTATACATCAATTTGTTAGCTCAAAAAGTGAAATCCTACCATTCATACAGTTTTTTTTACCAATCATAGTTTTTTTGTTTGAGGGTAGCATATTTTTTAGACTTTTACAGTGCTATTAATCAATTACAATTAAACCTTATTTCTCCCGATAAAAATTCGGCACTGAAATAGGGTTTTTGTTTTTTATACAAATGCTTAAAGCATCAACATAATCAAAATGATTGCTGGAGCAAATCCTAAAAGCGCTTTAGAAAACCTCCATTTGATGTTACTTTTTGAAATGAAAAAAATTGCAAAGGGTAGCAACAAAAAAAGTGCAGTGTAAATGAACAGCGCCACCCAATCTGATAAGCGCATCAAATAATCAAAAGTTCGAATGCCTTCATCTAAATAAGCAATACAATTTGTAAGCAAGAAGCTTATTAAAACTATGTATCCAGTGTATTTCCATTCCATAAAAAAAGCCATTTCAATTTGAAACGGCTTTTTTCAATTTTTATTCTTGACTACAAATCAAACTTAATCCCTTGCGCCAATGGCAAATCTGTTGTGTAATTGATAGTATTGGTTTGGCGTCTCATATACACTTTCCAAGCATCAGAACCAGACTCTCGTCCACCACCAGTTTCTTTTTCACCACCAAAAGCACCTCCAATTTCAGCACCAGATGTTCCAATATTCACATTGGCAATACCACAATCAGAACCAGCGTGCGACAAAAAGCGTTCAGCCTCACGAAGATTATTCGTCATTATGGCTGATGACAGTCCTTGAGCAACACCGTTTTGAATGTCGATGGCATTTTCAACATCCCCTGAATATTTCAAAAGATATAAAACAGGTGCAAACGTCTCGTGCTGTACAATTTTATAATTTGGCTTCGCTTCAGCAATAGCAGGTTTTACATAGCAACCGCTCTCGTAACCATCACCAGACAAAACACCTCCTTCTACAATCACGTTTCCTCCTTCTTCAACCACTTTTTCAAGCGCTTCGTTGTACATTCTTACAGCATCTTTATCAATCAATGGCCCAACGTGATTTTTTTCATCCAAAGGGTTCCCAATTTTCAATTGTTTATAAGCGTCCACAATAGCATCCTTCACTTTGTCATACATACTTTCGTGGATAATCAAACGCCTAGTGGAAGTGCAACGTTGCCCAGCCGTTCCAACAGCACCAAACACGGCACCAATCACAGTCATTTTTACATCAGCATCAGGCGTAACGATAATCGCATTGTTACCTCCAAGTTCCAAGAGTGATTTTCCTAAACGTCCAGCCACTTCCTGTGCCACAATTTTACCCATACGAGTAGAACCCGTTGCAGATACCAGAGGAATTCGGGCATCTCTGGTCATAAATGCGCCTACTTTATAATCACCATTGATTAAGCAAGAAATGCCTTCTGGGAGATTATTTGCCTTGAAAACTTCTGCAGCAATATTTTGGCAAGCAATTCCACACAATGGTGTTTTTTCACTAGGTTTCCAAACGCATACATCACCGCAAATCCACGCCAAAGCCGTGTTCCAAGACCAAACAGCCACAGGGAAATTAAATGCCGAAATAATCCCAACAACACCAAGCGGATGGTATTGCTCATACATTCTGTGCCCTGGACGCTCGGAATGCATTGTCAAACCGTGAAGTTGACGCGACAATCCAACGGCAAAATCACAGATATCGATCATTTCCTGAACTTCGCCCAAACCTTCTTGATAGGATTTGCCCATTTCATAAGAAACGAGTTTGCCCAAAGCTTCTTTTTTAGCTCTCAATTTCTCTCCGAATTGCCTCACGATTTCACCTCGTTGTGGCGCTGGCATTACTCTCCAAGTCTTAAACGCTTCGGTGGCGGCATTCATTACTTTTTCATAATCATCTTTGGTGGTTGATTTCACCTTTGCTATCAATTGTCCATCCACTGGTGAATAGCTTTCCAAAATGTCTCCATTCGAAAAACTGTTCGAACCGGTTGAAGTACCTTCATTTATATCGTTAATCCCTAATTCCTTTAAGGCTTTCTCGATTCCGAAATCTGTAGCAACTGCTTGCATATTTGAGTTATTTTTAATTTTTAGTATTAATTTCTGCGAAGATAACAATAAAATACTGCTTACTAAATATTGGGCATCCTAAAAAGGCTTAACTTTAATGCAACATTCAAATTCTAATTGAAGTGCTACGAATACTAGAATTCCAGTCCAAAATCAATCAGCCTATTGTAATTTTATAGTCGTTACAACATTCTAAATTTATGAAATCAAAACACCTACTCTCGCTCTCAACATTAGTACTGCTGATACTTTTTTCTTGCAAAAAAGATGATGACAGTAATCAAGAAACTGACAACCTTTTCAAATTTAGAGACTATATAAGCTACACAACGGCTGGACGGGTTTCTATTGCTGACCCAATCGTCGTCAATCTCTCGAAAGATGTGGAGGGCTGGGAAGCAGGAAAAGCGTTGGATGACAAAATTGTGTCCGTTTCTCCTCATGTTCAAGGAAAATTGACGGCAACTAATGCACACACATTTGCATTCAAACCAGATGAAAACCTAAAACCAGATACAGAATACACGGTTTCTGTGAAGTTGGACAAGATTTACAACAACCAACCCAAAGAGTTTGAAGTTTATACCTTTTCGTTCAAAACGATTGAGCCAAATTTCAATATTGTTACAAATAATTTACAGTCCTACAGCAAGGAATGGCTATATGTCGAAGCAGTTTTAAGGTCTGCGGATGTCATTGCGTTGAAAGACGCTAAACAGCTGGTGGAAGCGTGGCAAGGCAACAAAAAATTGAAATTGCAATGGAATGAAGCCAATCAAAATTCTAAATTGTTTGAATTCAAAATAGACAGCATCAACCGTAAAACCGAAGATTCTGAAATCCTGGTAAAATGGAACGGTAAAGCCATCAAAGCCGATAGCAAGGGCGAAAACAAAGTCACTATTCCAGGCAAAAACAACTTCACCATTGTGGATCTCGATGTCATCCAATCGCCTGAACAATATTTGTCCATCAACTTTTCTGACCCTTTGAAAAAACAGCAAAATTTCGACGGATTGGTGACCATTCAAAAAGCAACAGGCTCGAAATTTGTGGTCGATGGCAATGTGCTTAAGGTGTATCCAGAGAACAAATTGGTTGGTGATTTGACGGTTGATGTGTTCCAGGGTATCACAAGTACAGATGGCTTTAAATTGAAGCAGCCTTTTTCTGAAATTATCTCCTTTGAAGAGCTCAAACCACAGGTGAGATTGATAAGTAATGGAACTATTTTACCTAATTCCGAAAAATTACAGTTCAATTTTGAAGCCGTCAGTTTAAAGGCTGTGGACGTTCGCATCATCAAGATTTTTGAGGACAATGTGCTGCAATTTCTTCAGGATAATGAATTACAAAGTGATAATCTGTATGAAATCCGTCGTGTAGGCCGCCGTATTGCCAAGCAAACTATCACACTTCAAACAGATGATGTTCAAAATGATGGTCGCTGGAAAGCCTACAGCATCGACTTATCCAAATTTTTCAAGGCTGACCCTGGCGCTTTGTATCGTGTGGAATTGAGCTTCAAGAAGGACTATTCCGTTTTTGATTGTGAAAATTATTCGAATATCACCAATACAGAAGATGGCGAAGATTATTACGATGACTACTATTATGAGGATGATTATTACTACGAAGGCAATTATGGCGAATCATCAACAGAAGATGAAGATTTGCGCGAAGAGGAATATTGGGATAATCGCATCTACAATTACCGAAACTACAGTTACAATTGGCGTCAGCGCGACAATCCTTGCCACGATGCCTATTACAATGAAAATCGTGTAGTGTCCCAGAATTTCTTGGCATCCAATCTTGGTGTGATTGCCAAACAAGGCGCCAACAACCATTACTATTTTGCTGTAACTGATATTTTGACTACCGAACCTGTGAAAAGTGCAAGCGTTCGACTCTATAATTTCCAGCAACAGGAAATTGGACGTGTCGATACCGATGGCGACGGCTTGGCTAAAATTAAAGCGAACAAATATGCCTCGTTTGCGATTGCTTATCACGGAAAGAATACAACCTATGTGAAGTTGGCTGACGGCAATTCCTTGTCCTTGAGCAAATTTGATGTGTCTGGAAATACACTGCAAAAAGGCTTGAAAGGTTACATTTATGGCGAACGTGGCGTTTGGCGTCCTGGCGATTCACTATTCTTGACTTTTATGTTGAATGATGCCGAAAACAAATTGCCAAAAGGCCATCCTGTGAAAATGGAAATCAACGACCCAAATGGTAAATTGATTTACAAAAACATCACGAGCGACCACGTCAATAATGTCTATCGTTTTACCGTTCCTACCGATTCTGAAGGAAAAACAGGAAGCTACAGCGCGCGAGTGTCTGTTGGTGGCGCACAATTTTACAAAAGTCTTCGTGTGGAAACCGTCAAACCAAATCGATTGAAAATCAAGGTTGATTTTGAAGATGAAATTTTGACCAGCAACCAACCATTAAATGGAACTTTGGATGTCGCTTGGCTTCACGGTGCACCAGCCAAAAACCTTAAAGCTGAAATCAAGGCGAAGTTCAGCACATCGTATCAAGGGTTCAAAAATTATAAAGATTATGAATTCATTGACCCGACGCGTTCCTTTTCTTCTGAAGACATTAATGTATTCGAAGGCAATTTGGACGAAAATGGTAAGGCAAACATCAACAGTAAGTTGAATGTTGGGCAAAATGCACCAGGTTTGTTGACAGCTCAATTTTTGGTCAGAGCCTTTGAAAATGGCGGTGATTTTTCGTTGGATGCTTTTACAAAAACCTATGCGCCTTACGAATCGTTTGTCGGTTTGAAATCACCAAAAGGCAATCAATATGGTTCATTTTTCACGGATGAAAACCAAACGTTTGATGTCGTGGTGGTCGACGCCCAAGGAAAACCAATTCAAAGAAATGGTCTTGAAGTAAAAGTCTATAAAATTGAATGGCAATGGTGGTGGAATTCATCTTATGACAACCTGTCGAGCTATGTGTCGAGCAATTATCACAGACCGTATCTTGACCAAAAAGTGAATACAGATGCCAATGGCAAAGGAAAATTCACTCTAAAAATTCCTGAAAACGAACGCGGTCGTTACCTCATCCGAATTGTGGACCCAAGCAGTGGTCACGCCACAGGAAGAACAGCTTATTTCTACAAAAACTGGAGTAATATTTCACCTTCAACTGACAAGGAAGCTGCTAAAATGCTCGTATTTTCTGCAGATAAAGAACAGTATAATGTTGGTCAAACCGCTAAAATCAAGTTCCCATCAGGCAATGAAGGTCGCGCTTTGATTAGCGTAGAAAACGGTTCGGATGTACTATCTTACAAATGGGTCAAAACCACGCAGGGCGAAACCACAGTAAATATTCCGATAACAAAAGATATGGCGCCTAATGTGTTCGTTAATATTTCCTTGTTGCAACCGCACGCCATTACTGCCAATGATCTACCAATTCGTTTATACGGTGTGATTCCAATGATGGTAGAAGACCAAAATACCAAACTGCAACCAGAAATCCAGATGCCGAATTCCCTCAAACCAGAACAGGAATTTAAAGTGACGGTTTCAGAGAAAAACAAAAAAGCGATGACCTACACCATTGCGATGGTTGAGGAAGGTCTGTTGGATTTGACACGTTTCAAAACTCCGAATGCTTGGGATGAATTCTATGCTCGCGAAGCATTAGGCGTTAAAACTTGGGATGTTTTTGATGATGTCATAGGCGCCTATTCCAGAAGCATCGACCAAGTATTTGCGATTGGTGGTGATGGTAGTGCAACCGCTGGAAAAAATCAAAAGGCGAATCGCTTTAAACCAGTTGTAAAATATTTGGGGCCTTTTAATTTGGAAGCTGGCGGTAAAGCAACGCACAACATCAAAATGCCAAACTATATCGGAGCCGTCCGAATGATGGTGGTTGCTGGTAATGCCAAAACCGAAGCTTATGGAAGTGCAGACAAATCAGTTCAGGTGAAAAAACCATTGATGGTCTTGGCGTCCTTGCCACGCAAATTGAGTCCTGGCGAAAAAGTCACCTTACCAGTCACAGTTTTTGCGATGGAACCAAACGTGAAAAACGTGAACATCAGTTTGAAATTGAGCAACGGTATTGAAGTGGTAGGCGATAGAACGAAGTCTATGAGCTTTTCACGACCAGACGAGCAGATGACTTATTTTGAATTGGACGTCAGCAAAGCAAAAGGATTTAATACGATTGAAGTGGTCGCAAATGGCAATGGTGAAACATCGTCTTATAAAGTAGATATCGATGTTTACAATCCAAATCCTATCACATCAAAAGCTTTGGACAAAACATTAGAGCCTAACAGTACGGTTTCTATGGATTTTTCAACCTTTGGCGTTCCTGGAACCAATTTTGCAACGGTTGAATTCTCCACGATGCCTCCAATGGATTTCTCGCGACGGTTGCAATATCTGGTACAATATCCTCACGGTTGTTTGGAGCAGACCACATCGAGTGTATTTCCACAATTGTATTTGAGTGATATTTTTGATTTGCCTTATAAAAAGAAACAAGAAATCAAATCAAACATCGAAAACGGTATCAAACGCCTTGGAATGTTCCAGCAACCGAATGGTGGAATGAGCTATTGGATGGGCGAGAACACTGCCAACGATTGGAGCACAAGTTATGCCGGACATTTTATGCTAGAAGCCGAGAAAAAAGGGTTTGTGTTGCCGTTGACCTTTAAAAACAATTGGTTGAAGTACCAAAAACAAGCAGCGCAGGAATGGCGACCAAGCTACCGAACTTACAATTCAGATTTAGCACAGGCCTACCGCCTTTATACCTTGGCATTGGCTGGAAGTCCTGATTTAGCTGCAATGAACCGTCTGCGCGAATTCAGCGAAATTTCCAATGAAGCCAAATGGCGCTTGGCAGCAGCTTATGCTTTGGCAGGACAAAAAGAAGCTAGTACCAAGATTTCGAGTACGGCCAACATCAACTTTGAGCCGCCTCGCTATAATTATTATACCTATGGCTCTGTGGACCGAAATCGCGCGATGGCTTTGGAAACAATGGTGTTGACCCAAAATTCAAAACAGCGCGAATTGGCACAGGACATCGCCAAAGATTTGTCCAGCGATGAATGGATGAGCACACAAACCACAGCGTATTGTCTATTAGCAATGGCAAAAATGGTCGAAGCGAATGGTGGCAAGTCATTGAAAGTACAATATACCTTCAATGGCAAAGAAGAAACTATTGATACCAAAAGTGCCGTTGCGCAACGAGAGTTGTCAGTAAAAGATGGAAGCAACACATTTAGCTTTAAAAACAATCAGGAGAATGTGGTGTATGTGAGAGTCCTGAATTCTGGTAAATTGCCATTGGGACAAGAAATTGCCGAACAACGTGGTTTGAGCGTTTCTGTAGAATACAAAGATTTGAATGGCAATAAAATTGACATCGGCAAACTGTTGCAAGGTCAAGATTTTGTAGCTTCTGTGACGGTAAGAAATCTCAAAAATTCAGATGTGAATGATGTGGCGCTGACGCAAATCTTCCCTTCCGGTTGGGAAATCGTCAATACACGTTTTACTGATTTTGGAGACACCACCACAAGTCAAGCACGTTATACAGATATTCGTGATGACCGTGTCAATTTCTATTTTGATTTAAGCAAAAAAGGCAAATACGATAGCAAGACATTCAATGTGATGCTGAATGCTTCCTATTTGGGCACCTATTATTTACCAGGCGTTCAAGCTGAAGCGATGTATGACAATGAATTTTTGGTAAGAACCAAAGGTCGATGGGTTGAGGTTGGGAAGTAACACAAAACAAAAGATTCCTTTCCTTTTTTCAAGGGAAGGCGATTGAAGGAGGAGATTCTTTGGATATTATCTCTTAAGCGAAAAATGCCCTTTCAACTGATGCCCATTAATGGTGATAACATACCAATAATCTGATGAAGGTAATGGTTTGCCTTTAAAGGTACCATCCCAGTAGAAGGGTTGATTTTTAGACGTTACTAATAATCTTCCCATTCGGTCAAAAATGTAAACTTCAGATTGGTTGTAATGTTCAATGCCTTTCAAAATGAAAAGCTCGTTTTCATCATCACCATTTGGTGTGAAGAATTTTGGAATCACAAAATGCAAAAACTCTTGGGTTACCTCACCGCAACCATTTCGTTCTTTGACATAAACAGTATACAAACCGCCTTCGGTATTGAAGAAAATATTACTTAATTGATAATTTACACCATCCAATGAATATTCAAAATCTCCTATATTTTGGGTATTTACAATGATATCACTTCCATCGGAAACAATTGAAGTGATGATAGGCCTGTCAATCTGTGTGACTGTGACTGTTTTTGTGACAGAACAACCACTTCCATTGGTGACGATTACGGTGTAAATTCCAGGAGCATCCACAGTGGTTTGGGAAATAGCATCGCCTGTACTCCACAAATAAGTGTTGTTAGGCGAATTGGCGTACAATGTTTTTGTTTCGCCTTCACAAATAAAGGTAGATTCATCTTCAACAATGGGTATCGGCAGAAAGTTCACCGTTACAGATGTTCTTGAATTCGAAATGCAGTCGCCAACTTCAGAAACAGCCTCTGCATAATAAGTACCTGCAATTTCAGTTTCAAACGTTGAACTATTTTCCAATAAAAGATTTCCTCCATTGAGAGCATCATACCAATTGACAGTTACAACAGTAGGGACAGAAACAGAAAGAATTTCGCTCTGACCTCCACAATTTTCAATATCACCATCAGAAACTGGCGCAGCAGGTTGCGGCACAATTTGAATCTCAAAGACATCAGACAACGAACTGCACAACGGATTTGCCAAATTCACGGCATCTTCCGCAACTTTCACACGATAATATCTAGTCGACGTCAAAGCTGGAGTTGTAAAATTCTGATTGGTTTCACCAGGAATATCAGCCCAATTCACATTATCAGTACTTTCTTGCCATTGGTAAGCGTGAGTGTTATAAATTGAAAAATCGGGAATTGCCGATAATTGTGTTTGAATGGGTGTATTCTGTTCGCAGGCAATAATGGTGTTGTTTGTGTTGATATCTTCAATCGCAATGTTGTCACCACAAGTTTTGAAAATAATGTCATCAATAGCCAAATCATTACCACAGCCACCATTTGCGTTGTTTCTCATTTTCAGAATTACTGCTGTTTGGGCAGGTAAAGTTTGGAACGTCAATCCATATTGTTGCCAATTGGCCGAATTTGTATTTGGAATGACTCCAGTATCACCTGACGCCAATAAGGTAGTGTCGGTTATATCCCAAATTTCAAACTTTACATTTATGGGAATTCCTGACCCTCCACATCCTGATGACGGAAGCAAATTCACCAACCACGCAGAAAACTCATAGGAAGTGTTTTCACATAAACCTGTAATATTTCTTCTGAAAAATTCACCAGCAGTAAAATCAGCGTTCACGACAAACATCTTTCCATTGGTATCATTTGGTGTATGGTCAGGTGTATTGTGCCAATCAAAATAATTGCTTGTACTGGATATGGTATATTGACCATCATTGGGAGAACCTGAACCAACATATTGATAGGTTGTTGTTCCTGGAGCTAACTCTGGTCCATCCATTGTACCAGTTCCAAAAGTTTCAATAAAAATTGGGTCGCCAGAATTACCTGTGCAGAAACCAAGTTGAGCATAAGCGGAATTATGTATTCCGAAAATGATGGGCGTAAAAAGAGCGATTTTTAATAGGGATTTCACGTTTTAAAAATACATAAACTGACATTAAAATTCTTTCAATATATTATATTAGTAGAAAGATTAACAGAATGAGGCAAGCGCAAACGTTTTCGTTTCAATAGTCTTTGAAGAATATTCATAAAATGAGAGCTTCAGAAATCTTAAATATTACCCATCATCGCGATTTTGAATGTCCGAAAAGAGCTTGGAAATTCTATCAGGAATGGAACAAAGCCATTTTTTTGCATTGGGAACTAGAGCCAGAGATTGTTGATCCATTGATTCCAAAAAGTGTTTCATTGGATACCATTGATGGAAAAGCTTGGGTAAGTCTGGTAGCTTTTGATATGAACCATATTGGTATAAGAAGTCTTCCAAAATTGCCTCATATTTCAGATTTTCACGAAATAAATATTCGCACCTATATAAAATGTAAAAACAAACCAAGCGTTTACTTTTTGAGTATGGAGGGAAGCAAGCGCTCTTCGTGTAATATTTTGAAAGCTATCTCAAAATTTCCGTATGTACATTCAAAAATGAAGCGAAACGACTTTAGTTATAAATCTAAAAATTCAATACATAATAACTCCTTTGAAATGGTTTACAGAACCAAAATGAAACCTGCTCAAAAGAACAAAACCGACCGTTGGCTAACCGAACGTTATGCTGTTTTTCAAGAACACCGAAATAAATTGATTGAGTATGACGTGCATCACGTGGAATGGCCTTTGGAACAAATTGATTTGAAAGAATTGAAGATTGATTATCCAAAATTCAATCACCTCATCAACAATCAACCTGATAAAGCACATTATTCTGAAGGCGTGAAAGTGCTGACTTGGGATAAACGAAAACATCTTTTATGAATTCTTCTTTTGAACCGTATTATGCCGTTATTTTTACATCAACCAGAACCGAAGGCGACAATGGTTATTCAGAAATGGCAGTATTGATGGAAGAATTAGCAAAACAACAAGAAGGCTTTTTGGGAATTGAAAGTGCCAGAAATGACATTTCGACTGCGCCCAATTCGGGCCTCGGAATTACTGTAAGTTATTGGAAAAGTTTGGAATCTATCAAACAATGGAAACAACAAACCGACCACCTCATCGCGCAAAGAAAGGGAAAAACAGATTGGTACAGTTGGTACAAAGTTCGAATCTGTAGAGTGGAACGAGCGTATGAATTTTCAAAGTGAATCGATTCATCAACTACATAAAACGCCACAAAATCAAATCTGCCATCATTTTCATACTCTTGGTGGTGTATTATTTTTGTTTGCCAAGGCAATTGTTCAAAGACCCAACAGCAACAGTGATTACAAGCGACAGAAACGAGCTGCTTGGCGCAATGATTGCCAAAGATGGTCAATGGCGTTTTCCTCACAACGACAGTATTCCAGAGAAATTCAAAACGTGTATTATTCAGTTTGAAGATGAATATTTTTACAAACATCCAGGTTTTAATCCAGTTTCAATCTTTAAAGCAATTCAGGAGAACATCAAATCCAATGATGTCAAACGTGGCGGAAGTACGTTGACACAACAAGTCATTCGGCTATCGAGAAAAAATCAATCGCGCACGTATTTCGAAAAAATAAAGGAAATCATTCTTGCCACTCGACTGGAATTTCGAGCATCCAAAGAAAAAATTCTTTCTTATTACAGCAGCAATGCACCTTTTGGTGGCAATGTGGTTGGTTTGGATGCGGCATCTTGGCGTTATTTCAATCGTGATGCAAATGACCTTTCTTGGGCTGAAAGTGCCACGCTTGCTGTATTACCCAATGCACCAAGTTTGATTTATCCTGGAAAAAACCAAGAAACACTTTTGAACAAACGCAATCGACTACTTCAGAAATTGCTTCAAAATAACATCATCGATTCCTTGACTTACGACTTGTCCATTGCCGAAGAATTACCGCAAAAACCTTACGCACTTCCACAAATTGCGCCTCATTTATTACAAAAAGTGGCGCTTACCAATACTGGCGAACACATCAAAACCAGCTTGAAAAAATCATTGCAAGAACAAACCAATCGAATCGTTTCTAACCACTACAACCTTTTGAAACAGAACGAAATACATAACATCGCTGTTTTAGTTCTCGATGTCAACACTCGAAAGGTTTTGGCGTATGTTGGCAATTCTCCAACAGATAGCGAGCATCAAAAAGATGTGGATGTCATTGACAAGCCCAGAAGTACGGGCAGTATTCTGAAACCCTTCCTTTACGCGGCAATGTTGGACGCTGGCGATATTTTACCCAATACGTTGGTGGCTGATGTTCCTACACAGTTTGGTAGTTACAATCCTGAAAATTACGACCAAGGTTATGATGGCGCTGTGCCTGCAAGCCGAGCCTTATCGCGTTCGTTGAATGTGCCTGCTGTTAGGATGTTGCAGGAATTTGGACTTGACCGTTTTCATCATTACTTGGAAGCCTTAAAATTGAAAGATTTGAAGTATAATGCCAATCATTATGGACTTTCGCTGATTTTGGGTGGTGCAGAAAGTAATCTTTGGGATTTGTGCAAAAGTTACGCTGCATTATCCTCAACCTTGAATCATTTCAATGAAAGCTCAAGTGAATATTTTTCTAATGAGTTTGTTGAACCAACTTATTTGGAAGATGGATATGTTGATTTTGGAAGAAAAAGTTCAGAGAAGTCCTTGTTTGATGCTGGTTCCATCTATCTCACTTATGAAAGTTTGAAAGATGTCAATCGTCCTGAAGGAGACGACAATTGGGAATTTTATGATAGTTCGAAGCAAATTGCCTGGAAAACGGGAACAAGTTTTGGATTTCGTGATGCTTGGGCCATTGGCACAACGAAAGATTATGTAGTTGGTGTTTGGGTAGGAAATGCCGATGGTGAAGGTCGTCCAGGCTTGGTGGGAGTTCAAACAGCAGCTCCAATTCTGTTTGATGTTTTCGATTTGCTTCCGAATAGCGATTGGTTTGCCAAACCTTTTGATGAAATGCAAGAGGTTTCCATTTGCAAAAAAAGCGGGTATCGTGCATCTCCAACCTGTGATGATATTGAGCAAAAATATGTCCAAGTGAGTGGTTTGAAAACAGCGCCTTGTCCTTTTCATAAATTAGTGCATTTGGATAAAAATGAACAGTTTCAAGTGAATTCTTCGTGTGAAGATATTAGCACAATGGTTCATAAATCTTGGTTCGTACTCCCACCTTTGATGGAATATTATTACAAGGCAAAAAATCCATTTTATAAATCGCTGCCAAGATTTCGTGAGGATTGTTTGGGAGAAAATGCTGTCACCATTCAATTTATTTATCCCAATGATAACAATGTTATTTTCCTTCCGAAGGATTTCAACGGCAAACCAAATGACCTCATTTTGAAAGTTGCACATTCAAAACCTGAATCGTTGGTGTATTGGTATTTAGATAGTACATTTCTCGGCACCACAAAAGACATTCACGAATTTGCGATGCAACCAACCTATGGTAAACACCTTCTGACTGTTGTTGATGAATTTGGTAATGAAGCAAAACGCTGGATTGAGATTTCGCAATAAAAATTCACTATTTTTGTCTACTAACCTTTATACAATTTCAGACTATGTATCAAACTATTCAAATTTTACACTCGTATTGGGCTTATTTAGTCCTATTGATATTGGTTTTGGCAACCTTCAATGCGCTTTTTAAGTTTTTTGGCAATAAGGAATTTCACGCCAAAGATTTTAGAATTTCCCTTTTTGCATTGATTGTAACGCACATTCAGTTGCTATTAGGTTTGATACTTTATTTTGTATCACCTTTCGGTTTCAAAAACATCAGCGCAAACGGAATGGGTGGATTGGATTCGTTTTCTAGACTGTTGGCGGTGGAGCATCCTTTTGTAGGTATTTTGGCTGTTGTATGCATTACGATTGGTTATTCAAAACATAAAAAGAAATTGACCTCAAAACCAAAATTCAAAATGCTGGCAATTTTTTACACGATTGGATTGCTGTCAGTATTATCTAGAATTCCTTGGAGTAATTGGTTGAATTAATATACAGATTATCATAAACTGAAAAAGCCCAAATTTTAAAATTTGGGCTTTTTTATGTGTAATCTCAAGGGTTTTATTCCTTTACTTCTTTAATGACATAAACATACACCGGAAAGTGGTCACTGAATCCGTCTGAAAAACCACCATCAGACCAGCTTCTGAATGGATAACCCTTCCATCGACCTCTTTTGGTAGTCAAATAATACTTATTGTAAATATTTGCTTTATAAAGTTGGTAACCCGAATAATCTTTTTCTATCAATGGTTTGGTCACAAGAATTTGATCAAACAAACTCCAAGCATCTCGATATGCAGTGGTTCCCAATCCTCTTTTATAATAGTTTTCATAAGGATTATAAATACCTTTTATCTCGACGTCATCCTGATCTGCTTTCGCCTTCAACTCCTTTTTTACACTATCATTAGTTGGGTCATCATTTAAATCTCCCATTGTGAAAATCTTGGCATAAGGATCAATAACTTGAAGTGAATCAATAATATGCTTATTCAATTTAGCAGCTGCCACACGTTTAGAGCGACTTCTAGCTTCTCCACCACTTCTAGATGGCCAGTGATTGACGATCACGTGAATGACCTCTCCGTCTAATTTTCCTGTAACCAATAACTGATCTCTCGTGTAAACACGCTCTCTAGTTTGATCATCATAGATTTTTAATTCGTGCGAGCTTGTACTGATTGGAACAAACAATGACTTTTGATATATTAAAGCTACATCAATACCACGGGCATCTGGCGAATCGTAGTGTACAATGCCATAATCTTTACCAATCAACAAAGGATCGTTAACGACATCAACCAATACATCACGATTTTCAATTTCAGAAACTCCTAAAATAGCAGGTGTATCGTGGGCTTCCTCTGCTCCAATATCAGCAATAACTCTTGCCATGTTGTGCACTTTCTTTTTATAAGCAGCCTCTCTTCCTGTATTCATTTCCATGATTGGACTGGCCTCGTCAAACTTATTTACGTCATTAATGGTATCAAAAAGGTTTTCAAGATTGTAAAAAGCAATCGTTCTAATTTTAAACTTTTTGACTTCCTTTTCTTGAGAAAAAGCACTGAAAGTCAATGAGATACATGCTAGAACAATAAGAGTTTTTAATGATTTCATAAATGCTATATTATATTTTTGTTATGATGTTTACAAAATTTGCGCCAAAAGTATGTAATTATTATAAATAATGTAAATTTGCACGCTTTAAATAACTATTATTTAATGCTATAAATACTATTAACTTTAAAATTAGGCATGAAAAAAAGTTTTTTTATTTTCTTATTCGGAATTTTTTCATTGGCTGCGACTGTTGCGCAGACGGTTGTAAAAGGTAGTGTCCTTGATGCTGCATCTGACGAACCAATTCCAAGTGTAACAATTACCATTGAAGGTACAGAGTTCTCTACCGAGACTGATGCAAATGGTGAGTTCAGCTTTACAAGTAATGTACCTTTAGGAGAACAGGTTTTGGTTGTTGAAAAGCTGGGATACATCACAAAACGTTATCCTATCATTGTGAATGAAGGTAAAACTGTTGATATTTCAGGAATGATGTTGGATATTGACGTCACCGAAAGTGAAGATTTATTCCTCGTAACTTTAACCGACGATGAATTAAATGATGATACAGGTGGCGCTGACAACATCTCTGGATTGTTACAATCGTCTCAAGATGTATTTCAAAATACTGCGGCTTTTGAATTCAGTTCGTCATTCTTTAATATTAAAGGTCTTAATTCTGAAAACGGGACTGTATTGATCAATGGTATTGAAATGAACAAATTATTCGATGGTAGACCTCAATGGAGTGATTGGGGCGGATTGAACGATGTCGTAAGAAATCAAGAATTAGCCATTGGTTTATCACCTTCAAATTATAGCTTTGGTGGTGTATTAGGTACAACCAATATTAATACTAGAGCTTCTCAATATAGAAAAGGTGGTCGTATCACTTACTCTTCTTCAGACAGAAGTTATACTAATAGAGTGATAGCAAGCTATGCTACTGGGATGATGAATGGTGGATGGTCTGTAACGGCTGCTGTAGGAAGAAGATGGGGTGATGAAGGTTTCCAAGAGGCTACTTTTTATGATGCGAATTCATTCTTTCTTTCAGTTGAAAAGAAATTAAGCGAAAAACACAGCATCAACTTTACCTCGATTTATGCTCCGAATAGAAGAGGTAAATCATCTCCAAATACACAAGAAGTATACGATTTAAAAGGAATTGAATACAACGAATATTGGGGTTGGCAAGATGGTGAAAAGAGAAATTCACGAGTTAAAGAAGTGAATGAGCCTATCTTGATGTTGAATCATTATTGGGACATCAGCCCAAGAACGACTTTGAACACAAACGTTGCTTACCAATTTGGTAAAATTGGAAATAGCCGTTTGGATTTTCCAGGAGGCGCAAACCCTAGCCCTACATACTATCAAAAACTTCCAAGTTATTTCTTGGCAGATCCAGATGGACCAGACTTTGCAGGTGCTTACGAAGCGGAGCAAGAATTCCTTACAAACGGTCAGTTAGACTGGAACAGAATGTATGATGCGAACATTACCAACAATGCTTCAGGATTACCAGCAGCTTTCGTTTTGTACGAAGACCGAAATGACGAGACACAGTTAACTGCTAATACTATTCTGACGTCAGACATTACAGATAACATTACAATCAGTGGTAATATCACATATAACAAGCAAAAATCTGAAAACTTTGCAGAAATCATTGATCTTTTAGGCTCTAATGGTTATTTGAACAATGATTCATTTGACAATATCCCATTTGATTTAAGAAATCCTGATGAGATAGTAGGGGAAGGTGGAAAAATAAGATACAATTACGATTTGTATTCTGACATTATCTCTGGATTTGCTCAAGCACAATTTAAATACAGAAAGATTGACTTTTTTGTTTCAGCAATGGCTTCAAATACCACTTACCAAAGAGATGGTCTCTATGAAAATGCCAACTATCCTGGTGAAGGTCAAGGAGGTTCTTTTGGTAAAGGCCGTGAGTTAAGTTTTTCTGGTTTAGGAGGTAAAGCCGGTTTTACTTATAAAATCAGTGGGAAGCATTTAATAGACGTTAATGCAGCTTACATCACAAAAGCGCCATCTTTAAGAAATACTTACTCAAATTCAAGAGAAAATCACGCTATTGTTAAGAACATTACAGAGGAAAAAATAAACTCCGTTGATGCAAGTTATATCTTCCGTTCATCTAAAATAAAGGCAAAGTTGACAGGTTATTATACTAAAATTGAAGACGCCAACGAAATTTCGTTCTACTATGCAGATGGATTGGTAAGCTACGGTATCGGAAATGAAGATGGAACTACAACTAGTGAAACTTCAGCTTTCGTTCAAGAGATTTTACAAGGCATTGACAAAAGACATATTGGCGGTGAATTCGGAATTGAAGCTCAAGTAACGCCTACTATAAAGTTGAAAGGTGTTGCAGCAGTTGGGCAATACACTTACGATAACAACCCTAATCTTTACCTAACATCATCAGATTTTACAGACCCTAATGGTATTGACCTTGGGCAAGCTAGTTTGAAAGACTATAAATTGTCTGGTGGGCCACAAACAGCCTACTCTGTAGGTTTTGAGTACCGCGACCCTGATTACTGGTGGGTTGGTGCTACAGCTAACTTCTTCGACAACGCATATGTCGACGTCAGTCCATTAACAAGAACCAGAAACTTCTATTCTGATGCCGATGGTTTGCCGTTCAACGATTACGATCCTGAATTAGCAAGACAGTTGCTTAAGCAAGAAAAATTTGATGACTATATGGTAGTTAATCTCGTTGGGGGGAAATCTTGGAAAATCAATGATTACTTTGTAGGTTTCTTTGCCAGTATCAATAACCTTTTTGACGAAGTTTACAAAACGGGTGGATTTGAACAAGGTAGAAACGCAAACTTCCGTGAGTTACGTGATGATGCAAGTAATGATAAGCCGGTATTTGGTTCAAAATATTGGTACGGTCGTGGCACAACTTACTTCCTAAATGTGTATTTTAGATTTTAATAAAAATTAACTGTGAAAAAATATAATATTGTAAATATGAAAACGAACAAAATTTTTAAACTTTTCACGATTATAGCGATGACTTTTGCTATGACTTCGTGTGTACAAGACGATGATTTCTCGGTTCCGACTGAATTAGGAACCGAAGAAAATGCAGGTTTGCGAGCACTTCTGGCCAGTAATGCTTCTGAAGTTACTATAGCTGAATTAAAAGCAATGTATTTAACAGAATCAGATCCTGGAGATAATGCGCCAGTATTTGTTGAAACTGATATTTATGTTAAAGGTTATGTGAGTTCCTCTGACAGAACAGGAAATTTTTATAAAGAAATGTTCTTACAGGATTCTCCTGAAAACCCTACATCGGCAATTAAAGTAATTTTTAATCAAGTAGAGAGCTATAACCAATATAATTTTGGACGTGAGGTTTATATCAATCTTAAAGGTCTTTATGTAGGTGAAGAGCGTTTGGAAAATGAAGTTATTACTATTGGTGGAGGAACAGAGACTGATAATTTTGGTACTACCGTAACTCAAATGACCAATAATCAGCGTGCTGCAAAAATGTTCAGATCAGAAAACACATTCGAAATGGTTCCTTTAAATAAAACATTTGCAGGTGTAAGCTCTGATGATATTGGTTTGTACGTTAAGTTTGATGGTGTACAGTTTGCTGACAACCTAAATGGACTTCGCTACTTCGATCCAATGGAGGACTTCGATACTTCTAGAACGTTACAAACTTGCGCTGGTTTTGGCTATAGCAACTTTATATTGGAAACAAGTTCGTTTGCCTCTTTTGCAAATGAATTATTACCTACTGGAAATGGAAATATTTCTGGAGTTATAACCAAAACTTTTGAAGGAGATGTATTAATCCTTACATTGAATACAACTGAAGATGTAAATATGGATGGACAACGTTGCGAACCATTAAACATTGATGACTTTACAGTGGTATTTGAAGATGGTTTTTCAACTGGCATAAGTAACTGGACTACATTTAATGCATTAGGCGCTCAAGTATGGGGACAAACCAATTTTGGAAACCCTGCACCAAGTGCCTATATGAACGGTTTTCAAAGTGGTGCTCAAAACAATGAAGATTGGTTAATTTCTCCTGCAATTGACTTATCCAGTGTTACAAATACTGTTTTCTTCTTTGAAACGGACAAACGTTATGATGGTAACGATTTAGAAGTTTATTATTCTACCAATTATTCAGGAACAGGAAACCCGAATACAAATGGAACTTGGACTCAATTAGATGCCATCATTGATCCAAATGCTGGCGCCTGGAACACTTGGACTAACTCTGGCACCATAGATATTTCAAGTGCTGACGGTCAAACTGTTTATATCGCTTTTAAATATACGTCTACTACGAGTGCTGCTGCTACTTTTGAATTAGATAACGTTGCGGTATTAGGTTTATAATATCCTTTAAATAATAAAATTTAAGCCTGTTAGATAATTCTAGCAGGCTTTTTTAATCAATAGAGAATTATGAGTTGTTTTGACAGGCTTTATTTCAACATGTTAAATGAATACAAAGCATTATATAAATCCAAAGCAAAATCTATTGCGTACTATTATATTTCCTTTCTTCAAATAAGCTTGCTGTTTCTCTCTGGAATCTGTTTAGCCTTTTTTCTGAATGAAATGAATGTTAGAACAATGAAACAAGATAAAGCGTGGTTTTTATTTATCATTGCAGCATCAGCCCTATTATTTCATAACTCTATAAGATATAGTGGAAAAAAGGGTAAAGTAGTTAAGGCAAACATCTACATTACAAGGGAACGTTCCTACGGAAAGTTTACCTTGTGGCTTATGCCGTTATGTTGTTTAATTTTGGCTGTTTTGATTTACACAAGGCTATAAAAAAATCCTATCAATAGGATAGGATTTTTTTTATTTTAAAGATTAAGTATATTTCCAATTATTCCGTTTGAGAAGCAGGCCCTCCGGAAACAATTTTAAATTCTGACCTACGATTCATTTGATATTGCTCTTCAGTACAGTTAGAACCACAATCTACCTTCGGCATAGTTTCACCTTTACCCGCACCAGAAATTCTGCTTTTGTCAATTCCTTTTGAAATAACATATTGAACAGTAGTTTTCGCTCTTCTATCAGATAATCTCATATTATAAGAGTCAGAACCTCTATTATCAGTGTGAGCGGATACATCAATAACCATATCCGGATATTTGTTCATCACTTGCACCAATTTATCCAATTCAAATGCTGCTTGTGAAGTGATGTTCGATTTGTCAAACTCAAAATAAATTGGCTGCAATTCTACAGCTCCTTCAGCAATAATTTTGTCTATCGGTTCTAAAGATATTTGAACATTTACCTCTTTGTCTTGAGTTCCTTTTACGGTCGTACGTTTACTTTCGAAATCGTCCATGACAACCTCCAACTCGGTGTCTTTGTCACATTCTACAATAAATTCAGCGATTCCTTCCGCACTTGTGGTTTTAGAAACAATTTTATTTCCTTGATCGTCAAAAAGTGTTACGGTTGCTCCATTAATTGGATTTCCTGTTTTATCATCTATCACAGTTGCTGTGACCAGTACATCGCAAAGAGGTTGTAATCTCATGGTGCGATAGATATCATCACTGCCTACACCACCAGCACGATTAGAAGAAATAAACCCTTCACCACTCTCATCATCAATATGGAATGCAAAATCATCGGCATTACTGTTGATTGGGATGCCAACATTACGAATGGGAGCCATTTTCCCGTCGATTTCTTTAGTAAAGAATACGTCAAGGCCTCCCAGACCTAAATGTCCGTTAGAAGAGAAGTAAAGCGTGCCATCATCTCCTATAAATGGAAACATTTCTTGTCCTTCGGTATTTACTTTTTGACCTAGATTAACCGGTTCTCCTACCGTTCCGTCTTCATTGATTGGTGCTTTATAAATATCAAAAAGTCCATATCCACCAGGCATATCAGAAGCGAAATAAAGTGTTTTCCCATCTTTACTCAATGCAGGATTTTTCGCAGAATAATCTTTAGTAATATTTAAAGCTTCTACATTGTCCCACTTGTCACCAAGCGAAGTCGCTTTATACATATGAATAGAACCGAATTTGTTTTTGGTAATAGAGTCTTTAACATATTCTTTCTCGAAGAAACTTTCTCTAGAAAAATACATTGTTTCACCGTCGGGGCTGAATGCGACCACACCTTCATGATAGCTGGTATTGATTTTTCCATCAACAGGTTCTGGAGCTGTATACCCTCCTTCCGAATTTTTTGTGGTAACAAATATATCTAAATATGGCTCATCATTCCATCCGTAATTGCTGCCTGTTACATCCCTTGCAGAAGTGATATAAAGTTTGCCATCTTTGAGGGTCCCACCAAAATCCGAATACTTTGAATTGATATCCATATTCTCTACCCTAAACTTCTTTCCCCTTTCAAGAATTTGAGGAATATAGTTAGGATTATCTCTAAAGGCCATTGCTCTATGATCGTCAGGACGAATATCAGCAAATCTGGCCATCCATTCATTGGACTGAGCATATTTCCCATTGGCTTTTAGCATTTGAGCATACTTATAAACCATTTCTGAATTTGGGGCTGGATTATTTTCTAAAGCTTTATAATAATAAAGTTCAGCCTTTTCTGTATTGAATACATTATAATATGATTCTGCCAACTGTGCATAAACGTAGTTGTCGGCTTTTCCGTCTTCTACAAGTTTTTCATAATCTTTCGCTGCTTCAACAAATTCAAGTTGATTGAAATGTTTATCAGCTTTTTTTGTGTCTTTATTTTGAGCAATTAAGCTGAAACTACTCAAAATTGTGAGGGTAATTAATAAGTTAATTTTTTTCATGTTTGTTTAGCTTAACTGGTTAAAAATATCTTGGTGAACGAGAGATCTTTTTGGCAAAATTCAAATCAAATAACAAAATGAATTCATGAGAGGCTGGTGCGTATCTCTTAATGTCAGAAGTAACGCTATCATATGCATATCCCACTCTTATGTTTGGTGTAATTGCAAAATTTACCAACCCAGAAAAAGAATCATCTAATCTGTAAGAGGCACCTATTTCAAACTTCTCAAAAAACAAAGCATTTAAGTTCACATCAAATGACGTAGGTGCTGTAAACGCAGATTTAACTAAAAATGATGGTTTCAACTTGGTGTTTTCAGAAAGTTGAAATACATAACCTCCTGTCAAAAAATAGTGACTTGTTTCTGTGCCATACTCTGTACCCTCTGCATCTAACTTCACTGAACTTAAGATATTTGGTACTGAAAAAGCCAAATAGTAATTATTTGTATAATAAAAAACTCCTGCTCCAATATTGGGCGTTACACCAGAAACATCATTGAAATAAGGGTCATTTGGATCTATTAAATCAAGATCAGCCAATCCTAAATCATGAAATGTAGCACCAGCTTTAATACCAAAGGCTAAACGATGTTCGCCTGCAAGTCTCAAAGTATATGATACGTCTGCATAGGTATTGGTTTCTCTTACAGGACCAATTTCATCAGTAATGACAGATAATCCTACTCCTATTTTATCACTAACGGGCATATGTCCGAAGAAAGTACCCGTTTTAGGGGCACCATCTAAACCTGTCCATTGTGTACGATATAATAAACCGAACGATAAGTTCTCTTTAGAACCTGCATACGCCGGATTCATAACATTCATGTTATACATGTACTGCGTATATTGAGGGTCTTGTTGCCCTTGCGTTTTTATGGCAATGAGCAATATTAAAATGATAATTAGTTTTTTCATATTAATTAATTAGTTGTATATCGATTCGTTTTTTATTTGTTTAAATATACCCAAGCACTCATTTGCTTCGCTCCTCCTTCGTAAACCATCACGTAAAAATAAGTACCTACAGGCAATTCATCTCCGCTATTGGTTTGTCCATGCCATTCATTTGTATAATTATCTTTAGAATAAACAAGTGTTCCGAGTCTATTGAAAATTTCAATACGCTTTACATTAAAACTACTTAAGTCGAACGTGTCGTTTTTACCGTCACCGTCTGGTGAAATCCCTTGTGGAATGATGCAATTTTCAAGCTCAATTACTTCTTGAGATGTAGAGTTTTTACAACCAGTTTCATTAAATGTCACTTCAATAGTGTAAGTACCAGCAACCAAAACAGGCAATGTCAATCCTGTCTCACCTGGTATTTCTCCTCCGTCTTGATACCAAACTACACTAACATCTGCAGTTGAATAATTTTGGGGTGTTGCGGTAATGACAATTGGAACGGTAGCGTTTGGACAAACCTCATAATCAAAATCAGTGGTAAACGTTGTCATCGGCAACTCACCGGCAACCAAATTAAAACTGGTCAGAGCATAACATCCAGTCACTGAATCAACCACTCTGACGTAAATAGTAGTTAAGGTTGTTTCATAATCAAAAGGAGAAATAGCGCCCGTCCCTGCGTCGGCATCAGCCATTGAAGTGTAATAAGTAAGTACCAGACCAGTCTGACCGCCTGTGATAATATTTTCATTTACAGTAAGGTCATATTCGGCAATTCCATTATCATCGGTATCACAACCTGCCACATCAGGTGAGGCATTGGCAGTTGGAATAGGTGTTACAATTAAATCGAAATCAATCAAAGCATAGCAGTTGGTAGCGTTTACATTATCTACTCGTGCCCAAATGGTTTGAGGATTCGTAATGTTTGTGTATGGCGATGTCAAAGCACCAGTGCCAGCCATAGCGTCAGCTTGAGACAAATAATATGTGACCGCATAGTCTGTAGAGCTCTGGCCATTTAGAATATTCACATCGTTGTCGGTTAATACAAATGACTCAAAACCGTCACCTGATGGATCATCACAAATCTCCATATCGGCTGAAGTCGCTGTAGGAGTGGCACCTGTAATCACTAAATCAAAAGTTGTCCTAGCAACACATGCTGTAGCATTCGCGTCCTCGACTCTAACGTAAATGGTTTGTGGATTAGCAATGTTAGTGTATGGTGATGTTAAAGCTCCAACACCGTTTATAGCATCTGCCAACGTAGCGTGATACGTTACGTTGTATAAAGAAGCATCTTGTCCGCCCAATACTCCTGCAGTTTGAGATTCCAAATCAAATTCTTCAACACCATCTCCAGAAACATCGTCACAAGTAACAATGTCAGGAACCGCATTAGCAACAGGCTCTGTACCTAAAGTAATGGTTACCGTATCATCTGCATATACGTCGCATTGGGAATCATACACAATAACTGTATAGGTGTTTGTTTCAGTAACAGTTAGAGTTGGTCCAGTTTCTCCTTCGATTACAAATCCGTCTGCATACCACTCGTAAGTGTCGGCAAAAGGAGAGTCCGCAGTCAGAACGACTGAACTAACTCCACATTGAGCTTGATCACCACCTAAATCCACCTGTATTTCAGCAACTGTTGAACCAGCACCAGGTCCTGAATTAGTTTGAGTTATTGTAATATTTCCAGATTGATTAGAGAAGTTGGTAACCAATAGGACATATATTTCACCGGTTTGAGCATTTGGTATAGTTAAATTTTCAATAAATGCTGGGTCATAACTACAATCTACGATATTTCCAAAAGGATAAAAGTTTGGATTTGAAGTATTATTTGGACAGGTAGGGCAATCAACCTCTAGGCCCAAACTACAAAAGTCAGTGTCAGTATCAAAAGGTCCCCATAATACAAAATCCACATCCAAACCTGCAGGAGGACTTGCATTATTGTATTGACTAATCTCTATTTCTATCAAACCTGGATCACCCACTTGAATTATATTCCATGATGGGTTAGGTGCCGTCCCCAAACAAGCTATCGAGCTATTGTTAGGGAAACCAATTATATTAGGTCCTGTTGAGGAGCCTCCAGCACTACAGAAATTTGCAGCTTGCTCACACACTGTGTTTTCAGGTGCAGGTTGTATGCAAAGATCAAATGTACTTGATTCCGGAACGCTTCCGCCAGAAAAAACTCTAATGTAATAGGTTGAACCTATAGTCAAGACAGGTGTAAAACTAGAATTATTTGGTGAACAATATAGTTCAGTCAATGAACCACAACTTCCACTGTAAACCGCATGGTCTAAATTAGTAGTTCCTCCCGTAATATTTATTAGAGATATTAACTCTACCTCATGAAGCGCCGTAAACTGAAACCAAACGTCGTCGTCAGGATTTCCTGCACAAGAGCCATTTGGCACGCCAGATGGATTTGCGGCAAGTACTGTCCCAGGTGTTACATTATCACAATTAGCCGCTTGATTAACAACCGCTACGGTTGCGCCTGGACAGTTATCATTAGCAGGAGGACAAGCTGCCACCTGTAAAGGTGAACTGTTAATTACACAATTAACGTCTTGATCGTTTGAAATAGTTATTATAATAGGAGTCGCAAAAGGATACGGTCCCATTTGTACTACACCTGTAGATGTCACAGGAACTCCCGCAGATCCCTGATTATCCGTAACAGTTAATGATGTTGCGTCTCCAAGACTTGTAATATTTACATCAATCAAGAATTGTGGTCCATTATCGCAATCATCTATGATAGTATATGTTGCTGTAGGGTTGATACAAGTCGCGCACGCTACTGTATAGTCAATTCCATCAGGAAAAGAACCACTGGTACAGCTTACAGAAGTATCTGAATCTATTGAGAAGTAAATAGTATCTCCTGTAGATTGGAAAGTCAATCCAGAAATGTCTCCATCATTACCTTCCCCATTATATAGTTCTGTCACACCGTCAGAATCAAGTATGATCAAAAAGTCGAATGGAGCCCCTTCGATCTCTCCAGAATTAATAGTTAAGTTTAACGGAGAGCCATCTGAGCTTGTATATGAAAAAACATTTGGATCACTGTTTTGGTAGCAATAGCTCACAGAAACAGGTCCTACATTACAATTAACCAAAGTATCTAAACAAAATGGTTGTGTTAAAATATTACTTGTTCTAACGCAGTTGGTGTCATCGTCACTAGCTACAGTTATTTGAACATTCGTTGCATTAGGATAAGGTCCAAAAGAAACTAATCCAGTATTATTGATAGTTTGAGGAGCGCTACCTTGATTATCTGTTAAAGTCAATGATGTAGCCGACCCCAAACTTGTTACATCTACATCAACATAGAATTGCGGTCCTGTAAAGCAATCGCTTCTCACAGCATACGTGGCTGTAGGATTGACACATGTAGCACATGTTACGCTAATGTCTATAGGATTGATTGTTGTTGAAGACTGACAGCTAATTGTAAAGTCAGCTTCGACATAAAAAGAAATTGTAGGACCTGTTGATTGAAAATTCAATCCTGTAAGATCTCCAAGATTTCCACCTCCATTATAGAGTTCTGTAACTCCATCAGAATCCAAAACAATAAAATCATCATATGGCTCCCCACCAAAAGTATTCCATTCAACATTTCCAGAATTCACAGTTAAACTCAAAGGTGTAGTTCCATCTAGACTTGTAAATGTGATCATTTGTCCTATACCATCATCAGAATCATAACATGTAACTGAATTGACAGGTCCGGCCGTACAATCAACTGTAAAATCCATTTGGATGGTTGTGGTAAAAGTTAATGGGCCAACCCAATCACTAAATCCATTTGCACCACAATCAGTTCTTATATAAACTTCGTAAGAAGTAGAATAATCCAATCCCGTTTCATTAACTGTAGTAACTGTAAGTGGCGCTCCATTTCCTGAAGGAACTCCTGTTCCCGCTGGTTGAATTACATATTCCCAAGCAGTCCCTGTTCCAGGTGACCAAGAAATATCAGCAGTTGTACCAGCAACATTATTTACAGCTAAACCAGCTGGAATTATGCATGATGGGGCTTCGTCAATACGTACATCATCAATTGCAATATCATCATAAAAATCACTAGCGGTTGTTTCAGAAAATACGAATCGCACCTGAATATCTCCCGTGATAGTCAATCCACTTAAGTCAATAATCTTCAATTCCCATCCAGAAGTATTTGTGTTGTAAACCCCAACATTATTCCAAGCTGCACCATCCCAAACATCCACAGTCAATGTGGAATTGGCGTTACCTTCATTATTACTTATTTCATAAAATGATAATGCTGGAACAGTCAATGTAGAAACATCAACTAACGGGCTCAAAAGTGTTGCCGGCGCATCCGTTCCAGATGAGTCAACCCAAGCGAAATATCCATTAGTAGCTGTTGTACCTGTAATCGTACCGTTGTTACCAATGTGATTACCCGCACCTGTATTGCTGAATCTCCATACTTCACCCCCACTCATGCTCCAGCACAATGGAATTGTGCCAGCGTTTTCAAATCCTTCGGTATATGGTGCTGTATAAGAAACACATTCGGTTACAAAATCTAATGGACCAACCCATGGACTAAACTCTCCACCACAAGAAGATCGAACATAAACCTCATACTGTGTAGCAGGATTTAAACCCATTGCCATATAAGGAGAGTTGTTGGCAGTAGGATCTCCACTGCCAGATGGATTGCCTGTACCATCAGGTTGTACTGCAACCTCCCAGTTAGTTTCTCCACCTCCAGGTGTCCATGATATATTCGCAGAATTTGAGGTTGCACTCACAAAAGTTAATCCTGAAGGTTCAGGGCACGTTACTTCAAATACCGAAATCAAATCGAAAGCAACACCATTATCTACTACAGAGGTATCAGAGCCAAAAGCAAATCTAAAATACACACTACTCTGACCAGCTAAACCAGTTAAAGCGTGTCTGGCAACCACCCATCCATTGGACCCATTACTTGAAGAATTCCTTCCTGTCCATCCAACTTGTTGTCCTCCTGGATTTCCTCCGATAGTGGTATCATTATACCAATTATTTGGATCTCCTGCAGCACCAACATTTTGCCAAGTAGCTCCTCCGTCAATTGAAGACTGCAATACCAATCCATCCCAACTAAATTCAGAATTCCACCAAACGCTGAACTGGATAGAAGGTGCAGATAAAGCTGATAAATCGAATTCAGGGCTCTGCACGAATGAATTATCGCTGTTATTGTAGTTTCCTGAAAGATTGGTGGCCCATGCATTCACTCCAGAAGCCGCACTGTTGATAACACTTGCAGATGGCGTGCCTAAAGCCCATGTGCCATTGGCTCCATTGGTTGCGACCCATCCTCCATCACCAGCTTCAAAATCTTCAGAATATGGATAAGAGGTAATTTGAGCTGTACTATCCCAACTAAAACAGAGAGCCAGTAAAACAATTAGAAAAGTAACTTTTTTCATTTGAATTTTTTAGGTTAATTAAATATTTTAAATTCGATATTTACAAATAATTGATTATAAATACCTTATAGTTAAAATGTGACTAAAAGCGTTTGTTTGTTGAAATCCCAATATCTAAATCGATATTGGATAATTAACCGAAGATAAAAAAATTGCCACTTAACAAAGTATTAACAATGCTATAATAGATGAACGGCAATATTAATCGATGAAAAGGAGCCGTTTTTTTGGGTCAAATTTCTTTATAATTTTCTATTTGAGCATAGACGGGAAAATGGTCGCTAAATCCACCTTTATACTTCTTGCCAACATAAGTACGGTATGGTTGCCCTTTATACTTTCCATCATATTGTGTCAAAAATTTTTCATCAAAAATATCAGACTTAATAACTTTGAATGGCCCTTCGCCTTCCTTTAAAAAATTTGGTGTCAAAAAAATTTGGTCAAACATAATCCATGCAAAATTATGGTTCACGCTTCCTCTACTATACGACCATACTTTTTCTAAAGCATTTATCAAACCTGTCTCTCTTTTGAGACTCAAAACACTGTTGCTATTTGGGTTATCATTAAAATCGCCCAAAACTATTATTTGTGCATCATAATCTCCATTTTTTAAAAAGTTGACGACTTCTATCAATTGTGTTGCTGCAATGACACGCTTAAAATCCGTTTCATCTCTACCTTCGTGCCTTGATGGCCAATGATTAACCAAAATATGAAGTTTTTTCCCGCCAAGATAACCGGTTACCAATAGAATATCGCGTGTATAATCTCTTTTACCAGATTCCTCTTCTATATAAATTGGATAAACTCTTGAGTCCTCAACAGAAAATACATCTTTATTATAAAGCAATGCTACATCAACACCTCTTTCATCTGGTGAATCAAAATGCACAAAATCATAGTTGAAGTTTTTCAAATGCTCACTGTTTATCAAGTCTTGCAAAACCGAATCATTCTCAACCTCTGCCAAACCAATTAAAGCAGGCGGTTTCCCAACTGATTCAAAACCAATTTTGGAAATAACTGAACCAACTTTATAAATTTTAGTGTCATAGCGTTTTTTGGTCCAGTTTTTAGCTGAAACAGGAAGAAAATCGTTATCATTTGTTCTTTCATCAAGAAATACATCAAAAAGATTTTCGACATTGTAAAATGCAATAGTATGTATGTTGTTGTTAGAAATTACATTAGAATTTTAAGTTCTAAAAATAGGGAAACGAGTGCATTCAATTGTGTAACTTTGTCATTTATTTAGGAATATGTTAGAAAAGAAAGATATAGAATTAGAAAAAGCCGTACTTATAGGTGTCGTGACGAAAGAGCAAGATGAAGAAAAATCTAAAGAGTATTTGGATGAATTGGAATTCCTTACATACACTGCTGGTGGTGAAGTACTGAAACGTTTTACCCAAAAAATGGAAATGCCAAATCCAAAGACTTTTATTGGAAGTGGTAAAATGGAAGATGTGAGAAACTACATCCAAGAAAACGAAGTTGGCACTGCCATTTTTGATGATGAATTATCAGCCGCTCAAGAACGTAATATTAGTAAAATATTGAATTGCAAAGTGTTGGACAGAACCAATCTGATTCTCGATATTTTTGCACAACGAGCTCAAACCAGTTATGCGAGAACGCAGGTGGAATTGGCTCAATGCGAATATTTACTGCCACGATTGAAAGGTATGTGGACTCACTTGGAGCGACAAAAAGGTGGTATCGGGATGCGTGGTCCTGGAGAAACGGAAATTGAGACTGATAGACGTATCGTTCGTGATAGAATCGCATTGCTAAAAGACAAAATCAAAACCATTGACAAACAGATGGCTGTGCAGCGTGGTAACCGAGGCCAAATGGTAAGAGTCGCATTGGTGGGCTATACCAATGTGGGAAAATCTACATTGATGAACGTCATTAGCAAAAGTGAGGTTTTTGCCGAAAATAAACTCTTTGCAACTTTAGACACAACGGTGCGCAAAGTCGTCATCGGGAATCTTCCTTTTTTGGTGAGTGATACCGTAGGTTTTATACGAAAGTTGCCAACACAATTGGTGGAATCCTTCAAAAGCACCTTGGACGAAGTGCGAGAAGCCGACCTTTTACTTCACGTAGTTGATATTTCACATTCCAATTTTGAGGAACATATAGATTCTGTCAATAAAATTTTGAGTGAAATTGATTCTATAGACAAACCTACGATTATGGTTTTCAATAAAATTGATGCTTACAAACCGCAACCGTTTGATGAAGATGATTTGGTGGCAACAAAAACCAAACCTAATTACACACTAGAAGAATGGAAACGAACTTGGATGAATAAAGTAGGTAACGATGCTATTTTTATTTCAGCTCTCAACAAAGAAAATCTTGAGGCATTCAAGAAAAGAGTTTATGATGAGGTCAGGAAAATTCACGTGCAGCGATTTCCATACAATCACTTCTTGTATCCAGACTATGAAGAAAACGAAGATTAAAAAAACGCATCCTAATTGGGATGCGTTTTTTGATATAAATTCTTTGAACTGTTTAGAATTTGTAGCTCAAACCAAGTGTATAATAGGTTTGCAGATCGTTATCCACATTATCAAACGTTGGAACTTCTTCAGCAGGCACGGCCATTGGATCAAATTGTCCTAAAGCATAGTTCAAGGCTTCTTGCTTGTTGCTTCTCAACCCGAAGTCAAATCCGACACCAATCATTTTCCACAAAGTATAGCTGAACGAGTTGGTCCAAGTCCAGTTGGACAGGTCTGAACTCTTGTAACTTTGGAATGCAGAAAGATTTGTTTTAAAATTGATGGCGCCGATTTGTCTTGTATAATCAGCAACGATTTTAGCACCAAGAGATGATTCAAAAACCGCATCATTATCAGCAAACACGAAGTTGTAGTTAAGTGGGTGAACAACAACAATCAAATCTTTTACTGGTGTCCAAGTGAAACCAACACCCACATCTAAATAACCAGGATCATTAAAATTATCCAAAAGCGTGGTTCTGTATTCCATTAATGCAGATGCTGCCAATTTATCTGTAATATTTCGACCGTACAAAGACGACAAATTGAAGACATCTGTTGTTGGGTTAAAGCTGTCATCATCCAAATCAGTATCTTTATTATCAAGCTTTACCCAATTAAGATTGGTTGTCAATGAATTTCTCCAGAAATACTTCTCTTGAATTAAATTAGCATACCCATTAAATGTAATTCCAATATTTCCCGATGAATTATTTGGTGCGCCTTGTGAATACCAGTTATTAAAGTTTGAAAGGCTTCCACCGATAACTCCAAAAGCGCCTACACGCCATCCTGGCAAGGCATCAATTTGTGCTTGTAAAGCATTGGCTTCCTTTTGTGCAGCATCTGCTTCAGCTTGTTTTTCTTTCTTTTGAGCTTCAAGTTCTTCTTTTGTCTGCGCGTTTATTGAGAGTGTTCCAATAAATAATGCAAATAAAATTAATGTTTTTCTCATCGTTTTTAAGTTTAATTGAATTATGCAAATATAAGGATTGGACACGTTTTAAAATGAATGTCACATCAGATTTAAAGGATCATTTCCTTTTAAACAATGGCACTGACGAACAAGCTTCACCATACATAATGGATTTCGCACCAGGTCTCAACCTTTCTGACAACAGAATATAGGCATTTGCAGGAACGGGTTTATTGGTACATCCTTTTATAATTAAGGATTTATCTTCAAATTCCGTGATATCCAACCTATTGATAATGTCTTGATAAAGCGATGTTTCCAATTGTTCCAGACTTCCAATGACTACTTTTTTGGCATAAGGCTGCAAATGCATCGTCAAAAGCATAAAAGCCCAAGCTGGTACAATCGCATCAGATGTGCAGGTTAAAGCAACATATGCATTTTCATACTGCGACCAATCGTGGTTAGCGACTTGCTCGCGGAAATCTTTCTCGCGGAGCACCAATCCTTCAAACAACCAATCCTTAATATCAAATACAATTCTGTTGCCCTTCGGATAATAATCTTCAAGGTCAACCACCACCAGTTTGCTGTTCGCTACTCTATTAACGATTTCGTTTTCCATACTATAAAATTAGCGTTTTTATTGATATCCTTCGGCCTGCAGTTTGAATAATTCCGCATAAAGAGAATGATTGCCCATCAATTCTTCGTGCGTACCAACTTCCAGAACTTTGCCTTCGTCCAATACCAAAATCCGATCTGCTTGGCGTACAGTACTAAATCTATGCGAAATGATGATACTTGTTTTTCCTTTTGTCAACCCAATAAACCTATCAAAAACGTCACTTTCGGCTTTAGCATCCAAGGCTGATGTAGGTTCGTCCAGAATCATCACTTCAGCATCTTTCATATAAGCTCTAGCAAGCGCTACCTTTTGCCATTGGCCTCCAGAAAGCTCTTGCCCTTTGTAGAATCGTTTGCCCAACTGCTGCTCATACCCTTTTTTCAATTCAGAAACCACTTCATTTGCAAGACTCAACTCTGCAGCATTTTTAATTTTTTCATCATTTTCCAATTCGTCAATATCACCAATGGCAATATTCTCCCTAACCGTAAACTCATAACGATAGAAATCTTGAAATATAACACCGAAAAATTCTTGATAGTCTGCCTTATTGAAACGATTGATATTGATGCCATCCAAAAGAATCTCTCCTGATGTTGGTTCATAAAACCGAAGCAATAATTTGGTCAAGGTTGTTTTTCCTGCACCATTTTGCCCAACAAATGCCATTTTTTCTCCAACATCAATCTTAAAACTGATGCCTTTCAGAATTTCATTGTCTGAATCGGGATAAGAAAATCGTACATTTATAAATTCAAAACCTGTTTGAATTTTAATAGGCAACGGAATGTCTTCAACCGTTTTAGATTCAACAGATATATCCAAAAATTCAAAATAATCTTTTAGGTACAACGCACTTTCTGTAATACGAGTGAATTTTGAAAAGAATTCCTGAAGGTTACGCGTCAAACGATTGAAAGCTCCGGACAAAAATGTCAACTCACCAAGAGTGATGATGCCAGATATCACTCGATAGATGATGAAAATATAGGCGCCATAATAACTCAACGTTCCCAAAACATTGAACAAAAACCCTAGTGCCGAGCGCTTGATTGCCAGTTTTTTGTTAAGATCGAAATATTCGTTTGAAAGATTTTTGAATCGATCTACGATAAAATCTGTCAGGCCAAACAATTTGATTTCTTTGGCAGTCATATTGTTGGCTCCAATGAATCTCAAGTAATCCAATTCACGACGTTCTGCCGTCCATCCACGTGCAAGAGAATATTGTTGTTGACTGAACCAAATTTCGTTTATGAACGATGGAATGATGCTCAACACCAAAAGAATAATCAAATAAGGTTCAAAATAAATCAAACCCGCAACCAATGTCGCAATGGATATCAAGCTTTGAACTTCGCCAAGTGCATTCGACATTAAGTTGACACGGCCAGCTGTTTGAATTCTGGCGCGTTCCAATTTGTCATAAAACTCGGAATCTTCCAATAAGCTGATGTCAATTTGATTGGTTTTTTTGATGATTGATACCGAAGAATCTATGGAATAAGCATCACCAAGCAAACTATCTGTCAATGAAATGGCACGACTGACCAAATCAGAAAGAATTATTAAGCCAAATTCAATGGCTACATAGGTCCAGAGTTTTGTTAAGTCTGATACTTCGAGTTTAGATTGCAGTACGATTTCATCAATGATGACTTTTCCAATCCAAAGAATGACCACAGGCAATAATGCTCCGATCAATCTGCAAACCGCAGACATCAGGAACATTTTCTTATTGGTCTTCCAAATTTCCTTGAAAAATCGAGGAATAAATATGAGAGCGCTAAAAGACTGTCTTAAGCTTGTTTTGCTATTATCTTTTAGCGATTTAGGAGTTGGCCTAGGCATTAATTATCATCAAATTAGAGCATTCCAAGTTCTAACTTGGCTTCTTCACTCATCAAATCCTGGCTCCAAGGTGGGTCAAACGTGATTTCAACTTCGGCAGATTTTACTTCATTAATGGATTTGATTTTTTCTTCAACTTCCACTGGCAAAGTTTCGGCCACGGGACAATTAGGCGTCGTTAAGGTCATCAAGATTTTGACATCGTAATCCTCATTGACAAAAACGTCATATATCAACCCAAGTTCGTAGATGTCCACTGGGATTTCAGGATCATAAATAGTTTTCAAAACCTTCACTATTTTTTCGCCCAATGCATTTGTATCTATAGTTGCTTCGCTCATATTCTAATGTTCCAAGTTCAAAATTCAAAGTTGAATCAAAAAGAAATCTTAAATTTTGAATGTTTAATTTAATTGTGTTTGGTATGCGATAGCATACATTTTTAACTGCTTGATCATACTCACTAATCCGTTGGCGCGAGTAGGTGACAAATGTTCTTTTAAACCTATCTCATCTATGAAACCTGTATCAGCTTCAATAATGTCTTTGGGGCTTTGATTTGAAAACACTCGTATCAAAATTGCAATAATTCCTTTGGTGATAATGGCATCGCTATCGGCTGTAAAAATCACTTTATCATTTTCCATTTCCGCGTACACCCAAACCTTGCTTTGACAGCCTTTGATGATGTTTTCTTCAGTTTTGTATTGTTCGTCAATCAATGGTAGAGTCTTGCCTAAATCAATCATATATTGATAGCGTTCCTCCCAATCTTCAAACATTGAAAATTCATCTATTATTTCTTCTTGTATTTCCTTGATTGTCATTTCAAAATTTTACGCAAAGATACGCTTTATCTAATTTTTTTCGTGAGATGCTTTTATGGATAACACTTTATTAACAACTGCTTCAATAGCTTTTGGTGGATGTCCGTGATCAAAACTGTTGCTGGTTGTTTCCGATTTACCTTCAACCACACCCAAAGTGGCAAATGCAGCACCATCATACTGTCTCATAGATGTTGGTGCTTCGAGATTAGGCAGCTCATTGACTTTTACTTTGTTTAATTTCTCCATAAGTTCATTCCAATCACCTTCTGAAGTTGGGTATGTCATTTTTGAAACATGGTTTCTGTCCATTGTGATGGTTGTGGAATCTTTAGACACCCAGATGCGCTCATAAAAACCGCGTGTTGAAGCTTCATACCAGATAGTTTTAATTTCTTGTGACATGTCGTGAGATGTTTTTTCAGAATTGTCTCTGCCTATAGTCAATTCTGATGCTTTATTTTGCTCACAATCCTTGTTGAGCATAAAAATAGCAAGTATGGCAAATAGTAATTTCATGATTTAAGTGTTTCTATATTTAATACAAAAACGAAGCCAAAAGAATTTTGTCTCAATTTAATCTTTGAAAAAAACTGCATGAGTATAGCTTTCTGTTTTCATGAACAAAAGTATCAAAATTTTACCTCACACAAACTGCTAAACAAATGTATAATACTGAAAAGACGCCAATGTGGCGTCTTTTCAGTATTAGTAAGCTTTGAAATTAGTTAATCATAGACGCTCTTGGGCCTCCAGATTCAAAGATTGTTCTCATTCTTGCCTTTTGACCTTCGGTAAACATATACATACAAGCGTCATCTGTATAATCCATATAATTCATGGTCATATCTGTAGAATTGCAATGATTTGTTGGAAACGAAGGACATCCATAATTTGGTCTATCTGACGAAGGAGTATCCGAAACATAATCATCCCTATTACATCTTCCATCTCCCCAAATATGTCTTAAATTTAGATAGTGACCAACTTCATGTGTTGCTGTTCTTCCTTTGTCAAAAGGCGCTGAAACATATCCTGTTGTTCCAAAATATTGTGGGGAAATAACCACGCCATCTGTTGAAGAAGGACCACCAGGAAATTGTGCATAACCTAATATGCCTCCACCTATATTACAGACCCATATATTCAAATGTGTTTGCGGAGTCACTGGAGGATAAGCAGCTTTCATGGCATCATTTGTCCCCCAAGAAGATTGAGAATTGGCATGTCTAAATGTACCTGCCAATACAAACTCAATTTCAGAATCTGTAGCCACACCAGAGAACAATGAAGGAACTTGGTTACTGTCTGAATTATTTTTTCTAAAATCTCTATTGAGAACAGTTATTTGAGAGTTAATTTGAGTATCACTAATATTCTGCGCAGAAGTACTATATATTACGTGAACATATACGGGGATTGTAATAACTCCTAAATTGTCACCGGTTCCGGGGTCAGGATCAGAACCTCCATTGCCATTACCATTGCCATTGCCCGCCCCATCAGGTTTTTTTGCAGCAATACTCTTACGCGTGTTGTACTCTATATCATACATTTTTTTATATAAACCTTCGTTTTCATTGAGTAATCTGTTAAGATTTACCATTGAATAGCAAGATTTGGAACCTTCAGCTACTCTTGCAGCTTCTTCTGAATCAGAATCTGTGTAAACATAAAAATCACTCATGTCAACTTTACTTTGTTCTTGATTTGGCGCTTCTTCATCTTTGTTACAAGACGTAAAAATCATGGCAAGGGCAGCCATGCTTAAAATCATTTTTTTCATTTTGTTGATGTTTTGGTTAAAAAATTTGCTTAATATATAATTAAACAACCAATTTTTTGGTTTTTTATTCAATTAAACATAAGATTTTCGATGAAATGCAAATCTATTTGGAAATTAAAAAAGCACTTAAGAAGGTGCTTAACAATAACAAACTAACTATGAGTTACTTATGAAAGCATCGCTTTTGCTTTTTTAACGCCTTCCACCAAAGCATCAATTTCTTGTTTGGTATTATAGAATGCAAAGGAGGCTCGCACAGTACCTGGAATTTTGAAATAATCCATAATAGGTTGTGCACAATGGTGTCCAGTCCTAACTGCAATTCCCATTTTGTCCAAAATTGTGCCTACATCGTAAGGATGAATTTCTTCCAAATTAAAAGAAACAACAGATGTTTTATGTTTTGAAGTTCCATAGATTTTTAAACCATCAATTTCAGAGAGTTTTTCTGTGGCATATTCCAAAAGTTCGTGCTCATAAGATTCAATGGCATCAAAACCGATGTGATTGAGGTAGTCAATAGCTGCTCCGAAAGCAATTCCTCCACAAATGTTTGGCGTCCCGGCTTCAAACTTATGTGGCAAATCAGCATAGGTGGTTTTTTCAAACGTTACTTCGGCAATCATTTCTCCACCTCCTTGATATGGAGGCAACTTTTTAAGCCATTCTTCTTTTCCATACAACATTCCTACACCTGTTGGGCCACACATTTTGTGTGCTGATGCTACATAAAAGTCAACATCCAATTGTTGTAAATCTGGTTTTAAATGGGGACACGCCTGCGCTCCATCAACCAAAACAGCTGCGCCAAAACTATGTGCCTTGTCGATGATATATTTGATAGGATTTATAGTGCCTAGAGCATTCGAAATATGATTGACAAAAACCAATTTTGTCTTCTCCGAAAGTAATTGGTCATATTCTGACATTATCAACTCCCCATCTTGATTCATCGGGATGACACGCAATGTGGTACCACTTCGCTCACAGAGCATTTGCCAAGGCACGATATTGCTGTGATGTTCCAATGCAGAAACCAACACTTCATCTCCTTTTTTCAGAAAGGATGAAAAACCGTTTGCAACGAGATTAATGCCGTGCGTTGTACCAGAGGTCATAATGATTTCGTGGCTGTGTTTGGCATTAAAGTGCTTTTGGATTTTTAATCTAGCTTGCTCATATTTGTCAGTAGCTTCTTGACTTAAGCTGTGAACACCACGATGAATATTTGCGTTATAATTTGAATAATAATCTACAATGACGTCTATGACTTGTGTTGGTGTTTGGGACGTTGCGGCATTATCAAAATACACCAAAGGCTTGCCATTGACTTTACGGGAAAATATGGGAAAATCTTTTCTTATGTTTTCTATGTTGAGCATCTTGTTACGTTTAGCCCAGATTGAGGCATTGTTGGAGCTCTTTTGCAAAGCAAAAAGCGACTGCCGAAAGCTGGAAATTGCTTCTAAAGATCAAAACCGATATTCACACCCAGCTTCGTGGCAATAATTTTAGTGATTCGTTGCTTGATTTCTGGGATTTTCACTGAACTCAAAACATTGTTGCTAAACGCATACATCAACAACGCCTTGGCTTCTTTTTCAGGAATTCCTCTTGAACGAAGATAAAACATAGCACTTTCATCCAACTGACCGATGGTACAGCCGTGCGAACACTTCACATCGTCTGCAAAAATTTCCAGTTGCGGCTTGGTGTTGATGGTTGCCTTATCGCTCACAAGGATATTGTTGTTGGCTTGAAACGCATTGGTTTTTTGTGCTTCCTTGTTGACAATGACCTTGCCATTAAAAACACCTGTTGCGCTGTCTCCAAAAATTCCTTTATAGTCTTGATGGCTTTCGCAGTTTGGCTCAATGTGATGTACCAAAGTGTTATGATCCACGTGCTGCTTATTACCAATAATGGTAACGCCTTTCAACGTTGAATCGATACGTTCGCCATTTTGATAAAAGTTGAGATTATTACGCGTTAACTTACCACCAAAAGAAAAAGTATGCACTGAAGTAACACTTTCTCGTTTTTGGTCGATAAAAGTATTGTCTATCAACGATGCATTTTCGTTGTCATTCTGAATTTTATAATAATCTACGATGGCGCGCTTGTCTGCATAGATTTCTGTAACGCTATTGGTCAATACAGGATTGTCAGTCAAACTTTGATGACGCTCGATGATTTGAACGTGCGAGTTCTCATCAACAACGATTAAATTACGAGGTTGCAACATTAAAGCTGCTTCACTTCCTGTAGAAAAATGTACAATTTGAATAGGTTTTGCTACAGATATATTCTTTCCGATATGAATATAAGCTCCTTCGCAAGAAAATGCTGTATTGAGAGACGTAAGGCCATCTTTGGTAGCGACTTTGTCAAAATAATTTTCAATGATCGGTTGATATTTAGGTTTTGACAAGGCGGATGACATCAAACACACATCAATACCTTCGTGGGTGGTCTGTGATAAATGCGAAGCATATTTTCCATCGATGAAGACCACTTTATAGGTATCTATATCGTGTATAAAATACTTTTTGACATCGTTATATTCAATGGCATTATCGTGTTTTGGAAAAACGCTATAGTTGTGTTTTAACACATTATTCAGAGATGTATATTTCCAATTTTCTTCTTTTTTTGATGGAAATCCTTGAGATTCAAATCTCTTTATCGCTTCACTCCTAACATCGTGTACTGGTAAATCTACATCCACCAGATTTTCAAATGCCATAAAGGATGATATGAGTTTTTCTTTTAATTCCATTTTGTTTAGTTTTCAGTCGCAGTCACAGTTTTCAGTTCCACTGTTTACTGCTACTGCGAACTGCATACTTAAATTATGCGTTTACTTCTTCCTTAATCCAATCGTAACCTTTTTCCTCAAGTTCGTGAGCTAGTTCCTTGCCTCCTGATTTTACGATACGACCATCGTAAAGAACGTGTACAAAATCCGGTACGATGTAATCTAACAAACGTTGGTAGTGTGTGATTACAATCACTGCATTATCTTTACTTTTAAGCTTGTTGACACCATTGGCCACAATTCGAAGGGCATCAATATCTAAACCTGAATCAGTCTCATCGAGAATTGCCAATTTCGGCTCCAACATTGCCATTTGGAAAATTTCATTACGCTTTTTCTCTCCACCTGAAAAGCCTTCGTTTAAGGAACGTGACAGAAATTTACGGTCAATTTCCAGCATTTCAGATTTCTCACGGATCATTTTCAGCATTTCGTTAGCTGGCATATCAGGCAACCCTTTTGCCTTTCTGGTCTCATTGATGGCAGCCTTCATAAAATTGGTGACACTTACGCCTGGTATTTCAACTGGATATTGAAATGATAAAAAGATGCCTTTATGCGCACGCTCTTCGGCAGCTAATTCATCTATGTTCTCATCATCCAAGAGAATTTCTCCTTCACTGACTTCATATTCTTCCTTTCCTGCAATGACTGAAGCCAAGGTACTCTTACCAGAACCATTCGGTCCCATAATGGCGTGTACTTCTCCTGGTTTTACTTCCAAATTAATGCCTCTTAAAATGGATTTATCTTCTACGCTTGCGTGTAAATTATTGATTTTTAGCATTACTATCTTTTCCTAATTTTATAATATTATTGTCGTTTGGGTCTGCCATTGAAACCTTGATGATTTCCAAGATCTCGATTCTATTGTCCCAACCTTCTTCGTTTTCTGGTTTTTTTGATTTTTTTACTCTTAAAGTAACCTTAACTTCATCCGTAGCATCAGTTTTAAGAGGTTCAGACTGTATGATCAAATCTTGAAGCATTTGATTTTCTACAACTCCGAACAATTCACTTTTAGTTTGAAATACTGCAGCATCGGCATAATACATAAAATTGCCTGAAACCAAGCTTTCATCAGAAGTTAGAGGTGTTTCGATGGTTTCAACCTCATTTTCAACTTCATTCTTCTTGTCGCTTTTACAACTTACAAGGACGATAACAATTGCCAAAAGTGAAATTATTTTTTTCATTAAATATTTGACTTTAAAATGATTAATTATCCCACAGAGCCTTCAAGGCTTATTTCCAATAATTTTTGAGCTTCCACAGCAAACTCCATCGGTAACTTGTTTAAAACCTCTTTACTAAATCCGTTTACGATTAATGCAATGGCTTTTTCCGTATCAATTCCTCTTTGATTACAATAGAAAATTTGGTCTTCGCCAATTTTACTGGTCGTTGCCTCGTGCTCGATTTTAGCCGTTTTGTTTTTTGCTTCGATATATGGAAAGGTATGAGCGCCACATTCATTACCCATCAACAAACTATCACATTGGGAGAAGTTACGCGCATTGTCTGCTCTTGAACTTATCTGAACCAATCCTCGGTAAGAGTTTTGGGATTTTCCAGCAGAAATACCTTTGGAAATAATCGTTGATTTTGTGTTTTTTCCAAGGTGAATCATTTTCGTTCCAGTATCTGCCTGCTGAAAATTATTGGTAACTGCAATCGAATAAAATTCACCAACAGAGTTATCGCCTTTCAAGACGCAACTTGGATATTTCCACGTAATTGCCGAACCTGTTTCTACTTGTGTCCACGAAATTTTCGCGTTTTTTTCGCAAAGACCTCGCTTTGTTACAAAGTTGTAAACACCGCCTTTTCCTTCGGCATTGCCAGGAAACCAGTTTTGTACTGTAGAGTATTTTATTTCGGCATCTTCCAAAGCAATCAATTCCACGACTGCTGCGTGCAATTGATTTTCATCACGACTTGGAGCTGTACATCCTTCCAAATAACTCACATAGCTACCTTCATCCGCAATCACCAAGGTGCGCTCAAACTGACCTGTTCCTGCTTGATTGATTCGGAAATAGGTTGACAATTCCATAGGACATTTTACACCTTTCGGAATGTAGCAAAAGCTTCCGTCACTGAAAACAGCCGAATTTAAAGCTGCATAAAAGTTGTCTTTTTGAGGGACGACGGTTCCAATATATTTTCTGACTAGTTCAGGATATTCTCTAATGGCTTCACTAATGGAACAAAAAATAATTCCCTTTTCGTTCAAAGTTTTTTTGAAAGTCGTTGCTACTGAAACTGAATCTACAACTACATCCATCGCCACACCAGCAAGCTTTTTTTGCTCATCTAGGGAAATCCCAAGTTTTTTGAAGGTTTCCAACAGTTCTGGATCTACCTCATCCAAACTATCGTATTTCGGTTTTTTATTTGGAGCAGAATAGTATGATATCGCTTGAAAATCGGGCTTAACATAATTAACATTTGCCCATTCTGGCTCAAGCATTTCTTTCCAAGCTCTAAACGATTCCAATCGCCATTCGGTCATCCAAAGCGGTTCTTCCTTCTTCGAAGAAATAGCCTTGATGATATCTTCATTTAATCCAACAGGAAATGTATCCGATTCAATATCAGTATAGAAACCATACTCGTATTCCTTGGTTTTTAATTCTTCCCTTAAATCGTCTTCGGTATATTTACTCATTGTTTTATTTTAAAGAGAGAAGCTTTCTCCACAGCCACAAGTTCTATTGGCATTTGGATTGTTGAATACAAAACCAGAGCCATTCAAACCGCCTGAATACTCCAATGTAGTGCCAATCAAATACAAAAAGCTTTTTTTGTCTACGATAATCCTAACACCATTGTCTTCAAAAACCTTATCATCATCTTGTTGAGCATTGTCAAACTTCAAATCATAAGACAAGCCTGAACAACCACCACTTTTTACGCCAACGCGCACAAAGTCTGTTGCAGAGTTAAAGCCATCCTCGCTCATAAGCTCAATGACTTTCTTTTTAGCTGTTTCAGAAACTTTAATCATTTATACTGTAAATTAGGTCTAAATAAGACTGCAAATATACGATTTAAGTCCTGTTTTACCATAGAACCTAACATTATATTAGCAAATGGATTAATAGGTTTTGCAAATACGAATTAAATACAGAAAGCTAGGGTTATTTATTTTGATAATTGGTAATTTTGCAGAATGATAGAAGATAAAAATCCACAGCGAACCTCTATAAGTGAATTGGGCGAATTTGGCCTCATAGATCACCTCACCAAAAATTTTGAAATCAAACAGAAAACCACCATCAAAGGAATAGGCGACGATGCAGCTGTTTTGGATTTTAAATCGAAAAAAATTGTGGTCACCACTGACCTTTTGATAGAGCAGGTACACTTTGATTTGAGCTATATGCCTTTAAAACATTTAGGGTATAAAGCCATTATGGTCAATCTGTCGGATGTATATGCAATGAACGCCAAGGCCACACAGGTAACTGTTTCTATAGCTGTTTCCAATCGTTTTCCATTAGAAGCTTTGGAAGAACTATATGCTGGCATTGAAACTGCTGCCAAAATCTATGAAGTTGATGTGATAGGAGGAGATACCACATCGTCAACCACAGGATTGATTATTTCTGTAACAGCTATTGGCCAAGCTGATGAAAGTGACATTGTTTATAGAAATGGCGCAAAACCCAATGATTTATTGGTGGTAACAGGAGATTTGGGCGCCGCTTATATGGGATTGCAGATTTTGGAAAGGGAAAAAGAGGTTTTTAAGGTAAATCCAAACAATCAACCAGATTTGGATATGTATACTTACATTATTGAGCGCCAACTAAAACCTGAAGCGCGAAAAGATATTGTGAATCTTTTGGAGGCATTGAAAATAAAACCAACGTCTATGATTGATATCAGTGATGGATTGTCTTCTGAAGTGATTCATTTGTGCAAGCAAAGCAAAGTAGGTGTCGAGCTTTATGAGAATAAAATTCCTTTGGACCCTCAAGTAATCTCTACCTGTGAGGAGTTTAATATTGATAGTACTACAATAGCGTTAAATGGTGGTGAAGATTATGAATTGTTGATGACTATATCACAAGAAGATTATCCGAAAATTAAAGGGAACCCAAACTTAACCGTAATTGGATATATGACAGATAAAGAAAACGGTATGAATCTGGTGACTAGAGCAGAAACACTCATTCCATTAATAGCAAAAGGCTGGAATTCCTTTAATGCTTAAAAACCAATAGACCTTCTAACTTTTTAGATTTTCTTTTTTCGTGAATACGCTCAAGAACTGAATTGATTTCTTTATATTTTGGGGTTAGAGGAGTTAGCTCGCCTTTGCCGTTGGTTGTCATTTCAACATTACAATGAGTACACTTGTATTCATTGACATAATACGTTACCTTTTTAGAAATTACATACTGGTGCCCAAATACTGAACAATAAATGCTTTTCACTGGTCTATTAATTTTAGTTACTATTTAAGAGGATGCTTAAATATAACAAAATCAATCAATAACCTACAGCATTGCTCAAATATATCGATGAAGTGAATGTTTTTTGCTGCAAACGCATTTTTCGGCGCATATAAATATCTTCCAAAACAGCATTGATTTCTCTAAATTTAGGAGTTAACTCAATTAGGTTTCCATTGCCGTTTGTGGTTAATTGTCGCTTGCAACACTTGCACGTATATTCTTTTACATGGCGTGTAACTTTTTTAGAAACTTCGTATTGATGTCCAAAAAGACTGCAATATAGTTTCAAAGGGGCTGAAGTAGATTGCGATTTACTCATGGTGCATTGGTTAATAGTCTCAAAACTAATAAAATAATCAAACCAATGCGTTAAATGGAATTATTTTTCGATGAAATGAATTAATTTGTAAGATAATTCTTTTTTATTTTCAATATGGCTCATATGTCCATCGGAAAACTGTACTATTTCGATAGTGTTTGACGACATTTGATCAATCACAGTTTTATAGTCCAAAACAGGATCCTTTTCTCCTATAACAATCATTTTTTTATATGATACCGTAGAAAACAGTCCGCTTCTATCCTTACGTTCTTTCATGCCTTCAAGAGCCGCCACCACTCCTTGCACAGGCATTTTTAACGCTTCTTTCTTAACCTCATCAATTTTTTTTGAAAACTTCTTTCGGTTATCTTCAGCGAATAGGTTTGCAACAGACATACTGATAAAAGTCCCTGGATTTTGCTTTACAGCCTTAATAGCCCTATCTCTATTTAACTTTCGTTCTTCCGAATCTGCTGCAGCCGTAGAATTCATCAAACAGAGACCATTTATTTTTTCGGGATAGAGTTCAGCGAACGCCAATGCCACATATCCACCCATAGAATGGCCAATTAAAAGTGCTTCATCAATCTCAAGATGCTCGAGAACTCGATTAACACATTCCGCCATTAATTCCATTGAATGCACGTAACCTATGCAACCTGTTTGACCGTGGCCCAACAAGTCAATGGTAATAATTCTATTTTTTTTTGAAAATATTGGAATGAAATTATCCCACATTGTAGAATTTTCAAGAAAGCCATGGAGTAATACAACAGCTTTACCGAAGCCGTAATCCTCGAAATGTATCTCCGTTTCCTTAAAATTGAGTGTCATTTTTTGTTCATCAAACTTTCAATCTCTTCTGCTTCAATCGGAATATTTCTCATCAAATTAAAAGGTTCGCCCTTCTTTTGAATCACCACATCATCTTCCAATCGGATTCCAAAACCTTCCTCCGGAATATAAATACCAGGTTCTACAGTAAATACCATATTTGCTTGCATAGGTTCCGTTAAAATCCCATAATCGTGAGTATCCAACCCTATATTGTGACTTGTACCATGCATAAAATATTTTTTATAGGCAGGCCAATCCTTGTCTTCGTTTTTCACATCTGCCTTGTCAAGTAATTTTAAATTTAACAATTCCGAAGTCATAAGCTTACCTACTTCAATGTGGTAATCAGCCCAAAGTGTTCCTGGAACCAACATTTTTGTAGCTTCATCTTTCACTCTGTTTACGGCATTATAAACCTCCTTTTGACGTTTGGTAAATGTTCCGGAAACAGGAATTGTTCTTGTCATATCGCTTGAATAATTGGCGTATTCCGCTCCCACATCTAACAAGATTAAGTCTCCTTTTTTACATTGCTGATTGTTTTGGATATAATGGAGCACATTGGCATTATTGCCAGAAGCTACAATTGGTGTGTACGCAAATCCTTTTGAACGATTACGCAAAAACTCGTGCATCAATTCTGCCTCTATTTCATATTCCCAAACACCTGGTTTTACATAATTGAGCAATCTTCTAAAACCTTTTTCAGTGATATCACAGGCTTGCTGCATCAAATCCAACTCAATTTTATCTTTTACGGAACGTAACCTTTGAAGAATAGGATTGCTTTTGGCGACACTATGCGCTGGATATTTATCATTCAACCATTTTGTAAAACGATCTTCCCGCGTTTCGGTTTCTACATTGGCGCGATAATGCTCATTGGTATTAATATAGACAGTATCACATTGAGTCATTAATTCAAATATGATTTTTTCCATATCTTTCAACCAATAAACAGTCTTGATACCTGAAGTTTCAAAAGCAGCCTCTTTGGTCAGCTTTTCACCTTCCCACACAGCAATATGGTCATTTGTTTCCTTCAGAAATAATATTTCACGATGCTTTTCTTTTGGACAATCAGGAAACAGTACCAAAATACTTTCTTCCTGGTCAACACCACTTAAATAGAAAATATCTCTATGTTGCTGAAAAGGCATCGTACTGTCTGCACTAATCGGATAAATGTCATTGGAGTTGAAAAACGCAATACTATTAGGCTTCATTTGAGCGGTGAAATTTTTGCGGTTTTTTATGAAAAGCTGGTTCTTGATTGGATGATATTTCATTTTATATCTTTTTGACATTCTAATTTGAAATTCTAAATTTCACAATATTTTATGAGATAATTGAGTTTATAAAGGTAATAACTTTAAATTGTTTGGTTTCATCGTCATTTATCGTTTATTTTACAACCTCAAAAAATTGAATAAAACATACAAAATGCGAAAGATTACATTTAAAAAGAAATTATTTACAACCCTTTGCTCATTGTTTGTTGGTCTTATCTTCTGCTCTGCCCAAGAAATGATGTATGAGATCCCGTTGAGCAATCAAGTTTCTAATTCTAACCAAATTGTCGAAGGTAAAGTTATCTCAAAAAACTCGTTTTGGGATCTTAATCACCAAAATATTTACACTGTGAATATCGTGGAAGTATATAAAGTGTTTAAAGGCCAAGCCCTTACAACACTCCAAATTATTACAGAAGGAGGTGTGGTTGATATGACTGCCCAAATAACCACTTTAAGTTTGGAACTGGCAGTTGGAGACATAGGAGTTTTTATGCTTCATGATTCCAATGTTCGTTTTTATGATGACATCACATTTTCAAATAAATTTGAATCTTACAGTGCCATTCAAGGATTCTACAAATATGATCTACAAGAAAATCGCGTTTCGAATCCCTATTTAAGTGTTGATGGTATCGGTGATAATTTCTATCCAAAGGTGACAAGTCAAACCCAATCGGATTTTATTGTAATGAGTTCATTCGATATTGATAACCATATTAGGAATCACTCATTTAATCGATTGGGTGGTTTGGTCATTACAGATTTCAGTCCAAGTTCGATAACTGGAGGGACCAGATCAATTTTGACAATTAATGGAGCTGGTTTTGGAGCCACTATGGGTAATGTATTGTTTAGAGATGCCAACAGTGGAGGATCAACATATTTTACGTCATTAGACTCTCAAATAATTAGTTGGTCCGACACCCAAATACTGGTTGAAGTGCCTAGCAGAGCTGGCACGGGCACTTTTAGAGTAGTCAATTCCGGCGGAGGATTTAATAACTCTGGCAACCCTGTTGTAATTCCTTATTCTGAAATAAACGTGACAACTTCAAGTGATATCGCATATCCAACACAACATGTTGACGACAATGGAAACGGCGGCTATACTTGGTCAATGAATGTAACCTTTTTTCTGAACAATGATGCCAATCAATCTTTTACTAGAGCTTTTGATACTTGGCGATGTGAAACTGGCATTAATTGGGATCTAGACCCTTCTTTTACAACTATCAACACTATTGCATTGGACAACACAAATATCATTCGATTTGATAATTCTACTGAACTCCCTGCTGGGGTTTTAGGAAGAAACACCTCATATTTTAGCGGATGTTCTGGCGGAACCGAATGGTATATTTCAGAACTTGATATTGTTTTTGATAGTGGCACCAATTGGCAATATGGACCTGGAGCTCCAACTTCATCACAGATCGATTTTGAAACCGTGGCAGTGCATGAATTAGGCCATGGACATCAATTAGCTCATGTAATTGACCCCAACGCTATTATGCATTACGCTGTAGGAAGCGGCGTGAGCAATAGAGTGTTATCTACAAATGATATCTTGGGGGGTAACGATGTACAAGACAGAAGCACAACGACTCCAGTTTGTTTTAGAGGCCTTATGACGGATCATAGTTGTTCATTAGGAATTAATGAATCAGAGCTTCAAAACCTTGTATCGATTTATCCAAACCCTGCTAAAAATGAAATTTTCATCAGAAATGATTATCATGTCTCAATAGACAAAATTGAAATGTATGATATAACGGGGAGAGTTGTGAAAGTTTCGAGATTAGAAAACTCAAACAGCCTTCACTCGTTAAATGTCAGTGAATTATCAAATGGTGTTTATTTGGTAAACATTGATATCGAAGGAAAAGTACTAACAAAGAAAATAGTAATTGAATAATTACTTCTGAAAATAAAAAAGAGCGCCAAACAGCGCTCTTTTTTTGTTTAGAACTTTATTCAAAATTTTGTTTGCACCTGCATAATTGCTAATTTTCAGAATGTAAAAAACCATGCTCATGAAGATTTCAAAATTAATAGTTTTTACTTTTTTGGTCCTATCATTCTATTGCTACTCGCAACAACCACCAACACCAGCTTCAACCGTTGAAAATTCTTTAAAACAGAAGCAGACAATGACTCAAAACTCTCTCGTTAAAAATGTGGAGTTCAAAAATATTGGCCCAACTGTAATGAGTGGTCGTGTGACTGATTTGGCTGTCAATCCTGAAAATCCCACGGAATTTTATGTGGCCTATGCATCTGGTGGTTTGTGGCATACAACAAACAATGGTACATCCTTTACTCCAATACTCGACAATTCAGATACACAGAATATTGGAGACATTGCCGTCGACTGGAAAAACAAAACCATTTGGGTTGGAACTGGAGAAAATAATTCATCCCGTTCTAGCTATGCCGGCATTGGAATCTTGAAATCTTCAGACAATGGCAAAACTTGGGAAAATGTAGGGCTTACTGATTCCCACCATATTGGTCGTATTCTTATAAACCCTAATAATCCAGATGAAGTCGTAGTAGGTGTCACTGGACATTTATATTCGCCTAACAATCAACGTGGAATTTATAAAACCGTAGATGGTGGAAAAACTTGGATCCAAACGCTGTTTGCCGACACGATGAGTGGCATTATTGACCTTCAACATTCTCCAGACAATTTTAGCATCATGTTTGCCTCCTCATGGACAAAAGATAGAAAGGCGTGGAATTTTGATGGAAATGGAGACAATTCAGCCATCTACAAAAGCTTTGATGCTGGACAAACCTGGACCAAGGTCTCAACTGAAAAGAGTGGTTTTCCAACAGGAAATGGCGTTGGGAGAATCGGTTTGGCAATTTATGATGATGAGACTATCTATGCTATTCATGATAACCAATTTAGAAGACCAGAAGAACAAAAAAAGAGTGATTCAAATGTTTTGACAAAAGATGATTTCAAAACAATGTCTATGGAAACTTTTTTGAAATTGGATGATAAAAGATTGAATGATTTTTTAAAAACGAATGATTTTCAGGAAAAATATCGTGCTGATAACGTCAAACAAATGGTGAGAAGTGGAAATGTAAAGCCAGTAGATTTAGCAAAATATCTTGAAGATGCCAATTCGATGTTGTTTGACACTCCAGTGATAGGCGCGGAAGTTTACAAGAGTATTGACGGCGGAACTACTTGGAAGAAAACCCATGACGGTTATTTGGATGGCTTATATTACAGTTATGGTTACTATTTTGGACATATTTATGTCTCTCCTAAAAACGCGGAGCATATTTATGTGTATGGTGTGCCTATTTTAAAGTCAAAAGATGGCGGTAAAACGTTTTCCTCTATGGATGCCGACAATGTTCATGCCGATCATCATACCCTATGGATAAATCCTGAAAACCCAAATCATTTAATCAATGGAAATGATGGTGGTGTGAATATCACATATGATGATGGTGAACATTGGATCAAAAACAATTCGCCTTCTGTTGGACAATTTTATGCTATTAATGTTGACAATGAAAAGCCTTATAACGTCTACGGAGGACTTCAAGACAATGGGGTTTGGGTTGGTCCTCATAATGCTTCGGAAGATGTTGGTTGGCATCAAAGCGGTCAATATCCATGGGAAGCGATTATGGGTGGTGATGGTATGCAGGTTCAGATAGACAGTCGAAATTCAAACATAGTTTACACAGGGTTTCAGTTTGGTAATTACTTCAGGATCAATCGTGAAACCGACGAAACTACTTATATTCAACCGAAGCACGAATTAGGTGAAAATCCATATCGATTCAATTGGCAAACACCTATTCTGTTATCACCTCATAATCAGGATATTTTATATTTAGGTGGAAATAAATTAATGCGTTCTATGAACCAAGGAACCGATTTTACAGCCATTAGCGATGATTTAACTAATGGCGGGAAAAAAGGAAATGTAGCCTATGGCACGCTCACGACCATTAGCGAATCACCTTTTCAATTCGGATTGATTTATACTGGAAGTGATGATGGACTGATTTATGTTACAAAAGATGCTGGAGGCGCTTGGAAAAATGTTTCATCAACTTTACCAAAAGATCTATGGGTGAGCAGAGTGATTGCGTCCAAACATAAAAAAGAAAGAGTCTATGCTGCACTCAATGGATACCGATGGGATGATTTTTCGGTGTATTTATATGCAAGTGAAGATTATGGACAAACCTGGAAAAGCATAGCAAGTGGTATTCCCACTTCACCTGTAAACGTCATTAAAGAAGATCCAAAAAATGAGAACTTATTGTTTGTTGGCACAGACAATGGTGCTTATGTGTCGTTCGATAGAGGAGCGTCTTGGGAGGTATTCAGCAAAGGACTTCCGAATGTGGCCTTCCATGATATCGTCATTCAGCCGGAAGCCAATGATCTACTTTTGGGAACACATGGCAGAAGCATCTATAAAACCAATATCGAAAATTTGCAAAAAATGACTTCAGAAGTGATGAAGTCTGCAATTACGTTGTTTCCTGTGGAAAGTGTACGTTTTTCAAATCGTTGGGGCAGTTCTTTCAATTCTTGGTCAGAGGTCTATACACCATCTGTTTCAATTCAATATTATTCGAATGGTTCAGGTCAAAAGACTATCAAAATTCTTTCAGAAAAGAATACGCTTCTCAACGAGTTAAAAGTTGAGGCCGACAAAGGTTTTAACACCTCATCTTACGATTTGTCAATAACCGAATCAGGAAAAAAAGCGCTTGAAAAAGAAAACACTAGCGTCGAAATCAACAAATCGGGTAATGGATTGTACTATTTGCCAAAAGGTGTCTACACTATTCAAATTGATGACCAAAAAACAAAACTTGAGATAAAATAATAATTTTCGGTTTTCGAAGTTATACTGTTAAACTCCAAATCATTATGAAACCTTTAAAACTATCTTTCGTCGTTGTTGCTCTCTTATTGTTTTCATGCTCAAGCGATGATAACAACAATCCTCCTACTGAATCACCACAACTGATTATCAAATTAAAGTTTAATCCTAATCAGGCCAGACTCAACAACCTTGGCCAACCTTCGACCATTCCATCAAGTAACGCTGCTCAATCACCTACTGTAAGGCAGATGAGTGCCAATTATATTGAGTTTGCGCCAAGTGCTACAACGTTGTTGGGTGAAGGGGAAATTATCTTTTCAGGGGATGAAACCACTGCGGGCGGTGGCAATGCTATCAATTTTCAAAACGCAATGTTTGCTGGTAACAATGAAACTTTTTTAACCATTCCGTTAAGTGAGGTTGCCAATGGCAACTATGAATGGGTCCGAGTGTCCTTGGCTTATCAAGAAGGTGATATAAATTTTAAAGCTACAGATGGCAATTCGTATACTGGCACATTGGCTAGTTTTGTTGGTTATAACACTTACATTACTTCTTTTGATTTGAATGGAAGCGCGATTGAGGTGAATGCAAACAGGCTCCAAGGATTCTGGGCGTTTGAAGCCCTTGGTTTCACAGCGCAAGGCCAAGCTCCCGCAGGTGCTACTACAGTTCCAAATCCATTGTTCAATTCATCTCCCATACCTCAAGGTTCTTGTGTTGTAACGGGACAATTTGAAAACGGATTGACAATTACCGGCAATGAAACTCAAGATGTGGTCGTAACACTTTCATTTTCAATAAACGATAGTTTTGAATGGACGGAAGTAAATTTTGACGGGCAGTATGAACCTGGAGCTGGAGAGCAAGTGGTCGATATGGGACTTCGAGGTCTGATTCCTTTAGTGGGAAATTAATACATTGTTTATGTAAATTAAAATCATTCTAAATATTCATTATTGAAGCTATTTTTTGGCTTTCAAATGTTTGAGGTGTATCTTTGTGAGATATAAATTAACTTCAACAGATGAGCGGAATTTTTAATTCTTCGATTGGAAGAAAGTTTGCCATGGCACTTTCGGCATTCTTCCTAATGATTTTCTTATTACAACATTTTGCAATCAACATCCTTTCTGTGTTTAGTGAAGAGGCGTTTAATAGTGCCTCCCACTTTATGGGTACATTTTGGGTTGTGCAATATATTTTTCAGCCCGTACTTATTTTTGGTGTGATTTTTCATTTCATAATGGGGTTTGTACTTGAAATTCGCAATCGAAATGCCAGAAAAATCAGTTATGTCAAAAACAATGGTGGCGCCAACTCCACATGGATGAGCCGAAATATGATTTGGAGCGGTCTCACCATACTGGCTTTTTTGGTGCTCCATTTTATTGATTTTTGGATTCCAGAAATTAGCACAAAATATTTTCAAGGGGATATGACAGGTTTATTACCAGATGGTAATTTTCGTTATTACGAAGAATTACATCATAAATTTGAAAATCCATTAAGGGTTGCGGCATACTGCCTAGCTTTTGTATTTCTATCCCTGCACTTGCTACACGGTTTTAACTCGGCATTTCAATCAGTTGGAGCCAATAATAAGTATACAAAAGGATTAAAAGGATTTGGTAAAGCTTATGCCATCCTGATACCATTAGGATTTGTTTTCATAGCACTTTATCACCATTTCAACCATTAAAATCACATCTAAAATGGCTTTAGATTCTAAAATACCTTCCGGTCCTATTGCAGACAAATGGACCAATTATAAAAACCACATAGACCTCGTTAACCCAGCAAACAAGCGATTGATTGACGTCATTGTTGTAGGAACTGGTTTGGCAGGAGGTTCTGCTGCTGCAACTTTGGCAGAGTTGGGTTATAACGTAAAAGCATTTTGTTTTCAGGATTCGCCACGTCGTGCGCACTCAATCGCTGCTCAAGGTGGTATAAATGCTGCAAAAAATTATCAAGGCGATGGAGATTCCATCTATCGTTTGTTTTATGATACTGTAAAAGGTGGCGATTACCGTTCACGTGAGGCCAATGTCTATCGTTTGGCAGAAGTGTCAGGTAACATTATTGATCAATGTGTAATGCAAGGTGTTCCTTTTGCTCGTGAATATGGAGGTTTGTTGGACAACCGTTCGTTTGGTGGTGTTTTGGTTTCCAGAACATTCTATGCTGCAGGACAAACTGGACAGCAATTGTTGCTGGGTGCTTATTCTGCAATGAACCGTCAAATTGGTCGCGGTAAAATCAAAATGTACAACCGACACGAAATGTTGGATGTTGTAGTAGTTGGAGGAAAAGCGCGCGGCATCATTACACGAAATCTTATCACTGGCGAAATTGAGCGTCATTCGGCACATGCCGTAGTGCTTGGAACTGGTGGTTATGGTAACGTTTTCTTTTTGTCTACCAATGCTATGGGAAGTAACGTAACAGCTGCTTGGAAAGCCCACAAACGTGGTGCTTACTTTGCAAATCCTTGCTATACGCAAATTCACCCAACTTGTATTCCTGTTTCTGGCGACCATCAATCAAAATTAACATTGATGTCAGAGTCACTTCGTAATGACGGACGTATTTGGGTACCGAAGAAAATGGAAGATGTTGAAGCCATTCGTGAGGGAAAACTAAAACCTACACAAATCGCTGAAGAAGATAGAGATTACTATTTAGAGCGACGTTATCCAGCTTTTGGTAACCTTGTGCCTCGTGACGTGGCATCTCGTGCGGCCAAAGAACGTTGCGATGCTGGTTACGGTGTTAACAAAACTGGTGAAGCGGTTTATCTAGATTTCGCTTCAGCCATCGAGCGCTACGGAAAAGTTCAGGCTACCATTAAGCATTTGGACGTAAACGATAAAGCTTTGGTTAAAAAATTAGGTCAAGAAGTCATCAAGGAAAAATACGGAAACCTTTTCCAGATGTATGAAAAAATTGTAGACCAAGACCCATATGAAACGCCAATGATGATTTATCCTGCGGTACACTACACAATGGGTGGTGTTTGGGTAGATTATAATTTAATGACAACCGTTCCTGGTTTGTATTGCATAGGAGAAGCCAACTTCTCTGACCACGGAGCCAACCGTCTGGGTGCTTCAGCTCTGATGCAAGGTTTGGCTGATGGATACTTTGTATTGCCTTACACTATTGGTGACTATCTATCAAAAGATATTAGAACTGGTAAAATTCCAACGGATTCTCCGGAATTTGATGAGGCAGAGAACAATGTGAGAGAACGCATCAACCGTTTCATCAATAATAACGGAACACATTCTGTAGATTATTTCCATAAGAAATTAGGAAAAATTATGTGGAACAAAGTTGGAATGTCTCGAAATACACAAGGTTTGAAAGAAGCCATTTCTGAAATTAAAGCCTTGCGCGAAGAGTTCTGGAAAGATGTGAAAGTTCCAGGAACCAATGAAGAGTTCAATGAAGAATTGGCAAAAGCCGGAAGAGTGGCTGATTTTCTGGAATTGGGCGAATTGTTTGCAAAAGATGCTTTACATAGAGAAGAATCTTGCGGAGGACACTTTAGAGAAGAATCCGTTGAAGAAGACGGCCCTCAAAAAGGTGAAGCAAAACGAGATGATGAAAATTTCGCTTATGTGGCTGCTTGGGAATACAAAGGCGAACCAAGTGATGCTGTTCTTCATAAAGAAGAATTGGAATTTAAAGATATTGAGTTGAAACAAAGAAGTTATAAATAAGAATAGGAAAGCTATGAATTTAACGTTAAAAATATGGCGCCAAAAAAACGCCAACGATAAAGGAAAACTTGTTGATTACAAGATTAGCGACGTTTCTCCTGATATGTCTTTCCTTGAAATGCTAGACGTTTTAAACGAAGATTTAATCAACAAAGGTGAAGACCCTGTAGCCTTTGACCACGACTGTCGCGAAGGTATTTGTGGTATGTGTTCTTTATATATCAATGGTGAAGCACACGGACCTGATAGAGGCGTAACCACTTGCCAATTGCATATGCGAATGTTCAAGGATGGTGATACCATTTTTATAGAACCATTTAGGGCAACTGCATTCCCTGTCATTAAGGATTTGGTGGTCGATAGAAGTTCCTTCGACCGTATTCAACACGCTGGTGGATTTATTTCAGTAAATACTTCTGGACGTCCAGTTGATGCCAATAATATTCCAGTCAATAAACACGATGCTGACGAAGCATTTGAAGCAGCAACGTGTATTGGTTGTGGCGCTTGCGTGGCAAGCTGTAAAAACTCTTCAGCGATGTTATTTGTTGGTGCTAAAGTTTCACAATTTGCGCTCTTGCCACAAGGTAAAGTTGAAGCTACAGAACGCGTCTTGAATATGGTAAAACAAATGGACGAAGAAGGTTTTGGTAACTGTACAAATACTGGTGCCTGCGAGGTGGAATGTCCTAAAGGTATTTCCCTTGAAAATATCGCTCGAATGAACAGAGAATATTTGGCAGCAAGTTTAAAAGGCTAAAATCCTCTAATAAAATCTTAAATCCCAAGTGAACGCTTGGGATTTTTTGTTTCTTTATATTTCAAATTTAAACGATGGATACACCATTCTCATTTTATAAACAGAATCAAGAAAAATACAAATCTGAAGCCGAAAAACTCTCAAAGCAGATGACGATGTTGAGCTCTTTGCGTCTCCTCATTTTTTTGCTCACGGCTTTAGGAATTTATTTTTTCATAAACCATTGGCTCGCCCCAACAATTATTGGAATCATAGGTGCAGGTATTTTCATTTATTTATTGTCTCGATATTCAGATGTCAAAAGTGAAAAACAGCTGAAATCAGCTTTAGAAAACATTAATAAAACAGAGTTAGAAATTCTTAACGGACATTATTACTCCAGACCAAAAGGTTTGGAATTTCAAGACCCAAACCATTTTTATGCTTTGGATATTGATTTATTCGGAAGAGGTTCATTCTTTCAATTTATCAACAGAACGTCTATAAATGAAGGAACCGCCTTGTTGGCAGAAGCATTGAAAGCGAACGACACCAACGATGTTGAGTTACGCCAAAAAGCCATTAAGGAGTTGGCGTCAAAACCAGACTGGCGACAATTATATTCAGCAAATGCCAGTTTGATTGAAGTTGACACTCCTGCTATACAAATCATCGGCTGGCTAAAAAACCACAAATCATTTTTACCCAGAAACATTCAGTGGCTACCTATTGCCTTTTCTATAGGTACGTTCGCAGTTTTTGCGCTCTTTATTTTTAAGGTGATTGATATCGAATTTGTGGGTTATTGGTTGCTTTTGGGGCTAATGATTACTGGTCGCTATCTAAAAAAAATCAATGTTTTATCGTCGAATACTCAAAAAGTTAAGGATACCTTCAAACAATATGCTTTACTATTGAATCAAATTGAAAATGAAACATTCCATTCCGAATTGTTACTTAAAAAACAAGATTTCATTCGAAACGAAACTGAAAAAGCATCTGACATATTTAAAAAGCTTTCCAAATACTTGGATGCTTTAGACAATAGGAACAATATGATTTCCGCAATTTTCGGCAATGGCTACTTTTTGGTTGACTTGAAAAACAGTTATAAAATCGAACGTTGGATTGCGACATATAAAGACAAAATTAATGACTGGTTTGAAGTGGTTTCCTTCTTTGATGCCTACAACAGTTTTGGCAACTATGCATTCAATCATCCAAATTATGTGTATCCAAAAATCACCGATTCACTTAATGTCATCAATGCTGAACAATTGGGACATCCTTTGTTGAAAGAAGAAAAACGAATCGACAATGATTTACTTATAGAGAATGAGCAATTTTTCATCATCACAGGAGCGAATATGGCTGGAAAAAGTACATTTTTAAGAACCGTTTCAATACATATCGTGATGGCAAATGTTGGATTGCCTGTTTGTGCGGCTTCAAGCAATTATCATCCCGTAAAGCTCATAACGAGTATGCGCACAAGCGATTCTTTAACTGATGAGAGTTCGTATTTCTTTTCGGAATTAACACGTTTAAAGTTTATTGTAGACGCCATTCAAGAAGAGTCCTATTTTATTGTCTTGGATGAAATCTTAAAAGGAACCAATAGCACAGACAAAGCGATTGGCTCTAAAAAGTTTGTTGAAAAGCTGGTCGCCTTAAAAGCTACAGGAATCATTGCAACGCACGATTTGAGCTTATGTGAGATTGAAAATGAGTTGCAAGAAGTTAAAAACTATTATTTCGATGCAGAAATCATCAATGATGAACTTCATTTTGACTACCAATTCAAGAAAGGTGTTTGCAGCAATATGAATGCAAGCTTTTTGTTGAAGAAGATGGATATTGTGTAATAAAAAACCCTCTCTATTTAGAAAGGGTTTTTAAACTTTTAAAGAAAGTCTCTAATTAAGCCTCAAACGGCTCCACTGACACATAAGACTTGTTGTCTTTTTTCTTTTCAAATTTTACGATGCCGTCAACCTGGGCATGTAATGTATGGTCTTTTGAAGAATATACATTTTCACCTGGATGGTGTGTATTACCTCTTTGTCTTACGATGATGTTTCCAGCCACAGCAGCTTGACCACCAAAAATCTTTACGCCAAGACGTTTTGATTCTGATTCTCTACCGTTTTTAGAACTACCAACTCCTTTTTTATGAGCCATTGTCTTAAGGTTTTATATTGTTATTTTTTATCTTTCAACAAAGCTTTCGCTTGTTTCACCCACTCTTCAGCTTCGATTTTCTCACGTGTGATACCGTCAATAGCAGAAAGTTCATCTCTATCAGCTGCTTTAAGTTTGCTGATTTGTTCGTATGTATAAATACCTACTTCGTTCAATTTTTTCTCGTAAGCAGGGCCAATTCCGTTGATTTCTTTCAAATCATCAGCTTCAGCTTTAGTTGCAGTACCAATGCTATGAAGAATTTTATCGATGTTGATTTCGATGTGTGCATCTTCTGCGCGGTGCTCTGCACGAGTGATTAGGTTTTCACTTACCTCAACCTCTTCTTTTTTAGATTTAGTTGCAGGTTTCGCTTCAGCTTTTTTGGTTTCTTTTGCTGGAGCAGCTTTTTCAGCTTTAGCTGGTTTCGCTTTTTCTGTTTTTTCAGCTTTTGTTGCTCCTGAAGCTACAATGCTTTCAATTACGATTTCAGTAAGAGCTTGACGGTGTCCGTTTTTTATACGGTAACCTTTACGTCTTTTCTTTTTGAAAACGATCACTTTATCACCTTTAAGGTGACTTAAGACTTTTGCTCCTACTTGAGCTCCGTCTATAGCTGGGGCGCCTAAAGTAATATTCTTGCCATCACCAATCAAAAGAACGTTATCGAAAGAAACTTTCTTACCTTCTTCTGTTGCTAAACGGTGAACAAACACTTTCTGGTCTTTTTCAACTTTGAATTGTTGCCCTGCTATCTCTACAATTGCGTACATAGCGTAACGTTTAAGTTTAAATTAATTATTATAAAATGGGTGCAAATATACACCTAAATTATTAATCTACAAACGTTTTTTGTCGGCACCGGTCAATTTAAATAAGGTCGAGGTGAGTTTTATTAAAATAAATGTTATTAAAGCAGAACAAATCAACTGGCGAGATCATCTTCTCTATTATGCTCTAACAGATTTTCTTGTTGACCAACATTATGGCTCTTTTTGAAAAGTTGCATACACGTGAGAGTGATAACCACACTCGTAGCGAATCCCATTATTGCGACCACAAAAGATATAATACCAATACTATCATCGTATTCTCTGTCTACAGTCTCAAGAAGTGCTGGCAGAAAATCTTTATCTAACTCTGTAGCATAAAATGCGAAAAAAATGGTAAATATCAATGTGGAAATAAAGCCTGTCAAAATTCCAACTGTAAAACCTTTTGAGTAATCAAATTCATTTCCTTGTTCCAACTTATATGATTTTATGGCTGCGTAAATTCCAAATGCTGAAATTGCAGCATTTACAAAACTGAAAACAGGATTTGTATGCAAACCCATTAAAGCAAGTAATAGGAAATATGCGATCAAACAACCGCTCAATGCCAAAGCATATCGTATAGGAAGAATCATTTTTTTCATGGCATAATTTTTAGATGGTTTTCCATAAAGTTCGTAAAAAATTAATGATTCCAACAAATTTTAATACTCTTTTCACAATTAAAACCTAAAAATCTATCTTATGATTTTATACTTTTGTGCGAATAATGTAACATTCTAGTCTAATCATAGACTTACATTACATACAAACTAATATTTAAAACAAACTCACAATGAAAAAAGGCTTATTTTCTTTAGCTTCTTTGATGCTTTTTGGTTTTATGACCAATGCTCAAAAAGTTGAATTCGAAGAGTATGATCTTGACAACGGTATGCATGTCATTTTGCATCAGGACAATACCGCTCCAGTAGTGATCACTTCAGTAATGTACCATGTAGGTGCTAAAGATGAAAACCCTGAAAGAACTGGTTTTGCCCATTTTTTTGAACATCTTTTATTCGAAGGAACCGAAAACATTAAACGTGGTGAATGGTTCAACATAGTATCTTCAAATGGCGGCAGTAACAATGCCAACACAACAGATGACAGAACTTATTACTATGAAGTGTTCCCTTCCAATGCAGTGGAATTGGGACTATGGATGGAATCGGAACGATTGATGCATCCCATCATCAACCAAATAGGTGTGGATACTCAAAATGAGGTGGTAAAAGAAGAAAAAAGATTAAGAGTTGACAATCAGCCTTACGGAAATCTTTTGGCTGAAATTAAAAAGAATTTGTTCTTCAAACACCCTTATCGTTGGGCTACGATTGGCTCTATGGATCATTTAGATGCTGCTACTCTTGAAGAGTTCCAGGCATTTAACAAAAAATTCTATGTGCCTAACAATGCGGTTTTAGTCGTTGCAGGAGACATCAATAAATCTGAAGTCAAAAAAATGATTAAAGATTATTTTGGTCCAATTCCTAGAGGTGCTGAAGTAGGGAGAGATCTTGAGCGCGAAGAACCTATCACTGAGACTTTGAAAGCCACAGCTTATGATCCCAATATTCAAATTCCTGCAATTATCGCAGCCTACAGAACCCCTTCTCAAAAAAGTAGAGATTCATATATTTTGAATATGATCTCTAGCTATTTAAGTGGTGGAAAAAGCTCTGTACTTTACAAGAAATTAGTTGATGAGAAAAAAATGGCACTTGCAGTACAAGCCGTAAACATCAGCCAAGAGGATTATGGTACCTACGCTCTATTTGCGCTTCCTTTGGGAGATGTTAAGTTAGAAACATTGTTGTCTGAAATGGATGAAGAGGTTGTAAAAATACAAACAGAATTAATTTCCGAAAGAGATTATCAAAAACTTCAAAATCAATTTGAGAACCAATTTGTGAATTCAAATTCCAGCATTGCAGGTATTGCCGGCTCTCTGGCAACTTATTATATGCTTTATGATGATGTGAACCTCATCAATAATGAAATAGACATTTATCGTTCTATTACTAGAGAAGAAATTCAAGCGGCTGCAAAAAAATACTTAAATCCGAACCAGCGCTTGGTTTTGGAATACTTACCAAAAAAGGATGATAAATAATAAAAAACAATGAAAATTATGAAAACTTATATATCAGCATTTTTAATGGTTTGTTTTTTGGCTTTCGGTGCACAGGCACAGATAGACCGTTCGCAAGCGCCAAAACCCGGACCAGCTCCAAAAATTGATTTAAAATCTCCACAAGAATTCACTCTTAAAAATGGCATGAAAGTTCTTGTAGTGGAAAACCATAAGCTCCCTAGAGTTTCATTCAGTCTTAATATCGACAACAAGCCTACCCTTGATGGCGACAAACATGGTGTCTCAAGTATACTTGCTGGTATGATGGGGAATGGAACCAAATCGATCCCAAAAGACAAATTCAATGAAGAGGTTGATTTTCTAGGAGCAACCATCAATTTTGGTTCATCTGGAGGTTACGCTGCTTCACTTACTAAATATTCAAATAGAATTTTAGAATTGATGGCTGATGCCGCAATGAATCCTCTTTTGGTTGAAGAAGAATTTCAAAAAGAAAAAGATAAGCTTCTTGAAAACCTAAAATCAGAAGAAAAAAGCGTTGATGCAGCTGCAGGACGTGTAGGCGATGCGCTTTCTTATGGTACTAATCATCCTTACGGTGAATTTACAACTCAAGAAACTGTAAACAACATCAATTATGGAGATGTTTACGCCTTTTATCAAAAACAATTCAATCCAAACAACGCTTATTTGGTTGTTGTAGGTGATGTGAATTTCAAGGATGTTAAATCTGAAATCGAAAAACGTTTTGGTGTGTGGAAAAAATCGGTTGTTGTAGAAACCACTGTTCCTGCAGCAAAAGCAAATGCTCAATACACGCAAATCAATTTTGTGGATATGCCAAACGCCGTTCAATCTAACATTAGCTTAAAGCATAATGTTGATTTGAAAATGAACAATCCTGATTATCACGCTGTGTTGATTGCCAATAAAATTTTAGGTGGCGGTTTTAACAGTTATTTGAACATGAACCTTCGTGAGGAGCATGGTTATACATATGGAGCTCGTTCAGGAATTGATGCCGACAAGTATGTTGGACAATTTTCTGCAAGTACTGCAGTAAGAAATATGGTGACGGATAGTTCGGTTGTGAATATTCTGAAAGAAATCAACAGAATCAAAACAGAACCTGTAAAGGCTGAAGATTTAGCAAATGCAAAAGCTAAATATGTAGGAGATTTTGTATTGGCTCTTGAAAGTCCACAAACCATTGCACGTTATGCATTGAATATCAAATTGAATGATTTACCTAAAGATTTCTATTCAACATACCTTCAAAAAATCAATGCAGTAACTGCTGATGATGTTATGCGTGTAGCAAACAAATATTTCAAAACTGAAAACTCACGTATTGTTGTAGTTGGTAAAGGAAGTGATGTGATTGAAAACTTGGAAAAAACGGGAATTCCAATTATGTATTTTGATAAATATGCAAATCCTGTTGATAAACCTGTGTTCTCAAAACCACTCCCAGAAGGATTGACTGCTCAAACTGTAATTGACAATTACTTGACAGCTATTGGAGGAAAAGACAAAGCCAAAACTGTAAAAAGTGTTCACAGCACTGCCAATGTTACAATTGAAGGCGTGCCAATTCCTTTGAAAGCTGAATTAAAAGCTATGGCGCCTAATATGGAGTCTATGGAAATGACTGCTGAAGGAATGGGTACGTTGATGAAGCAAAAATTCGATGGCACAACAGGATACCAGGAACAGCAAGGTATGCGTAAAGAATTGACTGCTGAAGAAATTGCGGAAGCAAAAGTTAAAAAGTCAATTTTCCCAGAGCTTTATTACGAAGCTGGAAATATCAGCTTGGAAAGCGTTACCACGATTGATGGTAGCGACGCTTATAAAGTTAAGGTTTCTAAAGATGGTAAAGATTCTTTTAGATATTATGATGCCAAATCGAATCTATTAGTGAAAGTTGAATCTACTGAAGAAGCTCAAGGACAATCAATTACCACAGTAGTTGATTATGATAACTATTCTGATGTGAGTGGTTTAAAATTCCCTTATAGCCAATCTATCAAAGCTGGACCACAAGTCGTTAATTTGAACATTACCAATGTAAAAGTTAACGAAGGCGTGACCGAAGCTGATTTTAAATAATTGATTTCACATACAATCATAAAAATCCGAAGATTTAATGCTTCGGATTTTTTTTTGCCTTCATCCATCAATCTTAAAAATCGTTAAAGTATAGTCATTAAGTTTCAATATTTATTAGATTTGTGCTCAACGCAATTTATAATAGATATGAACACAGTAAAAAATATAGCACTTGTTGCAATCGTTTCAATTTTTACGCTTGCCTGTAAAAATGACAAACAGCCTGAAGTTAAAACGGTTGATACCGAAGTAGCTTTGAACGAAAATACTTTGGATCCAAATGCACATTACGCCAAAGCTGAATTTAGCATCGAAGGAATGACTTGTGCTATGGGTTGTGCAAAAACTATTGAAAGAAAAATTGCCAATATGGATGGCGTTAAGTCTGCAAAAGTGGATTTTGACAAACAACTGGCGATGGTGGAATATGATGATGCTAAAGTAACACCACAATCATTGGAAGCAGTGGTGAAGAAAACTGGCGAAATGTATTCTGTGAAAGATATGAAAACTGTGGAGTCTTTTTCAGAAGAACAATAATCCTCAAAAAAAATATTATTTGAAGCCACTTTTTACAAGTGGCTTTTTTTTTATCTCAAAGGAAACCCTTTAGCTGCCCACCAAGGATGGATTTCAATGGTCAATCTACCCGCTTTTACCATTGGGTCAGCATTGGCCAGGCTGTCTGCCATTTCGATGGTTGGCACGTTATAAATGGTGATGCCTCTAATATCGCCATCGTCTCCAAATGGACCGGAAATATCAGCATAACCCAATTCATACATCTTTCCTAAATGTGCTAAATGTAGGTTTTGCAAACTATCTGATTCTGCTTTGTTTTGTGAACGATTGGTTCCCCTCTTTAAGAAAGCTATGAAATACTGTTGCATCAAGATGGTGTCTTTTGTTTTTTCATCTACATAATCAAAGATTTTGTACCCTTTTGAAGTCAGACCTTCCTTAATATCCGTAATTGATTTTTCTGATATTTTTTCAATAACCACTGACTCTTTTTCGATAGTTTGTTCCTGATTTTGTTCTTTGCAAGAAACAAAAAGGATCAAGCTAAAAAATATGGCGAACATTGTTTTCATAATTTCCAGTATTTAAAAGGGTTTTTGCTTAATTGAGAGTTATAGTACTTTGATAATCCCGTGACTTCTCTACCTAACCAGTTTGGCTTTTTAAAAATTTCTGATACGTGATTCAATTCCACTTCTGCGACAACCAAACCCTCATTCTCACCAAGAAATTCGTCCACTTCAAACAGATGATTTTCAACTTGAACATTATATCTTATTTTGTCAATGATGCCTTCTTCACATAGCTTCAATAGTGAATCAGCTTCTTCTTTTGAAATGTCCTTTTCCCATTCAAAACGAGACAAACCGCCATCATTTGATGCACCTTTTACAGTCAAGAAACCTTGATTGTCTTTAATCCTTACACGAACTGTTCGTTCTTTATCAGAATTCAAAAAGCCTTGAACAATCCTTGTTTCAGATTGTGCCTCTTCTTTAAAATCATCCGATGTCACTAAAAATTTTCTTTCTATCTCAATCATATATCATCTGTTATCTCTTGAATAATTTTTGACTCTACACGTCCTGGTTGGTATTCGTTATTTCCCAACCAAACCATACACTTGGCAATGGTTTTGGGATGAATAGGACGATACCTTTCCAAATCACCAAATCGAAGTAACGGCTTTAACATTGACATCAAAAATTTCATTATGGATTCGCCAATTCGTTTTTCGTCTCGTTCACCGCTAATCAAAGAGGGTTGCAAAATATAGGTGTTTTTGATATTGAAGCTCAAAACCGCTTCTTCCATCTTACCTTTCACTCTATTATAAAATATTTTGCTTTTCTTTTTGGCTCCCAGAGCAGAAATCACCATAAATGTCTCTATACCATTCTCTTTACACAATTTTGCAGCAGCTGTAGGAATTCCATAATCAATCTTGGTATAAATGTCCTTATTTGGTGTTTTGGCTTTAGTTGTTCCTATGCAGCAAAACACTTCATCTGCCTGAAATAGCTCTTGTTGATTTTCAAGATGCAATACATTTACGATGTGTTCTGTTAACTTTGAGTGACCAACACCGCAGGTTTTTCTTCCAAAAACAATAATCCGTGCATACCGTTCGTCATCCAACAGCAATTGCAACAGATGGCTTCCTGTTAAACCTGTAGCTCCTAAAATAATGGCTGTTTTAGACATAGTCTGTTGTTTTTTATGGGTTCCTTTTGGATATCGAAGTTTCGGCTTAAAATTCCATTTCAATAAGTATAGCAAAAGGGTTTTAATCCCTAAATTTACGTTATGCCAAACGATTTACCAATAAGAAAGATTATTCACGTGGATATGGATGCGTTTTATGCATCTGTGGAACAAATGGACAATCCCGAATTAAAAGGGAAACCTTTGGCTGTTGGTGGAAGCGAAAAACGAGGCGTAGTGAGTGCTGCAAGTTATGAAGCGAGAAAATTTGGTGTTCGAAGTGCGATGAGTGGTGTTCAGGCGAAGCGCAATTGCCCAGATTTAATTTTTGTGAGACCGCGTTTTGACAGATATCAAGAAATTTCAAAGAAAATAAGAAAGATATTTTATGACTATACCGATTTGGTAGAACCATTGTCGCTTGACGAAGCCTATCTTGATGTTACTGAAAACAAAAAAGGCAATCCGAGTGCGACATTGATAGCGAAAGAAATACGCGATAGAATTTTGAATGAGGTTGGCCTGACAGCTTCCGCAGGAATTTCTATCAATAAATTTGTTGCCAAAATTGCAAGCGACTATAACAAACCCAATGGGCAAAAAACGGTAAATCCCGAAGAAGTATTAGAGTTTCTGGAGCATTTGGATATCCGAAAGTTTTATGGTGTAGGAAAAGTCACGGCCGAAAAGATGTATCAATTGGGAATCTTCACCGGAAAAGATTTGAAATCAAAATCCATCGAGTATCTTGAAGAGCATTTTGGGAAATCAGGTAGTTACTATTACTTTATTGTCAGAGGCATTCATAACAGCGAAGTCAAGCCGAGTAGGATCAGAAAATCATTGGCAGCTGAACGAACTTTTAATGAAAATCTATCCAGCGAAATATTTATGATGGGAAAACTGGAGAAAATTGCCAAAGAAGTTTCAAAACGCTTGGAAAAAAGCAAAGTGTCTGGGAAAACGGTGACTTTGAAAATAAAATACAGTGATTTTACTCTTCAAACGCGTAGTAAAACGGTTCCTTATTTTATCAACGATAAAGATGTGATTCTTGAAACAGCGAAAGATTTGCTGTATCAGGAAAAACTCAACAATTCTGTCCGTTTACTTGGTATTTCAATGTCCAATTTAAATACAGAAAGTGAGAAAAAAGCCGAATCTGAAGAGAAGGAAAAAGTAGTGAGCGTGCAATTAAAATTTGAATTTTGATGGGTTTGAAAAAGATAAATATCGTTTTGGCGATTAGTTTATTTCAACTGACGAGTCTATTCTCACAAGAACATCAAATTCCTTTTACGGTTGATTCGCTGTTCGATATGAGCAAACCTGAAACACTCGGTTTAAAATTCGTCGAAAAAGCTGAAACTTTCACGGTTTTTTCACCGCAAAAAGATGGCAACAAATACAATCACGGAGCAGTTCTGTTTCCATTCAAAGGGTATCTCTATGCGCAGTGGCAAAGTTCATCTGTAGATGAAGATGGTGAGGATACACAAGTGTTCTATAGTAGAAGTAAAGATGGTAAGGTTTGGGAAAAGCCGATGAAATTGACAGAAATTTATGAAAATGGTATCAAAACCAATGGTGGATGGTATAGTGGAGGCCACACTTTGATTGCTTATATCTGCGTTTGGCCAAATTTTTCAAATGAGATCAAGCAAGGATATACCGAATATGTAAGTTCCAATGATGGTTTGACTTGGAGTAAACCGCTTCCTGTAACTGATTCTGACGGCAAACCTATTCCTGGAATTATAGAACAGGATGTTCGCGCATTGCCAAACGGACGACTCGTTACTGCATTTCATATGCAGCCTGGATTAAATGCCAAACCATTTTATTCAGATGACACTTTAGGAATTTCCAATTGGAAAGTTGGAAGAATGCAAAATATGACAGCAAAGGATAGTTTAATGAGCCGAGAGTTGGAGCCCAGTTGGTTTTATAGAAAGGATGCTGCGATTGTTATGGTGTTTCGAGATCAAAATAGTTCATTCAAAAAACTGGCTGCTGTAAGTTATGATAATGGGGAAACTTGGACGCAGCCACAATTAATCGACACTCCAGATTCAAGGGCAAAACAAAGTGCAGGAAATTTATCTGACGGAACGGCTTTTATGGTTAACAATCCTTCAGGGAATAAAAATCGATTTCCTTTGGCAATCACTTTAAGCAAAGATGGTTTTGTGTTTGACAAGGCATATTTGATACGTTCTGGAGATGAAAACCTGCAGCCTATGCGATACGATGGAAAATACAAAAGAATCGGTTACAGCTATCCTAAAAGCATTATTTGGGACGATTACCTATATGTTTCTTATGCTACCAATAAAGAAGATATTGAAATCACAAGAATTCCTATTTCGTATCTGATTTACAAGAACTAAAAAAGCAGGAACTTATTCCCGCTTTTCTTATTAATTATTTAATTCGAATTAAAAACTACAACTCGAAATTTCAGTCACACGAAGTGTATTTACCATCCCTTTTTCTTGAATAGGCATTGCCGCAAGACTCACCAACATATCTCCAACTTCCAAATAGCCTTTCTTACAGGCAATGGCGTTTACATCTTCAATGGTTTCATCAGTGCTGACAAACTTATCATAATAAAAAGCCTTTACGCCCCAAAGCAAATTGAGTTGCGTTAAAATACGCTTATTTGAGGTGAAAACCAATATATGAGCACTCGGTCTCCAAGCGGAAATCTGAAACGCTGTATAACCACTATTTGTTAATGTTGAAATGGCTCTTGCATTGATTTCATTTGCCATATGTGCAGCGTGATAACAAATTGATTTTGTAATGTAACGCTTGGTACGAATATGTGGTGGAATTTGAGGCACTTTAATCAGCGGAGAATCTTCAACACTTTTGATAATGTTCGACATTTGCTTGATGACTTGAACCGGGTAACTACCTACAGACGTTTCACCAGATAACATCACAGCGTCGGCACCATCCATGACTGAATTGGCAACGTCATTGACCTCTGCCCTTGTTGGTGTAAGGCTTGAAATCATCGTTTCCATCATTTGAGTTGCAATAATCACAGGGATTCTTGCTCTTTTTGCCCTTAAAACCAATTGCTTTTGAATCAATGGAACCTCTTCAGCTGGAATTTCAACACCCAAATCTCCACGAGCCACCATCAAACCATCACAATAAGCGACAATTTTATCAATGTTTTCAACAGCTTCTGGTTTTTCGATTTTTGCAATTATCGGAATTTTATGATCACTATGTTCTTTAATCAATTCTTCCAATTGCATCAAATCTTCTGCGTGTCTTACAAACGAAAGTGCAATCCAATCAACTTTCATCTTGATGGCAAAAAGTGCATCCTCAATATCCTTCTCGGTCAAAGCTGGCTGTGAAATATTGGTGTTTGGCAAGTTGACACCTTTCTTTGATTTCAAAGGACCACCTTGAATAACCTTTGCCTTCACTTCTGATTTTTTATCGGTTGAAACCACTTCAAAAATCAACTTTCCATCATCAAGAAGGATTCGCTCTCCAGCTTTTGCATCTTGAGGAAAATTATCGTAGGTCATATAAACACGTTGTTTATTGCCTTCAAACTTTTTTCCGGTAGCAAATATGATTTCATCACCTTCATTAACTACGACCTCACCTTTCATAACACCGACACGTAGTTTAGGTCCTTGTAAATCGGCAAGAATGGCAACATTATAGCCAAACTCTTCATTCAGTTCACGTATCATAGTAATGCGCTCTTCCACATCTTTATAATCTGCATGCGAAAAATTGACCCTAAACACATCGACACCTTCCTCCATCATAGCTCTCAACACCTCTTTCGTACTAGTTGCTGGTCCTAAAGTGGCTACAATCTTGGTTTTCTTTCTTTTTGACATGTATTAAAAAATTAAATTGTCTTTTGATTTTATATTTTCTACATCGACACTATAACTTGTAACCAAATGCGGAATGTCTTGTAATTTGTTTAGTAATTCTTTCTCATCTATTGAGCCTTCATCAGTAGATATTTTGATGAAATAATCTACTTTTTTGAATTCTGGCAACAGATGGTATGTTTTTAAAACTATTTGTTCTGTATTAAACAGCGAACCTGAACTTTGTAAACTTGCTTCTTCCTTTTTGCAGACGTTTGAAATCAAATTCCATATGGTTTGCTGTTGTACATCTTCCCATTCATAAACAGAGTAATTTGAATCTAGATATCTGTAATCCAAATCATTTGGTAAACGAACAAGTTTAATGTTTAAATGCTTATTGAGGAGATACGCCATTCGATAGTCCTCTAACCTACAGTGAATGGCAATTAGGGAAAAAGAAGGGTCATAAAAATCATCGACAAGCAGTTTATGTACAGCCATAATTATACAATTATGAGTGGTAAATATAGTATTTTATCATCACTGCAGTATGAAGTTTTTGTTATTCTTAACTAACAAAACACACGAAAACGTTATAGTTTGAGCGATTTTAAAGAAAGCTCTGACTCAAATATTTAAAAAGGCCTCGAGATTTTATTCTGGAGCGCAAAAAAGGCTCTTTTGGATGCTTTTTCTTCTGCTTTTTTTTTGGAAGTCGCACGTGCTTTTGCAACAACTTTTTTGTCTATTGAGAGTTTGACGCTGAAATGTTTGATGTCATCATTCCCTGTGTCTTCATAGACATTGTAATCGAAGGTCTTTTTTTCCTTTTGGCACCATTCAATTAATAAACTTTTGTAACTGATCACCTTTCCTTCAAGTGTTTCAATGTCTACATGAGCGTCAATCACCCTTTTGTAAATGAATTTTTCACAATATTTATAACCTCTATCCAAAAAAATTGCTCCAACTAGAGCTTCGAACAAATTACCATGGATATTATTTCCGAAATTATTCTTTGGGATTTTGGATTCTACAAAGTTGATTAGGTTCAACTCTTTGCCCAATTCATTGAGATGCTCTCTACTGACTACCTTTGAGCGCATTTTTGTTAGATATCCTTCATCTCCTTGTGGAACTTCACCGTATAAATACGATGCAATCACCGCTCCAAGCATGGCGTCTCCCACAAACTCAAGCCTCTCATAGTTTACGGCGGCTCCATTTTTGTCTTTAACGTTCATAGAGCGATGAGTGAACGCCTTCACGTAAAGACTCTTTGTTTTTGGCTTGAAACCAATTATTTTTTCAAGTTGCAAAAAAAAATTCCCGTTACTACTTGAACGGGAATTTAATATGTTACGAATGTAATTCATCTGATATTTTCTATTATATGATTTGGTCAGATGTTATAAACCATTTTCACTGTATTTACATAAAATAACATAAAGAACAAGGTTTATTTCATTCGATAATTAATCTAATTTTTTGAACAACACACAAGCATTATGGCCTCCAAATCCGAAGGTATTACTCATAACTACTTTTACATCTCTCTTTTGAGCTTTGTTTAGAGTTAAATTCAATTCAGGATCAATGTTCTCATCAACTACAGAATGGTTAATGGTAGGAGGTACTACACCATGTTCTATCGCAAGGATAGAGGCAATGGCCTCAATTGCACCTGCAGCTCCCAATAAATGACCAGTCATAGACTTAGTAGAGTTGATATTCATGGTCTTTGCATGTTCTCCAAAAACTTCAGTAATAGCTTTAAGTTCGGCAACATCACCAAGTGGTGTTGATGTTCCATGAGTATTGATATGGTCAACATCTTCTGGATTTAACCCAGCGTTTTCCAAACAATTCTTCATTACAGCCATTACACCTATTCCATCAGGATGAGGTGCTGTCATATGATATGCATCTGATGACAAACCACCACCTAAAAGTTCTGCGTAAATTTTGGCTCCTCTTGCCTTGGCATGCTCATATTCTTCAAGAATGATGGCTCCAGCGCCTTCTCCCAAGACAAATCCATCTCTGGTTGCATCAAATGGGCGTGAGGCTGTTTCTGGGCTTTCATTTCTGGTTGAAAGGGCATGCATGGCATTAAAACCACCCATTCCGGCAATGGTAACTGCGGCCTCACTTCCACCTGTCACAACAACATCACAATACCCTAATCTAATATAATTGAGGGCATCAATCATTGCGTTGGCAGATGATGCGCAAGCCGATACAGTTGTATAGTTAGGACCCATAAACCCATGCTTGATGGAAATGTTTCCTGGCGCTATATCAGCAATCATTTTCGGAATGAAAAAAGGATTAAAACGAGGTGAGCCATCACCTTTAGCGTAATTCAAAACCTCTTCTTGAAACGTTTCCAAACCTCCAATTCCAGCTCCCCAAATGACACCTACACGTAGTTTGTCAACGGAATCTAGGTCCAATTTAGCATCTGCTATTGCTTCATCTGAAGCCACCATAGCATACTGCGTAAATTTGTCCATTCTACTGGCCAATTTTCGGTCTATAAAGTCTGTTGCAACGAAGTTTTTTAATTCGCAAGCAAATTTTGTCTTGAACTTTTCAGTATCAAAATATGTTATAGGTGCAGCACCACTTTTACCTTCCACCAATGCATTCCAATAATCATCTTTGGTATTGCCAATGGGTGTGAGAGCGCCTAAACCTGTAACTACAACTCGCCTTAATTCCATAAAGTTTTGTTACTTATTTTGCTGCTTCTATATAAGAGATAGCCTGACCAACAGTAGCAATATTTTCAGCTTGGTCATCTGGGATTTGAATATCAAATTCTTTTTCAAATTCCATGATTAGTTCAACAGTATCCAAAGAATCTGCGCCTAAATCATTTGTGAAGCTTGCTTCTGTTACGACTTCGTTTTCATCTACTCCTAGCTTATCAACGATAATCGCTTTTACTCTTGATGCAATGTCTGACATAATTTTTTAATTTTAAGTTTTAATTAGATGGCAAAAATAAAAAACTTTATTTTAAAACCCATCTTATATTTTTAAATGTGATTGTAATTTAATGAAAATCCATTGAAGAATTTCCATTTTGCCTTCTAATTGTTAATAATTATTCCTTTTTTTGTTTCTGAATAATTGAACAAGAATATCTGTAGATGAAACGTGTGGTAATCTTTGCGTCCGGAAGTGGTACTAATGCTGAAAATTTAATTAAGTTTTTTCAAAACAGAGAAACTGGTTCTGTCATTCAGGTGTTGACTAACAATCCTCATGCCAAAGTTTTGGAACGAGCTAAAAATTTGAACATTAGCGCATTGTCTTTCAATAGAATAGCGCTCTACAAAACAGATGATGTTCTCAATATTCTCAAATCATCAAATCCTGACCTTATAGTTTTGGCTGGGTTTTTATGGAAATTTCCTGAAAGTATTCTTCACGTTTTTCCGAATAAGGTCATCAACATACACCCTGCTCTTCTGCCCAAATATGGTGGCAAAGGAATGTATGGTCATTTTGTTCACGAAGCAGTGGTTGCCAACAAGGAGAAAGAAACAGGTATTACTATTCACTATGTCAATGAAAATTATGATGAAGGTGCCATCATCTTTCAGGCTAAATGTGATGTTGACTCCACCGATTCTGCTGAAGACGTTGCTGCCAAAATTCATCAACTGGAAATGAAACATTTTCCAGAAGTAGTGGAATCTCTTTTGGTAAAATGAGCAAGAAGAAAAAGAAATATTACACCGTTTGGAAAGGGCGTCATACGGGAGTTTTTGAATCGTGGGATGATTGTAAGGCGCAAATTAAAGATTTTGAAGGCGCACAATACAAATCTTTTGAAACCTTTGATGCAGCGAAACAAGCTTTAAAAGGTAATTATAAAGATTATATTTCGAAAGGAAAGTTTAAAAGTGAACTGTCTGATGCCGAACTAAAAAAAATTGGACAGCCTAATTACAATTCCATTTCGGTAGACGCAGCCTCCAGCGGCAATCCAGGAAAAATGGAATATCGCGGTGTGGACACCAAAACGAAAAAGCAATTGTTCATTCAAGGGCCTTTTGAGGAAGGCACCAATAACATAGGAGAGTTTTTGGCTATTGTGCACGGTTTGGCTTTATTGAAAAAACAAAGCAGCGACAGAATCATCTATACAGATTCAAAAACGGCAATCAGTTGGGTCAGAAAAAAGACCTGCAACACGAAATTGGAACGCAATGCAAAAAATCAAGCGCTATTTGAGCTCGTAGACAGGGCCGTATCCTGGCTAAAAACGAATACTTATAATACTCCAATTGTCAAATGGGAAACCAAAGCTTGGGGAGAAATTCCGGCAGACTTCGGCAGGAAATAAATTAGCTTATTACTCTATAAAAACACTATATTTGCACCAAATTTTGAAACCTCAACATGAGCAAATTAGTAATCGTCGGGACAGTTGCGTTTGATGCCATTGAAACCCCTTTCGGAAAAACAGATAAAATTTTAGGTGGCGCTGCAACCTTTATTGGCTTGGCAGCATCACAGTTTAATGTTGATGCAGCAGTTGTGTCAGTGGTAGGTGGCGATTTCCCGCAAGAATACTTGGATTTGCTTTCCAATAAAAACATTGATGTTTCTGGAGTGGAGATTGTAAAGGAGGGAAAAACATTCTTCTGGAGCGGTAAGTATCACAATGATATGAATACGCGAGATACATTGGTGACAGAGTTAAACGTATTGGCCGATTTTAAACCTGTTGTGCCGCAAGATTACAGACATTCAGAAATTGTAATGTTGGGTAATTTGCACCCTTTAGTGCAAATGGGTGTTTTGGAGCAAATGGAGAAAAAACCAAAATTGGTAATCCTAGATACAATGAACTTCTGGATGAATTGTGCTCTGGAAGATTTATTGGCAGTTATCAAGAAGGTAGATGTCATTACTATCAATGATGAAGAAGCAAGACAGTTGACAGGCGAATATTCTCTGGTAGTTGCAGCTCGTAAGATTCACGAAATGGGTCCAAAATATGTAGTGATCAAAAAAGGAGAACATGGAGCGTTATTGTTTCACGATGATAACGTGTTCTATGCGCCAGCTTTGCCATTGGAAGAAGTATTTGATCCAACAGGAGCAGGAGATACTTTTGCCGGTGGTTTTGCGGGTTACTTGTCAAAAACCGAAGATGTTTCTTTTGAAAATATGAAAAGTGCTGTGATTTATGGCTCCACTTTAGCATCGTTCTGTGTGGAAAAATTTGGTACAGAGCGAATGGAAAATTTGAGTTATAAGGAAGTGCATCAGCGTTTGCAACAATTTAAGCAACTCACACAGTTTGAAATAGAATTAGCATAAACAAACGCGCTCCATTACGAGCGCGTTTTTTAATCACCATTGTTTGTAAATTTATAGAAGTTTTTTCGACAATGGTATATCACAAAAACCGAATCTAAAATCTAACAAAGCGAATGAGCGATATGTTAAAGCATGAGTGTGGCATTGCACTCATTAGATTATTAAAGCCTTTAGAATTTTATAAAGAAAAGTATGGCAGTGCGTTTTATGGTGTCAATAAGATGTACTTGATGATGGAAAAACAGCACAATCGTGGGCAGGATGGTGCAGGTTTTGCCAGTATAAAATTGGATACAGCTCCCGGTGAAAGATATATCAGCCGTGTAAGGTCAGTTGCACAGCAACCCATTCAGGATATTTTTGCCCAGATAAATGATCGCATCAACAAAGATTTTAAGGAACATCCAGAGTATATGGATGATGTAGCACTTCAGAAAAAACACATTCCGTATATAGGTGAATTGCTTTTAGGTCACGTGAGATATGGAACTTTTGGTAAAAATAGCGTTGAGAGCGTTCATCCTTTCTTAAGACAAAACAATTGGATGCACAGAAATCTGATTGTTGCAGGTAATTTCAATATGACCAATGTGAATCAGTTGTTTGAAGGATTGGTAAGATTAGGGCAACACCCAAAAGAGAAGGCAGATACCATTACCATAATGGAAAAGATTGGTCACTTTCTGGATGATGCTGTGGCGAAAAAATACAAACAACTGAAAAAAGAAGGCTATTCAAAAATGGAATGCAGCCCATTGATTGCTGACCGATTGAATGTTGCTAAAATTCTTAAGAAGGCTTCCAAAAATTGGGATGGTGGTTATGCCATGGCTGGTCTATTAGGACATGGTGATTCTTTTGTGCTTCGTGACCCTTCAGGTATTCGGCCGGCATATTATTACAAAGATGATGAGATTGTTGTGGTCGCATCAGAACGCCCTGTAATTCAAACGGTTTTTAATGTCGATTATAATGACGTTAAAGAGCTGGATCCTGGACATGCCATCATTACAAAAAAATCTGGTGATACATCTATCAAAAAAATCCTTGAGCCTTTAGAAAGAAAAGCCTGTTCGTTCGAAAGGATATATTTTTCTAGAGGAAGCGATGCTGAAATTTATCAAGAGCGCAAGCAACTGGGTAAATTGTTGATGCCAAAAGTTTTGGAAGAGATTGATTACGATACGAAAAATACTGTTTTCTCCTACATTCCAAATACGGCTGAAACATCTTTTTTTGGAATGATTGAAACTGTAGAGGATCATTTAAACAAAAAGAAAACACAGGCCATTCTTGATGGCAATGGCAAACTATCTGCTGAAAAAGTAACCCAAATTCTATCCGAAAGGCCTCGTATTGAAAAAATCGCCATCAAGGACGTAAAGCTGCGAACTTTCATAACAGAAGACAGCAGTAGAGATGATTTGGTCGCCCACGTTTATGACATTACTTATGGCGTCATTAAACCTACCGACAATTTGGTGATCATTGACGATAGCATTGTTCGTGGAACAACCTTGAAGAAAAGTATCATCAAAATGATGGACCGTTTAAAGCCAAAGAAAATTATCGTGGTCTCATCTGCGCCCCAAATACGCTATCCTGATTGTTATGGCATCGATATGGCGCGTCTTGAAGGATTAATTGCATTTAGAGCGATGCTGGAGTTGCTAAAAGAAAACAACAAATATCATTTGGTAGAAGAAGTTTATCAAAAATGTAAAGCTCAAGTAGATTTTGAAGATAAAGACGTTCATAATTATGTGAAAGAACTTTACGCTGAATTTACAGACGAGCAAATCTCAGACAAAATCGCAGAACTTATCTCTGATTTTTCAGTTAAAGCAGAGGTGAAAACTATATTTCAGTCTGTGGATAATTTACATAAAGCTTGTCCTAAAAATCTTGGTGACTGGTATTTCACGGGAGATTATCCAACAATTGGTGGAAACCGAGTTGTTAATCGAGCATTCATTAATTTCTATGAAGGGAACGACGAAAGGGCCTATTAGTCAAAGGGTTATTGAATATTCAGAACTTGCAAAAATTCACTTCACCTAGAAAAATAGCTTTTTATCGGATAAAAATGCATTTTGTCTAATATTTTGAACTTCTTAACTAATTTCCGCATACTTTAGTGTCACCATAACATAAGTAGGTTAAGTTCATGGTAGATTTGGGGCAAAAAAAGGTGAACACTTGTTCACCTTTTTTTATTGCACTACCTGTAATTTGGGACTTCTTTTTTTAATTATTCATTGATTCACGCCGCAAAACACTTCCGTTCGTCGATTAAATTTCTTTTAGCCTAATTTATAAGTCGTTTGTCTAAAAAATTTAACAAATCGAATTAACTCATCATATATTTGCTTCAACCATAACATAAGTAGGTTAAGTTTATGGTAGATTTGGGGCAAAAAAGGTGAACACTCGTTCACCTTTTTTCATTTCATCCCTGCGGAAACAGGAATCTCAAAACAATTCCCAGCGTTTGACACAATAAAAAAAGCAAACACTTTCGCGTTTGCTTTTCTAGTAGAGTATACAACCTTATTTATTTGGCTTCTGCGTATCTTCTTTCAACTTCGTTCCAATTGATCACATTAAAAAATGCATTAATGTAGTCAGGACGTCTGTTTTGATAATTCAAATAATATGCGTGTTCCCAAACATCCAATCCAAGTATCGGTGTTCCACCACATCCTGTCCCTGGCATTAGTGGATTGTCTTGATTTGGTGTTGAACAAATTTCAATTTTTCCGCCTTTGTGAACGCACAACCAAGCCCATCCAGATCCAAATCTTGAGGCAGCAGCTTTGCTAAATTCATCTTTAAAAGCATCAAACGATTTGTATTTTGCCTCGATGGCATCTTTTAGTTCACCTGAAAGTCTTCCTTTGTTTTCAGGATTCATCACTTCCCAAAACAATGAATGATTATAAAAACCTCCTCCATTATTTCTAACTGCCTTATTCTCCATATCAAGATTAATAAGGATGTTTTCAATGGTCTTTCCTTCTAAATCTGTTCCTTCGATAGCGCTGTTAAGATTGTTTGTATAACCTTGATGATGTTTTGTATGATGTATTTCCATTGTACGAGCGTCAATGTTTGGTTCCAAAGCGTCGTATGCATATTTTAATTTCGGTAATTCGAAAGCCATAATATTTTGATTTTATGTGTTAATAATTAATTTCTTTCAAATTTACTCATAATACAGATAATACGCCACATTAAAAAATAATTAATTGTTATTAAATCATAGAGAGTTTTTATCTTGTATGAAATTTTAATCGATGTCAAAAGAGTGTGCTTTTACGATTTATAACGCTTCCGCTGGAAGTGGTAAAACCTATACTCTGGTTATGGAATATTTAAAGATCCTTTGTAAGTCCAAATCAAACTTGGCCTTTAAAAATATCCTGGCTCTCACATTTACCAACAAGGCAGTCGCCGAAATGAAAGAGCGAATTGTGAAAATGCTTATGCAATTTTCTGATGAACAAATTTTGAGCAGCTCAAACCCAATGTTTGAAGAATTGCAGAAAGTGTTAAATATGGATGCCCTTTCTCTACATCAGAAGTCAAAGCACATTTTGTTGAATATTGCCCATAATTACGCCTCCTTCGATGTCTCGACTATTGATAAATTTAATCATAGGCTTATTCGAACTTTTGCTTATGACCTAAAGTTGCCGCTCAATTTTGAGGTTGAATTAGACACTATCAATCTACTACATAAGGCCGTTGACAAACTTATCGACAAGGCTGGCACCAATAAAGACCTTACTAAAGTGCTTGTGGACTTTGCCATTGAAAAGGCAGATAATGATAAGAGTTGGGACGTGTCGTATGATTTTAACAACATTGCGCAATTGCTAATCAGTGAAAATGATGTGCGATTTATTGATTCGCTCAAAGTAAAAACCCTTGAAGATTTTAAAGAATTGAAATCGCAACTAACAAAAACGATGACACTTCTCGAATCTAAATTAATTAATACTGCAAGGGAAACATTGGAGCTCATTGTGAATTACGGCTTACAGTTCAATGATTTCTCAAGCGGCTACTTGCCTAAATACTTTCAGAAGTTGGTCGATGGATCTTTTGACGTGAATTTTGGATTGAAATGGCAAGAAGATTTAGAGGATGGTTCAACACTTTATCCTAAACGAGTTTCTAGTGAAACTGCCGCCTTGATTGATTCCATTCAACCAAAACTTCTGGAAAATTTCAATCAAACAAAACAACAAGTCATTCAATATAAATTCGTTAAAAATGTTCTGAACAACATAACTCCTTTATCGGTTTTAAACGAAATCAACACATCACTTCAAGAACTCAAAGACGAAGATGATCTGTTATTGATATCTGAATTTAATGCGCTCATCAGCAGAGAAATAAAAAATCAGCCAGCGCCTTATATTTACGAACGCATTGGTGAAAAATTCAAGAATTATTTTATTGATGAGTTTCAGGACACCTCAACTATGCAATGGCAAAATATGATTCCGCTGATTGGAAATGCACTTTCTGGCGAGAATTTTAAGGGAGAATCAGGCTCTGCGATGATTGTTGGCGATGCTAAACAGGCCATTTATCGTTGGCGAGGCGGCAAAGCAGAACAATTCATTGACCTGTATACGGATGGCAATCCTTTCTACATTGAAAAGTGTGTCAAAAACTTGCCAGCAAACTATCGCAGTTCAAAGCAAGTGGTGAATTTTAATAATTCATTTTTTAAACATCTATCTAGCTTCGTGTTTTCAAACTCTGAACATCAGGCCATTTATGAAGCGAGCAAACAAGACAGTACTGTTGATGCTGATGGTTTTGTGGAAATATCATTTTTGGATGTCAAAAATTTAGAAGAAAACGATAGCAAAGATTTATTGCATTGTCAAAAAACACTTGAAAACATACAAGAGGCTCAACAAAAGGGTTTCGATTTAAAAGACATTTGTGTCATCACTCGAAAATCAAAAGAAGGTATTGCCATAGCAGAATATTTGAGTTCGCATCAAATACCTATTGTTTCTTCAGAATCTCTTTTGCTCAAAAATTCTCCTGAAATCGGTTTTATATCAGCTATTATCGGTTTATCAACCCAACCAGAAAACGAACAACTCAAAATCGAAGTATTGTCCTACCTAGCAGAATTCAAGCTTCAACTAGAAGATAAACATTCCTTTTACAATGGTTTGTACCGTTTGGAGGTTAATTCTATGTTCGCTGCTTTGGCTTTGCACCATTTTTATTTTGATTTTAACAAATTTCTGAAATCACCTATCTATGAAGCTGTTGAAAACATCATCAGAAGTTTTAAATTGAATGATGCATCAAATGCTTATCTGCAGTTTTACTTGGATGAAGTTTTGGATTATTCACAACGACACAATTCAAGTTTACTCGGATTTATCAATCATTGGGACAAAAAGAAAGATAAGTTGAGCGTAGTTTCTCCTCAAGCCAATAACGCCGTTCAGATTATGACCATACATAAATCTAAAGGCTTGGAATTTCCTGTCGTTATTTTCCCTTATGCCAATCAGGAAATATATTTTGATATGTCTCCAAAAACTTGGTTTCCTGTGAGTGAGGATGATTTTAGCGGTTTTTCAAATTTGTTCATCAATCTCAACAAAGATCTTGAGGAATTTGGAGAGCTGGGTTTCAGCATTTATAGCAATTATCGTTCAGAATTGGAATTGGACAGCATAAATTTGTTGTATGTAGTTTTGACGCGTGCAGTAGAGCAACTTTACGTTATTTCTGAATTGGATTTGGATGCTAAGCAAAATGAAAAACTCAACCTCTATTCTGGTTTGTTTATTAATTATCTAAAATCCATTAATCAATGGAATAACCTTGAAAACACATATATTTTTGGCAACCCGGAAAGGCAATTGTCTTCAAAAGAATCGAAAACTGCTGTCACTCAAAAAGAATTCATCTGTACTCCAAAAGAGAGCCACAACTTGAACATTGTTACAAATTCAGGATATTTATGGGACACTGCACAGGAAAAGGCACAAGAAAAAGGAAATTTGGTGCACAACATTATGTCGCAGATACATACCGTCAGCGATGCTCCATTTGTGATGGATGAATTTGTTTCATCTGGAAAACTGAATGAAGAACAGTTTGAGGAACTATCAAAGGCGATTGCCCAAATAGTTGAAGGTGACAATTTAAAGCAGTTTTTTGCTGATGATTTGATCATTTACAATGAAAGAGATATCATCACAAAAGAAGGCATAATTTTGCGTCCAGACCGAATTGTTGTAACTCAAAACAGAGAAACAGCAATCATTGATTACAAGACTGGCAATGAAAAGCCTTCGCATTTTCAACAACTTTTGAGCTACCAATCAGTTTTGGAAGAAATGGGCTTTAACGTCACAAAAAAAATATTGATTTACATAAATGAGGACATTCAAATAAAAGAATTCTAAATTTGTAATAAACTCAAAAACCTATGTACGGAAAACTACAACAACATTTACAAGAAGAACTACAAAAAATTAAAAATGATGGTCTCTACAAGGAAGAGCGCATCATCACATCACCTCAAGGGGCTGAAATCACACTGAACACTGGTGAAACGGTATTGAATTTTTGCGCGAACAATTATTTAGGCCTGTCATCACATCCAGAAGTGATTCAAGCTGCAAAAGATGCGATGGATACACACGGTTTTGGTATGTCGTCTGTTCGTTTTATTTGTGGCACTCAAGATATTCACAAAACTTTAGAGCAAAAGATTGCTGATTTCTATGGCACAGAAGATACCATCCTTTACGCAGCGGCATTTGACGCCAATGGAGGTGTTTTTGAACCGCTTCTTGGAGAAGAAGATGCCATTATTTCTGATTCCTTAAATCACGCATCGATTATTGATGGGGTTCGGTTGTGCAAAGCTGCTCGATATCGCTATCAAAATAGCAATATGAAGGATTTGGAGGAACAATTGATTGCAGCAAACGATAGAGGCTCACGCTTCAAGATTATCGTGACAGATGGGGTGTTTTCAATGGATGGTCTGGTCGCTCCGTTGGATAAAATTTGTGATTTGGCCGACAAATATGATGCCTTGGTGATGATAGACGAGTGCCACGCGGCAGGGTTTATAGGAGAAACTGGCCGAGGAACTCTAGAGGACAAAGGCGTTATGGGCAGAATTGATATCATTACTGGTACCCTCGGAAAAGCACTGGGTGGAGCTATGGGAGGTTATACAACCGGCAAAAAAGAAATCATTGATATGTTGAGACAGCGCTCTAGGCCATATCTTTTTTCAAATTCTTTGGCTCCAGCAATCGTTGGAGCATCCATTAAGGTTTTTGAAATGCTTGCCGACAATACAAAATTAAGAGATACGTTGGAAGAAAACACGGCCTATTTCAAAGCAGGAATGAAAAAAGCTGGCTTTGACATCATAGATGGAGATTCTGCTATAGTTCCAGTAATGCTATATGATGCCAAACTGTCTCAAACTATGGCTAAAATGTTATTGAAAGAAGGTATTTATGTCATAGGATTCTTTTTTCCTGTGGTTCCAAAAGACAAAGCCAGGATACGGGTTCAGTTATCTGCGGCTCATACCAAAGATCATTTGAATAAAGCCATTTCAGCTTTTACCAAAGTTGGTAAGGCTTTGGAAATTATTTAAAATCAATCCAAAATCGCACATTTTAGGGCAAATAATCAATATTTTTATATATTTGTCTTTGTTAATAGAATTTAACAACTTACTTTTGCTTACAATTAACACTTAAAATTAAATTATTAGAATATGAAAAATCTTAGCAGATTATTTATTGCAACGTTGCTTTTATTGAGCTTCAGCAACGCTAATGCACAGGATGAGAATAATCCTTGGGCTATAGGAGTTGGTGCCAATGCCGTTGACTTCTACCCTGTAGGTGAGGATGCTCCACTTGGTGAGTATTTTGATGAATACTTTAATTTATCAGACCATTACAATTTTCTACCTTCTTTGTCTTCAATTTCAGTTTCAAGATATTTAAGCGATGGATTTATCTTCACTGCCGCCGGAACGATTAATGAAATTGATAAAGTGGGCGATGCTTCAGCTGCTGATTTATCATATTATGCCGTTGATGGTACAATTAAGTATAGTTTTGGTAAGTTACTAAATAAATCATGGTTAGATCCTTATTTAGGTGTTGGTGGTGGTTACACTTGGGTTGATGAGATTGGTGCTGGAACATTGAATGGTACTGTGGGTCTAAATTTTTGGTTCACTGAAAACGTGGGTCTTTCTGTTCAGTCTTCTTACAAACATGCATTTGAAGACTATTTAGCAAAACATTTCCAACACACAGTTGCATTAGCCATCAAATTTGGCGGAAAAGATACTGATGGTGATGGTATTTACGATAAAGATGATGCTTGTCCTGAAGTTCCAGGTCTTGAAGCTTTCAATGGTTGTCCTGATTCTGATGGTGATGGTATCGAAGATGCTAAAGATGACTGTCCTAACGAAGCTGGTTTAGCTGAATTCAACGGTTGTCCTGATTCTGACGGCGACGGTGTTCCAGACAATCAAGATGCTTGTCCTACAGTTGCTGGTTTGAAAGCTTTGGCTGGATGTCCTGATGCTGACGGTGATGGAGTTGCTGATAAAGATGACGAGTGCCCTAACCAAGCTGGTCCTGCTGCTAACAAAGGTTGCCCTTGGCCAGATACTGATGGTGACGGTGTGCTAGATAAAGATGATAAATGTCCTAACGAAAAAGGAACTGTTGCGAACAACGGATGTCCTGAAGTTAAGCCTACTGTTGAAGTTATGAAGCAATTGAATGAGTACGCTAGAACTATTTTGTTCGATACTGGAAAAGCTACTTTCAAGAAAGAATCTATTCAAACTTTAGAGTCAATGAATGCAATCTTTAAAGAATATCCAAAAGCTGACTTCTACATCGATGGTCACACTGATAGCGTAGGTTCTGAAAAATCTAATCAATTGCTTTCTGAAAGAAGAGCAACCGCTGTTAGAGATTGGTTAATTGCTAATGGAATTGACAAAGATAGATTAGAAGCAAGAGGTTTTGGTGAATCTAAGCCAATTGATTCTAATAAAACTGCTGGTGGAAGAACAAACAACAGACGTGTTGAGGTACTTCTTAAATAAGAAGTTATCAAATAAATAATAAAAAACGCTCCGATATTCGGGGCGTTTTTTAATTTTATGCTATGACAAGTTTCCTTCAAGATGTCATTGCAGACCTTCAGAAAAAAGATGTTGATTTTTCTCAACTCATATTTGTGTTACCTAGCAAGAGAGCTGGACTATTCCTAACCCATAGTTTATCAAAAGCTCTTAAAAAGACCATTTTTGTTCCAGAAATTATCTCGATAGAAGAGTTTGTTGAAAACCTTTCAGAACTCAAATACGCCACTAATACGGAACTGCTGTTTGATTTTTATGGTGTTTATAGCAACGTCATTCCAAAAGAGCAACTAGAACCCTTTGACAAGTTTTCAAAATGGGCTCAAATTCTTCTACAAGATTTTAATGAGATTGATAGGTATCTTATTGAACCAGAAAACATTTTTGAATATCTTAAAGCCATCAAGGAACTAAATCATTGGTCATTATCAGAAAATCAAACGGATGCAACCAAAAATTATATATCCTTTTGGTCATACATACAAACCTTTTATTTCAAGTTTAAAGATTGCTTAACTGAAAGAAAGAAGGGCTACCAAGGTCTTGTGTATCGCGAAGCTGTCGAAGGCGTTGAACATTATGTGGCGAATAATCCTAACAAAAGGCACGTGTTTGTAGGTTTTAATGCACTCAATAAAGCCGAAGAAATTATCATTCAAGAATTACTTCAGCAAGAGCTGGCCTATATTTATTGGGATATTGATGAGACATTCATAAAAAATCCAATTCACGATGCAGGATTATTTATGCGTAATCATAAGGCTACTTGGTCGTACTTTGAAAAACATCCATTTAATTGGACAAACACACATTACCAATCACAAAAGAATATTGAAGTTGTAGGCATTCCAAAGAACATTGGGCAAGTCAAATACATAGGCGAACTTCTAGATAAATTACACACCAAACAAACTGGTTTGGAAAACACTGCTATTGTTTTGGGTGATGAGACCTTGTTGTTGCCTTTGTTAAACAGTATTCCTGCTGAAATTGATGCTATCAACATCACGATGGGATTGCCTCTAAAATCGATTCCATTGGCAACCTTATTTGAGGAGTTGTTCTTGATTCATAAAAATGATCGTAAGAATGAATTTTATTATAAAGACGTAGTGTCCATTCTGTCGCATCAATTCGTCAAACCTTTGTTCCAGACTGAAACGGTCAATTACTCTGACGAAATTATAAACCATATTTTAAAGAACAATATCGTTTACGTCTCGCTACATAAATTAGAAGAGCTCTGCGGCGTAAAAAAGCACATTATTAGCTTTCTATTTGAATCTTGGGATAATTTGCCTGAAAAAGCCATAAAACAATGTTCCGAGTTAATCATTGCTATTAAAAACAATCTTTCCATACAAAAGGATAGAAATCTTTTGGAACTGGAATATTTGTATCGTTTCAACGAAATTTTCAATGAGCTGAACCAACTCAATTTAGCTCATCACCATATAAACAATATCCAGGTACTCTTGAGCTTGTACAAAGAACTTTTAAAGAACGAAACATTGGACTTCAAAGGAGAGCCACTTCAAGGGTTGCAAATTATGGGAATGTTGGAATCTCGTGTCCTGGATTTTGAAACAGTCATCATATCATCTGTTAATGAAGGGATTCTTCCTGCAGGAAAAAGCAATAATTCATTTATTCCGTATGATGTGAAGATTGAAAACGGATTGCCTACATACAAAGAAAAGGATGCCGTTTATACGTACCATTTCTATCGACTGCTGCAACGAGCGAAAAATGTTTACATTCTTTATAACACAGAGCCTGATGTGTTGAATGGAGGCGAAAAGAGCAGATTTATAACTCAACTGGAAATCGAAAAGCTTCACGACATCAATCATTATATGGTAGCGCCGATTGTACCTCCCATTTCACCTTCGCTGAAAGTGGTAAAAAAAACTGACGATGTTCTCCAAAAAATAAAATCTGTTGCCGAAAAAGGGTTTTCGCCTTCATCGTTGACCAATTACATTCGTAATCCGATAGATTTCTATTATGAAAAAATTCTTGGTATCAAACGCTATGAAGAAATAGAAGAAACTGTAGCTGACAATACTTTGGGAACCATCATTCACGAAACTTTAGAAGAGTTCTACAAACCTGTTGTCGGTCAAATTCTCACAGAGAAACATATCATTGAAATGAAAAGTTTTATCGACACAACAGTCGAGAAGTTTTTTAAAGCTCATTACAAGGAAGGAACTATCAATAAAGGCAAAAACCTTATCATTTTTGAAATTGCAAAACGATATGTGAATAATTTCTTGAATAAAGAACTGGAATCCATTCAAGCTGGAAACAGCATCAAGATTTTGGCGCTTGAACAAGAGGTTAAAACCGAAATACGAATAGCAGCCATCGATTTTCCAATAACCATCAAGGGAAATGTTGATAGGATAGATGAGTTTAATGGTACAAAACGTATTATTGACTATAAAACCGGCAAGGTTGAACAGCATAAGGTTGAGGTTGTTGATTGGGAAGCTATTCTGACCGATTATGATAAGTACTCCAAAAGCTTCCAAGTGTTGACATACGCTTACATATTAAATGCTATGGAAGCTTTTTCTAGCCCAATTGAAGCGGGAATTATATCCTTTAAAAATCTTCAGGGCGATTATTTTCTGAAATTTGCTAAAAAAGATAAGTCTGGACGCGGCGCGCAAAAGGAATTTGCAATCTCTTCCGAAATTCTAACAGCGTTTGAAACACAACTAGTAGTATTGATTTCAGAAATCTGTAATCCAGAAATTGATTTTGTGGAAAAACTGCTTGATTAAATTATTTAAGCAATTTTCAGTAAGCTATCGCTGCATTGATACATTTTTTCTGACAATAAATCCTTGTTTACCGGTTTTGTCATATAATCATTCATTCCAAGGTCAAGAACGCGCTGTCTTGTTTCTTGCATTGCATCGGCCGTTACGGCGATAATTGGAATTTCCATAATGGTCTTGCCCAATTCTCCACTGCGGATGATTTTTGTCGCTTCATAACCATCCATTATCGGCATCTGCAAATCCATCAACACCATATCATAAACATCTTTCTTGAGAGCTTCAAGCGCTTCTGAACCGTTATTGACGACCGCAAAACTCACGTTGGTCATTCCGTTCAAAAGTTTCTTCATTACCATTTGATTCATTAAATTATCCTCAACCACCAATACGTGTAAAGGCTTTACTTCTGTTGAAATTTTAGTGTTGATGTTTGCATTGCTACTGCTTTTTGAAACTACTTTCAATGGCAAATCTACATAGACTTCTGTGCCTTTCCCCTCGGTACTTTCAATACTGATTTTGCCTTCAAAAAGCTCCACCAAATGCTTCACGATGGTTAAGCCAAGCCCAATACCTCCAAACTGTCGTTTATGATTAAGCCTCATTTGATTAAAACTATCGAAAACATTTTTTTGAGCTTCCTTGCTCATTCCAATTCCTGTGTCTATGACCTGAAATGAAAAACGACAGATATCACCAGGCTGTGAATTGCATCTTAATTTGAATGACACGCCTCCTTCAACAGTAAATTTTACTGCATTACCCAATACATTATTTATAATTTGCAAGAATCTTTCCGAATCACCATTAACAATGGTCGGGATTTCGTAATCCATTTCAAAATCATAGCGCAAGCCTTTGTTTTCAGCTTCTGTTTTCCAATTATTGCTGATTTGATGCAGCGCAATTGAAGGATTGAAGTCTTCATTTTTTAATTGAAGTTCATTTTTCTCAATCTTTTCGAAATCCAAAATATCATTGACGTTGCTTAACAAGCTTAAAGAGGCATTCTTTATAATTTCAAATTGCTTTCGTTGTTCAACCGTTGTCTGTTCTGCCAATTGGATTTCAGCAATTCCCATAATGGCGTTAATAGGAGTTCGCAACTCGTGGCTCATATTCGACATAAAATAGGTTTTCAGCTCACTTATTTCCAACGATTTTTGCAAGGCTTCTTCTTGAGATTTTTCCTTTTCCAGTCTTAATTTTCGAATCAAATTGGTCATCGAAAGAGATAGAAATATCACCTCGAATCCTGAACCAAATTTGGCACTGTTGAGTGTGTAAAAATTGTTTGGCAACAAACTCAAATTATTCATTACAAAACCAAGCAGACCGATTACCAAAAAGAAAATACCTATCGAGAAATAAGCGTCAATTCTCATTTGTTTAAAACGCATTACAAACACCACCGTAAGTATTAAAATTAAACTAATCAATCCATTAAGGTTTGCAATAGGATAAACCAGCTCAAGAGTTTTGGAATTGATGAACACCATCGCAAACAATCCTATTAGAATGACATATACAGACTTAAATAGCTTTTGAAATGATGGCAACCTATCATTTACCTGTAAGAAGTATTCACAATATTTTAGTAGAAAAAAATTTGAAAACAAAGCAGTTATCATCACTGCCCTATCATTGAAAAAGCCTCCTCCCGGAAATATATATTGAAAAATCAGTCCATCTAACGCAGCTTGCATAAATGCGATGGAAAACACATATAAACCATAATAGAGAAATGATTTTTCCTTTAAGCTTGTATAAAAAAACAGATAAATGACTCCAGCAAGGAAGAGCAATCCATAAAAAAGCCCTAAAAATAGCTGTTGTTTATAGTTAGTTTGCCAAAAATCGGCTTCACTATAAAGGTTTAATGGCATATTAATGGTTTCGCCATCACTACTAAAATGTAGATAGAATTCGTTTACACTGCCTTCTTCAAGATCTACCTTAAAAACTGTTGAACGATGTTTTACCTGTCTATTTTCAAAGGGAATTTGGTCACCACTTTCAAAAAACTGACTTCCGTTCGGTTTCAATTGATACAATTCGGCCACATCTGTGATTGGTCTCGCTGTCTCAAGGTAATAGGTTTTTACGCGATTACTGGAATTTTCCAATTTGAATTTTACCCAATAATTGCTAGTAGTAAAGCCAACACTGTGATTGTCTGACTCAAGAGGCTGATAATGATATGAATGATTATTTTGGAGTTCTTCTAACTCCAAATCTTTATCGCCTACGTCGATAAATTCAGCATATTCAAAAAGTTCTCCCTTGCTGTTTTCGGGATTATAAGTAGGTGTTTGGGCGTGCAAAAATAGGCCAAACAGGCAAGCTATTACGGTTAGTTGTTTCATAGTTTGGGGGACTAAAACATACAAGGATACGAATAAAAACTGATTGAAAGTAAAATTTTTCAGAAAAAATGATTTTTAATCTGATTTTTGTGCTTTTTGTCGATGTTTTTCGGGCTGGAAATAAAAAAAGCAACCGATTGGTTGCTTCAATGTGGAGAAGATGGGGCTCGAACCCACGACCTTTTGGCTGCCAGCCAAACGCTCTAGCCAACTGAGCTACATCCCCAAAATTTTGACGAAAGTAATAAAAAAATAAACATCATCACATTTAACATTCCTTTTGTGAAAAAACACAGAAACAAATCAACATTTATTTAAGTCCACCCAAAACCAAAACAGGTAATGTAGTGTAAAATTCTTTCTTCAGAATGGTATTATTCTCCCATAACTTGGTGAAAAATCCTCGCTTACGGCGAACAACACACAGCAAATCTGGATCATTGGTTTTATAATGCTCCAAAACCCCTTGATAGGTGGTTGGATTGTCGGTATAAATAATATCTTCAACCATCGATGCAAGTTCCTTATTGACATCAAAATCTCCTTCGTTGTGAAAAGGTGTTTTCACCAACAATAGATTGATTTTTGCTTTAAAATGATTTTGAATCTCTTTCAACGGCGTTAAGGCGGCATCCTTTTTAACTATAGCCGATTTGAGAGCCATTAAAACACTGCTTACAGGTTTATAAGTATAACCTTCAGGAACAATTAGTGCAGGAATGTTGGTTCTTTTGATGATTTTTCCGGAAGTTTCTCCCAAAAAGACTTCGTCTTTGATGGAAGTTGTTCTTGGTTCAATCAAAATCAAATCGATATCTGCTGCTTGACAAACCAATTCCAATGTATCAATCAATTTCCCCTTGAATGTTTTTACAATCACCTCAACACCTTTGGTATCTACATTTGCCACGTGCGATTTTAGAAACGCCAAGCTCTCTCTTTCAAGAATATGGTCAACTTTCATCATCGTCCCAGCTTTTGTATACACATTAAATATTTGAATAACATAAAGCTTTGCACCAAATTCCTTCGCAAAATCAACCGCATATTGCAGATGGCTAACCGCATTTTTTGATGAACCAACAGGAACTAAAATATTCTTCATCGTCAAAAATTAAAACTAAATTTACCTAAAATTAACGCAAAAATAAACAATATTAATGATTCGTGTTGCCACACACTCTGATATTACAAGTGTTTTGAAACTCACTCAAGCGTGCTCAAAGCATATGATTGAAAATGAAATTTTTCAATGGAATGAGCATTATCCCAATCAATCAGCTTTCGAAAATGATATTGACAGGCAAGAGCTATATGTGGCAGAAATCGATGAAAAAATCGTTGGCTGTATTGTCATTTCAACTTTTATGGATGAGGAATATCGTTCTGTGGAATGGCTGACACCAACTCAAGACAATCTTTACATTCATCGACTTGCAGTGCATCCAGATGTTCAAGGAAAAGGCTTGGCGCAGCGTATGATGGATTTCGCCGAAACGAAGGCCAAAACCGATAAGAAATGTTCGATTAGGCTGGATACTTTCTCACAAAACAAACGAAACCAAAAATTTTACGAACTTCGTGGCTACAAGCGATTGGGTTCCATTTATTTTCCCAAACAAAGCGAACATCCTTTTTATTGCTATGAATACGTATTGTGAATTCGACCATAAGCTTTAAACATATTAACAAACTTGCCATACCTGCATTGATTTCTGGCGTGTCAGAACCCATACTTTCCATCACAGACACGGCAATTGTAGGAAATATGGATGTAAATGCCACAGAATCCTTGGCGGCAGTGGGAATTGTGGGCGCTTTTATCTCGATGCTGATTTGGGTTTTGGGCCAGACCAGAAGTGCCATTTCTTCAATCGTTTCGCAATATGTTGGCGCTAATCAATTGGAGGATGTAAAAACGCTCCCATCTCAAGCAATTTTCATCATTACTTCATTGAGTGTTTTGATTATTTTAGGCACATTCCCTTTTGCTGAAGCCATTTTTAAACTTTACAATGCAAGTGGATTGATACTTGAGAATTGCGTGGATTATTACCGAATTCGCGTGCTCGGATTTCCATTTACGCTGTTCACTATTGCTGTTTTTGGAGCGTTCCGCGGCCTGCAGAACACCTATTATCCTATGATTATTGCATTGATTGGTACTTTTACCAATGTTGTTCTAGATGTTGTTTTGGTCTATGGCATCGATGGATTTATATCGCCAATGCATATCAAAGGTGCTGCCTATTCGAGTCTTATCGCTCAAGCTTTGATGGCAATTTTTTCAGCCTATTATTTATTGAAGAAGACCGAAATTCCTTTGAAAGGCACATTCCCATTCAACAAGGAAATTGAGCGTTTTCTTCTGATGATTCTGAATCTTTTTGTAAGAACTTTGGCGTTGAATGTCACGCTGTATTATGCCAACGCCTTTTCGACCAGCTACGGAAAACAGTACATTGCAGCATATACCATTGCGATTAACTTTTGGTTTTTGGGTGCTTTTATTGTGGATGGTTACGCGAGTGCAGGAAATATACTTTCGGGGAAACTTTTAGGAGCAAATCGGCCTGATTTGCTCATTAAATTGAGTAACAAACTCATTAAATATGGCATAGTAGTGGGAATGATTTTGGCGGTTGTCGGAGCGATTCTGTATTATCCTTTAGGAACTATTTTCTCCAATGACCCAGAAGTTTTGAATCAGTTCTATTCAATCTTTTGGATTGTTTTGGCAATGCAACCGTTTTGTGCTTTGGCTTTCATTTTTGACGGAATGTTCAAGGGTTTGGGAATGATGAAATATCTGCGGAATTTGCTTTTGATTTCAACCTTTTTGGTGTTTGTGCCTCTCCTGTTTTGGCTTGATAGCTTGGATTTAAAACTTTATGCTGTTTTTATTGCGTTTACGGCGTGGATTATTGCCAGAGGAATTCCGTTGATATTAAAATTTAGAAGTCTGTTTTTGCCAAGTGCACAAAACGATTAACTTTGGCGACAGAACATTTAGTCGAATATCTATGAATCTCTTGGAATTTTTAAGCGGAAACGGCCTTTTTCTCCTGCTTGCCGTCGTACTTATTATTGTCTATTTCTACAACCGAAGAAAAAACAGATAACTATCTGGTTTTTAACCAACCTGTGATACTCAATCGCTCGGTATTCACAGGCTTTACTTCGTGCTCTATGATTTGACTCTCAAAAATAACGACGCGACCAGGAAACGGATAAATTACTTTTTCCACTTCTTGTCCATTTTCATCGAGATATAAAACCAGTTCACCTCCATTTTCTGGCAACCAACCATCTTCGTTCAAATAGCACACAAAAGACAATTTCCTACGGTCATCATTCTGAAACGTATCAATGTGGCGCTTGTAAAACGTTCCCGTTGGGTACAATGCATAATGAAATTCTTTGTGCAAAATCCCCAAGAAGCAAGTTTTGTTTAAATAGGACACCAAGCTATTGATTTTCTTGAAGAAAAGTGCTTCGGCAGTATTGGATTTTAGTTCATCAATCCATAAAATGATATCGCCTCTAACCGATTTTAGGATGATTTCATTGGTGTAATTGCCAATGGCAGCTTTTTTGAAACGATCTTCTTCGTGTTTTTCCAACAATGAAGCTCTCAAAGCCAATACTTCTTCCGCAGAAAAAAAGTCCTCAACAATGGAATATTTCTTCGAAATGACGTCTTCAATGATTTGCTCATATTGCAAATTCTCGACAAATTCAATTTCTTCAAAAAGCTGATTCATAGTTCAATTTGGATAAAAGTGCGCAAATGTAATCTAAAAACTGATTGCTTTTACAAAACAATTATCTTTGTACTGAAAATGACATTACAATGAATACCATTCGTATCACAAAACAATTTTCGTTTGAAACTGGCCACGCACTGTATGGCTATGATGGCAAATGCAAGAATGTGCACGGACACAGTTATAAATTATCGGTCACTGTTATTGGGTCTCCAATTACAGATACTTCAAACGTAAAATATGGGATGGTCATCGATTTCAGTGATTTGAAGAAAATTGTGAAAATCGAGATAGTTGATGTGTTTGACCACGCCACGGTGTTCAACAAAAATACGCCTCACGTAGAGCTGGCAAATGAATTGGAGCAGAGAGGTCACAATGTGTTATTGGTTGATTATCAGCCTACCAGTGAAATGATGGTGGTTGATTTTGCTGAAAAAATCAAGAAACATTTACCTGAAAATATTCAACTGTATTCCTTAAAACTTCAGGAAACCGAAACGAGTTTTGCTGAATGGTATGCTTCGGATAATCAGTAGGCATTATTCAGCAGCATTTGGCAGTAAAAACATTGTTTTTATGCTTTCCTTTATAGAAAATTAAAGAACCTTTTATTAGATTCCTGCCTGCGCAGGAATTTGTTATATTTACTCTATGAACATTCCAGCTGGTAAAAAAATATACTTCGCATCCGACAATCATTTGGGCGCACCAACAACGGAAGCCTCTCGTCCCAGAGAGCAGAAGTTCGTGGCTTGGTTGGATGACGTAAAAAAAGATGCTGCAGCCATATTTTTGCTTGGCGATTTATTTGATTTTTGGTTTGAATACAAAACAGTTGTTCCAAAAGGTTTTACAAGAACTTTGGGAAAGTTGGCCGAAATCACTGATTCGGGAATTCCTGTGTATTATTTTGTTGGTAATCACGACCTGTGGATGCACGGGTATTTTGAGGAAGAACTCAATATCCCTGTTTATCATTCACCGAAAGAATTCACATTTAATGACAAAACCTTTTTTATAGGCCACGGTGACGGTTTAGGACCTGGCGATAAAGGTTACAAACGGATGAAAAAAGTATTTACCAACCCGTTTTCAAGATGGTTTTTTCGATGGTTACATCCTGATTTGGGTGTGAAACTGGCGCAATATATGAGTGTCAAAAACAAATTGATTTCTGGTGATGAGGATGCCAAGTTTTTGGGAGAAGACAACGAATGGTTGGTACAATATTCAAGAAAAAAGCTTCAGGAAAAACATCGCGATTATTTTGTGTTTGGGCATCGTCATTTGCCTTTGGAAATCAAATTGAATGACACTTCAACCTATTTCAACCTTGGCGACTGGATAGGCTACTATACGTACGGCGTTTTTGATGGAGCAACTTTTGAGTTGAAAACCTATTAGTCTTCCTTCTCGTTTTCTTCCATATCCTTTCTCAAATCTAGTTTTCTGAACGAAGGAGATACGATTCCCGTTGTGATGACCGTAAGCAATGTCATTGAACCTCCAAAAACAACGGCTGTAACTGTTCCCATTAATTTGGCTGTCAATCCGCTTTCAAACGCTCCCAATTCATTTGACGACCCAACGAACATCGAATTTACCGAAGAAACACGACCTCGCATATGGTCTGGAGTTTTCAACTGTAAGATGGTTTGCCTTACTACTACAGAAACTCCATCTGTCAATCCACTAAAGAACAGTGCCAATACAGAAATCCAGAAAATGTTCGAAAGTCCAAAGACGATGATTGAAACGCCAAAACCAAAAACGGCTGCCAACAATTTCATACCAGCGTTTTTACTGATTGGAATGTAAGCGGTGAGGATGAGCATTAAAAAAGTTCCGACTGCGGGCGCTGCTCTCAACACACCAAATCCTTCGGGTCCCACTTTTAAAATATCTTGTGCAAAAACTGGCAACAAGGCTACTGCTCCACCAAAAAGAACTGCAACCATATCCAACGTAATGGCTCCTAAAATAGCTTTTGTTTTGAACACATAATTCAATCCTTCTTTAAGGCTATCCATAATCGGTTCGCCAATTTTCGGATTCAGAACTGGCTTTTTCTTTATTCTAAATAGAACCATCAACGAAAACATCACCAATCCGAAGATAAAACACAGCGTCCAGTGTACACCTATCCAATTGATGGAAAATCCAGCAAAGGCTGGACCCAAAACCGAAGCCATCTGCCAAGTGGAACTGCTCCAAGTAGCTGCATTTGGATACGCTTTTTTGGGAACGATGAGTGCCACCAAAGAAAAGATTGTCGGCCCAAAAAATGAACGCACGAATCCGCCAAAAAACACCAATGCATAAATACAATACAAAATGGTTTTTGTAGACCAATCTGATACAATCGCAGGCCAAGTCAACAAGAATAGACCAAAACTAATCAGTGAGAAGGCAGCAATACAGATGGCCAATAGATTTCGTTTTTCACGTTGGTCAGCAATGTGGCCAGCAAATAGTGACATTGACAATGCTGGAATGATTTCCATAAGTCCGATAACTCCTAACGACAAAGGGTCTTTAGTAAGCGAATAGACTTCCCACTCGATTACAATGAATTGCATTGACCAAGCAAAAACGAGTGCAAACCTTACTAATAAAAATATGTTGAATTCCCTAAAGCGAAGTGCTGCGTAAGGGTCTTTTTTGATGGGTTTTTCCATATGGTTAGCTCATTTTAAACACAAAATCGTGAGTTTAAAATCTGATGCAAAAATAGGATATGCTTTCATGTTATGTTGTTTTTAACAAAAATTAACTTCGAGAAAAAAGATTTTTATCAAATAGTGAAAAAGGAGGTTTGTTTTTGAATTATTCTTTGATATCCCTCAACTTCAATTGCAAACTCGCAGTGCCTTGCCATTCATTTTCATCAATGGAATAGACAGCTTTAAATCGTTTTCTATCCGTTATCAAATCACATTTATCTCCGAGATTGAAACCAATGGCAACAATTTTATCGGCATCGGGTTGCGTAACTGTAACGCGCAAATGCTTATCATCTTCGCCTACACATTTGCCGTAACCAGTGTCTCTTAAATTTTCGGTCATAAAAACAGGTGTCATATTTCCTGGTCCGAAAGGCGCGAATTGTTTCAGAATTCTATAAAACTTTGGAGTGATGTCTTTCAAATCAATTTGCATATCGATTTTGATTTCGGGAGTCAACAAGGTTCTATCGATAGTTTTTGAAACCTCATCCTCAAACGCTTGCTTGAAGGCTTCATAGTTTTCTTCCTTCAAAGTCAAGCCTGCAGCATATTTATGTCCGCCAAACTGTTCAATATATTGCGAACAAGCTTCAATGGCATTATAGACATCAAATCCACTGACTGAACGAGCTGAAGCTGCCAATTTATCGCCACTTTTGGTAAAGACCAATGTTGGACGATAATAAGTTTCCGTCAATCGTGAAGCCACAATACCAATGACGCCTTTATGCCAAGTTTCGTTATAAACAACCGACGTAAAACGCTCTTGTTCTTTGCAGGTTTCTATTTGTTGCAATGCTTCATGAGTAATTTGTTGGTCAGCTTCTTTCCTATCAGAATTGAATTGCTCAATGTCAATCGCATAGCGCATTGCCAAATTAAAATCAGTTTCTGTTAAAAGCGTTACAGCGTGATTGCCATGTTTCATTCGACCAGCAGCGTTGATACGAGGAGCAATAATGAACACGACGTCTGTAATGGTCAATTCTTTTTTCTTCACTTGGGCAATCAAAGCTTTGATGCCAGGTCGTGGCTGTTGATTGATAATTTGCAGTCCAAAATAGGCAAGTGTTCTGTTTTCACCTGTAATAGGAACTATATCTGCACCAATTGCTGTTGCCACAAGATCTAGATACTCCACTAAATCTTCAACAGACTTGCCTTCATTGATTGCCAATGCCTGAATCAGTTTAAAACCAATTCCACAACCACAGAGTTCATCATAAGGATATGAGCAATCATCTCGCTTTGGGTCCAAAACTGCAACAGCTTTTGGCAATTCGTTTCCAGGCCTGTGATGGTCACAGATGATGAAGTCGATGCCTTTTTCTTTTGCATACACTACTTTTTCTACGGCTTTGATACCACAATCCAGTGCAACAATCAACGTGAAATCATTATCGTGTGCAAAGTCAATTCCCATATAGGAAACTCCGTAACCCTCTTCATATCTATCTGGAATGTAGGTAGCGACTGTTTCCGTCCGTGTTTTTAAATAGGAAGACATCAAAGCCACAGATGTTGTACCATCTACATCATAATCGCCGAAAACAAGTATATTTTCACCTTCTGCAATGGCTTTTTCAATTCTGTCCACTGCTTTGTCCATATCTTTCATCAAGAATGGGTCGTACAAATCATCAAGGCTTGGGCGAAAAAATTGTTTGGCTTCATCAAACGTTTCGATACCACGTTGAATCAATAATTTCGCTATTGATTCTTCGATCTGAAGCGCTTCTGACAAGGTCTTTATTTTGGAAGCTTCTGGTTTGGGTTTGATGGTCCAACGCATAGAAAAGTTGTAAGTTAAAAGTGTCTAAAGTACTTAAAGTTTTGTGATTATAAACTTTAAGTACTTCTAACTTTAGTTCACTTTATACACTAATTATCGTGATAATGGATAGACGTTTTCACAGTGGCAAATCGACGGAACATTTCCATAACACCGCAGTACTTTTCAATGGATAAATCAACGGCTTTTTTAATTTTGTCTTCCGGTAAATCTTCTCCATAGAAATGATATTCCACCGAAACAGTATGGTAATATTTAGGATGGTCTTCGGTCAATTCACCATAAGTGTCGATTCTGAAATCTGAAATCTTTACTTTCATTTTATCAAGAATCATAATAACATCCAGGCCCGAACAACCTGCCAAAGAACCCAACATCATCGCTTTTGGACTCAATCCCGAGCTATGGCCGCCGTGTTCAGGAGTCGTATCCATTAATACCGTTTTTCCATTAGGATTGTCCGCTTCAAACTGCAAATTGCCTTTCCAATGCGTGACTACTTTATGTGCCATTATTATAAGTTTTAAGTTGTAAGTGTCTTAAGTATTTAAAGTTAGTGTTTCTTATAAAAAACAAAGATATATCTAAAAGTATTCGTTTTTAAGTATTTTTAAACTTTAGTACACTTATAATTTTAGGCACTTTAAATACTTTCATACTAAAAAACAACATTATGCCTTTAGTAAAGCCTTTATCTGCAGACCACGATTTAGAGACGAAAAAACTAGCAGAATTCTTCAATGAAACCCTCGGGTTTTGTCCAAATTCAGTACTGACTATGCAAAGAAGGTCTGCCATTTCCAAAGCGTTTATCAACCTTAATAAAGCCGTGATGGCTAATGAAGGTAGAGTGACTTCTGCTTTAAAGCGAATGATTGCGTGGGTCAGCAGCAATGCCGCGGGTTGTCGCTATTGCCAGGCGCACGCCATTAGAGCCGCAGAGCGTTATGGTGCAGAACAGGAACAATTGGACAATATTTGGGATTATCGTACCCATCCCTCTTTCAGTGAAGCCGAAAGGGCTGCACTTGATTTTAGTTTGGCTGCCAGTCAAGTGCCGAATGCTGTTGATGACAACATCAAAAAACGTTTGTACCAACATTGGGATGAAGGCGAAATTGTGGAAATGTTAGGCGTGATTTCGCTTTTTGGTTATTTGAACCGTTGGAATGACTCAATGGGAACTTCAATAGAAGAAGGCGCTGTACAAAGCGGCAATCAGTATTTAGGTAAATATGGTTGGGATAAAGGGAAGCATAGTTGATAGTTGACAGTGTTCAGTCGCAGTTGGCAGAAATTTGTGAGTTTAAAATTTAAGACCTCATCAGAAATGGTGGGGTTGTTTTTTTACCAGTTTACTCATTCAAATAATGAGTTCACTAATTCTTGGTTTTAAAAAAAAGATGATTGGGCTAGGTTTGGATTTATAAAACATCCAACTATGAGACATCAACTATCAAAAACCATCTTTTTTATATTTCTCACTCTCACTTCTACATATGCTTTTTGTCAAGAGGGAATCGTTTCAGGAGTTTTAAATTCAGACACAGACGGATTCCCGCTTCCTGGTGTCAATGTCATCATTAAAGGTACAACCAAAGGCACGCAAACAGATTTTGATGGTTTTTACAGCATAAAATGTCAAGTAGGTGATGTTCTGGTATTCAGCTTTGTAGGTATGCAAAACAAAGAAGTTAAGGTGACCAAAAATATGTTCAGTGAGATATCGAACAATTTTTCGGTTCAAAAAAATGCAGTAGAGCCTATCCAAAATGATGCCTACAAAAAAGCTTTGAAAACATACAAGGATACGCTTCATTTCATCCCAACTATGGAAGGTTCTGAACGCACTTACAACAAAAAAAATTATTTTGAATATAACCGGATTAAATCGATTAAAGTAAAACCGAATGAAGTGGTTTTGGACTATTTCAATCGCGACCTACATTATGAGGTTGGGTATATATCTACTACTGCGTTACAATTCATAAAAAACTCAAATCTACCAAAATTACAATCTACATTCAGTCAAGGGGCCTCTCAAAACGGAGAATTGACATTCCTCGGACCTGAAACAGGGAACGTTTTTTCATATGGTCCAAAAATAGCTTCGCTAGAATTTGACGATAGTGCTTATACTTTTGACAACAACATTCTCGAAACGTCTTTAAAAACATTCAATACTATGTTTTTTAATGTCTCTACGGACAATCTGCTCGTTGGCCTGAATATATCTCACAAAACCAATGAAGATGTTTTTGGAAGGGAGCGCAGCAAGTCAAATGATATCACTCTCAACTTTAATAACAAAGACTACCAAACAAGTAAGTTAGAGTGGGATGCATTTTTAAAATATTCAAATAAAACTGATAATCAACCGAACATCAATGGCTTTCAAAACAATGTTTTACTCAACACGTGGATTACGCCACCTAGTTTTGAAAACAGCCAAGGCGCGGTTTTGGACAATGGTTCCCAACGTAGCTTTAGCCCTAACAATTATAACAATCCTCGATGGCTTTTGGAAAACAATCGTAATTCTGAAAGTTATGATTACCTTATCGGAAGTGTTCAAAATAAGATAGATTTAGGAGATTTCAATTTAGAAAGCAATCTTAATTATAATCATTCAAAAAATGAGCAACACTTTGGATTGGTAACTCAAACCGTTGGCTTTGAAGATGGCTATTTGAGCGAGAAGGATATTCAAAAAAACAATTTAAATGGTCTAATAAAATTTGACTTTGAAAACCGCAAGAATGATTACGAACTAAAAATCAATTCAATAGTCAATTACACCTTTGAAGACTTAAGATATCGCTTGAAAGAATCATCTGGTTTTGAAGATTTCAGTTTTTCATCACCAGAAAACAGTACTTCCGTTTCGCATCAAATGAATCGAAATACCTTTCGACTGTTGAATCAATTCAGTTTTGAATGGAATGATGTCAATTCTGAAATCACCTTTGGCAATAACAGTTATCTGTCTTCGCTACAAAAAAATGAGTGGTTTCTACCGAGCATTCAGTTACGCTTGAATTTGGATGATATTTTCAATATGTATGATATCAACCATTTCAATCTCACCACATCAACATCATTTGACATCAATGATATGCCGCTGTTCTATACCAACCAAAGCCATAACAGTCTTCTATTAACACCTTCACAAAGTTTGACTTATACAGCCAACAATGACCTTTTTCTGTCGGATGCTTTGCAACTCGAGAAAAAACAAAGTTACTCCATTGGTGCGTCCATCGGATTCAGGCTGTTTGATACATATTTTGAGTTTGATGCCAACTATTTTGAAACCGAAACCAAAGGGAGCGTTTTCCCTATAAACAATGGAGAGCAATTTTCATTGGAAAATGTTGCTAACATCAGAAATCGTGGTTTTGAGATGAGTTTAGAAAATTCATTTTACACATCAAATGAATTTCAAATATCCTCAAAAATTGTTTTTGCCACCAATAGAACCAAAGTTCTGAAGCTTCTTGTTCCAGAAGAAAGAGTCGCCATTGCAGGATTTGCAACCATTTCAAAGAATCTCATAGTTGGGCAACCGGCAGGAATTATTATGGGTTCATCTTATGCAAGAGATGCACAAAACAATATGATTATTGATGAAACTGGCTTTCCTATTGTTTCCAATGAGCAGCAAATCATTGGTGACCCAACGCCCAATTTCACTTTTGGATTTTCAAATCAGCTTAAATGGAAACGATTCAAACTAAATTTTGTATTGGATTACCAAAATGGTGGCGATGTCTGGAATGGCACTCAAAACGTGCTCAATTATTTTGGAACTTCCCAACAGTCAGCAGAACAAAGAACCATTACCAATTTTGTGTTTCAAGGCGTTAATCAACAAGGTGACACAAATACAACTTCCGTTGATTTTTATAATCCTTCAAACGGAATGGAGTCGAATCGTTTTGTTAAATACGGATTTGATGGCGTTGCTGAAGACGCTATAGAAGATGCCAGTTACCTCAACTTAAAAACCATTGATGTTTCTTACAGTTTTGTAGGCACAAATCCAAAAGGCTTCTTTAGACAATTTGATGTTGGGATGTATGCTCACAATCTTTTTACAGTTTCACAATTCAGAGGTGCTTCGCCCTACAGCAGTTTATATGATTCCCATTCTGGGCAAGGATTGAATTTTTTCAATGCGCCTATGGCGACGGAAATCGGATTAACCATCACATTAAAAATATAATTATGAAAACATTCAAACATTACCTTTCGCTTATATTAATAGGAAGTTTTGTGCTCATTTCTCTTGTTTCATTCAAGATAATGAACGGGTTTAATACGCCTTCAGAAAGCATCTATACGCAGACTGACAGACCTTTCTACTTTCCTGGAGAAACCATCTGGTTTAAATCATATGTTGTTGAGCAAGACAACACGGTTTCTAATTTGAGTGACATTATGCACGCCGAACTTATTTCTCCAAAAGGCTCTGTCGTTTCTTCCTTAAATCTGTCCATCAAAGAAGGCTATTCTTATGGCGATTTTTATATTGATGAAGATTGGGTAGGAGGCATTTACACACTTAAAGTTTACACCAACTGGATGCGGAATTATGGTGAGGAGTCTTTTTTCACAAAGAAAATTACTGTTCAAAAAGTGGTGCAACCCAATCTGTTAATGACATTGAAATTTGAAAAGGAAGGCTACGGGAAAGCGTCAGATGTTGTGGCGAATTTTGAAGTTAAAGACCTAAAGAATTTTCCTTTGGCTGATAAAGAAATGACTTTTGAAGTAAGCATTAAAGGCAAACCATTTCTAACAAAAAGCTTTCGCACTGACGATGAAGGCAAGGCAAACCCAAGTTTCCGATTGCCTGATGATTTACAGTCATCTGACGTGGTGCTAAATATTCTAATTCCTTATCAAGGCACCACAGAATCCATTTCTAGAGCTGTTCCTGTGGTTTTGGATACCATTGATTTGCAATTTTTCCCAGAAAGTGGAAACCTTGTTGCAGGTACTATAAACACTGTCGCTTTTAAGGCATTGAGCGAATTTGCAAAACCTGTTGATGTCAGCGGACAGATACTTGATGAACAGATGAATGTGGTCAGCACATTTGATAGTTTTCACGATGGAATGGGAAGTTTTGAAATCAATATTCAACCTAACACCACCTATTACGCCAGGATTTTGCAGCCATTTCGTTCTGAACGCAATATCAAACTTCCAACAGTTCAAACATCAGGCACAAGATTTTCTTTGAATACTGATAGCCTTAAAACCAAGTTATCTATATTTTCCACCGATAACGAACGCTTATTTCTTGAGGTATCGAATGCATCAAAAGTTCTTTTGGAGAAGTCCATAAAGCCGATGAAAGATGTTGTTTTGGAGACGGAAGCATTTCCGATGGGCATCACCAAATTCACTTTGAAAAACAAACAAGGAGCTATTGTGGCCGAACGATTGGCTTTCTTGAATGCAAACAAAACTTTAAAAGTTAAAATTCAATCAGATAAGGAAGTTTACAATACCCGAGAGAAGGTGAAACTTTCAATTACAACTACTGATGAAAACAATAACCCAATTCCATCAAACCTATCTATTTCGGTTGCGGATAATAAATTACTGTCTTTTGCAGACGATAAACAAGACCATATTCTATCGTATTTATTGCTTTCTTCAGAGTTAAAGGGCTCCATTTACAAGCCAAGTTTTTACCTCAATCCGAAAGAACCAAAATCAATCACTGCCATTGATTATTTAATGTTGACCCACGGCTGGAGAACGTATGTTTCCAGCCCAGAAATTACTTTGGATATCGCAGAATTCTTACCTGAAAGATATTCTGTTCAAAACGGTGTTGTTTTCGATAAAAAAGGTAATCCAACCAAGGCACATTTGCTTCTTTTTGACCAATATGGCAACAAAGTATTGGTCTTTGACACAAAAGATGATGGCACATTCTCTTTTAAATTTTCTGATGATAACAACTTGATACTTATGGCTTACAGGGATGATGGAACTTCGTTAAGCATTAGGCCAACCGACGTGCTTAAAGGTCGATATTCTCCCGCTAGTACAGCGATTTCAAAACCGAACAACGAGAAGGTGAAAGAATTCTCTAAAATGGAAATTCCCGTAAATCAGCCCATCAAACAAAAGGCGGTAGCATCTGTTGCTTTGACAGAAGACGCTTCGGCACTTGATGAGGTAGTCGTGGTAGGTTATGGTATTCAAAAAAAATCAAATCTTACTGGTGCCGTTAGCGTTGTAACTGCAGAAGAGATAATGCAACAAGGAAAGTCCATTCCAAATACACTTCAAGGTATGGTTGCTGGCGTCCAAGTGACGCAAAACAATGGAAGGCCTGGAACTGATGCGACTGTAGTCATACGTGGAGTATCTTCAATTTCTGGTAACAATGAGCCACTGATAGTTGTTGATGGTGTTCCAGTTGACCAAAAAATGCTTTCAGACCTTGATGCCAGTCAAGTGAATTCTGTATCGATTTTAAAGGATGCCGCCGCTACTTCACTTTATGGATGTATGGCTTCAAATGGCGTTATCATTGTAAGCACAAAAAACGCTCCATACATCTATAATTACGGAAAAAAAATATTGAACAAGGCAAAATACAATAATTACGCTGTTCATCAATTCTCTTACTACAGACAAATAAACACTTACACAGCGCAAAAGTTTTATGTTCCACAATATGATGGTTCAAACTTGCCCGAAGAGCGAACTGATTTTCGCCAGACCATTTATTGGAATCCTGTTGTGCAAACTGATGAGCAAGGCAAAGCAGAGTTGGAATTTTATAATTCGGATGCCATAACCTCATTTAAAATTACTGCTGAAGGTGTTGGATACAACGGTTTGGTTGGCAGGCAGGAAGAAACTTATGCGACAAAAAAACTGTTGAATCTTGACTTTAAAGCGCCGAATTATATGGCACTCAACGATGTTGTGCTATTGCCAGTAACCATTTCGAATGAAACAGATTCAAACATAAATGCCGAATTGTCCATCGAGCTTCCAAAGCATCTGAAACTTGCTGAAACTCTCGATTCAACTATAAAAATTGCTCCAAACAGCACTTTATTAAAAACGGTGAAAGTCATTCCCATTGAAAAAACCGAAAATGCGATAATATCGATGAGTCTTCAATCTAAAGATTATTCAGATGTTGTCAAAAAAGAGGTGACTATTTTAAGTCCCTATTTTCCAACGCAAATGTCTCTTTCTGGTTCAGAATCGAAATTCTACAATTTCGAAATCAATAATCCTGTTAAAGGAAGCATTGAAACTAGTTTTAATATCTATACCGATGTTGTCGGAGACGTTATGAACGGAATTGAATCCCTAATAAGTCAGCCTTATGGATGTTTTGAGCAAACATCTTCAACAACTTATCCAAATATTTTGGTTTTGAAATATTTGAAAGAATCAGGAAAAAACAATCCTGAAATTGAACGCAAGGCTATGAACTTTATCAAACAAGGCTACAACAGATTGATAGGTTTTGAAACACGTGAAGGCGGTTTTGAATGGTTCGGACATACACCACCACACGAAACTTTGACCGCTTACGGCATTTTGGAGTTCACTGAAATGAAAGAGATTTACAGTGGTGTGGACCAAGAGATGATAGACCGAACAGTCAAATGGTTGTTGAGTAGAAAGGATGGTAAAGGTGGCTTCAAAAAAAGCGAAAAGGGATATGACAGTTTTGCCAGCTCTCCTGTAGATGTTGCGAATGCTTACATTGTTTACGCATTAAGTGAGGCAAAACTAAAGATTGACATCGATTTGGAATTCAACACTGCCTATAACGACGCCATTAACAGCAACGACACCTACATAATGGCACTTATGACATTGGCAAGTTACAATCTCAACAAACAACAAAAGGCAACACTTCTCCTTCAAAAAATCAAGGCGAATATAGAACGTTATGGCTTTAAAGATTTGCCAGTTGAAAATACTATTACCAGGTCTTATGGAAATGCTAAAAACATTGAGACCAATGCATTGTCGCTTTTGGCATTGATGAAAGAAGGCTCGGAAAATGTAGCACTCGTAGCGCAAGGCATTGAATACTTGGTGGCTCAAAGACAACATAATCGTTTTGGTTCTACACAATCAACTGCGATGGCCTTAAAAGCCTTGATTGAATATACCAAACAGCAAAAGCAAGTCATTATCAACAGCAGTGATTCCGTAGAATTGTCGATTAATGGAACCGCTTTGAATAGAGCCTTAAAATTGAACAATCTTGGCGTTATAACGATTGATGGAATCTCTGATTTATTAAACTCTGGAAAGCAAAATGTCAGTGTTAGATTTACCAACCCTAAAACATCATTTCCCTATACCTTGAATGTTAAATGGGATAACTACGTTCCTGATTCTTCAAATGAATGTTTACTTAATCTGAAAACTACAATTACCGAAAAAGACCATCGAGTTGGAGACAATGTAAGTATGTCAATTGAAGTTTCGAATGTCAGAAATGAACGTTTGGGAATGGCTACGGCAATTATCGGCATTCCTTCTGGAACAACAGCTCAACCTTGGCAATTAAAAGAGTTATTGGAACAGAACAAATTTGCTTATTATGAGGTCTTCGACAATTATTTGGTGTTCTACTGGAAAGAATTTGGGCCTTCTGAAACCAAAAATATCCGTCTAGACCTAAAAGCTGATATTGCAGGAACCTACAAAGCTCCTGCCAGCACTGTGTATCTATATTACGGAGACGAACACAAAACTTGGATTGAGGGTTCCGACTTGGAAATATTCAAATAATTGAATGTCAAATTATTAAAATGCAAAACCTCATCAGAAATGGTGAGGTTTTTTTTTAGTGTCCTTTTTTTTAAACAACCCTTGGTATAGCTTTGGTTCATGCACGACAGCTAGATTGTTTGGTCATGTCACGACACAGCAAAACGTTTTAGACCGATTTAATTTAGCTAAAAAGACAAAACAATGGAGAAGCTATATTATTCTGTAGGAATTTCAAGTATAATTTATTCAATCGCTTGGGTTTGGGTAACAATAATTAGAGAAAAAGAAAAAAGCAAGAGAATTAAACTTTTAAAGCACATTGATAATTCAAAAGTTGAAGCAATAGGCAATTATGAGAAGAAATCTAAATCACAAGTGAACATTGTTAATCCATCAAAGATTAAAAAAGATTGTGAAGCAAGTTCTGAATGAAAATTTACTTCTTCCCACCAACACAAATCACAATCTCGCCTTTAGGCGGCTTGCTAGTGTAATGTTCCAAAACCTCTTTAGCTGTGCCTCTGATGGTTTCTTCATATAATTTTGTCAATTCCCGGGAAACTGAAATTGGTCTGTCTTCCCCAAAATAGTCGCAAAAATTGGTCAAGGTTTTAATCAATTTATGAGGCGATTCATAAAAAATCATCGTTCGAGTTTCTTCCGATAAAATAGTCAAACGTGTTTGTCTGCCTTTTTTTACCGGCAAAAATCCTTCAAAAACAAATTTGTCATTTGGCAAGCCACTATTGACCAACGCTGGTACAAAGGCGGTTGCTCCTGGTAAACAATCGACTTCAATTTCATTTTCTAGACAAGCTCGTGTCAATAAAAATCCTGGGTCGGAAATGGCTGGTGTTCCTGCATCACTGATTAAAGCCACATTGGTTCCACTTTTTATCTTTTGGACGAGATTGGCAACCGTTTTATGCTCGTTATGCATATGGTGCGACTGCAAGGGTGTGTCAATTTCGAAATGCTTCAACAATTTTCCGGAAGTGCGCGTGTCTTCTGCCAAAATCAAATCTACCGACTTCAAGACCTCAACAGCACGAAAGGTCATATCTTTTAGGTTTCCAATAGGTGTTGGCACGATGTAAAGTTTCATTTGGCTAGATTTATTATCAAATTTACAATCTTTATAAGTAAATTCACGCAACCTTTTAAACTATTGTGCATCATCTATTAAAGGCCGCTAATGATTAAACAGATCTATCTGCTTGTACTTTTTTTTATGGCTTCGGCAGTTGTTAGTTCACAAACAACAGATTTGGCGGTGGTGGTTGAAGCACAGGATTTAAATGGCACAGGTGTTTCTCAAGTTCAAATTTATCAAGAATTTCAATATATAATCACCATTATAAATTCAGGAAATACCGTCACAAACTCAACATTTTCACAAACATTAAACCAGAACGTCACTGTCATTTCCTACACCTCTCAAAACAACTCGGGAGGTGCAAGTGATGTGACCAACATTACTCTCAATGGAACAACTTTAACAGGGAATATTCAAAATTTGCCAAATACTTCAAGTGTTCAAGTAAAGGTTGTTGTGAAAGCGCCACAAGTTTTGGGAGGCATAGCGACTTCGGTGTCTGTCTCACCACCACAAGGCACTCAAGACGCCAATCCTTCCAACAATCAATCTATTATTTCTATTGATGTTGTAGATGTGATCATTGATTTCACTGTAGAACATTCACAAATATCTCCAGTTCAGGGAACAGGAATCAGTGCCTGGAACGATTTGGTCACCTATGAATTCACAATAACCAATAATAGTATTATCACTTATCCATTAGCTGGTTTTTCAGGCAATTTGGAATTGGTCACCAGTGCTGATTATGGGAAACCTGTTGTGCAATTAGAAGCCATTCAATGCATTGGTGGAACAAATGGGGTAAATTGCCCTGATGTTTCTGCAGTTACTGGCCCACAAGTTATCCTTACCTCTACCCAATCTGTATTCACGTTTGGCGCACAAATAGATTTTCCACCTAATGCCAGTTTGACATTTCAGATAACTTATCGCTATTTGGAGCCTCGTTGCGGCATTGAACTACAACCCATGAGTGTGAACAGTTTTGTGAGCATTGATTTGCAGCACGACAACATTTCTTCAAATGACTCAAACTATGTTTTGACTAATTTGTTGATGGCAGAATTATGTGAATTCACAGACATTTGCATTCAGACCATTCAGACAAATCCATCTGTTGGAACATTCATAAATTGGAACGAGGAAGTGACTTTCGAAACTACAGTATGCAATAGTGGGCCATTGGAAGCTCCTATTCGATTTTATTTGCAGAACCTTTCTCTCGGAATACCTTGGGATATCATATCCATAGAATGTATTGGAACAACAGGAGCTATTTCGTGCAACGATATTATATTGAATGATGAAGGTCAATTTTGGAATACAAATGATTTTACAATGCCTGTTGGAGCGACGATTACCATCAGGTCCGTAATTATTTTTCTTGAACCTGGTTGTTCTTCTACCCAAAACAACAATTCGGGACATGTAAGAAGTGGGACCAATATATTGACTACAAGTATCATTGACAGCAATCTCAACAATAATTTTGAAAGTGATTATCTGACTTTACCTCCTGGCCAACCTTGTCCTTCAACTGATTTGTCGGTCAACAAAGTACAGATTGAACCCATTTTACCTGAAGGAGGAAGCGACCAAGAACCCACTGCTTGGGGTCCAGTTACTTATGAAATTACAGTCTACAACAATGGAGTGTTGGATACTGAAATACAATTGTATGATTATATTCCGCAAGGCGCTAACCCATTGGTTGAAGGAGCTTTGGTCTCTGTAGAATGTGTTTCAACCACCGGAACTGCCCAATGTTTTTCGCTTGAACATTTATATGTTGGCGTATTATTGGATGGCGTCGTAGAAAATGGATTGTTGGATACGTTTTGGGAAATTTTGCCTGAGGACCATTGGCAGCTTCCAGCGCAAAGTTCAGTAACTTTTAGAGTTGTAGTTGATTGGTTTCCCGAATGTTCAGAGAGTGCGATTCCTGCAACAAATAGTGTGCGTGTTAATCATGCGAGTGCTTCTGTTACAGATCCAAATAGCACAAACAACCGCTCTACTGAAATAACTTATTTTGCTCCATGCGTCGATTTGGTTGTTCAAACTTATCCACAATTTACTGCAGTTTTTGTAGATCAAGCATTCGATTGGATTATTGATATTAGCAACAGCGCCACCAGTTCAAATGCAGTGAATATTGACCTTGAAAGTATTTTGGATCCTAATTTTGTCATAACAGGAACACCTACTTGTCAAATAGTTACTGGAAATGCTACATGTGTCAATTCATTTACCGTTACAGGCACAACGGTTACGTCGACCATCCCGCATATGCAGGCAAACTCTAGTGTAAGAATCAGGATTCCAGTTACAGCACCAAATTTTGGAGGAGCTTTCAATAATACTGCCAATGCTTTTCCTAATACCGAATACAATGAGGAGTTGACTCCCGAAACAAATACTTCCATAAGTAATGTGCAAGTCATTGCGCCAAGATTGATGAAAAGCTTTTCACCAGAAACTATTTATGTTGGGGAAGAATCCACGTTGACTTTTACTATAAGTAATTTGGCATCAAATCCTTCTCAAAATAACATCTCATTTACAGATTATCTGCCTGCAGGATTAACTCTTACTGGTCAACCAAATTGGGTAAATAGTAATGGTTGTACCGCAACGTTTCTGGGAGTTTCAGGTGATGATTTTGTTGGTGTCACCGATTTAGTCTTTCCTCAAGGAACAGCTACATGTTCGTTTTCAGTTACTGTGACTTCAAACAGTGTTGGCCAGTATATAAATGCTGATGAAAATTTTTCTGATCAAATAAATATTGATACGTCTCAAGCTTTTGCAGTTTTGAATGTGATAGAAGACACAACCAACGTTGATATCGAGGTTATTAAAAATGTTTCTCCTGAAGAAGCGAATCTGGGAGACGAAGTAGAGTTCTCCATTACAATAACCAATATTGGTACTACCCAAGCAACAGATGTTATCATTTATGACAGCCTTCCGATGGGTTATGAATATGTAAATTCGATAGTTTCGAACGGGTTTTATAGTATTGTCAATAACGAATGGAGCATCCCACTATTAGATGCCAACCAATCAGAAACTCTTACTGTGACAGCCAAAATTATTTCTTCAAACAATTTGCTGAATTCTGCTTTTCTTCAAGATTTAAATGAAGTTGATCGCGATGAAACAAACAATGAAGATTCGGCCGAAGTAATGATTGGTAACTGTTTAAAAATCCCTCAAGGATTTTCTCCGACAAACGATGGTATGAATGACGTGTTTTTTATTCCATGCATTGAAAATTTTCCAAATAACAAATTGAAAATTTTCAATAGATTGGGTGTTCAAGTTTATGAAGCCCAAAATTATCAAAACACATGGGACGGCAAAGCTAATATGGGTTTTCCTAAAATTTCACAACGGCTTCCAGTAGGAACTTATTATTACATAATGGAAATTGCAGAATTTCCTGAAGCAATGGTAGGTTGGGTGTATCTCAACTATTAGAATTTACTCTCAACTATTTCCATAAACCTCTCTTCAAACTCTTCTTTACCTTTCCAATTGTTGTAATCTGGTTTTATAATATTCTGAATAAGATTTTTAGCATCTTTGAAAGAATCCGAAGTGTTGATTTGTGACAAAACTCTATCATAATCTTCACGGCTTCCATCAAATAAATGTTTGATAAAGGCGATTTTATCATTCAAACCTATGTTCAAACCGCCTGTTTTGAGCTTATCATTGAGCGATTTTGACTTTTTGATTTCATCTCTCGTTGCATGCTGTGTTGTAGATACAGGATCAAAGACAGGAATATCCTTAAAGTCAGCAGTCAATTCTTCAAAATCTTGTTTCTTTGATTCTGTTTTGGGAATAGGCTGATTGAAAAAATCATCAATTTTTTGTGTTTCTTGTGGCATTTGGGCAACCATATCCTTAATCTTTTCCATAACGGGCTCCATAATGCCATCATCTTCTACCTCATCTAGATTGATATAGATTTTACCTTCGCGCTCCACATTGTCACTTATTTTATTATTGAAAGCTTCATCAAGCATACCGAAAAAAGATGAATCACTTCCAATGGTTGGCATTCCCTGTTCAAAATTTTCGTGTGCAAACTTTAGGACTGATAGCTTTTCATAAAGCTGACTGACCTCGGTGTGCATCTTTAATACATCTTCCTTTCCTTTCAATTTCAAAATTCTGTGAGCAATGCTCATCAATTCCGACTCCAACTTCTTCTTCATAACTTTTTTACCTTTAAATCCGATTATTGCTTTTGATTTTTAATAAATTTACGCCACCTTTATAAAAACGTAGATAGACTTCGTTTTAGTGTTAAAATTACAAAATGTTTCTTGAAAATACAGTAAATCCGAAAGAACAATTTGGATGGATTGAGGTTATTTGTGGCTCAATGTTTTCTGGCAAGACCGAAGAATTGATAAGACGTCTCAAACGAGCTCAATTTGCCAAACAGAAGGTTGAAATATTCAAACCAGCCGTTGATGTACGTTATGACGAGGAAATGGTAGTTTCGCACGATGCCAATGAAATCCGTTCAACTCCTGTTCCTGCTGCCGCAAACATTCCTATATTGGCCGATGGCTGTGACGTAGTTGGAATTGACGAAGCCCAGTTTTTTGATGACGAAATCATTAGGGTTTGTAACGATTTGGCCAACAAAGGTGTTAGAGTGATTGTCGCTGGTCTCGATATGGATTTTAAGGGAAATCCTTTTGGCCCTATGCCTAATTTAATGGCAACTGCGGAATATGTTACAAAGGTTCATGCCATTTGCACAAGAACGGGTAATTTGGCACAATACAGTTATCGAAAATCTAAAAGTGATGCACTTGTGTTGTTAGGGGAAGTTGATGAATATGAACCTTTAAGCAGGGCAGCATTCTATAAAGCCATGTTACGCGATAAGGTAAGAAACATGAAAGTAAATGATGCCGAAGAAATTGTTTCCAAACCAAAAGATTCCGATGCCTAAAGCACAAGAAACCGTTCTCGAGATTGACTTAAACGCAGTTAAGCACAATCTTGATTATCTTAAATCCAAAATTACTTCAAGTACAAAATTTTTGGCCGTTGTTAAAGCATTTGCTTATGGTAACGATGCCGAAGAAATTGCTCTGTATCTTCAAGAATTAAACGTAGATTATTTTGCTGTAGCTTACACCTCTGAAGGTATTCATCTTCGAAAAGCTGGTGTAACAAAGCCTATTTTAGTATTACATCCTCTACCAGTCAGTTTTAAAGCCTTAATTGAAAACTGCTTGGAACCCAACATTTATAACCATAAAGTTTTAAGTGAGTTTATTGAAGTGGCCACGAACGAAGGACAGACCAATTATCCTATCCACTTAAAATTTAATACTGGTTTAAATCGCCTTGGTTTCAGTATTTCTGATTTGGAATCTATTCATTCCAAAATAGAAAACACGGCAACAGTAAAAATCAAGTCGATGTTTTCTCACTTGGCGGCTAGCGAAGATTTAAACGAGCGCAGTTTCACTTTAAATCAAATCTCTACCTTCAAAAGTATTATAGAAAATTTTGAATCGCTCTTTGGTTTTCTTCCCTTGATCCACATGTGCAACACATCTGGCATTTTAAACTACCCAGAAGCACATTTTGATATGGTTAGAAGCGGCATCGGTCTTTATGGGTTTGGAAATTCTGAAGAAGAGGATAAAAATTTCAAACCAATTGCATCATTAAAATCAGTCATTTCTCAAATTCACCACATAGAAAAAGGGGAATCGGTTGGTTATAATAGAGCATTTAAAAGTGATGCGGAGCAGAAGACAGCAACCATTCCTATAGGACACGCTGATGGCATCAGTCGAATATATGGAAACGGCAAAGGATATGTTATCATCAATGGTAGAAAGGCACCCCTTGTTGGCAATGTTTGCATGGATATGATTATGGTTAATGTGACAGGTATTGATTGCGAAGAAGGTGATGAGGTGATTGTATTTGATGCAGATCATACAGCAAATGATTTAGCTCACAATGCCAATACAATTTCTTATGAATTAATCACTGCAGTGTCGCAGAGGGTAAAGCGAATTGTGAAAAAATAAATTTCAACAAGAATATTTTAACATTTATTTATTTTTCTTACATTAGATTTCTAATAACTAACTTAATACAACTATTATGTGGAAAGAATTTAAAGAATTTATTATGACCGGAAATGTTATTGATTTAGCGGTTGCGGTATTATTGGCTGGTGCTGTCGGAATGGTCGTTAATGGCTTCGTGACCGACATCATGATGCCAATTGTCGGATCCGTTTCTGGAGGCGTTGACTTTTCAGACATGAAGTACGTACTATCACCTGCAGTTGTTGCGGCTGACGGTACCGTTACCACTCCTGAAAATGCCATTATGTATGGAAAATGGATCAATTCGATCATCAATTTGATTATTGTTGGATTCGTATTGTTCATGATCGTAAAGGCTTATGGTAAGGTAAGAGCCAAAAAAGAAGAAGCTCCTGCACCACCTCCTGGTCCTACCGAAATTGATTTGTTGAAAGAAATCAGAGATGCACTAAAAAAATAAATGCCGTTACACACATATTCTAACCTAAACCCGATTTCAAAAAAATCGGGTTCTTTTTTTGTCTTTATTTTAAAACTTTGATTTGATGAATTCGTTATTTTTGCACCATCAAATTTCAAAAAAATGAAAGTAGCAGTTGTAGGTGCCACAGGCATGGTTGGCGAAGTGATGTTGAAAGTTCTAGAAGAGCGTAATTTCCCATTGACCGAATTGTTTTTGGTAGCTTCAGAAAAATCTATTGGTAAAACTGTTTCTTTCAAAAACAAAGATTATAAGGTCATTGGTTTGAACGAAGCCATTTCATTGCGACCTGATATTGCATTGTTCTCTGCTGGTGGCGGAACATCCTTGGAATGGGCGCCTAAATTTGCTGAAGTAGGCACAACTGTTATTGACAACTCTTCCGCTTGGCGCATGGATCAAACCAAAAAATTGGTTGTTCCTGAAATCAATGCCTCGCAGCTTACAAAGGATGATAAAATTATTGCAAACCCCAACTGTTCAACCATTCAAATGGTGATGGTGATGGCTCCCTTGCACAAAAAATATAGAATTAAGCGAATTGTTGTCTCAACTTATCAGTCAATTACAGGAACCGGGCTAAAGGCCGTCAAACAACTTGAAAACGAATTTGCTGGTATCAAAGGCGAAATGGCTTATCATTACCCAATTCACAAAAACGCTATACCTCATTGCGACGTTTTTGAGGAAAATGGATACACCAAAGAGGAAATGAAATTAGTTCGTGAGACTCAAAAAATTCTAGACGACCGAACCATTGCCGTAACTGCAACCGCAGTAAGAATCCCAACTTCTGGAGGACATAGTGAAGCTGTAAATGTTGAATTTGAAAATGATTTTGACATAAGTGCAGTAAGACAATTATTGAGTAATACCGATGGCATTGTGGTTCAAGACAATACAGACACTAATACATACCCCATGCCTTTATATGCCAACGGGAAAGACGAGGTTTTTGTGGGACGTATTCGTAGAGATGGCTCACAAGCCAATACCCTAAATCTATGGATAGTCAGTGACAATCTGCGCAAGGGCGCTGCTACAAATGCCGTTCAGATTGCAGAACATCTTTTGAAAAATAATTTGTTATAAAACTTAATATTTTTTCGTTTGGTTGCTGTAGATAGGCTCATCTAATCAGAAATTTGTGTCTTACACCTAATTAATTGATTAACATTGCTGTTAATTAGCTATATTAGTGCTCCAAATTTTACTATTAATGTTCAAAAATTACGTACAATTTTTGTGCCTATTACTGATAGCGACAATTTATTCATGTGGCAACGATGATGGTTATGTGTCGGTCACAGATGATGACCCTACTCCTGTTTCTCCAGTAGTTTTTGAAATTGATCAAGTACCTTATCAAACCTTAACAGAATATAATTTTTTTGAAGGAGATATTAAAAACCTCATTCCTGTATATGGTGTGTTGCCTTATGATTTGATTTCTCCATTGTTCTCTGATTATGCACACAAAAAGCGTTTTATATGGATGCCCTCTGGGGTTAGTGCAGACTATGTTAATGATTTTTCGGTTTTAGATTTTCCTATTGGAACAGTTCTGATAAAGAATTTTTATTACGACAATGTTCAGCCAGAAGGAAACACTAGAATTCTTGAAACACGTTTACAGATAAAAAAGCAGGACGGTTGGGTATTTGCCAATTATAAATGGAATCCAGATCAAACACAGGCGACTTACGATTTGAACGGGAGCTATGTGCCATTGGATTTTATAGATAATGATACTCAAAGAAGTGTGAATTATTTCATACCTTCGGGTTCCCAATGTTTAACTTGCCACAAATCTGAAAATGATATTGGGACTCCTATTGGAGTAAAGCCCCAAAATCTCAATAGATCTTTTTCTTATGTTGATGGCAGCATGAACCAATTGGAAAAATGGGTGGAAATGGGATATTTATCAAATAGTTATCCATCAAATATTGAAACCGTTGTTGATTGGGAAGATGGTACAAAATCTCTAGAAATAAGAGCTCGCTCCTATTTAGATATTAACTGTGCCCATTGTCATTCCGATAATAGACATTGTGATTACAGACCCGTAAGATTTGCTTTTCATGAATCATCAGATATCACAAATTTAGGGGTGTGTGTACAAGCACATGAAATATTTGATCCTGCATTGACTTATATTGTAAATCCAGGAAATTCAGAAAGGTCAATCATGGCTGTACGATTGAATTCTGTTGCTCAAGAGCTTCGAATGCCTTTGATGGGAAGAACACTTAAACACGATGAAGGAGTATTACTGATTGAACAATGGATTAACTCTTTAACAGAAAACTGCAATTAATATTATATTTTGAATTATGAAGAAATTTTTACTCTCTACTGCTATTTGTTTAGCATCTTACGCTCTGAATGCACAGAGCTATGATTCGTGTTCAGACGCACTTGCGTCTACCACAATCACCGCCGGAACTTTTCATGTAGGAACTTTAAATGGTGATATGCCCCCAAGTTTTTGCGATGGAGGGAATGGCAACAACGTTACTGCTGGCGAATGGATAAAATATATTCCAACGGATGATTTTTCTGTCACTGTTAGTTCAGACCTTTCCGTTAATGGCGACAAAGACACAAGGTTTCACGTATTTACTGGAACCTGCGGTTCATTGACTTGTGTTTCAGGTGATGATGATTCAGGAACTTTCACCGGTAGCAATGGCAACTCATATCTTTCAAGAGCCACTTTCGATGTTTTTTCTGGACAGACCTACTATATTGTGTGGGACAACAAATGGTCTAATAGCAGTGATTTTGACTTCACTCTGGTTGAGGATGAGTCCGTGGCTCCCGAAGATTCTCCTATAACATTTACTCAATCAAGTATTCCTGCCACTGGTTCTGATAGAGCTATTGTAGATATGAATGGAGACTTTTTAGATGATTTGGTTTCAATTAGTCAAACAAACATCAATATTAATTATCAATTATCTACAGGAGGATTTAATAATGTAAATATCGCGACTACAGCGGCCACCTATCAACCGTCATGGAGCCTGGCTGCCGGTGATTGGGATGGAAACGGTTATAATGACTTATTATATGGAGATGGAAATGGTGTGACATTTATGAAAGCTAATTCTACTGGGACTGCTTTTACTCAAATATCTGGACCTGAAGATGTGTTTTCACAGCGCTCAAATTTTGTTGACATAAACAATGATGGTTTTTTAGATGCATTTGTATGCCATGATGTCGCCCCAAGCGTATCTTATGTCAATGATGGGTCCAATAATCTTATTTTTGAAAACACAAACGGATTAGGAAACTACGCTACAGGTGGAAATTATGGATCTGTTTGGATTGACTTTGACAATGACGGTGATATCGATATGTTTATGGCTAAATGTGGTGGTAATGAAGCTCGAAGAACAAATCAACTTTATAGAAACAACGGAAATGGAACCTACACTGAAATAGGAGCTTCTGCTGGATTAGCTGATATAATCCAGACATGGTCTTCGGCTTGGGGAGATTTTGATAACGATGGAGACATGGATGTCTATGTCGGCTCGAGTACTGGCTATGATCATAAACTTATGAGAAATAATGGTGACAATACGTTTACCAATGTCACCTCGACAGCTAATATTGGTACCGCTGAAATTGGTCATGAAAATGTACCTGGTGATTTTGATAACGATGGCAATCTCGACGTTTACTCCAACGGTTCGATTCTATTTGGAAACGGTGATTTAACGTTTACAGTAAATAATTCCCTTACCATTCCAGATATAGGCTGTACAGGAGATTTCAACAACGACGGCTTTTTAGACTTCTTTTATGGAAGTATTTTTACTAATAGTGGCAACAGTAATAATTGGATTAAAATTGCGACTGTAGGTCAAACTGGCCCAGGTTATAGCAATATTAATGGTATTGGTGCCCGTGTAGAAATAAGCACAGATTCTGGGATCCAAATTCGAGATGTAAGAAGCGGTGAAGGTTTCAGATTCATGCACAGCTTAAATACTCATTTTGGCATTGGCACTAATACGTCCATCAATTATGTAAAAGTTACTTGGCCTTCAGGTATTGTTGATAATATCATTAATCCTAATATCAATGAACTTTTAGTAATTAATGAAGGTGCGACATTGAGTTTGAATGACACTTTAGTGGACGATTTGATTTTATATCCAAACCCGACAAAATCAGTTCTGAATTTAAACTCTTCACAACTATTATCAGATGCCATTTATACTGTTTTTGATTTGAATGGAAGAAGAGTATTAAATTCTAAATTGACCAATAACGTTATTGACGTTTCTGAATTGAGCTCTGGCAACTATATTTTGAGATTGATGTCTGGCAATTCTATAAAAACGCAGAAATTTATAAAGCAATAAATAGTTTTACATTTATATTAAAAAACCCACCAGATCATGGTGGGTTTTTTTTACATAATCTTAATATTTGGTAGGAACTTTAACGATTAAGTTGTTATATGAGGAAAAACAACATGAAAAACGCTTGTTTTATTGTCAAATTTTCATAAATTTCCATCCCCTAAAATCTTCTGAACTAAAATTCTATACAAAGAATAAAACATTTTGACGGTTAGAAAAGTTTTACATCTAGTTGCTTTCATAGCTCTTTTTAACATGATGAGCTCATGTAATTCCGGAGACGATTCGTATGTTGAAGAACCTTCATCTCCAGTTAACTTTGAATTGAATGAAGTGCCTTATGATTCTCTGTCTAAATATGGTTTTTTTAACGGTCAATTGAAAGATTTAGAACCCGCTGTTGGCGTTCTGCCTTATGATTTGAATTCTTCCCTTTTCAGTGATTATGCGCACAAAAAGCGCTTTGTCTGGATGCCCAATGATGTGAAGGCAACCTACGATAATGATTACAGTCCACTTAATTTTCCAACCGGAGCTGTATTGATTAAAAATTTTTATTACGAAAATATTCAGCCATCCAATACCACCAAAATTTTGGAAACTAGACTCATGTACAAAAAGGATGATGGCTGGCATTTTGCAAAATATGTTTGGAATGAAGAACAAACGGAAGCCACGTTCACAAACGCCGGTTCTTTCGTAAATTTGACATGGATTGAAGGCAACCAAACGAAAACCACCAATTACCGCATTCCGTCACAAGCAGAATGCTTTACTTGCCACAATAAATTTGGAACTCCCCTCCCGATTGGTCCTAAGCCTCAAAATTTAAATAGAAATTATTCTTACACAGAAGGCGCAAGGAATCAATTAAGCAAGTGGATTAGTGAAGGTTACCTTGATGCTAACATCCCTCAATCCATTGCATCTACTGTTGCTTGGAACGATGAATCTCAGCCTTTAGAAATGCGCGTTAGATCATATTTAGATATTAACTGTGGGCATTGTCATTCTGAAGAAAGTTATTGTGAGTATAGGCCAATGCGGTTTGCATTTCATGAAAATTCAGACGACACCAATAAAGGCATTTGTGTAGATCCTGAAACGCAGATTGCTCCATATACAAAAATTATCGTTCCACATAATTCTGATCTTTCCCTTCTCCATTTTCGAATAAGTACAACTGAAGAACAGTATAGAATGCCACTTCTGGGCAGAACCATCAAACATGATGAAGGAGTCCGTTTAATCGAGGAATGGATTAACTCTTTAACTAATGAATGTAATTAATTAACTATACTCCTATGAAAAAAATTACCTTACTACTATTTTTTGTATTCGCCTTAAAAAGCCTGAATGCGCAGGTCTTGAATCAACCGGCTAACTGGCCTAATTCCAATTGGTCGATAACAGGAAGTTATCTAACAGACACAAATGTTTTTGAAGCAAACCCTACTACATCTTCGAATTTTGCATATGATGATGACGATGCAGGAAATGGGCATTCTGACCTAATTGCGGCAGAATCCCCCGTAATCGATTTGACGGCAGCGCACACAGCTGGTGAAACTTGGATATCTTTCAACAGTCTATATGTTTATAATAGAGTCAGTGAAATATTGATAGTTCAGTATTGGGATACATCAACTGGTAGTTGGCTGAATTGGGGTGCTGAACTATCTGGAACTACTGGTGCTCCAAATAATAATTATTGTAGTGGGAATAAGGTTAGTGCTGTTGTAGCGCCTTTGAATATTGCTCCTTTCAATGCCTCTCAATTAAGTGGTTTTAGGTATCGAATTTTATATGATGATGATGGCAACTGGGGTTGGGGGTTTTGTTTAGATTCTCCAACAGTTACCTCTCAAACACCACCTGCCTGTCCCAATATTACCGGTTTAAGCGTCTCCAATGTAAATGTTAATACCGCAGATGTCTCTTGGCAAGCAGGTAGCGACGAGAGCTTATGGGAAGTGGTTGTTCAGTCTCCTGGTGGCGGTATACCAACAGGTTCAGGTGAAGAAACCTTTGACAATAATCCTCATCAACTTACTGGTCTGGCACAAAATACACCATATGAGGTATATGTAAGAGGAAATTGTGGTGGTGGAGATTTTAGCAATTGGATTGGCCCCGTAAATTTTACAACACTCGCACCTTCGAGGGTAAATTTTATAAGACAAAATATATCGGTCGCTGGAAGTTATGATCTTACCGTAGTAGATATGAACGGAGACTTTTTAGATGACATTGTTTCGGCCTCATCCAATAATGTCAACGTTTACTATCAACAAGATGGTGGCGGTTTTACCCATGTTTCATTGCCAACTCCAAGTGCCAACTATTTACCAACCTGGAGCATGGCTGCGGCAGATTTTGATCGAAACGGATATACAGATTTATTATACGGGAGTGGAAGTGGGGTGACTTTTATGAAAGCCAATGCAACTGGAACAGGATTTACTCAAGTATCGAGTAGTGAGTATGTTTTTTCTCAAAGGTCAAACTTTGCTGACATCAACAATGATGGCCATTTAGATGCTTTTGTATGCCATGATGTTCAACCAAATGTTTATTATATCAATGACGGTAATGGTAATTTCACTTTCAATCAAGGCGGATTAGGTGATTACCCTTCAGGAGGCAACTACGGCTCTATTTGGATTGATTACGACAATGATAGAGATTTAGATATGTTCATTGCAAAATGTGGTGGAGAAACAGCCAGAAGAACCAATGTCATGCTAACAAACAATGGAAACGGAACTTTTACCGAAAATGCAGCTGCTTTAGGTTTAGCCGACCCTATGCAAACTTGGTCATCTACATGGGGAGATTATGACAACGATGGAGATATGGATGTTTTCATCGGTGGTAGTTCAGATCCTCACAAGCTCATGAGAAATAATGGCGACAACACATTTACAAACGTCACTTCGACTTCTGGAATTAGTGTTGTTACAACTTTAGGCCATGAAAGTGTAAGCTACGATTTTGATAATGATGGAAACCTTGACGTTGCTTGTAATGGTGTGATTCTCTATGGAAACGGTGATTTGACTTTTACAGAAGTTGATTCAGATGAATTGAACTATAAAAATGGTTCTTTCGGAGACCTAAATAATGATGGTTTTGTAGATGCCTATTACAATGGTGTTATTTATATGAATGGTACAACTCCAAATAATTGGGTGAAAATCAATACTGTCGGTGTGCAAAGCAACGTCAATGGTATAGGTGCTAGAGTTGAACTTTACACGTCAGCAGGTGTTCAAATTAGGGACGTAAGAAGTGGTGAAGGATTCGAGTTCATGAGTTCATTAAATACTCACTTTGGAATCGGAACACAAACAGCGATCAACAACATAATCATTTATTGGCCTTCAGGTATCGTTGATAATGTTATTGATCCTGACATCAATACCACCCATACAATCGTGGAAGGTGCAACTTTAAATGTTTCCGACCCGTCATTGGAAGGCGTTATTATTCATCCAAACCCTGTAAAGAACATCTTGCAAATTTCAACTCCTGCTAGTTTATCAGGTAAAATTGCAACCATTTTTGATGTGAATGGAAAACGTGTATTGAATTTGAAATTAGAGAATGATTCCATAGATGTATCGTCACTTCAAAGTGGAATTTATTTCTTAAGATTGGAATCAAACGGAACATCAGTTCAAAAGAAGTTCATCAAAAATTAATCTTCACATATTACATAATAAAAAAGTCGTTCACATTTTGAGCGACTTTTTTTATGGTATTTTTGCTCTATGTTAAGCGTACAAAATCTTTCATTTAAATATGATGGTGCGCCTGTTTTACAACGGGTCAGTTTTAATGTTCAATCTGGCGAGCATATTTCGGTGATTGGCGAAAGCGGCTCTGGAAAGTCTACATTGCTCAAGCTCATTTATGGCGAATATGATCTAGATGAAGGGCAGATATTTTGGAAGGACACCGAAATTTTAGGCCCAAAATTCAACCTTGTTGTTGGCTATGAGTTCATGAAGTATGTGGCACAAGAGTTTGATTTAATGCCGTTCATCACTGTTGGCGATAATGTGGGAAAACATTTGTCAAATTTCTTTCCAGAAGAAAAAAAACAACGCGTACAAGAGCTTTTAAAGGTGGTAGAGCTTGAAGATTTTGCGAATGTTAAGGTGAAAACGTTAAGTGGTGGTCAAAACCAACGCGTGGCACTGGCAAGAGCACTTGCAAAAAAGCCCGAAATATTGCTTTTGGATGAGCCTTTTAGCCATATTGATAACTTTAAGAAACAATCTCTTCGAAGGAATGTGTTCAATTATTTGAAAGAGCAACAAATAGCCTGCATTGTCGCCACACATGATTCTGAAGACGTCCTTGGTTATGCTGATAGAATGATTGTGTTGGATAATGCTTCAATTGTTGCCAATGATTCTTCTGAAAATCTATACAACAATCCAAATACTCCTTTGATTGCCTCCTTTTTTGGTGAATTCAATTCAATAAATGGAGAATTGATCTACGCACATCAACTAAAACTTGTCGAAAAATCTGATTTGAAAGTTACAATCAATCATTCCTACTTTAAAGGCGACTATTATTTGATTGAGGCATTTTTGAATGATGAAAAAGTGTTTTTTAAACATTATGAAGCTCTAACAAAAGGTAACATCGTGTTTTTGGAAAAACAGTTATAGAACTTCTAAAATTGTAAATTCTTCTTTAAAAGTAATGATGTCTCCTTTCTGCTTTCCCATCAATAACAATCCAATAGGTGTGGTAGAAGAAATAGCATAATACATCTTGGAGTTGACTTTCAGAATTCCCGCGCTAATGACTATAAAATAGTTCGCTTGGGTTGTATGTACTATGCTTCCGAAACCGATGGTTTTTGAAGAAGTAGAGCTGTCCAATTTAGACAATATCTCCTGTAGTTTTTCGATCTCGAGCAATTGTTTGCCCAATTTTTCCCGTTCTAGCTGAAGCATGGCACGTCCGGTTTCGTGCTTATCTCCAGCGGTACTTTTGGTTTCTGACATCAATGCCGATTGAACTTCATCAATCGAATTGTTAATTGTCCTGAAACGATTTTCAACAAATTCCGAGCATTGTTTATGTAAAATCTCTTTTAGCAAAAATCAATCTTTATAAACTTTGTCGTAATCCAGTTTTCCTCCATGAAAACCCATTTGTCTAATCACCCAAGCCTTACGCCCAGAAATATACGACGTAGCAGGATTAGCCCTGTATTTTCTTGGATTTGGAAGTATGACAGCTATTGCAGCTGCCTCGCTTTTATTGAGCTTGATAGCTGATTTTTTGAACCATCGTTGTGAGGCTGCTTCTGCTCCATAAATGCCATCTCCCATTTCAATACTATTGAGATAGACTTCCATAATACGCTCTTTTGACCAAAACACCTCAATCAAAAAGGTTACATATGTTTCTAGGCCTTTGCGCACCCAACTTCTGCCTGGCCATAAAAATACATTCTTTGCTGTTTGCTGGCTTATCGTACTTGCACCTCTTTTTTTCTTCGATTTTTCATTGTGCTTTAAAGCTTTTTCAATCGCTCCCATATCAAAGCCATTGTGCTTTAGAAAATTTTGGTCTTCTGTACACACTACTGCCAACTCTAAATGGTTTGAAATTTCTTCAAGAGATACCCAATCGTGTTCCCACACAATCGGTTTGTCTTCTTGCCATTGTTCATAGCTTCTTATGACCATTAATGGTGTAACAGGCACGGGAACCCATTTGAAGACAATCACCGCAATCAATGGAATGGCCAAAAACCATAAAAATGCCTTCAATAAAAATTTAAATATTCGTTTTACCATATCAATTCAAAAGTTCTGCTAATTCTTTTCCTATTAAACTCCCGATGGCAACTCCCATACCTCCTAGTCTTACACCACAATACACATTGCCTGACAATTGTTTGACAATCGGTTTTTTTTGATTTCCCACACCCATTATACCGCTCCATCGATGTTCAATCTCGAAAGGCGTCTTCGGCAAAATGGTTGTCTTCAGTAATTCTTCCAATTTATCTTGAATGAGTCTGGTCTGTTCCATCACTGTCGTTTCTTCCGTTTTGAAGTCCAGATTCCTTCCGCCTCCAAACAAAATTCGGTTGTCAATATTACGAAAATAATAAAACCCTTTATCGAGATGAAATGTTCCTTTGATATGAAGATTTTCAATGGGCTTTGTAATCAAAACCTGTGCTCTTGCTGGCTTTACTTCTTCATCCATCAATTGTTTTGCAAAACCGTTGGTGGCAATCAACAATTTATTGGTCTTAAGTTCGAAATGATTCGTTTTAACGTGAATTGATCCGCCTAAATCCTGAAAACTTTCCACAGAAACGGAATTCAGGATTTTTACACCTTTACTCAATACCAAATTGGTCAAGGCAACCATCATTTTCCCAGTATCTAATTGGCCTTCAAAAGGACTGAAACTATAATATTCTTTTACATTCTTAAATTGAAAGACATTTTCCTTCAAGATAAATGCTTCAGATTTGAAGAACGGAAATAATAATTTATTAATGACTTCTCGTTTGGAAAGACACGTGTCATAAAACTCATCATCGTTTGAATCAAAAAGTTCGCAACCACCATATTGATAATATTCTATTGTTTTATCAGAGAGTGTTTGTCGTAATAATTTCAGCCCATCCAATCGTTTTTTGACAAGGTCGAATACCTCTTCTTCCGAATGAGAATCAAGGTCATCTATGATTTCGCTTAAACTTCCAAAACAGGCGAAGCCAGCATTTTTGGTGCTTGCGCCTTGCGGCAACATACCTCTTTCTAGAACAAGTATATTGGCTTCTGGAAATCGTTCCTTAAGATTCAATGCACAATTAAGGCCAACTATTCCACTTCCAATAATCGTGAAGTCGATATTGGATAGATATGATTTGATTTCCCAATAAGAAAGGTTCATCTTCAGTGGTTGTTAGTTGTTGGTAATAGTAAAATTAGTGATTTTGTGTTAAGGATAGTAGTGGCATCCTTTTTTGTTCCACAAAAAAGATAGAACGGATAGCCTGACACTTGCTTTTGGTTAGAAAAGCAAGTGAACACCATAAAAAAACTCCGAAATTGCTTTCGGAGTTCTCTATTATTCTTCAGATGGTTCTTCCATTTTGAAGGTTTCCATAAATTTGGTGGTGTAATTTCCTGCCAAATAATCTGGATGGTCCATCAACTGTCTATGGAATGGAATGGTTGTTTTGATACCTTCAATGACGAATTCGTCCAACGCACGTTTCATTTTATTGATTGCTTCTTCACGCGTTTGGGCTGTGGTTATCAGTTTTGCAATCATAGAATCGTAATTGGGCGGAATCGTGTAACCTGCATACACGTGTGTGTCCAAACGCACACCGTGACCTCCGGGAGCGTGCAAGGTTGTGATTTTTCCTGGTGAAGGCCTAAAGTCATTATAAGGATCTTCAGCATTGATACGACACTCTATGGAATGCAAGTTTGGTGTATAGTTTTTACCTGAAATTGGCACACCTGCCGCCACTAAAATCTGCTCGCGAATCAAATCAAAGTCAATCACTTGTTCAGTAATTGGATGCTCAACTTGAATACGCGTGTTCATTTCCATAAAATAGAAATTGCGGTGTTTATCTACCAAAAACTCAATGGTTCCTGCCCCTTCATAATTGATGAATTCTGCAGCTTTTACGGCTGCAAGACCCATTTTATCGCGAAGTTCGTCAGTCATAAATGGAGAAGGTGTTTCCTCTGTCAATTTTTGATGACGACGTTGCACAGAACAATCACGTTCTGACAAATGGCAGGCTCTTCCTGTAGAATCACCTACAATCTGTATTTCGATATGTCTAGGCTCTTCAATGAGCTTTTCCATATACATATCATCATTACCAAAAGCAGCTTTAGATTCTTGACGTGCTGAATCCCATGCTGCTTTTAAATTTTCTGGTTTCCAAACAGCTCGCATACCTTTTCCTCCACCACCAGCCGTGGCTTTCAACATCACAGGATATCCGGTCTCTTTGGCTATTTTTTCGCACTCTTCAAAATCTTTGATAATTCCATCGCTACCAGGAACACACGGCACACCAGCAGCTTTCATCGTTGCTTTTGCTGTGGCCTTATCTCCCATTTTAGAAATCATTTCTGGAGATGCTCCGATGAACTTGATACCGTGTTCTTCACAGATTTTTGAAAATTTAGCGTTTTCTGATAGAAAACCGTATCCTGGATGAATGGCATCTGCATTGGTAATCTCTGCAGCAGAAATTATGTTTGACATCTTGAGATAAGAAGCGCTACTTGCTGGTGGTCCGATACAAACGGCTTCATCAGCAAACTTTACGTGTAAACTATCGGCATCAGCCGTTGAGTAAACTGCCACGGTTTTGATGCCCATTTCTTTACAAGTCCTAATGACTCGAAGTGCAATCTCACCTCTATTGGCTATTAATACTTTCTTAAACATACCTTTATAAATTTAAAATCTCAAATTCCAAATTCCCTGTAATGGGATTTGTTTTTTGGAATTTTAAAATTGATTAGGATGGATCTACTAAAAATAATGGTTGGTCGTATTCAACTGGAGAAGAATCATCTACTAAAATCTTGACGATTTTACCTGAAATTTCGGATTCGATTTCGTTGAATAATTTCATTGCTTCAATTACACACAGCACATCTCCTTCTTTGATCGTTTTTCCAACCTCAACAAAAACTGGTTTGTCCGGTGATGGCTTACGGTAGAATGTACCAATAATTGGAGATTTGATGGTGACATATTTAGAATTGTCATCTGTAGCTGCCGCAGGCGTTGCTGGCGCTTGAGGAGCCGCTGCTGGTGCTTGCGCTGCTTGAGGGGCTGGCGCATTCATAGGTATTTGCTGAACATAGGTCATGGTTTCACCTTTATCCTCACCACCGGTCTTGATGGTGATCTTGATATCGTCCATCTCCAGTTTAACCTCGCTTGCACCAGATTTGGCTACAAACTTGATCAAATTTTGAATCTCTTTTATATCCATAATACTTAATTTGTTTGATTATTTATAGTTAGTTGGTTAGTTATGAGTTATAGGCCCATGTCAAATAGATAGAGCCCCAAGTAAAGCCACCACCAAAAGCAGCAAAAATCAGTTTTTGTCCTTTTTTAAGTTGAGTTTCATAATCATTTAACAATAAAGGCAACGTTGCTGAAGTTGTATTTCCATATTTATGGATGTTCATCATTACCTTATCTTCATCCAGTTCAATTCGATTTGCAGTCGCTTCCACAATACGTTTATTTGCTTGGTGAGCTACTAGCCAATCAATATCTTCCTTGTTTAAATGATTACGCTCTAATATTCTCACCGTAACATCAGCCATATTAAAAACTGCATTTTTAAATACTGTTTTTCCCTCTTGAAAAACATAATGCTTTCCTTCGGCTACAGCTTCTGGAGTTGAAGGATAAGATGAACCTCCATAAGTTGCTTGTAAAAATTCTCTGCCTGAACCGTCGCTTCTTAACAATTCATCCTGAAGACCGAAACCTTCATGATTTGGCTCAAATAACGCGGCTCCTGCACCATCTCCAAAGATGATACAAGTGGCTCTATCTTTATAATTAATCATGGAAGAATTTTTATCTGCACCTACCAAAAGTACTTTTTTATAACGCCCAGAAACGATATAACTAGACGCAACAGACATTCCATACAAGAAACTTGAGCAAGCTGCTTCCAAATCGAAGGAAAATGCATTTGTTGCACCAATGTGAGTTGCGGTGTAAGCTGAAGTTGAAGCCGCTTTCATGTCTGGTGTTGCAGTTGCAACAATGACCAAATCGATTTCTTTCGGATCAATCCCTGATTTATCTATTAAATTTTGAGCTGCTTTAATGGCCAAATATGAAGTGCCTTTGCCATCTTCTTTTAGAATTCTTCGTTCCTTAATTCCCGTACGTGTGGTGATCCATTCGTCATTAGTTTCTACCAAAGTTTCCAAAATTTGGTTTGTCAATACATATTCTGGAACGTATCCTCCAATGGCAGTAATTGCAGCAGTGATTTTACTCATTATAGTGTATTAAAATGACCTCAAAAATGACCAAAAAGCGTAAAAAAAAGGGAATTATCCTTCAATTTAGTGAAAATTCGACCAAAGATGATGCAAATTAAGTTGTTTTTAAGACTTTCGAAAATTAATCATAAAAAAAACGCTCAAGGTTGAGCGTTTTATTGTATGCGTGCATAATAGTTATGCTAAATTCTCTTCTTTTTCAGAGTTATCGATAAGCACTTGTCCTCTGTAATAGAGTTTTCCTTCATGCCAATGAGCCCTGTGGAATAGATGTGCTTCTCCTGTAGCAGGACACGTTGCAATTGTTGGAACAGATGCTTTGTAATGTGTTCTTCTCTTATCTCTCCTGGTTTTCGAGGTTTTTCTTTTAGGATGTGCCATTTTATATAATTATTTATCCGTTAATAGTTTTTTTAATGTATTCCAACGAGGATCGGTCTCCTCCGTCTTATCTTTTTCTTGTGGTCCTTTTGGACTCAACTCTTCAAGTTTTTTAAGTATGTCTGATTTCAAGGTTCCGTCTGCGATGCCTGGATGAACTCTTTTTGTGGGCATTGACAATACAATCAACTCATAAATATATTGTGCCACGTTGATTTCATATTCCCCATGAGGTATAATCAAAATATCTTCATTTTCATCATTATATTCCTCACCAAACTTCACAACCAAATCAAAAGAACCTTTAGTTTTTTGATCGTAAGGTTCATTGGTAGTATCACAATTAACGTTTATAGTACCCGACACCTTAAAGTTTAACTCTAGAAGGGTTGTCTTTTTTTCAAAAAACAAGTCTACCTTAACATTGATATCGTTAAACTCATCAAACTCAAAATGCTCAAAGAACTTATTATCAATCTGATATTCAAAATGATGCTTTCCTGTTTTTAAACCAACAAATTGTATGGTATATTCCTTTAAGGGCTTCATTCTCACATTCATTTTGAGCCCGCAAATATACAAATATTTTCTATATTGAAAAGTGATATGAACAAAAATTGTTTATATCTTTTTTGGCGAACGCTTTAAAGGGTTTTTGGAAAGTTTTTTATATTCTTTTCTGTTGTTGAAAATTTTTATTGCCATAAAAACCGCCTCCTTAAACGAACTTTCATCAGCTTCTCCTTTGCCTGCAATTTCAAATGCCGTTCCGTGGTCTGGAGAAGTTCTAATCCTATTAAGGCCGGCTGTAAAGTTGACACCACTCCCAAAAGTAATTGTTTTAAAAGGAATTAAGCCTTGATCATGGTATGTGGCAATTATAGCGTCAAAATTTTTATAATTTTTAGACCCGAAGAAACTGTCTGCAGAATATGGTCCGTAAACCAATTTGCCTTTTTCTCTTATCTTTTCAAGAGTAGGCCTCATAACTTCATCATCTTCTGCGCCAATAACTCCACTATCACCTGCATGAGGGTTGATTCCCAAAATGGCGATTCGAGGCTTATTAATCCCAAAATCCTGTACTAAAGAAGTATAAACAGCAACGACCTTATCCATTATCAATTTTGAAGTAATATTGCTGGAAACATCTTTCACTGGAACGTGATCGGTAAGCAAGCCCACTTTTAATTCTTCCGTCACCATAAACATGAGACTTGTTCCGCCTAATTCCTTTGCAAGATAATTAGTATGCCCAGGGAACTTAAAATTATCTGATTGAACGGTCAGTTTGTTTATAGGTGCCGTGACTAGGACATCGATCGTCTCGTTTTTTAATGCTTCGGTGGCTTTCTCTAGAGATTTAACTGCATATAATCCTGCATCATTATCTTCTTTCCCGAATTCAATAGTTGGATTTTCCTTCCAAACATTCAGAACATTCACCTTGCCTTCAACTATTTGATTGACATCATTTATACCATGAAAATTGATGGCGCTATCAAAATGTTTCTTATAAAATGACATGGTTTTGATAGACGCAAAAATGACAGGTGTACAAAACTCAAGCATTCTAGAGTCTTCAAAGGTTTTGAGAATAATCTCTGAACCAATCCCGTTCAAATCACCAATTGAAATACCAACTTTTATAAGTTCTGCCTTCTTCATTATTATATACTATCTTTGTATCACGCTAAAAATCGTGATGATTAAGCATGCAAATTTAACCATTTATTCGACATTATGTTTACAGGTATTATTGAAGATTTAGGCACTGTGACCGATCTGAAAAATGAAAATGACAATCTTCACCTTACTTTAAAATGCAATTTTACTTCAGAGCTAAAAATCGACCAAAGCGTTTCCCATAATGGTGTTTGCCTCACTGTCGTTGCAATTTATGGTAATAAATATACCGTGACTGCGATTAAAGAAACCCTTGATAAAACCAATTTAAGCGGTCTTGAAATTAATGACATCGTCAATCTTGAAAGAGCCATGAAGCTTGGCGATCGGCTAGATGGCCATATAGTTCAGGGACATGTTGATCAAACTGCGGAGTGCATCTCCATCGAATCCCAAAATGGCAGCTGGATTTTCACTTTTAAATATGATAGCTCGTTGAATAATATTACTATAGAAAAAGGTTCAATTACTGTAAACGGAATAAGTTTAACCGTTGTCAACTCTCGCAAAGATGAGTTTAGTGTCGCAATTATTCCTTATACATTTGAGAATACAAACCTAAAGCAGTTGAAAAAAGGTTCAACAGTTAATCTTGAATTTGATGTTTTAGGAAAATATGTACAACGAATTATATCGCTTCAAAGATGAATCGTTATTTCTTTGCTAACTTTATTTTTCTGCTTATACCAAATACTAAAGCAGCTATAAAAAGAATATAGATAGAGTTATCAATAGGTAACCCAGGAGGTGGTGGAGGCATTGGCGGCGGCGGATTGACACCACCTTGCGCTTCACATACAAAACTTATTAGTACAAATAAGATCGAGGCTAAAAATTGCTTGTTTTGTATTCTCATTGCGAAATTTATGCTGTAAATGTATAAAAAAAAGCGAGTTAACAAAATATATTTCAAAAAAAACATCCATGAAATGCAAAAAACATCGGTTAAATGCACTTAATGAATTTCTTGTTAGTCTGCTTAATTTCTCCAAATATATGTTTTTTCTAACACTCTACACGCTTTGGCCACGGTTTTTTTTGAATTTATCAATTTGTTAATCTTGGCCATAAATATTTATGGATTAGAGATTTATTAATAGTGATATTAAGTCGATCAACCTTAATATTTACGAATTTTTAGTACAATCAGTTTTTCAGTTAAATAAGTTTCTATAAAAGTTAAAAAGCTAATATCACACATCATACATTAGCTGCTTTGATTATTTCATTATTTGAACTATTTTTTGTTCTAAATGAATGTTATATTCTATATAATAATTCAAATAAAGCATAAACCTTAAATTTTGAGTCTAGAAATCATTTTGGTCTTTGTTATAATAGGTGTGACGATTTTGTTGTTTGCTACCGAGTTTCTTCCTATCGACAAAATCGCATTTCTCATCATTGTGTCTTTGGTTTTACTTGGTCTTACAACACCAGAGGAAGCCATAAGCGGTTTTTCCAGCCCAGCCACGATTACCATTCTAATGCTAATGATTTTATCCATCGGTTTGGAAGACAATGGTGTTATAGATTTGCTGACGCAGTCCATCAAGCGTTTAAAAATTTTGCCTATGCTGTTAATGGTGCCAGCTTTCATGCTTGTAGCGGCATCCATATCATCATTTATTAGTACGACAGCAGTTGTCGTCATTTTTATTAAAATAATTGCGCAACTTTCCGAAAAATACAATTTTTCCGCACCCAAGCTTTTAATGCCAATATCCTTTGCCGGTATTCTTGGGGGAAGCTGTACATTAATGGGAACATCAACCAATCTTTTGGTGAATTCGGTTTCAAAAAAGCTAGGTGCGGAAGCCTTCACATTTTTTGAATTTACAATGTACGGATTGGTTCTTCTTGCTGTTGGTATCATATTCATGACTTTTGCCAGCAGATGGCTACCAAAATCTAGCAATGATGAACTTGTAGAAAATTATGTTGATAATAATTTCGTTTTTACACTGACCGTAAAGGACGATTCCAGATGGATTGGCAAACCGATGTCGGAAGTGAAATTTTTCAAAAATCCCGACATCAAAATTCTAAAACTCATTAGAGAAGATATTGTAAACACTTCTCCAGGACCGAATACAACACTTCGAGCTAATGATCAATTGGTGCTCTTGAGCGACGTTAAGGCCTATGCCGGTATTTCTAAGGAAGATTTTAGATTATCCGCCGAAAATGAAGTGTTTTTTTCTGAAGAGCCAGCAGATGAAGATGAAAAAAAAGAAAAAAATGCATTCAGCTATATTGAACTGCTGATACTTCCAGGCTCAGAATTTATTGATAAGTCCTTTGCTGAAATCAAAATATTGCTCTACAACATAGCGACACCACTGGGCATACAAAATACGCAAGAGTTTAAGAAGGGAATGCGCTTCAAGCTTCCCAAACTGATCAAAAACACAAACCTTCAAGCTGGGGACAAGCTTTTATTGAAGGCCAATAAAAATGAAATAAGTCACTTATACTCATTGGACAACACTATTGTTTTGAGACATCATGAAGAAGATTACCACATCAATCCGTACAAGCGTGCCATCAGTCTCTTTGCCCTGATCGCTGTTGTCGGTCTTGCTGCAAGCGGAGTTTTATCGATTTTAACCAGCGCACTTACTGGAGTTGCGATTCTGCTCATAACCGATTGTATCAATCTGTCCAAAATTTATAAAAAAGTCAATTGGCAAATCATTTTTTTATTGGCAGGTATGATTCCGCTTGGCATAGCAATGAACAACTCTGGTACAGACATGTGGATATCAGAACATCTATTGGATTTATTAATGGGGCAAAATCATATCATCATTCTTGGAGTCTTGTTCGCAATCACAATGTTGATGAGTGGGTTTATTTCGAATAATGCCACTGCCGTAATTGTAACGCCCATAGCCATTACTTTAGCTGCGGGATTGGATTTGCCTGCCAAACCTTTTATACTTGCAGTAATGTTCGCTGCCAATTTCAGTTTCTTTACGCCAATGGGTTATCAAACTAATACACTGATTTATGGTACGGGCGCATATCGTTTCAGACACTTTGTCATTATTGGTGGAATGTTGTCGATAATCTTACTGGTTGTTGGGACACTTTTACTGTCGACAATGCTATAATTAGGAGACGGGTTTATTTTCTAGCTTAATGACTTCTGCGAGGGTTTTTACAAGTCGATTATGATGTTTCACAAATGGATTGTTCTTGTCCCAAACATATCCAGCAAGCACTGAACAAATTTGCTTTTTGATTTCGGGATTCATTTTGCTTTCAAAAAATATAGCTTGTAGGTTTCCTGTATACCATTCCTTTACATAGGTGGCAAACACATTGACGCCTTCTTTCATATAATTGGAATAATCATTTTCCCAATCTACAGTCTTGTTGTTTAATTCTTCAGAAATCAATTTCGCAGCCTTCAATCCAGATTCTGTTGCGAATGTAACACCTGATGAAAATACTGGATCTAAAAATTCAGCGCTATTTCCTGTGAGTGCATAGCCTTTCCCATATAATTGTTTAACAGAGGTCGAATAATTTTGAATGATTTTAGGTTCAAATAAAAATTCGACATCTCGAAATCGCTCTGAATAATAATCCGAAGTTTTTATCATCTGCATTAATCTTTCAGAAGGAGAACCTTCAAAAGAATTGATATAATCCGTTTTCCCCACAAAACCCAAACTGGTATTTCCATTTGAAAAAGGAATAACCCAAAACCAGGTATCTTTATCCAAAACATCAAATGTTATTAGAGTGCCCTCTCTTCCATCTGGTCTATTTAAATCTTCGACGTGAGCAAATATGGAAGAATGTTCTGGAATTTCTGAAGGCTTGTCTAATTCCAATAATCTCGAAAGAACGCGTCCATAACCACTTGAATCGATGATAAACTTTGCCGAAATAGTGTAATTTTCTCCATTTGAGGGCTTAACAGTAGTTGTTGAAGTGCCATTTTCTGAAAATTTGACGTCAATTACTTCCTGCTCAAAAGCGATTTCGACGCCCTTTTTGATTAATTCTTGGGCTAGGACATTATCAAAATCAGCCCGAGGAATTTGCCAAGTCCAATCATAACCATCAGAAAACTTTTCACTAAAATCAAACTCACAAATGACATCTTCCCTTATGAATCGAGCACCACGTTTGATTTCAAAACCTTGTCTATTCAGGCAGTCCAACAAACCGACTTCCTCAAAATGGTCCATACAGCGAGGCAACAAGCTTTCGCCAATTACAAAACGAGGAAATCTACTTTTTTCAACCACTTTAATAGAAAAACCTTGCTTTTGCAAATAGGCAGCCGCTACACAACCTGATGGCCCAGCTCCAATGATCAAAACGTCAACTTCAAAGTTGTTCATAGCATCTCACTATATTAAACCATTAAATATTCTAAATTTGCCACCAAAGTAACTACTTTACTTTTTGTTTTTGTAAATTATTCAAAATATTGTGAACAGACAATAAATGGTATCAATAAAAGGCACATTGGACATCGAATCGTTTCGTCAAGTGGTATTTGATGGACAATCAATTGAAATAGATGAGAAAACTAATATCGTTGTTCAAAAAAGCTTTGATTTTTTAAAATCTTTTTCAGAAAACAAGGTTATCTATGGAGTGAATACTGGTTTTGGCCCAATGGCGCAGTACAAAATCAAGGATTCTGAACGTATTCAACTTCAATACAATCTAATTCGTAGCCACTCTTCTGGAACGGGAAACATCATTCCTCCACTATATGTTAAGGCTGCAATGTTGGCTCGCCTCAATACATTGTCACTGGGAAAATCTGGGGTTCATAGTTCCGTTATTGAGTTGATGGCTCAACTTATCAATAAAAATATAACTCCTGTCATTTATGAACACGGAGGCGTTGGTGCGAGTGGCGATTTGGTGCAGTTGGCGCATTTGGCATTAACACTCATTGGCGAAGGAGAGGTTTTTTATAAAGGTGAAAGGCGAGTGACAAAAAAGGTTTTTGAAGCCGAAGGTTTACAGCCCATCAAAGTTGAGCTTCGTGAAGGTTTGGCGTTGATGAATGGCACTTCGGTAATGACTGGAATAGGAATTGTAAATACCATACAAACCAGACGTCTTCTAGATTGGATGATTGTTTGTTCATCGGCCATCAGCGAAATTGTGCAAGCTTTTGACGACCATTTATCTTTTGAATTGAATGAATCCAAGCAACATTTAGGACAGCGAAAAATTGCTGAACAAATGCGAGAACATCTTAACGATAGTGCTCGCACTCGAAAACGCGAACATCATCTGTATGCAGACACTAAAAATGTATCGGTTTTTGAGGATAAAGTACAAGAATATTATTCATTGCGCTGTGTGCCTCAAATTTTAGGGCCGATTTTGGACACTTTGAATACTGTCGAAAGGATTTTGGTAGAGGAAATCAATTCTGCCAATGACAATCCGATTGTAGATGTCGAGAATAAAAATGTCTATCACGGCGGAAATTTTCACGGTGATTATGTATCCCTTGAAATGGATAAGTTGAAATTGGTGGTGACAAAAATGAGTATGCTTGCCGAACGACAACTCAATTATTTATTGAATCCGAAGTTGAATAACGTATTGCCTGCCTTTGTAAATCTTGGCAAATTGGGCCTAAATTTTGGAATGCAAGGTGTGCAATTTACTGCCACCTCAACAACGGCAGAAAACCAGATGCTTTCAAATTCGATGTACGTGCACAGCATTCCCAACAACAATGACAATCAGGATATTGTGAGTATGGGAACCAATGCGGCATTGATTACCAAAAAAGTGATTGAAAATTGTTTTGAAGTAGTCGCCATCGAGTTGATGACTATTGTTCAAGCTATTGACTATTTGGATGACAATGAAAGTTTATCTTCTAAAACGAGAAAGGTTTATGAAGATATCCGTGAGTTATTTCCAAAATTCAAAGAGGATGAAGTGATGTATCCTTATGTCAACAAAATCAAGGAATTTTTGATGTCAAACGAAAACAAGAAAGTCCGATGAAACAAAAATGTGCATTGGTAACTGGTGGTTCTCGAGGTATCGGAAGGGCAATTTGCGTTCAATTGGCAAAGGATTTTGACTATCATATTCTCATCAACTATAATTCAAACGAAAAAGAAGCCAATATCACTTTAGAAAATATCAAAAACACTGGTGGTTCTGGTGAAATTATTCAATTTGATGTGAGTGATTCAGAACAAGTTAAGACCGCTTTGGATGATTGGAAAAAAAATAATAATACATCCATTATTGAAGTAATTGTTAACAATGCAGGCATCACAAAAGACAATCTGTTTCTTTGGATGGAATCCTCTGAATGGCACGATGTCATCAACGCAAGTCTTCACGGTTTTTTCAACGTTACCAATCATTTGATTAAGGATATGTTGTTGAATAAATATGGTAGAATCATCAATATTGTTTCCGTTTCTGGTTTGAAAGGTGTTTCTGGGCAAACCAATTACTCTGCCGCCAAAGGCGCCGTGATTGCAGCCACAAAATCATTGGCGCAAGAAGTCGCTAAAAAAAATGTTACGGTCAATGCGGTGGCTCCAGGTTTTATCCAAAGTGATATGACCAAGGATTTTGATGAAAAGGAACTGAAAAAACTAATTCCAGTAAATCGATTTGGTAAGCCAGAAGAGGTGGCACACGTTGTCTCGTTTCTCGCTTCGGAAAAAGCGTCTTACATAACCGGCGAGATCATCAACATCAATGGCGGAATTAATTGATAGATTTACCTTAAATTTACCCTTACATTTTAGTTAATCGCTTACCTAATAAGCATAATTTCAATCGCATCAATGGCAACAGAATGGGACGGGAAATCTCGAGGAACAGTTTTCGGGTTTAAGGTCTTTATCTTTTTCATCAAGAATTTTGGTATTCAAGCAGCTTACAACTTGATGCATTTGCCTGTTCCCTATTTTTGTTTTTTCTCACGTAAAAATGTGCGAGGGCTTCGCTTTTATTTCAGAAAGCGCTTGAATTATTCTTGGTTCAAAACGGCTGTCAGCATCTACAAAACCTACTATGTATTTGGGCAAACCCTTGTTGACAAAGTCGCCATTTCCTCTGGCCTGCGAAGTAATTACACCTATGAATTTGATGGTGAACATCTTATTCATGAAGTCTTAAAGTTGAACAAAGGAGGTATTTTGATTTCGGCTCACGTTGGCAATTTTGAATTAGCGCAATATTTTTTCAAAGGTCGATTGAATGAAGCGTCCATCAGTATTGTCATTACGGACCAAGACCATCAACACATCAAGGACTATCTCAATCAATATTTGAAAAAAGACGAGATGCAATTCATCATCGTCAAAGAAGATTTGTCACATATTTTTGAAATCAATACGGCTTTGTCTCAAAATAGAATCATTTGCATTGCTGGCGACCGATATATGCACAACACCAAATATATGGAGGCTGAACTTTTGGGCAAAACAGCCAAATTCCCAATGGGACCTTTTCATTTGGGAAGTCGCTTGAATGTGCCTGTGCTGTTTGTTTGTGTGATGCGCGAGCCGAAACGTCATTATCATTTATATGCAAGACGTGTCGAAATCAAATCGCGAAACGCACAGGATTTATTGGAAAAATATACACGTAATTTAGAATTGTTGTTGAAACGATATCCGCTACAATGGTTTAATTTTTATGATTTTTGGGAAGATGCCAAATAAGAATTTACTTGAAAACCCAATTTTGGAACTTGAAACCATCAAGCAGTTCTTGCCTCATCGTGAGCCGATGCTAATGGTAGATGGTTTGCTATATTTTGATGGTACCAAAGCGATTTCTAAATTGACTATATTGGATTCAAATATATTCGTTGAAGACAATTTGTTTCTTGAAGCCGGATTGATTGAGAATATGGCGCAAACCGCTGCTTTGTTGACGGGCTACAAACATCAATCCGAAAACCTGCCTGTCAAAGAAGGTTTTATTGCAGCCATAAAGAATTTAAAGATTGAAGCCTTGCCAAACGTCAATGATATTGTTGAAACGGAAGTTACTGTTACATACAAAGTGGCAACCATGACGATGGTCAATCTTTCATCAAAAGTGAAAGGTGAAATTGTAGCAACCGCCGAAATGACCTTGGTTTTAAAAGAAGATGAATGAAAGAATTAAAGGAAATACACCAAATTACTATCCGATTCAATGAAGTGGATTCCTTGGGCATTGTTTGGCACGGACATTATATTTCTTATTTTGAAGAAGGGCGTGAAGCATTCGGAAAAACCTTTGGTATCTCATATTTGGACATCAAAAAACAGGGCTTTGCGGTGCCTATTGTCAAAACCTCAACCGATCATATGTTGCCTTTAAAATATGGCGATGTAGCTATCATAGAAACCGCTTTCAAGAATACACAAGCAGCAAAAATAATTTTTGAATATGTCATCAAGAATCATCAAAATCAAGTGGTTTGTAAAGGTGAAACAGTTCAAGTCTTTACGTCAATAGAAACTGGTGAAATGGCATTGACCAATCCGGAATTTTTCAAGAAGTGGAAGCAGAAATATAACTTACTGGATGACTAACGTTTACCTTTCATACAACAATAGTGTGTCTTCGCTCGGTTTTAGTTCTGAAGACGTCATTGATGCCATTGTATCAGGGAAAACTGGGGTTAAAAAAGTAAATGATTCTTCTAGATTTATGAATTCGTTTTATGGTTCCTTGATAGATTCAGCAGACCTGGAGCGTGCCATAAAAAATTTAAAGGTAGAGGGCAATTTCACTACGTTGGAAAAAATGATGATAGTGTCTTTAACCAACGTCATCCATTCTGCCAATATTCCCTTGACGGAAAAAGTTGGACTCATCATTTCCACAACCAAAGGAAATATTGATGTGCTTGAAAAAGGCAGTCCTTTTCCAGCAGAACGTGCCTATTTAAGTGTTTTAGGAAAAACCATTCGAGATGTTTTCGGGTTTAAAAACGAACCCATCATTGTCTCCAATGCTTGTGTATCTGGGCTTTTGTCAATTTCCGTCGCAAAAAGATATCTTGTCCAAGGAATTTATGATAATGTGTTCGTCGTTAGTGGTGATTTAATTTCAGAATTTGTAGTGTCTGGTTTCAATTCATTTCAAGCTTTATCCAATGAACCTTGCAAGCCTTATTCCATCAAGCGTTCCGGAATCAATTTAGGCGAAGTTGCAGCATCCGTTTTGGTGACTTCAGATAAAGAAAAACTTACAAAAGAATCCGTAGAATTGTTGGGCGACGCCACAAGAAATGATGCCAATCATATTTCCGGACCTTCGCGAACAGGTGAAGGTTTATATCAAAGTGTGAAAAAAGCGATGGAAGAAGCCAAGGTTTCGGCGAATGAACTTGACTATATCTCCGCACACGGTACAGCAACACCATTTAATGACGAAATGGAAGCCATTGCATTTGACCGATTGCGTTTAAACCACATACCAACCAATAGCCTAAAAGGCTATTTCGGGCACACTCTTGGGGCATCGGGTTTATTGGAAACCATCGTCGGAATGCATTCATTGCATCGAAACACCTTATTTGCCTCGTCAGGATTTGACACTTTAGGGGTTTCAAAACCTATCAATATCATTGACAGGACAAGAGAAAGCGACTTAAACATATTTCTTAAAACAGCCTCTGGTTTTGGTGGATGTAACACCGCTGCCATATTCAAAAAAGTAAACGTATGACAAAAAAGACTATTCGAGCTGTTGATGCTTTACAAGATGCCCAAAAAATCGCCTTTGCGCCTTTTATTTTTCAGACAACAATGTCGTTGCGGAAATTGGGAGTTTTTGACTTGATATTTAACGAGCGTTCCAATGGCGGCATTTCCATTGAAGATGTTTCAAAAAAACTCTCCATCAGCGAATATGGTCTTGGTGTATTGTTGGAAATTGCCGAGAGTTATGGTATTGTCTCGAAAGATACCGACAACAGATTTGAACTGACCAAAACGGGCTACTTTTTGAATTACAACAGAACGGTTGAAGTCAATTTAAATTTCACAAATGATGTCTGTTATCAAGGATTATTTCATTTGAATGATGCCATAAAAAATGGCAAGCCAGAAGGGTTGAAAGAACTTGGTGATTGGGACACAATTTATGATGGCTTGTCACAGCTTACGCCAGACGTACAAAAATCGTGGTTTGAATTTGACCATCACTATTCTGATGGCATTTTTGAAGAAGCGCTCACTCGAGTTTTTAAAAATCATCCGAAAACACTTTTCGACATTGGAGGCAACACAGGCAAATTTGCCCAGCATTGTTTGAATTATAACAACGAGGTAAACATTTCTATTTTCGACCTGCCTGGCCAACTTAAAAAAGCCTTGGCAAACATCAAAAAAGCAGGATTTGAGCATCGTGCCAAAGGTTATGAAATCAACTGGCTTCACGACAATCTGTCGATTCCGAAAGGTGCTGATGTCATTTGGATGAGCCAGTTTTTGGATTGTTTTTCTGAAGCAGAAATCATAAAAATACTCAAAACCTGTGTCGCTTCAATGAATTCGGAAACGGAACTCATCATCATAGAAACCTTCACAGACAGACAAAAGTTTGATAATGCCAAGTTCGTTTTGGAAGCAACATCTCTTTATTTTACGGTAATGGCCAACGGCAATAGCAAAATGTATAATTCCGAAGTGTTTAAAAATCTTGTCGCAAAAGCTGGTCTGACAATTGTTGAGGACACTGCTGTTGGAGAATTTCACACGATGTTGGTTTGTAAAAAATAGTATTGTTGAGCAAAAACCTTTTCATATCATCCTATTGTCACGTTAAGAACAATACCATTTCATTCAATGGAAATGTATTGTTTTCAGATGACTCACAGGATTTTTCGGGTTTTGTAAAATCCGCAGCTAAACATCTGAATACGAGTTATCCCAAATTGTATAAAATGGATAATTTGAGCAAACTGGCCTCTTTGGCAGCTGATGCGATATTATCTGAACAAAAAGCCCAATCTGATACAGCACTTGTTTTTTCAAACAGAGCTTCAAGTTTGGACACCGACAGGAAGCACCAAGCATCTATTTCAGATACCAACAACTACTATCCAAGCCCTTCTATTTTTGTGTATACGTTGCCAAATATTTGCTTGGGAGAAATCAGCATCAAGCATCAATTGCATTCTGAAAATTGTTTTTTTGTTTTTGATAAATTCAACCCAGAGCATTTACACGGCAATACGGAATATCTTTTGCATCATAAAAAGGCAGAAACTGTTCTTTGTGGTTGGGTAGATTTTGATGATAAAAATTATGAAGCTTTCTTATATTTGGTTTCAGAAAATGGTAATATTGCACACACGGTTGATGAAATTTCAAGACGATACCGTTCAAAATTGTAGGCACAATGAGCGAATTAAAGCAAGAGTTAAAAGAAAAAATCATAGATATTTTGAATTTGGAAGACCTTTCACCTTCCGATATAAATAATAATGATGCCCTATTTGGGGACGGATTAGGTTTGGATTCCATCGATGCACTGGAATTGATTGTGATGTTGGACAAAGACTTTGGGATCCAACTGACAGACCCGAAGCAAGGCAAGGAAATCTTTAAATCCATTTCAGTTTTAGCGGATTATATTGCCGAACATAGAAAAAAATAAGGCCCGTAAAGGTGTTGCCATCACTGGAATAGGAATCATTTCAGCCATTGGTAACACGCTTGAAGAGAACAGAATATCCTTGTTGTCTTCACAATCCGGAATTGGCGATGTCACACAAATAAAAACCAAACAAGCTTCGCAAATTAAAGTTGGAGAGGTCAAATTGACCAATGACGAGTTGATTGACCAACTCAATCTCCCTAAAGACAACAATTTTACGCGAACCGCTTTGTTGGGTTTGGTCGCTGCCAAAGAAGCCGTCAAAAATTCGGGTATTTCGATAGATGCTTCTATCGAAACGGGTTTTATCTCTGCAACGTCTGTTGGCGGAATGGATAAAACCGAAATTCACCTGAAAGATTTCCCGTCAAAAAGAGAAACCCAAAAATACGTATCGAGTCACCACGCAGGTGACAGCACACAAAAAATCGCAGATGCACTTGGAATCAATGGCTTTGTGACGACAATTAGTACCGCTTGTTCATCTGCAGCTAACGCAATTATGCTAGGCGCGAGGATGATTACATCCGGACAATTAGACCGCGTTATTGTTGGTGGAACGGATGCTTTGTCCAAATTCACCATCAACGGTTTTAAAACCCTGATGATTTTGTCTGATGACGTTTGCACGCCTTTTGATGAGGATAGAAAAGGTTTAAATCTCGGTGAAGCTGCCGCATATTTGGTTTTGGAATCGGATGAAATGACTAAAAACAAAAACGTATTGGCCTACCTCACAGGCTATGGAAATGCCAACGACGCATTTCACCAAACTGCGTCATCAGAAACTGGTGAAGGTGCTTTTCTCGCTATGCAAAAAGCTTTACAGATTGCTGATTTAAAATCTTCTGACATCAATTACGTAAACGCACACGGCACTGCAACACCTAACAATGATTTGTCCGAAAGTATGGCCCTAACCAGAATATTCGGAGAACCTATGCCTGATTTTAGTTCGACGAAATCTTTTACGGGACACACCCTGGCTGCTGCCGGAGCCATTGAAGCTGTGTTTTCGGTAATGGCGCTTCAAGAACAGACCGTTTGGCCAAATCTTAATTTTAGAACAAAAATAGAGGAAACAGGATTGGAGCCAACGAGCGTTCTAAAAACAAAAAACATCCAAAATGTATTGTCCAATTCATTTGGGTTTGGGGGAAATTGCTCCACCTTGATTTTTTCAAAACGATGAATTCCTGTTACATTCATAGTGCCGTTTCTATTTCAGCTCAAAATAGCTTTGAGTTGGAATTCTTGGAACTTTTTGAAATTTCAGGCAAAAACGTAGAAGCCATTGCTCCCAATTATAAAGAGTATATTTCGCCGATGGTATTGCGTCGTATGGCAACTGGAGTTAAAATGGGTGTTGCAGCTGCTTCAAAAGCGCTTCAAAATGCTAATATCGATAAGCCAAACGCGATTTTGACAGGTACAGGAATGGGCTGCATTGAAGACACGGAAAAATTCCTGAACAGTATCATTGCCAATGATGAAGAGTTCTTGACACCAACGTCTTTTATTCAATCCACGCATAATACCGTTGGTGCCCAAATCGCATTGGGATTGCAATGCAAAGCCTATAACAACACTTATGTACACGGAGCCTTGTCTTTTGAGTCAGCATTGTTGGATGGTCTTTTGATGGTTCAAAATGAAGAGACAAAAAATGTATTGGTAGGTGGCGTTGACGAATTGGGGACTGAATTTGTTGATTACGTTCGGATGCTGGAAGACCAAAATCCAAATGGAATTAAAGTGCCAATTGGCGAAGGAGCGAGCTTTTTTGTGCTGTCTTCCGAAAAGAAACATAATGTTGTTGAATTATTGGGAATAAAAACCTCTAGCAAACTGTCCATCCATTCTTTACAAAATGAATTGATAGCTTTTTTGAGTCATCATCATTTGAAACCTGACAGTATCGACGTTCTCATTTTAGGAAACAATGGCGATAGTTTCGACGATTACTATGATGAAGCCTCCAAAGCATTTCCACAGGAAACCATAAACTTATCTTACAAGCAATTCTGCGGAGAATTTTATACGGCATCCGCTTTCGGATTGTTTTTAGGTTGTGAAATTTTAAAATCACAGCAAATCCCCGAAACATTATTACAACATAAAGCACAAAAAACATCCTTAAAAACAATACTTTTATACAATCAGTTTAAAGGTCGCGACCATAGTTTTATTCTTTTGAGACAATGCTAAAATTCAAATTCATTCTTGGAACAGCTTTTGGCATCTTGGGAATTCTTCTCATTTGCGAACCGTTTGTATATGTCTCCGTTTGGTGGTATGTGCTATTGTTTTTAGCGCTTTTTTGGGTGATTCTTATTGGAAGTTTTTCGATGAGTTGGGGTTTGTTTTTAAAAGCATTCACGCACAATTCATCCATCAAAGAAAAAAAAATTGCCATCACTTTTGATGATGGTCCGAATGATATATTTACTCCGAAAGTGTTGCAATTATTGAAAGATTATAATGCAAAGACCACTTTTTTTTGTGTTGGAAAACAGATCAATAAACATCCGGAACTTTTAAAAAACATATACGCGGAAGGTCACGTCATCGGCAACCACTCCTCTACGCACAGCACCACCATTGGTTTTAAATCGACGGAAGAATGGCTCGACGAAATCAAAAAAACGGACCAAGCAATTTTCAAGGTGTTGAATCATAAGCCCGACTTGTTTCGCCCACCTTATGGTGTGACCACGCCACATTTGGCAAAGGCTATCAAAGTTACTGGACATAAAGTTATAGGATGGAACATTCGACCGTATGATATGGCTATCAAAAACCAAAAAAACGTTCTAAATCGAATTACTAAACAAATCAAACCTGGAGCTGTTATTCTATTGCACGACAAACACGAACGCATCGAAATCGTTTTGGAACAGTTGTTGCAATTTCTGAAAAAACAAGACTATCAAATGGTTACCATAAATGAACTTATGAATGAAAAATAAGGCGTTTTTTATATTGATTTTTATGCTCGGTTTGGTTGGATATTCACAAACAAAGTTATCCGACAGCGAACAAAAAGCCTTTAAACAAAAGGTGTTGAAGGCTGCTCAATCCACCAAAAGCATCCAAAGCGATTTCATTCAAACCAAACACTTAAGCGTATTGGAAAATGAATTGGTTTCTGAAGGCAAATTGTATTTCAAATCACCAAATCTGGTCAAATGGGAATACATCAAGCCTTTTCAAAATGTTGCTGTTTTCAAAAATGATAAACTTCTCGTAAATAATGAGGGTAAAAAAGACGAAATGGATTTAAGCGCCAACCGTCTCTTTAGAAGTTTGAATACTTTGATTGTCAATAGTATCAAAGGAGATATGTTTGATGAGACACAATTTGACATTTCCTATTTCGGAATTTCCGATGGATATATGGTAAATTTTGTTCCAAAAGACAAGCGTTTGAAAAAATTTATTGCTGCGTTTGAGTTGAAATTTGAAAAGTCTTCAGCTCAAGTTTCTGAAGTGAAATTGATGGAACCCAACAAAGATTTTACAACGATAATTTTCAAAAACAAACAGACAAATGTTTCAATTTCTGACTCCGTTTTTAATAATTAGCAATGGTTCTTGAGGATTTTTACAAAATTTTGGACTTGAAAACTAGCGAGCATCACACGCTGGATGTTACTGTAGACATCCATAAAAATCATTCTATTTTCAAAGGCCATTTCCCAAATTATCCCATCACGCCTGGTGTAGCGATGTTGCAAATCATCAAAAACTGTCTGGAAATACACCTCAACCAATCCTTACTGCTCCAGTCATCTTCAAACATCAAATTTTTGCAATTGGTGAATCCTAATGAGCAAACTATGTTGATATTCACTATAAATTATTCCGTTGAAAACGAAAGCATCAAAATCAAAAACAATACTTCTTTCAAAGACGGAAGCTCGGTATTGAAATGTAATGCTACCTTTGTAAAAAAATAAATCCCACGAACTGCTGCAATGGAGCTTACCGACATCAAATCCAAACTGAAAGCCTATCATTGCTGCGTTGTTCTTCCCACATATAACAACCCAAAAACGCTAAAAAAAGTTCTTGACGGCGTTCTCGTTTACACTTCTGAAATAATCGTAGTTAACGATGGTTCTACAGATACAACGACAGATATTTTAAAAGAATATTCTCAAATCATAACGTTACACCAGCCGAAAAATGTTGGAAAGGGTCACGCGCTAAAAACAGGATTTCGTTATGCGGTGTCGTTAGGCTATGAATATGCCATTACGTTGGATACAGATGGGCAGCATTTTCCGGAAGACATTCCCAATTTCATTGCTGCGCTTGATGCTTCCGACAACAAAAATATCCTAATTATTGGCGACCGCAATATGAATGAGGCTGATGTTTTGGCAAGAAGCGCCAAAGGTAATCGTGTTTCCACGTATTGGATGAAAGCTGCAACAGGCTTGAAATTGAACGATTCCCAATCGGGATTTAGGCTTTACCCTATCAAACAAATGAATCGTATTCACTTTATGAATGCGACCAAAAAGTTTGAGTTTGAGATTGAAGCGATTGTAAAATCGTATTGGGCAGGCATTGATGTAGTGCACGTGCCCATTCAGGTGCTGTACGATATGAAAGAGCGCGTGTCGCATTTTAGGCCATTTATGGACATCGCTCGTATGGTCATTCTTTATATTTGGTTTCTGTTGGTGCGTTTGTTCGTCATTATGCCTCGAGATGCCTATCGGAGTTTTAGGAAAAAGGGACTGAAACGTTTTTTAGTGGAGGACATCTTAAGAAATCACGATTCGCCAAAAAAGAAAGCGCTATCCGTTGCCTTGGGAGTTTTTATTGGTCTTTCGCCGCTTTGGGGATTTCATACTGTGATTGTACTGTTCTGTGCATTGGCAATGAATCTCAATAAAGTGATTGCTTTTACGTGCTCAAACATCAGTTTACCACCATTTATACCTTTTGTACTGCTGATAAGTCTACAAACGGGAAATTGGGTGTTGGGTATTGAAACGCATTATGAACTGGATACAATCTTGAAAAACTTTGATATTCTTGAAAATTTAAAGGCCTATCTTATTGGCAGCATCACATTGTCGACCTCTAGTGCGCTGGTTTTTGGAGTGTTGAGTTATATGCTATTTTCTATATTTGATAAAAAAACAAGGGTCATTTATGGCTAATTTGTTCGACTCAATATTTCATTCCATTCGAAAAAATAAGAAGGCTTACCTCATAGGCTTATTGCTCTTGCTTTCTGGATTGATATGGGTGGCTTCAAAAATTCAATTTGATGAGGATATTTCCAAATTGATTCCTTCAAATGAAGACAATGCGCAACTTCAAAAAGTGCTAAACACGGCACAATTCAGCGACAAAATCATCATCAATATCAAAAAAGAGAAGGATGCTGATTTGGTTGACCTAACGGATTACGCACAGCAATTATTGGATAGTTTAAATGAGCATTCAAATAATTATATTAAAAATATTCAGGGTAAAGTTGAAGACGAAACCATTTTTGAGACTTTGGATTTTGCATTCGAAAATGCACCTCTGTTTTTGACGGATAGTGATTATCAAACCCTTGTCCGCAAAACACAAAAAGATTCCATTGATGCCACAATTGAAGCGAATTACAAACTCTTGGCATCACCATCAGGAATCGTTGCAAAACAAACTATCATCAAGGACCCTCTTGGTGTTTCGATTTTGGCGGTTCAGAATTTGAAACAATTGGGTTTTAATGAGGATTTTGAGTTAAAAGATGGTTTTTTGGTCAGCAAGGATGGCAACCATATTCTCTTGTTCATCACGCCAAAATTCAAATCGAGTGAAACCAATCAGAATGAACTATTTGCTGAACAATTATATCAATTTCAAGAACATCTGAATCAGGAATATAAGGGCAAAATCAGTAGTGAGGCTTTTGGCGGAAGCTTGATTGCTGTGGCGAATGCCCAACAAATTAAAAAGGACATCCAATGGACCGTGACGATAGCAATGATTGCGTTATTGGTGTTGTTCATCACTTTTTATAAAAAGCTGACGATTCCCTTGATTTTATTGGTTCCGACAATTTTTGGTGGATTGTTATCGGTTGCTATTTTGTATTTGATTCGAACGGAAATTTCAGCCATTTCTTTAGGAATAGGAGCTGTTTTGTTGGGAGTTACTTTGGACTATTCCTTGCATATTTTGACGCACATCCGCAACAATGAGACCATCGAACGTTTGTATGCTGATGTCGCAAAACCCATCTTAATGAGCAGCCTAACGACTGCGCTTGCCTTTCTTTGTCTGCTTTTTATTGATTCCCAAGCCTTGCAAGATTTGGGAATATTTGCAGCTATTAGTGTTTTGGGAGCGTCTCTTTTTGCATTGGTGTTCATTCCACAGGTTTATAAAGGAAAAGCTGCGAAGGCTTTAGGCAAAAGGTCTTTTATTGATAGTTCTTCCAATTATGCCTTTCATAAAAATAAATGGTTGATAGGTGGTTTGGTTCTGCTACTTATAGTAAGTGCATTTACCTACAACAAAGTCGGTTTCAATAATGATTTGTCCAATCTAAATTATGAATCGCAACAACTGAAGGATGCCGAGCAACATTTGGACGAATTGACCAATGAAACCTCAAAATCATTGTATGTGATTGCCAATGGAAATGAGATTCAAAACGTTTTGGAAACCAATGATGAGTTATTCGAGCAGTTAAAAGAATTGGAAACTAGCAAGGACATCATCAGTTTTAATTCCATTGCAGCTCTTGTGCCTTCCCAAAAGTCCCAAAAAGAAAAAATCAATCGCTGGCAGAATTTTTGGACATCTGAAAAAATTCAACAAACCGAAAGCGATTTGCGAGCTAGCGGACAAACTCAAGGGTTCAAACAGAACAGTTTTGAAGAATTTCATAGGTTATTGAACAAAGAATTTCAACCGCTCGATTTGGAAGAGTTTAAGAAGGTTTCGAATATCCCATTGGAAGATTTTGTGGCGTCTTCAGGCGATTTTCATACGATTACTTCCATTTTGAAAGTTGATGATGATAACATTCAAGCAGTCAAAAAAACTTTTCAAAACCAAGATAATGTAATAGTCATCGACCGACAAAACCTCAACGAGACCTTACTTGGACATTTAAAAACCGATTTCAACCATTTGATCATCTATTGTTTTATGGTGGTGCTTGTGTTATTGCTGCTGTTCTACCGAAATATCAAATTGACGCTTGTGACTGTGATTCCCATCATCATCACTTGGTTTATTACTATTGGTGTGATTGGTTTATTGGGAATAGAATTCAACATTTTCAGCATCTTGATATCCTCTTTCATTTTTGGACTCGGCGTTGACTATAGTATTTTTATGACCAATGGATTACTAAAACAACAGCAAGAAGCAAATGAAAATACACTAGCGACACATAAAACGTCCGTGTTACTATCGGTATTGACAACTATTTTAGGCATTGGAGTGCTTATTTTTGCCAAGCATCCTGCGCTACATTCCATATCGGTAGTTTCTATGATAGGAATCATCATCGCTATGTTAATTGCGTTTACAATTCAGCCATTATTGTTTAAACTTCTTATTTTTGACAGGAAGCGTCATCAGTAACTTATGGGAACGATTAAAACCATACCGATTGAGCGGATTAAATCTATCAGCAAACAGGAATTCATCGAGCGCTATTATAAGCCTCAAAAACCTGTATTGATTGAAGATTTAACGAAGGATTGGCCAGCGTATGAAAAGTGGAATCTTGACTACATTCAAAGTTTGTCTGGCGACCAAATCGTGCCGCTTTACAACAATGAGCCCACGAAAGGACGACAAAACTCTGTAGTGCCTGCAAAAAAAATGAAGCTCTACGACTATATCGACATTCTAAAAACGCAACCTACCGATTTACGAATGTTTTTCTTCAACGTGCTTCAAAAAATGCCAGAACTGACAAAGGATTTTTCTTACCCAGACATTGGTTTGAATTTCTTTAAAAAACTGCCTGTAATGTTTTTTGGCGGAAAAGGTTCAAAAGTATTGGCTCATTACGATATGGATTTGGCCGATTTGGTCCACGTACATTTTCACGGCAATAAACACGTTACATTATTCGCTCCAGAACAGGCCAAACATCTTTACAAAGTGCCTTTTACGGTTCATAATCTGGAAACGATTGATATGGACAATCCTGATTTTGAGAAATATCCTGCGCTTCAATCGGCAGAAGGTATTTCGGTGAAGATGAAACACGGCGATGCATTGTATATGCCAAGCGGTTATTGGCATTACATTACCTATGACGATGGTGGATTTTCCATAACGCTTCGTGCGTTTCCAAGAAAACCGCTTCGATTGGCAAAACTGTTCAAAAATATCATCTTTATGCGAACGTTTGAAAATATGATGCGTCGTATTGTTGGGCAAGGTTGGGTCGATTACAAAGAGGAAAAGATGGTGCAACGTATGAACAAAAACTATCACAAAAAGCATCCAAGTGCTTAAAAAACGATACATAGTCTGTTTTTCACATCTTTTTGTTGCCCTTTTTTTATTCAATTCCTGCGGCATCAAGAAGTCCATCAACAACCTTCCGGATATTTCAGGCTATAATGCCAACATTCCAGAGCGCATCAAAATCAATGATTCGACTTATACTGCTGGCAATAGTTTTTTGACCAAAAACAAACAAGGGCAATGGGAACTGTACGTAGAAGGTGACCCGTTAGAAATTGGATTGCTGACCGGAAGCTTGACCCAAGAATTGATGTACACCCAAGAAAAGGTTTTTTTTGACAAAATCAACGAGTTGGTGCCTTCGGAAGGCAAACAGAAGTTCCTTCGCAAATTTCTGTCTTGGTACAATCGCAAAATGTACCGGCACGTTCAAGAAGAATATAAATCTGAAATTTATGGCGTATCTAGATATGCGTCGGATGATTTTAACACTATTTCGACGCCCTATTTACGCTCTTTGTACCTTCACGGTGCGCACGACATTGGGCACGCCTTGCAGGATTTGGCGTTGGTAGGTTGTACATCGTTCGCGGCTTGGGATGAAAAAACAGAAGATGGCGAATTGCTTCTGGGTAGAAATTTTGATTTTTATGCAGGTGATGCTTTTGCGGAAAATAAAATTATCGCCTTTGTAAATCCTGATGAAGGCTATGATTTTATGTCCGTTACTTGGGGCGGATTTATTGGTGTGGTGTCTGGTATGAATGAGAAAGGTTTGACAGTTACCATTAATGCTGGAAAATCCAAAATTCCTTTGGTAGCAAAAACGCCTATTTCAATCGTAGCAAGGGAAATTTTACAATATGCGTCGAATATTGACGAAGCCGTCGCCATTGCAAAAAAGCGTGAGGTTTTTGTTTCTGAAGCGATTATGATAGGAAGTGCCGCAGACCATAAAGCCATTCTGATTGAAGTGTCGCCGAACAACTTTGGAGTGTATGAAGTCGAAAACAGTGATGAATTGATTTGCTCTAACCATTTTCAGAGTGAAGCGTTTGAAGACGAACGTCGCAATCAAAAAGCTATTGAAAATAGCCATTCCGAATATCGATATGAGCGTATGGAAGAATTGCTATCCAAAGAACAAAAACTCACGCCTAAAAAAGCTGTAGAGATTTTAAGAAACAAAAATGGATTGAATGATAAAGTGCTTGGCTATGGCAACGAAAAGGCCATCAATCAATTGTTGGCACATCACGGCATTGTTTTCAAACCAGAGGAATTGAAGGTTTGGGTATCCTCAAATCCCTATCAATTGGGAGAATTTGTAGCATATAATTTGAATGTTGTTTTTAAGAACAGAGAAAATAATCCGTCAATCAAAAGTCTGTCAATATCCGAAATGAATATTCCTGAAGATGGATTCGTTCAAACAAAAGCGTTTCAAGATTATGAGCAATATCGTCTATTGGAGCATAAAGTGGAACTGGCAATCGAAAACAAATCGCATATTAATGAAGATGACTTGAGGGTTTTGATTAAATTAAATCCAGATTATTGGAAAGCCTACAATTTGGTTGGTCAGTATCACTATCAAAATAAAAACTTTAAAGAAGCATTGAAAAACTTTGAAATGGCAAATTCCAAGGTCGTTACTACGGCTGTAGATGAAAAAGAATTGCGTAAATTCATCAAGAAATCAAAACGAAAAGCAAACTGATGAATCCCGATATCGAAAGACAATCCATCCAAGACATCAAAAGTTATCAGGAAGAGCAGTTAACAATCGCGTTACGATATCTGCAGGAGAATTCTCCATTTTATCAAAAGCTTTTTAAAAAACATAACATTGATTTATCTGAAATCAAGACTTTGGAGGATTTGGTAAAAATCCCAACAACGACCAAGGATGATTTACAACAGTTCAACGATGACTTTTTGTGCGTGCCAAAGAAAGACATCATCGATTATGTCACCACTTCAGGAACTTTGGGAGAACCCGTAACGTTTGCTTTGACAGACAAAGATTTGAACCGTTTGGCATACAACGAATCGAGGTCGTTCACTTGTGCGGGAGTCGATTCCAATGACATTCTTCAATTGATGACAACAATGGACCGTCGATTTATGGCAGGATTGGCATATTTTTTAGGCGCACGTAAATTGGGAGCAAGCATCATTCGAGTTGGCGCAGGTGTGCCAGAATTGCAATGGGATTCAATTTTAAAGTTTAATCCGACCTATTTGATTGGAGTGCCTTCATTTTTATTGAAATTGATTGACCACGCCAAAAAACACGCCATCTCTCTAAAAGATAACTCGATTAAAGCAGCCATTTGCATCGGTGAACCCATTCGAAATGAGGATTTTTCACTGAACGCCTTGGGCCAAAAAATAACCAAAGATTGGAACATTGAATTATTCTCCACCTATGCGTCTACTGAAATGAGCACGGCATTCACAGAATGTTCAGCGCAACAAGGCGGTCATTTGATTCCTGAATTGATCATCGCTGAAGTGCTTGACGAGAACTTCCAACCTGTTTTGGAAGGTGAATTGGGAGAACTCACAATAACTACGTTGGCGGTTGAAGGGTTGCCTTTGCTTCGTTTCCAAACAGGAGATATGGTTCGTGCATATCAAAAACCTTGTGGCTGCGGAAGAAATACGCTGCGCTTAAGCTCAGTCATAGGCCGAAAACAACAGATGATTAAGTATAAAGGTACAACCCTCTATCCACCAGCGCTTTTGAACGCATTAAATCAATTTGAAGCTATAGAATCTTTTGTCATCGAGTTAAAACACACAGATCTCGGAACCGATGACCTCATCATCAAGATTGCTACACACGAACCTACCGAAGCTTTTCTTCAGGAAGTCCAAGACCATTTTAGGGCAAAATTACGTGTAAAACCTACCATTGAATTCCACGACATCGCTGCGATTCAAAAATTACAATTTCCGGCAAGGAGTCGCAAACCTGTATTGGTGATTGACCATAGAAACAAATTGCATGAATGATAATTTGCAGTAAAACAAAAAACCCTTCTAAAAGAAGGGCTTAAATTTTGTTGTGGTCCCACCTGGGCTCGAACCAGGGACCACCTGATTATGAGTCAGGTGCTCTAACCAACTGAGCTATAGGACCAGTTAAGAGGATGCAAATCTAATATATATTTTAATATGCCACAACAATTTTATGGCTTTATGTCTTGGCATAATTCTATCAAAACGCCATTGGTCGTTTTTGGATGAAGAAACGCCACAAGTTTGTTGTCTGCTCCCTTTTTTGGAGTTCTATTTAAAACTACAAACCCTTCCTCGGATAGCCGTTCTATTTCGGCCTCAATGTCATCCACAGCAAAGGCGATGTGGTGAATCCCCTCGCCTTTTTTCTCTATGAACTTTGCAATAGGACTTTCAGGGTTGGTTGCTTCAAGCAACTCTATTTTATTGGGTCCTGACTTAAAGAAAGACGTTTTGACACCTTCGCTCGCAACTTTCTCTATTTTATAATGGGATTCGCCAAACAACTTGGCAAACAATTGATTTGATTCATCTAGATTCTTTACCGCAATCCCTATGTGTTCTATTTTTTTCATTCCAACTTCCCGTGAAAACGGGAATCTCATTAAATTAAACAAAATCTCCGGTTCAAATAAACACTCTTAATGAAGAGCTTGTCAACTTTGTTCTTCAAAAATACGATAATCCTCAAATATGCTCTATTTTTGTGACGAACAATCAATTATTGATGTTTATTTTTTAAATTGAAACATCTGATGGATTGGTTTGATTAAAATTGGAATATTTTGGAAGAAAGTCAAAGACAGAAGAAAATAGGAGGCATACTGCAACAAGATTTGGTAGAAGTGCTTCAAGGCGCTGCCACCAAAGGCGGTCTGAAAGGGGTCATCATTTCGGTGAGCAAGGTGAATGTCACGGCAGATTTGTCGATTGCAAAAGTATATTTGAGTATTTTCCCTAATAAAGAGGCTGGAGAATTGCTCAAAGGAATTCGTTCAAACACGCCTTTGATTCGTCACGAATTGGCGCAGCGTACTAAAAATCAATTGCGGCGTATGCCGAACTTGGAATTTTTTATTGATGATTCCCTTGAATATATTGACAGAATTGAGAAATCCTTAAAAAGGGAGGAAGATCCTATTAAGGACAACGACCTGCTCGAAAAACGCAAAAAGTCTTAAGTGAACTTCGCTCTCTACATCGCCAAGCGCTATTTATTCACAAAAAGCAGCAGCAATGCCATCAACATTATGACCATCATTGCCGCTTTTGGAGTGGTAGTGGCTGCCGCGGCCTTGTTCATCGTATTGTCTGGTTTTGGTGGCTTGAAAGAGTTTAGCCTAGGATTTTCATCCGTTGTCGATCCTGATATTAAAATCCTTCCTGCAAAAGGCAAATCTTTTGTGCTTACGGAAAAAGATTCTGCTTCATTAGCCAATATCAAGGGTATTTCAACCTTTTCAAAAATAATTGAGGAAAGAGTCATTGTAGAATTTGACAATAAAAACCTCTTGGTGACACTAAAAGGCGTCGACGCCAATTATCTAGATGTGACTAAAATAGATTCAATGATAATTCAGGGGAATTGGTTTGAATCTGGTTCGGGTCAAATGGTAAGTGGATGGGGAATAGCCCATAATTTATCAATGGGAATTTTGGATTATGGCAAAAACCCTCGCATCTATGTGCCCAAGCCAGGAAAAGGGCAAATCAGTTCTGTAAAAGGGGCTTTCAACTCATTAACAGCTTTAAATATTGGTGTGTTTCAAATAAATGAAGATTTGGATAACACCTACGTATTCACTGATATTGTGAACGCGCGTTATTTGATGAATTACAATAAAGACCAGGTAAGCGCCATAGAATTAAAATTGATGCCCAATAGCGACGAATCAGAAGTCATCGCTGCAATTGAAAATAGTCTTGGTGACAAAGTCATTGTTAAAAACAGAGCGCAACTCAATGATGCGTTGTATAAAATGTTGAATACCGAAAATCTTGCGGTGTATTTGATATTCACTTTAGTGATAATCATTGCGTTATTCAATGTTATTGGAGCTTTAATAATGATGATTTTAGACAAAAAACAGTCGCTTCACACACTGTTTAATTTGGGAGCAACAACCAAGGACATCAAAAAAATCTTCTTCCTTCAAGGTAGTTTGATGACTATTCTGGGCGGAATCATTGGTGTGGTGTTGGGAATCATCGTTGTATTTCTTCAACAGAAATTTTCATTGTTAATGCTCACAACCTCTCTTCCCTATCCTGTAACATTAGAGTTGGTGAATGCAGCAATTGTATTGATAACAATTGTCGTTTTAGGTGTATTGGCTTCTAAAATCGCATCTAGCAGAATTAGTGAAACTTTGGTTAGAAGTTGATTTTACGCAAATTCATATCCTGAAAACGCCTCAAGCACCTCATCGAAAGCAGCAAAAACATCAACAGAATCATCACTGGTCACCATTTTCATTCGATATTCCTTGAAGTTTGGAATGCCTTTGAAGTAATTGGTATAATGACGTCTGGTTTCAAAAACACCAAGCTTCTCCCCTTTCCAGTCAATAGACATTTGTAAATGCCTTCTTGCGGCATCTACGCGTTCTTCCAAAGTAATCGGCCTAAAGTGCTCTCCTGTTTTGAAAAAATGTTTGACTTGCCTAAAAAACCAAGGATTCCCGATGCTGGCACGCCCTATCATACAGCCATCCAAACCATAAACGTCGCGCATCTCCATCGCTCTTTCTGGCGAATCCACATCGCCATTGCCAAAGACAGGAATATGCATACGTTGATTGTTCTTCACTTCTGCAATCGGCTTCCAGTCAGCATTGCCTTTATACATTTGGGCTCTTGTTCTGCCGTGTATCGAGATGGCTTGGCAGCCTACATCCTGAAGTCGCTCGGCAACCTCTACAATTCTAATGGAATCGTGATCCCAACCCAATCGGGTTTTAACAGTGATTGGTAGTTTGGTGCGCTTTACCATTTCTTCAGTAAGCTTCACCATCAAATCGATATCTTTAAGAATTCCTGCGCCAGCGCCTTTGCAAACTACCTTTTTTACAGGACAACCAAAGTTGATATCAATGATGTCTGGATTGGATTTTTCAACAATATCAACCGTTTGAAGCATACTATCCAATTCGGCACCAAAAATTTGAATACCCACAGGACGTTCCTTTTCATAGATATCGAGCTTCATAACGCTCTTGGCAGCATCACGAATCAATCCTTCACTCGAGATAAATTCCGTGTATACTACGTCAGCGCCTTGCTCCTTGCATAACGCTCGAAACGGTGGGTCGCTCACATCTTCCATTGGCGCTAAAAGCAATGGAAAATCAGGAAGTTGTATGTCACCTATTTTTGGCATCGATTCTATTTTGAGGCAAAATTACATTATTTTGTCTAATTGTGTATCTTCATCAAACTTAAACTCAAATTGATACTCTTTGAATATTCCTTTTGAACCGAGCGCATTTGGTGTCCCCATAAATACTCATTTGATACTCGAATATTTGGCATTTTTCGTGGCTTTTAGATATTATATGTATTTGAGAAAGAAAAGCCAAGATCCAATCAACACAATGAATCGTCTGTCAATCATTCTTGGCGCAGTCATTGGCGCACTTATTGGCTCTCGACTCATTGGGTATTTGGAAAATCCTTTGATTCAAATTAGCAAGGAAAACATTATTCAAGTGTTGAACACAAAAACCATAATGGGAGGCTTGTTCGGAGGTTTGCTTGGGGTAGAAATTTCCAAAAAGATTATAGGCGAAAAACAATCTTCAGGAGATTTGTTCACTTTTCCGATTATTCTCGGGATTTTCATTGGCAGAATTGGTTGTTTCCTTCAAGGAATCAATGAATTTACCTACGGGAAAGCCACTTCTTTTTTTATGGGAATGGATTTGGGCGATGGTTTAAAACGACATCCTATTGCGTTTTATGAATTGATATTTTTATTACTCCTTTTTGGGTTTTTGAAATGGCTTCAAAAGGTAAAAACACTTGAGAATGGAATGATTTTCAAATATTTTATGATACTGTATTTCGGCTTCAGGTTTTTAATTGAATTTTTAAAACCAAATACTTTTTTTGTAATCGGATTGAGCACCATTCAAATTCTTTGCCTAATTTGTCTACTATATTATCAAACAACAATTTTAAATCTATTGAAACGTGCCAGTTAGAAAATACACATACTATGATTTTACCTTAAGTCTATGCCACGAATGCCTGAAACGTGTAGATGCAAAAATTGTTTTTGAAAATGAAAAGGTTTATATGTTGAAGCGTTGTAATGAACACGGAAACAGTAAGATTTTGATTGCTGATGATATCGACTATTATAAAAACATCCGCAATTACAACAAACCATCGGAAACGCCTTATACATTCAATACCAAAACGCATTATGGTTGTCCTTATGATTGTGGTTTGTGTCCAGACCACGAGCAGCATTCTTGTTTGAGCATTGTGGAAGTGACCGACCGTTGCAACTTGACGTGTCCAACCTGTTATGCTGGTTCGTCGCCAACCTATGGAAGGCATCGCACGTTGGACGAAATCAAAAAGATGTTGGATACGATTGTAAAAAATGAAAAGGAACCCGACGTGGTTCAAATTTCAGGTGGCGAACCCACTATTCATCCCGAGTTTTTTGAAATTTTGGACTATGTCAAAACATTGCCCATTCGGCATTTGATGCTCAATACCAACGGCGTCAAAATCGCAAAGGACAAAACATTTGCCGCAAAATTGAAAACATATACGCCTGACTTTGAAATCTATCTTCAGTTTGATTCTTTTGAAGACAATGTTCTCCGGGAATTGCGTGGCGCAGATTTGGCAAACATACGTCAGCAAGCACTTGATAATTTAAACGAGTTGAACCTTTCCACAACACTTGTGGTAACACTTCAAAAAGGTTTGAATGACCACGAAATAGGAAAAATCATCGATTTTGCCTTAAAGCAAAAATGTGTGAGAGGTGTCACCTTTCAACCCACACAAATTGCTGGTCGCTTGGACCATTTCAACCCTGAAACCGACCGTATCACTTTAACTGAAGTGAGGCGAAAAATTTTAGAGCAAACCTCTGTTTTCAATAGTGATGATTTATTGCCTGTGCCTTGCAATCCAGATGCTTTGGTAATGGGTTATGCCTTGAAACTAGATGGAGAGGTTTATCCTTTGACACGCTACATTAACCCTAACGACTTATTGGACAACAGCAAAAACACAATTGTTTATGAGCAGGATGAAGTACTACACGGTAAAATGATTGAGCTTTTCAGTACAGGAAACTCGGTAGAAGTTGCTGAAGAAAACCTGAAATCGATTATGTGCTGTTTGCCAAACATCGATGCGCCAAACTTGGGTTATGATAACCTGTTTAGGGTGATTATTATGCAGTTTATTGATGCCTACAATTTTGATGTGCGAGCCATCAAAAAATCTTGTGTGCATATTGTGGATAAGGATTATAAAATCATACCTTTTGAAACGATGAACCTCTTTTATCGAGATGACAAAAAAGAGTTTCTTCATAAACTTCAAAATCAAGTTTAGATGGATTTAATTGCAATCATTTTACTTGTAATGTTCGGGCCACCTATTGTATTGACGGTTATTGGCAACAATCAAACCGATAAAAAAAAGGCGAAAGTTTACTATATTGTAGCTGTTGTTTACCTTTTGATTGGCTTGGGAATTTGTGGCACTATATTATATAGTTTAACCAACAATTTTAAATGATGAGAACTTCAATGCTTGACGCCGACTATACTGGAATAATAGTAATTGTATTGTGTATAATGTTTGGTCCTCCAATTCTATTTACAATTGTTGGTGTGGCAAATTTTAAGAAAAGGAGATATACAGCAAAAGTATGTTTTATAATTGCGGCTGTTTATCTATTAATCAGTCTAGGAGTCTGCGGAAGTATGATGATGCTCTAAAACTTCAAATCCGCTTCTATTTCCTTGCCATTTCTATTTACTATAACTTTGGTCTGATCACCTTCTTCAAAAACAGATAATGCTCGCATATAGCTCATCATATCGACGATGGTGCTATCGCCTAATTTTACCACAATGTCACCTTTTTGGAGTCCTGCTTTTTGAGCTGGCTTATCTTCGCTGACGCCATCAATACGCATTCCTTTGCCATCAAACAAATAGTCAGGGATCACTCCAAGACCAACCTTAAAACGAGGAACTTCTTCGCTTTCATTCTTTGTCTTTCTAAAAGCCAATTTCCCTGCCTTGTCCAAGTCAGAAATGATGTCAAAAATATAGTTGGAAATGGATTCCATCCCTTCAAAATTCAACTTATCAAAATCATCTGTTGGCTTGTGATAATCTTCGTGTTGACCAGTGAAAAAGTGTAACACAGGAATGTCATTCAAATAAAACGAGGTATGATCAGAAGGGCCAACACCGGATTCCTTTTCAATTAAGTTAAACTTGTTGTTATTGGCTGTCAATGTCTGTTTAAAACGCGGTGAGGTTCCAACGCCATAAACTGCCAAAGTACTATCAGCTTTCAAACGTCCCACCATATCCATATTAATCATATAGTTAGCTTTTGTGATGTCGAATGTCGGGTTCTTCACAAAATAATTGCTTCCCAATAAGCCCATTTCTTCCCCGGAAAAAGCCATAAATAGATAATTGTTGCCTTTATTGGCATCCTTAAGTTTATTGACAAGATTCAGCATCACGGCGACACCACTGGCATTGTCATCTGCGCCATTATGGATGGCCTTCTCCTCACCTCTGTAAAGTGAGCCTTCGCTTCCAAAACCCAAATGATCATAGTGCGCACCAATGATAATGGTGTTTTCCGCTTTGTTGTCGATATAGCCCAAAACATTTGTTCCAGTTATGGTTCCATCTTCTTTCATTGTGGTGAAAGACACTTCACTATGTGGATCTGTTTTCGGCTTAAAACTGAATGTTTGATAGAATCCATCTGTTCCTTTTGGTTGCAAACCCATTTCCTTAAAGCGTTTTGAAATATAATTTGCCGCTTCCTGTTCTCCTTTGGTGCCAGTTTCCCTGCCTTCATAGCTGTCAGCGGATAAAACAGTCACATCTTCTTTGATAGAAATATCGGTTTTTTGGTTCTCTTTTTTACAGGAAACGAACACCGCCAAAAAAAACAATAGGTATATGGATTTCATCTTGATATATATTAATTTTGCGCAAAATTAGTCATTATTTAAATAAGCCCGCAAGGTTTTAGCCTTTTGCAATAACCTATTCCGCAATATGAAATATATTCTCTCTCTTGTATTAGCCATTTCATTCCTGTCTTGTAAAAATGAAAAGGAATTGAAGTCTCAAAACAAACGTTCAGAAACGGTCGCAACAGACTCAAAAGACTTCTTGATTTTTCCAGAGGAAAAACATTTCAAATCTCTTAAACAGATTACGTTTGGTGGCGATAATGCTGAAGCTTATTGGAGCTTTGACGACCAACAAATCGTATTTCAATCCAATAATACAAAATGGAATGTGAGCTGCGATCAAATGTTCTTGATGAATGCCGACGAAACCTTTGAAAGCAAAGTTCCGCCAATGATCAGTACCGGAAAAGGCCGTACCACTTGTTCTTATTTTTTGCCGGACAATAAGCACATTATTTATGCTTCAACACATCTTGGTGCCGAAGAATGTCCAGAAACGCCAATGAAAGTCAACGGTAAATACATTTGGCCAATTTATGAGAGTTACGACATTTTTGTGGCAGATTTGGAAGGCAATATCACAGCCCAATTGACCAATGAAAAGGGTTATGATGCCGAACCAACCGTTTCTCCAAAAGGAGATAAAATTGTGTTTACTTCAACACGAAATGGTGATATTGACCTGTATACAATGAACCTCGACGGAAGCGATGTCAAACAAATCACATTTGAATTGGGCTATGATGGAGGCGCTTTCTTCTCTCCTGATGGTACCAAAATCATTTTCCGCTCTTCAAGACCTAAAACCGAAGCTGAAATTGCAGAGTATAAAGATTTGTTGAGTCAAGGATTGGTACAACCTACCGAAATGGAACTGTACATCTGTAATGCAGATGGCAGCGATTTGCGCCAATTGACCAATCTTGGAAATGCCAACTGGAGTCCGTTCTTTTTGCCAGATGGAAAGCGTGTTATTTTCTCATCAAATTTTGAGGCCGAACGTGGTTTTCCATTCAATCTGTATATGATTGGCATTGATGGAAAAGGTCTTGAGCGCGTGACGCACAGCGAAACATTTGATGCGTTTCCTGTGTTTTCAAACGATGGGAAAAAGTTGATTTTTTCTTCCAATAGAAACAATGGTGGCGGAAGAGACACCAATTTGTTTATTGCCGAATGGCAAGACTAAATTTTAGTTGTTTTTGATTTCCAAACGCTCCGTTTCTTGTTGTGCTTTGGTACGCTGATTAGTTTCTAAATTGGTGTTTCCGAACTTATAACGGAAGCCCAATTTCACAAAACGGTTGTCCATATCTAAATGCGCTGAACTAAACTGGTTCAAATATCTAGTAGATTCGTCAAAATCCTGTGTGTTGAATATATCTTCAGCTGATAGCGAAATGATCGCCTTATTGTTCCAAAGAGATTTGGAAACTGATAACATCGAAACAATTCTATCCTCTATGATTCTGTAGCCTTGAATGTTTTTACCAACATATAGCATCGTAAGGCTCGCATTAAGGCTTCCATCCTTCAAAAATGTAAAATCATTCTGAAGAATACTATAATTAGACCATTGGTCTTGTTGCACATTTACATCATCAAATTCAGCGTTGTCTTGAATATTATAGAAAGAGGTCACAGCATAAACCGACCATTTATTAGTGACGTAGAAATTGGCTAAAAAGTCAAAGCCAAACTCACGTGTAGTATCAAAATTAAAAGGCAAATAGGTGATGGTATTGCTGGAATTATCTTGTCTAGGTAATTCGTAAATATTGTTTTTCGATCTTTTGTAATAGGCTTCAACAGTAAAATACTTGTAAAATGAGGAACCAATTACCGCGTGATCCGTTAAAATAGGTTGAAGCGTCGGATTACCAGAAACAATTGTAAAATCATTCAAATAAAACTGAAACGGATTCAAATTTTGATAATCAGGTCGTTGAATGCTTCTTTTATAATTGGTGTATAACGAAAAATTATCAGAAACCGTATAGCTTAAGCTTGCCGTTGGAAACCACTCTAAATAATCTTGTTTATTCGTCACATCGTCCAAAACAGAAAAACCTTTAATGTCTGTTTGTTCGGCTCTCAAACCAAGTGACATGCTTAACTTTTCCCAATCTTTTGAATAATTGATATAACCCGCAAAGATTGTTTCGTCATAATCAAAAGCATTGGTGTTATTGACGTCAACAGTTTCTATTCCATTATTGATGTCGAATTGCGTAATATAACTTTCACTTTGGATATTGGATGTTTTAGCGCCAACTTCAAGAACAGATGTTTCGCTCAAAGGCAGAACATAGTCTAATTGTCCAGTAAAAATATTGGTGTGTTGATTATTATCAGTTCGAAATGCTGTGCTTTGAAGAAAAGTGTCGTCGGCATCAAAGTAATTGCTCAAAACATTTTGGTCTCTGTTGTAATCAAACGTTGTGTAATGTGCGTTTGCACTTATCCTCTCTCCTGCTTTCTTGAATTTATGTACATAATCCAAATCAAATCCAAGATTATGTTTTGTATCGTTCGAAGCATTATTTGTAAACAGATACGAGTCAAGGTTTTGGGCACCATCAAGAATATCTGTATTGTTTTTTACCAAATATTTAAAATAAGGCATCACGAGCATATTCGAGGACAAACTCAACGTGTTGGAATCATCAATGGCATAATCAAAATTAAAATTGAAATTATGAGTGTTCGACCAAGTATTTCTGTTGATTCGCGACTTAAAAATATCTGTGATTTGATTGTTTTGGTCCAAATAATTAACTGTGTTGTCTTGGTCTCGGTTGATTTTATCGTGTGAATAGGTATAGTTGGCAAAAAAATCAATTTTTTCATTCTTGAAGAAATGGCTCATACCGGCATCATACCTTGGAAAAACGCCCTGCGTATAATTTCCAAATACATTCCCGCGATAACCTGTTATAAGGTTTTTACTCATTACAATGTTGATGACCGCACCACTTTCGGCATCATATTTTGCCGATGGATTTGTGATCACCTCAACCGATTTAATATTGCTTGCTGAAGAGCCTTCAAGAAGCTGTGCCAATTCATCATTGGTCAAATGCACCTTTTTATCATTGATGTAAACTGTCGGAGTGGTGTTTTTCACCTGAATGCTATTGTCCAGCACCAAAATACCTGGTGTGCTTTTCAAAACCTGCATCATATTGCCTTCTATCAACGCTGTGTTTTCAATGTTGAACACCAGTCGGTCTGCTTCTTTCTTAAGCGTTGGTTTTCTGGCAATGATATTTATTTCATCCAACTGTTCAGAGTCCTCTTCAAGAACAACAGTACCTAAATCAATATTTTCTGTCAATTCCACAGATTGATAGACATCCTTAAAACCCAAAAAACTGAACTTCACAAGATAATTGTCCTTTGAAAGTTTATCAAAAAGAAAAAAACCTTGTTCGTTAGTAGAAACACCGTTGACAATTGTAGAGTCTGGTGCCTTCATCAAAAGCACATTGGCATACGTCACTGGTTCTCCTTGTGCATCGTCAACAAACCCAGAAATTGAAAGTTCTTGAGCAAAACCTAAAGTTGTTGACAACAGGGCACAGAAAATTAGAAGAGAAAAAGTAGGTCGTTTCAAATCGTTTCTTGTTAATTATTGCAATATATAAATAGTTTTAGAAATTTTTTTACGGTTTTTCTTCAATTCAAGGAATTTCATTAAAAAAATAAAAGCATTCAAAGCATAATAATTCAATTATATTTGCAAAATATTTGGTTGTAGTTATTGACTTATGAAGCACATCAGAAACTTTTGCATTATTGCGCACATCGATCACGGAAAAAGTACACTTGCCGATAGATTGTTGGATTTTACAGGTTCTGTAACAGATAGAGAAAAGCAAGATCAGCTTTTGGATAATATGGATTTGGAACGCGAACGTGGTATTACCATCAAGTCGCACGCCATTCAAATGGAATATGTTTTTGAAGGCGAACACTATATTTTAAATCTGATTGACACTCCTGGTCACGTTGACTTTAGTTACGAAGTGTCCCGATCTATTGCGGCTTGCGAAGGCGCATTGCTGATTGTTGATGCTGCACAAAGTATTCAGGCACAGACTATTTCAAATTTATATTTGGCTCTGGAAAATGATTTGGAAATCATTCCCGTATTGAATAAGGTCGATTTGCCGAGCGCCAACCCAGAAGAGGTGACGGACGATATTGTTGATTTGTTGGGCTGTGATCCTTCTGAAGTCATTCACGCCAGTGGAAAAACAGGTTTTGGTGTTGATAACATTTTGGAAGCCATCATCAAACGCATTCCACCTCCAAAAGGCAACGTTGATGAGCCGCTTCAGGCCTTGATTTTTGATTCGGTTTATAATCCTTTTAGAGGTGTTGAAACTTATTTTAGGGTCATCAATGGTTCAATTAAAAAAAATCAATTGGTGAAATTCATCGCAACAGGAAAAACTTATAATGCTGATGAAGTCGGAACCTTAAAACTGAAACAATTTCCTCGTCCAGAAATTAAAGCTGGTGACGTAGGGTATCTTATTACTGGGATTAAAGAGGCGAAAGAAGTCAAAGTTGGAGATACCATTACAGATGCTAAAGATCCTACCAAAAATGCCATTGGAGGTTTTGAAGATGTGAAACCGATGGTTTTTGCCGGAATTTATCCAGTAGATACTGAAGATTATGAAGAGTTGCGTGCTTCTATGGAAAAACTGCAACTCAATGATGCGTCCTTGGTTTTTGTTCCTGAAAGTTCTGCAGCCCTTGGTTTTGGATTCCGTTGCGGTTTCTTGGGAATGTTGCATATGGAGATCATTCAGGAGCGTTTGGAACGTGAATTCGATATGACCGTTATCACTACGGTTCCTAACGTATCGTATCACGCTTTCAGCAAGAAAAATCCGGATGCGCCTATTATTGTCAACAATCCATCTGATTTGCCAGACCCTTCTGGCCTAGACCGAGTGGAAGAGCCTTACATCAAGGCTTCCATCATTACAAAGGCCGATTTTGTTGGGAATGTGATGACACTTTGTATTGATAAGCGTGGTGTGATTACCAATCAAACCTATCTAACTCCAGAACGTGTCGAATTAACTTTTGATATGCCATTGGCGGAAATCGTTTTTGACTTTTATGACCGTTTGAAAACAGTTTCAAAAGGTTATGCATCGTTTGACTACTCGCCTATCGGAATGCGCGAATCGAAGTTGGTTAAGGTTGATATTTTATTAAATTCACAACCTGTTGATGCGCTTTCTGCTTTGATCCATTTTGATAGCGCACAGCAAATCGGTAAAAAAATGTGCGAAAAACTGAAGGAATTGATTCCGCGTCAGCAATTTGATATTCCAATCCAAGCAGCTATTGGTGCTAAAATCATTTCGCGCGAAACCATAAAGGCACTACGTAAAGATGTGACAGCCAAGTGTTATGGAGGTGATATTTCGAGAAAACGAAAACTTCTTGAGAAGCAAAAAAAGGGTAAAAAACGTATGCGACAAGTTGGTAATGTCGAAATTCCGCAAGAAGCTTTTATGGCAGTATTAAAACTGAATGATTAATCGCCAAAAATTCTCTTAAATTTTTAAGTATCGTAACGTGAGATGGTCAAATATTTTGTAGTTTTAAAACGACTCTAAAATTGCAAAATGACTATATTTCACTTGAGCGCCGAATGCTACCCGATTGCCAAAGTTGGCGGTTTGGGTGATGTGGTAGGCGCGCTTCCAAAATATCAAAATAAACTCGGAGAAAAAAGTAGTGTTATCATGCCTTTCTATGATAACAAATTCACGCGTTCTAATAACTTCAAAACAGTTTACAGTGGAAAATTGCATTTGGGAATGCCTATGGATTTCCGAATGTTAACATTGGAAGACAATGATTTAGGCTTTGATATTTATTTTGTGGATGTTCCCTATTTGCTGTATAAGGATTATGTGTATTCAAGCAATGACACAGGTCGTTTTTTGGCATTTCAAATTGCAGCACTAGACTGGTTGGTTCGATTACAGGAAAAGCCTGATGTCATTCATTGCCACGACCATCATACAGGTTTAGTTCCTTTTATGATGTCTCAATGTTATGCGTTTCAAAAGCTAAAATCTACACCATCCGTCATCACCATTCACAACGGTCAATATCAAGGTTGGTTCGGTCACGATTTGGTACACTTGATTCCTCCTTTCGACTTCAATAATGTTGGATTGTTGGACTGGAACAAAATGGTGAATCCCCTAGCGGCAGGCATTAAATGTTCTTGGAAAGTTACAACGGTGTCTCCAAGCTATATGGAGGAACTAAAATATGCAGCCAATGGGCTTGAGCACCTTCTTCAATCAGAAAGCCATAAATGCGTTGGAATCTTAAACGGCATTGACACCTCTGTTTGGAATCCTAAAACAGATGGTTATATTGTCAAGAACTATACAACACAATCTGTTGAATCAGGTAAAAAAGGCAATAAAGATTGGGTCTGTGAAAAATTTGGGTTGAGTCCAGAATTACCTTTGTTTATATTCATCGGTCGTCTCGTTGGAGAAAAAGGAGCTGATTTACTACCCTATATTTTTGATTCGGTGTTGAGGTCCAAAAAGCTTTCTATTATGATGCTTGGTTCTGGTGATGGAAATGTAGAGAATCAGTTAGAAAGTCTTAAAAACTCTCATAATGGCTATTACAATAATTACATTGGTTACAATGAGCAATTGTCACATATCCTTTATGCTGCAGCTGATTTCATATTGATGCCTTCGAGGGTGGAGCCTTGTGGTCTCAATCAAATGTATGCCTTACGCTACGGAACGGTCCCTATTGTAAATAGTGTTGGTGGACTCAAAGACACAGTTATCGATGTTGGGGAAAAAGGCTTCGGTATCAGGCACGGTGGTCCAAACGTTCATGAGGTTGTTCATGCCGTAGGAAGAGCCATTGAATTCACTGGTTTTACCGAACATTTCAAAAAAAATCGTAAATTAATCATGCAGATAGACCATTCTTGGGATGCTTCTGCTCAAACTTATATTAACTTATATCATTCAATACAGTCATAATTATGTTCCACGACAATGTTATCTCGATCATTCTAGGAGGCGGCCAAGGTTCGCGATTATATCCTCTTACAGAATCTCGTTCCAAGCCAGCTGTTCCTATTGCTGGGAAGTACCGTTTGGTAGATATTCCTATTTCCAATTGCATCAATTCAGATATTAAGAGAATGTTTGTATTGACGCAGTTTAACTCTGCTTCTCTTAATAAACATATAAAAAATACTTACCATTTTAGTTTCTTTAGTTCGGCGTTCGTTGATGTTTTGGCTGCAGAACAAACCATTTCTAACAGCACATGGTTTCAGGGAACGGCAGATGCCGTAAGACAAAGTATGCATCACTTTTTAAGTCATGAATTTGAGTATGCCTTAATTCTTTCTGGTGATCAATTGTATCAAATGGATTTCAATAAAATGCTGGAAGCCCATCGCGATGCTGGTGCCGAAATAACTATTGCAACGATGCCTGTTAAAGAAAAAGAAGCCACTTCCTTCGGAATTTTAAAGACAGACAAAAACAATTTTATAACATCATTCATTGAAAAGCCCGATAAGAGCCTCTTACCTGAATGGACATCTGATGTCAGTAAAGAAATGAAGGCGCAGGGTAGAAATCATTTGGGTTCCATGGGTATCTATATTTTTAATAGAGACTTGTTGATTGACTTAATGAATGATCCTAGTACTAACGATTTTGGAAAAGAAATTATTCCTCAATCACTTGAAAAACACAAAACCTTAAGTTATCAGTTTGAAGGCTATTGGACAGATATTGGAAATATTGATTCTTTTTTTGAGGCTAATTTGGGGCTGACTGATGAAATACCTCAATTTGATTTGTTCAATAACGTTAACCGAATTTATACAAGAGCAAGGATGCTACCAACTACAAAAATAAGTGGCACCACACTCAATAGGGCCGTCATAGCAGAAGGTTGCATAATCAACGCCGCAAAAATTGAGCATTCCGTCATTGGAATTAGAGCAAGAATAGGACATGAATCCACCATTATAAACGCTTACATTATGGGTTCTGATAGTTATCAGACCTTGAGTGAGGTTGTATCTACTTCCAAAATTCCTATGGGAATTGGCGAGAGATGTTTTATCAAGAATGCCATTATTGATAAAAATTGTTGTATAGGGAATGATGTGAGAATTAATGGGAGTGCCAATTCAAAGGATATTGAAACCGACACATATGTCATTAAAGATGGGATTGTAGTGGTCAAAAAAGGCGCCACAATTCCTCATGGAACCGTAATCAATTAATCGATTTTAAATCAAGTCGAAAGCCTCAAACTTGTTTTGGGGCTTCTTTGTTTTCTGGTTTTTCCTTCGGAAGCTTCTCTATATCAAAGGCTTTTCCTAGATATACCAATTTCCAACCCTCTGTAAACTCCTCTTGTTCTTTGTCTATATTGGCTATGATGTGAAGTTCACCCTCTTCATCTTTTAAAAGTAGTGGTATGATGTCCTTTTCCTTTTCACTCAACTCAATAAGGCTTTCATAATGTTCCTTGTTATCGATATCAATCTCATGAATAGCTGGGTATTTTCTTGTCGTTTCTGTAAGTGAGATAAAATCATCCGTTTGAATGAAAATGCCTTGCTTTGGCTTATGATTTGGATCATTCAGCTCGTCGGAGGTGATTAATCTGAACGTACCATTCTCTCCAAATTCCTTTCCAAATTTATTGATGGCAAATTTGTTGATTTCTGAATTTCCGGTCAACGCTATTAAATAACCAACATCGCTCAACTCGATGTTATCACCCAAACTGTCAGAATAAATATTGGAATTGATGGCTTCAAGTCCCATTTCATTCGCTTTTGCTACATTCGTCTGGTTACTATCTATCAACACCACATGTCTTCCATTTTGCTCTAAATAATTACCAATCAAACGAGATGCTTTTGAAGCTCCCACAATAAGTATTCCGTTGGATTTTTTCAAAAACACACCAGAGACGATTGCAAAAAACCTTGCAGTAGTAGCATTAAGCAACACCGTCCCAAGAACAATCATAAATACCAATGGTGTAATGTATTCAGCGCCTTCCACGCCTTCTTTAGCAAGCTTCAAACCGAATAAGGATGCTATACCTGCCGCAACAATACCTCTTGGCCCTACCCAGCTAATGAATAGTTTTTCATTCAACTTTAATGGTGAATTGATGGTGCTCAACAGAACGCCTACGGGCCTCAAAACAAAGACGACCACAGCAAATAACACCGCGGTATTCCAATTATAAATCAACATGAGATCTTCCATGTTGATGTTGGCTGCCAACAGAATAAACAAGATTGATATCAGCAGCACACTCAAAGATTCCTTAAAATAAAGCAATTCTTTGAGATAGGGTGAATTTGAATTTCCAAGCACCATTCCCATAACAACGACTGCCAAAAGTCCTGATTCGTGCGCGAAATTATCTGACAATACAAACACTCCAAGAACGCTGGCAAGGGCAAAAACGTTCAATAAATAATGAGGAATGAGGCGTTTATTGATAGCAAAATTCAATCCGTGCGCAAACGTAAATCCAAAGGTGGTTCCAAAAAGGACAATCTTTCCGAACTCTATCATTGCGGTTTTTGTGAATTCGCCACCTCCTTCAACACTTATAAATTCAAAAACCAATACGGCAACCAAAGCTCCTATTGGGTCAATCAGAATGCCTTCCCATTTCAAAACCGCAGAAACATCAGGTTTTAATGGAATATTTCTCAAGATTGGAGAGATAACCGTAGGTCCAGTTACAATAATTAATGCCGAAAACAAAAATGACATTTCCCAAGTAAGATAGAAGATGAAATGGGCAGCCACAGCAGCACCGAAAAAAGTGACAATAGAACCAACTGTAATCAATTTGGTTATAACTGGCCCAACATTTTTTATTTCCTTGAACCTTAAGGTCAATCCGCCTTCAAATAATATAACACTGATGGCAAGAGATACAAAATAAAAGAGACTTTCGCCGGGGAACAGTCCTTCCTTACCGTTCCATATGGGTTCAATCCATTTGGTTCCGTCTCCCGATAAGTATTCTGCAGCTATAGGTCCAACCAAAAGACCGATCAAAATCAATGGTAAAATGGCAGGGATTTTAAATTTCCAAGCGAACCATTGTGCCAATATGCCCAAAATGATGATTCCTGCTAATTCCAGCATATATTAGTTAGTTTTATTTTTTTGAAAGATAGTAAAGTTTTTTTTGAGAGTATGGGTGCTTAAAAAATATTATTGTTTCTATAACAGGATTGGAATACATAGCTAAAAATAGTTCTAATCTTCCCTTTCGTTATTTTCAGACATATAATATAAGCGCTTGAGGCTCTTTTTGAGTAATGTAAACCTATAGATGCCAATGAACAGGAAGATGGCGCTAAAAACCAAGGCTGTTATTCCCAGATATTCCAATTCAGGGTAATTTTTAAGTTGCAAAACTGTAATTCCCCCCAAAAGCAAATAAAGAGATGATTTTATATAAGAAAGCAAGGTGCGTTCATTGGCAAGACGAGTACGCTCAATCGCCAAATAATCTCTTAAAATGACCTCTTGGTCGGGTTTGAAGTCCCTTCCAAAGCGTAATAGCTTCATTTTTTTGATTTTCAAGGGCTTTTCAATGATGCGTTTCATGTGGTTTTGATACATTGATTTATATAAATTTAATTAGATTTTTACGGCTTTCAAAGAATATCCACAAATTGTATTTTTGAGAGAATGTTAAATTAGCCCTAATAAATAAACACTTTTCGAACTTTTCCTTCCTCCTTTTATAAATTTGTTGTCCATAATTAAATTTTTTCAATGCAACTGTATCCTATAGAATCTGGAAATTTTAAACTTGATGGCGGCGCAATGTTTGGAGTAGTTCCGAAATCTCTTTGGAATCGGACCAATCCCGCTGACTCAAATAACATGATAGACATCGCGGCACGTTGTTTGCTTATTGAAGACGGAAATCGACTGATTTTGATTGATACAGGAATGGGAGACAAGCAAAGCGACAAATTTTTCGGGTATTATTATCTATGGGGAAATGATTCTATTGATAAATCGCTCAAAAAGTATGGCTTCCATAGAGATGACATTACCGATGTTTTCATGACGCATTTACATTTTGATCATTGTGGCGGAAGCATTCAATGGAACAAAGAAAAAACAGGTTATGAGCCAGCATTTAAAAATGCAAATTTTTGGAGCAATCAAGACCATTGGAAATGGGCGACACAGCCAAATAATCGTGAGAAAGCATCATTTTTAAAGGAAAATATTTTGCCGATGGAAGAGTGCGGTCAGTTGAAGTTTACATCACTTCCTGAAACAGATTTATTGAAAAACTCTGAATTGGATTTTGATATTTTTTTTGCTGACGGTCATACAGATAAACAAATGATTCCTTTGATTCATTATAAAGGAAAAACCATCGCATTTATGGCTGATTTGTTGCCAACTGTTGGGCATTTGCCACTTCCTTTTGTCATGGGTTACGACACAAGGCCTTTATTAACACTTGATGAAAAAGATAAGTTTCTCAATATGGCTGCAGATAACAATTTCTATTTGTTTTTGGAGCATGATGCCCACAATGAAATCATAACGGTTCAACATACTGAAAAAGGCGTTCGCGTAAAGGACGTAATTACTACAAACGAATTATTCTCACTATAAATTAATAGCAATGAAATTTTATTTAAAACCCTTTATCTATTCTACCGTATTCGCAACTTTATTGTTTGCTTGTGGTGGATCCTCAACAGGTGTGCTATCAACACCCATTGAAAACATTGACACGATGCCTTTAAAGGTATCCGAGCTAACAGAAACTCAAAAGCAAACTTGGGGACATTTGGACCTTGTAAAAGATACTATTCCCGGGATGAGTGTTGACAAAGCTTACGGCGAAATCGTCAAAGCTAAAAAAGGAAAGACTACCATTGTGGCGGTCATCGATTCAGGAATTGATATTGACCATGAAGATCTTGATGATGTCATTTGGACCAACACAAAGGAAATTCCGAATAACGGAAAAGATGATGATGGAAACGGCTACATAGACGATATCCATGGTTGGAATTTTCTTGGCGAAGCATACAACGAGCAGCTGGAATACGTTCGTCTTTTAGCAAGCGGAGACACTAGCAACCCTAGATACTCTGAAGCACAGACACTTTATAATTCGGAAATAAAAAAATATACTGATTATAAAGTACAATATGAGCAGATTTCGCAACAAGTAGCAAACGCAGATGCTGCTGTCTCTAAATATCTCAAAAAGGATACGTATACTCAAGAAGAGGTCAATGCCATCAAAACAACCGATGAAGCCTTGTTGCAATCTATTGCTGTTATCAAATATGTTTACAGTTTGGATGTCGGTTCGGTTTCAGACTTTAAAAAAGAAATCCAAGATGGCTTGGTGGATATCAACGATCGATTGAATTACAACCTCAACAAAGAATTTAAGGGAAGAACAACTGGAGACAACCCAGATGTTTTAAATGATAAGCCAGGTTATGGAAACGGAAATGTAAAGCCTACTCTAGAATCTGAAAGTCATGGCACGCACGTAGCAGGAATCATCGCTGCAGAGCGGAACAATGGAAAAGGTGTCAATGGTGTTGCCAACAATGTTAAAATTATGGCTATCAGAGCGGTTCCAAATGGTGATGAATACGACAAAGATATTGCGTTAGCAATTCGTTATGCTGTTGATAACGGTGCGAAAATCATTAACGGAAGTTTTGGAAAATCGTTTTCTCCTCACAGTGATTGGGTAAGAGATGCTATCAAATATGCGGCAGAAAATGATGTATTGATTGTACATGCTGCTGGTAACGATGGAGAAGATTTAGATTCTAATTACAATTACCCTAATGATCAAGTTTCCAATGGGGCGGAAATTTCCAACAACTTTATCAACGTTGGGTCGCTGGATGCTGTTTACGGTTCAAAAATGGTGTCTTCCTTCTCGAACTTCGGGAAAATAAATGTTGATATTTTTGCTCCAGGTGGAGAGGTATATTCTACGATGCCATTGAGTAAATACAAAACAATGGGAGGAACCTCCATGGCCTCTCCTGGCGTGGCAGGAATTGCAGCTCTTATTCGCTCTCAATATCCAAATTTGAAAGCTTCAGAAGTGAAGAGTATCATTGTAAATTCTGGTTTGCCTCTAACTACAAAAGTTATTGTGGCTGGCGATGCAAACAATGTCAAGCCTTTTGCATCATTATCAAAATCAGGTAAAATAGCGAATGCATACAACGCATTGATATTGGCTTCAAAATCAGCGAGCAATCAATAAACCTGCTTATGAAGTTAGATTTTAAATCATTGTTGTCCATTGGTTTTTTTATCCTTGGCAACGTCATCTGTGTTGCGCAATCATCAAATACAGGATATTGGCAGCAACATGTTGATTACACCATGGACATTGTCATGGATGTTGAAACTTATAAATATTCTGGAACTCAAAAGTTGGTATACACCAATAACTCTCCAGATGTTTTGAATCGTGTGTTTTATCATCTCTATCCCAATGCATTTCAACCAGGAAGCGAAATGGATGCGCGCGTTCAAAGCATTGCAGATCCAGACAGAAGAATGGCTCCCAACGTTGGAACAAAAGAAGATCCTATCTATGAAAGCCGAATTGCAAAGTTAAAACCTAATGAAATAGGCTATATCAAAGTCAATTCACTCACACAAAATGGTAAAACAGTGAGTTTTGAAGTCGTAGGAACTATTTTGGTGGTGACACTTAACGAGCCTATTCAGCCAGGCTCAAAAACTCAATTTGATATGAAATTTGATGCTCAAGTTCCTGTTCAAATCAGAAGATCTGGCAGAAACAACAAAGAAGGTGTCGCATTATCAATGGCGCAATGGTATCCAAAATTAGCCGAATATGATACCGAAGGTTGGCATGCTGACCCGTACATCGCAAGAGAATTTCATGGTGTTTGGGGCGATTTTGACGTAAAAATTACCATCGATAAAAATTACACAATAGGCGGCACTGGGTATCTTCAAAATCCAGATGAAATTGGCCACGGTTATGAAACTAAACCTCTAAAATCATCCAAAGGAAAAACATTGACTTGGCACTTTAAAGCTCCAAATGTTCATGACTTTACTTGGGCTGCAGATCCTGATTATATACATGATAAACTTCAGGTTGATAATGGTCCGATGATGCATTTTTTCTACAAAAACACAATGCCTAAAGAAAAAATTCAAAACTGGAAAGCAATGCAACCTGTTGCCGTCAAATTGATGGAATACTATAGCGAGCATATTGGTGCTTATCCTTATGAGCAATATTCTGTAATACAAGGTGGTGATGGAGGAATGGAATATGGTATGTGCACACTAATACTTGGTGAGGGTAAATTAGATGGATTGATAGGCGTTACCGCGCATGAAATGGCTCATAGCTGGTTTCAATTTTTGTTGGCAACTAATGAGGCCAAACATTCGTGGATGGATGAGGGGTTTACAAGCTATATTGAAGACAAGGCGCTTCATGATATCAATAATCTAAACAAACCGAATCCTTTTGAGAAAGCTTACAAAAGTTATAATTATTTGGTCGCATCAGGAAAAGAACAACCCCAAACGACACATTCCGACCGATATGTTTATAATACAGCCTATTCGAATGCGGCTTATAACAAAGGGTCTGTGTTTTTATCGCAATTAGGATATATTATTGGTGAAGATCATCTTGAGACCACGTTAAAGCGCTATTTCGAGGAATGGTCATTCAAACATCCAAAACCTATTGATTTTATCAGAATTGCTGAAAAGGTTTCGGGTATGGAATTGGATTGGTACCTTATGGACTGGACACAAACCACCAACACGATTGATTATGGCATTAAGAGTATTGAAAGTGAGGGTGCCACAACCAAAGTTGTATTAGAACGAATAGGTTTGATGCCTATGCCTTTGGATCTTGAAGTGGAATACACCGATGGCATTAAACAAGCGTTTTACATTCCAATGCGTTATATGTTTGGGGCAAAGTCCACAACAGCAACAAAACTTGACGATTGGGCTTGGGCATATCCTACTTACGAATTCATCATAGAGAAGGCCAAACCATTTATCAAGTCCGTTACTATTGACCCAAAAGGATTAATGGCGGATGTCAACAGAGATAACAACAGTAAATAATTTCCATTTCGAAAACCTTAAAAACCGCTTTAAATAGCGGTTTTTTTTTGATAAAACCTCTGTATATTTACCACAGATGAAATTTACATTCAATAAAAAGGAAAAGCTTAAAAGCGAAAAACTAATCACTCAACTCTTTGAGGAAGGACAAAGTGTTGCGGCTTATCCTTTGAGAATGGTTTATCTACAAACATCATTTGACGATGATATCAAAGTGAAAGCTGGTGTGTCTGTGAGCAAACGCAATTTTAAAAAAGCTGTGGATCGCAACAGGATTAAACGGTTAATGAGAGAGGCTTATCGACTGCAAAAAGCGTCCTATTTTAACAATTTATCAGAAAGCTATGCGTTAATGATTTTGTATATTGGCAAGGATGGAACGGATTTTGAGACTGTAAATCACAAAATGAAAAGCCTTCTGGATAAATTTCTTCATAAAATAACCTCTGATTGATTCAAACTGTTATGAAAAAAATATTACAAAAACGTGTAGTTATACCTGTATTGGCACTGACTATTTTCATTTCTGGAAGTGCTTTTTACAAGGGAGATTTCTTTGAGATTGCAAAACAAATTGAAATTTTCACCACGCTTTACAAGGAACTCAATATGAACTATGTTGATGAGACAAATCCTGGAGAATTGATGGATACTGCCATTAAAAGTATGCTTCAAGATTTAGACCCTTATACCAATTTTTATAACGAGCAGGATGTGGAAGATGCGCGCATCAACAATACAGGCGATTACACAGGTATTGGTGCCAGTGTTCTGACTTTAAAAGATAAATTGGTCATCGTGGAACCATACAAGGACTATGCAGCCGACAAGGCAGGCTTGAAAGCTGGTGATGAAATCATCAAAGTGGACAATATTGTCGTGGCTGATTTTAAGGATGATGCTGGAAATTTACTTCAAGGTGCCGCTGGGACAACCGTTAATTTGACTTATGTGAGACAAGGCAAAACCGAAACGGCAACCATCAAACGTGAATCGGTAGAAATACACGATGTTCCTCATTATTCGATGATTGATGATGAAATAGGTTATTTGGTGCTTCGTAAATTTGGTGATAAAGCATCGCAAGAAACCTTGACAGCTGTAAGAGCCTTGAAAAACCAAGGTGCCAAAAAGTTGATTTTGGATTTAAGAGGCAATGGAGGCGGACTTCTGAACGAAGCTGTCAATATTGTGAACATTTTTGTGCCGAAAAATCAATTGGTTGTTACGACAAAGTCGAAGGTGGAAAAATATAACAAAACCTACTTTACCCAAAAGGATCCTCTCGACACCGAAATACCTTTAGTAGTTTTAATTGATGGTCATAGTGCTTCGGCAAGCGAAATTGTTTCAGGCGCATTGCAAGATTTGGATAGAGCAGTAATTATTGGCGCGAGAAGCTTTGGAAAAGGTCTCGTACAACGCCCTAAACCATTGGCTTATGGTACGCAAATGAAAATCACCATTTCGCGCTATTACACGCCTTCAGGACGCTGTATTCAAGCCTTGGATTATTGGAATAGAGACGAAAAAGGAAACGCTACAAGGGTCAATCAGGAAAATTTCAATGCCTTTAAAACAAGACGTGGTAGAACGGTATATGACGGAGGAGGCATTCAACCAGATGTAGCGATGGATGAATCAAAAATTAGCCCTGTAACGTCGGCAATTTTGGAAGAAAACTTGGTGTTTAATTTTGCTACCAATTATTTCTACAATCATTCTGTGAAAGATTTGTCTTCGTTTAAATTGACTGATACTGATTTCAACGCATTTAAAACCTATTTGAAATCAAATAATTTCAACTTTGAAACCAAAACCGAAAAGGCTTTTGACAAAGCGCTTATGGTTGCAAAAGAAGAACAACTTGTCAACGCCATCGACAGTGATTACAAAGATTTGGTTGTGGCGTTGAACAATTATAAAAGCAAGGCAATCGATGACAACAAGACTCAATTGATGTCGCTTTTGACAGATGAAATCGTGAAACGCTATTTTTACAGAGAAGGATTATACACGTATTATTTAACACATAATCCTGAAATTCAAAAAAGTACGCAATTGCTAAAAAATCCTGTTAAATTCGGAAGTTATCTCAATCAATAGCTAATTATTTTTGTAAATCATCAAATCTCAAAATTGTTTATATTTATAACCCCTATCTAATATGCAATGAAGACTTTAGTTCTAGTTGTCTTTTTATTTTCCCAGTTGATGTTAGCTCAAAAAGAGCTGACACACGAGGTCTATTTTGATACAGATAAGTCTGAAGTTCCAGAAACTGAACACAGCAGATTATTACTTTTTCTTTCTGAAATAGAATCTATGGACATTGAAAAAATTTCCATATATGGTTTTTGTGATGATAGAGGTAGCGACAATTACAATCTCAAGTTATCTCAAGACAGAGCTAACAGCATTAAAACCATTTTTTCCAATAATGAATTTGATGAATCTGTGATTACCAATGTTGATGGTAAAGGTGAAATTCTTTTGAAAGTTGTGAAGGAAGAAAATGTGGAAAAGATTCGCGGACTCAATCGAAAAGTTCAAATTATTGTAAAACCGGTTTTTCCACCAAAACCTGTTGAGGAAGTTAAAAAGAAGGATGCTGCAGAAGTGCTAAAGGGCGAAATTAAAGCAGGAGACAATATCGTTCTGGACAATATTTTATTTAAAACTGGTTACAGTTACTTAATGCCCGAATCGGTTAAAACCCTTGAAAACATTACCAAAGTGATGGTAGAACGTAAAGATATTTATTTCACTATTCAAGGACACGTTTGTTGCACACAAAATAGTCGAGATGCCATTGATAGAAAGACTAAACAACGTAATTTATCGGTAGCACGTGCGAAATATATCTATGACTATATGGCCAAAAAGGGTGTAGACAAAAAACGAATGAAGTACGTGGGAATGCGCAGAAAATTTCCTCTTGGTGGTGAACCCAAATACGATCGTCGTGTCGAAATTTTGGTCACCTATGTAGGAGAAACCAATTAGTCTCTTATCATTGCTATATGTGGAATGCCATCTTCTAAATAAGGTTCTCCAACTTGTTTAAATCCTAAATTATTATAGAAATTCCTTAAATATTCCTGTGCCGAAATTTTAATTGCGGTAACTCTAAAATAATAATCTATGGCATCAACCGATGCATTCATAATATCGTAACCATACTTGAAGCGTCTTTCATTTTCATTCACCACAACTCTGCCGATACTTGCATTTTCAAAATAGTCTCCAGGTTTAAAAATTCGAGTGTAAGCCACAAGCTTTTTCTTTTTAAAACCCAATACGTGAAGTGCCTTCTGATCCTTGTAATCAATGTCTTGATAAACACAATTTTGTTCAACCACAAACACTTCGCTTCGCAACTGTAAAATAGCGTATAACTCTTCTGTAGATAACTGTTTGAAGGTTTTTATTTCTATGGAAAGCATCAGTCCTGTACTATTATTTCTTTCGGATCTTCTTTGTTGAATTCCGGTTGTATATTCACGTGATTAATTGCAAACTCATCGTGCAATAACTTTTCAATTTGATGAAGAATGACGTCAAATTCACTGATGGTAATGTCTTCCTTAAAATCGAGATGTGCCTCCAGATGTAATTCATCATCATTCAATCCCCAAATATGAATATGATGAAGTCTATTAACCTTTGGAATCTGATGCACAACTCTTACAACATCTTTTATGTTGATATGTTCTGGAGTAAACAACATTAGCATTTTAGAAGATTTCACCAATAAATCGTATCCAACCCAAATCAAATAGATAGCTATCAAAAATGTTAACAAACTATCGACCCAAAACCACTCGAAATATTTCATCAATAAACCTCCGACTAACACGGCTACACTGGCCAACATATCTGTCAATAAGTGTAAATATGCCGAGCGCATATTCATATTGTTCTCGGAATCTTTTTTAAGCAACAATACGCTGAAACCGTTGGCAGCAATTGCCAAAACAGCCAACCAAATGACCAAACCAGATTCAATTTCCTGCGGATTTCTAAAGCGTTTGTAAGCTTCAATGATCAACAAGACGGCAACAATTACCAAGGTTGATGCATTGATGAATGCGGCCAAAATTTCTGCACGTTTGTAACCAAATGTTCTATGAATGGATGCTTTTTGTTTGGATAATTTTGAAGCCACAAAACTCACAATCAATGACAAAACATCACTAAAGTTGTGAAGCGCATCACTCAATAAGGATAAACTACCTGAAATAAGTCCACCAACCACTTGAGCAGCTGTAATGACAATATTTAAAAGGATAGAAATCAATAAATTTCTATCCTTCATATCTTTATGGTGATGGTGTGAATGGTCGTGCGCCATTTATGATTGTGTTACAGGAATCTTTTCAACACGCTTTTCGTGTCTTCCACCTTCAAACGACGTATTTAAAAAGGTATCCACCATTTCAATGGCTTGTTGCTCTGCCGTAAATCTTGCTGGAATACTTAAAATATTGGCATTGTTGTGTTGTCTTGCCAAAGACACAATTTCTTTGGTCCAACATAAAGCTGAACGTACACCTTGATGCTTATTGGCAGTCATATTGGCACCATTACCGCTTCCGCAGATGATGATTCCGAAATCCACTGTCTTGTTCTCAACATCTTTCGCCACAGGATGTACAAAATCTGGATAGTCGACGCTATCATTAGAGTTAGTTCCGTAGTTGTTAACAGTGTGGCCTTTTGCCTCTAAATGCTTTACCACAGCCTTTTTATAGTCAGTTCCTGCGTGGTCGTTTCCTATTGAAATAGTCATTGTATGATGGTATTTATTTGAGCATATAAAGTTACTAAATGACACGGAATAAATACCTTTATAGTTATTAAAAAAGGTTAATAACAATCATCCGTATTTTAGTATTGAAGACGTGTTCATAACTTGCTATCAAAATCTGAAAGATAAATTTGAAAATGTCTATTATTTTTCCAAACCAAAACGGAAATCTATTCACCAAAAAAGTTAACGTCAAAATTTCGCCAATTTATCAGACCAAAATTCACAGCAATTGACAACAATTTTCAAAAAAGTTATTCGATTTTCAGTTTCAACACAGGAAATAAACAGTTGTTAATAACCTTTAAAATAGAGTTCTTTTTCAAGCATTTAAAATGAGTTTTAATGTTAACTCTATATTAACAAGATGTAAATTTCACATCATCAAAATATTTCCTTTAAAAGTTATCACTGTTATCAACACACCATTATCATCATCATATTTTTTTTAAAATTTAAATTAAAAGATGATTTTAATAGTATTAAATGTTTACAACATGTTTTAAGTAAAATAATTATATTTATCCCTTAAAGATATAGTTATGAAGAAATCACTGCTTTTTTTATTACTGATACCTATTTTAACTTTTTCGCAACAACAAATAGGTCAAGATATATATGGAGAAGCCCCTCAAGATTATTCAGGAGGAGCGGTAAGTTTATCTGCAGACGGTACAGTAATAGCTATTAGTGCACGATATAATGATGGAAATAGTGTAGATAGAGGTCATGTTCGTATTTACCAGAATCAGTCAGGAACTTGGGTTCAGGTAGGGAATGATATAGATGGTGAAACCCCGGGAGATTATTCAGGAGATGCAGTAAGCTTATCTGCAGATGGCAGTGTGGTGGCAATTGGCGCTAGCTCTAACAATGGTACGGTTGGCAATGATTCAGGTCAAGTGAGAGTTTACCAGAATCAGTCAGGCACTTGGATTCAGGTAGGGAATGATATTGATGGTGAAGGTTTAATAGATCGTTCAGGTTTAGCAGTAAGTTTATCAGAAGATGGTACGGTGGTGGCTATTGGTGCTCCGTATAATGATAATTCTAATGGTGGAGATGATTCAGGACATGTAAGAGTTTATCAAAACCAGTCGGGTAGCTGGACACAGATAGGTAACGATATAGATGGTCAATATCCTGGTGGGCTTTCAGGACGTGCAATAAGCTTATCGGCAGATGGTACTATAGTGGCAATAGGAGATAGTTGGAATAATGGGAATGTACGAGTGTACCAGAACCAGTCTGGCACTTGGATTCAAATAGGGGATGAAATTGCTGGTCAGTTAGGTTATGCCGTTAGCTTATCTGCAGATGGTACTGTAGTTGCAATTGGTAATCCAATAAATAATGTCAATGGAAATAATTCAGGACAAGTAAGAGTTTACCAGAATCAGTCAGGTATCTGGACGCAGTTAGGCAACAGTATAGATGGCTTATTCGCACAGGATAATTTTGGAAGAGGTGTATCGTTATCAGGAGATGGTACAGTCGTGGCTATTAGTGCGCCTTTCAATATAAGTGCTGGAGGCTATGTACATATTTATAAATATCAATCAGGCACTTGGGTTGATTTATGGGCACATTTGGTTTCAGATAATTATGGAGATCAATTTGGTTCGTCAGTAAGTTTATCGGCAGATGGAAACACGCTTGCGATTGGTTCTATCGCTGCTGATGGAAATGGAGAAAATTCAGGAAGTACTAAAATTTATGATTTAACTGTCATCTTATCCTCTGATGAATTTGTATTATCGCAATTCAGTTTATTTCCAAATCCAGCTAGAAATCAATTCACTATTCAACTAAATGAAGGGCTGCAATTAGAAAAAACAAACATTTATAATAGCTTGGGCCAATTTATAGATTCGACAAATAATACAACTATTAATACTTCGAGTCTATCTTCTGGGTTGTATTATGTTGAAGTGTTGACAAATAAAGGAAAAGCAACCAAAAAATTAATAATTGAATAATCCCGTCTTAAATAGATAATACAAAAGGCTATAACATGAATTTATAGCCTTTTCAATTATTTAATACAAACAATACCTGCGTTTAACATATAAACTGTAGCTTTGCAACAACTTAATTGCCAATCTTCTCTTTCAATTAAGTAACTAATAGACGAATTTCACTTAACTTTAGAAATTCAATTAAGATGACGATTATAAATGACAAGAAAGAAAAAAAAGAAATCCAACAATAGGATTTCAAACCTAACAAATACGATTTTAAGTATTTTAAAAAAAGATAGAAATCAATCCTTCAACTATAAACAAATTGCTGCAAAACTTCAGCTCAACGATGCTAGCAGTAGAAACCAAATCATCAAAAAACTCAACGAATTACTTGCTAAAAAGGAAATCATTGAAGTAAACCGTGGAAAGTACAAGGCTGTGGTCAATACCGAATACCATATCGGAATTCTGGATATGGCAGCTAGAGGTTCTGGTTACATCATTTGTGATGATTTTGATGAAGATGTATTCATCGCGTCCAACAATATCAATAGAGCTTTGGATGGTGATGAAGTGGAATTTTATGTTTACAAACGACGTAAAAAAGGAAAAATTGAAGGTGAAATAACGAATGTTGTAAAGCGTGCCAAAAACGAGTATGTAGGGGTAATTCAAGTACATAAAAACTACGCTTTTGTGGTTGTTGATGGTGGAAAGATGTATAAGGACATTTTTGTTCCAAACAATAAAATCAACAAGGCAGAAGATGGAGATAAAGTGTTGGTGTCCTTGGAATCTTGGGAAGAAAATGAAGATTCTCCAACAGGAAAAGTGATAAAAGTCCTTGGTAAACCTGGTGAACACAATACAGAAATCCACGCCATCCTGGCAGATTATGGTTTGCCTTATGAATTTCCTTATCAGGTTGAAGAGTATGCCAATGAGTTGGATACCTCGATAACCAAAGAAGAAATAGCCAAGCGTCGTGATATGCGACATATTTTGACCTTTACCATTGACCCAAAAGATGCCAAGGACTTTGATGATGCATTATCGTTTGAAGTTTTGGATAATGGATTGTACGAAATAGGCATCCATATTGCAGATGTCTCGCATTATCTGCAAGAAGGAACCATTCTGGATGAGGAAGCCTATTCGCGAGCAACTTCTGTGTATTTGGTGGATAGAGTAGTGCCAATGCTGCCTGAAATTCTATCAAACAATGCCTGTTCTTTAAGACCTCACGAAGAGAAATATACGTTTTCCGCAGTTTTTCAAATGAATGATAAAGCGGAAGTCAAAAATCAATGGTTTGGTAGAACTGTTACGTATAGTGATGCCCGTTTTGCCTATGAAGAGGCACAAGTAATCATTGAAACAAAAGCGAATCAAATTCCAGCCGAAATTTCACTCACAGGTAAACCTTATTTGGCTGATCAAAATGTTGCAGATGCAATTTTAAAGATGGATGAATTAGCAAAGATTATGCGTAGTAGACGTATGAAAGAAGGTGCAATTTCATTTGATAAAGTAGAGGTAAAGTTCGATTTGGATGAACAAGCAAATCCAATTGGAGTCTTTTTCAAGACCAGTAAAGATGCCAATAAGTTGATTGAGGAATTTATGCTGCTTGCCAATAGGAAAGTTGCGGAATTCATTGGCAAACAGTCACCAAAGAAAACTTTTGTCTATCGTGTGCACGATGAACCAGATGAGAGTAAGTTGGCTGCTCTGCAAGGCGTGGTATCAAAATTTGGTTACAAATTGAATTTTAGAGACCGAAACAGTATTTCAAAATCCTTGAATGGTTTGCTTGAGGACGTCGTAGGCAAGAAGGAGCAAAACTTGGTAGATACCTTGACCATACGCAGTATGAGCAAGGCAGAATATACGACGCAAAATATTGGTCACTACGGATTGTCATTCGATTATTATAGCCACTTTACCTCGCCTATTAGGCGTTATCCAGATGTGATGGCACATCGCCTATTGCAGCATTATCTCGATGGTGGCAAATCTGCCAATGAAACTATTTACGAAGAAAAATGTGCGCATTCCAGCAATATGGAAAATTTGGCTACCAAGGCCGAAAGAGATTCCATCAAGTATATGCAAATCCGTTTTATGGAAGACCATAAAAATGAGGAGTTTTTAGGAGTGATTTCAGGTGTAACCGATTGGGGAATTTATGTGGAGATCATTTCAAATAAATGTGAAGGAATGGTGAGTGTACGTGATATGACTGATGACCATTACCAGTTTGATGAATCGCAATATGCAATGGTTGGCAAAAAATCTGGAATGATTTATCAATTGGGAGATGAAGTCATCGTAAAAGTGAAGAATACTGATTTGGTAAAAAAACATCTCGATTTTTATCTGGTAGGAAAACCAGAATTAGAAGTGTAACATTTTGACGTATCAAGCACTAATCACATAAAAACAACATTATGGTATTAACAACAACTAACTCAATTGAAGGTTTTAAAATCATCGAATATAAGGGATTGGTCTCGGGGACTTCTGCTGAAATGAAAACAAAATTTTCATTCAAGACTGAAAAAAATATGAAGATGATTGAAGATATTATGAATGAAGCTAAAGAGCAAGCCCTTCAGAATATGAAGGCAAATGCTCAAAATTTAAATGCCAATGCGGTTGTTGGGATAAGTTTAGATATTGAAACTGAAGCTGGTGCTTATGTTTTCGTTTCTGTAACAGGAACAGCTGTAGTAGTGGCTCAAGGTTGATGAAGTGACTATTTCCTACGTTATCCATAAAGTTTATTTAAATTTGTGGAAACACAATGTTTATGTTTGATGACATTCTATCAGCCATTCCCTTTGGTGTTATTTTAGCGTTTACAATTGGACCCGTTTTTTTTGTATTGCTAGAAACAAGTGCCACTAAAGGGTTTAAAAGCGCCATCATCTTCGATTTGGGCGTTATGTTGGCTGATATCTTTTTCATAGCAGTTGCTTTTTTGAGTACTAATAGGCTTCTTGAAAAGATCAAGGATGATCCTAATTTCTTGGTATTTGGAGGTGTTTTGTTGATCGCTTATGGATTTATTACATTCACTAAAACCTCAAAATCATTTCGTTCAATTGTACGTGAATATCATAAAATCGAAATACAAAAGAACTATGGCAAGCTTTTCTTGAAGGGTTTTTTATTGAATTTCATAAACATTGGTGTTCTTGCTGGTTGGCTTGGTTTTATTGTGATTGGAAATTCACTCACGGAAACAAAAGAAGGTTTGTTAGTATTCTTATCTACCATCTTGTTGACCTATTTTTTGGTGGATTTATTCAAGATAGCTGTCGCAAAAAAATTAAAAAACAAGCTTACACCACGCAGAATCTACAAAACAAAAAAAATTATCGCTTTGGTAATTTTAGGTTTTGGGGTGTTGTTGTTGATTCAGGCTTTATTTCCAAATGAAAAACAAATGCTTAAGGATCGTATAGAAAGAATAACTCCGATGCATTAGTATATAACTATTATCTCCTAAAAATTTACAATAAAAAAACCCTCAACAGGAGTTGAAGGTTAGAAGAGGTGTCGAGCGGATTCGAACCGCTGTAGCAGCTTTTGCAGAGCTGAGCCTAGCCACTCGGCCACGACACCATAATTGAGAGGCAAATGTATGAAAAATTCAGTATTTACAAGTGTTTTTTTCGCTTTTCGGTCATTTTTATCGTTACCATCTCCACATCGCCTCCTATTGGTGGGTTTAGTTTACTGATCTTCACGGTCACCTTTTGAACCTTTTTTTCTTCATTGAGAATTCGTGTGACAATACGTTTGGCGACGGTTTCCAATAGATGTGTGGGTTTTACCATTTCTTCTCGCACTATTCTGTTTAAAAAAACATAGTCAACAGTATCACTCAATAGATCTGAAATTGCAGAGGCTTGAAAATCTGCATTTACCTTCAAATCCACACGATAATCGCTTCCAATTTTTGTTTCTTCTGTAAGACAGCCGTGATGCGCAAATACACGGATATTTTCGACTTTAATGATTCCCAAAACAATTGATTTTCCACAAAAATAGTACACTATATTTTAATAACTTTGCATTTTATTTTTTAAAATGTCTGAAGAATCAAAATCACTCAATTTTATTGAGCATATCGTAGAGGAAGATTTATCAAATGGAATGTCGAAAAACGACTTGCGTTTCCGTTTTCCACCTGAACCAAATGGCTATTTGCATATTGGACACACCAAAGCCATTGGCATTAGTTTTGGTTTGGGAGAAAAGTACAATGCTCCAGTCAACCTTCGATTTGACGATACCAATCCAGCTAAAGAAGAACAAGAATATGTAGATGCCATTAAGGAAGATATCTCTTGGCTTGGGTATCAATGGGCAAATGAACTCTATTCATCAGATTATTTTCAGCAATTATATGATTGGGCTGTTCAATTTATAAAAAATGGTAAAGCCTATGTAGATTCACAGTCGAGTGAAGCGATGGCAGATCAAAAGGGAACACCTACACAGCCTGGTGTGGATGGTCCTTACAGAAATAGGTCTGTTGAAGAAAACTTGGAGCTCTTTGAAAAAATGAAGAATGGTGAGTTTGCAGAAGGCGAACACGTTTTAAGGGCAAAAATTGATATGCAGCACACCAATATGTTGATGCGAGACCCGATTATGTATCGTGTATTGAGAAAACATCACCATAGAACAGGTAATAATTGGTGCATCTATCCTATGTATGATTGGGCTCACGGTGAGAGTGATTATATCGAACAAATTTCACATAGTTTGTGTTCGCTTGAATTTAAGCCTCACAGAGAGCTTTATGATTGGTTTTTGGACCAAGTAGTCGACGCAGATAAATTACGTCCAAAACAACGCGAATTTGCACGTCTCAATTTAAGTTATACCATTATGAGCAAACGTAAGTTGTTGAAATTGGTTGAAGATAAAATTGTGACTGGTTGGGATGACCCAAGAATGCCTACTATTTCTGGCTTGCGTCGTCGAGGTTACACTCCCAATGCCATTAGAAAATTCGTTGAAACCATAGGTGTTGCAAAACGCGATAATGTAATTGATGTGGCTTTGTTGGAGTTTTGTATCCGAGAAGATCTGAACAAAACTGCACCTCGAGTTATGGCTGTATTGGATCCTGTAAAACTGGTCATTACAAATTATCCAGAAGGAAAAGAGGAGTGGCTTGAAGCGGAAAACAATCAAGAAGATGAAAGTGCTGGTTTTAGAAAAGTGCCATTTTCAAGGGAATTGTATATTGAAAAGGAAGACTTTAAGGAAGAAGCAGGAAGTAAATTCTTTAGGCTGAAACTTGGTGGTGAAGTAAGGTTGAAAAATGCCTATATCATCAAAGCAGAAAATGTTGTGAAAGATGCTGATGGAAACATTACTGAAATTCATTGTACATATTCAGAAGATACGTCAAAGAAGGTCAAAGGCACCTTGCATTGGGTTTCCATCAAACACGCTTTAAAAGCTGAAGTAAGAGAGTACGACAGATTGTTTATGGACGAAGCACCTGACGCGCATCCAGATAAAGATTTTATGGAATTTTTGAATCCAGAATCATTGAAGGTTGTGACTGCCTATGTAGAGCCAAGTTTAAAAGATGCTTCTGTTGGTGATAGATTTCAATTTCAAAGAATAGGTTATTTTAACGTGGATAAAGATTCAACCTCTGATGCCTTGGTGTTCAATAAAACCGTTGGGTTGCGCGACTCTTGGGAAAAACAAAAGCCTGTAGAAAAACAAAACCTGAATCAACCCAAACCTCAAAACAATCAGCCGCAACGCAAGGCAATCGACATCATTCAGCAATTGGGTAAAAAATACACCAATTTACCAGAAGAAAAGCAATTGAAAACAAAAGCTGAAATTATGGAATTGGCAAAAAATGTCAGTTACGATGAGCTTCAACCTTGGTTCAATACTGCAGCAAAGAAAGTTGGAACACGTATTGCCACGATGATAACATTGAATGTGTTATTGAATAAAGGTTTGGAAAAAAATGAAGAAGTAGAAGCTTTTATCAAAAGTGGACAGGAAGATAGCAATGAACTTTTGCAAAAGGAAGCGAATTCAATCTAAACTTTTTTCCAACATAATTTATTAAAACCTCAATGTGAAAGCATTGAGGTTTTTTTGTACATTTAATCAACTAACTAATACATTGTAAATTATGGAAATGAACTATTTGGCTATGGCTGTAGCCGCTCTCACAACCCTCGTGGTTGGATTTATTTGGTATCATCCTAAAGTATTTGGAACCGCTTGGATGCACGCCGCAGGACTCACCGAAGAAGAACTGAAAAATGGAAATATGCTCAAGATTTTTGGGTTGACCATTGTATTATCTTTTGTGATGACTATCGTGGTTATGATGCTCACCGTTCATCAGGTTGGAGCTTATGGGATGATAGGAGGAATGCCCACTGATGAAACATTGCCGTCATTTCAGGTTTTTATGGATGACTATGGAACGAATTATAGAACATTTAAACACGGAACCTTTCACGGTTTTCTTGCAGGACTGTTTTTTGTACTTCCAATTGTTGCCATTAATGGTTTATTCGAACATAGAAGTGCCAAATATATCTTTATCAACGCAGGATATTGGATTGTATCATTGATGTTGATGGGTGGCATCATTTGTGGTTGGGTTTAAAAAAATAACTACTTTTACATTGAAGACTGAATACATAAATTCAGTCTTTTCTTTTTTAGCGTGATATACTTCAGGATTTTTGATAATTTAAACGATCTTCCATCAGAATGGAACGGCTTGGTCAATCACGATATTTTTCTTCAATCGTCCTATCTAAAGGCCCTGGAACTGTCTTCACCAAAAAATATCTCTTGGTTTTACTTGGGAATTTTCAATGATGAAAGTTTGGTAGGAGTAGCAATCGTACAGCGAGTGGAACTTTATCTCGAAGATATTTTTAGAAACTACAAAGACTCGTGTTTTAGGCAGAAAGTCAAACATTTTGTATCGAAATTTTTAAAAGGAAATATGCTTGTGGTGGGTAATCTTATGCACACTGGACAACACGGCATCTTTTTTAATCCAGAAGTTATTACCCAATCTGAATTTTTGGAGCAGGTTTATTTGGGTTTGAAAGAATTAAAGAATTTAATTCGTGAAAAGTACAACAAGCGAATTCGAATTGTGATGTTTAAGGATTATTTTGTGGATGATAACATTCATTCTGAAACACAATTTTTCGCTGCGCACGAACTCCACATGGTATCTGTTCAACCCAATATGATTATGGATGTTCGACCAGATTGGGACCATTTCAACAGTTATCTTTTGGATTTGAACACCAAGTATCGACAACGTTTCAAGGCGGCACGAAAGAAAGCTGCATCAATTCTAAAAGTTGAATTGGATTTAAACAAAGTTGAAGCATCTTCAGAACGACTTTACGAGCTTTATAAGACGGTTTCGGATAATGCTAAAATCAACACTTTCATTCTGCCAAAAGGACATTTTACAGCTTTAAAAAGATGTTTAAATGAGAGATTTAAGGTGTTTGGGTATTATCTCGATGGTGAGTTGATTGGTTTTTACACATTGATTTTGAATGATGATGTATTGGAAACCTATTTTTTGGGTTATGATGAAACATATCAGTACCAAAACCAATTGTATTTGAATATGCTATATGATATGGCTGATTTTGCAATCGAACATAAATTTTCCTCAATTGTATATGCAAGAACAGCAATGGAAATCAAAAGTTCGGTCGGTGCAAAGCCGAAGAAGATGAATGTGTATCTAAAGCATACAAATGCCTTTATGAACTATTCACTTCAAAAGATTTTTAAACTGATGAATCCTACTCAAGATTGGGAAGAACGACATCCTTTTAAGTAAAAACAGAAGCTTAAAAGTGCGTTAATTCTTTTGCGAAGAGCTTTAATTTCAGTAACTTTTTTTTCTCAAAAACATTGACATTATGGAATTATCACAAAAAATACTTGCAGAAATATCTCAAATAACCAGAGATATTGAAGATAATTATCCCGAACTACAGAAGTATTTGGATGAAAATCCATTGACTCTCTCTGATGATCACAATAATTCAGAAACTTCTATGAACAATGAAGACCTTAAAGAATATTTGGAAAGTTTGAAGGAATTGGTAAGAAAATATAAAGAAGAACATTAAAAAAGCCCTCGTTTTCGAGGGCTTTTACTTTTGATCAACTTATTGTTTGTCGTTTGGGTTTTTACGGTTTTTTGCCTCTTTCATGGCTTCACCAATTTGATTACTCGCTGTAAAACTAGCGACCATGTCATTTAACATTTGACTTCCGGCTTGTGGCGAATTTGGCAATAATATCAAATTGCTATTGGTTTCTTCGCCAAGTGATTGTAAAGTATCGTAATGTTGTGTTACAACAATCAGCGCTGAAGCTTCTTGACTGTTGATGCCTACACGGTTCAATACTTCAACAGATTCTTCCAGACCACGAGCAATCTCACGTCTTTGGTCAGCGATACCTTGTCCTTGCAGGCGCTTGCTTTCTGCCTCCGCTTTTGCTTTTTCTACGATCAAGATACGAGCAGCATCACCTTCATATTGAGCTGCAATTTTTTCACGTTCAGAAGCATTGATTCGGTTCATCGCTGCTTTTACCTGTGCATCAGGATCAATATCAGTTACCAAAGTTTTGATAATGTCAAATCCATAATCCAACATCGCATCATTCAACTCTGTTTTGACGGCAATGGCGATATCATCTTTTTTAACAAAAACATCATCCAATTTCATTTTTGGAACTTCAGCACGAACCACATCGAAAACATAACTTGTGATTTGGTCGTGTGGATAGTCCAGTTTATAAAAAGCATCATATACTTTGTTTTTGATGACAACAAATTGTACCGAAACTTTAAGTCTTACAAACACGTCATCAAGCGTTTTAGTCTCTACTATAACATCCAACTGCTGAATTTTTAGACTTAAACGTCCTGCAACGCGGTCAATTAATGGTATTTTCATTTGAAGACCGGAATGGCGAATACTTTGAAACTTTCCAAAGCGCTCAATAATGGCTGCAGATTGTTGTTTGACGGTAAAGAATGATGAAATCAGAATGATAATTCCAACAAAGATAAATGGGATCATTAGAAAGTCCATAACAGTTTTTTTAATGGTTAGAAAATATACACATCTAATTTAAGTTATATTTGTCATAAATACTCGAAATAACATGCAAATTAGAAAGCACATCTTATTAGTAGCGATAAGCATAGGTTTTGTTACAACTGTTTTTTCTCAAAGACGTCCACACGGAGTTGTAAACATCAAAAATGGTTTTGGAATTGGGGGTGGATTGACGCAGTTCGACATTAAAACTGATAATTTTGAAACCAAAGCAGGTCAAGGGTGGATAGCAGGATTGGCTGCAACACTCGATTTACCCCATAGATGGTATACGGTTAGTTATGGCATGCAAGTGTCGGAAAGCAATATTGAGATTATGGGAAGAAGTTTACCTACAGCCTCGACAGAAGCTATGGACTACAAATTAATGATGGTACAGATGCAATTTCTGTTTCACGCAAAACTTGCCAAGGATTATTTGATGATTGATGCAGGACCAATGCTGCAATACAATGGCGAATTGGAATTGAAAGACAGCAGTAAAAATAATTATATTCTCGATGGTTATTCAGCTTTGACAGCACAGGACATCAGTGATATTTCAAAATTCAATGTCAATGCGTCCATTGGCGCGACTGCTGGTTTCAATCATTTTAAATTGAGGGTTCAATATATCTATGGTTTAACGAATATGTTCAACAAGCTGAACGATCAAAACCTAGATGCAAGCCCTTCGAATGATACATTTAAAGGCAATCAATCGATGCTGGCGTTTATGGCTTTTATCTATTTCTAACAAAAATTCCCGCATTTGCGGGAATCTATTGAATATTTACTGTATTTGATTTTTGATTAAAGAGTCTGTACCAAATTCTCAATCCTCCGAACAGTTTCAGCCTTTCCAATCATAAAAATAATCTCAAAAACATCAGGACCTTGCATCGAACCTACCAATGACAATCGTAATGGTTGCATTACTTTACCAAAACCAACTCCTTTAGTGCCAATCCAAGTTTTGACATCATTCTGAATATTTTCAACTGTAAAGTCAGATACGTGACTGATAACCTGTGCCAATTCACTCATCAATTCACGAGTATCATTGTTCATTATTTTAGCAAAAGTCTTTTCATCATAAGACCTTGGCGCCTCAAAGAAGTAAGCGCTCCAATCCCATAAATCACTGATAAATGTTGCTCGTTCCTTGATTAAACCAACTACCAAAGAAATATAGTTGACATCGATGTCTTTCAACTGTGGTTGACTGTTTTTGAATTGTTCTGCAAGCGCATCATTATGCTGAAATTGCATATATTGATGGTTGAACCATTTGATTTTATCAGGATCGAAACGCGCTCCAGATTTATGAACTCTTTCCAGTTCAAATGCTTCAATTAAATCATCCAATGAAAACACTTCTTGTTCGGTTCCGGGATTCCAGCCCAAAAATGCCAGAAAATTTACCATCGCATCCGGAAAATAACCATCTTCTCTATAGCCTCTTGAAATGTCGTTGGTTTGAGGATCTTTCCATTCCAAAGGAAATACTGGAAACCCTAGTTTGTCGCCATCGCGCTTACTCAATTTTCCTTTTCCTGTTGGTTTTAATATCAATGGAAGGTGCGCAAATTGTGGTTTTTCCCAACCAAAAGCTTCATAAAGCTGATAATGAAGCGCTAATGAAGGTAACCATTCTTCACCTCTGATGACGTGCGTGATTTCCATCAAATGGTCATCAACAATATTTGCCAAGTGATAGGTAGGCATTCCATCGCTCTTGAACAATACTTTATCATCCAAAATATTGGTGTCAATACTCATTTCACCTCTGATAATATCATTCAACTGCAATGTTTCGTCTTGAGGCGATTTAAAGCGAATGACATAATCTTCTCCAGCATCTAGTTTTGCTTGGGTTTCTTCTGAAGACATTGACAATGAATTACTTAATTTCAAACGATTATGCCAATTATAAATAAAGGTTTTCCCTTTTGCTTCGTGATCTTTTCGATGAAAATCCAGTGTTTCGGCAGGATCGAATGCATAGTAAGCATTTCCCGATGCTATCAACTGGTCAGCATATTGCTTGTAAAGATTTTTTCGTTCACTTTGTCTATAGGGTCCAAATTTTTCATTCTTTCCTGGACCTTCATCAAAAGGAATTCCGCACCAATTCAAGGAGTCAATAATATACTGTTCGGCACCTTGGACATATCGGGTTTGATCAGTATCTTCAATCCGAAGCACAAAAGTTCCGTTGTGTTTTTTCGCAAATAAATAATTGAAAAGAGCTGTACGCACACCACCTATGTGCAATGGACCCGTTGGGCTTGGTGCAAATCGCACTCGAACGTTTTTTGTCATTTTTTATGAATTGAAGTGCAAAGATAGGGCGAGTGCAACATTCAACAAAGAAAATGATTTAAAGAAGGCTCGTTAGAGGAAGAAAGTGGGTTTTTAACACGTTTTCCTTTGAAATTAACACAACCTTATCAAATTTAGACGATTATGGAATAAAATAAAATTGTAGTTTAGTAAGTTGATTAGGTATAAGCATCAACCTTAAATAGCACCACCAGATTTATTTTGAACAATTTCACACACATACAAACCAAACTCGAGCAATTCATCAAGCGTTTTTACACTAATGAACTGCTGAAAGGAACCATCTTGTTTTTCGCCATTGGGCTGCTGTACTTTTTGTTGACGCTATTCATTGAATATTTTTTATGGTTGAATCCTACGGCAAGAACAGTTTTGTTTTGGTCATTTGTGCTTGTCGAGTTGGCATTGTTTTATAAGTTCATTGCTATTCCTTTGGCAAAATTATTTAAACTTCAGAAAGGAATTGATTACGAAGACGCTTCCAAAATTATCGGCAGACATTTTCCAGAAGTGAATGATAAACTGTTAAATGTGCTTCAGCTAAAAAAAGATTCGCAAGAATCGGAATTGTTATTGGCGAGTATCGAACAAAAGTCTGCAGAGCTAAAACCTGTTCCATTTAAGTTGGCGGTCAATTTTAGGCAGAATGTCAAATATTTGAAATATGCAGCGATTCCTTTGTTGGTGATCCTCTTGACTTATGTCACTGGTCATTTCAATCTATTTAGTGACAGTTACGAGCGTGTCATCAATTATAAAACGGCTTATGAACCACCAGCACCATTCCAATTTTATGTGTTGAATGATGGTTTACAGGCGATAGAAAACAAAGATTATAAGTTGTTGGTCAAAACTGCTGGTTCGGTCATTCCAGAGAATGCGCAAATTCACTACAATGGCGAAACCTACTTCTTGCAGCAAACGGCTCCAGGGCAATTTGAATATGTCTTTTCGCAACCAAAAGGAGCGGTTGAATTCAATTTGTCTGCCAACGATGTCACATCTAAAAATTATGAACTAGATGTCGTAAAAGTGCCAACCTTGGTGAATTTTGAGATGGAATTGGATTATCCGTCCTATATCAATAAGCAAAATGAAACTCTAAAAAGCACAGGAAGCACCACAATTCCTGAAGGGACAAAGGTAACTTGGAGAATAAACACGCGTTCAACAAACGAAGTGTCTTTGTATTCAAAAGATACAGTACGTTTCGAAAATACTTCTGAAGGTAAATTTGAAGCGTCAAAACGTATCTATCAAAATTATGATTACAACATTTCTACCAGTAACGATAAGCTAAAAGATTATGAGAATTTGGCTTTTTCCATCAATGTCATTCGTGATGATTATCCAGAAATTAATGTCAAGATGGAACGCGATTCGCTCGACAATCAAACGCTCTATTTTTATGGTCAAATTAGCGATGATTATGGCTTGAGCAAATTGCAGTTGGTGTATTATCCATCGAATGATGAAGAGAAAAAGTCATTGCAGCGAATGCCTATTGCCGCTGGAAACTTTGATGAGTTCGTAACCGCTTTTCCGAATAATCTCCAATTGGATGAAGGCGTCGATTACGAATTGTATTTTCAGGTTTTTGATAATGATGCCATCCACAACTATAAAAGCACAAAAAGTACTGTTTTTTCCTATCGAAAACTAACTAGAGATGAAGAGGAGAACAAGCAGTTGAAAGAACAGAACGAAGCGATAAAAGATATTGGCAAATCGGTTGATAAATTGAAGCAGCAAGAGCAGCAGCTGAAAGAATTGTCAAAAACGCAAAAAGAAAAGAATGAGCTTAATTTTAATGATAAAAAGAAGTTTGAAAACTTTTTGCAACGCCAGAAGCAGCAGGAGGAGATGATGCAGAACTTCAATAAGAAACTTCAGCAAAATCTTGAAAAGTTCCAACCGGAAAATAAGGAGAATGACGAGTTCAAAGAAGCTTTAAAGGAGCGTTTGAAAGACAACGAAGAACAGCTAAAAAAGGACGAGAAATTGTTAGAGGAATTGGAGAAACTTCAAGAGAAGATTGAAAAGGAAGAGTTGAGTGAGAAGTTGGAACAATTGGCGAAGCAAAACAAAAACAAGCAAAAGAGCCTGGAGCAACTTTTGGAGTTGACCAAGCGCTACTATGTGGCAAAGAAAGCGGAGAAATTGGCAGATGAATTGGATAAGTTGGGAGATGAGCAGGAAAAGTTGTCTAAAGAAACCGAAGAAAACAACACAAAAGATAAGCAGGAAGAGCTAAATGAAAAGTTTGAAGAGTTCCAAAAGGAAATGGATGCCCTTCAAAAGGAAAATGAAGCTCTTAAAGAGCCGTTTGATGTTCCCCAAGACAAAGAAGGCGAAAAGGACATTCAGAAAGACCAGCAGGAGGCCACAGACGATTTAGAGAACAAAGAACAGAACGAAGAAAATAATGACCAAAAAGGCGCACAACAAAGTCAGCAGAATGCTCAAAAAAAGCAAAAGGAAGCTGGCAAGAAAATGAAACAAATGAGTGCCAAAATGCAACAATCGATGATGTCTGGTGGTGGCGAACAGATGTCTGAAGACGCGGCGATGTTGCGACAGATTTTGGACAACTTGGTGCTGTTTTCCTTCGATCAAGAAGCTTTGATGAATCAGTTTAGGAGTATTCAAATCAATAATAATTCCTATGGAAAATACTTGAGAAAGCAGAGCAGTCTGCGCGAACATTTTGAACATATCGATGACAGTCTGTTTGCACTTTCTTTGCGTCAACCTATGATATCTGAAACCGTCAATGCCAAAATAACCGATGTGTTTTTCAATATTGATAAATCTTTGGGACAGTTGTCTGAAAATCAGTTGTATCAAGGTGTTTCAACGCAACAATATACCATTACGGCCACGAATGATTTGGCAAGTTTTTTAAGTGACGTACTTGATAATATGGAAGCTCAAATGAATCCAGGTCAAGGTCAGGGACAAGGCCAAGGAAAAGGTCAGGGTCAAGGTCAAGGAGGAATGCAGCTCCCAGACATCATTATGAGCCAAGAAGAGCTTAACAAGCAAATGCAAGAAGGTATGGAAAAAGGGCAAGAAGGAAAACCGAAGGATGGTCAAGGGAAAAAGCAAGGTCAAAGTTCGGGCGGTGAAGGAGAAGGCAGCGAAGGTGAAAATGGTAAAAATAATAAGAGCGGCAAGAACGGTAAAGACGGTAAGGAACAGGGAGAAGGTGAAAACTCGGATGAAGAATTAAGCGGAGAATTGTATAGAATTTATCAGCAACAGCAGCAATTGCGTCAGGCATTGGAAAATAAACTTGGCGAAGCAGGAACCAAAGGAGAGGGCAAGATGCTTTTGGAGAAAATGGAAGAAGTCGAAATGGATTTAATCAACAAGGGATTCACTAACCAGACGCTTCAAAAAATGATGGATTTGCAACACCGTTTATTGAAACTCGAAAATGCATCGTTTCTGCAAGATGAGGACAACAAGCGTAAAGCAGAAAGCAACTTTAAACAGTATGACAATAATAGCAGCAACCAAATTCCTACCGCTAAAGAATACTTCAACACTACTGAAATATTAAACAGACAAGCGTTACCTTTGCAGCAAGTTTATAAGAAAAAGGTTCAGGAGTATTTTAAGAAAGCTGATGATTAGTTATAATTACGAATGTGATTTTGAGTTGAAGAATGATGAAAAGTATTCACTTTGGCTTTCTTCTGTGATTAAAGAAGAAGGGTTCAACGAAGGCGAAATCAATTATATTTTTTGTGATGATGAGTATCTGTTAAAGTTGAACAAAGAGTTCTTGCAGCACGAAACGCTTACTGACATCATTAGTTTTGATTATACTCTAGGAAAACAAATTAACGGAGATATTTATATTTCTGTAGAAAGAGTGAAGGAGAATGCAGAAGAATTTAACGAGCCTTTTTTGAATGAATTGTCTAGAGTGATGGTGCACGGCGTGCTGCATTATTGTGGATTCAAAGATAAAAGCAAAGAGGACGAACAGTTGATGCGCTTGAAAGAAAATTACTACATTTCAAAGATTGCTTAATATTCAGAGAATCAACGTATATTTGCAGTCATTTTTTCAAATTTAAAACAAATGTTCCACGTGGAACAATCATAATAATATGTTCAACGAGATATATGATGTTATAGTTGTTGGTGCCGGCCACGCAGGAAGCGAGGCTGCTGCTGCTGCTGCAAATATGGGAAGCAAGACCTTGTTGATTACAATGAATTTGCAAAACATTGCTCAAATGTCTTGTAATCCCGCGATGGGAGGAATTGCTAAAGGACAGATTGTTCGCGAAATTGATGCTTTGGGAGGATATAGTGGAATTGTGAGTGACAATTCGGCTATTCAATTCAAGATGCTCAATAAGTCAAAAGGTCCAGCGATGTGGAGTCCAAGGGTTCAAAGTGACCGTATGAGGTTTGCAGAAGAATGGCGAATGATGTTGGAGCAAACGCCTAATCTTGATTTTTATCAGGAAATGGTTTCTGGATTATTGGTCGAGAACCATAAAGTGGTTGGGGTTAAAACCTCGTTGGGAATTGAAATAAGAGGCAAGTCGGTTGTGCTCACCAATGGTACATTTTTAAACGGGTTGATTCATATAGGCGATAAAAATTTTGGTGGAGGACGCGCTGGCGAAAGGGCTGCGTTTGGAATAACCGAGCAGTTGGTTGGTCTTGGTTTTGATTCAGGACGAATGAAAACTGGTACACCACCTAGAGTTGATGGTCGTTCTCTTGACTATTCCAAAATGACTGTGCAGCCAGGTGACGATATTCCAGAAAAGTTCTCATATTCTGACGTTACTAAACCATTGACGAAGCAGCGGGATTGTCATATGAGTTATACAAGTCCTGAAGTGCACGATTTGTTGCGCGAAGGTTTTGATCGCTCACCAATGTTTAATGGTAGAATTCAAAGTACAGGACCTAGATATTGCCCATCAATTGAAGATAAGATTAATCGCTTCGCGGATAAGGACAGGCATCAACTTTTTGTCGAACCAGAAGGGTGGAATACGGTTGAGGTTTATGTGAATGGTTTTTCAACATCTTTACCAGAAGACGTACAGTTTAAGGCTTTAAGTTCGGTGGCAGGCTTTGAAAATGTCAAGTTTTTTAGACCTGGATACGCTATTGAATATGATTATTTCCCGCCGACACAATTGAAGCATACGCTAGAAACTAAATTGGTGGAGAATCTGTATTTCGCAGGTCAAATCAATGGAACCACTGGTTACGAAGAAGCTGCTTCACAGGGTTTGATGGCTGGCATTAATGCGGCTCTAAAAGTTCAGGAGCGAGAAGAATTTATCTTGAAAAGGGACGAAGCATACATTGGTGTTCTAATTGATGATTTGATTACAAAAGGCACAGAAGAGCCATATCGTATGTTTACTTCAAGAGCTGAATATCGTACCTTGTTAAGACAAGACAATGCTGATTTAAGATTGACTCCGAAAGGTTTTGATTTAGGGTTGGCTGGAGAAAAGAGATTGCGAAGAATGGAAGAAAAACACTCCAAGGCGGAATCATTTGTTGAGTTTTTTAAAGAAACCAGCGTGACGCCCGAGGAGATAAATCCTATTCTTCAAGAAAACAATTCTGCGGAAGTTAACCAATCTGGAAAGTTATTTAAAATATTTGCGAGACCGAATATTTCGATGGATGATGTGCGTCGTATAAATGCTGTTGAAACCTATATAGAGGAGCATAATTTAGATAAAGAGATTATTGAGCAGACAGAAATTCAGGTTAAATATTCCGGTTATATCGACAAAGAAAAGAATAATGCTGATAAGTTGAATCGCCTGGAAAATGTCAAAATCCCTGCAAATTTTGATTATTCACAATTGAAATCAATGAGCATAGAGGCGAGACAAAAACTTGAGAAAATTAGACCAGTAACAATTTCCCAAGCGTCAAGAATCAGTGGCGTATCGCCGAGCGATGTTTCTGTGCTTTTGGTGTATATGGGAAGATAAATTTGATTTCCAATTTTGAACGTTCCACGTGGAACGTTTGTTAAATTTTATGGATTTGTGATTCCTGCAAACGCAGGAATCTTCATTTTATGCAAGATAAAAGCACATACTTAAAAGTAAAAGATCATTCCGTTTCCGGAGAGAAATTTGATTTGGTTTACAATCAAGAGTTCGATATGCTCGAAACATATCCACAGCCTTCACCAGAAAAACTGCCTAATTATTATCAAAGTGAGGATTACATTTCGCATACCGATTCTAAAAGAAATTTGTTTGAAAAAGCCTACCATTTTGTAAAATCAATCTCTCTGAAGCGAAAATTAAAATTGATTAATTCAGTTACAAATGATGGTAAAAGGTTGTTAGATGTTGGCTGCGGAACAGGAGATTTTCTTCAACTTGCATCAAAGAATTCGTGGGAAGTTGTGGGAATTGAACCCAACGAAAAGGCTAGGAGTTATGCGAATCAAAAAACGGACAATTCTGTTTTTGAAAGTGATTACCTATTAAATTTAAAAGCTCACAGTTTTGATGTCATTACACTTTGGCACGTGCTTGAACATCTTCCCAATTTAAACGAGTATTTAGCTATTTTGGAAAATCTGCTAAAAGACAACGGCACTTTGATCATCGCAGTTCCTAATTACAAAAGTTTTGATGCCAATCATTATAAAGAGTTTTGGGCGGCTTATGATGTGCCGCGACATCTTTGGCATTTTTCTAAAACGTCCATTTCAAAACTTGTTGCTAAACATCGAATGACTGTTACCAAAGTTTTGCCTATGAAGTTTGATGCCTTTTATGTGAGCTTACTTTCCGAAAAATATAAAAACGGCACAATGAATCCCATAAAAGCATTTTGGGTTGGATGCCGTTCAAATATTGCAGCAAGTCGTTCCAAAGAATATTCTTCGCACATTTACATTATAAATATGACCAAAACTTAATTTAAGACCATTTAAGAGGCTTTTGTCGCTTCAGAAGCAAATCCTGTTGGCTAATTTCCAAAAACACGGCGTATTCTCTCTAATTGAGCCGGTTTTTATAATCAATAACTATAATGTCTTTTAATTCAATCGATTTTGCTTATTGAAATAATTTTAGAAGAATTCCGCCATACTTTGCTACATTTGCAAAAATTTTAAAATCACTCAAAGAATGAAAAAAGTAGTATTGTTAGTTTTCGCAATGGCGTTAATGGCTTCGTGTCAGAAAGAAATGAAAACAGGATTCATTGACAATGGCAAATTGATCAACGATTATCAAAAGAAAAAGGATATCGAAACTTCCATCAACACAAAGATTGAAAATTTCGACAAGAGAGTTGATAGTATCAGCAAATCTTTCCAAACCAAAGCTGCAGCTTTACAACAAAACGATCCAAAAATGGTGAGAAAGGAAAGCCAAGAGCAATATCAGGCATTGACACAACAGTACCAAATGTTTCAGCAGCAAACTCAAATGCAAGAACAAAGTATTCAAAAGGAAAGCCAAACGGAAATCGATACTTTAATCAAAGAAGTGAGAGCTTTTGTAAAAGAATACGGAAAAAAGAACGGTTACACGTATATTTTGGGAAGCAATGAAGCAGGAAGTGTTCTTTATGGAGAAGAAAGCAAAGATATTACAAAGGAAATTTTGGAAGAGTTGAACAAAACTTACAAGAAAGATTAAGTTACAAATCAAAGAAACGAAGAAAAGCCAGTTAATTTAACTGGCTTTTTTATGCAATAAACGCGTGAGTTTTATTGACAAGTCCGTAAGAATGATTTTTGAATTACCATTCCGTTCTATATGGTAAATAGCATCTTGAAGCTCGTCGCTAATCTCCATAATATTGGCTTCGTTCACAAATGGAGCAAAGTTTTCTAGCTTAAAATTTTTGGTTTTTGGCTCGACATATACCAATTCTGATGCATTATAATTAAGCAGCAATGCTTGCCTAAAAAAATCAACACAAAACAGTAAAAACTGCTTTTGTGTTTCACGTCCTGACTTGGCAATGTTTTCACTCCAAGAAATCAAATCGTGGATGGCACTTTTGTTTCCTTTGGCCTTAAAAGCCGAACGTATCCAGAATACAAACCACTCTTCAAACTGAATATCTTCAGAATCCTGATAAACCAAATCGCAGGCTTTATTGTAATTTCCGTTGGATTGATGAGCGATTTTTATCGCAACAGATTCCTCCAATTGGTAATTTTTGATAAGCGCTTCTTTTATAACGGATTCAGCTAATGGCGGAAAGTGCAAAAGCTGACAGCGAGAGCGTATCGTATTGATGATCTGCTCTTCATCTTCAGCAATCAACAGAAAAATTGTATTACTAGGAGGTTCTTCTATCAGTTTTAGCAATTTGTTGGCGGCAGACGAATTCATTTTTTCAGCCATCCAAATCAGCATCACTTTATAACCTCCTTCATAGGATTTTAACGATAATGATTTTACAATGTCCTGTGCCTCATCAACACCTATCTGACCTTGTTTATTATCGACACCTAAAACTTTGTACCAATCAAAAAGATTGCCATAAGGCTGATCTGTAAGGAGTTGTCGCCATTCTTCCATAAAATGGTTTGAGACAGGATGGCTTTTGATTTTATCCGTAGTAGCTACAGGAAATGCAAAATGCAAATCAGGATGTGAATAATTTTTGAACTTCAAGTTACACGATTCGTTGCCTCCCGTATTTTCAGACGCCGCGTTTTTACACAAGATATATTGAGCATAAGCGATGGCCATAGGTAGAGTGCCACAACCTTCGGGTCCTACAAACAATTGAGCGTGAGGAATTCTACCATTGTCCACACTTTGTGTCAAATGACTTTTGAGGTGTTCCTGACCTAAAACTTCTGAAAATAACATAGGCAAATATAAATCTTTATTTAAGATTATCTTTTCGTTCTAAAGCCATTTCGTAGCTCTTTATAAATGGTTACATTTGTGCTTCAACATATAAAACAATTGACAATGAAAACCATAAACGACTTCAATTTTAAAGACAAAAAAGCACTTATAAGGGTAGATTTCAATGTGCCTCTGGATGATAATTTCAACGTTACCGACGACACAAGAATTCAGGCCGCAAAACCTACCATTATTAAGATATTGGAAGATGGAGGAAGCTGTATTTTGATGTCGCACCTTGGAAGACCGAAAGGCGTTCAAGATGAGTTTTCGCTTCGCCATATTGTTGATAAGGTGAAGGATGTTATGGGAGCTGAAGTCAATTTTGTGTCAGATTGCATTGGAAAAGAAGCAACCGAAGCAGCAGAAAATTTGAAACCTGGAGAAATTTTATTGTTGGAAAATCTGCGTTTTCATAAAGAGGAAGAAGTAGGCGACACCGAATTTGCAAAAGAGCTTTCAAAGTTGGGAGATATTTATGTAAATGATGCCTTCGGGACAGCACATCGTGCACACGCTTCAACAACTATTGTAGCGCAATTTTTCCCAGACAAAAAATGTTTTGGAGCATTGTTGGCACAAGAAATAGAAAGTATTGATAAGGTTATGAAAACTGGCGAAAAACCGGTATTAGCGGTTCTGGGTGGCGCAAAAGTATCTTCTAAAATAACCATTATTGAAAACATTTTGGATAAGGTTGACCATTTGATTATTGGCGGAGGAATGACTTTTACGTTTGTAAAAGCGCAAGGAGGAACTGTTGGCGATTCTATCTGCGAAGATGATAAATTGGATTTGGCATTGGATATTTTGAAACAGGCAAAAGAGAAAAATGTCCAAGTACATTTACCAGTCGATGTTGTTGCGGCAGATGCATTTGATAACAATGCCAATACGCAAATAGTCGATGTGTATCATATTCCTGATGGTTGGCAAGGACTTGATGCTGGTCCAAAATCTTTAAAATTGTTCCACGGCGTGGTATTAAAAAGTAAAACGATTTTATGGAACGGACCACTTGGCGTTTTCGAAATGGAGAATTTTGCCAAAGGAACCATTGAGTTGGGCAATTCGATTGCCGAAGCCACTAAAAATGGGGCTTTTTCATTAGTTGGAGGTGGCGATTCTGTTGCTGCGGTGAAGCAATTTGGGTTTGAAGATAAAGTGAGTTATGTGAGTACAGGTGGTGGTGCAATGCTTGAAAGTCTTGAAGGGCAGGTATTGCCAGGGATTGCAGCGATTTTAGAGAAATAAGAAAATCGACGAAACGCAATAAAATATCGTTAAAACGCAAAAAATATTGTTAAAATGTTGTTTTATATTGACATTTTGAATATCATTGTACGATTTAACCAATCGTATCGTTAAGATATTTTTATAAACCTAGCTGATGAACCCAAGACATTTGATAATATCTTTTGCTTTACTATTTTGCATTGGTCCCTGCTTTTCCCAAACAGTGCAGCCTGAAAAACAGGTTAAAAGTAAAACAAATCAGACCAAAATTGATTCAATCATTGATGGCAGCATAGCTGTTAAAGCCATTGAGCCGAATGCGGATTCTTTGTCTTTAAAGAAGCTAGAAGACCATCAAGTAGCTTCTGCTTATGATGAAAAATGGTTAGAAGAACTATACAGCAATACCTTGTTCGATACCATCTATGAGTCGATTACTGATATCAAATTTGAGGAAATCGACCTTCCGGAGCTGTCAACGGATACGTTAAAGGCTAGGCTTCATAAGTTGAGTGCCAAAACACCTTTCAATATTGAGTACAATCCTGGTCTGGAAAGCGTAATCAAATCGTATTTGAAAAACAGAAAATCTACATTGCAACGCCTTATGGCACTGAGCGAGTACTACTTTCCTCTATTTGAAAAGGAATTGGACAACATGGATGTTCCTTTGGAAGTAAAGTATTTAGCCATTGTAGAATCTGCTTTGAAGCCAAGGGCAAAATCTCGCGTTGGAGCGACAGGTTTATGGCAATTTATGTATCCAACAGGTAAAATGTACGGACTCAACGTCACTAGTTATGTTGACGAACGAAGCGACCCTATAAAATCTACCATTGCGGCCAGTAAATATTTAGCAAAATTATATGAAATTTTTGGTGATTGGGATTTGGCATTAGCAGCCTATAATTCCGGGCCAGGAAATGTAAGCAAAGCAATACGTCGTTCTGGTGGTTATCAAAATTATTGGAATTTACGACCGCATTTGCCACGTGAAACGGCAGGTTATTTACCAGCATTTTTGGCCACGATGTACATTTTTGAGTATGCAGAGCAACACGGTTTCAAAAAAGCCTCATCTGGCTATCGTTATATGGAAACTGATACGATTCATGTCAAGCAAACCATAAGTTTAGACCAAGTCGCAGAATTGATGGATTTACCTATCGAAGAACTACAGTTTTTAAACCCATCCTATAAGCTGGATATCATACCATTTGTGGAGGGAGAGGAGCACACATTAAGGCTTCCTAGACATGCCATCGGCAAATTTGTGGCTAATGAAAACGAAATTTATGCTCATGTTCAGGCAGAATTGGACAAACGAGAAAAACCAATGCCACAGCTTTTTGAGGAGGAAACCAGAACAACTTATAAAGTAAGATCGGGTGATTATTTAGGCAAAATTGCCAGAAAATATGGAGTGAGGGTTAGTGATATAAAGAAATGGAATGGTTTGCGAATTAATAATTTAAACGTTGGTCAAAGATTAAAGATTTATTCCAAGAGCAACACATCCGCAAGCAATAGCACCCAAAAAGAAGCGAGCTCAACCGTGCCAACCGCAGTCGCATCAACAAATGTAAAAACATATAAAGTAAGACAAGGCGACTCTCTTTGGAGCATTTCACAAAAATTTTCAGGAGTTTCTGTTGATGATATCAAAAAATGGAACGATATTAGTGGTACTAACCTAAAAGTAGGAACCACTTTAAAAATATCTAAATGAAACCTTTATTGAAAATCGCTGCAATCCTCGTTATACTTTTAAGCTTCAGTTGCAACGATAAGTCTTCAAACCAACGATTAGTTCCTTCATCTTCAGGGAGAATCAATAATCTGTTAGTTGTAGTTGATAATTTACTTTGGGAAGAAAATATAGGCGAAACTGTTAGGGAAATTTTTGCCGCACCTGTTCCAGCACTTAATCAAGAAGAGCCATTATTTTCCATAAGCCAAATGCCTACGCAGGTATTTTCCGGTTTTGCCACAAAAAACCGCATCGTTTTAAAAATTGAAAAAGGAAAAACCGCTGGCACCTCAATAGCTGAAGATGCTTATGCTAGACCGCAGACTTTGATAATTGTCAGGGGAAAAACGAATCAAGAAATCATTGATCAATTAAAGGCAAATTCTGATAGAATAATCCAAGCTTTCAAAGACGAAGAAATCAAAGAAAATCAACGACGCATCAAACTATCATTGTTTGACACCAAACCCATTCAAGAGCAATTGGGAATTGATATTAAGTTCCCAACAGCATACAGAATTGCGACACATGATGGCGATTTTTTCTGGATAAGAAAGGATATCAATACAGGAAACATGGATTTTATGATATATGAGGTGCCTCTTGATAGAATCCGTAAAAGTGATAGTACAACTGTAGGAGACATTATCAGAATGAGAGATTCTATAGGAAAAGCACATATTCAGAACTCTACAGAAGGTGCTTATATGATCACTGAAGAAGCTTATGCACCTTATGTTTTTGACACTACAATTGATGGAAGGCCAACTATTGAAACCAAAGGCATTTGGGATATGAAAAATGCATTTATGTCAGGACCTTTTATCAATTATGCCATCGAGGATAAAGCAAACAATCGATATTTGGTGGTTGAAGGCTATGTTTTTGCACCATCAGTTGAAAAAAGGGATCATGTTTTTGAACTCGAGGCGATATTGAGGTCGGTAAAATTCAAATAATAAAAAAGCCAACTGTTAAAGTTGGCTTTTATTTTTGAGAAGGTTTATAACACCTTATTCTTTTTTATCCGAAGTTGTTTTTTTCTCTGTATCATCTTTGCTGGCATCTTTAAACTCTTTGATGCCGCTTCCAAGTCCTCTCATCAATTCAGGAATTTTCTTTCCGCCGAAAAGTAATAGAACCAAAACCACCACAATAACTACTTGCCAAGGGCCGATCGCTAAAAATATACTTGCTGATATCATAACATTTTATTTTGAAGAACAAAGTTAGTAATTAAACTTCAATTTATGCGTTAAAAACAAACTTTAGAACATTACTCAAAACATCCTGAACGATTTTTGACTAATTTTGTTATCAAATGGCACAAAAAAAGAAAGAAAAAAAATTCGCAAAAAAGCTACTTCATAAATACCGCTTGGTAGTTTTGAATGAAGACACCTTTGAAGAGCGTTTTGCAATTAAACTCACGAGGCTAAACGTTTTCGTCATAGTGATGCTGTCAGCCATTATTCTGATTGCAGGCACAACATTTTTGATAGCATTTACATCCTTAAGAGAATTCATCCCAGGATATTCTTCTGCCAAATTGAAAAAACAGGCCACAGAACTCAACTATAAAACTGATTCGCTACAGCAAGTCATCGCGTTAAATGAAAAATATTACGCATCTATAAGAAGAGTTTTGACGGGTGACGTTAAAACAGTAGAATTTAACAGAGACTCGATCATTGATGCTGCAGGGAAAGATATGGCTGCGCTTAAAGTTGCTGCATCCAAAGAAGATTCCTTGCTACGTGAAAAGGTGGATAAAGAAGACAAATACAACCTTTTCGAAAGCAGTGTCTCTGGTTCTAATTTTGTACTCTTCCCACCTGTAAACGGAACCATTTCCGAAGGATATGATTTAAAAACAAAGCATTATGCAGTCGATATTGTGGTGGCCAAAGATACTCCTGTAAAAGCTACCGCTGATGGAACCGTTATTTTTGCTGAATGGACAGCAGAAACCGGTTATGTGGTGATTATAGAGCATAGCCAAGAGCTGATTTCCGCTTATAAACACAACGCATCGTTGACAAAACAGCAAGGTGATTTGGTCAAAGCTGGAGAGGTCATAGCCATGGCCGGAAACTCTGGCGAATATTCCACTGGACCGCATTTGCATTTTGAATTGTGGAGCAAAGGTTATCCAATCAATCCAACCAATTTTATCGACTTTAAATAATGATTTCATTAAAATCTGCTTTAGCCAAACCTTTTGCTTCAAGAGTAAAAAAGTCGATTTTAAAATGGGCTAATGCACCAGTCGAGACACAGGAAAAAGTTTTTCAAAATCTCATTGCTACTGCTGCAAGCACACAATTCGGCAACGACCACGATTTTATAAATATCAAAACGCATTCAGATTTTGTTAAAAGAGTACCTATTCGCGATTATGAAGATCTAAAGCCTTATGTCGAAAGAGTTGTGGCAGGAGAAGAGAATGTTTTATGGAAAGGCAAGCCAATTTATTTCGCAAAAACATCAGGAACAACTTCAGGGTCAAAATACATTCCCATTACCAAAGAAAGTATGCCAACGCACGTTGAGGCAGCCCGTAATGCCATATTGATGTACATAGCAGAAACTGGAAACAGTAAATTTGTAGATGGTAAGATGATTTTTTTGCAAGGCAGTCCAATTTTAGAGGAGAAAAATGATATTCAATTAGGGAGGCTTTCAGGAATTGTTGCGCATTATGTCCCAAAATATCTTCAAAAAAATAGAATGCCCTCTTGGGAAACTAACTGTATCGAAGATTGGGAAACAAAGATAGATGCCATTGTCAAAGAAACTTTGCCAGAAAATATGACAGTGATTTCTGGAATTCCATCTTGGGTTCAAATGTATTTTGAGAAAATAAACAAAGTAACAGGCAAGAAGGTTGGAGAAGTTTTCAAGAACTTCAACCTGTTCATTTTTGGAGGTGTCAACTATGAACCATACCGAGCGAAATTTGAAAACCTAATCGGCAGAAAGGTAGATAGCATCGAATTATATCCTGCCAGTGAAGGTTTCTTTGCATTTCAAGACAAGCAAGGAGAAAGAGGAATGCTGTTACAGCTAAACTCCGGAATCTTTTACGAATTTGTCAGAGCAGATGAGTTTTTTGACGAAAATCCAAAACGTATCACTATAAAAGATGTAGAAACAGGCGTCAACTATGTCATGATTATTTCATCTAATGCTGGTCTTTGGGCATATAATATTGGCGACACGGTTCAGTTTACATCAACAAAACCTTTTAGATTAATTGTTTCAGGACGAATAAAGCATTTTATTTCGGCATTTGGAGAGCATGTGATTGGCAAGGAGGTTGAGCAAGCGTTAAAGGATGCTCTTGAGGGCACCTCTATACAGGTTTCAGAATTTACGGTAGCACCACAAATCAATCCTTCAGAGGGCTTGCCATACCACGAATGGCTGATTGAATTCGAAAATGAACCGAAAAACCTTCAAGAAATCATATATAAGATTGAAGACTCTCTTCAGAAGCAAAACTCTTATTACTTTGATTTGATTGAAGGTAATGTCTTGCGACCTTTGAAAATAACCCAAATTAAGAAGAATGGTTTTCAAGACTATATGAAATCAATTGGGAAATTAGGAGGTCAGAACAAAATACCAAGATTGTCAAATGATAGAAAAATAGCCGAGGCATTGACGGAACTAAATTTAACTAAATAATACTATATTTGCAGGCTAAAGAACACTATGAGCAGTAAAAAAAACCATGCCAGAACGAGAGCTCAAGAAAGCTCAAATGCTATTGAAAGAATGTACATTACCATGCGTCATTTGTTCAATAGGGGTTTCTACAAACCTATGGGAATTTCTGGCGAAACACTTCGAGAGGCTTTGTTGCTATTGCGCCCAGAAATCTATGGTTCCATAGGAGAGGAAAAAGCCGAATTAGATGGTTTGCTCTACGTAATCGACAGATTACCATATGGTATCGAAGAATGTACGTTTATCAATCTCACGAGTGATGAAGGCTACAGCAATTCACATTTTAAAGCTATCATTCCCCCAAAAAGACGACGAAACTGTTTTCGTATTGACGAAGAACAGATGAATATTGAAATTACACGAGGCCGTTCAGAAATTTATGATATTCTTACGCATTTGACTTTCATGTTTGTTGAATCCCATAAAATTAGTAAACGGGTTTTGATCGACGAGCAAGGTACAACTACGAGAGATTGGATAAAGCTTGAGAGAGCAGTGATGTCGAAGAAAGAATTATCGCAGACCGAAAGAGAAGTAGCGATTACCCATACTGCCAATATTTTGGGCAGAACATTCAATGAACTCACTCAAGTTTACGAGTCTTTCTCTCTGCCTAATAAACCAGACCGCTTTCTGCATTTAGTATATTGGTTAGGTAAATTGGCCATTGAAGAAGTTGTCAACAACAATAAAAGAACCGTGACCTTTAGCCCTGTTTTGAGGGAGCGTTTGGGGCATCATATTCATGGTGAAATATGGGCAGACACTATTAAAGAAACACTATTAAAAAATGGTTTAATAGAGCGTCCGATTCATATCATAAGCGCTAATATGCATAGTGTTATGAATTCATTTTTTGCGCCACACGCCCTGAAGACGTTTGCTGCAAAAAAATCAATTTTTGAGGTTTATGAAGCGCTTAGTCAAAAAGGCAATCAAGACTTGCGCAATAAAGTGACGAAAGAAGCGTTGCAAAGAGGAATGATATATATTCCTGATGCATCAGGAACATATATTGACGTTCAAATTTTTGATACAGCAAAGATTGATTTCTCGAAAACAGATATTGAAGTGTCAAAAAAAGCCAAAGACTATGATAAGCCCGTGATTTTTGTGATGGACTATGCTTTTGGAGAGCAGGCTTATGAAACCATGGACGAATTGTTAAAACCAATCAAGGTGAATGGCAAAAAATTACACCTGAATGTAGAATCAGTTTCCATAATGGGGAAAGCAGGTATTCTCGAAGGCGGCAAAGGAGATATTATGATTCCATCTGCACATATTTTTGAGGGTACAGCAGACAATTATCCATTTGAAAATGAACTTTCAAAGGCAGATTTAGACAATGAAGGCATACATGTTTGTGAGGGCTCTATGATTACAGTATTGGGTACCTCGCTTCAAAACAAAGAGATTTTGAAATTCTTTTTCAACTCAACATGGAATGTGATTGGATTGGAAATGGAAGGAGCCCACTACCAAAAGGCCATTCAGGCAGCTTCAAAAGTAAGAGGCAGCATTAACCCGAATGTGAAAGTAAGATACGCCTATTATGCCAGTGATAATCCATTGGAAACCGGAAGCACTTTAGCTTCAGGCGGGCTGGGAACTTCAGGTGTAAAACCTACATATTTGATTACTAGAAAAATATTACAACAAATTTTTAATTAAAAGATTGAAATGAGTAAAGATTTACAAAGACAGACAAGATCAGAGGAGGTTGATATTTTGGAAATTTTCAATCTTATAGGAAGAGCTATTAAGTCTTTTTTTGACTTTCTTTTAAGAATATTCAATTTAGTGTTCAAATTCTTAATTCTTCTAGCATTATTTATAAGATCAAATATTAAAATACTTGTTGGAGCAGCTATTTTAGGCTTAATTATTGGGGTAGTCTCGGATTATATCCTGAAGAACAACAGCTACACCTCTGTGATGATTGTTGAACCAAATTTCGGCGTCGCATTTCCTTTAGTTAATAAAATTGAATTGTATTCGGAGTTGGCTCAATCTAAAGATTCAATATCCTTATCATCTGCATTGGGGATATCTGTGTCGGATGCTGCTAAAATTATTGATTTTAAAATAGAGCCTGAAAAAAATGAAAATGAGCAACTAAAATTATTCAATCGCTTTGTCGAAGACGCTGACACGATGATGCTCAAGAATGTCACATTTGACAAATTTAAAGACAACCTGTCTATTTATGACTATACTAGATACTTTATTACGCTTGAGGTTAGAGACAAAATCATTTTTAATAATGCTGAAGATAAAATTTTGGATTTATCCATACCTAGATATCTCAAAGAACTTCAAAAAGCAGATTTAACAAGTTTAGATGTTGAAGAAAGATCAATGAACATCGCTTTGCAAAAAATAGATTCTTTACGCAATGATTATAGAAAGGTGATGATTACCAATATTGATAAAGACGAAAGAAAAGGGGCGAATGCCACTAACATTTATCTTGGAACGGAAAAGGTGCACCCAACTAATGAACTTCAATTATTTGATCTAGAAAAGAGATATATTGATGGTTTGGAAACAATTCGATTAGAAAAAGCTATAAAGGATAATGTTCTGAATGTAGTGGCTGGTTTCGAGCAGGTTGGCATTAAAACTAAAGATAAAAGAAAATACATTATTATTCTTGTAACAGTATCTATTGCATTTTTGGTTCTTATTTTAATAGAGTTAAATAAGTTTTTGACGATTCAGGAAAGGAAGATTAAAAACGATGCTTAAATTATTAATTACTGGTGGCTGCGGATTTATAGGCTCACATGTGGTAAGACTATTTGTTGAGAAATATCCAGATTATCATATTTACAATCTTGACGCACTGACCTATGCGGGGAACCTAGAGAACCTTGTAGATGTAGAAAGCAATTCAAACTATACCTTTATTAAAGGCGATATTATAGATGAGGCTTTTGTAAACAAGCTTTTTGAAGATTACAAGTTTGATAATGTTATCCATTTAGCGGCTGAGTCTCATGTAGATCGATCTATTGAAGACCCGTTGGCATTTGTGAAAACGAATGTTATAGGCACCATGGTTTTGCTAAATGCTTTTAAAAATCTTTGGAAAAACAATTTCAACAACAAGAGATTTTACCATATAAGCACAGATGAGGTATATGGCACTTTAGGCGAAACGGGTCTTTTTACAGAATCCACATCTTACGACCCAAACTCACCCTATTCTGCATCTAAAGCAAGCTCTGATCACTTTGTCAGAGCTTATGGAGAAACGTATGGCCTGCCATACATTATCACAAACTGCTCAAACAATTATGGTCCAAATCAGTTTCCTGAAAAACTGATACCGCTTTTTATAAATAACATTATCAATAACAAACCACTTCCCGTATATGGAGACGGAAACTACACTAGAGATTGGCTTTATGTGGTGGATCATGCTAGAGCCATTGATGTGGCGTTTCATGATGGTGTAAATGGAGAAACCTATAACATTGGAGGTTTCAACGAATGGAAAAACATAGATTTGGTCAAATTGTTGTGTGCACAAATGGATATTGAATTGGGAAGACCTGAAGGCACGTCTGAAAACCTAATTACTTTTGTAAAAGATAGACCCGGACACGATTTGAGATACGCTATTGATGCTTCAAAAATTAAGAATGAACTGGGATGGGAGCCCTCGCTCATCTTTGAAGAAGGCCTGAAAAAAACAATACACTGGTATCTGAATAATGAAGAATGGCTTAATAATGTTACTAGCGGAGAATATCAAAACTATTACCAAAAGCAATATAATTAAAGAATGAAAGGAATTATACTAGCTGGAGGTTCTGGCACTAGACTACACCCATTAACGCTATCTGTAAGTAAACAATTGATGCCTATTTACGACAAGCCGATGATTTACTATCCACTTTCAACTTTGATGTATTCTGGTATTAGAGAGGTCTTGATTATTTCAACCCCAAAGGACTTACCGTTATTTAAGGATCTTTTGGGTGATGGAGAAAAATACGGTTGTAAATTCGAATATGCGATTCAAGAAGAACCGAATGGTTTAGCTGAAGCCTTCATAATTGGAGCTGAATTTATTGACAATGATAAAGTGGCTCTAATATTAGGCGACAATATTTTCTATGGATCGGGTTTGTCGAAACTCTTGCAGGACAACAATGATCCAGAAGGAGGTATTATCTACGCTTATCGCGTTCATGATCCAGAACGTTATGGTGTTGTTGAGTTTGATAAAAACGGACAGGCAGTTTCAATTGAAGAAAAACCCAGTGATCCAAAATCTAATTTTGCGGTTCCAGGGATTTATTTCTATGACAATAGCGTTGTTGAGATCGCCAAAAGCATCAAGCCAAGCCATAGAGGTGAGCTCGAAATAACGGATGTCAACAAAGAATACCTAAAGCAAGGAAAATTAAATGTCAGCATTTTAGACAGGGGTACAGCTTGGCTTGACACCGGAACGTTTCAATCTTTAATGCAGGCTTCACAATTTGTGGAGGTGATTGAAGAACGCCAAGGACTAAAAATAGGCTCTATTGAAGGTGCGGCTTATGAGATGGGATACATTACAGAAGAACAATTCAAGGCACTTGCCGCGTCACTGATGAAAAGCGGTTACGGAAAGAACCTATTGGGTTTATTGAATAATAAGGAATGATTGCTACCGAAACAAATCTACAAGGCTGTTTTGTTTTAGAACCAAGGGTTTTTGATGACCAAAGAGGCTATTTTTTTGAAAGCTTCAATCAAAAAACATTTAATGAGTTAATCGGACAAAACATATCTTTTGTACAAGACAACGAGTCCTCTTCAACCAAAGGAGTCTTACGCGGGTTGCATTTTCAAAAGGGAGAGCATGCCCAAGCTAAATTAGTTCGAGTTATAAAAGGAAAAGTATTGGATGTTGTTGTTGATTTAAGAAAAGATTCGAAAACTTATGGACAGCAATTCTCTTTAGAGCTTTCCGAAGCTAATAAAAAGCAGTTATTTGTACCAAAAGGATTTGCCCACGGTTTCATAGTATTAAGCGATTCAGCAATTTTTTCATATAAGTGCGATAATTATTACAACAAAGAATCTGAAGGAGGCATTATTTACAATGATAAAACGTTAAATATTGACTGGCAGCTTCCAGAAGAAAGCTATATCATTTCTTCGAAAGATTTGGAACTACCACCATTTGAAAATTTAATAATATGAAAACCAAAATATTGGTTACTGGTGCAAATGGTCAACTGGGTAAGACCATAAGCGATTTATATCTACATAACGAGGATGATTTGGAGTTTGTTTTTGTCTCGAAGAAGGAATTAGACATTTCTGATAAAGCCAAGTTAACTACTTATTTTGAGAAGAATTCTTTTGATTATTGCATCAATTGCGCAGCCTACACCAACGTGGAGCAAGCCGAAGAATCTATTGAGGATGCTTTTAAAGTTAATGCCGAAGCCGTTGGACATTTAGCCGAAAGCTGCAGCAATTCAAATACAATACTTATTCATATTTCTACCGATTATGTTTTTGACGGAAAGAAGCGAACACCATATTCAGAAACGGACGAGACAAGCCCTATAAATCAATATGGTCACTCCAAACTGGAAGGTGAAAAGTTGATTGCGAAACATTTTTCCGAGTATTTTATAATCAGAACATCTTGGCTTTATTCCAAACACCCGAAGAATTTCGTTACAACCATCGTTTCGAAAATTAAAGAAAATAGAGATTTAACTATAACCACTTCTCAAGAAGGAACTCCTACTAGCTGTGTTGAGTTGGCAAAATTCATTCATCACTTAATTGTCAGTCAAAACAAGCAATTCGGGATTTACCATTTTAGCGCCAAAGGTCAAGCATCTTGGTTTGATTTTGCTTTGGTCATTACTGAAAACTTTCAAGCTTACGACAGAAGCAAAGTTAAACCTGTTGACTCATTCAAATCTAAAGCAGAACGGCCAGAGTATAGTGTCATGAACAATAATAAAACTCAAAAGATTTACCATCATCAAAATGATTGGAAAGCCGATGTAGCTGAAGTTGTTAAGACTATTTTATCAAACAACTGATTTATCACTGCATATCATTTTAATTCCCCTCTCAAAACACTACATTTGCCATTCTGAAATTTACAGAGTTTTTTATTTTTAGCCTTTATAAGACAATATATTAATCATTATATGCAAAAAGTAGCGTTAATAACTGGAATAACAGGACAGGACGGAGCTTATTTAAGCGAGTTTTTACTAAAAAAAGGTTACATAGTTCACGGGGTTAAAAGGAGATCTTCCTTATTTAATACCGACAGAATTGATCATCTATATCAAGACCCCCATGAAGAGAATAGGAATTTCGTACTTCATTATGGCGATTTGACTGACAGTACCAATCTTATTAGAATCATCCAAGAGATACAACCTGATGAGATTTATAATCTAGCGGCCATGAGCCACGTGCACGTATCATTTGAAATACCTGAATATACGGCCAATGTAGATGGAATAGGCACCTTGCGCCTTCTCGAGGCTATCAGAATGCTGGGATTAGAGAAGAAAACAAGAATTTACCAAGCATCGACTTCTGAACTTTATGGAAAAGTGCAAGAAGTGCCCCAAACGGAAAAAACGCCTTTTTATCCAAGAAGCCCTTATGCTGTGGCAAAAATGTACGCCTTTTGGATAACAGTAAATTACCGTGAGGCTTATAACATTTACGCCTGCAACGGAATTCTGTTTAATCACGAATCACCTATCAGAGGAGAAACTTTCGTAACTAGAAAGATCACAAGGGCAACCTCAAAAATCGCACTCGGCCTTCAGGATAAAGTATACCTTGGCAATTTAGATGCACAGCGTGATTGGGGGCACGCCAAAGATTATGTGAGAATGATGTGGATGATTCTTCAGGCAGAACAACCTGAAGATTGGGTGATTGCTACGGGAAAAACAACACGAGTAAGGGATTTTGTAAGAATGTCTTTTGCCCACGTCGGGATTGAACTGGAGTTTAAAGGCTCTGGTGTTGATGAAAAAGCATATGTGAAGTCCTGTAACAATCCAGAATATCAATTACCAATTGGAAAAGAAGTGGTTGCCGTAGACAAGGCATACCATAGACCGACAGAAGTCGATTTGTTGATTGGTGATGCTACGAAGGCGAAAGAAAAATTGGGTTGGATTCCTGAATATGATTTGGATGCCTTGGTTGATGATATGATGGCAAGCGACCTGAAACTGATGAAAAAGCAACAGTTTCTCAAGGAGAATGGATATACTATTAAAAACTACTTTGAATAATTGATGGACAAACACTCAAAAATTTATGTTGCTGGTCATCGAGGGTTAGTTGGTAGTGCTTTGATTGAAAACCTTCAAGAGAAAGGGTACAAAAACATAGTTACTCGTACTCACAAGGAGCTTGATCTTGCTAATACTGTTGAGGTTGCAAAGTTTTTCGTAACCGAAAAGCCTGAATATGTATTTCTCGCGGCGGCAAAGGTTGGTGGAATTGTTGCCAACAACACCTATAGAGCAGATTTCATTTATGAAAACCTAATGATACAAAACAACGTCATTCATCAAAGCTATTTAAATGGGGTCAAAAAATTACTTTTTTTAGGGAGCACCTGCATTTATCCAAAGAATGCGCCGCAGCCTATGAAAGAGGAGTATCTACTTACGGATACTTTAGAATACACGAATGAACCTTATGCCATTGCTAAAATAGCTGGAATCAAAACGTGTGAAAGCTACAACTTGCAGTATGGCACTAACTTTATTTCGGTAATGCCTACGAATCTGTATGGTCCAAATGATAACTTCGATTTGGAAAAATCACATGTGCTTCCTGCATTGATACGTAAAATTCATCTTGCGAAACTATTAAATGAGTCCAGATATGATGAGGTGTTAAAGAATACAGGTTTTGAAACCATTGACGATGCCAGAACATACTTGTCAAAATTCGGAGTTTCTGAAAACAGTGTTGAGATTTGGGGAACCGGAAATCCTCGTCGAGAGTTTCTTTGGTCCAAAGACATGGCAGATGCATGTGTGTTCATTATGGAGAACAGAGACTTTCAAGACACTATTTCTGACAACTCCAATGAAGTTAGAAACACTCACATCAACATTGGTACAGGTCAAGAGGTGTCTATCAAAGATTTAGCCAATAAAATTAAAGACTTAATTGGGTTTAAGGGAGAATTGGTTTTCAATACTGATAAACCAGATGGCACTTTAAGAAAACTCACAGATGTTTCAAAACTGAACAACCTTGGTTGGAAACATTCGGTTTCGTTGGATGAAGGTATAGAAAAAATATATAAATGGTACACGACTAATAATGATGAATGAAAATTTAAAAATAGCGATAAAAGCATCTTTAGAAGCAGGAGAAGCAATAATGAAAGTTTATGACACTGCTTTTGATGTAGAAATTAAAGATGACAAATCGCCTTTGACTGAAGCTGATAAACGTGCTAATGACATCATCAATTCTCACCTAAAGCCTACGAATATTCCCATTATTAGTGAAGAGAACAAACAGACTTATTATTCCGTAAGAAAAAATTGGGATACTTGCTGGGTGGTAGACCCTGTTGATGGTACCAAAGAATTCATCAAGCGGAATGGTGAGTTTACAGTTAATATAGCCTTAGTGTCAAACCAAAAACCAATTTTGGGAGTCATTTATGTTCCAGCCACAAAAGTTCTTTATTTGGCAGATGTAAGCTTACAACAAGCTTATAAGGTAGAGCTGACATCTCACGATACTGATTATGACATAATAATTGAAAAAGCACAACAATTAACCAACGAACCTGTTAACCAAAAGCTGATTCGTGTTGTTGGGAGCCGTTCTCATATGAGTCAGGAAACTTTGGATTTTATGGAAGGTCTTAAAAATGGAGGAAGTGAGGTTGAAATCGTTTCAAAAGGAAGCTCTTTAAAATTTTGTTTGGTAGCCGAAGGAAAAGCGGATGTTTATCCACGTTTTGCTCCAACTATGGAGTGGGATACAGCGGCTGGGCAGGCTATCTGCAACGCCATAGGTATCGAGGTTATTTCAAAAGAAACTGACAAACCATTGTTATATAATAAGGAAAATCTGTTAAACCCCTGGTTTTTAGTATCAAAATAATGCAAGACAATTCCAGAAAGCGACATATAGCAAAAGCCATTACATGGCGATTGGTTGGTACAATTGATACCATTGTGTTGTCTTGGGTAATTTCAGGAAATCCATTTACTGGATTGAAGATAGGCTTGGCTGAAGTCACAACTAAAATGTTGTTATATTATTTTCATGAGAGGGTTTGGTTTCGAATTTATTTTCAGAACAGCAACAAAAGACACCTACTTAAAACCTTTACTTGGCGTTTTGTTGGTACTATTGATACTATGGTTTTAGCTTGGGTTATAACAGGAAATCCATTAACCGGATTTAAAATAGGAGCGGCTGAAGTCTTTACGAAAATGCTTTTATATTTCTTGCATGAAAAAGTTTGGCACAAATCAAGCTATGGATTGGAAAAACATGATACTCAATTAGAAAAATGAAGAATATTTTTGATCAAGAATATCAAATAACCAAAGAAAAAAGGCAAAAATCCAACGGGCACAACTCCTTTTTGCTTTGGTTCACAGGCCTTTCTGGTTCAGGAAAATCTACTATTGCAAATAAGGTTGAACAAAAACTTTTTAATCAAGGTATAAAAACCTATACTTTGGATGGAGACAATATCAGGAAAGGGCTAAACAATGATTTGAGCTTTTCGCCTGAAGATAGGGCCGAAAACATTAGACGAATTGCAGAAACAGCCAGCTTAATGATTGACGGTGGATTGGTGGTTCTTGCGGCTTTTGTTTCACCTTACAAAAAAGATAGAGAGAACATTAAGAATATCGTCAAAGATGTTAATTTTGTTGAGATTTACGTAAATACGAGTGTGGAAGAATGTGAGAGAAGAGATGTCAAAGGGCTCTACAAAAAGGCTAGAGCAGGAGAGATAAAAAATATGACAGGAATTTCAGCGCCTTATGAAGCACCAGATAATCCTGATATCGAAATTTTAACAGAACAAGAATCAGTCGATGAGGCTGTGATGAAAATAGTGGATTTTATACAACCCAAATTAAAACTGAAAAATGAGTAAATATTATCTTAATTATTTAGATGAATTAGAGAGCGAAGCAATTTTTGTTTTGAGAGAAGTGTGTGCGCAGTTTCAAAACCCAGTAATACTTTTTTCTGGAGGAAAGGATTCAATTGTTGTGACGCATTTAGCCAGAAAGGCATTTCATCCTGCAAAAATTCCGTTTTCGCTAATGCATGTAGACACTGGTCACAATTTCCCCGAAACTATAAAATTTAGGGACGATTTAATCAGTGATTTGGGCTTAAATCTTATTGTAGGTTCCGTACAGGAATCAATTGATAATGGACGCGTAGCTGAAGAAAAAGGTAAAAGTGCCACCCGAAATGCTTTACAGACCACGACTCTTTTAGATGCAATTGAAAATCATAAAGTAGATTGTGCAATTGGTGGAGGAAGACGTGATGAAGAAAAAGCGAGAGCCAAAGAACGTTTCTTTTCTCATCGTGATGATTTTGGACAGTGGGATCCTAAAAACCAGCGTCCAGAGCTTTGGAACCTTTTTAATGGTAAACATTTCGAAGGTGAGCATTTTAGAGTGTTTCCAATTAGTAATTGGACAGAAATGGATGTCTGGAACTATATAGAAAAAGAAAATTTAAGAATTCCTTCGTTGTATTTTGCGCATGAGAGAGAAGTGGTTTGGAGAAATGATTCTTGGATACCATGCTCCGAATTCTTGACACTTGAAGCCAACGAAAAAACCGAGACCAAGAAGATCAGGTTTAGAACATTGGGAGACATCACAATTACAGGAGGTATCGAATCGGATGCAGACACACTTAAAAAGATTGTAGAAGAAGTTTCCACAATGCGTCAAACAGAACGTGGCAATAGAAGCGATGACAAACGTTCGGAGACAGCAATGGAAGACCGCAAACGTCAAGGATACTTTTAAACCATTTAAATCAAAGAGAGAGATGATAGATAATAATCAATTATTACGTTTTACAACTGCTGGAAGTGTTGATGATGGTAAAAGTACATTGATAGGAAGACTTTTATACGATTCAAAATCTATATTTGAAGACCAACTTCAAGCTATTGAAAAAACCAGTAAAAAGAAAGGCCATGAAGGCGTAGATTTAGCTTTATTCACCGATGGTTTAAGAGATGAACGAGAGCAAGGTATTACCATTGACGTCGCTTATCGATATTTCACAACTCCAAAGAGAAAATTCATTATTGCAGACACACCGGGACATGTTGAATACACTAGAAACATGGTTACTGGAGCCTCTACCGCAAATGCAGCCATAATTTTAGTGGATGCTCGCCACGGCGTAATTGAGCAAACACGTCGACATGCTTTCATTGCATCGTTGTTGCAGATTCCGCATATTTTGGTTTGCATCAACAAAATGGATTTGGTTGATTATTCCGAAGATGCCTATAATAGAGTGATCGATCAGTTTGAAGAATTCTCTTCGAAATTATTGGTAAAAGATGTACGCTTTATCCCTATCAGTGCTCTAGAAGGTGATAATGTTGTAAATCGCTCTACGAATATGGACTGGTACCAAGGAGCCCCTTTGTTACATACTTTAGAGACAGTTCACATCAGTAGTGATGTCAATAAAATTGATGCCCGTTTTCCTGTTCAGACAGTTTTAAGGCCGCAGAGCGAATCTCATAGAGATTACAGAGGTTATGCAGGACGAATGGCGAGTGGTGTTTTAAGGGTAGGAGATGACGTAACTGTACTTCCGTCTGGATTTACATCAAAAATCAAGAGTATTGACACTTTCGATAAGCAGCTGGAAGAAGCGTTTGCGCCAATGTCAGTATCCATATGTTTGGAAGACGACGTGGATGTGAGCCGAGGAAACATGATTGTTCGCTCAAACAACAAACCAGAAACATCGCAAGATATTGAAGTGATGTTGTGCTGGTTGAACAAAACCTCTTCAAAACCAAGGGAAAAATACTCCATTTATCATACTTCAAATAGTGAAACAGCAATGATTAAAGAGTTGGTTTACAAAATTGACATGAAGACTTTGGACCGAAACACCAACGATGAGGTGTTGAATATGAACGACATCGCAAAAGTGAGAATTAGAACTACTAAACCGCTGATGATCGATTCTTATAGAGAAAACAGAACTACAGGCAGCATCATTCTAGTCAATGATTCAACTAATGAAACTGTGGCGGCCGGGATGATTGTATAGTCTAAAAAAGGATATGAAATATTTTTCAATATAACGAATTCCGATAACGACCACCATAATATTTAATCAAATGTAGTATTTTGAGGCATCCATCAAGCTTGTATTAAACTCCCAATCATTGTCTATGAACCTAAAAGATATAATTTTTAAGATATATGCTTTGTTTGGTGTAAAGAGTTTCAGAACAAAGAATATCGTGAAGCACATCACGATTTCTTTTTTTTATAAAGCGGGTGCAGTTTTATGCAACTTTTTACTTGTTCCATTAACCATTGACTATTTAGACACCGACAACTATGGGGTATGGCTTACATTGAGTTCATTTATCGCTTGGTTCTCATTTTTTGATATTGGACTTGGAAACGGTTTAAGGAATAAACTGACAGAAGCCCAGGCAAACTCTAATATCGATTTAGCAAAAACATATGTAAGTACAGCTTACTATACCGTCTTGATGGTGAGCACAGCTTTGGTGCTATTGTTTATAATATTAAATCAATTTTTGGATTGGACTGTCGTTTTTAACACTAAGTCAGAATTGAGATCAGATCTCAATTTACTGATGCCTATTATTGTAGCTTTCTTTAGCCTTCAATTAGTAGTAAGTTTGATTACCAGTGTTTACCTTGCTCATCAAAATCATTCAATTCAGGTAAAAATTCATTTTCTCACACAGTTATCATCTCTGATACTTATTTGGGCAATGACAAAGACATCGGAAGGCTCACTGCTGTTGTTTGGAATAATATTTTCTGGACTTCCAGTATTGATTTTGTTAATGTTGAACATTTTTTCTTTTACAAAAGAGTATAAAGATTTAAAGCCTTCAATAGCCCATTGGAGTAAGGAACATTTAAAAGACATTATGGGAATTGGACTTAACTTTTTCATAATACAAATTGCAGGAGTAATACTGTTCTCAACAGACAACTTCATTATTAGTAAGCTGTTTTCTCCTCAAGAAGTTGTTCCGTACAACATTTCATTCAAGTATTTTTCTATAGTTACGATGATTTATTCTTTAGTGGTTGCACCATATTGGTCATCCTTTACCGAAGCATATGTAGGCAAAGAATATGAGTGGATTAGGAAGTCTATCAGAAATGTAATGAAAATCTGGTTGGCTGTTCCAATTGCGATTTTTATTATGGTTTTAGTTTCCGGAAAATTTTATGAGCTTTGGATAGGTGATAAAGTTAGTATTCCAATGACTCTTACTATTTCAATGGCATTTTTTGTTATGATATTTACATTCAATGTTATATTTGTTTATTTTATCAATGGAACGGGGAAGATTAAAGTACAACTATTTTTAAGCATCGGTATGGCCATTTTAAACATTCCTCTTTCTGTAATTTTTTCGGAAAATCTAAATTTTGGTGTTAAAGGAGTTATTTTGGCAACTATAGTTTGCTACATCCCCGGAATCGTCATTATGCCATTACAATATTATAAAATCATAAATAGAAGGGCAGTAGGTATATGGAACTGTTAGGATTATTTTTTTAAGTATGAACAATATTAGAAAAGCGGTTGAAACTTTGTTAAGCAAGGAACGCAGGGAGTTATTTAAAATCAGTAAAAACCCTAGATATAAGACTTTTAAAACAAATATTTTGGGTTTTGATTTTTATGCTGTTGACCCACCATCTTTTATTGCTCAATACAAAGATTTAATAATGAGGAATAGTTATCTATTCAAAACTAACTCCCCTTCACCTTTTATTATTGATTGCGGGATAAATATTGGGTTAAGCATAATAAACTTTAAACGTAATTTTCCAAATGCAGAAATAATTGGTTTTGAACCTGACCCCGATATTTATCGTATTGCTAAAAATAATATTCTAACAGCAGGATATGAAAATGTTGAGCTTATTCAAAAAGCTGTTTGGACAGAAGAAACAACTTTGCTTTTTTTTCAGGAGGGTTCAGCCGGAGGGCGAATCATAACCGAGACAGGAAAAAAAACGGTCGAAGTTCAAACATGTGATTTGAAGAAATTAATAAATCGTGAAGTCGACTTTCTTAAAATAGATATTGAAGGAGCCGAATATGAAGTGTTAGAAAGCATTAGTACCAATCTGAAATGGGTAAGAAATATATTTGTTGAATATCATTCCAAAATTGGAGAAGAACAACATTTAGAACAGATTTTAGCAATATTAAAAGACTCTGGATTTAGATGTTATTTGGAGTCGGGTTATATCCCTTCACAGCACCCATTTCTGAAAAGGGAAGAAATAGACGGATTTGACAACTTAATAAACATCTATGCTTTTAGAAGTGCGTAATGAGAATTGTAATTGTAAACTTCAGTGATTCAGAGGGCGGTGCGGCAAGAGCCGCATATAGACTTCATGAATCGTTATTGTCTCAAGGGTTGGATTCTATTATGCTAGTGGCTTCAAAAAGAAAACATGACCCATCAGTCATGGGGCCAAGTTCAATTTTTCAGAAGGCGATTTACAAATTTAAGTCACATTTGAATAAATTTCCATTAAGAAAATATGTCGTTAAGGTTCCATTTTCACCCTCCTTCTCTCCAAGCCTAGGAGTTGTGGAAAAGATAAACAAGCTTAAGCCAGACATTGTCCACATCCACTGGATACATGCGGGGATGCTCAAATTTGAAGACATTTCAAGAATAAAAGCCCCTTTGGTGTGGACATTGCACGACATGTGGTTATTTACAGGAGGATGTCATTATGCAGGCGAATGTAAATTTTATTTGACTCATTGTGGAAAATGTCCAGCCTTAACATCATCCAAAAAAAATGATTTAAGTAATTCAATTTTTTCAAGAAAAAAAGAGATACTTAAGGAAACAAACAATATAACGATTGTAGGTTTGAGTGAATGGATTAAAAATTGTGCCACATCTAGTTTTCTTTTAAAAGACAAATCAATAGTTAGAATTCCAAATCCTATAGACACAAACAAATTCAAACCGTCTCCGATGCTAGAAGCAAGAGAGTTTTGGCGGTTCCCTGTAAACAGAAAATTAGTTTTGTTTGGAGCAATGTCATCAACAACGGATGTCCGCAAAGGATATTTGGAATTAAAACAAGCGCTCGAAAAGTTAAAGAATCCAAATGTAGAATTGGTCGTATTTGGTAACAACACTAATTTGAACCAAGACGTTTTCGGATTTAAAACACATTCCGTCGGCACTATTGAGGATGACTCGAAACTGATGTTTTTATATAATGCTGCAGATTTAATGGTGGTGCCCAGTCTAGAAGAAAATTTGTCGAATGCAATCGCTGAAAGCCTAGCTTGTGGAACACCTGTAGTATGTTTTGACATAGGAGGAAATGGAGATTTGGTTGAGCACATGCACAATGGCTATTTAGCCCAAAGAAATGATGTGGAAGACCTTAAAAATGGTATTGATTGGGTTTTAGCACATAAAGATGCCGAAAAATTGTCAAGAAAATCAAGAGACACGATTTTGCAAAAGATGGAACCTAAATTAATTGCAAAAAAGTACGAAGAATTATATCATAAAATTTCTCACAATTAGGAAGTTTATTTTGAGCATTGGACATTAAAAATGTAATTTAGAAAAATTAACTACTATAAATGTATTTAAGTGAACGTAGGCTGTTTAAATGGGCTTTATACTCTAACGTCATTTTTATTTTTTTATACTTCTTATTTAAACCAGATGGAATAGGTTTTGAGAAGCTAATTATTTCTTCCTTTCTGTTTTTATCAGAGATTGGCATTGCTTATTTGTGCATTAGGAATCTGTCATTACTTTCTGGAATCTCAAAAAACATTAGGTTCTTATTTGTCTTAATCGTGTTATGGGGAGCCTTTGTGGTTGCACGAAGTTTCACTTTTTCAATTCAAGACTGGGTGACCAATTTTGGGAATGTATATATGGCAATGGCGTGGATGATGCCGACAATGATGATACTTGGCTTGAAAATTGAAAATTGGAAAATAGTATTTAGAGCAATCGCATTCATGTTTGGTTTAATGATTCTGGCCTTTGCTTTATTGCCTGTTTTTGAGCTAAATGATGAATGGATTTGGTTATTAAGACCCATTAACTTTGTACTATTAGTTGGGGTTTATAGATATTCACCGGTTAATAGGCTGAAAATATATGCAATAATTGCTGTCTATATTATCATTTCAATTTTAGGAGAAAGAAGAGCTGAATTTTTATATTTGGCACTGACTTTTGGAATTTTGTTTATTGATAAATTATCAGCCATTGGGTTAAGAAAAGCACTAATACAATATATCATTTTAGTCTTTGTGCTTGTTTTGATCGTTATATTTACATTAGGTTATGAAAGTGTATCAAATTTAGTATCCTCCCTCGTGGAATTTCAAGATTCTAGAACTTTTTTGTTTAAAGAACTTATGGAAGATTTAAGTTACAAGGAAAAGATAATAGGTAAAGGTTCACTAGGAACTTATTATAGTGAGTTTATGGAGCACACCAAATGGTATACAGAAGAAGTTTTAAAAGAAAATTGGTGGGGTGATTCATCAATTAGGATAACTATTGAAGTAGGATATCTTCAAATGATCTTAAAAGGAGGGTTTATTATGTTCATACTAAATGTTATAATATTTATTTATTCAAGTTATTTGGCAATCTTCAACTCTAATAATAAATTCACAAAAGGTCTCGGTTATTTTATTTTGATTTTAACTTTCATGTGTCTGGTTGAATTCAGGCAAAATTTTACACCAACATTTTTTTTCCTTTGGATGGCAATTGGTACTGTGGCTAAAAAGTCTTACAGAGAAATGGATGATGCGCAAATAGAAGAGCTAATTCGAATTAGATGAACCAGGGATTTTTAGTAAGCATAATTACAGTAGTTTTTAATGGAGAAAAGTACCTTCAGCAAACAATTGATAGTGTCTTCAATCAGACTTATAAAAATATTGAGTATATAATAATTGATGGTGGATCTACGGATAATACGGTATCCATTATTAAGGAGAATAAAGATAAAATTTCGAAGTGGATAAGTGAACCAGACAATGGTCTTTATGATGCAATGAATAAAGGAATTAAAATGTCCACAGGCGAGTTAATTGGCACAATAAATAGTGATGATTGGTATGAACCTGATGCCGTGCAGTTGAGTGTAAATGCATATTTGGAAAATCCCAAAACCAGTATAGTACATTCCGACAGATATGATGTACTACCAACCGGAGAGAAATCAGTTTTCAAATTTAATCCATCTGATTTCAAATTCAAATATTTTAGCATGACCTATTCGCATCCATCTATGTTTATTTCTAAAAAAATATACAGGGAACATCAATATAACACTAACATGAAGTCTTTTTCTGATTATCAACTAATATTGGAAGTGTTCTTAAGGCACCCGAAAAATTTTACCTACATACCAAAACCCTTGGTAAATTTCAGATTAGGGGGTGTGAGTGGAAGTTTATCTTTTTTTGAAGTTCTTAAAGAAGGATATCAAGCAAGAAAATTAGCAGGAATGAACACTATTGAGAATCTATTTTCGTTATGCTTGAAGCTTGCACTGCAGCCTGTAGTTTGGTTAAAAAGAATAGTCGTTAAAAATTTGAAAATCTAGTCCGGATGAGTTTATTTTCTAGAATAAGACAAGATATAAGAAACAATCCGAATTTTAAAGGAAGGATCATCGTTGTTTGTTTTACCACGGTCAGTTATTTTAGGAAAAAAGTAAAAAATAAATTTACTCTGGTTCTGTGTGCTCCATTAATCATTCTTTATAAAGTTATCACAGACCTAGTTCTGGGGTGTGAAATACCAGCCTCAACTAAAATAGGGAGTGGATTAATAATACATCACGGAAGAGCAATAGTGCTTAATAAAAATACTGTTTTGGGAAATAATGTCACCATTAAGCACAACACCACAATTGGAAATAAGGAAGATTTTGAAGGTGCTGATCTAGGCTCGCCTGTAATTGGTGACAATGTTATCATCGGCCCTCATAGTATTATTATAGGGCCAATTTGTATTGGTGATAATGCAATTATTGGAGCGGGCTCTGTAGTGGTCAAAAATGTAGAGCCAAGTACCATTGTTGCAGGTAATCCAGCAAAATTAATTAAAAAAACACATCGTAGTTAATGACGGCTTGATATGCTAAAAATTCTTATAATTCACTCTAGCTATAGAAATTTCGGAGGAGAAGATGCGGTAGTTCAGCAGGAAAGTGAATTATTAAAGCAAAAATATCACATCGAAACATTGATTTTTGAAAATCAAAAGGGAGTAGATGGATTATCACAGTTTATATGTTCTATTTGGAATCTTAAAGCATATAGGATTGTAGATAAAAAAATAAAATCATTTAAACCAGACTTCGTGCACCTGCACAATTGGCACTATGGGTCAGGTCCTTTGATTATTAGAGCGGTAAAAAAAAATAAAATACCATTAGTTTCAACTTTACACAATTATAGGTTACTTTGTCCATCAGCGACACTGTTATTCAAAAACAAATTATACTTAAAGAGTTTGTCGCAAGACTTTCCCTGGAAAGCCGTTAGAGACGGAGTTTACAGAGACTCTAAATTGCAAACTTTCGTTCTCGCAATGGTGATATGGTTTCATTCAAAAATAGCTACATGGAATAAGGTTGATCTATATATTTGTTTAACAACAACAGTGGCTTCAAAATTTGTAGGATCAAAATTGGGGATATCTAACAGAAAGTTTTTTATAAAGCCAAATTTTACAAACCCCTACAAGAATTCGAGACATCAAGATCGACAAGGTCATTTTATTTACATTGGAAGGTTAAGCGAAGAAAAAGGTATTCGAATATTACTTGAAACTTTTAAAGCTTTAGATGAGCAGCTTCACATCGCTGGAGATGGACCATTAAAAGGAGAGGTTGAGCTGGTATCAAAACAACACCCGAATATTCGTTATTTGGGAATTCTACCGAAAGATGATGTCAGAGATCAAATTGCTCAATCTACGGCACTTATTTTCCCTTCAATTTGGTTAGAAACATTTGGGTTAACAATAATTGAAGCATTTTCGGCAAAAACCATAGTGCTTGCAAGTAATCTAGGAGGGCCATCTACGATGATTGCTAATGGTGTCAATGGTTTTTTATTTGAGCCAAATAGCGTAAACGCTTTAAAAGGGGCAATTCAAAAATTTAACGACCTCACCGAAGGGAAAAAAGAGCAAATAAGGGTTGCATCTTTAAAAGAATATGAAGCCAAATATTCTCCATCAGCCCAATTTGATTATTTTGAAACTATTTCAAAAATGCTAAAATCAAATAATTAGAATAATAAATTACTTATTAGATTAAATAATGATTGTATTTTTGAAGGCGAAATTACGGTATTATGTGATTTTTGATTATTAAATTTAAGTAAGATCCCAAATAGCACATTTTTTGAAAACCATAGACCTTCAAGAATATAAAGTGTTCACAGGTAGTGTTAGCGACATTGTTTTTGATTCGAATAAAAGAGTTATAAATACAATCAATGCACATTCCTACATTGTGGCTGAACAAGATGCAGATTTTAAACGCGCTCTTCAGAGTAGTGATATACTTTTGCCTGATGGAGAAGGTATAGTTTTAATGGCAAAGAAAATAAACGGCGAAAAAATTAAAAAGATTGCAGGTGCAGACTTGCACAAAAAACTACTTCAAGTTGCAAATGACGAAAAATTGAAGTGCTTTTATCTGGGATCAGGACCAACTACCTTAAAACTTATCGAGAAAAAGCTAACAGATGTTTATGAGAACATTAAGTTTGGATTCTATTCACCTCCATTTAAAAAATCTTTTTCCTCTGAAGATAATGAGATTATGATAGAAACAGTAAACTCGTTCGCTCCGGATATTTTATTTGTTGGGATGACAGCGCCAAAGCAGGAGAAATGGGTTTATGAGAATCAACACAAGTTAAAGGTCAGCACTATATGTTCAATTGGGGCGGTTTTTGACTTTATTGCTGAAACAAAAAAAAGAGCGCCGCAATGGATTATCAATTTAAAAATGGAGTGGTTTTATAGAAGCCTGACTTCGTGGAGGTTAACAAAAAGGTATATATACTCTACGCCTCTCTTTTTATTTGAAATATACAGGATAAAATACTACAAAAACAAAAGATGAATCGGCTGGACCTTTGTTTTGAACTGATAAAATCCACATTTAAAAAAAAGGATATATCTTTTTTGGTTTTTTGTTTATGTCTATTCCTGTTGCCATTATCGGTTAATTTAAGTTCTTTTGCTCTCATCTTTTCAATAGCCTTAAAGCTTTTGCAAGTATTTATTCTAAAGCATAATCTTTTTCATACTAAAGCCGCAAAATATTCCAGCCTAATTGGCTTATGCTTTTTTATATATATTATCTTAAGCTGTTTAATCCAGAAGGGTTTCGCATACACCCTAGGTTCATTTGAGAAGCAATTTTTTCGCTGGGAACTATTGTTTCTGGTGCCTATTTTGCTGAAAGGAGCAAAAGAAAATCTACTCTTATTATATTTTTTCTTTTTAGGAATAGTTTGTGCAATAGTATACGTTATCATTATTGTATTAATTTATCAAATGAGTTTTAGTCAAGATAGCTTATTAAAGATTCTTGATATTCACCATACTTATTTGTCAATTTTCCTGATGTTTTTTGTCAATTATTTAATGACAGAATATCCCAAGCGTAAAAATCAGATGACAGTGACATTGTATGGTACATTAATCATACTGTCATTTTTTGTATTCTTTTTTTTGGAGAGCAAAGTGTCAATAATTATATTCTGTCTGCTCTTAATATATCATTTGGTATCTTCCTTTTCTAAAAAACTTTATTTAGGATATATAAGTTTATTCGCAGTGCTGATTCTTTGTATTTTAATCTTCAACAAAAGAATCAAGGTAAGTTATGAACACGCAATGGATTTTCGGTTAGCTATTTGGGAAGAGTCCTTTGAGTTAATAAAAGAAAATCCCATTTTCGGGTCTATGAAATATGCCGAAAAGGACTTACTCAACTACAAGCATTATTTAAAGGGTAAATACTACTTTATGGATAGTGATTTAAATAGCCACAACCAATATTTATCAATTTTTATTAAATACGGTGTTTTTGGTGCGTTCATTTTATCCATGTACGGGATTTTGTTTTTTAATTGCATAAGTAAGTTGACAACCAAAGCCGCCCTTAAAGAGTTTTTGGGTTTTGCTATTATTATCTCAATAGCACTTTATATAGAAAATTTATTTGATAGACATCACGGTATTGTTTTTTGCACAGTTTTTTTTAATTATTATTTGATAAAAGTAGAAAATGAAAAAATTTAGTGCCTATCTTGTAATTTTGTTTTCTTGTTCAATTTTTTCGCAAGAAGTTCATCTCCACGGTAATTTCACAATCAGAGATTTCTTCATAAACAAGGATACTACTTATTATATTGAGAAAAGGCACGTGCGAATAAGCCCTGAAAGTGGTAAGTATGGCTATTTTATGGGGGGGTACGGCCTCAAGATTTTTGATAACCCAAAAAAGAACGAGGTGATTACTGTTTCAAATGAACTGATAAACACAGTATGTTCTGTTAGGTTTTTTAACAAGTCATCAAATAAGGAGCAAGAAGTTTTCTACTATACTGAAGGAAGAGCTGTTGATGCCTTGCACATAGAGCAATTGGGACTAATAGTATTAAGCTTATCCGATAAAAAAATAATTGCTATAGACTATAAAAACAAACCCATATTTGATGTTGTTTTAGATGTCGAGCTTAAAAGAATTGCAAGACGTATCGCATACCGAGGTGACTTTTTGTATTATGCTGTTGACTCTGGAGAAATATACAAACATGATTTAAAGTCAAAGCATGGAAAAATATTGTTCAATACTAAAAGTACCGTTTCTGATTTTCATATTTTTGAAAAATTTTTGATTTACTCTACAACAGATGGAAATATCGTGAAACAAAGTTTAACAACAGAAAAGCAAGAGAGAATTAAACTTACAGATAATTTTGTTTTGAACGGTCTTTTTATTGAAAGCAAGTTAATACTCGGCACATTTGATGGTTCAATATTAGTGTTGAATTTAGAAACTTTAAAAATTGAAAAGGAGCTTAAGATTCATAAGCGAAGCGTACTTTCTCTTAAAAATGTAGATGGAGAGTTTTACTCCAGTGGTATAGATAAGACAATAAGAAAATGGAAATTTAATTAAATAATATAATGAAAATATCAGTAATAGGAACAGGTTATGTAGGGTTGGTTACAGGAACTTGTTTGGCAGAAACAGGAAACGATGTACTTTGCATAGACATTGACGAGAAGAAGGTGAAAAAAATGCAAGGTGGAGAAGTGCCAATTTATGAACCACATCTTGATGTTCTTTTTGAAAGAAATATTAAAGCCAACAGATTGCGATTTTCAACGTCTCTAGAAGAAGGTTTGGAACATGGCCAAATTATTTTCCTTGCATTGCCAACTCCCGAAGACGAGGATGGTTCTGCTGATTTATCCTATGTTTTAGGTGCAGCCAAAGATATAGGTAAATTGATGAAAGAATACAAAGTCATTGTCGATAAAAGTACCGTACCTGTAGGGACTGCAGAACGTGTGGCTGAAACTATTTCTAAAGAAACCAATGTTGAATTTGATGTCGTTTCAAACCCAGAATTTTTGAGAGAAGGCTTTGCTGTGGATGATTTCCTAAAACCAGAGCGTATCGTAATTGGGGCAAGTTCAGACAGGGCTTTGCAACTTATGGAGAAGCTATACAAGCCTTTTGTAAGATCTGGGAATCCAATTCTATTTATGGATGAAAAATCTGCCGAGTTGACCAAATATGCGGCAAACTCTTTCTTGGCTGCAAAGATTACTTTCATGAATGAAATTGCAAATTTTTGTGAGTTGGTAGGTGCTGATGTTGATAAAGTGAGAGTAGGAATGGGAACAGATTCAAGAATAGGTAAGCGATTTTTGTTCCCAGGAATCGGTTATGGTGGCTCCTGTTTCCCTAAAGATGTCAAAGCATTGCATAAGTCAGGCAAAGACAATGGTTATAATTTTGGAATTTTAGACTCTGTCATTAAAATAAATGATGTTCAAAAAACCATTTTGATGCCTCGAATAAAGTCTTACTTCAACAATAATTTAAACGGTAAAACATTTGCAATTTGGGGTTTGGCTTTCAAGCCTGAAACAGATGATATCAGAGAGGCACCAGCATTATATATGATAGATGAACTTTTATCTCAAGGCGCTTCCTTAAAAGTTTTCGATCCTGAAGCAATGCCAAATGTAGAGCGAAAGTATGGAAATAAACTTCATTTTGCTTCCAGTATGTATGAGGTGACTGATTCGGTAGATGCGTTGATCATATGTACTGAATGGAGTATATTTAGGACACCAAATTTTTCAAAATTAAAAGGTTTGATGAAGTCCAAAGTTATTTTTGACGGAAGAAACCTTTATGATATTGAAGATATGAAGAATGAAGATTTTTATTACAGTTCCATTGGAAGAAAAACGGTAAATAATGACTAAAAGAGTACTAATTACAGGGGCGGCCGGTTTTTTGGGCTCGCATTTGAGTGATCGTTTTATAAAAGAAGGTTTTGAAGTAATAGGAATGGACAATTTTATTACTGGTGACGAAAAAAACATCAGTCATTTGGCTTCCAATCCTAATTTTCAGTTTATAGAGCATGATGTCACTGAATTTGTCAAAATCGATGGCAATCTCGATTATATTTTGCACTTTGCCTCACCAGCAAGTCCTATAGATTATTTAAAGATCCCCATTCAAACCTTAAAAGTGGGGTCATTGGGAACACATAACTTGTTAGGTCTTGCAAAAGCAAAAAATGCTAGACTTCTCATAGCCTCAACATCTGAAGTTTATGGAGACCCATTGGTCCATCCCCAATCAGAAGACTATTACGGGAATGTCAATGCAATAGGTCCCAGAGGCGTTTATGATGAGGCAAAACGTTTTCAAGAGTCCATAACTATGGCATACCATCGTTTTCACGGTTTAGATACTAGAATTGTGCGTATTTTTAATACCTATGGACCGAGAATGAGGCTCAATGATGGACGCGTTATTCCTGCGTTTATGGGGCAAGCTTTGAGAGGTGAAGATATAACTGTTTTTGGTGATGGTTCGCAAACCCGTTCTTTTTGTTATGTTGATGACCAAGTGGATGGGATTTACAGATTGTTGATGAGTGATTATGCCTATCCTGTGAACATTGGTAACCCACATGAAATATCTATAAAAGATTTTGCAGAAGAAATCATAAAGTTAACAGGGACATCTCAAAAAATCATTTATAAACCCTTGCCTGTTGACGACCCTATGCAAAGACAACCAAACATTGATTTAGCAAAGAAGTTGCTTGGATGGGAACCAAAAGTAGATAGGGCTGAAGGAATGAAAATTACATTTGACTATTTTAAAAGTCTTTCCCAGGATGAACTTTTCAAAAGCGAACATAAAGATTTTGAAAAACATATAAAAAGATAAATTGAGTTTATTCAAACAGGGTCGATATTCAGGATATTTAAGGCCAATATCATACTTAATCGATTTAAGTATTGTAAATGGTCTAGCCGTTCTATACTTCTTTAAAAACATTGACCCTATTGTTTTTATTTTCCTAGTTTCGCTAGCGTGGATAATTTTATCAATTTTCTCGAAATTTTATGAGGTTTATAGGTTTACCAGAGAGGTGACTATTTTCGCATTGATATTCAGGCAAATGGCCTTGTTTATTCTGGTAATGTTCGCCTTTTCAGGATACAATTATAATTTCAATATTTATCCAAAAACTATTTTAAAGTATGTTCTTCTTTCTTTTATAGGGATTGCAATATTCAAATTTGCATTGTATTATTTACTTCAAAAGTATAGAACTTCGTTTGGAGGGAATTATAGAAAAACAGTGATTTTCGGTGCTAATAAAAAAACCTTTGCCCTACAGGATTTTTTCAATAAAAATCCCGAATATGGTTATATTCATAAAAAAACATTCAATTTTAGAGAGAAAAGAGAAATGAGCCTAGCCGAATGTTTCGAATATATTCTCAAAGAAAATGTTGATGAGATTTACTGTTCTATATCCGAATTAACCAACAATCAAATAAATGATATTGCTGACTTTGCTGATAATAATTTGAAAATTCTTAAGTTTTTGCCAGATAATAAAGAAATTTATTCAAGAAAGCTCAAATATGAGTATTATGACTACATTCCTATTCTCTCTTTGAGAAATATCCCTTTAGAGGATTCAATAAATACCGTGATTAAAAGATCATTTGACATTATTTTCTCAAGTATGATTATCATATTTATATTGTCTTGGCTAACACCAATAATTGCAATTTTGATCAAATTGGAATCTAAAGGACCGGTTTTTTTCAAACAATCCAGAAACGGTTTTAATTACAAGGAGTTCGATTGTTATAAATTTAGGTCAATGATGCCCAATAAAGACGCACACCTTTATCAAGCAACAAGAGGAGATCAACGTGTTACTAAAATAGGAAGGTTCATAAGAAAAACCAGTATAGACGAATTACCGCAATTTTTTAATGTACTTTTTGGAGATATGTCTGTCGTAGGCCCTAGGCCTCATATGGTTAGCCATACTAGTGTTTATGCTAAACGAATAGATAAATTCATGGTTCGTCATTTTGTAAAGCCAGGAATAACAGGGCTTGCTCAAATTAGCGGTTTTAGAGGTGAGATTGAATCTGATAAGGATATTATTGGGAGAGTAAAGTATGATATTTTTTACATCGAAAACTGGTCGCTTTTATTAGATTTGAAAATAATCATTCGAACTTTCATAAACGCTGTTAAAGGCGAAGACAAAGCCTATTAAAGTTCACTGACCAGTTGATCAAACTGATTTCCAAAATCGAAATGTGCTTCTGCCGTTTTTTGAATGACTTTTCTGTTCATTAAAGTAATATCAGATTTATTTATGCCATTTATAATCGCATTGAGATGATTGTAATCTCCAGAATTTGCAATCCATCCCAATTGATATTTTCTGATGACGTCCTCGCCTTCACCACCACCAAAATAAATCATCGGAAGACCCAATCTGGCATATTCAAATATTTTTGAAGGTACCGAGCCATAAATGCGATTAAGCAGCGGAATGATGGTCAAATCGTAGTTTAAAAGCACTTTATGCAGCTCTTCTCTAGACATCTCTCCATAATAACAAATGGGCAAATTTGGATTTGAGGCTATAAATTCCTCTATTTTCTGCTGCTCTGCTCCTTTACCATAAACATGAAATTCAATGTTACTGTAGTCCAAAGATTGACAAAGTTTCAAGATACCTTGGGCAATTCCCAATAATCCAGCATATACGATTTTGATTTTATTCGAATCATTCTTTTGAATACCATTAACTGTTGGAATCTCAAAATCAGGATAATTTCGATACAAAAACACTCTTTTTTCAGGGAATAAACCTTTAACGTGCTCTAAAATTTCATTGCTTTGGCCAAGCACCAAATCAGCATTTTTGTAATTATAGTGTTCAATTCTTTCGAGCATTCGATAGCTGAAATTTTTTTTGAAGGCTCCAAGTTCCAACCCTGCAATTGGCCATAAATCACTAACGTTCAGAACCAGTTTTCTGTTTTTTGAATTTAAGAAAAACATACAAGTAAAAGCTACCAATAAAGGAGGTGACTGAACAATAACCAATTTGGGAATCTTATTCCAAAGAAAAAACCAAATCAAACTAAAACTGTAAGACAGCATTGCAATAAGCCTCAACAGCTTGTTCTTTGAGTTACTGGCATAGATCCATAATCTTTGGATGTTAATACCGTTTTCTGTTGATTTAGATTTGAATTTTCCTTTATAACCATCGAAAATTTTCCCAGAAGGATAGTTGGGGAGCGGCGTGACAACAGTGAGGTTAAATTGCCTTTGTTTTAAACCGTTTGCCAAATGATATATACGATTGGAAGCTGCTCCAGTTTCCGGTGGAAAATAGCTGGTTATGATTAAGACATCTTTCAATTCAACTTGTAAATTTTAATCAAATGTTCAACAATGCGCTTTGCTGCATTACCATCCCAAAGTTCGGGAATTTGACCTTTCTTCCAATTGCCAGAAAGCAATTGGGCAAAAGCTTGCTCAATTTTATTCTTGTCATTACCAACCAAAACATTCGTGCCAATTTCACAAGTTTCAGGACGTTCTGTATTTTCTCTCAAAGTGATGCAAGGAACGTTCATCACAGACGTTTCTTCAGTAATTCCACCAGAATCAGTTAGCATCCCAAATGCATTCTTTACGAGATAATTAAACTCAAGATATCCTAAAGGCTCCACGTAGTGAAGGTTTTCAAAATTTAAATCCAAATCTTGCAGGAGTTTTTTTGTTCTGGGATGTACGGGAAAAATTATTGGATAGTCCTTAGCAAGTTCAACTATTTGCGATATCAAGGCTTTAAGCTGGTTCTCCTCATCGACATTACTTGGTCTGTGAAGCGTCATTACCATATAAGCTTTTGATTTTAAACCCAATTCTTTCCAAAGTTGAGGTTCTGTCAGACGTTCTTCGTTTTTCCGAAGGGTATCGATCATTACATTTCCAACAAAGAAGATTTGGTCATCGTCAAATCCAAGTTTTTTTAAGTTTGAATTGGCATATTTGGAAGTAGTGAAAAAATAATCGGTCAAACTATCGGTTACCATTCGATTGATTTCTTCTGGCATTCTTAAATCTCCAGAGCGAATACCAGCTTCTACGTGCGCAACTTTGACTCCTTCCTTTTTTGCCACGATGGTACAGGCCATCGTTGAGGTAACGTCGCCTACTACCATCACTAAATCAGTAGGGTTTTGCTTTAAATCTTTTTCAAAACCAAGCATTATGGCAGCTGTTTGCTCGGCTTGTGTGCCACTTTTCACCTCAAGATTCACATCTGGAAACGGGATATTCAGCTCTTCAAAAAAAGTATCGCTCAAGTTTTTATCATAGTGCTGACCTGTATGTACCAACCTAAAATTGATGTCAATTCCTTTAGACTGTTGTTCTTTTATAGCATCAATGATTGGTGCTATTTTCATAAAGTTGGGTCGTGCTCCAGCTACAATGGTTATAATCATGTGTTTTGGTTTAATAAAGATGAAAACTGTTTTAGCTTACCACTTTTCGAACGTTTCAATTGATCTTGTCGCTCAAAATCAATAGTCAATCCTTTTTCAAGATAGCGTTCCATTTCGTCAGTGATAATTTTTATTTTGGACTCATTAAGCGGCTCGCTGCTTACGTATTTAATTTTGAATGTGTCTGTTTTAGTTTGTTCAATAACAAATTCCTTCACGTTGCCATCATCTTCCACAATACTTTTAGTAATGTAGTAAAACGTCAAGCCAGCTGCTTTTTTTCCGCTTGGCAAAATAGCAAAATCGTTGGTTCTACCAATGAGATTTTTGAGAATTGGCTTCCGAACAGTACTTTTTTCCGATAGAACTCCAATATCTCCAATATCATATCGAATAAAGGGATGCGCTTTATTGTAAAGTGAGGTGATAACCACTCGGCCTTCTTCGCCATTTGGTAAAGGTTGATTATCATCATCCAAAATCTCTACAAAAAGTGTTTCACTATTGACAATCCAATCATCATTTGTATCCTGGAATGCAATCAAATCCAATTCCGATGCACCATATTCATTAATCACTGGCAAACCAAACTGCTTTTCCATCAACTGTTTATCGTTTTCAAATAACATTTCGGAAGTGACAACACAAGCTTTGAGACTGGGACAAATAGTGTTAAGAACGATACTTTTTCTGTCAAGAAATTTTGCAAACTGAACGATCGAACTCGTATAACCATTCAAATAGTCAAAATCGGTTTTTTTGAATTTTTCTAAATGACGTTCCAATGTGGCATCGCTCATATCAAAAACCGAAAACCGATAACGTTTGCTCAAGACATCCTTGAATCGTTCTTTATAATATCCTTTCAAATCTAATGGAATACCATAAAAACGAGCCTGTTTTGAGCTGTTGAAATCCAACCCAAACCAACCAAATCGATCCTGAATGACAGCCCAAGTCAATGCGTGGCAGAATTTATCTTTTGCAAAAATAAATGGGTCGCCAGATGAGCCAGAAGTCTTATTGATGTAAACATTTTTTTCAGAAAAACCATCTGACAAACGCTCAACAAGTGGTTGTTGCAAATTGCGTTTGGTCATTACAGGAATTTGACACCAATCGACCACATCATTGGATTTGACGAGTGATTTATAAAAAGCGTTGTGCTTTAAATGATAATCTACAATCGCTTTTTTTTGCTTCTCTACGTAATCTTCAAAATCCGATTCATTTTTCTTTTGAATTTGTCGCAAAGTGGACTTCGCCTCCTTGATAGGAAACCCATTGAATTTTAGTGACAAATCAAATAGCTCCAACTCTAAAACATAAAGATTTTGAAGATGTAAAGTAAAGAAATTTATTAAACTCTGAAGGTTATTTGTGGCTGAACATTTCTAAAAAACATTCGGCTTTTAGTTGGTTAAAGTCTATTTTTGCAAGAAATATCACAACTATGAATATTCTTATTTTGGGTTCTGGCGGAAGAGAACACACATTCGCTTGGAAAATTAGCCAAAGTCCATTATGTAAAAAGCTTTTTGTAGCACCAGGAAACTCTGGCACAGCTGAAATTGCCCAAAATGTAAATATCAGTGTTACCGATTTTGAAGCTGTAAAAGAATTGGTGGTTTCAAAAGCGATTGATATGGTTGTCGTGGGTCCAGAAGACCCTCTCGTGGAAGGTATTCACGATTTTTTCCTTGATGACGAAGTATTGAAAAAGGTACCTGTCATCGGGCCTCAAAAAGCGGCTGCACAATTGGAAGGCAGTAAAGAATTTGCAAAAGAATTTTTGTTTCGACATAATATTCCAACTGCAGCCTATCAAAGTTTCAATGCACAAAATGTTGAAGAAGGCTATCATTTTTTGGAAACCTTGAATGCTCCTTATGTATTGAAGGCAGATGGACTTGCGGCAGGTAAAGGTGTTGTGATTTTGAATGATTTGAACGAAGCAAAAGCCGAGTTGAAACGAATGTTGGTGGATGCTAAATTCGGAAAGGCGAGCACAAAAGTTGTCATTGAGGAATTTTTGAATGGGATTGAATTAAGTTGTTTTGTTTTGACAGATGGTAAACATTATAAAATCCTTCCAACGGCAAAAGATTACAAACGCATTGGAGAAGGAGATACTGGTTTAAATACTGGTGGAATGGGAGCCGTTTCTCCTGTGCCGTTTGCAGATGATGATTTTATGCAAAAAATTGAAGAACGCATCGTAAAACCTACGGTTCTAGGTCTTCAAAAAGATAGCTTGCCTTACAAAGGCTTTATTTTTATCGGATTGATCAAGGTTGGCAATGACCCAAAAGTCATCGAGTATAACGTGAGAATGGGTGATCCCGAAACGGAAGTGGTGCTGCCAAGATTAAAAAATGATTTGGTAGAATTGTTTATTGCTTTGGAAAAACAAAGCTTGAACGAAAAAGAAATCAGTATTGATGAGCGAGCAGCGACGACAGTAATGTTGGTGTCTGGAGGTTATCCTGGAGCATATGAAAAAGGAAAAGTGATTTCAGGATTGGAAACTATTGAAGGTTCCATTCCCTTTCACGCAGGGGCAATTGTGAAAGATGGACAGGTTGTAACTTCAGGCGGTCGTGTAATGGCCATCACATCTTATGGCGACACATACCAAGAAGCCATAAAAAAATCTTATGAAAACATAGAAAAACTACATTTTGATAAGATGAATTATCGTAAGGATATTGGTTTTGATTTATAGGTAAGAGTGAGAAGTAATACTTTTATCCTCTTCATTGTTATCATTGTATTTTTTCAATTCTAGCATCCAATAAACAAATGCTACCATTCCAATAATGATAAAAACCCAAGACATAAAGTTTGCTGTCCACCAATTTTCCAACTGCATTTCTCTCAATGCATCAAAAGGTAAGAACAAATAGTTCACAAATAAATCTTCGATACCGTAAAACAAGTCACTCATTACAATAAATATTATATTTACACAGCAAAATTAAGCTTTATTCTGATTTTTTACAATTAGCTAATCAAAATAAATGATTACAAGTTTCTTTAAGCAAGCAAAACCCATACACTTTGTGCTGATTGGCACGTTCTTGCTAATGGTGTTTATCGCTTCGAAAATGTACGTCATAAACGAACCACTGACGTTCACATTGGTGTTGAAACAAGGATTCTACTTCGGAATTGTATTGTCTTCATTGTTTTTACTCGATTTTTTCGCAAGCAGAAACAGTCTTACAAAGAAAAACAGTTATAAGCTGTTGATGTTTGGCCTTTTTATGGCAATGCTGCCCGAAACTTTATTGAACTCAAATACACTTTTGGCCAATTTTTTCATTCTTTTGGCGCTTCGTCGTATCATCAGCTTAAGGACTCAAAAGGACACTCAAAAAAAATTGTTTGACGCCGCATTCTGGATTAGCATCGCTACGCTTCTTTATTTTTGGGCCATTTTGTTTTTTGTACTGATTTTTGCTGCGATGATATTATACTCGATTGTCAATGTAAAAAATTGGATTATTCCGTTAACAGGCGTTTTGGCTGTGATTATCATTTGGGTCTCTTGGATGCTATTGACCAATAATGATTTTACGGATTTTTTCGATCAGCTCTTTGTCTATAACTTTGATTTTACGGGTCTGAATTCTGCGAGAATTATCATATCAACCACAATCCTTATTTCCTACGGAACTTGGGGCTCCTTTTACTTTATCAAACATCTTAAGGACAAATCAAAAAACCTTCGTCCATCGTTTATGCTGATTGTGATTTCTTCAATCATTTCATTGCTAATCATTCTCATTTCTCCTTACAAAGATGGTAGTGAGTTCATCTTTTTATTCGCGCCATTGGCAATTATTATGACCAATTATCTTGAAGTCACCAAGGAAAAATGGTTTCAGGAAGTTCTTGTTTGGGTATTGGTATTGATTCCAGCTGTGTTTTTAATTTTGTAGCTTTTCGCCAAACGCTAAATCGCCAGCATCTCCAAGACCAGGAATGATATAGCCTTTGTCATTCAATTTGTCATCAATAGTCGCAATCCATAAATGGGTTTCTACATCAAAATGTTTTTGCACATAATCCACTCCGGCTTTAGCGCCAATGACACTCACCAAATGCACTTCCTTCGGTGTGCCGAAAGGTTTTAAAGCTTCAAATGTAGCAACCATCGATTGACCAGTTGCCAACATTGGGTCGGCTAGAATAAGTGTTTTCCCTTCAAGAGACGGACAGGCCAAATACTCAACAATGATTTCAAAACTCTCTGGATTTTTTTGATGTTGTCTGTAAGCGGAAATGAAAGCATTTTGTGCATCATCAAAATAATTGAGCAAGCCGTGATGCAATGGTACGCCAGCTCTCAAAATGGAACACAATACGATATCGTTTTTAGGCAAGTTAATATCACAACTCCCCAAAGGTGTGGTAATAGTGGTTGATTGATAACTCAAGGTCTTGCTCAACTCATATCCCAAGAGTTCTCCAATACGTTCGATATTCCGTCTAAAACGCATTCGGTCTTTTTGGATTTTGACATCGCGCATTTCAGAAATAAACGTGTTTAAAATGGAGTTTTCTTCAGATAAATTATGGACTTGCATAAGGTTCTCGTTGAGGTTTCGGGTGGTAAAGTTAATTAAAATAGGCGTATATTTGCAGTCTTAAAGTTATAGCATATGTTTTCTAAAAAAGCCAATGATATTTTTCAGGACGTGATAAAAACGTACCATATAGTGAATACTGTAGAGCAGCCATTCGCAAATATTTATGATGAAAAAACAAACCTTTTAGAGCACCTGTTATATCGAAAATGTTGGATTGACACCGTTCAATGGCATTATGAAGACATCATCCGCGACCCAAATATCGATCCTGTTGCAGCATTAAAATTGAAACGTCAAATTGATGCTTCCAACCAAGATAGAACTGATATGGTTGAGTATATCGACAGCTATTTTCTTCAAAAATACAGCGATGTTCAGCCAAAGAGTGATGCAAAGATAAATTCTGAAAGTCCAGCTTGGGCAATCGATAGGTTGTCTATTTTGGCGCTGAAGATTTATCATATGAATGAAGAGGTGGAAAGACCAGATGCTTCTGACGCTCACAAACACAATTGCCAAACAAAGCTTAACGTCCTTCTTGAACAACGAAAAGATTTAAGCAAAGCAATTGATGATTTGTTGAATGACATTGAAAACGGAGACAAGTATATGAAAGTCTATAAGCAGATGAAGATGTACAATGACGATGAGTTGAATCCTGTTCTTCGGAGTCAAAAATAAACTTCCTTAAAAGAGGGTTTTCTACTTTAAATGCCAAGACCAAAGCACATCCTTGTCATTAGACTTTCGGCAATGGGAGACGTTGCAATGGCAGAGCCTGTTTTAAGGTCCTTTTCAAAGCAATATCCAGATGTGAAGGTTACAGTTTTGTCTAGAGAAGCTTTCAAGCCTTTTTTTCGCAACCTTAAAAATGTTTCTTTTTTTTCTGCTGATTTAAAAGGAAAGCACAAAGGCATTATCGGACTCTTCAAATTGTCTAGAGAATTAAAAAAACTCGAAATTGATGCTGTTGCTGATTTACACAATGTACTTCGAACCAAAATTTTAAAATCCTTTTTCTTCGGATTGAATGTTGTTCAAATTGATAAAGGACGACAAGAGAAAAAAGATTTGGTTAATGGCAAAATCTTCCAACAACTCAAATCAACCCATCAACGTTATGCAGATGTTTTTGCCGCGCTTGGATATCCTTTGGATTTGACCAATCCTGATTTTCCAAATCGAGCCACTCTCAATTCAAAAATCGAAGCAGTTGTTGGTGAAAACAGAGCTTATAAATGGATTGGAATAGCACCTTTTGCAGCTCACGAAGGGAAAATGTATCCTTTGGAATTAATGAAAAACGTTATTGAAGCACTTTCACAAACAAATAAGGTCATTCTGTTTGGAGGAGGCGAAGAAGAAATCAGGCAATTGAACCTTTTGGAATCCGAGTTTGAAAACGTTATTAATGTAGCAGGAATGTTGAGCCTTGACGAAGAGTTGGATTTAATCTCAAATCTAGATGTGATGGTGTCTATGGACTCTTCAAATGCGCATATTGCTGCAATGCTTGGCATAAAAGTCTTCACACTTTGGGGAGTCACACATCCTTACGCTGGGTTTTATCCATTCAACCAATCAAAAGACAATTCACTTTTGGCAAACAGAAACATTTATCCGTTGATTCCGACGTCAATTTATGGCAATAAATGTCCAGAAAGCTACACAGATTGTATGAAGTCTATTGCGCCACAGAACGTCGTCAACAAGGTGGAATCGATGCTGTAATTAGATGTCGTCATAATCCACACGGATTGTTGGTGTGGTAGGATGCGCTTGGCAGGTTAAAATCAATCCTTCTTCAAGTTCGCCATCCGTAAGAATATTATTCTGGCGCATTGTCACTTCGCCTTCCGTCAATCGTGCTAAACAACTACTGCAAATTCCACCTTGGCAAGAATAAGGAGCATCCAAATTCTCGGCCAACGCCGCATCCAAAACCGATTTCTTTTGATCCATCACAAAGGTAGTTTCTTCATCATCGAGAAGTATGGTGACCTTGGTTTTTCCATCAATCAAATCGTTATCAATGGGCGCAGTTGGAGTAGCAACTGTAAACAATTCAAATAAAATTTGAGATTCTTCGATGCCATAGTCCAATAACACATCTTTAACCAAATGAATCATAGGTTCTGGTCCGCAGAGATAAAATCTATCAAATTTTGTGTCTCTGTAATCGTTTTTCAAAATGAAATTGACAGTACTTTTCTCAATTCGACCAAACAATGCCTTGTCTTCCTGCGACTGACTGTACACAAAATGAATTTTTAATCGCCCTTGATATTGTGATTGCAGTTGTAACAATTCACTCAAAAAAATCGTGTCTTTTGGAGATTTATTGCCATACACCAATACAAAATTGCTATTCGGCTCTTGTTCCAAAACGGTTTTTAGAATGCTCATCACAGGCGTAATACCGCTTCCTGCCGCAAAAGCCGCAACAGTTCTTGAGATTGTGCTATTTGGTTCAAACACGAAACGACCATTTGGAGCAGAGACCTCCATAACATCACCAATTTGCAATTGACTATTGGCAAATTGCGAAAAAGTACCATCCACCACAGCTTTCACAGCCACTTTCAGAATACCACTTTTCGGTGAGGAACAAATCGAATAATCGCGTCGCAATTCCTTGCCATTTACAGTGGATTTAAGAGTGATGTATTGACCTGCTTTAAATTCAAAAGTAGTCTTCAAATCAGACGGCACCTGAAAACTTATGGTAACACAAGCATCGGTTTCTTTGGTGATGTCGTTAATGGTGAGTTTATGAAATTGAGACATTTATTTTTTTTGCAAAAGTAAGAAACATATAGAGGAATTGCGTTTTGATTGTAACAAAAAGTGTTATAATATTACTAATGAATTGAACACAACCAAAAATTGAAATGATAAAACATTTTCTAAATCTCGAATGGAAACAGTTTTTTAGGTCGGCCACAATGGGCAAAAGCCTTGCTCTAAAAATCCTGATGGGCTTCTTTGCAATTTACTTTATGGCTAGCTTTTTGATTTTGGGCGTGGCACTTTACCCAGGTTTAAAAAAGGCCTTTCCGGAAAAGGATCCTTTTATCATTGTCAACGGATTTGTGTTTTTCTGGATTCTGGGCGATTTAATGATTCGTTTTTTCTTTCAGAAATTGCCCGTAATGAGCGTCAAACCATTGTTGACCTTGCCTATTAAGCGAAGTAGTGTGGTCAACTTCGTTTTGGGCAAATCGATGCTGTCGTTTTTTAATTTTCTACCCTTGTTTGCGGTCATTCCTTTTGGAGTTACGTTGATTTACAAAAGCTATGATCCAATGGCTGTCGTCACTTGGATGTTTTTGATATTGATCATTGCACTTATCAATAACTTTCTGAATTTTATCATTGAAAGCCTTTCTTCGGAAACGGAATTATCATTTCTTCCTGTCATTGTTTTAATTTCGGCTTTATATGGTTTGAATCATTTCAACATCATCAATATTTCTTCACTCTTATCCGATGGAATTATCGCCATAGCGAATAATCCTCTTTTATTGTTAGTTCCTATAGGATTGTTGGCGGGTCTTTACTTCATCAATTTCAAAATATTGAGAAAGAAACTGTTTCTCGACAGTTCGCTAAAAACAAAAGTTCAGGAGGTTAAAGCTTCAAATCTTGAGTGGACCCAAAAATTTGGTGACATTGCGCCATTTATGCAACTCGATTTAAAATTGCTTTGGCGTAACAAACGCCCGAAATCTACTGTGTGGATGCTTGGCCTGGGTTTAATGTACGGTTTGTTTTTCTATCCGCAGCCGATGTATCAAAATATGGTTTGGTTTTATGCCTTCATCGGAATATTCGTAACGGGAATTTTTCTCATCAACTTTGGGCAATTTATTCCAGCTTGGGATAGTGGCTATTACAAGTTATTGATGAGCCAAAACATTAAGTATGAACAATATCTCAAATCAAAATATACGTTGATGACCTTGAGTGTGATTATTTTGTTTGTGTTGAGTATTCCTTATGTGTACTTCGGATGGAAAATTCTCGTGGCACATTTTGCGGCAGCGATTTACAATATTGGTGTCAACACCTATGTCATTCTTTTGGGAGGTTCTTTCAATCGAAAGAAAATCGATTTGAATCAAAGAGCTGCTTTCAATTTTCAAGGTACAGGAGCTGTTCAATGGTTGATAGGCTTGCCTTTAATGCTGTTGCCGATGGCACTTTTTGCTGCGGCTTATTACATTTTTAATTTTGAAGTGGGAGTGGCTGTTTTGATAGTTTTGGGATTGTTGGGAATTGTGTTCCATCAGAAAATAATGGCATTCATCACAAAGAAATATTTAGATTCAAAATATCAAATGATCAACGCTTTTAGTCAAGACGAATAAATCCAAAAATTATGATAGTTACTTCAAACCTTTCAAAAAAATATAACGACACCACAGTTCTTAATATCGAAAAACTTGATATTCCAAAAGGGCAAAGTTTTGGACTTGTTGGTAATAATGGCGCTGGAAAAACCACTTTTTTCAGTTTGCTTTTGGATTTGATTCAACCGACATCAGGCCACATTAAGAACAATAATATTTTGGTTCACGAAAGTGAAGACTGGAAGCCTTTTACATCCTCCTTTATCGATGAAAGTTTTTTGATAGGCTATTTAACAGCTGAAGAATACTTTTACTTCATCGGCGAATTAAGAGGTCAAAACAGAGCAGATGTTGATAAGCTGGTTTCACAATTTTCTGATTTTTTCCACGGAGAAATTTTAAATCAGAAGAAATATCTGCGCGATTTGAGTAAAGGAAATCAAAAAAAGGCAGGCATCGTTGCTGCTTTGATAGGAAATCCGGAAGTAATCATACTGGATGAACCCTTTGCAAACCTTGACCCGACTACGCAAATTAGGCTCAAAAATATAATCAAAGATTTAGCTGAAAAAAGAGGTGTTACAGTTTTAATATCGAGTCACGATTTGATGCACGTTACAGACGTTTGCGAGCGCATCGTTGTCCTCGAAAAAGGTCAGGTTGTCAAGGATTTGGCAACAAGCGAAGCCACTTTGCGCGAGCTTGAAGCACATTTTGCAGGATAAAGGCTATTAAGTTATATAAGAAAACCCTCTAAATCCTTGAGTTTTTGAGGGTCTTCTTTTGTTCTCACTATTCAGCGAAAAGTACCTCATTTTTCCTCGATTATTCAAAAAGATGCTTATTTTTACGGCATTGCATACTATTTGCAAGCGTTTTTAGTTATCTATAAACCAAACATCACACGTTGAATACATCTTTAAAAGCCATATTTCTTCTAATTGTAACGGTTTTGATTATCACGAGCTGTTCCAGAAAAAATGATACATTCATCAACAGAAATTTCCACGCTTTAGGAACGAAATATAATATTCTTTATAATGGCAATTTGGCGCTTGAAAATGGTAGAGATGCCATCGATAATGCGTTCACCGACAATTATTGGGAATTGCTTCCAGTAGAACGTATGCAGGTTGAAGAAGACGTTTTGCTTCCTGGGCAATCTAAAAATGCCGATTTTGAGCGTGCCGAAGAGAAAGCCATCAAGGCGGTTCAAAAACACGGAATGAACATCAACGGAAAGGAACATAATCCGCAAATTGACGAGGCATATCTTCTTTTGGGAAAGGCACGTTATTTTGATCAACGTTTTGTTCCGGCTTTGGAAGCTTTCAACTACATTCTTTACAAATATCCTGCAAGTGATAAAATAAATACGTCTAAAGTTTGGCGCGAAAAAACAAATATTCGTTTGGAAAACAACGAATTGGCCATCAAAAATCTAAAAAGACTGATTGATCAGGAAGTTTTGGACGACCAAGACTTGGCCGATGCCACTTCGAGTATGGCGCAAGCGTATATCAATCTAAAAGCTAAAGATAGCGCGTTGACGCAATTGGCAATTGCGGCCGAAGTCACTAAAAAGAACAAGGAAAAAGCTCGTTACAATTTTATAAGAGGCCAACTGTACAATGAGTTCGGTTATAAAGACAGCGCCAACCTGGCTTTTGACAAAGTCATTGATTTGCATCGCAAAGTGCCGAGAGCTTATTACATCAATGCGCATTTGGCAAAAGCGGCCAATTTTGATTATGAAACAGGTGATCAAGTGGCCTTCTTGGAATATTTGACAGATTTAGAAGAAGATAGAGAAAACAGACCTTTTTTAGGAAAAATCTATTACCGAATTGCAGAATTTCACAAACAAAACAAATCAGATTCACTTGCCGTTGCTTACTACAACAAATCATTACGGTCACAAAGTACGGACAAGCCTTTGAGAGCAGAAGATTATGTGACGCTTGGAGATATGAATTTTGACAAAGCAGAATATAAAATCGCAGGCGCTTATTATGACAGCACGATGAACAATATGGTTTTGAACAGCAAGCCATACAGAACCATCAAGCGTAAACGGGAGAATTTGGATGATGTTATTTATTATGAAGACATTGCGCGAGTGAACGATAGTATTTTGAATCTTGCAAGTCTTTCAAAAGAAGATCAATTGGCTTTGTTTACTGAATTTACAAATGATTTGAAGGCAAAAGCAGAAGCTGCCAAAGAAAAGGAAGAAGCCGCAAAACGACTCAATACTACAGGCTTGGTATCAGCAAATGATGTGAACAAAGGAATTCAACGTAGTGATGCTGCCAATAATAAAGCAGGAGGAGGAAGGCAACAGTTTTACTTTTACAATCAAACGACAGTCGCTTTTGGTAAAAATGAATTCATTAAAATCTGGGGAGATCGATCTTTAAAAGACAATTGGAGACTTTCAGATTCCAGAAGTAATTCAGGAGGTTTAGGTTTGCAAGAGAATGCTTTAACTGCTGATGCCTCTGAAGAAGAAATGTTCGACCCTGAATTTTATGTAGCAAAGATTCCGACGGACCAAAAAGTATTGGACAGTTTGGCTAAAGAGCGAAATTTCGCTTATTATCAATTGGGTTCGATTTATAAGGAAAAATTTAAAGAATATAATTTGGCGAAAGATAAATTGGAAAAACTTTTGGACAACGAGCCAGAAGAACGATTGATTCTGCCATCAAAGTACAATTTGTATAAAATTTATCAGGAGCTGAATCTCGATTCAAAAGCAGAGTTGGTCAAAACCGATATTATTTCGAATTATCCTGAATCGCGTTATGCTGAAATATTAAGAAACCCTAATTCAGGTTTGGCAAAGGATGAAAACAGTCCGGAAAGTCTTTATGAGAATTTGTTTGAAGATTATACTAACCAAAAATATCAGGAAGTCATCGACAAGGCTTCAGACTATGTCACCCAGTTTGAAGGCGATCCAATTGTTCCAAAATTTGAAATCTTAAAAGCTTCCGCAAGGGCAAGACTTTATGGTTTTGAAGCGTACAAGGAAAGTGTCAATTTCATTTCTTTGACTTATCCAAATTCGCCAGAAGGAAAACAAGCACAAGAAATTATGCAGACTGTGATTCCAACTCTGGAGAAAAAGGATTTTGTAGGAGAAGAGGTTTCTAAAAATTTCAACGTGATTTATCAGTTTGATAACGCTTCCAACGAAAACATTGATGAATTCATCAAAAAGCTTGATGAAGAAATAAAGCAAATCAGGTATTATGATATGTCTGTTTCTAAAGACATATATGATAAAAACACAACTTTTGTTGTCGTTCACGGCTTGAAAAGCATTCAAGGAGCACGAGGCTTTGCCGATTTGCTGCAAGAGAGAAAGTCAAAAATTACCAGACCTTATATTGCAATTTCATCCGAGAACTATGGAATTGTTCAAATGCACAAAAATTTAAATGATTATTTAGCAATTCAGTAAACTAACAGAAACCATGTTTTCAGGAATAAAAAAAGAACATATGGCTACAGAAACAGGAACACAGCAAAACACAATCGCTAAAGGTTCAACCATAACGGGAGATATTGTAAGCGATGGCGATTTTAGAATTGAAGGAACCATACAAGGGAACGTAAAAACGCCAGGCAAAGTAGTCTTGGGAAGAACAGGCATTATTAAAGGCACGCTTACAAGTGCCAATGCAGACATCGAAGGGAAATTTTCTGGAAAATTGATTCTTTCTGATACCTTATCATTGAAATCAACAGCTTATGTTGAAGGGGAGGTTGAGGTTGGAAAGCTTGCCGTAGAGCCAGGAGCCACCTTTAATGCCACTTGTGTAATGAAAGGCACTGTTAAAGAAATGGGCAATGGAGGACAAAGACCGCAACAGCAAGAGCGAAAAGAAGGTCAAACAGCTTAATTCTTACGCCAGATATTCAAGTATTGCTTTACAAATGTTTGCCGTAATCGGCATAGGAACATTTGTGGGCGTAAAACTTGATGAAAGATATCCAAATAAAAACAATCTTTTCACATTAATATTATCTTTGACCTCTGTAATAGGCTCCATTGTCTTAGTGATAAGACAAATCATAGCCAACTCAAAAGAGGATCAATAAGATGAACGAACAATTTAGAAAACGACAGATTTCTTTCTTACTTCAAATTACGGCTTTTTCACTGCTGTTATTTGGAATCCATTGGTACCTGCTGTCCTATTTTGCGACTGATATATTGTTCTTTTTCCCATTATGGCAAATTTATATGTTCCATTTCGGGGTGACGACCATTCTTTATTCAGTAATAAATTATCAATATTCTATAGGTAAGACTGAAATCTTCAACATATTTATGGTGGTGACGTTTCTTAAAATGATACTTTCTATTTTGTTTTTGTTGCCTTTGTTATTATCAGATTTTGAGAAGAAGCAACCCGATGTGTTCAATTTTTTCATTCCTTACTTTCTTTATCTGTTTTTTGAGGTCTATTCAGTCACACAATTCCTTCAAAAAAAGCCCTAGAAATCATTCTTTTAATATTGATAAAAAAAGTGTTTGCCAATTAACTTATTGTGCGTACATTTGCACGGAATTTAAAGCAAGGTATTTTTAAGCCATAAGGAATGACAGTAAACACCTTTAAAAACGTATTATTTTCAGTTCTTTTTTTATCAATTTCGATAGTCGGATTTGCTAAAGAAGAAAAAGAAAACCCTGAAAAAGAAAAGTTTGACGCAAAGGAAATGATTATGCATCACGTTAAGGATGCTCACGAATTTCACGTCATTGACATTAATGGCGAGCCTGTCTCGATTCCGCTTCCAATTATATTATATTCTGACAATGGATTGGTGACTTTTATGTCGAGTGAGTTTCATCATGATGACTCGGGGCATCATGTGGTTGAGAAAAACGGCATGAAATTCGTAAAACTTCACGAAAAAATATACCAATTAGATGGTAATGCAAATTCCGTTGAGTTTGATGATGAGCATCACCCAGTAAATGCTACTACACCTTGGAACTTATCTATTACTAGAAACGTTTTTATGATGTGGGTTTCCGCTATTGTACTCATATTAATATTTGTTGCAGCAGCTAGAACTTATAAAAAATCAGAAGGGAATGTGCCAACCGGTATAGCAGGATTTGTTGAGCCGTTGATTGTGTTTGTTAGAGACGATATCGCTAGACCAATGATTGGTGAGCATAAATACAAAAAGTATATGCCATATCTATTGACAATATTTTTCTTTATTTGGATCAACAACATTTTCGGGTTGATTCCAATTTTGAATGGAGCTAATTTAAGTGGGAATATTGCCTTTACAATGGTGTTGGCGCTTTTCACATTTATCATTACAACTGTGAGCGGAAATGCAAATTATTGGAAGCATATCTTCTGGATGCCAGGTGTTCCTGTGCCTATGAAATTGTTCTTGATGCCTATTGAGTTGATTGGAATTTTTACTAAACCAATTTCTTTGATGATTCGATTGTTTGCAAACATTACCGCGGGACATATCATCATCTTGGCATTGATGTCATTGATTTTCATTTTTGAAACAGTGTTAATTGCACCTGTTTCGGTGGCATTCTCATTATTTATTACGGTTATAGAAATTGTGGTTACCGCAATTCAAGCATACATATTTACAATATTGTCAGCCCTTTATTTTGGAATGGCAACAGAAGAAGCGCATCATTAATTAATTTAAATTTTATATTATGACTATTACTGGAATTGCAGCTATTGGAGCTGGTTTAGCAGCTATCGGGGCTGGTGTAGGTATTGGTAAAATCGGTGGATCTGCTATGGAAGCTATGGCACGTCAACCTGAAATGCACGGGAAAATTCAAACTTCTGCATTGATTTTAGCAGCCTTCGTTGAGGCGGTAGCGCTTTTTGGTGTTGTTGTTGCTCTTTTGCAAGGATAATCCAAAAACAAAGTAAATTATATACAGAAGTAACGGTTGGTTGCTTCTGTATATAAAATTTAGAATTAATTAGAAAACACAATAAGAAATGGATTTAGTAACCCCTGGATTTGGACTCGTCATTTGGACAATCATTACATTTTTATGTTTGTTGTTCATTTTGAGAAAATTTGCTTGGAAGCCTATTCTTGGAGCAGTTGAAGATCGTGAGACTGGTATCAAAGACGCTTTGGCCTCTGCAGAGAATGCTCGTAAGGAAATGGAAAACCTTAAGGCAGATAACGAGCGTATTCTTAATGAGGCTCGTGCTGAACGTGAAGCTATGTTGAAAGAAGCTCGCGAAATCAAAAATAAAATGATTGCCGACGCCAAAAATGAGGCACAATCTCAAGCAAACAAAATGATTGAGCAAGCCCAAACGGCTATCGAGAGTGAGAAAAAAGCAGCTATGGCTGAATTGAGAAATCAGGTTGCGACACTTTCTGTTGATATTGCTGAAAAAGTGGTGCGTGAAGAATTATCCAACAAAGACAAACAATTGAAATTGGTAGAGTCTATGTTGAGTGATGCTAAATTAAACTAATAAGTAATGGCACAAACAAGAGCAGCAATACGTTACGCAAAAGCGGTTTTAGATTTGGCAAAGGACCAAAATGTGGTTTCTGTTGTCAATGATGATATGAAATCAATTGCAACTGCAATTGCTGAAACCAAGGAGTTGAACGAAATGCTTCAAAGCCCTGTTGTTCCATCTGCAACAAAAAAATCAGCTTTATTGGCTGTATTCAGTAACTTGAACAAATTGAGCACTAATTTAATTGATGTGCTTATTTCAAATAAAAGGATTGATATTTTAGGTGATGTTGCTCAAAAGTACAACCAACTTTTTGATGAAAATCAAGGAACTCAAGTAGCAAAAGTAACCTCTGCTGTCCCCTTAACCGATGACTTGAAAAAAATGGCGCTTGATAAAGTTAGAGAATTGACAGGCAAAGATGCTGAAATAAAAAATGTGATTGATGAAAGCATTTTGGGAGGATTTATTCTGCGAGTTGGAGATCTTCAGTATGATGCAAGTATCGCAAACAAATTAAGTAAACTAAAAAGAGAATTTACATTAAACTAAAACAATTCGGAATTCTGAATTCTGAATTCAAAATTAATAATAATGGCAGAAGTAAAACCAGCTGAAATTTCAGCAATCTTAAAACAACAATTGTCAGGATTTGAAGCAAGTGCTTCTTTGGACGAAGTAGGAACAGTGCTAACTGTTGGAGATGGTATTGCACGTGTTTACGGTTTATCTAACGTACAATATGGTGAGTTAGTTGAATTTGAAGGCGGTCTCGAAGGAATTGTCTTGAATCTTGAAGAAGATAACGTTGGAGCTGTATTATTGGGGCCTTCGAAAGAAATCAAAGAAGGCTCTACCGTAAAAAGAACTAACCGTATTGCTTCCTTAAAAGTAGGTGAAGAGATTGTTGGACGTGTGGTTGATACATTAGGGAACCCAATCGATGGTAAAGGTCCAATAGGTGGAAAACTTTATGAAATGCCATTGGAGCGTAAAGCGCCAGGTGTTATATATCGTCAGCCGGTTACAGAGCCGTTACAAACAGGTATCAAATCGATTGATGCGATGATTCCAGTTGGTCGTGGTCAGCGTGAGTTGGTTATTGGTGACCGTCAAACTGGTAAAACAACTGTTTGTATTGATACCATTTTAAATCAAAAAGAATTTTATGATGCAGGTGAACCTGTATTCTGTATATATGTAGCTGTAGGACAAAAAGCTTCTACAGTGGCAAACATCGCACAAACGTTGGAAGACAAAGGTGCAATGGCTTACACTGTCATTGTAGCTGCAAATGCATCTGACCCAGCTCCTATGCAGGTTTATGCTCCATTTGCTGGCGCTGCAATTGGTGAGTATTTTAGAGATACTGGTCGTCCTGCCTTGATTATTTTTGACGATTTGTCAAAGCAGGCTGTTGCTTACCGTGAGGTGTCTTTGTTGTTACGTCGTCCACCAGGACGTGAGGCGTATCCTGGAGACGTTTTCTACCTTCACTCTCGTTTGTTAGAGCGTTCTGCAAAAATCATTGCGAATGATGACATTGCAAAAGAAATGAACGATTTGCCAGAAGTATTGAAACCTATGGTAAAAGGAGGAGGTTCATTGACAGCACTTCCAATTATTGAAACACAAGCTGGTGACGTATCTGCATATATTCCAACTAACGTAATTTCCATTACTGACGGACAGATTTTCTTGGATGGTGACTTGTTCAACTCTGGTGTTCGTCCTGCAATTAACGTTGGTATCTCGGTATCTCGTGTGGGCGGTAATGCACAGATTAAATCAATGAAAAAGGTTGCTGGTACTTTGAAATTAGACCAGGCACAATATCGTGAGTTAGAAGCTTTTGCTAAATTTGGTTCTGACCTTGATGCTTCAACTTTGAATGTCATTGAAAAAGGTAAACGTAACGTGGAAATTTTGAAACAAGCTCAAAATGACCCTTACACTGTTGAAGATCAAATCGCGATCATCTATGCAGGTTCGAAAAATCTATTAAGAGATGTTCCTGTTGAAAAAGTAAAGGAATTCGAAAGAGATTATTTAGAGTTCTTGAAAGCTAAACATAGCGATACTTTGGCGACCTTGAAAGCTGGTAAATTGACAGACGAAGTTACAGACACTTTAATGACTGTAGCTAAAGAACTATCAGCAAAATATAGAAAATAAGTGTAAAGTTGTGGGATGTTGGTCTAACTTCTAATGTCTTCATACTTAATTCTAATTAAAGAATGGCGAACTTAAAAGAAATACGTAACAGAATATCATCAGTATCTTCAACGATGCAGATTACTAGCGCTATGAAAATGGTGTCTGCTGCAAAATTGAAGAAGGCACAAGACGCCATCACTGCAATGAGACCTTATTCTGATAAGTTGACTGAACTTTTACAAGGGTTGAGCGCAACATTAGATGCTGATTCTGGTAGTAAATTTGCAGACCAGCGCATTGTTAACAAAGTGCTTATTGTTGCCATTACATCAAACAGAGGTTTGGCAGGAGCATTCAATTCAAACATCATCAAGCAGGTTAACTTTTTGGTCAATAATACTTATGCTAATCAGGAAGTATCTTATTTAGCTATAGGAAAGAAGGCAAATGACGCTTTTAAGAAAAGTAACAAAGTGCTTTCGAACAAAAGTGCTGTTTATGACGATTTAACTTTTGAGAATGTCGCTGATATTGCCGAAATGTTGATGGAACAATTCTTGACACATAAAGCGGATAAAATTGTGCTTGTTTACAATAAGTTTAAGAATGCTGCGACGCAAGAAATTATGAACGAACAATTCTTGCCAATTGTTCCGATTGAAAAGGATGCAAACGTGAATTTAGATTACATTTTCGAGCCTTCTAAAGCTGAAATTGTTGAGCAGTTGATTCCAAAATCTTTAAAAACACAATTGTATAAAGCGATTAGAGATTCTTTCGCTAGTGAACACGGAGCGCGTATGACTGCAATGCACAAAGCGACAGATAATGCGACAGAATTGCGCGATCAGTTGAAATTGACTTATAACAAAGCCCGTCAAGCGGCAATTACCAATGAAATCCTTGAAATTGTTGGTGGTGCAGAAGCATTGAACAATTGATAGACTTATATATAAGAAGCAACTTTGCTTTGTGACTTATCAACTAAAACCTCACTAATTATTAGTGAGGTTTTTTTCTTTTCAGATTATGACTTTTCCCCTTAAAAACTAGCTCCAAAATGGCTTAAATTTCGGATGAAACGTCATATAAGTCGGATAAAATACGTGTATTTTGTCGAAAAAACTGTTTTTTTCCATTGTCAGGTTGTTTTATTATCTATATTAGCAGTCCAAATCTTAATTAAATATCCTATGAACCTACTTAAAACGGCTTTTAGAGCCACCGCTATGTTTTTAATGTTGTTGGGTTGTTTCACTTCAAACGCCCAATCCAAAGCCATTTCCAACACTGTTACTTCTTTTCAGGAACACCCAACTTTTAAGTTGAATGAAGTCAATTTCCAAGAATGGTATGCAGGCATCAATGTTGGAGGAACAGGATTTAATGTTTTTCTTCCAAATATTACAAATGACGAAAATGTTGTTCTAGAAAATGTTTATTTCAGAAATCTTACAGGCAAATTAGTTAAAGGTAAAGGGATGTATTCTGCCACCTTGAAAAACAAATCAACTGATTACACTTGGAAATATCCAGAGAAGCCTGCTGACTACCCTTTTGATTTAGGAGCAGACGAATGTGTAATTAGCTACAAAGAAAATGGCGTTACGAAATATATCAAAATTGCAAGCTTGAGTGAAAAGGCTGGGACATATTATGAAAATGGTCCTCCGTCTATTTACGAGAACACTTCCAATAGCGCTGTCGCTACTGTCGATCAAGATTGATAACATTCGATACCATAAAATTATAAAGCCTTGCACTAACGCAGGGCTTTTTTTATGGAATGATGTTTGATTTAGTATCTTTAATGAAAATGTACGCATTATGATTTCGATAAAAGCCGCATCAATTTTTGCAATAATGATTGTGGTGGTTGGATGTTCGTCTGCTCAAAAGTTGCAGTCCTCATCTCCCATTGACGTGGAGGAAGTTTATTTTCAAAAATGGGTAGCTGGCGTCAAAGGAGGCGGTTCCGGAATTGATCTGTTTATTCATTCAAAGAATAAAGCTACCGCTATAGAATTAGATTCAGTCTATTTTAGAGGCAAGGCCGTAAAACTAGAAACCATTAAAGATGAAAACCTAATTTACGTTGGACGTTTTAAAACTGAATTCAATAAAAAACAAGATATTGTGATGAGCAGCGACCCTAACGAAGAATATGGAAATTCTGTTCCAAATATTCCAAAAAAAATTCCCTTCGAACTTAAGGATTCAGAGTGTGTCATTAGCTACAAACAAAATGGTGACATAAGGTATTTCAAATTGGAGAACATTACTGAAAAACCGTCACAAAATTATCCGAGCGCTCCAGTTAAGAAGGATTAAGAGACACCTTGCAATTGGCTGCATAAAACTGTATTTTAGCAGCTCAAATTCGCATTCTTGGGCACATTAAAAACCTTTTTCAAGGACACTATCATTTATGGTCTGGCGACCGTTCTTCCCAGGCTTATGAATTTTATTCTTGTGCCACTTCACGTCGACAAATTGGCAACATCCAATTATTCTGACAATACCACATTTTATATCTATGCGGCGTTTTTCAATGTGTTACTAACTTACGGAATGGAAACTGCTTTTTTCAGGTTTTTCAATTTGAACAAAGAAAAAGAAAAGGAAAAAGTATTTTCAACTGTTCTAATTAGCTTAACGGGTTCGACGCTGATCTTTTTTGTACTTGTTTTTTTATTCAACGAGCAACTTGCAAGTTTCGTCAACCTGAACATTACCTATTTCAATTTACTTATTGGTGTTTTGGCTTTGGATGCCCTTGTAGTCGCACCTTTTGCCTATTTAAGAGCAACAGGAAGACCAATAAAATTTACTGCTATAAAGCTTTCAAATATCGCCATTTATGTCATTTTAAACTTCTTTTTCCTTTGGGCAATTCCTTATTTCAACATTGAGTTTCCAGGTTATAATGCCGACGATTTGGTACAGTATATCTTCATTGCCAACCTTGCTGCCAGTATTTCAACCTTATTGTTGTTGTCGCCTTATTTTTTCAAATCAAAATTTGAATTTAGCACAGCAATTTTTAAACAATTGCTCAACTATGGTTGGCCAATAATGATTGCAGGTCTCGCTTATGTCATCAATGAGAATTTTGACAAATGGCTCTTGCCTGTTATGGAAGGAAAGGACATCAATGGAGCTTATAGTGGTTGTTACAAGATTGCAGTTTTTATGACCATTTTCATCCAAGCATTTCGTCTTGGTGCTGAACCTTTCTTTTTCAGCCACGCAAAAGAATTGAACGCAAAGGAAACATACGCCAGAATTATGAAATACTTCGTCATACTCGGAAGCTTGATGTTTGTGTTTACGGTGGCATTTTTGAATATTTTCAAACAATTGATTGTTCCAAATGAATCTTATTGGAAAGCCATAGATATTGTTCCGATTGTGTTGCTGGCAAATTTATGTTTGGGAATCTATTTCAATTTAGCAATTTGGTATAAATTAACGGACAAAACACGCTTTGGAATGTATATTTCCATAATTGGCGCCATCATTACCATTGCGCTTAATTATTGGTGGATTCCGAAAATCGGGTTTATGGCTTCTGCATACACGACCTTGATTGCCTATGGTAGTATGATGCTCATTTCATATCAAATGGGCAAAAAGCATTATCCGGTACCTTATGACCTCACTAGGATTTTGAGTTATATGCTTTTCGCAATCCTGATTTCTGGGATTTCTTATTACAGATTTAATGATAATTACTACGTCAGTACCATTTTAGTTTTAGTATTTTTGGGAATTATTTATCTATTGGAACAAAAGGAAATTAAACAAATTCTGAAAAGAAAATAATACAATCAAACTTCATTATTTGAAACACAAGATATGAACATCAAAATCATCAATAAATCAAATCACGAATTACCATCTTATGAAACAGAAGCTTCCGCAGGAATGGATTTGCGCGCAAATTTATCAGAAGCAAGAGTTTTAAAACCTTTGGAACGCAGTATTGTGGGCACAGGCCTTTTTCTGGAGCTTCCAGTCGGTTATGAGGCACAAGTGCGCCCAAGAAGTGGATTGGCTGCAAAAAAGGGAATAACCGTATTGAATGCGCCAGGAACGATTGATGCAGATTATAGAGGTGAAATTGGAGTCATTTTAGTCAATTTATCAAATGAAGAGTTTACGATAAGCAATGGTGAGCGCATCGCACAATTGGTGATTGCTAAACACGAGCGTGCCGAATGGATTAAGGTAGAAGAATTGACCGAAACATCCAGAGGAGAAGGAGGTTTTGGTAGTACAGGTACGAAATAGCAAATTCTGTCTGGTCGAGCAAAGTCGATATCTTTATGAAATTATAGTATTATTTAACAAGATTCCTTCCTTCGAGGGAATGAAATAAAATTTTAAATGAAAATAATAGTTCCAATGGCAGGTCGAGGTTCAAGACTTCGTCCTCATACACTCACAGTTCCAAAACCATTAATTCCAGTTGCTGGCCAACCGATAGTGCATCGTTTGGTTAAAGATATCGTAAAGGTATTGAATCAGCCGATTGATGAGATTGCCTTTATTTTAGGCGACCCAGCTTTTTTTGGAGACGATGTAGTTAAGAGTTTGGAAGAATTGGCAATTGGATTGGGAGCAAATGCCTCCATCTATCGCCAAGACCAGCCTTTGGGCACGGGACATGCCATTATGTGTGCAAAGGACTCACTTTCTGGCCCAGCGGTCATTGCCTATGCAGATACACTTATCAGGGCAGATTTTAAGTTGGATCCTGAAGCAGATTCTGTAATTTGGGTTAAGAAAGTAGAGCAGCCCGAAGCCTATGGAGTCGTAAAGTTGAATGAGTGTGACGAAATTATTGAGCTGGTAGAAAAACCAAAAGAGTTTGTAAGCGATTTGGCAGTTATTGGTATCTACTATTTTAAGGATGTGGCGGTCCTAAAGAATGAATTGCAACACGTGTTGGACAACAATATTGTGAACGGTGGAGAATATCAAATAAATGATGGTATCAAACGAATGATGCAAAGCGGAAAGGTCTTTAAGGCAGGAGAAGTAGATGAATGGATGGACTGTGGTAATAAAACTGTGACGGTAGAAACAAATACACGTATGCTCGGCTTTCTACAACAAGATGGTGAGGAACAAATGATTGCTGCAACAGTTACTTTGAATAATTCCAAAATCGTAGAACCTTGCCATATAGGTGAAAATGTCATTTTGAACAACACAACCGTAGGTCCAAATGTTTCCATCGGCAATGATTGTTTATTAGATAACGTGACCGTTAAAAATAGCCTAATTCAGAGCCATAATGTCATTAAAAATGCTAATTTGGATGGAGCTATGATTGGCAATCACGTAAAATACGATGGCCATTTTAAAAGCATTAGTATTGGTGATTATTCAGTCTTGGAATAGTTTTTGAATTTAACCATCGCAGCACATAACTAAATGAAGTTGAAACACTACATAGTATTGATTTTGATTGGAATAGTTTTCATTCCACAGATGAGCTATGCACAAGTAGATTTCAACAAAAGACCAACTGATGACCTTGGTGATGTCGAAGATATGTTTCAGGAAAGTTTTTTCGAGGCATTGAAACAAAACGGGATTGAAAACTACCAAAGAGCTGTCGATGCTTTGTTAAAATGCGAAAAACTTGACAACTCAAAAACGGTCATCTATTATGAATTGGGCAAAAATTACATAGCCTTAAAAAATTATGGCGCCGCCGAAGATGCTCTTAAAAAGGCTGTTTCAAAAGAACCGGAAAATGAGTGGTATCTAGACCAGCTTTACGAAGTCTACAATCTTCAGGGAGATACAGACAAAGCCATCAAAACTGTCAAACAATTGGTAAAGTACCATCCTGATTATCGTCAGGATTTAGCTGAATTGTACATCAAATCCAAGGAATATAAAGACGCGCTAAAGCTTTTGGACCAGTTGGACAAAGAATTTGGAATCAATCCAGACCGAGATGCGCTTCGGAATGAAATCTATAACATAACAGGAAAGGATGATGACCGAATTGAAAATCTTGAACAGCGCGTCAAAGCTGACCCACAAAACGAAGATGCTTATTTGAGATTGATTTATCGCTATAGTGAAACGGGAAATACCAAAAAGGCGTTCGAAGCTTCAAAAGACTTGTTAAAGGCAAAACCAGAATCGAAATTGGTTCATTTGGCACTTTATAAGTTTTATTTGGATGCAAATGAAACTGAAAAGGCTATTCAATCTATGAAAACAGTGCTTTCCACGCCTGAAATCACTCCAGAAGCAAAAGCCAAAGTATTCAATGATTTTGTCAATTACGTGTCTAAACATCCAGAGTATGAAAAAGACCTTGTCGAGTTGACGGCGATGGTAGGTACAGAAAAAAGCACCAAAACACTTACTGAATTGGGACAATATCATCTAAAATTGGATGATAAACCAAAAGCACTCCAATATTTTGAAGAAGCGTTGCAGCAAGACCCAAACAATTTTATGATAATTAAAGACGTTTTACTGCTTCAACTCGATTTGAATATGGATGAAAAAGCTGCGAAGAAAAGTCAGGAAGCACTCGATTTGTTCCCAGCACAACCAGTTTTGTATCTTATCAATGGCGTTGCCAATAATAAATTGAATCAGCCTAAAAAAGCCATTCAAAAACTGGAAGCAGGATTGGATTATATCATTGATGACGCTAAAATGGAAAGCGATTTCTACACACAGTTGAGCTTGGCGTATAAGCTGGACAATAATATTCCCAAATCTCAAGCGTTTGCTAAAAAGGCAGAAACTTTAACCAAACAACAGCAATGAGTAATATCAAATATGCGTTTTTGATTCTAATTTTTGGAATCTTCATTGGTTGTAAATCCACAAAAAATCTCACTTCGGAAGGCGTCATCAAGGAAAATATGACTGCCAAACAAATCATTAGAGAAAATCAAAAGCAAACAGCTGATTTCAAGACGTTTCAGGCGAAAGTAAAAATTGATTATTCTGACGGAAAATCATCAAATGGTGTCACTGTAAACTTGAGAATGGAAAAGGACAAAACCATTTGGTTGAGTGCGCCATTGGGAGTTGCAAGAGCAATGATTACACCAGATAAAGTGAGCTATTACAACAAATGGGAAAACGAATATTTTGATGGTGATTATTCGTTGTTATCAGAATTATTAGGTGTGGACTTGGATTTTCAAAAGGTTCAAAATCTATTGATGGGAGAAACACTTTACAATTTGAAAGATGAAACTTATGTGGCTTCTTCAAATGAGAACTCGTACATCTTACAACCTGAAAGTCAAAAATCTATCTTCGAGATATTTTATCTTTTCAATCCTGGTCATTTCAAATTGGATTCACAACAATTGTCTCAACCACTCACAAAGCGATTTTTAGAAATTGATTATAAAAGCTATCAATTGGTGGACAAGCAAATTTTTCCGGAAAATGTGAATATATTAGCCTTGGAAAACAATGATCAAGTGAAGATTGATTTAGAATTTAAATCGATAAGCATCAATGAAGATCTGCGTTTTCCGTTTGAAATTCCAGAAGGATATAAAGAAATTCAATTGAAATGAAACTAAACCGACCAACATATTTAGTGTTTAGTCTATTGATGCTTTTTTGTGTGGGCAATATGACTGCACAAAGCAAAAAGCAACAGGAACTCGAGGCGAGACGTCAGCAATTACAAAAGGAGATTGAGCAGATTAACAGCTTACTTTTTACCAATAGGAAAAAGGAAAAATCTATGGTTACCATTGTTGAAGACTTGAATAATAAAGTTCGTGTACGTCAAAACTTGATTAAGGTTACAAATGATCAGGCAAACTTGCTCACGAGAGAAATCAACAACAATCAAAAGGAAATCACAAGTTTAAGAGACCAATTAAAGGAATTAAAGGAAGATTACGCCGCTATGGTGGTGAAGTCTTACAAAAGCAAATCAGAACAAAGCAGAGTGATGTTTTTATTGTCCTCGGATAATTTCAAGCAAGCCTACAAACGTTTGCAATACATTAAACAATACACAAGATACCAAGAGCAGCAAGGTGAAGAAATCAAGTCTAAAACACAGAAGCTTCAAGACTTAAATACATCATTATTGCAACAGAAAAAAGATAAGGAAAAGCTAATTGAGGAGAATAGAATTGCCAAAAAACAATTGGAGGAAGACATCAAAGAACAGCAAGAGATGGTTGCTTTGATCCGTAAGGATTTAACCAAATATTCTTCTCAAATTAAATCAAAACAGCAGGAAGCCGATAGAATCGATCGTGAAATTGAACGTTTGATTAAGGAAGCGATAGCTGAAGCCAATAGAAAAGCAAACAAATCTAACAAAGCAAGCGAAACCAAATCTTCGTCTGGTTTTGCCCTAACACCAGAAGCCAAGGCCACAGGAGCCAATTTTGAAGCCAACAAAGGAAAACTGTCGTGGCCAGTCGAAAAAGGCGTTGTCAAAACGCGTTATGGTACACAACCGTCTCCTATAGATCCTTCCATCAGCATTCAAAGCAATGGTGTTAGAATTGCCACGGAAGAAGGTTCAAAAGTGAGAGCGGTTTTTCAAGGAACTGTGACTGCTGTAATTGCCAGCAAAACTGGAAATCCTACCGTTTTGATTCAACACGGAAATTACTTTACAGCCTACAAAAACTTATCAAAAGTCTACGTCAAAAAAGGTGATAAGGTAGATACCAAACAGTTTATTGGAGAAGTTTTCACAACGACAGGAGACCACGAAACTATCTTGAGTTTCAGCATTTTCAAGGTTGTTTCAGGCGAATCCAAAACGCAGGATCCTTCTGGCTGGATTTATAGAATGTAGTTATTCAAAAAGAGCCTTCAATTCAGTGGCTTCATTTGGCTTCATTTTTCCCGCAAGCACCAAACTCAATTGCTTACGGCGCAAAGCAGCTTCAAAACGCGCTTTTTCCAAGTCGGTTTCTGGAACTAATTCTGGCACTTCCACAGGTCGTCCAGTCTCATCAACCGCGACAAACGTGTAAATGGCTTCATTCGCTTTAGTTCTTAACCCAGATTCACGGTCTTCAATCCAAACATCCATAAACACTTCCATCGAAGATTTAAAAGACCTTGAAACCTTTGCTTCAATGGTCACTACACTTCCTAAAGGCACAGAACGATTAAAAGCCACATGGTTTACAGAAGCAGTGACCACAATTCTACGGGAATGACGTCGGGCAGCTATACTGGCAGCTCTGTCCATTCGAGCCAATAATTCACCTCCAAAAAGATTGTTGATAGGATTGGTTTCACTTGGCAATACCAAGTCGGTCATGATGGTTTTCGATTGTTCAGGCGTTTTTGCTTGCATAGTTTATTTTTTTGCAATGCAAAGATACTCGGGATTTATGATTTACGAGTTACGATTGAAAAGATTGTGGACGAAAACTTGAAAGTTATTGAATCTCTTTTACCATCAACCAAGCTTGAGGATTATGGTTGCGACGAATCTCGCGTAAAGCGGCAACAGCTTCTTCAGAAGTTTGATAACTATCATAAACCACCTCGTGAAGACCATATTTGTTGACACCGATCATACGAGCTTTGTAACCAAGCGCTTGTAATTGTTCGACCTTGGTGTGTGAGTTTTCCTCAATACGATAAGCCCCAGCAACAATATGGTAATTGCCAGATTGTTTTTCAACAGTAAGTGTGGCAGCTGGTAGAGGGTTTTCAATCACAAAAGTCGCTTCCTGGACTTTGGCGTCTAGTTGCTCATTTGCTTCTTCTTGTGCAATTTGATTGTGCTCTTCAATTTTATTAATGTAGTAATTGGATGCCACAAAACCTCCAGCTGTTAAAGCAATCAATGCCACTGCAGCATATTTAAGTAAAGGTCGAGCCGTGTTGCGTTTTTCAGGAGTGATTGAAATAGGAACAACTTTCTCAATCGTTTCAACCTCTTCTTTATAAACTTCACGAGTGATGCTAGAGGATGTGAACTGCGACAATCCAAAAGAATCAGTCAGGTAATTCACGTGATATGAAGGTTCAAAAACAATTTTTCCTTCAGAATTGAGCATTAAATCTCCAATATTTTGAAAATTCAATGTTTCACCTTCAACCAAATAAGACTTGATGGATTTAACGTGTTTTCCAATTTTTTGGATGGCAGCTTCATAAGGAATCTTTTCAATTTCTGTGATATAGCTTGCCAGCAAACCATCATTGTGCTGCAACTGCTCGTTAAAAGATAAAACTTTCTTCGGAGGATAAAAAGCATTGGTAGATTCGTGTACTTTGGCAGGCACTCGATTGGTTAAAAATGCTCCAAATTCTGGAATTGTTACGCAGTCGTAGCGGTATAATAAATCGCTTATGTAGTTTTCTAAATGCATCGAAACAAAGTTAAAAATTTTTGATGCTGAATGAAATTTGAGACTTACAATTTATTAACATTGCATTTGATTTACTGTTGATATTCATAATCAGCGCCATACAATGACAGAAACCGATTTACTGCATCTTTTAGCCCTTCAGAATGTTGCCAAAATAGGTGATATTACAGCAAAAAAACTCATTGGTCATTGTGGTTCTGCAGAAGCAATCTTTAAAGAGAAAAGGAAAAACCTTACCAGAATTGATGGCATTGGTGATTTAACGATTAAGGACTTGTTTGAGGTGTCGCATTTCAAAGCTGCTGAAAAGGAATTAAAATTCATAAAAGAGAATGACATCGAATGCTTGTATTTTATGGATGCAAAGTATCCGGACAAATTGAAGCATTGTATTGATGGTCCGATTCTTTTATTTCAAGCTGGTAATGTAGATTTATATAAGAAGCGCATTATAAGTATTGTAGGCACTCGAAAAATCACGACTTACGGAATAGCTTTTTGCGAACAGTTGGTTGAGCAATTGGCCGTTTTCAATCCAGTGATTGTGTCTGGTTTTGCCTATGGAGCAGACATTACAGCCCAAAAAGCTGCGATAAAACATAATTTACAGACAGTTGGTTGTTTGGCGCACGGTTTGAATCAAATTTATCCAGCCACACATAAAAAATATATGGTTGATGTCGAAAAGAATGGTGGCTTTTTGACAGAGTTTTGGAGTAGTTCCAATCCTGACAGGGAAAATTTCCTAAAGCGCAATAGAGTTATTGCAGGTTTGAGTGAAGCAACCATTGTTATAGAATCTGCGGAAAGAGGTGGTAGCCTTGTAACGGCAGATATTGCTAGATCTTACGATAGAGATGTTTTTGCTGTGCCCGGAAGGATAAATGATTTGCAAAGCATTGGGTGCAACAACCTTATCAAATATCAAAAAGCACATTTGCTATCTAACCCAATGGATGTGCCATATGTCTTGAATTGGGAACTCGAAGAGAAGAAAAAGCCTGCTATCCAAAAACAGCTATTTGTTGAATTGGATGAACAAGAGAAGGTGATTTACAACTATCTGAAAAACAAAGAAAAAGAATCACTTGATATTATTGCCATTGAATGTCAAATTCCAATCTTCAAAGTAGCAGGAATTCTATTAAATATGGAACTAAAAGGAGTAATGAGACCTTTGCCCGGAAAAATGTTTGAACTGGTTTAATAACCGACTTTCGCTCTAACTCTGGACAAAACGTCATCTGCAACCATCCTTGCCTTTTCAACACCGATAAACAAAGCGGCATCAATTTCGTTGAGGTTATTCATATAATGATGGTAACGTTCACGCTGTGTGGCGAATTTTTCAACAATCAACTCAAATAAAGCTTGTTTTGCAGTACCGTAGCCATAACCTCCTTTTTCGTAGTTGGCTTTCATCGTTTCAACAGCTTCTTTAGAAGCCAGTAAACTGTATATAGCAAAACAGTTGCACGTTTTCCAGTCTTTTGGATCTTCTAGTGGAGTGCTATCCGTCTGGATAGACATAATTTGCTTTCGGAGTTGCTTGTCCGGAAGAAAAATATCAATAATATTACCCTTACTCTTGCTCATTTTTTCACCATCGGTTCCAGGTATCAGTTTGGTTTCCTCCTGAACTTTAGCTTCAGGAATCACGAAGGTTTCACCCATTTTTGCGTGAAAGCGAGTAGCAACGTCTCTGGTCATCTCAATGTGTTGCAACTGATCTTTCCCAACAGGAATTATTTCTGCATCATACAATAAAATATCAGCAGCCATCAACATAGGATAGGTAAACAATCCTGAATTGACGTCCTCTAAACGATCAGCCTTGTCCTTAAAACTATGAGCAAGAGTTAAACGTTGATAGGGGAAGAAACAACTTAAATACCACGATAGTTCGGTTACTTGAGGGATATCACTTTGCCTGTAAAATACAGTTTGGTCAACATCCAATCCAAAGGCAAGCCATACTGCAGCTGTTGAGTAAGTATTCTGCCGTAAAGTATCGGCGTCTTTTATCTGCGTTAGGGAGTGCATATCAGCAATGAACAGATACGACTCGTTGCAGTCGTCATTTGCCATATTAATTGCAGGTATGATAGCTCCTAAAATATTCCCCAAATGTGGAGTTCCTGTACTTTGTATGCCTGTGAGAATTCTTGCCATAATCATTCCTGCGAAGGCAGGAATCTTTTTAATTGTTAAACGAATTACAAAGGTAATTTTTTTAGTACAATAGCTCAATTTATTTAGTAGTTTTGACTTTTATGAAACTAATCAAATATCCATTTTGGATTCTATACCGCCTTTGGTTCTATATTTTGGTAACAGTGCCAATCATCGTATTGTTCCCATTACTGGTAATATCTATTTTGAAAGAATCTTGGTATCCCTATTTTTTTAGATTAGCACGCTTTTGGGCAGCTTTTATTTTGGTGGGGATGGGTTTTCGATGGAAGATTGAACGAGAGGAAACTCCTGAAAAAAGCAAGAGCTATATGTTTATAGCCAATCACACATCTATGACTGATATTATGTTGATGCTTGTTTGCGTGAAAAATCCGTTTGTGTTTGTTGGAAAAAAAGAATTGGCCAAAATTCCACTTTTTGGTTTTTTTTATAAGCGCACGTGTATTTTGGTAGATAGAAGCTCTGAAAAAAGCAGAAAGGCCGTTTTTTTACGAGCGCAAAAAAGACTAAGACAGGGTGTGAGCATTTGCATTTTTCCTGAAGGAGGCGTGCCAGATGAAGATATTATGCTCGATGAATTTAAAGATGGAGCCTTCCGATTAGCCATCAATCATCAAATTCCAGTAGTTCCGATGACCTTTGCAGATAACAAGAAGCGTTTTTCTTATATTTTTTTTAGTGGTGGTCCTGGCAGAATGCGCGCTAAAATCCACAAGTTTCTTTTGACAAAAGATTTGAAAATAACTGACACCAAAACTTTAAATGAAAAGGCAAGACAGATTATTTTAAATCAATTGATCGTATTCAATAAAAATTAAAAAGTCGCTCTTGGCACGGAGCGACTTTTCGTCATCATTGCGAGTTTGCAATAATTATCTAACCAACTAAAAAACCTAAAACTTATAACTTAATCCTGTATAAATACCTATAAAGTATGGTTGAAAATCACCCGAACTATTATTGAAGGTATTTATTTGATATTTAAATGTTGGTTCAACATTCACCTTAATTTTTTCTGAAACATTATAATTGATCCCCAACCCAAAATTGGCACTATAGCTCATCGAATTGATGTTGTTTGCCTCTCCAATTCGGGTTCTGGCACCGTCTACGACAGAATAAATTTCGTTTTCATCAACAAACAAAGTACTAAAACCGCCTATCACGTTTATCCCAAACCTTTTATTGACCAATGCATATTCAACTTCCAATGGCACTTCGATAAAACCAAATTGTTGATCAATGGAACCTTTAGACTTTGAATTGACGACTTCGGGAGTAATGTTACTGTCCAAAGTCTCTGTGCTCATATACGTCATATCACTCGCATTGGGGTCCATATTTACATTCGCAATTCTTGTACGAGCCCTGCTAGTTGAATCTATGCTTCTGAAAGCAATCACATTATTGGTTTTGTAACCCATGCCAACTTTATTAATTCCCGCTCTAACCTTAAGGCGATCGTTAATGGCATAACTTCCCCCCAAACCATAGCTCATGCTAATTTCAGATGTTTTGGTATTGTCTACAAATTGCTCGTCGATAGTAGAACCTTTTCCAAGAGAATTGAAATAAACAGGCGCCACATTCGGAGAAATGTTCCACCTGTTTAGTTTCTTTTCTTTTTCATCTTCATTATTGGCTTCAGCAATAGCATCTTCAATGCTTTGCGTAGTTTTATTTTCCTTTTTGCCTTCTTTTGATGAAGATTCAACACTTATTTCAGAAGAGTTATTGGTAACTGCTGAATCAGAGTTGTTTTTTAAATCTTTTATCAGCTTATCGGCCTCGTCCTTGTCTATTTTCTGGTTTTCAGAGTTGTTGAGTTTTTGATCATCCTTTGTACTAAACGTTACAGCGTCTGCTGTAGAATTGAATCTGTCATTTTGAGATGAAACATTCAATCTATCAGACGTTTCAGAATTTTTCTTCAAATTTGAATTCTTGACTGAATTATCAGCAACGTTAGTGTAACTCGATTTAGAAGTATTTTTATGATTTGAATACTTCGTATTTCTATTAAAATCATTGGAATTCAATCCGTCTTCGCCAGTATTTGATTCACTATTGAAATCAATTTCTTCATTCGCTATTTTGGATGAATTGTTTTTGTCTTGAGGATTAGTTTCTAATTCGGTCGCGTTGTCCTCTATAGTCGTTTTGGAGTTTTCAGATGATGGATTCTCTGTGTCTACAATGATATTTTTATTATCAATCGCTGAATCGTTAGAGAAAAAGTTAATTCCAACGGTCAATAACAAAGCTATAAGCGCAGCAACACCGGCCAATTTCCACCATAACGGTATAACTTTTCGATTACGCTTGTCATTATGCAAACGATCGTGTATGTTATCCCAAACAGAATCATCCGGTGAAACTTCAAAATCTTTGAGTTTCTCCTGAAACAGTCGGTCTATATGTTTTTTATCACTCATTATAATGATTGCGAGTTTGAACTCGCTTTGTAATGTTCTATTTTTTCTTTTAAAATCAAACGAGCTCGAGCCAGGTTTGATTTTGAGGTTCCAATTGAAATTTCCAGCATATCTGCAATTTCTTGATGTGAATAGTCATCCAATGCATAGAGATTGAAGACCAAACGGTATCGATCTGGTAATTCTTGAATGATTTTAAGCAAATAATCCACGCCAATATTATCATTATCAATTTCAACACTGACGTCTTCTATCTGCTCTTCACCAATGATGTCAAAAACACCAACACTTCTATATTGTTGTAAAGCCGTGTTGATGGTAATTCGTTTCATCCATCCCTCCAATGAACCTTTACTTTTATACTGTTCTATTTTCTTAAAAATAGTCACAAACGCATCTTGCAGATTATCTTGAGCTTCTGCATAGTTTCTCGAGTACTTTAGGCTGAGCGAAAACAACTTACTTGCGTAGAGTTTATATATTTGGCTTTGAGCTTTAGCATCGTTTTTTTTACATTGTTCTATGAGTTGTTCTAAACTCAAATGTGTTTTCTGTTTTAATTTTTCTACTTTCTTATTCCACCACCGGCACTTCCACTATATAGTAGGTGTCGTCACCATTGTCATCTTCGCCTTGCCAAAACCTAAAAACATACGTGCCATTGCTAGTGACTTTAAAATTAAAGGACACTTCTTCGAGCTCGTTTTCAAATGTTTGGCAATCTTGATTTGGATAAACAGTGTTAATGACAGCAACTGTTCTTTGATTAAGTTCGCTGGTGTAATAAAAGTTGTTGAACACGTGGCAGCCTGAAGGGCGCAAATAGGATACAGTAATCTCATAAGTTTCACCCAGAGTAAATTCATCAGGAATATCTACAGTTTCAATTGGCAAAATTTCATAATAAAATTCACCATCGCCATCATCGCCAAGACTGCAAGAGGCCAATGATAACGCAAGAACGCATAATAACAAAAATTGTTTCATATTAAATAATTCGATTTAGGAACCTTCCATTTTCAATCTGTAGATACATAAAGAGTGAAAAGGTTGCGTAGAAAAATAAAAAAAATCCCGATTTTTTCGGGATTTCTAAATTTAATCGTCTGATGAAGCTGCTTTGGCAATTTTTCTAACCTTTTGTTCAAGCTCTTCCATCAGTTCGGGATTATCTTTTATCAAAGCTTTAACTGCATCTCGACCTTGACCTAGTTTCGTGTCTTCATAACTAAACCAAGAACCACTTTTCTTAATGATTTCATTTTCAACGGCGATGTCTAAAATCTCTCCAACTTTTGAAACCCCTTCGCCATACATAATGTCAAATTCTGCAGTTTTAAATGGTGGAGCCACTTTGTTCTTCACAACTTTTACACGCGTTTTGTTGCCAGCAACACTGCCATCAGTTTCTTTAATTTGTGTTGAACGTCTAATATCCAATCGTACTGAAGCATAAAATTTAAGTGCATTTCCACCGGTTGTAGTTTCAGGGTTTCCAAACATCACACCGATTTTTTCTCTTAATTGGTTAATGAAAATAACCGTACAATTGGTTTTACTGATAGAGCCTGTCAATTTTCTCAAGGCTTGTGACATTAAACGTGCATGTAATCCCATTTTTGAGTCACCCATTTCTCCTTCGATTTCGCTTTTAGGAGTCAAAGCTGCAACGGAATCAATCACTACAATATCAATAGCACCCGAACGAATTAAATTATCTGCAATCTCTAAAGCTTGCTCACCATTGTCGGGTTGAGAAATTATAAGGTTTTCTATATCTACGTTTAGCTTTTCCGCATAAGTCCTATCAAATGCATGTTCCGCATCGATAAAAGCAGCAATTCCTCCAGCCTTTTGAGCTTCTGCAATGGCATGCAGAGTAAGGGTGGTTTTACCAGAAGACTCTGGGCCATATATTTCAATTATTCTTCCTCTTGGGTATCCGCCCACTCCTAGTGCAATGTCCAATCCCAAGGAACCTGATGAAATGGCATCTACATCTACTACCGCTTGATCGCTCATTTTCATCACAGTTCCTTTACCATAAGCCTTGTCCAGCTTATCTAGAGTTAACTGCAATGCCTTTAATTTTGCGTCTTTTTCACTACTCATTTTTATCGTAAATTTTCTTAATTAATTCAGGCTAAAGTACGACAACTTTTAATTTTTTCAATGCGATGACGCAACCTTTTTACACTTTTTGCATCTACCTAATGAGATTGGGAAATCTTGCTATGAAATCTGTCGTTTGAGAAGCGACGCGTTTTATCTGAATCATTAATATTAACCTTTTTGACAGATGAAATTTTTTAAAAAAATTGTTTTCAACAACGCATTAGGTGTTTCAATTGCTATCACTTTAAATGGCAATTGTAGAGCCGATGGTGGTTAGCTCGTAAAATATTTTTTGAATATTTAAAATTGAAAAAATATAAATAACGAGTTAGCCTAATTAAAGCACTTTAGAAAACCTAAAGTGCTTTTTTTGTGAATACTGCTTATTGCTACTGCAAACTGAACACTTTTTAATATCTTTGCCCAACTTTAACCTTAAAAAATTAGTATAGCATGCAACTGTACAATACTTTAAGCGCTAAAGAAAGAGCCGAACTTATTGAACAAGCAGGCAAAGACCGCTTGACGATCTCTTTCTATGCCTATGCCAAGATTGGCAATCCTGAAATTTTAAGAAATCACTTGTTTTTAGTCTGGAACGAATTAGATGTTCTGGGTCGTATTTATGTGGCTCATGAAGGTATCAATGCGCAACTATCCATACCTGCGGATAATTTTAACAAGTTCAAAGAACATTTGGATACTATTAGTTTTCTAGAAGATGTCCGATTGAACATTGCCGTTGAACAAAATAATTTTGCTTTTTTAAAATTGAAAGTAAAAGTTCGTGACAAAATTGTAGCTGACGGATTGAATGACGATACCTTTGATGTGACCAACAAAGGAATTCATGTAGATGCTCAAAAATTCAATGAACTGATTGAAGATGAGAACACCATTCTGGTAGATATGCGCAACCATTATGAGAGTGAAATAGGCCATTTCAAAAATGCCATTACACCTGATGTAGATACCTTTAGGGAATCCTTGGATATTATTGAAGAAGATTTAAAAGACCACAAGGAAGATAAAAATCTTGTTATGTATTGTACCGGAGGTATACGTTGTGAAAAAGCAAGTGCTTACTACAAACATAAAGGGTTTAAAAACGTTTACCAACTCGAAGGTGGAATCATAAACTATGTGCGCCAAATTAACGAAAAAGGTTTAGACAATAAGTTCATAGGAAAGAACTTTGTGTTTGACGAGCGGCGTTCCGAGAGAATCTCTGATGATGTCATTGCGCATTGCCATCAGTGTGGTAAACCTGCAGACTTACATACTAATTGTGCGAATGAGGCATGTCATTTGTTGTTCATACAATGTGAGGAGTGTAAGGAAAAAATGGAAAATTGTTGTTCAACCAACTGCATGGAAATAAATCGTATGCCTTATGAAGAACAAAAGGCATTGCGAAAAGGACAAGGTAATAGCAACGACATTTTCAAAAAAGGTAGAGCAGACCATCTGCCTTTTAAAAAAGACTTAAGGAACATTTTTGAAGTTCTAAAAAAATAGAAAAGGCTTCCATTTGGAAGCCTTTTTTGTAATTGTTATTCTTTAATAATTTTAATGGTTTTCCTTTGACCAGAATCGCTTTCTAAATTCAAAAAGTAGATGCCATTTGAAAGGGTTTCTAGATTAATTTCTTTAATACCTTCTGAATTATTCGAGATAACTTTTATCTGCTTACCTAACATATCGACCACAATTGCCTTTTCAATCTTTAAGGGTGATGATATTGAAACGACGTTATTAAAAGGGTTTGGATAGATTGATGTATTGTTGAACTCTTCCTCTCCTATTCCCAAAGCTCCAGTTATATTAAAAGAATGAGTAACCGTTTGGCCTTGATAGGTAGCTTGCCATTTCCACTCACCATTCATATCATAAATTCCAGAAAAATACCAATACCACCATGATGCGTAATAATTATCAGTAAAATTAAAATCCCAATTATAAAGAACTGAATTGTCAGGTTTAATAATTTTTAAATTTATTGATGTGCCACTAGCTTGGTCTCTCATATAAAGTCCAAAGTAAACGGTCGCAGAAGCATCAAAGTTAGTGCTTTCGTTTGTAGTTTCTTGCGTTGGACAAGTTGGAAATACCGGAGGAGAAGAATGGGTTAAAACTGCATTGATGTTAGGATTATTGTAAGGTTTTTGGTTTTGCCACCATGTATCCACATTCATTGAATTGCATGTTCCGGAATATGGGTCAATTAATACATCTTGCCCCACACCATTTAACTCAACTTCAGAGTAAGCTTCAAAATGAAGGTGTGGACCCGTTGAATTGCCTGAACTCCCTACAATCCCCAAAAATTCGCCTGCGGCAACCATTTCTCCAACATTTTTCGTGGTAAGGGAATTCTGTTTCATATGTCCGTACAAAGCAACACTACCATCAGCATGTTGTACGTACACTGCGTTCCAATTCCCGCCACTTAACGAGCAGCTTCTGTCAAAGTTGGAGCTTGCCTTGTAAAGAATTTGGCCTGGAGCGGCAGCAATGATTTCCACCTCATCATAATCCATCATCTTCCATGAAAAAGGCCAATTGAAGATATCCATCCCAGCATGATTATAACCTCCTGTGGTGTCATAAGTACGCGAACCACAATTGTAATCTAGCACTTGATTTGGATAGGACGGATTTTGATCAACATAGTTAGAAATACCCCAAACATCGTTATATTCTAAACCATCTTTCTTTTTTATAGGCCAGATAAACAATGGATGGCTGCCTCTATTGGCTTGGTTGTATGATAACCTGTTTTGAGTTTTTAACTCTTGAATACTAGTTTTCAATTCGTTGAGAACTGCTGTGCGCTGTTCGTCAGTTAGGCAAGGTATTTTGTTTTCATTGAAAACAAATTGCCCTCCTCCGTCAGGAGTAAAATGAGTTTGAGCTTGAAACGAATAAGCGGTCAACAAAAAAATAACCGCAAAAAATGGAGTAGAGTTTAATTTCATAATAAATGAATTATTGATTATATGGTTTCATCGTTGAATTATTCAAATGTGAGCAGAAGAAAAGGATAAACTTTAACCTAGAAGGTTATAAGGGTATAAAAGTAGAAGTTAAACACCTAAAAAACAATTGTTTGCAGAATTTTTTTTGTTGTGGATACATATAAATATTCCAATCTTTAACTTAATAAATAATCTTATCTTTACATTTTAAAACAAATTATTAATCGTCGTTCGTTACGCGCGTAACGAGTTATATATAATCAATATGAGTTGCAAAAGTTGCTCAACCGAGAAGGATGGACAACCAAGGGGATGCAAAAACAACGGTACTTGTGGCACAGATAGTTGCAATAAGTTGACAGTTTTTGATTGGTTGGCCAATATGTCGCTTCCTCAAGGACAAGAAATGTTTCAAGGAGTTGAAGTTCGTTTTAAAAATGGAAGGAAGCAATACTATAAGAATACAGAAAATCTTACATTAAGCATAGGCGATGTTGTAGCTACACAAGCACAATCGGGTCATGACATAGGCATGGTAACGTTGACAGGAGAATTGGTTAAAATTCAAATGAAGCGTAAAAAGGTTGACATCAACAATGAAGAAGAGGTGATGAAAATCTATCGGAAAGCATCTCAAAGAGATATCGATGTTTGGTCTGAAGCTCGTGATCGAGAAGAACCTATGAAGGTGAAGGCACGTCAATTTGCCATTGATCTTAAACTTCAAATGAAGATCTCGGATATAGAGTTTCAGGGAGATGCCAGTAAGGCCACATTTTACTATACAGCAGAAGAGCGCGTAGATTTCAGAGAACTTATCAAACTATTCGCTAAAGAATTTAGGACCAGGATAGAAATGAAACAAGTCGGTTTTCGTCAAGAAGCATCAAGGCTTGGAGGTATTGGTTCTTGTGGACGAGAGCTTTGTTGCTCTACTTGGCTTACTGACTTTAGGAGTGTGAGCACATCAGCAGCAAGGTATCAACAACTGTCATTGAATCCTTTAAAATTGGCAGGCCAATGTGGCAAATTGAAATGCTGCTTAAATTATGAGCTTGATGCTTACTTGGATGCCTTAAAAGATTTTCCAAAAACAGACACTAAACTTTACACAGAAAAGGGAACGGCCATTTGTCAAAAGACGGATATTTTTAAAGGCTTTATGTGGTTTGCCTATGAAGGAGAATGGATGAATTGGCATAAGCTCACGACCGAGCAAGCAAAGGAAATCATTGAACTCAACAAGAACAAGCAAAAAGTCGCAAGCCTGGAAGAGTATGCTGCAGACCTTGTTGAAGAAGTAAAGGCGGATTATGAAAACGTCGTCGGTCAAGACAGTTTAACAAGATTTGATAGTCCAAAACGAAAAAATAAACGTAGAAATAAGAGAGGAAGGCAAAAGAGCAAGGGGAATCCCAATCAAGCAGGTCAACAGACATCTCAACAACAACCAAATAAGTCGAAAAAGCGCCCAAAAAATAGACCTTCAAAACCAAAGAACAACAATGCCAAATAAAACACCTTGGGTCATCCTATTGTTTGTATTTTTTTTGAGTTCGTGCGATTCCAAACAAGTATTTGACGAATATCGATCTGTGCCAAATTCTTGGAATAAAGACTCTGTTATGTCATTCAAAGTGAACCCTCCCGATTCCATCAAACCGTATAATTTGTTTGTAAATGTGCGGAACACAAACTCCTATAAGTTCAGTAATCTCTTTCTGATCGTAGAAATGGTTTATCCCCATGGAAAGACAACCACTGATACTCTTGAATATCAAATGGCAAAGCCTAATGGGGAATTGTTAGGAGAGGGTTTTACAGACATCAAGGAGAACAAACTTTGGTATAAAGGATATGAAAAACCGTTTGTTTTTGAGGAAAAAGGAGAGTATAATATCAATATTCAACATGCTATGCGAAATAATGGAGCTGTAAATGGCGTTGATAATCTAGAAGGTATTACAGATGTTGGATTTCGTATAGAAAGCATCAACTAAATAATTTTTGTCATGGCTAAAAAGAAAGCAATTTCACAGGATTTTTCAAAATATATCAAATGGTTTTGGATGACTTTTTGTGGAGGGGTCTTGCTAATCGTTTTTCTGTTTTTATTGGCTTCTTGGGGAGCGTTTGGTGAAATGCCAGATCATACGGTTTTAGAGAATCCAAACACGAATTTGGCAACAGAAATTATTTCTTCTGATGGTAAAACACTGGGCAAATTTTATTTGAATGACAATAGGACACCTGTCGATTACAGTGAACTTCCAAAACATCTTGTAGATGCTTTGATTGCAACTGAAGATGCTCGTTTTCACGAACACTCCGGAATTGATGGGCGAGGCACTTTAAGGGCAATTGTAAAACTTGGGTCTGGTGGAGGAGCTAGTACTATTTCCCAGCAACTTGCTAAACAGCTTTTTCATGGTGAAGGATCAAAGAACATCGTAGAAAGAGCATTGCAAAAAATCAAGGAATGGATCATTGCAACCCGTTTGGAACGCCAGTATACAAAAGAAGAAATCATTGCCATGTATTTCAATATCTATGATTTTGGAAACAATGCAGACGGCATAAGAAGTGCCGCTAGTATTTATTTTGGTAAAGAACCACATGAGCTCGATTTGAGAGAGTCGGCCATGCTTGTCGGAATGTTCAAAAACTCATCACTATATAATCCAAGACCACATCGAAATCCTGAAGGTACAAAAAACAGGAGGGACGTTGTATTGAGCCAAATGGAGAAATATGATTATATTGATGAGGCTACCAAAGATTCTATTCAGAAATTGGATTTAGGTTTACACTACTCACCTCAATCACATAAAGAAGGAACGGCAACTTATTTTAGGGCCTATCTTCAGGACTTTATGAAAAAATGGATCAATGAAAATCCAAAATCTGATGGGTCAAAATACAATCTTTACAATAGTGGTTTGAAAATCTACACCACTATCGATTCGAGAATGCAAAAGTATGCAGAAGATGCTGTTGAGAAACATATGGCAAAGTTACAAGCCGAATTTTTTCATCAGAATACACCAGATAGAAACAAGACAGCTCCTTTTGTGGGATTGACCAATGAAGAAATTGACAAGCTACTCAACCAAAGTATTCGTCAATCAGAGCGTTGGAGAGTTTTAAGATTGCAAGGAAAATCTGAAAAGGAAATTGTGGCTTCTTTTGATAAACCAACTCCTATGACTATTTTTTCATGGAAAGGAGAGATAGATACCATCATGAAACCTATGGATTCCATGCGTTATTACAAAACGTTCTTGCATACAGGAATGATGTCCATGGAGCCGCAAACAGGTCATGTGAAGGCTTGGGTAGGAGGCATCAACATGAAACATTTTCAATATGATCATGTAAAGCAAGGAAAACGACAAGTTGGTTCAACGTTTAAACCCTTTGTGTATGCCACAGCAATAGATCAATTGCATTTATCGCCATGTGATACGTTCCCAAATACACCTATTACTATTGAAGCAATGAAGTTTGGCAATCCATTACCTTGGACAGCTAAAAATTCTGATGGTAAATATGGAGGCTTCAGAACCTTGAAAAATGCTTTGGCAAATTCAATCAATACCATTACAGCACGTTTAATGGACAAAGTGGGACCAGAACCTGTAATCGATATGGCCAAAAACCTCGGTATTGAGTCGGAAATTCCGGCCGTTCCGGCTATTGCTTTAGGAACACCTGATTTGAGTGTTTATGAAATGGTAGCCGCATATGGTACATTTGCAAATAAGGGAGTTTATAATAAACCAGTAATGATTACCCGTATCGAAGATAAAAATGGCACAACCCTTTTCCAGTTTACTCCCGAAAGTAGAGATGTGTTAAGCGAAGAGGTTGCATACGTTACCACAAATCTGATGGAAGGGGTTACCGAAGGAGGTTCAGGAACTCGTTTAAGAACCACCTGGGCGACCAACAACCAAGTTTATAAAGAAATCATAACGGGCTATCCTTATGGTTTTACGAACCCGATAGCTGGTAAAACTGGGACAACGCAAAATCAAAGTGACGGATGGTTTATGGGAATGGTGCCAAATTTGGTTACAGGCGTTTGGGTTGGAGCCGAAGATAGAGCTGCACATTTTAAATCCATTACTTATGGACAAGGAGCATCTATGGCACTGCCAATTTGGGGAATTTATATGAAGAGTTGTTATGCTGATAAAAGCCTAGATGTTTCCACGGCTGAATTTGAACGTCCAAAAGAACTTTCAATAAATGTCGACTGCAGTAGATCGAGAAGCGATACTTCGTCAGACACGGAAGGATTTATTGATGAATTGGATTTTTAACTTCTTTTAATGTCAGAAAGAGCCAATCTAAATTAAGTTTGAATTTTAGATTGGCTTTTTTATTTTGTATTTTTCGGAATCAAAAAAGTGAAAGATGATCAATAAAAAAGTAGCCAATGTTACTGAAGCAATGAAGGGTGTTAAGGATGAGATGACACTTATGTTGGGTGGCTTTGGACTGTGTGGAATTCCCGAAAACGCTATCAATGAATTGGTAAAAATGAATGTTAAAGGTCTTACCTGTATCTCAAATAATGCTGGTGTAGATGATTTTGGACTTGGATTGTTACTTCAAAAGCATCAAATAAAGAAAATGATTTCCTCCTACGTAGGGGAGAACGATGAATTCGAACGACAAATGTTAAGTGGCGAGTTGGACGTGGAATTGGTGCCACAAGGAACTTTGGTGGAGCGTTGTAGAGCTGCCCAGTCTGGGTTTCCTGCGTTTTATACACCTGCAGGATTTGGCACTGAAGTAGCGGAAGGGAAGGAGACCAGAGAATTTAACGGTAAAATGTATGTGCTGGAAATGGCATTTGAAGCTGATTTTTCGTTCGTGAAGGCTTGGAAAGGCGATGAGGCAGGTAACTTGATTTTCAAGGGGACGGCAAGAAATTTTAATCCTGCGATGTGTGGCGCTGCTAAAATTACTGTTGCTGAAGTTGAAGAATTGGTGCCTGTTGGGACACTGGATCCAAACCAAATTCACATTCCAGGAATTTTTATCCAGCGTATTTTTCAAGGAGAAAAGTATGAAAAACGTATAGAGCAAAGAACAGTCAGAAAAAGAAATTAATTATGCTAGATAAAACAGGAATTGCCAAACGCATTGCAAAGGAAGTCAAAGATGGTTACTATGTAAATCTTGGAATTGGAATCCCAACGTTGGTAGCCAATTATGTAAGAGATGACATTGAAGTGGAGTTTCAAAGCGAGAATGGTGTTTTGGGCATGGGACCTTTTCCTTTTGAAGGAGAAGAAGATGCAGATATCATCAACGCGGGAAAACAGACGATTACAACGTTGCCAGGTGCTAGTTTTTTTGATTCTTCATTGAGTTTTTCAATGATTCGAGGGCAACACGTTCATTTGACAATATTGGGAGCAATGGAAGTTTCAGAAAATGGTGACATTGCCAACTGGAAAATTCCCGGTAAAATGGTCAAAGGAATGGGTGGCGCTATGGATTTAGTTGCCAGTGCAGAAAATATCATCGTAGCTATGATGCATACCAATCGAGAAGGCGATTCAAAGCTCTTGAAAAAATGTACCTTGCCATTAACTGGTGTAGGTTGTGTGAAAAAAATAGTAACAGACTTGGCTGTTTTGGAAGTTACCGATAATGGATTTAAACTGTTGGAGCGCGCTCCAGGAGTTTCTGTCGAAGAAATTCAGAAAGCTACAGAAGGTAAATTGGTTGTTGAAGGAGATGTTCCCGAAATGATACTATAGATATAAAATAAAAGTACTGACAATCCCCTCAAACTAAAATCTAGTTTGAGAGGATTTTTTTATGTCAAATTATAATTAACTGGTAAGAATACATTGGATGAAGCAACCAAATTATGTAAGAAAAAACTTCATAATGATTGCTAAATGTTAAATTATTATGTATTTCATCGATTTATAATGTATTTTGACTGATTTATTCAAAATTAATTTCATCTTTACAAAACCAAATCGAAACAACCGGATTTACCATAACCTAAATTTGTGATAAGCCCCAAATCTATCCTAAATTTAATCAAAGTAAAACTGAATCAACCAAAAACCTAATTTATGATTTGCCCCAAATCTATCGTAAATTTTGACTTATGAATGCAGCCCCAAATCTACCAAAACCTACTTCTTTTGAAAGCAAATTGTTCACAACCTTTCAAAATACTTTAAAATTGATGAAAGGCATTCTAATGCTCACCAAAAAAATATTCATGCTATAATCCTTTGGGAATAGCATGAATTAATTTTTTGGTATAATCGGTTTTTGGATTGCTATAAATCTCATCGGCATCAGCCATTTCTTCGATTTTTCCCTTGTTCATCACCACTAATTGATCTGACATGTATTTAACGACTGATAAATCGTGTGAGATAAATATGTAGGTAAAACCAAAATTCTCTTTCAAATCGTTCAGAAGATTCAACACTTGTGCCTGAACCGAAATATCCAATGCCGAAACCGATTCGTCACAGACTATCAATTTTGGTTGTAGGGCAATCGCTCTGGCAATACCGATGCGTTGACGCTGCCCGCCAGAAAATTCGTGAGGATATCTGTTAAAAGCGCTTTCATCCAAACCAACTTTTTGAAGTAAATCCAAGACCATCTGCTTTCTTTCATCATTAGAAACACCAATGTTATGCACTTCCATAGGCTCCATAATTGCCTTACCAACAGAAATTCTCGGATTTAACGAAGCATAAGGGTCCTGAAAAATGATCTGAATTTCTTTCCGAAGCTTCCGAATTTCAGATGAATTTAAATTAGTGATGTCCATTCCACGATATAAAATGGTGCCAGCCGTTGCTTTGTCAAGTTGAAGAATTGCATTGGAAAGTGTCGACTTTCCACAACCAGATTCACCTACCAATCCCAAGGTCTCGCCTTCGTAAAGTCTGAAACTTATATCATCAACAGCTTTAAAGGATGTGGATTTTCCGAACCAACCATAATTTGAAAGATATTCTTTTTCCAGATTGATGATTTCCAGCAAAGGAGATTTTGAATATAATTTTTGGTGAACTGCAGCGCGCTGCTGGTGTGAAATGATTTCAGAACGAGGTTTGTCTTCCATAAAATCTTTAATGGTTGGAAGACGATTGAGCCTTATGTCCAATGACGGTTTTGAACTTAAAAGGGCTTTGGTGTATATATGTTGAGGCTGGTGAAAAATGCTGTTTACAGAACCTTGTTCAACAATTGAACCTTTATACATTACCAAAACGCGGTCAGCGATTTCAGAGATTAAAGAAAGATCATGCGAAATGAATATGATGCTCATACCAGTTTCTACCTGCAAGTCTTTAAGCAAGGTCAAGATGTCTTTCTGGACAGTAACGTCTAAAGCAGTTGTTGGCTCGTCTGCAATCAAGATTTTTGGTTTGCATGCAATCGCCATTGCAATCATTACGCGTTGCTTTTGACCACCAGAGATTTGATGAGGATAGGCATTGTAAACTCGAACTGGTAATGGCAGTTTTACTTTTTCAAAAAGTGAAAGCGTTTCCTCTTTGGCTTGTTTTTTAGAAAGCGATGTATGTTGCAATAGAATTTCTTCAACCTGTCTTCCACATCGCATTGATGGATTCAAGGAACTCATAGGTTCTTGAAAGATCATTGAAATCGCGTTTCCTCTAATATGTTGAAACTCTTTTTGCTCAAGGGTAACCAAATTTGTGCCTTTAAATTCAACAGAACCACTTGTGATCTTTGATATTTTTTTTGGCAAAAGGCCTAAAATGGCAAGAGAAGAAACTGATTTTCCGGATCCTGATTCGCCAACAACACCAAGAATTTCATTTGGATATAAATCAAATGAAATATTATGTATTACCTCTTTCTCAATTCCTTCGGATAAAAATGAAATTGACAGGTCGTTAACAGCTAGAATTTTATCATTTGGCATAGTATAAAAGTAGTCAATTTCTTCAACAGTGACGAGGAAAAACCGTAAACTGAAATATTTTCACGAAAACGTTATCGTATTTATTAACAATATGGTTTAAATTCTAAAAATTCTGTTAAATTCGACTCCATTAACCCTTAAAATTAATAATAATTTAAATCGAAAAAACCATGACAAAAAATCTACTTTGTATCCTCATGTTTTTGAGTGTTACAGTGTCATTTTCGCAAAAAGCGAATTTTTGGCAAAAGTCCCAAGTCAACAGTTCCCGTGTAAAGGTTGACAAAAAAAATCTACCCCTAAATCAGACCTATAGTTTAAACATCGAGGGTCTAAAACAAGTGTTGGAATTAGCTCCTGAAAGGAGCTCAAATTCTAAATCGTCAAATGTTATTGTATCGTTTCCAAATCCCGATGGGCAAATGGAACGCTTCAGAATCATCGAGGCTTCCGTAATGGATGCTGAACTTCAGGCAAGATATCCTGAAATTAGATCATATGCTGGGCAAGGGGTCGACGATCCTACTGCTGTGATTCGCTTTAGCATTTCTCCATTGGGTTTTCAAAGTATGAGGTTGTCAGCTAATCAGCCAGCTTCGTTCATTGAACCAATAACTCAAGATTTGACAAGTTACTCTGTTTATAAAAGAGCCGATATTAGAACTGCTTATAATGATTTTGAGTGTAAAGTAACCGATGTTATGAACAAGAACATTAATGGTGTAGCTATGCGAAATGCAGATGATGGTGTGTTGAGACGTTACCGATTGGCAATGTCGGTTACTGGAGAATACACACAATATTTCGGTGGAACCAAAGCTTTGGCTCTTTCAGCGATTAATGCCACTATGACTCGTGTTAACGGTGTATTTGAAAATGATTTCAATGTAACAATGGTGCTTATTTCAAATACAGATGCAGTTATTTATACAAGTGCCAGTTCTGATCCATATAGTTCAAATGATTCTCAATGGAACAGTCAGTTGCAAAGCACTTTGAATAGCGTTATCGGCAATTCCAACTATGACATCGGACATTTGATGGGTGCAACCGGTAATAATGGAAACGCCGGTTGTATTGGCTGCGTTTGTGTAACTAATCAAAAAGGTAGCGGCTATACTACCAGTACTGTTCCAACAGGAGATAATTTCGATATTGATTTTGTGGCACACGAAATGGGACATCAGTTTGGTGCAAACCACACTTGGACGTTCAATGGAAACGAAGGCACCGACGTGCAAATGGAGCCTGGTTCGGGATCAACTATTATGGGCTATGCAGGTATCACTGGAGCAACGTACGATGTTCAAGCTCACAGTGACCCTTACTTCCATGCAATATCTATAGAGCAAGTAACTGATTATGTAAAAACTACTAGTTGCCAAACAAACATTAGCACAGGTAATGCAGCACCAACAGCAAATGCTGGTTCTAATTACACAATACCTAAAGGAACACCTTTTGTGCTAACAGGGTCTGGTTCTGATGCCAATTCTAGTGACGTTCTAACCTATTGTTGGGAACAAATTGATGAGAATAATGCCGTTACAAAATTGCCAAGCACCACTGCCACTGCTGGTGTGGCCTTTAGATCTTATTCGCCTTCAACAGATACTAAACGTTATTTTCCAAATCTGGCAACCATAAAGGCAGGTGCAACTTCATGGAAATGGGAAGCCGTGCCAAATGTTGCAAGGACGTTGAATTTTAGATTGACTGTTCGTGATAACAAAGCCGGTGGGGCTAGCAACAAAAGTGATGATACTGTAATCACTGTTAATGGAACTGCAGGGCCTTTTGTAGTTAATTCACCAAACACTAACGTGACTTGGAATGCTGGAACTACGCAAACGGTTACTTGGAGTGTTGCTGGAACCACTGGAAATGGCGTGAATGCTGCCAATGTAGATATTCTTTTATCGACAGATGGCGGAAACACATATCCAATCACTATTCTTGCAAATACTCCAAATGACGGTTCACAAGCCATTACAGTTCCCAACAATCCGGGAAGTCAAAACCGCATAATGGTTAAAGGCTCTAACCACATCTTTTTTGACATTTCAAATACCAATTTTACAATTGGCGGAGCGGTCTCTTGTACAGCTACAGTTCCAACAGGGTTGTCGGCCTCTAATATTGGCTCATCAACGGCTACTTTAAATTGGAATTCGGTAACAGGTGCAACCTACGATTTACAGTATCGCATTGTTGGAACATCAACTTGGACAACAGTTGCTGTCACTGGAACTTCTACTAATTTGACGGGGCTAACAGCATCAACACAATATGAAGCACAAGTAAGAAGCAAATGTTCTGGAGGAAGCAATTCGGCTTACAGTAGTTCTGTAAATTTCACTACTACAGCCGTTCAATTGAATTATTGTACCTCTGCAAGTACCAATACCAATGACGAGTATATTGGTAGGGTTCAGCTAAACACTATCAACAATCCTTCTGGCGCTCAATTCTATTCAGATTTTACGTCTATTTCGACTAATTTATCGAAAGGAACTCAATACACCATCACATTAACACCTACTTGGACGGGAACGGTTTATAATGAAGGTTATTCGGTTTGGATTGATTATAACAGAGATGGTGATTTTGATGATTCAGGTGAACAAGTTTGGACAAGAGCTGCAACCAATACAACACCAGTAAGTGGAAGTTTCACAGTGCCTACAGGTGCTACAACAGGTGCAACTCGAATGAGAGTTTCAATGAAATACAACGCCATTCCAACAGCTTGTGAAACATTTCAGTATGGCGAAGTTGAAGATTATACTGTTAACATCCAAGGAGCAGCGCCTGACACTACAGCGCCGTCAACACCAACCAATTTAACCGCAAGTGGAACAACCCAGACCACCACAAATTTGTCTTGGACGGCTTCCACTGATAACGTAGCCGTGACAGGATACGACGTGTATCAGGCTTCTACTGTAATAGCGACCGTGACTGGTACAACTTACCAAGTAACAGGTTTGTCACCAAATACAGCTTATTCATTCAGGGTAAGAGCAAAAGATGCAGCAGGCAATATTTCCGGATATAGCAACACAGTAAACGTTACCACATTGTCTAATTCGGTCACCTATTGCACTTCTCAAGGAAACAATACAAATGATGAATATATTGATAGAGTACAACTGGGAAGCATCAATAATTTATCAGGAAATAATGGAGGCTATGGCAATTTTACAAATCTATCAACAACTCTTATAAAAGGAACAAGCAACTCCATTACCATTACACCAAGATGGACTGGCACAGTTTATAATGAAGCTTATCGGGTTTGGATTGATTACAACCAAGATGGTGATTTCAATGATTCAGGTGAGCAAGTTTATAACAGAACAAGAACCACTGCCACTCCGATTTCAGGAAGTTTTACCGTGCCAACTTCGGCATTAAATGGAGCTACAAGAATGCGTGTCTCTATGAAGTACAATGCTTCTCCAACATCTTGTGAAACATTCACTTATGGTGAAGTTGAAGATTACACTGTCGTAATTTCGTCCTCTGCAAGAGAAGAGGTTGAAGGCGTTATTTTGGCTAGTACAGAATTTTCAGTATATCCGAACCCTGTTAAAGGTTCTCAACTGAACTTGAAAGTTCAAGGAATTGAACCAAACCAAGTTACAATCTTTAACGCTTTAGGACAAGTAGTTGCAAAGCAAGTTTTCAGTAATGCATTAGACGTTTCTAATTTACAGGGAGGAATCTATGTGATTGAAATAAGCGATGACAATCAAAAATTGACAAAGCGATTTATAAAGCAATAAGTTAGGCTACTTCAGATTAATTTTAAAAGTCCAGATATTATGTCTGGACTTTTTTATTTAAAATATCGAATAATATGTTGACGATCATAATCTTCATTTAAAATTGAAATATCATGGTTGTTCATCTATAATTTTAAGTTTTTATGACAAACTTTCTCAAATTTTATTACTATTGTAAATAGACTAATAGCAATTTTTGTTAAAAGCCCCTAGTTATGAAGAACATTACTACATTTTTCGCCATTTTTTTGATTGGCAATTGCTTGTTTTCTCAAAATAATTTTTGGAAAAACTCAAGCTCAATGCCTACTAATACAACATTTAAACAGAGAGTTTCAACACCAACCAAGTATAGAACTGTTGTTTTAGACACAGAGACCTTTCTTGATTATGCTAATGGTGCTAATGGTAGATTCAGTGATAATGCAGTATCAAATTTGATCATTACCTTGCCACTTCCGAATGGTCAAAACGAAACATTTACTCTTGAAGATTCTGAATTAATGCATCCAGAATTAGCAGCAAAATTCCCTCAATTAAAAACCTATTCAGGTAAAGGGCTTACCGACAAAACGGCAATTTTAAGACTTACGTATTCGCCATATTTCGGCTTGAGTGGGATGATTTTATCTGGCAAGCATAGTACGGTTTATATAGATCCAATCACTATTGACAATCGCTATTACATGTCTTACTACCGTAATGATTTACCACAATCCATGATAGATTTTGAATGCTCAACCGAAGACACCATTTTAAATCGTGTTGAAGATTCAAATAATAATAGCGAACGAGTTGCAGCGTTGGGAGATTGTAACTTAAGACGTTATCGTTTGGCACAATCGTGTACTGGAGAATATGCGCAATATCACATTTCTCAAGCAGGTGGAACAACTGGTACGACAGTTGGAGATAAGGCCATTGTACAAGCCGCAATGAATGTGACCATGAACCGTGTAAACGGTATTTATGAAAGAGATTTGGGCATAACCATGCAGTTTGTACCAAATAATGATTTAATCATTTATCTAAACGCATCCACAGACCCATGGACAAATGAATGGAACACTAGAACAGCTCAAACAATTGATTCTCAAATAGGAGTTGCAAACTATGATATTGGGCACAATTTCAATACAACTGGCGGGGGGAATGCTGGGTGTATTGACTGTGTTTGTCTAGCAGTAAGCCAAAGTGGAACACATAAAGGGAGAGGATATACAGGTCGTTCAGCACCCATTGGAGATCCCTTTGATATTGATTATGTGGCTCATGAAATGGGACATCAGTTTGGTGGCTATCATGTGCAAAGTAGTTCGAATTGTCGATCCGGAAGTGGTTCTTCTGAAGTTGAGGTGGGAAGTGGCAGTACCATCATGGGTTATGCAGGAATATGCAATCCGAATGTCCAAAGTAACAGTGATGACTATTTTGCCTATGTGAATATACGAGACATAGTGACATCTATTAACTTTGGTAACGGAAGTAGTTGTGCACAACTAATTTCTTCAGGAAATGGTGGGCCAAATGCAAATGCTGGGTTGGATTATTCAATACCTATTTCAACACCTTTTAGGTTAGAAGGAACAGCATCAGATCCTGACGATTCAGGTTTAACCTATTGTTGGGAACAGAATGATCCAGAAAACCCAAGTTCTTCTGGAGCTCCTACTTCTACAAGGACTGTTGGCCCAATGTTTCGCTCTTTGCAGCCTGTGGCTGTACCTCATCGCTATATTCCAAACATTAATGCGATAGTTAACAATACTACACCAACTTTCGAAGTACTACCTTCAATATCAAGAAGTATGGATTTCTCATTTATCGTTAGGGATAATAATACAAATTCAGGGTGTACGGCAAGTGATTTAATGACTGTTACAACTGTGGCCGCTGCTGGACCATTCGTGGTGACTTCTCCTAATACAAACGTTACTTGGAATGCTGGCTCTCTTCAAAATATTACTTGGAATGTCGCTGGAACTACTGCGGCGCCCATCAGTTGTACAAATGTTGATATCTATCTTTCTACTGACGGTGGTTTCACTTACCCAATAACAATAGCTACAAATACACCAAATGATGGTTCAGAACAATTAGTGATTCCGAATAATCCTGGAAGTCAATGTAGAATCATGGTAAAAGCTTCCAATAATATATTCTTTGACATATCCAACTCAAACTTCACGATTGGACCTCCAACACCTTGTACCTCCACCGTTCCAACTGGATTGACCGCCTCAAATGTGGCAATCAATTCAGCAACTTTAAGTTGGAATCAAGTTTCGGGAGCCACTTATGATTTGAGATATAGGATTATAGGAAACTCAACATGGATAACCCTTTCTGTGTCGGCATTAACAACAAATTTGACAGGGCTTAATCCGTCTACAAATTATGAAGCACAAGTTAGAAGCAAATGCAGCGGTGGCTCAAATTCCTCATATTCTGCATCATTGAATTTCACAACATTAGCGATACCTGCATGTACGGGTGCACAAATAGCAACCTATCCATATTTAGAAACATTCAATTCTGGAATTGGAGCATGGACACAAGGAACAGGAGATAACAGTAATTGGACCTTGGATGCAAACGGAACACCAACAGCAAATACCGGGCCTTCTAATGACATTACGGGTGGCGGTAATTATCTTTACTTTGAGGCGAATGGTTTTTCTTCGGGTAATACTGCCATTCTCATCAGTCCATGTTATGATCTATCAAGTCTTTCTACCGCGTACTTCTCTTTTTATTATCATATGTATGGGAATTCCATGGGAACTTTAAACTTGGAAATCACTACGGACAACGGTGGCAGTTGGACTAATGTATTTACACGTTCTGGTAATCAGGGAAATGTGTGGAATATTGAAAATATCAATTTAAATGGTTATTTAGGTCAAACAGTCAAATTCAGATTTATAGGTGTTAGAGGAACGGGTAATACCAGTGATATGGCTATTGACCATATTGGCCTTTCGACTCAAGCCAATGTTGTTTATTGCAATTCTAATGGCAACAATACTGCAGATGAGTATATTGGAAGGGTTCAATTGAATACTCTTGACAACAATAATTCCGGACCAGGCACCACAAGTACAGGATACTCTAATTTTACATCAAATGGTACTTTGACAACTAATTTGATTCAAGGAACTCAATACACAATAACAATTACACCTGTTTGGACCGGAACTGTTTATCCTGAAGGTTATGGTGTTTGGATTGATTATAATAAAGACGGAGATTTTAATGATAGTGGCGAACAGGTATGGACACAGTCCGCATCAACGGCATCTCCAGTCTCCGGCACTTTCGTAATACCTACTAATACCAGCTATGGATCAACAAGAATGCGAGTGTCTCTTAAATATAATGGTACGCCTTCATCCTGTGAATCATTTGCATATGGTGAAGTTGAAGATTATACGGTCAATCTATCTTATAATGGCTTGTTGTTTACAAATAATGCTTGGACACCAAATGCTCCGTCGGCTTCAACTTCGGCATTGAATGCCTTGGTATTGGATGGTACTTTTAATTTGAATAGCCCTATTGCGTTGAATAATCTTACCATTAACAATGGTGCAACGATGAACGTTCAGCCAGGACAATCGGTTGAATTGAATGGAAATTTGACAAGCAACGGGAATTTTATCCTGAATTCAAGTTCGACTCAATATTCAAGCTTAATTCCGAATGGAACGGTATCGGGAAATGTCGCCTATCGTCGTCACGTTAATATCAACCAATCTTCTGGAGGGAATGATTTAATCTCTGCACCTTTAATAGGTCAGACATTTGGAGATTTTGCTGCTGCTAATTCAAATATTGTTTCGAACCCAAATAACGCAACCGAAAAGTTGTTTGGTCATTTCGATAAATCAACAGGAACTTACCTTACTTATGATACAGCCATTCCTGCTGAAGCTTCTACGGTGTTGAGTGCAGGAATTGGATATCGCGCAGCCTCTACAGATGATGGCACTTTTGAATTTGTAGGAACGGTCAGTACAAGTGTGGTCAATTCCGCAATTTCGAATAGCGGACCAGCTTTTGCTCCTTGGAATTTAATAGGAAACCCATATCCTTCATATATCAAACTTTCTGACTTTTTGAATGCAAATATCAGTGAGTTTTTACCAACAAGTGCCGCAATCTATGGCTATGATGGTAATGCGGCTGACGGTTGGAAAATTATGAACCTTGCATATTCATTAGCAAACCCTAATACTATCATAACACCTGGGCAAGGCTTTTTGGTAACGTCAAAAGTAGGTGGTGGTACTATGGTTTTCAATCCGAGCTTTAGAACAATTGCTTCAGGAAATGCCATTCTTGATGATGATTTTATCGAAGGAAGGGAAGTTGATAGCGGTACTATTAGTTATTTGAGCTTGACAATGAGTACAGCTTCAAACAGTTCCAAGACAGATTTTTACTTTACAGACAATGCTTCAAGAAGTCTTGATATAGGTTATGATGCCAACGTTTTTAATGGTGTAGCGCCAAATTATGCTATCTATTCTCACTTGGTAGAGGACAGCGTAGGTAACGACCTTGCCATTCAATCGGTAAGTTTTAACGATGTGAATGAAAGTTTGATTATTCCTTTGGGCGTGAATGCTAGCCAAGGACAGCAAATTTCAATTGGGATACAAGAGAATACATTGCCAAGCGATGTTGATGTGTATCTCGAAGACCAGTTGACCAATACATTTACCTTGTTGAATACAAATGAATATAGTTTTACAGCGAATAACAATCTGTTGGGAATAGGAAGATTCTATTTGAGGTTTGGAGCTTCCACACTTGGTAATGCAGAAAATAATTTAGAAGAATTGCTTATTTATGCGACCTCTTCACCAAAGCAAATCATTATTAAAGGAATGCTTTCTGAAAGCACGAAAGCGATTGTTTATGACATTCAAGGAAGACAGATGTTGTCGACTTCTCTAGTAGAAAACGTGATGGTTCAAAATATTGATGTGAATAGCTTGAGTTCAGGAGTATATATCGTGAAGATTCAAGGCAAAACCACCAATATTAGTCGAAAGATTGTAGTCAAGTAAAAATTTTCAAACACTAAAAAAGGTCCAGATATAATGTCTGGACCTTTTTTTAAATATGCTTGATGTCGCTTTCATCTAAAATGTCATCGCCTCGCAGCCTTAAAAAGATTTGTGCAACGGCAATAGTGTCTTTTTCGCAATAAGTGATGATGCGGTCAATGTCTTGTTCCTCATAATAAACTCTGGCCACATCACTACCGTCGATATCATCTTTAGGAGATGGAATGTTGAGGACGTTGGTCAAAAGTTTTAAGGATGTATAGGTTTTATAATCTCCGAATTTCCAAAGTTCCAAAGTGTCAAGATGAGGTACTTCCCAAGGTTTTTTGCCAAACAAATTGAGTTTGTAAGGCAGCTCGATATTATGGATAATCATTCGTCTGGCAATGTATGGAAAATCAAATTCCTTTCCATTATGGGCGCACAGTAAGTGTTTTGCTTGACTGAAATGTGACAGCAACAAATTTTTGAAGTCCTTTAATATTTTGATTTCTTCACCGTAAAACGACGTGACTCGAAATGTTCTGATATCACCCTGAATATTAAAATAACCCACAGAAATACAAACAATTTTACCAAACTCCGCCCATATACCAGCGCGCTCATAGAACACTTCTGCAGATACGTCGCCACGTTGATATTGAGATTTCAATTCCCAAAGTTGTTGTTTCGTTTCATCCAACTCCGAGAAGCGCTGTGTTTCAGGAACGGTTTCAATGTCTAGAAACAGAATGTCCTCGAGATTTAATTTGGAAATCATTGTGCCATCATTTTATAAGCTTCATCAATATAAACAGAAATATCATTTGTGAAGGAAGCAACAGCATCACCAGCACCTTTGGAATGTCCTAAACGAACGATAATCACATTATCATCTGGCTCAACAATGACGTATTGCCCTAAATGACCACGCATCATAAAGAAACGCTTATCACCAGCGTCTTTTAACCACCAGCCATAACCATATTGCGGGCTTTCGGCAAAGCGAGGCGTCACCATTTTAGCGACGTGTGTGGAGTCTAAAATCTGTTTACCATTCCATTTACCGTGGTCTTTAAAAAGTTTTCCAAAGCGCGCAAAATCTTTTGCGTTACTGGCAATGCAGCAATAAGCTTTCACTAAATCGTGGTCATCACTGTCCACTTGCCACAGCGTGGAATTCTCGCTTCCCAATGGTTTCCAAAAAGATTCAGAAAGGTAATTGTAAAGTTTTTTGCCTGTTGCTTTTTCTATCACCATAGCCAATAATTGTGTGTCACCACTGGCATATTTCCATTTTGTTCCAGGTTGTTCAACAACCTTAAGTCCTAAAATGACTTTTTCCAAGTCATCATCAAAATAGGCTCGTGTGGTAATGGAAAAAGGCGAATAATAAGCTTCATCCCAGTTGGTGCCAGAAGCCATAGACGATAAATCTCCAACCGTCATTTTAGCAGCCAAGCCTTCGCTGAATTCTGGAAAAAAGTCTCCCACTGGCTGGTCTAGGCTTTTGATATATCCTTCCTCGATGGCTTTGAACATCAATCCGGATACATAACTTTTTGCCATTGAAAAGGAGTTGGATTTTGAATCCTCGCCAAAGCCATCATAATAGTTTTCAAACCAAATACTATCGTTTTTGATGATGACGTAAGCGATGGTTCCGTTTGATTTATTGATGTTTTGAAGCGCATCGGTTGCCTTTACTGAATTGTAATTTTTATGGTTTGGCCAAGGTTGTGGAGTGGCATTTGCAATGGTTGCATTGTCAAAATGTTTGTAATCTTCTAAATAGGCTGTTGTATGGCCTTTCATATAGATGGTCCGAACTGCTTTAATTAAATAATCGGTGTCGGTTATGTAAAGGGTTGCCACGAGAAGTACAACAATAATCAGAAGCCATTTAAGGAACTTTTTCAGGAACTTCATAATAGGAGTTTAGTTGAATAAATATAGTAAATAATTGTGTTAGCGATTGAAGCGGCATCCTTTTTTGAAAAAAAAGATATAGCGAAAAGCGCGACGGTTTTTTAATAAAAACCGAACACCATAATATTAAAAAAGTGTTTGCTGCTTGTAAGGACTCTCGTGCTCCAAAAGGCATTGTTTGCGATGCAAACCACCCGCATAACCTGTTAAACTTCCGTCGGAACCAATAACGCGATGGCAAGGTACTACAATCCAAAGCGGATTTTTACCATTGGCATTGGCAACCGCTCGTATGGCTTTTTCGTCGCCAAGTTGTTTTGAAAGTTCTAGATATGAAAGACTTTTTCCGTAGGGAATGGTTTGCAATTGCTCCCAAACCTTCTTCTGGAAAGAAGTGCCATTTGGATTGAGCTGAAGGTCGAAATGTTTGCGAGAACCTTCAAAATATTCCTGAAGTTGATATACGCAGTCTTGCAAAACTTCTGGAATGATATCGGTTTCTGTCTCTTCTGAATTAAGTATGCTTATTGCAGAAATGCCGTTCTCATCACCGCTTATCTTGGTGTAGCCTAGAGGTGATTTGATAATGCACGCTTCCATTAGTCCTCTACGTCAGATTCAGGAGTATTTGGCTTTAAATCTGATTCGTCTTTAATCATTCCTAAACGTTTGGCACGTCTTTCCCAACTTTTTCGAGCTTGGTGCTGCAGGTCTTCCACATTGTCACTCTCATCCATGATTTCGAGGCCCAAAAGTGTTTCTATAACATCTTCCATCGTTACCAGCCCTGATACAGTACCGTATTCATCAACTACGATTGCCATATGATTTTTGCTCTCAACCAATTTTTCAAAAAGAGTAGGAATAGGTACTTTTCGCTCTACCAATATGATGTCCCTTCTTATGTCTGCCAATGTTCTATCGTCATGGTCCAGTGCCATTTCTTTGTAAACATCATCCTTCAGAACCAAACCTGTAATGTTATCGGGATTACCAGAATAAATGGGAATGCGTGACACCCTTAAGTTTTGATTTTCGTCAAAAAAAGCCTTGATGGATTTTTTTTCATCTTCAGAGAGCATTATTGTCCTGGGAGTCATAATGTCTTTGGCTAAAATCTTTTTGAAATTGATAAGGTTTTTAATGACTTTACTTTCAGATTCTTGAAACACACCTTCTTCGTGGGCAATATCTGCCATTGCCAAGAAACTGTCCCTACTGACCGTACTAACATGTGCGTTCTTACCACCAATAAGTCTGGTGGTCAATTGTAATACCCAAAGGATGCCAGAATATTTTAAAGGAAAAATCAAAACATTCAATGCTTTGGAAGTAAAATTTGCAAGATTTTTCCAGTAAGTGGCTCCAATGGTTTTCGGAATAATTTCTGATAGGACCAAAATCAAGAATGTCATAACCGCAGATACAATCATAATGGCATTATCACCATTTCCAAAGACCTTTTCTGCCTGAACCCCGACCAAAATGGCTCCAACGGTGTGGGCGATGGTATTTAGAGTTAGAATTGCAATGAGAGGTTTGTCAACGTCCTTTTTTAAGGCTTCCAATGCTTCAGCATAGTGTTTGCCTTCTTTCTTTTTTACATTGATAAAAGTTGGTGTCACACTTAATAAAACCGCTTCCAATATAGAGCACAAAAAGGAAAAGAAAATAGATATTAGGGCATAAAATATAAGGAGGGTCATCTTTTACAATTTGATGCTAATTTAATGAATATTATATTGAATGTTGTTGAAGGATTAAAAGTTTTGACATTAATAAAGGCTAACTTTCTAATATAATGCTTGTGTTTGGAATTCCATATTGAGAGATACGCTCAATAAAAGTCACGAGGTTTTTATTGTTTTTGAAGTAACCCAAGATACAGAGGCTGTCCTCGCCAGTGATGCGGTCGCAGCGATGCACTTCATCTAAATGGATGATTTGATTGTAGGCGGTGCGCACAGTGCTCGATTGATGTATTTTTAGGTTGATATAGCCCTTGACATTGGTGCCTAGCTTCTCGTGATTGAGTTTTAGAGAATAGCCAAGAATGATGCCTTTTTCTTCCAATTGCTTTACTCTTTTGCCAACCGCAGGCGCAGAAAGTTCAACGGATTTGCCGATGGTTGCGAACGGTTCTCGGGCATTCTGACGCAACATTTCAATAATTTTTCTATCTATATCGTCCATTTTGAATCGTACCTATTAAATTCAATATTAGTTAATTATGTAACTAAAAATAAGAAATTAATTCCGATTCAAATCAGAAATTCTATAAAAGTTTCACAACATCTTTTGCAAAATAACTCGCGATAATATCTGCGCCTGCACGTTTGATGGCTGTTACCTGTTCCATCATCACGGCATCGTGGTCGAGCCATCCTTTTTCGGCAGCCGCCTTCAGCATCGCGTACTCACCAGAAACTTGATAGACCGCCACCGGAACATCAACAGCATTTTTGATTTCTCGAACAATATCCAAATAACACAAACCTGGCTTTACCATCACGATATCTGCACCTTCGTCAATGTCCATTTCGGTTTCTCGAATGGCTTCGATGCGATTCGCATAATCCATTTGATAGGTTTTTTTGTCTTTGGGAATGTCTTTCATATCGACTGGCGCCGAATCCAAAGCATCACGAAAAGGTCCATAAAATGCCGAAGCATATTTGGCAGAATAGCTCATAATCCCTGTATTGATATACCCTTCCTCTTCCAAAGCTTCTCGAATGGTCAGAATTCGGCCATCCATCATATCACTTGGTGCCACAAAATCGGCACCAGCTTTTGCGTGCGACAAACTCATTTCTGCCAAAATATTCGCTGTCTCGTCATTAACTATCAATCCGTTTTGAATAATGCCATCGTGTCCGTAAGACGAATAAGGGTCTAAAGCCACATCTGTCATCACCAACATATCAGGGCAGGCATTTTTCACGGTCTTGATGGCGCGCTGCATCAATCCATTAGGATTTAAAGCTTCGGTGCCTTTGTTGTCTTTGAGATTGTCAGGTACTTTTACGAACAATAACACCGACTTCAACCCAAGGTTCCAAAGTTCCTTGACTTCCTTTTCCAATAAATCGAGACTATATCGGAAATAATTGGGCATAGAAGCGATTTCTTCCTTTACGTTTTTGCCTTCCACCACAAACAATGGCACTAAAAAATCGTTTGGCGTAATGATAGTTTCCCTGACCAAAGAGCGAATGCTTTCGTTGGTGCGTAGGCGACGGTTTCTTCTGTATGGATACATAATTTTAGTTTACTGTTTACGGTTCACAGTTATAAGGTTTCAGAGATTTTCTTTATTAAGGATGCTAGCATTTTTTTAATTTCGATAATTTGAGATGATAATTTTTCATACTTAAATTCATCAATATATTTTAAATCTTTGGAGACCAAAATGAGATATTCCATTTCGTGGGCAGAACCCGATGCGATGTAAAGAAAGCGAATTAATTCTTTTTGAGTCTCTCTACCACAACCTTCAGCAATATTAGTAGGAATAGAAATCACAGATCTGTTTATTTGTGATATCAGATTGAACTGTTCTTTTTTAGGAAAATTTTCAGTTAATGAATATAGCTCTAGCACAAGTAGATGTGCTTTTTGCCAAACCTTATATTTCCTGTAATCAATCATTTTCTAAAGATTTTTGTTCTGTAAACAGTTAACCGTTAACTGCCAACCAATTTATAGGCTTTCTCAACACTTCAATCAACTTTTCCTCTTCACTCCCTTTTTCAGGTTGATGGTCGTATCTCCATTGCACGTGAGGAGGCAAACTCATCAATATGCTTTCGATGCGTCCATTGGTTTTGAGTCCGAACAAGGTGCCTTTATCGTGCACCAAATTGAATTCCACATAACGTCCACGACGGATTTCTTGCCAGTCTCTTTGTTCTTTTGAATACGATACATCTTTTCGTTTTTCCACAATCGGGACATAACATTCCAAGAAACTGTTGCCAACTTCCGTTACAAAAGCATACCATTGCTCCATCGACATCTCGTCGTTTGCTTTACAATAGTCGAAAAACAAACCACCAATACCGCGAGCTTCGTTGCGATGGGCATTCCAAAAGTAGTCATCGCATTTTTGCTTGTAGTCTTTATAAAAATCTGGATGATGCTTATCGCAAGCCGTTTTACAAACTTGGTGAAAATGTTTGGCATCTTCTTCAAACAGATAATAAGGCGTTAAATCTTGTCCGCCACCGAACCAGGAATCGACAATGGTTCCATTTTTATCATACATTTCGAAATAGCGCCAATTAGCGTGAACCGTTGGCACCATCGGGTTCTTCGGATGGAGCACCAAACTCAAACCGCAAGCAAAAAAATCAGCATCCTTCACTCCAAAATACTGTTGCATACTTTGCGGAAGTTCGCCGTGAACTGCAGAAATATTGACACCACCTTTTTCGAAGACAGCGCCATTTTCTATCACTCTTGTGCGTCCGCCACCGCCTTCAGGACGTTTCCAAAGGTCTTCCTTGAAAGTTGCTTCACCATCAATTTCCTCCAATTTTGAAGTGATTTGATTCTGCAGATTTTGAATATATTGATAGAATTTATCTTTCATTTGTCAATTCGTAAAGTTCCATATCTAATGGAGATTCATTTAAGGGCGTAAACTCTTTCGGCAAGGTTTCTTTCCAGACAAATCCAGAATTCAAGGCAACGTTCACACTGCTTAAATTGCTTTTGTGGGAAATGATTTGAAGCGTTTTTAAACCCAATTCTTCAATGGCATATTGAGACGTCGCTTTGATGGCTTCGCTCATCAACCCCTTTCCTTTGGCACGTTTTCCGATACAATAAGCAAATTCACCTTGTTTTGCGTCCCAATCGATATTTTTAAGAATCACTAAACCAATAATGTTGATGGCATATCGGTCTTTTATTGTAAATACAAACTCCGATTTAGCTTCTGCAGTTGCCATTTTCCCTTTGATATAGCTTCGTGTACTCTCTAGAGTGCGATTGGCAGCGAGGGTTTTTGGCAAAAATCGAATGAAACGTTCGGTATTGGAAACCAGCAACTTGTTCAGTTGTAGCGCATCATCTGGTTTGAGGTGTTGAATGCATATTTGATTTGAACTATGCACCATGGATTTTAAGTTTATTCTCGGCCTTCAAAAGCGCAACCGTTTCAGTGGATGCGGCTGTGACGGATAGTGGCAACACCAAAATAAATCCAATCACAGGTATCAACAAAAACAGAATAAAAACAATACCATTTCCAATGGCCAAACCTCTGTGTTGCTTCACAAATTTGATGCTTTCACTGTAGCTAAAATGACGTTCGAGCGTGTAGTCCATATTTCCAAATCCTGCGTAGTAACCTTGAGTCAAAATCAACAAAATGGTAGAAACAAATCCTAAAATCGGAATAAAGCCAATAATCAATATGGGAATCGTCAGTAATATTTCCATTCCTAAATTTCTCATATTGATGCGAATGCCTCGCCACAGTTGTTCCGAAAAACTTGTCTTTCTAAATTCGTGATGATTAACTCCCAATAAATGCGCTTCGATTTTTTCTGAAACAGGACTCATAAAAGGAGCCGACAGCGCCATCACGACGTGTTTGTAAATGATAATTCCAACAAGTAGAATCAGGATGCCGCTCAATATTTTACTTAAGAAAAAGAACGTCTCTTTTCCCCAATCCCAAATCCAAAGTTTTGAGAAATAGTAGCCAAAATCATCTGCAAAGGTATAAGCTGAAACCAATACGATAGTGGCAACCACAATGCTAATAAGAATAGGAATGCCGAAATATTTCCAAAGACCAAGTTTAGAAATCATTCCAATGCTTCCTGCATATGCTTTTATCCCTTTGAAAATGTTACGAATCATATGCTGATTTGTGATGTGATATGATGATTTGTCTTTATTTGTTTTGAACTGGATACTCTTTCACAGCATCAATAAACGCCTTGGCATTGTCCAACGGAATATTTGGTAAAATCCCGTGACCTAAATTTACGATATATTTGTCTTTGCCAAATTCATTAATCATCTGATGTACCATCTTTTTGATTTCTGAAGGAGGCGAAAATAATCTCGAAGGGTCAAAATTTCCTTGAAGAGTGATGTTTCCACCTGTCAAATAGCGAGCATTTCTTGCGGAGCAAGTCCAATCGATACCTAAAGCCGAAGCGTTGGATTTTGCCATATCGTGCAAAGCAAACCAGCAACCTTTTCCGAACGCAATCACTGGAGCATCATCTTTTAGGGCCTCGATAATCTGGTTGATGTATTGCCAAGAAAACTCTTGATAATCCGTCGGAGACAACATTCCTCCCCAAGAATCGAATATTTGAACAGCATCGCAACCAGCAGCTACTTTTGCTTTTAGATAAGCAATTGTGGTATCTGTAATTTTTTGTAATAGTTGATGTGCCGCTACAGTGTTTGTAAAACAAAATTCTTTGGCTTTGTCAAAGTTTTTACTGCCTTGACCTTGCACACAATAGCATAAAATTGTCCAAGGAGAACCAGCAAAACCAATCAAAGGGACTTCATCATTGAGCAATTCCTTGGTGGCCTTAATCGCTTGCATCACATAATTCAATTCGACATTCACATCAGGAATGATGACATTGTCGACATCTTTTTGGTTGCGAACCGGATTTGGCAAATAAGGACCAAAGTTTGGTTTCATTTCCACTTCAATGTTCATCGCTTGTGGAATGACCAAAATATCGCTGAATAAAATAGCAGCGTCCATACCATAACGTCTGATGGGTTGTACAGTGATTTCACTAGCCAATTCTGGCGTTCTACAACGCGTAAAAAAGTCGTATTTGGCTTTTATTTCTTGAAACTCGGGCAAATATCTACCGGCTTGACGCATCATCCATACAGGAGGACGTTCCACAGTTTCGCCTTTTAGGGCTCTTAAGTATAAATCGTTCTTTAACATCATTTTTGTCATTCCCTCCAAGGAGGGAATCTTATTAAATTAAACTAAAATTACGTAGGTCTCGACTCCGCTCGACCAGACAAGGAATTTCAATTATAGTTTTCGTTTACCAACTCAATAACACTTTCCACCGTTGGTATTTTTGCCACGCGTACATCATCAAAATGTTTTCGTGCTTCTTCGGCAGTAGTTTCGCCAATGCAATAGGCTATTTTGTCGCAAGGATTGTTTTTTCTATAACTTTCTACCGTTGACGGACTGTAAAACATAACACCTTCAACATTCGCATCTATTTTTTCTGAATCCAAAACCGTTTGATAAGCTTCGACTTCATTCACTGTAATTTGGTTTTCTTCAAGAATTGTTGGCAATTCATCCAAACGTTGGTTACTACAGAAATAAGTCACTTCAGTGCCATCGATGAATTCAACCAAATAATCAGCCAATGCTTTTGCATTATTTTCCGAATGCGTAACCTTACCAATTTTTGATTCAATCAATCGTTTGGTTCTTCGACCTACGCAATAGATGTTCTTGAACTGCAATTCTTCTTTTGGAACAGCAGTCACAATCGCCTCCACAGCATTTTGGCTCGTGATTATGACGTTGTTGATTTTCGATTTTAAAACAGGTTTAGGAATTCTGTTCAGATTAATTCTTAAAAAATCAGAACTATCAACTTTTACATTCTTAAAGAGATGTCGTTGTGCTTCAGTCAAACTTTTTGTGGAAAACACTTGGGTTTCCTTATCGACATATTTCAAATCATCCATCAACCGATTGCCACCACGTTCCAAAATAAAATTTGAGCAGTATTCAGCAATGTTGTGATGTTTTCCAAGCGATTCTTTTCGTGTAACTTCAATCTTTTTAGACCCATCGAGACTCAACAACACACCTTGAAATGAAACTTCTTCATTTTTGATGACTGCCAAAGCGCCAATAGGAGCCGAACATCCACCTTCCAAAAGGTTCAAAAATTTGCGCTCAATCGTGGTGCAAATCTCGGTTTCTTCGTGATTGATGGCTTTACAGATCTCAATGACTTCATTGTCATCACTTCTTGCTGCAACCATAATAGCACCTTGTGCAGGAGCGGGAACCATCCAATCGAGATTGATGGCTTCCTGTGGACGTAAACCAATCCTGCCAATGCCAGCTGCTGCAAAGATAGCCGCATTCCAATCATCGTTTTCTTCCAGTTTTTGCAAGCGTGTATTCACGTTGCCACGAAGCCCAACCACAGTGTGCGTTGGATAGCGATTCAACCATTGTGCTTTGCGTCGCAAACTTCCGGTGGCGATGATAGCATTTTTTTGAGACAAAAACTCTTCATTGTTTTTAAAGACAAGTGTATCTCTGACATTGCCACGCTTTAAAACAGCTACTTGAACAATATCTGTTGGTAAAACTGTTGGCACATCTTTTAAGGAATGAACAGCGATGTCAATGTCGTCATTGAGCAACGCGATATCCAAAACTTTGGTAAAAACGCCAGTGATGCCGAGTTCATTGATAGGTCTGTCAAGTGTTAAATCGCCTTCTGACTTAACAGGAACCAATTCGGTTTTATGACCGAGATGTTCCAACTGGTGTTGTACAGCTTTGGCTTGCCATAGTGCCAATTCACTATCGCGCGTACCAATACGTATGATTTTAGACATTGGTTGAAGATTCTAACTGAAACACTTTTTTGATGAGTTCAAGACTTTCATCAGTAGAAAAATCGTCATTTTTTAGATGATAAGCAAAGTGATTCGTTATTTTTTGAATGATGTTATTGCTGATTAATTCGGCTTGCGCTTCATTGAAATCAGTATATTTTTTGCGTTGTGTTTCCAGTTCGGCATTCTTCATATCCAGAAGTTTATGCTTCAAAGCATTGATGGTAGGCGCAAACTTTCGAGTGTCGAGCCAATTGATAAAATCAAGTTTTACTTCTTCCAAAATTTGCTCCGCAAGCGGAATGTAGGCTTTTCTTTTCTCCAAAGTATCATCTGTTATTTGAGATAAATCATCCAAATGAATCAAATGGACATTACTCAACTCTAACACATTTTGATGCACGTTTCGAGGAATGGACAAATCTAAAATCAACAGAGGTTTTTCCGTTTGAATACACTGCTTGTCAACTGTAGGGTTTTGAGCACCTGTTGCCACAATCAAGATATCTGAAGTGTTGATTTCTTCTTGTAAATTGGCGTAATCTTTCACCAATAAGTTGAATTTCCCAGCAACTTCTTCAGCTTTGTTTTTAGTACGATTGATTAAGGTGATGTGTTCGTTTTTGGTATGTTTTACCAAATTTTCGCAGGTATTTCTACCAATCTTACCAGTTCCGAAAAGCAAAATGTTCTTGCTTGAAACATCTTGAACAGTTTTCAAGATATATTGCACAGAAGCAAAGGAAACTGAAGTGGCGCCAGAAGATAAATCGGTTTCGGTTTTGATACGTTTGCTGGCTTGAATCACGGCATTGATTAGTCGTTCTGTAAAAGCATTGAGCAATCCCATGTTTTTGGAAACTCTCGCACTAGCTTTCAACTGGCTAATAATTTCAAAATCACCGAGAATTTGGCTGTCAAGCCCAGAACCTACACGAAACATATGCGAAATGGCCTCTTTATTTTTATAAACGTAAGCTACCTTCTGGAATTCTTCAACCGTTCCTTTTGTGTTATCGCACAACAATTGAATCAATTGAAAAGGATGTTCTGCAAAACCATAAAGCTCTGTTCTATTACAAGTAGAGGTAACAATCAAACTGTCGATGCCGTTGTTTTTTGCTTGATTGAGCAAAGCATTTTTAGAATCGTCATCCAAGCTAAAATGGCCTCTGACGTCAGCATCGGCTTTTTTATAGCTCAAACCAATGGCATAAAAATAAGTTCCTCGTGTCACGTGAATGTGCTCCATACTGGTTTTTGGAAATACGGAAACAAAAATAGAAATGTCAATTTAATAAAAACAACGCTAGAAGAACTTAAAGTATCGTTTTTGGTTTTTTAGACCGTAATTTCTGAAAACAATGATAAATGTCATATTTTTGCAGTGTTTACAATGCTTTGAAAGTTTTTTGTTTAGAATCAATCTAAATAAGATGAAATTAATTTGATAGTTTATGGATTTGAAAAATGTCGCTAAAGGTTCTTTTGAGGAAACGAAAATTGATGATGACTTTTTCGTTTTAACTTATAGAAATGAGACCAATCTAATTGAAACAGTGGAACGTGACATCGATAGCAGTTTCATCCAGTTTCATTTCTGTTTGAAGGGTTTGAGCAAGTTCATTTTTAACGAAGGACGTTATGCCTTGGATATTTCGGAAGAAAATTCATTGTTGCTTTATAATCCGCAGCGCGACTTGCCAATTCATCTCGAAATGAATCCAAATTCTTGGTTGGTTACAGTTTTGATTTCCATCAAGAAGTTTCACGCTTTGTTTTCTCAAGAAGCAGATTATATCACATTTTTAAGTGATGACAACAAGGACAAAAAGTACTACAAAGACGGAAAGATTTCGCCATCTATGGCTATTGTATTGACACAATTGATTCATTTCAATTTAAATTCATCCATAAAAAATCTGTATTTTAAAGGCAAAGCGTATGAATTATTGAGTCTTTATTTCAATAGAAGCGAAGATGCTGATATTGAACAATGTCCGTTTTTGGTAGACGAAACGAATGTCATCAAAATAAGAAAAGCCAAAGATATTGTCATTTCTAGAATGGCTGAACCACCTAGTCTTCAGGAACTTTCGGAAGAGATTGGTTTGAATCTGAAAAAACTGAAAGAAGGTTTTAAACAGATTTATGGCGATTCGGTTTACAGTTTTTTGTTTGATTACAAAATGGAAGTGGCAAGAAAACTTTTAGAATCAGGTGAACACAACGTCAATGAAGCAGGTTTGAAAGTGGGTTACAGCACCTCAAGCCACTTTATTGCCGCGTTTAAAAAGAAATATGGGACGACTCCGAAGAAATATCTGATGTCACTCAATTAAAATTCGAAATCGTAAGAACTATTGATGCGTTTTCGGGTTTTGTGCGAAACTAATTTTTGAATATCCTCGACAAATTCTTCTTCTGTTTTTGAGTCATTCAAACGCGTGCCATTGGTGCCAGATTCGTCATATATTTTTAAAGCCAATGCTTCCTTTTCAGGTTTTTGGAAAGTGACATAATGCAGAAATTCGTTATCGCCATAACTACTTGTACGTTTGAGTTTAAAAACATAGACATCAACAGCCACATTGTTATCGGTCAGAATTTCTTTTTTCGTTAAAAATGAAATGGAATCTCTTTCTTCAGAAAATCGTGCTCTTGTGAAAACTCTTGACTTGGCAATACTTTGTTGGGAAATTTTATTTTTAAATTTTTCAGTCAATAGTCCTTTGTCATCCAATGCAGATGCCAGAGCCCAATGGTTCTTTTCGTTGAGAATTGTTTTTTGACTTAAGGCTAGAGGTATTTGCTCATCTGCCTCCGTAAGGAGTGTAAAATAATTGTTGATTGCAATGTCGTCGTCACTTTGTATCAATTTTTCAAAAAAGTCTTTGGCTTGCTTGTCTTCGCGATAAGGGAAAATGATGGTTACATAACTCTCAAGATCGCTACTGTTGTTATTGTAGCTAGAAAAATTGTTTCTTCCCAAATACCGTTTCACTTCAATCTTACCATCGGTAATGATTTGGTTTTTATACTTTTTATAGGCTTTTGGCTTCACAAGATTGCTGTCCACCACTTTTGCCAAAAGCTCATAAATAGGGTTTTTATATTCTTCAATCGCACTGAATTGTAAAATTTTTGGGAACAATTCGCCTACCAATTGCAACGAATCCTTTCGAAATCTAAATATTGAATTGATATTTTTTGAATCAAGAGGCAAATCTTGTTCCATTAAGGATAACAGTTTGTCATAAGATGCTTTATCTTTTTTCTTTAGGTATGATTTCAAAATAGTAGATTGAACTTCGGGTTCTGCGTATGACTTCTTATACAAATCTTCCAAAAACGTACGTGCTTTTGGGTCAGAAAGTTGTCCAAGCTCGTTAATGAGATGGAGTTTTATTTTCGCTTGATTCTTTTGATATTCGTGGGAGTCGATAGCATTGATAAGTTGGTCGACATGCTGATTTTTAAAGATCAATCTGGAATAACCATTCAAAACCAAACTATCATTTTCTTCAAGTGCCTCAAAAAACCAAGCCGTTTTGTCCTTAAAAACAGATTCCCCTAAAAGAGTGTCCATAGGCGTGAAGGAATCATAGAATTCGGTAACAAAGGGGGAAGGAGAAGAGATTGAATCCGTAAGGGATTTTAGTTCATACATGACGCCTTCCTTTAAGATGTGTTTTACCAAAATCGCTTTTGCACTTGTACTATCTTTCAAAGCGTAAGAATACGTATAAATGTCATCGCTGGCACTTTTCTTTTGATTGGTAATGACGATATCTTTTTCTTGCTTGTATCTGCTTGTGAATTTAAGACTTTTGTCAATGTTATTCCAAATACTGTCAACAGATTCCATCATGTGCAAATCATGGTATTTGGTTCTTGTGATTGTTATCTGTTCATTAGCTTTTGTGGTATAAACCGCTTGTTTAGTTTGCATTTCGTAAGGCTTTTCATTTCTGTCGAAATAAAACCGATTGTTTGGTGGTGATTTGGTCTGGGAATTGGCTGAAAAGTATAATGATGTGTCAATTACTTTTTCATAATCTGGGTAAACGATAGGTTTAAATTTGAAGGATTCAAAAAATGTATCTGCCTTATTTATATCAGAACCATAATATCCCAACAAGTAATAACTTTCATCTTTAATGACACTTTTTAAATGCAAACGCTTTGTCGTTGTAGAATCAATAACGGCTTCAGACTGGTAAGCTTTGTAAGTTCCGTCTATATGCTGGCCACTAGCTTCCTCGAGATCTAAATTTTCATAGAATGCATCGTGCGTGTACTTGGCCTCAAATCCATCTTCTTCAATATAATAAATGTCAAAAACAGGTGACTCTTCCAAGAAATAATAATCATCTTTATAAATACCCTGTAGAACTTTTTTTCCTGCATTTTCAAAATTATCAGAGATGTGATACACTGGAAAATCGACATGATATTTTTGATAGGGTGACGAGAAATTTTCAAAACCATCTTTCTGTGTTTTGAATTGAATGGAGCCAAATATTTCCTGTTCATTCACAAGGACATAATCCTTGATGCCGCCAAATTTGACAATGACAATTTCCAACGGCGTTCGGTAAATATGATATTTTTGATAGTCACCTTTTTTGGTTTTGTTAAGAATGCTGATTCCTGGGAAAGGTGTGGTCAATGCTTCTTTTTTAATAATATCTCCTGGAATATCTTCATAGAGTAGGTCATTGATTTTATCCAAGGTCATCGGATCTTTTTCAGGCAGATAATCATATGTGTTGAGCCTTGTTAAGGTAATATAGGCGCCATTGGTCATGTCTGGTGCTACATAAAACTTCTGGCCATTAATGGTGAATTCCCTCAATTTGTCAAAAGATTTAATGCTGATAAATTGATCTGGCGTGGTCTGAACAGTAAGATTAGGTTTAGTGAAAAGGCTTTCAAGAGCTTCTTTTTTTGTCGTTCCAACATCTGTTTGCTTTGACTTCAATGGTTTTACAGTATAACCTCTTTCTACAAGCATATTTATCATGCCTTGATCACCTGGAAGGTGCGCGGCTCCAACACCAGCAAATACAGATTTTTCGTGCATCAACGAGTCAAGAACCTTTACCATATTCTCGTTTCGAATGTAAAGCATGTGTCGTCGGTAATATTCTGTATTCACAGCAGAACCAATAGAGTCGAGCAAATCTAAATTGCGCTCTCTATATAAATTCTCCTGCAACAGATAAGGATTTTCTTCAGAATATAGTTTTTGCAGCCAAGCATCTGGCTTTCTTTTCATGGCATTCGAACGTGCTTTGGAAGTCAAATAGTTTGATTCAGCAATATCCTCAAGTCCCACAATAGGCTTATTTTTCTTTTTTCCAGCCTGATAAATAAACATATCTAAATAAGTTTCCTCTTCAAAATTATCTGCTCCAGGATCTTTTCTATATAAATAACCATTGATGATATTGTTGTCGAACCTAATGGCGCTTCTCACCATAATTTCATCAGGACTGGATAATTCAAATAGTTGCGTATAAAAATCGCTTCGATACGAACGAGAATTGTTTTGCTGCCCCAGTGTCATATTCTCATAATTAAAATCGAGCCATGTGGTAGGGTCAGATTCCAGTGCCACACATTCGCTTTTATCCAATACCTCGAAAAACACATCATCAAGTCTGAATGCAACCTTCTTGCTTACATGCATTGTTCCATACAGGTAAGAGGACTTTTCCAAGCCGTTACCAGAGATTTCCCATAACAGATTTTGATATTTCTGTTGGGAAAACATGTTGACACAAAAGCATAGAAAAATAAGTAAGAAGCGGTTTTTCATGATGTGATAATTAGGTTACGAAGTAAATATATCCATTTCAGAAGTATTTTAAAATCAGAAATGAGTTAAATCTCCTACATTATTAGTGAACGGCTTATTTTGGCGAGTATTATAAAAATAGTGTCGTATTTTTGTGACAAATACTCTTTAGAGTGATAATAACAGAAAGTAGAACGGAAACGATTTCTACTTTCGAAGGAATAACATATGAAAAAAGGAGTTTTACTCGTCAATTTAGGGTCTCCTGACAGTCCCGAACCAAAAGATGTCAAAAAATATTTAGGAGAGTTTCTGATGGATGAGCGCGTGATAGACATTCCGCTTATTGCAAGAACGGCTTTGGTAAAAGGCATCATCCTGAAAACACGTCCAAAGGCTTCTGCGGCTGCTTATAAAAAAATCTGGTGGGAAGAAGGCTCGCCATTGATTGTTATTTCCGAAAGATTGCAGCATAAAATTCAAAACAAGACTGATTTGCCTGTGGCCCTGGCGATGCGCTATGGCAGTATGACCATCAAAAAAGGTCTTCAGGAATTGGTTGATAAAGGTGTTGAAGAAGTGTTTTTGATGCCGTTATATCCACAGTTTGCTATGGCTACCACTGAAACCATTCTGGTTTTGGCAGAAGAAATTAGAAAGACTGACTTTCCAAATCTTAAAATATCAGATTTAAAAGCATTTTATAATCGTGAAGATTACATCAAGGTGCTTTCAAATTCCATCAAAAAGCACTTAACAGATAAAGAATTTGACCATTTGCTGTTTTCATACCATGGTGTACCAGAACGTCACATTCGAAAACGCGACATCACAAAATCACATTGCAAAATTGATGGCAGCTGTTGCATAACACCTTCTCCTGCGCATGAGTTTTGCTACCGTCATCAATGTTTGGAAGTCACAAGATTAGTGGCTCAAAAATTGGGTTTAAAGCCAGGAACCTATTCAACATCATTTCAATCAAGATTAGGATTCGACCCTTGGTTGCAACCATATACGGATTTGACGATTGAGCGTTTGGGGAAAGAAGGTATCAAAAATATGGCAATTGTAACTCCTGCTTTCGTTAGTGATTGTTTAGAAACTTTGGAAGAAATCACCATAGAAGGCCAAGAAATTTTCCACGAAATGGGTGGACATGAATTTACAACAGTTCCGTGTTTGAATGATGACGATGAATGGGTAACGTTGTTGTCGCAATGGATTAATGAGTGGGCAACTTCTAAAACAACAACCGCATAATGGCAAAAGTGTCTTCAGTCGATTTAGGGTCTCAACCCATCAGTAAATTGCTTGTAAAACAGGCGGTACCAGCATCCATTGGGATTTTGGTAATGTCGCTAAATATATTGGTAGATACCATTTTTGTCGGCAATTGGATTGGCTCCATCGCCATTGCAGCTATCAATGTGGTCTTGCCAGTCTCTTTTTTTATCGCTGCTCTGGGAATGTCTATTGGCATTGGCGGTTCTTCGATTATTTCAAGAGCTTTAGGCGCAGATAATTATGAAAAGGCACTCAAAACCTTTGGAAACCAGATTACTTTAACTCTGGTGTTGACCTTGTCCATGGTTTTTTTAGGATTGACATTTGCCAATTCTATTATTGATTCCTTTGGTGGTAAAGGCGATATTTTTGAACCTGCAAAAATTTACTATCAAATTGTACTTTATGGTGTACCAGTGTTGGCGCTTTGTATGATGGGAAACACGGTAATTAGGGCCGAAGGCAAACCAAAGTTTGCCATGTACGCCATGATGATTCCTTCTGTCAGTAATTTGCTGATGGACTATATCTTCATCAATCTTTTGGATTTCGGAATGGAAGGAGCGGCTTGGGCAACAACCTTGTCTTATGTTATCTGTTTTCTTTTTATTCTTTGGTTTTTTATATCGAAAAACTCAGAACTAAAAATCAGTTTTTCGCACTTCGGATTTAATTTCCCAATCGTCAAGGAAATAAGTTCTTTGGGGTTTGTCACTTTGGCAAGACAGGCAGTTGTGAGCATCACGTATCTGTTTATGAACAACATTCTCTATGATTTGGGAGGTGAAGTTTCTGTAACTTCTTATGCGATAGCTGGTCGAATGTTGATGTTCGCAATGTTTCCTGTGCTTGGAGTCACCCAAGGGTTTTTGCCCATTGCAGGCTATAATTATGGAGCCGCAAATTACCATCGCGTAAGGGAAACGATCAACACGGCCATCAAATATGCCGCAGCATTGGCTAGTTTGGTATTTATATTGTTGATGGTTTTTCCAGAAAGCATTTCCAAAATGTTTACCTCTGATACCGCAGTATTGGCGCAGTCTTCTCACGATATGCGTTGGGTTTTTGCCGCTACACCTATTATCGCTTGGCAATTGATTGGAGCAGCTTATTTTCAGGCCATTGGAAAAGCAACGCCAGCATTATTGTTAACCCTTTGTAGACAAGGTTTTTTCTTTATACCTCTTATCCTGATTTTACCAAAGTTTTATGGGGAATTAGGTGTGTGGATGTCGTTCCCAATTTCAGATGTTTTGGCAACCATTGTTACGGCGTATTTTTTGAATAAGGAAATCAGGAAGAATTTAGTTCCAAATATCATTTGAGACTATGGAATACTATAACTACATTAAATCGTTTCATCTCATTTTTGTGATCACTTGGTTTGCAGGCTTGTTCTACATTCCACGCTTGTTTGTGTATCAAATTGAAGCGTTCCATAAACCATCACCAGAAAAGGAAATTCTCGGAAAACAGTTAAAGTTGATGGCAAAACGTCTTTGGAACATCATTACATGGCCTTCTGCAATTCTCGCAACGATTTTTGCCATTTGGCTATTGATTTTACAACCGTTTTGGTTACAACAAGGTTGGATGCACATGAAATTGACATTCGTAGTATTGCTTATCATTTATCACTTAAAGACACATCAGTTTTATAAGCAATTGCAGCGCGATGAGGTCAAAAAGACATCAAATTTTATGCGAGTTTGGAACGAAGGTGCGACCTTCATTTTGTTTTCTGTAGTGTTCTTGGTCATTCTCAAAAATGCTATCAATTGGGTGTTTGGCGTTATTGGTATCATTGTTTTGGGAATTCTGTTAACCTTGGGATTCAAGATTTATAAAAACATCAGGAATAGAAATCCCGAAGATTAAAAATTCCAAAACACAAATTCCAAAACATACTAAAAATGGATAGTTGGAATTTGGAATTTTGTTATTGTGATTTCACCAAAAAGGTTTTTGGTGCGATTATTGTTATCTTTAGCCAATTGTCCTTCTGAATGAGATCAAGAAAACTATCCTTACGAGTTCGTATTTTCATTGCCATGATTCTCTTGGTGCTCATCGCATCCATTTTAATTGCAGGTGTTACCATTTACCAGTATAATGAAGAAGCGCATGATTATCACACCGAACGTTTGGAGCGTAAGGAAGAGAACATTCGAAGAAATATCGATTTTGTTATTCGGGAAACAACTTACCCTGTTGAGACGGAAAAAATCTCGTTAATTTTCAAGGATGAGATTTATAAGATTGCAGATATCCATCAATTGGAAATTAATCTTTATGACCTTGAAGGAGGTTTGCTGAAATCTTCAAAAGCCAGTATTGAAGGTGATTCGCTGCCAAAATGCTTGAGCGCTACCATTCTCAATGAATTGTCCAATACGGCGGAACATCGCTACGTTGATAAAACTCAAAAAAACGAAAAAACATATCAATCCTCGTATACTTATATCACAGACAAAAAGTTCAAACCGCTTGCCATTCTTAATTTGCCATATCTCGAAAATGACGATTTTCTAAATAAAGAGTTAAATGAATTCCTAACCCGTTTGAGCTATGCCTACATTTTCATGCTTATCATTGCAGTGATCTTGGCGTTTTTGCTTTCAAAATATATTACAAAAACCCTTAAAACGGTGAGTGACAAAATCAACGCGACAAGACTTGAAAAGCATAATAAAAAGATTGAGATTGACTCTTCAAGCGAAGAAATAGCTACTTTGGTCAATTCTTATAACAGCATGATTGATGAATTGGAAGAAAGTGCTGTAAAATTAGCTACTTCAGAGCGCGAACAGGCTTGGCGCGAAATGGCAAAACAAGTGGCGCATGAAATAAAGAATCCGTTGACACCTATGCGACTAAGTGTTCAAAGTTTTCAGAGAAAATTTGACCCAGAAGATCCAAACATTCATCAAAAGGTAGATGAGTATAGCAAGACCTTGATTCAACAGATTGATACGATGAGTTCCATAGCTTCAGCCTTTTCAAACTTTGCGAAGATGCCTGCACAGCAAAATGAAACTTTGAATGTAGTGCAAGTGGTAAAGTTGGCGTTGGATATTTTTAGTGAAGATTACATTGTGTTCACTGCTGAAGACGAAGAAATCATAGCAAAATTTGATAGAACTCAATTAATTCGAGTGGTGACCAATTTGGTCAAAAATGCCATTCAAGCTATTCCGGAAGATAAAACTCCAAAAATTGATGTAAGTGTGATATCTGAAGACAATTATGTAACGATCCTTGTCGCTGACAATGGTATTGGTATTTCAGAAGAAAACAATTTGAAGATTTTTGAACCAAAGTTCACCACAAAGAGCAGTGGTATGGGACTAGGGCTTGCCATGGTAAAAAATATCGTGGAAACTTATAACGGAAGTATTACCTTTACATCTCAATTAGGAGAAGGCACTACTTTTAAGGTAACCCTTCCGAAGGAATAAAAATCATAACAATCATGTCTTACCAAAACATCCTATCAGAATTCAATGATGGTATTACGTATATTACTATCAACCGTCCAAACAAACTGAATGCGCTCAATAAAGACACTATAAACGAATTGAACCAAGCATTCAAAGTAGCAGATAAAGACAAAAATACTAAAGTGATTATCGTTACCGGAAGCGGAGATAAAGCATTCGTTGCAGGAGCAGACATCAGTGAATTTGCTGATTTTGATGTCGAAAATGGAGGGAAATTGGCAGCAAAAGGACAAGAGTTGTTGTTTGATTTTGTTGAGAATTTATCAACGCCTGTCATTGCTGCTGTGAATGGATTTGCTCTTGGAGGTGGTTTGGAATTGGCGATGGCATGTCATTTTAGGGTGGCGAGTGATAATGCCAAAATGGGCTTGCCAGAAGTGTCCTTGGGAGTCATTCCAGGTTATGGTGGTACACAACGCTTGCCACAATTGGTTGGAAAAGGGAGAGCAATGGAACTGGTGATGACGGCTGGAATGATTGACGCCAACCAAGCTTTGACTTATGGATTGGTAAACCATGTGACCACTCAAGATGAATTAATGCCGTTATGCGAGAAAATTGCTGGCAAGATAATGCGAAACTCATCTGTAGCTATCAAAGGAGCCATAAAAGCCATCAATGCAAATTACAAAGATGGTGTAAACGGTTTTGAGGTCGAAATCAAACAGTTTGGGAAGTGTTTCGGTACTGAAGATTTTACAGAAGGAACCACAGCCTTTTTGGAAAAGCGTAAAGCAGACTTTCCAGGCAAATAAACCATCATTTTTCTTATTTCTACAATTTGTAGCCATCAATCCTTTGATTGGGTCGTAAATTTATGGTGTAGTCTTATCTAAAGTTACACTCATAAATCAATATGCAATGAACCCAAATCCTCCCATAAAAGGTCGTGGAGCGCAACTGAACACACCCAATAAATTTTTCGAATTGAGTCACGAAATGCGTGATGATTTTTTGGAATATTGTGCCATTGAAGGCGAAGAAGCCGATAGCAACAAAACACTTTATCTCGAAGTTTTCCCCAAAACCATAGTCAACAAAGTTGAAAGTCCAGATGTTGGGATGATGTATTCCATGAATATGTACCAAGGCTGTGAACATGGTTGTATTTATTGTTACGCTAGAAACACGCATGAATTTTGGGGTTATAGTGCTGGCTTGGATTTTGAGAGACGTATTCTGGTAAAAAAAGAAGCGCCAAAACTTTTAGAAGGGCAACTGAAAAAGAAGTCATGGCAAGCTTATCCGATAGTCATGTCCGGAAATACTGATTGCTACCAACCAGCCGAAAAGCAGTTTGAGCTTACGAGAAAATGTCTGGAAGTATTTTTGAAATACAAACATCCTGTTGGAATTATCACCAAAAACGCCCTTATTCTCCGTGATTTGGATATCTTGAAGAAATTGGCAGAAGACAACTTAATCGCTGTCAATGTATCGATTACATCACTTTCAGAAGACACCAGAAGAGTGCTGGAACCGCGAACCGCAACCATCAAAAAACGATTGGAAACAGTAGAGATACTTTCCAAAAACGGGATTCCTGTAAATGTGATGATCGCTCCCATCATTCCATCCATCAATAGCCATGAAATTCTTCCACTGGCAAAAAAAGTTTCAGATGCAGGAGCCTTAAGTATAGGTCATACCGTCGTCAGGCTTAATGGAGCCATCGGTGAAATATTTGCAGATTGGATTAAAAAAACAATGCCAGACAGAGCTGACAAGGTCTTGAGCCAAATTGAAAATTGCCATGGTGGAAGCCTCAACGATTCCAAATTTGGAACACGGATGAGAGGCGAAGGGGAAATTGCCAAACAAATAAATGATTTGATGAAATTGGCAAAAAAGAAATATTTCAAACATAAATCAATGCCACAATTAAATGTTCAATTACATGAGCAGGTTAAAGATGGGCAGTTAAAATTGTTCTGAAGGAAAAATAAAAAAGGGGAGCTTCTCAAACTCCCCTAGCAACTAAACACTATAAATAAAACAGATTCCTAAATAGAAAGTGTATCGTTAAATGTTCTTCCATCTAATCGCATCACGATTTTGTAATCGCCTTTTTTCTCTTTTAAAAGCGTATAGACACGTTCGATGACTTTTTTATTGTCAATGGTCTCTGAAAAAATCAATTCGTTATCAGATGCACCATTATATGAACTGTAATAGATTTCAACATCAAGAGGCTTATCATCTACAGACAATCTGGACAAAAGAATTTTATTGTCTTTAAACCTTACGAAAGGCTTAAAAATACTTTCTTGCTTGTCCTTGATAAATTCTACTTCATCCATTGATACTTTAAAAGGGATGATTTCAATCTGCAGTTCTTTTTCTAATTCAAAAACATAATTCCCATCAGGTAGTGAGGTCAAATCAAACTCTTTGGCATAGCTTCCAGTTTGTTTGATTTTTTCTTTGTACAAAATAATTCCTGTATCACTTTTAATGGTCAATTGTTGCCCTTTCTTAACGGATACAAATGACACGGTAGCTTTCTTAACATCTCTTTTTGATGTGATCGGTTCGTTGTTTGAAGCATAACCTATCATACTAACTATCAAAGCGATAAATAGGATGCTTTTTTTAATTTCTTTTTTCATGATTTGGATTTTTTTAAAAGGTTACATGGCAAATGTATGATGAGAAAGGCTTCATTAAAACATCATGGTTATCTAATTTATGTTCAAAATTAACCCTCACAAACACAACTAAAACGTTTTATGTTAATTTAGCATATAAAAATGATAAATTTGCACATGTTTAGTTTTTGCTAGAACTGTAATTTTGATTAAAACTTTAAGGAATGCTTAATGTAAAACCGGCTTTTGAAAAAGTAAGTACAAGCTTTGGAAGTTCACTCTTGGTAAAACACCATACTGATGCCGAAGCTCCAAAAAAGAGAAATGCCTTTTGGCACTTTCATCCAGAGATAGAACTTGTCTATGTCAATAAAGGTCAGGGGAAGAGACATATTGGCAATCATTTGTCATATTTTAACAATAGCCAACTCATATTGCTAGGCTCAAACTTACCGCATAACGGATTTACCGATAGACTCACAAGTAGTGGTTCAGAAACCTTGATACAGTTTAAGCCAGATTTTTTGGGTGAAAATTTTTTCAAGACACCTGAAGCTTATGAAATTGCTCAATTATTTGAACGAGGAAAAAAAGGAATTCTCTTTAAACCTGATACTAAGAAGAGAGTTGGGCCGAAAATTGAAAACCTTATTGCGTATGAAGGGTTTGAAAGGATCGTGAAGTTTTTGGAAATTCTCGATGATTTATCAAAATCAAAAGATTACACCTTGTTAAATGCCGATGGATATGCCTTTGAAACAAAGCTTCAGGACAGTCAAAAAATTGACATTGTTTACAAACACATCAACAATAATTTTAAAAGTCACATTAGCCTTGAGGAAATCGCAGATAAAGTAAGTATGACCGAGCCTGCATTTTGTAGATATTTTAAAAAGGCAACAGGAAAGACATTTACAAAGTTGGTCAATGAATATAGAGTGGTTCACGCTACCAAATTATTAACTGAAAGCCAAATGAGCATTACCGACATTTGCTTTGAATGTGGCTTTAACAACTTTTCGCACTTTAATAAGTTGTTCAATGAATTTACGGGCCAAAGCGCTTCAACCTATAGAAACACTATAAAACAAATGGTACAATAGCTTACTTTTTGCCATCCCATTCTGCATAAAACTGCTCAAGATACAGTTCCATAAATTGATGACGCATATCGGCAATTTTTTTACCTGTTTTGGTATTCATTTTGTCTTTTAAAAGAAGCAATTTCTCATAAAAATGATTGATTGTAGGAGCAGTAGAAGCTTTATATTCTTCTTTGGACATTTTTAAATTAGGCTGAATCGAAGGGTCAAATAAGGTTCGATTTTTAAATCCACCATAATTAAAAGTTCGTGCAATACCAATCGCCCCAAGTGCATCCAATCGATCGGCATCCTGAATAACATCTAATTCTGCCGACTTAAATTTTTGAGGCTCATTCCCACCCTTGAACGAAATGTTTTCAATGATTTTGATGATGTGCTCAATAATATTGCTGTCAACGTTGATGCCAAACAGAAACTCCCGAGCTACTTTTGGGCCAATAGTTTCATCGCCATTGTGAAATTTACTGTCCGCAATGTCGTGTAGCAAAGCACCGAGTTGTACCACAAAAACATCAACATTTTCATTTTTTGAAATAAGCAAAGCATTGTTGAGAACACGCTGTATATGAAACCAATCGTGGCCACCTTCAGCAGCGGCCAATTGTTGCTTTACGAATGCAATTGTTTTTTCAATCTGTAAATTTTGTTCTTTCATAAGTTGAAATAAAAATTCCCTTCAGTTTTGAAAGGAATTTAGATTAAAAGTTGATTTTATCTTAAAACGGCAGGCTCTACCCATTTAAATTGGTACGAATTCTCTGGAATTTTCATTCGTTCAGCCAAACGTCTCATCCTACCTGGAAGTTTCATCAAATAATCTCTGGCTTTTTCGGCCTCTTCAGAAAGATTTGTAATATTACCAAGTTCCCAACGCTTAATAAGTTTCTCTAAAATATCGACATAATCGGCAGATGTATAAACGCCAATGCGCTGCGCCGTGTTGGAAAACTCTTCGAAAGCTGTACTGATTTTATCACCAGATTCTCTTAAAAAATGAGCAGGCATTGTAATTTTTTGCTTCATCATAGTTTGAAATGCCAACATCATTTGATTTGGGTCCACAGCAAAAATTCGCTCCACAAATTCAGAGTAAGCGTGATGATGACGCATTTCATCACCAGAAATGATATTGCACATTTTAAACAACTGCTTATTACCCTTTTCTTTGGCCATTTTGGCAACGCGATTGTGTGAAACATAAGTCGCTAACTCCTGAAAACTCGTATACACAAAGTTTTTATAGGGATCTCTATCGGTTCCTATATCAAAACCATCAGCAATTAAATATTGAGTGGTTTTTTCGATCTCCTTCATATTCACTCTGCCAGAAAGATATAGGTATTTGTTCAACACATCGCCATGACGATTCTCTTCGGCAGTCCAATGTTTCACCCATTTTCCCCAAGCATTTCGTTCTACCTGGTCTATACCTTCCACATCCATCAACCAGGATTCATAGGTAGGTAAAGCTTCTTCGGTAATCATATCGCCAACCAAAACAACCCAAAAATCATAAGGAAGTTCTTTCGCAAGTTCACGTATTTCTCTTACTTCCTCAAAAAAATTGTCACTTTCCGAATTGGGCAAGAAATCTGTAGGCTGCCAAATTTTTTCAATTGGAATAAGGTATTTTTCTATCAGAGATTCGACGTCTTTTTCCAAGTGCCTCATCACTTCCAATCTCACATTTTTTAAAGACATACGTTGCTATTTTACGGGTGAATATTTGAAGAAATGACCTTTTCAACCAATGGAATCAAGTCTTCCTTATTAGCAAAGGTAGCGATTTTGATAGGTTGATGCACGGTAAACGTCAGATGATTTCCGATTCCCATAGGAAATTTTCCATATCTCAACATTTTCCAAGAATTGTTGATACTGATGGGAACAATCGTTGCAGAGGGTATTTTTTTAATCAATAATTCCAAACCTTTGGTTTGAAATGGTTTAGGAATGCCAGTTTTGCTTCGAGTGCCTTCAGGAAAAATAACGGCAGCTCGTTTATTCTCTTCTATATATTCTGCAAATTTAATAATGGCAGGTAATGACTGCCTTGGGTTTTTTCTATCAATCAAGGCAGAACCTCCGTGCCTCAAATTATAGGAAACGCTTGGAATGCCTTTGCCCAACTCTTTTTTTGCAATAAACTTTGGATGGTGTTTTCGCATATACCACATAATAGGCGAGATGTCGTACATACTTTGATGATTTGCGACAATGATAAGCGGTTGGTCGGTATCAATTTTATAAGGATTGGTAAAAGTGAAACGAGTGCCCAAAACGTTCAGGCAACGCATCAACCAAAACTGTAACCAATCGACTGTGATTTTGTGTGCTTGATACCCGAAAACATTCAGGCTAAACCATTGTATCGGATGAAAAATGACAAGCGTCAATCCGAAAAAAATAAAATATAAAACCGTTAATGGGTAAGCCAATACTTTTTGCATAAGGCAAAATTAGCAAAAAGCATTTTTAAATTATCACTAATAAACAGGAATACATTGATTGTTTTCACATTCAAAACCAACTGGTGGTTGAGGAGTGGAACAATCAGAAGCCATATTGCAGTTGAGATTGTAATTGGCTTCCATCTGATTGTATTCAGCCACAAGCGATTGTAAGGTCAGTGTATCAATAGATGTTGAATAGATTAAAAAATCCCAAGGTCCACCGCAAGGCTTGCTTCCAAAGGAAATGTAACGACATTCAAATCCGCCGCCACAAACAGAAGTGTTTGCCAAAGATTCTATGCTGGTTTTAAATTCCAATAATTCTAGCTTCGTGTTCTCACAATAATCAGCAGTATCATCCTTATCACACTTCATAGCTGTAAGTAGTATAAACAATGAAGCAAAGCCTAAAATCAATGTCGTTCTTTTCATCTGTTTAGATTTATTTTTTTTCAATGGTCAGATGCAATTCGCCACGGATCATCTCAATGGGTTTTCCCGCAGGTGAGGGATGATGGCTCATTTCATATAGCCTTTTTATCTAAAGATGCTAATTTGCAAAAAAGGTTGCGTAAAACCACAAAAAAACCACGAATTTTTCGTGGTTTTATATTCTATCAGTTATGAAATGATAAAATGCTTAACAGTATTCGTTATAAGCATCCGTCAAGTTTTCGGCAATCATTTCTGCAGGACGACCTTCAATATGATGGCGCTCGAGCATATGCACCAATTCTCCATCTTTGAACAAAGCCATACTTGGTGAGCTCGGAGGAAATGGAACCATATGAGCTCTTGCAGCATCAACCGCCTCTTTGTCCACGCCTGCAAAAACAGTGACAATGTGGTCTGGACGTTTTGCGTTTTGCAAACTCATACGCGCTCCTGGTCTGGCATTGGCTGCGGCACAACCGCAAACAGAGTTCACAACGACCAAGGTGGTACCATCTTTTGCTAATGCTGATTCAACATCTGCTGCTGTATATAATTCTTCAAAACCAACTTTGGTCAAATCCTCTCGCATTGGTTTTACTAATTCTGCTGGATACATATATTTAAATTTTTATGATGAATAATTCTATGTGCAAAGATACCAATTGTGTAACAAACTATCAGACTATTCTACTAACAAATAGTATATTTGACGATAACTAAAATCTATACTTAAATGAGTTTTTCAAAATGGATTGGAGCTTCGCTTGGTTGGTCATTTGGAGGTCCTATCGGAGCCATTATTGGGTTGGTATTGGGAAGCATTGTAGATTCCTTTTCAGATAACGGAACGCCATTGCTCAAAGATTGGGATACCAAAAGAAAAAGAGAACCGACTTATAAACGCCAGACACGCACGCAACAGCAACAGCCAAAACCACAAACAAAACCTGGTGATTTTGAAGTGAGTCTATTGATTTTGGCTTCAGTTGTTATTAAAGCTGATGGCATTCAAGACCAACGAGAATTGGATTATGTGAGACAGCATTTCGTGAGTATGTACGGAAAAGAACGTGCCAACCACGCTTTTAAATTGTTCAAAGGCATCAATCAACAAGAGATTCCTGTTCGGCAGGTATGCATTCAAATTCATCAAATGATGGACCATCCATCCCGTTTGCAGTTATTGCATTTCCTTTTTGGTATAGCCAAAGCAGATGGTATGGTGACGGACAATGAAGTCACCCAAATTTTTACCATCGCAGGGTATTTGGGCATCAGTTCGCGCGATTTTGAAAGCATCAAGGCAATGTTCTATAACAGTACAGATAATGCCTATAAGATTTTAGAAATCACAAAAGACGCCACGGTCGATGACATAAAGGCTGCTTATCGCAAAATGGCAAAGAAATATCACCCAGACAAAGTCATTCATTTAGGTGAAGAACATCGGAAGGGTGCCGAGGAAAAATTCCGACAGGTACAGGAAGCTTATGAAAAGTTGCAGAAAGAGAGAGGGTTTTAAGTTATAAGTAAGGCATAAAAATTGATGGTAATAAATAAAGCCAATCAATTATGAAAAACACACTTACCTTTTTAGCTATTTTCCTAGTTCAAGTTGCAGTTTATAGCCAACTGTCAATTGAAGGCACCTATCAACTCAAAGTTGACGCAACAAATGCAACTTTACAAAGAACACTGACCCTCAATTCTGATGGAACATTTGTGTTTCATAGCTATGAAAAACACGAACAAGGATTGCCAAAAGAGAAGAATTTTTATGGTAAAGGCACTTGGACAGTAGAAAAAAATGTGATTATTTTTAAAACTAAAAGTTCTGATTTAGACGAGAAGTATCAATTGGATTTGACTGGAACTCAAGCGAGGTTTGATAGAAAGTCTCCACGAGACAAATCTGATAGGGATATTAAAACGTCTTTAAGGTTTTTTGCATCTGAAATTTTTTGGATAAAAGGGATGACGCTTATTAAGACCGATTAATTATCCCCTAAACAAAAAGAAATCATCTTTCATATCTTCAATCTGTGCATCTTCATTGGTAATGATGTAATTGATGGCTTTTGAAGTAAACTCATCACCTTTTTCGGTAAGCGACACGATGTTGTTGTCTATGGAAACCATATTATTTTTTAGTGCCAAATCCAATACGGTTTTGCTACGGATTTTCTGCCAATTGATGTGTTCGTTGAGGTGATTGACGTGGCGCTCTCGCTCTTCATCGTGGTTTTTTAAATGCAGGAGGAATGTTAATAACAAAACCTCAATGCGCTGTTGTTTTTCTCTATACATCACCGCAATGAGTCCTTTGCTCGGAGCAAAGAGATACACCATCAAGAACAGAACACCCAACATGGTAGTAATGGAGCCAGCAATGGAGGCATCGAGCCAATGCGCAAACCAATAGCCTGATAGGGCACTAAAGATTCCGAAAAGGATGGCGAGCGCCAAGAGTTTCTTTAAATCGGTTGTCAACAGATAAGCTGCTGCGGCAGGTGCAATCATTAAGGCAACAACCAAAATCGCTCCAACAGCATCAAAGGCACCCACTGTAGTCACAGAAGATACGGTCATCAAACCATAATGAATCAGCATAGGTGAAAAACCCAGCGACGCCGACAAGCCTGCATCAAAAGTGCTTATTTTTAATTCTTTGAAAAAGGCAATCAATAAGGCGATTGTAACGATTAGGATAATTCCGATAATCCAAAGTGATTTAGGGCCAACATCTGTCCCGCCAATAAACAAACGGTCAAAAGGAGCAAAGGCAAGTTCGCCGAGCAACACGGCATCTACATCCAAATGCACATCATTCGCGTTCTTGGCAATCAGAATCACACCGATACTGAACAATAAAGGAAATACCAATCCGATGGCTGTATCTTCCTTAACCAGTCCTGTTTTTTGAACATACTCCACTAATGTCACTGTAATGACACCTGTGATGGCAGCCAACAGAATCAATAACGGTGAGTTGAGGTCTTGCGTGATAAAAAACCCGATGACGATTCCCGGTAAGATGGAATGGCTGATGGCATCACTAATCATTGCCATTTTCCGAAGAACTAAAAATGTTCCGGGAATGGCGCAAGCAACTGCTACCAAGCAAGCAATGAGCTGTATTTCAATTTGTGCGCTACTCATCGTCTTTGTTTTGTTGATTAAATAAATTGGACGCGGTGTCAAAACCCTTTTGTGTCAAACTCCACATTGTCCCATCAATTGTGACGTAATCCTTATCGACCAATTTTTGAAGCGTCTTGCGAGTAAACCCTTGAAAATTGTTCAATATTTTGATGGTATGCGGATGCGAAATGCTATCGTGTGTTTTGGCAATATGATACATAAATGCCAATGTTTTCTTCTGTTCTAAATCCCTTCGATTTGCAATAAACCGAATTTGACGAAACAACAACCCTCTACTTGGTGAAAAAATGAAGGATACAATAACGAAAACTGACGCCACGATCACTATAACTGGACCAGTTGAAAGATTGTTTTGGCTGGCACTGATAGCAGTTCCAAAAACACCTGAAAAAGCTCCAAAAAGTGCTGCTAAAAACACCATTCTGCTCAAACTGTTGGTCCATTGTCTTGCAGCCGCTGCAGGTGCCAAAAGCATTGCACTCATTAACACAACGCCTACAGTCTGAAGTCCCAAAACAATCGCCAATACAATAAAACTGGTAATCAAGACATCAATGGTTTTGATGTTAAAACCTAATGTTTTGGCATAGTCTTTATCAAATAATAATAGCTTGAATTCTTTCCAAAACAACAATAAAACAATTAAACACAATCCAGTCACGATGGCCATAAGCCATACGTCACTTTCAACCAAAGTGGCAGCCTGTCCGAATAAATACTTGTCCAAGCCAGCTTGATTGGCATTTGGCTGTTTTTGAATGAATGTGAGCAATAACATTCCAAAACCAAAAAAGAGCGATAAAATCAATCCCAAAGCCGTATCAGATTTTAAATGGGTTTTGGTGATGATACCTCGAATCCAGAATGTTCCAATCAATCCGCTAATCAAGGCACCTATCAACAGTGTGTTGGTGTCTTTGGCTCCCGTAATTAGAAAAGCAATGGCAATTCCAGGAAGTGCCGCGTGAGAAATAGCATCGCCCAAAAGACTTTGCTTTCTCAACACCGCAAAACTACCCAACATACCTGTCACAGCACCCAAAATAGCCGTCCCAAGAGTGATGGTGCGTAACGTGTAGTCGTTGAAAACAAGTTGTATGTAGTCTAGAAAGTCGATAGTCAATAGAGGTTAGAGGTTAGATGATTTCTGTTTTAAGTGCTTTTGCAGACTCGTAATCATTTTTGAAAGTTCGACCAATTTTTGTCTTATTTCAATATTTTTATCAGCAGTTATGTAGTTTTGTCTCAAGGAAATTGTTGAACAAACTACACATTCATTTACAGAATCTAAAGCCATCTGAAGAAAACGATTGAATTGCTTATCAGTATCCGATGAGCCTTCTGCTATATTAAGTGCAATAGATATTGATGCTCGTATGAATTGAGATGCAAGCGTAAAGCGTTCACTGTTTGGAAAGTTTTCACAAACTCTATAGGTTAAATCAACAAAATCCAACGCTTTGTTGTAAACCTTTAGGTCTTCAAATTTAAATTTGTACGTTTCCATTATTCATTTTTTTACTAACCACTAACCACTAACCACTAACCACTAACCACTAACCACTAACCACTAACCACTAACCACTAATTACTCTTGAATACTCACCTTATAATTAATTCCATACGTTTTCGTCAGATTATCATCATTAAAAATATCCTTTACGGGACCAGTGGCAATTTTTTTCACATTTAAAAAAGTGACCCAATCAAAATATTCCGGAACTGTTTGTAAATCGTGATGTACCACAATCACTGTTTTGCCAGCCTTTCGCAATTCTTTTAAAATATTGATAATGGCAATTTCTGTTGTGGCATCAACACCTTGAAAAGGTTCATCCATAAAATAGATGGATGCATCCTGTACCAATGCCCTCGCCAAAAAAATACGCTGCTGTTGCCCACCCGAAAGCTGGCTGATTTGACGATTTTTAAAGGGGAGCATACCAACTTTCTCCAATGCTTCCAGTGCAGCCTTTTTTTCGTTTTGACCTGGACGTTTAATCCAACCCAAATTGCCATAAGTTCCCATCATCACAACATCGAGCGCAGTGGTGGGAAAATCCCAATCGACGCTTCCTTTTTGAGGCACATAGGCAACAAGCGAGCGTTGTGAATCATAGGGTTTTCCATAAATTCTCACGCTTCCAGCTATGGGTTTTAAAATTCCCAATATGGCTTTGATTAAGGTGGATTTTCCTGCACCATTAGGCCCTACAATCGCCATCAAAACACCTTCCGGAATTTCCAAATCGATATCCCAAAGGACAGGTTTGTAGTTGTAGGCAACAGTCAAATCATCTACTTTAACTGCCAAAACTCCTGCGGAGGCAGGTGTTCCATTTTTTTCACCTAAATTTTTATTTTGAACCTCTTTCATCTTTTATATTTTAAGTGTGAAGGTCTTCGTGCTTCAAACCCCAACCTTCAAGCTACTTCAATGCGTTTACAATCGTATTGACATTATACTCAAACATCCCAATATAAGTGCCTTCTGTCGTACCAGCCGTTCCAAGGGCATCAGAATATAAGGTTCCGCCAATGGCAACCTCGTGACCTTTGGATTCGACAGCAGCTTGCAGAGCCTCGATGGTGCGTTTCGGCACCGAACTTTCCACAAAAATGGCATTGACTTGTTTCTCAATAATAAAAGCGGCTAATTTCTGAACATCCTGCACACCAGCTTCCGTCGCAGTCGAAAGCCCTTGCAAACCAACAACCTCAAAACCATAATTTTTCCCAAAATAGTTGAAGGCATCGTGTGCCGTTACCAATATTCGCTTATCTTTTGGGAGTGTTTGGATGGTGCTATTAATGGTTGTTTGAAGCGCATCTAATTTTGATAAATAGGCAGCTTCGTTATCAGCATAATTGGTAGCATTTGTTGGATCTTTTTCCGAAAGAACTGCCGTCACTTTTTTTGCGAACGTTTTGAAATAATCGATGTTGAACCAAACGTGAGGGTCATAATTGGAAGCAAAATAATCTGAACCTATTAAGGTAGATTTGTCCAATTCTTCCGCCAATGCAATAGGTGTTTTTCCGCTACGCTCCATTTTTTCAAAGACTTCAACAAGCTTCCCTTCGAGATGTAAACCGTTATAAAAAATGATATCGGCTTCGACCAATTTGGTCACATCGCCTTCACTCGCTTTGTAGAGATGAGGGTCCACGCCACTTCCCATTAAACCTTTGACGTTGATATGGTCGCCACCAATGTTTTTGACCAAATCGGTAATCATCGTTGTCGTTGTGACTATATTCAGTTTGCCGTTGCTGTTGGACTCTTTTTTACAGCCAAGAAAAACGGAACAGATGAATAGTATATAAAGGATGTTTTTCATAATTAGTTATTTTTTGATGGAATTCTAAAGCTTAAACCTGCACTCAAGAGCAAATCTTGTCCTTTTGTGATACTGGTTCCCACAGTGGCATCCAATTGTAAATTATTGTTGACCAAATAGGTAAAACCTGCATCCCAAAGATGGTTGGCTTTACTGTTTTCAGGAAAGTCGCCATATAATTCTCCGTAAATGCCCAACTTTTCTGTAAGGCTGTGCCCGTAAGCGAGTGTGTAGATATAAGATGCTTCGGAAGAGTCGTCACCCCAAGCGGCTCCAAGATTGTAGGATAGACTTGAATTTTCAGACAAGGTATGAGCAAACGAAAATCGAAAATCGACGCCTGTCGTCTCTGGTTTGTAATCGGTTCCAGCGGTAAATGGAAGGAATAAATGACCTAGGAAGCCTATTTCTGGCATACATCCTTGTTCTTCGACTATAGTGGTTTTGAAACCCAATAAAAGAGGACTGAAGCCACTGGTCACATCATCTAAAGTAGTTCCATCCACCTTGGTTTTGCCTTCAACGAAATCCCAACCGACACGTAATTCTAGATTTTTGAGCAAACCGTAGCGAAGCAAGGTAGTATTGTAGGTGTAGGATTCTGTCTTAATTGAATTGTCTTCAAAAGTCTCGTAAAAGGAGCCTGTTTCAACTTGCAAAAAGCCTTTGGGCATCGCCGTGGGAGATTCTGTGGCATCTGGTCGGTCTGTTATTAATGCACCAAGAGTGTTGTCTTCTTGTGACAGCATCATCGTAGAAAAGAATCCCAAAATAGCAGAGCATATAACGTTGTTAAATTTCATTGACATAAATTATATTTGAAAAGTCTTCATTCAGAAGTATAGTGTTGTTATTAATGGAGATCTGCGTCATTCTATTTTTAGAAAATTGTTTAATGACCATAACAGCATTACCATATTTTAATCCATTTTGTGCGCAAAAATCAAAAAACTCCTTGTCGTCACTCATCAATCTTGAGATGTTATACGTCTTTCCTTCCATAGATTCTGACAATGAAATGGACGAGTCTTCAGTAGTGATTATTCCATTCTCATTAGGAATAGGATCACCATGTGGATCAAATTTCGGATTGCCCAAATACTCGCTGATTTTGTTTGCTAAAAAATCAGAGGTTTCATGTTCCAATAATTCAGCTTCGCGATGAATCTCATGCAGGCTCATGTCAAAGGTTTTAAATAGAAATGCTTCCCAGAGGCGATGTTTCCTCACGACATTGATGGCCATTTTTGTACCTTTTTCTGTTAACTGTAAGGCTTGATATTTTTCATAAAAAAGCAGATCCTTTGATGCAAGTTTCTTGGCCATATCAGTGGCTGCAGCATTGGAAATTCCTAATTTTTTAGCAATATTTCCTGGCTTGGTGTCATTGTGGTCGTGAAGATCATTATTGTAAATAGCCTTTATAAAGTTTTCAGTAGCTACAGACATTTACCTATGCTTTAAATTAAATTTAAGTATACTTAAAATATTTTCAAATGTAGCTAAAAAAATCTGTGTTGTCAAGCACAGATTCATAAATTGTCTTAGTTTTGGATTTAATGGCAACCGCAATCGCTGCCAGTGCCGCAGCCTTTGTCAGCTTTCACTTTTTTGAAGAAGAATTTTTTTACTAAAAAACTCACGGCCAAGACAAGCGCAGTAAAAACCAAAATATTTTGTAGAATAGTGTTCATTTCTCCGTTATTTCAAAAATTGGTAGGCAATCAATGCAATAAGATAAGCAAAAGAACTCATAATCACAAGCTGCCAAATTGGCCATTTCCACGAATTGGTTTCACGTTTCACAATCGCCAAGGTGCTCATACACTGCATAGCGAAAGCATAAAAAAGCAACAATGAAATTCCAGATGCAAAATTAAATAAAGGTCCGCCTAGGATTGGATTGACTTCACCTGCCATCCGATTTTTGATTGTATCTTCATCATCACTTCCCACGCTGTAAATAGTAGCAAGAGTGCCCACAAAAACTTCTCTCGCAGCAAATGAACTGACGATGGCAATGCCTATTTTCCAGTCATAACCCAATGGACTGATCGCTGGTTCTATGGCACGTCCTGTAATACCGATAAACGAATGTTCAAGCTTATAAGAAGCAATATGTTGCTGCAACTCATCCTCGTTTAGGTTTTGAGACGCATACTGTTCGGTAACAATAGATTCAGCATTGTTGAAATTGTCACCTGGCCCATAACTAGCCAAAAACCACAGAATAATGGAAATAGCCAAAATGATTTTTCCCGCACCCAAAACAAATGACTTTGTTTTTTCTATGACTGTCAAAGCAACATTTTTAAATAACGGCCATTTATAGTTGGGCATTTCGATCACAAAAAATGTTCTACTTTTTATGTTTAGTATTTTGTTGAGAATGTATGCAGAACCAATAGCGGCAGCAAATCCGATGAGGTAAAGCAGCATCAATGTCAATGCTTGGTAATTCAATCCGAAAAAGCGTTTTTCGGGAATAACCAACGAGATGATGATGAGATACACAGGAAGCCTTGCAGAGCACGTGGTAAAGGGTGTAACTAAAATAGTGATTAAACGTTCTTTCCAACTTTCTATGTTCCGTGTAGCCATGATTGCAGGAATGGCGCAAGCCGTTCCAGAAATAAGAGGCACAACACTTTTGCCACTCAATCCAAAACGTCTCATAATCCGATCCATCAAAAACACAACACGACTCATATAGCCACTTTCTTCAAGAACTGAAATAAATAAAAACAAAAAGGCAATTTGCGGGATGAAAATTACGATACCGCCAAGTCCAGGGATAATACCTTCTGCAAGTAAGTTTGTAAAAGCACCTGCGGGAAGCACGTTTTTAGTCCATTCGCTCAAAAAGGCAAAGCAACTGTCAATAAAATCCATCGGAACACTTGACCAATCATAAATAGCTTGAAAAATTGTCAAAAGTATAACGAAAAAGATGGCGTATCCCCAAACTTTATGAGTCAAAATGCGATCGAATCGAATGCGTAAGTCTTTTGCTGATTTCAAATCAATCTTTTGACCTATTTTTAAGGTATCATTTATAAACTGATATCTTTTAATGGTTTCTCTTTGCTGCAGGCGTTTTAGATCACTTTTTGATTTGGTTTTAAAATCAGCCACAGAGTCTATTTCGTTACGGTCTGTTTTACCAAAATTCACATCTTGAGTAATAACCAGCCAAAGCTTGTACAGCAACTGATTTGGAAAGGCTTTTCGAAGACCATCAAAATAATCCTTATCAATTTCGGAAGCATTCATGCATGGTTCAACAGATAATTCTTTGAAGTTTGCGATGAGTTCTTTAAGATCGTCAATGCCAAGGTTCTTTCGGGTACTGACCAAGGCTATTTTTGTTTTGAGCCGCTCTTCTAGCAATTCAATATCAAGAGTAATACCCTTTCGAGTCATCCTGTCCGACATATTGATGACTAATATAGTAGGGATCTCAAGATCCTTGATTTGTGTAAATAATAAAAGGTTCCGCTTTAAATGCTCAACATCACTAATGACTACAGCCACATCAGGAAAATCCTTGTCGTTTTTGTTCAACAGCAATTCAATGACTACGTTTTCATCCAGTGATGAAGCGTTTAAGCTATAAGTGCCTGGTAAATCTATGATATGGGCTTTCACGCCACGAGGCAATTTGCAGATACCTTCTTTTTTCTCTACGGTAATGCCAGGATAATTGCCAACTTTTTGGTTTAAGCCAGTTAAAGAGTTAAATACGGAGGTTTTTCCCGTGTTAGGATTCCCGATGAGGGCCACGTTGATTTGCTTGCTCATAAAATAACCTCAATTAAAATATGAATAGCGGTCTCTTTTCTAATCGCCAAATGTGTTCCACTGATATTAAGATACATCGGATCCGCAAACGGAGCAACTTGAACAAGTTCTACAAAATTACCAGGCAAACATCCCATTTCCAGTAGCTTTAATGGAATATGGATGGAGGAAACATCAGTAATGATGCCTCTTTGCCCACGTTTAATCTGGTCTAATGTAGTCTGCAAGCTTATTTAGATTGATTTTAAAGAAGCAAAAGTAATGCAAATATTCAGTGTAAAAAAATCGTAAGGAGAAAAGTCTGTTCAGTCTTCTTTCTTAAGGGTAGCGATATCCTCAAGTAAGCGCTCTATATCTTCCGGCTTGGTACCGTCATAATAACCTCGTATTTGCCTTTTTTTGTCAATCAACATAAAATTTTCAGTATGGATCATGTCATAGGCATCGCCTGTTCCGTCTGTTTTAACCGCTAAATAACTCTTTCTGGCAAGGTTATAAATTTGCTTCTTGTCACCTGTTACCAAGTTCCATTTAGCATCATTGACGCCTTTTTCTAAAGCATATCGTTTTAATTGTGCTACACTGTCGATTTCTGGTGTCACGGAGTGCGATAAAAGCATCACATCATCATCCTTGGCAATTTTACTTTGAATCAATACCATGTGATCGGTCATAATTGGGCATATAGTTTGGCAAGTGGTAAAGAAAAAGTCAGCTACATAAATTTTGTTTTTGTAGTTGTTTTGTGTAACGGTTTCGCCATTCTGGTTGATGAGTTTAAAATCTGCTATGGTGTGATATTTGCTGACATGCTGTATGGTACTATCCACCATTTCCGAATTGACGCGTGAGGGCTGGTATATAGGTAGCACTTTCTTCGGCTTCAAAATCGAATAAAAAATGGAAACTATTACGAGTGACAGAATAAGAAAGAAAATCCAGAAAAACTTAAACTGCTTAAAAAAGGACAACATTTGCTGAAATTAAGGGTTTGTGTAAGATTTGGGGGCAAAAATACGACACATATATAATAAATTGGGTATTTTTAACAACCTTAATAAGAATCTATGCGACTATTTTTACGCTCTTTAATCATCTTGGTTTCTTACTGTTCATTTGGCCAAACGCTAGACCCATCTTTTAATTCCATAAGAGAGGCAGAAGCCAAAGCGGCCTTGAACCGTATGCAGTTTCGGGCAAATCCAAATACTGGGAATTACGATGTCAAATACCATCGGCTTGAATTTAATGTTGACCCGACTCAAGCTCAAATAAATGGAGATGTAACAACCTATTTTGAAGCGAAGTCACCTATGAATGAAATTACATTTGATCTGGCAAATAACATGATTGTATCGCAGGTCTTGCAAAGAGGGAATCCGTTGGCCTACACGCAAAATGCGAATGACGAACTGGTGATCACTTTGCCTGCGACTCAAAACGCTGGAGTCTTGGATTCTTTAACTGTTAGTTATTCAGGCAACCCAGTCAGTTCTGGTTTTGGCTCGTTTGAAGTAAACACGCATTCTGGAAAACCCGTGCTTTGGACATTGTCTGAGCCTTACGGTGCAAAGGGTTGGTGGCCATGCAAACAGGACTTGATAGACAAAATTGAGGAAATCGATGTATACATCACTTCTCCACAATTTAATCCAGATGGTGATGAGTACGTTTCTGTATCCAATGGTTTGGAACAAGGTCAAGTAATAAATGGATCAAATAAAACCACGCATTTTCACCATCAGTATCCCATTCCGGCATACCTTATAGCTATTGCGGTAACCAATTATTCAGTGTATTCGCATAATGTTCCAAATAACGGGAACCCTTTTGAGATAGTAAACTATGTGTATCCAGAAAACTTGGCAAATGCTCAAAACAGCACGCCTGTAACCGTTGATATCATGAATCTTTTTTCAAATCTGTTTCAAGAGTATCCATTTTCTGATGAAAAATATGGCCATGCCCAATTCGGATGGGGAGGTGGCATGGAGCATACGACAGTGTCATTCATGGGGGGTTTTGGTAGGGGCTTAATAGCACATGAATTGGCTCATCAATGGTTTGGTGATAAAGTTACCTGTGGTAGCTGGAAAGATATTTGGCTCAATGAAGGTTTTGCTACCTATCTTTCTGGACTTACGGTAGAAAATCTTGACGGCAACGATGACTTTAGAAGTTGGAAGCAGCAAACTGTAAATTATATAACCTCACAGCCCGATGGCGCTGTATATCTTTCAGATACGGATACTTTGAGCGTTGGTCGTATTTTTAGTGGAAGATTATCCTACGATAAAGGGGCAATGGTGTTGCACATGTTAAGAAAGAAATTGGGAGATACTGATTTTTACCAAGGATTGCAAAATTATTTGAATGATCCTGACCATGCGTATGGATATGCAAAAACTGCCGATTTAATGAATATCTTGCAAGCTACAAGCGGAACTGATTTAACCGAATTTTTTAACGATTGGATTTATAATCAAGGATATCCGACCTATTCAATCCAGTGGCACCAACCTACTGCTGCAGAGTTTGCAGTGCGCATCTCTCAAACCCAAAGTCATCCTTCGGTCAGTTTTTTTGAAGCACCAGTGCCACTCCGTTTAATAGGTACACAGGGCGAGGTGATTGACATGGTGTTTGATAATACGGTCAATCAAGAACTTTTCACAAGAACAGTTAATTTTACAGTAGCAAATGTTATTTTCGATCCAGAATCTGATTTGATTTCTAGAGACAATTCAGTAGAGTTAAACGTAAATGAACAATCCCTAGAACTACCATTCAAAATATTTCCAAACCCGGCATCTCAAACTCTTTATATTCAAAAACCAGAAGGCATGGTCATTTCCGAAGTGCGCATCTATAACACTTTGGGTCAGTTATTGAGTCAGTCATCATTTACACCTGTAATGGACGTCTCCCATTTATCTACAGGTTTGCTTATGCTGCAGTTTGAAACCAATACAGGAACAATAACTAAATCATTGTTAAAAAATTAGGGAATACAATGGCAATAGTTTTCTAAATGGTGCTAAAACACTACTTTTGCAGCTTATAATTTTTTTGAATAGACATACATGGAGTTTGTTATAAAAATCTCTCAATTTTTATTGAGTCTTTCGCTGTTGATTGTCCTACACGAGTTGGGGCATTTCATCCCAGCAAAATTGTTTAAGACACGAGTAGAAAAATTCTACTTGTTTTTTGATATAAAATTTTCATTGTTCAAAAAGAAAATCGGCGAAACGGTCTACGGAATTGGCTGGTTACCCTTAGGCGGTTATGTCAAGATAGCCGGTATGATCGATGAAAGTATGGACAAAGAACAAATGGAGCAGCCACCGCAGCCTTGGGAGTTCCGTTCCAAACCTTCTTGGCAAAGACTGATCATTATGTTAGGTGGTGTAACGGTCAACTTTATTTTGGCCTATGTCATTTACGTATTTGCTTCTTTTGCTTATGGCGATACCGACACGCCTGTGAGCAGTTTAAAAGATGGTTATTGGATTGAAAGCCCACTATTAAAAGATCTTGGCTTACAAACAGGTGACAAGGTTTTAAAAATCAATGATCAAAAAATTGTGAACGATTCAGACATCGCTGCCAATTTAATCAAGGCCAATTCCATAACGGTAGAAAGAAACAATGAGGAAAAAGTAATTGCATTGCCTGAAGATTTCTTAGGACAACTGTCATCAAGACAAACAAAAACCTTGTTTGAACCCCGTATTCCTTTCATGGTCGCAGAAGTTGCAGATTCTTCAGTAAACAAATCCGTAGATCTAAAAGAAGGTGATATCATTAGCGCAATCAATGGACAAGAATTAAAGTATTACGACCAGGTAGAAAGCCTAAAGAAAAATATTACCAAAGGAGAAGATGTACAGGTTGTGATATTGAGGGATGGCCAAACCTTGACAAGAACATTAAAATTAAGCGATAAAGGAGAATTCGGCATACGTCCAGGATATGATGGTAAGAGATTTTCAGAAATGGGCTATTTTGACGTTATCAAAAAAGAATACACTTTTGGCGAAAGTTTTGGTGCTGGTTGGGACAAGTTCACAAAAACCATAAGCTCCTATGGAGACCAGTTAAAAGCAATTTTCACGCCTAGTACCGGTGCCTATAAAGGTGTAGGAGGCTTTAAAGCTATCTTCGACATTTTTCCATCGGTATGGAGTTGGCAGGCATTCTGGATGCTGACAGCCTTTCTATCCATTATGTTAGGAGTATTGAACTTATTGCCAATTCCTGCATTGGATGGAGGTCATGTCATGTTCCTATTATACGAAATGATTTCAGGTCGTAAACCATCAGAAAAGTTTTTGGAAAAAGCACAAATGGTTGGGTTTTTCATTTTAATAGCCCTTGTGCTATTTGCCAACGGGAATGATATTTTCAAAGCAGTATTTAAATAGTGATATTTTTTAAAGAATATATTTGTTGAATATAAAAAATACAATATATTTGCAACCTCAAAAAACGAGACATACACTCCTCCTTAGCTCAGTTGGTTAGAGCATTTGACTGTTAATCAAAGGGTCGCTGGTTCGAGCCCAGCAGGGGGAGCTTCAAAAGCCAAACGAAAGTTTGGCTTTTTTTATTTTACGTAATGCTCAGATCTTGATACGATTTAAATTAACAATCTATAATTTGCAGAAACGGAAGGTTACTTTTGATTAGGTCTTGAAATATTAATGAGTTTTTACTTGACCTGAAAATGTTCCATCAAAAAAGCCTTAATCATTTTTCGATTAAGGCTTTTTTAAGTTAAGCAGTTGAAATGCTTAAGTATATATTAGGCTGATACAGCTAACTTATTTTTTTTGTAATGCATCGGTGAACAGTTATATCGCTCTTTAAAGATTTTGGAGAAATAACTTCTGCTTGAAAAACCAAGGCTATAAACGATTTCAGAAATGTTCAAATCGGTGTTGGAAATCAACTCCTCTGATTTCGTCAAACGTACAGAACGAACGTATTCACAAACAGTAAGCCCATGCTTAAATTTAAATCCTTCTTGCACCTTCGCTGCAGACATTCCTACTTTTTTAATCAAAGTATCAATTCGGTGTTCTAGGTCCGGATAGTTATTGATATATTCTGTTAATTCTTCTACTGCCGCAATATCTGATTTTGTCAAACTCGTGGTCGCCATATCAGCATTTGCAAGATCATGTTGGTGATTTTCTATTTCTAAAGCTAAAATCACATTTACGATACCTTTAGTCAAAAGAGATCTAACCAATCCTTCTTGCTTGATAGATTGTAGTTGTTTAATGCTTTCTGCTATTTTCAAGTTATAGCTGCCAGTATACAGATAGTCTTCAGTTTGTTCATCTATAAATAGCTGCTTAATATTTCGCATCCATTGAGATGAAGTGCTGACTTCATGAGTTGTATTTACTGAAATAATCGTTGCCACAATATGTGTGTCTTTTTCAACGAGTATAGTATTATCTTTAGAATTGATGTTTGTTAAAATACTTGTTTGGAAAGTTTCAATAGTTTCAATAGTGTTGCCATTATCGAATGAGTGAGATAACACACCTTTAGAACAATAAATAAAGTTTACATGAGTACCCAATAAAGTTTCGATAGATAATAGTACATCGTCGTTCGTCTCTAAATCCAATTCCAAAACAGAGATACCATCCTCTAGCACAATAGATCGAATGGTACCGTTTCCTAAACGGTGATCTAGTTCAAAAGTGTACTCATTACCGGATGTGTCTAATGTACCACCAATATTCTCCTTTAATGTTTTAAAGAATGTGTGAGTGTCGTGAATTTTAGATGCTATAGTGATCATATCTTTTGGTTTTTTGGTTTTAATAATAAGTGAATGCTCAAGTTGTTTAGTTTATGCCTTCTTTATCAAAAGGGCTTTTACTCTGGAGTTAGTTCCTTGCAAAATAATTTTTGGGAACGTTCTCGCTACTCTTGCGTACTGCTTCAATGAATTTGTGGTGGTCTGCATCGGGTTTATTTAATGTTATTAATTTATCTGTTACAAAGAAACAACCCATATCAACTTATTTCGTTATACAATTTTTTTAAATCGTTACAGAATTACTGGAATAATGAGAAATTGAGTTAAGTTATTGTTAAATTAATAAGATGTTTGTCATAAAAAGAAAAAGAGGCCACTCTCAAGTTAAGCCTCTTATCAATATATATAGAAGAGTTAAATTACTCTGATGCTGTCACACTACTTTCAGTTTTTATAAGTTCCATGTTTTTTGCATAAAATATATTAGACTCATAAAATTTTAAAGATGGTTTTATCAAGTTAAATTGTGGATGTCTTGGAGATACGCTCACAAATCGTGCCTTGTTTTCATCTAACCATTTGGCAATCTCAACATCGGTTTGTCCTTCCGTATAGAGTGTCAGTAAATGATTATCAAGTACCCATGTACCCTCTACTTCAACCACACGATCTTTGGACCCATTTATATAAATACGTTTGTATATAAAGGCAAATGTCCCATCGGCCTTAAGGTCCAGTGTGTAGTCAATGCCTTCTCCGCTGTTGGCGAGCCATTTGTTAGCATAGATACCTTCAATGTTTTGAGAATAAGTAAAAATTGAACTAAATAATATTGCGAATAAAAGTATATATGTTTTCATGATGTTTTGTTTTTAATTAATCTTTTTGGGTAACGCCCGCCATTCCAATAAAGCCAGCGATTGGCAATAGAATGTGAACATACCCTTCATAGGAATAAACAAAATAACACAATGCCCAAATGACCACCACGATCACTGAAACAACGTAAAAAATAACTTTCATATGTAATAAATTATCGTCCATGAGAACTTCCTTTTTGTCCGATTGGATGGTAATTTTGTTATTTGATTCTCTGAGGCTCTATGTAGATTTCTAAATAAAATTTACCAATTCTAAATGAAAACTTAATGAAAACTTGAGAATCAATGCAATCAGTTTGTTCAGAATAAATTTTATATTACAAAGGTCACTAAAAGTGCATACAAGTGCCTTACAGCATTTTTTAAAATGCTTATATTATTTCCACATGTATACAATAGGATGATTGAAAAAGATAAAAGTATTTAGTGTACAGGAAGATAAACGGTAAATATCGCACCGTTATTTGGACGGCCTTCGGCCTGTATGAAACCATTGTGATTGTTCATGATTTTCTTGCAAATCGATAGTCCGATACCAGTACCTGAATAGGTGCCCTTGCTATGCAAACGATTAAAAAGCACAAAGATTTTTTCGGCATAACTCGGTTCAAAACCAATGCCATTATCGGAGATAGCTATAGTATGGTAAGATTTATATTTAACAGACTTTAACCAAGGCATTTGGCTACTTTTGGTCTTGCTATAACAAATGTTAATAATTGGAGCCTCATCCTCTTTGCTATACTTTATAGAATTACTGATAAGGTTCAGAAAGAGCTGTTTAATCTGAAATGGAATAACTTTCATTTCTGGGATACTCTCAACCTTCACTGTGGCGTGTTTCTCCTCAATGACCTCGGCGAGATCATGTTTGGCAGCTTCTATAAGTTCATTGATATTAGTAAACTCCATAGAGGTTTCCGAACGATTGGTTCTCGAATATTGGAGAAGGTCATCTATTAAAGATCGCATCCGCGAGGCAGAGGTCTTTATGCGCTCTATGTACAATTTACCACTGTCTGAAAGTTGGTGAAGTTCTTTATCTTCTAATCTGGAAATAAAAGTTTGTATTTTGCGCAAAGGCTCTTGGAGGTCATGACTCGCAACGTAGTTGAAAGAAGCCAGTTCTTCATTGTTTCGTTCAAGCTCTGCATTTTTTTCTTCAAGAATACGGTAGTTTTCCTTTTCATCTGTAATGTCAGTAGTAGTACCTATCAGGCGTTGGTGTCCTTCGGAGTCTTTCCCTAATTTTGCATAGGCCTTAAAATGTTTGAGAGTACCATCTCTTTGAATGATGCGATAATGCAAGTAAGGCAAATCTCTGTTGAGATACATTTGATTCACCTGGTCCACAAATCGCTCCTGGTCTTCAGGGTGTACAAACTCCATAAAGTTATCTATGGTAGGAGCAAAAGACTGTGGTTTTTCACCAAGTAACCTATAAAGATTATCAGAAAATTCAAAGGTTTCTTCATCTACATGCCAAATCCAGTTCCCATATTTACTGATCATGGCCGATTGATTCGTCGCTTCCTTAAAAGTTTCAAGCTGCTCATTTTTGGTGCGCAGAACTTTCAAACTTCTGCTTAATTGAGCATAGGTGATGAGCAAGATGCATAAGGAGATTATGAGCGTATAATATACCATCAATGGAGCATTCGATAAGCTCTCTGAACTTTCCTCACGACGTTCCTTCAACAATTCATTCTCATGCATGGTCATCTCATTCACTTTATTTCGGATACTATTCATGATGAAACGGCCACGGGTGAATGCATTACGAAATTCCTGAGTGTGAGTTAGACTGTCCTTTGCCATGGCAAGAGTCTGGTCAAAAATGGCCATGCTTTGTCCTATTTTCTCTTGCAACACGGCTATATTGGCATTTTGTTCAGGACTGTCAGCAGTTAAATTCTTGACATTTTCAAGAGTTTCGGCAAGCTTCTCTCGATTATTTATCAGAGGGCTCAAAAATGTTGTGTCTTTAGAGATGATAAAACCCCGTTTACCGCTCTCGGCATCTTTTAAAAGAGTGGTCAGTTTTTCAAGTTCAATGTGCACCTCATAAGTGTGCTGTACTAAAATAAAAGATTCGGAAAGATCCCTGATATATTTATAGGCAAGACCTCCCATACATAAAACAACAAATAACGCTGAACCAAAAAGAATACGAAGAAAACGTTCAGAATTATAAATTGATTTAAGTCCTCTCATAAGCGTAATAAAAAATTGTCGCGATTGAGCCCGCTCGTATGATACTGCCAATTTATAGTGACAACATCAGAAAGAATTCGTTTCAGTGTATTAAAATCACTTGGCTTCTTGATGTATATATTAGCCCCGTTTACAAAGGTGTTTTCAATATCCTCTTCTGAAGCTGATGTTGAATAAATCGCAACAGCCATGTCCTGAAAGCGTTTACTTTTTTTTATTTCTTTTAGGCATTCCAATCCCGATTTCTTGGGCATGTTCAAATCCAAAAATAAGATATTTGGTATGGATGCATCTTCACAATTAAGAGCTTTCATTAGCGCCACGCCATCCTCATAGGTTTCAACTTGAGTTGTGATCTTCAGTTCATCAAAAGCTTCCGTAAAAAATAGCCTGTCATCTTCATCGTCATCTGCTAACACGACGTATGTTACATCTTTATTCATAGATATCAATTAGTGGGGTTGTTAGCCAATTCCCTTCGCTTGGCTATGATACGTTGAAAGGCTGTCGGTGTAATGCCTGTGGTATTCTTAAATTGCGTGCTCAAATGGGCTACACTGCTATAATTAAGCTTAAAGGCAATTTCTGTCAGCGACAAGTCTGTCTTTGCAATTAAGGATTTTGTGTATTCAATTTTTTGAAGAATGATAAAATTCTCAATGGAGGTATAGGTAACTTCAGAAAATAGATTGGAAAGATAGCCGTAACTGTGCCCCAGTTTTTCTGAAAGATAAACCGAACTCTTCACATTTACTTGGCTTTCCTCATTAAAAACCATATCCACTATGGCATCTTTTAACCTTTGAACCAAGATGATTTTTTGGTTTTCGATAATGTCAATACCATAATGAGCAAATCGTTCGTTCAATTGTTTGATGGATTCGCTTGAGGCCTTATCATCAATCTCGATTTCCCCAAAACTTGGAATTGTATATCCAATCCCTAGCGAATGCAAGGTGTCTTCAATAACTTTATTGCAAATGCGTGTAAAATCAAATTTTACAAATATCTTCATGGTCTACTCTAAAAATAGTTAATTGGTTGGATATGACTATGGAAAACATCACTTGATTCGACTTCCATAAGGCATACCAAGATAGGCAATAAATGTGCTCGATTTCAATATTTTTTAACTCATTTGCTTTTTTGATATATAAAACCCTGCAGGTCGTACTGCAGGGTTATAAATCAAAGTGCAATTTTTGATAAGGACTTATATTTAAGACTGAATATCTTCCAATCGTTTTACTTTGTTCAAGGTGCCTTGGATGTCACCGAGTTGTGTTTGCAACTCATGGGTGATTTCCGGAGACAAAGTATGTTTATTCAATACATCCTGATACTCATCCACACTGGCTTTTTCACCTCGGATGACTTCCTCCAATACGGCTTCATCATCATTACCGGCTAAAGAACTTTTAATATCTATCCAGGCACGATGTAAAGTACCAGTCGTACTACCTTTTTCTTTAGGTGTCTCGCCCAACTGTCGTAATTTTTGGTCAATAGCCGTAGCAAAGCGGCTGCGTCGTGCGGCTTGATCTTGCAAAAATCCTTTCAAAGCTGGGTTTTTGGCATCCTCCATGGCCTTTTTATAGCCTTTTTCGGCATCATAGTTTTTCTCTATGATTCCTTGTAGAACATTGACGGTTTCTTTATGTTTTTCTTCTCTATTAGTTTCAAATGTGGTTTTCATAATATTAAGTTTTTAAGATTATTACATCCACTAATTTACCAACCCTTAATCACAATATGTCTTAATATTTTCTTATTTGGGAGGTGTTTAACAGGAAGTCTTAAGGAATGTTAAGGCACAGAATACCCTGCTATGTTAAAAATCTGCCAATGTTTTAGAAACTGTAGTCCAAAATAAATGAGTAGCCGTATGTATGTTTAATTTGAAGACTTATCCATCACAAAACATACATTGAAGATATGCAAAACAATATACCATCATCACCAACCGGCTCACAAAATGAGACATCATATAATCCGCAAATAATTGAAAATAAAGCATCCGAAACTACAGAAATGTGGAGTTTTTTGGTATTGGGCGGAACGTTTCTAATTATGGCGATAGCCTTGCTGTTTGTGTATGCATTGCAGCATGATTTTTCTGAACTAAGAATGGAACGAATGAATAACCCATGGGGTATCACTTTTATGGTAGTCAGTGCAGCACTATTACTCTTTAAAGGTGGAATGTTTATTTATTCACTCTATCTATACATACGTTATAAAGCAATTCCATCAGTGCCTGATGATGAATTGCCAACCTGCACAGTGATTGTACCTGCGTACAATGAAGGAAAGCAGGTGTATGATACATTAGTGAGTTTGGCAGGTAGTGATTATCCAGAGGGCAAATTGCAGCTACTCGCCATTGATGACGGTAGTAAAGACGACACTTGGCAGTGGATGCAGGAAGCAAAAAAAGCTTTGGGAGATAAGGTGTCTATTTTTCAACAGCCTCAAAACAAAGGAAAGCGTCATGCCCTTTACAGAGGTTTCAATTTAGGTACAGGCGAAATATTTGTAACGGTAGATAGTGACTCTGTAGTGGATGCCGATACACTTCGTAATTTGGTAAGCCCTTTCATCACAAATCCAAACTGCGGTGCAGTAGCTGGTAACATAAGAGTTCTGAATAACAAGCAAGCTTTGTTGCCAAAAATGCTCGACGTGAGTTTCGTATTAAGTTTTGAATTTGTACGTTCAGCGGAAAGTCAATTGAATTCAGTATTATGTACACCAGGCGCTTTGGCTGCCTACCGCAGAAAAGCAGTCTTTGCTTGCCTGCCACAATGGATCAATCAAAGCTTTATGGGCCGTCCATCTGATATAGGTGAGGATAGAGCCATGACAAACATGATCCTAAAACAAGGCTACCATGTGTTGTTTCAAAGCAACGCTTATGCTTATACCAACGTACCAGAAAAATACAAAGGATTATATAAAATGTTCATCCGTTGGGGCAGAAGCAATGTGCGCGAAAATATTGCCATGGCAAAATACGTCTTTACGAATTTCAGAAAAGATAGCAAAGTAGGAACGCGTCTTCTGTTCTTTAGCCAATCATTAGAAATTATATTGAGCTACCCGTTCTTGTTGATTATGTTAGGCTTTGTCATCATGCATCCGGTGCTGTTCATCAGCTCTACCTTGGTGAGTATTTTGATTTATTCCAGTTTTTCGGTACTGTTCTATGCTAAAAAATATAAACTTTCCGAATCTTTCTGGGCTTATTCCTATAGTATTTTATACACATTTGCCTTATTTTGGATTACACCATATGCCATCGCCACTGCAAGCAGAAGTGGTTGGTTAACGCGCGATTTACCGAATAAGCAGATAGCTTAAAATTATAAAAAGAGGCTTTAACAGCCTCTTTTTTATGAAGGTTTTGGAATGTAGATGTCAAATGTTGCACCTTTCCCAAGTTCGCCACTGGCAACGATGGCGCCTTCATGATTTTCAATAATACGTTTTACAATGGCAAGCCCAATACCTGTTCCGCTGTATTCGTCTTTGCTATGAAGGCGTTGGAAGACTTCGAAGATTTTTTCGCTGTAGGTCGATTCAAAACCAATGCCATTATCAGAATAAAGAATATGGGTATAAATTTTCTTTTTTGATAAATGGTCAATGCCTAAAGACCCCTGAACTTCATCACAAGAAATGGAAATTTCGACAGGTGTATCTGCCTTGGCAAATTTGACAGAATTGGTAATAAGGTTATGAATAACCTGTTTAAACTGCACTGGGATAATCCTCACATCGCAGATACTGTTCAAATGAAAAATCACCTTATTGTTTTCCAACTCCTCACTTAAGGTTTCCTTGACATCTTCGAGGATATCACCAAGACCCATCACTTCAAATGTTACTTCTTGGGCATTGGTTCTAGAATAGGCAATAAGATCTTGTATCAAATTCTGCATACGATAGGCAGAATTTTGCATTCGGCTAAAGTGTTTCTTGGCATTATCAGATAGGTTCTCATATTCATTGTCCATTATACGTGAGGAAAATGTTTGAATCTTCCTCAACGGCTCCTGCAAATCATGACTAGAAATGTAAACAAAGGCCTGTAATTCCTTGTTTATTTTTTCAAGGTCTACATTTTTTTGCTGTAATTCCTTGGTGCGTCGCAGTACCATTTTTTCCAATTCTGCGGTAAACATCTTCTGCTCTTGGATATCCGTGCTGGTACCTACCCACTGTTTAATGACCCCTTCGGCATCTTTTTGTGGAACGGCACGGCTCAATTGCCAACGGTATTCACCATTGTGTTTTCTGAAACGTTGTTCAAACAGATAATTTTCTCCAGTCTTTACAGACTGCATCCACCGTTTCATATTGTTTTCCTGATCATCGGGATGTACCATTTTTACCCATTCATCATTTAAAAGATCTCCTTGCTTAAATCCTGAAAAATCATATAATGCTTGGTTAAAATAGGTCAAATTGCCTTCAGGGTCAGCAGTCCAGATATATTGCGGCATGGAGTCGGCTAGCAGTCGGAACTTTTCCTCCCGCTCCAAAAGTTGTTGCTGAAAGTTGCGTTCTTCAGTAATGTCTCTGATGGTTCCCATCACACGTTCTGCCTCACCATCCTCATCAAAGTAAACCTTTCCTCTGGCTTCCATCCATCGAACGGAATGTTCGCCCATATGTATTCGTGACTGATAATATAAAGTGCCGGTTTTAAATGCCTGTTGAAATGCTTGCTGCCTTATCAATAGGTCTTCAGGGTGTATATTGGCGGTCATTTCCTGTTGAGACAGTTCATTTTCGCCATCAAAGCCCAATATTTCATAACAGCGTTGGGAGGCTTCTACTTTACCGGATTTTAAATTGGCATCAAAAATACCGAGTTCACTGCCTTCAATAATTAATTGCAGTTTCTCTTCATTCTCCTCAATAAGCTGTCTGGCTTCTACCGTGGCAGTAACTTCAGATACCGCAACTATAAAGCCCACGATTTGATTGTTCTCATCAAGAGGATGATACACAAAGTTAAAATAGTGTATAGTGGTATCACCTTCTCGATCAAACACGACTGGTAACTCATAGCCATGATAATCTTCTCCTGTCTTGTAAATCTCTGCTATAATAGGCTTTAAAGTGTCTTCCACTTCGGGCAAGGACTCAAATATAGGTTTCCCTAAAAATTCTTCTTCAGTTTTATTAACGAAGTCCAAATAGTTCTCATTGGCCATCTCGGCTACATAATCAGGGCCTCTAAAAATGGCAATGCCCAATGGCGCTTGTTTTACCGATTCGCGAAAACGCTTTTCGCTGTCCTCTAGTTTTTGATAGGCCTCGTGGATTTCAGTGACTTCAGCTGCTGTGTTCATAACAGCATAGACATCACCTTCTGAATTGTATAAGGGCGTAAAACTGTAATTGAAATAATAGGGCTTCACCTCACCATAACGATTGATGTCCACTCGCTGGTTCTTGGCATGAAACTCTTTGCCAGTACGTAACACATGTCTTATTTGATCAAAAACAGGTTGACCTTCCAGCTCTGGAAGAATTTCCGTATAGCGCTTCCCCACCACATCAGGCCCCTTACCAAAGATTTCCAAAATGGTCTCATTGGCAATAGTAATCAGCATGTCTTCTCCTTCATAGACCCCTATAGGGAAAGGGGCGCTCTCAATCAATGCACGAACATACTGTTCGCTTTTTTCCAATTTGGCGTAGGCTTCATGTAATTCCGTGACTTCTGCTGCAGTATTCATAACAGCATAAACCTCTCCATCGCTGTTGTAAACAGGAGTAAAGCTATAGTTAAAATAGTACGGTCTTAAAGCACCATTTTTATAAAGATCAACGCGCTGATTCTTGGCATGGAAAGCTTTGCCAGTACGTATCACACCTCTCAACTGCTCATAGATATGCTGATCTTCTAATTCTGGAAGGACTTCTGGATACGTTTTACCTATCAGGTCGTAACCTTTTCCCCAGATATCCATAATCGATTTATTTAAAAGTGTAATCCGCAATTCTTCACCTTCATAAACGCCAATGGGGAATGGGGCGCTTTCCACCAAGGCACGGATGTGTTGTTCACTGTCCTCGATTTTCTTTCTGGCGAGCACTTGTGGAGTGATATCATAACCTATGGACATGAGACCATTGACATGCCCTTCTGTATCATATAGTGGCTCAATTGAAAAATCAATATGGAGAATTTCAGATTGGCCATTTCTAACTAAATGAATGGGCATTTCTGGTGTCGAAAAGCGTTTCCCGGTTCGTGCAACATCGTCTACAACGGCTCTCAACCCTTGGGAAACCAATTCGGGCATACACTCAAACAGAGGAAGATTGATAACCTCTTCTTCCGTTCTGCCCCATAACTCCAAAGCATATTTATTGGCAATATCTACCTTGTAATCGGCGCCCCGGAAAATAGCAATGGCTATGGGAGCCTGAAGAATCATGGTTCTCAAGTTGTTCTCACTCAACGCAATCTCTTTCCGTGCTTCCACTTGTGAGGTGTGATCCTGAACCCAAACGGCAACCTTTCCGACCTTCCCGTGCTTATCCTTTAAAGGGGCATACACAAAGGTGAAATAGAGGGTTTCCTCTTTCCCTTCGTCAACCCAAACCTTTTCCATTTCGCTCGAATAATAAGGCTCTCCTGTTGCAATGACTGTGTCAAGCGCATCGGAATAGCTATGTTGAATGTCAGGAAAAATCTCCCAATAAGATTTGCCCAAAATAGCCTCTTTGGGGTGATCCACAATGTCCACAAAACTGTCATTGACGATTTCAATGACCAAAGTTTTCGCATCCAATAAGCAAATGCCCATAGGCGATTCCAAAATCATAGTGCGAATATGATTCTCCTTCTCTTCAGATTTTAAATTGGCGGTTGTTTGCTCGGTAATATTTTCAAGGGCACCGTGGAAACGATAGGGGCGTTGGTCAGCATCAAACCAAACACGACCCAAGGCATGTACAACGGTTTCTTTTTTTGTGAGCCAGTTCACGACGGTATAAGTAATGTCATAATCACCACCAGATTCATAATCCAAAGCTTTTTGAATGGCAGCGGAAACACGCTCACGATCCGTTTCTACAATCGCATTCATGGCGTCAATCAATAGCACATCTTCTTCCAGAGGCAATCCAAACCATTGTTTAAGGCGTTTGTTGGCTTTAAAAGTATGGGAGACAGGGTTATAATCAAACGTACCAATATCCGTCGCTTCAATCACAAATTCCAGTTCATCACGCTTGTCCCTCAAGGAGATTTCAGCGGTCTTCTTTTCGGTAGATTCGATAACTGTAACCAAGATACCGCCCACCTCACCAGTATCTAACCTTATAGGGCTATAGGCAAAGTCAAAATAGCAGTCTTCCAAAAAACCTTTCCTGTCCAATTGCAATTTTAAATCCGTAAAACGCACAGGCGTACCCTGCATGACACCCTCAAACATAGGGCCTATGGTATCCCAAATTTCCGGGAAGGTGGCTTTTGCACTGTTGCCCAAGGCATCCGGATGTTTAGATCCAATCATAGGGCGATACCCATCATTGTAAATCTGTATATAATCAGGGCCCCAAGCAATATACATCCCGAAAGGGTTGTCCAACATCACTTGCACCATATGCTTTAAAGGTGCTGGCCAGCCGTTCGGGTCTCCTAACGGAGTTTGGCTCCAGTCTTTGGCTTGGATGCGGTGCCCCATGGCGCTGTCATGATTTAAAAAAGAAGGGGGCGTGTTATGATGACCCATGGATATAGTTAAGGTTGTATGATAAATTGTTCTTTGGAAGGTTGGGGACCTTGTTCATGTGTAAAAGAGGTGATCGCCTTTTTGATAACTGCCTTCAGATGTTTGAATTCCCCTGGTTTTTGAATATAATAGTGAGCACCAAGGTTATATAGTTTGTCCACAACACCAGCATCCATAGAGGTCGAAAACACCACAATGGGAATGTCACGCATAGCATCCGAGGTTTTGATCTCTTCTATGCATTCCATACCCGATTTCTTGGGCATGTTGAGGTCCAAAAACAAGAGGTTAGGATGGGGCACATCGGCTGTTCGAAGCAAGGCCATCAATTCAACACCATTGCTTACAGTGGAGAAATTGACAGAAAGATCCATTTCTTCGAGCGCGTCCTTAAAAAAGTCGCAATCATCGACATCATCATCGGCAAGCAGTAGGTTGAGTACCTTATCCATGCATATCAAGGGTTTTTAAAATCTAACAGATTGAGGGGATAGTCACAAGTATGACGGCAAGATAAACTTAAGCGTTAGACCTTTTGAAACTTGAGTGTCTACATTGAAGTTACAACTCATGCCATTGGGTAAAAGTCAATTCTAACTGCCAAATGATAGATACTAGCGAGGGAAAATCTCTCAATTGCGAGACTAATTTAAGGATTTATTTGATATGGCTACTTTAACATTCTAATTAAGTTCAACTTTGGGGTGTTAAAATCAAAGCTTTGGCGACAAAGGTCCGAAGAACGTATTCCAATACCTTTGGTGCAGCTAGCAAACATCACTATAAGATGGAGGGGAAAAATAGGTAATCGTTGTTGATATTTTAAAATGCAGCCATTGGGTTTAAAAATATAAATCAAGAGCCAATATGATTTCGTCTCTGTGCCATTTTGGATTGCGCATATTAAAATGGGTTAGTATTTATATTTCTTTTGCCGTCAGATTAGTAACCGAATAATCACTCAATAAATCCTCCAACAAGCTAGTTGTAATGTCTGAACTTCCTACCAATATAGTTTGGAAAATTTCAATACGGTCATCCACAGTCAGTGTATTGAGTTGTTCATCATTTCGATAAAAGGCCATAAAATCAGCTCGTGTAATTATACTGCCGTTTTGCATATAAAGTCAATGTTTTAATGCAATTTACAAATAATTACCTTTTTTCTGAATCATGATTCAAGCCTTTACGAATGATTTTTCAACAATGATCCTTCACTCTTATTTCCTAGATTAATTTTAAAAATCACCCCACCCCCAAAACATCCAAAGCCCTTCCGTCCTGCATAGGCATAAGCTTACCAGTAAGTTCACTAAAAAATACCACACCAGCACACACCACCACAGCCATGGCATCAGGTGTAGGCAAATGCCGTCCTGGCACTGCGGTGAGCGTAAAAGCTTCTATCGTTGGAGCCTTCAGGTCCAACATCGCACTATACACAACCCCTCCCGAATGGGGTTCTACCGCATACTGCTGTTTATAGCCTTGCAACGCCTCGTCGTAATACCCCGGACTCACCTGCGTGGCAACCAATAGCAATTGAAAATGGGTCGTGCCTTCTGGCAGACGCACCATGTCTTGGGGTACAAAACTGGGCAACGTCCAACGTACCAAATCTCGGGTCTCGTTGATCTCTAAATCGAGTAGCGTCTCCGAAAGGGCTGAACGTATCGATCGTTGCTTGTTAAAGGAGAAACCCAACAAATGCTTTGGATGGGTCTTCAGGTCAAAATCGCGCTGGCCCAACACACCCTTGCCCTCCCCAATCACTAGCCGAAACTTCCCATTCAAACGGCCACACAAATCCTGCCCACTAAAATGCACTTTGGTACTCAAAATACTGTACCGAAAGTGTGTGCAAAGTGCTGCAGCACCGCCAAACTCTTTATTGTTGCGCAAGGTGCCTTCCTGTGTGGGCTGGTACTTTCTATTTTTGGACTTGGCTATCTGTTGCCCATCCTTGGTATCATAAAAGGTAAGTCCACCCATCGAACCTCTAAACTTGATAAAACTGTCATACCGGGCCATATAAAAAAGGTATTAATGATACAATGTAACGATTGGGCCATCTGCGAAATGACCATTTCAAGCTTCTAGGGAGAGGATATCAAACTACGTGATTTTTTTTGAATAAAACAAGAGGTGCTATCACAAGAGCTTAGGTAAGTGCGCAACAGACAGTATCGAATGGTGTCGGCAAAAAAGGGTGCTCTTACAAAACAAAGGTCTCAAAAAGGCTGTCGAGTTCCTGCTGCGGATCGTCACAAAGGCCCGAATGGGTGTCCGAACTTTGAAGCATGGTACTTCTACAGGCAGTAAGCCAACGAAAACGGTCGGAGAGCTCCAGTCGACCGATAGCGCCTCCAGCGGGAGCGCCTTCGCAAATGAGTTTCCACGAATGTAAATAGGAGTTCAATTCCTCAAAGTCCAAATCTTTGGAAAAAAGGGCCAACTTCCGAGGGTCCAGATGATAGCGGACATCCAGAAATTTATGGCGCTTGCAATACAAGATCACACCCACATTGAAGAACTCTTCCCGCTCTACTTTGGGGACCATCCGTATCAACGCATATTCAAAAACGTGCTTATCGTGCATCTTCAGCTTCTTTTAGTAATAAATCCATACGCTCTAATCGCGACGTTAAATAACGATGATAGTTGGCACGCATGGCGTCGGGGCTTAAATTATCGGACTCATGCCGCAACCACTCATCGGGGATGCTGGCAATGATAGAGGCAATAATAGCATCGGTGAGTGTGGCCTTGATCTCCGATGCCACGTCGCGTAACTGCGTGGCTTGGGAGAGCAATACATGATCCTTGACTAAAGGGAATGTCCGCGTCAGATGTTGCTCCCACGTAGCCCATTGGTGGTGAAAGTAAAAACTGGCACCATGGTCAATGGCCCACAACTCGCGATTCCAATGCAACAGATTGGTGTTCTTGGCAGTGCGATCAATATTGCTGATCAAACTGTCCAACAGCACTACTTTCGACGCAGTATAGGCATCCACTGGGGTTACCAAAGGGTCATAGGTCATGGCACTCGACAAAAAATGAAGGCCAAGATTAAGCCCAACACTGAACTTTAGCAAATCCTGGATCTCCTCATCGGGCTCGGTCTTGCTAAAAGAATCGTCGAGCATCATAAAAACCAACTCGGGTACTTTTAGGCCAATGGCACGGGCCAATTCGCCACCCATCAATTCGGCTATCAACGCTTTCGTACCCTGCCCGGCACCTCTAAACTTCAAAACGTACTGAAAGCCGTCATCAGCCTTTACAATGGCAGGAAGGGAACCACCTTCTCGAAGGGGTTTGATATACTGTACAACCTGTACGGTACGAAGGTCCAATGGTTTCATGTTAGCGAAGATAGAAAAAGTTAGGTAGTGTTCCGAATCTTAACAGGTTTCTATACATCTTGTTCGAGCGATAGTCCAATTTATATAAGCCTCGTGGGTAATTAGTGGGCAATAGTTTTAAAAATGAATGGCATTGACAATCATATAACAGAGAAAAGAAGACGATCTAGTAGGTGGGATTTTTTTTGATGACATTTTCAAAACGTCTCGATGTAAAGAACACACCTGTAATCTCCACAATGACCTACCTAAAAGTCAAATGAATGAAAACTTCAAAAAAACCGCATATCATGAAACATATCATATTCACATTTACCTTGCTACTGTCGGCTATGACTTCAGCACAAATAGGTATAGGAACCACCACACCCGACCCGTCTTCTGTATTGGAAGTATCAAGTACTACAGCAGGAGTATTGGTGCCAAGAATGACACAGGCACAACGACTGGCCATCGGCACTCCGGCAACTGGCCTTTTGGTCTATCAAACCAATAACACTGTAGGCTTTTGGTTTTACGATGGCACGGTGTGGAGAAACATCTCCACAGCTGCTGGTGGCGAATTTCAAAGCATCGGTGGTATTATTCAAAATACGACAGATGTTGCCAATGACGATTTTGTGGTGGGTGACACGGATTTAATTGGAAGCGGAATAAAAATGTATTTTGATAAAAGCAAGGGAGCATTTAGGGTAGGTGAATCTTACGGATCAGAATGGAATGATGTGAATGTCGGTATAGGATCCACCACAATAGGAGCTGGATCAGCTCCTGGTAATTATAGTTTTAGCATACTGGGTCAGGCCAATGGGGACAGTTCGGTGGCGATGATGGGGGGAGAGACCAACAGCGAAGCGGCCTTTGCCTTTGGGGATTCGGCATCTGCTACTGGCGACCACGCCCTGGCCTTCGGCCCTCAAGCCCTCACCAATGGCGACTACGCCATTGCCATGGGATATGACGCCTCGGCAACAGGAGTGTCGTCGGTTTCGCTTGGAGACAGTTCCAGTGCATCTGGAGATTATGCCTTTGCGGGTACAGGTGGAGACGCATCGGGCATCAGGTCCGCGGCCTTCCATACGGGCATGGCCTCTGGGGACTACAGTTTCAGTGTCGGCGGTTTGGCCAATGGGAACAGTTCGGTGGCGATGATGGGGGGAGAGACCAACAGCGAAGCGGCCTTTGCCTTTGGGGATTCGGCATCTGCTACTGGCGACCACGCCCTGGCCTTCGGCCCTCAAGCCCTCACCAATGGCGACTACGCCATCGCCATGGGATATGACGCCTCGGCAACAGGAGTGTCGTCGGTTTCACTTGGAGACAGTTCCAGTGCATCTGGAGATTATGCGTTTGCGGGTACAGGTGGAGACGCATCGGGCATCAGGTCCGCGGCCTTCCATACGGGCACTGCCTCTGGGGACTACAGTTTCAGTGTCGGCGGTTTGGCCAATGGGAACAGTTCGGTGGCGATGATGGGAGGCGAGACCATTGCAACCGCACTAAATTCATTTGCTTTAGGAGAAGATACTGAAGCTAGAGGGGTCAATTCTAGAGCATTGGGAACGCAAGTGATTTCATATTCTTTTAACGAGACTGTACTGGGCTATGCAAGTGCTGCTTATACACCAATAAGCACAACAGCAAACGTTGGTACAGATCGACTGTTTGTAGTTGCCAATAACACGTCTAATAATGCTTTAACAATGCTAAAAAATGGCCGAATGGGACTTTCAAGAATTCCTACAACGAACTTATTGGAAGTCAACGGCACGGCGTCCAAATCCACAGCAGGCGATTGGCTTGCCAATAGCGACAGCCGTCTCAAAAAAAATATTGTGACCTTTTCGGAAGAACAGGCATTGCAAAAGCTATTACAAATGAGAGGGGTCACCTACGAATGGAATGATACCCACACAGGAACGGCACGACCAGAAGGTATCCAATACGGATTCATAGCACAAGAATTGATGGAGGTCTATCCAGAAAATGTCGAATTGGATAACCAAGGATTTTATCAAACGGCCTATGGCACTTACGACGCCATGTATGTACAGGCTATCAAGGCTCTAAACACCAAAATAGAACAACTGGAAAAAGATAATCAAGAATTGAAGAATTTAAACAACCAGATGATGACACTCCTTGAAAAATATGAACAGTTGCAAAACAAAGTTGAATTACTAGAAACAGCGTCATCAGATAAAGATATCATCAATACAAATCCGAAGTTAAGGACAGATATAAGTAATAGGTAAGGAAGTATAGCTAGAGCCATTCTCCAAGTAAACTCCAAGTCAACACGGGTATTTTCTTACACACATAAAAGATAATTGTCATCAGAAAGAAAGCTATCACTTGAAGATAACAAAGAAAAAAATGAGATGAAAGGCAATCGAAATGACATAGGATAACAATCTAATGATACTCAAACTACTGAAATACTTTGGATAAAATCAAATATTTTCGACAAAATACCAGAGTCTTGAGGATGCTTTGTGTGAAACGAGGTCACCAGATTCTCGGCATCCCATCAAAATACCCATAAAAAGTAGTTGAGCGCGTACTGTCATAAAATGACTCCAAACTTAAAGCATTTGTAAACGCATCTTCTTCGTCTGGAAAAAGAATTCTCATTCTATCTATAAATTCTGCTTTACTATCACTTTGATTAACCGCATGCCTTACTAATTTCAAATAATCTAGTTTGGAAATACGAATGTTGTTATTGGCGGAAGCATATTCAAGAAAATCACTGTTCAACTTCTCTTTTTTGATTTCACTTCTAAAACGAAATTTGTCCTGCTGTAAAATATAACTGTGGTAATCAACAAATGTATTTCTTGGCGAAGTAACTTGCTCTCCTTCTATAGGAATTACTTGTGAAGGAGTTTTTGGTATGTCTTGAGCAACTATATCTAATGGAACCAATAGCCAGAAGACAAGGCATTTGAGAAAATTCTGGGTAAAATTCTTCATATGGGTGGTTGTTTATTTTAAACTATCAAGATGGTCTTAAACTAAAGACGTATAAAGATACAAAATGTTTCACAGGTGATGTGAAGCCCTATTTTATATTCGTGTTAAATCCTTATGGAAATTTTAAGACTATGTCACACGATTGGCATTCAGAATAAACAATCTGAAATTCCTATGAATTTAGGCAAGATGATGAACTAATCTTTATATAAGAAATCATTGATTATTTCAATATCAAGAACTCACAACGACGGTTGATGGAATGTTCTTCTTCAGTACAATTGTCGCCACACTTAACCAATGGTTGACTCTCACCATAACCTTTGGAACGTAAACGACGTCTGTCAATGCCGTTTTCCACAAGATATTCCAAAGTGGCAGCTGCTCTGTTTCTAGAAAGTCGCAAGTTATATTCTTCTGAAGCTCTGTTGTCGGTATGTGCTCCCAGTTGTATTTCCATTCGGTCATACTTTTTTAACAGGTTAACCAAAACATCCAGTGTTCTTGCCGCTTGAGGCTTAATGTCCCATTTATTGAAATCAAAATAAATATTCTCTAATTCAATATAGATATAACCATCATCTTTAGTGACTACAATTTCTTCGGCATCATCATATGATTCTATTTCCAATTCTATATTGAATTCAATGCGACCATCATCATTGGTCACCAAATCTTCAACCGTTGGAATGTAGAAATCTCGGTAGGCTTCAATCTTATATTTGGTATTTGGTTCTGTATTGAAAATATACTCTGCATCTTCGCCAACCACCATTTGTCCGACAACTGTACCTTGCTCATCGAACAATGTCACTGTAGTTCCTGGCAATAAATTCTTACTGTTTTTGTCGCGTACATCTCCAGTAACAATAAATCGACGCGGATTTTCCTTTCTAGTGAATGAATATAGATTATCACCAACATCTCTATTGGATGACAAATACCCAGTCTCTTCATCTTCATTCAACACATAAGAGAAATCGTCCATTCCGGTATTGATGGTTTCGCCAAGATTCAACGGTTTTGAATAAAAACCATCAAAAATTTTACTCATAAAAATGTCTAATCCTCCCAAACCTTGATGTCCATCTGAAGCAAAATATAAGGTTTCGTCAGAATCTATATAAGGAAATTGCTCGCGATGTTTTGTATTGATGGTTGGACCCATATTCACGGGCTCGCCAAAACTGTCGCCAGTAATATTAACGTAATAAATATCAAAAGAACCCATAGTTCCAGGTCGATCGCTTGAGAAATAAAGCCTTGTTTCATCTTTGTTCAACATAGGATGCTGTGTAGAGAAAAGGTCACTGCAAAATGGCAAAACGGTCACATTGGTCCAGCTCCCATCTACCAACTCCGCTCTGTAGAGTTTCACTGTGGCAATTTCAACATCATCTATCAACACTCGTTTATCATTGGTTCTAGAGAAGTACATTGTTTTTCCATCAGAAGAAAACGTGGCATTGCTCTCGTGCGTTTTTGTGTTAATGCTATCTGAAAATGGTTTGATGTCCTTAAGTTCCTTATCGGGACTGACTCGAGCTTCATAAAGGTCGAGATAAGGTCTTTGGTTCCAATGATAGGTGGGATTTTCACTGTTTCTAAAGGATGCAAAGACCACTTTGTCTCCATAAAAATTCATTCCGAAATCACCTGTTGAGGTGTTTTCAGTCATCCGTTTGATTTCGTAATTGTATGGTACTATTTTTTTTAGATTTTCCTTGAATTTTTTAGTGTCAACAGCATAGCCAAGATATTTGCCCATTATTTTATCGCCTTCTTCATAATCATTTAATGCTTTTAGCGTATTGGCATATCTAAAGAGCACTTCAGGAGGCACGCTATCTGTATAGGTCAAGTATAATTTAGTATAAGGAGTTTTGGCAGATGACATTTGGGAATTGTAATAGTAAGAATCACCCAAATTTTGAAGAACTTCTTGGGTCTGATCTAACTGCTGATACATCACGGCCGCTTCTACATACGATTTATTGGCAAACAATGTGTTGGCTCTTTTGAGAGTAGCACGTTGTCCGAATCCTGAAAAGCCCGTAACCAATAAAAAAATAAATAGATATACTTTCTTCATAGGTAGCGTTTTAGAAAAACCTTGGCGATTTATCATAGCCTTTATTAGGAATTAAACGATTGATATCAAATAAAATCATAATCTCGTGAGATCCTGAATTAAATCTTCCGAGATTGCTGATGGTATAATCATAGGCGTATCCCACTCGAAGCGATGGCGATATTCTAATATTTACCAATCCGCTGACGGCATCATCAAATCGGTAGCCTGCACCCACTTCCACAAAATTATTTATTAAGGTGTTGACGGTCAAATCTAAAGACAATGGCGCTCCGGCAACAGCTTTTGTCATAAAAGCAGGTTTGAGTTTTAAATTCTCATTAAGATTGAAAACATAGCCACCTGTCAAGAACATATGAAGTTCTTCGGCTCCAGCAGCAATGATTCCACTATCACTATCGAGGTGTTTGGATTTTAAAAGATTGGGTGCAGAGAGGCCAACATAATATTGCTCGCCAAAAAAGAAAGCTCCAACACCAACATTTGGAAATGTTTTACTCAAATTATTTGCAAATGCAGGATCGGGTTCCGGATCGGAATACACAAAGCCATTGAAATTGGTGCTGAAAAAGGTAGCACCAGCTTTTAGACCAAAAGACAACTTGTTCTTTTCACTTACAGGAATTATGTAAGCAACATCTGCATAGACATTGGTTTCTTTGACAACGTCGCCGATCTCATCGTGAACTATTGAAAGGCCACCTTCCAAACGGTTGGTTATAGATGTATGTCCAAAAAATGAACCGGTTTGAGGGCCTCCAACAGAGCCAACCCATTGTGTGCGATACAGAACTCCCAAATTAATGGCGCCAGGAGTATCTGTAGCATAAGCAGGATTGATGACACTCATATTATACATATATTGAGTGTATTGAGGATCTTGTTGGGCTAATGCCATAAACCCCATCAACCAAATGAAAGCTTTAAAACTATATGCTATAAATTTTCTTGTCATAAAAACCCTTTCATCATCTGCTTAAATATACCCTTCCTTGTACAGGCTCTCTTACACCATCGTTAAACTCCAAAATGTAAAAATAAACTCCCACAGGCAGCACAGAGTTGCCCAGAGTTGAACCTTTTTTAGATTTTCCATCCCAGTTAGGTGTGTCTTTATTTCCCTTGTACAACACATTGCCATATCTGTTGAAAATCTCTAATGTGAAATTTGGAAACAAGGTCCTGATGTTCGGAATGTCAAAATCGTCATTTGTGCCATCTCCATTCGGAGAAAACCCATCCGGAATGAAAAAGTCTAATTCTTCACACATTTCTACTACAACTGTAACCTCTAAACGCACCACACTTTCGCAGCCATTGCTCGTAGTAAGAGATGCATAGTATGTATTTCCATCAATCAATAACTCATCTGGTTGATAAGCATTTCCGTCTGTAGGGGCATCATACCAGGTTATTGTTTCTGTTTCAAGAATATTTGCTGATAACTCTTGAATAGTTGGATTGTCTTCTTCGCAGAAAGAATTGCCACCAGGGACTGATGTTGGAGTTGGAGCATCATACACTTCAAAAGAGATAGGAGCAATAACCGAAACATCAGCGCCACATTGTGTGTCAACAGATATGAGTTGAAAAATTGTAACAGTTGTGTTGCCTGGGTTAACCAAAAGGGATGTTGGAATTGTAAAGTTTGTTGTACCACCAACAAAATTTACAGTTGCCATACCTTGAGCAGTATTTACACCAGTTAAATCATAAACAATATCATAATTGCCATCGAGTAATTGAGTAGCATTTGAAATAGTTACTGCATTGTCCAATCCGAGACATACATTTTCAGCCTCGAGTGTTGCCCCTGTAGCATCAGGAGGTTGATTGATTGTTACAACAACTTGTGCCGATGAAGTTCCTCGACAAGGTAGCACAGCATCAACGGTGTAAGTATATGTTCCAGCAATATCCACTAAAGGATCAAATAAGCCTGTTCCGCTTGCCAAAGCAGGACTCCAAGTTCCACCTGCATCTGGAGTTCCGCCTAAAGCATTAAAGAGATCCGTTGCAGCATCATTATTACAAAAAGTTATGGCTCCATCTGTTCCAGCATTAGGGTCTAAAACAAAACTTACAGTTACAGTTGCGCTAGCGCTGCAAGAAGAGGTGCCATTGACTGTGTAGGTATAGATTCCAGGTGTATCAACCGCAGGGTCGAAGACTCCAGTTCCACTCGCCAGTGCAGGGCTCCAAGTTCCACCGCTTACAGGTGTTCCTCCTAAACTATTAAATAAATCTTCAGGCAAACCGCTTTCACAAATCTGTAGCGACCCATTTGTTCCCGCGTTCGGCGGAGGCAAAACCGTGACGGTCACCGTTGCGGATGCATCGGTACAAGGAGGCGTTCCTGAAACGGTGTAAGTGTATGTTCCTGCAGGATCAACGGCAGGGTCGAAGATACCAGTTCCGCTTGCCAGTGCAGGGCTCCAGGTCCCGCCCGTATCAGGCGTTCCGCCGAGACTATTAAAAAGGTCCACGGGCGAATTGTTACCACACAGAGTCAATGATCCATTTGTTCCCGCATTTGGTGGAGGCAAGATTGTGACGGTCACCGTTGCGGACTCATCGTTGCAGGGAGGTGTGCCAGCGATGGTATATGTGTATGTTCCTGGTGCATCGACCGCAGGGTCGAAGACGCCAGTCCCGCTTGCCAGTGCAGGGCTCCAGGTTCCGCCAGTATCAGGCGTTCCACCAAGGCTGTCAAAGAGGTCAACAGGCGTTCCGCTCTCGCAGAAGGTCACCGATCCATTTGTTCCCGCATTTGGCGGAGGCAAAACCGTGACGGTCACCGTTGCGGATGCATCGGTACACGGAGGCGTTCCTGAAACGGTGTAAACATATGTTCCGGCAGGATCAACAGCAGGGTTGAAGACTCCAGTCCCGCTTACCAGTGCAGGGCTCCAGCTTCCACCGGCATCAGGCGTTCCGCCGAGACTGTCAAACAGGTCCACAGGCGAATCGTTCCCGCACAGTGTCAAAGCGCCATTGCTGCCCGCATTTGGCGGAGGCAAAATGGTGACGGTCACCGTTGCGGATTCATCGTTGCAGGGAGGTGTTCCAGTGATGGTGTATGTGTACGTTCCCGGCGCATCGACGGCAGGGTCGAAGACTCCAGTCCCACTAGCCAGTGCAGGGCTCCAGGTCCCTCCTGTATCAGGCGTTCCACCGAGACTGTCAAAGAGGTCAACAGGTGTTCCGCTCTCGCAGAAGGTCACCGACCCATTTGTTCCCGCGTTCGGCGGAGGCAAAACCGTAACGGTCACCGTTGAGGATGCATCGGTACAAGGAGGCGTTCCGGAAACGGTGTAAGTGTATGTTCCTGCAGGGTCGACGGCAGGGTCAAAGACTCCATTTCCGCTAGTCAGTGCAGGGCTCCAGCTTCCACCGGCATCAGGCGTTCCGCCGAGACTATTAAAAAGGTCCACGGGCGAATTGTTCCCACACAGAGTCAAAGATCCATTTGTTCCCGCATTTGGCGGAGGCAAGATTGTCACGGTCACCGTTGCGGATTCATCGTTGCAGGGAGGTGTGCCGGTGATAGTGTATGTATATGTTCCGGGTGCATCGACCGCAGGGTCGAAGACTCCGGTCCCGCTTGCCAGTGCAGGGCTCCAGGTCCCGCCTGTATCAGGTGTTCCACCAAGGCTGTCAAAGAGGTCAACAGGTGTTCCGTTTCCGCAGAAGGTCACCGAACCATTTGTTCCGGCATTCGGTGGAGGCAAAACCGTAACGGTCACCGTTGCGGATGCATCGGTGCAAGGAGGCGTTCCTGAAACGGTGTAAACATATGTTCCGGCAGGATCAACGGCAGGGTCGAAGACTCCAGTTCCGCTTGCCAGTGCAGGGCTCCAGGTACCGCCAGCATCAGGTGTTCCACCAAGACTGTCAAAAAGGTCCACGGGAGAATTGTTTCCGCACAGTGTCAACGATCCATTTGTTCCCGCATTTGGCGGAGGCAAGATTGTCACGGTCACCGTTGCGGACTCATCGTTGCAGGGAGGTGTGCCGGTGACGGTATATATGTATGTTCCTGCAGGATCAACGGCAGGGTCGAAGACACCAGTTCCGCTTGCCAGTGCAGGGCTCCAGGTCCCGCCTGTATCAGGTGTTCCACCGAGGCTGTCAAAGAGGTCAACAGGCGTTCCGCTCTCACAGAAGGTCACCGATCCATTTGTTCCCGCGTTCGGCGGAGGCAAAACCGTAACGGTCACTGTTGCGGATGCATCGGTACAAGGAGGCGTTCCGGAAACGGTGTAAATATATGTTCCGGCAGGATCAACGGCAGGGTCGAAGACGCCAGTTCCGCTTGCCAGTGCAGGGCTCCAGCTTCCACCGGCATCAGGCGTTCCGCCGAGACTGTCAAACAGGTCCACTGGCGAATCGTTCCCGCACAGTGTCAAAGCGCCATTGCTGCCCGCATTTGGCGGAGGCAAAATGGTGACGGTCACCGTTGCGGATTCATCGTTGCAGGGAGGTGTTCCAGTGATGGTGTATGTGTACGTTCCCGGCGCATCGACGGCAGGGTCGAAGACTCCAGTCCCACTAGCCAGTGCAGGGCTCCAAGTTCCACCGCTTACAGGTGTTCCTCCTAAACTATTAAATAAATCTTCAGGCAAACCACTTTCACAAATCTGTAGCGACCCATTTGTTCCCGCGTTCGGCGGAGGCAGAATGGTGACAGTCACAGTTGCGGAGGCATCGTTGCACGGAGGCGTTCCAGAAACGGTGTATGTGTATGTTCCTGCAGGGTCGACGGCAGGGTCAAAGACTCCATTTCCGCTAGTCAGTGCAGGGCTCCAGCTTCCACCGGCATCAGGCGTTCCGCCGAGACTGTCAAACAGGTCCACAGGCGAATCGTTCCCGCACAGTGTCAAAGCGCCATTGCTGCCCGCATTTGGCGGAGGCAAAATGGTGACAGTCACAGTTGATGTGGCTTGTGAACACCCAGCATTCGAATCCACTGTGTATGTGAAAACATAAGGACTTCCTACGACAGTCATTGTGGTGATATTTACTGTACCTATACTTCCATTTGTCGTTGGAAAAGGACCAATCCAAGTTCCACCTGACATGGGTGAACCGTTAAGCCCGTCAAAGAGATCTATATGTTGTATAGAGGCAACATCTGTTTCACATATCTCAATAGCTCCGTTGGCACCAGGATCATTAGGCATATTGAACACCACAACAATTTCAAATCGCTCTATACTCTCGCAAGGGGGATCAACAGTTGTTGCAAAATAACTTGCCCCATCTACCAAAGGAGTTGAAGGATCTAAAGGCAATGCGGATGAAATTGTCGAATACCAATTATTGTTTCCACTTGCCACAAGATCTGCAACAGTTGGGCCAGGTTGTTGGTCAGAGCAAAATTCTTGGAGGGCATCTCCAGTAGGTACAGGAACCACTCCAACATTTACAAAAACAGATAGCCTCGAGGTTCTACAGCCAGTAAAAGGATTGGATTGATCAGCATAATAAATTGTGTTATCCATCAAGACTGTGGAAGGTGAGAGAGCCGTGCCTCCACTTGAAACACTATACCATCTAACATCATTACCATTGGCCACCAAATCTGAAATGGTAGCATCCATTGGATCATCAACACAAACTCCTTGAAAATTGAGACCTGTTGGGGCTCCATAAATTAGGACTTCTACACGTTGTCTTGCTCCACATGTTCCAGAATTATCATCGGCATAATAATCTTCACCATTTATTAACCCGGTGGCTGGAGATAGAGCTGAAGTAGATGTTGCAGTTGCATACCATCTTATTCCACCACCATTATCAATTGCCGTTAAATTGGATATTGTAGGTGCTTGAACATCACAAAATGATTGAGTAGGATTGATGACGGTGGGACATTGTGAAAAAGCACTTACAAACCCTAATACACACATAAGAGATGTAAGTATCAGTATTTTAAGACTATATTGACGCGGTTGTTTAGTCATAAGTAGGCTTTGTTAGTCTATCGTCCGATGAACTGCACAAAAATCGGATGTACAAATTTAGCAGAATAAACGAAATGCCAAAATATATTTATTTAACTTCTTTTAAGGTACCATCAGTATTATACTGTATTATATACATTCCTTTGTTCTCGTAGCTACCAACATTATTCACTTTATAATTGAATTTTAAGTTTGTATATTCGGTGATATCACTTTTGGCTGAAGCTTCAAAATTTTTACCTTGAGATAGTCTCAACAAAGTGTCAAAAGTTAGATCAAAACCGTATTTTACATTAACTCCTGGTTCTACACTATAAGTTTTTTTATACGCTTCAATAAAATTTGAAGCCAAAGATGACTGATTTAATGATGTTAAGGATGGGTGCAGCATCTGTAAAATTATAAATCTCTTTTGAGAAATTTCATCTGTATTAGGTATCAGAGATTTATCTAAAAGTGCCAATTGTATGGCGTGTTCAGAAAGTTGACCTAAAAGTAAATTCGTGGTGCTTAAAAAAACACTATTCTTGTCACTTTCGAGAATGACATAGTTGACCTTATTCTTATCAAACATTGAAACCAACTCGTCAGAATTAAAAATTCCTTTTTTATTGACTTCAACAAATTTTGCCGTAGGCGTATAATTGGAAATATAGGATTGACTTTCTTTACGAGCGACATCACAGACCACAATAATGTTTCCGCCTAAAGAAGTCATATAATCTAACATGATATTTCTGCTCGAATTAAGACTTGGGACACCATTATAAATGTTATTCATGCCATGCTCCGTTATTAAACTAGACGCGGATATTACAGGAATGTTATTGGTTTTAGTTAAAGCTGCCACCTCTTCTATATCATCATAAAAAGGTAAAATCACTGCATCATAATTTTCTAATCCATGTTCTTTGGCTAGAACGCCTGCTCGCGTGTTCCTTTTAGAATTACTCGTTTCAATAATGTTAATTTTAAAGTCCAGACCTAAAGATCTCGCCGAATCTTCAGCAATTTGAGCTCCTCTGTAAAATTCGAGATGCTCTCTAATGAAATCGTCTGAAACTTCTTTGAAATTAATATTTTGTCTGTACTCGTCAGTAAATTTATTTTCCGAAAAAGGAAGAAATAATGCTATTTGGTTTCTCTTTGTAACCTGAATGGACTTACTTAAATCTGCATATTTATAAGTTGAAGTTTTGGTGGCTAAAACGGGATCAACAGTTTCAGTTGTAGCGTTGAAATCTTTGGAAGGCATTTTGACAATCATACCAATTTTAACACCATTCGCAACTTCGGGATTCAAATCCACAAAATCAGAAATGGTCATTCCAGCTTTTTTCGACAAACCATATAATGTCTCTTTTGGTCGCACTTCATAGTCCATAAAAGATGTGGATGCTATCGTTTGATTGGACGCATTGACGTTTTCTTTTGGTTGTTGGGTGGTGAATTCAGTTGCTCGCTCGGTTGTTGGTTCTTCCTGAATGATTTCTTCAACCGAATCAGGAGCTGTGCTATCTGCAATCGTTTCAGTAGTTTCTACCTCAGGATTAGATTCCTCCGGAATATTATTGGATACAACCTCATTTGAGTCACCTGGAATCACTATGGTATGGCCAGCCATCAACATTCTTACAATATGAGGATTGACTCTTTCGAGTTCTTCAATCGTAACACCATATTTTTTTGAAAGTCCAAATTTTGTATCGCCGCGTTGCACAACATATGTGGCACTATCACTACTGTTGATATTGTATGGGTATGGGATTTTTAAAACCTGACCGATTTGTAAAATACCATTCAAAATATCGGAATTTGCATTTACCAACTGCTCAACGGTCAGTCCATTATCTCTCGAAATTCCCCAAAGTGTCTGCCCTTTAAGTACCAAATGGGCTTTCTTAATATCAACATTTGCAACCCTTGAAGCTTTTTCATTGCTCTGAATCTTCAAAATGTGACCTGCTTGCAGGCCGTTAATGGTGTGCGGATTTTGTCGCTCAAACTCTTCAATGGAAATGCCAAACCTTCTGGCCAAACTATATTTTGTATCACCTGAAACTACAGCATATGTTATGGTGTTTGAAGAAGAACTGATTGTATTTAAAGAAGATTGCTGCGCTGGTAAGTTGTCTTTTACAGGAATGGATAATTCTTCACCGATTTTGATAACATCAACAGCAGAAGGATTCAGGGCATAAATTTCTTCGGGAGAAACGTTGTACCTTCTTGACAATTGAAAAACCGTTTCCCCTTTAGAGACGGTATGTTTGATGATGTTTTCTTGCGCATTTCCCACTAAAATACACAGAAAAAACATTGATAAACACAAAAAAACGTTCCTCATAGTCGTTTGATACTCTTTGTCAATAGGCTTTTGGGAGTTGTTGGCAGGATAAAATTAGAAAAAAAAGGTACAGAAATGCGCCAAGCGCAGGTTGTTATCAAGATGTTATTAACAAATCGTTAAGTTGACACCCTAAAATTGAAGATTCGACATTTTAAAGCCTTAAAATAATCAAAGTTGACTTTTTAATTCGTCAAAACTGTTTACGTCATTCAAATATTTCATATCTATCTCGTATAAATCTGCGAATGTTGTAAAAGTTGTTCCGTCTGATCTTTGACGAACAGAACCTTTGGGAAAAAGTGAGCGTTTATTCGAGAATGTTGCTTTATCAATCCAGCCGCAAACCGTCACTTCTTTTTTCAATTTATGATAACTGCAAAATATGTAAATGTCCGTTTCAAAATAATCCTGAAGTTTTAGAAAGTTGTTGGTAAAATTGGGTTTCACATCCGTTGTTCTTCCCATGGTTTTGACGTCGATTTTTTTTGAATTGATTATCAAATCTATGCCATTGTCAAAACCATCGCTTCCGTCAACAATTCCAAGACCCAAACCATTCATCACCACCGATTGTCCAATAATGCCGGTGAGTTGCTGCTCTTTCGAGCCATTCGCAGTGTAGCGATTGCCAAAATTATGATTGTTTGCCACTTTAAGGCAATGTTCATATAATTCATCACTGACTTTGACAGTAAACATTATTAAATGATTATGTGACCAATGTAGAAAATTTTTGGTCACAATGATGACATTTTTTTATGATGGCGATGAGTATATAATAAATCCGAAGCTATTAATCTAGGGAAATTATTTTTTAGGGTTTATTGTAGCATAAGAGCTGTCTTTAGGATGGCTCTTTTCTTTAGTTGAATTTTTTGATGATAACCATTAGAACAATTACTAACACCACCGAACCTAGAATCCAAAAAATTAGATTTGTAGTAGTCTGAATTTCAATAGGAGCGGTGTCACCAATTAATACCAATCCTGCCCAATATTGAGGGTGTGCTGTTCTGCCTTGTGCTGTTTCCAAATAGTCCAGTTTGGCTTGCTGCAATGCCTTGTCTTTGGGCAAACCATCCTTAATATATCCGTAAAAAGATTCAATGATGGCTGCACTCGATTGCTCATCTATTTTCCAAAGACTAGTAAGAATACTTTCACTTCCGGCATAATTGAATGCGTGTGCCAAAGAAATCATTCCTTCACCAGCTTGATAGGTTGGCTTTCCGGTTTCGCAAGCTGTTAAAATGGCCAAATTCGATGATAAGTTGGTGTTGTAGATTTCATATGTGTAGAGATAATTATCATCTGTAGTAGTTGAATCTAGAGACTTTGCAAAAACCAAACGCGATAATTCAGGCGAAATATTGTTAGCTTCTGCATGCGTGCCGATGTGGATGATTTTGTGTTCCTTGGCGTTATTCTTAAAAATATGTTCGGTTGAATTTTCATTTAAAAAGGATGTGCCTTTGAACAAACGGGTAGAATAATTAGCCAACCTTTTGGTGAATGGCTGGGGAAGTAATGTCAGATAGGTTTTGTCTAAACTGATCGAGTCTTGAATGACAATTTGATAATCTGATTTCATCTTGTCATTAAATTCAGGAACAAAAGCCACAAAATTATCTTCATAACTGACTGTTTTGCTACCCTTATCAATTAGGAAAAGACTGTAATTATATGATATGATGTATTTTGAAAGCAAACTGTTTGAAGCCAATTCTTTATAATTTATAGTGGGTTTTGCAGTGAGCATTTCAAAATTGAGGTTGAACAAATCTCTATCAGGAATTATTACGATATGTTCAGTTTTAATAGCATTTTCAAATGGTTTCCAAAGATCTGTGTAGAGTTCATTCAAAAGTGAAAGATTATTTTCGAACAAGGCATTGTTACTATGCAATTGTTCAATTTTGGTGCTTATGCTAGATGGATTGAGTTTGTAGAGTTCAGTGTTTTTTTTGGAAATTAAAACTGCGTACAAATCCTTATCAGAATAAACATATCGAATCACAGTAGTGTTATCAGGCAATTTCTGTTCAATATCATTTAATGATTTAGAAATCACGGCAAACCGCAATTTATAATATTTTGGATAGTTTTTTTTGAGCATCTCTAAATAATCATTCCATTCAGAATTTGCTCTTATAAATGCTTCAATATTATTGCTCTCGTTTAGCGCAGTTTGGATGTTCTTCTTGATTTTTTTCTCTTGGGTTAAAATTTCGCTTGGCACATCATTATAAGACATGGAAGTTTTAGAGTTCAGGCGCGAACGAATACGATTGTATAGAATAGACTCGTGCAGACTTGTAATCTCGTTAAGATAGTTTTTGTCTTTGGTTTTCAGATAAAGCTCAATTGCTAATTGCTTTGCAAACTCAAAAATCATTGAATTATTTTCAATCAAAATGGATACATTATTTCCATCTCCTATAAGGGTTTTCTGTGACTCCACAATTGTTATGGCTTCCTTTAATGTTTTAAACTTATCTTGCAAAAAGAATATTGAATGGGATTCTTTTGGGTTTAATCTGTAATCAGATTGAGCTTTGAGCAATAAGGTTTGTGGCTTATAAAAAATAATTTGTGTTGAATCTAAAGAAGAGTTTTGAGTAGGAAGCTTTTTTTTAAGAAGTTCTTCCGTGATGTTTACTTTATCTAAAGCTAATGCATAATCTCCCAATTCATAATAAAGACCTCCCAAATTAAGTGCTTGCTGTATCTCAAAGGAAGTTGTGGAACCTTGATTTTTCTTGATGTAATCATACGCTTTTTGCGCCATGGCCAACGCTTTTTGCTTTTCTCCGTTTTTGGCATAAAATCGAGAAGCATTCACAACATAGTCAAGGTAAATTTCATCATATGCGCCTTCCAAAGCAACTTCATACAACTCTTCAGAAATCTTGAATTCCTTTTTGGCAATATCGATTTTTCCTAAATCAGCATTAAGTGTTGCCATGTAATAATGAGCGTCTGCTTCCCAGTAAGCATTACCTCCGTTTGTGTTCTTAATTTGAGTGATGGCTTCTTCAAGATACTTTTCCGCTTTGCTGTAATCTCTCAAAGCCAAATAAATCTGACCTAAAAGAACTTTGGCTTTGAAGAGTTCAGGACTTTGTGGATCAAAACTTTTCTTTTTTTCTTTGAATGAATATTCAATTAAATTTTTTGCCTTTTCAAAATCTCCAATGTCTTTATAAATACCTGCCAAATTCTCGATGGACATGTAAAGAAATTCTTTTGCAGTTTCTTTTTTTGTGTCAGCAGCATCAGACTTTAAAAATTGATTCAGGTATGTTATTGTTTTTCTCATGGCTTCCAAAGCCTTGTCCAAGCTTCCTTGCGTAGAGTAAATGGCAGCAATATTATTGTTGATGGTTGCTGGCCTATAAAAAGAATTCATGGGATTTGGTTCTAAATCCTTCAGCATTTTTTCGGCTTTCTCAAAATAATATAGCGAGCTGTCGATTTTAGAGAGAAACCACATGGAACCCCCAAGAGAGTTATAAATAACATAATAGTTTTTTTTATCAGTTTGGGCATAGGAATTATAATACTTAAGGGCTTTTCTATGATGAGCAACACCTGTAGCAAGATCACCTTTTCGGGTACTCAAGGTTCCTAAATTATTTTCAATCAATCCAAAATCTTCAGGTGTGGCATCTTTCCATTTTGAGGTTAGTTTTAGCGCTTCGAGATTGGCATCATAAGCTTTTTGCGAGTCGCCAAGGAGTTCGTAAAACGTCGATAATTCCAATTGGGCTTGTCGCCAAACCTTTAATGAATCGGTTGAAGAAGTAATGGTTTTTATGAATTGAGTTACTTCAGAAGTTGCTTTGGATGGATTCTGAAGCTGAAGCTGAATTTTTCCTGTGTAATAAATGTAATCCGTCAATAAAAAATAGGAATTTTTAGCTTCTAGTTCTGAAATGCCTTTTTTTAAGACTTTATTTGCTTCAACGAAATTCTTATCTGAAAGAAGCTTGTCTAAATGTTTTAGATTTTCAGTGTGAGAAGTTTGGGCATACATTTGAAATCCCAAGCCAAAGCACAAATAAATACCTAAAAGTCTAAAGATGGACATGGTTATTTTAATTTCTTGAGCAATTCCTTACTGTCATCAGACGAGCTCATCTCTAGATGCTCGATGGCTTTTTCTGTATTTTCAGCTTTTAGATAGGCCAATCCTAAATAGTAATTGGCATCATTCATAAATACACTGTTAGAAGTTTGAGTCGTTTTTTCAAGATATTTAATTGCCGAAGCTTCCTCTTTCTTTGCTAAATATGCTACTCCCAGAAAATAACTGATGGTATCATTCTCTGGCTGTTTAAGTTCGAGTTTCTCCCATTTCTCTATTGCTTTTTGATAATTACCTTCTTTATAATTAACCATTGCATCAAAAAAATCAAAATTATCAGAACTGCTCATCGTGGTAGGAAGTCCAGGGTCTGGTGTAAAATGATTGTTGAACAAGCGTTCGTTTGAAGATCCGCTCAAAAACCAAAAGCAGCCTAGACCGATAACGATAACAGCAGCGGTTGCATATTTCCAAAAATCCAATCGTCTTACCTTACTAGAAGTTTCAACGGTTTGTTCCTGTAGAGGTATTTCTTTGTGAAACTCATCCAATTTCTCTTTAAGTGATTGAGATTCTATACCAAAAAGCAATGTTTTGATGTCTTCTACTTGAGATTTAAAGACATTATCTTGCTCTAGTTTGTTTTCAAACTTTTCAAGTTCATCTTTTGACATCGAGCCATTATAATAACGCTCAATGGTTTCCAAAAGTTCTTGCGATATGTTGCTATTATCTTCCAATTTTTTTAAGGTTTAGAGGCTAAAACCATCTCACGCAGTTTTTCCATACATCTGTATTTTTTATTACGCGCTGTGGTTTCTTCAATATTCAATTTTTCTGCGATGTCTCGCAACGATTTTTTTTCAAAATAAAATGTGGTCAATAATTCTTTACAAGGACTTCCTAACACTTTGAAAGCCTCCATGGCTTGCTTCAGTTTCTGTTTGTAAATCTCTTGTTCTTCCTCATTTTCTTCCTCATCGATTTTATCTTCAAATGTCATCGTTGGATTCATCAAATTTGTTTTTTTAAATTGAGATGAACGTAACACATCATACCATTTGTTTTTTGCAATTTGGTATAAATAGCCTTGCAAGGCCGTTTCATTTTGTGGTACGAACGTATCGTTTTTGATATTGTTCCAAACGCTTATAAATGCTTCTTGATAAATGTCTTTTGCTTGTTCTTTGGTGCCACTGTTTTTGAGTACTAAAGCTTCTATTTTATAATAATTGTTTGTGTAAAGTGACTTTAATGCTTCAGAATCGTTGGATTTGATGGCATCAACAAGTTGGGTCTGTGAGTCAATTGTATGGTGTTGTCTCATGAATCTAAGGGAAAATATGAGAAATATACAATTAATTCAAGTCACATCAAATAACAGTTCTGTCAAAAGACTATTTGTACGATTAACAACTTTAATAAGAGTTTAGATTTCACTTTAAAATGTTTAAAGGATTAATACCTTGTTCATTGGTACATCTCCCAAACTTTAAAATGTCATCATTCTTTGGAAAATTATTTTTTTGAAGTAGTGTATTTTTTCTCTAGTTGAAGTAACATTTCGCTAGACATTTTTTCCAAATCAAATTGATGGTCCCAGCCCCAATCTTTTCTTGCGTAGCTATCATCGATAGATTTTGGCCAACTGTCAGCTATTTGCTGTCTGAAATCTGGGTTGTAAGTGATGATAAAATCTTTAATGTGCTTCTGAATTTCCTTGGCAATCTCTTTTGGAGTGAAACTCATGGCCGCAAGATTATATGAAGAACGAATGGAAAGACTATTTGCAGGAGCATCCATCAATTTAATGGTGGCATCAATGGCATCGTCCATAAACATCATTGGCAACTCCGTGTTTTCTGACAAAAAACTCTCATATTGACCATCAGTAATGGCTTTATGATATATCTCTACTGCATAATCTGTGGTACCACCTCCAGGCATTGTTTTCCAACTGATAATTCCTGGATAACGAATGCTTCTCACATCAACACCATATTTGTCATAATAGTATTCACACCAACGTTCACCTACCTGTTTGGTGATTCCATAAACGGTGGTTGGTTCCATTACAGTATGTTGAGGTGTGTTGTCTTTTGGTGTCGTTGGACCAAAAACCGCAATGCTCGATGGCCAAAACACTTTTGAAATGTACTTCGCCTTTGCAAGATTGAGCACATGAAACAAAGAATTCATATTTAAATCCCATGCTTTCATAGGGTATTTTTCACCTGTTGCGCTCAACATGGCTGCCATCAAATAAATGGTATCTATTTTATGTTTCTCTACACAAATTAATATAGAAGAATAATCCTGTGCATCTACAATTTCAAAAATACCCGAATTCACCACTTCAAGGTTGTTGTAGCTAATGTCGCTGGCAATGACGTTCTCGCTGCCATGAATTTCTCTTAATTTGTATGTGAGTTCGGATCCTATTTGGCCACAAGCGCCAATGATTAATATTCTTGAAGACATTATATGATGACCTTTTTTTGTTTTAACAAAAGTAATAAGAATAAAGGCGAGAGAAAATCCTTGGCTTCAAAAATTAACGATTTTTAAGATGCAAATTTTAGGAGCATTGCTCTTGTGAATATCGATTGCTTGAAACTTTGGTTATCTTTACAGCTCATTTTAGTAGTGAATTTTAACGGAAAGATATGATGAAATCATTTCTATACATAATTGGTTTTTTGATGATTTTTGGATGTAAATCCAAAGAGGAGCAAACCGTTGTTGAAGTAGACCAACAAGAAAAAGACAGTCAACAAGTCACTGCAAAAGACATCGAAAATTTAAAATACACAGATTATGTGTTGAGCCCAGAATCTAGAGAGGCTGTTGTCAATTGGCAACGTTTTCAAGAGTTATTGGCGCAAATAGAGTTTCTGAAAAAGGCAGACTTTTCTTTTTTTAATGGTAAAAATGAGTTGCTTGTTAATTTCCTCACAGATTTAAGAAAAGACATTCCCCAACATGTTTCCGGACCTGCCATTAATGAACGATTGATAGCCCTGGAAACTAAAATACTTAAACTCCACAGCACTTTTAAGTTGCCCAATGCTAAAAAAGAGGAGGTTTTAAAGAATATTAAGGAAGTACTGGTGGCCAATTCAAACTTGCATCTACAAATAAATAAAAAGTTTGAGTTTGAATCTCAAGTTATTGAAGACCCATCTGTTGAGGATTAGATTACAGATTTCTTAATCTTTTGTTAAGATGTAACAATCGTAATATTCAAGCTTCTAATAATTAACTAATTTTATGCAATTCTCTTTGTTTTATTGACCTTGAAATAGGAGATGACCAACATAATTAAAAACTTAAATTATGAACAAAACCAATTTTATGCAGTTTTTAGCTGCTTCAGGAATGGCTTTTTTTGCTTTGGTAGCATGTAAAGACGATTCCAAAAAAAATGACACAGCAATGACAGAAGAAAAAATCCCTGGAATTGTTTTAGAAAACATGGACACTTTAGTGAGTCCCAAAGTTGATTTCTATAATTACGTTAATGGTAATTGGAACAGAACCACTACTATTCCAGATGATGAATCTGTTTGGGGAGGATTCAGTGTTTTGAGAAAATCAACTCGAAAAGATGTGTTAGACATCATCAACACATCTCGAGAGCTTAACACTTATGCTGAAGGCACTGACCAGAAAAAAGCACTTCTTATTTATGAAACCGAATTAGATACCGTAGCTCGTAACGAAGCTGGTATTAAACCGTTGCAACCTTATTTGGACAAGATTAATGGTATCAAATCTATCGAAGATTTGCAAACAGTTACAGCACAAAATGTGGCCATTTCTCAACCTTTTATGGGCTTGGCAGCATTTGCTGATTTGAATGATAGTAGCATGAATGCTGCTTATATTACTCCAGGCGGTTTGGGCTTGCCAGAAAGAGATTACTATTTGGAGCAAGATGAAAAATCAAAAGAAATTCGTCAGCAATACGTAGACCATATGGTCAGGATGTTTAAGTTCATTGGGATTGATGAAGCTAAAGGACGAAAAGATGCTGAAACTATCTTGGCTATCGAAACTAAATTGGCAGAACCAAGATTAAATAAAGTAGAAAGCAGAGATGCTCGAAACTTTAACAATCCAAAAAGATTGAAAGACGTTCAGGCAATGACACCTTCAGTCAATTGGGAAAAGTACATCAAAGATCTAGGTGTTACAAAATCGCTGGACACTGTGATGGTTATGCAGCCAAAGTATATGACAGCTTTAAATTCTGTGCTAAAAAACACATCTGTTGAAGACCTTAAAACCCTGGTGCGTTGGTCAACATTGAATAATGCAGCAGGAATGCTAACGACTGAAATGGAAAAGGCCAATTGGGATTTTTATAGCAAAACCCTAAATGGTGCTAAAAAGCAGTTACCAGCTGATGAGCGTGCATTAGAAACAGTTAGTAATACGGTTGGCGAAGCTATCGGGAAAGTTTATGTGGATGCTAAATTTCCGCCGGAAGCAAAAGCAAAGGCTGAAAAAATGATCAAAAACATTGTAAAAGCTTACCAAGTTCGAATCAAGGCTTTGGATTGGATGTCTGAAGAAACCAAACAAAAAGCAATCGCAAAACTTGATAAGTTTACGGTGAAAATCGCTTACCCAGATGAGTGGGAAGATTATTCAAAGATGCAAGTAAAATCAGGCAACAGCTATGCTGAAAACATGTTGGCTGTGGCTGATTGGGCAACGAAAAAGAACTATTCTGAAATTAACGAGCCTGTTGACAAAAAAGAATGGGGAATGCCACCTCAAACGGTAAACGCTTACTTCAATCCATTGAATAATGAGATTGTATTTCCAGCGGCTATTCTACAGCCACCTTTCTATAATTATCAAGCAGATGATGCCGTGAATTATGGTGGAATAGGAGCTGTGATTGGTCATGAGATTTCACATGCTTTTGACGATTCAGGTGCTCGTTTTGATGCCGATGGAAACCTTAAAAATTGGTGGACAGATAAAGATCTTGAAGAGTTTACGAAGCGAGGAAAGGCTTTGGCAGACCAATACAGCGAAATAGAAGTAGCTGACAGTTTATATATCAATGGAGAGTTCACACTTGGTGAAAACATTGGTGACCTTGGAGGCGTATTAGCTGCTTATGATGGTTTGCAACAAAGTTTTAAAGAAAACGGACGTCCTGATAAAATCGATGGTTTCACTCCAGAACAACGCTTCTTTATGAGTTGGGCAACGGTATGGAGAACTTTGATGCGCGACGAAGCATTGAGAACTCGTATTAAAACCGACCCTCACTCGCCTGGAATGTATAGAGCTACACAACCGTTGAAGAATGTGGATGCTTTTTACGAAGCATTCGATATCAAAGAAGGAGACCCAATGTATGTGGCGCCTGAAAAACGTGTCAGAATTTGGTAACTTCTTCCATACTAAAAAGCAAAAAAGCAGCCGTTTCGGCTGCTTTTTTTGTTTGTAAAAAGTAAAATTTATTCTTTCGTCTTTCTCAACAAAGCATCCTTACTGATTTTCGCCAAATTAAAATTTGGATCGATTGCCAACGCATGATTCAACTGCGCAAGCGCAGCTTCAGTATTGTTAGTGGTGTCTTCATTATAAATTACCAATGCTTTTAAATACATAAAGGCGGCTTTCAAAGAGGTTTCATAAGGTTGTTGAGTCTCGTAAAACGCTTGTTTCATATCGTCCTTTACGTTCGCCAAGCCATATTCAATACTTGTTTTGGCGCCAGCAATATCTTGGGCTTGTAATTTTAAATCGGCAATTTCATAGGCCAAATAAGGATTAGGTTTACGACCGAACAACACTTCAAAATGTTCTAATGCTCGTTTTGGTTGATTTAAGGATTTTAGTGCTAGCGCCTTAACTTCAACATTCAAATCAGAATCTGTAGCGTTCTTTTCTATTCCAATTGTATTCAACGCTTCAACGTTTTTTCCTTCAGAAACATAAAGATAGGCTATAGTATCTTTTCTTGCTTGTGTAGGTTTAAGAATATCTAAATGCACCATCGCATTGATGACACCCTGAACATCACCTTGTTTTTTCATTTGTTTGTAATAGGCTTCAAAGTGCTTTTGAAGCTCACTTTTTGTTTGGGCATTCACACTCATCGATGCCACAACAACCAAAAGAAGTATAAGTCTTTTCATCTGTTTTAATTTTTTGACGCGCTAAAACTAAAAAAATTAATGTGATAAAATCACAACAAATTGCTAATTATTAGACATGCATCTTAAATCAAATGCAAAATCATCAACTTAAAACAAAGGAAAGTCAACAGAATTATTCTAAAGTAATCACCTTTTTAACGATTACAGCATCATTCAAAACAAATGGTTTGGGGATCATAGTTGCAGGTCGTTCAGGAACGTAAAATAATGAATTGTTCAGCATATCATTGGAAGAACTATAGAGTGTAAATTCCGTTTTTTGTTCTGCTGGAATTATAAATTCCATTTCAAGATATTTTTCATCAGATACGTAATAACTGAACAATTTGCTGCTTTTCCGATTGCCAAAAACTGAAATAGAATTTTTAGGTTTTTCAATTTTCATTCCATTCAAATTGAAAGATAGAAACGTATAAGTCGAGTCTGCAAAAAATTCCATCCGATTGATGTGTCTTTGAGGTGAAATAAATAATTTCACATGTCTCAAACCGGCAATGACTGTGTCTTTTTGCTTATCGAGATAAGGTAACTTTAGCGGCTTTATGTTTGCTTTTTTGCTATAAGTAAAAGGTGTTTTGTATTTACTGCTAAATTTTTCGTTTAAAAATGTGTCTGCTTCATCAGGATTTTCGGTGAGGTATGGTTTGGTCCAATCGTCCAAAACATGATCATAGGTTGCCCAAACGGCAGCATCTTTATCAGCATCGTAAACATAAACAAGGCTGTTTGGTTTTGGTCGATCTTCAGTGAAATCAGATTTGAAATGAGCCAATATCAAAAACACGAAAGACGCAGCAAATAGAATATATGACCATCGATCTTTATATCGGGAAAAACCAAATACTGAAATGCACAATGAAAATATCAGAGACACCATTAACGTGGAAGCTACCAGCATTTTCAGCCCTAAACCTACGGGAAACATTTTTACGAAAGGCGACATAATCATCAATACTGGAAAGAGCAGTAATGTCATCAAAATGATATTTGGATGTTTTTGCCTTACCAGCACAAACAGGCTTATCAATCCAAAATACAATGGAATAATGAAGAAACTGGCACCTTTTAGTTTAAATGCAATGATTCCACATATGACTAACCATAGAAAGAGAGGAGGAACAGCTAAACTGGCTGTATTTTCGGGTTTATAAACTTTATTGTATAGCCACATACAAACTGCGATTGAAAACAAAGAAAAGGCCCAAATATAGGCGTGGCCATTATAAGTGAATCCATGCAGCATTTCGTTGTATTGAGGATAAACAACACAAAGCAATTTCCATCCAAAATAGCCTACCAAACCATTGATTACCACAGCAGCAATTCCTGGTAAAAAAGCCTTTGCCATTTCTTTGGAGTCCAGAGTGCGCTTATTGATGCCATAAAAAACCAAGGCAACAAAAATCAAAATTGCCAAAATGAGCATAGGTAAAACCCACGAAAATGGGTAACTAACCGTTTTGAATAACGGCACGTTAAAATAAATGTCATCAGAATCGCTCTTGAGGTTGTTGAGATTTGCATTTGAAAAATAATGCAGCAAAGGCATCAAATAACTTCCTTGATGTTCAAGTGTGTTTCTGTCTAAACGCTCATAAGTATCAAGTGCTGTGTGGTAATCAAAATGATCATCTATAAATGCGAAGTTAAAGCCATCGATATCACCATCTTCTCTAAAGCGTGTCAAATCGGTATCATTTGGTAACATTTTATAGATGCTGTAAGCCAATGAATTTGCCACTGGATAATCTGGATTTGCTTCTTTAAATCCTTCGATCAATTTTTGATTTCCACCATTGGTTTCGACCAACATATAACTCGGGCCACCACTGCCACGCGCTTCAAAATTAAGTACCAATCCAACGTCTTTTGCCCATGGATGTTTGTTTACAAACAAAGAAGCACCATTCAACCCTAATTCTTCGGAATCGGTAATGAGTATGATGATATCGTTTTTAGGCACCCTTTTTTCGCTTAAAAAAGCTCTTATGCCTTCAAGGATTGTAACAACACCAGAGCCAGCATCACTAGCACCTAGAGAAGAATGTGGATTACTGTCATAATGAGATAACAGCAATAATGCCTTGGAATTGTCAGATCCTTTAATGCGAGCCAAGATGTTTTTTGGTTTTACAAATGTTCCCCAATCTGTCAAGGTATTGTCTTCTTGAATTTGGGTTTCCAACCCTAACTTTTCAAGCTCGTAGACGATATAGTTTTTGACGGTTTCATGGTTTTCGGCGCCTACATAATGAGGCTGTTTCGAAATTTCCTTGAGATGAACCAATGCTCTGTCAGTTGAGAATTGATTATCTGGCGTATCCAAGCCAGAAATGCTATGAGGCATCAAAGCATAAAAGCTCCAATAAACAGCAATGATAATAAGCAGAAGTGCGGTGGCTTTTTTTAACATCGTTTAGTTGGTGTTAGTTGGTTTTTATAAAAATACGAAATTATTCAATGCCTTTTTACGTTAGGTTAAATCACAAATTTTAGCTAAATTTAGAATTCACAAATTATTCAGTTATGGCAATCAAAAGTTTTCAAGGCGCGCGTAAGCAACAACAAAAAGAGGTGGAGTTGTCACCTTTCAAGGTTAAAGATTTTATGACTACAGATTTAATCACGTTTAAACCTGAACAAAAAGTCATCAGTGTGGTAGAAATGCTTATCAGACATAAAATATCTGGAGGACCTGTGGTAAATGACAATTACGAATTGGTAGGGATCATTTCAGAAGGTGATTGTTTGAAACAAATAAGTGAAAGCCGTTATTACAATATGCCCATGGAAAACGACACTGTCGAAGCCAGAATGATTAGAAATGTGGACACCATTGATGGTAATATGAACGTTTTTGACGCTGCAAATGTTTTCTTGGAGTCAAAACACAGACGCTTCCCTATTATCCAAGATGGGAAATTGGTTGGCCAAATCAGTCAGAAAGATATTTTAAAAGCTGCCTTGAAACTGAAGGGTGAAAATTGGAATTCCACTACCAAAAATAATAATTTGGAGCAGAACAACCAGCAATAGATTTACTGTTCTTTTTTTACCAACGTATAGTAATCACCTTCAATAGGTAAATAACCTTGGTCATATACGAAGTAGTAAACTGTCCCAACTTTAGTTCTGTAGATGCTCGTTATTTGATTGAAGTCAAATCCTTTCTCCATTAATTTTGATTTTGGCACTGTTGTTTTTTGTCCAGGATTGAGCGATTCAAGGATTCTATAGTTTTTACGTAACCGATTGTGTGTGTTGCGGATGAGGTTGGTGCTGTCCTTGTTGATATTGTTGTTATAGGCATTTCGACAGGCGTCATCACAGAACTTCTTATCGGCCCGGCCCACAATTTTTTCGCCGCATTCCAAACATTCTTTTTTCATAAACTACAGACTGTTATAGAATCACAAGATACAAATATTTTGATTTTAAGTCTTTACAATTTATGGGCTATAATCACTGTATTCATATGGTTCACGTTGTCATGGACAGCTACCTGAAACGTATTTGATTTGAGAGTCGAAACAATTGACTTCATTTGTTTAATATTTGGATTTTTTACTGCCATGTTAAAGATGATATCTCCCTTACTCCCCAGCGATTCAATGACTCGAAGCCAAAAATTTATATTCATAAATTGCGACGGCACCTGAAGGTCGATGAACAAATCGATGATGATTAAATCAAACTTTTTTGTGTTCAATGACATGAAGGCTTCAGCATCGTTGCAAATGATGTCCAATTGTCCAGAACATTCAATCCCGAATTCGCCTTTGGCGATTTTGATGACTACAGGGTCAATTTCGACAGCCGTAATGTGTTTTTCGTATGCCATGTCTTTCCGAAGTGTTTTAATAACGCATCCACCACCAAGCCCAAGAAGCAGTATGGAATTCACTTTTTTTAAATCCACCTGTTCCAATCCAAATTTGAGCACTTTTTGGAGGGCACCGTATGAATAGTTGGCATTTTTGCTATTGAGGTGCTTTTTCCCATTGTACCAAGTGATTTCCAGAAAACCGCTATAATCCGATTTTATTTTTTTGGTGATAGGATAGATGTAGCTTAAAAGACGAGACATAATCGGTAAATATAGGAAATTAAACTCAAGAAATAATCCATTTGTAAACGCTTACAAACGATATTAAGTGTATAAGAACCGAATATCTTTTGGAAGTCGTCGCATCTTTGCCTTGTTGAATTGACCGAATGATATTCAATAGTATTAACTGTTTAACGTAAAAAATTTAAAATCATGAGCACATTAAGAAACAAAGTACAGTTGATTGGTAATCTAGGAAACGATCCTGAAATCATCAATCTTGAATCAGGAAAAAAGTTGGCAAAATTTTCTATCGCCACTAATGAGAGTTACAAAAACGCAAAAGGCGAGAAAGTAACGGACACACAATGGCACAATGTTGTCGCTTGGGGAACTACCGCTAAAATTGCGGAGAGCTATTTGACCAAAGGAAAGGAAGTCGCGGTTGAAGGCAAATTAACTTCTCGCAGCTACGAAACTAAAGATGGTGACAAACGCTATATAACCGAAATAGTTTGCAGCGAATTGATGATGTTGGGGAAATAATTCGATTGAAAAGTGAAAAAAGGCTCTCATTTGAGGGCCTTTTTTTATGAATGAACTTTAAAACTTAAATAATTCGTAAAACTTTCTTCTACATGTAACTCTTTAACTAGGCTTTAGTACTTTTATAGAAACGAATTTTTCATACGATGTCCACACAACCAAAATTGACACGTTTTAAGCAAAATGTGCTCTCCAAATATCAAATTTATAATAGCATCTTTATGACGCTACCTTTTGACACGATCACGAAAACGGGCGCACTGCTACCTCTATTTCATGAAACATGTACCAAAGGTTTTGACCAAGGTGACAATCCTACCACCATAGTTGAGACGTTCTTTAAAAAATACCAAGCAAGACGTTCCAGTGAAAGCCAAATCAATCTACTGTTTCGTTTTATTCAATACATTGAGCGACAAGTAGTATTGTTTGACGCAATTGAAGATGCTGCGTTCCCAATTGTGAACAATATGGACGGCATAGGAACCTTGCGTAGTTTGAAAGAATCGGCAAGCTCCGAGCAGAAACTCGAGACTTTAAAACAATATCTTGAAGAATTTAAGGTGCGTATTGTGTTGACGGCGCATCCTACTCAATTTTATCCTGGAGCGGTGTTGGGCATCATTACAGATTTGACTGAAGCCATCAAGAAAAATGATTTGTTGGCCATCAATGATTTATTGGCGCAACTAGGTAAAACACCGTTTTTCAAGCATACAAAACCTACACCTTATGATGAAGCTGTCAGTTTGATATGGTATTTAGAGAATGTATTTTATAAATCCTTCGGAATGATTTTCGATTATATTCAGCAAAATATTTTTGAAGATAGGCGGCTTTCAAATGATATCATCAATATTGGTTTCTGGCCTGGAGGCGATAGGGATGGGAATCCGTTTGTGACACCTGAAATTACCTTACGTGTAGCAATGCGACTAAAGCATACCATTCTCAAAAATTATTATAGAGACATTCGCCGACTGAAACGACGCCTGACCTTTAAAGGCGTAGAAGCTCAAATGACAATGCTCGAGACGAAATTTTATGAAAGCAGCATCCATCCTGAAGCCAAACACGCCATCGCATTTGAAGATTTTGTGTCTGAATTAGAATCCATCAAAAAAATCATCATCGAGCAGCATCAGTCGTTGTATCTTGACGACATCAATAGCCTCATCAATAAAACCCGATTGTTTGGGTATCATTTTGCAACGCTTGATGTTCGTCAAGACAGCCGCGCCCACAATGCGGTATTCACTACTATGGTGCAGACATTGATTGATTCTGGTAGCAAAATTTTTCCAAAGAATTATCTTGAACTTTCTGAAGAAGAACAGGTAAAAGTCCTTTCAAATGTCAAAGGAAGTGTCGATTTGAACTTGATAAAAGACGAAGAGGTTTTGAAGGCGCTCAAAACGATGAAGGTCATCAAAACCATTCAAGAATCGAATGGTGAGCAAGCCTGTAATCGGTACATCATCAGCAATAATCAAACGACTTTGAATGTTATGCAATTATATGCTATGCTGAAATTGGTCGCGTTTGAAGAAGAATTGACTGTCGATATTGGGCCTTTGTTTGAAACCATTACCGATTTGGAAAATGCGCCAAAAGTGATGGAAGACTTATATACAAATCCAACGTACAGTAAGCATTTGAAAAAGCGTGGCAATCGCCAAACGATTATGCTGGGCTTTAGTGATGGTACCAAAGATGGTGGTTATTTGATGGCAAATTGGGGGATTTTCAAAGCCAAGGAACGTCTCACGACGATGTCGCGAAAATATGGTGTCACGGTCATCTTTTTTGATGGTCGAGGTGGGCCACCAGCTCGTGGTGGCGGAAAAACGCACCAATTCTATGCGTCCTTGGGCCCAACTATTGAAGACAAAGAAGTGCAATTGACCATTCAAGGGCAAACCATTTCGTCCAATTTTGGAACTTTGGATTCGTCACAGTACAATCTTGAGCAATTGATAAGCTCCGGAATTTTGAATCGTTTGAATGAAACAAATCTCAAAATGAGCGATGCCAATACCAAAGTGATGGATGATTTGGCGCACAAAAGCCACCAGGCTTATGTAAATTTCAAGAGCCACCCAATGTTTGTACCTTATTTGGAGCGTATGAGTACTTTGAAGTATTATGCAAAAACGAACATTGGTAGTCGTCCGTCAAAACGTGGAAAATCTGATAATTTGGTGTTTGAAGATTTGCGGGCCATTCCGTTTGTGGGAAGTTGGAGCCAATTAAAACAGAATGTTCCTGGATTTTTTGGCGTTGGAACTGCGCTGAAAGTTTATGAGGACAAAGGCGAATTTGACAAAGTAAAGCAACTCTACAAGGAATCAAACTTTTTCAAAACCTTGATTGAAAACAGTATGATGTCCTTGTCAAAATCTTTCTTTGGTTTGACAAAATATATGGCAGACGACCCAGAATTCGGTGAATTCTGGAACATCATTCACACAGAATATGAAACCACGAAACGTTTATTGTTGAAACTGACAGGATTCAAAGTATTGATGGAAGAAGAGCCTGCAGGAAAGGCTTCCATCGATGTTCGAGAGTCGATTGTCTTGCCTTTATTGACCATTCAACAATATGCTTTAAAGAAGATTCAAGAACTTCAAAAGGAAAAAAATTCAGACAAGGACCTTTTGGAAACCTATGAAAAATTGGTTACACGCTCGTTGTTCGGTAATATCAATGCGAGTCGTAATTCGGCTTAAAACTTAAAATAAATTTGGATTTTTGGTCAGAAAGAGTTCATATTTGCAACACAAATGAGAAAATCAATAGTACATAAAGCACCTGGTTCACTGTTTAGTCAGTGTGATTATCGCGGAATTGAGATGGAAAATCCATTCCTCACAGGACGTTTTGTAACTATTTTTAAGCATTTAAGATGATGATTTAAACCAAAAAATCTATATAGTTAACAGGCGTCCAAGAAATTGGACGCTTTTTTTTTGAAAAAATTTGAATATAAATAGTCAAAACTAAAATATCAGAGATTGAAGAGTAAGCAATTAAGAGACAAATAGTTGCAATTTCACTCAAGCATCTGCAAGCTGCGGACAGGGAAATCTATGTATTAAAATTTACATAAATAATTGATAATCAATAAATTAATTCAAAAATTTATTTGCGTAATTAAAAAATCGTTTTAATCTTTGCATCGCAGTTTTCAAAAAAAACAAAGACTGCATCAAGATTAAATATCAAACAAAAAGAAGCCATGCTAAACATACGTCCAGCATTTAAAACGAAAGGATATGACCAAGAGTCATTCACGCGGCTTCGGTATTTTCTGTAGATAATTACTTTCCAGAGAAGAATCCGAAGCAAACCAACTGTTTCGGATTTTTTATTTCAAAAAATCAAGAATACATCAATCTGAACAGTTTTAGAGCGCACGAAGGTCGTGTGGCTTTTAAACAGTAATTAAGTCATTGAACACAATGGAAACTAATTTAAACAACAGGTATTTGTTCCGTGCTTTGGAGACATACCCTTGGGAGCTTGAAAAAGCGATGGAAGCTTTGAACTATGCCTTGTCGTACGAACCAGAAAATGTGAAAGCACTTTGTTTGATGGCAAAGGTTCAAGTAGAGCAAATGGGTGATTATGAAGCAGCAAAAGAATATTATGAAAAAGCTTTGGCTGTTAGATTGGATATCCCAGATGTATATCCAGATTACATCAGGCTTTTGGTTAACTATGAGGATTTTGAAGAAGCCCAAAAGTTGATTGATTTTGCCCGAACCGTCAAAGGTATTGACAAAGCAGGTATTGAACTTGCACAAGGTACTTTGTTTGAAGCCATAGGCGAATTTGAGAAAGCTGAAACTGCTTTGGCAGAGGCAAAACAATTTGCAATGAACAATGAGTTCATACATTTTGTAGATGAGGTCATTTCACGAGTGGTCAAGAAAAGACAGGCCAAAAACAACAAGGCTCGTGAGAAGGAGGTTCTTCAAAAGGAAGAAGCAGTGAGAGCTGATAAAAACTGGCTTCTAGACCGTTTGAATAATTTGTTGTAAAAAATCGGCGAACAAGAGTTTGCCGATTTATCGGGAATTCGTCAGAGTTGGAGAGCTGAAGCAGACTGTAAATCTGTTGTTTTAAAACTGAATAGGTTCGAATCCTATAATTCCCACAAATAGTACCGTAGCTCAAAGGTTAGAGTACTCGGTTGTCTCCCGAGGAGTTGCGAGTTCGAATCTCGTCGGTACTGCGAATGCTCCGTTAGCATAATGGTTAGTGCATCTCACTTTCTATGAGAAGACAAGGGTTCGATTCCCTTACGGAGTTCAGAATTGAAGTATAGCTTAATAGATAGAGCACCAAGCTTTTAACTTGGGTGGTTTGGGTTCAATTCCCAATACTTCAACCATTAACCTTATAGTGTAATTGGATAGCACGCAAGGCTACGGACCTTGCAGTATGGGTTCTCCCGAAGCATCGGGACTATTGAGGTTACGAAAAAGTGTTCATAGTGTAACGGCTCGCACGGAAAGTATCGTCTTTCAAGACCAAGTTCGACCCTTGGTGAACACTTAAAAAAGGAACAGTAGCAAAGTGGGTCATTGCGTCGGACTGAAAATCCGAAGATATAGGTTCGAGTCCTGTCTGTTCCACAAAATAAGTTCATTGAAATGAGATGAAGTATTTGAAATTGCTTCATCATAGAAAAAATCGTCATCATTTATGGATGACGAGGCGGCTTATCGTCTTTAGATAAACTTGGTAACAAGGATAAATCTGTACACAGGCACTGCGTACGGAGACTATTTACTTTTTGGGAATAGTGCAGGTAAGCAAGCAACAAACATACATTACTATAAGCTAGGGGCGACCGCTGAAGCGCATAAGGATGTATAGCCGACTCATTTAGGCTTGAGATGGAGACATCAATAGGAAAAGTTGTAGTAAAGGGTTACGTAAAGGTCATCCAGCCTTGCGGAGCGTTTTGCAGTACTAGAGTTACCCGACAAGAAATTGTTCGGTAGCTTAACACACCGTGTGTTGGGAAACACACAAGGAGAAGGTTGGTATTTTGTAGGCAAAAATCTACGAAGCCATTTCCGAAGCTCTTCTCCTAGGTCAACACTTTTGTGTCTAGGTTCGATTCCTAGTAAAAGAATTTCCTTCTTTTAGCTTATTGGTTAAGCAAAAATCGCAAAAGACTTCGGGCATTGCAGCAGCTAGTAGTTGCCTAAACCCATTGCAAGATATGGGACGTTAAAGGTCGCAAGCCTTTATCGTGCGGTGAATATTCTAATAGGCCGCCCTGAAAAGGGACGCCTATGAACGGTGAGGGAGCCAACCCTCGTAATTGCAAAGCGTGGTCAATGAACCACTATGCAGGCCGAGTCTAAATTGCCGAACAGCTGCAGTGTATTCTGGCATCGGACAGATACGTGATTTCCAAAGCAACGGAATGAGCGTGGAAAACTAGAGAACGCGAAAGCGATAATCCTAGGAAAGTTTGTCCAAAAGCGAAGGTATTCCCAGCACGCTTTTTTAAAATATTAGGCCTCTTTAGCTTAAAGGGAAGAGCTGTGGTAAAAGATTTTGATTCGAGACCATGGAGTGATTGGAAGATGTTGTTAGCGACGCGCTTGCTAATGAATAGAATTTGCAGAAGCACCGAAACATAAGTAGGGAAGCGCATTTGGAGCCAATCTGTTTGCAAAGGCAAAAGTACCAGTTCGAATCTGGTAAGAGGTACATAGATTCCTGCCTGCGCAGGAATGAAAATATCAAGCTGGTCTTGTTGGGTGTTTCTGTATGGCACTATTGTATGAACGGTTGCGGTTTCGTATCACGCTTTCATATCCAACCAGACTTGGAGGTTTCGGCTGTTTTCCAAAAAATTGTCTCGGCTCTATCGGTCGTGGGTTCGATTCCCACCGGGACCACCATGTATACAGATAAAATGGTCCCGTAGTTCAGTGGTTAGAACAATAGAATCTTTTTTGCGCAGGTTCGACTCCTGCCAAGGCGCCCTATAAGTCCTTGTAGCTCAATGGCAGAGCACTACGATGTTAACGTAGCAACAGGGTTGAAGAAACCCACCAAAGCTTATCATCTTGTAAAACTGATAGTAAGCAGTCCGTCACACTGCTCAATAAAAATTGACAAAACAGAAGATTGTAAATCGGCAGAGATTTCTGTTCATACAGGAATTGAGCAATCTTAAAAGTACCTTGAAATACTGATTTTTAATTGCAGACATTGCTACTGTAAGTTATTCAGATTATTAATCAAAGTCATTATAGACTTACGCTTTTAATCCCAATAACCAACACTGGCTTTCGACGCTTTTAATATGAGTAGTTCCGTACTGGCAAGATGATTTACAATCGACTGTTTTTTAATGAAAATCGCGTGTGAACTACGTCAATAATAAACTTCAAAATCCGATGAACTCGTCATCGCTTATTGAAGCGGACAACGCCTCCGTTACGGGATTGTCAACAGATTTGTTTAATTTAAAAATGTAAGAACATGAAACGAGTAAGAATTAATGCAGGAAAAGTGGGATTGGTCTTCAAAAATGGAGACTACCAAAGAGTGATTACCCAAGGTACACACTGGTTGTTTGGTTTCAACCTTCAAGTGTTGGTGTATGACCTTTCAAGTATTTTCATTGCTCCAATAGCGTTGGAACTCTTGCTTAAAGACAAAACGTTGGAGGCAATGTTGGACGTTGTTGAGGTCAAGGATACCGAATTGGTTTTGGTTTTTGAAAACAAGAACCTTAAAACCGTTTTGACATCTGGTCGCTATGTGTACTGGAAAGGATTGGTCGAACGCGAGTTCGTCCGTGCCGATGTAAGCAAGATTTACATCACCGAGAAAATAGATAAGGCGCTTTTCGGTAAGACTATGTTGAGCCAATACATCCGAGCTTTTGAAGTCGCTGCCTACGAAAAAGCAGTGCTTTTGGTAGATGATGTGTACACAAAAACCTTGGATGCCGGAACTTACAGATTTTGGAGGAACGACACAACCATCAAGATTGCAAAAGTCGATTTGCGTCAATTGCAATTGGAAATTTCAGGTCAAGAATTGTTGACCAAAGATAAGGCGGCTATCCGTATCAACTTTTATACACAGTACAAAGTGGTCGATATCGAGAAAGCGCTTTTGGGAAGCAAAGACTATGAAAAGCAATTGTACATTGCCATGCAGTTGGCATTGCGAGGTTATGTGGGTACTTACACTTTGGATGAGTTGTTGGAACGCAAAGAAGACATTGCCGAGGCAGTCTTCAAGGATGTTGCCACACAAGCATCTGAATTGGGTGTCAAGGTTTTGAGCTGTGGTATGCGTGATGTGATTTTGACAGGTGAGATGAAAGACATCATGAATCGTGTTTTGATTGCACAAAAGCAAGCGCAAGCCAACATCATTACCAGGCGAGAAGAAACCGCTTCTACTCGTAGCTTGTTGAACACTGCGAAGTTGATGGAGGAGAATGAGATGTTGTTCAAGTTGAAGGAGATGGAGTATGTAGAAAAAATTGCCGAAAAAATCGGTGAAATTACCGTCTCTGGAAATGGTGGAGTTGTCACTCAATTAAAGGAGATTTTCTCTGGAAAATGAGTATTTTAAGGGCGTAACCACGCTGAAAAAAGCGTGGTCGCGTCTTTCGCTGTATCTTTTGCCCAAAAGGCAAAAGGATGCCGCTTCAACCGCTTACGCGAAAAAATTCAAATTGAAACAAACTAAAATGTCAACAAAAATTAACGGTCAAACCCTTATCAATTTGGGTTTTAGACAAGGAAAGTGGTTCAAGGAAGCTCTTGACCATATTAATACAAATAGATTGGAAAACGAAGAGATGCTTGCTTATTTAGAGCAGTTCAAATTGCCAGAACCTTTAGAGTTGCATGCGCAACCTATTGAGTTTGCCATCAACATCAAGGCAGAAAATGAATTGGAAGCAGACAATGTCAAAGCAGTTATCAATTCGATGCAAACCTTGATGAAAACGCCCACAATGGTCGCTGGTGCTATTATGCCCGATGCCTGTCCTGCAGGTCCTGATGGAACAATTCCAGTAGGTGGTGTGGCAGTGGCTAAAAATGCCATTCATCCTGGTATGCATAGTGCCGATATTTGCTGCTCTGTGATGCTCACGGATTTTGGGAAAGCAAATCCAAAAGACATTTTGGATGCAGCCCATGCCAACACACATTTTGGCCCTGGCGGACGTGAAAGAGATGCACAATTTAGGTTTCCAATGGAATTACTCGAGGCGTTTGAATCCAATTGGTTTTTGAACGATAAAAGAACCATTCAATTGGCTCGCGCCCATTTGGGCACACAAGGCGATGGCAATCATTTTCTTTTTGTAGGAAAATCCAAACAAACAGGAAACACTATGTTGGTCACACATCACGGGTCTCGTGGTGCTGGTGCTGCCCTTTATAAAAAAGGGATGCACGTGGCTGAAAAGTTCAGAAGAGATTTGTCGCCAAAAACCTTAAAGCAAAATGCTTGGATCCCGTTTGATACCGAAGAGGGTCAGGCATACTGGGAAGCCTTGCAAATTATCAGGGATTGGACCAAAACCAATCATGAGGTGATTCACAATTCGGTTTCTGAAACTTTAGGAATTGCGATTGAAAATCGTTTTTGGAACGAGCATAATTTCGTGTTTAAAGACGACGATTTGTTCTATCACGCCAAAGGTGCCACACCCTTGGATGCTAAATTTATGCCCGATATTACTGGGCCTAGGTTGATTCCTTTAAATATGTCTGAACCGGTTTTGATTGTAGAAGGTGCGACTACCGCTACCAATCTCGGTTTTGCACCACACGGCGCAGGTAGAAATGTGAGCCGTACGCAACATAGAAGAACCAAAACAGGCACTACTATGCAAATCTTTAAGGAAGAAACCCAAGGTCTTGATGTGCGATTTTTTTCGAATGAAATTGATATCACCGAGTTGCCAAGTGCCTACAAGAATGCCCAAACGGTGAGGAACCAAATGGACGAATTCGGTCTTGGTACAGTCATCGATGAGGTGATGCCTTACGGCTGTATCATGGCAGGCGATTGGGAAAAGAACGCGCCTTGGAGACAAAAGCGTGAAAATAAAAGAAGGCATACACGTTAATGCCTAAAGAAAAAGAAGCAGTCAATGAGTTATTGGCTGCTTTTTTTTATTTCAATTGTTACAATTCCTTTAGATATTGAATTAAAAATGCAATGGCAACACTGACCATAAGACCAATGTTCACTTTCCCGAGGTCCTTTGCAATGATGATGTAGGTGTATTTTATCTTTTTCTTGTTCAAAAAATAGGTGATGGCCAACTCTCGACCTGCTAAAATTCCAATAAAAACCCAAGTGGTACTCATCGGAATCGAATTGAGATTACCAAAAACAAAAAGGAAAACACCATAAATCAAATCAATAATTGTTGCAGAGCGAATGTTCTTTGTATTGGCTTTCTGATTGACAATTTCTTGAATTTTCCCTCCACGTTTTCTGAAAATATAAGCCATAATCAACAAGATGACTGCCAAGGAAATCAATAATTCTTCCAATGCCAATTGTCTCGGGAGAAAGACAAAAATATTTGCAAAATCCTGTATGAGCCATTGCGACCACAAAAAACCTGTAGAAAACCATTGTGCAACGAGCCAGTAGTGTTTCTTTTTGTTTTTATCGAGTTTTTCAATGGCAAAAGGTGATTCAAGCTTTCGTGTGATGACGACATAAACAATGATTGCAAAAACAAATGACAATGCATACCCGTAAACCGATTTCAAAATCATTTTTTCAATTACAACTCCAGAAGAAAAAACACTCAAAATCATAAAAGTAGTGCTCACCGGAATTCCCATTCTGGTAATGATAAGCAATATTACAGGAGCTAGCAGATACCACCATTCCATATATTCTGGTAATGGAATTGTGTTCAATCGTCCGTAAGACACATCACCACCATTCGTGGACCATCCGTAAAATAGTGTAGCAGTGAGAATGCTTATGGCAAACAGCCAGAGCCACCACCATTTTACCTTAAAATTTGAAGAAATGAACGTGCCAAGGGTTTGAATGACATCGTTTGCAATCACGGCATAAGCCGAGATAATAAAACCTAGATAAGCTATTGCCGTTTCCATAGATATGGAATAAAAATGATGGCAAATGTAACTGATTTCATCGTTCGCTGATGACGTCGAGATGAAATTAATTTTACTCTTTATCAAAAATTTAACATTGATATTTATACATTTGTCACCTAATCTATTGTAGATGTTCGGCTTTAAGAGTTTAATTCTTAATCTTTTTGCAGGTTTGGTGTTGATGTTGAATCAAGGCCAAGCGACGATTCCTCATTCACAAGGGTCGGAAAATGAAGCCAGCATCACCACAAACGATTATAAAGGCGCTGCCATAATTGAGTCTGGCACTCATCTTTATCAAATTTTAGATAGCTCACAAAATTCAAAACTACCTTTTGCAAGGTTTTTTGAGGCCCAAATACAAGCATCAGCTAGTGCTCACGAACCAACTTTATTGTACTTCTCCATCGGTAACGCTATCGAAGTGGAGTTTACTTCAACAGCTATCATTTTTCCATTCCACTGTTTTACATAATTTGAAATCGTACATAAACGGTTTTTGAGAAGTGTTTCCAAGTCTTTTGTAGGAAACGTGCTCTATTCAATATTCAAATTATAATTTAAAATATCAAAAAAATGGAAATATCAGAATGGGTGATAACAATGCTTATCACTGTGTTAAGTTTATTCCCTTTTGTGTGGTTCACATATTTGGGAAAAAAGAGAATGTCTAAAGGAAAAAAAGCAATCAATGAATTGACAAATGCTCAAAATCTGAACTTCAATGTCAAGGAACAGTGGAACAATAGTTTTATTGGGATTGATGAGCAACAGAAAGTGCTATTTTATGCGAAAGTGAAATCAACAGAAAATGAATCGCTTCGCATTGATTTGAACAAAGTCAAATTATGTAAAATTCACAAGGAAGTGAGAGAATTCAAAAGAGAAAAGAAGGTAGAATCTGAATTGCAAAAGCTCGATTTGGAACTCGAACTTTATGGAAAATCTAATCTTACTGTCAATCTATACGACATCGACGATAATCTTTCGGAAGATTTTGAGATGAAACGTGCGGAATTGTGGCAAAAACTTATTTTCAAAAACATTCCCAAAATGACAGCCAGTAGTTCTGCTGCTTAATTAGAACTGAATTTAAATGAAAAAAATCCCAAAACGATGTGTGTTTGGGATTTTTTTATTTGACAAATAACGAATTCTAAATCATCTCAAACGAATACTAAATCCGCTCCAATAGGCCGAACAGTAGCTGGTACATTTGATGAAAATCAAATAATCATTAATACTGTTCAAGATGAAAACAATACTATTACTATTCACATTTTTCTTTACAATTGGAGTTTTTTCTCAACAATCTAATGCCAGTCCATATCTCGAAGTTCTATCAGAAAATGCCAATATTCCATTAAAAGAAAGTAAAGCGAAGGTCGAAATATCAGGAACAATTGCTCACGTAAAACTCACTCAAATCTATCAAAACAAAAGTGCATCCGCTATTGAGGCAAAATATGTTTTTCCTATGTCTACGCAAGCTGCTGTTCATAATATGACAATGAAAATTGGCGAAAGAATTGTCAATGCCAAAATATTTGAAAAACAGCAAGCTGAAAAGGTCTATAACGATGCTGTTAAGGAAGGAAAGCGAGCCGCAAAATTGGATGAAGCTCGACCGAATGTTTTTCAGATGAAGGTAGGCAATATTATGCCAGGCGATGAGATTGCAATCGACATTTATTATACAGAAATGCTAGTACCTGTCAATGGCGAATATCAATTCGTAGCTCCTGGTGTTGTCGGGCCACGTTTTACAGGTGAAAGTTCATCGAATGAAGAAGCTTTTAATACGCCATACACTAAAAAAGGCATTGCAGACACCTTCAGGTTTGACCTACAAGTAAGTATTAATGCAGGAATGATGATTCAAAATGTCAGTAGTCCATCGCATAAAATCAATGTTAACTATTTGAATGATAACGCTTCATTTGTGTATTTGTCAAAAAGCAATACAAATCCTGCCAATCGAGATTTTATCCTGAATTATAGTTTAAGGGGAAAAGAAATTCAATCTGGATTGTTGTTGTATGAACATAACGACGAAAAGTTTTTTGCCTATGTGATTGAACCTAGTCAGAAAGTGACCATGGAGCAATTACCATCACGAGAATATTTATTTATTGTGGATGTTTCTGGTTCTATGAACGGATATCCATTGGACGTTGCAAAAGAGTTGATGCGTAATTTGCTTTGCAATCTACAACCAATGGACACTTTTAATGTGCAATTGTTCGCTTCAAGTTCAACAATATTTAGTGAATCGCCAGTATTTGCTACCAATACAAATGTTGAAAACGCCATAAGATTTTTATCAAACGGTCAAGGTGGAGGTGGCACTGAACTTATCAATGCATTGAACACTGCGTATCAACTTCCGAGGAAAGACCAAGGAAGCGCTCGCTCTATGGTTGTGATTACCGATGGTTATGTGAATGTTGAAAAAGAAGCATTTCAGCTCATTGGCAACAATCTTGATAAATCAAATGTTTTTACGTTTGGAATTGGTTCAAGTGTCAATCGTTATATCATTGAAGGTATGGCGAAGGTTTCCAACAGTCAATCTTTCATAGCCACAACTTATGAAGATGCCAGAAAAGTGGCAGAGGAATTTAAAACCTACATTCAATTACCATTATTGACACAGGTAAAACTGGAAGCGAAAGATTTTGAAATTTATGATGTACAACCTTCAAGTATTTCAGATGTGTTTGCGTCTCGTCCAACGATGGTTTTCGGAAAATATAAAGGTGAAGCCAAAGGCAAAATAATTGTAACTGGTTATCAAGGGCGTAAAAAAATTAAACAAGTTTATGATGTTGCCGACGGCGATTTGAGTAAAAACAACAAAGCGTTGCGCTATCTCTGGGCACGCAAAAAAATAGAACAACTGGATGATTATGCGACTTCATTTAATGACGATGTGAAGGAGGAAGTCATCAGTTTGGGTTTGCAGTATAATCTTGCAACACGTTTTACATCTTTTGTTGCGGTTGATGAAGAAATTGTGAACGCTGATGGCAAATTAAAAACGGTCAAACAGCCGCTTCCAATGCCTGCAAATGTTGAAAATTCTGCCGTAGGTGCAGCAGGAGATATTTCAAATGTTTCAAAATATGCTAAATCATTCAAGATTGAAATTATCGATAACTTCAAATCAAAAACCCAAGAAAGACAATTTCAATTATGGTTCAAGGCGAATTATTCTGTGCTGATAAAAAAGGCTTTAAAATCCAATTCTAAATTGAGGATTGAATTCCATGAAAATGGCAGCATCAAAAGTGTCGAAGTCTGGAAAAATGAGAATTGGCAAGAAGATTCACAGCTTACAAATGATTTTAAAAATGTTGAAACAAAACATTCTAACGTCATAATTCCTACGCTTATTGAGGTGAGTTTTTAGTTAGTTGATTTAGTGTTGTTTGGCGCAGTCGCATTGAGTTGTGGCTGCGCTTTTTTTGGTTTCATAAATTTTCAGAAGTACTCGATTCTACGCTTACTAAACCAATCTCAACGAATACTAGAAGCGTCCAAATTAACATGGCATTCTCCAGTAATTTAGAGGTAGAAATCAAATAATTAAAAACGTTTATCATGAAAAATACAGTCAAAATACTTATCCTGATTCTTGGAATTCAATTCATTCATGCACAAGAATTCATGACTGATAGCACCTATTCTGTGGTCATCAGTGAACATTCAACTGATAAAGAATCTACACATTCTATCGCTTCCGTTGTGTTGACCGATTATCCGGAAATCGTGCTGTCTTCATTTCAGGTGGAGTCTGCCAATAGAATAGAACACATCCGAGTGCAAAGCCTGAAACAGCCAGAGCTCAAAGATGTAGATGACATTATTCGGGTGGAATTATCCTATTCTGAACCCTATTTTTATACTATTTCACAATATGTATTGATAACCAATGAAGTGGAATCCATTTTATTGCCAACCATTGTGAATATTGGAGATGCATCTTCAACTTCAGAAACCATTTACGTATTCCCAAACCAAATTTTTGGTAACGTAAACAAAATCATCAAATTGGAAATTGTTTATAAAGAATCGTTCAAGGTCGATGAAGTAAACGTACTTCAAAATTATGCCTGGAATGATAGTGATTTCGGGAGTTCTGTGTCAAATTTTTAAAAGCTTTATACGATGAAAAATCTAAAACTAACACTGTTGGCATTTTTGACGCTTATCGTTTCTTGTGAAAACGATGAACCAGAAAACGTGACGCAACAAATTGACAAAATCGAGATGCAGTCTGTAGTTTTTATAACAGGCATAGATGAAGATGACAATACATTTTATAAAAATGCCAAAACCCATTTTAAACAACAACAATTGACTATTGTTGAAGATGTCAGTTCTATTGAAGATGTTATTTTGTGGCTCAACGCCCATTACGATGGCAAAAATTATGACAATATCCATATCGTGAGTCATAGCAATGCGTGGCGAGGTATAGCATTGAGAACCTGTGAAGATGGTGAACGGATAACATTTAAGTCGCTGAAATCTGTGTCGTTCCCAAAATTTGAAAATGGTGTTTCAGATGAAACCAATATCATTTTTCATTCCTGTGGTTTGGGAGCCAATAAAGATTTGATGAAAGCCTTAAAAATTGTCTTTTCTTCTGATGTGAAGCCAAACTTATACGCTTCCGAATTTTTCAATGTTTTTGGTGGTAAATATGCTTCTCATTACTTGGCGCAGCCATTTTACGTGTTTTATCCAACTGCACATTCACCAGGAAATATAACGCTTTCAGATGAAATTGCACATTCATATCCGAGCGTTTCCATCGATTGGTTGACAGCTTTGGAAACAAGAAAAGAGACAGAAGCTGGCGTGCCGTATTCATATCGCTTTAATATTCCTGTGAATTGGGATATCATTTTTGATGATGTCAGCGACATTCCAGAATTGACTTCGGCCGATGATATTATGGATTTCATTCTTGAAAATGAAGATTTGTCAATGGCTTTGTATGAATTGGGAATTCCGATGGACAAGTTTCGTTGGGACAGTATAAGCCTTGAAAATGTGTTGACCATTAAAGGAAAAACTACAGTTTTGTGTGTTTTGAATCCTGTGATGGATACGTATGTTCCGGCAGAATATTCCATTCCTGATATCGAACATCCTAGACTATACACCAAATTTTAAAGCATACGCACTAACTTTAGTTATATTTGTTTCAAGCAGTTCAATTCGATGACCATTTCCTTTAGAGCATATTTATTTTTCTTGATTCTCGTAAACATCACGTTTACGGCTTTTTGTCAAAATAATGAATTGCGCTCTTACACACTCGAAGATGGTTTGCCTCAATCGCAAGTGTACGCCATTGTTCAGGATGATATAGGCTATTTATGGTTAGGAACTCAAGGTGGAGGTTTAGCACGTTTTGATGGTGAAAATTTTAAAATTTTTGATGAGAGTGATGGATTGGAATCTAATTATGTAAACGATTTATTTTTCGCCAAAGATTCGTTGTTCATAGCAACAAGAAGAGGGCTTTCCATAAGAAATCACGCCAGATTTGATAACTATTCATTGCCAGAAATCATCACGATTTTTGGACAAAATGGTCAAAATTATTTCGGCACCAAAACAGGCATTTATAGGTTTTCCAAAAACAATGATGTTGTAAAGCTGAAATTTCATTCGTTAGTGGATGAGGCTCAAATCAATTCAATATTATTTGATGGTTCCAGTTTTTGGATAGCCAGTAACAAAGGACTTTTCAAGTGTGATACACTAGCTGGAAATGCTGTTGTAGAGGTTTATGACACTCACAATTTTACCTCTTTGGTTCAAGTAGATTCTAAATTAATCGCTTCAACATTCATCAATGGCATTTTAGTTCTCGACCTCAATTCAAAGAAGGAAGTTTGGATTGAAGAGTTGCAGCGTATCAATTCACTTTCACTAATAAAAAACCAACTTTGGGTATCGTCGGACAATGATGGTTTCACTGTTTTGGATGTTGAAAACTTTCAGATTCAAAAACAAATAGGGATTCGTTCAGGTCTTACAGTTTCCCATATTCGCGAATGTATGACTGATAACCAAGGAAGTATTTGGATTGCTACCAGTGGTGGCGGACTGTATAAATATTTCCAGAATGAATTTATCCATTTTGATAAAGACACAGGGCTCAATGGCAATCGGGTTTATGCGGTTCACAATGCAACATCTGGTCTTTGGATTTCAAATTCTGAAGAAGGTTTGGTTAAAATTGATGGTTTTGGAATTCATCCCATTGAAAAAATCCAAGGATTCAATGATGTGAAAATCAAAACCATCGCAAGTGATGACGATGGAAATATCTGGTCAGGTTCAGATGGCAAAGGCTTGGTTTTTAGGCAAACAACAACGCGAGATAGCTTGATGATAAAAGCTCAAAGTCTGCAAAATATTCAAATCGACACCATCAAAGTACCAACAGTAAAAAATCATTTGTTTAACACCTCAAATGGTTTTCCTTCGGATTGGATTCGTCAAATTCTAGTTCGAAATGATACGGTTTGGGTAGCGACGTACAGCGATGGAATCGTTAAAATGATGTTTGATAAAGAATCATCAAAAATCAATATCCTTAAGATATTCGGACAGAAAGAAGGTATTTCAGATTTGTTGCTGAAAGATATGAAAGTGGATGGAAAAGGTCGAATTTGGTACAGTACTCAAAACGGTCATTTGGGATATATAGAGAATAACAACGTCAACGAGTTAGGCCAAGTTTTGGAAGACAAAACAGCGATTAATTCATTAGTGTTCAAAAATAATTTGCTGTTCTTGGGTACTGCAGGAAATGGCGTTTGGATGACTGACATCCAAGAGAAAATGAACTTGAAGAAATTGTCTGGAGATAAATCTTTGACTTCCAAAAATATATATCAGCTGATTTTTGATAACGAAAATCATCTATGGGTTGGGTCAGAAAAAGGCGTTGATAAAGTTGTTTTAAATCAGGAACAGAAGATTGTAGATGTGTTTCACTTTGGAAGAAACGATGGTTTTTTAGGAATCGAAACCTGTCTGAATGCTGTTGATATTGATAATGAAGGCAATCTTTGGTTTGGCGCCTTGTACGGTTTGACCAAATATGAAGCAACTCAAGAACAAGAGGAAACGTCTGTGAAGCCGAAAATAGATTTTGAATCGATTGAAGTGGCTTATAAACCGATAGATTCTTTGTCGTACTACACGTCGCAATCATCAGAAAGGATATTGCAGTTGGATTCAAATCAAAATCAAATCTCTTTTACGTATCGTACTGTGGATATCAATCATCCCAAGGACATCGAGTATCGGTTTAAGTTGAATGATGGTCCGTGGAGTCCTTGGTCCGAGAGCAATCAGCAGAATTTGGCTGGTTTGGGTTATGGAACTCACACGTTTATGGTTCAATCCAGAAACTACCGCTGGGAACAAAGTGAACCGATTGCATTTTCATTTTTCATAGAAACACCTTTATATCAAAAAGTATGGTTTCAATGGCTTGTGATTGCTACTGTCTTGCTGATTGTGCTTTGGTTTGTTTGGAATTATTTGAAACGTATCAAAAGGAAAAATTCCGAAGAAAAAGCGCGTTTGGAGCTTCAAAACCATTTGTTGTCACTGGAGCATAAAGCGTTGCAATTGCAGATGAATCCTCATTTCATTTTTAATGTGTTGAATGGAATCAAAGCAATGGGCGAAAGCAATCCGCAGAAGATGAATACAACGGTCAACACTTTTGCAACCTTGTTACGAGAGATTTTAAACAATTCCAGAAAGGATACCATAACGTTAGAGCAAGAAATAAAAACACTAACGCATTATATTGAAGTAGAGCAGTTGATGTCTTCAAAACCGTTTCAATATGAGATAGAAGTTGAGTCCGATATTGATAAGGAAGAAATCTTAATTCCGCCGATGTTGATTCAACCTTTTGTTGAAAACGCCATTCGCCACGGAATCTTAAAAGGTTCGCGAGAAGGTGAATTAAAAGTGATTTTCAAGGTTGAAAATGAATGGTTAAAGTGCACGATTATAGATAATGGACTTGGCATTTTCTATTCGCAAAATTCTAAAACCGCCACAGATCATCAATCTATGGCGTTGACCGTTACCAAAGAACGCATTGAGTCTTTGGCAGGAAAAGACACCTTGATGATGGAAGAAATCAAATCAAATGACCTAATTTTAGGAACCAAAATCAGCTTTCAAATTCCGTTAAAAACAGATTTTTAAACTATGCCTACAGCCATCATCATCGAAGATAATCCTGATGCACTTCAACTTTTGAAGCGTGATATTGAAACACATCATCCCGAAATAGAGGTCATCAATACTGCTCAAAGTGTAGTGGAAGCTGCGAAAATCCTACGAAAATCCCAACCTGACATCTTGTTTCTGGATATTATGCTTGGTGATGGAACTGGGTTTGATATTTTGGAAATCTTTCCAGATTTGACCAGTAAAATCATATTCGTCACAGCCAGTGATGAATTTGCAATTCGTGCGTTTAAGTTCGCCGCAATTGACTATGTTTTGAAACCTTATTCTGAAGAAGATTTGGATAATGCCATTAAACGTGCGAAATCACAACTACATCCAGACAAGGAACGTTTTGATATTTTAAAGAAAACATTGGCTTCTCCTGAAGCAAAACCCGATAAAATTTCGTTGCACACCTTGGACAAAATCATCATCGTGAGTCTGGAAGATATCATTAGATGTGAAGCAGATAGCAACAACACCATTTTTTATCTGAAGGATAATCAGAAAGTATTTGTAACCAAAACACTCAAGTATTTTGCCGATATGTTGGACCATCATAATTTCTTACGGGTTCATCAAAGCCATTTGGTAAATATGCAGTCCATCAGTGCATTTATCAAAACCGATGGTGGTTATTTACTGTTGAAAAACAAAGAAACCGTTCCTGTTTCTGTCAGGAAAAAATCTGAAGTCGTGGAAATTTTGGACCGAATGCATCGGTCGTAAAATCATTTATGCAGTTTCAACTGAATACGCTTCCGCGGAATATCCACATCGAGAACTTTTACTATTACCTGTTGATGAAGGCTGACGTGCTCGTTAACATCAGATACAAACGAATCCGATAGATTCGACACGTGAATCAGTCCACTTTCTTTGATGCCAATGTCCACAAAAGCACCAAAATTGGTAATGTTGTTTACAATTCCTGGCAGCAATTGGCCTTCTTGTAAATCGTTAATCGTTTTGATGTTTTGGTTGAAGGTAAACACTTTTGCAGTCTCGCGAATGTCGAGTCCTGGCTTTTCAAGTTCCTTGATGATATCTTCAAGAGTTGGCAATCCAATGGATTCGGTACAATAGGTTTTCAATTCAAGTTTTTGCAGAAGCGATTTGTTGCCTATCAAATCAGATACATTCTTCCCTAAATCTTTGGCCATTCGTCCTACCAATTCATAACGCTCTGGATGTACTGATGAATCATCCAATGGATTTTCAGCCGATTTCACTCTTAAAAATCCAGCGCCTTGTTCATAGGCTTTATCACCTAATCGAGATACTTTTTTAAGGTCATTTCGCGAAGAGAATGCACCATTTTCATCACGATAGTTGACTATGTTTTCCGCCAATTTTGGCCCAATTCCCGACACGTAACTCAACAAACTTGTACTCGCTGTGTTGAGGTTGACGCCAACGGCATTTACACAACTTTCCACTACAACATCCAGCTCTTTTTTGAGTTTGCTTTGGTCCACATCGTGTTGATATTGGCCAATACCTATAGATTTTGCATCAATTTTCACCAACTCTGCTAATGGGTCTTGTAGTCGTCTCCCTATCGACACCGAACCACGAACTGTCACATCATAGTTTGGAAATTCGTCTCTTGCAATTTTCGAAGCCGAATAAATACTCGCACCAGCTTCGCTCACCACAAATACCTGCATATCATTCTTAAAACGAATTTTTCTGATGAGTGCCTCGGTTTCTCTGGAAGCTGTGCCATTCCCAATGGCAATGGCATCAATTTGATAAGCTTCGGCGAGTGTGCTTATCTTTTTCATCGCGCCAATACTATCACTTTTGGGCGGATGCGGATAAATGGTTTCGTTATACAATAAACCACCTTGAGCGTCGAGACACACGATTTTACAGCCTGTACGAAATCCTGGGTCGATGGCGAGAACTCGTTTTTCTCCCAATGGCGAACCTAACAATAGTTGCTTCAGGTTTTTGGCAAACACCGAAATGGCAGCATCATCAGCTTTTTCCTTGGCGTTTTGAAGTGCCTCATTGCTCAACGAGGGCAATAGCAGTCGCTTGTAAGCATCTTGAATTGCCAATCGTATCTGTTCTGCACACGCGTTGTTCGACCGAATAGTTTTGTCTTCTATTCTTGAAATGGCTCTGTCATCATCAATCGAGATTTTCGTTTTGATAAAGCCTTCACTTTCGGCTCTCAAAATTGCCAATAATCTATGGGAAGGTATGCGACCCAATGATTCTTCCCAATCAAAATAGTCTCGAAATTTTTGTGCGTCTTCCTCATCTGCTTTTGACTTGACCGCTTTGGTTGAAATCATCGCAAAACGTTCCAGTTGATGTCGGATGTGGTTTCTGAAATCGGTACGTTCGTTTATCCATTCGGAGATAATGTGCCTTGCACCTTCCAGAGCTTCATCTGCGGAAGCGACATCGCCTTTTGTGTATTTGAGAGCAATCGACTCAACATCAGAAGCATTTTGCGACATAATGATTTTTGCCAGAGGCTCCAGTCCGTTTTGCCGTGCCGTTTCGGCCTTCGTTTTTCTACTTTTTTTAAACGGAAGATACAAGTCTTCAAGCGCTGTTAAATCTTCAGTGGCTTCAATTTTCTTCTTTAGTTCATCGGTCAAAACACCTTGTTCTTCAATCGATTTTAAGATAGTGAGTTTTCGTTTTTCAAGCGTTTCAAACAGTTCCTTATACTTTACAATATCACCAATCTGCACTTCATCAAGATTGCCTGTTCGCTCCTTTCGATATCTGGAAATAAATGGAATGGTGCAGGCTTCATTTAAAAGTTCAATCGTATTTTTTATAGCGTGTTCGGTAAGTTGCGTATGGGATTTTATATAGGAAACTAATGACATTGTTGTTATTTAAGTTGAATGGCAAAGATAAAAAATACGGCATTTGTCGTATGGTTTTATAAAGACTTGAGGTATAGTTTTGTGGGTAGCCAAAATTTATCACAATGAAGAAACTTACAATCATTTATTTTCTTTTTTCAAGTGTGTTTACCTTTTCACAGGGTAAAATTGACTTCGAAACTTTCTCGATGCCCATTGTTACCAATTATCTATACTATGGTGTGGGTGATGCCGAGCGAACCAAAGGTGTAAAGGAACTTCATATTACTATTGAAGAATCTAAAAGACAAATATCTTATTATTTCGATATGGACAATAACCTTACGAAGATGAATATCAATGGAGGAAATGAGTTCAGGGAATACCATTATGAAAATGGACGCATTGCATTTATAGAATCAAAATCATTAAACGGAAGTTTTAAAAAACCAGTCATTTATAATGAAAAAGGACAGGTATTTTCCCATTGCGACCCAGGTAATGTCTATGGGAATAATTTCTACTATTATGAGTATGACGATTTTGGGAATATTACTAAAATGTGGAGTACACGGAAAGACAACTTAACAAAAGAAGAGTTGAAAAATGAAACACCATATAATTCCTATAAATATGATGATAAGCAAAGATTGGTTGAGGTGAAAACATCTTATTCAACAGAAACTTATGAATACAAGAAATTTGGAAATTATCTTTTGGTGACGAAAAACTATTCCTATGGAGGAAAAAAGCCATCTAAATCAGACTTTAGATATAACGAATATGGATTGCTTACGGACTACCGATATGTTGTAGACAAGAATGGCAATTGGATCTATCATGATACTGGCGTCAAGAGACGAGTTGTATATTATTAATAAAACAGAATTAAAATGAGACAAACTATATTTTTCGTAACTATTTTCTTTAGTGCTATAGCAACCATAACAGGCCAAAACAACACAACGGCAGATTTTGACTTGCCTGAAAATACAGTGATGTATGCCACTGGAACTGTAAAATATAATGGAGAAACAAAACAACTGACGCCTATTTCACAAACACAGTATAGTTTTAAGGATCGTCTTCTTACTCTTGAAAGAGAAATGACAGTTATAGGTGATTTAAAATTGGCTGGTGTAAAGAACTTTTCCTATGACGCCAATAATCAACTGATACGAATTACGGATTCCGGTGGAGCGATGACCAATGACAAAGATGCAGGAGCATCGCACGAGGATTATAAAATTACGACATCAAAAAAAGATAACATCTTAAATATCTACAGAAATAATCTTCCCTACACTACCAAAACATTCAATTCCGAAGGTAAATTGGTGGAGGAAGACACGTATGATTACCAAGGAAAGTATGTTTTAACAAATGTGAAATATAATAGTGAATTGAAAATCACCAGAAATTATAGTTCAGATAGAGAATTGAGTAAAGTAATTACGGAATATCTTGACAAAAACGAAGCGCCTATAGTCGAAGTGGTATTTGAACCAAAGAATCCCTATTTCAACACAGTAACTTACTTTTCTTACGCCGCGAATGGTGATTTACAATCTACCACGACTTACAAACACACAAGAGATAAATTGAAATCAAACTTTCAATATGTTAAGGATGGAAAACCCACCGAAGTTCCTAAAGAAGCTTCAACGTTAACTCCTACTACAATTACTTATTATAATTATTCGGAAGGACAAGTTTGGGCAGCGAGAATACCAGATTTCATTACTTCGAATGAAATTACGATCACCGTAAGAGCCATTCAAACCAGTGATGGCAAAGAGAATAATATCATAAATGACCAGAAAGCCTTTATGAAATTCCTTGATGAAACTTACCAAAAAATCAAAGCCAAAAAATAATGAAACAATTAGCCCTAGCACTTTTATGCGCCATTAACTTAACTGCTTTTTCCCAACAAGTTGATTGGGTCAATGCGCCAATGAACCCTATTGCGTTTGCTTATAAATTGGAACATTTTCAGTTGAAAGGTGATGTTGCTTATTATAATGGTCGTCATTTTGACACCAATGGATTGATGGTTTCTCTCTCTAATTATGCAGACTACGCGGATTATTTTTATGAAAACGGAAAATTGGCCGAAGATTCTAATGGCTCGAGATATAATTTCAATGACCAAGGTTATATTTCTTATAGAAAAAACTATACTTATGAATATGATTCCAAAGGATATTTAACTGCGGAAATTTATCAAAGTCTCTTATCCGGGAAAAAAGTGGAAACCATAACCCGATACAGTTATGATACCAATAATCGACTTATAAAAAAGGAAAATTTCACTGGTGATAAGTCAAATTATTATTACACCTATGTTTATAAAAAGGTAGACGACATTCTTCAGGTTACGGAAGAGCGCTTTGAAGGAACTGTTTCTAAATGGAAGACTTATTATGAATTTAAAAACGGTAGAAAAATCCTTGCAAAGGAAAATAATAGCGACATCGTCACCAAAATAGAATATAAGTTTGACTCGAAAGGAAACACCCGTAAGGTCGATTACATTCAGTCAAATGGTGTGCACGACAGCTTTGATGATAATCTTTTATATCATTCACAAGCAAACAATTCAAAAATCACTTTAGATAATAGTGAAAATAAATTGAAAGTCTTTCGTAATGGAGAATTGGCATATGATATTGAACGTGCGACTTTAAAAAATAAAAAGGATATTCTACTATATGAAGCACTAACAAAAACTTATTATAAGGTGAATGATATTTATGGAGATAATCCTAATAAACAGAAAAATATCATCCCACAAAAAATGTCACAAGGGCAGGAAGCAATGGCTCATTTATTGGACAATAAAGTAGATATCTATTTTAGAGGTAGCAATATATTTGGTTCAGGAGATATTTTGAAACCTATTTCTATCTATAATGCTTTGGTAGTATATCATTTACCGGACCGTACTTATATAAACTTTAATTATTTATTTGAAAATTTTAAATTAACTGACAACAGTTTTTTTCCTGGTCAAATTCTTCCGCCTTCCTCAACATCGGTTTTTTACGCTAAAAAATATGATGGTTTAGTGTCAACATATAAATTCGTTGTGAATGGAGTCAGCATTGCTGATAAAATGAAGGCCATGGGTTATTTGAAAGGTGATGTAGATATGGTCGTTGAACGCCAAACGGACAAGCAATTATTTGTTCTTGATGGTTATGCAAATGCTATCAATGAAAAAGTGTATCAAGGTAGATACTATGACAAGGCATCGGATGGTGACATAGTCAAAACAAATTCAGAAAAGGATACGGAAAAAATGCAACCTTCGAACGCCGTTTCTACAACTACCTCCACCACAAATAATACAAATACTCTTAAAACAGGTTGCATTTCTGGGAATTGCACTGATGGTTATGGCATCTATAAATATACCGAGTCAACAGTTGAAGGATTCTTTTCAAATGGAAAACCAAACGGGTTTGGCATCCAAAATTACGAAACCGGTGGATATGAAGGCGAACTAAAGGACGGTTCGCGCGATGGCTTTGGACTTTACGCATGGGATGCAACAGGCGCAAACTATGTAGGATATTGGAAAGATGGAAAACAGCAAGGTCTTGGCATGATGATGACAGATGGTAAGGTTACTCAAGCTGGTGTTTATGAGGATGGAAAGTGGACCACAGACTATGCGTCAGATTACAAAAAAGGTGTTAAATCTGCAAATTGCGAAGGAAATTGTGATAATGGTTTTGGAATCTACACCTTCTCTGATGGAGGTAGATATATGGGATTATTCAAAGATTCAAAAATGAATGGCGTCGGACTGTACTTTTGGCCAAGTGGTGCATCTTATTTTGGTGTATGGAGTATGGGTGTTCGCACAGGTCAAGGTCAATATTATTATACAGATGGTAAATGCTATAAAGGCAACTTTGCAAATAACCTCTTACATGGATTAGGTGTTTATTACAATGCAGACGACACAATTTCATCAAAAGGTTATTGGGAAAATAACGCCTTAAAAACAAGTATGTAAATGAAACAACTGAATGAGTTTTTTAGCTGATATGCAATCCGTTATTGACACTTTGCTCTGCATCAGGATTTACAAACACCAATTTCCCATCAGCTGATGCGGTCATTAAAATCATACCTTGACTTTCGACACCGCGTAAGGCTCTTGGAGCTAAATTGACCAAAACAGTCACTCGTTTCCCGACAACTTCTTCTGGGGTAAAACTTTCGGCAATTCCTGATACAATGGTTCTTACATCGATTCCTGTGTCCACTTTCAACACTAAAAGTTTATTGGCTTTTGGCATTTTTTCGGCTTCAATAATGGTGCCTACACGCATATCCAATTTTGCAAAATCGTCATAAGTAATCGTCTCTTTTTGAGGTTCTACTTTTTTGTTGGCGGCTTCGTTCGCTTTTTTACTGGCTTCCAATTTCTCCAATTGTTTTTGGATGGTTTCGTCTTCGATTTTTGAAAACAACAATTCAGCCTTTCCTATTTGGTGTCCTGCAGGAAGTAAATCATTTTTTGATGAGATATCACTCCAAGACGTCTCGACTGCGCTCGACGAGACATTCAAAATTCCTTTCAATTTTTCCGAAGTAAATGGCAAAAATGGCTCACTCAACGTAGCCAAAGCCGCTGCGACTTGAAGTGCCACATACATTACTGTCTTGGTGCGTTCTTCATCGGTTTTAATGGTTTTCCATGGCTCTTCATCTGCCAAATATTTGTTGCCCAAACGCGCCAAATTCATCAATTCCTGACTCGCCTCACGGAAACGATAACGTTCAATGGAACTCGCAATCACTTCAGGATAGGCTCTCAACGCTGCAAAGGTGTCGTCATCAACTTTTGAAAATTCTGAAGGCGTTGGGACAATTCCATTGTAATATTTATCGGTCAACACCACGACACGATTGATGAAATTTCCAAAAATCGCCACCAATTCATTATTATTTCTCGCCTGAAAGTCTGACCAAGTAAAGTCATTATCCTTGGTTTCTGGAGCATTTGCGGTTAGCACATAGCGCAACACATCCTGCTGATTAGGAAATTCCTTCAGATAATCGGGTAACCAAACTGCCCAATTTTTTGAGGTGGACAATTTGTTTCCTTCCAAATTCAAAAACTCATTTGCTGGTACATTGTCTGGAAGAATGTAACTTCCTTCTGCTTTCAACATCGCAGGGAAAATGATACAGTGAAACACGATGTTATCTTTCCCGATGAAATGAATCAACTTCGTATCCTTATCTTTCCAATAGGGCTCCCAATCTTTCCCAACACGTTCAGCCCATTCTTTGGTAGAAGAGATGTAACCAATTGGTGCATCAAACCAAACATACAATACTTTTCCATCTGCACCTTCTACTGGAACGGGAATGCCCCAATCCAAATCTCTTGTCACCGCTCTTGGGCGCAAACCATCGTCAATCCAAGATTTGACCTGTCCATAAACATTCGGTTTCCAGTCTTTTTTATGGCCTTTCAAAATCCATTCTTTCAAAAATGCTTCGTGCTTATCCAAAGGCAAAAACCAATGCTTTGTCTGTTTCAAAGTAGGCGTGTTGCCAGTAATTGCTGATTTCGGATTGATTAAATCCGTAGCATTCAACGACGTTCCGCATTTTTCACATTGGTCACCATACGCATTTTCGTTGCCACATTTTGGACACGTTCCGGTCACAAATCTATCTGCCAAAAACTGATTGGCTTCCTCATCATATAACTGTTCGGTCACTTCTTCAACAAATTCACCTTTGTCATATAGTGTTTTGAAGAATTCCTGTGCCGTATCGTGATGGATTTTTGCAGACGTACGTGAGTAATTGTCAAAAGAAATTCCAAATTCCTCAAAAGAATCTTTGATAATTGCATTGTATTTATCAACCACATCTTGCGGAGATACACCTTCATTTTTTGCTTTGATGGTAATGGGAACGCCGTGTTCATCGCTTCCGCAGATAAAGGCAACATCATTTCCCTTCAAACGCAAATAGCGTGCATAAATGTCTGCTGGTACATATACGCCTGCCAAATGACCGATGTGAATGGGTCCGTTGGTATAAGGCAAAGCCGCAGTAATGGTATATCTTTTTGACATTGTTTGGTATCGTTTTTGAAGCCACAAAAGTACGTAATTCAACTGCGAATTCGAAAAAAAATGTACATTTACAAAAAGCGTGTTTTATGTCTTTCAAATCAGTTTTTATCCTGCTGTTCAGTCTTGTTTTTCTTTTGAAAGATGAGTATATAACGGCTCAAAACACTTCTACCAAAACTATGCAGACCAATTTGATTCAACCACCATTTCTGAAACCTGGCGACACGGTTGCCATTGTGGCACCTTCAGGCGTTTTAAAAAATAGAACCGATGAGGTGGGACGAAGCAAGGCTATTCTCGAAAGTTGGGGATTGAAGGTGGTAATTGGGAAACACGTGTTCAGCAAAAATGGACATTTTGCAGGAACTGATGATGAACGTTGCGAGGATTTCCAAAAAGCTTTGAATGACCCAAGTGTCAAGGCCATTTGGGCAGCGAGAGGTGGTTATGGTACTGTTAGAATTTTGGATAAATTGGATTATACGCAATTCAAAAAGAACCCTAAATGGATTATTGGCTATTCGGATATTACGGCGCTTCACAACCAACTTCATAATTTGGGTTACGAAACCATTCACGCGCTGATGTGTACAAGTTTGACCAAGGATGAAAGCGAAGTCAAAGAAGCGATTGACACGTTTAAAGACGCCATCTTCGGAAAACGATTGTCTTATCAACTAAAGGGTTCGTCATACAACAAAACAGGAACTGTCACCGCGCCATTGGTTGGTGGAAATTTGACCGTTTTACATACGATGTTGGGTTCTAAAACGAGTATTGATACTTCTGGAAAAATCATTTTTTTGGAAGAAGTAGGAGAGTACGCCTATCACATCGACCGAATGCTGCAAAGTATGAAGCGCGCTGGTTATTTTGAAGATTGTGCTGGTATTTTGGTGGGTAACATTAGCAGAGTGCGTTACAATGACCAAGATTTTGGACGAACCATTGAGGAAATTTTCTTGGACATTGTTGCTGATAGAAACATTCCAATAGCTTTTAATATGCCAGCAGGACACGAAAAGGATAATCGCGCAATGATTTTAGGAGGAAATGTGACAATAATTGTAGGGAAAGATAAAACGGAAATTAAATTCTGAAAACCATACTGCTTACTGCAACTGAACACTGCTAACTAACAAAATGGCTTACCACAACGATCTAGGTAAAATAGGCGAGCAACTCGCTGTAGAACTTTTGGAAGCCAAAGGCTATGACATTTTAGCTAGAAACTATCTATTTCAGAAAGCGGAAATTGACATCATCGCCAAACACGACAACATGCTCGTCTGTGTGGAAGTCAAAACACGAAATTCAGAATTTTTTGGTGACCCACAGGAATTTGTCACCAAAGGAAAAATCAAAAACCTGGTCAAAGCGATGGATGCTTTCGTTCAGGAAAATGACTTTGACTTGGAATCGCGTTTTGACATTATTGCTGTTCTAAAGAACAAAAAAATAGAACAATTGACGCATTATGAAAATGCGTTTTATCATTTTTGATGTTACCATTCATCGATTTGTGTAGGAAAAAACACAAAAAATAATATGATTTTATGCGATTCAACGAATAAATATTGATTCTATCGGCATTTCTTCTATCTTTCCATTGTTAAACCCAAAATCTATAATTATGAAAAAAACCTACCTTATTGTAGCGTCACTAATATTGTGTGTGCTATATGGATGCTCGCAAGAAGATGTTTCTTCTGATCAACAACTCCAAGAAAGAAGAAAACCTGGCAAAATTAGAGTCACTGTCGATCCAGCGCCTCCATCGGAAGAACACTGTTTTTACACTCATCTTATTGCAGGTCAACACCATGTTGCGGGCTCTGTGACAGTTGACATTGATGGAGACAATTTAATTATTACTTATTCAACTAATGGTGATTGGACCTTGGGAACAACACATTTGAGCATTGGAAACTGTGACGAAGATTGGGCACCACTTAATGGTGGTGGTAACCCACAAGTGGGACAGTTTGAATATACGGAGCCTTTTTCTTCAGGACCACATGAAGTGGTCTATGTCATTCCTCTAGAAGGTTTGGACGATAATTATTGCTTTGCAGCACATGCTGAAGTTGATGGGCCAACAGGAGGAGAAACTGCTTGGGCACAAGGAACACAATTTTCAGGAAACGGATGGGCAATGTTTGTTGAATCCTTTTTATCTAACTGTCCTCCCCCAGAAGATGATGGTGGTGGACCAAATCAACCGACCTAATCTTTATTATTTGTAAAAATTCATTTCATCCAGATATTCCCAAACGTGCTCGGGAAGCATAGGGCGCACATTTTTGCCTTCTTTGATAGAATTTCGAATGAAAGTTGAAGACAATTCCATAATAGGTGCATTGACAAAATGCACCTTTTTATGTTTTTGGAATTGAGTTTCCACACTGCCTTCCGAAATCCGTGGATAGACATAGATGTGATAGCCTTCAAGTATCAATTCATAGTTTTTCCACTTGTGGAAACTTTTTAAATTGTCTTCGCCCATAATAAGGGCAAACTCGTGTTCTGTAAATTTTTCCTGTAGATATACCAAGGTATTGATGGTATAATTGGGCTGCGGTAAATTGAATTCGATGTCGCTCGGACGAAGTTTGTCATAATCTTTTGTAGCACGATACACCATTTCCAATCGTTGGTGATTGTCTAGCATAGAGCTTTTCACCTTAAACGGACTTTGGGGTGTCACGACAAACCAAACCTGGTCTAAATCGCTATATTCCGCAATATGATTGGCAATGGTCAAATGACCAATATGAATTGGGTTGAACGTCCCAAAATAGAGTCCGATTTTCATCTGATTATTTTTTCACAAATTCTGACACCAATTGGTAAGATTTTTCCAAGGCTTCTTCCAAATTTTTGTTCAAAACAATAACGTCAAACAAAGGTGCTGTAGCCAATTCTGCGGGCGCTTTTGCGACACGCATACTTATTTTTTCAGGACTTTCTTCGCCTCGAAGTTTCAACCGTTTTATGAGTTCGTTTAAATCTGGTGGTTTGACAAAAACGGCAAGGGTTTCTTCTGGAAATTTCCGTTTGATACGCAGTCCTCCGGACACATCAATATCGAAGATGACGTTTTTGCCTTTTGCCCAAATGCGCTCAATTTCCGTTTTTAAAGTTCCATAGAAATTATCCCTGTAAACTTCTTCCCATTCTAGAAACTCTTCATTCCTGATACGGTTTTTGAAATCCTTGATGTCTAGAAAATAATAGTCTTTTCCGTTGATTTCCTGTCCACGTTTTTCCCTGGAAGTTGCAGAAATTGAAAACTCCAGATTAAGTTCGGGTTGCTGCAGCAAATGCCTAACGATGGTGGTCTTTCCAGAACCAGATGGTGCCGAAAACACAATTAACTTTCCTCTTTTTTTGGTCTTTATTTCGTCTGCCACGAGATTGGTTTAAATGGTTGATAGTTAGAGGACGTTCAATAACTGTTCCTTTATTTTTTCGAGCTCGTCTTTCATTTGCACAACCAGCTTTTGCATTGGTGCATAATTCGATTTTGAGCCGATGGTATTGATTTCACGTCCCATTTCTTGGCTGATGAAGCCTAATTTTTTTCCGTTGGAATCATCGCTTTTCAAAGCTTTTAGAAAATAATCCAAATGGTTCTGAAGACGTACTTTTTCTTCGGTGATGTCAAATTTTTCAATATAAAACACCAACTCTTGTTCAAAACGGTTCTCATCCACTTTTTCCTTCAATTCCGCTACACCTTTCGTCAAGCGTTCACGTACACCTTCAATGCGTTCTGGGTCCATCATAATCACTTTGTCCAGCAATTGAGAAATATTGTTAACTCTATCAATAAATTCAGACTCTAGCGTTTTTCCCTCATCCAAACGGTACTGATGAATTTTTTCCAAAGCTGAAATGATTTCAGTTTGAATCTGTGACCATTCATCTTCGTCAATTTCATCACGTTCTGTAGTGACAGCATCTGGAAGCCGAATCGCCATTTTCAACAATTCAGTTTCATCACCATCCACCACTTCTTTCAGTTGCTTAATGTATTGTTTTACAACCGTTTTATTGATTTGCGTTGAGGTTTCTTCACCTGTGATTTCCATATAAAGTGAAAAATCGACCTTGCCACGTTCTAATTTGGAGGCAATCAACTTTCTGATATCCAATTCTTTTTCTCTGTAAAGAGAAGGCATTCTGGTGTTCAAATCAAGGTTTTTACTATTCAATGATTTGACCTCAATGGATATTTTCTTGGTGGGAAGTTGTAAGACAGATTTCCCATAGCCTGTCATAGATTGTATCATAGACGAATTTTAAAAAAGTTGCACAAAGGTAATGAAAATCATTAGGTTTTGAAGGAACAATAAATTGGCAACAATTCAAGGAATGCTTGTTAAAAGGCTTAAATTTGCCATTCCTGAAAATTAAAGATAAGTGCTATGTATTTAAAAGATTTTGAAATAAGATGGAGTGATGTCGATGCCAACCGACATTTGGCTAATTCGGCTTATGTGAATTTTATGAGCCATACGCGTGTGGCATTCTTCGAAGAGCATAATTTTTCGCTTTCAAACCTCGCAAAATTTGATATCAGTCCAGTGATTTTTTATGAGCATATTTACTATTTCAAGGAAGCTTTTTTAGGAACACCCATTCGTGTAAGCCTGGAAATCAAAGGATTTAGTGAAGATGGAATGTTCTTTCAAATTGAACACAATTTTTACAACCATAAAGGGGAAAATTTAGCCAATTGCGAATTATTGGGCGCTTGGATTAATTTAAAATCACGTTCGCTTTCAGCCATTCCTGAACATTTGATTGCAGAGCTTGAAAAGTTTCCGAAGTCAAAAGATTTCAAGATACTGACCAAAGAAGACACTCGAAAATTTGGTAAAAAACCAATTAATTTAAGTTAGCTTTAGGTCGTTTTGACACTAAAAAGACACCTGCAAAAATCAAGAGCATCGCAGCAATTTTTACAAATTCTATGGTGTCAGCTCCCATAATAATGGCAAATATACCAGCAATTACAGGCTGGAGATAAATAAAGATGCCAATGGTAGAAGCCTTGAGTTGACGCAAAGCCAAAGGATTCAACAAGTAGGTTCCAAAAGTGGCTCCAACCACAACGAACACTACCGCAAACCATGCATCTGAAGTAAAGTCGGTCCATTCAATCGAAATAAGATCTGAATAGCCGAACGGAATAACCATTATTGAACCAAAAAGAAATAACCACTTTATGAAGGTAAAAGGATGGTATTTATTTGTGAGTTTTTTGATGAGGATGATATAAATGCTGTAAGCAATTACATTGATAAAAATCAATAGGTTGCCTAATGGTAGATTATCACCAACACGATCTGAAGTTCCCAAAAGCGTCAGAAGAATTCCGCCTGAAAACCCCAGCAGCACACCAACGATTTTCAGTTTCGTGATCTTTTCGTTCAAAAAGAACGATGACAGAATTAATATGATTATTGGAGTGGTCGTAATAATTACCGAAGCATTAATAGGTGTGGTTAACTCTAATCCTTTTAAAAACAAAAGCATATTGATGACGACGCCAAAGATGGCAGCTACAAAAAACTTTAAAAAATCCTTTTTTTCAATTTTCTCTTGAGGGAGAAAGACGCTGACAGCCCAAAACAAGATTGTGGCTCCAACCACCCTCAAAATCACCAATGCAAATGGAGGTACGGAATGGTCATTCATCAAAACTTTTGCAAACGTAAAGTTCAAACCATACAAAACCTGTACGGTGAAAACAGCCAGTATGGCAAAAAGCCGCTTATCCATTGATGACTTTTTTAGCAGCTTCGACCGTTTTCGCGCTATTGCCTATAAAAATCTGATTTCCGAAAACGATCACTGGTCTGCTCAAAAAGGTATAATGTTTTAAAATATAATGCTTAAAATCTTTTTCGGTTAGGTTTTGGTCCTTTAAACCCATTTCCTTGTAAAGTATGGCTCGCTTACTGAACAAAGCTTCATAACTGCCTGATAGTTGATGTAATTCTTCTAACTGTTTTACCGTAATTTCCTCTTCCTTAATATCCTGTAAAATGAAATCCTTTGGAAGATTCAGTGATTTGAGGATGCGGATGCAAGTGCTACACGTTTTTAGAAAATAGACTTTGTTCATAAGGAAGGAATTGAACTGCAAAGTAAAGCGATTTCATAAGAAATTAATTATTTTTAAAGAAAAATATAGAAAAGTCATTATGAACTGGGCATTTGATATTACCTTAAAAAGCAGAGCTGTTTTAAAGACCATCATAGAAACTTATACGCTTGAAGAACTAAATAAAATTCCAGAAGGTTTCAATAATAACATCATTTGGAATATTGCACATACCATTGCTGTACAGCAATCGCTCATCTATAAACTTTCAGGATTACCACCTATTATTTCTGAAGATATGATTACAACTTTTAAAAAAGGAACAAAACCCGAACGCGATTTGACCCAAGCTGAAGTTGATGAAATAAAAGGACTGTTGTTCTCTACTGTTGAAAAAACCAAGGAAGATTTTGATAATGAAGTCTTCCAGAGCTTTCACGAATATACGGTTACCACAAAAAACACCTTGACCAATGTGATGGAAGCCATCGAATTCAATAACTTTCACGAAGGCATCCATTTAGGATATATTTTGGCATTAAAAAGAGCGCTATAAATTATGGAGTACTATTCGATTATATCTATTCTAGTCATATTGGCGGCACTTTTTGGATTTATAAATGCACGCTTTTTAAAACTTCCCACGACCATTGGTTTAATGGTCATCACGCTTTTGTGTACTTTGATAGTGGTGGTCATTGGGCAGTTTAACGACGCCATTCTTATCCACGAACGCGAACTAATTAATAACATTAATTTTGAAGAAGTATTGCTCGATATTATGTTGAGTTTTCTCCTTTTTGCAGGTGCACTGCATACCAATTTTGAGGAACTTCGGGTACAGCGAGCTCCAGTTATCGTATTTGCTACTATCGGAGTTTTGATTTCCACGTTTTTAGTAGGAATCGGGATGTATTTTGTGCTTCAGCTGATAGGTTTAGAGATAGAATTTATCTATTGCCTATTATTTGGAGCATTGATTTCACCCACAGATCCAATTGCTGTGTTGGGTATTCTGAAGAAGGCAAATGCACCCAAAAAATTAGAGACCAAAATAGTAGGTGAATCGTTGTTCAATGATGGTGTAGGTGTGGTTGTTTTTTTGACCATTTTTTCAATTGCAAAATCACCTGGAGAATCGATTGAAATAATGAGTATCGCAAAACTTTTTGCCCAAGAAGTATTGGGTGGAATTGTTCTGGGCTTGATTTTGGGTTACGGAACCTATAAGTTGCTGAAAGCGATAGATGACTACGAGGTAGAGGTTATCATTACCATCGCGACTGTGATGGGAGGAACGCTCGTGGCCCACCAATTTCATTTGTCGGCTCCTTTGGCTATGGTGACGGCTGGTCTTTTTATTGGAAATGATATTGTAAGAAGTGCTACAATGTCTGAAAAAACAGAAACCTACATCGACCGTTTTTGGGAATTGGTAGATGTGCTTTTAAACACCATTCTGTTTGTTCTGATAGGTATGGAGATGTTGGTTCTGACCTTTGATACCAGTTCTATTGTGGCAGGATTGATAGCTGTGCCTTTGGTGTTGTTCTGTAGATATGCATCGCTATGGTTGCCAGTGAAATTTTTCTCCAAAAAACTCGATTTTGTGCCTAAAACCAATCTCATTATGACTTGGGGAGGTTTGAGAGGTGGCATTTCAATTGCATTGGCATTGAGCCTCACAAACGCGATGCATCGAGAGTTGTTTTTGGTAATAACCTATATTATCGTCGTATTTTCAATAATAGGACAGGGTCTAACGGTAGAACCAATTGTCAAGCGTCTTACAAAATCACTCTAAATCAATCTTTAGAAATTGTTTTGCTTCATCATAAGGAATAGTGAATTCTGTAACGCCTTGAACGTATGAAGCTATTTCATAAACGTTGTATAAGAGAATGACCCCATTTTCATTAAAACCTATATTTTCTGGAAGCTGAAAGTCCTCACCGAAAAACAAATCTTGTTCAGATTCTTCATCAGTCAGTGGCTTTGTGACTTTTTCAAAATAAGGTTTGGCAACTTGTTTGAAAAGCTCTTCATCTTTTATGATCTCATCGTTTTCGAGAAGGTTTCCAGTAGTTTTATCAAAATTGAGAAACGTCACGTGGCTATTTCCGTGTGCACCACCAGTATCTATATAGGAATTGACTACGACACAAACTATGCTTTCAGTTTCATAGTTGACCTCACTTTCAATCAAGGCTTCCCATTGTTGGGTAGTATCACTAAAGTCTTCCTTAAAGGTCTCATATTCTTTTTCAAAACCTTTGATGGCGTCAGATAACGAAAGATTAGCATCCTGCTTTTCACTCATATTAATCTCATTGGCCAAAAAATTCTCCAATGTTTTATTCACTCTATCAGCAACTGCTTCATTTCCTACAGCTTTTGGATAATTAATAGTGATGAGTGCTTGATCAGATGTCTCTATGGCTTCATCTGTAAATGACAAAGGAGCATCTTTTTTACAAGAAAAAATGATCAAAAAGACAATAATAAGTAGATAGGTTTTATTCAAAATAATAGCAACTTTGTTAAACATTGATTAAAGATAGTGCATCCCTTTGTAACCTTCGAATTAAAGCCTAAATTTGTCGGGTTCAATAAAATCCGAAGAGTTTTTCAAGTGCAAAAATAACTGGTTTTTGCTTCTCAAGGATGAATCCAAATAAAATATTTAGAATGAAATGAGCCAATGACAAATCTTGATAAGAATTGAGAAGAATATTAGATTGGCGAATTCAGAAAACTATCAAAAAAATAAAATAGACAGATGAAATTTAATACAAAGACGATACACGGTGGACAAGAACACGATAAGGCTTACGGAGCTGTAATGCCGCCTATTTATCAAACCTCAACCTATGCGCAATCTACACCTGGTGGACATAAAGGCTATGAATATTCAAGAACTCATAATCCTACACGGAATGCGCTTGAAAATTCTCTTGCCAGTATAGAAAATGGGAACTACGGATTGGCTTTCGGCTCTGGCTTGGCGGCAATTGATGCTGTTATTAAATTATTGAAGCCTGGTGATGAAGTGATTTCTACCAATGATTTATATGGAGGTACCTACAGATTATTTACAAAAGTATTTGAAAATTTTGGTGTAAAGTTCCATTTCATTGGAATGCAAAATGCTGAAAATATTGAAGATTATGTCAATAAAAACACAAAATTGATTTGGGTGGAAACACCAACAAATCCTATGATGAATATCATTGACATAAAAGCGGCTGCTGCTGTTGCAAAAAGGCACGACTTACTCTTGGCTGTTGACAATACGTTCGCAACACCTTATTTGCAGCAACCTCTTGATTTGGGTGCTGATATTGTAATGCATTCAGCAACAAAATATTTAGGTGGACACAGTGATGTTGTGATGGGAGCCTTAATAGTGAAAGAAAAAGAATTGGCAGATAAATTGTATTTCATCCAAAATGCCAGTGGTGCCATTTGCGGTCCGCAAGATAGCTTTTTGGTATTAAGAGGAATAAAAACCTTGCATTTAAGAATGCAGCGTCATTGTGAAAACGGGAAAGCAGTGGCGGAATATTTATCCAAGCATCCAAAAATTGAGAAGGTTTATTGGCCAGGATTTGAAAATCACCCAAATCATCATATTGCAAAATCGCAAATGAAAGATTTCGGAGGGATGATATCTTTCACAACAAAAGGGAACAATTTTGAAGAAGCCATAAAAATTGTTGAAAAGCTAAAAATTTTCACCTTGGCTGAATCTCTTGGCGGTGTTGAATCCTTGGCAGGTCATCCAGCAAGTATGACGCACGCAAGTATTCCGAAGGAAGAAAGGGAAAAGACAGGTGTTGTTGACTCGTTGATTCGATTGAGTGTAGGGATAGAAGATATGGATGATTTGATAGACGATTTGAAACAAGCTGTAGGATAAAACAAAAAAGACCTAAAGTTATTTAGGTCTTTTTTGTTTATTATTATTTCAATTTTTTAATCCAAATAGTATATATATCCAAAGTTAAGCCACACTAACCAATCTTTCGCCTTGTTTGATTTCAACTTGTGGTCTAAACCATCTACTTCGTTGCTAAAGAAATATTGCCATCTTAAATCAACCATTAAATCAGAAAGAATTGTCAATTTATAACGTGTCCCCATACTGCCCACTACTGACCATGTCGTTCCACCATCAATTTTTACTGGATAATAACCAGGGTCATCTCCAGGGCCTGGTCTCCAAGGGCCAAATATATTCCTGGGGTCGAATACGTTTCCGTAATCTGCAAGGCCTTCAGGGTCTACATAATCTGTATATGCTTTTGGGTTGAATGACGTAAAATGGACACCCAAACTCACAAAAGGGGCAAAAGAGTATTGCGTTGCAGAAAATGCTCTAATGCTTAATGGAAAATACTCCAATTGCATCCCAATATCTAAATTGTTTGCTTTACCAGAATGATGCCTCAATTGATCGTATCGCGGACGAGGATCATCAACCCATTCGCCAAAATGATTCAGTTTAGTAGTATTGTAAGAAATTTCACTTCTTAACTTGAAATGGTCATTAAAATAAGTGTCTGTTGAATAACAATTACAATCGGCTCTATAAGAAAAATTTATATAGTGAATGATTCCAATTCCAATACCTGTGTTACCAGCGTTAGTTTCTAAATTGTTTCTAACACCAAAATCAGACTGGAAGGCTACAGGACCAGCTATAACCCCAATCTCATGTGAAAACCCTAATTGTGCAAATCCGCTATTTATACCTAATAAAACTAAAGATATAAATGTTAACTGTTTAAAATTAAGCGCCATATGGTTGTGTTTAATTGAGGCATAGTTATCAACAAATATATGAAAACTCGGATAACTACCAAATAAAACAGTAACAACGTGTATATTGACTTTACATTGTAACTTTTTTAAAAAATTCTCAATCAATAAGATCTATTATGAGAATATGAAAAAAGATATTTAGAAATTTTAAAGATAATGTATCTTTGCATCGCAAACGGACTATTTTTTCGTCCTTAAAACAAATTATAAATGAAAGATAAAATAGATGCTTTTTTAGACTTGGTCAAAAAAACTAATGGTCATGAACCAGAATTTTTACAGGCAGTTCATGAGGTTGCGGAAACAGTTATTCCTTTTATTGAAGAAAATCCGAAATATAAAGGAAAAATGTTATTGGAGCGCATGGTGGAACCTGAACGCACCATTATTTTTAGAGTGCCATGGGTTGATGATAAAGGTAATACACAAGTTAATAGAGGTTACAGGGTTGAATTTAATTCTGCCATTGGACCATACAAGGGTGGGTTGCGTTTCCATCCAACAGTAAATTTGAGTATCCTCAAATTTTTGGGGTTTGAGCAAACATTTAAGAATTCGTTGACAACACTTCCAATGGGAGGCGGAAAAGGTGGTTCGGATTTTGATCCGAAAGGGAAAAGCGATAATGAGGTGATGCGTTTCTGCCAGTCATTTATGAATGAGTTATTCCGTCACATTGGAGCAAATACGGACGTTCCTGCTGGGGATATTGGGGTTGGAGGTCGTGAGATAGGATATATGTTTGGTCAATATAAAAGATTAAGAAATGAGTTCACTGGTGTATTTACAGGAAAAGGAATTACCTATGGAGGTTCGTTGATTCGCCCAGAAGCTACAGGCTATGGATGTGTTTATTTTGCAAAAAACATGTTGGCAACTAGAGGAGATTCTTTCAAAGGTAAAACCGTGGTCATTTCAGGTTCTGGAAATGTGGCTCAATATGCATGTGAGAAAGCAACTGAACTTGGTGGTAAAGTTGTGACAATGTCAGATTCAGACGGCTATATCTACGACAAAGATGGTATTGATGCTAAAAAGCTAGCCAAAATCATGGACATTAAAAATGTGAAACGTGGAAGAATAAGTGACTATGTTAAAACATACAAATCTGCTACATATCATAAAGGTGAGCGCCCTTGGTCTGTAAAATGTGATATTGCATTACCATGTGCAACTCAAAACGAGTTGAATGAAAAAGAAGCCAATGCGCTGATCAAAAATAAAGTCATTGCAGTTGCAGAAGGTGCCAATATGCCGACAACACCGGAAGCAATTATGGCTCTGCAAAAAGCAAAAGTACTATTTTCACCAGGAAAAGCATCTAATGCAGGTGGTGTTGCAACATCAGGTTTAGAAATGAGCCAGAACTCTTTACGTCTTAACTGGACAAGAGAAGAGGTTGATGAGAAATTACATGCTATCATGAACGATATTCATGATGCATGCGTAAAATATGGTTCTCAAAAAGATGGCTATATAGACTATGTAAAAGGTGCTAACGTTGCAGGCTTTGTGAAAGTAGCTGACGCAATGCTCGCACAAGGAGTAGTTTAAAAAAACTCACAATATTCTTTCAAAGGCTCCTGCAGTAGTAAATTGCAGGAGTTTTTTTATAGATTGATTTATATGATTATCTATATTTTCTCGTTAGTAATAAATATCTTTAGCACGTTAAAACCATTCATGATTAGAAATATTACATTACTTCTTCTTTTGTTTTTTTCCATAACAGGATACTCACAAGATTTTTCAACACTTTGGGAAGGACATTTCTCATATTATGATATCAAAGACGTAAGTCAAAGTACTACAAAAATTTATGCAGCATCCGAAAATGCCATCTTTAGTTACGATCTCACCACTAACGAAATCCAGACCATAACAACCGTCGATGGTTTGTCTGGAGAGACCATAATAACTATACACTATAGTGAAGATTACCAATTATTGATGATAGGTTATCTTAATGGGCTTATTGAAATATATTTCGAATCTGACAATTCTATCTTATCAGTTGTCGATATTCTAGAAAAGGAAACGGTTCCACCAAATAAAAAGAAAATTAATCATTTTAATGAATCAGATGGATTCATTTATATTTCAACTGACTATGGAATCTCGGTTTATGATCTGCAGAGGTTAGAATTTGGAGATTCCTATTTTATAGGAAATGGTGGAAGTCAAATAAGCGTTAAACAAACAACCATTTTTGGAGATTTTATTTATGCAGCTTGTGGCGATAATAATGCGGTTAAAAAGGCGAATTTGTCCGACCCAAATTTGATAGATTATCAACAATGGCAGACTCTTGATAATGGGAGTTTTATATCAATTGAAAATGTGGATGATAAGCTTTACGCTATTAAATCAAATAATGTCATTTATGAAATCATTTCAGATAATTTCAATACGGTTTCCACTTATGGGCAGACGCCTGTTGATATGCGTTCATACGATGGCAATTTGATCGTAACCACACAAAGCAATGTTTTCGTATATGGTTCAAACTTTAATGTTATTTCGAGTGTTTCTACTAATGCCGAATACAATACGCAATATACTTGTGCAACCATATCAAATAATCAAATTTACATAGGGACACGAACTTTTGGGGTACTAAAAACTGAAGTATCCAATCCACAAGAGTTTATTGTGATTCGACCAAATGGCCCTTTGAGAAATGACACATTTAAAGTGAGTGCCAACAACGGAAATGTTTTTGCAACTTATGGCGATTATGATGTTTTCTTGAATGCATATCCACTGCAGACTTATGGTATCAGTAGATTGGTGGAGGAGGAATGGGTAAATATTCCTTATGACAGCGTTTTTGGAGCTACAAACTTAAATGAGATAGCTTTTAATCCTTTTAATCCTTCTCAAGTTTTTGTCAGTTCGTTCTTTGATGGAATTTTAGAGTTAAATAATGGAATACCAACTACCTTGTATGATGAAAATAACAGTGGACTGGAATCCTTGGATGTTGGGGACCCAACCTATATAGATATCAGGGTTGGAGGTTTGGTCTTCGATAGGTCAGGACTTCTGTGGTCTATGACAAGTCTTGCAAATAGACCATTAAAGTCATATAATCCCGGTACGGGTCAATGGCAAGCTTACAGTTTTGAGGATCTTATACCAAACCCTGTTCAAGACGAATCGGGTTATGGGAATGATTTAGTTATCGATAATAATGGAACTAAATGGACCACGAGTATGAGAAATGGTGTTATAGCCTATAACGAAAATAATGGAGATCAAAATATTGGTAGGTTATACACGCAAGATCAAAACATGCCTGACGTTCAAGTCCGGTCTTTAGCAATTGATAATCGTAACCAATTATGGATAGGCACGTTTAGAGGGTTGAGAGTTCTTTATAACACAAGTAATTTTCTGAACGACCCTAATCCTCGGGCAAGTGAAATAGTTATTGTTGAAGAAGGAGTTCCAAAGGAATTGCTGGCTTTACAATTTATCACAGATATAAAAGTGGATGGTTCAAACAACAAATGGATTGGTACAGATGATTCAGGTGTATTTTATTTTTCACCTGATGGACAAGAAACCATTTATCATTTTACAACGGATAATTCACCATTACCTTCAAACCAAATTAGAGATATATCCATAGATGCTCAAACTGGAAAAGTGTTTATTGCGACCAGTAAAGGTTTGGTTGCCTTCTCATCGGGAGGATCAAAACCGAATGACGAGCTTAACAATGCGTTTGTATACCCAAATCCGGTGAGACCTGAATATAATTTATTGGGTTCGTCTGATTTAAATGATATTACAAATGGTGTCAAAATAAAAGGACTGACAGAAAACGTTAATATCAAAATTACCGATATCGAAGGAAACCTTGTGGCAGAAGCACAGTCTCGTGTCAACCTTCGCTCTTCAAGGGCCGGTTATAACTTTGCAATTGATGGAGGTACAGCTATTTGGAATGGTAGAAATCTTGGGAATAATATAGTTGCTTCAGGCGTGTATCTTATACTAATCAACGATTTGGATTCATTCGAAACGAAAATCTTGAAGCTACTTATCATTAGATAAAAAATGCAAACGATGCGCTTATGTTAAGCAAGACCAACGCCATTGTACTTTCAAAATTAAAATACAGAGACAATGATCTAATTGTCAAATGCTACACAAGTAATAGAGGTGTGGTCAGCTATTTGTTACGTGGTGTCCTAAAAAGTTCAAAGGGTATCGCCAAAACAGCTTATTTCCAACCATTGTCTCAATTACAAATAGAAGAGAATTACAAACCAAACCAATCACTTCAGTTTATAAAAGAAGTCAAACTAGATAAGGTTTATCATAGTTTGAACTCTAACGTTCTCAAAAGTTCCATTGTGATGTTTTTGTCAGAAGTGCTTTCCTCTGTGTTAAAGGAAGAGGAGAAAAACACCCAGTTGTATGAGTATCTAGGAGCTTCTTTCGATTGGTTAGACCATGACGAGAACTTTGCAAATTTTCATTTGCTGTTCTTGCTAAATCTTACCAAACACCTTGGTTTTTATCCAGACACCACTTCCGTTACAAACCCATACTTCAATCTAAATACTGGCGCATTTGAATTGCATCCTGTAAATATGTATTCAATATCAGGTGAAAATTTAACAACGCTCAAACAGTTGTTAGGCATAAATTTTGATGCATTGAATTCGGTTAAATTGAATTCAAAACAGAGACAATCGTTCTTAACTATGCTTTTGTTTTATTTTGAATTGCACCTTGGAGATTTTAAGAAACCAAAATCTCTTGCAGTGCTTAACCAAGTATTTAATTAAAAACCAACAAGTATTTCCATGAAACATTACGCTCTATTGGGCATATGCCTGATATTTTCATTTCATCTTTATGCTCAAAAAGTAAAGGTGGTCGATAAAGATTCCAATTTACCCATTCCAGGAGTAGCCATCTTCAACGATAAAAAAGACAAATCTGTAATCAGTGATATCGATGGTTATGCCAATATAGATGTGTTTTCTGATGATGAAAACATCAATTTTCAACATATTTTTCACGAAGCCACAATGTTGACAAAGCAGGAGATCAAAAACAATAGATTGATAGTAAAGCTGGTTTCAAAAACTGAAGGTCTTAACGAAGTGGTGATTTCAGCATCAAAATTTGAACAAAGCAAACGTGATATTCCCCAAAAAATCATGAATATAGATGCGAAGGAAATTGCGATTTCAAACCCGCAAACCAGTGCAGATTTATTGGAAAGTACAGGGAATATTTACATTCAAAAAAGTCAGCTGGGTGGTGGAAGCCCGATGATTCGAGGTTTTTCTACAAATAGATTGCTCATTTCTGTAGATGGTGTTCGTATGAACAATGCGATTTTTAGAGGCGGAAATTTACAAAATGTAATTTCTATAGATCCTTTCACCATTCAAAATACAGAGGTGACATTGGGTGCTGGTTCGGTGGTGTATGGTAGCGACGCCATAGGTGGTGTCATGAGTTTTTATACTCAAAAACCTCAACTCTCATATTCAGATTCTTTATACTTTAAAGCAAATGCTTTGGCGCGTTATTCAACGGCAAACAAAGAGAAAACGGGACATATCGATTTGAATTTCGGATTGAAAAAATGGGCTTTTTTGACAAGTGTCAGCTATACCGATTTTGACGATTTAAGAATGGGAAGCCATGGTCCTGATGATTATCTACGTCCGGAATATGTGCAAACCATCAATGGCGAAGATACTGTGGTTGCCAATGATGATCCCTTGGTGCAAGTGCCTACAGGATATGACCAGATCAATTTGATGCAGAAAGCACGTTACGAAGCTTCTGATAATTTGATTTTTGATTTAGGATTGCATTACACTACCACTTCAGATTATTCTAGATATGACAGATTGATCAGATATCGAGGCGACAATTTACGTTCTGCCGAATGGAATTATGGCCCTCAACGCTGGTTTATGGGAAATTTTCAAGTGACGAAATTAAGCAGCAATTCAAATTTGTATGATAAAATTCAAGCAACTGTAGCCTATCAAAACTTTCAAGAAAGCCGAATGGATCGCGATTTTGGTAGTGATATAAGAAATATTAGAGAAGAAGCGGTTGACGCCATCTCTGCCAATTTGGATTTGGAGAAATATTTGGGGCCGAAAACAGAATTGTTTTATGGATTGGAATACATCTACAATAAAATTACATCAACTGGAGATGAAGAAAACATCAGCACGAATACATCTGTTCCTACAGTTTCAAGATATCCAGATGGTTCCGATTGGCAATCCATAGCAGCTTACAGCAGTTTAAAATATAGACCAAACCCCAAATTTGTACTGCAAACAGGTGTTCGATACAATCATGTGCTCGTCAATGCTGATTTTTCTGAAAACAATCAATATCTAAATTTACCTTTTGAAACCACAAAAATCGATGCTGGTGCCTTGACAGGAACAGCAGGTATCAGCTGGACACCGAGTGAATTGATCGAATGGAAATTCAACCTGTCTTCTGCTTTTCGTGCGCCCAATATTGATGATGTTGGTAAGGTCTTTGATTCAGAGCCTGGATCTGTCGTGGTGCCAAACAATAATTTGAGACCTGAATATGCCTACGGTGGAGAGTTGGGACTAAAACTCAATTTTGACAATGTGTTTATTGTTGATATGGCGACTTACTATACGTATTTGGACAACGCTTTGGTACGAAGAGATTTTAGTTTGAATGGCGAATCAGAAATTTTGTATGATGGTGAGTTGAGTAATGTACAAGCCATTCAAAATGCTGCCAAATCCAAAATTCATGGTTTTGAAGCTGGAATCCAATTTAATTTCAACAAACAGTTAAAGCTTACTTCCCAATATAATATAGTTGCAGGTACAGAAGAAGATGACAATGGCGACATTACGCCTTTGCGTCATGCAGCTCCTAATTTTGGAAACACACATTTTGTTTGGCAAAACTCAAAATTTAAGGTAGATGCCTACGCTGAATACAACAATGAGCTGTCGTTCTATCAATTGGCGCCTTCTGAAACAGAAAAGGATTACATTTATGCGTTAGATGGTAACGGCAATCCTTATTCGCCTTCTTGGTATACACTTAACTTAAGAACGCAGTACAAAGTCTCATCGGCTGCAACTGTGGCGGCAAGTTTAGAAAATATTACCGACCAACGCTATCGACCGTATTCTTCGGGAATTTCTGCTCCTGGCCGCAATTTAATTTTATCGTTAAAATATACTTTATAGACATAAAAAAGCCTCAACAATTTGTTGAGGCTTTTTGCTTAAAGCTGTTAGATTATTTTCGTTTAACAGCTCGCTTCGTAATGGTCTGCCCATTGGAGAGCTTCACTTTGGCTATGTAAGCGGCTTGGCTTAAATTGGAAAGATCAAACGTCTCTGAAGAACTTTTGCCTTTCAAATTGTAAAGCGTTCTTCCAAGAATATCAAATATTTCAATAGATTCAATGTTCAAGTTGGCATTTACAGAAAATCGAATGTTTCCATTTGAAAGTTCAACGATGTTCAAATCATTCGGAGAAATTTCATTTTCAATAACTGACAATGCGGAATCTCTAAATACGATTTCAAAACGATCGTTGAATTCGCCTTTTTCAGAGCTGAATACATAGTCGCCGTTAGATAGATTAAAGATAGTGTTCAGCAAGTTGTCCTTTAATAAAATGGCATTGCTACTGAAGAAATCTCCCTGTAAATCCGCAATTGAAATTTTATAAGTTGTTGGCTGTACAATTGATGTATAAAAACCTAGCGGAATGACTTCATCTAAATCTAAACTGTTAATGTCCTTTCCTTGAATGGCATATTTTTTACCTGCAAGATTGTCAATTAAGGAGTACAAAGCAGATTTAACTCCAGAAGACAGGTTTCTAGCGGTATCATACGCCATACTGTCTTCCGCGTCGGTAGCACCTTGTGCATATCCAATTAAAATTTGACTGAAAACACCATTGTCGGACGTTAAATTAATCCAAAGTTTATTTAACGGGATAATATTGGCTGTTCTGAAAAATTGATCATTACTTGTGGTATTCGCCATCCTCATAGCATTATTGAATGTCACATCACCATTAGCCAGACCTTTCACAAAGAAACTTTGTCCTGATGGTATGTAATTTCCAGGATCTGGAGCTATACCGCTTCCTCCAGCGACATTGCCTATAAATCTGTTGATGATGGCATAATCGTCACGAAAGTTAATTGCTTGATTGCCATTGTTTGTATTTGAAGGAGGAATGGTGGAATGTGACCATAAGTAGGCCGCTCCATCAATTAAACTGGTATTGTTATCATATAAATCATTAAAAGATATAGCAGATGGATAAGGATTTCCTATTAAATTCCAGTCATTATCACCATTGTCACCATTGTAGAATATTGGAGTTGTGATTGTACCTGTGTTGTATGGACCTTCAAAAGTAATTTGTCTGGTGCCAGGAAACATGCCAGAATTTAAAACTGTTGCGGCAAAGCCTTGTCCTGGAGCCATTGTCATTCCGGCAGGCGCTACTTGCCAATCATCACCATTGTCATCAATATCGTCATGACCAGGCACGGTTTCATTATTATTATTGGTTTCCATTGTTATATCAAGATAGTTTGCAGCATTATACCAAAAACGTCGATTTACGGGCGCAACGTCTATTGCATCTCCAACAGTGGCTCCAAACACAGGAGAACTCCAATAAGTATAATCGTACCAATTATTAATTACAGAGGTTGACTTGTTCACGCTGGCATTTCCTCCAGGGTTAAGAACAAATCCATTATTGAAATCAGCTCGTTGAACAAACGCACCATGAGTTTCTACCACGATTGAACCATCGATAGTAGCAAAATTTTCAACCTCAACATAAGTGCTATTGCCAATATTCAAAGAATATATTGGGTTTACAAATAATTGACAGGCTTCAAAACTTCCATTGATAGTGGTATCATAATCTCCATCGATAATCACCGTAGTTAAGTCATTTGGAGGTGTGTCAATGGCTGTTCCTTCATTCCAATTCCAATGTGCGCCATCCCATGTGGCTGTATTGAGAACAGTAGAACTCAACACAAAGTTGTCTAAACCAATGTTATCGTTAACGGCATCAATATCTGCATAAAATACTATAGCAAGTAAATTTACTGAATTCGGGACGTTGATCAATACTTCTGTCCAGGCGTCGGTGTCGGCTGCAATATCAACTATACCTTGTGGAACTCCATTATAGAATAATTGATATTCAAACGTATCACTCGCATCTATTTCAGTTGTGTAATATTGAAAGGATAGCTCCACATTGCTAAATGCAGAAACATCGTGAGTAAAGGTCAATTCGTGTGTTTGATTGGTGTGACCAGAACGTTCCAAATCTGTTATTCCCCAAAAATTTGAGCCACTTTGAGCAAAAGCAATATTGATCAAAGAGGTTGTCACGTCCCAATAACCTGCAATTGGAGCATGAACGGCTGTATAAGCCCAAGTATCGGAAGGACTTGATTCAAAATCTTGAGATGCGATTACCTCTGTTGTTGTTGCGCAATTGGAGACACTTATTCCCGATAAATCTATTGAACAAGAACTTTCGCTGGCATCATTGCTACTTATGTTTAAAGTATCTAAAAACAGACCCAAAGCGTTTGGATTAAACCTGATAGTTATATCCTGAAAACTTGTTGCTGGTATTGTAAAAGGGGTAGCGGGAGGCGTCACAAGACTAAACTGCGCTCCAGTTGCAAATGACAATGAATTGATTTGAAGTGGTAAATCTCCAAGATTCCTCAAACGTAATACTACGTCGGTATTGGTGTTCACAATTTGATTTCCAAAATCATAATCATGTCCGCAATATACTACTGTTCCAACAGGCAATTCCATTTGGAGTTCTCTGTCTGGGTAACAACTACTAAAATGATATCCCAATTCTGAAACACTGTTAATCGGAAAGGAGAGCCATTCTACATTAGGACTAAAGATGTTGGAACCATCTGAATCTCCCACCTGTACTGAACTTTTTCTTATTAAAGTTCGATCTAGGGTGCTAGCACTACCACCTGTCCATTCTGTACCTGGATCAAAACCTATTTGACCTATGACATCTATAATGGTTCCACTATGAACCAAAGCAACGGCATCATCTCCATTAAAAGTGATTGGGTTAGGAGTTAAAACGGTAGTGGCACCTGTGTAAATTGTTGCTAATGGATGTCGATAAACAATCACACCACCAGCAGGTATTGTTCCTGAAAGTGGAGCCGTCACATTTGGAGAAGAGCTCCCATTATTATAAACCTGCAGTTGATAATTTGATAAATTGATGGTTGAGCCAGTACCATTAAAAATTTCTAAATATTTATTGTTGCTAGTGCCTTCTACATATTCAGATAGAATTAAGTCAGAACAAGGAGCATTCGTTACTGTTAGAATACCATTGTTATTGGTGGCATCCCAAAAATTACCAATATTGTCGTCATAAATACCTCCATAACTAATAACACTGCCGTTTAATTGCCAACGACTTGCAAAATAGTAAGTTCCAGTGGCGGTAATGCCATTTGCACCACCGATAATATTAGCGACATATTGATCATTATTGCCAAAATCTGAATCATAAGTTGCAGGGACCCAAGTCCAACTGGCAGGAGACGTATATGGTGGAATATCTGTAGCGCTATAACCAATCCATGCCTGTAAACCGGCACCAGCCCCAGGAGCATTGGTAATTCCAGGTTCGTATGCTTGCGTGTAAACATTAAAAGTTCCACCTACAACTGCTGAACCCATTTTTGGATAATCTACATTACAAAAGTCAACTTGGTCGGCCGTAACAATAAGTTCTACAGAGTCGTTGTTCCATGTTCCGCCGGGACCTCCATATACATAATTGCAATTGTTGAGCTGAAAACGACTGGCATAATAGTAAGTGCCAGGGGCTAAAGCCGAACCGATTTCAGCCATAAATTCATCGTTATTATTCCCTGTTCCACCTTGTCCAAAATACGGAGCAGCAACCCAAGTCCATCCTGTAGGACTCCATGGTTGATGGTTAGCTCCAATAGTATTGTAACCTATCCAAGCTGCCATGCCAGTTCCAACACCAGCAGCTTCTGTGACACCTGGTTCATAAGCCTGTGCATATACATCAAAAGTTCCGCCGTCAACCATGTTTTGTGGTGAAGCTGTAGGAAATTGAACGTTGACATAATCTGGAGCATCTGTACAAAGAATACCCGACAATTGAATATCATCAATCCGAAATTGATGGGTTGCTGAAGTTTGCGTAAAACGTACTCTTAAATTAGCTGTTGAAGGAATGATTCCGGTTGGTGTAATCAATGCCCAAATATTTGCAGTCCCAGCTCCAGTCGCCCGAGAGTAGGTTAAAGATGTATAAGTCACGCCATCACTGCTCACTTCAACCGATAGTTGATTATTACTTGCGGTCGTTGATTTGAGATGTCCAAAAGACAAGCTAATAGAGCTATAGCCCAACGTATTGATGTCAGAGATTTCAAAATACCTGCCGACAGAACTTGTGAAAAAAACATTTCTTCCTCCTGAAGCACCAGAATATCCAGATGAACCTCCTGTAGAACGGACATCTGCATCACCAGTGAAAGTCAATCCCGGATTTTGAAACGTGTTGGCGGCTATAGTAGTAGTGCCAGTCGCCGTTCCCATATTTTCTGAAAAGATGGTTACCTGTCCAAACCCTGAAACCATAGCGCACAGGAGCACTATTACTAAAAAAGCGTACTTCTTAATCATAGGGAAATTTTTAAAATGCTCGCAACAAAGCAAGCATACAAAATTACATCAAAATGGCTTATGAATCAGTGCGTTGATAACAAATTATTAACATTTTCGCAATTGTAGCTATCAATAATTATGAAATCCATTTTATAAAAAAAGTCCTCAACCATTGTTTAGGACTTATGTATTGAAGATTTTACAGCTGCATTATTTTCGTTTGACAGCCCGTTTTGAGATGGTCTGTCCATTGGAAAGGGTCACCTTGGCTATGTAAGCAGATTGGCTCAAGTTAGAAAGATCGAAAGTCTCCGAATGGGCACTTCCTTTAAGCTCATAAAGTGCTCTTCCAAGTAAATCAAAAATTTGTACCGACTCGATGGTTAAGTTGTTGCTGACCGTAAATCGGACCGTTCCGTCATTCAGCTCTACAATGCTTAAGCCGTTTGGTGTAATTTCATTTTCAACAACTGATAAGGCTTCATTTTGGAACACAATTTCAAAACGGTCGTTGAACTCACCAACTTCAGATACAAAAGAATAATCTTCCTGTTTAAGATTATGAATAGTATTCAATAAGTGGTCAATTAAATAGATGTTATTGTCTAACAAAAAGTCACCTTCCAATTTGGATAGAGCGAGTTTAAAAATCGTCGCTTCAGTGATTGAATTGGAAAAACCAAGAGGAATGGATTCATCAATGCTTAAGCTATTGGGATGTTTACCTTGAATTCCAAATTTTAAATCTGTATCGTCACTATTCAGACGAGAATAGAGAATAGCATTTGCGTCAATGGATAAATTTTTCAAGGCATCATAGTACATACCATCATTTGCATCAGTAGCACCATTGACATAACCTACAAGTATTTGGTTGAAAACGCCATTGTCTGAAGTCAAATCAACCCAAAGTTTATTTGGAACTTCACCTTGTGCATTTCGGAAAAATTGATCATTGTTATCAAGAACACGCATGGAGTTATTGAACACAAAATCTGCTGTTCGAGTAGTGCCGCTTACCACTGTTGATGGAGCCGAATTAGACATTGACACGAAAAATGCCTGTCCAGAAGGAATATAACGGTTAGGCGTCACACCATCACCACCTGCAGCTTGTCCTGTTCCATTGATAATGGCATAGTCTGACTGTGCAAAGTTGAGGTTTTCATTTCCATTTGTAGATCCGTCTGGAGCTACATTTTGAGACCATAGGAAGATGGCACCATCAATGACACCACCAGGTACATTCATGTCAATAACTGTATTTGCTGCCAAGAGCGCATCAGCACTGATGGCTGATGGATATGGATTTCCGATTAGGTTCCAATTGTTATCATTCAATTCGGCATCGTTTCTATAAAGAGGGACATTATAAACTCCATTATTGAAAGGACCTTGGAAGGTATATTTGTACTGATTCCCTGGTGTACTAAAACCAGTTGAACTGTGAGTGGCCCCAAAACCAACTCCAGGAGTCATCGTCATTCCAGCAGGTGCAAACGTCCAATCATTGGCGTCGTCGTCAATATCATCTTGTCCTGGGGCTGATCCATTATCATTGTTGGTTTCCATAGTAGCATCCAGATAATTTTGAGCGTCGTACCAGAAGCGTCTATTTGGATTGGAATCACCAAGAGCAACACCAACAGTTTCGTTTGCAACAGGAGAACTCCAATAGGTATACTCATACCAAGCATTCAATGGTGCTGTTTCTTTTTCCACTTTGACAAGTGAAGGAGTTGAGAGCACGGCGCCGTTTACAAGACCTGCATCATTATTTTGTTTGAATGACCCTGAAGTACGTACAATAATTTCGCCGTTGGCAGTCAAATTATTTTCGACTTCTACGTAATCTCCATCTTCAATGAAGAGCGTATAACCACCGTTTACCAAGAGTTGGCAAGCACTAAAACTAGATTGCTGACCACCCACACTTGTATCATAATCACCATCGATGATGGCTATAGTGCTGATATTAGGAGCACCCGAAAGCCATATGGTTCCATCCCAGATAGTTGATGGTACCAACAATTGGGTTGCATCCGTTGCGGTAGAGCAAGAGCCGTCTTCAGTCACTAAACAATAAAATTGATAACCATCGTAATTATAGAAACCATCCGTCAACAACAGTTGATTCGTTGTTTCTCCGCTGACTGTAGTTAAAGGCAAGTTGGCCGAAGTAACCAATGTCCATCCGGTCGCAGTGCCATCGTTAAAGTACCATTGATATGACAAAGTTCCACCGTTTCCAGGGCTAGCAATAGCTGTAAATTCGGCTTCTGAAGCACAACCAGAAACGTCATTAGGATGTGTGGTGATTGATGGGAAGTTGCTGACAGCTCCTGTATAATTGAAAACACCTAGATTACTTGTGTTTTCTGTGGTGTTAAAAGACCAATCCCCAGGGTTTTCTGTGTTATTGGGACCAGCAGTATTTGTATTTCTTCGTGCCACATAGCCTATTCCAGAATCAGGGATGGTATAAACATCTATGATGGTACTTCCATTATACAAATGAAAAATGTCATCTCCATTAATACCAGCAAAACCTGTATTTGTATAATTAAAGTTGGGTGAGGCAGTATTTGCACTTGTACTAATCCTCCCGTAGATTACTTGACCACTTGCAATGCTTGTAATTTCAGGAGCAAAGAAATAGTCGACGTAATCATTGATGGCAAAATCAACAGCATCTCCATATCGTCTAATAAAATAATTTGCCAAATTGATAGTGGAATTTGTGCCATTGAATACTTCAATATATCCTAAACTACCACCATTTTGGTCATAAATTTCGGTCATAATGAGATCATTGATGCCACCACAAGAGCCTGCATTATCAATAATGTTGAAATCAGATGTTTGAACAGGACAACTGTTTCCGTCCACAGAAATAGGTCCAGTTACGGTGCCGGCTGGAACCTCAACAATCAATTCGGTCGCAGTTTGAGATACATAGTTTATCACAGGTGTTCCATTAAAATCAACCGTTGTCGCTCCTGTAAATCCTGTACCTGTAATTGTAACGTAAGTTCCTACAGGGCCTGAAGAGGGAGCAAAAGACGATACCGAAACCGTAGGAACACAAGTTCCACAAAAAACGTTCACATCATCAAGATAAAAACTTCCACCAGATCTTGCGCTCATAATAATTCGCAAGTAATAATCTCCGGTTAAACTTAATGGTATTGTAAAATTGCTGGCAGTAGTGGTTACATTGCCTGTATTACTTCCATTGGCATTGATTGTTGCTGCAGTGGACCAAGGTGCTCCGCCCGTTGCAGAGTATTGGAAACTGATTGTGAAATTAGCACCAGTTCCAGATGTTCGAGCGTTGAAAGTCATATAATCTGGACTACTGACCAGACCTGATGTTATAATGTCGTCATTAGTACTATTGAATCCTGTGCCGTTCCCTGTATTTCCAGCTGTAGCATTTTGATAAGTTCCTGTACCGCCTGACCAATTACCATATCCGGTGTCAAAATCATCAGATAGACATGGTCCCACATAAAATATGAATGTTACATAGATTGTATGATTCGATGATACTGAATTAAATGTATAAGAACTCAAAGGACCTTGAGAAACACCATCCACTAATACATCATCTACTACATACCCGCTGTCTGGCGTAAAAGTATATGTCTGGTCATTTCCACAGAAGACGTTTGTTACACCATTTGGAGTAATACTACCATCAATTCCGGCAGAGGCTGTAATTGCGTAAGAGTTTGTATTGTAAACCGCTGTTATATTGTGGTCAGCTGTCACATTATTAAAAGTGTATGGATTTGCGTTTCCTACATTGACACCATCAACAATCCAATTGCTGAACGTATGACATGAGTCTGGTGCGGCGGTGAACGATTGGTTAGAACCAGATGTGACACTCGTTGTTCCCGGGGTAATAGTACCTCCGGAAGCTTGGGTAACGGTTATTGTTGGGCCAGAAGGACCGCAGTTCACAATCACATCGTCTAAATAATATGACCCACCAGACCTTTGTGACATTACAATTCTTAAATAATAATTTCCAGTAAGATTTAAGTTTGTAGTGAATAATTGATGGGTTTCGGTTACTTCACCATTAAGAATATCTCTTACATTAGTCCAAGGGCCTGTATTTGATGTAGAATATTGAACACTTAAAGTTTTATTGGAAGTGTTGCTCGAACGTGCTAACCAAAATGTAATGTTGGTGGGATTAGTTACAGCTATACTTGTAATGATGTCGTCATTTGTACTATTAAAGCCTGTACCATTTCCTGTACGTCCTGCAGCGGCATTTTGATAGGTGCCAGAACCGTCACCCCAATTACCATAACTAGAATTAAAATCATCATTTAGGCATTGTCCAAAGCCAAAAAGACTAAAGCATAAAAATGCTGATAAGACAAAGGTGTATTTCTTAATCATAGGGATTTTTTTATTTCGAGCTAATCTGCTGCAAAGTTAAGGCTATCAATAAGTTTAGACAATTAAAAACAATTATTAATGAGTTATTTATTTGTAAACCTTAGTTTACTTTATCGTTAAGAATTTAAATTTTGTGCTTTCAATAATTTATTTTTGGCCTTATGAACAGCAAAGTTTATACAGTAGAAGAGGCAATTTCAAAATTGGAGGCTTATTGTAGCTACCAAGAGCGATGCCATAAAGAAGTCAATCAAAAGTTAAGGGATATGAATATGATTCCACAGGTTATTGATATGATCATTGTTCATTTATTGGATAACAATTTTTTGAATGAAGAACGCTTTGCAAAAGCCTTTACAAGAGGAAAGTTTAGAATTAAAAAATGGGGCAATTATCGTATTATTCAAGAACTTAAGAGAAGGGACATAACAAAAAATCTCATTAATTCAGCCTTGAAAGAGATAACCGAAGCCGAATATTTGCAAACGTTTAATGAATTGGCAGTCAAAAAAGCAATGACTATAACAGAAAAAAATCATCAAAAGAAGAAAAAGAAATTGGCTGATTTCCTTCTATATCGTGGTTGGGAAAGTCATTTGGTATACGAAAAAGTTAATGAACTTTTCAATTGAAAGAATATAAATTCATTTTACAGTATTTTAACCTCTATAAGAACGCCATGGATTAGGCGTAGATACTCCGTACATAAGCCGTAAATACTTAAATAAAAATGCCCTTTGCAAATCTAATTAGCAAAGGGCATTTTTATATATGAAGATAAGACTAGAGATTGAAAACAGCTCCTAGATTTACCACAAACTGGTTATGGATATAATCTGCAGGTCTTAAATCATTGGCATCATATTTCGCAATTGGGAAAGCAGCTTCAGTGAATATCCCAAATCCTTGAGAAAAGAAATAACGCGCACCAATATGGCCACCAAAGTTTTTAAAACTCAAGTTTAAACCAGGATAAAGGTCAAAATTCTCATCTACATTCAAGATACTGCCTAAATTTGCGTTAAAACGAGCTTTTACATCAATTCTATCTCCAAAATCAGCATTTATTGCATCATGAACGCTCAAAGCATACGATGATACCAAACCAACAGACATGTTTTCGCCAAGACCGTAATCATAACTCACAAAAATACCTGTTGCAGCATCTTGTAAATTAGCTCCAACCTGAAATTTGTTGTCACCTTCACCTTGAAAAGCTTGCGCATTGGCTAATGAAACAGATAACATTGTGACTAATACTAGTAATTTTTTCATGTTTGATTTATTTTAATTAAAACGGGGTAAATATATTATAACTTTTTAATACTTGCCTGATTTATTTTATGTTAAGATTGGTACGTTTGACGGCCTCTCCATTTTTCCAATCAATCCATTTTTGCCCTTTGATACGTCTCATCAAATTATCAAAATGTCGCATCACGACCAAATTGTAAATGGCCTTACTGAAGTTTCTTGGATTCTTCGCAATGGAACGTAGACTCATGGAAAAACCAGGAGTCACATATTTCATGTAGTGCCAGTAACCTTCAGGCATATACAACACTTCACCATGGTTGAGGTAAGTTTTATAGCCTTTAGCATACTTTAAGGCTGGCCATTTGTCCAAATCTGGATTTGAAAAATCGATATCCTCTCTTGTGATTAAGGAATGAGGAACTTTATAAAGATATTTATTCTGTTTTTGGTCAAAAAGGATGATTTCTTTTTTTCCTTCAAAATGAAAGTGGAAAATATTTGCTAAATCAATATCATAATGCATGAAAGTATAAGAATCCTCTCCACCAAAAAACAACATGGGCAGACCCTTCATCAGTTTCAAGCCAAAATCGGGATAACTGTAATCTTTCTGAAGTTGTGGTACTTCTTTCAATACATTCCACAAAAAGATTCTATAACGAGTAGGTTCTGTTTTGAGCAAATCGACATAATCACTCATTTTCATCTTGGCATGAGGCTCATTAAAGCCATCTTTGTAATCAACCGGACGATCATCATAAAGTGGTACAATCTTATCACCTGCGATAGACTTCATGTAATCCAAATTCCATTTGCTATAGGCAGGCCAGTCCTCAATAAAGCGCTCTATCACCACTGGTTTTTGAGGCTTATAATAATCTCGTAAAAACGCTTCTTTGCTTATGTTTTTAACTCGAGGAATGTCTTGTAGGTTCAATGCCAAGGGTTGTGAATTTTAACACGCAAAGTTAAGAAAAGGTTACGAATTTAGAATTAAAACTTTGTTAATGGACCTGTTAACTTAATAATAGCTTTACAAGTATTGACCAACTTCGTTAAATTTCCAAAACTATCGATAATTCATCGCTTAATTTCCATGAACTTTTCAAAAATCGAATAAAACTTTTCTGGTTCTTCGAGGTAAGGATTGTGAGCGCTGTCTTCAAACATTTCAAACTGTGCTTGAGGCATAAAGGTTTTGTATTGTACAGCAAATTCTGGCGTAGAGACCCCATCATATCTTCCGGCAATTATCAAGGTTTTAGCCTTGACATCTTTCAGTTTTTGTCTGTAATCTTGATTGATCATACTTCCAGAGACATCAAAGTCGCCATCAATACCGATGATAGCAACATATACATCATTTGCCCAACTGCGATGCTTGTAGGTTGGCGAATTCTGTTTGAGTTTTGTGTTATGATAATAAATGTATTTTGTTGGAAAGTTGCCATATACAGTTTTTAGAGGCTCTTGACTTGAAACATAACCTAAAGCCCGAAGTGAGTCCACTTGTTTCCATTTTTCGGGAAAATGTGTTTTGGCGTAATGATTATAGCTGTCACAATTGGCTTGCCACATCGCGCCGCTGTGAAAACCACTTATTAAAACCATCTTATCCACATGTTCTGGATATTTGATACTGTAGGCTTGCGCTGGAACAGTTCCATAAGAATGGCCAACTAGAGAAATCTTTTCAAACTTCAATAGCTTTCGAAGCTTTTCAATCAGTTCTACATCATGTTCAACTGAATATTCAGAAGGATTTTTCGCGTCATCACTTTTTCCTCGACCTAAAAAATCGAAAAACACAACGATATTCGTTTTGTAGTATTGACCAAAATTACCTTGCATATAATCATGTGAATTTCCTGGTCCGCCAGGTAAAAAGAAAATGGGCTTGCCACTGCCCAAAACTTCGACATTAATGTTGTAACCGTCTATATTGTAGAATTTTGATTCGAATTTACCGTAGATGTCTGGATCGACTTGTGCATACAACGATAGGTTGAAACATATCAAAACCAGAAATATACATTCAGAAACTGTTTTCATTGAAATGATTTGTACGTTAAATATAAATATTGAGCGTTAAGATAACTGTTAAATTTGACATGGAAGTAATCGCCTTAATTGTATCTTTCAGCATTAAATAAATTAATTAATTATAATGATTAGATTCCTGCCCATTCTTCTTATAAGTTTCATCTATTACAATGTACACGCACAAGTGGCTTCAACATATTCAATTTCGTTTGAAAAGGCCGTGCACCATGAAGCAACTATTTCAGCCACATTTTCAAACCTAAAAAGAGATACAGTAGAAATCACCATGGCGCGTTCGTCACCAGGGCGTTATGCGTTGCATGAATTTGTCAAGAATGTTTACAATGTAAAAGCAACTGATGATAAAGGTAAAGAATTGAATATTAGTCGTAAAGATCCATATTCATGGATGATTGAAGGGCACAACGGAACAGTAACTATTAGCTATACTTTGTTCGCCAATCATGGTGATGGTACCTATGCGCAAGTAGATGAAACACACGCACACCTTAACATTCCAGCTACCTTTATATATGTTCCAGAGCTGGCCGATCAACAAATTGAAGTAAATTTTATATTACCTGAAAATTCTGATTGGAAAATTGCCACACAACTAAAACTTCAGAATGATAATCGCTATCACGCTGACAATTTGCAGTATTTTATGGATAGCCCAGTTGAAATTGCAAATTTTAAAAAGCACTTTTTTAAGGTCAAAGGTCAAACCATCAATGTTATTTTACATGACCATGCCGCTTCAGAAGAGCAGTTTGATACGTATTTTGAAAATGTCAAAAAACTTGTTTTGGAGCAAGAACAAGTTTTCGGGGAATTACCACGGTACGATTATGGAGAATATACGTTTTTGGCTTGCTATATGCCCAATGCAACGGGTGACGGGATGGAGCATCGAAATTCTACCATGATTCCAAGTACGCGTAGTTTGTCTTTTGGAGGCAATGAACAAAATATTGGAACGGTTGCCCATGAATTTTTCCATTGTTGGAATGTAGAGCGTATCCGTCCGGATGATTTGGAGCCGTTCGATTTTCAAAAGACAAATATGAGCGATGCACTTTGGTTTGCCGAAGGATTTACCAATTATTATGATGCACTTTCACAATGCAGAACAGGGATATGGACTCAAGATTATTATTTCAAGGATATGATCAGAGGCTTCAATTACGTTTGGACATCACCAGGCAGAGCTTATTTCAATCCGATTGGAATGAGTCAATTGGCACCTTTCAATGATGCTGCAAAATCAATTGATGAAACTAACTTTGAGAATATCTTTATTTCCTACTACAGTTATGGGGAAATGCTTGGTTTGGCTTTGGATTTGTCATTAAGAGAAAAAGATTTAAATCTTGATGATTTTATGAAATTGATGTGGACTGATTTTGGAAAGGTTCAAAAGTTTTATTCAGTTGACGATTTGCATCAAACCCTGAAAGTCTATGCTGGTAAGAAGTTTGCTGACGATTTTTTCACTAGCTACATTTATAAGAGTGGAATGCCTGATTTTGAGCGTTTGTTCAATCAAATGGGAGTTGTTTTAAAAACAAATGAAGACATCGCATTTGGAGCAACTGTCAGATTTCAAAAAATTATGAGAAATCCAAAGATTGGTTCTTCCGCTTATGAAGCTGGTTTGCAAAACGGAGATAAGCTCATAAGAGTCGGTCTTAATTTTATAGATGACAATACAGATATAGCTTCAATTTTGAAGAATTATAGTATTGGAGAAAAAATTCCAGTCGTTTATGAGAGATTTGGAATTCGTAAGGAAACACAGCTTATGATAAAGACAGAGACATCTTATGACATTGTTCCGCTAGAGAATCATTCCAAACAGTTTGATGAAAATATGAAGAGAAAGAGGAGAGAATGGTTAGGTTCCAAGTTATAAAAATAAAAACGCCATGCTCTTAGACATGGCGTTTATTTTATTTGCTGGAATCAATTTTCAATCGGCTAAAATGATAACCTTATTGTCCTTCATTTCTAAGGTTCCAGAGTTGATTTTTACGGTCAACACTTTTTTGTCATCCTTATGAGGAATAACATCGGCGTGCAATTCATCAAAAACCAAATGACTGATTGAATGGGTCTTTATTTTAACAATACCTTCCTTTAGAAGCGAAATAATAGGAGCATGGTTATTCAACATTTCAAATTCTCCCATTACGCCAGGCACAACTACAGAATCAACTTCTGAACTGAACAAGGTAGCCTCTGGTGATACAATTTCTAAATACATATCTTTAAAGTTTACAGTCGCAGTTTACAGTTTACAGTCACTTTTGACTGCTACTGAACACTGCTGACTGAATTACGCTTCTGCCAACATTTTCTCACCAGCTTCCATGGCTTCTTCAATGGTTCCTTTCAAGTTGAAAGCAGCTTCTGGCAAGTGATCCAATTCACCATCCATGATCATGTTAAATCCTTTGATGGTTTCTTTGATATCTACCAATACACCTGGGATACCAGTAAATTGTTCGGCCACGTGGAATGGTTGAGACAAGAAACGTTGCACACGACGTGCACGTCCTACAGCCAATTTATCATCTTCAGAAAGTTCCTCCATACCAAGAATGGCGATGATGTCCTGCAACTCTTTATAACGTTGCAATAACTCCTTTACGCGTTGAGCACAGTTATAATGGTCAGCACCCAAAATTTCTTTTGTCAAGATTCGAGATGTAGAATCCAATGGATCCACGGCTGGGTAAATACCAAGCTCTGCAATTTTACGAGACAATACCGTTGTTGCATCCAAGTGGGCAAATGTCGTAGCAGGAGCAGGGTCAGTCAAGTCATCCGCAGGAACGTAAACAGCTTGCACAGAGGTGATAGATCCTTTTTTGGTTGAAGTAATACGCTCTTGCATCGCACCCATCTCTGTTGCCAAAGTCGGTTGGTAACCTACCGCAGAAGGCATACGACCTAACAATGCTGATACTTCAGAACCAGCTTGTGTAAAACGGAAGATGTTATCTACGAAGAAAAGTACGTCTTTACCTTGTCCGTCACCAGCACCATCACGGAAATATTCAGCAATGGTCAATCCTGACAATGCCACACGAGCACGAGCTCCTGGTGGCTCATTCATCTGTCCGAACACGAAGGTTGCTTTAGAATCTTTCATGACTGTTTTGTCAACTTTAGACAAATCCCATCCACCTTCTTCCATAGAGTGCATAAAGTCACCACCATATTTGATAATTCCAGACTCTAACATCTCTCTTAAAAGGTCGTTTCCTTCACGAGTTCTTTCTCCTACACCAGCAAATACTGATAGACCACCGTGACCTTTTGCAATATTGTTAATCAACTCCTGAATCAATACTGTTTTACCAACACCGGCACCACCGAATAAACCAATTTTACCACCTTTTGCATAAGGCTCGATCAAATCAATTACTTTGATACCCGTAAACAATACTTCAGTTGAAGTTGATAAATCTTCAAATTTAGGTGCCTGTCTGTGGATAGGCAAACCGTTGCCGCCTGTTTTAGGCAAGTCACCTAATCCATCAATCGCATCACCAATCACATTAAACAAACGACCATATACATCTTCGCCAATAGGCATTTGTATAGGCGCTCCAGTTGCAACCACTTCAGTTCCTCTACTCAAACCGTCAGATGAATCCATCGCAATAGTACGAACAGTATCTTCACCAATGTGTGATTGAACTTCCAATACCAAAACAGAACCATCTGCTTTTCTAATTTCTAATGAATCATAGATTTTCGGAAGCTCTGAACCAGCTTCAAACGCTACGTCGATAACAGGACCAACGATTTGTGCAACTTTACCTGTAACTTTTGACATTACTTATGTGTTTAATGTTGAATTAAATTTATCACGAAAAAACATCCTTTTTTCGCGCTGCAAAGATATATCTTTTAATTTAAAATAAAAGTCTATTTATTAGGTTTTTTGTCATAAAAAAACACCTTCTTGACGAAGGTGTTTCGTATTAATTATAAAGATGAAATCTATTGTAATGTTGGAGGATAATTTGTAGGATAATCTCCTGGATTTGCTTTATAACCAGCAGCTACAAAGTTGGATCCGTATGTGGCATCAATGGCTTTTAAAAATTCATTAGCCATGACAGCGTAGCCCCTGGCTGTTAAATGTATACCATCTAAACTTACCAGACCACCTGTAACCAAATTTGTATTTAGCACAAAGTCTCCATCGGAAATTCCGGTTGTTGAAGCTTGTTCTAAAATGCCTTTAAAATCAACTAAGGCTAAACCATTTGAAGAAGCAACGCTTGAAATAGTATTATTATAAGCATCCGTGGCTGTTTTTATTGCCATTTGTTCGCTTGGAATCAGCACCCACTTGTCTTCTAAAGGATACGTAACACCATTTGCCGAAAATTGTCCCGCGATACTTGCCGGTAAACCTTGGGACACTAAATATGCATATGTTGTTTGATTAACTTGTCCAATTATAGAACTACTTGGAAGCACAAATAAATCATCTGCAGTAGCTTGTCTAGATTGACCGTAAAAGTTTCCTAATAAGTTAGCTACAAGTGGTGCTGCGGCTGCAGGTAAACCAAATGACTGTACAAAAGCTGGAAATGTTGGACTGGCATTTAAAACACCAGCAATTTGAGCAGATATGTTGGGTAACGTCTCATCACTTATAACAACTGCGCTCGCAGATGAGCTTGAAAAAACTACCGAACGTTCTGCAGCATTATCAATTGCACCAACTGATTCTAGATAGGCATAAACTTGATTAAGTTGACCATAAACTCCGTTTAAAGTTGGGATTAACGGGCCAAAACTTGGATTAGAAGGGTCTAACGGATTGTATGGTACCGTTGTAAAATGAGGTAAGCTAGTTATGTAAGGAACGTTTGCGACAGCGCCTTTTGCTCCATTTGATGTCAAGGCATTTACTTGTGCAGTGAAAGCTTGAGCAAATACATTTGGATCTGTAATATCATTTCCACCATAAGTAGATGGGTCAAAGTTACCTGTTTGATCAACTCCAGTTCCTCCAGAGGTAGCAAATGATAAGACGTCGTTTCCGCCTATTTCTGACAAAGTGAAAAATGTTGGGTTTTGTGCAACAGCATCAGCTAAAATAGTAGTGCTAGATGATGAAGCCATCCTTGCAAAATAAGGATTGGCAGCACCTATGGGAACACCTGCTAAATTACCATATCCAGGCGCTACGATATGAAAGCTCTTTGCACCTGGTACACCCATATTGTTAAAAGGACCTGAAATAACATTGGTTACTTCAGTGGAAGGAGTCGCCGGTAAAACCACAGGACCTGTACCATTAAAATATAATCTAGGGTTGGCTATCACATTACCAGCGAAAAGAAGACCTCCAATATTGTCATTAGTTAGAGGCTGTGTAAAACTTCCACCTCCAACATATGAAAATTGTTGGTTTAAGATATTGGGGAAGGAGTTAGTTTGGCTGGCCATGAATACAGCGCCATCAGTATATCCCGCGGTAAAGGATGCTCCAACAGCAATATATTTTGAAAAATCTACAGAGCCTGCAGTTAATTCTGGTAGCGGTTCTGGATCTGGGGTGTAGTCAAACTCATCTTCATTACAAGATGTAAATCCAATCAGAACTGCTGATAGAAATATATATTTTAAAGTTTTCATTGTTATAATGATTTTATATTATTAAAGATTGTTTATCGTCAAAGAAACATAGTACATTGAACCTATGTCACCAGTACCAATCGCTGTGAAATACTCATCGCCTAACAAATTGGTTGCACCAACTTTAATTGACGATTTTAGCGATGGAACTCTAAAGTTAAGTTGTGCATCCAAAACTTGGTAAGCAGGGATCTCACCGTCTCCGAATGTGGCTTGCCAATAATAGTTATCACTCCATCTCCAAGCTGCATTGAAACCAAAATTCTTAAACAAATCTGTATTACCGAAAGTGATTTTTGCCTTGTGGTTAGGGGTGTTAAAATTGGTACGGAAATCAGGGAAATCATTTTGGTCAAAATCTTGCTTGGTGTATGTATAGCTTCCACCTAGATCAAAGTTTCCAAGAACCTTGGTTGAAAGTCCGATAGATCCACCATAAGAATTCACATCCGCTTTAGAATTTGTATAGGTTTGATAAACTTTATAGTCACCATTTGCGATTGCGGCAACTGATAATGAATTGTCTCCTACTGTACCATATAAAGGAGCAATTACAACTTCTCCAGAAATAAAGTCTTGGTATTTGTTGTAATAAACACTCATATCAATAACAACTTTTTTAACTTTTCCACGATAACCAATTTCTGCTGTGCTAATTTTTTCAGGTTTCACCAAAGCAGAATTTCCTATTCTTAAATCTGCGGGATTTTCTGAAGCAGCAAATTCGGATACTGAGGAAGCTAAATAAGAATTATTGTATGCAGCTCCACCGGACTGTGAGACAGAAGCTGGTTGACCAAGCGCTTGTCCTGCCGCACTTACGTTATAAGATCTTACATATCTATCCAAGTTGTCAGGTGAACCTCCAACTAAAATGGCGCGTCCAGCATCTAGACCGATAAACAAATCTTGAGTAGTAGGATTTCTAAAACCAGTTTGTACTGATGCTCTTATGTTGTGGTTCTCATTAACGGTTAAACCTGCTGAAACTCTTGGGGAAACAAATCCGTCAAAAAATTCGGATTTATCATAGCGTGCTGAACCAGTCAATTTTAAACGCATATCATTGCCAAGTGGCAAATCTTTTTGCAGTTGTGTATAAGCCCCATATTCAGAATAAGGGATGGTTCCATCAAAATCAGTATAAATTGTTCCGAAGGAATTTAAAACGTATTTTCTATAAGAACCACCAACTTGAATGTCCACAGCATCCCATAAGTGGCTAAAGTTGTAGTTACCATCTGCGTGATAATACTTGGAAGCATCTTGAAATTTAGAACCTGTTGCAAAATCCGGATCTGCTGTAATTCTGTCAAATGCTTGTTGAAAAGCAGGTGTGCCTGGAATCAAGCGTTCAACTCCATCATCTCCGTTAGGATCAATAACTTCTTCAGCTACATCCCTGGCATACTGATGAGCTTCGGCATCTGTGGCTCCGGCTAAAGTTCTAGCTGCATAACTCTGAATATAATCTCCAAACCAATCGGTATCAGATTTCCAAGAACGGTTAATGTTGATACCTGTAAATACCATATCGTAAGAATCACCAGCTTTATCAGATACTAAATAACCTCTCAAAAAGAAGTTGTTATTCTTGATTTCTATTTTGTTTTGAAGTTGAGTGAAATTGTCTATGTAATATCGGTTAGTTCCTTGGTAAATTGTATTCCCTTTACCTATTTTCCCAACATATTGAATTTCAAAATCATTGGCCCAAGGACGGTAGTAAAGTCCCCAGTCAGCTTTGATGCTTTCAGCGTTGTAATCTGTTAAATCTCTTTCCTCATAACCGGTTCTGCTCACCACAACGTCAGGTATTATTCCTAAACCTCCCGAAGCAGCCCTGATATTTGTGGCAACTTCATCTCCATAAATATTATAACCATCATAGCCCACACTAGCTCTTGTAGCGCCAGTCCCTGGCTTACCATCGTAGTTAGTAGCCATCCAGTCAGTTCCTTTTAGCCATCCAAAATTTACTTTTGCAGCAAATTTATCACTGAATTTATAAGCCATTCTTATCCCTGTGTCACGGTAGGTATTGTCTCCCGCAGCATCTTGCGAAGTAATTCCTTGTTTGTGATATCCACTAATACCTTGAAAATCGAAAGGACTTTTACTTCTCATGAATAAAATACCGTTGAAAGCATTTGCACCATATAATGCCGATGCGGCACCAGGTAGTAACTCAACACTCAAAACATCTGTTTCATTCATACCAACTAAATTCCCTATAGGGAAATTCAGGGCAGGGGAAGAATTGTCCATTCCATCAACCAATTGCATAAAGCGATTGTTAGCGAAAGTGGCAAACCCTCTAGTATTAACAGATTTAAAAGTCAAACTATTGGTGTTTATGTCAACACCCTTTAAATTTTCGAGCCCATCATAGAAATCGGCCGAGGCTGTATTTTTTATTTCTTTAAGACCAAAACGTTCGATTGTAACCGGAGATTCGAAAACCCGCTCTGGTGTTCTAGAGGCAGAAATAACTACCTCATCTAATGAAGTTCCTTCTACGAGTACAAAATCCAACGTTTGAGGATTAGTAGTGACCTCCTTTGTGACAGATTCAAAACCAACACTGCTGACTGTTATGGTAAATGGAGGCGGTTGATTATAGGTTAAGGCAAAATTTCCATCAAAATCCGAGATGGTACCTGTGGTTGTGCCATCAATAATAATATTGGCACCAGGTAGAGGCTGGCCACTATTGTCTTTTACCGTACCTGTAACTGTTGTTTGCGCAAACGTTATAGTGCTCAAAAACAGCATCATAATCTTTAAAAGTGTTTTCATTTTAGGGATTAGTTAAATTTAGTAGACCAATATAAATAATTATCTGATACTAAATTGAAAATTTTGCAAAAAAGTATGCGTGCATAGTAAATATTGGTAAAATTGTATATCTGAAATTGTCATATTCTGAATTTGGGTCATAAAAAAACCCTTGTAAAAGGGTTTTGCTATTAGGTAAAATAGAATTTCTATTATTCTACAGTCACAGATTTTGCTAAATTTCTAGGCTGATCTACGTTTTTTCCAAGCATTACCGCAATATGGTATGACAGCAATTGTAACGGAATTGTAGTGAGAAGTGGGGATAATGCCTCTAGGGTTTCAGGAACTTCAATAACATGATCTGCCAATTCTCTAACGCTAACATCGCCCTCTGTAACAATACCAATGATTTTTCCTTTTCTTGATTTTATTTCTTGAATGTTGCTCACTACTTTTTCGTAATGGCCTTTTTTGGTGGCAATTACAGCTATTGGCATATTTTCATCAATGAGAGCAATTGGACCATGCTTCATCTCTGCAGCGGGATAACCTTCTGCGTGAATATATGAAATTTCCTTAAGTTTCAATGCGCCTTCTAAAGCAACTGGAAAATTATAACCTCTTCCCAAATAGAGGAAATTTCGAGTTGTTTTATAAATTTCAGCTATTTTTTTGATGTGTTCTTCGGATTCTAGGGCTTTTATGACTTTTTCTGGAATCATCTCAAGTTCCATTAGATATAGACGGAAGTCTGAACTCGAAATGGTACCTTTAGCTCTTGCCAATCGAAGTGCTATCAGTGTTAAAATTGTGATTTGTGTTGTAAAAGCTTTGGTGGATGCAACGCCAATTTCAGGACCTGCGTGAGTGTAAGCGCCAGCATTTGTCTCTCTTGCTATGGAAGACCCCACAACGTTACAAACTCCGAATACAAAAGCACCTTTGGATTTTGCTAATTTGATTGCGGCAAGGGTGTCGGCAGTCTCTCCTGATTGAGATATGGCGATAACTAAATCTTTTTCATTTATGACCGGGTTTCTGTACCTAAATTCCGATGCGTATTCGACCTCAACTGGGATACGTGCCAGATCTTCGAAAATATATTCAGCAACTAAACCTGCATGCCATGAAGTTCCACAGGCAACGATGATAATTCGGTCTGCGTTGAGAAACTTTTTCATATTATCTTCGACACCGGCGAGTTTTATAATGGCTTCATTGACCAACATTCTCCCTCGATAGGTATCTTTTATAGCACTTGGCTGCTCGTAAATCTCTTTGAGCATAAAGTGATCATATCCGCCTTTTTCAATTTGTTCGAGATTTATTTGTAATTCTTGAATGTAAGGGTCAACCAAAGAGTCGTCTTTTATTTTTCTTATTTTTAAATCCTTTCCCCTTCTAACAATGGCCATTTCCTCATCCTCAAGATAGATGGCGTTTTTGGTATATTCTATAAATGGAGACGCATCACTTGCAATAAAGAATTCGTCATCCCCAATACCTATAGCTAAAGGACTTCCTAACTTTGCAACGACTATTTCATTAGGCTTGTTTTTATCAAATACCGCAATGGCGTACGCTCCTACAACCTGATTTAAAGCGATTTGAACAGCTTTTCCTAATTTCAGATTATCATTTTTCATAACATCTTCAATTAGGTTAATTAAAACTTCGGTATCAGTATCAGATTTGAAACTATATCCCCTATTTTTTAATTCTGTCTTTAAGCTTTCATAATTCTCTATGATTCCATTGTGTATAATGACCAGATTTCCTGAATTTGAATAGTGTGGGTGCGAATTGACGTCATTTGGTACACCATGCGTTGCCCATCTTGTATGTCCTATTCCCAAGCTGCCAACTGTTGGGATTTCTTTTAACAATTTATCCTCGAGATCAACAACTTTTCCTTTAGTCTTTGACAATTTGATATCACATCCATCATACAAGGCAATGCCTGCGCTATCGTAACCTCTATACTCTAATCGCTTTAACCCTTTAAGTATAATAGGATAGGCTTCCCTGTGGCCAATATAACCTACAATTCCACACATAGTTTTTTAGTTGTTTGGTTCGGTATAAAATATTTCCAAATATAGTTTTTTCTGCTCGTTGCTCGTGTTGTTACCATAAAGTATAGTTCCTCTTGGGGATATAATTGAGCTTACAGGTATCTTATTCACCGGATCATCATTTGAAGTTAAAACTTTATATTGAGGAGATGAGTTTTCAAGATTCACATTTCCTGAAACAGACAATCCCAACTTAACATTGGTAGAGTCTCTTAACAAAAGATTATTGATGTGTTCAGTTATTTTGATTTTATACTTAATACCTTCCCCTGAAGCATTATTTCCTTCCCTTTCCAGGACACCGAGGTGATTAATTTTGGAGTTTACTGGAGATGTATTGTTTGTGAAATCGAAAAAATAATCTGATAATGGAGTTCCATTTTTTAAATCATAAAGATAGATGCGATCAGGTTCAGTTCCTAAAGGTTGATCATGGTTAACATAAAATACCAAATTTGCTTCATTAATAAGTCGTTTCGATCTAACAAATTTCCCGTCTACATCTGTTTCAACAAAATCATTTTTGAACGAATAAAATTCCGGTGAAAATCCATTTTCATGGTCTCCAGCTTTAAATAGGTCAATTACTGCTGTTGAACCTTCGGCCCCTTTAACATATAATTTTTCATCGCCATCCATAGGATTACCAGGAGGAATTGCAAAGTCAAATTGGTTTTCAATGAGATTTATTCTATTACCTGTGAAAGTTAAAACAAAAGTAGCTTTGGCCCTGTCAGCACCGGTGGTAGTTGGATTTTTGGTATAATGTAGTGTGATATTGGCACTGGAAGTATTGAAGTTCAACAGGGCTAAACTACCACTATTGGCTAAGGGAGTAACCTTAAAAAAGATACCTCTGAAATAATTATTAAAATTATTGGCATTACTTAACTCTATATCTCCTTCCTTTTCTATGATTTTATTCAACCAATAAGCATTGTCTAACTTTACTCTAAGTGCTGGTGCAGTGCGACTGGAGATTTCGCCGTCTTCATCTTTTAAAACAATTTCTCTGTTGCTAGGTCTAAAGCTATTTAATGATTGAGGCACTGCAGGCAAAATTTCGGTTCCCATAAGAAGTGTTGGGTTAATATTTCCAATACTAGTTGTTGAATTAGAAAAATAATTCAGTGGTGTGTCAAATTCTTCATTTGGATTGATTGAATTTAAAAAATAATTGTTTTCATAGATTTCCAAATCAACAAATCCGTTTCCAAATATGGAGTCTAATTCATAAATTTTACCACCTTCATCATCAACATCAACGGCCCTACTAAAATAAGGAACAGTAAGAATAACTGAATCTAAAATCACACCATCTCCAAAATCAGGGTCATAAGTGGTAGTACCTAGTTGACTAACAAAGCTTGCTGTTGTTAAACCATAGGTTAGGTCATTGAACGCTCCCAGATAGTTGAGAGGTAAATTATTGGTCTGAACAGGTTCTAGAGGGTTTGTATAGGCTATAACCGGGTATTCTTTAGTACTGTTGGTAAGATAATTTCCTTGTCCGATAACATCTGACCCAACGGATGCAAAATCTTTATCGCAAGCAATAAATGAACTTATAATCAATGCAACAATAGCAAGATTTTTCAGGGCAAATTTTATTTTATTCATTGTATGTTTTCTCTAGTTTAATACTTGTGTATTGTAGAATTCGGTGTAAGGATCGGCAAATTCGTCCATGGAAAAGTAGTCAAGAACTGGTTTTTTTGAATTTTTAAGATAATCTTCAAGTTCCTTCGGAATCTCTGATGACCCTTTAATGAGTGCATCAGAATGATCAATGGCTACTTTCATGAGGTTAGAATAAGTTGGAGATTCCAGGGCTTTCACCAGACTTTCGTCTATGTTGTCAAATTTTACTTTGTTAATCATATTATTGTCTAACGTTCCATCGAAGCTTTGATTGTATACGGATGTGACAATCTTACTATCATTAAATAAAGGTTCATTTTTATAATATTCCTTTAAGTAAAGGGGGAGTAGTGAAGCCAGCCAGCCGTTAACATGAATAATATCTGGTGACCAATTTAACTTCTTGACAGTCTCAATAACGCCTTTTGCAAAAAATATAGCGCGCTCATCGTTGTCTGGGTACAATTTTCCTTCTTCGTCGGTGAGTGTGGCTTTACGTTTGAAGTAATCCTCGTTGTCAATAAAATAAACTTGTATTCTTTCTTTTGGAATCGATGCCACTTTAATAATAAGAGGCATATCTAAATCATTAATGACTAAATTAATGCCAGAAAGACGAATAACTTCGTGCAATTGGTGTCTACGTTCATTAATGTTTCCATATCTAGGCATGAATATTCGTATTTGCCCTCCTTGTTTATTTACCATCCTTGGCGCTTCAAACGACATGGATGAGATTTCTGTTTCTGGTAAATAAGGCACAACCTCGGAAGACACGTACAATATCCTCTTATCTTTCATATAACTATATTTTGTTGTTTTTTAATCGTCTATCAAAACCTACATTCTTGAAAAAATCCAAGAGTATTTTGTAGACCACACAAATCTAGCCGAAAAAAAACTAAAATTAAAAAACACGCAAAATTACAAAAATTTATGCAGATTGTTGGTAAAATATTAAGTTTGCACGCTGTTAATGTTTTCACGCTGTTAATGTTTTGTTATATAGTGAAGGTTTACAACTTACAAGAAAATATTTCTCCTATCATTGAAGATATTAAGAAGAAGGGAAAATCAATTGGTTTTGTGCCAACTATGGGTGCTTTGCATAAAGGGCATCTTTCCTTGATTGAAGAGGCCTTAAAGCAAAATGATGTTGCCATAATGAGTATTTTTGTAAACCCTACACAATTCAACAATCAACAAGATTTGGAGAAATATCCCAGAACCATGGATCGTGATTTGGAACTTCTTAAAACAGTAAGTGACAAAATCATTGTTTATGCACCGACGGTTGATGACATTTATGGGGAGAATATCGAATCTGCCCATTTTGATTTTGACGGACTTGAGTTTGAAATGGAAGGAAAGTTCCGGCCTGGACATTTTGACGGTGTTGGTACGATTGTAAAGCGATTGTTTGAAATTATTCAGCCTACAAAAGCTTATTTCGGGAAAAAGGATTTTCAACAATATAGAATCATTCAAAAATTGGTGGAAAACTACAATATACCAGTATCTATTGTGGGTTGTGAAATTTACAGGGAAAAAGATGGCTTGGCCATGAGTTCTCGCAACGAACGTCTCAATCCAGAGCACAGAAAGGCTTCTCCATTCATCTATAAAGTCTTAAAAACTGCCAAAGAAAAGTTTGGCACAAAAAGTGCTAATGAAGTGACCGATTGGGTTGAAAGTCAATTTGCTGAACACGATTTGTTGGAATTGGAATATTTTATAATCGCTGATGAAGAATCACTAAAAACAATCCATCGCAAATCAAAAAGCAAATCATATAGAGCATTTATAGCTGTATATGCTGATGATATCAGGCTCATCGATAATATTGCGTTAAATTAAGTATCTTTGCCACATGCAAATTCAAGTAGTAAAATCGAAAATCCACAGAGTTAAATGTACTGGTGCAGACCTCAATTATATAGGTAGTATTACTATCGATGAAGATTTGATGGAGGCAGCCAACATTATACAAGGCGAAAAGGTTCAAATTGTCAATAACGATAATGGTGAACGCTTGGAAACCTATGTAATACCTGGACCTAGAAATAGTGGAGAAATCACTTTAAATGGAGCCGCTGCACGAAAGGTTGCTGTTGGGGATACTCTGATATTGATTACTTATGCCTTTATGGATATTGAAGAGGCAAAAACCTTCAAGCCATCTTTGGTTTTCCCTGATGAAGCTACCAATCTTTTGAAATAAGATTTTGAACATCGTGTCCAAAAAGCTTTTAAGAATTGCCATCCCGCTTTTATTGGCAGTTTTTTTCGGTTGGTATACATTTTCCAGCATTCCTTTAAATGACGTCATTCCTTATTTTAAAACCGCAAACTATTGGTGGATCGGAATTGGGGTTTTTTGTGGATTTTTGAGTCATCTTTCTAGAGCTTACAGATGGCAATATCAGTTGGAGCCGATGAATTACAGTGTAAGATTTCCTAATAGTGTTATGGCGATTTTCATAACGTATCTGGCAAATCTGGGTATTCCTAGGTCGGGAGAGGTGTTAAGAGCGGCAGTATTGACCAATTATGAAGACGTTCCGTTTGAAAAAGGATTTGGAACCATCGTTGGTGAAAGAGTTGCTGATTTTTTAATTCTGATGCTGATTGTCGGTATCACTCTTGTGCTTCAATTTGACTTTATTTATTCAGTCCTGGAAAAATCTTTTCAGCCCGTGAAGATTTTGATGGCTGGAATTGCAGGACTTGTTTTCTTGACACTTCTAATTGTTTTCTTAAAAAGAAGTCAATCGAAAATTGCATTAAAAGTCAGGGTGTTTATAAGAGGATTAATGGAAGGTGTTTCGAGTATTTTAAGAATGAGACATAAATGGGCCTACATTTTCCATACCTTGTTTATTTGGACAATGTATTTGCTAATGTTCTATTTAACAACTTTTGCAGTTGAAGACTTAAACGGCATTTCCATAGGTGCTGTTTTAATTGCTTTTATTGCTGGAAGTTTTACCATCGCTGCAACAAATGGAGGTGTGTTTGTATACCCTTTGGCTATTGCAGCTGCCTTTGAAATGTTCGATATTCCAGAAAATCCAAGTATAGCTTTTGGTTGGATAATGTGGTCTTCTCAAACCCTCATGATTCTAATTTTAGGTAGTTTATCGTTTCTATTCCTTCCTATTTATAATAGAATCAAATAATTATTTAAATTGCATCGTCATTTAATTAGCTGATTATGATCAAAAATTTTACTCTACTGATAATCTTGGTGTTATCTTTCAAGGTTTCTTCTCAAGTTATATATGAACCATTTCAGTCTTCAAAACTAGGTGAATCGAGAGATATTAAGATTCAGTTACCTAGAAACTATGATCCAGAAGAGAAAACAACATATCCTTTAATCATTGTATTAGATGGCGATTATTTATTTGAACCAGTTATTGGAAATGTAGATTATCAGTCTTATTGGGGTGAAATGCCCAAATGTATAGTGGTAGGAATCAACCAAAGTTCCACGAGACATAAGGATTTTCATTATGACGATGAACAATTTTTTCCATCTCAAGATGGAGCCGATTTCTTTGAGTTCCTCGGTATGGAACTTGTACCATATATAGAAGGTAAATATAAGGTTTCAAACTTTAGGATTGTCATGGGTCACGATATGAGTGCCAATTTCCTTAATTATTATCTATTTAAGGACAAGCCTATGTACAGGGCATTTGTGTCGTTTAGCCCAGATCTAGCACCAGAAATGAAAACAAGGCTACAACAAAAACTATCTGTTTTGGATGTAGATACATTCTATTACTTATCAACAGCTGATAACGATGTATCGAGTTTGAACAAAAGTATTCTAGAAACAGATGCTTTATTAAAAACTATAGAAAATCCGAAATTGCACTATCGATTTGACAATTTTAATGATGCAGATCATTATTCTATGGTAGGTCTAGGAATTCCAAAAGCTTTAAATCAAATCTTCGATCTTTACAAACCAATTAACCTGAAGGAGTACAATGAAAAGGTTCTCACATATGAAGGTTCACCTTATCAATATCTAGAAAAGAAGTATAAGGATATTGAGTTTTTCTACGGTTTTGAGAAAAAAGTTGTTGAAAATGATTTTAAGGCTATAGCAGCAGCTTCAAACAAAAAGGATGATATTGAATCATTAAAGGAATTGTCAAGATTAGCTAAAAAAGAATATCCAGATTCCATGATAAGCGCATACTATTTGGGCATGTATTATGAAAAAGATAATAATCTTAAAAAGGCACTTCAATATTACAATTCAGGATTGCTTCTAGAGCCTTCAGAATTTATCGATAAAGAAGTTTTACTGGATAAAATTTATGCGATAAAGGATCAGCAATGATAATTTTTGTGCATTTCATCGAATATTTGGGCGCTTTGGCTAAAATTTAAATAATTTGGGTATCTTTACCATCCCAAACCCAAATCTATTGAACGATGAAAAAAGCCCTAACTTTTATCGCCTGCTTTATGCTGTCTGCTTCCGTTTTTGCTCAGATCAAATATGAGAAATTTGAATCGCGAACGCTCAATACCACAAGAGAATTAAAAATCAAACTTCCTAAAAACTACGATCCTTCATCAGGAATTAAACATCCAGTCATAGTTGTGTTTGATGGAGATTACCTTTTCGAGCCTGTTGTGGGTCAAGTAAGTTATCAAACCTATTTTGATGGAATGCCAGAATCAATTGTAGTTGGTGTCGTTCAAGGGTATGAACGTTTTTATGATAGTTATTTTGATGAGGTGACCGGTTTACCGATTGAATCTGGTGCAAGATTTTATCAATTTGTTGGAGAAGAATTGATTCCGTACATAGACTCTAAATATAACACTAGTAAGTTTAGAGTTGCGATTGGACATGATATTATGGGAAATTTTATCAACTCGTTCATGTTCAGCGATAAACCTGTGTTTCAAGCTTACATCAATTTGAGCCCGGATTTTAAAGGCAATATGAATGACAATATAGCCAACAGAGTAAAGTGGGTAAAAGATGACGTATTCTACTACTTGGCAACAAGTGATGACGATATTCCTCATATCAGAAAAACGGTTGAAGCTACAGATGTGATGCTCAAGAGTACAGAAAATAAAGCTTTGACCTACTACTTTGACAAACTTGAAGGAGATTCTCACTACACAATGGTTACAGGTGCCATTTCAAAAGCAATGGACCAAATATTTGACATTTACAAACCCTTGGATGAGAAGGAACTTACTGAAAAGGTTTTGACATACGAAGGCACTTTGGATCATTATATTGAAAAAAGGTATAATCGCATCGAGGATCTCTTTGGGATCCACAAACCAATTCCTGAAGAAGAGTTTGAAAAAGTAGTAAAGATAGCAGAAGAACGAGAAGATTTGGAATCTCTTGAAAAACTCGGAAAATTGGCCAATAAAAACATGCCAAAATCTTCTCTTGGGACCTATTATTTGGCGTTGCACGCAGAGAGAATAGGAAAGACCAAAAAAGCGACAAAGCTTTACGAAGAGGCTTTGACCTTGGAAGAAACGCCAAAATTCAATAAAGAGTTTATTATGGCTCAAGTAGAAAAATTAAAATTTGTTGCCGAAGAAACTGAAGAAAAAGTTGAGGATTAAAGTTTCTTAAAGAAATAAATCAACTTTATCTTCAAGTGTAGAAATATATTTATTTTAGCCTAAAGTTTTAACTGTGGCTAAAGTAAAAACAGCATTTTTCTGCCAAAATTGTGGCACTCAATATTCTAAATGGCAAGGTCAGTGTACTTCTTGTAAACAGTGGAACACTATTGTTGAGGAAGTCGTTCAAACACCCGAAAAAAGTGATTGGAAAAGTCCAACTTCCACCGTAAAGCAGGTTTCAAAACCATTAAAAATCAATGAAATTGATTCGTCTCAAGATATTCGATTGAATTCTTTGGATGAAGAATTTAATCGTGTGCTTGGAGGAGGCATCGTTCCTGGTTCTATGATACTCTTGGGAGGCGAACCAGGCATCGGCAAAAGTACTTTATTGCTTCAAATTGCTTTGACACTGCCTTACAAAACGCTATATGTTTCTGGCGAAGAAAGTCAAAAACAAATAAAAATGCGTGCCGAACGTATTCAACCGAACAGCGATAACTGTTATATTCTGACAGAAACAAAAACCCAAAATATCTTCAAACAGATTGAAGCATTGGAACCAGATATTGTTATTGTGGATTCCATTCAAACACTTCACAGCGATTATATTGAATCGTCTTCAGGAAGCATTTCTCAAATAAAGGAATGTACGACCGAACTGATAAAATTTGCAAAGGAAACTGCCACGCCAGTAATTTTGATTGGTCATATCACAAAGGATGGTAATATTGCCGGGCCAAAAATCTTGGAGCATATGGTCGATACGGTTTTACAGTTTGAAGGCGACCGTAACCACGTCTTCCGTATCTTGAGGGCTCATAAAAACCGCTTCGGTTCTACCAATGAATTGGGTATTTACGAAATGCAAGGTTCTGGTTTAAGGGAAGTCAACAACCCGTCAGAAATTTTGATTTCAAAAAAGGACGAAGAGTTAAGTGGCAACGCCATTGCTGCAACGTTGGAAGGTGTACGGCCTTTGCTTATTGAAGTCCAAGCCTTGGTAAGTACTGCCGTTTATGGTACACCACAGCGCAGTGCCACAGGCTTTAATGCCAAACGCTTGAATATGCTCTTGGCTGTTTTAGAAAAGCGCGCTGGTTTTAGATTGGGAGCCAAAGATGTATTTTTAAACATTACAGGAGGCATTACGGTCGATGACCCATCGATTGATTTGGCCGTTGTGGCGTCTATTTTATCATCCAATGAAGATGTGGCGATTCCAAAGGATTTCTGTTTTGCAGCAGAAGTTGGTCTTTCGGGCGAAATTCGACCTGTACAACGTGTGGAACAGAGAATTCTTGAAGCCGAAAAACTTGGGTTTTCAACCATTTTCGTTTCGAAATACAACAAAATCGCCCTAAAAAAGTCGAATATTAAGGTCCAATTGATTTCAAAAATTGAAGATTTGGTTGGATTCATCGTTTAAAATAAATTCAAATGAAAATAAAATCTCTTTTAGTTTTTTCAATAATAGTAGCCTTTTATTCCTGCGGTTCTAAAAAATCAGCCGTCAGTAAAGAAGAACTTATCAAAGCCACCAATGACTATGTGCAAAAAGTGGATAAGATGACCTTAAAGACTGAAGTTACCGAAGGTGCATTGACAGACGCCGAAGGCTTTAAGGATATTGGAACATTCAAATACACCGTTTATTTTGACGAAAATACCAATGAACTCTTCAAGATAAATAATGTTGAAAAAACTTCGGAAACCATTGATGAGACTTATTATTTTAAAGATGGCAAGTTTGTTTTTGTAAAATTCAACAGAGCCATTGATGGTTCTACAAAACTTTATAATGGAAGTTTAAAAGACGGTAAAACAGAAGGCTTAAAGTTCTATCAGAATAAGGCTGAACGTTTTCAGAAGGAGTTCAAAAAGAGTCATTAAAAGTAAAATGAAAACAATTACAATAAGTATCATATTTGCCTATTTTATTCAAGTTGGATTTTGTAATCCTGACAGGAAAGATTTGTTTAGAGTTAAAGATGGGTATACTTTAGCAACAATTCATTTTATAGATAGTACTTCAATTCAAGGATATGCCAAAATTATTGATATGTTAGGCTCATCCACAATCAAATTTAAGTTAACAGAGGATGGAAAGCCGGATTCGTGGAATGAAAATGATTTGAAAGGCGTTACAATGCATTCCGAACTTATGGATATAGTTTTTCACTATGTTAAGCTGAAGAATTATAGTAACCCAAAGTTAGTGGAACTGGTAGAACACGGAGAAATTTCTGTCTACGCAAAAGTTGATTCTAACTGGGTTGATAATTCAAACTCAAATAGTACATCGATTGACGGATTGAGTGCATTTGTTCCATCTCATCGTGAAGTTTCATATCAATTATTTGTGATAAAGGATAATGAGCAAGAGGCTATTAGTTTGGGAAAGGCGATTAATTTTAAAAAAATCGCTAAAGAGTATTTTAAGAATTGCCCTGGAATCATTAACAAAATAGATGAAATGAAATTCAAAATAGGAGATGTTCTGGAAATGGTTCAATATTACAATGATTTTTGTGCTGAATTATAGACAGAAAATCCACTTATAAATTTCGCAATGTGAACTGAATGTAAAGTCCAGTATTTTCCTTGCTTTTCACGCTGCATTTCCTCAAAAATCCTTAATTTCGCACTTCGAAAAGAATAAAGGAGAAAATGAGTAGCAAATTCCCTGAATATAAAGGTCTTGACTTGCCTAAAGTTGCTGAAGAAATCGGTGATTTTTGGGAGGCAAATAACATATTTAATAAATCCGTTGAAACACGAGAAGGCAAGCAGCCGTATGTGTTTTTTGAAGGACCACCTTCCGCAAACGGACTTCCTGGAATCCATCACGTGATGGCGCGTGCCATCAAAGATATCTTTTGTAGATATAAAACTCAAAAGGGCTTTCAAGTAAAACGAAAAGCTGGTTGGGACACCCACGGCTTACCGATTGAATTGGGCGTTGAGAAAGAACTTGGTATTACCAAAGAAGATATCGGCAAAAAAATATCGGTTGAAGAGTACAACGACGCTTGCCGCAAAGCCGTAATGCGTTATACAGATGTTTGGAACGACCTGACCGAAAAAATGGGTTATTGGGTAGATATGGACCATCCATACATCACCTACGAACCAAAATATATGGAGAGTGTTTGGTGGTTGTTGAAGCAGATTTATGATAAAAACTTGCTCTACAAAGGCTACACCATCCAACCATATTCACCTAAAGCCGGAACCGGTTTAAGTTCGCACGAGCTGAACCAGCCTGGTACGTATCAAGATGTGACTGATACAACGGTTGTCGCGCAATTCAAGGCAAAAGAAGAATCGCTGCCAGAATTTTTACAAAACGAAGGGACCATTTATTTTCTTGCTTGGACAACCACGCCTTGGACGCTTCCGAGCAATACGGCGTTGACAGTTGGTCCAAAAATCGACTACGTTTTAGTAGAAACTTACAACCAATATACGTTTGAGCCAATCAATGTTATTCTCGCGAAAAGTTTGGTCAACAGTCAATTTGCTGGAAAATTCTATCAAGTTGATAGCAAACCTGAATTGTTGGAGTATGAATCTGGCGGAAAGAAAATTCCATTTTACGTAGTCAAGGAATTCAAAGGCGAAGATTTAGTTGGCATCACTTACGAACAATTGTTGCCTTACGCTTTGCCTTACGAACATCCCGAAAATGCCTTCAGAGTTATTTCTGGTGATTTTGTCACCACAGAAGATGGTACAGGAATCGTTCATACGGCACCAACTTTTGGTGCAGATGATGCCTTGGTAGCAAAACAAGCAGTGCCTGAAGTACCACCACTATTGGTGAAAGATGAAAATGGCAATCTTGTGCCACTTGTCGATTTGCAAGGCAAGTTTCGTCCAGAAATGGGAGAACACGCTGGCAAATATGTAAAGATTGAATATTACACTGATGGCGAAGCACCTGAAGTGTCTGTAGATGTTGATTTGGCAATTCAATTGAAAATAGACAATAAAGCCTTTAAGGTCGAAAAATATAAACACAGTTATCCTAATTGCTGGAGAACTGACAAACCGATTCTGTACTATCCTTTGGATTCTTGGTTCATCAAAGTGACCGATGTTAAAAATCGTATGTACGAACTCAATGAAACCATCAATTGGAAACCGAAGGCCACTGGTACAGGACGTTTTGGAAATTGGTTGCAAAATGCCAATGATTGGAATTTGTCGCGTTCGAGATATTGGGGAATTCCATTGCCAATCTGGAGAACTGAAGATGGCAAAGAAGAAATATGTATTGGTTCGGTTGAAGAATTGAAAAATGAAATGTCAAAAGCTGTGAAAGCAGGAGTTTTGGCAAAAGATATTTTTGAGGAATTTGAAGTTGGAAACAATTCAGAAGAAAATTATGCAAAAATCGATTTGCATAAGAATATAGTCGACGAAATTGTATTGGTTTCTCCGTCAGGAAAACCTATGAAGCGCGAGAGTGACTTGATTGATGTTTGGTTCGATTCTGGTTCAATGCCGTATGCACAATGGCATTATCCATTTGAAAATAAAAAATTGATAGACGAGCATAAATCCTATCCGGCAGATTTCATTGCTGAAGGCGTCGACCAAACACGTGGTTGGTTTTACACACTTCACGCTATTGGAACGATGGTTTTCGATTCTGTGGCTTATAAAAATGTGGTTTCAAATGGTTTGGTGTTGGATAAAAATGGTCAAAAAATGTCCAAACGTTTGGGCAATGCCGTTGACCCGTTCACAACCTTGTCTACTTATGGTGCAGATGCCACGCGTTGGTATATGATTGCAAATGCCAATCCTTGGGACAATTTAAAATTTGATATTGAAGGTATTGAAGAAGTCAAACGTAAATTTTTCGGCACGCTTTACAATACCTATGCGTTTTTCGTTTTATATACCAATTTGGATGGGTTTGATTATTCCGAAGCAGATATTCCATTGGAAAAACGACCAGAAATAGACCGATGGATTCTTTCGGAATTGCATACTTTGATTCAAAAAGTGGATGAGTATTATGCTGATTATGAACCTACGCGTGCTGCAAGAGCCATTTCAGATTTTACACAAGACCATTTGAGTAATTGGTATGTGCGTTTGAGCAGAAGACGTTTTTGGAAAGGCGATTATCAGCAAGATAAAATTTCAGCGTATCAAACGTTGTACACGTGTATGGTGACCATCGCAAAATTGGGCGCTCCGATTGCACCATTCTATATGGATAAATTATACACCGACTTGAATTCTGTAACGAAAAAGGAGAATTTTGAAAGTGTGCATTTGGCAGAATTTCCAAAATTTGATGCATCGTTTGTAGATAAAAGTTTGGAACGTAAGATGGAAGCTGCACAAACAATATCATCTTTGGTATTATCGTTAAGAGCCAAAGAGCGTTTGAAAGTGCGTCAGCCATTGCAAAAAATTATGATTCCAATTGATAGTGAATCACAAAAACAAGAGATTTTAGCGGTAGCAGACTTAATCAAACACGAGGTAAACGTCAAGGAAATCGAAGTCTTGGAAGATGCTTCAGGTATTTTAGTGAAACAAATAAAGCCAAACTTTAAAGTGCTCGGACCGCGTTTTGGTCAGGATATGAAAGGCATTGCGCAAGTAATTGGCCAAATGACGGCTCAAGATATCAACAATTTCGAGCAAAACGGTCATTTAGACGTTGAAGTTAATGGAAAAAGTATTACATTGGACAGGTCTGATGTAGAGATTACCTCACAGGACATTGAAGGCTGGCTGGTAGCAAGTTCAGATGGATTGACAGTAGCCTTGGATGTGACCTTAACAGACGACTTAAAGCGCGAAGGGATTGCGAGAGAGTTGGTAAACCGAATCCAAAATTTAAGAAAAGATTCGGGATATGAGCTTACCGATAGGATTGCGGTTCACTTCCAAAAAGACGAACAAATTATTAACGCTATAAACAAGAATTTAGACTATATTAAGACAGAAACCTTAACCGACGAGTTGGAAATATTTGAACAACTGGAAAATGGTATAGAAGTTGCCTTTGATGATGTAAATACCAAATTGTTTATTCAAAAAATTTAAGATTATGAATGTAGAGACCAATAACAGATATTCTGATAAAGACTTGGCAGAGTTTAAAGCCCTAATCCAAGAAAAAATAGTCAAAGCCATCCACGATTTGGACTTGATAAAAAGTGCCTATATGAATGACCTCAATAACGGAACAGACGATACGTCGCCTACTTTCAAGGCGTTTGAAGAAGGCAGTGAAACGATGAGTAAGGAAGCGAATTCGCAATTGGCGATTCGTCAGGAAAAATTCATTCGTGATTTGAAAAATGCCTTGATTCGCATCGAAAACAAAACTTACGGTATCTGCCGAGTTACAGGTAAATTAATCAGTAAAGAGCGTCTGAAGTTGGTACCTCACGCTACATTAAGTATTGAGGCTAAAAATATGCAGCAATAAACTGCCTGCGAAAGCAAAAATCTCACACTATAAACGTCTTGCATTTGCAGGACGTTTTATTTTTATGTCTCTTCGAGCGCAGTCGAGAAGTTTTTTGTGTTTTAAATCTTATTTTTGTCAAAATCTAAACACCATTAATGTCCCTAAAAAAAGCAACTTTACTTATTGTCATCATTTTATTTATTGACCAAATAAGTAAATTTTATATCAAGACTCATTTTGCATTGAATGATAAGGTTGTTGTTTTCAATTGGTTCCAAATCGTATTTGTTGAAAACGAAGGAATGGCTTGGGGAACAAAGATGAGTGATTTCATCACTTTTATTTCCGAAAGGACAGCCAAGTTGATTTTAACGCTTTTCAGGATTGTCGCCGTGTGTTTCATCAGTTATTGGCTGGTGAACTCAATAAAAAAGAAGAGTACAACTATTCTGATTGTAGCCATTTCATTGATTTTTGCAGGAGCCTTGGGAAACATTATCGATTCGGTGTTTTATGGTGTGATTTTTAATGATAGTCTTGGACAAGTTGCTACTTTTTTACCAGATGATGGTGGATACGACACGCTGTTCCACGGCAAGGTAGTGGATATGCTCCATTTTCCTATGTGGAGCGGGTTCTTGCCAGATTGGATTCCTTTTGTTGGAGGTGATTATTTTACCTTTTTTGAACCCGTTTTCAATGTGGCAGATATGGCCATCAGTACAGGTATTGGAATGTTGATTGTATTCAACAGAAAGGCCTTTCCTCATTCAAAATCAAGGGAACATATATTTTAAATAATAGTAGTTCAACTTCTAATTGTAATTGATTATGTATTATATAATTATATTAATGACATTCATTTTTATTGGGCTGTTTATATATCTGCTCGGATATAGGCTCATTAAGAATTTTTCAAAACCTAAAATGATAGCAGTAAGAACTGTTTTAATTCTATTAATACTTATTGTTTCGAACATTGTGTGTTACAATGGCCGTATCGGGAATTATTTCTTTGGTACATTAAACCATTGTTATAGTAATGAAAATCATACTTTTAAAGATTGTGAGTTACTTTTAAAAAATGTAGATTTTAAAGATGTAGAAAGCAGCTTTCAATATTACAAAAATCAACATCATAAAAGTCAAGCAGATAAATTATACCGCAATTTTAAAAAGAATTATCTGTTTTTTTGGTTGTGGTACGATTACGCAGTCAATCCAAAATGGGATTTGGATTATTTGCCTAAATACGAATAAAAAAATACTGTAAAATTCGAAAGATTATACCGAATTTTAGATTTCGGTAATCAATTTAATTTCGGTGATGAATTCAGTAAGTTTTCATATTTAAAAACCTTATTTATATCTAGACTATTCTTGTACTAAAATTTGTTCATTGTAGTCAGTAAAATTATCTATACTGATGATTACTTTTTAAGCTATTAGAATCTATAAATTTTAGCAGGAGTTACGCAGTAATCCAAAGCTATATCACTGTCAAAAACACCTTCAATTTTTTCTTCGGCTTCAAAAAATGAGAGTCCAATTTTGATGGTTTCCGGTTTACATTCACTCAAAAACAAATCATAAAAACCTTTACCATATCCTATTCTATGACCAACTTTGTCGAAAGCCAACAAAGGAACAAAGACCACTTCAATTTTCTCTGAAGGAATTTCAATGCCATCAACCGGTTCTGGAATATTGTAATCATTTTTTTTGATGACTGTATTGTCCGTTAATAAAAAGTGCGTCATCTTTCCAGTTTTGAAATTACTTTTTGAAATGATGATATTCTTATCTTTTCCAGATAAAATATTCAAAATGTAATCTGTGTTGATTTCTTTTTGTTCCGAAATGGTCAAAAAAATGTGATAGAAAGAGTGGTCCCAAATATCCAATTTCAACAACTGGTTAGAGATATCAAGACTTTTAGTTTCAATGTCTTCTATTGACAAATCAGCTCGTTTCTTTCTGTATAAAAGCCTTAAATCGGATTTGTTCATTGCTAACATCAACTTTTTATGCGAGTCGTAAGATGGAACAAGGCATCACCTTGATATACCAATGAAGCTTCATTCACATTAATGATATAACCATCCACAGTCGATTTAACTTCGTGATAAACTTTTCCGTATGGGTCTGTGATCTGTCCCAAAACATCATCCACTTTAACGTGAGAATGAATAGGCATAAGAGCTTTGAACATTCCTGATTTTTTAGCTCTCAACCATTGACTTTCCTCAACAAAAATCGTAAGCATTTTTGGCGAATTGGCCTTAACTTTGGAGTTCAACATATCAAAATGGGCCAGGATTCGCTTGGCACCTTCAACCCCAACTTTTGATATATTGTTATCTACGTAAAATGATTTTCCGCCTTCAAACAAAAGAATGGGTTTTCCCAACTGATAGCAGGCACTTCTGAAGGATTTTGAGATGTGATTTGAATATAATACAAATGGCGCACCGAAAACTTTGGCCATCTCTTCCAACTCTGGTTCGTTACGTATAATCCTTATTTGTGCAGCGTTAAACCTACTGGCACCTCCTGTATGAAAATCGACCACAAAATCAACGTCTGGAATAATTTCATTGATCAATCGGAAAGCCACTCGACTTGCGAGCGAGCCATTCGGATAGCCAGGGAACATACGATTCAAATCTCGACCGTCTGGAAAGTCTCTGGAGCTATTTAAAAAACCGAAGATGTTGATGATAGGCATACATATAATGGTTCCTCTTTTTGGCTTATTGATTTTTTTAACAATAAGCTGTCTTACAATATCGACGCCATTGATTTCATCACCGTGAATACCAGCAGAAAACAAAATTGTTGGGCCAGGTTTTTTGGAACGCTCAACTATGACAGGAACTTCAATTTTTGTTGCGGTATGGAGTTTTGCAATATTGAAGTTTATTTCTTTGGATGTTCCAAGAGGAATTTCCTGTCCCAAAATGGTGATGATGTCCTTATACTCGGTCGTCATAAAAACCTTTAAACATTTCTTTCGATAAACCGAATGATACTTTTGGCAATATCTTTTTTGGTAGCGGCTTCAATACCTTCCAAACCCGGAGAGGAATTTACCTCTAAAATCAATGGACCTCTGTCAGATTGCAACATATCAACTCCACAAACCCCCAATCCCAAAGCTTTGGCAGCTTTAAGTGCAGCGTTTTCCTCATCATCCGTTAATTGAATGATTTGTGCTGTTCCACCACGATGTAAATTAGAACGGAATTCACCTTCTTTTCCTTGCCGTTTCATAGCACCCACCACATTGCCATCTACAATAAATGCTCTGATATCTGCGCCTTTAGCTTCTTTTATAAACTCTTGAACAATTACTCTAGCTTGCAGACCGTTGAAAGCTTCCAGGACCGATTCGGCAGCGTTGTTGGTTTCAGCCAATACTACACCAAGTCCTTGTGTTCCTTCCAATAATTTGATGACTAACGGTGCACCGCCCACATACTCAATAACTTCCTTTACGTCTTTTGTATAATTTGAGAAAACTGTTTTTGGCATTCCCAATCCTGCACGAGATAAGACCTGAAGACTTCTTAGTTTGTCTCTAGACCTTACCAAAGCTTGAGATTCCACTACCGAAAACACTTTCATCATTTCAAATTGTCTTACCACAGCTGTTCCATAAAAAGTAACAGATGCACCTATTCTCGGAATAATTGCATCAACGTTTTCAAGTGATTTTCCACGATACAAAACGGCTGGATTTTTTTTCTCAATAATGATTTCGCATTTCAAAGGGTCAATGACTTCGCAGGTGTGTTTGCGTTGGCGAGCTGCTTCCACCAAGCGTTGTGTGGAATATAAATGAGGGTTTCTGGATAATATGACTATATTCATTTATTCTTTTTATTGTAGGATATATTTTTTTGTGTTACGTCAACTACGAATTTTTTGGACAAGAATTTTCTGCCAATCAAGATAGGGTATCTCATATCATCACGAGTGCTTAAGGTTAAAGAGATATTATATTTCTTTTCAAACAGAACAATGGATGTTTTAACCTTATATCTTTTTTGAACCAAACCATTACTACTCTTTACTTTGGCGGTTGAAAATTGTTTGAATCGTATTTCTTTGCCATTGTAATATGGATGACCTTCATCATAAAATAAGCAGACCAATTCATCATCTATCACGATCACTTTGTGGCAATGAATGGATGATGTGTAAGCACCAGTGTCTATTTTTATGTCAATATCAAATAAATCAAGCGTTGGAAAATCCGCTTTATCGATTCGACCAATCACTTTTTTTGGCATTCCAAAAGTTAAATGTTGAAGGTGCAAGGTAATGAAAAAACAAATGGTAACAAGAAAGTGTTTTTAGCTAAACCAACTCTATAAACGTTTGTTATTTGAGCTATAATTTCATTGAAATGTTTTTGTATAAGTGCTATCTTTGGTAAATGAGTCAGCCTACTTTAGAAATTCAGTTACAAACATTGCCCAACCAGCCTGGAGTGTACCAATATTATGATGCCAATAACAAATTGCTTTATGTAGGAAAGGCAAAGGACTTGAAAAAGCGTGTCAGCTCTTATTTTAGCAAACAACATAATTGGGGAAAGACAAAAGCACTAGTAAAAAAAATTGCGGCCATAAAGCATATTGTGGTTGAAACAGAAACCGACGCTTTGCTTCTTGAGAACAATCTCATCAAAAAATATCAGCCTCGCTATAATGTGATGCTTAAAGATGACAAATCTTATCCATGGATTTGTGTCAAAAACGAACGTTTCCCGAGAGTATTTTCAACCAGACGAGTTTTTAAGGATGGCTCCGAGTACTTTGGGCCATACACCAGCATGAAAACGGTTCATACCCTATTGGATTTGATAAAAGGATTATATCATCTCCGAACTTGCAACTATGATTTGTCTCAAGATAAGATTGAAGCTGGCAAGTACAAAGTTTGTTTGGAATACCATCTGGGAAATTGCAAAGGACCTTGCGAAGGTTTGCAGGCTGAAGATGATTATCATGAAAATATTTCGTCCATTCGCGAAATTTTAAAAGGAAATTTTAAAGATTCCTTAAATCAATTCAAAAAACAGATGAAAATGTTTGCTGAAAAAATGGAGTTCGAGCAAGCCCAACGCATCAAGGAAAAAATTGATATTCTTGAAAATTATCAATCTAAATCGACAGTTGTCAACCCCAAAATCAGCAATGTCGATGTCTTTTCAATTGTTTCAGATGAAGGATATGGCTACGTGAATTTTTTACAGTTATCTTATGGTTCTATCATCCGTTCGCATACATTGGAAATCAAGAAAAAACTGGATGAATCGGATGAAGAGTTACTTCAACTGGCAATAACAGAAATAAGACAACGATTTCATTCCAATTCAAAGGAAATTTATGTGCCTTTTGAGGTGGATTTAGGTGAAAACATCAAAGTGACCATCCCAAAACTGGGAGACAAAAAGCGAATTTTGGAGCTTTCAGAGCGAAATGCCAAATATTATCGCATGGAACGGTTCAAACAGGTGAAAATTACAGATCCAGATAGGCACGTCGAGAGAATTATGGCACAAATGAAATCTGATTTGAGACTAAAGGTCGAACCTCGCCACATTGAGTGTTTTGATAACTCCAACATACAAGGAACAAACCCAGTTGCAGCTTGTGTGGTATTTAAAAACGGTAAACCAAGCAAAAAGGACTATCGTCATTTCAACATCAAAACAGTTGAGGGTCCTGATGATTTTGCCTCGATGGAAGAAGTGGTTTATAGAAGATACAAGCGGCTTTTGGCCGAAGAACAATCTTTGCCGCAATTGATTATCATCGACGGAGGAAAAGGGCAATTATCATCTGCTTTGAAAAGTTTGGAACAGTTGGGTTTGAGAGGAAAAATTGCAATCATCGGAATAGCGAAACGTTTGGAAGAATTATTTTATCCAGATGATCCAATTCCCCTATATTTAGACAAGAAAAGCGAAACTCTAAAAGTTATTCAGCAGTTGCGCAATGAAGCGCATCGTTTTGGGATTGAGCATCATAGAAATCGACGAAGTAAAGGCGCTTTTAAAACTGAATTGGAAGCAATTTCGGGTATTGGTGAGCAAACCATCGTTGAGTTGATGAAGCATTTCAAAACTGTAAAGCGTATCAGCAATGCCTCTTTGGAGGAGTTGAAACCTGTAATTGGTGAATCAAGATCAAAAAAAATAATTGAATTTTATAAAAGATAACACTATCGATTTTTGAAAAGAGTCATTTTCATAATAACCCTATTAACACTTGTCAGTTTTTCAATAACTGCTCAAGAGCAAACCCCGCAAAAGCGACCAAAAATTGGTTTGGTTTTGAGCGGAGGTGGCGCCAAAGGTTTTGCGCACATTGGGGTAATGAAGGTCCTGGACAGCTTGGATATAAAAGTTGATTATGTAGCAGGCACGAGTATGGGAGCAATAATTGGTTCGTTATACGCTTCAGGTTACACAGGTAAACAGCTCGATTCTATTTTTAAAAGCTTGGATTTTGATGATGTTATCAATGACAATATTCCGAGAGCCGCCAAGACATTTTATGAAAGGGAAAATTCAGAAAAATATGGAGTGACACTTCCTTTTGAAAAATTCAAAATCAACTTGCCATCGGCACTGTCAAGGGGTCAGAATGTGTATAACTTATTGTCTAAATTAACACTGCACGTTTCTGAAGTTGATGATTTCAAGAAATTACCCATTCCATTTTTCTGCATGGCAACCAATATTGAAACAGGTGAATCTGTAATTCTCGACAAAGGCAACTTGGCACAGGCTGTAGCTGCAAGTGGTGCACTACCATCACTCTTTCAGCCTGTGATTATAAATGATAAAATATTGATTGACGGAGGCGTTACAAATAATTATCCCATTGCAGAGTTAAGAGCGCAAGGAATGGATATCATCATAGGCGTTGATGTTCAGGATGGTCTAGCAGACAGAACGGAGTTGACAACAGCTCCAGACATTTTGCTTCAAATCAATAATTATAGAACGATTAATGATATGAAGAAGAAAGCAAAAGATACGGATATTTATATCAAACCAGATATTAGCAATTTTTCAGTGATTTCTTTTAGTGAGGGGAATAAGATTATTGAATCAGGTCAAACAGCAGCGCTTAAAAAATTTCATGATTTGAGTGTACTTCCAAAAAGGACAAAAAAACACGGCGTCAATCTTGAAGATATTGTAAGGGATAGTATTGTAATTAATGATATTCAATTTAGAGGAAACAATCGTTATACGCGTTCTTATATTTTTGGAAAATTGAAATTCAAACCAAACAGCACTGTAAGTTATATAGATTTTAACAGAGGAGTGAACAATTTGGTGGCAACAAATAATTTTGACACCTTTCAATATGAATTTCGAAAGTCAAAAGAAGGAGATGGGTATGATTTAAAAGGAACTGTTATTGAAAATGAAACAACAACCTTCTTGAAATTGGGAATACATTACGACGATTTGTATAAAAGTGCAGCATTGGTCAATCTTACCAAAAAACGTTTTTTGATAGACAATGATGTCATTTCAATGGATGTCATTCTTGGAGACAATGTGCGATATAATTTCGAATATTTTATTGATAAGGGCTTTTACTGGAGTATTGGTTTAAAATCTAGATTCAATCAATTTTCGAAAAATGTGTCTTCACAACTATATGTAGATTCGGGTCAAGAACCGATACAAGGTTTGAATAAATTGGAAATAGAGATTCAAGACCAGACTAATCAATTCTATTTGCAGACACTTTTTAGAAAGGACTTTGCTCTTGGTATAGGAGCAGAGCATAAAAGATTAAAGCTTAAATCTGAAACACTTAATACGGAGCAAAATAACGGAGCCATCATATTTGAAAATACAGATTATATCAGCGGGTTCGGAACCTTAAAACTGGATACTTATAGCAATAGATATTTCCCGAAGGATGGCTTCTACTTCAATGGTGATTTTCATTGGTATGTTTATGCATCACGTTTTAACAAAAATTTTTCACCATTTTCTATTGCCAAGGCTGATATTGGCTATGCAATTATGCCAATAAATAAAGTGTCTTTTAACGTTTTGACTCAAGGAGGATTTAGGATAGGAGAAAACTCGCCAACATCATTAAACTTTGCTCTAGGAGGTTATGGCAACAATTTCATTAATAATTTTGTTTCTTTTTACGGGTATGATTATTTGTCTTTGATAGGAAATAGTTTTGTGAAAGGAACAATATCGATGGATTATGAAATTTTTAAAAAAAACCACATCACATTAGCTGCCAATTATGCCAATGTTGAGGACAACTTATTCGATACAGGTGAATGGGTCAAAAAAGTTGACTACAGTGGTTATGCTGCAGGTTATGCTATTGAAACCTTTTTAGGACCGATGGAAGTAAAATACACATATTCACCAGAAGTCAAGAGAAGTTATTGGTTTTTCAACCTTGGATTTTGGTTCTAACGCTTCTCTGTTAGCATAATTTTTCAAGTTTCAAATATTTCACGATATTTGTCAAATGACAAAAGAATTCTGGTCAGATTTACTTTCCCATCTTCAATTTCTTATCAAAAGAAATCCAGAATAAGTGTGCATTATCGTATCTTTATGTAAATTTTAAATGTTAAGAGGATCATCAGATTTTGAACTTTTAACCTTGAACTTTAATCTTATACTATGCCATTTTATCATAAATTAGGGAACATTCCTTCAAAAAGACATACGCAATTCCGAAAGCCAGATGGAAGTCTGTATTCGGAGCAGTTGTTTGGAACTATTGGGTTTGATGGTATGTCCACAAACTCCTATCACGAACAACGACCAACACAGGTCAAGGAGATTAGAAAGCAATACAGCGTTGCGCCAAAAGTTGCGAAGGCAAACAATATGCAATCTTATCGTTTTAGAGGATTTCAAGTAAAACCGGAAAACGATTATTTGGATAGTCGGAAAACCATCTTGACCAATAGCGATTGCAGCATTATATTGGCAGCTCCTAAACAATCGACAGAAGATTATTTTTATAAAAATACAGATGCTGACGAGTTGATTTTCATCCATAAAGGAACAGGAAAATTGCGTACACATCTGGGAAATCTCGATTTTAAATATGGTGACTATCTTTTGGTGCCAAGAGGAATTATCTATAAAATCGATTTCGACACGCAAGACAATCGACTTTTTATAGTAGAATCCAGAAGACCAATTTACATGCCAAAACGCTACCGCAATTGGTTTGGACAACTTTTGGAGCATTCACCCTATTGCGAGCGCGATTTACGCCAGCCACAAGAGCTTGAAACTTATGACGAAAAAGGTGATTTTTTGATAAAAGTCAAAAAGAGAGACGAAATTTTTGAGATGGTGTACGCCTCACATCCTTTCGACGTTGTGGGTTACGATGGCTATAACTATCCTTATGCCTTTTCAATTCACGATTTTGAACCAATCACAGGCCGTATCCACCAACCACCTCCAGTGCACCAAACTTTTGAAACAGATGCCTTTGTGGTGTGCAGTTTTGTACCGCGATTGTATGATTATCACCCACAGAGCATTCCAGCGCCTTACAACCATAGCAATATCGACAGTGATGAGGTGCTGTATTACGTAGATGGCGATTTTATGAGCAGAAATGATGTAGATGCTGGGCATATTTCACTGCATCCAGCAGGTATTCCTCACGGTCCACATCCAGGATCTGTAGAGCGAAGCATTGGTAAAATAAAAACAGATGAGTTAGCGGTAATGGTAGACACTTTTAAGCCGTTGCAAGTCACAGAAGAAGCATTAAAAATAGCTGACGAAGATTATTTTAAATCTTGGTTAGATCATTAATAATAAGAAGCTAATCCTGCTTTCCGCTATATCTTTTTTTTGGAAAAAAGGATGTCGCTATAATCAGGGCTAAAAAAACAAATACAATGAGTAAAGACGTAAAATCAGTAGAATACGGATTAGAAAAAATTTTCGAAGGCGCTCAAGATTTCCTTCCTCTTTTAGGAACAGATTATGTTGAGTTTTATGTAGGCAACGCAAAACAAGCAGCGCATTTTTATAAATCGGCATTTGGCTTTCAATCTTATGCATACAAGGGTTTGGAAACCGGTTCTAGAGACGAGGTAAGCTATGTTGTGGTGCAAGATAAAATTCGTTTAGTTTTAACCACACCTTTAAATAGTAAGTCGCCAATCAATAATCACATCGTAAAACACGGTGATGGTGTCAAAGTTGTGGCACTTTGGGTAGATGATGCAAGAAAATCTTGGGAAGAAACCACAAAGCGAGGCGCTAAATCGTTTATGGAACCAAAAGTTGAAACAGACGAATTTGGCGAAGTCGTGCGAGCTGGGATTTATACTTACGGCGAAACGGTTCATATGTTTGTCGAAAGGAAAAATTACAAAGGAACATTTATGCCTGGTTTTAAAGAATGGAAAAGTGACTACAATCCGGAGCCAGTTGGACTGAAATTTATAGACCATATGGTTGGAAACGTTGGTTGGGGGCAAATGAATACTTGGGTAAAATGGTACGAGGACGTGATGGGTTTTGTAAACTTCCTATCGTTTGACGATAAGCAAATCCATACGGAATATTCAGCCTTGATGAGTAAGGTGATGAGTAATGGTAACGGCCGAATCAAATTCCCAATTAACGAACCAGCAGAAGGTAAAAAGCGCTCGCAAATCGAAGAATATCTAGATTTCTACGAAGATTCTGGAGTTCAGCACATCGCAGTGGCCACTGATGATATCATTTCCACAGTTGCAAAATTAAAATCAAAAGGTGTTGAGTTTTTATCGACACCACCAGAGGAATATTACCGAGCGGTTCCTAAACGTTTGCAAGACCACAATCATCAATTGCGAGAAGATATCGAAACTTTAAAAAGTTTAGGGATTATGATTGATGCTGATGAAGAAGGATATTTACTTCAGATTTTTACCAAGCCAGTTGAAGATAGGCCAACGTTATTTTTTGAGATTATTCAAAGAATGGGAGCAAGAGGTTTTGGAGCAGGAAATTTCAAGGCGTTGTTCGAATCCATTGAAAGAGAGCAAGAAAAGCGAGGAACTCTATAAGAAACAAGCTGAAAATTAAACATTTATTTAACAAGGTTGAAACGCCCATTTTATAGGTAGTCTCAAGTTTTTTTATATTTTTGGAACAGTAATTGTAAATCATCTTGCAGAAACAAAATGTAATTGCCGCAAGTTACATTTACAATGAACAATAATTATGAAAAAGACCCTACTTATATTCGTTGCTGTATTATGTTTTCAAGCTTCGTTTTCCCAAAAGCAACAAGCTTTTCAGTCAGGAGAATGGTTTAAGTTTGAAATGAGCTACAGTAATTGGCTTAAGGCTGGAAACGCCACTTTAAGTGTAGAGGAAACAACTTATAACGGAAAACCTGTTTACCACGTGGTAGGTAAAGGTTGGACCACTGGAGCTATTAAATGGTTTTTTAAGGTTAAAGATCGTTATGAAAGCTATTTTGACAAAACAACGGGATTACCATACAAGTCGATCCGTCAAATAGATGAAGGTGGCCATACTAAAGATGTGGAAACCGAATTCGATCATACTAATAAGAAGGCTTACGTCAACAATAAGAAACACAAAACCCAAAGTACACATTCCATTGAGAAAGATGTACAGGATATGGTGTCTGCATTTTATTATTTGAGAAACAATTATAACACAGATACTATTAAGGAAGGTGACGTTGTTTCTTTGAATATGTTTTTTGATGAAGAGAACTATAATTTTAGACTTAAATACCTTGGAAAAGAAACCATCGAAACCAATTTTGGCAAGGTAAAAACATTAATGTTCAGACCTTATGTTATGGCAGGTCGTGTGTTTAAAGAGGAAGAAAGTTTGACCCTTTGGGTAAGCGCTGATGATAATAAAATACCTTTAAAGATAAAGGCAGATTTGAGAGTAGGTTCTTTACAGGCTAATTTAGAAGCTTTCAAAGGATTGAAGCACTCATTTCAAGTACAATTTGACTAATAGTATGTCTGACCAACCCAATTTTGACCCAGTTCTGAAAGAACTTCAGCAGAAGTATAAATCCATTAATCAAGATACTCATACTCATTTGGAAGGCTTACTCTACAGTAAGCCTATCACTTATTGGGACTATATTCAAACGGATGCCTTGCTGAATTTGCAGATTCAACGCACTACGCTTCCAGATGAAATGGTGTTTATTGCCTATCATCAAATCAATGAGTTGTTGTTTAAGATGATTCTATGGGAAATTTCTCAAGTTGCTGAAAAGGAAAATTTGGATGTTGTCTTTTTCGAGAACAAAATTATGCGCGTCAGTCGTTATTTTGATATGCTTACCACATCTTTCAATATTATGAGAGAAGGAATGGAAGTGGAGCAGTATATGAAATTTAGAAATACATTGACTCCTGCAAGTGGCTTTCAAAGTGCTCAATATCGATTGATTGAATTTGCATCTACAGAATTGATCAATTTAATCGATTATAGATTTCGATCTACAATAGACAGGAGCACGCCTTACACTCACGCATTTGAACATTTATATTGGCAAGCAGCAGGGAAAGATTATGAAACTGGTAAAAAATCCACACTTTTGATTAACTTTGAAAATCGATATAAGGATGAGTTTCTCCGATTTATGGAAAGTTACAATACCAAAAATCTCTGGACTCGTTTTAAAGAATTGCCGAAAGAAGACCAAAAAGATGAAGATTTGGTGAAGGCAATGCGCCATTATGATTATACAGTGAACATCACTTGGGTTATGGCACATTACAACGCGGCAAAACATTATATCGAAAGTGGCAGCAAACACGTTGAAGCAACTGGTGGAAGTGAATGGAAAAAATATATGCACCCTAAATACCAAAGACGAATATTTTTTCCTGACCTCTGGACTCAAGAAGAGTTAGAGAATTGGGGAACAAATATTTAATAACTAAATAACCTAACTAAATAGTGACAATGAAGCAAAGAAAATTATTAATAGCACTTTTAATTTCAATTAGCTTTTTTTCTTGTAAAAATGAACCAAAAGATATTCCTGAAGATTTTCAAGCTGTTGTAGAGCCAGAGGAAATCATCGAGTTTGGATTTAATCTCAACGATTATTTCGTAAAACGGGATACGATTAAATCTGGAGATACTTTTGGGGCCATTTTACAACGTAATAATATCGATTATACGCAGGTTCACAACATTGCTGAAAGCGCAAAGGATTCTTACGATATCCGAAAGCTTCAGATAGGAAAACCTTATACACTTCTGTGCTCTAAAGATTCACTTCAAAAGCCAGAGTGTTTCATTTATCAACCGAACAGCATTGATTATGTGGTTATTAAGTTTGCTGATTCCATTATGACTTATAAGGAAAGTAAACCTGTAACTATTGTCACAAAAGAGGCTTCTGGTGTCATTCACAACTCATTGTCTCAAACAATGGAAGCTCAAGAATTGCCTTATCAATTGATCAATGATATGTCTGATATCTATGCTTGGACCATCAATTTTTTCAAAGTACAACCTGGTGATAAGTTCAAAATTGTTTATAAAGAGCGTTATATTGAAGATAATATTTCCGTAGGTCTGGAAAGTATTGAAGCTGCGTATTTTCAACATAAAGGAGAAGATTTTTATGCCTTCGGATTTAAAACCGATAGCCTTCAAAAATCACCAACCTATTTTGATGAAAAATCAAAAAGTTTGAAGCGCGCTTTTCTAAAAGCTCCAGTTCAGTTCAGCAGAATTTCTTCAAGATATAATCTCAACCGTCGTATTGCATACTATGGCTATGCACTTCGTCCTCACAAAGGAACCGATTTTGCCGCTCCTGTTGGAACACCAATTTTGGCAACGGCCAATGGTACTGTTTTGGAATCTACCCAAAGAGGTGGAAATGGGAAGTATGTGAAAATAAAGCACAATGATACTTACAGTACACAATATCTTCATATGAAGGCCCAAAATGTCAAAAAGGGTCAATATGTGAAACAAGGAGATGTCATTGGTTGGGTTGGTATGACAGGAAATACAGGTGGCCCTCACGTATGCTATCGTTTCTGGAAAAATGGCGAACAAGTAGATCCTTTCAAGGAGAAATTGCCAACAGCTGAAAGTATTCCTGACGCCTTGAAAGAAAAATATCAAACTTACATCCAACCGTTAAAGTTGAAATTGGATAACATTCAATTTAAAGAGAAAAAGAAAAAACCATTTTCATCTGAAGAAAATCTAATAAGTCAAGTAGATTAATGGCCTTAAAATCAATTAACCCAACCACTACCAAAGCCTGGAATTCCTTAAAGTCACATTTAGAAACCATCAAAAATGAACATATGTCTCATTGGTTTGCTCAAGATAAAGAGCGAGCTGATAAGATGACCATTCAATGGGATGATTTTTATGTAGATTATTCTAAAAACCGATGGACGCATGAAACTATTGATCTTTTGCTTCAGTTGGCAAAAGAAGTGGATCTTAAAAATGCTATTTCAAAATACTTTTCTGGAGACATCATTAACCAAACTGAAGGTAGAGCAGTAGCTCACGTTGCGTTGAGAGATCCTAATTATGTTGATTTTTTCGTCGAAGGCGAGAACGTAATGCCAGAGGTAAAACGTGTAAAGGATCAAATCAAACAATTTACTGAAAACGTAGTTGGGCAAAAATTCAAAGGTTTTACAGACAAGCCATTCACAGATATAGTGAATATCGGTATTGGAGGTTCAGATTTGGGACCTGCTATGGTGGTTGATTCACTTCAATATTATAAAAATCATTTGACTACCCATTTCGTGAGCAATGTGGATGGCGATCACGTTAATGAGATCTTGAAAAAACTCAATCCTGAAACTACCCTATTTGTAATTGTTTCTAAAACTTTTACCACGCAGGAAACACTCTCAAACGCCACAACAATCAAAAATTGGTTTTTGAATTACGGTAGCCAAGAAGACATTGCAAAACATTTCGTAGCTGTTTCCACAAATATTGCCAAAGTGAAAGATTTTGGAATCGCAGAACATAACATTTTCCCAATGTGGGATTGGGTTGGTGGACGATTTTCTTTATGGAGCGCTGTAGGGCTTTCGATCAGTCTTTCGGTAGGTTATGAAAATTTTGAGAGCTTGCTTTCAGGCGCGAATAAAATGGATGAACACTTCAAGAATGAGGAGTTTGATCAAAATCTTCCTGTGATTTTAGCACTATTGAGTGTTTGGTACAATAACTTTTTCAATGTAGAAAGTCAGGCTATTTTACCCTATTCTCAATACTTGAATCAATTTGCGACCTATTTACAACAGGCCATTATGGAAAGTAATGGTAAAAGCGTTGATAGAAGTGGAAACAAAGTCAATTATCAAACAGGAACTATCATTTGGGGCGAGCCAGGCACGAATTCGCAGCACGCATTTTTTCAGCTGATACATCAAGGCACAAAATTGATTCCTGCAGATTTTATCGGATTCGCAAAATCACTTTATGGAGATAAGGATCATCAAGATAAATTGATGTCTAATTTCATTGCACAAACAGAAGCGCTTTTGAATGGAAAAACAAAAGAGCAAGTTGTTTCAGAGCTTCAAGACCAAAAATTATCCGAGGAAGAAATAAAACAGTTGACTCCCTACAAAATATTTGAAGGAAACAAGCCAACGACAACCATTCTCATCAAAAAGTTGACACCAGAAAGCTTAGGGAAACTAATTGCACTTTACGAACACAAAATCTTTGTTGAAGGTGTCATTTGGAACATTTTCAGTTACGACCAATATGGCGTAGAGCTTGGCAAACAATTAGCCAATACCATATTGAAAGAGTTAAATGTTGACGGCGTTGCTACTGAACATGATGCCTCTACAAACAATATTCTAAAATATTACAAATCCCTGTAATAAAGAAAGTTAATAACTTTTTGATTTTTAATCAATTCATTATCAATACTTATCGATTATTATTTGTAATTTCTTTTCTTTAATAGTTCTTTAACATTTAGGTAATAATAGACCTTGATAAAGGTTTAATTTTGCAAAACATTTCATACTAAAAATTAAAAACTCACATGAAAAGAATTACCAAATTTTTGATTGTTGCTGTTGTAATGTTAATTGCATCGGCATCATTTGCTCAAGGCGTCACTACGTCTTCTATAAATGGGCAAGTAACAGATAATAATGGAGAGCCTCTACTTGGTGCCAATGTGGTTGCAGTACATGTACCTTCAGGGACTACTTATGGTGCAGCTTCTGATTTTGATGGATTTTATCGTATATCGAATATGAGAACGGGAGGTCCTTATAAGATTACAATTTCATATGTAGGTTTTGTGGAATATGTTCAAGAAAACGTATTCTTGCAATTGGGAGACTCTAAAAAGATAAGTGTTTCACTCTCTGAAGACTCAAATGTGCTTGATGAAGTGATTATTACTACTCAAGGAGGAAGCGTATTTGATTCTGGTAAAACAGGAGCTGAAACGAGAGTTTCACAAAGACAAGTAAATACTTTGCCTTCAATTTCAAGAAACATTGCAGATTTTGCCAGATTAACGCCTCAAGCGAAAGTTAGCGGTGATGATGTAGTATCTATAAGCGGTCAAAATAATAGGTATAACGCTATCTATATTGACGGAGCTGTTAATAATGATGTATTCGGATTGGCAGGAAATGGTACTAATGGAGGACAAACCGGCGTAAGCCCTATTTCTTTAGATGCTATCGAGTCTTTCCAAATCAACGTAGCGCCTTTTGATGTTAGACAGTCAGGTTTTGCGGGAGGAAGTATAAACGCAATTACCAAATCTGGAACAAATACGCTTGAGGGGTCCGCTTATGCGTTTGTTAGAAACCAAGATTTGGCTGGTAAAACACCACAAAAATTAGTGGGTGATGATGGTGAAAGAAAAAAGTTGGCAGAGTTCTCATCTAAAACATATGGTGTTCGTGTTGGAGGAAAAATCATTAAGGATAAATTATTCTACTTCGTAAACTACGAAAGACAAGAAAATGAAACTCCACAGCCTTTTGATATTTCAACTTACAGAGGAGATGTAACTGCCACAGATCTTCAAACTCTTTCAGATTATTTACTGAATTCTTTTGGCTATAACGCAGGTGGTTACTCAAATAACACATCATCTCTTGAAAGCGATAAGTTTATTGCAAAAATAGACTGGAATATCAATGCCAATAATAGATTGTCATTGAAACACAGTTATGTGAAAGCTGTTCAGCTTGATGCAGCTGCTTCTAACACAGGAGCTATTAATTTTTCAAATAGAGCTATTAATTTCGAGTCAATCACTAATTCAACAGCATTAGAATTTAATTCGACTATTGGTGATAAATTTTCGAATAATCTAGTAATAGGTTACACTACAGTTAATGACGACAGAGATCCACAAGGAAGTCCTTTTCCATCTGTAGAGATTCAAGATGCTGCAGGAACATCTATTTTCTTTGGTTCGGAGCCATTTTCAACAGCAAATTTATTAGAGCAAAGTGTGCTGACATTGACAGATAATTTTGAAATATACTCTGGAAGACATACAATAACATTAGGAACGCATAATGAGTTTACTTCAGCAAAAAATGTATTCTTCAGACAAAATTTTGGGGATTATAGATTTAGCAATCTTGACGCGTTTTTAACCAATCAACTTCCTAATAGATACCGATATGGGTACTCACTTTTAGGAGGCACTGGAGATGATTCAGAAGGCGCAGCCGAGTTTGATATTTTTCAACTTGGACTTTATGTACAGGATGAGGTTAATATTTCTGATGCTTTTAAAGTTACCGCAGGTTTGAGAATAGATATCCCTTATTGGGAAGACGGTCTAGTGAATGACGATTTCAACAATAGAAGTATTCCATTGTTAGAAGCTGCTGGAAAAGACTTAAGAGGAGCAAAAGTTGGTCAAGGTATCGACCCAAATATTCACATTTCCCCAAGAGTTGGTTTCAATTGGGATGTAAATAATAAAAATAAAACTCAAATTAGAGGTGGTTTTGGAATATTCACCTCAAGAGTACCGTTGGTTTGGCCAGGCGCAGCATATAACAATAATGGATTATCAGCTGGATTTATTCAACTCACGGGTGCAAATGCTCCTCAATTCAACCCAAATCCTAATACTCAATTAGCCGATCCAGCTCCAGGTAGTGGAACAGTTGGTGGACAAGTAGATTTATTCGCTAAAGATTTTAAACTTCCTCAAGTTTTCAAGACTAATATCGCAGTAGATCAAAAATTGCCTGGCGGTTTTGTACTATCTGCTGATTTTATTTGGAATGATAATATTTCAGCTATTGCATATGAGAATATAAATTTAGTAGGTACACAATTCACAACAACAGGTGGTGGGGCGAGACCTAATTATGGCTTTGCAAAAGTAGATGGCACTTATAGTGATATATATTTAGGATACAATACTGGTGAGGGTAGTTCTTATAACATCAGCGGTACACTTTCCAAAAATTTTATTACAGATAGATTTGATGTTCGAACATCGGCAACTTATTCCTATGGCGAGTCGGATGTTTTACTAGATGCAACAAGTTCTCAAAACAGTTCTCAATGGAGAAATCTTGAAACAGTCAATGGTTCTAACCGACCAGATTTGTCAACTTCAGATTTTTCACCAGGTCATAGAATTTTGGCAAACAGTACTTTTGAATTTAAGTGGACTGATAACATTAAAACACGTTTGGGCTTGTTTTATGAAGGAGCAGAAGGTGCGCCATTCAGTTACGTTTATAGAGGAAGTGGATTATTGGCAGATACAGGTTCTGATTCCGCATTGATTTACGTTCCTGCTAACGAAGCTGAAGCAAACCTTGTCGATTCTGGTAGTTTAACTGCTGCAGAGCAATATCAGTTATTGGATGCTTTTATTGAAGGTGATGAATATTTGAGAAGTAGAAGAGGGCAATTTGCAGAAAGAAATGCAGATCGTTCAGATTGGAGTCATGTCATTGACTTAAAGTTTGCACAAGAAATAGGCGTAAATATTGGTAAAAAAGTACACAAGTTAGAATTTACCTTCGATATTTTCAATTTCACAAACTTGCTAAACAAAGAATGGGGTGTAAGAACATTTACAAACTTTAATCAAGTACAGTTGATGAATTTTGAAGGATTTGCGGCTGACGGCACGACTCCTACTTTCACGTTTGATCCTAGGTCTACCGAAACCCAAAATATCGTTGACGATTCAGGACTTCAATCTTCAAGATGGCAAATGCAAGCAGGCTTAAGATATAGTTTTTAAGACAAATAATGTCCTATAAATAAAAATCCCGCTATAGTAGCGGGATTTTTTTATTTAAAGTCTTTCCATCTCAAACTTTCCATGATGTGCTGAATATCATTTTTTAAATAAACAGCTGCAGGATATATGGAATCATAGTTTGGTTTGGCATAAAAGTATAAAGAGCCATTTAAAAAATGATTGACGCTATCTGTAACATAAAATTGAGATTGTGAGGCTGCATTACCTCCTACTTCATAAAACATTCCGTAAACGTTATGCTCTTTGTTAATATAAGGTTGTTCTACAATCTCATCAGCCTTTATAACATGTTTTTGGGTAAGGTTTTGGGCATCTTTAATATAAGTCATTAATTGCTCCTTTGACGAAACGTTTTTGTAGGTGAGATAAATGGTTCCTTTCAGTTTTGGGTAGTCAATGTCAACGCCATAAATATTGTTTGCAGAGTCCGCCTTGATGCTTTTTATTCGTTCTGACATAGAGTTTTTATCGAACGTAAACGGAAGGGAAACATCCACATTCTTATAGTCAGGTGTTGGGTATTCCAATCGCAAAAATCCTTTCGGTTTTGGTATAGGATCGTTGCCACAAGCTAAAAATAGGGTTGAAAAGGCGTAAAGTAAATGTTTTGGTTTTAAAATCATTTGCAGTAGTATTCTCGAAGTCTTACTCCAAAATTGTAAATTTTAGTTGCTTGATACGTTTTTTATCAAGGGCTTCTATGGTGAAAACGTAATTTTTAAAATTTATTTTACTGCCACGTCTCGGAAAAATTCCCGAAATTTCCAAAACAAATCCGGCTAGAGTTTCAGCCTCTCCTTTATGATCTTCAAAATCCGACTCCTCTTCAATATTAACTATTTTCATAAAATCTTTTAAAGGGGTTTTTCCTTCAAAAGTATAATTCTTGTCGTCGATTTTTGTGTAAGTCAAATCATCATCATCAAACTCATCGCTTATATCGCCTACAATTTCCTCAATTACATCCTCTAATGATACTACTCCAGACGTACCACCATATTCATCAACCACGATTGCAAGATGTACTTTTTTGGTTCTAAATTCTACCATTAAATCGTCCAGTTTTTTGTTTTCTGGAACAAAAAATGGTTCTCTCAAGAGGATTGTCCAGTCAAATTGTTTACGGTCTATGTATGGCAGCAAATCTTTGACGTACAAAATGCCTATTACAGAGTCTATTGTGTCTTCATAAACAGGAATTCTTGAATAACCATTTTCAACTATTTGAGGCATAATCTCAATGAACTTTTCTGCGGCTTGCAATGCAAAAATATCGATTCGTGGTCTCATTACCTGTTTCACATCAGTATTACCAAAAGATACAATGCCTTGCAGAATTTTTTGTTCTTCGTGCGTGGTATCGCTTTCTTTGGTAAGCTCTAAAGCTTGAGATAGCTGGTCTACACTGATATTCGATTTTTGCTTTCCTAATCTGTTATGAATTGCAATGGTAAAATGCCTCATCGGTAGGCTGATTGGGGAAAATAATATGTCCAAAACTTTTATAGGGTAAGCCATAAAAGTAGAAAACTGAATTCGATTTCGGTTGGCATACACTTTGGGGATAATTTCTCCAAAAAGTAAAATCAGAAATGTAACCAATACAACTTCCAGTAGAAATCTCGCTACCGGAATATCAATACTGTAAAAAATAAATTCACCCAAATAGGCGAACAAAATGACAATAGCGATATTGATAAAATTATTGGCGACTAAAATGGTGGCCAATAATTTTTTTGGTCGCTCCATTAACTTTGAAATGATTTCAAATTTTTTTGAACCATCTTCAATCCCTTTTTCAAGATCAGTTCGGGTTAAAGAGAAAAGCGCCACTTCGGCACCAGAAATCATTGCAGAACAAAACAATAAGATAAAAAGTAGAACAACTCCCAAAATTATGGAAATATTATCTGAAGAAAATAAAATGACTAAACTCGTGGGCTCTGGGTCCAATAGACATGCAATTAATTAAACAAAATCAAAAAGGAAGGTCATCATCCTTTTCTTCAACAGAGGTGTTTTGGGTTGATGAGGTTATATTGTGATTAGCTTGTGGCATTCCTTGTTTCTCTTTTTTTGTAGTCAAAAAAGTAAAGTCGGTACACTGTATCTCGGTTGAAAAACGTTCTATGCCTTTTTCATCCGTCCATTTTCGGGTTTTGATGCGTCCTTCAATATAAACCATATCGCCTTTACTCAAATATTTTTCACATATTTCAGCACCTTTGTTGCGCACTACAATGTTGTGCCATTCAGTGTTTGTGACACGTTCGTTGGTTTTTTTGCTAGTATAAGTCTCGTTGGTGGCTAGAGGAAATCTGCCTACACAATCACCACCTTCAAAATAGTGCATTTTCACTTCATCTCCCAAATGCCCAATGAGCATAACTTTATTCAACGTTCCTGACATAATCTTTAAGACAATTTAATTTGCAAAAATAGTTTTTTACAACGACTTATTAAAGGTAATAAAAAAAGAGGAGTTAATATGCTGAAAAATCAAACTCATCTATGAAATTGCTGATTAAAATGGAAGTTGGATGCGCTGTTAAATTGTCGAAAGGAATTCCAGCTTTCGGGAGTTTTTCAATCTCAACAATCCAAAATTTGGTATGAAGATGTTGATGCGATAATTTGTGAATGACGTCCATGTCATTGTACAAACTATATTTAAAAGAACTTCCTTTTAAGTATTCCTTTATATATGGGTGATTTTTGAATGTATCAATGGTCAATGGACTTTTGGTTTCCAATAATGGAAATTGATATAGATTCTGCCAAATTCCTTTGGAAGTTCTTTTCTCAAAGAGAGTTTTTCCATCGGCAGAGATGAAAACAAGAAAGTTGAAGTATTTTGTTGAGACTTTCGTTTTTTTCAATTTCACAGGAAGCTCCTTCACAAGGTTCTTGTTGAATGCAACACAATTAGAGATTAAAGGGCAAACATTGCAATCTGGATTTTGAGGTTTACATTGTGTGGCTCCAAACTCCATAATGGCCTGATTGTAATCTCCAGGATTGTCTTTATCAATCAATGAAGTTGCTAAAGCTTTGAATTCTTTTATCCCTTCCGATGAATTTATAGGAGTGGATATTCCGAAGTAACGCGAGAGAACACGATACACATTGCCATCAACCACAGCAGTGGGCTCATTATAACATATAGATGCAATGGCACTCGCAGTGTAATCTCCGATACCCTTTAATTTAATAAGATCTTTGTATTGATTTGGAAAAACGCCGTTCAGTTCATCAACAACATATTTTGCTGTAAAATGTAGATTTCTAGCTCTGGAATAGTAGCCTAATCCTTGCCAAAGTTTTAAAACCTCGCTTTCTTGGGCTTTTGCGAGGCCAAAAACCGTAGGAAATTTGGTAACAAAAGCTTCATAATATGGTAACCCTTGTTTGGTTTGGGTTTGTTGCATGATTATTTCCGATAGCCAAATGAAATAGGGTTCTTTTGTGTTTCGCCAAGGGAAATCTCTCTTAAATTCTGAATACCAATAAGTTAAAATTTTACTAAAATTCATTCTAAACTATATTCAAACACAAAAATAGCAGTTTAGTAGGTTAAATTTTAATTAATTAGGTTTGAAATATTGAAATTAAAATTCCTATATTTGCATCCCTAATAATTAATAGTAACCCTAAAAAAAATTTACAATGACAAAAGCTGATATAGTAGCGAAAATTTCTGACAAATTAGGAATTGAAAAAGGAGATGTTCAAGCAACAGTTGAAACATTCATGGAGGAAGTAAAAACATCTCTAGAAGGTGGAGATAACGTTTACTTGAGAGGTTTCGGTAGTTTCATCATCAAAACAAGAGCTGAAAAAACAGGTAGAAACATTTCTAAAAATACCACTATCAAAATACCAGCACACAACATTCCAGCATTTAAACCTGCAAAAGTATTTGTAGAAGGTGTTAAAACCAATGTTGATGTTCAATAAACATTAAAAGAAACATTAATTTTAAAAACTTGATCTATGCCAAGTGGTAAAAAGAGAAAAAGACACAAGGTAGCGACGCATAAGCGTAAAAAACGTAGACGCGCTAATCGTCACAAAAAGAAATAGATTAGAAAAAGTAGTTGAAAAACTACTTTTTCAATTTTTCACAACAACGTTCTTTGATATAAAATTCATTCCAATAATGCATCTACCTATGCATTGGCATGGATTTACCGGATTAAATTAATCCTGTGTCAAAAAAGTATTAACCATCTATTCCGATGAGTAGTCGGAGTGGAGTAAATTAACATTATGGATAAAGAATTGATTATTCGTTCGAGTTCCGATGTTGTTGATTTCGCCTTATTAAAAGATGGAAAACTTATTGAATTGCACAAAGAGGAAGAGGATAACAACTTTTCGGTAGGTGATGTGTTTATCGCCAAGATCCGTAAAGTGGTTCCAGGACTAAATGCCGCATTTGTAAATGTGGGTTACGAAAAAGATGCATTTTTGCATTATCACGATTTAGGGCCTCAAATTCCTTCCCTTTTAAAATTCATTAAACGTGTAAGCACAGGGAAACCTACCGATTTCCTACTGAAAAACTTTCAGTTTGAGAAGGATATTGATAAAAATGGCAGCATCAGCAATGCGCTGAAGGCCAATCAATCCATCTTGGTACAGATTGTAAAAGAACCTATTAGTACAAAAGGGCCTCGATTGAGTTCGGAGCTTTCGATTGCAGGAAGGTATATTGTTTTGGTGCCTTTTTCTGACAGAATTTCTATCTCTCAAAAGATTGAATCTAAAGAAGAAAAAGATCGTTTAAAGCGATTGGTCAAAAGCATTACCCCCAAAGGGTTTGGCGTCATTATACGCACAGTTGCTGAAGGCAAGAAAGTAGCAGAATTGGACAGTGATTTACAGAATTTGCTGAATAGATGGACAGCAATGTGTAAAAAGATCCATAAGGCACATCATCCTAGTAAGGTATTGGGCGAAATGAACAAGGCTTCCTCTATTTTGAGGGACATTTTTAATGATTCATTTTCCAACATCGTCGTGGATGACGAAGCTCTTTATGGACAAGTAAAAGATTATGTGCACCAGATTGCACCTAAAAAGGAATCTATTGTAAAACATCATAGCAATGGTGTGCCAGTATTTGAAAAATACGGCATTGAGCGTCAGATAAAGACGTCTTTCGGACGTACGGTCTCTATGGCAAAAGGAGCGTACATTGTGATAGAACACACCGAAGCATTGCACGTTATTGATGTGAACAGTGGAAACCGATCCAACAAAGAAAAAAACCAAGAGGACACAGCTTTAGAGGTTAACCTAATTTCGGCCACAGAGATTGCCCGACAGTTGCGCTTGCGCGATATGGGAGGCATCATTGTAGTGGATTTTATAGATATGTCTAACGCTGCGAACCGCAAGAAGCTTTACGATCATCTGCGCAATGAAATGAGCGATGACAAAGCGAAACACAAAATATTGCCTCCGAGCAAGTTTGGACTGGTACAGATTACCAGACAACGCGTAAGGCCAGAGCGCAACATTGAAACCAAAGAAGAAAACCCAAATGGTAGTGGTGATGAGATTGAAGCACCAATTAAAGTGGTGAACCGCATCAACCAAGACCTTGAGAGGATTTTCAAGAAAGACTATAAGAAGGTGACTTTAAACACACATCCTTTTATAGCAGCCTTTTTGACGAAAGGCTTTCCATCGGTACGTTCCAAATGGTTTTTGGAACACAAAAAATGGGTGAAAATACAGCCCAGAGATGCTTACACATATCTTGAATACCATTTTTTTGATAAAGATGGCAAGGAAATCAAATAATATCTATAGAAACCCTTTTCACATTGCGTGGAGAGGGTTTTTTGTTTTTGGACGTTAGATGTGAGATGTGAGTGATGAGGTTTGAGATATTTAACTATGGAGGAAGGAGATTGTGAGTTGGCGGAAGCATATTGTAGGTTGTCGGAGGCAGAATGTTATTTGGTGGAGCGCGATTGTCAGTTGTCGGAGTAATATTGTCAATTGGTGGGAGGAGATTGTCAGTTGGCGGAGCAAGAATGTTAGTTAGCGGAGCAAGAATGTTAGTTAGTGGAGCAATATTGTTATGTGTCGGAAGGATAATGTTAGTTGGTGGATACATATTGTAAGTTGAGAATACATATTCAACCATTATTCATTTATATTTGTCATATGAAGCAACTTTGTGTCTTTATATGTGTATTGTGTGGATTTCTTCAAGGGTTTTCTCAAGTGGAGCGTGATACGATACAAACCCAAAACGATTCCATTACCATTGTGGACAACAACTATCGTGAGGACCAATTTTACTTTTCATTAACCTATAATCTTCTCAATAAAGCACCAAACGGACTTTCACAACGAGGTTTTTCTGCTGGATTCCATTTTGGATTTATAAGAGATATGCCTATTAATGAACGACGCAATCGGGCAATCGGTGTTGGCGTCGGGCTTTCTTCGAACTCATACAACCAAAATATGCTGATTGCCGAGCAGCCAGATGGTGAGTTCAACTATTCAATCATTGACGAAGACAGTATTTCTTTCAACAAAAATAAATTTACTACCTACTTGGTTGAAGTACCTTTGGAAATTAGATGGCGAACTTCTACTGCCACAGAATATCAATTTTGGCGCATATATACTGGCGTGAAGTTTGGATATGTGCTTTTAAATTCATCAAAATTTGATGGTAGCATTGGTAAGATTAAAAACTCCAACATTGATGATGTCGTTCGTTTTAGGTATGGACTAACGTTCAGCGCTGGTTATTCTACCTGGAATGCGCATATTTATTATGGTTTGAATTCCTTATTTGACAAACCAGGAACAATCAACGGTGAGGCTTTGAACATGACAAGCATCAAAGTGGGATTGATATTTTATATTTTGTAGTCAGAAATCATCGGTCTTTTCAAAGCCAATAATTCAAAACAAACAATTGCGGAATCAATCCGATAAAGAAACCAATTATCAATTCGATATTTGAATGTGCTTTTAGGTGTAATCTCGAAGTTGCAATGGCTCCTAAAATGATGCACATCAAAGCGATGGTGCCATTAATGTTGATTTTGAAATGGATGCTCAACGCCACGGCAAACATAAAGAATCCGGCAGAAGCTATCATATGGATGCTTGCTTTAAACTTCAAAATTGCCAAGAGCAGACAAGCTATCGTAGAACATAGAATTCCCAGAAAGAAATAATAGAGCTCTTCGATTTCTGTAGGTGGCAATACGCGATAGAGAATCAGTGATACGATGGCGATGTTGACGGTTAATGGTACGATACGTTCTTTTGTACTTTCCAAATAAACGGACTTTACATTTTTAATAGTTTTGAGCAGAAAGTAAACCAAAATAGGAAGGATAATTGTAAGAATTGTGATTGAAAACACCTTTGCCTTCATTATCGGTTCTGGTATAAAGCGAGGTGTTTTTGAAAAATAAAACAACACACCCAGCAAAGGCATAATGACAGGATGAAAGATAAAGGAGATGCTTTTGAGGATATGATTCAAACTATATGTTTTGGTATATTTACAACATCATAAAAGTAAGTTTATTCCAATCAACTTAAAATATTTCGATGAAATTTTATACAACCATAATTGCTTTTTATTTTTTCTGCATACATAGTTATTCGCAAATTGATTCCATCCAACTGCCAAAAGTTGATATGAAAATTGGCACTTTGGTAGAACCTCATTTTGATTTCTATGTGACGAAAAATGGAAGTATTCTTTATGAGAAGGATACGATTAAAATTTATGAGGTAAAGCAAGTTCTTTATCGTCCAATTAAGAACTATGGTTTGTCGATGATGCACGCAAAAAAATATGTCCATATTTTCGCTGACGAAAGAGTCAATTATTCACTAATTGATTCGATAAAAACTGAAATTGCAAGTACAAATAGCTCTAGATACATAATATATAGATCGAATCTAGATTCAAAACATAGAAGAAATATCAAAGGTATCAAGCATCAATCACCTATTTCTTATTTTTCATATTTACCTTTAGAATATATACCTGTGCAAGATGATAGTGAAGCTCAAGAGCACTTAAATGAGGATATTAGTGATTTTCCGCGAGTTCCAAATAAGAATAGTGTTGAATGGAAACATCAAACATCAATTGAGACAGCTGTTTATAGTTTACAAAAGGATCTTTTAAATGACAAACTTAAAAGTATCTCGTATGAGTGTTTAACAATGACCAATAATGGCTTATTTGACAAACAAAATAAACTTATTTCTAAAGAAACTTTGAGAGAATTGTTGACTAAAAATGAGGCTATATTTTTGAGCTATGCGAGTGATTTGAAATATGGAAAATATATTTCGACAATTGCATTATTGAAGGAATTAAAACCAAATTTTGAATCTTTACCCAATCTTGCTGAAATAATTGAAATATCTGCTCAAATTCAAAATTTACACAAAGAGGTAGAGATTCAGTTATGTGATTAACTAAATTTTTTTCCTTAATCTCGCCACAGGAATATCTAACTGCTCACGATATTTGGCAACGGTTCTCCGTGCGATAGGATAGCCTTTTTCCAATAGAATGGCAGCCAATTTGTCATCGGTCAGTGGCTTGCGTTTGTTTTCGTCAGCAATCGTGATTTCCAAAATCTTCTTGATTTCGCGCGTAGATACTTCTTCGCCTTGGTCGTTGGTCATCGATTCTGAAAAGAAATCCTTGATGAGTTTTGTACCATAAGGCGTATCGACATATTTGCTATTGGCCACACGAGAAACCGTGGAAACATCCATATCGATTTCGTCAGCAATATCCTTTAAAATCATCGGTCGAAGCTTGGTCTCATCACCAGTCAAAAAATATTCCTTTTGATAATGCATTATGGCACTCATCGTCACAAAAAGTGTTTGTTGACGTTGCTTGATGGCTTCAATGAACCACTTCGCAGCATCGAGTTTCTGCTTGATGAACAACACAGCATCTTTTTGTGATTTGGATTTATCTTTTGCTTCCTTGTAACCCTTCATCATATCTGTATATTCCCTTGATACGTGAAGTTCAGGTGCATTTCTACCGTTCAAGGTCAATTCCAATTCACCATCTACAATTTTAATTGCAAAATCAGGAACAATATGTTCCACGATTTTATTGTTTCCAGAGTAAGAACCTCCAGGTTTTGGATTTAGATGTTCAATTTCATCAATGGCATCCTTAAGTTGCATTTCGGTTATGTCGAACTTTTGCAGCAGTTTTTTATAGTGCTTTTTGGTGAATTGCTCAAAGGCATTGTCGATGATATCGATGGCCAATTCGACATCTGGATTTTTCTCTTTGCGATGCAATTGAATGCTCAAACACTCTTGAAGATTGCGAGCGCCAACACCTGCTGGGTCTAATTGATGAACAATGTGAAGCACTTTTTCGATGCTTTTTTCGTCCGTATAAACATTCTGTGTAAATGCCAAATCATCAGCAATATCGGTCAGCGAGCGACGTATATAACCGCTTTCGTCCACACTTCCCACCAAAAACTCGGCAATATCGCGTTCATCATCCGTCAATCGGAAGGTGTTTAACTGATTGGTCAAATATTGAGTGAAAGATGTACCAGCTGCAAACGGAATGTCCTTGTCGTCATCGTCTGCGCTGTAATTGTTGGTTTGTGTACGATAATCAGGAATGTCGTCATCACTCAAATATTCATCGACATTGATGTCTTCACCTATGGTTTCAGAATCATCATAACCATCGTCTGAATTATCAAATTCATCGTAAGTATCATCGTAGTTTTCGGGTTCATCCTTGCCACCTTCAAGCGCAGGATTTTCTTCCATTTCCTGCTTCAATCGTTGTTCAAAAGCTTGCGTAGGCAACTGAATCAATTTCATCAATTGAATTTGTTGCGGTGACAACTTTTGTGATAATTTGAACTGTAAATATTGTTTAAGCATAAGGTAACTTGAGTGACTTTAAAAATAAAAAAAACAATCTATATAAGTTGAATATGTAGATTGTTTTGTGAAAATATTTAGAGTAAAAATCGTTTAAAATTCCGCATTCTGCGGTGTTCTTGGATAAGGAATCACGTCTCTAATGTTGCCCATACCAGTGGTGAACATCACCAAACGCTCAAATCCAAGTCCGAAACCAGAGTGAACGGCAGTGCCGTACTTTCGCAAATCGAGGTACCACCACAATTCTTTCTCATCGATATCCAAAGCTTTCATTTTTTCTTTCAAAACGTCCAAACGCTCTTCACGCTGTGAACCGCCTACCATCTCTCCGATGCCAGGGAAGAGAATATCCATTGCTCTTACGGTTTTTCCATCTTCATTCAAACGCATATAAAACGCCTTGATATTTGCTGGATAATCAAACAAAATAACAGGACATTTAAAGTGTTTTTCAACCAAAAAGCGTTCGTGTTCACTTTGCAAATCGGCACCCCATTGGTCAATCAAATATTTGAATTGTTTCTTTTTATTTGGTTTTGAATCGCGTAAAATCTCGATGGCTTCGGTATAACTGACACGTTTGAAATTGTTATCGACCACAAAATTTATTTTTTCGATAAGACTCATTTCCGAACGTTCGGCTTGTGGCTTTGTTTTCTCTTCATCCTTCAAACGTTGCTCCAAGAATTCCAAATCTTCACGATTAGTGTCCAAAGTATATTTTAAAACATACTTCATAAAATCTTCAGCCAAATCCATATTGCCAGCCAAATCCATAAATGCAACCTCTGGTTCAATCATCCAGAATTCTGCCAAGTGGCGCGAGGTGTTGGAGTTTTCAGCCCTAAAAGTAGGTCCGAACGTGTAAACTTTACCCAATGACATCGCATAGGTTTCAGCTTCCAATTGACCAGATACGGTTAAATTGGTTTCTTTTCCGAAGAAATCTTCTTTATAATTCACGCTTCCATCCTCGTTCAATGGCGGATTTTTGGCATCGAGATTGCTCACGCGGAACATTTCACCAGCACCTTCTGCATCGCTACCTGTAATGATAGGCGTGTGCATATAGTAAAATCCATTTTCGTTGAAATATTTATGAATGGCAAAAGACAATGTCGAACGCAAACGCATCACAGCGCTGAACGTGTTGGTACGCGTACGCAAATGAGCATTCTCACGTAAAAATTCAAACGAATGTTTTTTAGGTTGAATAGGATAGGTTTCAGGATCAGAATCACCAAGAACCTTGATGTCCGTTACTTGGACTTCCACGCTCTGACCTTTACCTTGACTTTCGATCAGTTGACCTTTAATGTGCAACGCAGCGCCTGTAGTGATTCGCTTTAAAAGCGATTCATCCATCGTTTCAAAATCGACAACACATTGAATATTTTGAAGGGTTGAACCATCATTTAGAGCGATAAAACGATTCGCTCTAAAGGTACGTACCCATCCTTTGATTTCTATATCTTGAGATTTTGCTTCAGTTTTTAATAAAGCTGCAATGGTTTTTGCTGTCATTTCGAATTTTTTAAAGGTGCAAAGATAAGGGTTTCAGTCGTCAAAATTCAAATTCAAATGAGAGTTATCCGATTGAAATTTTAAGATTTGGAATTTTCTTCTTCGTCTTCATCTTCTTCAGGAATAATATTGATGGAAGGTTCCTTAAGGACTTCTTTATTGGCAATGTTTCGTTCCAAAGAAAGTAGGAGAGAAGGCAAAAGCAACAAATTTGAAAGCATTGCAAACAGGAGTGTGGCAGATACCAAAGCACCTAACGCAACCGTTCCGCCAAAACTTGAAATGATAAATACTGAAAATCCAAAGAAAAGAACAATTGACGTGTAGAACATACTCACGCCTGTTTCTTTCAAGGCTGCGTACACAGATTTTCTGATTTTCCAGTTGTTGGCTTGTAATTCCTGTCTGTATTTTGCTAAAAAGTGAATGGTATCATCTACAGAAATTCCGAAGGCAATACTGAATACCAAAATGGTCGATGGTTTGATGGGAACGCCCAAGTATCCCATCAGTCCAGCTGTGATGACCAACGGCAAGATATTCGGAATCAAAGACACCAAAATCATACGCAACGAACGGAACATATATGCCATAAATAAGGCAATAAGCAAAATTGCCAAAGACAATGAAATTGCAAGATTTTTGACGAGATATGTGGTCCCTTTTTGGAATACCAACGCTTTTCCAGTCATAATGACGTTGTAATTTTCCGCTGGAAAAACCTTGTTTATTTTGTTTTGGATATTTTCTTCAATACGCTCCATCTTATCCGTGCCAATATCCTTCATAAAAGTCGTGATACGTGCATATTGTCCTGTACTGTCTACAAAGTTTTGTAGCAAATTGGCTTCGGAAGATGAGTTTTTGGCATAAGACAAAATGAAACTGTTTTCTTGACTGGTCGGCAACTGATAATATTTCGGGTTGCCATTGTAATAGGCCTGTTTGGAATATTTAACCAAGCTGACCACAGAAATCGGACGCGATAGCTCATGGGTTTCCTCGATAACTTCTTCGAGCTCCTGCATACGTTTTAGAGTGCTCAATTTCATCACACCTTTTTTGCGTTTGGTGTCAATCATAAATTCCAATGGCATAATTCCACTAAACTCTTGCTCAAAAAATCGTATGTCCTGGAAAAATTCAGCCTTTTTAGGCATATCTTCAATCAAACTACCAGAAATCCTGATTTGAAAAATACCAATAATGCTTACCACTAAAACCGTTACCGAGGTGATATAAATGGCTATTTTGTGCTCTTTTACCATACGCTCAATCCAATTGACAAAACCGCCAACCCAACGTCTGTTGAGGTGTTCCAAATGACGATCTTTTGGAAAAGGTAGAAAGCTATAGATGATTGGAATGATGAGAATGCAGAGCATAAAAATTCCAACAATGCTCAAGGAGGCAACAATACCAAACTCTTTCAAAAGCGTACTTTGAGTAAGCATAAAAGTGGCGAAACCAGAAGCCGTAGTGAGATTGGTCATCAATGTGGCATTTCCAATTTTGGTAATCACACGTTGCAACGATTTTGCTTTGTTTCCGTGAGATTTTACTTCGTGTTGATATTTGTTGATGAGGAAAATACAGTTTGGAATACCGATGACAATAATCAAAGGCGGAATCAAAGCCGTCAGTACAGTGATTTCATAATTGAAAAGACCAAGAATTCCAAAGGTCCACATCACGCCGAAACACACAACCACCAGTGAAATAAACGTGGCTCTAAACGATCTGAAGAACAAAAAAAAGATGAAGGAAGTGACAAATAATGCCGCACCAATAAACCATCCTATTTCGTCGACAATTATTTGGGCATTCAAGGTACGTATATAGGGCATTCCAGAAACCCGAACATCCATTTGTTGTGCTTCTTCAAATTGAGCAATTTTCGGCTCTAAATCTTCAAGAACAAACGTTTTTCGCCGCGGTGTATTGACGATATCTTTTTTCAGATAAATGGCAGTTCTGATGGTTTTGGTTTTCTTATTGAAAAGAAAATTGTCGTAAAAAGGGTATTGTTCAAACAGTTCTTTTTCTAAAGTATCTATTTCGATTTTTGAATGAATAGAGTCCTTAATGAATGGCTCCAATTCAAACTGTTCCTTTTCGGTATTTTTGACAAGCTTTTGAAGGTCTTTGATTGATAAAACGGTCTCAACCTCTGGATAGTTTTTGAAATCTTCCGCCAGTTTGTTCCAAGCATTCAGTTTTTCAACCGTAAAAAGCGTAGAATCCTTAACGCCAAGTACAATGAGATTTCCTTCTTCACCGAAAATTTTCAGAAATTCATTATAGGTTATATTCACTTCATTGTCGTCTGGCAATAAGTTGGCTTCAGTATAAGTAAAACGCATATTTTTCCACTGATAAGCAAAAAAAAGCGTCATCAAAATGATGCCGATTAAAATACCAATTCGGTTGCGCAATATGAGCCTTGCAACAACTTCCCAGAAACTTTTTGTAAATAATTTAGACATAACCCGAAATGCAGCGACAAAGGTAGAAAAAAGGGAAGGAAATGACCTCTAAAATAAGATTTAATGTTTGACGCTAAAGCGAGATGTTAAAAGTGAACTTCAGTGCTAGATTGTCTTCCAAATTAGGAATGTGATAGGCGCCATAACGATAGGCGAAACTCAATCCGAAACCGAACAATAATTTATTGATTTCAAAACCGGCTTCAGAGTAGCCTTTTCTTAAAGTTTCGAATTCGATATTTTGATGTCTGTCTATATCGTGCATAGTACCGATAGCCATACGGGAAATCAGCACCAATTGTGGTTGATATTTTTTACTGAATTTAAAAGGTTTCACGAAGTGTTTTATTTGAAGCGTTGCAAATCGATCAGAGAAAAACTCATTGAAATACATCGTCTCAAAGCTGTTAATGCCAGCCACAGAAAATCGCTGTAGAATTGTTTCTTTAGTAATGTTATTTGGATAGGCGTGATATAAATGTGTCAAAGGCGTTTTGCCTGTGGCAATTCCTCCGGTTAAAGTGAACTCGGTTGACGATTCACCGATAAAACTCTCTTTATAGATCGTCCTGAAATCTGTTTTGAAAAAATTGAAATCGCTATTCAAGACATCCTTGAAACTTTTTGTAAGCTGTAGTGTGAAATTTGGATAACCTTCGGTTTCAACAGAGACGTCATTTACTTTTTCAAAGGTGTTGAAGGGATTCCACTGTAAAGATATTTTTGCATTGCTCAAACGAAATTCGCGAAACTCTTTTCCGTCCACTAAAAAAGCATAGTCATAGGTTGTGGTATTATTGCTTCTCGATAATTGCGTTTCTGAAAGCAAATATGGCGTGATTTTGTGCTCGAGCGAAATTGATTTTGTGATGTGATGATGAAACAAATCAATATTCAACAATCGAGGTTCAAAAAATGAAAAAAACCGTTTGTCAGTCAAAAAATTAGAGCTACCTGTTTCTTGTAAATCATCGGTATAAGACACATTAATCCATGTGCTATTTTCCTTTGAAACCCTGACACCTCCAGCGATACTATACTTAAAATTATGATCCTTAAAACCATACACAAGATAGCCGTTCATACGGTATTTGTCAGATAATTTTTCATTGGTCTGACCACCAAGTCCTGTACGGATTCCTTCGTATTGATTGAATTTTATCAGATAACGAAGGTCGATGTCAATGTATTTTGTAGGGAAAAAACCTTGACCAATCTGTTTCAGAAATTTACTTTGACGAATGGAATCTTGCTCAACAACCGTTAAAGTGTCGTTGGATTTACTTGGGATTTGTGACTGTGCAGACCACCAAAACATGAATAAAAGTAGAAATACACAGTAGTTTCTCATAAAGTAACTGGGATATAAAATGTAGAAAAAAAGCGACAAATTCGTCGCTTGTTTTTTATACTGTCATGATTTCTTTTTCTTTGACTTCCAAAATTTGGTCCACCTTACTAACGTACTTGTCCGTCATTTGTTGTACATCAATTTCTGCATTTTTTTGAACGTCTTCCGAAGCGTCATCCAGTTTTTTGATTTCATTGTTGGCATCTTTACGCGCACTTCTGATACCTATTTTTGCATCTTCTGCTTCAGCTTTGGCTTGTTTTGCAAGATCACGACGACGCTCTTCAGTCAAAGGCGGAACGTTGATAATGATGGTGTCTCCATTGTTCATTGGGTTAAAGCCCAAATTTGCAATCTGAATGCCTTTTTCAATTTCTTGAAGCATTCCTTTTTCCCAAGGTTGAACAGTAATAGTTCTACCATCAGGTGTATTCACGTTTGCTACCTGGTTTAACGGTGTTTGTGAACCATAATAGTTTACCATCACGCTTCCCAACATGGCAGGACTAGCTTTTCCGGCTCTAATATTCACAAACTGTTTTTCTAGATGCTTAATCGCTGCATCCATGGATTCTTTGGTTGAATCTAATATAAATTGAATCTCGTCATTCATTGGTAAACTTTTTTAATGTACAATGGCTTTCAAAAAATGAGCCAAATGCTATAAATTCACTTTTGTTCCTATTTTTTCTCCAGAAACTACTTTCAATAAGTTTCCTTTTTTATTCATGTCAAAAACAATGATGGGCAATTCATTTTCCTGACTCAAAGTAAATGCTGTGGTATCCATCACTTTCAAACCTTTACGAATAACATCATCAAAAGTGATATGGTCAAATTTGATGGCAGTGGTATCTTTTTCCGGATCAGCATTGTAGATTCCATCTACGCGAGTGCCTTTCAAAATGACATCTGCTTCAATTTCGATGGCTCTCAAAACAGCTGCTGAATCGGTTGTGAAATATGGATTTCCAGTACCTCCACCAAATATAACTACTCGACCTTTCTCCAGATGACGCATCGCTCTTCTACGGATGAAAGGCTCTGCCACTTGATTGATATGCACGGCAGATTGCAAACGAGTTGCCACACCAGCATCCTCAAGAGCGCTCTGTAAAGCCAATCCGTTTATTACTGTTGCTAGCATTCCCATATGGTCACCTTGAACTCTGTCCATACCATTGCTGGCACCAGCAACTCCTCTAAAAATGTTTCCGCCACCTATCACAATGGCGACTTCTACACCTTTTTCTGTAATGGTTTTAATGTCTTGGGCATATTCTGCCAAACGTTGAGGATCAATGCCATATTGACGTGATCCCATCAAGGCTTCACCAGAAAGTTTGAGGAGGATTCTTTTGTATTTCATCTGTCTTTAAAGCTCTTTTTTGAATAAGTTACGCAAAACTACACAATTTTTTTTGTATTTGGTTTATAAAAAAAGCCTCTCAAATTATTGAAAGGCTTCTTGTAATTTATATGCGATGGATTATCCTAGAGCAACACGTTTGAATCCTGTTACTTCAACGTCACCATATGATGAAACGTATTTTGCAACATTGATTTTTTCGTCTTTGATAAAGGTTTGGTCCAATAAACATTTTTCTTGGTCTAATGTCGTGTTGTCAGAAACAAAACGTTGCATTTTTCCTGGTAAAATTTTATCCCAAATTTGTTCTGGTTTACCTTCAGCTTTCAATTCAGCTTTCGCATCTTCTTCAGCTTTAGCCATCACTTCAGGAGTCAATTGAGCCATAGAAATGTATTGAGGTACATTTTTAAGGGTTTTGCCCAAACGAGCTAACTCTTCGTTATCTTTTTCAATCACAGCGATTCTTGCTTCAGTTTCTGATGCGATGAATTCTGGATCAAAATCTTTGTAAGACAATGTTGTAGCTCCCATAGAAGCAATTTGCATAGCAACATCTTTAGCCAACTCCTCAACGTTATCAACTTTTGCAGAGAAACCAACGATAGCAGCAATTTTGTTGATGTGAACGTAAGAACCAACATAAGGTGCTTCCAATCTTTCGAAAGCATTCAAGTCGATTTTCTCACCGATAACACCAGTTTGTTCTACCAATTTATCAGCAACTGTCATACCTCCAAAGTCAGCAGCCAAAACTTCTTCTTTAGAATTGCAGTTCAAGGCCAAATCAGCAATATCGTTTGCCAATGCTACAAATGAATCGTTTTTACCAACAAAATCAGTTTCGCAACCCAATACGATAGCGATTCCAACAGTACTATCTGCATTGATTTTTGCTACTGCAGCACCTTCAGATGATTCTCTGTCAGCTCTTTTTTCTGCAACTTTTTGACCTTTTTTACGCAATACGTCGATTGCTTTATCAAAATCTCCTTCAGCTTCGACCAACGCTTTTTTACAGTCCATCATGCCAGCACCTGTAGCTTGTCTTAATTTATTTACTTCTGCGGCTGTTATTTTTACCATAGATTCCATATTATTTTTAAAATTTAAAAAAGTCGTTCAATTTATTTCTGCGAAGAAAAGAATTAAACGACTTATATATGTTGTGTTATTGTTATTTATTCTTCTTCGTCAGCAACTGCTACTGCTTTCTTTGCTGATGATTTTTTTGCTGCTTTTGCTTCTACTTCGTCAGAATCATCTTCTGTTTTGTCAGACTTACGTTCTGATAATCCGTTAGCAACTGCTGCAGTTACAAGAGACAATACTTTATCAATTGATTTTGAAGCATCATCGTTAGCAGGAATTACGTAATCTACTTCACGAGGGTCAGAGTTTGTATCAACCATCGCAAAGATTGGAATGTTTAATTTTTGTGCTTCTTTGATAGCGATGTGCTCACGTTTGATGTCAACCACGAACAATGCACCTGGCAAACGCGTCATATCTGCAATTGAACCAAGGTTTTTCTCCAATTTAGCTCTTAAACGATCTACTTGAAGACGTTCTTTTTTAGACAATGTGTTGAATGTTCCATCTTTCTTCATTTTGTCAATCATGGCCATTTTTTTAACGGCTTTTCTGATTGTTACAAAGTTGGTCAACATTCCACCAGGCCATCTTTCAGTGATGTAAGGCATGCTCACAGCACCAGCTTTTTCAGCAACGATGTCTTTAGCTTGTTTTTTTGTGGCTACAAAAAGGATTTTCTTTCCTGATGCTGCAATTTTGTGAAGTGCTTGAGATGTTTCTTCAATTTTTGCAGCTGTTTTGTAAAGATTGATGATATGGATACCATTACGCTCCATATAAATGTAAGGAGCCATGTTTGGATCCCATTTTCTTGTCAAGTGTCCGAAGTGTACACCTGCGTCAAGTAATTCTTTTACTTCTACTTTCATTTTCTAATAGTTTACGTTCTTTTGAATTAGCAATGTTCCACTGGGCTTTTGGGCCTTTGGCTTCATTTAGATGCTAAACTAAAACTGGGTTAAAATTTGTTTTTAAATAAAAACTTGATTGGAAATATGCTTTGAAGATATTTCCAATCGAGTTGGTAAAGGTATTAACGTTTAGAGAACTGGAATTTCTTACGAGCTTTCTTCTGTCCAAATTTCTTACGTTCCACCATTCTAGGGTCTCTTGTTAACAATCCTTCTGGTTTCAAGATGCCTCTGTTTTCATCGCTCACATCGCACATAGCGCGAGATATTGCTAAACGGATAGCCTCTGCTTGACCAGTAATACCACCTCCATATACATTTACTGTAATATCAAAGTTGCCTTCATTGTTAGTCATGACCAAAGGTTGATTTACTTTATACTGCAATGTTGCAGTAGGAAAATAAGTCGCCATGTCTTTTTTGTTGATTGTAATGTTACCTTTTCCTTTGGCAACATAAGCGCGAGCAACAGCCGTCTTTCTACGGCCGATTTTGTGAATTACTTCCATTAATTGAATTCGTTTAAGTTAATTGTTTTAGGTTTTTGAGCCTCATGCTTGTGCTCTGCACCTACAACAACGTTTAGGTTACGGAATAACTCTGCGCCTAATTTGTTTTTAGGGAGCATTCCTTTTACTGATTTTTCTACTAACCTAGCTGGATCTTTTCCAAACATTTCGGTAGCAGATAAACTTCTTTGACCACCTGGATACCCTGTGTGACGAATGTACGTTTTATCGTTCCACTTGTTTCCTGTTAAGTTGATTTTTTCAGAATTGATAACAATTACGTTATCTCCGCAATCAACGTGTGGTGTGAAGTTAGGCTTGTGCTTGCCTCTCAAAAGCTTTGCAACTTTAGAAGCGAGACGCCCTAGACTTTGACCTTCAGCATCAACCAAAACCCACTCCTTATTTACAGTAGCTTTGTTTGCTGAAATCGTTTTGTAGCTTAATGTATCCACACTTATTAATTTTACTAATTAAACATTCCTCTCTCAAAAAGAGTTTGCAAATTTACGATAATCTATGTGATTACCAAATAGTATGATGTGAATTTTATAGAGAAAATTACTGATAATGAGTTTCTTTTGAATTTAACACAGATATTGAGGGTTTTTTAGAGGAAATAGTATCGCATTATTAAAATAGTTCTTCACAAATAAACCCATTGTAACGCAATGTTTTGCAAATGATTCTAGCATTTGTTGATTGGGTTTCGACTCGAAGGATGTTGTCACAATCCTCCAAGTCGAAATTCCAAAAATCATTTTGTTTCATTAACCGATTCAATAATGGCCTAATTTTTTCTACTTCCTTTTTACTAGAAATAGATGTTTTAAAAACTAAAACTTTCATTATATTATCTTTCATAAAATGCAGGCGGTTCAATCCCCAAAGAGCGTAAGTACACATAACCTTGACCTCGATGATGAATTTCATTGTCAATAAAATAAAATATGGAAGACCAAACTGTCCCTTCATATTGTCCAAATATTTTAATCTGTTTCCTAAATTGTTCAGGTTTGATTTGTGCCCAATAGTGATTGATGCTATCCGTTGCTTCATCCCATAGTTGCAACAGATTGGCTTTTTTGTTTTTATGCTCTACATGTTCAATTAGTGGTTCTATTTTTCCTGTGGCAATTTCCTTGATGCCTGGCGCAGCAATTCCCAAAAGTTCCATAAGCATCTCTGCAAATGTTCGCATACCACCAATGCGATGATTGAACAAAGCATCTTCAGGAAAAGTTTCGATAACTCTCCGGGTTAAGTTTCGGTGTCCTTGAAAATGATGCAATAATTCTGAAGGAGTAATGACTTCAAAAATTTCTTTACTTACTGTAGTTTCCATAATTAAAATTTTAATTGATTTCTAATAAGCCAAAATTAAAATGGGTAGGTGACAAGGGTTTGTCAGTAGTCAAAATGAAGTGCGATTTTTTTTTCGTACTGACAAATGGTTGTCATGGTATGTAGGTTAATTTGCATTGATACTCTATGTTCGTTAATCATTACGAGGAAATCAATGGCTTTTTCAAATTTATTTTATCGGTTGAAATCCTATCTTTGGAAACTATGTTATTACATTATGAGTGTTGATACTGTAAAAAGATTTGACCGCATCATAGCAATTTTGGTACAGTTGCAATCCAAAAAAATTGTGAAAGCACAGGAACTGGCTGACAGGTTTGAGGTGAGCTTAAGAACTATATATAGAGATGTCAGGACTTTAGAATCATGTGGTGTGCCGATAGTAAGTGAGGCTGGCATTGGCTATTCTATTATGGAAGGATATCGATTGCCACCTGTGATGTTTACCAGAGAAGAGGCAGGGAGCTTTGTCGCAGCAGAAAAATTGATGCAAAAGTTTGTGGACAAATCACTCGGCGGTTATCACGAGTCTGCGATGTTCAAAATAAAATCGGTATTGAGAGGTCGTGAAAAAGATTGGATTTCTGCACTGGAATCACAGATAGTAGTAGATCCATCTCAAAAATTGTTCAATGAAAATTTACCTAATGCTTTAGAAATTCTATTCGAAAGTATTGCTGAAAAAACCCAAGTATTTTTAAAATATCAAAGTCTTGAAAGTGAAACCCCGTCAGAAAGACATATAGAACCTGTGGGACTGTTTCATGAAAACGGATTTTGGTATGTCGTTGCCTATTGCCATGAAAGAAACGATTATAGACAGTTTAGGACAGATAGAATGCTTTTGATTAAAAGAACGCAGAACAGTTTTGCGTTAGAACATGGGTCATTGGATGATTATCGAAGTAAAGAAGAAAACTTTCAAAAAACCAAAATCAAAATCTCTGTAGACAAAGAAATTGTAAGATATATTAGTGCAACAAAGAGACATTATGGATTTATTGAAGAAAGATTGAATGGCAATCAGGTTGAAATTACCTTTTTGACATCAAATGTCGAACAAGGTTTTCCTAGATGGTATCTGATGTTTGCTGATTATGCAACCATCATTGAACCCGAAAGCTTGAAAATCCGTATAAAGGAGATTCTTAAAAATGCTGAAAAACGCTTATAAAGAAGGTCAATGCGCCTCCAACCAATCATTCCCAACGCCCAAATCCACATCTAATGGAACAGATAATTTAAATGCGTTTTCCATTTCGGTTTTGACGAGTTTTTTGATGTCTTCCAATTCTGATTTTAAGACATCAAACACCAACTCATCGTGCACCTGTAGCAACATTTTTGATTTGAAATTGCCTACTTCCAATTTGTTATGGATATTAATCATTGCCAATTTGATGATATCTGCAGCACTTCCTTGGATAGGCGCATTTACGGCATTCCGTTCTGCTGCTCCGCGTACTACTGCATTTCTAGAGTTGATGTCATTGAGATAGCGCCTTCTGCCTAAAACAGTCTGTACGTAACCGTTTTCACGAGCAAAATCAACCTGTTCACTTATAAAGTTTCGAAGTTTTGGATAGGTTGAATAATAGGTGTCAATCAATTCCTTGGCTTCGCCTCGTGACAAGTCGGTTTGGTTACTTAAACCAAATGCCGAAACCCCATAAATAATCCCAAAGTTTACCGTCTTGGCATTGCTTCTTTGTTCGCGAGTCACTTCCTCAATGGGAACATTAAATACTTTTGAAGCGGTAGAAGCGTGAATGTCCTCGCCGTTTTTAAAAGCGTTTATCATCGTTTCTTCCTCGCTCAACGCCGCAATGATGCGCAATTCTATTTGTGAATAATCGGCCGCGAGCAATACGTAGTTGTCATCTCTTGGGATAAAAGCTTTTCGCACTTGACGACCTCTTTCAGTACGAATTGGAATATTCTGAAGATTAGGATTGTTGCTACTCAATCGACCTGTGGCAGCAACAGTTTGCATATAGTCTGTATGCACTCTACCAGTCGATGGCTCAACCTGATTTGGCAATGCATCTACATAAGTACTTTTTAGTTTTGACAAACCTCTGAAATCCAGAATATGCTGAATGATGTCGTGGTCTTTTGCCAAATAGCTCAAAATATCCTCGGACGTAGCATACTGACCTGTCTTGGTTTTTTTTGGTTTATCGACCAATTTTAATTTATCAAACAAAATATCTCCCAGTTGTTTTGGCGATGCAATATTGAATTCTTCACCTGCTTCTTTATAGATATTTGCCTCTAAATTTTTGATGTCGTTTTCTAATTCTGTTGAAAGCGATTTCAGGAACTCTTCGTCCAGATTGATACCTTCCAATTCCATATCAGCCAAAACGCGCAACAACGGAACTTCTATTTCATCAAACAGCTTTTGGATATTGGCTTCGCCAAGTTCGGTTTCAAAATGTTCTTTCAATTGAAGCGTTACATCGGCATCTTCAACGGCATATTCGGTTTGTTGCTCCAGCGGTACATCACGCATCGATAGTTGGTTTTTCCCTTTTTTACCAATCAATTCTTCAATGGAAATAGGTGTATAGTTCAAATAGGTTTCCGCCAATACATCCATATTGTGACGCATATCAGGATTGATAAGATAATGAGCCAACATCGTATCAAAAAGTTTTCCTTTGACATCAACCTTATATTTATTCAATACTTTGATGTCGTACTTCAAATTCTGACCAATTTTCTGAATACTTTCATTTTCAAAAAATGGTCGCAACTGTTCAATCAAAGCCTGTGCTTCATCTCTGTTTTCAGGAAATGGCAGGTAGAATCCTTTTCCGGCTTCCCAAGAAAAGGCAATTCCGACCAATTCGGCTTCTATAGGATTGATGCTCGTGGTTTCGGTATCAAAACAAACACTGCTTTGCTTCATCAAATTTTGGATGAAAAGCTTTGTGGCCATCCCAGAAGCGACACTCTGATAAAAATGCGAGTTAGTTTTTGCGGTAACTCTTGAGTTTTGATTGACATCGATAGCCCCTTCATTTGTGTCAGCATCAAACAGCGAAAATTGCCCAGCACCAGCGGCTGCTTTGGGTTTTGCTGGCTGAATGGTTTGATTTGAAGTGGTATTTTGAACTTCTGAAGCTTCGGCAGAAAAGGTTTTTAGGAAATTATTCATCAACTGTCTAAACTCAAGTTCCTCAAAAATCTTGATAACTTCGGGAATATTGGGTTCAGACATTTCAAAATCCTTCTCACAGAATTCTACTGGCACATCCAGCATAATAGTTGCGAGCGTTTTTGAAAGCATACCCAGTTCTTTGTTTTCTTCAATCCGCTCTTTCATTTTCCCTTTGAGCTCGTGTGTATTTGCCAGGAGATTTTCCATACTTCCATATTCCTTGATGAATTTTTTGGCTGTTTTTTCACCGACACCTGGAAGACCTGGAATATTGTCTGATGAATCGCCCATCATTCCTAGAAAATCAATCACTTGCATCGGATTCTCAACCTCAAATTTCTTCTTCACTTCCGGAATCCCCCAAGTTTCATAGCCACCACCAAACATAGGGCGATACATAAAAATATTTTCGGTCACCAACTGACCAAAATCTTTATCCGGTGTTACCATAAACACTTGGTAGCCTGATTTTTCAGCTTGTCTTGAAAGGGTGCCTATCACATCATCTGCTTCAAAACCTTCTTTTTCCATAATGGGAATATGCATTGCCTTTAAGATGTCGCAGATATAAGGAATTGCGGTGGTGATACCTTCAGGTGTTTCGTCACGATTGGCTTTATATGCTTCGAACATCTCTACTCGGTCTACACTACCACCTTTATCAAAACAAACTGCTAAATGGTCTGGACGTTCACGCTTAATCACATCCAAAAGTGAATTCATAAATCCAAAGATTGCTGAAGTATCCTGACCTTTGGAATTGACTCTTGGATTTTTGATGAGTGCATAGTAGCCACGGAAAATCATGGCATAAGCATCGACTAAAAAAAGGCGTTTTTGTTGTGACATTGTAATTTTATATTGAAGACCATAAAACTACAAAACTTATGGGTCGAATTGAAATGTAATTTATAATAAAAGAACGAACTTCTTTATCCTATCTAGCAGCAATTGGATCTTTGCGATTCTTTTTTCCTAAAGCTTTGATTTTATAAAACTTTTTTCTCCAGTCTATAGGAAGAAAGTAAAAAATTAGAATCCAAACAACAATGACATTTATTATAAACAACAACATTCTATGATTATAAAGTATGACGTAAAGTGCCATATCGGCAATCATTATAATGACAAAAAATAAAGGCGTGTAGAGTAGGATGTCTTTGATTGCTTGATCATTTTTGACCTCTTTTTTACCAATTTTTAGGGTTATTGAATCAAAATTCAAATTATTAGCTTGTTTCCATATTATTTTTTTGTCTAAATCAATAATGGCGATTATCCGTCTAAAAACTTTTAAATGATTTGGGTTATAGTATACCTCCATTATCTGTTTTGGCCATACCAAGAATGCCAATAAAATAATTGCCAAAGATTCTATGAAATGACCAAATCGAAAAGAAGTAATTGTAAACAAAAGTGTATGGAAAATAATGATAAACCATATTGCAAAAGATCTATATTTCTTTGTCAAAATCATTATAGCAATAAAAAATTCTGTAGAGATGGCTGTCCATGACAAAAATTTTGCAAACCACATTTTTGGAAGTGAGTCTGCTACGTATAGATAAAATGGATTTTCTTTTGCTTGGCCTAACCATGTATGCATGAAAGCACCAGACCACCAATCAACGTCAAACATTTTGTTAATAGACGCTCCGAGATAGACCAATGCCAATTGAAGTACAAGTAAATAAGGAGGTTGATTTTTACTGCTTAAACCAGATAAAAATAAGGCGCAACCACATATGAAATTATGATTATAAAAACTTGGTTTGGAGGAAAGAATTTGCAGAATTACAATGCTCCCAATAATTATTGCTGATGTTCTAACATAGATATTGAAAAACAGTGTAATTGTAGATAGAATTAAGAAAGTCTGCAATATCAGTTTGAAAAAATTTGGAGTTGAATGAAACAAATCCATAGCCGGAATAAACGGAATAAAAGGATCTTGTATTTTATTGAAAAAATGGTGGGCAAGCAATAATATAACTAAAAGCTTGCACATCAACAGCAAATTTGGAAGCATGGCTGTACCTTCAAATTGCAACGGTCGTAACCACCATTGGTTTTTGGAACTTAGCGTTGTAGTCTCCACCCTTTTTGTTGTTTTCCATTAGTTGAGTATAGAACAATAACTTCGGCATTTTCATTCTTGCCATATGTTAACTCATATTGCTTGATCAATGAAAAAATATTATTAATTGAGCGCTGTTCCCAACCTTTCATTTTATATCCATATCGATTTTCTGCCTCTTCTTGTGAAAGGGTTTCACCATTAATCGTTACAAAAGTTTCAAATTTTGTATGACTGTCATAAGGAGCCCAACAAAAAAAACGTTCTGGCACAAAGCGAGCATAAACAATGGCGCCTAGTTGAAGGCCTAAAAATAGGATTCCAAATAGAAAACGAAGTTTCATTTCTTGTTGATCAATAGCATGATGAAAGTAGCTTATTATTAGTTATTTACCTAAAAAAATAGACGAAAGGCCATTCTATTAGGGGGATTTTCATTTTGTGCTATCTATCTCAATAAAGGGTTGGTTAATTTTAAAGTCTGATACATTGTATTAATCTCTATAATCCAAAATCCAAGTTTAGAAAATGGTTTGCCTAACTCATATTCCTAGAGAGATTATGATTAAAAAAAATTCGAGTAGCCTTGCTTTAATGGGCTACCCGAATTAGAAATATATGAATAGAAGGGTTTTTAAAAAATTGCTGTGATTAACAATTTTTAATCTCTTTAACTTTAATTTGAAGACTTTTTCTGTAAGCTTTGATACTAATCAAATCATTACTTTTTTTGTAACTTAAGTCATTTAATTGAGCTTTGGCAGCTGTACTTAAAGCAGTTTGGTTCTCTGTCTTTGTTTTTACAGTTGTGTTCTCAATGATAGTTGAATCATTTTGTTTTGCGGTATCGTTACCATTTTGACCAAAAGTTATCATTGGTAAAGTGATTAGTGCGATAAGGATTAAAACTTTTTTCATGATTAAAACTATTTTTGCTTTCAATTACATGACAAAGTAAAGGCACAATTTTGCCTTGAAGTAATAAATTAGATAAAAAACATCGATAAATGGATAATGTGAAAATCAACACGAAAAACATCGATGAAATGCACAAATTGGCTTTAGAGCCCAATAAATACGTTATCGGCTAATGACAAAATATATAGACAATAGGTTCTATGAACTATTTTATCGACAAACTGCAAATCAGTATAAAATCGGAAGTTCAACATATAAAGAGCGTATAGAAAAATTAAATGCTTTGAAACATGCCTTGGAAGTATCTTATAAAGATGACATCCGAAATGCTATGCACGCTGATTTCAAAAAACCTTTTCTAGAAACCGATTTGACAGAAATTTATCCTGTTATAAAGGAAATCAAATTTGCAAAAGCCAATCTAAAGTCTTGGATGAAACTTCAAAAAGTGGATACACCTTTAGCGTTGCTGGGTGCTTCGTCCTATATTAAATATGAACCTAAAGGTGTGTGTTTGATTATTTCACCTTGGAACTTTCCTTTCAATTTGACCTTTGGCCCATTAGTGTCTGCTATTGCTGCCGGGAATACGGTCATTATAAAACCTTCTGAAATGACACCGAATGCCTCAAAGGTTATGTCAAAAATTATAAAAGAAATATTCAGCCAAGGTGAGATTGCATTAATTGAAGGAGATGGTGAAGTTTCACAAGAATTATTGAAACTTCCTTTTAATCATATTTTTTTCACAGGTTCACCAAAAATTGGGAAACTTGTAATGAAAGCTGCAAGTAAACATTTAGCATCTGTGACATTGGAACTTGGAGGAAAGTCGCCAGTCATTATAGATGAATCAGCTAATCTAGAAAAGGCAGTCAAAAAAATCATCTTCGGAAAATTTGTCAATGCCGGACAGACCTGTATCGCACCAGATTATGTATTGTTGAAATCTGGGCTGGAGGGTCAATTGGTAGATATTTTTAAACGTAACATCACGGAGCTTTATTCAAATGATCCGCAGAGTTCAACTTCGTATTGCAGGATAGTTAATGAAAGACATTTTAAGCGTTTGGTATCTTATCTCGAAGAAGCTTCACAAAATCAAAGCTGCATTTTAAGTGGTGGAAATTATGACAGTGATCAAAATTTCATCGAGCCAAGCTTGGTTCTGAACATGCCCGAAGATTCAAAGCTGATGCAGGAAGAAATTTTTGGCCCCATTCTACCTGTAAAAACCTATCAAACCATTGAAGAAGCGTTAAGCTATATCAATTCAAAGGAAAAACCGCTGGCATTGTATATCTACAGCAAAAACAAAACAAATATTAATTCTATTTTAGAAAATACAAGAGCTGGCACTGGGTGCATTAACCATAACCTGGTACAGTTTTTAAACCATAATTTACCTTTTGGAGGTAGTAACAATAGTGGTATTGGCAAATCACATGGATTTTTTGGATTTGAAGCGTTTTCTAACCGTCGTTCGTTGATGGAGCAGCACACAATCGGAGCTACGGATTTATTGACACCACCTTATACTAATTTTAAGCAAAAACTGGTAAATATGACCTTAAAATGGTTCTAATAAAAAAGAGAAAGCCGCTCCCTATAGCGGCTTTCTTCTCAAAATGTTTGGCCAAGCAACCCGATGTGAGACCAAACAAGAGTTTTCGCGGGTTATGTTATGAAATATTGAATTCAGAGAGACATCAATTTTGAGCGATATCTTTGTTTTGTGAATCTTGACTATTGGTGGATTGCTCCAGTTGCGTCAATCGAGCTCCCAAATTGCTATAGTTTTTAAGTTGTTCTTTTAATTTTTGGTTTTCAGTTTCAAGGGTTTCAATTTTGCTGTTTAGTTCTTTGATGGCTTCTACAAAAATCGGGTCATAGTCTCCATAGGCTGTCTGGTAGTATCCCATATTGTCCATAGACACTTTTTCTGGGAACACTTCCATCAATTCTTGAGCTATAAAGCCATATTGAATATTTTTAGGGCGTTCAGTTCCTGTTTTATTGTCATTCCATAGGTAAGTGACGCCACTCATTTGATTGATTTTGTCTAGGGCATCTGCTCCTGATATGGGCTTAATATCCTTTTTTAACCTTCTGTCACTATTGGCAATCCATGAGCCGGCCGTGGATTTTGAGGCCTGTCCCTGAACTTCAAATGCATTGGTGTTCGGATTTCGCATAATACCAACTCTACCATCACCTCTAGCTTGAATAATATTACCAGTTCCTGTATGAAAAACATTAAAAACACTATTACTAGAAGTATTGTCTGTGCTGCCGTACAAGGTCCATACATTGCCGTTTGTAGTGTTGGTATTTGTAAAATTGATTCTAGAACCAGTAGCGCCAATATCAACAAGGTTTACATTAGGCTGTGTTCCACTATTGTTGGCTCTCACGTCCAAATATCCATCGGGATTGGTAGCGCCAGTTCCAATTCCTAATTTGTTACTTATATATGATTTTCCGACAAAATATCCGGCCCAACCATTACCTGGGTTTACATTATTATAAGTCCCGTAGTGAGTACCACCAGCTCCTGCTGCAATTAGGTTGTAAGTGCCAAATTTGTTTCCAGTACCTGTTGAACCTGCAGCAAATTCATTTCTGGAACCATAATAGGTGCCATTTGCAGAAAGATTAAAATCTGTAAATGTTCCTGACATACCATCTGCTCCAGGCGTGCCGCCAGTAAATCTATTTCTTGTGCCAGCAATGAGATTTGGAGATGTATAGACTCTTTCAAACTCATTATACACGCCGTAGATGTTATTGGCAGAAACTGTTCTCATTCCATTATAAACACCATAGGCATCTGCTGTGCCTCCATTATCGAGATTATTGAAAGTTCCAAACTGATTTGAAGGAGTAGCTCCTGAAATCCAATTTCTAGTTCCATATTGACTTCCGCTTGCTGTGCTCGCTATTTGATTGAAGATGCCATATTTCTGTCCAGTTCCTGATCCAGTGATATCAGTGTAGATTCCATGGCTTCTGTCAGTGCCATTTCCTATATTATCAACATATAGTCCATAAGACGGATTTGAACTATTATCAATTTTTGAAATTTCCACGGCTCTATCGGAAGTTCCTGTGTTTGAAACATTCAGTCTACCATTTCCTCCGGAATTGAGGTTCAAATTATAATTGCCTTGAACAATAGTAGTGACTTGATTCAATGTACCTCCCAATCTAACATCATTGCCCACTTCAGTAAGCCCGTTGCTTGCTGTAGTGTTTTCTCCTGCCGGGGCATTTTGCCAAGTGACGTTTCCAGTTCCATCAGTTTGCATGATTTGGCCATTGGTGCCGCGCGTAGAAGGCATTATATAATTATTTCCGGTTGTTGTACCTATAGAAATTCGACCCAAAAAATAACCAGCGTAACTATTTGCTTTGGTTACGTCAGAATAGATACCGTAATGTGTACCACCAGCTGATGACGGAATGTAATTATATGTACCATATTTGCTTCCAGTTCCTGATCCAGTAAGACCTGAATATGAACCATAATGATTACCGTTCCCATTTGCCGCAAATGAATTAAACATGCCATAAATGTCACCGGTCACATTGGCATAAGAATAATTATGCATTCCACTATAAACACCGCTTCCATTGCCAATCATTAAATTGTACATGCCAGTTCGATTTCCAGTTCCGGTAGCTGTTATATTATTATACATCATTGTTTTATCGTCTGATGCAGAGCCGGCAAGGTAATTATATATTAAATCGTCCCTTGAGCCATCATTAGTAGTAGAATGATAGATGTTCAAATCTCCATTATTGGTGGTGTTTCCTATGGATACTTTTCCAAGTGTATAGATATCCTCATTGTTGTTAGTCGATACGGCGTTCGTTGGATTAACTAACCAATCAGCATCAGAGGTAGATAATGATGCCAAATTCACACTGTTGCCATCCTCAATAGAAAGTGTCGTACCTGTAAGAGATAAATTTTGATCGTCGGTTCCAGTGCCATCTTGCAACGACGACAAATTTACGCTATTACCATCTTCTATTGATAAGTTGGTTCCCGTTAAGGTGAGATTTTGGTCGTCGGTACCAGTTCCATCTCCTATAATAGTTTGAAAGCTGACATTTCCAGAACCATCTGTAATCATAGCTTGTCCGGAGCTTCCGTCGTTCGCTGGCATAAGGTATCTATTGGTTGTAGTGCTACCTAAAGACAAGCGTCCAAGAAAATATCCTGCATATCCCGAAGACGCTTGTACATCACTATAAATCCCATAATGAGTTCCTCCAGCGGTTGGAGCCACATAATTATAAGAACCATATTTATTTCCAGATCCAACACCCGTAATGTCATTATAAATACCATATTTAGCACCTGAAGAACTTCCGTCCAAATCATTGCGGATACCCGTTTCAGTGGAATAGTTCGAGCTATTGATAAACCAGTTTCTTTGTCCGGTCATTCCCTGACCACTTCCAGCCAATGTATTATAGATATTTATTTTATTTCTTGTCCCTATAGTTTCAGATCTTAATGATAAACCAACCAGGACTCCGGGGCTAGAAAAATTTCCAGTTGATCTCATACCTATTGCTCCTTCACCATGTTCGTCCTCTACCCAAATTCCTGACGTCGCCGTCGCACCTGTATTTACAAATAATCTATAATTGTCAGACGCATAGTTCGACCATGTAGTAGAGCCTATGGCTACTTGACCTTGTTTATATATTCTATCATTAATACTATTTGGAGCGTTGCCAGGAACCTCATACCAGTCATGATCTTCACTACCACTGAATTGAACCCAATCGCTAATTCCATTATCCCAATAATAAAATCCACGATTGTAACCTGTGATATTATTATTTAGAAACACCATCATTCCATCTTGGCTGGCTCCAGGATCTACTGAAGGAAAACTATCTAACCTTGGAATGAGTAAACCATCATTATTAGATGGAGAGGTGATGCTGGAAGCAGTAATGTCTAATGTTGATTGTGGGTTAGTGGTGCCAACACCCACCTGTGCAAACAAATTCAGTCCTGTAAAAAGACATAATAGAAGTAAAAAATTTCTCATAATAATAGGGTTTATGATTATTTGAATTCGAACAAAATAACTGCTATTAACCCGAGAAAAAGGGCTAATGTTTCCTTGCTGTTGAGCGATTCACTGAAAAACATCGAATTGACGAGACAAAGCATTATGATATTGAATATCAGGAACAAGACGGAGGCAACTACAATATTCTTAATAGTAAAACTGTAGGCGAGGAAGCTTAATCCAATGACATAGAATATCATTCCCGACAAGAAGTAATATTTACTGTTATTAAGCACCCAATTTTTCATCAATAAATCTCCACAGGTGTCAAAAATGGCTCCGATAGCGATATAAAAAATTGCTTGGTTCATAAAATGTTGATTAATAGCATGGTGTAAAATTCTTGTTTAATAATAAATTGTATTTCATACTTTTAGGTGATTTTTCAGATATGATTGCCTTTTAGAATATCATTTTTAATATTTAATACACCAAAGCACAGAGATATTCGTTGGTCTATTCTCGGAAGTCCCAGTGTCATCTGAGTTAAATGATGGTAGATTTAAAGTGTGGTTATGGGAACCTGTATTATCAGTAGACAAGCCCGGAATAGTGAGGGAATGATTGTGATTACCTGAATTATTGGTGCTCACACTTGGAATGTTTACGGTATGTGTATGGTTGCCACTGGCAAGGGTAATAAATGTCTGAGGACCACCATTGTCCAAAACAAATCTGGTAGAGCCAAATGCTCCTGAGACATTTCTATATTCACCCCTTAGAGCGTGGTTATGTTGTGCTGATGGTGGGGAAGTATAAGCATTGGATGGACTGGTAAGGTGACTATGATTGCCCGAATTTTGTGTAGATAAATTGGTTGTGTTAGTGTAATGAGAATGGCTACCTGCAGAATCTGTGGTGGCATGGGGCGCATTCACTGCATGATTGTGAATCGCCATGGCTCCATTTTGTTGTGTCCCTACAGCATCTCCTATGGTCCCATCACCTCGGTCTTGTCTTGTTGTGGCATCAGGATCATTTCCTGAACCATTATCCACGCCACGCATAAATTTTCCTCTATAATCCGGTAAATTAAAAGTTGTGGATCCATCACCCATACCATAAGTAGTCCCTAATAGTGCAAACAGGTTAGCATAGGTAGTACGGCTTACCGCACTACCATCGCAGATGAGATAACCACTTGGAGCTGTATCTATCGGAAAGGTAAAAATAGCGCCTACAGGTATGGCATCTTTACTTTCTTTGAGAACTCTATCCCATGATGTTCCATCATAAAAGTAGAAACCTTCCACATCATCGGTCTGATAAACCATTAATCCTTCGGCCGGTGAAGTTATGGACAAACGTTCTATGGCGCTAAGTCTAGGTATTAGGATACCCTTATCTGAAGATGATATATCCAAAACAGACGAATTATCGGGAGTAGAGGTGCCTATACCTACTTGTGCATATGTGATGATACCTATAAAAAAGGCAATCAATAAAGCAATATATTTCATAATCTCAATAGGGTTTGATTACTGACTTATTTGCTACTAATCAATTTTCTAGAAATATTAGCAACACTTTCTTTACTAATTAGAGCATTGTGGGAGATCTGAAAGTATTGTTTAAATGCTATGGTGTAAAATTCAATATTTACAAGCTGTTATATTTCATACTTTTGGGTGATTTTTACAAACATGTGTTTTGTACATTTGTTTTTAGAAGCTGAAAGTCAATGACAAAACCGTTGAAATTATCCATTCTATCATTTTTTTTTGGTTATATACTCTTTGCACAAGATGCAAAACCCGATGCTTATCAAGACAGTTTGCAAACAATTATTAATAGTAGCAAACCTGTCAAAGTAAAAAAGGAAGCTTTATTTCTTTTAGGGGAATATTTGGTACAACGTGACCCAGACTATGCTGAGCGCATCGCCAATGACCTTCAAGAAAATTACATCAAGTCGGCCGACAGCAATGATGTGAGGCGCAACAACTACATTTTTGCAGCCAGTCATCGATGGCAAGGCGATTACAAAACTGCTCTGGAATATTATCAATCTATTTATGATGCTTCAAAAAAGAAGAAAGACTCATTAAATATTGCCAAAAGTGGTCATTTTATAGGAACTATTAATATGTTTCTAGGGAATAATGTGACGTCTCAAAGTCATTTGATTGAAGTGGCGAGTATTTATGACAAAAAGGGCACAGCGAAACAAAAAGCGGATATCAATAAGACATTGGCTGGTTTCTACATGAATCTAGACCAACTAGAGAAAGGTAAAGACAAATATCTTTTGGCATTGGAACAATATGAAAAGTTAAATGACAGTGCAGGTATGGCAAGTGCAAATGCTAATTTGGGAATGCTGTATACCGATTTGGGAGACTTTGACAAGGCCGAAATGCACCTGATGAAGCAAAAAGCACTCAACAAAGTGTTTCCAACCTTGCGTGAGATGGGCTTTCACCATGATTTTTTGGGCGTGTTGCGCCAAGAACAAGGGCGTTTAAATGAAGCCTATGAAGAGCATTTGAAGGCCTTGAAAATCCGAGAGAACTTAAGTAGCACTTATAATTTGTGTGAATCGAAACTCAATATGGGTGAAGTCCTCATAAAATTGAAGCGTTATTCAGAAGCCATTTCGCACTTAAAAGATGTCTTCAAGTATGACGAACATCAATCGCTGTATCAGCAACAGGCAGCTTATCAGTTACTTTCGGAAGCTTATGAGAAAAATGGTGACTACAAGGCATCCCTGGACAATTTTAAGGACTTTAAAAAGTTGAGTGATTCCATTTATTCCAAAGAATCCATCGAGATTATTGCCGAAAAGGATTCACGCTACAACCAGCAGAAAAAAGATGCTGAAATCACGCTCTTAAGTAAAGAAAAAGAAGTGTCTGAAGCGCAATTGGCACGCTCCAAAGCCATTTTAATAGGAACGATTATCGGATTGATCTTGTTCTTAATTGCTGTGATTGCATTGTTCACTTTGTATAAAAAAATCAAATCAAAAAACCTAATCATTACGAAAGCACTGAAAGATCGTGAATTACTGCTTCATGAAACGCATCATCGTGTCAAAAACAATCTGCAGATGATTTCAAGCTTACTCAATCTACAATCAAAATATGTGGAAGACCAAAAGGCTTTGGAAGTGCTTCAAAATGGAAGAAATCGTGTGGAATCCATGGCGATTTTGCATAAAAACCTCTATGCAGGCGATGATTTAACGAAAGTGAACATTCATGATTATTTTAAAGGCTTGGCAGAAAGCGTTTTGAATTCTTATCATAAATCCGAAAAAGAAGTTGAAGTGAATGTTCAAGCAAAAGGCATTGTCATGGATGTGGAATCTGTTATTCCAATAGGTTTGATAGTAAACGAATTGCTGACCAATTCCTTAAAACATGCTTTTCCGAAGGATGCCAATAAAAAGCCTGAGATCACCATTGAAATGACCGAGAATGATTCAGTTTATAAATTGGTGGTAAAAGATAATGGAAAAGGTATTGAAGACAATATTATCCAAAAAGGAAAAGAGGAAACATTTGGTCAACGTTTGATACGTTCGTTAACACAAAAACTCAAGGCCAAAGTAGAGATTGCCAATAACAACGGTACGCAAGTTAACCTGGATATTCCTAAAAAAGCTTAATGCAAAAGTTCGTTGAGCAACGACATGGTTTCAGAACGTGTGTGTGTATCTAACTTTTCGTAAATATTCTTGATGTGAGTTTTGATGGTGTTCACACTCACAAACTGTTCTTCGGACAACTGCTGATTGGTCTTGCCTTCATACAAACCTTTTAATACGTCAAATTCTTTCTGTGTTAATGGATTTACGATCAAATTGTTGAGTGTATCCCTATTCAGTTCAATAGGTAGTACAAATTTTGAAAAGTTGTGTAAGGCAATTTCAATGCTCGAAAACAATTCCCGCTCGTTAAAGGGTTTAACGATATAACCCATGGGAAGCGTTTGTTTGGCTTGATTCACAATGTCTTTGCCTGAATAGGAAGTAAGATATAAAAATGGAATTTTTTGGGTTTTGTTGATGTGTTCAGCGATTTCAAAACCTTCATGGCTTCCGTCTAGGTTGATGTCCAATAGAATCAAATCGGGTTTTAAGGCATCTATTTGTTCTAAAGCCTCTTCCTTGTCATAACATACATTCAGCACCTGATAGTCCACATTCGTGAGCATATCGCGAATGTCTTCGGCAATAATCGGGTCATCTTCAACAATCAAAACTCTAATGGCAGACATGTAAGGCTGTTTTCAGGTAAAAATAAAAATAACAGTTTTAACTGAAAGTTAAGTTTTTTGAGGAATTACCATAGGATTTTTCGATTATTCAGTCAAAAAATGAGTTGATTGTAAATTCTCGTTGCTGTTTTCTTGGAATTTGGTCATGCTAAATCCTTGGTGAATGGAATAAGTTCCGGTTTCCCCTTTTTTATTCACGGCTATATAACCCACTTGAAAATCTTTGTAGTTGCTGTTCGGCTTGTTCACAATTCGGCTAATAGCTTCTTCGCAAGCTTCTTGAGGCGATTTACCCTGGCGCATCAATTCTACTACCAAAAAGCTGCCAACGGTTTTCACGACTTCTTCGCCTAAACCTGTGGCGACACAAGCACCAATTTCATTATCTACAAACAATCCCGAACCGATGATTGGGCTATCTCCTACACGGCCATGCATTTTATAAGCCAATCCGCTGGTAGTACAAGCACCAGAAATATCACCGTTTTTATCGATGGCTAACATCCCAATGGTGTCGTGGTTTTCAATATTTATGATTGGTTTATACTCGGACGTTTTTTTCCATTCTTCCCAAGCTTTTTTGGAAGCTTCGGTCAACAAATTCTCTTTTGGAAAACCTTTTTCGTAGGCAAATTGTTCAGCGCCTTTTCCTGCCAACATCACATGTGGTGTTTCCTCCATCACTTTTCGCGCTACCGAAACGGCATGCACCACATTTTCCAAAAACACCACCGAGCCACAATTGCCATATTTATCCATAATACAAGCATCTAACGTTACGTGACCATCTCTATCTGGCAAACCACCTTTACCTACAGATTGTCCTGTCTCATCAGCTTCTTCAACCATGCAGCCTTGTTCCACCGCATCTAAAGCACTTCCGCCATTTTGTATCACTTCCCAAGCTTTTGCAGTGGCATTTTTTACATTCCATGTAGCTATGACTAATGGAAACGAACCTTTTGGAGCATCTACAGACACAGTTTTTTCCGATGTCTTTTTGTACTTGTCGTCACAACTTAAAAGAGAATTACCGACTGCCAATCCAACTCCAGTTAACGACGCATTTTTAATAAAGTTTCTACGTTTCATTTCATATCTTTTTGTTTGCCACAAATTCACTAATATTTTTAAATAACATTCGTGGATTCGTGGCTTTTATTTTTCAACTTTTATATTCAAGCTTAAAGAGTATGGCACATTTTCTTTTTTGACGGCCCAATCTTTGTTTGGTTCATGACCCATTTCAAAAGTGAATGTGCCACCATTCTGAATGGTTTCATACGTGATAAAGCTGTTATTGTTTACACTGCCGTTCAAAGTGGTGCTTTGAATGTATGGGTTTGTTTTTGAGTTGTTTTTAGCTTCTATTGTGAAAGTTTTTCCATTCTCTAAATGCAAAGTAGCCTTGTCAAACAATGGACTTCCGATGACGTATTGGTCAGTGGCAGGTGCAACCGGATAAAATCCAAGAGCACTGAATACATACCACGCCGAAGTCTGTCCGTTATCTTCATCGCCACAGTAACCATCAGGAGTAGCAGCATATAATTTGGTCAAGACATCCCTTATCTTTTCTTGAGCTTTGTAAGACGCATTGGCATAATTATATAAATAAATCATATGCTGAATCGGTTGGTTTCCATGGGCATAATTTCCCATATTGACGATTTGCATCTCCCGAATTTCGTGAATGGTACCACCATAATAGGAATCATCAAAAAGTGGTGGCATTTCAAAAACGGTATCCAATTGTTTAACGAAGTTTTCTTTTCCTCCCATTAAATCAATTAAGCCTTGAACATCATGAAAAACGGACCACGTGTAGTGCAAACTATTGCCTTCGGTAAAGGCATCGCCCCACTTTAAAGGATTGAATGGTGATTGAAAAGAACCATCTTCGTTTTTACCACGCATCAAATTGGTCGAAGGGTCAAAGACATTTTTATAATTGAGAGATTGCTTATAAAATTTATCTGCAATAGAATCTTTGCCTAATTTTCTCGCCATTTCAGCAATCGTAAAATCGGCATAGGCATATTCCAGGGTTCGGGCTACATTTTCGTTAACATTCACATCATACGGAACATATCCAAGGCTGTTGTAGTAATTCAAGCCTTCTCGTCCTACCGAACTGGCTGGTCTTCCTTCTTCAACAGTGGTGTTTTTTAAAATGGCTTCAAATAAAACTGTGATATCCTTTTCGGCCATATTTCCTTTTAAATAAGCGTCTGCAATAATGGGAGCAGAGTTGGAGCCAATCATACAATCACGATGTCCAGGACTTGCCCATTCGGGTAACCAACCTGATTCTTTATAAGTGTTTGTCAAACCTTCCATAATCTGGCTGTTGAGTTCGGGATACATCATATTAAAAAACGGATAGACTGCTCTAAAAGTATCCCAAAACCCATTATCGGTAAACATATAACCTGCTTCAACCTTTCCGTTGTAAGGACTGTAGTGAACCACTTTGTTTTCTGTGTCAAATTCATAGAATTTTCTTGGGAATAACAGCACCCGATACAAACACGAATAAAAGGTTTTAATGTTATCTATATTGTCATCTTCCACCTGAATTTTTTGCAGTTCGGTTTCCCACGCTTGTTTGGCTTTTTCCTTGGTAGTTTCAAAAGAATCATTTCCAATTTCTCTGTCCAAATTCAATTGCGCCTGTTCTGGACTGATGAATGACGATGCTATTTTTACATGAACGGCTTCGCCTTTGTTGGTTTTAAACCCAATAATGGCTCCTACATGCTCACCTTCACTTTCAATAGTGTTTTTTTGAAGTTTCCAATCATCTTTCCACGTGTGGGTCATGTCAAAATCTTTATCAAATTCGGCTACAAAATAGTTATGAAAATTATCGGGAACACCACCGCGATTGTTTCTGCAATAGCCAATAATCTTACGCTCTTCGGGAATGATTTTAACCATTGAACCCTTATAAAAGGCATCCAATAGAATATAGGAAGAATCAGCCTCCGGAAAGGTGAATTTGAATTGGGCCGCACGTTCTGTGGGAGCAACTTCAACCTTGGTGTCATAATCTGCGAGGTAGATACTGTAGTAATAGGGTTTAGCAACTTCGGCTTTGTGAGAAAACCAAGATTGGCGGTCTTCTTCATTGTATTTTAAATCACCCGTCACGGCCATTAGGGAAAAAGCTGCATAATCGTTAATCCAAGGGCTTGGTTGATGGGTTTGCTTGATGCCTCTTATTTTGTTTTCGTTGTATTTATAGGTCCATCCATCGCCCATTTTGGAAGTCATGGGTGTCCAAAAATTCATACCCCAAGGTGTGGCAATGGCAGGATAGGTATTTCCGTTTGATAGGCTGTACTTGGAATCTGTTCCCATCAGTGGGTTTACATAATCAACTAAACTGATTTTGTTAGCATTTGATTCTTTATGTGATTGATGTTCAATCTCTTTTTTGCATGAAAGCAATACGACTAGAAAAATAAATATGTAAATGGTTTTCTTCATGGTTTTCTGGACATTTCAAATAAAAGTACACCACCATTCAAAATATCACTATGTGAAATTTGATTGTTTTTGATTGAAATGCCATTTAATGAGACTCGTTTGACATAGACGTTTTTCGCACTTTGATTTTTGGTTTTTACAGTAAGGACTTTCCCATTATCCAAATGAATTTTTGCTTCCTCAACTAACGGACTTCCTAAAGCATAATTAGGCGAACCAGGTGTAACTGGATAAAATCCAAGACTACTAAAAATATACCAAGCACTCATTTGTCCTGCGTCATCATTGCCACACAATCCTTCTACAGTTGGTCCATACATAGAGCGCATAATCATTCTGACACGAGACTGCGTTTTTTCAGGGTGCCCTGTCCAGTTGTACAGGTAAGGAATGTGATGTCCAGGCTCATTCCCGTGAACATAATTTCCTATAATGCCATCTCTGGTAATATCCTCATGCTTTTCAATGTACTTATCTTCAATTTCCATAGTGAAAAGCGAATCTAGATGCTGGTTAAAACGTTCTTTTCCACCCATCATTTTAACCATTTTATCAATGTCTTGAGGTACATACAAACCGTAATTCCATGCGTTGCCTTCGATAAAGCCTTGGCCATGTGTATCCATCGGGTCAAAATCTTTTCGGAAGGTTCCATCGGACAGTTTTGGACGCATATAACCAATGCTAGAGTCATAGACATTTTCATAATAGTTGGCACGTTCCATAAATTCTTGTTCTACTTGAGTGTTCCCAATTTGCTTGGCCATTTGGGCGATGCACCAATCATTGTAAGCATATTCCAAAGTTTTTGAAACGGAAGAATGGCTTTTGTCATCAGGCACATAATGGTAATCGATATAGTCTCCCAAACCATCAAAATATCGCACATTGGCTGTGTTTATAGATGCTTGAAGCGCTCTGTCCATATCAAAATTTCCTACGTGTTTTGCCATCGCGTCTGCTATGACTGAAGTGGCGTGATATCCAATCATACACCAGTTTTCATTAGCATAATGACTCCAAATAGGTAGCATATGATGCACGCTTTGGTCGTGATGTGCCAACATACTTCGAATCATGTCATTGTTACGTTCAGGTTGAGTGATGTTGAAAAGAGGATGCAAGGCACGATACGTATCCCAAAGAGAAAAAATGGTATAGTTTGTAAATTCTTCCGAGGTATGAATATTCTGGTCCAAACCACGGTACTGACCATCCACATCTTCATAAATAATAGGTGAGAGATTCGTATGATACAATGCGGTATAAAAGGTAACCTTATCTGCGTCTGTAAGCGTTTCAACTTCAAGTTTTGAAAGCTCTTGGTTCCATTTGGCTTTTGTTTCTTCTTTAGTTTGATTAAAATCCCAATGAGGAATTTCGGCTTCTAAATTCTTCATCGCACCAGCCGAACTTACCGAAGACAAGGCAAATTTCAACTTAATTTGTTCACCTCCTTGCGTATCAAAATTGAAATAGGCACGCAAATCCTGCCCCGCCATTTCTGGAAAATTTTCGTCTTGTTTAAATCGTCGGTAGAATCCATCGTATTTGATATCATCATATTTTTTGTGACCATAACTTTTAAAGGGTTTAGAAAACTTGGCGGCAAAAAACACTTTTCTGTCGCGCGCCCATCCTTTTGTGTGACGATAGCCCGTAATGGTCGAATCGTTTTCCACCCGAATAAAAGTCCAGACATTTTTATTGTCGTGGTGATACACATTATAGACCATATCCAAGATGATATGAGCGTTGTTAGATTTAGGGAAGGTGTATTGATGAAATCCGACGCGCTCACTAGCGGTTAATTCGGCTTTAATTCCGTAGGAATCCAAATCTACCTTGTAATACCCTGGCGAAGCGGCTTCCTTATCATGTGAAAACAGGGAATAAAAGCCTTTTTTCCCGTCAGAAGTACTCAAAGGGTCGAGTACCAACTCACCAACAGTTGGCATCACCAAAAAGTCACCTAAATCGGAGTGACCTGTTCCGCTAAAATTGGTGTGAGCAAATCCGATAATCGTAGAATCTTTATATTGATAACCTGCACAATACTCATAGGTTTTGGTATTGTAACTACCATCTGGATTGTGCATTGTTTCAAAATTGGTCTGTGGACTCAACTGTACCATCCCAAAAGGTGCTGTGGCGCCTGGAAACGTATGACCCATTTTGCTCGTTCCTATCATCGGATTTACATATTGAGTGTAATCAATTTCTACATTATCCGGCTTTTGCTGTGAAAACCCAAAGTTGAAACAGAATATGAAAAAAACTATGAAAATTTGATTTTTTATCATCAGATGGCCACTTGCTTTTTGTTGTTTCTAAATCCAAACCAAAGAATATAACCATAGCAGAAAATCACAAAAATCAAGGCCAATTTAAAGCCGACATTATCTGTAAGCAATCCAAATATGGGCGGAATTAATGCGCCTCCTACAATGGCTGTACATAGTAATCCAGATGCTTTTGGTTTGAGTTGACCAAGTCCATCCAATGCCAAAGTAAAAATGGTTGGAAACATAATGGAATTGAACAGTCCAACAGCAAGTATACTCCACATTGACACCAATCCAGTTGTGTTCATTGACACAATAATCAGCAGAATAGCAATGCTGGCAAACACTCCAAGTACAAGTCCTGGTTTTATGATTCTGGTCAAATAGGACCCAATGAAACGTCCTATCATCGCACCAGACCAATAAAAGGTGACAAAAACCCCTACTACAGCTTTATCATCTTTATCGGAAAGGTCCGAACTCAAAATGGTTTCAGCAATAGATTTCATAAAGCCATTTTCCCTAACCACTTCCGACAAATTCATTTCCAAGAAATAATTCACCAAATAGCTGCCAATGGCGACTTCGGCACCCACATAAAAGAAAATGCCCAAAACACCCAAAGAAAGATTTTTATGTTTTAAAGCGTCCAGGTAGCTGCCTACCCGTTTTTCATTGATGAGTTTAGGAAGCTTGGCGAAGAAGAAAATACCTGCAATGACAGCTGTAAAAATAGCCAGCCCTATAAATGGCGTTTGTACTGCAGACGCTTCACTGATGAGGTACGATTCTTTCGCTGGACCAACAAGCATATCTATTTCATCTTTAGTTTTGATTTTATCACTTAAGATGAAAAGCGCTCCAATAGCTGGTGCAATGGCAGTTCCTAATGAGTTGAAGGCTTGTGATAGATTTAATCGACTTGAGGCGCTTTCTTCTGGACCCAAAACAGCCACAAATGGATTTGCGGCCACTTGTAAGATGGTCATACCTCCTGCCAAAATAAAATACGCCAACATAAAAATTCCAAACACACGGTAGGATGCCGCTGGATAAAATAGCAAACAACCCAAAGCCATTGTGAGCAAACCTAAAATGATTCCTTTTTTATAACCGATTTTTGACAGAATATAACTCGCAGGAATCGAAAGCACAAAATACGCACCGAAAAATGCAAACTGTACCAAACCTGCTTGAAAATAGGAAAGTGTAAATAATTCACGAAGTCTTGGGATTAAAGAATCGACCAAAACAGTGATGAATCCCCAAAGGAAAAACAATATGGTCAATAGAATGAATGAAGAACGATAGGATGTTTGTTGGGTCATTTTTTTAGTAAAATGTTAGGGGTTATATTATGACTTTTTTGAAATTATTTGGTTTTTTACTGCGACTGCGACTGCGACTGCGACTGCGACTGCGACTGCGACTGCGACTGCGACTGCGACTCCTGACTATCGACACTTATTTCATCTACAAAAATCCAGCTTCGTCCGTCAGGATATCCGAGATGCCATTTGGGTAGCACACCTTGAGTTTTGGCAATTATTTTTATATAACGCGCTTCACCTAGTTTTGAAAGGGAAATAGTTTCAATTTTTACTTCATCTGTATTCTGTGGCTTTTCAAAATTCCAATCCATTTGTTTTGTAAATCTTTCACCATCTTTTGAAGTATAAATTTCTGCTACTTTTGGAAGGAAAATCCAAGATTTTTGGTCTCTTAAAAAGTTGATTTTCATATTGTAAATGAGTTTTACTTCTCCTAAATCAACGGTAGCATTTAAATCAGTGTTCTGATAACCTTGCCAAGACCCAGTCCGGAAATCTTTAGTTCCTTTGATGCCATCAATAAGCGCATTTTTGCCACCTCCATTGTATTGATTGGCGTATGATGTTTTTAAACTAATGGACCTATTTGGGTCAACCACGTAAAAATCTGTGGTCAGTGTTGCGCTTTTTTCATCGTCCTTTTCAGCGTAAATTTTGAGAGATGAGGCTTTGGTTAATTTGAATGGTTTTTCATAAAGCACGAACTCTGTATCATCGATGGCGTAATAGATGTTTGCCTCTTGGTCCACACACTGCAACGCTACTTCTGTTTCATTTTGAAATGCCACATCCCCTGAAGCGATGAAGGGAACAGGTACAATTTTATAGTCATCGATGTGTGTTACTGGTTCATCTCCTTCTGCAGTTCCCCATTCCGTAGGTTCATTCGTCATCCAAAACTCGAGCGTACCACCTTCCATAATGTCTTCGTGTGAAATGTAGGTTTCATCAAGAGTTCTACCATTGAGTTTAGCCTTTGATATATATTTATTATCAGCACTCAAATCGTAAGCCTTGATATGGAATTTTTCGCCATTCTCAAGATTGATGGTTGTTTTCGGGAACAATGGCGTACCGATGATATATTGATTGGAACCAGGTGTTACAGGATAAAAGCCCATAGCGCTGAACACATACCAAGCGCTCATTTGTCCACAGTCTTCGTTTCCTGAAATGCCATCAGGCGCATTTTTGTACAACTGCGTTAAAATCTGATGAACTTTTTCTTGAGTTTTATAAGGTTTATTGACAAAATTATAGAGATAAGCCATATGGTGGCTCGGTTCATTTCCGTGAGCGTATTGTCCAATCAATCCTGTAATGTCAGCTTGGTCGCGACCGGAGGTTTTGGTTTTTGCGGTGAAAAGTGTATCCAGTTGCACTTCCAAAGAGTCTTTTCCGCCAAGCAATGCCATAAAACCTGTGATGTCTTGCGGCACATAAAAGCTGTATTGCCACGCATTGGCTTCAGTATAATTGAAATTGACTTCGTAAGGGTCAAATGGCGAAAACCACGTGTTTCTAAAGCGACCACGCATAAATTTACTTTCTGGGTCGTACACGTTCTTGTAGTTCTGAGCGCGTTTATAAAAAATCTCCTCCTCCTCATCTTTGCCCATTTCTTTTGCCATTTGAGCAATCGTCCAATCGTCATAAGCATATTCCAAAGTTTTTGAAACAGACTCACTTTCTTCTTCCACTGGAATAAAACCGTATTTTTTATAAGATTCCAATCCGAGCCAATTTCGAGTAGCGGAGAATTTCATCGCCTCAAACGCTTTTTCAGCATCATAACCACGTATATCCTTTAAGTAAGCATCCGCAATGACGGGAACAGCGTGGTAACCAATCATACAACCTGTATAATTTCCGGATAAATCCCAAATGGGCATAATGCCTCCTTCATAGTATTTTGAAATAAAGGTATTGATGAAATCGTTGGTTCTATCCTGTTCGATAATCGTATAAAGTGGATGTGCGGCACGATAGGTATCCCAAAGTGAAAATACTGTGTAATAATCAAACTTTTTGGTCTCGTGGACCTTTAAATCCATACCTCGATAACGACCATCGACATCTTGATAAATGTTAGGTGCAATCATCGTATGATACAATGCTGTATAAAAATTGGTTTTGTAATCTCTGTTATCACTTTCTACTACAATTTTTTCCAATTGCTTTTCCCAAGTATTTTGAGCTTCTTTTTTGATGTCGTCAAAAGTTTTGTCACCAATTTCTGTTTCAAGATTCTTTTTGGCACCTTCTTCGTCCACAGGACTGATACCAATTTTCACATAAACTGGCTCATTCTTCGGATTATCAAATTGAAAGGCTGCTTTTTTGTTTTTGTATTGACTACGAGAAGCACCCAAGTCAACAGAAATTGGATGGGAAAATTTGATGTAGTAATATAGTTTTTGCTGTTTGGCCCAAGCTTTGGAATGGCGATGTCCAGACAATTCTGTGTCAGAAATACGCTTGATGCTGCCGCTCAATAATTCATCACGATGCAACAAATCCAAAATAAGCATTTGGTTTTGAGCTCTTGGATATTGATATTTATGAATGCCACTTCTTGTGGAAACAGTCAATTCAACCTCAATACCAGTATCATCCAATTTTACTTTGTAAAAGCCAGGTTCTGCAACTTCATTGTCGTGAGAAAACTTGGAACGGTAACCTCGTTTACCATCACTTCCATTATCAAAAACAACACTGTTGGTTGGCATCAATAAAATATCTCCATAATCGCTCACACCTGTGCCGCTCAAGTGCGTGTGTGAAAATCCATAAATGTGATTGTCGCTATAATGATAGCCCGAACAACCATCCCAACCATCAAGTCTTGTGTCAGGACTTAATTGCATCATTCCAAAAGGCATCGTAGCGCCTGGATAGGTGTGTCCGTGACCGCCTGTTCCTATAAAAGGATTGACGTAAGAAATCAAGGATGAATCCTTTTTGGCTGGTTCAGTTTTAGGCTTGTTGTCGCATCCTAAAACTAAAAAAAAGGAAAAACATATGGCGAAAAATGGTTTCATCGGTAACGCAATTCAAAAGCTTCCGAAATATAGTAAATCTTAAGGGATGGTTAAATTTAATCTTAAGATTTTAATAACAGCCTATTTCAGTTATCTTTGAATAAAACTGCTTAAAGAATGCGTTGGATTGTCTTTATCATCATCTATATTTTACTTAATTTTTACGGATTTCAGGCCATTAAAACGGTGTCGAAATTACCTTGGTTACATTACTTATTTATAGGAATTGCACTGTTGATAGTTGGAAACTTTGTGATTCAATTTACAATGACGTCAGAAGGACGTGTGCTTTCACCTGCCAAGAGTTATGCCTTTGGATTTCTATTATCGTTTATTCTTTTCAATCTGGTATTGGTGATATTTTTATTTGGAGAAGATATAGTTCGTTTTATAATTGGAATCAACGAGAAACTCTTTGGATCGACAAAAGAATACCATGCACCTTCGCGTAGAAAATTTATAAGTAGCATTGCACTGGGTATTGCTGCCATTCCATTCGCTTCTATGTTATATGGAATGTATCGCGGTAAATACAATTACCGAGTTTTAAAGTACATATTACACTTCGAAGATTTACCCGAAGCTTTTGATGGTTATCGCATTACCCAAATCAGTGATATCCATTCAGGAAGTTTTGACAATCGTGAAAAAATAGAGTATGGTGTCAACCTTATCAAGGAGCAGCAAAGCGATGTTATTTTTTTCACAGGAGATTTGGTCAATAATAAAACGTCTGAAATGTTGCCGTGGAAAGATTTGTTCAGTGAGTTAAAGGCCAAGGATGGGGTGTATTCAGTATTAGGAAATCATGATTATGGCGATTACATTGATTGGAAAACTGAAGAAGAAAAAACTCAAAATCTGGAAGATTTAAAATTTCTCCAAAAAGAAATGGGCTACGATTTATTATTGAATGACAGCCGTTTTATAGAACGAAATGGACAACGAATTGCTATAGTAGGTGTGGAAAATTGGGGTAAAGGCGGTTTCAAAAAAGCAGGCGACCTTAAAAAAGCCTCCGAAAAGATTGATGCCAATGATTTTAAAATTCTTTTAAGCCATGACCCAAGCCACTGGGATGAGGTCGTTACGAAAGATGACTATCATTACCATTTAACCTTAAGTGGGCATACACATGGTATGCAGTTCGGTATTGAAATACCAGGATGGGTAAAATGGAGTCCGATAAAATGGCGATACAAGCATTGGGCAGGAATCTATAAGGAACTTGGACAATACATCAATGTGAATAGAGGGTTTGGTTATTTGGGCTATCCTGGACGTGTGGGTATCTGGCCGGAAGTTACTGTCATTGAACTGAAAAAGGGTCCTGATTCCTTGAATTCCTAAAGCTATCATTGAGCAAAGGGAAGCTATTTGCGTATCATATAGTTGAATATGAAAAAAAATATGTAGGTTTGTAATAGCACATTTGATTTAAACATTAAAATGTATGTCAAAATTTGGCGAATTAATAGATGTTGATATTCCAGTTTTGTTGGATTTTTTTACAGAATGGAATGAACAGTCTACAGCAATGCATCCAGTATTAAGAGATGTAGCTGCAGCACTTGGTGATAAAGCTAAAGTGATAAAAATCGACGTTGATAAAAATAAAGAGTTGGCTGAAGCACTTCGCGTAAAAAATTTGCCGACACTCATCATTTATAAAAGTGGCGAAATGAAATGGCGTCATAGTGGTGAACAAGATGCCAATACTCTTATTGGCATTATTCAGGAATACGTTTAAATTCATATTCTCTTTCAGTAAAATAGTCGAGTACTTTTGGTAATGCATATTGTAATCGCTTTGACGCTTTGACACTGTCATGAAACACAATGATGCTACCGTTTTTTGCGTTTGCAACCACATTTTGTAAGCACTTTTCGTCAGAGATGGTATCTTTCCAATCAAACGCCAAAACATCCCACATAATTATTTGATAATCTAACTTGCGAAGTGCTCGAGCTTGCTTAAATGTTATTTGACCATAAGGTGGACGAAAGAGATTATTGATGTGAGATTTTTGATTTGTAGTTTTTGAATCAATCAGCTGTTGTGTGCGCTCAACTTCTTTTAGGTAAGCCTCTGTCTTGAGTTTCCATCCTTTCGGATGATTAAACGTGTGGTTTCCTATGGAATGGCCTTCTTTGTCAATTCTATTAAAAATTTCTTGGTGTTTTTCGATATTGTTTCCGATGCAGAAGAAAGTAGCCTTCGCATTGTATTGCTTAAGCACATCCAAAGTCCAATCTGTGATATCAGGCGTTGGGCCATCATCAAAAGTAAGATATAATACCTTTTCTTTAGAAGGAATGTCCCAAATGCAGTTTGGGTACAACTTCTTCAGCAAAAAAGGCGTTTTTGCAGGAATTAAATTCAAATTACTCAATCTAATCTCAAGATGCTGTCAATAGTATCTAAAGGGATGTCTCTATCTTGCTGTTGCATATCTTCCCTAGGTTCTTCTCCCATAAAATGACTAAACAGCTTTAGGTAATTGTTGAATTTCTCTGTTTCTTTCATCGCAAAATCCTTGTCCTGGTAAACTACAAGTATATCTACCAAACTGCGATAACGCTCAATGTCCGTAACAATTTCGTCTAACAATTCGGTTTGACTTTCTATCGACAATCCACTATAATAAGTAAGGTTTTCTTGATATTTTTTGGTGACATCCTTGTATAGCTTTCTTCCTTTTTCTGTGTTTCCAATTTCATAATAAGCACTTATATAAGGTTCAAGCAATGTATAGTATCCATAATCATCAACAGGCATTTTTTCCATGGCAAGATCAGCAACCTTTTCAGCTTTGTCCAATTTGTCCTCATTGATCAATTGTTCAATCAATCGTGCCAAATTACCTCTATAAGTAATACCATTCTTTCTGGTTTCAACATCATAATAAATATCAGTGCCACTATTTCCCCAATCCCAAGCCATAACTTTTTCATACATCAAATCACTGTCTACGCGTCCCATATCGAATGGATTCGCTCTATCGACAGGTGTTTTGATAGGGACCAATTTGTAACAAAGACCGTCTAATTGCAGATAATTTTTCATCCAGATGTAATCGTCATCACCAAAACTTCCACCTGTAAAATAAATTGGTCGTTTCCAGTCGTTGTTGGCAACAATGTCAAGCATCAGAAGCCTGTTTTTGTACAAAGCGCTTCCTTTGATTTCAATTACGATGTTGTCTACAATTTTATCGGCATCTTTTTCTTTGACAATACCATTTTTAAGCACTTCTTCTTTATTGACAGGGATTTTTACAAACCTGGTAGGGAAGTAATTGCCATTCACCATTTGATTAGGATAGACGCTTGGGTCATCACCTTCTTGCTGCATAACGAATTTTAGCTTGGTTCTAGGATTATCGCTCAATATGAAATCCATAAAATCCTTAATGTTCAACGTGTCTTGGGAAATTCCTTTATATGGAATGTAATCGCGCGTTCCGTATCTATATTGTTCGTGTGTCATTTGCGAAGGAATCGGGTCACTATCATAAGCTTTGCGCTTCATCTGATCGATATACCAATCGGTTTGGAACAAACTAGTGTTCACCACTCTTACATCCCTTCGAATGCCTTCAATCTCTTGTGCATACCATAAAGGGAAACTGTCATTATCCCCAATAGTGAACAAAATAGCGTTCGGATCACATGACTCCAAATATGCCACAGCCATGGAATGCGCCGTTTCTTTATTAGACCTGTCGTGATCATCCCAATTGTTGGCAGCCAGTATTCCTGGAACTAATACCATACAAACGATAGTAATTACGGGTGCCAAAAACTTGGATTTGATGCTGTTTCGTAATAGGTCGAAAATAGCATAAACCCCAAAACCAATCCAAATGGCAAATACATAGAAAGAACCAACTACCGAATAGTCGCGCTCTCTTGGTTCAAAGGGTCTTACATTAGTATAAAACTGAATAGCCAAACCTGTCATTAAGAAAAAAACCAACATCACCCAAAAACGTTTTTTGTCTTTATGAAACAGAAAAAATAACCCTATCAACCCTAAAATTAAAGGGAGAAAGTAATAAGTATTTCTGCCTTTATTGTTTTTAACATCACTCGGTAAATTGTCTTGAGACATTCCTAAATGCCATTCATCAATAAAGTCGATGCCGCTTATCCAGTTCCCATGATTGTCGTACTTTCCCTGGATATCATCTTGTCTTCCAGTGAAATTCCACATAAAATAGCGCCAATACATATATCCGAATTGATACTCAAACATATAGCCAATGTTTTGTACTAAAGATGGTTTTTCAATATCTAAATATTGCCCAAATTGTTTCAGAAACGTATTGTAGTCTTCATAATCTATTTTTCCTTCAGATACATTTTTCCTGAATTCTCCAACGATGGCTCGCAATTCATTCTGCATTTGATATTCAGGTTTGATAGAGAAGTCCAAAAGTCCAGTGAACATCATATAATTATCGGCGTTTTCTGAACTCCACATGCGCGGAAGAATTTGGGCATGCTCTGAATTATAGTTTTGCTTGGCACCTTTGTAGTCGTTGACAATGACATATTTACCTGACTTTTCATCTTTTTCATAATTAGGTTTGTCATCTACATAAGGCTCATTTTCATCTAAACCTGTATAAATTTCAGTAAATAAAGGTCCATAAAACAAATGGGTTTCTGGATACTGTTCCAAATTGTAATACGCCAAGAGCTCTCTAGCGTCAGATGGGTTGTTTTCATTGATAACTACATTGGCATTTGCTCGGATAGGCAGCATAATCCAAGAAGAAAAACCAACAAATATAAATAGAAGACAAAGTATCAAAGTATTGATATTTACGTGTCCTTTGTCTCTTGTGTATTTTAATCCGTAATAGAATAATGCAATGACAAACAAACCAGCAATGATGGTACCAGAATTAAACGGAAGCCCAAAGGTATTCACAAAGAAAATTTCAGAAATACTAAAAACCTTTAAGGCGTTTGGCAGTAAAAGCTTGAAAATGAACAACAAGATTGCTGCTGAAACCACATTGGCAATGATAAAGTTCTGCCAAGTGATGGTTTTGTAATTTTTAAAATAATAAATCAATCCGATGGCAGGTATGGTTAAAAGCCCCATAAAGTGAACACCAAAGGATAGTCCAATTACGAAAGCAATTAAAACCAACCAACGATTACCGCGAGGTTTGTCCATATCTTGCTCCCAGCGCAGCGACAAGTAAAATAATACAGCCATGATTAAAGTTGCCATGGCATATACTTCTGTTTCTACAGCATTGAACCAAAAAGAATCAGTAAAGGTAAATGCCAAACTTCCCACGAAACCACTTCCTAAAATGGCCAACTTTTTGTTGGTATTTAATCCTTCATCAGATTTTAACAATTTTTTGAGTAAAAGTGTAATGGTCCAGAACATGAAAGCTATGGTAAAAGCGCTTGCAACTGCACTCATCATATTCAGCATGGCACCAATTTGTGAGGGTTCTAAAGCAAACATGGAAAAGAATGCTCCAAACATCTGAAACAAAGGTGCTCCTGGTGGGTGCCCTACCTGTAATTTTGAAGAAGTTAGAATATATTCTCCAGCATCCCAAAAACTTACAGTCGGTTCAATGGTTAGTCCATAAACAGTGGCAGAGATAGCAAACACAATCCATCCTGTGATGGTATTCCACTTTTTAAAGTTGAAATCTGTCATAAAATATGATGTTTGAAAGATGTGGCGAATTTAGTAATAAAAAATAAGGGAATCAGTTTTTTAAGTAAACGTTAAGGGAATGCTCATATTTTATTTAAAAAATGTTTGTGCAAATGAAACTTTGTACTAAATTTGCATCCTCATTTAGAGATTGGCCTATGGTGTAACTGGCAACACGTCTGGTTTTGGTCCAGAAGAGTCTAGGTTCGAGCCCTAGTAGGCCAACAAAAAAAGTCTTCCTTTTTTGGGAAGACTTTTTTGTTTCAACAGTGATTCATCAAATTTTAAAAGTGATGACTGGTCGTTTCGCATGATTCACCAAATCCTCACTGATACTACCATTGAAGAAGTGCGCAATTCCTTGGCGTCCATGCGTACTGATACCAATGAGGTCGGCATCAATTTCTCGAGAAAAATTTAAAATACCCTTTTCTACACTTTCGTCATTATAAATATTCATGGTGTAATTTGCAAAAGGATAGTCTTTAATGAAATCTTGAATGCGTTTTTTTGCATCAGCAGTATTGCTAAAATTGTTAGGTGTGTTTACCATTAATAAATGAACTTTTGCGTCAAATGCTTTAGCTAAATCAACAGCTTGTTTGTACGTTTCTTTATTGTCATTTTTAAAATCAGATGCAAAAACAAAGTTATCTACATTAAAATTTGCATGTTCATTTTTAATCACCAAAACGGGTATGTCGGATGTACGGACTACTTTTTCTGCATTCGAGCCTACAAACATCTCTTTAAAACCACTGGCTCCGTGAGAACCCATTACAATCATATCAACATTATGTTCCTTACAAGTTTCAATGACGTTTCCGAAGTTGCTGTCAGCTTTAACCGTTTCATGTACTGTAATTCCGTCCAAATAGTCACTAGCCATGACATTTTCAAACCGTTGATGTGCCAGTTTCATAAAAAACATGGCTTCTGGTAATGCTCCGCTATGTGCATTCATAGCATCAACCTCCTGAAATGGAATTTCAAGCATATGCAATAGATATATTTCTGAATTATGACGTTTGGCTAGTTGTGCAGCCACTTTGAGTGCATTTTCTGCTTCTTTTGAGAAGTCGGTTGGAACTAAAATTTTTTTCATAATGTTGAGGTTGCTTTTGTATGTTCTAAATTTAACAATAAAATTCGACTTGACGACTGTTGTGTAAATCAATTTAAAAGTTGTATATTTGCACCGCAGTATGGCAAAAGAAAATTACGAGGGGACAAGGAGTCCCCTCTTTTTATAACAAAAAAATGCTTAAGGAATCAACGGTTCAAACGCTTATAGATAATGGGTTAGAAGAAAGAAATGACCTTTTTCTAATTGATTTAAAAATTACTCCAGATAATAGAATTAATGTTGTTATTGATGGGGATAATGGTGTGAGTGTCGAAGATTGCATTTTCATAAGTAGAGCCATAGAGCATAATTTGGATCGTGAAGAGGAGGACTTTTCGCTGGAAGTAACTTCGGCTGGAGCGACTTCACCAATGACCAACAAGCGTCAGTACAAAAAGAATGTTGGAAGACTGCTTCAGGTTAAATCTAAAGAACAAGGAAAAATAGAGGCGAATCTTACAGGGGCGGATGAAGACTACATCACCTTGGAATGGAAAGCACGAGAGCCTAAAGCTATCGGCAAAGGAAAAGTAACTGTTAATAAACAAGCAAAAATATCTTATGATGATATTTTGGAGGCAAAAGTGATTATAAAATTTTAATTTATAGCGAGTATGGAAAATATTGCGTTGATTGAATCTTTTTCAGAATTTAAAGATGATAAATTAATCGATCGTGTAACGTTAATGGCGATTTTAGAGGACGTTTTGAGAAATGCTCTAAAAAAGAAATATGGGGATGATGACAATTTTGACATTATCATTAACCCAGATAAAGGAGATTTGGAGATTTGGAGAAACAGAATAGTTGTTGCCGATGGCGAAGTTGAAGAGCCAAATCAAGAAATTGCACTATCTGAAGCGAGAAAAATTGAGCCCGATTTTGAAGTTGGAGAGGACGTAGCAGAAGCGGTCAAATTAATCGATTTGGGAAGACGTTCTATTTTGGCATTGCGTCAAAACTTGATTTCAAAAATCCATGAGCACGATAATACCAACATCTACAAACAGTTTAAAGATCTAATTGGCGAAATTTATACGGCCGAAGTACACCATATTCGTCACAGAGCAATCATTTTGTTGGATGATGAAGGAAACGAAATCATTTTGCCGAAAGAAAAACAAATTCCGTCCGACTTCTTTAGAAAAGGAGAAAACGTAAGAGGAATTATAGAAAGTGTAGAGCTTAAAGGAAACAAGCCTACAATTATTATGTCTAGAACTGCTCCAGTGTTCTTGGAGAAACTTTTTGAACAAGAAATTCCTGAAGTTTTTGATGGATTGATTACAATCAAGAATGTGGTGAGAATCCCAGGAGAAAAGGCAAAAGTTGCTGTTGATTCTTATGATGATAGAATCGATCCTGTAGGGGCTTGTGTTGGGATGAAGGGTTCCAGAATTCATGGAATTGTAAGAGAGTTGGGTAATGAAAACATTGATGTTATAAACTACACAAACAATTTACAATTATTCATCACAAGAGCTTTGAGCCCAGCAAGAGTGACATCTGTAAAGCTAAATGAAGAGGCAAAACGTGCTGAAGTTTTGTTGAAACCAGAAGAGGTTTCCAAAGCCATCGGAAGAGGAGGGCATAACATTCGTTTGGCAGGTCAATTGACAGGTTATGAGATTGACGTATTTAGAGAAGGAGCTGAAGAAGACGTAGAGCTTACTGAATTCTCTGATGAAATTGAAGACTGGGTAATTGATGAATTCAACAAAGCAGGTTTAGACACAGCGAAAAGTATTTTAGAGCTCGATGTTGAAGACTTGGTGAAACGAACCGATCTCGAAGAAGAAACAATTATAGACGTACTGAGAATTCTTAGAGAAGAATTTGAAGAGTAACACATATTTTAAAGTATATTTAGAAGCAATTTATGGCTGATACAATTAGATTAAATAAAGTATTACGAGAACTCAACATTTCCATTGATCGTGCAGTTGATTTTTTAGAATCGAAAGGCATCAGTGTTGAAAAAAGTCCGAATACGAAAATATCAGAAGAAGTTCACGGTATTCTTTCTAACGAATTTCAAACAGATGCAGATAAAAAGGCTGAATCTCAAGAAGTTAGTGAAGCAAAGCACAAAGAAAAAGAAGAACTACGGGAACTACGTGAGCGTGAATTAGAAGAAAAACATCGAAAGGAAGAAGCCAGCAAACAAGTTGTAAAAGCAAAGGCAGAGCTGTCAGGACCAAAACAGGTTGGAAAAATCGACTTGAATCCTGCAAAACCTGAAGCAAAAAAAGAGGAGCCAAAGGCCGAAGAACCTAAAGAAGTAAAAGCAGAAACGCAACCTGACACGAAAAAAGAGTCTTCAGAAATTGAAAGTAAGGAATCTAACGTTGAAGTTCCTAAAGCTGAAAAAGCGGTTGAAAAAAAGTCTCCTGATGCAGACGAAGATGAAACTCTTAAAACCCAATATCAAAAACTTTCCGGACCTAAAATTGCTGGTGAAAAAATAGATTTATCTCAATTTAATAAACCTAAAAAGAAAAAAGAGGATAAGCCTTCTGATAATAAAGACAGTTCAAGCAAAAAGAAAAGACGTCGCATTAGCAAAGGAGGTCCTGGAGATACAAAACCTAACTTTGGTGACAGAAACCAAGGTAAAGGTGGTTTCAAAGGAAAACCCGGAGGGCGTAGCAGCACAATTAAAGAAGAACCAAGCGAAGCTGAAGTTCAAAAACAAATCAGAGAAACTTTAGAAAAACTTCAAGGGAAATCGTCCAAAGGTAAAGGTGCAAAATACCGAAGAGATAAGAGAGACCAACATCGCCAACAATCTGAAAAAGATTTAGAACAGCAAGAAGCAGAAAGTAAAGTGCTAAAAGTAACCGAGTTTGTGACTGCAAGCGAGGTTGCCACCATGATGGATGTTCCTGTAACTCAAATTATTTCGGCTTGTATGTCGCTTGGTATGATGGTGACCATGAACCAACGCTTGGATGCCGAAACGCTTTCGGTTGTTGCCGACGAATTTGGCTATGAAGTAGAATTTGTCACATCTGATTTAGAAGAAAATATTGAAGAGGTTGAAGATAGACCAGAAGATTTAAAACCTCGTGCTCCAATTGTAACGGTCATGGGTCATGTTGACCATGGTAAAACTTCATTGCTAGATTACATTCGTCAAGAGAATGTTATCGCAGGAGAATCAGGGGGTATCACCCAGCACATCGGTGCCTATGGCGTAACGCTAGATAGTGGACAGAAAATTGCCTTTTTGGATACACCTGGTCACGAAGCATTTACAGCGATGCGTGCCCGTGGAGCTCAAGTAACGGATTTGGCGATTATTGTAATTGCAGCCGATGACGCAATCATGCCACAAACAAAAGAGGCAATTGCCCATGCGCAGGCGGCGAACGTTCCAATTGTATTCGCTATCAATAAAATTGATAAACCAGGAGCCAATCCTGAAAAGGTAAAAGAAGGTCTTGCTAATATGAATCTATTGGTTGAAGATTGGGGCGGGCAGATTCAATCTCATGACATTTCCGCCAAAACAGGCCAAGGGGTTAAAGAATTATTGGAAAAAGTGTTGCTTGAAGCCGAAATTTTAGAATTGAAAGCAAATCCTAATAAACCTGCAAATGGTACTGTGGTAGAAGCATTCCTTGATAAAGGTCGTGGATATGTATCTACAATTCTGGTTCAAGCAGGTACGTTGAGAGTAGGAGATTATGTTCTTGCCGGAAAAAATAGTGGTAAGGTTCGTGCAATGCATGATGAACGAGGAAATAACGTAAAAGAGGCTGGTCCATCAACACCTGTTTCTATATTAGGTTTGGATGGTGCGCCGCAAGCGGGAGATAAATTCAGTGTTTTTGAAGATGAACGTGAAGCAAAGCAAATTGCTGCAAAACGTACACAATTGCAACGTGAGCAATCGGTTAGAACACAGCGACATATTACCCTTGATGAAATCGGAAGACGTATTGCGTTAGGTGATTTCCAAGAGTTGAATATCATTCTTAAAGGTGATGTTGATGGTTCTGTTGAGGCTTTGACAGATTCATTCCAGAAATTATCAACTGAAGAAATTCAAGTCAATATTATACATAAAGGTGTTGGAGCTATTACTGAAAGTGATGTCTTGTTAGCAACGGCGTCAGATGCAATTATCATTGGGTTTAATGTTAGACCAATGGGTAATGCAAGAGCTATTGCTGATAAGGAAGAAATCGATATCCGTATGTACTCCATCATATACGATGCCATTAATGATTTGAAGGATGCAATGGAGGGAATGTTGTCTCCAGAATTGAAAGAAGAAATTACTGGAACTGCTGAAATCCGTGAAATATTCAAGGTTTCTAAAGTTGGAACGATTGCTGGATGTATGGTAACTAGCGGTAAGATTTTCAGGAATTCTCAAATCCGATTGATTCGAGATGGTGTGGTTATCTTTACAGGGGAATTGGCTTCATTAAAACGATTCAAGGACGATGTTAAAGAAGTTGCCAAAGGATTTGACTGTGGTATGCAAATCAAAAATTATAACGACATTCAAGAGAATGACGTTATCGAAGCATTCCATGAGGTAGAGGTTAAGAAGAAGCTGAAATAATTTTTTTAGAGATGCATTAAATAAAAAGCGACCACATATATGGTCGCTTTTTTTATAGATTGATATTAAGTAAATTAAAGCTTATTTTTCTCTTTTTTGAAGAAAAGAATCAATGCACTTGGATAGTTTTTTTTCACTGTTAATAGCGCTCTATCTGCCTCTAGTCTGCTCAAGAAATTTCCAACGTAAATTTTGTAGTTTGGCGTTTCATATTCCATCAAAATTGGCCAATCAGAATAAAGAGAGCTCGCTTTGCTTTTTGTGTTTTCGGCACCGCTTCTATCACCAGAATAGACGCGAATTTTATACAAGTCAATTGTCTTAATGTCTTTTTTATATTCCAGCAATTTATCAATATCCTTATTGGCATCTATAGACACTAATCCTGTCTGTGCTTGGGTTACAAAAGAAAAGGATGTGAAAATCAAGCAAATAAAAAGTGGTTTAAAAACAGATTTTTTCATAATCAAAATGATTTATTACAAAAGTAAATTTATTAAACTTATTTTTGACTGAAATTATTATTTAGAATCTTTATAAATTAACAATTAACAGTTCGCTAACATTTCGCAAATGGACTTTAAGTATTACTTTTGCGAGAGATTTTATAACTGTATTTTTTTTTCAAATTAATGAAAAAATCGTACCAAAGTTTGAAAGATAATTCAACTAACAATATGCAACAGGTGATACTCCGTAAATTAACCTCGACGGTAGTTCGTTTAGGATTTATAATATTACTCACGTTTTCAACTTCACTTAAAGCCCAAGAAGGCGATCCCGCAAAAGGAAAATCGTTGTTTAATGCCAACTGTGCCGCATGTCACAAATTAGACGGTCCTATGACTGGTCCAGCGCTTCGTAATATTGAGCAGCGCTTGGCAGACGAACAAGGCTTGGATAGAGCTTGGATTACCAACTGGATTCATAACAGTTCGGCAGTTATCAAATCAGGAGACGCTTACGCTAATAAAATTTTTAAGGAGAATAATAATTCAATTATGACTCCTTTTCCAACGTTGACGGATCAAGATATTGCCGATATTTTGGCTTATACAGCTGAACCTCCTCCTGCTCCGCCTACTCCAGATGGACCAACTGAAGGAGGATCGACTTCTGGAGAAGACGCAACTTCAAACAAATTAATTCTTGGTGCTTTAGCATTATTGTTTGGCCTTTTAGCTGCTGCATTGATTTTAGTAAGACGCACTTTAAAACGTTTTGCAGATGCCAAAGGACTGGTTGTTCCGGAGGAAGAAAAAGGTATATCCGTTTGGAGAGCATTTGTTCAGAATCAATTCTTGGTTTTAGTTTCTGTGATCATTTTATTGTTAGCCAGTGCATATTTTGTATATGGTTATTTAATGCAAGTGGGTGTCGATCAGGGTTATGAGCCTGTTCAACCAATCCATTATTCACATAGAATCCATGCTGGCGATAACGGTATCGATTGTAAGTATTGTCACTCTTCAGCTAGAGTTAGCAAACACTCTGGTATTCCATCCTTAAATGTGTGTATGAACTGTCATAAATCAATTTCAGAAGTAGCTCCAGAAACATTGGCTGAAGGAAAAGACTATGGGGTTGACTATAATGCCGAAATTCAAAAATTATATACAGCAGTAGGCTGGAATCCTGCAGAGCAAAAATATTCAGGAGACGTACAGCCTGTTAAATGGATAAGAGTTCACAATCTTCCGGATTTTGCTTATTTCAATCATTCACAACACGTGAGTGTAGGTGGCATTGAGTGTCAAACCTGTCATGGTCCGGTTGAAGAAATGGAAATAATGTATCAATTCTCACCATTGACAATGGGTTGGTGTATCAACTGCCACAGAGAAACCAATGTTAAGGTTGAAGACAATGAGTACTACACAAAAATACACGAACAATTATCTAAAAAGTATGGTGTAGACAAGCTAACTGTTGCTCAAATGGGTGGTTTGGAATGTGGTAAATGTCATTATTAATAAATTGAAGATACAGTTAAAGGCTTTGATGAAAACTTTCAGTCGATAACTAACAACTAATAACTATTAAAAATATGTCATCAAACAAGAAATACTGGAAAAGTGTTGAAGAGCTAAACGAAAACAGCTCTATTGTTGAGACGCTTAAACACAAAGAGTTTGTTTCAGAAATTCCAACCGATGAGTTTTTGGGCAATAAATCTGCTTTGGAGGGGTCTTCCACTACACGTCGTGATTTCTTAAAATATGTTGGTTTTAGTACAGCTGCCGCCTCTCTTGCTGCTTGTGAAGGACCTGTTATAAAATCTATTCCTTATGTAGTTCAACCTGAAAGCATCATTCCTGGTGTGGCAAATTATTATGCAACAACTATTGCAGATGGTTTTGATTTTGCAAGTGTTCTTGTTAAAACACGCGAAGGACGCCCTATCAAGATTGAAAATAATGATATGGTCTCTTCTGGCGCTAATGCTCGAGTGCATGCGTCTGTATTGGGACTGTATGATAGTTTAAGGGTTAAAGGCCCAATGAAAGACGGAAAGAGAATTTCTTGGAGTACTTTCGACGCAGAAACCAATCAAAAATTAACTGATCTTAAAGTTGCTGGAAAAGAGATTGTTTTGTTAACTCAAACTTTTGCTAGTCCATCCACCGCAAAATTGATTGCCTCATTTAAAGAAAAATACGGAAACGTACGTCATGTGATCTATGATGCGATTTCTGAATCCGCTGCTTTGGATGCTTATCAGGCAAAATATGGTGAGCGTGCTTTGGCGAATTACGATTTCTCCAAAGCCGCTACAATTGTCTCTGTCGGCGCTGACTTTTTGGGAGATTGGCAAGGTGGTGGTTTCGATTCAGGCTATGCGCAAGGGCGTATTCCAAAAAATGGGAAAATGTCTCGCCACATCCAGATTGAGGCAAACATGTCTTTGTCAGGAGCAAACGCCGATAAACGAATTCCTGCAACACCTAGTCAACAAAAGAAAGCTTTAGCAAAATTATATAGTTATATTACAGGTCAAGGTGTTTCCGCAGAATTGCCTGCACAGCTAGATGAAGCCGTTCAAAAAGCAGCTTCTGAACTTAAGAAGGCGGGGAGTAATGGCGTTTTAGTGACGGGTCTGAATGATGTAAATGCACAAGCCATTGCGTTGGAAATTAATGCCGCTTTGGGTAGCAAGGCATTTGATCCTAAAACACCAATCACTACAAGACAGGGTAATGATAAAGCAGTTGCTGCCCTCGTTTCAGATATGAAAGCTGGAAAAGTTGGTGCTATTATCATGTTTGGAGTTAACCCTTTATATACATTGCCAAACGCTTCAGATTTTGCTGAAGGTTTGAAAAACTCATCGCTAGAATTATCCATCGCATTCTCCATGAAAGAGGATGAAACAAGTTCTGCAGTACAATATATAGCTGCGACACCTCACTATTTAGAATCTTGGGGAGATGTTGAGCTTAAAAAAGGTCATTTCGCCTTAACACAACCTACCATTCGTCCTTTATTTGATACAAGACAGTTTCAAGATGCATTGTTGAAATGGACAGGAAATGGCGATAATACCTATCATGATTTTATTAAGGAAACTTGGAACGCAAGTGTTTTAGGAGGAAGTTCATTCAACCAAGCACTTCATGATGGTGTGTTTAAAGCAGGAGGTCTGTCTGTAGCTTCATTGTTAGGAGAGGAAATGTCTTCAACAAATGCTGAATCTACAGAAAATGCTTCAGAAAATGTTTCAGCAACTTCGGTTTCGGTTGGAAGTGCTGCAAGAGCATTGGCTTCTACAAGTTCTGAAGGATTGGAACTAACACTGTATTCAAAAGTAGGAATGGGTGATGGTCAACAGGCTAACAATCCATGGTTGCAAGAGTTTCCCGATCCAATTACGCGTGTGTCTTGGGACAACTATCTAACTGTTTCCAAAGCGGATGCTGAAAAATTAGGTATCAAAAATTGGCATGTTGCCGATGGTGGCTTAAACAGTAGTATAGTAGAATTGACAATCAACGGTGTCAAAGAAACACTACCAGTAATTATTCAACCAGGACAGGCTGTTGGATCTATTGGGTTGTCATTTGGATATGGTCGTAAAAAAGGTTTGAAGGAAGAAATGCAAACCGGAAAAAGCGGCTACAAATTTTATAAAGATTTTAATGCAACGCAAACTGGAGCGGCTTTGAAAGTGGTTTCAGGAGAACATGAATTTGCCTGCGTGCAATTACACAATACCTTAATGGGTCGTGGTGATATTATAAGAGAAACTACTCTTGAAATTTTCAACACAAAAGATAGAAGTTATTGGAATGCAGTTCCTATGGTGTCTTTGAATCATATCGAAACACCAGTAACCTCACCAGATGTTGATTTATGGGATGAATTCGATCGTTCCATCGGTCATCATTTTAATCTTTCAATTGATTTAAATGCTTGTACAGGTTGTGGTGCTTGTGTCATTGCTTGTCATTCCGAAAACAATGTTCCTGTAGTGGGTAAAGAAGAGGTAAGACGTAGTAGAGATATGCATTGGTTACGTATTGACAGATATTATTCTTCTGAAGATACTTTTGAGCAGGATAACGAGAAAAAAGATAATTTCTCTGGGCTATTCGGTGATAATGGATCACTTGGAGGATTCAATGAAATGGAATCTGCCGCAATGGATAATCCACAAGTAGCGTTTCAACCTGTGATGTGTCAGCACTGTAATCATGCGCCCTGTGAAACTGTTTGTCCTGTGGCTGCAACTTCTCACGGTCGTCAAGGTCAAAACCATATGGCTTATAACCGATGTGTTGGTACCCGTTATTGCGCCAACAACTGTCCTTACAAAGTACGTCGTTTCAACTGGTTCTTGTACAACAAAAATGATGAGTTTGATTACTTCATGAATGATGATTTAGGCCGTATGGTATTGAATCCTGATGTAGTAGTTCGTTCTCGTGGTGTGATGGAGAAATGTTCTATGTGTATCCAAAAAACTCAAAAGACGATATTGGATGCAAAGCGTGATGGACGCGAAATCAAAGATGGTGAGTTTCAAACCGCATGTTCTGCAGCTTGTGGAAGTGGTGCCATGGTTTTCGGTGATATCAATGATAAAGAAAGTAAAGTTGCAAAACTTAAAGAAGATAATCGTATGTATCACTTGTTGGAAAGTGTTGGTACAAAACCAAACGTCCAGTATCATGTGAAAGTGAGAAATACAACTGAAGCTTAAATTAATTTAGAAACTATAAACGAATTATGGCGTCTCATTACGAAGCACCTATTAGAAGACCTTTAGTTACAGGTGAAAAATCATACCACGATGTCAGTGTGGATGTTGCAAGACCTGTAGAAGGAAAAGCCAATAAAGCATGGTGGATAGTATTTTCTATATCACTAGTTGCCTTCCTTTGGGGAATTGGATGTATCATTTATACCATTTCTACAGGAATTGGAGTTTGGGGTCTAAACAAAACTGTTGGTTGGGCTTGGGATATTACCAACTTCGTTTGGTGGGTAGGTATCGGTCATGCGGGAACCTTGATTTCAGCGGTACTTTTACTATTCCGTCAAAAATGGAGAATGGCAATTAACCGTTCTGCGGAAGCGATGACTATCTTTTCAGTTGTTCAAGCTGGATTGTTCCCAATCATTCACATGGGTCGTCCTTGGTTAGGATATTGGGTACTGCCTATTCCTAATCAATTTGGTTCTCTTTGGGTGAATTTCAACTCACCATTACTTTGGGACGTGTTCGCGATTTCAACATATCTTTCAGTATCATTGGTATTCTGGTGGACAGGTTTGTTGCCAGATTTCGCTATGATTCGAGACAGAGCGGTTAAACCTTTTCAAAAGAAAATATACTCTCTATTGAGTTTTGGATGGTCTGGAAGGGCAAAAGATTGGCAACGTTTTGAAGAAGTATCATTAGTTCTTGCAGGTTTGGCTACACCACTTGTACTTTCGGTTCACACGATTGTATCATTTGACTTTGCCACTTCGGTAATACCTGGTTGGCATACCACTATTTTCCCTCCATACTTCGTTGCTGGAGCGATTTTCTCTGGATTCGCTATGGTGAACACTCTATTAATTATCATGCGTAAAGTATGCAATCTAGAAGATTACATTACTGTACAACATATCGAATTGATGAACATCGTCATCATGATTACTGGTTCAATTGTTGGTGTAGCTTACATCACAGAGCTATTCATCGCTTGGTATTCTGGAGTGGAGTATGAGCAGTATGCTTTCTTGAATAGAGCTACAGGCCCTTACGCTTGGGCTTATTGGATGATGATGTCTTGTAACGTATTCTCTCCACAGTTTATGTGGTTCAAAAAATTGCGTACAAGTATCATGTTCTCATTCTTTATCTCAATTGTCGTAAACGTGGGGATGTGGTTTGAGCGTTTTGTAATTATCGTGACCTCATTGCACAGAGACTATCTACCATCTTCTTGGACAATGTTCTCGCCAACATTTGTGGATATTGGAATCTTCATAGGAACCATTGGATTCTTCTTTGTATTATTCTTGTTGTACTCACGTACATTCCCTGTGATAGCACAAGCGGAGGTGAAAACTATTCTGAAGTCATCAGGTGAGCGTTACAAAAAAATTAGAGAGCGAGGCGATAGTTTGGTTGGAACTGGTTCAGACGAGCGTACTCATAAAGTCGTTCCGCATTCTGGAACTCCAAGAGTCAAGGAAGATTCAACTGCCAAACCGCATGATCCTGAAGCAATCAACAAATTATTGGGAGGATTAGGAACTTTTGATCCTGCAACACAAACCAAAGATGATTTGAAAAAAATCAATGGTGTTGGACCTAAAATGGAAGAAGTCTTGAACGGTATCGGAATTTACTCTTACTTACAAGTAAGTAAAATGACTAAAAGAGAATATGACTTGTTGGACGAAATCACGGCATCTTTCCCTGGAAGGGCAGAGCGTGATGATTGGGCTGGACAGGCTAAATTATTAATAAACAACAAATAATAGTATGGAAGATTCTTCAAAAGTTATTCACGCTATTTATACAGATGATGACGTTTTAATGGCTGCAGTCAAAAAAGTGAAGGCAGAGCGTTATCATATAGAAGAAATATATACACCTTTCCCTGTTCACGGTTTAGATAAAGCAATGGGATTGGCACCTACACGTATTGCAATCGCCTCCTTCTTATATGGATGTGTTGGTCTGACTGTGGCTATTGTTATGATGAATTTCATTATGATTAAAGATTGGCCACAAAACATAGGTGGTAAACCTAGTTTTAGTTACATCGAAAATATGCCTGCGTTTGTACCAATCATGTTTGAGCTTACGGTATTTTTTGCTGCGCACTTGATGGTGATTACTTTTTATTTAAGAAGTAAAATGTGGCCTTTCAAAAAAGCTGAAAACCCTGACGTCAGAACTACTGACGATCACTTCTTGATGGAAATTGCTGCAGCACACAATGTAGACGAACAGTTTGATATATTGAGAAATACAGGTGCAGTTGAAATCACATTAATTGATAAAGCACATTAATATAGATATGAAGAGCTTATTTAAAATAACATTGTTGATGGTTGTATTGATCTCTTTTGCATCATGTAAAAAGGACTCAAGACCAAATTATCAATTTATGCCGAACATGTATGAGCCTGTTGGTTATGAAGCTTACAGTGAGGTTGATTTTCTTCCTAATAATATGGAAGCTAAATTACCTGCTGAAGGTTCCATTGCAAGAGGTCATGATTTATATGAAATAGACAACACTAATGAAGGATATGAATTGGCCAAAGCTACTCTAACAAGCCCCTTGGATTCGACACAAATTGATGAAGTTAGAGCTGGTCAATTATACGGAATCTATTGTGGTATTTGTCATGGTAACAAAGGAGACGGTCAAGGCAATTTGGTCAAAAGAGAAAAAATATTGGGTGTTCCTGCTTATAATGATGCTGGAAGAACTTTGACACCTGGTAGCATTTATCATGTGATTTATTACGGTAGAAATGCTATGGGTTCTTATGCAAACCAATTGAACGAAGAAGAAAGATGGCAAGTTGTGAACTATGTCATGAAGTTAAAATCAGAATTAGGTGGAAGTCAGACTGTTAAAGATTCAATTTAGATATGTATACAATTTCAAATAGATTAAAGATATTTTCGATTATCCTTATTGTATTGGGAGCTTTAGGTGTGGCGGTTGGATTTATGACATCTCACAAAACACTTGATGAAGTTAAGACGATGCTTGCTGAAGAACATTCAGCACATGGTGGAGGTCATGGAGTAGCTTCAGAATCTCATGATGTTACTTCAATGGATCATAATGAAACCACTCATGAAGCTGAAGAAACTAACCATTCAGAAAGCGCACATACTGAAGGTACCGAAGAGAGTGCTATGCATACGGACGCAATGAGTTCTACATCAGAAGAACACGCGGATGATGATGCTCATAATGCTTCAGGTGAAGAACATAGCAATCTAGAACACAGCGAAGCTGGCCACGATGAGCATGCGGCGCATGTGCAGGAGCAAATGGCAAAAAGGCCTTGGTCTGCACTATATGTTGCAGCATTTTTCTTCATGATGATTGCTTTAGGTGCATTAGCATTTTATGCAATTCAAATTGCAGCACAAGCAGGATGGTCACCATTATTATTTAGAATAATGGAAGGAATCACGGCATATTTATTACCAGGTGCCATTATTGTAGTGGCTATCGCATTGGGTTCTCATTTTATAGGTCATCACAATGAAATTTTCATTTGGATGAACGAAGATGTTGTAAAAGATGATAAATTAATTCAAGGAAAGTCTGGTTGGTTAAATATCACAGGATTTACAATTAGAGCCATCATCTTTATTGGTGGATGGTGTCTATATCGTCATTTTGCTCGTAAATTTTCCATTGCACAAGACAATGCCGAAGAAGGGGATAACAGAAACTTCAAAAAAGCATTTCGTATTTCTGCAGGATTTTTAGTATTCTACATCTATACAGAATCAATGATGGCTTGGGATTGGATCATGAGTGTAGATCCACACTGGTTCAGTACCTTGTTTGGCTGGTATGTGTTTGCAAGTATGGTAGTAAGTGCTGTAACTGTGATTGCTATGACAACTATGTATTTGAAAGGTAAAGGTGTTTTACCGCAGGTTAACGACAGTCATATACATGATTTGGCCAAATTCATGTTTGGATTCAGTATTTTTTGGACGTATTTATGGTTCTCTCAATTTATGTTGATTTGGTATTCAAATATTCCAGAAGAGGTAACATATTTCGTCACACGTATCAATGATTACAAATTGCCATTTTTCGGAATGTTAGTTATGAATTTCATTTTTCCATTATTAATGTTAATGAATAGCGATTACAAACGAATTAATTGGTTTGTCATTATGGCTGGTATTGTGATTTTGTTTGGACATTATATTGATATTTTCAACATGATCATGCCTGCAACCGTTGGGGATAGATGGTTTATAGGCATCCCGGAAATTGGTTCAATTTTATTATTTGGTGGATTATTCTTGCTAGTAGTATTCACTGCCTTGACAAAAGCTCCGTTAGTTGCGAAAAGAAATCCATTCATTCACGAAAGTGAACATTTCCATTATTAATAACAATATTTAAAGAAGAGAAACGACAATGACTGCTTTTTTAACGATTATAATAGTACTTTTTGTAGCGGTTGCGATTTGGCAAATGATTAAGATATTTGATTTGGCTCAAACCAGTTCCATATCTGATACTTCAGGTGTAGCGACAGACTATGACAATAAAATCAATGGGTATTTGATGATGGGCTTCTTGGCTTTTATCTATATCATCACTATTATTTGCTTTGTGAAATGGGGAGATTTGCCATTGATGTCAAATGCTGCTTCAGAACATGGACCCGGAATAGACAATTTGATGATCATTTCTATGGTCATAATTTTCTTTGTGCAAACAGTGACTCAATTTATTTTACATTATTTCGCTTACAAATACAGAGGTGAAAAAGGTAAAAAAGCACTATTCTATGCCGATAACAATACCCTTGAAGCTATTTGGACTATCATACCGGTTATTGTTTTGGCAGGATTGATTATTTATGGTTTGTTCACTTGGACGAGTATAATGAACGTTAATGAGGATGATGATCCTATGGTTGTGGAACTTTATGCACAACAGTTCAACTGGACTGCTCGTTACGCAGGTGAAGACAATGTACTTGGTATGGCAAATGTGAGATTGATTGATATCGATAAAGCAAATATCCTTGGTATTGATGAATCAGATCCTAATGCACAAGACGATGTTGTGACCAAAGAATTGCACCTTCCTGTTGGACGCCCAATTTTATTCAAAATGCGTTCGCAAGACGTTTTGCACTCTGCTTACATGCCACATTTTAGAGCACAAATGAACTGTGTTCCTGGTATGATCACCCAGTTTGCATTTACACCAACCATTACTACTAAAGAAATGAGAGAAAATCCTGATATGATTGATAAGGTGCAGCATATCAATGAAATCAGAAGAGAAAAAAGTAAAGAATTGGCTAAAGAAGGTAAACCAGCTTTAGATCCTTACACATTTGATTATTTGCTTTTGTGTAATAAAATATGTGGAAAATCTCACTACAATATGCAAATGAAAATTGTTGTAGAAACCCAAGAAGAATATGACGCTTGGTTAAAAGAACAACAAACTTTCAAAGCATCAATGACACCAGAACCTAAGGATAGCACTGAAGAGGCAACGGTAGAAGTAGTGGAGGTAGAACCAACACAACAGTAACAGAATAAAAGTCTTAATAAAGTATAGATAGATTATGTCAACACACGCAGTAGATACTCACGCACACGACGACGATCACGGACATCATCACAAAGAAACCTTTGTAACCAAGTATATATTTAGCCAAGATCATAAAATGATTGCTAAACAATATTTGATCACTGGTACAATTATGGGTGTTATTGGCGTAATGATGTCAATGATGTTCCGTATGCAGATTGCTTGGCCTGAAGAGCCAAATGTATTGTTTGAGGCTTTATTGGGCAAATGGGCTCCGGAAGGTGTTATGGACGCTGATATTTATTTGGCATTGGTAACAATTCATGGTACCATCATGGTATTCTTTGTATTGACTGCAGGATTGAGTGGTACGTTTAGTAACCTTTTGATTCCATTGCAAATTGGAGCACGAGATATGGCATCTGGCTTCCTCAACATGCTTTCTTTTTGGATATTCTTTGCTTCTTGTGTGATCATGATAATCTCATTGTTTCTTGAGGCTGGACCAGCGGCTGCGGGATGGACTATTTATCCTCCGTTGAGCGCACTTCCTATGGCTCAAGCAGGCTCTGGACTTGGTATGACGCTGTGGCTTGTGTCAATGGCGATATTTATCGCACAGTCGTTATTAGGGTCTTTGAATTATATTGTAACAGTTATTAACCTTCGCACCAAAGGAATGTCAATGACTCGTTTGCCTTTGACTATCTGGGCGTTCTTTATCACTGCAATCATTGGTGTTATTTCATTCCCTGTATTACTATCAGCGGCATTATTGTTGATAATGGACAGAAGTTTTGGAACATCATTTTTCCTTTCGGATATTTTCATACAAGGTGAAGTATTACACTATCAAGGAGGTTCACCAGTATTATTTGAACACTTGTTTTGGTTCTTGGGGCATCCAGAGGTTTACATTGTAATCCTTCCAGCGATGGGATTGGTATCGGAAATTATGGCCACCAACTCAAGAAAACCAATATTTGGATATAGAGCGATGATTGCTTCAATTTTAGCAATTGCATTTTTGTCTACAATTGTTTGGGGTCACCACATGTTTATTTCCGGAATGAATCCATTCCTTGGATCAGTATTTACCTTTACAACCTTACTGATTGCGATTCCGTCGGCGGTTAAAGCCTTCAACTGGATTACAACCTTATGGAAGGGTAACTTACAGATGAATCCTGCGATGTTATTTTCAATAGGTTTTGTATCAACATTTATCACAGGTGGTTTAACAGGAATCATTCTTGGCGACAGTGCGTTAGATATCAACGTTCACGATACTTATTTCGTAGTTGCTCACTTTCACTTGGTGATGGGTATATCTGCACTTTATGGAATGTTTGCAGGTATTTACCATTGGTATCCAAAGATGTTTGGACGTATGATGAACAAAAACCTTGGATATTTACATTTCTGGGTAACGGCAATATGTGCTTATGGTGTATTCTTCCCAATGCACTTTATAGGTATGGCTGGTCTTCCAAGACGTTATTATACCAACTCTAACTTCCCATTATTTGATGATTTGGCAAATGTGAATGTCATCATTACTGTGTTTGCACTTGTAGGAGGTGTATTTCAATTGGTATACTTATATAATTTCTTTGTGAGCATTTTCTATGGAAAGAGAGCTCCTCAAAATCCATGGAGATCTACTACTCTAGAGTGGACTACTCCAGTAGAGCATATCCATGGTAATTGGCCAGGAGAGATCCCTCATGTTTATCGTTGGTCTTATGATTACAGTAAGCCAGGTCATGATGATGATTTTGTGATGCAGAATGTACCATTATTGGAAGGTGAAGAAGAGCTTCAACACTAATAATTAAAAAAAACATATAGATAAAGCCTTTCTAATTTAGAGAGGCTTTTTGTTTATCTTTGTTTTACTATGAATGACAACCTGAATCCATCTAACGAGCATTATTCACCAGAAGAATTAGACGTTGAAAAGAAGTTAAGACCATTATCATTTGATGATTTTACTGGTCAGGATCAGGTTTTGGAAAATCTTCAAGTGTTTGTTAAAGCTGCCAATCTTCGGAGTGAAGCTTTGGACCATACCTTGTTTCACGGACCACCAGGTTTGGGGAAAACTACGTTGGCACATATTCTGGCGAGCGAATTAAATGTTGGTATCAAAGTTACTTCAGGTCCTGTTTTAGATAAACCTGGAGACTTGGCTGGTCTTTTGACCAATCTTGATGAACGCGATGTCTTGTTTATTGATGAAATCCATCGGTTGAGCCCAATTGTTGAAGAATATTTGTATTCAGCAATGGAAGATTATAAGATTGATATTATGATTGAATCCGGACCTAATGCGCGTACAGTTCAAATCAATCTTAATCCATTTACACTGATTGGTGCCACCACGCGCTCTGGTTTATTGACATCGCCAATGCGTGCTCGTTTCGGTATACAAAGCAGGTTACAATATTATAGTACTGAATTGCTAACAACTATCGTACAGAGAAGTGCTTCGATTTTAAACGTTCCAATTTCTATGGAAGCTGCCGTCGAAATTGCAGGTCGTAGCCGAGGAACGCCTCGAATTGCAAATGCATTGCTGCGTCGTGTTCGCGACTTTGCGCAAATCAAAGGAAACGGAAAAATTGATATTGCCATTGCGAAGTTTGCCTTAAAAGCGCTCAATGTCGATGCTCACGGATTGGATGAGATGGATAATAAAATATTGACTACCATTATTGATAAATTTAAGGGTGGTCCTGTAGGTATTACGACGCTTGCAACGGCTGTCAGTGAAAGTGCTGAAACCCTAGAAGAGGTTTACGAGCCTTTTCTGATTCAACAAGGTTTTATAATGAGGACACCTCGTGGTCGTGAAGTGACAGAACTGGCATACAAACATCTGGGCAAAATCAAAGGAGGAATACAGGGAGGACTTTTTTAATGCATATCGAATCAAATTTTGAGTGAAACCGACAACATACCGAAAGTTTCGACCCTTCGATTTTTGAAAAATGCTCTCAATATTCTTAAAAATCCGTTGCCATTTCATCATAAAAACTTTACTGAAAAAGGCGATGTATTTATTCTGAACATAGGTTTCAACAAACACGTTATTTTTTCACGAGATGCAGGGTTGGCCGAATATGTTCTTCAAAAAAATCAAAAAAATTACGTCAAATCTAAAATTCAAACAGAAGATTTAACTAAATATGTTGGTAAAGGTTTATTGACTTCTGAAGGTGAACTTTGGAAGAAACAACGTCAACTGATTCAGCCAGCCTTCCATAAGAAGCATCTTGCAAATTTATTAGGAAGCATTCTTTCCGCAATTCAAAAGGAATATCAGCAAATACAAGTTGCCAATACAATGGACGTGTTCCCAGTGTTCAATGATTTGGCATTTCAAACGGTTGTGAAATCATTGTTCAGCAGTGCTGCCAATAATGAAGATATCAAACGACTCCAATTTATTACTGAAGCGGCCCAAAAAATGTTGGTCAGAGAACTTCGTCAGCCCTATTTGGGTTGGTGGTTTAAAATTGGAGGCACGTTGCAAGCTCATATCGAATTGACTCAAGAAGCGCGACAAATTCTAAAAAAGATGGTCAATGAAAGACGTGAATCAAACCATCGCTTTGATGATTTATTGGATATGCTTTTGGATGCCAAGTATGAAGATGGCAGTAGTATGGACGAAGAACAATTGATTGACGAAATATTGATTTTGTTTACAGCTGGTCACGAAACAACGTCAAATGCCTTGACATTTACAGCACAATTATTGGCCTTGCATCCAGAATGGCAAGAGAAGATTTATGATGAGCTAAAATCCAATGAAGCAACAGATGATTTAATGGCATTTGTAATGTCTTCGAAAGTATGCCAACAGGTAATTGAAGAGGCGATGCGTCTCTATCCACCAGCTTATTTTATCGACCGAGTAAATGTAGAAGATGACAGTTTTAATGGAATGAATTTTAAGAAGGGTTCCAATTTGCTCTTTTCGATTTATGAAATCCATCGTCATCCAAAATTATGGGAAGATGCGGATAGTTTTAAACCTGAAAGATTTGAAGAAGGCGGACGCAAATTTTCCTCTCAATACTATCCTTTTGGGGCTGGTCCTCGCAAATGCATTGGCAATAATTTTGCGATGTTTGAAATGATTCTAGCCATCACAGAGTTGATTCGGAATTATAAAATTGCTCCAAAATTTGAATCCATCGAACTCAACCCTTTGATAACATTGAAGCCAAAAAATGCATTTTTGAGATTTGAGGAAAGACATTAATGATTGAAAACAAATCAAAATATAGTCAATTGATTAAATCTGAAGCAAAACGTTTGGGATTTATTTCTTGTGGTATCAGTAAGGCGCAATTTTTAGAGGAAGAAGCACCACGTTTGGAAAATTGGCTTAATAAGAATATGCAAGGTGAGATGCACTATATGGAAAATCACTTTGATAAGCGCCTTGACCCAACAAAATTGGTTGAAGATTCAAAAAGTGTCATTTCACTATTGTTGAATTACTATCCGAGCCAAGAGCAAACGGTCAACAGCTACAAGCTATCAAAATATGCCTACGGAACCGATTACCATTTTGTTATCAAGGATAAGTTGAAACAGTTGTTGCATTTTATACAAGAAGAAATAGGCGAAGTGCACGGACGAGCGTTTGTGGATTCTGCTCCAGTGTTGGACAAGGCTTGGGCAGCCAAATCTGGTTTGGGTTGGATAGGTAAACATAGTAATCTGTTGACGCAACAAGTAGGTTCTTTTTATTTCATTGCTGAACTCATCATCGATTTAGAACTCGAATATGATTTACCGACCACTGACCATTGCGGAACTTGTACCAAATGTATCGACGCTTGTCCTACACAAGCCATAGTCGAGCCATATGTGGTAGATGGTAGTAAATGCATTTCCTATTTTACAATCGAACTTAAAGAGAATATTCCATCGGAATTCAAAGGCAAATTTGATGACTGGATGTTCGGTTGTGACGTATGTCAAGATGTTTGTCCTTGGAATCGTTTTTCCAAACCTCATAATGAACCGTTGTTCAATCCGCATCCTGATTTGCTGTCGATGACCAAAAAGGATTGGGAAGAAATCACTGAAGATGTTTTCAAGGAATTATTTCAAAAATCGGCTGTAAAACGCACAAAATTTGAAGGATTAAAGCGAAACATCAATTTCATTAAAGATTAGTTATACCAAATAGGAGAAGGTCTTCCGAGTTCAAAACTTTGAAACCCAAAATCTTCGGTCTCAAATGAATTGGTGTCAAAAATATGGTCACCTTGACCAGGAATTGATGGATAATAGGAGAATGACAATTGAAATGAACTAAACACCAAATAATCGTTTCGAACGATGAAACCAAGACCAAAGGCAGAATATAATCTACTTGTAGTAATGTTACGGCCTTCCATTCCAAGTAATCCAGCAGAAACATTGACAAATGGATTCAAACGGAAACCCAAAACTTCCCAAGGTGAATAAAATTGTGTCTGTAGCGACAGAACATATTTTTTCGTTCCCATAATGTCACTGTCGAATCCTGGGATGCCTGCACTGTTTTCTCTTTGTACTTCATTACCATAAACTCCTTGAAAGCGATTATTTTCGCCTAAAACCAATCGGTCTCCTACGGAATTAAGACGATTGGTTCCAATCAAAAATTGAGGCTTTACAAATTGGCGTAACTTCCAGCGGTCTCCCAAATCAATCAAATTAGTAAAATAATTAGCTTGAAACGAGTAGGCAGTTTGTCGCATTCGGCCTTTGTCCAAAAATGTTCCAAATTCCATATTGGTACTTAAATAGCCCCATTTAAAGTAGTTGCCGTGAGAAATTCTTGCGCCTACGTAAAAACGATTCGTTTTGTTTTTGCGCTGTATACCTGGTGTTACTGCATAAACTGTCCCAATCGGGACATCTTCAGTAATGCCATCCCTAAAAATAAACGCATCTTGAATAAATTGTCTTGAAGAAATACCAAAACTGCCCAAAACAAAGGTCTCATTCGAAAAATAACTGATACTATCAAACTCAACGCTTGGTGTTTCCTTATAATCTAAATGTAATAATCTGATGGCGCTGACAAAGTTGGTGGTGCGTTCTTTTTCTGAATTTCCACTGAAAAATTTAAACGATCTTCCTAACCAAACATCTTGTGAGAGATATTTGAAATTTTGATCATTGCTAATGAGTTCATCATTGGGAAGTGGCTCTCTTCGAAATTGTTCATCTAGATAAATTCCTCCAGCCCATTTTGTCAAAGGAGAATAAAAAGGTCTGCTAATACTGAAGAATTTTCCATAAAAATTATTGAGGTCTATGCGATATCCAAAGGTAGTTCTGATAAACGTATTTTTAAAGTTTGGAATGGTGTATCTCAAATTATAACCGTTTTTTCCGTCATCCAAACGTGTATTGATGCCAGTATCAAACTGATGTCCAAAGCCAATAAAATTCCGCTCTCTTAGACGCAAATTTGATTCCGTCGTAGATAAATCGACTTTAGGTATGATGCTCCAAGAGTCTAAAACATCAATATAGACATCTACAGAATCTCTGGTCATTCCAACATTTTTTACGTCAAACTCAACACTTCGTATAAAGTTTTGAGCACGTAACAAACGTTCCGATTCTTCAACGGCAACGATATCCAAGGGCATATCTTGCTTGAACAACAAAAAGTTTCTGATAGTGAACTTTTTGGATTTTACATGAATATTATTTCCGGTCTTTTCAAGCCAACTGTTGGCCGTTTCTGTTGAATCAGTGAAGGAAAACCCAAAAGGGTCGTGTGTGTTGATATGAATGTTCCTAATGATTTTTCCCTCAAACCGAGATAAATTTTGTTGCTTGGACTGTGTTTGCTGCCTTTTGGGTCTTTTTTTTGTGGATTTGAATAATAATCGATGCAGAAATTTTGTGGTTTTGCTTCTTTTTGAATAGTCTTCAATCTTTTCGTAGATGTTAGTAGAATCAGTTTGAGTCTGTTTTTCTTGAGAAAAACCCTGGATATAGAGGCTGAAATAGATAATAAGAAAAAGTACAGTCCCTTTCGTCATAAATTAAAAATGAGCCAGATTAAGACTCAAATGTATTAAAATCTAAATGATGGCATTTATATATTCAATTTAATTTTTAGCTTAAAAGATGTTCCGCTCTATAATTCAACGATAATATTTTGTCTTAAAAAATTGGATTAATTCAATGTTTGCAGAATCTTTGTAGCTTCACTATTTCTTATATTTGTTATTCACTACAATCAACAATAATGAGCAAACAAAGCAGACGGAGAGAAGCATTGGTCTATCATGCTAAACCAACGCCAGGAAAAATAAAAGTTGTTCCAACCAAAAAATACGCAACACAAAGAGATTTATCCTTGGCGTATTCACCAGGCGTTGCAGAACCTTGTCTCGAAATTGAAAAAGACAAGAACAACGTTTACAAATACACTACAAAGGGAAATCTAGTGGCCGTAATTTCAAACGGAACGGCGGTTTTAGGTTTGGGGAATATTGGCCCAGAAGCATCAAAACCTGTAATGGAAGGGAAAGGATTGTTGTTCAAAATCTTTGCTGACATTGATGTGTTCGATATAGAAGTTGATACCGAAAACGTTGAGGAATTCATTCAAACCGTAAAGAATATTGCTCCTACGTTTGGAGGAATTAATCTGGAAGACATTAAAGCTCCAGAAGCGTTTGAAATAGAAAGAAGATTAAAAGAAGAACTTGATATTCCCGTAATGCACGACGATCAACATGGAACAGCCATTATTTCAGCTGCAGCTTTGTTGAATGCTTTGGAACTTGCTGATAAAAAGATAGAAGAAGTTCGTATCGTTATCAGTGGTGCTGGTGCGGCAGCAATTTCTTGTTCTCGTTTATACCAATCATTTGGTGCCAAGAGAGAACATATGGTTATGCTGGATAGTAAAGGTGTGATTCGTCAGGATAGAGAAAATCTTTCGGTTGAAAAGGGAGAATTTGCTACCCATCGCAAAATAGATTCTCTGGATGAGGCTATGATTGACGCTGATGTATTTATTGGTTTGTCAACGGCTGATATCGTTTCGCCAGAAATGTTGAAGTCAATGGCTGCTAATCCAATCGTGTTTGCAATGGCAAATCCAAATCCAGAGATTGAGTATCAATTGGCTATCGATACAAGAGATGATATTATCATGGCAACTGGTCGCAGCGACCATCCTAACCAAGTGAATAATGTCCTTGGTTTTCCATTTATATTCAGAGGTGCTCTTGATGTGAGAGCTACAAAAATAAACGAAGCCATGAAAATGGCAGCCGTAAAAGCACTTGCGAAATTGGCTAAAGAACCAGTACCAGAACAGGTGAACATTGCCTATGGTGAAACCCGTTTGACGTTTGGAAAAGATTATATCATACCAAAACCTTTCGACCCAAGGTTGATTGCAGAAGTACCACCTGCTGTGGCAAAAGCTGCTATGGAAAGTGGTGTTGCAAAAGAACCAATTCTTGATTGGGAAAAGTATGAGGAAACTTTGATGGAACGTTTGGGCTCTGACAACAAAATAGTGAGATTGCTGACCAATCGTGCGAAGATGGATCCGAAAAGAGTGATTTATGCCGAAGCAGATCAACTTGATGTTGTAAAGGCAGCTCAAATTGCTTATGATGAAGGTATCGCAACTCCAATTTTACTTGGTAGAAAAGAAACCATTCAGCAATTGATGGCTGAAATTGAATTCGATGCCGATGTTGAAATCATAGATCCAAAATCAGACGAAGAAGAAGAACGCCGAAACAGGTATGCAGAAGTTTATTGGTCACAACGTAAACGTAAAGGTGTCACCTTATATTCAGCTGAAAAAGTATTGAGAGAGCGCAATTATTTTGCTGCTATGATGGTTAATGAAGGAGATGCTGATGCTCTTATTTCAGGATATTCCCGTAGCTATCCGAGCGTCTTCAAACCGATGTTAGAATTAATAGGATTGGCAAAAAACGCCTCTCGTGCTGCAGCCACAAATTTGATGATGACCCAACGTGGACCAATGTTTTTGAGTGACACATCCATAAACATTGATCCGACTGCTGAAGAATTGGCAAAAATAGCCTTGATGACCGCTAGAACTGTCCGTATGTTTGGAATGGAACCTGTCATTGCCATGATTTCTTATGCCAATTTTGGTTCCTCGCCAAATCCTCGTGCCAGCAAAGTCAGACAGGCCGTGGCGATGTTGCACGAGTCACATCCAGATTTGATTATCGATGGTGAACTGCAAACAGACTTTGCTCTTAATGGCGATATGCTCAAAGAAGTCTTTCCGTTCTCAAAATTGGTTGGTAAAAAGGTAAATACTTTAATTTTCCCTAATCTTGAGGCTGCAAACATCACTTATAAATTACTTAAGGAATTGAACAAATCTGAATCTATCGGCCCAATTATGATGGGTATGAGAAAGCCAGTTCATATTCTGCAGTTGGAAGCAAGTGTCGATGAGATTGTTAACATGACTGCAATAGCCGTTATTGATGCACAACAAAAAGAGAAAAAAGAACAAGAATTAAAAGCCTCTTTAGAAAGAGAATCAACTTTGTAATGCAAATAATTTTATTACATTTGAGACTTTAACGAAAGCCATTACATGATTACTCATATTCAAGGGAAGCTTGTTGAAAAAAATCCGACTGATGTTGTAATTGACTGCAATGGTGTGGGATATTTATTGAATATCTCATTGCATACCTACTCTCAAATACCCAATCAAGAAAATCTAAAACTTTATTCGCACCTTATCGTCAAGGAGGATTCACATACGTTGTATGGGTTTTCGTCGCTTGCAGAGCGTGAGCTCTTTAAAATGTTGATTTCAGTCAATGGTGTGGGAGCAAGCACAGCAAGAACCATGTTGTCTTCATTGACGCCCGAGCAAGTAAGAGAAGGCATAGCTCATGGAGATGTTGGATTAATTCAATCTGTTAAAGGAATAGGAGCCAAAACAGCAGCTCGAGTTATTTTAGACCTGAAAGACAAAATCTTAAAAGTGTTTGACATTGACGAACTTTCAAACACAAAAAGCAATACAAGTAAAGATGAAGCGTTATCTGCATTAGAAGTTCTTGGATTTGCAAGAAAGCAAGCCGAGAGAGTCGTAGATAGAATAGTGACACAACAGCCCGAAGCCAGTGTAGAGACCATTATTAAAGAAGCTTTAAAAAACTTATAACGATTTGAGTACAACTAACTATACTTATCCAAAATCTACATTCTACTTACTACTCACAGCATTTATGTTTGTTTGTAGTGTGGCTTTTTCTCAAGAACCTACCGACCAAGACTCAACAAGAACTGGTTATTCTCTAGGCAATATGACAATGCCTAATCCAGCGAGTATAGTATCAAAATATAAGTATGATCCTATTTCTGACAGGTATATTTACACTGAAACTGTTGGAAATTTCAATATTAATTATCCGATAATCCTCACGCCTGCAGAGTATCAGCGTTTGGTGCTTTTGGAGCAGCAACGTAACTATTACAAACAGAAAGTTGACGCTGCAGAAGGTAAAAAGGAGGGAACTGAAGAACAGCAAAAGAACTTATTGCCAGAATTTTATGTGAATTCTGGATTTTTTGAAACCATTTTTGGAGGAAACACAATTGAGGTAATACCTCAAGGTTCTGTGGAAATGGATTTGGGCGTATTGTACACCAAGCAGGAAAACCCAGCGTTCTCGCCTCGTAATCAAAGCAATTTTACGTTTGATTTTGACCAACGCATCAGTATGAGCTTACTTGGTAAGGTAGGAACGCGTTTGCAAGTCACCGCCAATTATGATACCGAATCAACATTTGACTTCCAAAACCTAATTAAATTAGAATATACCCCAACGGAAGATGATATTGTAAGAAAAATTGAAGTTGGTAACGTCAGTATGCCTTTGAACAGCTCATTGATTACTGGTGCACAAAGTTTATTTGGTGTCAAAACGGAATTGCAATTCGGAAAAACTAGAGTGACCGCTGTGTTTTCAGAACAAAAATCCCAATCACGTTCAGTTGTAGCTCAAGGAGGTGGTACGCTTGAAGAATTTGAGTTTTTCGGAAGGGATTATGATGAAAACAGACACTTCTTCTTGGCGCAATATTTTAGGGAAACCTATGACCGAGCGATGTTGCAATATCCTTATTTGCAAACCAACGTTCAGATTACTCGGATAGAAGTTTGGGTAACCAACAGAACCAATCAAACACAAAATATACGCAACATCGCCGCATTTCAAGATTTGGGTGAGCGTAATGTTATTGGATTGGCAAACCCTCCAGGCAACTTCATTTTACCTGGAGCAACGAATTTGCCTAAAAATGGAAATAATGGATTTGACCCGACCATCATAGGTGGTGCAAACTCTCAATTGACACAAGCAGTAAGAGATATCACTACGGTAGAACAAGGAATTATTCCTCAAGCTAATGAGGGATTTGATTTCGGGAAACTTGAAAATGCAAAAAAATTGATTCAAGGTTCTGATTACGTTCTTCATACACAACTCGGTTATATCTCATTAAATCAAAGACTTCAAAACGACGAGGTATTAGGTGTGGCTTTTCAATATACAGTTGGTGGTCAAGTATATCAAGTTGGTGAATTTGCCAATGGCGGTGTCAATTCAACGGCTGATAATCCAGATACAGATGGTGATGGTATTCCTAATATTGCTGACGTTGACATCGATGGCGACGGTGTGCCAGATAATGGTACCGATACAGATGGTGATGGCATAAATGATGCAACCGATGTTGATCAAACAGGAGGAACAGATTCTAATGCCGACGGGATAGATGATGCTTTTGTGAATGCAGATGGCTCTTCACAAAATCTTATCGTAAAAATGCTTAAAAGCCCTATCACAAATGTCAATCAGCCTGTTTGGGATTTGATGATGAAAAACATTTATGATACTGGTGCTTTTCAATTAAGTCAAGAAGACTTCAAACTTAACATCTTTTACACGGAGGCTTCTCCTTTAAATTATATCAAGCCTGTTGATGGAAGCCCTTTTCCACCGTTCAATAATAACACACCTTTTGATAACACTGATGATGGCGAAATAGTTGATACGCCATTAATTCGATTATTTCATTTAGATAGGTTGAATTACAATAATGACCCTCAACTCAATGGTGATGGTTTCTTCGATTTTGTACCAGGACAAACAGTACTTGTTCAAAATGGGAAAATTATTTTCACAAAAGTTGAGCCTTTCGGACGATATCTTTTTGATGTATTAGATGATGACGGTATTCCGGGAAATAACGAAAGTGATTATGAGGCTGGAATCTTCAATCCGAATCAACAAAAGTACGTTTATGATGCGCTGTATAAGACCACCAAAACGGCAGCATTGGAGCAAAGTGAAAAGAATAAATTTCAAATTAAAGGTCGCTACAAATCTTCAGGAGGAGACGGAATTCCCATTGGTGCTTTCAACGTTCCAAGAGGTTCGGTGGTTGTAACGGCTGGAGGTCGAGTCCTCGTGGAAGGTATCGATTATACGGTAAACTATCAATTAGGTCGTGTACAAATTTTGGATGAAGCCTTAAAAGCATCCAATACACCTATTAATGTATCTGTTGAAAATAATGCTGTTTTCGGACAACAAACACGTCGTTTTACAGGTGTCAATGTGGAGCATCAATTCAATGAAAATTTTGTGTTAGGTGCAACTATCTTGAATTTGAATGAACGACCAATTACCCAGAAGGCAAATTATAATTCTGAATCCATCAACAATACCATTTTTGGCATCAATGGAAATTATTCAACAGAAGTGCCATTTTTAACACGATTGGTCAATAAACTTCCGAACATTGATACAGATGTTCCATCCAATTTATCGGTTAGAGGTGAGTTTGCCTACTTGGCACCCGGTGCTCCAAAAGGGACTGATTTTGAAGGCGAAGCTACCGCTTACGTTGATGATTTCGAAGGAACTCAAGGTGCTATAGATTTATTGTCTCCACAAGCTTGGTTTCTTTCAAGTAGACCGCGAGAGCTCAATATTGGAGGCGCTACTGAAGATGATAATGGCATTCAAAACGGTTATAACAGAGCAATGTTGAACTGGTATACTGTGGATCCAATTTTTTATAGTAACCAACGACCAGGAGGCATTACTGATGATGATATTTCAAATCTGTACACAAGACGTGTATTCATTGATGAGATCTTTCCTGAAATAGATGTTGTGCAAGGACAAAGCACTGTGATTAACACACTCGATTTATCTTACTATCCTAACGAGCGTGGACCTTATAATTATGATCCAGCAACTGCAAGCGGAACAATTACTGATCCTGAAAATAGTTGGGCGGGTATTTCAAGACAAATCACATCTACCGATTTTGAACAAGCAAACGTTGAATATATCGATTTTTGGGTTCAGGATCCGTTTCTGCCCGGTTCAACAGCCAATGAAACTATAGGAGGAAAGCTGGTTTTCAATTTGGGTAACATTTCTGAAGATGTATTAAAAGACGGGAAGAAATTATATGAAAATGGCTTGCCAGAAGATGGTAACATTCTTCCATTATTGCCAACTACTTCTTGGGGAAGTGTGGTGCCTCGAAATCAATCATTAATTTATGCGTTTTCAACTTCTGGAGACCAACGTACCAATCAAGATGTTGGTTACGATGGTTATGACGACGCTGAAGAAGCTAACCAAATACCAAATGGAGCAAATTTTGGTCCTGACCCTTCAAATGACAACTATACTTATTTTTTGAATACCGACGGGAATATTTTTCAGCGTTACAAAAAATATAATGGTTTAGAAGGTAATTCCCCTGATGTATTTACCGAAACCAATAGAGGTTCAACAACACAACCTGATGTGGAGGATATCAATAGAGATAACACAATGAATACTATTGATAGTTATTACGAGTATGAAATTGATATCAGGCAAGCTACTTTGAATGAAAACAACCCTTTGATCAATGATATCAAAACAAGAAATGTTGTGCTGCCGAATGGTCAAACGGAAGAAGTGACGTGGTATCAGTTTAGAATTCCAATTTCGGAACCAACAAGAGCTATCGGTGGAATTTCAGACATTCGTTCTATCCGTTTTGCAAGAATGTATTTAAAAGAATTTACGCAACCCACCGTTCTTCGTTTTGCAACATTGGATTTGGTGAGAAGCGATTGGAGACGTTACACACTCGATTTAGATAACGATCCAACAAATAACAGTGCAAACGCTGAATTTAGTGTTGGTGTCATTGGCCTTCAAGAAAATGATGGTAATTACGTGTTGCCTCCAGGTGTGGAATTGGAGCAATTGAACAATAACAATAATATTGTAAGACAGAATGAGCAATCTTTGGTAGTTGAGGTGTGCGATTTAGAGCCTACCGATTCACGAGGTGTATTTAAGAATATCAGTGTAGATATGCGTCAATACAACAAGTTGCGAATGTTTATGCACGCAGAACCTTTGGATAATGGTGTTTTGCAAGACGGCGAAATGGTTGGATTCATTCGTATGGGTAACGATTTTACCCAAAACTTCTATGAAATTGCAGTTCCTCTTTCGGTTTCATCTGGAAGTTTGTCGCCATCGGTTGTTTGGCCAGAAGAAAATGAGATAGATATAGAACTGAGTATTCTACAACAGATTAAATCCATTGGGATCAATAATGGAACACTCGCAGACATAGATCCGCACGTTTATGACGTAACGACTGGAAGTGCAGTAGAAGTTGGCGCTTCTGATCCTTTTATGATTGGGCAAACACGTGTCGCCATTAAAGGAAATCCAAACTTCGGAGACATTAGAGTTCTAATGGTTGGTGTTAGAAATAACAGTGGCAATAATGTTTGTGGAGAAGTTTGGTTTAATGAATTGCGATTGGCTGACCTGGAAAACGAAGGTGGTTGGGCAGCTGTGATGAGTATGGATACCAACTTTGCTGATTTTGCAAACGTTAGTGCTACGGGAAGAAGAAGTACTATAGGGTTTGGTTCCATCGACCAAAAGCCTAATGAGCGCAGTCGTGAAGATGTAAAACAGTATGATGTAGTGACCAATGTAAATCTTGGTCAGTTGTTGCCTAAAAAATGGGGACTTCAAATTCCATTTAATTATGGTCAAGGCGAAGAAGTCATTACCCCAGAATATGATGAGTTTTATAGAGATATCAAGTTGGAGACACAATTGGACAACACCAATAATAGAGACTCCATCTTAAAAGTAAATGAGAATTATACAAAACGCCAAAGTATCAACTTTATCGGTGTGAGAAAAACAAGGACAGGTGAGGCTACGCCACGTTTTTATGATGTTGAGAACTTAACATTTAACTATTCTTATAATAAAGTACAGCACAGGGATTTTGAAATCGAAAACTCACTGGATCAAAAGGTTCGAGCTGGGGTTAACTATAATTACAGTTTCAAACCGATGTCTATAGAACCTTTCAAGAAAAATGATTCTATCTTTAGAAGTAGATATTTGAAGATACTTAAAGACTTCAATTTCAATCCGATTCCGACAAGTTTCTCTGTAAATACTGACATTTTGAGACAGTTCAATAAACAGAAATTTCGTGAAGTAGATCTTGCCGGTGATAACATCGGTTTAGAAGAACTTTACAGAAGAAACTATAGATTTGATTTCCAATATGCAATCAATTATAACTTAACAAATGCTTTGAGTTTGAGTTTTACTGCCTCGAACAGTAATATCGTTAGAAATTATTTTATCAATGATCAGCTTAATGGAAGACAAGATCCAACTCTGGACGTTTGGGATGGATTCTTTGACTTTGGAGATCCTAATATTCAGAATCAGCAATTACAGTTGAATTATGAAATTCCTATTTACAAAATTCCGACGTTTAACTTTTTAAGAGCTACTTATACCTATACAGGAGATTTTCAATGGCAAAAAGGTTCCGATTTAAATAATAACTTGTCTATAGTTGACCCTGAAACTAATGAAACCAATGTTTACAATTTAGGTAATTCCATTCAAAACTCTAATACTCATAATATCAATTCTTCATTAAACATGGAGACTCTATATAAATATATTGGTTTAACCAAAAAAGTGGCAAGAAATACACGTTCAGCAGCTCCTACAAGAAGAACTGCTGTCCCTACCGCTGGTCAAGATGAAAAATTAGATGGTGGCAAAGATGAAGGCAAAAAAGGTGGTAAGTCTGATAGTAAGACGGATGATAGTGGTAATTCGGGAAGGTTAGCTGGTAACTCTCGAAATGGAGCGGAAAATGGAACGGGTGCTAATTCACAGGCCAGAAAGTCCTCTACTTCGGTGGGTACAAAAGCATTCAATACAGCTGTAGATATCCTTACAATGGTAAAACGTATTCAGATCAACTACACTGAAAATAACGGAACATTCTTACCTGGATATCTGCGCACACCAGGGTTTATTGGAACATTAAAACCAACGTTTGGTTATACTTTTGGTAGTCAAAGTGATATCAGGGATTTAGTGGCGAGGAACGGTTGGTTGACGGTCTATCCCGATTTTAACGAACAGTATTTAGAGAACACAACAAGAATTCTTGAAATTTCAGCCAATTTGGAGCCAATCAAAGATTTAAAAATCGATTTAAATGCAGGTAGAACATACTCTAGAAATTTAACGGAGAACTTTACTGGATTAGATGCGAATAATGATGGCATTAGTGATGGATTCGACCATCAATTAACAAATACTTTCGGTAATTTCAACATTACAACAGCCTTAATTAAAACAGCCTTTAGTAAAAGCGATGAAACACAATCAGCTGCTTTCGAAGATTTTAGAGATAACAGATTGATAGTTGCCAATAGATTGGCAAGAGAATTTTATGGTAATAGCAATTATCAAAGAGATGCTGAAGGCTATCCTCTCGGATTTGGCAAGACAAGTCAAAGAGTTTTGTTACCGTCATTTTTGTCGGCCTACGAAGGTTCTAAACCCGATAAAATTGGATTGGGTGCGTTTAGAGATATTCCAATTCCTAATTGGCAATTGAAATACACCGGATTTATGAAAATGGCATGGTTCAAGAAAAACTTCAAGCGTTTTTCAGTAACACATGGGTACAGATCTAGCTATACCATCAATCAGTTTCAAACTAATCTGGATTACTTTGCAGCAGATCCAACTTTAAATTATGAGAGCCAAGATGATCGAGCTCTTGACCAAGCTGGAAATTTCAAAAGCCAAAATCTTTACAGTAATATCAATCTAGAAGAACAATTTAGTCCTTTGGTAAGATTGGATTTTGAAATGAAAAATTCTGTAAAGATTCTTGCGGAAGTGAAAAAGGATAGAATACTTTCTTTAAGTTTTGATAATAACCTTTTGACAGAAATTCAAGGAAAGGAATATATTATTGGTCTGGGTTACAGATTTAAAGATGTGAGAATCCGATCAAAACTGGCAGGACCTGGACAAATCATCAAAAGCGATTTAAATATGTCTGCAGATGTTTCATTGAGGGATAATAAAACCATTATCAGATATTTAGATTTAGATAATAATCAGATTACTTCTGGTCAAACTATTTGGGGAATCAAGTATAAAGCAGATTATGCTTTCAGTAAAAACCTAACAGGTATTTTCTACTTTGATTATACGTTTTCAGAGTATGCTATTTCAACTGCATTCCCGCAAACTACAATCAGATCTGGCATTACTTTGAGATATAATTTTGGAAATTAATTTTGAATTAAAAGTATTTAAAAAGTACATTTGTTCCATCATCAAAAAACAAAAAAGAAAATGAATATACCATCCAACTTAAAATACACTAAAGACCACGAGTGGGTTCTTATTGAAGGAGACATTGCGACCATCGGTATTACAGATTTTGCTCAAAGCGAATTGGGCGATATCGTCTATGTTGAAGTGGAAACAGTAGACGAGACTATGGAGGCAGAAGAAGTATTCGGTACGGTAGAAGCGGTTAAGACTGTTTCGGATTTATTTTTACCGCTTTCTGGTGAAATCATAGAGTTCAATTCATCTTTGGAAGACGAACCCGAAAAAGTAAATTCTGATCCTTATGGTGATGGTTGGATGATTAAACTTAAATGTTCAGATTTATCTCAAGCAGATAAGTTGCTTTCTTCAGAAGCCTATAAAGAATTAGTAGGTGCATAAAAGGGTAGCACTTTTAATTGCAGTTTGCTATACATTTTTCATAACATACTTAAGTCTTAAAAGTTTACAGAAGATTCCCAAGCTTGGTTCTTCGTTTGACGATAAGATTTATCACTTTGGTGCTTACACATTATTTGTGCTCGTCTGGTATCATTATTTTGAAAAGACTTCCATAAGATTGAAAATTTTGTTATCAGCGATGATTGCCTTTATATATGGCATAATTGTTGAGGTATTACAGGGAACATTTACAACATATAGAACCGAAGATATTGCGGATGTCTTTGCCAATAGCCTCGGTGTTGTATTTGCGATATTGCTTGTAATTTCTTACAGGCAGATAAAGTTAAAATAAATTAATCATTTGCTTTTTTAACTAATTATTGGTTATTTTAGCATTCCTTAAAACCACACGAGAAATGGAACCGAAAAAAAATCCAAAAGCTGACGTCAGCCGAAATAGCTCAATCTATTTTGCTGTTGGTCTGGCATTGATGTTGTTGCTTACCAATCTTGCAATCAATTACAAAACCTATGATAAGGCAGATCTTGATTTAGGAAAAGTACAAATGGAAGATGAGATGGAAGAGGAAATTCCAATTACTGAACAATTGTTAACGCCTCCACCTCCACCACCTCCACCACCAGCAATTCCTGAAGTGATTGAGGTTGTTGAAGATGAGAAAGAAGTTGAGGAAACGGTTATCAAGTCTACTGAAACTAGTCAAGAGGAAAAAATTGTGAAGGTAGAACAAGTAAAGGTTGTAGAAGTTGAAGAAGATATTGAGGTTCCATTTTCTGTAATTGAGAATGTACCTGTTTTTCCAGGATGTGAAAAGGAAAAATCAAATGATGCAAAAAGACAGTGTATGTCTGATAAAATCAGTGATTTTGTGAACAAAAAATTCAATGTTGATTTGGCTAGTGAACTTGGTCTTTCTGGAAAGCAGCGTATCAGTGTGATGTTTAAGATTGACAAAAGCGGAGACATTATCAATGTAATGGCAAGAGCGCCACATCCAGGATTGGAGAAAGAGGCCAAGCGTGTTATTGGTTTGCTACCTAAAATGCAACCTGGTAAACAAAGAGGTAAAGCTGTAACGGTGCCTTATTCCTTACCTATCTTATTCCAAGTACAAGACTAACTCATATAGTTTATTATAAAATATATCCCATCTGAAATTTTAGATGGGATTTTTTGTTTTTGGTACGAATATTGAGATTCTTTCATTGCATTAACGCTTAAAATGTCAATTATTATGAAAGATCTAAACAAAACAAAGAACAATGCATCAATTGAGGATAAAGTTAGGGAATCTGACAAAAAACATGATGCAAATGTAAAGAGCAATTCATCACTCTATTTTCAAATAGGATTGATATTATGTTTGCTGGCAACTTATGGGCTTTTTGAAATGAAGTTTAAGAAGACGATTTTCAATTATGGTACCGAGAAGCTGGTTGATGATGAGGTAGAGTTTTATCTTCCGAATATTGAGGTAAAATCAGAACCTGTGCCTCAAGAAGTTCAACAACAAAAACCATTGGCTGTATTAATTACAAAGACACCAATTATAAAGGATAATGATTTTGTAATCAAAGATCCTATAAAAAAAATTGAGGTGCCAGACACATTTGTTCCCGACCCTGTTCCTGTAGTTAATGATCCTACTCCATCAAAAACTGAAGAACCATTACCTGCAACGCCATTCAATATGAAAGATGTAGAGCGAGTGCCAGTTTTCCCTGGATGTGAATCGGCTAAAAATAATGCAGAACGTATGGCGTGTATGTCCGAAAAGTTGGCCCAACTTATTCAAAAAAAGTTCAACACAGATTTGGCCACTGAATTAGGATTGTCTGGAGTTCAAAGAATTTATGTGCAATTCAAGATTGACGATAAAGGAAACGTGACCGATATCAAAACAAGATCGCCATACTCTCAATTGGAAAAAGAGGCAGAGCGCGTGGTGAATAAAATTCCTGTGATGACCCCAGGAATGCAACGTAACACACCAGTTTCTGTTATCTACAATTTACCAATTGTATTTCAGGTACATTAAACTTTTAAATACAGTAAAACTACTAAACCGTTATCAGGCTATGATAACGGTTTTTTTAGTCTCTGTTGTGAAAAAAATAGTATCTTTCGCCAGCTAAAAAGGTTGCAACGTCATATGAAGAAATTCTTCCTATTCTTTTTTTTGTGTCTTCAAATAAATGTGTTTTCCCAAAACATATCAGTTTATGAAAAACCACCAGTTTTTCCTGAATGTGAATCTGAAGATTTTGAAAATCTAAAGGCCTGCTTCAACAATAAACTAAATCAATTCATTTTTGAGAATTTTGAAGTGCCTCAAATCGTCTCCGATGATAATTATAAAGGCGATGTCAAAGTACTTTTTGAAGTTGATAAGGAAGGCAAAATTGCCGTCATTTATGTTGATGCAGTCTATGATGAATTGAAAGAAGAAACCAGAAAAGTTTTTGGTGAACTCCCGAAGGTTGAACCAGCCATATATAACGGAAAGCCAACGTATGTTCAGTATTCCATAGGTATTAAAATTCCCTTGGTCAATCCTGAAATTATCAAGAATGAAGCGGAGATGCAAGCAGAAAAACTGCAAAAACAGGAGTTTGACTTGAATGAAACTGTTTCCGCTGAATATGATAGCATCAATAAAAGTATAGTTAAATACGAAGGCTTTGAATATTCAAGTCAATTAAATATTCCGTTTACGCATCATTACTATGCGCGATTCGATGGCAATATGAATGGTTTGGGAACCAACAGTCATACGGCTGCAAAACCTTTTGTATATGATGAGGTAGCTCCCTACTATGATTTTGAAGCCGAAAAAAAGGCCTTAATCAAAGGAACCGATGAGTGGTGGTCTAGAAAACTTTGGAATGAACATTTGGTGCAAGTGCAAGGCAAGGATTTCTGGTTTACCATCGACCCCATTTTCGATTTGCAGGTAGGAAAGGATACCGAAGCCGATTTCAGTTCTACCTATAACAACACTCGTGGAATTTATGTTCAAGGAGGTCTTGGTAAAAAATTCAATTTCTCGACTTCCGTTTATGAAAGTCAAGGTCGTTTTGCTCAATATTATAATGCCTATGCTTACAGTTTAAGAACAGAGAGCGATCCCGCAATTGTACCAGGTAGAGGTGTTGCCAAAGCATTTAAAAGCAATGGTTTCGATTATCCTGTAGCTGAAGGATACTTGTCCTACGCACCTGCAAAATTTGTGAATATTCAATTTGGCCACGGCAAGAACTTCATAGGTGATGGTTATCGTTCCTTACTGCAAAGTGATGTTGCCAGCCCGTATCCTTTCATTAAGCTCAACACCAAATTCTGGAAGATAAAATATACCAACACTTGGACCTCTTTAAGGGATGTAAGAGCAGAAGTAACGGAAGATGGCGCATTCAAAACCAAATATATCGCTAATCATTACTTGAGTTGGAATGTATCCAAACGTTTGAATATAGGATTGTTTGAATCTGTAATGTGGACTAACAACAACGATAGAGGTTTTGATTTGAATTATTTGAATCCTATCATTTTCTACAGAGCTATTGAGTTTGAAACTGGTCAGGATGCAGGAAACGCTATTTTGGGTGCGTCAGCCAAATATAAATGGAACAATAAAATCAATCTTTATGGGCAGTTTATTTTGGATGAATTTTCTCTGGATGCCATAAAAGGAGGAAATAAAAGCTGGAAAAATAAATATGGTTATCAACTAGGAGTTAAATATTTCGATGCCTTCAAAATTGATAATTTGATGCTTCAGGTTGAATACAATCAAGTACGACCATATACGTATTCTCACAACACGGTTGTTCTTAATTATGGTCACAATAATCAGCCGATGGCACATCTTTGGGGTGCAAATTTCAGGGAGCTCATTTTAATAGGTAGATATGATTATAGACGTTGGTTTGCCGATGCCAAATTCATTTTTGGTACACGCGGTCTTGATTTCAATACGGCTGAAGATTCTTTCAGTTATGGTGGTGACATCTATGAAAATTACAACAATCGACCGTTTGATACTGGTGTTAAAATTGGTCAAGGTAATAAAACCAAAACATTTTATGCAGAGCTTCAAGGAGGTTATGTTGTTAACCCTGTTAGTCACTTAAAACTTTTTACAAATGTTAGCTTTAGGAACTTCAACCCAGAAGCCGAAACACCTACAGCTTTCAAAAGCAATACGGTTTGGTTTACGCTTGGAGTGAGAACCGATTTGTTCAATTGGTACATAGATAATTAATCATCTTTAGCATTGTTCAAAAGCAATTTTCAAAGTATCTTTGCACTCGCATTGTAAAGCGTAAAATCAAAGCCTTTTGAGCACAACAGATTCTACTATCAAAACATCATCTATAGTTTCTGATTTTAAGGAGATTACGAAAATGGGACTCTCGTTGAGTGTTGTATTCTCCGCAATCGCTGGCTATCTTTTGGGAGCAGAGACCGTTGATTTTGGAGCGCTTCTTCTTTTGTGTTTTGGAGGTTATTTTATGGTAGGAGCTTCAAATGCATACAATCAAATTATTGAAAAAGATTTGGATGCGTTGATGGATAGAACCAAAAACAGACCTATTCCATCTGGAAGAATGTCTGTCAATGCTGCCTTCGCCATCGCTGTGGCTTTTACGTTACTAGGAATTGCCACACTGTACGTCATCAACCCGAGAACGGCAATGTATGGAGCGATTTCCATTTTTTTATACACTTGTGTTTATACGCCTTTAAAGACCAAAACGCCTTTGGCTGTTTTTGCTGGTGCCATTCCAGGTGCCATTCCTTTTATGCTGGGTTGGGTTGCCGCACGAAATGATTTTGGCATCGAGCCAGGCACGTTATTCGCTATTCAGTTTTTTTGGCAGTTTCCTCATTTTTGGGCCATTGGTTGGTTTCTGTTCGAAGATTACCAAAAAGGCGGTTTTTTTATGCTTCCTACAGGTAAGCGTGATAAAGGAACAGCAGTGCAAATCATTCTTTATACTATTTGGACAACTTTAGTTTCATTGATACCAATCTTTGGATTTACTGGAGATTTAAAGCTTTCAGTTGTTGGTGCTCTTATCGTTTTGTCGCTTGGAATCGTGATGTTGTATTATGCTATTCGATTGTTCAAAACCAGAACTGCAAAAGCTGCTAAACAGTTGATGTTGGCAAGCGTGTTGTACATTACTTTATTGCAAATAGTTTATGTTGCAGATAAATTTATCAGATTATGGATTTAACGGAAGGAACGATAGAAGAGAAAAATAGCAGGGCAAAAAAAATGATGCTCTGGTTTGGCATTGTCTCTTTGATAATGTCTTTTATGGGATGGACTAGTGCGTTTATTGTAAGCAGCAGTCGTGAAGATTGGTTGAAAGACTTTCAATTGCCAAACGCATTTATCATTAGTACAGTATTTATTGTCATTAGTAGTATAACGTTTGTTTTGGCTAAAAGAGCCTTAAAATCAAATAACAGGCAAATGACAACTATTTGGTTGATGGCGACTTTGATTTTGGGAATAGCATTTATTTACAATCAATTTTTGGGTTTTCAGGAAATCATCGATTTGGGCTATAATTTTACAGGGCCAACAAGTAATGTGACAATGTCGTACATATATTTGATAGCGATGGTACATATTTTACACGTCATTGCTGGTATGATCTGTCTTTTGGTAGTAATTTATAATCATTTTAAACAGAAGTATAACGCAACCAATATGCTTGGTTTTGAACTTGCAGCAACATTTTGGCATTTTATTGATGTGCTGTGGATTTATCTCTTTTTGTTTTTATATTTCGTGAGATAAATAAATTGATTATTTTTGTGCAACTTTTAATACTTTCTTAACACTAATCGCTAAATATGGATACTACAGTTGTAAATACTGATGCGAGAGAAAAAGTTTGGGGCGGAGGGAACCAACCTCTTAAGGCAAGCTATGGTAAAATGATGATGTGGTTCTTTATCGTTTCCGACGCATTGACATTTTCTGGCTTTTTAGCAGCCTACGGATTTTCAAGATTCAAATTTATAGAATCTTGGCCTATTGCCGATGAGGTGTTTACACACGTTCCGTTCTTACATGGGCAAGAACATCCGATGATTTATGTAGCATTTATGACATTTATCCTTATTATGTCCTCTGTAACGATGGTATTGGCTGTAGATGCAGGTCATCATATGAATAAGGCGAAAGTCACTCTTTATATGTTCTTGACGATTATTGGAGGTGCAATTTTTGTGGGCTCACAAGCCTGGGAGTGGGCGACTTTTATTAAAGGAGATCATGGAGCTGTACAGACTAAAGGAGGAAACATTTTGCAATTTGTAGATGCAGAAGGCCATCGAGTAAAGTTGGCTGATTTTGTGACTGCAGGAACTCATGAAAGAGTGCAGCAAGAACGTAAAAATGGATTGTGGTTTGTAAGTGAAGGCAGCTTACCTACCTACACTATGGATGAAGTTATTGCCGGTTTTGAAGCAAATCCTAATTTATCAATTCGCACACAATTGCTTGACGAACATGGACATAAGACCATTTTGCCTCGAGAAGAAGCTTTGAAACAATTAAAAACCAATGGAAAGAAAGTGGTGGAAGGAGCAAACTTGCATTCCAATGAATACGGTTCACCACTATTTGCTGACTTCTTCTTTTTCATTACAGGATTCCACGGATTTCACGTATTCTCGGGAGTTGTTATCAATATCATTATCTTCTTCAATGTAATTTTAGGAACGTATGAAAGAAGAGGCAGTTACGAAATGGTGGAGAAAGTAGGGTTATACTGGCACTTTGTAGATTTGGTTTGGGTATTTGTATTTACCTTCTTCTATTTGGTTTAATTAGAAAATTAAAGTATTAAAATGGCACACGCACATAAACTATCAATATTAAGAGGAACTGTAAAATTTAAAAGTAATACACAGAAAATTTGGGGTGTATTAATTTTGTTGAGTATCATTACAGCTGTCGAGGTAGCACTTGGTATTTATAAGCCAGAAGCGTTGAAAACACACTTCATTGGGATGAAACTTCTAAACTGGATTTTCATTATTCTTACAATAGTTAAAGCCTACTATATCACATGGGATTTCATGCACATGAGGGATGAAACTCCAGCCTTGAGACGTGTTGTGGTTTGGACAGCGGTGTTTTTGATCTGTTATCTTGTCTTTATTCTTTTGCAAGAAGGAGGATATATAGAATCCGTTTACAAAAATGGTTTTGTGAAGCGCGATTTCTAAAATCATTGTAAGTTAAAAACATTTTAAAAGGCGGTTATTTAAACCGTCTTTTTTATTTTTGCACTATGGAAAAAAGGAAGGGCAAACACAATATTATTCTAGGAATTCTGTTCTTCCTTCCGGTCATTTTTCTATTATTTTTATACCCGGCCCAACATCATTATAATGCTTTGGATATTGTTAAAAGCAATATCATTGATCTTAATAATTTCCAGTCTTCTACAGGTGAAAAAATACTTTTAGAGGAGCATATTACAGTACTTGGTTTTCTGGGTAAAGAACCAATGGAACAGGTAATTTCCGCTTCGAATATAAAAGAACTGATATACGATAAATTTAAAGGTTTCAAAAAATTTCAAGTTGTAATGGTGGCTCCGTTTGGTTCAGAAGAACAAACAGAATTATTGAAAAAGGAAATCATTTCTTATGATGAATTGGATTATTGGCATTTTCTTTTTGCAGAAGAAGATGATATAATATCATTGTATAACAGTCTTCAAAGTACCACGAAACTTGATGAGTCATTGGCTACACAACAAATCTTCATTGTTGACAAAGAATTAAATCAGCGTGGTCGTTTAGATGACCGTTCTGATAATGAGTTGGCAAAGAATAAACCAGTTTATCCGTTGATTTCATACAATTGTATCGAAGTTGCAGAAATCAAAAACAAAATGAGTGAAGACATGCGAATTTTGTTCACTGAATATAGGCAAAAACGAAAAGGGAAATTTGACTCCACTGCAAGGCGAGCCGAAGATTTAAAAAGTACACATGGAGAACAAGAAAACTAATTATTCTTACATAGGCATAGCGTTTATCATCTTGGTATTCGGAATTATTTTTGTGCCCAAAATCGTAGATCGAATGTCTAATCAATCTGTTGTTGAAAATGATAGATTGAATATCAATGATGATACCACATCTGAACCAAATAAAGATTTAGCATTCATCCAAATCAACGGTGAAGCAAAAAAGGTACCTACGTTTAGTTTTACAAACCAAAATGGTCAGACAATTACGAACAAGGACTATGAAGGTAAGGTTTATATTGTAGAGTTCTTTTTTACAACTTGCCCGACCATTTGCCCGAGAATGAGTTCCAATTTGGTGCAAATACAAGATTCATTCAAAGGAATACAAAATTTTGGTGTAGCATCGTTTACAATCAATCCAGCACATGATACTCCTGAAGTTTTGAAAGCTTATGCCGAACAATATGGAATGACAAATCCCAATTGGCACTTGATGACAGGAGACCAAGAGCAAATTTATAAATTGGCAAACGAAGGATTCAATCTTTATACGGCTGAAGATGGTGAGGTAGAAGGTGGTTTTGAACATTCTGGCAATTTTGCACTGATTGATAAAAACGGATTCATCCGATCAAGAAAGGACGTGTCTGGAAATCCTATGATTTATTATAACGGAATTATCTCGGAAAGAGAGCAAATGGACGAAGACGGTCAATCTCAAGAGATTTCCATTTTGAAAGAAGACATTGCTAAACTATTGAAAGAATAATGAATAAATCAGATTTACAAACTGAACGTAAATATAATAAATGGATCGTCATATTGTCTGTGGCAATTCCTTTGGCTGTTGCAGCATTATTTGGTGTCAATTTGAGGAAGATGGGATTTGATGTAGAACCACTTACTTTTTTACCACCTATTTACGCAACCATTAATGGATTAACAGCTGTTATTCTGATAGTTGCATTTTGGGCTATAAAAAACAAGAAAATAGTTCTTCATGAAAACTTAATGACAACAGCAATAGGATGTTCAGTGGTTTTTTTGGTAATGTATGTCGCATACCATATGACAAGCGACTCTACTCCTTATGGAGGTGAAGGAATTATCAGATATGTATATTACTTTGTACTGATTACTCATATTTTATTGTCCATTGTCATCATTCCATTTGTGTTGATTACTTATGTGAGAGCAATTACAAACAACTTTGAACGTCACAAAAAAATAGCACGAATTACCTTCCCATTGTGGTTATATGTTGCCATTACAGGTGTTGTGGTGTATTTGATGATTTCACCTTATTATGCTTAAATACAAATCTAAAATATTAATATTCCTATTCTGGCTAATGATGTTTATTGAAGCCAAAGCACAGTGCGCAATGTGTCGAGCGGTGTTGGAAAGTGAGGAAGGCAAATCTACAGCAGAAGGTGTAAATAATGGAATAATTTATTTGATGTCCTTTCCTTATATTTTGGTAGGAGGTTTAGGTTTTTTGATCTATTGGAAATACTTCAGGACAAAAAAGGTATAGTTTCCTTTCATTTGCTGTAACAATTCCTCGTTTCAGCAGTCTATATTATAACATTTTAGCTACAAGAGTTAACAGTTCGTTAATATAATTCCGATTTTGATTTATGTAATATTGTAGCTCTAACCATCAATTCATGATACAAATTAAAGATTTACACAAGTCTTATCACATGGGCAATAACTCGCTTCATGTGTTAAAAGGAATTGATTTTGAGGTGAAAGAAGGAGAACTTGTTTCAATTATGGGTTCATCTGGTTCTGGGAAATCGACGCTTTTGAATATTCTTGGTATGCTGGATGAAGCCGATTCTGGAAGTTATACTTTAGACAATTTTCCTATTAAGAATCTCAACGAGAAAATAGCCGCAAACTACAGAAACAAATTTCTTGGGTTTATATTTCAGTCATTTAATCTGATAAATTATAAATCAGCATTAGATAATGTTGCATTGCCTTTGTATTATCAAGGGATGAAGCGTAAAGAACGCTTGGAAAGAGCGGAACATTATTTGAACAAGGTAGGCTTATCTCCTTGGTCGCATCATTTGCCAAGTGAAATGTCTGGTGGTCAAAAACAACGTGTGGCAATTGCAAGAGCATTGGCTAGCGATCCTAAAGTACTTTTGGCGGATGAACCAACAGGTGCTTTAGATACATCTACATCCTATGAAGTCATGGAATTGATTCAAGGCATCAATGACGAAGGAAAAACAATTTTAGTGGTAACACATGAGCATGACATTGCCCAAATGACCAAGCGAATCGTCAACCTAAAGGATGGAGTTATCATCGACGACAATAAAGTAGAACAGGTTAGAGCTTCAAAATATGTTTGACATTGAGCGCTGGCAAGAAATATTTGAAACTTTACGTAAAAACAAACTTCGAACGTTTTTAACTGGACTTTCCGTGGCTTCCGGAATCTTTATCTTGGTGATACTTTTAGGTTTTGGAACTGGCATTGAAAATGGAGTGACATCTCAATTCCAAAGAGATGCAACCAATTATATCAGTGTCTGGACTGGAGTTACCACAAAAGAATATAAAGGTTTAAACCCTGGCAGATTTATTCAATTAAAAAATGATGACTTCACCGATATTTCTAATCAATATGCTGATTATACCGAAAAAAAATCCCCTTCTTATCATCTTTGGGGAGCGCAAGTAACTTATAAAAATCAATCTGGGAATTACAGAATTCAAGGTGTTTATCCAGACTATCAAACTATAGAGAATGCTGAAATCATCAATGGACGCTTCATAAACAATGCAGATATTCAAGAAATTCGGAAAGTGGGCGTCATTGGAAATCGAATGAAGATGGATTTGTTCAAAGAAGAAGATCCTATAGGCAAGCAGATTTCCATCTTCGGAATCAATATTACGGTCATAGGTGTTTTCACCGATCCTGGAGGTGAGAGAGATGAGACCAGATTGTATATGCCAGTAAACACATGCCAGCTGGCCTTTAATGGTCAAGACAATTTAAGAAGCATGTGGTGGACCGTCAAAATGTCCGATAACTTCGATGATGCAGTCGCATTGTCAAATAGTCTCGCTAAAAGCATTGAAAGTGATGTAAAACAAAGGCATACCGTAGCACCTGATGACACTGGAGCAGTTCGAGTGACGAACACCCTTGAAGAAGCTAAAAAGATTTATTCTTTAATTGATAAAATTAAAGCTGTCTTTTGGTTTGTGGGCATTGGTACCATCATCGCCGGAATTGTTGGTGTTGGCAACATCATGCTGATCATTGTAAAGGAACGAACCAAAGAAATAGGTATTAGAAAAGCCTTAGGAGCTTTGCCCATGTCTATAGTTGGAATGATTCTTCAAGAAGCAGTCTTCGTTACGATGTTTGCAGGGTTGTTTGGGCTTATTTTTGGTTTAGGATTGCTAGAACTAGTTGGCCCTCAAATCGAAAGCGATTTCATAAAATATCCTCAAGTGAATTTCAATATAGCACTTACTACAGTGTTTTTGTTGGTGTTTGCAGGCGCATTGGCTGGTTTTATTCCTGCTTATAGAGCCGCCAAAATTAAACCCATCATCGCATTAAGAGACGAGTAATATGTTCAATAGAGACCGCTGGAACGAAATATTGGAGGCATTGAATGCAAATAAATTTCGCACGTTTTTAACAGCGTTTGGCGTTTTTTGGGGCATTACAATTCTTGTTTTGCTATTGGCTTTAACCAATGGTTTGAAAAACGGAGTCATGTCCGATTTTGGTGACTTTGCCACAAATTCTATGTTCATGTGGACTCAAGGAACATCCATGCCTTATAAAGGTTTGCCTAAAGGACGTTATTTCAATTATAAAATAGATGACGTTGCTGCAATCAAAGAAGCGGTTCCGCACTTAAAATATGTATCACCTCGTAACCAGCTGGGTGGTTTTCAAGGGAATAACAATGTTATGAGAGGCACGAAAACAGGAGCTTTCGAAATTTATGGCGACTATCCAGAATACATCAACCAACAACCCTTGGACATTTTACAAGGACGCTTTTTGAGCTATTCTGATATAGAAACTAAACGCAAAATTTGCGTTATTGGAACAGATGTAATAAAAAGTCTTTATGATAATGGTGAAGAGGTTTTAGGATCTTATGTGAAAATCAATGGCGTCAATTTTATGGTGGTTGGCACGTTTAAAAACAGCAATAGTCAAGGTAACAATGAGCAAGAAGCGAATACCATTTATATTCCGTTTACAACATTTGGCCAGGCATTTAATAGAGGCGAAAGTGTAGGGTGGATGGCAATTACCGCAAATGACGATGTGCCAATTACTACCGTAAAGCAACAGGTTTTTGACTTGATGAAAGCACGACATAAAATCCATCCCAAGGATGATAGAGCCATTGGACATTTTGACTTGTCTGAACAATTCGCAAGGGTCAACGGTTTGTTTTCAATATTAACTGTTGTAGGTTATTTTGTAGGGGCGTTGGTCTTGATGTCTGGAATCATCGGCATCAGTAACATTATGTTGATTGTGGTAAAGGAACGCACCAAAGAAATAGGAGTAAGACGTGCCCTTGGAGCTTCACCATGGACTATAAAATCACAAATCCTTCAGGAAAGCTTGATTTTGACCATTCTATCTGGAATGGTTGGTATTTCGTTTGCCGCTGGAATTATTTGGCTATTGAATTATTTGTTAGATCAAAGCGGTCCTGTAGAAAATTTTGCAAACCCAAGTGTAAGTATGCAAGTGGTATTTACCGCGTTAATCATTTTGATAGTTTCTGGCGTTTTGGCAGGCATGATTCCCGCCAATAGTGCCACAAAAATGAAACCGGTCGATGCATTAAGAATAGAATAAACCTATATAAAATGAAAAGAACCAAAACCGTTATTTTACTTGTTGTCATCGTTGCAGTCTTCGTGACTGCTCTCGTGTATCTTTGGAAAAAGAATTCTGAAGATCCAATAAAGTACACAACCGAAACGCCAACAGAGCAGACCATTGTAGTAAAAACTGTAGCAACAGGTAGCATTGTTCCTAAAGAGGAAGTATTAATTAAGCCAAATATTTCTGGAGTTATTGAAGAAATTTATATTGAAGCTGGTGAATACGTCAATTCTGGTGATCTTATTGCAAAAATTAGAGTTATCCCGAATGTGTCTTCATTGACCAGTGCGAAAAATAATATTGCAACCAACCAAACGGCCTTACAAACGGCTAAAATTAATCTTGAAACTCAACAAGCTACATATGATCGCCAGAAGGCACTTTTCGAAAAAGGTGTGATTTCTGCTAATGAATTTGAAGGCATTAAAAATACCTATTTGCAAACAAAACAGAGTGTAGAACAGGCACAAATCAATGTCAATTCGGCACGTCAAAACTATGATATCATAAAAACAGGAACTACGAGCGGCATGGGTAACATTGCCCAAACACAGATTCGTGCCACAGTTTCAGGTATGGTTTTGGACGTTCCTGTAAAAGAGGGAAATCAAGTCATTGAAGCAAATAATTTTAATGAAGGAACTTCTATTGCTTCGTTAGCTGATGTCAAAAAAATGATCTTTGAAGGTAAAGTAGATGAAAGTGAAATAGGTAAAATCAAGGAAGGGCTACCTTTAGAAATTACTATTGGAGCGATTGAAGATACCAAATTTGATGCAGTTTTGGATTATATTGCACCAAAAGGTGTTGCTGAAAATGGAGCCATTCAATTTCCGATAAAAGGAAGTTTAAAATCCATCGACTCCACTTTTATTAGAGCAGGATTGAGCGCAAATGCTTCAATTATTCTTGATAAAGCCGAAAAAGTTTTGGCAATTAAAGAAGCGCTTGTACAGTATGATGAAAAAACAAAAAAACCATACGTAGAAGTAGAAACAGGTGATCAACAATTTGAAAGACGAGATGTAGAGTTGGGTATAAGTGATGGAATTTTTGTTGAAATTAAAAAAGGTGTATCAAAATCTGATAAAATTAAAGTTTGGAATCAGGTTCAGGGAACACCAGAATTTGCAGAAAACTAAAAATTCCCGAGATTAACTGTAACACTTTTATTTCTGAATAGACATATAATTTAATTATGAAAAAATCAATCATTATAGTTTTTGTTTTAATTGGAGTTGCTTCTCAAGCCCAAATGAAAAAATGGACGCTTAAAGAGTGTGTGCAACACGCCATGGAGAACAACATCTCTATTAAGCAAAGTGAATTGGATGTGGAACTTACCGAAATCGAGAAGATGACTGCGGTTGGTAATTTCGTACCCTCTCTAAACCTAAGTGGTGGTGTTTCAGAAAACACTGGTTTGAGTTTCAACCCAGTCACCAACAACGCACAAACTACTACATTTTTATCGGTAACAGGTCGAATTAATGTTGGTTATACTTTGTTTGATGGTTTAAGAAATTTCAGACAAGTGCAACGTGCTAAAATATCAAACTTGGCATCGCAGTATCGCTTAACGAAAATGAAAGATGACATATCTCTTTTTGTGGCCAATAACTATCTTCAGGTCATTTTAAACAAAGCCAATCTGGAGGTTTTGAAATCTCAAAATCTAGTCACGCAAGAACAGTTACAGAGAACGCAAGATTTAGTAGATGCTGGTGTTTTGCCTCAAGGCGATCTGTTAGAAATCAAAGCAACGGATGCCAGTGAAAAGCAATCAATCGTTGCTGCAGAAAATACAATTCAGGTATCTCTTATTAGTTTAGCGCAATTATTACTCATTAAAGATTACCAGAATTTTGACATTGAAGATGAAGGTTACGATATCGTAGATGAAGGTGTTTCAGACAAGGGTGTTTTTGAAATTATTGAGAAAGCAAAAGAAAATAGATCTGAAATAAAAATTGCTGAACAAAATGTAGAACTAGCCAAAAAAGATCTACAGATTGCGAAAGGTGCAAATTATCCGACCTTATCGGCTTTTTTTGGATATGATACTAGGTACACTGATGCCACATCTTTCACACAATCTGTCGATCCAAATAATCCTACAAGTATTCAACAAATAGGTGTAGTGCAAGAAACTGGACAAGCGGTTGTGGGAGAATTTCCTAATACAATTACCACACAAGTAGGAGCTGACCCATTTTTTGATCAATTATACCAAAATGATGGTATTGGATATGGATTGCAATTGAACATTCCTGTCCTTAACGGATTTTCTACAAAAGCAAGCGTTAAGAGAAGCGAAATCAATTTATTGGATTCTGAATATCAATTGGAACAAGCAAAATTGGATTTGGAATCAACAGTTTATCAGGCATATGTAGATGCTAAAGGTGCTATGAAAACTTATGAAGCGGCTCAATCAGCTTTGGAATCACAAGAATTGGCGTATGATTATGCCAAAGAACGTTATGACGTTGGGTTAACTAATGCATTCGATTTTAGCCAATCAAAAGTGAGATATGATAACGCGAAAATAGAATTGAATCGCACCAAATATGATTATATTTTTAAACTGAAAGTATTGGAATTATATTTTGGAATTCCAGTAGATCAACTCAAATTTTAGTAATTTTAAAATAGATATATCCTTAAACAAAGACGTTTAAAACTAAATAAACCATCATGAGTAAAACAGTAAAAATCCTATTGATTGTCGTTGTATTAACAATTGTATTGTTATTGGCAGGCTCAAGTATGGGATGGTTCGGTAAAAAAGGAGATTTCAAGGAAGTTGAAGTTGAAAAGGTCGAGTTGGCAACCATTGTCGAGAAAGTGTCGGCAACAGGAAAAATTCAACCAGAAGTCGAGGTTAAAATTTCCAGTGAAGTTTCAGGCGAAATCATTGAATTGCCTTTTAAGGAAGGTCAGCAAGTTAAAAAAGGAGACCTATTGGTAAGAGTGAATCCAGACTTGATTCAATCTGCCGTAAATCGATCACAGGCAAGTTATCAAAACGTAAAAGCTGGATTGGAACAGGCTGAAGCATCTTTAAGAGAAGCGAAATTAAATTACGACAGAAACAAACAACTGTTTGAAAAAGGAATTATTTCCAAAGCTGATTGGGACAAAGCAGTTTCATCTTATGAAATAGCGCAAGCCAATAAACAATCGGCTTATTACAATGTTCAAAGTGCTGGTGCTTCTGTTAATGAAGCAATGGATAATCTCAACAGAACCACAATTTACGCTCCAATGAGTGGCACCATTTCTAAACTAGATGTCGAATTGGGAGAGCGTGTAGTTGGTACGCAACAAATGGCAGGAACCGAGATTTTGCGTGTAGCCAACCTAAACAATATGGAAGTTGAGATCGATGTCAACGAAAATGATATTGTAAAAGTGCGAATTGGCGATTCAACTATTGTGGAAGTCGATGCCTATCTCAAAAAAGAATTTAAAGGCGTGGTTACTGAAATTGCTAATTCTGCAGGCGAAACCTTAACTGCTGATCAAGTTACCAATTTTAAAGTAAAAGTTAGAATTCTTGAAGAATCCTATGCAGATTTGATGAAAGATAGACCAGAGAACTATTCACCTTTTAGACCTGGAATGACTGCTACCGTGGACATACTTACCAATAAAAGAGCGAATGCAGTGGCAGTGCCCATCAGTGCAATTGTAATTAAAACTGATACAACTTCTGCTAAAACTTCTTACACCAAATCTACCGATACGTCTGACAAACCAAAAGTGAATGAGGAGCAGAAGTTTGAATGTGTATTTGTTGCAAATAATGGTGAAGCCAAATTAAGAGTGGTAAAAACTGGTATACAGGACGATTCAAAAATTGAGATTATTTCTGGATTGAAAGAAGGCGATCAAATAATTACTGGTCCTTACAATGTGGTTTCCAAAACGCTCAAACCAGGTGATAAAATTGAGGTAAAAAAACAAGAAAGTTCCACGGAAAACAAGTAGTTTGACTTGGCATACATACTTAACATAGAAACGGCTACAACCAATTGTTCTGTTTCTCTATCGAAAGATGGGGAAACTTTGGTTTTAAAAGAGGATAATAATCTTAATTATTCTCATGCAGAATCACTTCATGTGTATATTGATGAGGTATTGAAGTCAGTCTCATTGAAGGCATCACAACTAGATGCAATTGCGGTAAGTAAAGGTCCAGGCTCTTACACAGGATTAAGAATTGGCGTTTCTGCAGCCAAAGGTTTGTGCTACGCCTTAAATATTCCATTGATTTCAGTAGATACACTTCACTCTTTGGCTCATAAGGTCTTATGTAAAGGTGATGATATTATTGTGCCAATGTTGGATGCAAGACGTATGGAGGTTTATTCGGCTATTTACGATTCAAAATATTTCAAAATTCGTGATACGGAAGCTCAAATATTGAATGAAGATTCTTTTAAGCAATATCTTGAAAAACATAAAGTTCACTTCATAGGAAATGGAGTCGACAAATTAAAAACAATGATCACTCATTATAATTCTGAATTTATTGGGGATAAATTGCCTTCTGCTTCTGAAATGGGAATGTTAGCTTACGATAAGTACAAAAAAAACGACATCGAGGATGTCGCTTATTTTGAACCTTATTATCTGAAGGAGTTTATCGGTTTAAGATCCTAATCTTCTTTAATAATATGAATATCACGTTGTGGAAATGGTATGCTTATTCCTGCCTCGTCTAGTGCTTCTTTGGTACTTTCAAGAATATCATAGTAAACAGCCCAATAGTCAGTTGTTTTAACCCAAGGTCTTACATTAAAATTCACAGAACTGTCGGCTAATTCAACCAATCTTACCAATGGTGCCGGTTCTTTTAAAACAAGAGGATGATTGGTGAGTTGAGCCATCAAAATATCTTTGGTGACTTTAAGATCAGATTCGTAACCCACACCAATAACCAAATCCACACGACGCATTTCCAAAGCAGAATAATTTACAATATTATCATTTGATAATTTTCCATTGGGAATGATTATTTCTTTGTTGTCAGGAGAAGTAAGTTTTGTGGTGAAAATCTCAATTTCTTTTACAGTTCCAGCTTCACCTTGTGCTTCTATAAAATCACCTACTTTAATTGGTTTAAAAATCATTATTAAGACTCCACCGGCAAAATTAGCCAAAGACCCTTGAAGTGCTAAACCAATGGCCAAACCAGCCGCTGCTATTATTGCAGCAAAGGAGGTGGTTTCAACTCCTACAGTTCCTAGAACTACGATAATTAACACAATTTTTAGTAGCCATCCGATGAGATTGAGAAGGAATTTCTTGAGACTTATGTCATAATCTCCTTTATCTAAAGCTTTCCGAACACCTTTGGTTATCATCTTAATCACCCAAGAACCTATAATCCATATAAGAATTGCAGCCAAAACTTTAGGTGCATAAATTATCAATAAATCATATCCAGCATCAACCCATTTTTGAATGTCCATTTCGTTATTAATTTATCATTAGTTAATCGTGGTTATTTAATTTGATTGAGATATTGACCTAGTTTAACTAAATCAGATTCTTCTTTCAGTTTTATTTTTTCAGATTTTATAAAATCTAGGATTTCCTTCTCGTTCTTTGGAAACAATTTAGCAAAATCTTTTTTGTTATTAGAGAATTCGATAGCTGGTTGGTCGTTTATTTTAATATAAAATGAATCGTTTAATCTTCTATATTCTGCAGGGCGACTTTTATCATATCCAGAAGTCGCAACTCGCTCCTCGTAAAAACGCACTGTTTCTTTTTTAAGCAGTTTTATTGATGCTATGGGAGAGTTTAGAAGTATAAAAAAACCTGTAGATTGTTCACTTGTATCGTTGACATAGTCAAAAATCTGATAGGTTTTATTATCAGATAGAAGAGTAATAGAAATGTCTTGCCTTCCATTTTTAGGTAATGCATAGGCTTCAGACTCGGTTCCTTGCTCTTTTTTTACCAAAATCTCGTCTAATAAGGCGTCATATTTGACCGCAAAAATTTTGTTCTCAAAAACTGAAATTCTTGCTGGGACGTAATCCTCTGTAATGTAAGGAGAACCTTCTACTCTCGCATTTACTTGAGTAGGAGTTGTAAGAATAAACCCATCGTTAACAATTTGTCTTCCGCCCATTTCACCTTGAGCCCAATTAGTGTTGCAAAGAAATATTGTCAGTAATATTCCTAAAAGTGTTTTTTTCATATATAGTTATTTTTGGTTTGGAATAAACTAAAAAAAAATCACTTTCTAAAATTTATAATGTTAAGATTAATGTAATTATTGCAGGAACCGATTGAAAGTAAAACAACTTCATTTTTTTAGTGGAATATGCCCCATAGATACCTGCTATAATGACACATGATAAAAAGAAAATGCTTGTTCTTATATCTTTATATATGATAGAATAAATAAGTCCAGCGGCTAAAAATCCATTATATAATCCTTGATTTGCTGCTAAAGTTTTCGTCTCATCGGCGAACTCTTTGGATTTTAAGCCGAATGTTTTAATGCCTTTAGGTGTAGTCCATAGAAACATTTCTAAAACTAAAAAATATAAGTGCTCAACTGCGACCAGAAGCATTAGAATAATTTGAAGTGTTTTCATGGGTATTTTTTAAGTTGGTTTATCGCTTTTTCAACAGTATCGACAGGCATATTGCAGGTTTTGTTGACACAAACGTATATCAGGGTTTTACCTTCCACAGCTCTGTTTTTGAATAAAGGTAAAGATTCTTCCTTAAAACTTGCTGCAACAATTTTGTTGGGAGTATAATTGAGATTCAGCTCCTTAATTTTTTCAAGAGATTCATTACCAATTATGGCAACCTCAAAGAAAGGTTCAGTATAGTTCATCATTAAGTACAGCCAATTGGAAAACCCAGAACCATAATTTTGGATTTCAGGTTTTATATTGTTCAACATGGTTTCGGCAGTCTTGGCATAATGCTCGTTGTCAAAATAATGTGATAATGTGAAAAGGTTCTTTGCCATGGTGGAATTGCTTGCTGGTATAACATTGTCCCTGTATTCAACGCTTCTACTCACCAAAGCTGTATCCTTTTCGGACGTGAAAAAGAATAATTTGCTTTGGTCGTCAAAGAAAAAATCAAAACAATAATTGGTCAAATCTCTTGATATAAAAAGCCATTTTAAATCTAGAGTGTGGTTGTATAACGAGATGAATGCGTCAATGCACGTGGCGTAATCTTCAAGAAAACCATTAATATTGCTTGTGCCATTCTTAAAATTGTGATTAAGGCCACCATCTTCCCTTATTTGATTTTTCAGTAGAAATTCTCCACAAGTGGTTGCCGTATGTAAATAGGGTTCTTCTTTTAAAACCCTGTAAGCATCTAAATATCCCTTAATCATCATAGCATTCCATGAGGTCAATGTTTTATCATCTAGACGAGGAGGCTTCCTTTTTTGACGAGCCTTTAGTAAGATATCTTTCCAGTTTTCTTTTCTTTTGAATAATGATTCAGAAGTCAATTCGTGTTTTTTAAGAAAAGAATCATCATCTTCACTGCGAATCAACACATAATTGCCTTCTTCCCAAAAACCATAGGCATTCACATTATAATAATCAGCGAATAGTCCAAAATCCTCTTTCAGGAGAGATTTTAATTCGTTTTGATTCCAAACATAATAAGCACCTTCTTCTAAAGTGCCTTCATGATTTAAACTGTCTGCATCTAATGACGAATAAAAATTGCCGTGTGGACCTTTTAGTTCTCTATCCACAAAATTCAAGGTTTCTATGACAACATCTTTATACAGATTGTTTTTGGTTATTAGAAAAGCCTCGGCGTACAAACTTACCATTTGAGCATTATCATAAAGCATTTTTTCAAAATGAGGCACATGCCATTTTTCGTCTACCGAATAGCGTGAAAACCCTCCTCCAATATGATCAAAAATTCCTCCAAATGCCATTTTAGTGAGCGTGGTATTGACGTATTCTTGTAGAGGCAAATCATTCATTTGATATGCATATCTCAACAAAAATTGATAGTTGTTTGGCATCATGAATTTTGGAGCTCTTGACATGCCACCGAATCGGTAATCAAATTGATGCGACCAATTGTCTATGGTCTGTTGAATAAATTCAGTAGAAAAATCATCTGTATTAGGATTTAAGGTAATTAGATCAATATTTTTAAGGCCCTGCTCCAGCTTGTCAGCATAATCGAAAAGCTTTTCGGGTTTGGTTTTGTATAGATTTGAAATTTGATTCAAGGCATTCATCCATATCTCCTTTTTAAAATAGGTGCCTCCCCAAACAGGTCTTCCGTCAGGAAGTGCCACGATATTTAACGGCCAACCACCTGAACCTGTTATCAATTGAATGGCATTCATATACACTTGGTCAATATCCGGTCTTTCCTCTCTATCTACCTTAATGTTTATGTAATTTTGGTTCATTAATGCGGCAACATCATCATCTTCAAAACTCTCATGTTCCATGACGTGGCACCAATGACATGCCGAATATCCGATGCTTATAACAATAAGTTTGCCTGATGTGTTTGCAAGTTTTAGAGTGTTTTCGTTCCATGCATGCCAATCAATCGGATTTTCTGCATGCTGTAACAAGTATGGACTTGTCTCTTCGATAAGCTTATTGCTACGTTTTTTGTTCATCTAATGTTTAAGATTGATTCAAAAAAAACACTCTTTTTAGAGTGCTTTTGAGATATTAAGTCAGTTTAATTGACTTCAAAGGTAATTTTTAGATTGACTCTAAACTCAATGACATCGTTGTCTTTGACAACTGCACTTTGCTCTCTAACATACACCGAACGAATGTTTTTCACACTTTTACCAGCATGTTTGACAGCTTTTCTCGTTGCATCTTCCCAACTTTCATTAGAGTTGGACATGATTTCAATAACTTTTAATACAGACATATTTAAGAATTTTTAATTAAAAAATGTTTTACTCTTAAATATACAAATTTTTAACCATTAATGGCTTCAACCAGTTCAACTCTGCCTTTCATCATTTCTCTTAACATGTTTTCAATACCGCTTTTTAAAGTGAATGTAGATGACGGGCAGCCGCTACAAGCGCCTTGTAAAATCACTTTAACCGTTTTTGTATTTGGATTGTACGATTCAAATTGAATATTTCCGCCATCACTTGCAACTGCCGGTTTCACATATTCTTCTAAAATATTTACAATCTCTTTTGAGGTGTCATTAAGTGAATCATAGTTTTTATCTAGTTGTTCAGTTGTTTTATGGAACACTTCGGGTGCATTTGCAGCTACAATCTCCTTACCTTCTTCAATATAATTTCTGATAAATTCCCGCAGTTCCATTGTGATGTCACTCCATTCTGCAACATCATATTTTGTAATGGAAATATAATTCTCATCCATAAAAACCGCTTTCACAAAAGGTAGATGAAACAATTTTGTTGCCAACGGTGAGTGTTTCGCTTCGTCTATGGATGTAAAATCAAAAGTTGATGCAACAAGCTTTTTGTTGGCCACAAATTTCATGGCGGAAGGATTTGGAGTGCTTTCGGCATATACAGTGACGGGCACTTTTTTGCTAGCTGTTTTATCGGTTATAACAACTCCGTCAGAATTTAGGTAATCTTCAATTTGGTCACAAACCTCATTTTGGACATCTTTCCACTCCACAATATTATAGCGTTCTATGGCAATGAAGTTACCTGAAATATAAACTTTCTTGACAAATGGAAGGTAAAACAGTTGTTGTGCCAAAGGAGAAGCACTTGCTTCATCAATATTGTTGAATTCATAACTCTTGTGATTGGTCAAAAAAGTGTCGGCTTCAAACTTTATGATTGTTGGGTTGTTTGTTTCTTTTATTGAGATTTTCATTTGAAAATTAAATTTCTGCAAATTTACAAATTATAATACTGAAGAAAGCTAATTATAATTTATTTAAGCAGCACAGATTAATAGATAAAGTGGATTCAAAATAGCTTTATGAATGTGTTAAACTCTAATTTTTATCCATAAATGGTCGAGGGAATTAGTTAAAATTTCTTAAATTTCCCGCTTATTGAAAAATCCCTTAAAAATTGAATTTTGGTTTTTATAAATTAATCATTTAATTCTTTTTGAATAAAACAAAAGATTGAGAATAATTGTCATTTTTTTCTATTAGATATAAGATTTAATTAAGATTTCCATTATTGCCTTTAAATGAAGAATTTTTATCTACTTGCCCTTTTGCTCATCTCATCATTGAATGTCTTTTCGCAAGATATTTTTATGCAGAATGGTACATTCAATAGATGCAGTCCAGATAGATTATATGATTCTGGAGGTTCGGCAGGAAACTATAGTAGTAATGAAAATAGTGTTACTACGCTATGTGCCATTAATCCTGGAGATTTTATAATTCTTGACTTCACTGCTTTTAATACACAGTTGAATCGTGATATCCTAACCATTTATGATGGTCCGGATACATCATCTCCCATTATTGGTACTTATTCTGGAAGCCCTGCAAATAGTCCAGGAACGGTTTCTGCTTCACCTTCAAATACGAGTGGATGCATCACTTTGCAATTTGTCAGTGACGATTCTGGTACAGGTTCGGGTTTTGCGGCTAATATTTTATGCGCTGAACCATGTCAAACAATTACACCTACAATTGATAGTACTAATCCAGTTGCTAACGGCTCTGGAGTAATAACTATTTTTCCAGGATCTTCAGTGGACTTTAATGGTAGTGCAACTTTTTCTGGAGATGGAACAGGAGCAACTTATAATTGGAATTTTGCAGATGGTAGCCCAACAGTTTCAGGACAGTCAGTGTCACATACATTTAATAATCCCGGAACCTATAGTGTCACATTCACCGTGACTGATACTAATCCTCAAGGATGTTCAGGAACGGCAACCATTTCAGTCTTAGTTTTACAAGCTATAGTCAGTATCAATAATTCAGCTTATACAGAATCATCATACACTCCCGAGCAACTCATTGAAAATGTGCTAGTGTCGGGAGGTTGTTCGGCTGTTGATAATTTTTCTTATCAAGTCAACGGCAATCCAGGTGATTTGCAAACAAAAAGTTATGGATACTTCAATAAGGGGGGTGCTATGAACTTCCCTTTTGAGGAAGGCGTTATTTTAACTACTGGAAGGGCTTATGAAGCTGGAAATTCAATCAATCCTATTTTAGTTAGCAATGACAATAATGATCCTGGAGATGCAGATCTTGAGGCAGCCTTAAGTCAAACAAACACTAATGATGCTACCTTTATCAAGTTTAACTTTGTACCCACAACAAACACGATTAGCTTCAGATATTTGATGGCTTCAGAGGAATATGATGGGAGCACAGAGTGCAGTTTTGCTGACAGTTTTGCTTTTTTACTCCGTGAAGTAGGGACAACCACGTATACCAACCTAGCAGTTTTGCCAAACGGTACGCCAGTAAGTGTTACAAACATCAACAATTCTGGGGTTTGCACAGCTAATCCAACATATTTTGATGGTTATAACATTGGTGATACTAATTACGGAGGCAGGACAGAAGTATTGACCGCTGTTGCCAACGTAACTTTAGGTGTTACTTATGAAATTAAATTGGTGGTTGCTGATCAAGGTGACTCCATATGGGATTCTGCAATATTTCTGGAAGCTGGGAGTTTTGTTTTGGGAGGTGAATTGGGAGATGATATTACAATTTCAGGAGGTACAGCTCAATGTGACGGCAGCACAATTACTTTAGATACTCAAGCTCCAAATGGAACGCATGCTTGGTATCAAGATGGTAATGTCATTGCAGGTGAAACAGGCTCAACCCTTGATGTGACAGAATCTGGAACTTACAGTGTTGATGTGTTTTTTGCCGCAGGTTGTGAAACTAGCGATTCGATAATAGTTGAATTTTATCCAAACATAACTATTGATTCCGTTCAAGACTTATATCTGTGTAATCCAGGTTCTCCGCCATACAACTTTGATTTAACTGAAAATGAACCTCTAATGTTGGGTTCAATTACAGACCCCTCAAACTATGTCATTACATACCATGAGTCCCAAACAGATGCGGATGGAGATATTAGTAGTATAGCAGCTCCCGATTTATATTCAGGAATTGATGGGCAAACTATTTACGCCAGAATGGAATATTTAAATTCTGGTTGTTATGATACAGCCTCTTTCACTCTGAATGTAATAGCCGAACCGATTATCAATCCTGTTGCTGATATGACTGCTTGTGATGATGTTTCCAACGACGGTTTTGAAGAATTTGATCTGGATTTGCAAACCGCAGCTATCCTTGGGGGACAGCCTGCCTCTAACTTTAGTGTATCATACTATACATCGTTTACTGACGCAGATAGTGGATCCAATCCAATTTCTAGTCCATTTTTAAATACAGTTAACCCTCAACCCATCTTCGTTAGATTGGAAAGCAGTGGGAATGCCAATTGTATTACTGTTTCTACAAATCCAGTTTTTAATTTAATTGTAAATGACCGAGCTATTGCAAATCAGCCGAATGATTTATTTATTTGTGATGATAGCAGTAACGATGGATTTGGCCAGTTTGATTTAACTCAACAATCGTCGGTAATCTTGGGAAGTCAACCTTCAACAGATTATACTGTTGAGTATTATGAGTCTATGGTTGATGCGGAAGCTGGGAATAACCCAATCACAAACCTGGCCAATTACACCAATACTTCAAACCCACAAATTATTTATGTAAGAATATTTGAAAATATAACTTCTGATTGTTATGGTATTACTTCCTTCAATCTTGAAGTCAACCCTTTGCCCACGTATGGTGTTTCGGGGCCTTTGCGTTCGTGCGACCTTGGTGGGGGCATTGGAGAGTTCACGCTTTCGGATGCGACGTCAGGTTTTCTTTCTGGCCAGACCGGAGTG
>NZ_JALNMI010000002.1:0-228378 GCF_023156585.1 Subsaxibacter sp. CAU 1640
CCATAAGGACCGTCCCGTTTTGCGAGGGTGCAAATATACAACCCTTTTCCCCTTACCAGCAAAACTTTTTCAACCTTTTTTTGAAGTTTTTTTTACAACCCTATCCCTGAAGACTTTGCGTTAAATAGTTCGTCAAAAAAAATCAATGAAAAGGTAAAATAAGCTTTTAATCAATCTCAATACCTCATAAAAGTAACAATAAAATTTACACCTATATATTATATTGTATGGTAGCATTAATCATATTATCTTTGCAAACTCTAATTACAATAATATTTTATGATTGATATTTCTTTGCCTGACGGTAGTATAAAACAGTTTCCTTTAAATTCAACTCCTATGGATGTTGCAAAAAGTATTAGTGAAGGTTTAGCTCGAAATGTTATTTCCGCGAGCTTTAATAATACAATTGTTGAAACCGACACACCATTAACACAAGATGGTAGTTTAGTTTTGTATACTTGGAATGACAAAGAAGGAAAGAAAGCCTTTTGGCATTCTTCTGCTCATATTTTAGCTCAATCCCTTGAAGAGTTATATCCAGGCATAAAGTTATCTATCGGTCCTGCTATCGAAAATGGATTTTACTATGATGTGGATTTAGGAGACCAGTCTATCTCTGAAAAGGATTTTAAATCCATTGAGGATAAAATGCTTGAAATAGCAAGAGGAAAATATGACTTTAAAATGCGTTCGGTCTCAAAAGCCGATGCACTTTCGATGTACAAGTCCCAAGGTAACGAATACAAAATAGAATTGATAGAAAATCTAGAAGATGGGACAATTACGTTTTGTGATCATTCAACGTTTACTGATTTATGCCGGGGCGGACACATACCAAATACAGGGATTGTAAAAGCAGTAAAATTACTTTCTGTAGCTGGAGCCTACTGGAGAGGTGATGAAAAGAACGAGCAATTGACAAGAGTTTATGGAATCTCCTTTCCAAAACAGAAAGACCTCACGGAATATCTCGAGATACTAGAAGAAGCAAAACGTCGCGACCACAGGAAATTAGGAAAGGAACTAGAACTATTTACCTTTTCATCAAAAGTTGGCCAGGGTTTACCTCTATGGTTGCCTAAAGGAGCAGCGCTGCGAGAGCGATTAGAAAATTTTCTCAAAAAAGCACAGAAAAAAGCTGGATATGAAATGGTAGTAACTCCTCATATTGGCCAAAAAGAGCTTTATGTTACTTCTGGCCATTACGCCAAATATGGAGCTGATAGTTTTCAGCCAATCCATACTCCTGCAGAAGGCGAAGAGTTTTTATTGAAGCCTATGAATTGTCCTCATCATTGTGAAATCTATAATACTAAACCATTTTCATATAAAGATCTACCTAAACGATATGCCGAGTTTGGAACAGTATATAGATATGAGCAAAGTGGAGAGCTTCATGGCTTAACCAGAGTGAGAGGTTTTACTCAAGATGACGCTCATATATTCTGTACTCCTGATCAACTTGATGCTGAATTCAAAAATGTTATTGATTTAGTTTTATATGTATTCGGTTCATTGGGTTTCGAGAATTTCAGAACTCAAGTTTCTGTTAGAGATCCAGAACAACCAGAAAAATATATAGGTAGTCTTGAGAATTGGGATAAAGCTGAACATGCTATCATCAATGCTGCTAAAGATAAGGGATTGGATTATGAAGTTGTGGAAGGAGAGGCAGCATTTTACGGTCCAAAACTTGATTTTATGGTCAAGGATGCGTTGGGCAGAAACTGGCAGTTAGGAACAATTCAAGTTGATTACAACTTGCCTGAACGTTTTGATCTCTCTTATAAAGGTAGTGACAACGAATTGCACAGACCTGTGATGATCCATCGAGCTCCATTTGGCAGTATGGAACGTTTTGTGGCTATTTTGTTAGAACATACTGGAGGAAATTTCCCATTGTGGTTGATGCCAACTCAAGCAATCATCCTATCAATCAGTGAGAAATATGAAAAATACGCTGAAAAAGTTTTAAATTTGCTAGAAAATAACGAAATTCGCGCCCTCGTTGATAATAGAAACGAAACCATTGGTAAGAAAATCAGGGAAGCTGAAATGCAAAAAGTACCTTTTATGATTATCGTTGGAGAGAATGAGGAAAACGAAGGCAAGATTTCAGTTCGTCAACATGGTGGAGAAGATTTAGGCATGATTCATGTAGAGGAGTTCTCAAAAATTGTTGAAAGTGAAATAAGCAAAACATTAAAATCATTTTAATATAAAATAAGTTTAACTAAAATATTTAAGCCATAGCAATACGTAGAACAAAAGGTAATTTCAGAAACACTGAAAAAGAGGAGCAGCATAGAATTAACTCAAAAATTAGAGCCGAGAAAGTAAGATTAGTAGGTGATAACGTTGAGACTGGTATTTATTCATTAAGAGATGCATTAGCACAAGCTGAAGAGCAAGGTGTTGATCTTGTAGAGATCTCACCAAAAGCTGATCCTCCTGTATGCAAGGTTATGGATTATAAGAAGTTTCTTTACGAGCAAAAGAAACGTGATAAAGCTTTAAAGGCCAAAGCAACTAAAGTTGTTGTAAAAGAAATTCGTTTTGGTCCCCAAACAGATGACCATGATTACGAGTTCAAAAAGAAACATGCAGAAAAATTCTTAAAAGAAGGTGCTAAATTAAAAGCATTCGTATTCTTTAAAGGACGTTCGATTGTGTTTAAAGAACAAGGTCAAATCCTGTTGTTGAAATTGGCTCAAGACCTAGAAGACTATGGCAAAGTTGAACAAATGCCAAAGCTTGAAGGAAAACGAATGACAATGTTCATTGCGCCAAAAAAAGCAAAATAAAACTGTTTACAGTTTAAAGATAATAAGCGAAACGTAAAATAAAAATTAGGAGAAATGCCGAAAATGAAAACTAAATCTAGTGCCAAAAAGAGATTCAAGCTCACTGGTACTGGTAAGATCAAGAGAAAACACGCTTTTAAAAGTCATATCTTGACAAAGAAGTCTAAAAAGCGTAAACTCGCTCTGACACATGACACTTTAGTGCATCCAGCAGACGAGAACAATGTTAAAACAATGTTGCGTTTAAAGTAACACTGTTTTAAACGGTTAAAACAAATTATAAACCATGGAGTTGGGCAAATAAATTTTAGCAAGTACCATTTATAGGTCGCCCACTACAAAAAACAATTAAGAAATGCCAAGATCAGTAAATTCAGTAGCGAAGAGAGCCAGAAGAAAAAAGGTTCTTAAGCAAGCAAAAGGTTACTTCGGAAGACGTAAAAACGTTTGGACAGTAGCTAAAAATGCGGTTGACAAAGCGATGTTATATTCGTACAGAGACCGTAGACAAAAAAAGAGAAACTTCCGTTCATTATGGATTGCACGTATCAACGCTGCAGCTAGAATGCATGGGATGTCGTATTCAAAATTTATGGGAGGAGTTAAAGCTAATAACATCGAATTGAACAGGAAAGTTCTTGCAGATTTAGCTATGAACAACCCTGAAGCTTTTGAAGCGATTGCAAAAAAAGTAAAAAAATAGGCGTTTCGCCAAAATAATAACCACATTTCGCTTATAAAATCCGATTCTTACGAATCGGATTTTTTTATTGAATGAAGATATATTTCAAGGTTTAGATAGAGTTAACCTTTATATCATAAAAGCTACATGAGCAAACCTCTATTCTATATTTTAGCATGAATTAAAAGTCTAGTATTATTACTAAAATATATTGTTTATGAAAAGATTAATTGTTATAACCATTTTATTGTTAACCAATTTTGCAAACGCTCAAAGTACATCACCATATGAATGGAAATGGGTTAGAGATGGCGTTTGGACAGGTGCAGCCATGGGAACAAGTGCTTATGGTTTGATATTAATTCAAAATAAAGATGACATAACTGTTGCCGAAGTAAATGCTTTGGATGCGGACGATATCATTTTTATAGATCGTTGGGTTGCCGGTAATAGTTCAGAAACTGCCAATAATATAAGCGATATTCCTTTTGCTGCATCTTTTATTTTGCCTTTTGGCATGTTGTTCGATGACGAAATCAATGATCACACTGGGCAGTTTGTTGGAATGTATCTTCAAAGTCTTTCAACGACATCTGCTCTTTACACTATTACAGCAGGTTTAGTAAATCGATCTAGACCTTATGTCTATGATGAGAGCGTCGATATAGATAGACGTACAAAAAATAATGGACAACGTTCTTTTTATTCTGGCCACGTAGCAGCAGCAGCCACTGCTACATTCTTCGCTGCGAAAGTTTATTGTGATTTTAATCCAGATGCCACTGGAAAAGGCTGGATCTGGGCATCTGCAGCAGTTATTCCAGCTACCGTCGGATATTTTAGAATGCAAGCCGGACAACACTTTTTAACTGATGTATTATTAGGATATGGACTTGGTATGACAGCTGGAATTTTAATTCCTGAAATGCATAAAACCAGAGAAAATTCTCTTGAATTAACTCCTGTTGGAGGTCGCGATTTCAGAGGTGATGATTACACTGGTTTGGCTTTAAGATTCAAGTTTTAAGACAACTCTTATTTTTTTACTTTGTGAATAGCATAAAGCTTGAGTTCTTCTGATTTACCTTCAAGAAGCTCATTCCCAAGAGGAATTGCTTTAAACTTTGAACTTAATTTAAGGTGTGAAAGCATTTCTTCTGAAGTCAAAAATGATTCTTCGTATTCATTACATTGTTCTTGAATGCGCGAAGTGGTATTTATAACGTCTCCATGATAAGCCAGTTCTTTTTTAATGGTTCCAACTTCGGCAATTATAATTTTCCCTGAATGAAGTCCAGCCTTAAACTCTGGGACAACACCATATCGTTTCATATAATATTTTGCATGCTTTCGAAGCTTTGCATCATATTCAAAAAACAAGTTTAAACAATTGAGGTGTTTTGTCCCTTTCTTCATTGTCCATGTCAGTACTGCTTCGTCACCAACATATTGATATATTTCGGCATTATATTTATTTATTATCCGATTTAAATAATAAAAGCAATCTTGTATAAAACGACTGTATTTTAGATGTCCCAGTTCTTCCGCTATAGAAGTAGAGGATTTTAAATCAATAAACATCAATATCCTCTCGACTTCTCTCGGTTTACGATATCTTCCAAACAACATCTTTAATATGACGCCTTTTCCAAATTTATCATTTGCCAACCTTATTAGTGAAAACATGAGTGAACATAGAATAAAGTAGGCAGTCACTAACCAAAATATCCTATTGGAAATCCACCACCCTCTGTGGTTTGGGAAATCAACATTGATATAATCTTCAGCTAAATAAGCAATGAAAGTGAGAGAAAAGATCAGAAAAAATAGGTAGATAATAGATTTAAGAATAATTATAATTCCTAGATGTAGTGTTTTAGATAAAAACTTATCAAACAAAAACTCTATAATAGTGTAAACAATTGCAACCATTACACCTAGAATGACACCAAACATAAGGTATTCAGATACGGCAATTTGTTCAGATAATCTTACCGAATTGACTTGTTCTTGATGCCTACCGTAATATCTGATAAGGATAAATAGACAAAAAACGAAGGACCAAAAAACGGTCGAAAAAAACAATAATTTAAAAAATTGCTTTAGTGCGTATTTCAAAGGATGAAATGTATTTAGTTAGTCTTTTTCCCTATCTCATCCACTGCAGCTTTGAACTCGCTCCAATTGACGAGTGCGTCACCGTCTTTATCATAACCTTCAATCAGTTTATTGGTAACGATTCCTCTTATCAAACCACTGATTTCTGCCTTTTTTAATAATTCAGAAATTTCTTTTTTTGACAGTTTCCCGTCATCGTCATCATCAAAAAATGAAAAAGCTTTTTCTGGAGTTTCAAAACTATTGGATATTAAAATCTGAATTTTGTTGAGTATAACTTCCTTTGTAGACATATGTTCTTTTCTTTTAAAAATACAAAAAAAAGCTCATTTAAGAACTAGATTATCCTTATGAAAACTCGCCAATAATCTATATTCTTTAAGAATCATCAATTGATACATAATATAAAAAAATGAGTTAAGCACCCAAATATCAATCAATGGCTCTTTAATAATAATGAATTCTGCATTACCAGTAATGAATATGTATATACTACATAATAAGTACATGATAACTCCCAAGGAAAAATGGAAATATTTGTGATGTTTATCCATGTTCAAGAGAATAAAACATATTGCACAAAATACAAGAAAAAAGGAGGTGGCTAATATTTCCAATTCATTGAATCTCCAAAATATCGTTGGATCCGTTACGTACGAATATACCAAAATGATAAGAACGGCAGTAGCCAAAGATAACATAAGACTTTTAAAGTATTTGTCCTTTATTAATGTATAATAGAAGTAACCCAAGAATAAAAATTGAAATAAAAAATAAAAATGGGAAAGAAATAAATTAGAACCAGGCTTGAAAAACCCAATGGCATGGCACAAAATCTCTATGCTTAACAGCGATACCAAATAGGCTATAAAAACCTTTGATACCTTTCCCCTAACCTCTTTGTTTTTAATAAACAAAATAGTATTTAGAAGCAATAATAACAGACCAATGAGGCTAATTGAAAATGACAACAGAAAATTCATATACAGCGGTAGGCTTAATTTAGGTTTTTTGGTTTTTCTTTTTGGCCGCAGGAAACAATACATTATTCAGAATCAAGCGATAACCTGGTGAGGTTGGGTGAAGTTCGAGTTCGGTCTTTGGGTCTCCAACCTTATGGGTATAATCTTCTGGATCATGGCCTCCATAGAACGTAAAGAAGCCTTTTCCTTTGATACCATGAATGTATTTTGCCTCACCATTACTTTTATTTTCACCAAGAATCAAGACATTCGATTTGATTTCGTCTCTGGTGAAAGAGGTTGTTTGTCCCATAAAACCTTTTACCAAAGCTGTATGATTTTGGCATAACATCGTTGGCACAGGATCCCATTTTGCTGAAAAATCCATCAAGGTAAAATAATCGAGCGTGGGAAGAATTTGCCTCTTTTGGGTCATATCTATAGATGAGAACTCATAAACATTTGGGTTTCTTTCCAAAATAAAATCTTTAAATGCGAAGGTTTTATTATAGTCGATGAGATTCTGATAATTGGGCTCGCTGGCATCACCATCAAACATTGGTTCGCAAATATCAACTCCCTCGGCGGCCAATGCAATATCAAAACTATCTGTCGCACTGCACATAGCGAACATAAATCCTCCACCTACAACGTAATTTCGAATTTTCAATGCGACGTCTAGCTTCTCTTCAGAAACTTTATTGTAACCTAATTTTGTAGCCAAAGCTTCGGCCTCCTTTTTCTCTTCTATATACCAAGCTGCTGATTTATAAGCTCGGTAAAACTTACCATACTGACCTGTAAAGTCTTCGTGATGAAGATGTAGCCAATCGTATAAAACCAAAGCATCGTTGAGTACTTCTTCGTCATAAATCACATCATAAGGTATTTCGGCATAGGTCAAAACCATTGTCACGGCATCGTCCCAAGGTAAATTTCCTTTTGGAGAATAAACAGCAATTTTTGGTGCTTTTTCAAGAATTACCGCTTCCATATTTTGCGATGGACTCGCAATAAGGTTGAGAATTTCTTCTGTTTTTGTATCAGACAAGATTTCATAGGAAACTCCTCTTATTTGGCACTCACGTTGAATGGCTTCTGTATCTGGCAATAAAAATGAACCACCTCTATAATTTAGCAACCAATTGACTTTGAGTTGTTTTTCCAAGGTCCAATAAGTGACTCCATATGCCTTTAAATGGTTCTTCTGCCCTTCAGCATCCATAGGAATCAGGATATACGAAGCATAGGATTTAAATCCAAAAAATACAAATAGCAACAATAAGGCAATCTTCTTCATAGTGGAAATATACTCAAAAATTGCAGCGGATTGAAAAACTTTAAGGAAATATTAGGTTAAAGTTACTTCTTAATAATCAGTTCGTTTCCTGAAAGCAAACTAGCAATTACGCGAGTATTTGGAAATTGTTCTAAAATTATTTTGATAAAAACAGTAATTGGAATAGACATTATCATGCCTGGAATTCCCCAAATAAAGCCCCAGAACATCAACATTACCAAGACTGTAATGATATTGATGGAAAACGATTTTCCCATAAAAATGGGCTCGAGAATTGCGCCAAAAATCACCTGGACCATTGTGATGGAAAGAACAAAGAAAAACAATGTTCCCATTAATTGTATTTCCACAAAAGCGAAAATTGCCAACGCAATAACGGAAATAAAAGATCCTATCATTTGAACAAAATTGATGACGAAGGCGAATAATCCCCAAAATATAGGGAAACTGACATCAAAAAACACACAAGCAAGGCCAATTCCAATTCCAGTTCCTAGACTTACCAAAAACTTTACTTTGATAAATTTGATTAAATCCTTTTCAACTTTACGAAATGTTTTAACTGATGTATGTTTCTGTTTTAATAATGTGGCATTCATCAATTTTTGGACATTGATAGATTCTGCCAGCCATAAAACCGTGAAGAACGCCGTAGTCAATGTCATACTCAACATATTGCCAACAAATCCAAATGCCTTTCCAAGACTGTCCTTTTGAAGAATCTCTGCAATGAAATTATCTTCATTTCCCAATTTTGTCCCAAGGAATGCTTCAAGCGATTGCTTCAGGTTTGTCAGCTTCAGTTCTGCTTGCGCAAAAAATGTACTGTCCGAAGACATAATTTGTTGACTAGACAGATGAATTAATTCAGCTGTTAGAGCCAATCCCAATAAAATCAATAGAATAACAATGCCAATACTTAACACTTTATGAACGCCTCTTTTTCCAAGCCAACGCATCAAAGGTAAAAACAACAACGCAATGAACATTGAAGACACCACCGGAATAAATATGAAGGAAAGTATTTTCAGTAAATAGAAAATAACCGGAATTACAAGAACCAACAATAAAGTATTCGTGGTGCGTATCTTATCCATAGTGAAAGGCTGTCTTTTAAATAGCTTGCAAAGATAAACTTTCAGGCAAGAATAATTTCAAACAAAAAGTTAAGTTTTGAATTAAAACGGCACATCATTATCATCGTCCTCCACTGGTGGGTCAAAGGCATCGCTAGGTGAAGGATAATTTCCACTTTTGAAAGTATCATCGTTTGCAGCTGCATTCATTTTACTATGGAATTCACCAAATGGTGTATCAAACTCATCTAGGTTGTCAAATTTACCTAAATGACCGATGAACTTCAATCGGATGTTTTCCAATCCACCATTTCTATGCTTTGCAACTATAAATTCTGCCTGTCCTTCGGTAGGTGTATGGTCATCATCATCCCATTCATCAATTTTGTAGTATTCAGGACGATATATAAACGACACAATATCAGCATCTTGCTCAATAGCTCCAGATTCACGCAAATCTGATAACAACGGACGCTTGCTTCCACCTCTAGTCTCCACAGCACGCGATAACTGCGACAAGGCAATCACTGGGACACTCAACTCTTTTGCCAATGCCTTCAAGTTTCGAGAAATGGTAGAAATTTCTTGCTCACGATTACCTCCTTTTTGACTTCCTCCAGCGGTCATCAATTGCAAATAATCAATGATAATCATTTTAATACCATATTGCGAAGCCAAACGACGCGCCTTGGCACGAAGATCGAAAATGGATAAAGAAGGTGTGTCATCTATAAATAAAGGCGCTTTTTCCAATGTTTTGACTTTCACATTCAATTGTTCCCACTCGTGCTTTTCTAATTTTCCAGTACGTAATTTTTCCGAAGAAAGCCCAGTTTCACTTGAAATTAAACGCGTAATCAATTGGACCGATGACATCTCCAAAGAAAAGAATGCTACAGGCACATTTTGATTGACGGCAATATTTCTAGCCATAGACAAGGTCAAAGCTGTTTTACCCATACCAGGACGTGCTGCCACGATAATCAAATCACTTTCTTGCCAACCGGAAGTCAGCTTATCAAGCTTCGTAAAACCTGATGGGATACCACTCAAACCTTCTTTGTTTGAAATATCCTCAATTTTCTTTTTGGCTTGAATCACCAAACTTTGAGCTGTTTCGGTTGACTTTTTGATATTGCCTTGAGTCACTTCATAAAGTTTTGCTTCAGCAGCATCCAGCAAGTCGAAAACATCCTTTGTTTCGTCATAGGCTTCTTCGATAATTTCACTGGAAATTTTAATCAAGCTTCTCTGAATAAACTTTTGAAGAATGATTCGCGCATGGAATTCAATATGTGCAGAAGAAGACACTCTTTGGGTCAACGAAATGAGATAAAAATCACCTCCTACCAACTCAAGTTTTGCATCTTTCTTTAATTGACTAGAAACGGTTAATAAGTCAACCGGTTCACTATTTTCAAATAATTTAAAAATGGCCTCAAAGATGTATTTATGAGCATCTTTGTAAAAGGCTTCGGGGCTCAAAATATCAATAACCTCGTCGACACCTTTTTTATCAATCATCATTGCTCCAAGAACAACTTCCTCTAAATCAATAGCTTGAGGAGGTATTTTCCCCTTTTCGAGACTAATAATGGTACTTTTATCTACTTTATATCCTGGGACTGGGTTGGGTTGCTTCATAACAGCGAAAGTAACTAAATTGTAAAAAAATATGACCATTTCAAATGGCGTAATCTCAACAAGTCATTAACAATTTAACTGTTGATAACTAAATAATATTGTTAATAGCTATAAAAAAAACCGAAGCGAATAGCTTCAGTTTTTTTTAGTATGTGATTTTATCTTATTTAACCTTTGAAGACACCCATGTCAGCATATTTGTCCATACGCTTTTTAACCAAATCTTTTGGTGATAAGTTTTTCAATTCATCATAAGCCTTAACGATGGCGTCTCTAACGGCAATGAATGTATTTTCTCTGTCAGTATGTGCGCCTCCAAGTGGTTCTTTGATAATGTCATCAACCAAGTGAAGCTTTTTCATATCTTTTGCCGTCAGTTTTAGGGCTTCGGCAGCTTTCTCTTTGTATTCCCAGCTTCGCCATAAAATTGAAGAACAAGACTCTGGAGAAATTACAGAATACCATGTATTTTCGAGCATCAAAACTCTATCTCCCACTCCTATTCCTAATGCTCCGCCAGATGCGCCTTCACCAATAATCAAACAAATAATTGGCACCTTGAGACGCGTCATTTCTAGAATGTTTCTAGCGATTGCCTCTCCTTGACCTCTTTCTTCGGCTTCCAAACCTGGATAAGCACCTGGAGTATCAATCAAGGTGACGACAGGAATATTAAACTTCTCTGCAGATTTCATCAAACGAAGTGCTTTTCTATAACCTTCAGGGTTTGACATTCCAAAATTTCGGTACTGTCTAGTCTTTGTATTATAGCCTTTTTGCTGACCTATGAACATATAACTTTGGTCTCCGATTTTTCCAAGACCACCTACCATTGCTTTGTCGTCCTTCACATTTCGGTCACCATGAAGTTCTAAAAATGAATCACCACACAGTGCTTTAATGTGGTCCATGGTGTAAGGCCTATTTGGATGGCGAGAAAGCTGAACACGTTGCCATGCTGTGAGGTTTTTATATATTTCTTTTTTGGTTTCAACAAGCTTTTTTTCGATTTGCTTACAGGTTTCGGTCACATCAACATCACTTTCTTCACCAATAACCTGACATTTTTCAAGTTGTTCCTCTAATTCTTTAATGGGAAGCTCAAATTCTAAATATTCCATAGAAATTTAAGTTAGATTAATTATAAGTTAGTCTACAAAGATAAAAATTTAATCGGCTTTGGTAGAAATGGTATTTTTCTTTTTGAACAATTTTGAATTCTTAACAAACCCTTCTGCCAACACTGTGATTAGCACCAAAATAGCACCATAATAAAATTGGACACTCATGGTCTCAGTTTCAGGAAACAGCAGAAGAGCCAATGTTATTCCGTAGATAGGCTCTAAATTGTAGGTGAGCATGACTGTATATGGGCTGATGTATTTCATTACTTGAACCGCTCCTATAAATGCATATGCAGTGCAAATTGATGCCAAAATGAGTAGATATATCCAATCTGAAGATGATAAGGTGAAAAATTCCGTAGAAAAACCTCCTTTGAAAAACAGAAGAAATAACGTTATGAATACCACACCACTGATAAATTCATAAAATGAAATGACTGTTGCTCTATGGGTTTCAATAAACTTGCCATTAATGACTGCAAATAATGAGGAGAAAAGTGCTGAAGATATTCCCAGAAGAATTCCATTTAGATATTTGATTTCGCTTCTTGTAATCAGAAAGACACCAATAATTACAATAATCCCGAAGAGAATTTCATACCAAACAATTTTTCTTTTATATATCAATGGTTCAATAAAAGATGTGAAAAAAGCACCTGTTGAAAACATTGCCAAAGTGATGGAAATATTGGATTGTTTTATCGCTTCAAAAAAAGTAATCCAATGAAGTGCAATGATAATTCCTGCTCCAAAAAAGCGCATCATGGTTTTAAGGCTTACCTTAATTTTTAGCTTGATAGATTTAATGTATAAAAACATCAGAAGACCAGCAATGAGCATTCTAAACCATACCAATGGAATTGAACCAATAGAAATTAAATCACCAAGAATAGCGGTAAACCCTGCAATAAAAACTAAAAAATGAAGATGGAGATAGTTTTTGAGTTTAGCGTTTTGCATTATAGAGCATATAAACAGCCAAGATACCAAAAACTACATTAGGAAACCATACAGCTACCAACGGAGGAAAGTCAGACTGCTCGGCCATGACACCAAATACCTTATCAAAAAACACATAGATCATTGCAATACCAATGCCAATAGCAAGATTGACACCCATTCCTCCTCTTCGTTTTATGGAAGAAACGGCTACGGCAATAACTGTCAAAATAAATACAGAAATAGGTAAACTCCATTTTTTGTATTTAACAACTTCATATCGTCCGATATTTGACGAACCTCTGGACTTTTCTTTTTCAATGAAATTATTCAAATCGCTATAAGAAAGCGTTTCCGCAATATATTCCACCGGAGTTAAATCATCCAAATCAAATGTAAAAAGTGTATCCTTTCGTCTTACCGTTTCAATAATATCATCATGGTCTCCAATGGTTCGTTTTACATAATTAAATAAACGATAAGAACTGTCTTTTTCAGAATAAGAAATTGAGTTTGCAAAAACCTTGTATTTCAGTTTATTCCCTTCAAAATGTTCGTAAGTAAAATTATTGCCAATTTTCTGTTTGGTGTCGAAATTACTCACATAGATGTAATCATTGTCATTTATCTGCCTAAAAATGTTTTGAGTCTGTAACTCGGCACCTCTGTTTTTCAAATGCTTAAATATAAACTGATTGTAACCTCTACTTGCCATGGGTGCCAGCCATAATCCCAATATCAAAGCCATGATCGCAACTACTGTTGCTCCAATCATATAAGGCCGCATAAATCTGAAATAAGACACTCCGGAACTCAAAAAAGCGACAATCTCTGTGTTGTTCGCAAGTTTGGATGTGAACCAAATCACTGAAAGGAACAAAAACAACGGAAAAAGTAAGTTCGCGAAATAGATTGTAAAGTTTAAATAATACAACGCTACTTCACCAAAAGGAACTTCGTTTTCAAGAATCTTTCCGATTTTCTCCGCAAGATTTACTGTTATACCAATAGGGATAAACAGTAATAGCATCATCAAAAATGTGAAGAGATAACGTTTAAGTATGTACCAATCTAATATCTTCAATTTCAACTATTTTATCTTATAACCTATTGTCCATTTGTTTCACCATTTGGTCTTTCCAAGCTCTAAAATCACCTGAAATTATACGCCTTCTCGCTTCCCTAACCAACCACATGTAGAAACCCAAATTATGAATTGTAGCAATCTGTGCTGCCAACCGTTCATTCACTGAAAACAGATGGCGTAAATATGCTTTCGTATAATCAGTATCAACAAACGTGATGCCCATTTCATCTATTGGTGAAAAATCTGCTTCCCACTTTTTATTTTTGATATTGATGGTTCCTTGCGCTGTAAACAACATCCCATTTCTAGCATTACGCGTCGGCATTACACAATCAAACATATCTATACCTAACGCAATATTTTCTAAAATATTAATAGGTGTGCCCACTCCCATCAAATAGCGAGGTTTATCTTTCGGCAAAATAGCTGTTACAACTTCCGTCATGGCATACATCTCTTCAGCTGGTTCGCCAACCGACAAACCTCCAATAGCATTTCCTTCCGCTCCTGCATTTGCGATATATTCTGCTGATTGCTGACGCAGATCTTTATAAGTACTTCCTTGAACTATCGGAAAAAAAGATTGATGATGACCATACTTTAAAGGTGTCTTTTCCAAATGACTGATGCAACGGTCTAGCCATCGATGCGTCATATGCATACTTCGTTGTGCATATCGATAATCGCAAGGATAAGGAGTACACTCATCAAAAGCCATAATGATGTCTGCACCAATACTTCTTTGGATTTCCATCACATTTTCTGGAGAGAACACATGGTAACTGCCATCTATATGCGATTTGAATTTAACGCCTTCCTCCTTAATTTTTCGGTTTGAAGACAATGAGTACACTTGATAGCCTCCAGAATCAGTCAGAATGTTTCTGTCCCAATTCATAAACTTATGAAGACCCCCAGCTTGCTCCAAAATTGAAGTCTGCGGACGAAGATAAAGATGGTAGGTATTACCCAGAATAATATCTGGATTGATGTCATTCTTCAACTCACGTTGATGGACACCCTTCACTGTGCCAACAGTTCCCACAGGCATAAAAATAGGCGTTTCAATCACACCATGATCGGTCTGTATCGTTCCTGCTCTAGCCTTACTTTGGGAATCCTTGGTTATTAAATCAAATTTCATGATGGCAAATATAAATAACTCCTTTACTATGAATCTTAATAAAATCAAAATTGTTAGCAAAAGTGATGAATTCGTTAATAAGTGCGGACAATCGGTTTTTGATTAAGCCTATTTAAACTTTATTTTTGCAACTGAAAAAAAACTAACATACAATAGCATGTCTGATACAAAGCATTTAGAAGATTTAGTCATACAGGTAAGGCGCGATATTTTGCGCATGGTTCATAAAGTAAATTCTGGCCATCCTGGTGGTTCTTTGGGTTGCACAGAGTTTTTCGTCGCCTTATATAATAAAATCATGGATCGAAAAGATAGTTTTGAAATGGACGGTATCGGTGAGGATATTTTCTTTTTGAGTAATGGCCATATTTCACCTGTTTTCTACAGTGTTCTTGCCAGAGCAGGTTATTTTCCTGTGGAAGAATTGAGCACATTCCGTTTGATTGATTCGCGACTTCAAGGACATCCTACCACTCATGAAGGTCTACCTGGCGTTCGAGTAGCTTCTGGATCTCTTGGACAAGGCATGTCAGTAGCTTTAGGAGCGGCTTTAGCAAAAAAATTGAATAATGATAACCATTTAGTGTACAGCTTGCATGGTGATGGTGAGCTTCAGGAAGGTCAAAACTGGGAAGCCATTATGTATGCCGCAGGAAACAATGTTGATAATATCATTGCTACCATTGATTTAAATGGTCAGCAAATTGACGGACCGACAGATGTTGTATTACCGATGGGTAATTTGAAAGAGAAATTTGAAGCATTTGGATGGGATGTTGTTGAGATCAACCAAGGAAATAATCTTGAAGAGATTATCAAAGGCATGGCAGTTGCAAAAAATAAAACTGGTAAAGGAAAACCTGTTTGCGTCATGCTCAAGACCGTAATGGGCAATGGTGTTGATTTTATGATGCATACGCACGCTTGGCACGGAAAAGCACCCAATGATGAGCAATTGGAAAAAGGGTTAGCGCAAAACGCAGAAACGTTGGGTGATTATTAATTTTTATCAGAAGGAAAAAGACTTATGAAAACATATACAAATACAGGAAATAAAGATACACGTTCAGGATTTGGAGCAGGTTTGACAGAATTGGGCAAAACAAATGAAAATGTCGTGGCGCTTTGTGCAGATTTAATAGGTTCATTAAAAATGGACGATTTTAAAAAGAATCATCCAGAACGCTTTTTTCAAGTTGGTATTGCTGAAGCCAATATGATTGGTCTTGCAGCAGGTTTGACCATTGGTGGGAAAATTCCGTTTACTGGAACATTCGCCAATTTCTCGACAGGTCGTGTGTATGACCAAATACGTCAAAGTGTAGCGTATTCAGATAAAAATGTAAAGATTTGTGCTTCTCACGCAGGATTAACCTTGGGAGAAGATGGCGCAACCCATCAAATATTGGAAGATATCGGACTTATGAAAATGCTTCCAGGAATGACTGTTATTAATCCTTGCGATTATAATCAAACCAAAGCCGCAACCATTGCGATTGCCGACCATCATGGACCTGTATATCTTCGATTTGGAAGACCTTCTGTTCCTAATTTCACTCCAGAAAATCAAACTTTTGAAATAGGAAAAGCCATTCATCTTACTGAAGGAACCGACGTTAGCATAGTGGCAACAGGCCATTTGGTTTGGGAAGCGCTAGAAGCATCTAAAAAGTTGAATGAGGAAGGAATTTCAGCCGAGGTTATCAATATTCATACAATTAAACCTCTTGATGATAAAGCTATTTTAGAGTCGGTGAAAAAGACGAAATGTATCGTTACAGCTGAAGAACACAATTTTCTTGGTGGCCTTGGTGAAAGTATTTCAAGAGCTTTATCACAGCACAATCCAACTCCTCAAGAATTTGTTGCAACCAATGACACTTTTGGAGAATCAGGTACTCCTGCGCAACTGATGAATAAATATGGTTTGAATAGTGATGCGATTATCAAAGCTGTTAAAAAAGTGATGACTAGAAAATAATGTTCGTTTGGCAGCGTTTTTGATTGTACAAATCGAAACAACAAAAACGAACATTATGAAAAAGGTGATTATAGTAGTATTGCTGCTTTTCGGAAGCAGTATTGCAATTCAAGCTCAAAACGGAAGCGGTTTCGGCATTAAAGGTGGTTTAAACTACAATGGCAATGGTGATTATTTTGAATCTATTGGTGCTAATGCTGAACATCCAGATAGAAATATTGGCTATCATTTAGGTATTTTTGGAAAAATTGGAGACAGACTATACTTCAAACCAGAATTAGTTTATACAAGTACGAAAAGTTCTTATGATAGTGATGATTTCCGGATGAAAAAATTTGATGCACCATTATTAGTCGGTGTCAAAATCCTAGGACCTGTCAGCGTCTTTGGAGGCCCATCTCTTCAATACATTGTCGATACAGAATTTGACGGTATAACAATAGATGATATCGAAGATGATTTTTCGGTTGGACTTAATTTTGGAATCGGTTTAAACTTTAACAAAATCGGAATTGATTTAAGATACGAACGTGGTTTCAACGATAATGAAGCAATCTTCATCAATAATAACCTGGGCTCTGGAATAGTCAGCAGAATTGACACGAGACCAGAACAACTGATATTAAGTTTATCATTTATACTATAAAAAAAGCCGCTTTAATAAGCGGCTTTTTTTTTAATCTTCTCTGTTATCTATTCTCGTGTCCCGATCTAGATAATTTGGAACTCCATCCCCATCTGTATCATCATTCATCGGATTACCGTCATGATCAATATCTTCATAACGAGTTAAAACACCATCACCATCATCATCTGTATCGAGAAAGTTTGGTATCCCATCACCATCTGTATCATCATCATAAACATTTCCATTGTTATCTAAATCTTCCAAATATGATGGAACAAAATCACTGTCATTATCATTTATTTCAGTTTGATACAAGGCAAACTTAAATATAAGGTTCGCATAAGAATTAACTCCCACAGGTGGTAGACCAAAGTACCCTAAACCTGAAGGAAAAAACATTACACCTAAACCGTAATTATTATAGCTCAAAGTTCCATCATCATTTAAAACATAACTTTCGGCCGATTTAAATTCCGGCATCACTAAACGCCAACCCTGAACAAGATCAAGCAAATTAAAGGGAGACTGCGCATTAATAGTGTTGTCAAAAACGTCACCATCTTGCATCATACCTTCGTAGTTAGCCAAAACGGCATCAGTGAAGTGAGGGCTTTCTCCTGCGCCTTCATTTAATTTTAAGAAGTAATAAGTATATTCAACATCAAGATATGTTGTGGTACGAGTTTCTACTGCATCAATTAACATCGTGTTGACACTAGGGTTGGGCATAGGTAAGTACTCACCCGTAACCTCATCAACAGGCAATTCATTAATAATTATTTCGTCGATACTATAATCGCCAGGTGTTTCAAAAGTTCCAGAATTATAATAATGTGTTTGAAGATATCCTATTAATGAATCCCCATCAATTACTTGTTGTTCGGTTCTATCAGCTTCAACAAAAGGAATACTGTCATCATCATCTTTTTTACACGATGAAACCAATGCGAGCAGCAAAAGCACGCCAAATGTAGATTTTCTTAAGTTCATTATTGCTTATTTTTTGTGTGCAAGATACAATATTATAATATTTTTGTGCAATTACATCAACGTTGTTTTTGATAAATTTATATGCGAATAGATAAGTTTCTTTGGTGCGTCAGATATTATAAAACTAGAAATATTGCTACAGAAGCTTGCAAGAAAGGTCATGTAAAGGTGAATGATCAAGTGGTCAAACCCAGTAGAGAAGTTTTTCCTACCGATAAAATTGAATTAAGGAAAGATCAAATCAACTACCGACTGACGGTCAACGATATTCCCGAAAATAGGGTTGGTGCAAAGCTTGTGGATATTTATCGAACCGACACAACTCCTAAAGAGGCTTTCGAAGCGAAAGAATTACTTAAATACTCAAAAGATTATTATAGAAAAAAAGGTTCTGGGCGACCTACAAAGAAAGACAGAAGAGATATTGATGATTTTTATGACAATGAAGATATTGATTAAATAAACTCTTTTTTATCTTTGGAATTAAAAGGAAACTTTATGACTCCAGCTAAAGACATCATTTTAAATCACGAAGAAATTAAACATAAAATCAGAAGGATTGCCTACCAGATTTATGAAAGCAATGTCAATGAAACTGAAGTTATTTTAGCAGGTATAGATTCTAACGGATATATTCTTGCCAAAAAATTAAAATCAAATTTGGACAGGATCTCAGAATTGAATTCCGTTTTATGTAAAGTCACGATTGACAAAAAGAATCCTTTATCCAGCATCAAAACTTCTTTGAAATCGGAAGATTATAAAGGTAAATCAATCGTTCTAATCGATGATGTACTGAATTCTGGAAGCACATTAATTTATGGGGTCAAGCATTTTCTCGAAGTTCCTTTGAAGCAATTCAAGACTGCCGTTTTAGTCAACAGAAATCACAAAAAATTTCCCGTCAAAGCTGATTTTAAGGGCATTTCCTTGTCGACATCATTGAATGAGCATGTAGAGGTTGTACTTGAAGGAAAAGAATTTGAAGCGTACTTAAAATAAATTAGCTACAATTTCTTCGGTAAGCTCATCTACAGTTTTATAATCAGCCGAAACCGTTAAATCTGCCCGATTATAAAATGGTGATCTCTCAAAAAGATGTTTGCCGATAAACTCGACCAGTTCTTCATCGGTCTTCAAATGAGCTATCAAGGGACGTTTGGTTGTCTCATCATTCAATCGTGAAACCAAACTGGGTATTGAAAGTTTAAGATATACACTTCTAGCATTTTCACTAGTTAATATCCGATTCATATTTGTGCCGTAACAAGGCGTTCCTCCTCCCAATGATATAACCACATTCTTCTTTAAAAGTATTTCATTAAGGTAAAGGCTCTCTTTTTTCCTGAAATAAATTTCACCTTTTGCCTTAAACAAGTTTACGATAGACTGATTTTCATTTTGTTCAATAAATGCATCAAGATCAATAAAATCAAATTTCAGAATTTCAGCAAGCCGTTTTCCAACAGTCGATTTACCAGAACCCATATAGCCCATTAATAAAATTTTCATAACTTTTAATATAGAAAATTGATTTTAAACTTCTTACGCTTAAACCGAATAAAAAAAACAAATTTATATCAAAAAAGCGTTGCATTATAAATTAATCGTTTTTATATTTGCACCCTCGTAAAACAAAGACTCGGTAGCTCAGCTGGTAGAGCACAACACTTTTAATGTTGGGGTCCTGGGTTCGAGCCCCAGCCGGGTCACAAAAAGTTAAGCATTTGCTTGACTTTTTTTTTACCTTTATCTTTATATTGAATTAAGCGCACGTGGCGGAATTGGTAGACGCGCCAGCTTGAGGGGCTGGTATCCGTTTAGGATGTGGAAGTTCGAGTCTTCTCGTGCGCACTTTTCTCTTCATTTTTTTCTACAATAAGTATTTTTAATTATTTTTGTTTAAGATTATACGTTTAAAAATGAACAATCTTAAATCTACGTTCAGCATCAAGGACCTTGAAAATCTCACTGGTATTAAAGCTCATACCATTCGAATTTGGGAAAGAAGATACAATCTTTTACAGCCTGAAAGAACTGAAACGAATATAAGATATTACGATCTAAAAAGTCTGCAGACACTTCTGAACGTTAGTTATTTAAATGATAACGGTTTTAAAATTTCCAAAATTGCTGCGATTCCCAAAGATAAACTGGGTGAATTGGTCAAAAATAATGCCGTTGGGGATAGTGCTAAAGACCACACTTTAAATTTGCTGAAATTATCGATGCTCAATTTCGATCAACAAATGTTTCAATCTACCTATACAAATCTATCAAAGACGAAATCTTTCAGGGAAATTTTCAATGATATTCTCATTCCTTTACTTTCGGAAATTGGTGTATTATGGCAAACCGATACAATTACACCGGCCCATGAACATTTTATATCCAATTTAATTCGCCAAAAGATTATTCTAAATACAGAAAAAGTTCAGTCCACAACTATTTCAAATTCCAACACCACTTTTGTATTGTTTTTACCAGATAACGAGATCCACGAATTGGGACTTATGTATCTGAATTTTGAGATAATTTCAAGAGGTTACAATTCGATTTTATTAGGACCAAGTGTTCCTATTTCTAGCTTGATAAGCCTAACGGACAACTATGATAATATTACCTTTGTTTCATACTTCACAATAAAGCCAGAAATTGATGAGCTTCCAAAATACCTAAAGAGTTTTGAAAATCAACTTCTTATGAAAAAAGATAATACACTTTGGGTGCTTGGCAAAATGGCTGAACACGTCAAAAAGGAAAAAGTTTCTACCAAAATCAAGGTCTTTAATTCGATCGATAATTTGATTGGTGAATTATAATCACATTTGAATTGTTTTTTGTTTAACTTTTTTTTATTTTTGTTAAACAATGAATAAACAAATTGCAATTATCGGCTCTGGATTTTCAGCTCTCGCTGCAGCGTGCTATTTAGCTAAAGAAGGTAATTCTGTTACGGTATTTGAAAAAAACAAATCTGTTGGAGGTCGTGCCAGGCAACTGTTGCGTGATGGATTTACATTTGATATTGGACCAACGTGGTATTGGATGCCAGATGTGTTTGAACGTTTCTTTGCAGATTTTGACAAGTCTCCATCTGAATACTATAACCTTGAAAAGCTTAATCCCGCATATAGCGTGTATTTTGGCAAAGATGATTTTATTACCATCGAAGACACTTTAGGGAAAATTTGCGAAACATTTGAAAAAGAAGAAAAAGGAAGTTCTAAAAAGCTTCAAGAGTTTATTGCAAGTGCAAAATCCAATTATGACGTTGCGATAAAGGATTTGGTTTACAGACCAGGGGTCTCACCTTTTGAGTTGATGACTCTGGAAACCATCAAGAAAATCGACCAATTTTTTAGCACTATCAAAAAAGACGTGCGTAGAGAGTTTAAAAATGAGCGTTTGGCAATGATTTTAGAGTTTCCAGTGCTTTTTTTAGGTGCTAAACCAAGCAATACGCCTTCATTTTATAGTTTTATGAACTATGCTGATTTTGGCATTGGTACATTTCACCCTAAAAAAGGAATGTATCAAGTTATTTTAGCTTTAAAAAAATTAGCTGAAGAACTGGGTGTTACAATTAAAACCGAAAACCCAATTGAAAAAATTGTCGTATCTAATGGTAAAGCAGAAGGCATCGTTTCAAATGGCATCACTCATAGTTGCGATATCGTTTTGAGTGGGGCCGATTATCATCATTCGGAAAATTTGTTGGATAAGCAATTCCGTCAGTATTCAGAATCCTATTGGGAAAAGAAAGTATTTGCACCTTCTTCACTCCTATTCTATGTAGGTTTTGATAAAAAAATCAACAATGTTAACCATCACACATTATTTTTTGATGTTGATTTTGAAACTCATGCAAAAGATATCTATGATAACCCAAAATGGCCAGAAAACCCATTATTTTATGCAAGCTTTCCATCTATCACTGATGAAAGTGTGGCTCCAACGGGGAAAGAAGCTGGAATTTTTTTGATTCCACTTGCGCCTGGAATTGTAGATACACCAGAAATTAGAGAGCGCTATTTTGAAAAAATTATTACTCGATTTGAGAATTTAACTTCACAAATTGTTAGGAATAGCATTATATTTAAGGAATCCTTTTGTGTAAATGACTTTATAAATGACTATAATTCATATAAAGGAAATGCTTACGGTATGGCCAACACATTGATGCAAACCGCTTTTTTGAGGCCAAAGCTAAAGAGTAAAAAGGTAGACAACCTTTATTTTACAGGTCAATTGACGGTTCCAGGACCTGGTGTTCCTCCTTCATTGATTTCTGGAAAACTGGTATCTGAACTCATTAAAAAACATCATAATAATTAAAGTATGAGTGCCATAATACTATTTGCTCCAAATATTTAAGCTTTCCATAGGATCCTTATAAAATAATAAATATACAGATGAAAACACTGTTTGATTTAGTTTCCCACCAATGCAGTAAAACTGTTACAAAGTCTTACAGCACCTCTTTTTCGCTGGCAACCAAAATGTTATGTGGATCAATTCGACAAGACATTTATAATATTTATGGTTTCGTGAGGTTCGCCGACGAAATAGTTGACACGTTTCATGATTATAACAAAGAGTTTCTTTTCAATCACTTTGAGAAAGATTTGGAATTAGCACTTGAACAAAAAATCAGTTTAAATCCAATTCTTAATTCTTTTCAGGAAACTTATCACAAATATAACATCGATAAGCACTTGGTCGACTCCTTTATGAAAAGTATGCGCTTAGATTTACACAAAAGCACCTATCTCACAGATGACGAATATAAAATGTACATATATGGCTCGGCAGATGTGGTTGGATTGATGTGTCTGAAAGTCTTTGTCAAAGGAGATTCCGAAAAGTATGAATCTTTGAAAGACAGTGCCATGAGTTTAGGGTCGGCTTTTCAAAAGGTAAATTTTTTAAGAGATTTGAAGGCCGATTATGAGGATTTGAGTAGAACATATTTTCCAAACACCGATTTAAGTAAACTTGATGAGGCTTCAAAAAAAGCGATTATTGATGAGATTGAAATCGATTTTGCAAAAGGCCTAAAGGGGATCAAAGAGCTACCATTGGAAGCCAAATTTGGCGTGTTTATGGCGTATCGTTACTACAATCAGCTATTGAAAAAACTCAAAAAAACGCCTGCACTGGATATTAAAGCTTCAAGAATAAGGGTTCCGAATTATAAGAAAATTGAGCTTTTAACTAGAAGTTACGTGAAATACCAACTTAATTTATTGTAAATTTAAATATGCATATTATTCTTTGGATATTGATTTTTCTAGGAACCTTTTTCATTATGGAGTTCATGGCTTGGTTTACCCACAAGTATATCATGCACGGATTTTTATGGAGTCTACATAAAGATCATCACAAAAAGGATCATAAAAGTTGGTTTGAGCGCAATGATGCTTTTTTTCTCTTCTATGCTATTGTTAGTATGGTATGTTTCTATCTATGGAATTATGAAGATGTTTGGTATTGTTTACCAATAGCTTTAGGAATTATGGTTTATGGAGCAGCCTATTTTATGGTTCATGATATTTTTATACATCAAAGGTTTAAACTTTTTAGAAATGCCAATAATTGGTATGCAAGAGGTGTAAGAAGAGCTCATAAAATGCATCATAAACATCTAGGTAAGGATGATGGAGAATGTTTCGGTATGTTGGTAGTTCCATTTAAGTATTTCAAAAGATAATTTTCTTTAGATTTCATTTTTGATGATAATCACATTCAATAGTATTAAATGACATATCTCTATTTACTTCTTGATATCGGTTCATTATCACTTCCTTTAATTTTTAGCTTTCATCCTAAATTAAAATTCTACAACTATTGGAAGGCATTGTTTCCAGCGATCGTAATCATGATGGCTGTCTTTATTCCCTGGGATATCATTTTTACCGACAATGGTTTTTGGGGTTTTAATGAAGCCTATTTTTCCGGAATTAACATTGTCAACCTTCCATTGGAGGAGTGGTTATTTTTTATCTGTATACCATTTGCCTGTGTTTTCACGCATTATTCATTGATTTATTTTTTTCCAAATACACAACTCTCAACTAAAAAGACAAGACTAATTACCAATATTCTAATTATTCTTATGCTTGTCCTTACGTTCATCTTTCATGACAGATGGTATCCAATGGTTAATTTCTCGTATGCAATTCTATTATTATTGATTGTTAAGCATTATAACGTAGAAGTTCTTCAAAAATACTATTTGACATTTTTAATCATTTTGATACCATTTTTTATTGTCAATGGCATTCTAACTGGTAGTTTGATTGAAAATGAGGTCGTTTGGTACAACAATGATGAAACTATGGGAGTGCGAATCTTCACAATACCTGTTGAAGACTCCGTTTATGCATTCACTATGATTTTGACGGTTTTGGCTCTAACCAAATATTTCAAATCTAAATTTTCAACAGCGAATTAAGTAAGTCTTGGACTTTTTCACTGTTCCAATCGGCCGCGCCCGTTTTGTCAATGATGATGTATCCTTCTTTATCTATAATGTATGTTTTAGGAATTGATGAGCTATCAAACATTTTGGGTTGAGGCTTGATAGAAGAATACACCTTAAAATTATAATCATTTTTTAGTTTGAATTGAGAGATCGTGGATTTATCCTCATTTGAAATCAACAAAAAAACGACATTATCTTTATAAGTGTTGTAAAGCATATTTAAACTGGGCATTTCAGCAATGCATGGAGGACACCAAGTCGCCCAAAAATTTATTATAACCACTTTACCTTTCACTTCTTCATAAGAAAACTCCTTTCCAGCTTCATCTATGAGCTTCCAGTTATAGTCTGCAACCTTAATACGTTTTCCTTCATCAATCACCGAAGGACTGAACAAAGCCAAGCCTTTATGAATTAAAATCTGCAAAGGTTGACGGGTTTGCGGAATAATCATTATCAAAATGATTATCAGTAAAAAAATGTTGTTACGTCTTTTTTTGGAAATTTTCATGGCTGAAAAAAAAACTCCCATACAAATCGGGAGTTTTTTTTATTATAACATTAATTATTAAGCGTTTTGTTTCTTAATAAGGTTTAACGCTGAACCTTCGTTGAACCATTCAATTTGAGGCAGGTTGTAACTGTGGTTTGCTTTTATGATGTCCTTTGTACCATCTTTATGAACAAATTCCAGTGTCAATTGTTTATCTGGTGCAAACTGATCTAAATCCAAGAAATTGATCGTATCATCTTCTTGTATCAAATCATAGTCATTTTCATTTGCGAACGTCAAACCTAACATTCCTTGTTTTTTCAAATTGGTCTCATGTATACGAGCGAAAGACTTTACCAATACAGCAGCAACTCCCAAATGTCTAGGTTCCATTGCAGCGTGCTCTCTTGAAGAACCTTCACCATAATTATGGTCACCAACAACAATGGACTTGATGCCTTGTGCTTTGTAAGCTCTCGCTACATCAGGAACACCTTCGTATTCTCCATTTAATTGGTTTTTGACGAAATTAGTTTTCTTATTGTAAGCATTAACTGCACCAATTAGCATATTGTTGGAAATGTTATCTAAATGACCTCTAAAACGCAACCATGGTCCTGCCATAGAAATGTGGTCTGTCGTACATTTTCCAAAAGCCTTGATCAATAATTTCGCTCCTTTGATAGTGTTACCAATTGGAACAAATGGTTCCAACAATTGTAATCTTTCCGAAGTAGGGCTTACTTCAACAACAACATTGCTACCATCAGCAACTGGCTCTACGTACCCAGCATCTTCCACATCAAAGCCATTTGGTGGCAATTCAATACCTTTTGGTTCATCAAGTTTTACCTTTTCCCCTTCTTCGTTAATCAGATAATCGTTTACTGGGTCAAAATCCAATCGACCAGAGATTGCGATTGCTGCTACCATTTCAGGTGAACCTACAAAAGCGTGTGTGTTAGGATTTCCATCAGCTCTTTTTGAGAAGTTTCTGTTGAAAGAATGTACAATCGTATTTTTCTCATCACCTTTCAAATCGCTTCTATCCCATTGACCAATGCAAGGTCCGCAAGCGTTTGTAAAAACAGTAGCATCCAAATCTTCAAATATCTTTAGAAGTCCATCGCGCTCTGCAGTGTAGCGTATTTGCTCTGAACCTGGATTGATTCCGAAATCAGCTTTAGATTTTATTTTCTTGTCAACGGCCTGTTTAGCTATTGAGGCAGCACGAGTTAAATCTTCATAAGAACTGTTGGTACAAGAACCAATCAATCCCCAATCAACCTTGATAGGCCATCCTTTTTCTTTAGCCAACTGCCCAAGTTCACCAACTGGAGTTGCCAAATCTGGTGTAAACGGTCCATTCAAATGAGGACGAAGTGTATCTAAATCAATCTCAATCAATTCATCAAAATATTGCTCTGGATTAGCATAAACTTCATCATCACCAGTCAAATATTCTCTGATTTTATTGGCTTCATCAGCGATATCAGCTCTATCGGTCGCTCTTAAATAACGCTCCATAGAATCATCATATCCAAATGTTGATGTTGTAGCTCCAATTTCAGCACCCATATTACAAATTGTTCCTTTTCCAGTACAAGAAAGGTTCTTGGCTCCTGGCCCAAAATATTCCACAATCGCTCCTGTTCCGCCTTTTACGGTCAAAATTCCAGCAACTTTAAGAATGACATCTTTAGCAGATGTCCATCCATTTAGTTTTCCTGTTAATTTCACACCTATCAGTTTTGGAAACTTCAATTCCCAAGCCATACCAGCCATCACGTCTACCGCATCGGCTCCACCTACTCCAATGGCAACCATTCCCAAACCACCAGCATTCACTGTGTGCGAATCGGTTCCAATCATCATACCTCCTGGAAATGCATAATTTTCCAAAACCACTTGGTGAATGATACCCGCTCCTGGTTTCCAAAATCCGATACCATATTTATTAGATACAGAAGCTAAAAAGTCAAAAACTTCTTTACTGCTGTCATTTGCTCTTTTTAAATCGGCAGCAGCACCTTGTTTGGCCTGAATCAAGTGGTCGCAATGTACAGTTGTTGGAACAGCCACTTTTGCTTTTCCAGCTTGCATAAACTGTAACAAAGCCATTTGAGCCGTGGCATCTTGACATGCTATTCGGTCTGGTGCGAAATCAACGTAATCTTTACCTCTCCTAAAGGCAGTAGTTGGCTCTCCATCCCAAAGATGAGCGTATAATATTTTTTCAGAAAGTGTTAATGGCTTACCAACTATTTGACGTGCTTTGTCTACACGTGTGGGCATAGTGTTATAAACCTTCTTTATCATGTCAATATCGAATGCCATATATTATAATTTAAAATTTGTATTAAGTGTTTGGTTGCATTAATTAAAGTCATGCAAAATTACGGAATTTCAAAGACTTTTAAAAATATGTAACAAAATGCATGAATTCATAAACATTCATCAATAGGACGATTATTTTTCAGAATATACTTAAGTATTTGTCAAAATTTGATATTAAAAAATATCATATTGACAAAATTTGTTATTTGAAATGATTCTTAATTACTGGTTTATCCCTTAAATTCATCAATGGTCGCTCATAAAATTGATAGAGCAGATATGATAGCGAGAGTGTCAGCAAAAAGTAAACTATTATAAAAACCGCAATATCAAGACCTGCAAACGCTTCCGTAGGCATAAAATGTTTCATCAATTGCATCACAATCGAATAGTGCAAGACGTACATAGCATAAGACAAAATGCTGATATATGTGATTGGAATCAAAATGGATTTTGGCGCTGATTTCATTGTACTCAACAAAGGCAAGGTAAGTAAAATGGATATTGATTTAATGACGAAATACCATACATTCCAAAATTGTGGATGGGTACCGATAAAAATTTGATGTCTGGGAATTAAAATATTCAAGGAAAGTAATCCAATAACTCCAATAAAAAAAGCAGGAAACCGCATCATTCTCCAAAAGTTTGGTTTAACAATTGAAATATAAGCTGCCAATACGCCATAATAAATAGCATCAATTCTATAAATAACAATGGCTTTCACGTTGATGCTCCAATGACGCATATCCCTGATGGTTTCTTCGTGATTGTAGATCAATTTTGAAACCAAAAACATAAAAATTATGAGCAAAGTAACTGCTAAAAACAGCTTTGGTCTTGGAATTGATGTTTTTATGAACAAGATTCCATACAGCAGCAACGGCCCTAAAATATAAGCAAATTCTTCTATTGATAAACTCCAGGATTCTGCAAAAAGCCAAGGCATTTCGGTTGCAAAATTGTGAAGGAAGAAAAAATAGCGCCAAACGCCATCAGGCAATTGATTTCCAATATAGATAGCAATCAAGATGTTTGCTATCAATGCCAAATAATAATTGGGCAATGTTCTGAACCAACGTCGTATCCAGAAATAAAACACATTCTTGAAACTGAAACTTTGGGATGTGTAAAGGCGAAATAAAATTCTTCCAATCAAAAAGCCACTTAAACTAAAGAATATCTCTACACCCATTACGCCAGAAATACTTAAAATATCTGGAATGTATCCGTTGGCATTTGGAGTAATCCACAAAATATGGGAACAGACTACCATCATAATAGCAACAGCACGCATCAGGTCTAAACCAAAAATTCGTTTGCTGTAGTCTATTTGCATAAAAAAGCGTTAATTTGTTAGGGAAGAAACGGTTTCTAAATGAGGTCCAAAATACTAAAATATTCAGTCTTTTTATTCATCATCTTGCTGATTATTGGCGGAATCTATTATTTAAAACTTCCCAATAGGCATAAAGCGATCATAAAAACACAGGTGTATCACAAATTGGGTCTTGTTGATGATTCCTGGAATATTAAAACCACAGATTCCACAATTTCGCTGTTCTCTCCTACTTTGGTCATTGATAACATTTACAAGTCGATGGAAGGTCCGAAGGCGCTGACATCATTCCAGATTGATTATACTAGAAATGATTTGGTCTGGCTCACCTCATTCGAAACCAAAGCGGTCAGCACCAACGAAATCGATCAATTATCAAATGATTATGTATGTCATACCAACATTGATTTTTATGACGGAGAACACTACGCTCGCTGGAATTTAAACAATAGAATCGGTGAACAATATCCTCGTCTGACCTCGATGAGCAACGGGATTGAAGCCTATAAACTGCCTGATGGTTTTGGCTTTCCAGTTTTTACCAATGAAAATCTTTTCACGGCAACACAAATCCTCAATCATAATATCAAAGGTGATGCTTTTACTGTAAAGCACAAAGTGACTTTAGGTTTTAAAGCTCATCATCCAAATATGAAACCTTTAATGAGCAAAACCGTGTTTGTGATGCTGCCTTATGACAGTGACAAACCTTTTCAGGGTCCAACTGAAAACAACCCAAATATGTGTTTACCAGTGGAGACTAAAAACCATAGTTATGTTGATGACGAAGGACACCATCTTTCCGGTCATTGGGTTATTTTTAAAGGAAAAGAAACTTATACTTCTGATATCACCCAGCAACTCCAGTTAAAAGATAGCACGACTATGCATCAAATTGCGGTGCATCTGCATCCTTTTGCTGAAGAGTTACAATTTCGGGACAAAACCAAAGACACCACATTATTTATATCTAAAGCTGAAAATTATAAAGACAAAATCGGATTGAAAAAAGTCACTTATTTTTCGAACGAAGAAGGCATTATGCTCTATCCAGACCATCAGTACGAACTTGTTTTAAAGACAAATAATACCACAGATGTCAATCAGGATATGATGGCGAGTATGTTTGTGTTTTTATATGATAAAGAAATGGATGAAAGAATAAAGTCTTACAATTCCAATCAATGAAGTTTCTAAAGGTTCTTGTTTTATTTTTTTTCTTCGGATGTAATTCAGGCTCAAAACAATTACCGATTTTGAGCTACCAAATTGATGACAAAGGAAATACAGTAGCCTACAAAATCAAATATGACAATTTTAAAAACCAGCTTGGAGAAAACTTTTCAACCGATAACATCAAGGACAAAGTTTTCTTGGCGAATTTCTTCTTCACAAGTTGTCCAAGCATTTGTCCGCCTATGCGAAACAAACTTATTGACATTGCTGAAACCTTTCAAAGCGATGATGATTTCCTGATCGTTTCACACACCATCGATCCTAAAAATGACACTGTCGAAGTTCTAAAAAATTATTCTGAAGCAACTGGAATTTCTTCAGATAAATGGCAGTTTGTCCGTTCTTCCGTAGAGCTTACAAGAAAGCAAGCAGATTTGTATATGACCAACTTCAAAGCCAATGAAGATGGAACTGATTTTTACCACAGTAGTTATGCCGCATTAGTTGATACGGATCAACAGATAAGAGGATTCTATAATCTGTTGGTCGATGAGGAAATTGAAAGATTAAAAGAAGATATCGCTTTTCTACTTAAAACAAACTCTTGATGATTTGGTCATCAGAAATACCTTCGGCTTCCGCTTTATAATTTTTGATGATTCTATGACGAAGAATTCCGCTAGCAACCGCTTGAACATTTTCAATATCTGGTGAGAATTTGCCTTTAATGGCAGCATGCGTTTTAGCAGCCAAAATCAAATTTTGGGATGCTCTAGGTCCAGCGCCCCAATCCACAAATTCCTTCACCAGGTCTGATGCTGCAGAACTGTTTGGCCTTGTTTTTCCCACCATTGACACTGCATATTCAATCACATTATCAGCTACAGGAATACGACGAATCAATTGCTGAAGATCGATAATTTCTTGAGCAGTAAACAACGAATTTACTTTAGATTGCACGTCAGTTGTAGTCGATTTTACAACCTGCACTTCTTCTGCAAATGAAGGATATTCCAAATTGATGGCAAACATAAAACGGTCTAACTGTGCTTCTGGCAAAGGATAAGTTCCTTCTTGTTCAATCGGGTTTTGGGTTGCAAGAACGAAATATGGCAAATTCAGTTTGTAATGATGTCCTGCAACGGTTACAGCTCGTTCTTGCATCGCTTCCAACAAAGCTGCTTGAGTTTTCGGAGGCGTTCTATTGATCTCGTCTGCCAAAATGATATTGGCAAAAATTGGTCCTTTTATAAATTTGAACTGTCTGTTTTCATCAAGAATTTCACTGCCTAGAATATCACTTGGCATCAAATCTGGCGTGAACTGAATACGTTTAAAATCCAACCCTAAAGCTTGAGCGATTGTATTGACCATTAAGGTTTTTGCCAAACCAGGAACTCCTATCAATAATGCGTGTCCTCCAGAAAAAATGGATATCAAAATTTGATTCACCACTTCATCCTGACCGACAATCACTTTGGCGATTTCAGTTTTTAACGATTGATATTTTTTTACAAACTGCTCTACAGCCGCAACGTCAGACATATTCTATTATTTTTTCAACCAATTGCTCTGAAATTCGCAGTCGCGATATTCCCCATTGATGTTGATATACGTATCTTTAATTTTTTCTTCCCGCCATTTTTTGACCTCTGTAAACTGTTTGTCCTGAACGGTTAAGTTCTTTATTTTTAAATAGTCCTTTGCAAAATTGGCTTCGTGTTCGTCAATTCTATCGGTAACCGTCAAAATCTTGAATTTGATTCTGTTGATTCTGTCTTCATCCTGAAGCACCAAACTAACCTCGTTGTCCTTAAGATTTTGAATTTGTGAATATAACTCTGGATCCATTTTTGTCAACTCAAAATTGTAATCTTGAGTCTTTGGATTGATCAATTGACCTCCATCTTGCCGTGTTTCCTTCTCATCACTGAATTCTCTTGCAGCATCAGCAAATTTATACTCACCTCTCACAATGCGAGCTCTGATGGTATCAATTTTAGTTTTTGCTTCCCTGATTGCCTCTTGCGTAACTTCAGGTCTAATCAAAATGTGGCGAACATCATATTCTTGTCCTCTAATTTTTTCAAGCCAAATGATATGATAACCGAAATCTGTTTGGAAAGGTTCTGAAATTTCGCCTTCTTCAAGAGAAAACGCTACATCTCGGAATTCTTTCACCATTTGAGGTCTGTTTCTGTTCATTGGTGGCAACTTTCCTCCAGTTCTCCTTGAACCCATATCATCTGAATAAAATGTAGCTTTCGTCGTAAAACTTGCGCCATTTTCAATAATATCTGCCTTAAACTCCTTTAATTTATTGATTGCCTTTTGTTTTTCGGCTTCCGAAATTTTAGGTATGACAACTATTTGAGCAACTTTCAATTCCGTACCAAAAATTGGTCTTTCATCTTTCGGGATACTATTAAAATATTCTCTCACTTCCTCTGGAGTTACTTCGATATCTTCAACAATCTTGCGTTGCATCTCATAAGCAAGTTGTTGGTTTTTATTAATTTCGAACATTTCATCTCTCAAAGCTTGTTCTGTATCTTTATTATAGAACTTCAAAAGTTCATCCATAGAGCCATTGGTTTCTTCAAGGAAAGCGCTGATTTGCTGATCTATGTTAGAGCGGATTTCCAATTCCTTTACTTCAATACTATCTTGAATGGCGCTGTGAGCAAACAATTTATCTTCCAATAATTTACCAAACAATTGACAACGAGTGATGTCAGCCGTTGAAACACCAGCTGCTTGAAGTTGCAAAAACTCCTTATCCAAATCTGAATCCAATATGACATAATCACCTACAACTGCTACAACTCCATCTACTTTAGTACGTTGAAAAGTTTGCTTCACCGTATCCTTTGCAATATCGACTTCAGCCACTTCATCTGGAATAATTTCCTGTGAAATAGCAAATTGATAGCTCATAAGAGCCAAAAAAGAAACTATAATTTTATTGTAGATTATATATTTCAAATTGATTGTTTTTAATGGCATCTTTTGTAATGTCTTTTTCGAGTTGTTTGACAAGTTCTAATTTTCTTTTGTTAATGACAATCTGTTTGATGGTAGGCATCACAAACTCCAAAGGCGCATAATCATTCTGCAATCTTACGTCATTAATTTGCATCAAATATAGGTCTAATGAATCTTTGAGTTGTATAAAATTAGATTTTTTTAACAGTTCCTTTTTGTTTTCAGAATTTATGACAGATATTTTATTAGCAACCTGTGAAGCCTTAATCCAAATAGAATCATTCAGCGAATAAGATTTGAACTGAACAGATATCGAATCCAAATGCTTTTTATCCTTTGCTGAATAGCGTTGAAATCGTTTTGAAATATCATCTTTGTCAACGGCATTTTGAGGAATATGAACATATCGAAACTTTATCAATTCGTCATTCAATTTGAACGTTTCTTTGTTCTCTTCATAAAATGCATTGGCTTCAGAATAAGGCACAACCGTATCAATTGATTTTTTTACCAATGCTTCCAAATAGGCTTTCGTATAAAGATCTTTTTTGTATTGATCAACAAGTTTATTGAACTCATCTTGCATATTCTGTGGCAAGTTGCGTTCTGAACCATCAACCAATAATAATTGCGTTGCCCAACGTGTAATAAAGCTATTTACTATCAAAATACTGTCTTCTGCAGAAGTACCTTCCGCAACCAAACCTTTGATATCATCTTCATACAAATACGTGTCATTTACCCTTGCAATGGGTTCTCTATCATCTGATTCTTTGAAGAATACATCGCAAGAAACCAAGCAAATGGTTGCAATACTTATATTGAGAAGCTTTTTTATCAATTATTTCCCGATTTGATTTTTAACTGTTTTTAAAACTTTTGGATCGACTTCTACCTTATATCTATCGTGCAAGGATTTCAACCAATTTTCTTCAATGCTATTTTGATAATCGCTTATAACTTTGCCCTTTGCCTCATCAAATGTTTTATTGCTTGATGGAATTATTTTGTTAATCAACAACACGTGGTAAGCATCATTATAATTATATATTTTTGATACACCTTCTTTCAATTCCAAATCTTTAGGCAATGATTGATGGTCTGTCTCCATTGTTCCTTTTGTAAAAATCACTTTTTGCTCTGCTTCAGAATTGAGTTGTTTACTGATTGCTTCATCAGAAGTTCCTTTTTTCAATAAGGAAGCTACTTTTTCAATATCTGATTTTTTTGCTGAAGTTGCCAAAACTACGTCTACTCTATCTTTCCAGATATAATTCGACTTGTGAGCATCGTAATATTTTTGAAGTCCAACTGTGTCTTTCACTGCCGCATTCCAAACTTCTTTCTCCATTAAATCAAACAGCAACAATCCATCTCTATATTCCTTCAAAATTTGAGCAAAATCTTCATTTTCAAACTCCAAATGATCTTCGTGGTATCTTAAAATTTCACTTTCTTCAAATTCCTTGAATTCTTTCTCTACGATTGCCGAGAATGGCGTTGTTTTTCCAAGATATACTTTTTGGGCAGATAATAAATGACCTGCAAATTCTCCATATGTGACCGATTTATCACCTATCTTGAAAAGTTCTTTTTCTTTATCAAGACTTGTAGGAATTGTCCAAGCTCTGCTGTAGAAATCATTCGATAATATTGAAGTGAAATACTCCAGTTTTTTAGGATCTGTGTTGACATTGTATTTCTTCTTAAGCTTTTTGGCTAATGCCGAATTAATTAAGCTTGAGCGAGCATCTCTCTTCACTTTATTTTCAATTTCGCCTTTTACTTCCTCCAATGGTTGGACTCCTTTTTTAGAAACCAATTTCACAATATGCCATCCAAAATCTGTTTTAAATGGTTTTGAAATCTCTCCTGGTTCCTTTAAACTAAATGCCATATTTTCAAATTCTACAGAACTCAATTGACCACCAGTAAATGGCGACAACAATCCGCCTAGACTTGAAGAACTTTTATCATCTGAAAACTGTTTTGCCAAAGACTCGAAGTTCTCACCTTGATTAATTTTTTTATAGATTTCATTGATTCTAGTTTCAGGATTCAACAAACTATCTGCCTGCTTATTTGAAATCATAATGTGAGCCACTGTAACTTCACCTCGCGAAGGTCTTTTATCATCAACTTTGACAACATGGTATCCAAAACGCGTTCTAAACGGTTTGGAAATCTCTCCAACCTTCGTATTAAACGCTGCACTTTCAAATTCATAGACCATTTTAAAAGAAGAAAACCATCCTAAATCTTCAGCGAAAATGGTATTTCCATTATGAATCTCTTTCTGAACTGTTTCAAAGCCTTCCTTTTTTACTCGGTCTCTCAACTCTAGCAACTGATTATAGACTTTCAAAGTATCTTTTTCATTTTCATCCATCCGAATCAAAATGTGCGATGCTTTCACCTCTTGAGTGGATCTGTCATAAGCTTCTTTAATCAAAGCTTCCGTAACATTTGAGTCGGACAAGTAATTTTTTGAAAGTTGCTTTTTATAGCTTTCAAATTCTCGCAAATACTTCGGAATGGTGTCTAATCCCAACCGCTTCGCTTCTTTGATTTTAAGTTGATAATTGACAAATAAATCTAGATAAGCATCAACATCTTTTTGTGACTCATCTTTCACCAAGTCCAGATTTTTATTGTAAACTCGTATAAATTCTGACGATTTGATAGGTTCATTATCTATTGTAAAAAGTACATCATCTGAATTTTTTTGAGCAAACAATGTCGCAGTCAAGGTTAGTGCCAAACAGCACAAATAAAGTTTTTTAATCATGATGGTATAAAGTTTTGAAACCTGTCGCAAAAATAATAAAATCATATATTAAACAAGTTCATTTTTTGAAACGATTGAATGAGTGCTTTAGTATTGATAAAAATTTTGAAATTACCTTTTGAACCTTTCAATTAATTTGATAAAGTGTATGAATGTCCTTGCAATATATTAAAGTGATAGTAGGTTGTCTATTATTTCTGCAATTGAACTTTCAATGCTCCAAAATTTCGGCTAAACCAAATATATTTGCACATCATTTATCCCATCGTTGCGAATGAAATATTCATCAGAAATAATTGTGGATTTGCCATTAAAGGAGTTTGTTCAAAAGTTTGACAATGCAGAGAATATGAAGCATTGGCAAAAAGGATTAGTATCTGTAGAGCACATTTCTGGAAACCCTGGTATGGTTGGTTCCAAAATGAAGTTGAACTACAACTTTGGCAAACGTAAGATGGAACTTATTGAGACCGTTACTCATAGAAATTTACCAAAGGAATTTCATGGCACCTATAGTACCATAGGAATGCACAATATACAGGAAAACTATTTTGAAGAATTACCCAATGGAAAGACCAAATGGATTTCAATAAGTGAATTTTTACCTCTGAACTTTATGATGAGAAGTATGATTTGGTTTATGCCCAAAGCATTTAAAAAGCAATCGATGAAGAATATGACCGATTTCAAGAATTTTGCTGAAAAAGGAGTATCTGTAGCCAATGAGAAAGCTTAAACTTATCTGGGATTTTAGAGGTCCTTCTTCGCAAAAAGTGGCAGAACATCACGAAATCCATCTCAAAGAATACATTTCCATACATCATATAAACGTCCATAAAACTGGTGTTGAAAACCTAAATGAACTTCATAGTTTGGCATATTTGGTGATCGATGAGATTGATATGAAACCCATTCGAGACAGCCTGAAACCTCATAGAGGACAAGTGTATTCTGATTAATTCCACATCCTATTTTTTATTGTTTCGTAAGGATTTTCCATATCTTTAATTTTCAAAACATCTTGATGAAACAATTATTCAATAAACTATTTTCCTTTTTTAATACCATAAAAAGCAACATTGCCTTTTATCCAACCATTTTGGCAGCCGTCGGATTTGCACTCTCCTTGATTATGGTAGTTATTGAAAAACAGGGAATTTCAAATTATCTGTTTGAGGTTTTGCCTCAATTGGTCGTAGAAGATGGCGACACTGCACTGACTGTTTTAAGCGTTTGTATAGGTGGATTGATCTCGATGATGGTTTTCAGTTTTTCGATGGTAATGCTGTTGTTAAGTCAAGCTTCAAGCAACTTTTCACCGCGCTTGCTTCCTGGATTGATTTCGGACAAACGACACCAGATCATTTTAGGCGTTTACCTTGCGACTATTCTATATTGTATTTTCACGATGTTCACAATTGAACCTTCAGAAGATAAATATTCCCTTCCTGGTTTCTCGATACTCTTGGCTATCATCTTCACGATAATGTGCCTTGGGTCATTTATTTATTTTATTCACAATATTTCGGAAAGTATACAGATTTCAAACATTGTGGATACCATTTATAAGGAAGCGAGAGAACGGTTGGCTGATATTTTGGAAAAGGAAGAACAATTCGCATCAGTAAAGACCTTTCACGATACTTCAAATTGGCATAGTTATAAAACTGAAGGATGTGGTTATTTTCAAAACTTATCTTACTCAAATATCATTGATTTTTGTAAAAAACACGACACTAAATTGAGCATCGAAATACCGAAAGGCCTATTCGTTCTAGATAATATGGTATTCTTTAAATCTGAAAAAGAATTGGACAAAGAACAATTGGAATCCTTTTTTTCGAATATAAATTTCTCTAAAAGTGAACTTGTCACAGATAATTATGCACTAGCTTTTAAACAACTAACCGAAATTGCCGTAAAAGCAATGTCTCCAGGAATCAACGATCCTGGAACTGCCATTAATGCGATTGATTATTTAACAGAGTTGTTCGCTTTGCGAATGAAAAAGAAGGACGTGGAAATTTTTGTGAAGGATGAAACGTCCTATTTTCGGTTAGAAACCATCAAGTTCCGAACGCTTCTATACAATGTTATGGCATCTTTGCGAACGTATTGCAAACACGATCCTACTGTGGTTCAAAAATTGCTTTGGATGTTAACCTACCTTTTAGAACAGCCTGTGTTTGAAAAGGATTATAAGAGTTGCGTTGAAAACGAAATGCAGTTATTAAAAAAAGATTCGAAAACTATAATTGAAGAATTAGGTTTGAATGACTAATTATTCCAGCCAATCCTTGAAATCCTTCACTCGTTCTCTTGCTACAATGATTTCTTGTTCATTGAAATTGTTGAGTTTGATTTGCAAGCGAGAATTGGTATAACTTATCATATCCTTGATGGCATCGATATTCACAAAAAACTTTCGGTTTACCCTAAAGAATTTTCGTGGTTCCAAATCAGCTTCTATTTGCTCAAGAGTGCCATCCAGCAGATAATTTCTACCTTCATTCGTAAAAGCATAAGTGCCCTTGTTTTCACTGTAAAAACATTCGACATCGTCAATATTGATAAGCTTTAAATGTTGGCCCACTTTTACCGAAAATCGCTTTTTATACTCGCGTTCTATCGGATTGACCAACAGTTTTTTGATATCCTCAAAATCCAACGACACGGACTGCTTTTGCGGAACTCTATCTTTATATTTCGATACTGCTTTTTGCAAATCATTTTCATCAATTGGTTTCAACAAATAATCGATGCTATTCAACTTAAACGCCTGCAATGCATATTCATCATAAGCCGTTGTAAAAATTACTGAAGATTTGATATCGATAGCCTCAAAAATCTCAAAAGACAAACCATCGCTCAACTGAATATCCAAAAAAATCAAATCTGGATGCTGATTCTTACTGAACCATTCTATGGATTCTTCAACCGAATGCAACATAACTTCAGTGTCCATATTCAAAGATGCCAACATTCGCTGTAATCGTCTTGCTGATGGTTTTTCGTCTTCTATTATTATGATATTCATTGATATGTTATTTTTGGTTGATGGTTGATAGAAAGTTATTCACAAATTGTCAATCTTCCATTATCAATTATCAATTGATAATTGTTAATTGTTCATTGTAGTTATTCCCAACGATTGCTCTTATTCTCATCCATATATTCCTTGATTTTACGTTCTTCCCAGTCTTTTCCAAGTACAAAATCCGGAACAAAAACACTTAAGCCGTGCGCCAAAAGACCGATTCCCCAAAAGCCCAGCGTTGTAAAATTATGCCATTGAAAATAGCTTTCTCCCGGATTCAAATTTTGGACATTTATGATCACTATGGCAATGTTAATTACGATATAGACCAATAAATGAGAATAAAATCCTTTGATGCGCTTTACCTTTTTGGCAGCTCTATCATATTTTTCCTGTTCAAAATATTTATTTTCCATTAGTTCCAAGTATTATTTCGTTGCTCATCTCTCTCCATAATTTCCCTTATTTTTCGTTCTTCCCAAGATTTTCCATAACCGAAAACCCCAAATGCGTGAAAAATAATTCCCATTCCCCAACCTAGCATTGGGAACCAAAACCATTGGAATCCCCAATAACTCCAGTAATTTATAAAAATTAAAAACGGGATAACGACGCAATACGAGAGCAGGTTTCCGTAAAATCCTTTGATCTCTTCCACTCTCTTTTTTGCTTTATGATAAGCATCTTCCTGATTATTATATTTTTGAATTTCCATAATTGATATTTGTTTGGTAAGCATTGGTATTGCCACCGCAAAACTGTTTGCTTGTTGATTGATGTTTACTTTTTTGTTGGTCAATAATTCGTAGCGCTGTTGAATATTTGCCAATCCGACGCCACTACTTTTCTTGACAATTTGTTTCGGTTGTAAATTATTTTCGACTACTAACATTCCATTGCTTTCATAAATTTTAACGTGCAAGGGTTTGCTCGTGGTCACCATATTATGCTTTACAGCATTTTCAAGAAGCAATTGCAATGACAATGGCACTACCTTGCTTTCTGGGTTGTTCGCCTTCTCTGGTATCTCGAAAATGATACTGTCTTCAAAGCGCATTTTTAGCAACAGCATATAGGTTCTTGCGAAATCCAATTCCTCATCCACGCTAACCAAATCTTTATTTTTCTGTTCCAAAACGTATCTGTAAACCTTGGAAAGCGATGTTGTGAACTTTTGTGCATTTTCAGGGTTTTCATCAATAAGGCTTGTTAATACATTCAAACTATTGAACAAAAAGTGAGGATCCAATTGATTTTTTAAGGCATCGAACCTCGCATTTGCCGAGCCAGCAATGACTTTTTGCTCCTTTACCTTTGTCTGTTGATATCGATTATAGAAATAAACAATATGAAAAATGATCACAATCGTCAATGTAATCCAAAGTCCAAATCTATACTGGCTCCAACGTTGACCTTCAATAAAATCTGTCCAAGAAATGCCTCGATATGCTATATATTGAAATGCATTCATTATAAACAATCCTATCATCGTCACTATCACTGAACCTACAATTCCGATGATGATTCGCTTGAAACGTTCTTCCTTGGTCCAGTTGAGTTTTTCCAGATAAGCAAAATAATAGTAATTGGAATAGCCAAGTAGGAAACTATACATTTGATAGAATGAGAAACTCACCAAAAAATCATTAAAGTTTTCGAAATCAAACCCTTCAAAAAGCAGATTGCCGACCACAAAAACTGCGCAACCGATAAAGAAGGTGAGATAAATATTCTTGAATGATTTAATCATAATGGTTTGATGAATTGATTAGTTTACTCGTTGCACGAAGCTAAAACTTGTTCAGCACGCTCTTTTCCCCAATTAGGATGAAAAGGAGTTTCAGGTTTAAAGTTAGCAAAAAGTTCTATGGATTTTTCTATCTCTTTGCAGAATGGCTTTGTATCCTGACCGAAATATTTCGCGCTTCCCATATTCCATTCGGCTTTGCTGAACATCACTCTTGGGTTTTTTGGGTCCAATTTGTAGGCTTGCGAGTAAAGCTCATTGATTTTTGCAGAATACTTCATTCCATAGGTCATTCCGTCAAAAGCCACCCAATTAGTCAAAACGTGCGCTTGCAATACAATAATTTCTGGATTGTCTTTGCTAATGCTCATTGCTGTATTTAAATAGTCTTGAGCCTTATCCAGTTGCGCCTTAACTTTTTTAGGGTCTTTCTCATCCCAAGTTTTTAAACTGTTCATTTGCGCTACGAAATAATTGGGAAGCCATTCATTTGGTTCAGCTGCAGCAATGCGTTCGAACATTTGCTCGGCTTCAGTCCATTTGTTTTGTTCCCATAGTTGAAATGCTTTTTGCATTCCTTTCTCAAAATTGGTTTGCGCAGTAGTGATGCTCGATACCAAAACTGCTGCGATGATGATTAAATGTTTCATAATGTGATGTGTTTTAATGTTGAGACAAATATCCATCAGCATTTCTCGTTTTAAAAAAGCAATCTACTGAACTGTCACATAAGATGGATGAATTGTGATTTTTTATACCATTAAGTTTTAATTACTTTAGCAATCCGAATGTTTAAGAATCAATTTATAATGAAAAAATCCCTGTTTTTACTATTAGTTTCAATAATGACAATCAACAGTTGCGAACAAAAAAAGGAAGAGAAAACTGCTCAAAAATATATCGATGAGCCACACTCCTATGCGCAACCGAATGAGGCAGTCATCAAACATTTGGATTTGAATATCAATGTTGATTTCGAAGCGAAAGTAATTACTGGCACAGCGACATATGACATTCAAAACAATAGAGCATCAACCATTATTTTAGACTCAAAGTATTTGGATATCCTAGCCGTGAAAGCCGATGGCAAGGAAACATCTTTTAATCTTGGTGAAATGGATGAAATGCTTGGACAGCCTCTCTCTATTGCAATTTCTGAAGACACAAAAACCATTTCCGTCACTTACAACACCACGGATAAAACCGAAGCTTTGCAATGGCTAAACGCTCAACAAACAGCCGATAAAACCCATCCATTTCTGTTTACGCAAGGTCAGGCGATTTTGACGAGAACTTGGATTCCCATTCAGGATAGTCCACAGATACGTATAACCTATGACGCAACCGTCAAGGTGCCTTCAGATTTGATGGCTGTGATGAGTGCTGAAAACCCAAAGGAAAAAACTGCTGATGGTGTTTATCATTTCAAAATGAAACAACCTATTTCTGCCTACTTGATTGCACTTGCCGTTGGAGACATTGAATACAAGGCTGTCAGTAATCGTACTGGAGTTTATGCAGAAAAATCAATGGTTGAGAAAGTACACGCAGAATTTTCAGATATGGAAAAAATGGTTGCTGCTGCCGAAAACCTTTATGGCGATTATGATTGGGAACAGTTTGACGTGATAGTTCTACCTCCTAGTTTTCCTTTTGGTGGAATGGAAAATCCGCGCTTGACGTTTGCTACACCTACAGTGATTGCTGGTGATAAAAGCTTGACATCTTTGGTTGCCCACGAGTTGGCACATTCTTGGTCTGGAAACTTGGTAACCAATGCCACGTGGAATGATTTTTGGCTAAACGAAGGTTTTACGGTTTATTTTGAAATGCGTATTATGGAAGCACTTTATGGTAAAGAGCGTGCCAATATGCTGGCAAAAATAGGACGTCAGGATTTGGAAGAAGAATTGGAATCCTTAAAAGATAGTCCAAACGACACTAAATTAAAGCTCAATCTTAAAGACAGAAATCCTGATGATGGTATGAACAGCATTGCTTACGACAAAGGTTATTTGTTTTTAAGAACGTTGGAAGAAACTGTAGGTCGAGAAAAATTTGATGCGTTCTTGAAATCTTACTTCAAAAAAAATGCATTTTCAACTACAAATACAGAAGATTTCGTAAGCTACCTCAACAAAAATCTGCTGGAGAAAAACAATGTGTCTTTCAATACTGAAGAATGGATTTATCAACCTGGAATTCCTGACAATCAGGCTATCATAAAATCAAATGCTTTTGATACGGTTGAAAGCATTTTGAGAACATTTATAGAGACCAATAACATTGATGCACAGGTTACAAAAGATTGGACACCGCAGGAATGGGTTCATTTTGTAAGAAACATTCCTAATGACATTTCAAATGAACAGATGCAACTGCTTGACGATAAATTCAATTTTACCAATTCCACCAACTCCTATATTGCGATGGTTTGGTTTGAAAAAGCAATTACACACAATTATCACGGAAATAATGTCGATGTTAAAATTGAAGAATTTCTCACCACAGTAGGAAGACGTTGGTATGTCACCACTCTTTTTGAGGCTTACAAAAAAAGCAACAGAGTAGATGAAGCGTTAGAGATTTACAAAAAATCAAGAAGTAATTACCATTCCGTAACTGCTAATACGATTGATGGATTATTGAACTATGGCAAGACAAAGGACTTATAATTAGTCCGTCTGTTTATTTTTCTCATAATTTTTGACGTATTCCTTGGCTCGCTCGTTTCCTGTGTTCATTTCGTAGGCCTTTTTGTAGTTTGTGTAAGCCTGTAAACTGTCGCCACTTCTCAAGAAAGCATCCGCTAGGCTGTCATAGACATTATTACTTTCTGGATAAAGTGCAACGTTCATCTCAAAAACCTTAATGGCATTCTCATATTCCTTATTTCTCAATAGATTATAGCCAAGTCGATTGACCTCGTGTTCTTCGATATACGTTTTAGTTGAATCTTGTTTTTTTAGCTCCAAATAACCTTCTGTTGCTTTATCATACTCTCCATTTGACAAATACATCCAAGGTGTTTTGAAATCATCATCAACCTTTAGATATTGATAATTCACTTCGTCATCTTCTGAAATGACAGCTAAATAGCGTTTTTTGGTATCAGGATGCACTGCAAATCGTAATTTTTGATACATATCTGCCACAAAAAAGGTGTTTTCATCCAACACTACAGGCTTTCTTGACGCACCTTTCCACTTGATGTATAAATCATTGTCTTTGTAAAAAACATCCACTACTTCATTCTCATTAAAAATATAACGTCCTGAAGTTTCCTTGATATGTTCCGCAGAATATTGAATGTTTTTAGAACAACTCGAAAGTAGAATGATTAAAAAAAGAGAATAAAATGTTGATTTCATTTTGATTGATTTTATTTTGGGAAGTGTAAGATACTCAAAAAAAAGTCCCATTAAAAATGGGACGATTCAATTGCGATTTTGTTACAATTAATGTTATTTCACATTCATCAGCTCCACATCAAATACCAGAGTTGCGTTTGGTGGAATAACGCCGCCTGCTCCTGAAGGTCCATAACCCAAATCACTTGGTATGACCAATCTTGCTTTGTCTCCTACGTTCAATAGGCAGATACCTTCATCCCACCCTGGAATAACTTGACCAACACCAACTTGAAAATCAATAGGTTGGTTGCGTTTATATGAAGAATCAAATACAGTACCATCAGACAATTGTCCTTTGTAATGTACGGAAACCATATTACCTTTCTCCGCTTTTTTACCGCTTCCTTTTTGAATGATTTGATAACGCAATCCACTTTCGGTTTTTTCAAATCCAGCTGACAATGCATTTATTTCATCCTCTTTGGCAGCGCGTTCTGCGGCAATTCGCTTTTCACGAGCACCTTCAAAAGTTCTAAAAGCTTCAACAGCATTGAAATCTTCTGCATCCTTCCCTTGTCTAATGATTTCAACTTGATCCATCGTATCACCTTGAGCAACAGCGTCTACTACATCTTGGCCTTCAACCACCTTACCAAAAACAGTATGTTTATTATCCAACCAAGGTGTTTCTACGTGCGTAATGAAAAATTGGCTGCCGTTAGAACCAGGACCTGAATTTGCCATAGACAATACGCCAGGACCATCGTGTTTCAAATCTTTATGAAACTCATCATCAAACTTATATCCAGGATGACCTGTTCCAGTACCTTGAGGACAACCACCTTGGATCATAAAATCTGGAATGACTCGGTGGAATTTCAATCCGTCATAATAAGGTGTTCCTTGTGGTTTTGCAGAATTTTCCAAGTTTCCTTCGGCCAAAGCCACAAAATTACCAACAGTTCCAGGCGTTTTTTTGTATTCTAAATTCACCAAAATATCACCTTTGCTGGTTTTGAATTTGGCGTATAATCCGTCTTGCATAATTTAAATTTTGAATTGAAGTTGCAAAGATAAGAAAGAATGCGCGAAGCAGGAAGTTGGAAGTTTGAAGATATTTTGGATTTCAGTTTTATAACATTAGTTTTACAAAAAGAGAAAAAATTATGAAATTTTCCATTACGAGATTAAGAGCTGCATTTGGAGACATCAGAGCGATGGAAAAACTCCACGTAGATACGCATACCGAAGGAATCATTAATGACATTGAGAACGAGCCTTTTGCAATTTCAGCGTCTAACGTAATGTATGCTGATTTGGGAGAACTTGCTGGATATCATTTATTAAACACTGTTATTGTCGGATCATTTCATATAAAAACAATAAAAGGCGTTCAATTAAAAGTTAAAGGTTCAGATTTTGAATTGAATTTAAATTCTGATATGGTTGAAATCGAGTCTGATTTTTCAAATGTCTCAAACAGAAGCATTACTAGAATTGATTTTGAAATTGAAAAAGAAGACCTTTCAAAAATTTCCAAATCGAAAATTATATCTCTTGAGTTGATTGCGAAAAAACAACATATCGTGTTTTCAATTGCAGAAAAAAACAACTAGCAACGCAAAAAGATTTAATTGGCGACTTCGCTAATGAATTTTATGCGATAGAGTCTCAATTCTTCATCATCATATTCTCCATCAAATTCTTTAATGGCCACGTCGATTTTATCTGTGCTCGATTCCATAAAATAATCGTGAATTTCCTCCTGCTGGTCTTCATCCAATATTTCATCAATCCAGTAATTGATATTCAATTTGGTACCAGAATACACAATGGCTTCCAGTTCCTTGATAAACTCCTTCATCTTCATACCTTTTGCCTTGGCAATATCATCTAAAGGCAATTTTCTATCAATATTCTGAATGATATAGAGTTTCAATCCAGAATTAGACCCTGTAGTTTTAACGACAAAATCATCTGGTCTGTCAATATCGTTTTCATCAACATACCGAGATATCAACGCCACGAAATCTTTACCATATTTTTTTGCTTTCCCATCTCCTACGCCGTGAACATTACTCAATTCGTCAATAGTAATAGGATATTTCAAGGCCATATCTTCTAAAGATGGATCCTGAAATATAACGAATGGTGGCACTCCGAGTTTTTTGGCATTGCTTTTCCTCAAATCTTTGAGCATACTCATCAACCGTTCGTCAGCTACACCTCCATCTCCTTTTGAAGCGGTAATAATGCTATCATCGGTGCCTTCATCAAAAACGTGGTCTTCTGTCATCATAAAAGATGTGGGAGCTTTCATATAATTCTTCCCATCATTGGACAAACGCAAAACTCCATAGGTTTCGATGTCCTTTTTTAGAAGTCCAGCAACCAACACTTGACGAATCAAGGCCATCCAGTAGCGTTTATCTTTATCATCACCAATCCCAAAGAACTCTTGAGTATCGGTTTTATGTGATGAAATCAATGCATTGGACTTTCCTATGAGAACTTGAACCAAATCTTTCGACTTATATTTTTCGTTTGTTTTTTCAACAGTTCCAAGCAATGTTAAAACGTCATCCATCGCTTCGTGCTGCTTTTTAGGATGCCTTACATTATCATCCATATCGCCACCTTCGCCTGTTTCGTTATCAAACTCTTCTCCGAAATAGTGAAGGATGAATTTCCTTCTCGACACCGAACTTTCAGCAAAAGCAACCACTTCCTGTAACAAAGCTTGTCCAATTTCCTGTTCGGCAACAGGCTTACCAGACATAAATTTTTCGAGCTTTTCGATGTCTTTATAAGCATAGAATGCTAAACAATGACCTTCACCACCATCTCTTCCTGCACGACCAGTTTCCTGATAATAGCTTTCAATACTTTTCGGCATATCGTGATGAATGACAAAACGAACATCCGGCTTATCGATACCCATTCCGAAGGCTATTGTGGCAACCACAACATCTACATCTTCCATCAAAAACATATCCTGATGCTTCACCCTTGTTTTAGCATCCAAACCTGCGTGATAAGGAACCGCTTTGATACCATTAACCTGAAGTACCTGTGCCAATTCTTCAACTCTTTTTCTGCTTAAGCAATAAATGATTCCTGATTTCCCTTGATTTTGCTTGATAAAACGAATGATATCTGCATCTACATTTTTCGTTTTCGGACGAACTTCATAATATAAATTCGGTCTATTGAACGATGCCTTAAAGGTTTTTGCATTCGTAATGTTCAAACTTTTTAAAATATCCTCTTGAACTTTTGGAGTCGCCGTGGCAGTCAATCCAATAATTGGAATATCATTGCCAATCCGCTCTATGATTTGTTTTAAGTTGCGGTATTCCGGTCTAAAATCGTGTCCCCATTCACTGATACAATGAGCTTCGTCAACTGCCATAAAAGAAACAGTTTCAGATTTCAAGAATTCGACATACTCTTCTTTTGTCAAGGATTCAGGAGCAACATACAAAAGTTTGGTGACACCGTTTGAAATATCCTCTTTGACTTGTTTGATTTCGGTTTTGCTTAATGACGAGTTTAAAACGTGTGCAACACCTTCGTTTTGGGATACTGCTCGAATAGCATCTACTTGATTTTTCATCAGGGCAATCAACGGAGACACAATAATTGCAGTGCCGTCTTTAATTAAGGCTGGAAGTTGGTAGCACAATGATTTTCCGCCTCCAGTGGGCATAATCACAAACGTATTATGACCCGATACAATACTTTTTATGACCTCTTCTTGAAGCCCTTTGAATTTTGAGAAACCAAAATATTTTTTAAGAGCGCCATGCAAGTCAATTTCTGTTTTACTCATTAATCGCTATTAGTATTTTATATACATTTGCATTTAGTTTAAAGATACTAAAATTCTTCAAACGCATCAAACACAAAAATTATAAATTTTGAATCATAAACATTCTATTCTCAATACTGCCCAAAGGACCATTGAGTTAGAAAGCAAAGCAATTGCTCACCTCTCTTCTCTTCTTGATGATGATTTTGCAAATGCTGTCGAACTTATATATAACTCAAAAGGACGCGTAATTATTACAGGTATTGGTAAGAGTGCCATCATTGCAAATAAAATAGTCGCAACTTTAAATTCAACAGGAACGCCGTCAGTTTTTATGCACGCTGCAGATGCGATACACGGTGATTTGGGGCTGATGCTTGAAGACGACATTGTAATATGCATTTCAAAAAGTGGAAACACACCAGAAATTAAAGTTTTGGTTCCATTGATTAAAAATGCTAATAATAAAATGATTGCTATTACAGGCAATTCAAAATCGTTTTTAGGTCAACAGGCAGATTATATCTTGAATGCATATGTGGAGCAGGAAGCGTGCCCTAATAATTTAGCGCCTACCACCAGCACAACAGCTCAATTGGTCATAGGAGACTCCCTTGCCATTTGTCTATTGGAATTGCGAGGTTTTTCAAGTAGGGATTTTGCAAAGTATCATCCCGGCGGTGCACTTGGAAAACGTTTGTATTTGAGAGTAAGTGATTTGTCTTCAATGAACCAAAAACCGCAAGTACGATTGGACACTAATGTGAAACAGGTCATTGTAGAAATATCGGAAAAGATGTTAGGCGTTACAGCGGTTGTCGAGAACAATAAAATAGTTGGAATCATTACGGATGGCGATTTACGTAGAATGTTGTCAAAAAGTGAATCCTTTATGAACCTTACCGCAAAAGACATTATGAGTTCCAACCCAAAGCGTATCAGCAACAGTGCAATGGCCATTGACGCAATGGAACTGATGGAAGCAAATGAAATTTCACAGTTGTTAGTGGAAGAAAACGGTGAATACGCTGGTGTGGTTCACTTACACGATTTAATTAAAGAAGGCATTATCTAATGGCAAAAAAGAATACAGATCAGATGTCTTTTTTAGATCATCTTGAAGATTTACGTTGGCATTTAATCAGAAGTACTCTGGCAATTGTTATTGCTGGAACTGGTGCATTCATATTCTCAAGATTCATTTTTGATGAAATCATTTTTGGTCCAAAGAAAATGACTTTTCCCACCTATAAATATCTTTGTAAGATTTCACAATTTTTTGATTTTGAAAGTACCTTTTGTGCTGAAAGTTTTCCCTTTACCATTCAAAACAGAACAATGGGAGGACAATTTTCTGCGGATATATGGACAGCCATTTACGCAGGTTTAGTGATTGCTTTTCCTTATATCATTTATCAACTTTGGAGCTTTATCAGCCCTGGATTGCATCCGAATGAGCGAAAACATTCCAAAGGATTTATTCTTGTAACCTCATTTCTATTTTTTCTCGGAGTTTTGTTCGGATATTATGTGATCACACCATTATCCATCAACTTTTTAGGAACCTATACTGTTAGTTCCGAAATTACCAATGAAATTGATTTAAGCTCGTATATTTCACTGGTAAGATCATCGTCATTGGCTTCTGGGTTTGTATTTGAACTACCAATCATTATGTATTTTTTGACTAAAGTTGGTATAGTAACGCCTCAAATCTTAAAAAAATACAGAAAATTTGCTCTTGTTATCATCTTGATTTTATCGGCAATTATCACACCTCCAGATGTTGCTAGTCAGGTCATTGTGGCAATTCCAATCTTGATTTTATACCAAATTAGTATCTATATTTCTGCTGTTGTAGTTAGAAATCAAAATCGTAAAACAAAACAAAATGTCTGATATCGTCAAAGAATTCAATGAGTATCGTGCTAAAATGAATGATAAAATTTTGGCTGATAACAATAAAATCATCAAAAGGATTTTCAATCTTGACACCAATGCATATTCTGAAGGCGCTTTGGACGTCAAAACCAAAGAGTTGCTAGGTCTCGTAGCTTCAACGGTTTTGAGATGTGATGACTGTATCAAATACCATCTAGAAACAAGTTATAAAGAAGGTTTGACGAAGGCCGAAGTGGGTGAAGCTTTAGGAATTGCAACGCTTGTAGGAGGCACCATCGTGATACCACATCTGCGTAGAGCTTACGAATTTTGGGAAGCTTTGGAAAACCAAAGTTAAACTTTTAATAAATTGAAACTCTTATCCGAGTAGAAGATATGATTTTACTATTTTTAGCGTTCAGAAGTTAACTTATGAAGTTAAGAGCAGAAAATTTAATGAAGTCCTACAGTGGACGACAAGTGGTGAAAGGTGTCTCGTTGGAAGTCAACCAAGGAGAGATTGTTGGACTTTTGGGTCCCAATGGTGCTGGCAAAACCACTTCTTTCTATATGATTGTTGGTCTTATTAAGCCCAATAGTGGCAATATTTATCTTGAAGGTCAGGAAATCACAAAGTATCCAATGTACAAGCGTGCTCAAAACGGAATTGGTTATTTGGCTCAAGAAGCATCAGTCTTTCGAAAATTGAGCATTGAAGACAATATCTTAAGCGTTCTTCAAATGACAAAATTGAGCAAAAAGGAGCAACACGACAAGATGGAATCGTTAATAGAAGAGTTCAGTCTTGGTCACATTCGTAAAAGCCGAGGCGATTTATTGTCTGGTGGCGAGCGTCGACGTACTGAAATTGCTCGAGCATTGGCTACAGATCCTAACTTTATTCTCTTGGATGAACCATTTGCAGGTGTAGACCCGGTGGCTGTTGAAGATATTCAGCGTATTGTGGCACAATTGACCAAAAAGAATATTGGAATATTGATTACAGACCATAATGTCCAAGAAACCTTGGCAATTACCGATAGAACCTACTTAATGTTTGAAGGCAGTATCCTTAAAGCTGGTGTTCCTGAAGATTTGGCAAATGACGAAATGGTTCGTAAGGTTTATTTAGGTCAGAACTTTGAGTTGAGGAAAAAGAAGTTGATGTTTTAATTTACTTTTTGATTAAAGAAATTAGCTTTTTGATTGCATTAATCAAAATCAAAGCGACAATCCCAACACCCAATCCAACAATAAAATCTCTTATAAAAGAAGGCCAAGATTCAAGAAAATGATGCATAAACTCAAGATTATGCACAAAAATTCCTCCTGCTACCAGAAGTAATGCTATGGTTCCAATAACCGACAAACTTCTGACAACAATTGGTAGCGATTTAACCAAAAGATGTCCGAAAAAATCAGAGACACTTTTGTCTTTATCATTCATTTGAATCAATCTTAACCCAAAATCATCCATTCTAACAATGAGTGCCACAATGCCGTAAACTCCAACAGTAGCAATCATTGCAACTATCGTTACCACCAGAATCTGTGTCAATAATGGCTCCTCAATCACAGTTCCCAAGGCAATGATGACAATTTCTACAGACAATATAAAATCTGTCAGAATTGCTGATTTTATCTTTGATTTTTCAGCTGCCAAAACTTCCTCTTCAGTAGGTGTTTTTAAATCTATCGTATGGTCATCTTCGTGCTTATGAGGTACAAAAAATTCATAAATCTTTTCAGCTCCTTCATAAGCCAAATAAATTCCACCAGCAACAAGTGCAATGGTAATTGCAATGGGAAGAAACGCACTCAACAAGAAAGCAATCGGCAAAATTATCACCTTGTTCAAGAATGAGCCCTTTGAAATAGCCCATAACACAGGAATTTCTCTAGACGATACAAAACCTGAAGCCTTTTCGGCGTTTACAGCCAAGTCATCACCCAATATTCCTGCTGTTTTTTTGGTTGAAATTTTAGCCATTGCACCTACATCATCCATAAGTGCTGCTATATCGTCGAGTAATGCAAAAAATCCTGAAGCCATTTTTTAAGTTTAGGAATGTATCATTTTTTCATCAAAGATTCAGAAATCAAAGATAGAATGATATAAGAAAGAATAATAATTGGAATTGCAGCAAAATGTAACAACACCAATAAAACCATCGTCAAAATAAGGAATACATATCTTACGGCATTATCCTTGAATCCGAAGTTCTTGAACTTCAGTGCAAACAATTTTATATGGGAATTCAACAAATAACAACTCACCAAAGTCATACCTATCAAAAACCATTTGTTTACGATAGTAGCGTTCATCAAATCGCTATTTTGAAATTCCATAATTAAAGGCAAAGAAATGATGAGTAGCGCATTTGCGGGAGTTGGCAAGCCTTTAAAGTAGCTTTTCTGGTCTTCATCTACGTTGAATTTTGCCAATCGGTAAGCCGAAGCAAGCGGAATCAATAAACCAATCAATGGAATCCAAGAGATTTTAAATCCGGTCCAATGCATACTGCTTGTCCAAACATCTGAAGACTCAATAAAATAAGGCGTATCGACTGCAATAGATAACAACTTAAACATCACAACGCCAGGAACCAAGCCACTGGTCACCATATCCGCGAGCGAATCGAGCTGTATTCCCAAAGGACTTTGGACATTCAATTTTCTGGCCAACAATCCATCAAAAAAATCAAAGAAAATACCCAAAAACACAAAAATTGCAGCTGCCACAAAATTGTTATAAACCGCAAAAATCACTGCAATAGAGCCACAGAACAAATTAAGGAGCGTGACGATGTTCGGAATGTGCTTTTTAAGACTCATCAAATTATTTTCTGTAAAAATAGGAAACTATTTGCGTCTATGATAAGATTCATACAATAACTCAATAAAATTGAAGTTTATTAGATTAAAAATAAAGTGCATCTTTGTAAAAATTTCTTTGCTATTGAAAACTAAACTACTTATTGCTCTTCTGCTATGCGCTGCCGTAAGTTTTGCCCAAACCAAGTATTCCAACGAATTTATGAACATTGGTGTCGATGCTGCCGCTTTGGGTATGAGCAATACTGTCGTTTCTCAAACAGGTGATGTCAATTCTGGTTATTGGAATCCAGCTGGTCTGGTCAAGCTGGAAGACAAGCAGATAGCTTTGATGCACTCCAGTTATTTCGCCAATATTGCCAACTACGATTATGCAGCTTTTGCGATGCCTCTGGATGATAGAAGTGCTGTTGGTATATCCTTGATTCGTTTTGGAGTCGATGACATTTTGGATACCACACAACTTATTGATGAGCAAGGAAATATCAATTATGATAGAATTAGTCTGTTTTCTGCTGTGGATTATGGTTTGACAATTTCTTACGCGAGACATTTGCCGATAGATGGCTTAAGTTATGGAATCAACGCAAAAATCATCCGAAGAATTATAGGTGATTTTGCCAATTCTTGGGGTTTTGGTCTTGATGCTGGTATTCAATTTGAAAGCAAGAATGATTGGAAGTTTGGAATAATGGCAAGAGATATAACTACCACATTCAATGCCTGGACTTTTGATGATGAAAAATTGGCGACCATTCAAAATGCGATTGAGGGCCAAAATCAAGAAGTACCTGAAAACACGGAGTTGACCATTCCAAAACTTCAAATTGGAATGTCTAAAAAGTTTATTTTTCATTATGATTATTCGCTGGTAACTGCTTTAGATTTGAATGTGCGTTTTGAGCAAAACAATGACATTATTTCAACATCCTTTGCGAGCATCAATCCTGCATTAGGTTTTGAATTTGGTTATACAGATTTGGTGTTTCTTCGTGCTGGTGTTGGAAACTTTCAGAATGAATTACAGATTGACAATTCTGAAAATTTGACCTTTCAGCCTAACTTTGGTGTCGGCTTCAAATATCGTGGCATTCAGTTGGATTATGCATTTACAGATATTGGCGATCAAAGTGCAGCTTTATACAGCAATGTGTTCTCGCTCAAACTCGATTTTAGTATCTTTAGATAGTTTATCTTTCGTTTATGAAATTAAAACTATTCCTTCTTCTACAATTATTTTCGCTAACAGTTTTTGCACAGTCTCACGAGTTATCTCCAAATGCAGAAATTTCTGTCTTGACCTTTGGACCAGGTAAAAATTTAAATGACGCGTTCGGTCATAGCGCCTTTAGGGTTAAAGATCAATCTGTGGGAATGGATGTAGTCTATGGTTATGGCGAATATGATTTTGACACACCGAATTTCTATTTGAAGTTTGCCCAAGGAAAGTTGAACTATCAAATGAGCAAACACGATTTTGTTGATATTTATAGATACTATTCCTATTTCAATCGTACCATCGAGGAGCAGGTTTTAAATCTTTCTGCTGCTGAAAAACAAAGTTTCTACAATTATTTAGTTGAAAATTACCAACCTGAAAACAGAAAATATCTCTATGATTTTTTCTATGACAATTGTGCTACTAGAATTAGGGACGTTGCCGAAGCATCGATTGATGGTGAAATAAAATTCACGCCTTCTAAAGATTTTAAGGCAAAAACATTCAGGGAACTGATTCACGATCAAGTAGGACTGAATACTTGGGGAAGCTTTGGGATTGACATTGCTTTGGGCTCGGTCATTGATAAACAAGCGACTCCATACGAACATATGTTTTTGCCAAAATACATTCATCAGTTTTTTGGGAATGCAACACTTGAATCTGACAAAAAATTGGTCAAGGATTCAAAAGTAATTTTCAAAAGTGCTGAAAAGCCGAATAGCAGCAACTTTTTATGGAGTCCTTTGATGATTATGGGAATTGTTTCGATCATCATTCTTTTCATCACCTATAAAGACCATCAAAAGCAAAAACGCTCCAAATGGGTTGATTTATTGCTATTCGGAATCACAGGATTGATAGGAATTGCCATCCTTTTACTTTGGTTTGCAACAGACCATACAGGGACAGCCCAAAATTACAATGTGTTGTGGGCCTTTCCGCTAAATTTATTTATCATTGGACAATTATTGAGCAAACGAGTGAGAAATTGGTTTAGAAACTACTTAAAGTTTCTAATCATAATGCTTGTGCTGCTTTGTTTTCATTGGATAATGAACATACAGGTTTATGCAGTTGGTTTGATTCCTTTTCTGATTGCTCTTTTGATACGTTACGTGTTTCTTCTTAAACATTTTAAAGATACTCAAGAAGTTTATTGACCTCTATAGTAAAGAATAGTACTTAAAGTTTTTACGACAATATTCAAATCCAAAAACAAACTTCTATGTTTGATATAGTATAAATCATATTGAAGTTTTGTGAGACTTTCATCCACTGAAGCACCATATCTTGTGTTTACTTGAGCCCAACCCGTCAAACCAGGCTTCACAATATGTCGTGTTTCGTAAAAAGGTATAATCTGTGACAATTCTTGAACAAAATAAGGGCGCTCTGGTCTGGGACCTATAATGCTCATTTCGCCTTTTATAACATTTATAAACTGCGGAAACTCGTCCAATCTAGTTCTTCTTAAAAATTTTCCGAATTTCGTAATTCTTGCATCATCCTTTTGAGCCCATTTTGCACCATTAGCCTCTGCATCTGTTACCATACTGCGCAACTTCATAATTCTAAAAGGAATTCCGTTCTTCCCTACTCTTTCTTGTGTATAAAAAAGCGGTCCTCTATTTCCCAAAATATTACCTATAATAACTAATGGCAACAATACCAGCCCTAAAATCAAACCTACTAAAGAAAATATCAAATCAAAAGCACGATGAAAAAATAAGTATAAAGTATTTTGATTGCTTCGGCTGAACGGAAAATATTTATAAAAATCCTTGCCGACATATTGAATTGGAACACGGTAAGTCAATTCTTCGTAAACTTGTGTATATTCTCTAATCGTAAATCCCTTTTCCAAAAGAGTAATGAGATCATGATAAATTTCCGAAGTAATCGTCTCTGAATTATAACTAGCCACCAAAACTTCTGAAATCTTTTGTTCAGAAATGACCTTTGCTAGATCTTTAGGTTGAAACTCCTTTAAACCTTTAAATTTGATTGGATCTTCAGATGTTTCTTCACAGTTAATAAAACCGACTATTTTGTAGTTAGGATCAGAGACATTTAATGCCTTTACAATGTTTTCAACGTAGCTAATTTCTCCGACCAATAGTACTCTTTTGTAAAATCTTGGAGAGGCTACAAATGTCACGTAACACAATCTCCATATAAAAATCATAATGATGATGGCCAAATAGAAATAAAGGATCTGCAAACGCTTTTCAGGAAGAAATGGTGTATAATATGGCGTAAGAAAATAGAATAATATTGTAGTGGAAGCTACTAGAACAATATTTCTGAAGGTTACATCCAGTTTGCTTGCTTTCTGTAAATCGTAAAGTTCAAAAATGGTACCAAAAATCATTAAATAAATAGCCAATACAATTAAGTAGATTGTATTTTCGCTTTTTATAAGCAAGTAATTATAAGGCACAAAGAGTTCCAACAAGTAAAGTCCAAAGAACACAAATATTAGGTCGAAAATACGCAGTAAGATTTTGCGCTCTGAAACTTCGAAATGAATATCTTTTTTTCTCCCCATTAAATCCTTGGATATTTACTTTGTAAAGATAATAAGATAAAAAAGATTCATAATTAGTTTCGAAGAATTTCGTTCCATTTTAACCTAACCATCTGCCAATCATATTGTTCAGAAGAGAACCTTGCATTTATTGCTAATGTTTTGCACGCAGCTCTATCATTGAACAATTTTATAATTTCATGTGTCATTTCATCGGTATTATTTTGCTCAACTAAAATACCATTCTTTCCCTTCTCGATTAAAAATGGCATACCACCAACATTTGTGGAAACCACAGGAAGACCAAGAGCCATCGCTTCAATGACACTAATAGGGGTGTTATCTACATTTGCAGTATTGATAAAAATGTTATAATCTTTCGAGAGCTCCAACCACTCTCTTTTGAGCAGCTTACCCGTAAACCTTACATTCAAATCCAATTCGTTGGATAAATTTCTGGCTTCCATCATAGTACCATCAGAGTCAGGTCCAATCATACAAAGGGAAGCTTCAAGACCCAATTTCTTCAATTGATTTAAAACCTTTATAGCCATCAAAGGATTATAAATTTTTGAGAATGAACGCACCCACAACAATTTTGGCTTATCAAACGTTCGTTTAAAGAATTGATAATTTGAAAGTTCAATGGTATTTGGTACATATTCAACATTATAAAACCCTTTCAGTTCAAATTGCTCTTTCAAGTATGATGATGGCGCAACATTCACTTGACAATTGTTGAATATTAGAGCACTCATTTTAGGGCTTGACTGCAGTCTTTCTGGTAATTTGCCACCATGCAGAATTGGAATATAAGGTAGACCACACAACCGACAAAGTTGACTCACCAAAAAAGCATAATAAAAATTCTGGGTACTATAAGTGTCTATTAAAACAATGTTTACAGTTCGTGAGTAGCGTAAAACTTTGAATAGCATATCGCATAACCGCAATATCTTATTTCTTTTATTTGACGCATAGTAAACTTGATATCCCTCCTTTTCCAAAAGTGGGCCTAAAGTTGCCATATATGAAACATTAGACGTTTCCTGTGTCAAGTTGTTTCCTATGTAGAGGATTTTTGTCATGTGTAACATTCAATAGTGCGAGGGCATAAATAAAGGCTGGCATAGCTATTCTCATGGACATATGGTTAATGGTCAGGAACCAAAATGCCAAGAAAGCATAGAAATAATAATTCTGTTGGTTCCTGGATCGAATAGCAAAGGGCTTAAAAATCAAAATAATTAAGATTACCACACCGAATATTCCATGTTCGGCTAAAGTTCGACTAAATTCGCTATGAGAGGTAATGCCCTGCCCCTCCTCTTCAATACGCTGGTCCTTCGCTCTACTTGATCCAATTCCAAGAAAGGGATGAGACACAAAGCCCTCTAATTCTTCTTTAAACAATTGTCCTCTCCCCGTGGTGATGTCCTGCTTTTCTCTTCCCAGAACATCTTTGTTGGCATATCTTAAGTCTATTAACCCATCTGACTGGTAAGAACTGATCATCCACGATGTAACTAAACTAATACAAAGCATGGTAAATACGCCAATAATCTCATTTTTTTTTTTTATGGATACTTTCTTATAAAATGAGAATAAAAACACCAATATTGTGAGAATGGCCGCCAATACCCCTCCTCTACTGAAAGTTGACACAGCACGAAATGAAATTGCTATTAAAAGGATTGAATTAAGAATTTTTAGAGAAAAGGACGGTGATTTGATAAAAAGCCTTATGGAAATCAAAATCATTCCTAAACCTAATATTGCAGATACCTGATTAGGCCCAAATCCACCTGATGCTTCATGATTGGAGCCTGTTCCAGACAACACTTCTCGCAAGTTTGGAGTATAAAAATAGATGTATACTGTATGGGCTATAATAGGAAGTACCATAAAGTATAAAATTGATGACATTTCTGCAAAAGTGACACGCTTGTCATAGCAAAACAAGGCTGCAAGGCCCAGACACACAGGACCACTCAATACAAAGGCAATGTTGGTTCTAAAATGTGCATCAAAACTTAAAGTAGTCGATGCCACAAAAATCGACGGTATTAAAAACATCAAATAAATGAAATATGGATATCCTTTGCCAGAGAGCCCTCTATAAAACATTCCAACTAGAACAAACAATATGACCAAATATTTTCCTGCCTCATACGAAAAAGCACCCTTTGTCATTCGGAAAAGTACTTCAGCACCGACAAAATAAGCACATGCCTTTAATACCTCAAATGTTTTCAAATTGGATGGAGCTACGATAATTCTAGCAAAAAAATAAACTAACGCAAACAGGAAATAAATTTTGGCTAGGCCTTCATTTAAATATACTAGAAAACCAATTGCAACATGTAAAATAATTGCACTGATATAGGAAATATTGGTTTTCAAAAGGTTAAAGGTATTACAATTGTCTTTTTAGCACTTTATACAAATTGGAATTTATTCAATTTCCAAAGAGAGATATACAGATTAAGAAAATATAGCTTTATAATTATCAAAAGGGAAACGGTAATGGTAACTCTTATTTAAAGCAAATAATATAAAATGTATAATAAAAATAGGCAAATGAGGTCTCAATACTGATAAATATCGGTCATATATTTTATTATGATAACCACAAATTAAAAAGGGGGTAATTGAAGAGTTCAAATAGTTCTTATTTACTGTAGCTTCTTCTACCATATTATCTTCATTAAATGATTTAAAAAAGATAGGTTGACCTAATCGTTTCATTTGATAAAGTTCAACGACTGACAAAGGTGCCCCCTCATCATTATAGAACATAAAGTTCCAATAAACATCAACAAGTATCCATTTTTGTAAATCTCCACAATAGACTTCATTGAATGAATGTCCCCCAAAATCCCTGTTAAATGGAGCACTTGTTGTTCCCCATTCCCTAACCGCAATGTCATTTACCACGCAAAAATTATTAAAAACTTGTGCCATATCACTACAAACACCACCTTTCCCTGCAAGCATTATTTGAAGAGCTTCAGCCGACGGCTCACTTAAGCCAGGTCCACCTTTAATATTGTTTTTTAACCATACGCCAAGCAATCTTACAGTTTCTAGGTCAGAGTCGGGCCTACCGTCGTTAAAAATTAATTTGTTTATTTCAAAAAAATATGCAGGGATATCTTCTTTTCTATTAAGTGCATTATAATTCAGACTCCTAATCTCTTCTAAATTTGAATTTTTTGACAACAAGCGAAACCTTGTTAAGTATAGAAAAGGATGCCTCTTAATAGTCTTTTGTATTTTTTTAAGAATCATTCAGCAGACAAATAGCGGTATAAACTGGTTAAAAATAGACTTTATTTTCTGATAGTCCGTCAATTTAAAAAAAAAACAAATATCATAAAATTTCATTTAACAATCTCATATTGTAATGACTATATGTAAATGATCGTAAAATCACATCATTGGAATTAATTAATCGTCTAAATTGTTGACCATTGAGGTTTAATAATTTATAGAGACACTGACGCAAATCGTCTTCACTTATTGTTGATAAAAGATACCCATTATCATCCTCTTTTATATAATGTCCTAAAGAAGAAACATTGGAGACAATAGGAATACAACCGTAATTCATAGCTTCAGCTATCACTTTTGGAAACCCTTCAGATCTAGAAGGTAACAATATACTATGACACTGCTTATAGAGTTCATGAACCTTTTGTCTCGGTAAATATCCATGAAAAATAAAATTGAGGTCAATACTCGAGGATTTATTTTGATAAAACTCCTTATTTTCCCCATCACCAATAAAATGTACACAACCAATTTTATTTTTAATGGAATTATCTAATCCTGCAAAAGCATCAAGTATTAGTCCAACCCCCTTGGCTTCTTCCAATCGGCCTACGAAACAGAAATTTATTGGGGCAGATAACGTTTTGAGTTTTCGAATCGATTGTCCTTTAATTATTTCTTGTTGAGTCAAACAAGGATTCTCAAAACTCAAACATTGCTTTGGTTGATCAGCCCAAAAACCGTTAATGGTCACTGCTCTAATTTGTCGTTCCAACATCCATTTTTGAAATCTATAAGATATAGGAGCATTTTTCTGTTTCCAATTACCAGCATACTTAAACCATCCTTTTTTTGAAGTCAAGAATATTAAATATGGGATTACATAAACTCCAATTCCCGTAGGAGCCCTAAATTGAAAGTAATCAGAGGTTTTTATATATTTTCTGATAATTGTGAGAACTTTAGGGGCATTCAATAAAATGGAGAATTTGTCTTTAACTCCCTTTCCACCCAAAGCTGGAAGTGCCACAAATTGTATGGCGTCAGAGATATAGGGTAACGTATTTGGGGGTGGCTCACACTTATGCAACATTGCAATATGTACAACACGGTCGAATATTTCCATCAAATGGTTAATTTCAGTTACAGTTGAGCTTAATCCAACAATAGTCTGGTCTTTTGCAAGATAATGTTCTGTATGAGAAATGATAGTGAGGCTTCTCATGGTATGCATTCCAAATAGTTGTTGATAATATTACTCCACTTATGTTTCTCGGCCCAAGATTTTGCACCGGCAGTGAATACATTTTTTTCATTAAGAATAGTTGCAACTGCCTCTAAAAAAGCCTCTTGATTAAGCGGGTCAACCAATAAGCCAGATTTACCAACGGCAATAGCATCTTCTATACCACAACCTGATGCGCCTATGGCAGGAACACCGAGAGCATTGGCTTCTAATATAGCAATGCCAAACCCTTCAACATCTCCAGATCTGGTTTCGCTGCTGAGCATTACAAAAATATCTGATCCGTCGAGCATAAATTGCAAATCTTGGTCACTTAAACGCCCATGAAAAGTTACATGTCGATTCACATCTAAACGTTTAGCGATAATCTCAAATTCTGCAGCTTCGGTTTTAATCCCTACACAATGATAATGTATTTCTGGATAAGCTTTAATAAGATTAGGCAAGTGATGTATGACATTTTTCTGTCCTTTTCTCTCAGTAACGTTACCAACTGTTATCAGCTTTGGGTATCCTGTTAATGGAAGAACATCTTTATTTAAATCCGATTTGAACTTATCAGGATTAAAACCATTAGGAATTACTTTAATGTTAAGATCAAGATGATCTACCAAACACTTTGTATAATTTGAAACGGCAATAACAGTATTAAATCTTTTAAGGGAAAGATTAATTGATATTTTTAACAATAAAGACTTAAAGTTAACTTCCGTACCATGAATTATCGCAATAAAGTATCTGTTAAAAAATAAGCTGAAAAATGCGGCCGTCCATAGAGAAAATTTTCCTGTCGCAATAACTGTTGAAACTTTTTTAATGGATTTGTCTACCTGTTTCAACCGTTTAAAATACATCAAAAATCTTGGTGAAGTAATTTTTATTCTTTGCACCTCAAAAGGGAGATCCATATCGAAAAGGCTTTCTTCCTCACCGTTTAATGAACGTTCATCGACGATTACGGTAACTGGGTGATCATTACGAGACAATTGCAAAGCCAAATTATAGGCATGATTACCAATACCTCCAGGCTGTGGAGGAAATTCAGATGTAATGATTAGAATGCGCTTTTTACTTTTCAATTTAAAGTTTCAATTTGTGGGCCCTGTTTTAATTTAATCGTTGCAAGACGCCAAGATTTAATGATTTGAATCACTATAAAGGGGCTAATAAAAATTGCAATGATAGATCCCAACAACATCATTCCCCTGCTTCTCTTAAAACGATAAGGCATAACTGATGAAGGCATAACTTTAAATAAATTAAGTAGGGCTAATTTGTTTCCGAAATAGTTTCTATAAAAGTACAAAACTGAAGGAATAGGTCTTGGTGCAAACAAGTTTTTGGGACGCAAGGCATCCCAGCTACCCATTTCCCGTAATCCTCCATCTATTGCCTTAAGATGTAAACGTTCTGCAAATGGATTTGAAATATTCAACATATCGCTCAAATATGAACGTAAACCAAACTCACCATCTCCCATACGCTGCTTCTCAAATTGTCTGTCAAATAATCCGATTTTCTCAAAAACCGCTTTCTTCAATAATACATTTCCTGTGTCCAACTGGTCACTGACTCTTAAAAAAGAATAATTTCCTGGAACTTTTGCACCAACAGCAGATATAGAAACACCAGAAGACAAATCAGCATTAAAATAATCTAAACATTTTAAATGTTCAGATATCCAATTTGATTTGACCCTACTGTCATCATCAAAAAGCAGTAAATAGTCTCCTCTAGCTATCTGAATTGCCTTGTTTCTTGCCAACCAGAGAGCTTTCTCATTCTGTTTTATAAGGCTGATATCAAGATTGAACTTTTTATAAAAGTCTTCATCAAGTGGCTCGGATTGGTCAACGATAATGATTTCAAAATTTCTATAATTTTGACACTCTAAATCTTTAAGAACGTCTTTTAGATAACTATATCTATTTAAAGTAGGAATAACTACACTTACAAGGGGTTTAAGCTCCAAAAGGGTTGATTTGAAATTATCGTATCCATTGTGAATGATAGGTTGATCATTTAAATTGACTCGGATGACATCTTTTGACGACACAAAAGCCTTTAGTTCTTTCACAGGATTTTTAAAGCTAGCCAATCTCAAAACTAAAGTATATAGAACCCAAGCAGGATGAAAGTTTTTTCTAATGAATCTGTAATTATCTTTCAAACTTACTTCTTCAACCGTTATATAAGTATCTGCATTGCCTACGTAACCCTTTTGTACTGCCTGCCAAGAAAGATCATACTCGGTTGCTTTCAATGAATCATACCCGTCATCTTGCACTAACTGCTTCAATATAGTTTTGTCCAGTTGTTCAATTTTCGGAAATACAGATTTCCCCGATTTGGTGTACAGTTGGAAATAGTGGGTAGGCTGCAAGTACTTTAAAATTGGAAATAGCATAAAATGGGATATTTCATCAAAAGATCATTTTTATTTCAATTATATACTAGGATAAATATTTCAATTCAAAAGTTCATACTTAATTTGATTATAAATAACCGCTTTATCAAAGGTCTCATGATATAAATTTTCGAAATATGAACCTTTCAAGCTTTTATTAACAATATGTGCAGTCAATTTTTCATTAAGTTCATCTACGGAAGTTGGATCAAAGGTAAAATTGTTTATTTCGAAACGATCTTTATCAATAAAATTAAGTGCCCCAAACTTTGATGATACGATTACCGGTCTACCCAAAGCAATGGCTTCAATAAATACCAATCCAAAAGCCTCATTGAGACTGGGTAACACTAGTACATCCATTTGTTCATAAAATGACACCATCTCTTGTACTGATAAAGGGCCTAAAAAAATCACCTCCTTTTGAATTCCTAAAGTATTGATCTTTTTTTCCAGTTTAGGTTTATCTGGACCATCTCCTGCTATAAATAATTGAATGTTTTCAAGTCCAGCATTTTTTAAAGAATTAATTGATTTAAAGATAATTTGATGGTTTTTGTCCTCTAAAAGTCTACCTGGGCAACCTATTTTGAATGCATTCGGAAATTTATTTTCATACATAGAAGTGTTAGGGAAAGAGCGAAAGTTTAAAATATTTGTCCAAAAGGGTATACATCTTGTATTATTTTCTGGAACACCATAGATGCTATGCATTTCTTCTTTTAAAATTTTAGAATTGGCAATAACAAGTTGTGCCATTTTAAGGAAAAGTGATTTTATATAAACCTTAAAAATGTTGGGTTTTCCATGTCCATAAACCGTATGAAACCATACAACATTTTTTTTTATGCCATAAAATTTACCGAACAATAATGCTGGGTTGACCAAGCTGAAATTTGAAAGTATGACATCTGGCTTTGTAAGCTTTATGATTTTTCGAATATTGTTATAATTCTGAAAATATCCTGCACGCTTGTTTCCATACACATTAACCCCATTTAGAGAATAATTTTCTTTCTTGCTTTTTAAATGAAAGTTATACACTTGGTGGCCATCTTCTGCCAGCTTTTCAGATAATTCTTGAAAAAAATCTGAAAGCAACCCTTTGTTTCGCGTATAAAATAATAAAATCTTCAATTATCTAAATTATGGGATTGCACTAAATATTATTTCAAACTAAAGTACAAAAACTGTAATATATTTGATTTATCTTGCCGCATATACTTCATTGTCTATTTTTATAAAATCTTTTATCAATGCCTCAAAAGTTTCATCATTTTGAAAATTTTCATATCTATTGTTAAAACGACTATTTTCAAAACTACTCCCGCCACCATATCGATTCAATATTTTATTGGACTCTTGCAAATCCGATATAAAAAATGGCTTTAAATTCATTTTTCTTAAGTCAGCCATCAAATGATTATATCTTACAATATTGATATCGATACTTTCTGAAATTGAATGATGATCAAACCATATATTTCTAGTAAACTCGACTACTTTTTTATGTTTTCGAAGTTGGTTGGCCATATGGGCATGGTTCAATCTACTTGCCATTACATTCTTTACATCCCGGATTATGAGCAATTTTAAATATTCTGTGTCTTTAAAATGTTTTGTATTCAAAATGTACTTACAAGAATCATGATAATCTTTCAGTATTAAGTCTTCAAATCCAACTATCAATAATATTTTTGAGGAAAACCTGAATTTGACTTGTAAGCCATGATTTCCATCAATTTGATGTTTTATTCTTTGATTGTTGAAAAATATGACAGAGGCACTTGTCGAATCCATCAGAGTTTTCATTAGGAAATGATTACCAGACCTCCGCATTCCGTTAATAAAAACAATTTTTACATTCCTGTGATTTAGCTTTAAAACTAGTTTTAGCAAAAAATCATATATAGACACATAGAGTCTGTAGGGTCTACTTTTCCATAGTTTCTTTTTTAAATTGTAAAATGGTATTTTCTTGGATAAATCCTGCATCATTTAAAATTTCATGAAATAAAATTCAGCTTTTAAATTTTCTGGTCAATAGCCGATTTATATAAGAGAGATTAAGTTAGCCCGTGTCTTGAGAATTTCAACATAATTTGTTGTTCGTCAGATTTTTTTCCAGTAATGTGACCTAGGTCTTTCAAACTGCCTAAAACCTCCAAACTCAGGCCATATTTATAGGCTAAATTCCTATAAAACTCCAAGGTCCTAAAAACCACAGGGAATCCTTGCCATTGTCCTTCTTTGTTAGAACCAATGTTGACGTTTGCGTAAAATTTGCCATCTTCGGACAATAGTTTACTCGCCATTTGAAAACAAGCATCAACTATAGTATCATTAAGATGAATCAATACCGAAAATGCAAACATGACATCAATCTCATCATCAGCCTTTATTTCATCGAAATGATTAAAATGAATCAGTTTTGGCATTTTGTGTAGTAAATTCGATGCCTTAAGTTCCTTTATACCCTCTTCTAAAACCCCCTTTCTAACCTCTATTCCATAATAGTTAGACACATCCAGATAATCAATTATGGGTATGCCACCCCGTAATGTACCACAACCAATATCCATCAGTTTATCGGATGGCTTAAGACCTTGACTCATCAAAAATTTTATTTGAAAGTCTCTCTTCATTTGCCATAGATTGCCAGCTCCCACCAAAGAATGCCTTTTCTCCTTACTGGTTTTAAAGAGATTACTCAAACTTTGTTTGATCTTAAATAAAGAACTTTGACTCATTTCTTTTTTGTATTAAAGTTGATTAAATTGTTTTGTTATAATCTCACTTCTGATTATCTCAATTTATAAGCAATAGCCACCAAGTGTGCCGTTTCAACAGGCACATCGTCTAAATTTTTAGATTGGAATTTGTTTATAACATTGCTCGCCATAGCCTTGATAACTCCCGCTGGATTATTTTTTTTAAATCCCTTTAAACCGTTTAATCTATACTTACCCGTTTTTACCGCATAATGGACATCTACTTTATGGAAATAGTGCGAAAGCAATGCTTTTAATTGATCTTTGGTATAATGACGTATATGATCTAAATTTCGGTTAATGCCTTCATTCTTTATGTAATCGCCATTAGGAGTAGTGAAGTAAGCCCATCCACCAGGTTTAATTACCTTTGATATGTTTTCCACAAAAATGGTATCTGCTTCCACATGCTCAATGACCTCAACACATACTACGGCATCATAGGATGAATCCCGCAATGTACAGGCTGTCATATCTTGAATAATAAGGTCTTTAATATTAGAGCGTTTTTTTTGGATGGTAGACAATATTGCTTCAGTAAAGCCTAAATTCAATTCGGTTTTAGTACCACCTTCTTGAGGTATGTCCATTAAAGTAAAATCAGCATCTATGCCAACACTGTAGGGTGATTTTCTTCCCCCGACATCTAGGATATGAAGGTTTCTCAAAGATTTTATATCTTTCTTCACTAACTTTTTAATATCGCTTCTAACAGTTTGCAAGTGCACAGGCATCACAGGAAAGGTGAACCACCTAAACCATTCGTATCGTGTCATTATATCGATTGTGTAATAGAATTAATCTTATGCAATAATAAAGTTTAAATCCCAATAATCCTTGAGGTATTTTTAAAACATTGGTGCCTTTTTGTTTTAAAAAGCAGAATATTAATATGTGTAAAACCTAATAAAAGCTTTTTGCTGTGTTTCCAAATCAAATTCCTTTTTAACGCGTTCAGAAGCCTTATATTTTATTGTTTGAAACTCCTCAACAGGCATGTCAACAACTTCCATAATTCTTTTGGCCAAAAGCTCTGGTCGTCTTTTTGGAACAACCCAACCAGTAATGCCGTCAACCACATTCTCATCAAGCCCTTCTGCGTTGGACACGATACAAAACACTTGCATACATTGAGCTTCTAAAACTGAATTACAAAATCCTTCTTGAACACTATATTGTAGGTAAATATCGGTTTTTTTTAGCACCTCTTTAATTTCTGCTGGTGTCAATTTTCCCGCAAACTCTACGCTGCCGGTCAATCCTAATTGATGCACAGCAAACGCCAAACGTTCTAACTCCTCTCCTTCACCTATAATTGTATAATTAAATGGGATTTTCTTTTCTTTAAGTAGAGCCAAACAATCTAGGGTATAGTTCAATCCCTTTTTCCAATGAAGTCTGGCTATTGTTGTGATTTTTAAAGAATGATGGTCGACAACAGATTTAGGTTCATTATTTGAAAAAAATTCAACATTAATCGCAGGAGTTATCACATGTATCATTTCATCTTTTATTCCATATTCCAACAATGTGGTCTTCATTCCTTTAGACAAGACGTGAAACTTAACCTCCTTTTTGAAAAGCAAGTCATAACAACCAGGGTGTTTCAATGGAGAGAGATATAAATCGTAACCTCTAAAACTAACAGCCATTTTGGCCTTGATAGCCATGGCTACATTTTCCCGTCCGTTAGCCAACATTCCAAACCCAAAATGGAGCCAATCCAAATCTTCTGAAAATAAAAATTGATTAAGCACTACTGATTTTAAACAATTTACCAAAGGTTTTCCGTCCTTGGCTTCCAATTGAAACAGTCGATAGCTTGTCAAAGGATATTTAAAAAAAATCTTGAAAAGAGACAAGAGCAAACTATAAAGCAACTTTAGTGTGGACCCGCTATAAACTGTACCGCTGACAATCTTGCATGGAAAATCTTTAGCTTTTGGTACTTTATAATCTACAAACAGAGTTACCTTATGGCCATTTTCAATTAACCCTTTTATCTTATTTCGAAAAAAAGTTTCTGAATAACTGGGAACTGAAGATAGCACAATACCTATATGTTTAGGTTTCACAGTCATATTACCTCATCGTTTTCAATAGCATTATTGGTCAAAACAGAATGATACAGTGCTACCATGCTTTCTATCATTTGTTTTTCAGTATGTTGCAATTTGATTGTTTTTTTAGCTGCTTCGATAATTTTTTCAACTCTTGAATTGGGTAACTGAAGTATCTCCATTATAACATCAGCCATTTTTTTGGAATCTCGTATTGGAATTAAAAAACCGTTATAATTGTCTGTTATAACTTCAGAAATACCTCCACAACTAGTAGTCAAAACCAATGTCCCTAATGCCATTGCCTCTAAAACAACATTTGGAACACCCTCTTTCAGACTCGGTAGTAATAGCAAGTCTGCAGATTGAATTTTTGTCTTAACTTTATCAAATGGCAGATTATCCTCAAGATGTACATGATTTGTTAAATTTAGATCAGACAGATGGTATAATAGCTCTATATCAGAGTTTCCTCCTATAATTTCATAGTGGAAATCAACCCCCCTTGATACAAGTAAATTACACGCGTCAAGAGCGTAATGATAACCCTTCACCCAATGCGGCCTTCCCACGGAAACAATTTTAAAAATTGAATTCGATTTTGAGAAACTATTGGCTTGCAGGTTCAAACCACTGTAAATAACTTTTATCAAGTCTTTTTTGGCACCGTACCTCTGTGCTTCATTAGCAATAGCCCATGAAACGGCATGAAAAGCGTCAACTTTTGGAAAACTTTGTCTATAAGAGTCAGCCAATGCCTCATCAGCAACGGGAGAATAGTTGATATGGGCACCTCTTAAGCTCAATACAAGTCGTATGTTAAATTCTTTTACCCAAACCCATTCCTCCAGACTCTTGGCCCATTGCACATGCAAAACGTCCGGTCGATGCCACAAAACTGGATAACTCTTGACTTTTGAATAAAGATTGTTCCCATATAAATCCACAATTATACGATCCAACTTTTTTTTGTCTTCATTGCGAAAAAGAAAAAGAAGTAAGTTATACTTTAAAAAATGTAAAAGTTTTGAAAGTTTGTTATGTCTGTAAGCAACCACCTTTACCGATGTTGCATAATTGATAGTTTTATATTTTGCACCAAAAAGATAAATAGAAATATTTGAGTTAGATAGTCCATTAACAAGTCTTTCAATAAATGTTGAACTAGGAATTTCTCCGGAGTAAATGGCTATTTTGAGTGATTTATTCAATGAATGTATCTATTTTTTAATTCCTATGGCATTAAAATAATGTCATCTGTATCACCTAGTTTCAATTAAGCTCACAATTTAGACATTTTAGAATTAGTATTGTTCATTTTTAAAGCGTGTCAAACAAAGCTTTAAAATAGCCACCAAGTCGCATTTTTTCCCTCCACAATGTTCTATTGTCAACCTGAAGTTGATTAAAGGATTGCTCATCCAACGTTTTGTGAAATTCAAAAACTTTCTGCGCTATTATATGACGCTCATTCGTTTCGACCCAAACGACATGTCGCTTCCAATCAATAGAATCTGACAAAGGCAATATGCATTCTGAATTTATTAAAACAGGTATTCGCCCCAAAGCCAGTGTTTCATAGAACCTCACAGAAAAATTTCCTGCACCTCTGTAACAAAGTACGTAATCGGAGGCTACTATATTCTCAAAAAACTCTTTCGCAATATGAGATGCCGACCTATGAAAATCAATACCACCTCCATGCTTCTTTCTATATATGAAATTAGTTTTAACTAATGAGGAATTCTCAAGTGATTTTAAAAAACGGTATCGCAAATAAGAAGTAGAGATTATAGGCTGGGGGAGCTGCATCCTGAAACCTAATGCATACCCAATATTTCTATAGACAACTTTAAAGGTTTCTTTGATGGCATTCAAAATGGAACTGTTAACTTGTCCACAAAAACCCACTGTTGGTGTTTCAGTGTAGGTTCTAGTAATGGTTGAAGATCGGTTAAACCATTTTGGCAATGGATCTTTTATGAAGACTGGTAACCCTACATGATTAGATGGGAATTTACTTCTGTCCCCTCCCTGCCTTAAAACTAAAACATTTTTAAAGTCAGGGATTTTATATCCAAAATCACCATTGTTCACAATTAAGACTTTCAACATATATTTCTGGGCCTCAATAATAAAATCGATTGCTTGTTGTCTCTTCTCTCTTTGAATATAATAGGTCCATGTCATGGGAAGAATCGCTATATCACTATTTTCTATGGAGTCTACAAAAGTGAAATCATGCTCAGAAACACCATATACTGTGATGCGCTCTTCATCGGTAAAACCTTTATGCTTGAAGTAGGGCTGTAATATTGGAGTTAGATAGCCACGCTTATCAAAGTTTAAATGAGTCTTTGGAAAGTATATTTTCATAATCAAGTATTAGGCAATCTAAAGTTGATAAACTATTGACTCTTTTTTAATTTTATATATAAACTGCTGCTAAGCATCTCATTAATAACAGGTACATTTTTAAAAGCACTTCCTTTAAAAAGATAGCTTACTTTGCTTTCCACAACCTCAACGTTATTAAATTTCTTTATAATAGCGTTGGCTCTTTTCACAGTCATCTTATTTAAACCTCCTTCTAAATCCTTGTAATGTTCAAATAATTTATGCCTGTTATGGTATACCGAATGTACGCGCATCATATGCTTCTCAGGTATCAATAGATGTATCCAAGGTCTATCTTTTCTAAACGTTCCTCCCATATGTCTACCATATGGGCTACACCATGTAGGCCCAAACTTAATCATCACCATTCCATCCTTTTTAGTAAGACGGATAATTTCAGATAAAATATACTCGGGATCTTCAAAATGTTCAAATGAATCATGGGAAAAAACACAGTCAAAAGATTGATCCTCCAACTGTTCAGAGCGTGATACAATAAAATGCAGATTTTTAATCCCGTTCTCTTTTTTAAATTTACTGGCAGCCATCTGACCTTCTAGTAAATCAATACCCACTACTTCAGAATTTGCTAAATTGATAGCGAGTGCCACAGAAAAACCTCCTTCACCGCATCCAAAATCTAAGATTCGTTTGTTGTTCAGGCTACTAAAATCTTTCATATGGTAGGCGTTTAGGAACAAACGTTCATACTTATTGACATTCATTTCAACATCCACACCTCGTTGCCTTCTAGGTTTTGGGGGCAAATAGCAACAAGTTTTGAGAACCAACTTTTCAAACCTTGTAAGTTTATTGTACTGCGGAAAATAATCTGACATTGAATTCATTTAGAAGTGGTTTTATCAGAATGATTTATGTTATGCATGCAATTTTAATTTGTTATATTTTGATTTAAAGTTCAAATATAGGCTTATGCTATCATATTTTAAATTATATTCTCCAACACTTCATTAGTCTCATTCCAACAGAAAGAAATCTATACTTCAATGATCTCTTCGGTCGTAAAAATCGGGAGAAAACAAATCTAAAATTTTATTGATTCTTAAATATTCTGATTCCTTTAAATGCTGAATTTTACCATCACCATTAAGAAGTTTACTCCTTTTATGTGTTTTAGAAGAAGGACTTTCATAATGTTCTTCTAATTTCTTTATCGGTTCAAGATTCAACTCATTGCACATATGCCGAAATAGATTGATGTCCTTTCTTAAATCTTCATATTTAATAACGTGATAACTTTTACTTTGTGGTCTCAACAGCTTTAAAGGAATGACATTTTCAATGCACCATCTCAAGGTTAAGACTTCTAGAGGTGTAAAGTGTTCAGTATTTTTAATATCCAAATGGAAATTATCTCTGATTAATCGAACCAGTTCATTTTGAGATTTAAAAATTTCTAAATTATAAAGCCAAGGAAAGTTAACCTGTTGTTGCGAGTGTAAGACATCGTAAGGGTTCCTCAATATATGGACGACTGGTATATCAAAATCCCGATTCATATAGGCAGCTGACAGATTTCCACGAACAAATTTTATAATGAACCTTTTAGGTATAAAAGGCCATAAGTGGCGTTTAAATTTTCTGTTACTACATTGTGCAATCCAATCACAATCAACCCTATTTGCAAATACTTTTTTCAAATAAAGGTGGGCAGCGATAGAATCTTCTTTAGTTTGAATCAATTGATCACATAACAGATAACCTCTTGATGTATTTGTTTCATGTTCTGGTTCAAATAACATACGATAGCGATGTTGCTTTGCAATTGTTTCCGAAATCCAGCTAGTGCCACTTCGAGCAGTTCCTACAATGATAATATGTTTGTTGTATACACCCATTACGCAAGCTTTTCATACAACAATTCATGTGCAGCCACAAAACGATTAACAGTAAAATGTTCTTGACAATAGTTTCTCAGCGCTATTCCTATTTTGGACAATTCTTCCGGACCCAAATTTTTCATGTATAAAATCTTCTCTGTGAGTGCCTTTACATTTGCTGGTTTAAACAATAATTCGGGAAAATCCTTAAGAACGTAATTAATGCCTGTAATATCAGAACCCAATAATGGCACCCCCATACTCATAGCTTCCACCAAAGCCATAGGCATACCCTCCTTTCGACCTTCATCCAGAGTTGGAATTACATATAAATCTGCGTCTGCCAAATAAGGTCTTACATCAGGTTTCTTACCTAAAAAATGTACTTTTGAATCGACATCGAGTGTTTTAGCCAATTCTTTAAGTTTTTCACCATAGATACTATCGTCATCTCCGACTATGGTTACGGAAATGAACGGGTCATTTATCATACTTATTGAACGTATAAGGAATTCAATCCCTTTGACGGGAACCAAATTGGCAACAGTAACAATCCTGAATACTTCAGAAGCACGTTTTTCAAAACCGATTGGACTATAATAACCTGTATCCAATCCTAAAGGAATGAGTTCTTGTTCTTTTTTGTTAGGAAAATATTGAGACATTTCATCATTAATAGTAATAATGAAATCAGCAAGAAGGCTTTTTATATACCAATGCTTATTTGCAAATCCCATGGCCTTTTTCGTGTAAATCCATTTGCTTCCACTCATTTTGGATGCCACAGCTTCAGTCCAATCATTGCTCCATTGCCAAGAATGGACAATATCATAACGTTGCTTTCTAAAAAATTTCACCAACTTTAAAATACGAACTGGCAAAGTGATATAGGGTCGATAAGTGGTCTTTGTAGAAAACACGTGGACAGGAACTTCTAAAGACTTTATGGTCTCAAAAAAATAACCTTTATCATTTCCACAAGCAATTTCTATATCAAACCTGCTCTTGTTCAAACCTTTTACCAAATCATAAATAACTTTACCACTTCCCGCGGTGTCAAAATTGGAGGTTGTGAAAAGAATCCTTATTTTTCTTGTCATATCAGATATTGATAAGCCAAAAATAATATTTTAAATGGTATTGACTTACCAATGGAACAAACATTTAAAGTGGCTGAAAAAATCACATGTTTAAAGATTCTTTTTTCTGCTGCCAAACAGAAAGTGTCAATAGCATACTTACTGCATGAGCGTAAGAAATTGGATTTTCTTCTTTAAATTTTTTATAAATTCCCATTACGGTTTGAGACCCAATAAATTCAAGAAACTCATCACGAAACAAATAGTCCTTTAATTTCTCATCGTTTAATGATCCTTTAAATTGAAGCTCCCAATTGCGTTGTATATACTGCTTACCTATGAATTTATGAAATTGTCGCACTATTTTACTTTGAATTTTGAATGGCAAATTTCGAGGAGGTCTGTTTTTATGATAATTAAACAAATTATAAGGCTTTTGATCTTGCCACATGATTTTTGCTACTTTTGGGTTGCGTAGTTTAATATATTCTATTTGGAGCTTTCTATCAGCTAAAAAAGTTTCAGGCACAGTACAAATAAACTGACACATTCTATCGTCATAATAAGGAAGGTGTATTGGGTGAATGCTCTCAAAGAAAGAAAGATTAACAGAAGTCCACCTCGGTGCCCAATACATGGATTTAAAAGCGCGTATCTTGGCGCTTTTATTTTCGATAGCAATATTGTCCAGCAGGTTTTGAATTCTCTGCTTTAGATAAGTTTCAAAATCGCCTTCAAGTTTCCAAGACACCCACAATAGCTTGGCCAACTCCAACCCACTACTTTTCACGATTTTCTTAAAAACCAAATCAACTTCTGATTTACTTTCGTCTGATGTGGATATACCTCTATCAAACAAGACATCTCCCCAATGTCCTAACGAAAATTCGCCTTGCATTTGTTTTAAAGCTGGCAGAACTGCCATTTGCCTTGGATGGGTAAACTCTGAATAGCATCCATTGATGTCTGCCATATCATCAATCTCGTCCCATAAATAACTGCGAGGTATAATCATCGGGGAAAATGGAAAACCAGTAGCGTCAGCAATGGCTTTACCTATACGATGCTCCTTGAATCCACCACTAAAACTGTAACTGTACGTTTCTACTTCTGCTCCTATATGTTTTAACCCCACAGCTTGACTTCTACTGTCCAAACCTCCTGATAAGGGTAAAATCATATGGCTGTTCTTAGATTGCTCTCTTATAATTGTCTCAAATAAATCCGTAAACTCATCCAGCGCGGTCTTAAAAGAGATAGACCTAGGTTCATGAAACCAATTAAAGTTTGGGGTTTCATTAATAATCACATTGTTTTCGTTTAACGAATAGGTATTTCCTGGCTGTAAAACCTTTTTATTGACATAAAAACTATCATCACCTAAAAAAAAGCCAGTCGTAACATAGATACACAGTGCTTTCTTATCTATTGTATTTGGACAATTCGGCAAGATAGAAAACTCTTGTCTCACAGGTATTATTGGTGAATGGACTGTTTTCAATTTATATTGCTATTAGTTGGCACCAATTGACAATCAGACAGAATTTTTTTAGGTATATCGATCTCGATAACAGCTTCTTCTCTTCTCTTTAGAACATTAAAAATTCTTGTTTTATAGAGCGCTTGAAGCTTTTGCTGATTAAAAAGCAGATTATCTTTAAAATATTCTTCAAGTTCTTTTTTTCCATAGGCCTGGTCATTCACCAGGCGAATCCACAATCTCTTTATTCTTTGTATATCATTTCCACTTAAATATGTAGAAGAGCGATCTTTAAAATTGTCAAACTTTTTAATGAAATCTTCACTATCATAAATGTGATAATGTAACACATGGCCTTTTTTTATAACTTTTGGTTTACTAAAATCTTTTTTAGTATAACGATGTACATTTTCAGGTATAAGATCACTAGCCACATTAAGAATTCCTTTACCCATAGTATGCCCAAACCAGAACAATCTATTAAAATAAGTGTCTGTATAAGGGTCGTAGAGTTTTATGTAGATTTGATCGAGTTTGGATTTAAAATTTTTACGTGTCTTAAAAAGTGTTTCCTCAGCCATCACAAAATCATAATGCATTTTTTGCGACACAACTTCAAGCGTAGAAAGATGCACTATATCAGCATTTTTTATTTTGGCATCCCCAAAAAAGTCATCAAATGGAATATGGTCGCGATTTGAAGTAATTAACAACTCATCGGCATCCAAAGAAACCAACCAATCAATTCCCTGCTCTTTGCATTTCCGCAATGCGTCAAAGGTATTTAAGCATTGTCTTGCCGTATGATGTTCGTTTGCATTGCCCCAAAATTTCTCCATAAAAGGGAAGCCACGATATTTTTCTGCTGAAACTGAATTCTGGATGTCTATATTTTGCAAATCATTTAGAGTATCAGCACTGTTATCTTCTGTTCCATCAAGATAGATAAAAACTTTGTAAATACCTATTCCCAAATGGTACAACACATTCTGCCGCAACAATCTTGCTTCATTTTTAATGGTCATGACTAATGCTACCTTCACGTGTCTTTACAAAAAATTTATCGGTAATATTTTAACCGTAAAATTAAGTATTTATAAGACAATTTTTGTCTTTTGGTCAATCTGCTGTTAATTCGATTAAAAAAGCGGGACACATAGGCTTTGTATAATCCATGGTCTATTTTCCCATCTTTTAGAGCTTGCAGTGCAAATGCTTGATGTTCCTTAAAGTATTGGAGCATATAATCCAATCCTTTGTTTGCTAGTTTTGAAATACTCCCATCATCTTTTCTAAAATATGCGGTGGTATGCCTGTTCAATGCAATGAATTTTTGAAAAAAGGCTTCAAAATAAAATACGCGATCTCCAATAATTCGAAAGTTATAAAATGTACGAACAGTTTTGATCAAACGACGGTCAAACACGGTGGAACTTACATTTAGTATTGGGCAAAAAAAGAAACTTTTCAAATCAAAAGTAGCCTTGTCCTTATCTCTAAAAATGGGATGCTCTGCAATACCATAAATCCGACCATTTCTAACTTTTATGGTCTGGGCAACAGCTATTGGCACTTCTTGCTCTCGCATGAAATTTAATTGTGACTCAAGAAAGTTTAAATCGCAATAATCGTCACTTTCAGCAATCCATACATAGGTACCTTTGGCCAACTGCAATCCTTTTTGCCACTGTATAAAAGGTGAACCCGAATTGACTTTGTTAACTATGAAATATGAAACTTTTGGATGATTTCGATAAATAGATAAAAGTTCAACACTATTGTCTGTAGAAGCATCATCTAAAATAATCACTTCAAAATCTTGATAGGTTTGATCAAAGATGCTGTTCAATCGTTCTTTTAAGTATCTAGAATGATTGTAATTTGGCAATATAATGGTGACTGTCAAATCGTTCATATCATCATTTTTGTAACACTCTTAAGATATTTCTTTATGGCATTTTTAATTCCAAAATGGTAAAATAAAAAAAAGAAATTCTTTAAATAACTATACCTAAAATGGTCTTTATATGAGTAAGGCAAATTTTTAATATCGTCGGCAAAAAATGTGTCCACCAAACTTTTCTTGTTACGATTATAGAATATTGAATAGTGTTTAAATTTTTTCAAAGACCTTTTCATTTGGTGGGAAAAAAAACCTTTTTCAAGACCTAATTCTTCCTCCAAATCAGGGAGTTCAGTCTTAAGGTTTTCAAATTTCAAAACTTTGTTATAGTGTAATTTCTGATTATGCAGAAACAAATAGTCCGATTGTTGGTTAAGATGGTCTCCTCTATAATATTTATCCTTTACTGTCAATCGTTTTTGAAAAACCCCTTCCCTATTTATAAACTGTTTGAAACTACCAAAACCTTTTACTTGCTTCAGCATCCATACATAATCAGAATAACTTCTATCCCAAGGGTCTCGAATAATAATAAAAGTGTAATAGTCGTCCCAAGTCTTTTCATCCAAATGCCCTAAATCAAAAAGCTGTTGAGGCGTAGCATGGTGTAAGAATAATTGATGCTTATCACACCACCCGTAAAGATTTTTATAATCAGCTTTATTAACCTTTTTTTTCAATAAGCCAAAAGCATTCTCAATACTTGTTCCAGCACATTTGGAAATATGGATAAAGATAAGTTTATGTTCATGATCGATCATTCCTTTACCTTATTATGTACAGTACTATTTTTTAGTTGCCTCTTAACTACGTCTAAAACCTTTAATCCCATTCTATTATTGAGTTTTAATCCAAATCTTATGATTGCTACAAAGATTGAAGAGTTCCATTTTTTCAGTTCAATCAAACTGTCCTCATATATAGTCATATCTGTTATTAGCATCGACTTAAACCTTTTCATATGACTCACCAATAACAAACTTATATATTTATTAATGATAAAATCACCTCTATAATCTGATTTATATAAAACATCTGAAATAAGACATATAGACTTGTTTTTTTCCATTAACGCGTGGGCATTCACATCAGCTGATAACTTATCATCCCCTGTAACATCATAATAGGTCAAATATTCTTGCAAACAAAATACAGAATTATGATCAATGGCTACTTTGATATCAAAAACATAGTCTTCCCAGTTACGGTGATTGGGAAACTGCTTATGCTTTATCAAATCAAACCGCCACAAACAAGCAGATGTAGCCCAAGCTTTAGATTTAAAAAGGATGTCCGGAAGTATGGCATTTCTAACTGATAACCTTTCTTTCTTCTTGACACCAATAGAAGCGCCATTCTGCATATTATAAGATAGAGAATAAGCCATCACAATATCTGGTTGATTTGCCAATGCATTAATTAGTTTTGACAAAAAGTCTTTATGCCAATAATCATCGCAATCTAAAAAAGCAATATAGATTCCTTTTGCAATCCTTAACCCTTCATTCCGTGCGGCTCCAGGTCCAGAATTTTTTGATAATCGAATGTAGTGAACAGCATCAGGTAATTCATTTGGCTCTATATCACTGCAATCATCTACAACAATAATTTCAAAATAATCATAGCTTTGATTATAAATAGATTGTAGACAACGTTGCAGCTTTTCAGGTCTATTAAAATAAGGTATGACAATAGAGACTAAAGGTCTGTCCATAAAGTATTATCGTTTACAACTTGATTTTTCCACTCTAAAAGATACTCTAAAAATAATGACTCTTTTCAATATAAATCTCATTGCTACAAGCTTTTCCAAAATACACAAAGAAGAAAACCCTCTGTACACACTACCGATAATTTTGTAATTCATTATAAAATCTGTGACCTTTATTGAATTTTGACAAATGCTTCAATAGTTTTAAGTAGAAATATTGCAATTGACCTCTATGGGCTTTTATATGGCTCGAGAATTTTTTGAAAAGTGTATTGTCTATTTGAAATCTTGATAAATACAGAGATTTTAATATTTCTTTTTCCAATGCCAGTAAAGTTGTGGCATCTTTATTCTGCTCCGCGATGTAAAAATAAGCATCAAGCAGAGACAGGCATCTAAATTTATGACTATTGATTGTAGAAATTTCTACTGAAGACCTAATGGATTTGTCATGCAATCGTCTTAATGTAACTGTTTCATCAATATAAATTCCTAAATAGTCAGAGCATAAAAATTTCAAAAAGAAATTGGTCTCTTGATTGGATTTTAGAGTTTCTGAAAACTTTACCCCTTCAATAACATGGCGTCTCACCATAAAGTCAGGAGTTAACCAATATACCTTTTGTTTAATGAAATTAAGTAGATTAAGTTCATTTTTTAGATTTCTCTGATATTTTTTGATTGCAATTTTATCTTCGTTATGAAAATTTAACGTTTTAGTGATGACAAAGTCTTTTTGAGATGCTTGCATAGCTTCCACCTTAACCTGTAAATAATTAGGTAACATTAAATCATCGCTATCAAACCATTGTATAAATTTGCCACTGCTGATCTCAAATCCATAATTTCTAGCTCCATTTCCACCGGAACCATAACCATTGGGCCTTATAGAGTACTTAAAGCGTGGATCTTTTTGAACATAAGATGCAACAACTGCTTTTGTGTTGTCAACACTTCCATCATCAATTATCAAACACTCCCAATTTTCGTAAGTTTGATCCCAAATACTATCTAACGTTTGCGGAAGAAGGTCAGCTCTGTTATATGTGGGAATGATAATGGAAACCAGTTGGTTTGTCAACTTCATTTATATTTGTTATGGATAGGCAAATTAAGTCAAAATAAAATAAATTTGAGACTCGATTGAACGATAAAAGCAAAATGGACATTAAATTGAATCAACAATACATCAAATACAATGTTTTTTTAATAGGTGCCATGAAATGTGGTACATCTACAATTTTTAAATACTTGCAGCAGAATCCACAAATATGCATGCCCATTATAAAAGAGCCAGAATACTTTTCAAAAACCTTGGGACATTCAAAATATAAGGATGGAGCTTACCTAGACCTTTTTACTATACAACCTCAACACAAATATACATTCGATGGTTCTACAGGCTACTCAAAATTCCCTTTAGAAAAAGGCGTTCCGAAAAGGATATTTGAAGCAAATCTAAACCCTAAATTTATATACATTGTACGCAACCCTTTTGACAGAATCGAGTCTCATTATAATTATATGCAGAAAGATTTAGGATGGAAAAACACAATGACTTCTGACCATTTGATAAACATTTCAAATTATCAATTGCAACTGAAGGAATACCTCAAGTTTTTTAAGAAAGCTGATATTCTTGTTTTGGATTTTGACGAACTGAGAAGCGACCCTGAAAAAACAATAACTAAAATCCACACTTTCTTGGAAAGTGACCATAGGTTTGAGTTAACTGAAAAAATTCAGAACAATAAAACCAAGCTAGTAAACAAAAACGAAATCAGGTTAAAAAAACAGTTGAATGGAAAACTCAAATGGATACCAAAACCTATTAAAGATTTTTTCAGGAACCGTCTATTTCTTAAAAGAAAAAAAACACTTACTAGTAAGCAAAAACTCAAAATAAAAAATGCTCTTCAAGAGGACCTATTGAAATTTGGAGCAGAATTTAATATAAATGTGGAGAAATGGGGTTTTTCATTAAACAACCATTCCAAAACTTAAATGCAAGATTTCAAAGTATTTTGTAGAGAATCGATATGGCGTTTCAAACTGAAGTTTGCCATGATATTGAGTTTTCCTTCATTGCCCATATCTTTTGCCAAATTTATGTCATCTGATAGTTTAATCATATGGTTTGCCATAGTCTCTACATCATGTTCCTTGCATAAAAGTCCTGTTTTATTGTGAATAATGACATCAGGAATACCTGCGTGATAAGTAGCGATTACTGGAAGCCCAGCATAACTTGCCTCTAGTATAGATAAGGGAGTTCCTTCCATATCTCCTGTATGAGAAGTAATTGAATGTTGAACGTACGCTAAAGATTCTGATAGAAGCTCTCGATACCTATCTTCAGAGATGACACCTAAAAAAACTACCTTTTCAGAAAGATCTAAATAACTTACAAGGTTTTTGCACGTCTCTAGTAATTCTCCATCCCCTGCCATAATTAATCGTGCATCAGAATGTATTTTCAAAACCTTTTCAAAAGCTAAAATTGTATAATAAGGTGCCTTCTTGTCTGTGAATCTTCCTACCGATAAAAACTGTTTTTTTAAATACTTTGGTTGGACTTCGATAAACTCTGGTCTAGGTCCATAAACGTTATAAACTAAATTCTCATTAGGGCAACCTATGTTTATTAAATTCTGCTTCATAGCTTTTGAAACAACAACAATTTTTTTTGCAAGTAAAAAAACCTGCTTATAATTATTGCATTTCTCTAAAACGTTGAAATTGCTAGCATCATAGCCATGAAAATGAACAACAAATGGCAACTGGCTTTGATGAAGTAAATTTATAAGACTATGGGCATGAGTCCCATATTCTACCAGAATGACATTTATTTTTTTCTCTTTTAAGGATTTTAAAATCAGTTTTTCGTTAAGAGTAATCTTTCCACTTTTAAAAAGTCTAAACCAAAATCGGTAATAATTTTTGGTACTCTTCGGCACGATGCTTTGCTCTCCTTCAATCTTTATATTGCCTCTTTTACCATAGTAGAAAACAGTGTTTTCCAAATATCGCTTATGAGCTCTAATAAAAGTTTCTGAATAAGGATTTTTATTAGGAGAAAAAATGGCAATGTTCATGGTCGAAACTTTTTAACCAAATTTTTAAAAGATTTTTTTGATGCTTTGATGTTTTTAGATTTATCGGTATCGTGATTCGCTATTTCTAAACACATACGTTCTTTCAACCTTTTTACACGCTTTTCTTTTGGTTCCACTTTAAGTAATTTCCTTTTAACCTTGGGCGCTTTAGTTTTATAACTTGGTTTTAGCTCTATTACTGCATAGAGGTAGTCATTAATGCCCCATATGTTTTTATATTCAAAAAAAACAATTTCTCCATCTATGTCATCTGCAAATTTCTGTATAACAGAAACATCAACATCTTCATCAACAGGTTGCAGCCCTTCTGGCTTATGTTGTCGTAAGTTTTCTTGGTGAAATTTAGAGGGGCAAGCCAATAATACTTTTGAATGTTGAGATAATACACCTTTCAATTTTACATGAAAGCTCTTCCTTTGATCTAAAGGTATATGTTCGTAAACGTCAATCATGCTCACAACATCATATGAACCTTCTGGCAAGCCTTCGATTAAATCATGAACAATAAAATTTAAATTCTTTAGGCCATGAAACATCTTGTTGGCCGCTTCAATTAAAACAGGGCTTAAGTCAACACCTGTAACCTTTACATTCGGATATTCTCGGGCAAACTCAAAAGAACTCCAACCTAATCCACATCCAATATCTAAAACATGCTTTGATTCGGAATCAATATAACTGCCCAGAAACTCAATGGCATTGACCAACCGTTTGTTGCCTTTGATAAAATCTTTAATCAGTTTATTGTCAAAATTATTATAAAATTCTATTGGGCTTTCCATTATATGTTTATTGCGTATTCTGGATAATAGGATACCAGAGACTTAATTTTTCCTATTTGCTCATCACTGAACTTGTAATCAATTTTATTCTCTTTATTATTGAATCTCAATTTATCCTTTTTTGAATAAGAGATTTCTAAAGAATCTTTGATTCTTTCTTTAGAATAATTCAATCCATAGAAATTCAGAATATTGTGAATAGTTTTATCATTATCTTTTCTAAAATCATCATAATTCACTTCAAGTACAGACAATTCACCCAAGCTAATCTCTTTTTTCCAAGCCGTAAGAAAATTAATATACCAAGGGGCAATAAGATCAATAATAAAATCAAATTGCCTTTCTATAGACCAACTCTCAAAACCATCAGCTATAGAGAACATAAACCACTTATTGTTTTCTTCTAATATATGACGATGCATTGATTTTAATGATGACAGCAAGTCTCTGTAAAGAAAAACAATTTTAATATTCTCTTTAAGAAATATTTTTTTGTTACTATCATTGGGCTTTATATGTAGTTGTGTTACCGTATTTTTATTAGAATTTTCGTAAAAAAAATGATGATCGATATTATGATCATTTGTCCCTCTTATTGGTTGAAATTGTACGAAATCAAAACCAGTTACATTGACCAACACATCTGATAAAAAAGTACTTCCAGATTTAGGCAGACAAGCTATTAAAACATGTTCATATTTTCTTTTCTCATTGTAGTCAATATATTTTTTGAAAAAATATTTCATAAGTTTTAATGGATGGTATTAGGCATTATAATAGATGGTCTAACCCTATTTAATTGACCTATCGAGTAAAAGTCACCTTGAAGAACTTCTAACTCAAAAGCCTTTTCTATTCGATCAATGTGATTTTGAGAGTCAGTAGTGTTCGAAGATAGAAGAAATGTCAATGTATAATGACCTCCACGTAATAATAACTTTTCAAAATCAATATAGATATATTTTCTTTGTAAAAGTTCATTAATATCTAAATCCATTTCATCAGAAACTGTTAAAGAAAGTACGATATCATTTCGATCTTTAAATGATACACCTAAAATTAATTTATCATTTACAGGTGACTTTATGTCATACGATAATCTTAATCTCAAAAATTCACCAGAAATTACTGAATCCACAATTTGATTTTTTGAATTCATAATTTCAACTTGACTTAATATAATATCACCAGTGCCAGATCGGTCTTTTCTATTTTTCAAAGAAACTATTTCCTTTTCTGAATTCTTTTTTAAATAAAAATCTACTGCATCATCTACACTTCCTTCATAAGCAGTACTACCATGCTCTAAAACAATGGCACGTGTACAAAGACTTTTAACGGCAGCCATATTATGACTTACAAAAAGAACCGTTCTTCCTTCACCTTTACTGATATCTTGCATTTTACCAATGGCTTTCTTTTGAAATTCAGCGTCACCTACTGCCAAAACCTCATCTACCACAAGAATATCTGGCTCTAAATGAGCTGCCACTGCAAAAGCCAATCGTACACGCATACCAGAAGAATAGCGTTTAACTGGCGTATCAATATAACGCTCACAGCCAGAAAATTCAATAATTTCCTTCTCTTTTGCTTTGATTTCAGCTTTAGTCATGCCCAGAATAGCACCATTCAGGTAAATATTCTCTCGTCCGGTAAGTTCAGGATGAAAACCTGTACCAACTTCTAATAAAGAAGCGATACGCCCTTTGGTTTTGATTTCGCCAGTAGTGGGGCAGGTTACCCTAGATAATATCTTTAATAAAGTTGATTTTCCTGCGCCATTTTTTCCAATGATACCTAAAACTTCACCTCGTTGTACCTCAAAATTAATATCCTGTAACGCCCATACATAATCACTATCTGCCTTGGTACTTCGGTCATTAACCGAACCTATTTTTAAATAAGGGTCTTCCTTACCTCGGACACGATGCCACCATCGATTCAAATCATGGCTCACGGTTCCTGTGCCTACCAATCCCAATCGGTATTGCTTACTGATATGTTCAGCTTTTAAAATGATATCTTTGTTTACTTCCAACATAATACAATCTTAACCTCTAGCCTAATGACCATTCTCCACTGCCTACTGCTACTGCCAACTGTCTATTTTATTTAAACGGTATCTATAAAAGATTTTTCGGTTTTGTTAAAGATAATAATCCCTACAAGAAATACTACTACACTGACAATTAGTGTATAAATGAAACCCGTCCAACTGAAACTACCTGAATTTAATAGCATATATCTAAAGCCCTCAATGATCTGTGTCAAAGGATTGTATTCTACAATGTTAGCCACAATCTCTGGAAACTTCTTTCGCGCTTCTGCCACAGGATAAGGTACTGCCGACATATACATAAGTAAACTGACACCAAAAGTAACGACTACAGTGAGATCACGATATTTTGTAGTCATGGAAGAAATAATCATACCTATTCCAAGACCAAGTAAAGCCATCATTACCAAATAAAAGGGAAACAATAATAAGTTGCTGTTGACACTAATGTCCTTTCCAATACTCAAATAATAGATATAAAATCCTATAAAAATCCCAAGTTGGATTATGAATTTCAGCAAATTGGAAATAGTGATAGACATGGGCATGATCACTCTAGGAAAGTAAACCTTCCCAAAAATGTTTTCATTTTTCTTGAAGGTATCACTGGTGCCAGTAAGGCATTCCTTAAAATAATTCCATGCCGTAATTCCAGCCAAATTAAATAGAAAAGAAGGTGCTGCACCTGTTTGAATATTTCCAAGATTGTTGAAAACGAGTGTGAAAATTACCGAAGTCATTAAGGGTTGGATCACATACCATAAAGGCCCCAAAACAGTTTGCTTATAAACAGTGGTAATATCCCGCTTTACGAAAAGCAGCAATAAATCACGATACCTCCATATCTCCTTAAAATTGAGATCAACAAGTTTGCTTTTGGAAGAAATGGTATATAACCACTGATCATCTTGCGTAGTATTCAAAACAACGTCTTTTTTGAAGTGGCTAATATACTAAATTCAAATACAATTGAAAGCGAACAATGAGGGAATAATAAAACCGATAAAAGCAACTTCAATCTGAAACAAGAGAATTACAGGACCTATGAAAAATATTCCCAAGTAATCTCCAAACCCTCCTTTACTGTATATTCAGGCCTGTACCCTAATAATGTTTCAGCCTTCGAGATATCAGCAAGAGAATCTCTAACGTCTCCCTGACGTTCTGGGCCATAGATGGGCTTAATAGATTTATTGGCCGCTTCACTCAAATAGTCCCATAATTGATTTACACTGATACGTTCTCCACAAGCTACATTAAAAACTTGATTACTTGCTTTTTCAGAAGCAAAAAAACCTCTCACATTGGCTTGTACAGCATTATCTACAAAAGTAAAATCGCGTGTCTGTTCGCCATCACCATTTATTCTTGGCGGCTCGTCATCTTTTAAAGCCTGCATAAATAGAGGAATAACCGCAGCATAAGCACCATTGGGACTCTGTTTGGGACCAAACACATTAAAGTATCGTAAACCAATTACGTCTGTGCCATAGGTTTTTCCAAATACATCAGCGTATAGTTCATTAACGTATTTAGTAACAGCATAAGGAGATAACGGTTTACCAATTTGATCCTCTACTTTTGGCAAAATTTTACTGTCTCCATAAGTTGAACTTGAAGCTGCATAAACCATGCGCTTCACGGTTGTTGAATCCTTTAGAGCTATTAACATATTCAGAAACCCTGATATATTGACGTCATTGGTGGTGGCTGGATCGTTAATAGAACGCGGTACAGATCCCAAAGCAGCTTGATGTGATACATAATCAATACCTTCCATAGCTTTCTTACAGGTATCTAAATCTCGGATATCGCCTTCCATAAGTTCGAAGGCAGGATTGACATGAAACTCTGCAAGGTTTTCACGATAGCCGTTTGAAAAATTATCGAGGACCCTAACTTTTTTAGCTTTATATGTAAGTAAATAATCAACCAAATTTGACCCAATGAATCCACCACCTCCAGTTACCAAAAAACTATAATTGGACAAATCTTCCGAATGATAACATTTTGAAAACATCATAAGCGTGCGTCAACTAATTCTTTTGGAAGTAAGGATTTCACGTCAAAAATCACACAAGTGTCTGACTTCAATTTTTTAAGATCCAGTCCTAAAAACTCATTATGAGACACAGCTAAAACGATGGCATCGTAATCAGATTTGAGTTCTTCTTCCGAATTCAATAAATTTAAACCATATTCGTGTTTGACCTCTTCTGAAGAAGCCCAAGGGTCATAGACATCGACATCCACATCGAATGTTTGAAATTCTTCAATGATGTCAATGACACGAGAGTTACGGATATCTGGGCAGTTTTCCTTAAAAGTGATGCCAAGTACCAAAGCTTTTGAATCCTTAATCCTAGCTCCTTTTTTAATCATCATTTTGACAGTCTCTTGGGCCACATAGCTTCCCATGCTGTCATTCATTTTTCTACCTGCTAAAATAATTTCTGGGTTATAGCCAGTTTCAATAGCTTTTTGTGCCAAATAATACGGGTCGACACCTATGCAGTGTCCGCCTACCAAACCTGGAGAAAAATTGATAAAATTCCATTTGGTACCTGCAGCTTCCAAGACGTCTTTAGTGTCAATATTCAACAATCGAAAGATTTTCGATAATTCATTCACAAATGCAATATTGATATCGCGTTGTGAGTTTTCAATGACTTTTGCTGCTTCAGCAACTTTGATGGAAGGCGCTTTATGAGTACCTGCCGTAATAATAGACTGATACAATTGATCTACCTCTTCGGCGATTTCTGGCGTAGAACCAGAAGTCACCTTTAAAATTTTGGTTACAGTATGTTTCTTATCACCGGGATTGATACGTTCTGGCGAATAACCAGCATAAAAATCAACGTTGAATACTAGACCTGACTCCTTCTCAAGAATGGGCACGCAAATATCTTCAGTCGCACCAGGGTAAACAGTGGATTCGTAAATGACTATATCACCATTAGAAAGTACTTTGCCGATAGTTTGGCTTGATTTGATTAATGGTGTAAAATCGGGTTTATTCAGCTCGTCTGTAGGGGTGGGAACAGTAATGATATAAATCTTCGAATCCAAAATGTCTTTGGCATCATTGGTTACCAATAGTCCCTTATCTGATATGGAATCCGAAATCAATACGGATTTCAGCATATCATTGTCAACTTCCAAGGTCTTATCCACTCCTTGTCTTAACTCATTGATCCGTTTTTGATTAATGTCAAACCCTACCACCTGATAATGCTTGGCAAATTCAACAGCTAGCGGTAGACCGACATATCCGAGGCCGACGACTGTAATCTTTTTTCTACTGTTCATTTTGAATTAACTATAGATTTTAAAATGTGCCTCAAATCTAAATAAAAACTCCAAGTCTGCACATAATTTTTGTTGATTTTGACCTTATCGGGCCAAATAATCGTTCTATTGTAAGTTTCAGGGTCATCTTGTAATGCCAGCAAAGCTTCTTCGTTTTTATATTTCAAGGTTGCAGGACCAGTGATTCCAGGTTTAACCTTTAAAATGATACTATCTTCTCCATCAAGAACATCAGCAAAGCCTGGAATATCAGGTCTTGGACCAACAAAACTCATATCTCCGCGAATGACATTGAACAACTGTGGTAGTTCATCGAGTTTGGTCCGTCTTAAAAATGAACCAAATTCAGTCGCGCTTTTTTCTAAATGTCCCAGTTGATGCACGTCGTTTTTCAAAGTCCTTATTTTGTATATTTTGAAGAATTTTGCATGTTGACCCACACGTAATTGAGAGAAAAGTCCCCATTGTCCAGTATCGATAGTCGCTATCAAAATCAATACAAAAATTGGAACAATCAGCATCGGCAATAAAATAAGGCTTAAAACCAAATCAAATAACCTCTTAAGAATGGATTGGGTTTTGGTAATCAAAGGATAAGATTAAACAATAAATTATAATTTCGATGGACAGATAAATAAAAACTTAACAACTTTAATTGATAAGCTACTTTTCTTTAATTTCTCAAAACTTTCTTCACCCGCTCCCAAAGTGAGCGTTTCCCATTGCCTTCATGGTAGGCATTCCCATACGTGCCATAGCCATAACCGTAGCCATAACCGTAGCCATAACCGTAGCCATAATTATGATTGGTTTTGTGCTTATAGAAGTTGAGCACAAAACTGATGTTCTTGACCTCTCCTGCCCTATATTTAGCATTGATGAGGGATAACATTCCTTTCTTGGTGTAATCTAATCTAACCATAAAAATAGTAGCATCTGCATATTGTGTTAACTCCAAAGCATCTGTTACGAGTCCAAGAGGTGGTGTATCAAGAACTATCATATCATAACTATCACGAAGCTGCTCAATAAGTAGTTTCAATTGGTCAGACATTAAGAGTTCCGAAGGGTTGGGTGGTACTGGACCTGATGGAATAACATCGAGGTTTTCAATAAAGGTATGAGTTCGCACCTCATCTAAAGTACTTTCACCGATGAGATAATTGACCATTCCCTTATCATTAGTGATTTGAAAATCATCAAATATTTTTGGTTTCCTCAAATCAAGCCCCAGTAAAATTGTTTTCTTCCCAGACAAAGCATAAACTGTTGAAATGTTAATTGAGGAAAAAGTTTTTCCTTCACCACTTACGGAAGATGTTATCAATAGAGTTTTGCCTTTGTCTTCTTTTCCTTGTTTTTTAAAGATAAATTGTAAACTTGAACGAATCGATCTAAAGGATTCAGCCACTGCTGACTTTGGCTTTTCAAAAACCACCAAATTATTTTTGTAATTGTACTTTCCAATCAATCCCAAAATAGGAATGCTCGACAAACGCTCTATTTCATCTGAACCGTGAATGGTATTATCCAGCAGAAAAATCACAAAAATAAAAAACATAGGACTAAAAAATCCCACCATTAATGCCATCATATAATTGAGGCTTTTATTAGGTCCTATCAAACCACCTCCAATATCTTTAGCCTCGTCAATAGTGGTAATGTCACTAACATTGGCGGCTTTTACAATAGCAGCTTCTCCGCGTTTGGCGAGGTAAATATTATAAGCTTCTTGACTTAAATCCATCTTTCGCTGGATTTTCAAGTACTCCTGTTGATCTTCTGGCAATTTGCCTAATTCAGCCTCAAGCCTAGCAATATTCATGTTAATATTGTTAAGATTACTGCTGATTGTTTGTTTAGTTGTGGTAATTGTTTCTAACAGTACATTTTTTTCCGCATCAATTTGTCTGTCGATATCTTTAAAAAGAATATTTCCTTCCTTAACCGTATATTCTTTAGATTGACGTTCAATTGCAAGCGCTGTAATTTTACCTACACTGTTCAGAATATTGCTTTCAGAAATGCCTACAGACGTCGGTGCAGCAATTTTGGTATAATCCGTTTTGGTCCTCAAATAAGTTTCCAAAGAATTTAGATAATTGAGCTTCATCTTTTCTTCTTCTTTGTTTAAATCATAAGCCTTTAGCTTCTCTGATATTTGTGCCATTTCAGAAGTAATATCAAACAACTTATTTTCTTTTCGGAATTGGTTCATTTCATCGGTGACATCCTTTAAATTGGCATTGACTGCCGCCAAACTACTATCAATAAAATTTATGGTATTTGTAGCATAGAGGTTTTTACGCTCCAACTCTGTACGGCTCAAAATAGCAGAAGTAGCATTCAAATAGTCAACAATCTTTGATTTGTTGCTCCCTGCTAAACTTAATTCCAAAACAGAGGAGGAATTCCCATTGAAGGGCGAAATAGAAACCCCTGTCTGATATTGATTTACAACGGTATCATAATTAAGAAATTGAAAATAAAACTGATCGTCTGATATCAAGGGTTGCTCGAGTCGTCTTTTAATTGTCCCATGAAAAAAAGGTAAATCAATACTCTGCCCAAAAATAAACTTGCGTTTGAACTCACCAATTGAAGTAATGACATTGTATTTTTCTTTATTGGCATAACTTTGCACACTGTAACTTTCATTTTCAAATAGAATGGTAATTTCAAACTGTTGTTCGTTTAGGATACGAATACCAATCGGATGATTTAAAATTTGACCTTTGGTCTTATCCAGGATAATTTCAAAAGGAGCTTTTTTATAGATGTCCTCTTTACGATATTTACCTTCTTTTAAATATTCCACATAATACTCTAGAGAATCAACCACTAGCTCATTATGTGTTCTTGTTTTTACAGTGGTAAGCACTTTCCCTACCTTACCGGAAACACCTCCCCAGTTAAAGGAAATACTTGTATTGGATGTAAAAAACGGATTTTGGTCACTTTCCACTGAAATCAATGAGCTCAACTTGTAAATATTTTGTTTTCGAACATTGATTAAATAAGCTATGACCAAAGCCAAACCGACACAAATCAGCACAAACTTCCACCAGTTTAATACTTTGAACAAGTAGCCCCTAAAATCAAAGGTGGTACCTCTTGGCTCATTTCGATCTTGTTCACTATACTCTAATTCAGGCATTTTTTTAATATTCTTTTTACAAGCGGTTAATGAGTAAAAGCGTAGTGGTAACTAAAGACAAAGCTGAAATAACAGTAGTTAGAGTTTCCCTTCCTGTGGTTCCTGTTCCCCACGTTTTCTGCTTTAAAGGCTTAACATAAATCATATCATTTGGTTGGATATAATAATACGGTGAATTCATAACACTCATGTCAGTTAAATCTAAATGATGTATCTGCTGACCTTGTGGATACTGTCGAACAATCAATATATCCTTTCTATCACCTGTTATTTCGATTTCGCCAGAATTTGCAATAGCTTCAAAAATATTGACACGTTCTTGAAACAAAACTTTACTACCAGGACTCCCCACTTCACCGGTTGCAGTGTAACGCAATCCCGCAAGCTTAACGGTAATAAATATATTGGCAGTCTCTTTAAATTGTTCTTCCAGAAGTTTCTCCTTTATCTGGTTCTCAACTTCTTCCGCTGTAAACCCGAGTACATTAACATACCCTAACTCTGGTATTCGGATATTTCCGTGAGCGTCAACAGTGAAACCATCAAAATAAGCGCGCTCAGAAGCACTAGCGTTCAAACTCCCTTCACCGATAGGATTAAAAATAGTCACATTCTCCTGATCCAACACTTTTATCCTTATATTCAATATATCATTAATCTGAATACGATATGGCTTTTGCTTTTCAACCATGACCTGCAGTGAGTCGGTCGCCATATCTTTGTTTTGCAAATAAACAATATCCTTATGGGGAATGCAGGAGGTCATAAAACTGATGAAAATCAAACCAATGACCAATAAAACTCTATTCATACGGAGTGCTCTTGTTGAAGCACAAATATAACGTATCACTATCAATATCAAAATTTATATTATTTTTTTTACTAAACTCACCCCATCAACTATAAACCATTCATTAATCAATTATATCCCTTAAACCAAAAAATCACGTTATTTGCAAAAAAACAATCCCGTGAATTATCTAACCGTTGAAAATATTTCCAAATCTTATGGAGAATTGCAGCTCTTCAAAGACTTGTCATTCAGCATCCATAAGGATGATAAGATTGCATTTGTAGCCAAAAACGGTAGTGGTAAAACCTCCATTCTCAATATTTTATCGGGAGATGATGTACCCGATGACGGTCAAGTCATCATAAGAAACGGATTAAGACTCTCTTTCTTGCCTCAATCTCCAGATTTTGAGGAAGAATTGTCCATTGAGCAAACTATTTTCAATTCTGATTTGCCTATTTTAAAGGTAATTGAAAACTATGAAAAAGCGCTTTTGCATCCTGAAGATCAGGAAGCTTATCAAAAGGCTTTTGAGCAAATGGATATCCAAAATGCCTGGGATTTTGAAGTTCAGTACAAACAGATTTTGTTTCAGCTGAAGTTAGAAAATTTGGACCAAAAGATAAAAACAATGTCTGGTGGCCAAAAGAAACGCTTGGCACTTGCAAAGGCACTTATCAATAATCCCGATCTCTTGATTCTTGATGAGCCAACCAACCACCTCGATTTGGAGATGATTGAATGGCTGGAAAGTTATTTTGCAAAATCGCAGCTAACACTTTTTATGGTAACGCACGACAGGTATTTTTTGGAACGTGTATGCAATGAAATCATCGAATTAGACCACGGAAAACTTTACAGCTACAAAGGAAATTATTCTTATTATCTAGAAAATAAAGAGGCACGAATTGCCAATGAAACTGTAGAAACTGGAAAGGCAAAACAACTTTACAAAAAAGAACTGGAATGGATGCGTCGCCAACCAAAGGCGAGAACTACCAAGTCTAAATCTCGCATTGATGATTTTCACGTCATCAAAGAAAAAGCACATCAACGACGCAAAGACCATCAAGTTCAGTTAGAGTTGAATATGGAACGTTTGGGCAGCAAGATTGTAGAATTCCACAATGTTTCTAAATCTTTTGGCGAAAAAACGATACTCAACAAATTCGAATACGTATTTAAACGAGGTGAACGTATTGGAATTATAGGTAAAAACGGCACAGGAAAATCTACTTTTTTAAATATGCTCACTAAAAACCTGACTCCAGATTCTGGCAAGATTGTCATTGGTGATACCGTAAAATTTGGCTACTATACGCAGTCTGGCATTGAGGTAAAACCCGGCCAAAAGGTCATTGAGGTTATCAAGGAATTTGGTGAGTTTATTCCGTTGACAAAAGGAAGACAAATCAGCGCAGGACAGTTATTGGAACGCTTTTTATTTGACAGAAAAAAGCAATACGATTATGTTGAAAAATTAAGCGGTGGAGAACAAAAACGCTTGTATCTATGTACTGTTCTCATTCAAAATCCAAACTTCTTGATTCTTGATGAACCTACGAACGATTTAGATATTGTAACTTTAAACGTCTTGGAAGAATTTCTTTTGGATTTTCCAGGATGTCTATTGGTAGTGTCGCACGATCGCTATTTTATGGATAAAATCGTTGATCATCTCTTTGTGTTTAAAGGCGAAGGCGAAGTTGAAGATTTTCCCGGAAACTACACCGATTACAGAGACTACGAAGCATCAGTGCCTTCTCTTGAATCCTCAAAAACCGAAAATACGGAATCTGCCAGCATTAAACAGAATGAAGCAAGCAAACTATCGTATAACGAACAAAAGGAACTGAAGTCGTTGGAAAGCAAGATTAGATCACTAGAGTTGGATAAAAAAGCAATGGAAGCAAAGTTTAATGACACATCTTTATCTCAAGAACAAATAAATAAATTATCAGAAGAATTGCAGATCATTCTCGACGACATCGCAACCAAGGAATCACGATGGTTTGAGCTTTCGGAAAAAATGGAAGAATGATTCTAGCTTTTGGAAAAAATGGACTCTGAACCCTGAATTTTGAACTCTGAATTTTGAATATGTTTCAAATCATTGAATACATAAAATTTCTCTGGCATTCCAAAAATGAGCACGCGGTCCATTCACCTTTTGTATTCGATTTGATTACCAAATGTTTCTATGACAGAACATTTTATCCAGAATATAATCAGCTACACTCTTACCGAAAATCTTTATTATCCGATTCTCAAATTATTGAAATAAAAGATTTTGGTTCAGGTTCAAAGGTGTTTTCATCAAATAAAAGACAAATTAAAGATATTGCCAAAACATCTGGAACATCACATAAAAGATCCAAATTACTTTTCAGGTTGACGAGGTATTTGAATGTGAATAATGCTATTGAATTAGGCACTTCTTTAGGCATTGGAACTTATTCAATGGCCTTGGGGAATCAAAATGCTTCAATCATAAGCATTGAAGGCTGTCCCGAAATTTCAAGATTTACGTCTGATAAATTTAAGAAATTGAACATCAACAATGTTCAGATAGTAAATGATGTATTTTCAAGTGCATTGCAGGATTTTAAACACAACAAATTCGATTTGGTTTTTATTGATGGTCATCACGATAAGGACGCGACAATTGAATATTTTCAACAATTGCTTCCGAATGCACACAATGATTCTGTCTTTATTTTTGATGATATTCATTGGTCTAAAGGGATGACAGAAGCTTGGAACAGCATTAAAAACCATCCGCAAGTGACTGTTACAATCGACACGTTTTTTTGGGGATTTGTCTTTTTCAGAACCGAACAAGCAAAAGAACATTTCACAATTCGCGTCTAAATCCTAGTGAAATATAGAAAACTCTACCATTTAAAAATTCTAGATTATTCATCATTTATTGTTAATTATTGATTACATTTGCCGCTTGAAATTCAGAATGAAAATTTTGAGCTAAATTCCTCAAGGTGAGGATGTGTTACGAGAAGTTTAGGTTTAAGTATGTCGATTCGCTTCTGTTGTAACACTGATAACATAATCGAATACTTATTAAAACGAATGAGCACATTCCAAAATTTGGGTCTCAATGAAGACCTATTGAGCGCTATTAATGATTTAGGATTTGAATCTCCAAGCGCCGTTCAAGTACAAGCAATCCCAATTTTACTCGAAGATGACACAGATTTGGTGGCATTGGCACAAACCGGAACCGGAAAAACGGCTGCCTTTGGTTTTCCAATGCTTCAAAAAATCAATATTGATAGCAGAACTACTCAAGGCTTAATCCTGTCTCCTACCCGCGAACTTTGTTTACAAATCGCCAACGAACTAAAGCTCTACGGAAAATATTGCAAAGGTTTAAATGTGGTTGCGGTTTATGGTGGCGCAAGTATCAATGAACAATCTAGAGAATTGAAAAGAGGAGCACAGATTGTTGTTGCAACTCCAGGACGTATGAAGGATATGATCAACCGAAATTTGGTGGATATTTCCAAAATAGAATATGCAGTTTTAGATGAAGCTGATGAGATGTTGAATATGGGATTCTATGAGGATATCACTGACATCCTTTCGCATTCACCTCAAGACAAAAATACCTGGTTGTTTTCAGCTACGATGCCAAAAGAAGTAGCTTCGATTGCGAAAAAATTTATGCATTCTCCAGTTGAAATTACTGTTGGAAATAAAAATGAAAGTACCAAACAGGTTTCTCACGAATACTATCTTGTTAACTCTCGTGATAGATATGCAGCGTTGAAACGTCTTGCAGATGCAAATCCTGATATTTTTTCGGTGATTTTCTGTCGTACAAAAAGAGACACTCAAAAAGTTGCAGAACAATTGATTGAAGATGGCTACAGCGCTGGCGCACTTCACGGCGATTTGAGCCAAAACCAACGTGATTTGGTGATGAATGCGTTCCGTAAGAATCAAATTCAGATGTTGGTAGCAACAGACGTTGCGGCACGTGGAATAGACGTTGATGACATTACACACGTTATCAATTACCAATTGCCAGATGAAATTGAAACCTATACGCACAGGTCTGGTCGTACAGGTCGTGCAGGTAAAACTGGTGTTTCAATGGTGATTGTTTCCAAAAGTGAGTTGAGAAAAATCAAGAGCATCGAACGCATCATCAAGAAAGAATTTATCAAGAAAGATATTCCAGACGGAATGGAAATCTGTGAAGTTCAGTTGATGTCTTTGGCAAATAAAGTTCATAATACAGAAATCAATCACGAAATTGACAAATATCTAACGAGTATCAACGAACTTTTTGAAGATACTTCGAAAGAAGAATTGATTAAAAAATTCTTTTCGGTCGAATTCACGCGTTTCTATAATTATTACCAAAAAACGCAAAACCTGAATGTATCAGATTCAAGAAGCAATGATTCTGACCGAGGACGTGATTACAGCAGCAATGATAATTCAACTCGTTATTTTATCAATGTTGGTAAAAAAGATGGTTACGATTGGATGAGCCTAAAAGATTTCTTGAGAGATATTCTTGAGTTGGGAAGAGACGATGTTTTCAAAGTTGATGTTAAGGATAGTTTTTCATTTTTCAATACCGACAATGAACTTCAAGAAAAAGTGTTATCATTTTTTAATGATTATAAACACAATGGTCGTTTTGTAAATGTTGAAGTGAGCGAAGATAAAGGTCGTGGAACAAGTCGAAGTAAAAGACGTTCTGGTGGCAGACGTTCTTCGGATGGTGATTTTAAACCAAGAAAAGAGAGACGCTCATCAAATGACAGAAGTTCTTCAAATGATTCAAGAGACAATAAAAGAAGTCGCAGAAGTTCTGATGATTCAAAACCTAGAAGCTCCAAAACCAGCGACAATAAAGATTTAAACAGAAAGCAAAGACGTGCAATGGGCGATTATAAGCCTGTTGGACCAAGCTTTACGCCTCCACGACGTTCAAGACGCAAGGATTCTTGATTTTAAAGGATCAAAGGCACAGATAACTATGGTAAGCGGTTTGCCAAAGGGCAAAACCAATGGCTAACAGCTCTAACGAAAGTTAATATTTAGTCAAAATTGTAAGGTTTGAAATGTTTTTACGTTTTGATTGTTATTTTTATGGTTAATTTTACCGTATGAGACACCTACTTTTACTTTTATCATTTTTATTAACCGCTTCCCTTTGTTTTTCGCAGGAAGAGGAGATAACTGTGAAAGGAACTGTCATCAGTACAACCACAACGCAACCTCTTGAAAGCGTAAATATTGTCAATCTTAATCTGGTAAAAGGAACTTCTTCAGATGAAAATGGACAATTTGAAATTCGTGCAAAGGCCAATGACACTTTACACTTTTCATATTTGGGTTATAAATCCATCAAGGTTAAAGTCACCAATGACTGGTTGAAATTTGGTGATGTCAAAATTGAAATGACAGAGCTTGCGCTCGCGCTGGAAGAAGTAGTGGTGAAACAACTCAAACTTACAGGATATTTGGAGGTAGATATTGCGCAAGTGCCTATCAAAACCAATTACCGTTACAGCATTTCTGGTTTATCAACTGCTGGTTATGAATCAGGAAATAACTCTAAACAAGGATTGACCAAAGTGCTTGGCTCCATTTTTAATCCGGCTGATTTATTGCACAATATTTTTGGCAAAAAGCCTAAAGAGATGCGCAAACTACGTCAGATGAAACAGGATGATGAAATCAGAAATCTGTTGGCAACACGTTTTGACAGAGAAATGCTTATGGTTTTACTTCAGGTTGATAAAGTCGATTTGGATGAGATTGTAAGCCAATGTAACTATTCCAAAGATTTCATTGAAACTGCAAATGACCTTCAAATACTAGATGCTATCAACGAATGTTACGAAGAGTATAAGGTTTTGAGCCGAAATCGAGGTTAGAATCTTGAAATTACCTGTTTTCCAAAATTGTCTTTAAGCTTTCAAGTCCTTCTTCAAAATCTTTTCCGACTGTTTTATCCATATTGAAAAACAAAAAGAAAATATTCGAAGGCATTTGATTGACACCCGAAAATCCCCAAACAACTTCCGTAGAATCCTCATCAACTTTATGGACTTTGATATAAGCATCCGATTGCGATTTCCAAGGTTTAAAAAAGCGTAGTTGACTTTCCACTATCTGATTTTCCACGAGTCTAGTCAATTCTTGTTCGCCCGAACCAACATCCTTGTTACCTTCCCATTTGTTGATGAATCCAATTTCACCATCAACGCCAACTGTGGTTTGCTTCATATTCGGATCTTTCTTTTTCCACGGCGACCAATGATCCTGATTTTTGATGAATTTTAAATAGTGGTACACTTCAGGAAGCGGCTTTTGGATCACTATACTTCTGTTTACGTGATATTTTTTAGGAGCAATCAGGGCAAGAACAATAATCAATACAATGATTGAAGCTAGAATATAAATGAAAGTCAGCATAATAAACAATTTTGTTGGTTAGTGATTCTAATTTAGTGATAATTCTATTGATTATAAAATCGTTTGATGATATCATCATAACTCTTTAGCGAATTTCTTACCCAATCCATTCGTTTTTGAAGCATCTCTTCTTCAGAAAGTTGCCATTTAATATCTGAAGCCTTCAATTTTGCTGTAACGTGCTGCAGAACAATCGCTGCAGAAACAGAAATGTTCAAACTTTCGGTAAAACCAGCCATTGGAATTTTTAAAAAACAGTCAGCATTGTCCAACACTTCTTCAGAAAGGCCTTCTCGCTCTCGTCCGAAGAAAAAACAGGACTTTTTGGTAACGTCAAAATCTTGAAGCAGGCAGTCATTGCGATGAGGCGTTGCAGCCACAATTTGGTATCCTTTGGATTTTAAATCAGATAGACATTCCTTGGCCGAATGATACCGATTCAAATCGACCCATTTTTGAGCACCCATCGCAATTTCTCTATCAATGCGTTTTCTGTTGCGTTCCTCAATGATATTGATTTCTTGAATCCCAAAAACATCGCAAGACCTGATAACAGCACTCGTGTTGTGCAATTGATAAACATCTTCCGTAGCAACCGTAAAATGCTTGGTACGCTGCGATAATACCTGTAAGTACTTTTCCTTTCGAGATTCCGTCAGGAAACTCTCCAAATATTCCAAAAGCTTAATGTCTACCATAATTCAAAATTAGTAAATTTATAAACTGAAATCCTATTCTTGACAAAGGATGCATAGTAAGTTTTGCCACGAATACACTAATGTTTTTTCGTGGGTTTAATCAAATTATTCGTGAATTTGTGGCTATTAAATTCTTATCAATAATGAAAAAACACCTAGTAGTGCTCACAGGAGCAGGAATAAGTGCCGAAAGTGGCATCAAAACATTTCGGGATGCGGATGGACTTTGGGAAGGCCACGATGTGATGGAAGTTGCCACACCAGAAGGTTTTTTGGCAAACCCTACTTTGGTGTTGGAGTTTTACAATCAACGGCGTAGGCAATTGTTTGAAGTGGAACCTAATTCGGCGCATTATGATTTGGCAGCTTTGGAAAATGAATTTAAGGTGTCCATCATCACCCAAAATGTGGATGATTTGCACGAACGTGCTGGCAGTAGTGATGTGACCCACCTTCACGGCGAACTTCTAAAGTCGCGAAGCATCATCAATGACGAAGAGTTTTATGACTGCAAAATGGACATCAATTTAGGTGATGTCTGCCCGAAAGGTCATCAATTGCGACCGCACATTGTTTGGTTTGGGGAAGCCGTACCAATGATTGAAAAAGCAGCAGAAGTCTGTGAAACTGCCGATATTTTGCTGATTATCGGTACGTCTATGCAAGTCTATCCAGCAGCTGGGCTGATTCATTACGTGCCAAAAGATATTCCTATTTATTTTATCGACCCAAAACCAAGTATGCAGAGCAAAGGCAACCTCAACGTCATTGCTGAAAGTGCAACCGTTGGAATGAGAAAAGTAATCTCTCTGATTACATCTTGATTATTTATTCAGATTGATTTCCCGTAAATGTTCCATCCTATTACGTGCCAAGAAATCATCAATGGTTTCATAATGTTCAATGACGCGTTGGTCCTTGAATTCAAACACTTTTTGCGATAATCCTTGGAGGAAATCTCGGTCGTGAGATACCAAAATCAAAGTGCCATCAAAATCCATTAGTGCTTCTTTCAACACATCTTTCGATTTCAAATCCAAATGGTTGGTAGGCTCATCGAGAATTAACAAATTAACGGGTTCCAAAAGCAATTTGACCATCGCCAAACGTGTCTTTTCACCTCCAGAAAGCACACTTACTTTTTTGTCGATATCATCACCTTTGAACATAAAACGCCCCAAAATATTCTTGATTTGGGTTCGAATATCGCCTTCGGCAACTTCATCAACCGTTTGAAAAATAGTTAAGCCTTCATCCAATAAAGAGGCTTGATTTTGTGCAAAATAACCGACTTTCACGTTGTGGCCCAATGCGCAATGACCTTCTACATCAATTTCACCCATAATAGCCTTAATCATCGTAGATTTTCCTTCACCATTTCGGCCCACAAATGACACTTTTTCGCCACGGGAAATGGACATATTGGCGTTTTTAAAGACAACCTTGTCACCATATGATTTGGATAAATCTTTCACGGTCACAGGATAATCTCCTGATCGCTGCGCAGGTGGAAAACGAAGTTTTAAAGCAGAAGTATCGATTTCATCAATTTCGATGATTTCGAGTTTTTCCAACATACGCTCTCGGGAATTCACTTGATTAGTCTTGGAATAAGTGCCTTTGAATCGCTCGATGAACGCCATATTGTCGGCAATGAATTTCTGTTGTTCATTGTAAGCCTTGATTTGATGGGCTCTTCTATCTTCACGCAATTGCAAATAATGTGAATAGTTTGCTTTGTAATCGTAAATGCGACCCATCGTCACTTCAATAGTGCGGTTGGTAATATTATCGATAAATGCTTTGTCGTGCGAAATGACCATAACGGCATTTGCCTTGTTGATTAAAAAATCTTCGAGCCAAATTACAGATTCGATGTCAATGTGGTTGGTAGGCTCATCCAGAAGTATCAAATCAGGTTTTTGCAACAATATTTTCGCCAACTCGATTCGCATTCGGTAGCCACCGCTAAATTCGCTGGTCTGTCTTGTAAAATCCTCACGCTTAAAGCCTAATCCACGTAAGGCTTTTTCAACTTCAGCATCATAGTTGATGTCTTCAAGCGCATAATATTTTTCACCTAAATCTGACACTTTGGTGATGATATTCATATACTCATCAGATTCGTAATCTGTTCGGGTTTCCAACTGTTTGTTCAGAGCTTCCATTTCATCACGCATGGCGAAAACATGCGCAAATGCCTTGGAGGCTTCTTCGAATACCGTGCAGTTATCTTCAGTCAACAAATGTTGCGGCAAATAAGCAATGACTGCATCTTTTGGAAAACGAACATTGCCTCTGGTGGCTTTTTGTTCGCCAGCAATGATCTTCATCATTGTGGATTTTCCCGCGCCATTTTTGCCCATCAAGGCGATTTTGTCGTTGGGATTGATAGTGAAAGAAACATCACTGAACAAGGTTTGTCCACCAAACTCAACGGCCAAATTATCAACTGAAATCATAATAGAATTTTAAGGCTGCAAAGCTATGAAAATAAGCTTCGAATTCCCTATTAATTTTCACTTGGTCCCAAATTAATTTGAGTCGGATTTAGAATTTTTCTCCTCTATCCATTTACTCATAAACTTGGTGCTTTGCAAAGAATGGTGTTGGAGCATCATCCCAGTAAAATTCTGTAAACGCAATGTTTTAAGGTTATTTGTCAACGTTGAAAGATGCAAGAAGAAATCGGCAATGTAAAGTTGTTTGTCAAATCGAGCATTCAAGACCAAAAATCCGTTTTTGTGCAAACCATTCCAGAAAATTTTATCATTGTAAAGTTCTATGGCTTTGTTGGCAAATTGTTTGGCATCATCTTCAATAAAACCGTTAGGTTCAAATGTACCAAACATACCTTCAGCAGCTAAAGACGTCATCACACAAGGCGTACCATTGGCCATCGCATCTATCAATTTCCCTTTTAACCCAGCACCAAAACGCAATGGTGCCAAGCATAATCTTGCCTCCTGCATAGCCACATTGACATCTTCCGTAAAACCTTTCACCAAAAAACCTTCCTTTTCGTTGTGAAGTTGATTCACTTTTTCTGATGCATAGGCGCCATATACGTGTAGTTCTACCATCTTCAACTTCTTACGAATCAAGGGCCAAATTTTTTCCTTTAAATACAAAACAGCATCATAATTGGGTGCATGCAAAAAATTACCAATGACCATCATATGCTGTCTATCCTTAAATTTTGGGAGGTTTCTGATGGTTTCGGGCGATACACTTTCAATCAAAAACGGCAAGTAGTAAAGCAGCTGTTCATTGACCTTAAATTGATATTTGAGAATACTCATCTCCACTTCTGAAATAATCAAACTCAAATCGCAGCGATAGATACTCGCTATCTCGCGCTTTGCGGTATCGTTGAAAAGATAATTGACATCGAACGATTCATCATCTTTTAGAGCTTGTTCCCTACCCTTTCTCAAGCAATGTAAATCTTCTGTATCTAAAATCTTTATGGCATCTGGACAATGTTCTGAAACACGCCAACCGAACTGCTCTTCTACCATAAATCGGTCAAATAGCACGATTGTTGGATTCAGCTTTTTGATAAAATCATCAAAACTAGCATTGTTCAATTCAATAGACATTTCATCAATTTGAATGCTTTTCAAATCAATGGCATTTTCGTTTTTAGCACTTGTGCTTGCAAATGTGATATGATAGTCTTGACTTCTAAATGCTTGAACAAGCTGCATCATCCGGCTACCAGCCGCAGAACTTTTAGGTTCTGGCCAGACGTGACCGATAATTAAGAGGGATTTTTTTGTCACGAATTCACAAATTATTTTTTTTCAGTAGTACCTTAAACAGGAATTTGAAATTTAGTTGATTATTGCGGTTTCTCCTCTAAACTGTATTTCAAACGGACTTTTTTCGCCCAATCTATCACTGATTTTATTTGTTCGTCAGATAGCTTTGCTTCAGGATGCCCCCAAGTATAGGAGGGCAAAGGCATTTCACGCTCTTCAACCATCTCTATCAATTCATCAAACTTGTGGTCTTTACGCTTTATTGAATTATCATTCCAGTTTGAGATATTGAAATGCTTTTTACCGTCTTCAATATGTTCTGCCATCCAATAATTTACTGGAGTTATCTGACTATACCAAGGATATCTTGTAACGTCACTATGGCAATCATTGCAACTCTCCTTGAGAATCAGCTTTACATTTTCTGGCGGATTTGTGTCTGCATAAAAACTATCTATGGATGCCAAATCACCTTGATTTTTTTCTGGTCTAAAAAATTGAGCAACCACAAAAATGATCAGCAAAACAAGAAGTATTTTTTTTAAAATTTTCACTTTTGATTAGTTTTATGTCTAAAAATAGAAAAAAGTGATGACAACTGACCAATTGTACCAAGAATTAAATTATGTTGACCATTCTCGTGCAAACCGTTTGAAATATGCCAATTTGATGATAGGTCAGCCAGATTTGATTCCAAAGCTACTGGAAATTTTATTTATGGTAGATGATAAAGTGTCTTGCCGAGCCGCTTGGGTTTTTGAATTTATGTGTGGGGAAAAACTTGAAGAAATCATTCCTCATCTAGATACTTTTACTGACAATATTCATAAAGTGCATCTTGATCCTGCTGTGAGACCAGTTGCTAAAATTTGTGAATACATTTCAAAAGCTTATTATTCAAAAGAAGACAATTCAATTAAGCACGCATTAAAGACGAAGCATAAAGAAAAAATTGTGGAAGCGTGTTTTGACTGGATGATCAACGACGAAAAAATAGCTCCGAAAGCTTACTCAATGAATACGTTGTATCTCTTCGGACAAGATATTGATTGGATTCATCCTGAACTGGCAATTATTTTAGAGCGTGACTTCCAAATGCAAAGTTCGGGTTTTAAGGCCAGAGCAAAACATATCTTGAAAAAAATTAAAGCTTCATAACTGCTTCCAAATCTTTTTCAGAAATGTTCAACAAGTTGCTTTTCACCAATCTCGAAGTTAAAGTTTTCCAATTTTTATCTTTCTTAAAAATAGAAGTTAGAATCGGTTTTGCTCTTTCGAAGTCTTTGTTATTCAATAGATTTATAGCATACCAATATTGCATTTCCAAGTTTTCTGGAAATAATGTTTGGGCTTTCAAATAAAGTTCTTCAGCCATTTTGGAATCACCTTTTTCCATAGCCAAATCACCTTGGTTCATAAAGTCATAAGCTCTGTGAATTTTAATGAGACGTTCTAATTCTGCAATAGGATCATTACTATCCTCAACTCTTAAATCCATTATGGTATCTTCCCAAGAATTTCCTGTTGCCTTTCCTTTTACAATAAGAATTGCTGCAGATTGTTTGCCTCTAATGTCTCCTTTCTCTCCTTCAGCTGCTTTTAATGCTGCCAAAATACGTTCGCTTAAGCTTCCTTTGGTAGACTCAAATGCTTTAGCCATAGCATCCCAAACTGTGTTGCTGAGCATCATATTTGCCTGAACGGAAAAATTTTTACCTTTTTTATGACCTGATTCTGCAATACATAAACTTCCTGTATGCGTTGACACTTCCCCATTAGCATTCATAAATGCTACTTGACGGTACATTTCGCCTGAATCGTTTGCCAGCAATGCATCCAAAGCTTGCTTTGGAGACAAACCTTGTTCCATCAACGACAAACCTTTTGGTCCATAACTTGGATTGACCAATGATTGCGTTGCCACAACTCCAACACCAGCTTTTCCATAGGTTACCACACTGCCTACACTGAACCAATGACTTTGAACAGCCACGCCAATTTCACCTGTCACAGAATCTCTTGCAACTATGGAATAAGTATGTGTAAAAGGTTCAGATTTTTTGAAAGATTGTGAAAAAACACCTAATGTTGAGCCGAAAAAGAACAGAAAGAAAACGTTTTTCATCATGACTAATTTTGACTTAAATATAATGAATTTAGTCATTAATCTTCTGTCTCTTGGCTTCCCACTTCTAACTTTCTTTGTTATCTTTGCGTCTTTCAAAATAACAACACAACCATGTCCTTATCTTCACTTAATGCCATTTCACCAATTGATGGTCGCTACAGAAGTAAAGTCAACGAATTGGCAGCCTACTTTTCGGAAGAGGCCTTAATCAAATACAGAGTTTTAGTTGAAATTGAATATTTTATTGCATTGTGCGAAATCCCTTTGCCTCAACTTTCTGACTTTGATACTTCTTTATTTGAAAACTTAAGAGACATCTACAGAAACTTTTCAACTGAAGATGCGCTGAACATAAAGGATATTGAGAAAGTTACCAATCATGATGTAAAAGCTGTTGAATATTTCATCAAGGAACAATTTGATGTGCTCAATATTTCGAAATACAAAGAGTTTATTCATTTTGGACTGACCTCTCAAGACATCAACAATACCGCGATTCCTTTGAGTATCAAAGAAGCTATGAATGATGTTTATGTTCCTGAATATTTGGTGATTTTGAACCGCTTGAAAGAATTGATCATCGAATGGAAGAACGTCCCAATGTTGGCACGAACTCACGGACAACCAGCTTCTCCTACTCGATTGGGCAAAGAGATAGAAGTGTTTGTGGTTCGTCTTGAAGAGCAATTCAATTTGTTGAACGATATACCCAGTGCAGCTAAATTTGGTGGTGCAACTGGGAACTTTAATGCACACAATGTTGCATACCCTAAAATCGATTGGAAAAGTTTTGGAAGCAAGTTTGTTCAAGAAAAATTAGGTCTGCAACATTCATTCCCTACCACTCAAATTGAACATTATGATCATATGGCAGCATTGTTTGATGCTTTAAAACGTATCAACACCATTCTCATTGATTTGGATAGAGACATTTGGACTTATGTGTCGATGGATTATTTTAAACAAAAAATAAAAGCTGGTGAAGTAGGAAGTTCAGCAATGCCTCATAAAGTGAACCCAATAGATTTTGAAAATAGTGAAGGAAATCTTGGGATTGCCAACGCGCTTTTTGAGCATTTGTCAGCAAAATTACCTATTTCGCGGTTACAGCGCGATTTGACAGACAGTACTGTACTTCGAAATGTTGGTGTGCCGTTTGCCCATACAATTATTGGGTTGAAATCTACTTTAAAAGGATTGAACAAATTGGTTCTGAATGAAGCAAAATTTGCGGAAGACCTTGAAAACAATTGGGCAGTGGTGGCAGAAGCTATCCAGACTATTTTGCGTCGTGAAGGCTATCCAAATCCGTATGAAGCCTTGAAAGGATTAACGCGTACCAATGAAAAAATCAACCAAAAAACAATGTCGGATTTTATAGAAACGCTTGATGTTTCTGACGAAATTAAATCTGAACTGAAACAAATAACTCCAAGTAACTACACAGGAATTTAAAATGACTTTTACAAGAAATCAATTTATGGTTTGGTTTACAGGATTCATTATCGTGGCATTCTTTGTTGCTGGTATTTTAGATGTCCTGGATTATATCATTGTCAAATTGATTTTGTTTTCCTGCTTTTCGTTTGTGGTAGCAAATATCTATTTTTTCCTCTTTAAAGAAGACACAAAAAAATCACCCGAAGAAGATTCCAAGTGATTTAATAACCTTTTTTGTAATCTAAAGTTACTTGAAAAAATCGATAATTTGTTTCAGCTGACCGTCATCTATATTGCTTTGATCTAAAACAGAAGATAGGGTCATTAACTTTTGAGGTTCCATATTGTTTCCTAAAATCCTTACAACTGCAAAGCCCATATTATTGGAACTTCCAAACAGGATAAATTCATCAATGTCATCATCCTCTCCCACATATTTCACCATAAATTTACCATCTGTGGAATTTCCGCCTCGCATCAATTCTTCATATTTGTCGTCATCTAGAATGGTCTTCACTTTAGATAATTCATCCTTATAATCAGCCGTAGCAACGCTATCTTTTCTGTAAGCCAACATATTCAATTTTTGAACTGAATTGTAAGCTTCCTTTTGATCTTCAGTTAATTTTGTTTGATCAATGTTCAACATCGATACAGGAACATCAAGCGACAAAAAATTAGGTTTTTCTTGATTGTCAACAAAATAAGTTTGCAAAGATGGATTTTGGTTGCAACTGAAAATTGTTGCAACCAAAACCACCAGTACTACAATATGCTTGGTCAGTGAGGTCATATTTATTGTTTTTTACCTTTACCGGCTTTGTTCAATTGATCGCCTCCAGGCACATTCATTTTGTCAGTCATTTTTGAGATTTGTCTCAAATCGATATCACCTGTAAGCGACAATAATACCGTTTCAAACTCACGTTTTTTACCATTGATAGTGATGTTTTCATCTTTGGTCAACTCTTTAAGACCATTGATGACCATCAATAATTCTTTTACGTGATTTTCATCTTTACCTTCCTTCACATAGAAGTTTACGGTTTGATTGCCATCTTTCATACGCATCAACTCCTGTAATTTTGAGGATGCCAAATAGGTTTTTACAGTTGAATTCATATCTGCCGAAGTTTTCTCACTTCCTGTTGTATATACTTTCAACCCTGTAATTTTCTTTGCCATATCCAAAAAGGCCTGATCTTCTGGGTCTTCCATATCTATGTTAATGGTAGCCAGCATATTGAACATTTTTTGAGTCAATACAAAAGACGATACACCATCCATATCTTCGTATTTATCGAAAACACTTTGTCCAAAAGACATTACTGGAGCGATGATAATTGCTAAAAGGATTACTAATTTCTTCATAATTTCTAATTGTTTAATTACTTGTTTTTATTTTCTTTATTGGGTTTCTTTAAAATCTTATTTGTTGTTTTTGAAAATTCACTGACATATTCCACTTTTTCGGCACCTTTGTCAAATTGCGTGCCAACAATACCCAAAACACTTGCGTTAGAAGTACCTTGGTTAAACTTGGTTGACAATAAATCCATAGCTTCTTTTGCTTGGTTATAAGCCAACTGTTCTTCTTCAGATAGATCACTGAAAGTTTTAGGTGCTGGATTATTGAACTGCATAAAAATTCCAAACATAATGACAATCACAGCTGCGACAGAAATCCATTGGTAGATATAACTACGTTTCTTGGTTTTTAATGGAACGTCTTTGGTAAAAGTTTCCTGTTTGGTATTGGCGAAATACTGAAACATTGGTTTGTAAGGTTCCAGATGAGGTTCTATAGTGTCTTGAGCAAAATATTCTCTCAATTGTTGCTCCTCTTTGAGCGTGGTCTCACCATTGTCGTACTTTTCCAAAAGTCTTTCAATATGTTTGCTATCTAATACCATACTTATGCGTATTTGTTAATTGTTCTCTTATTGTTTTTCTTGCTCTTGATAACGCAACACGAATGGCTGTTTGGTTCATTTCAAGCATTTCTGCTATTTCTTCAAATTCGTATTGCTCAATATCTCGGAGCTGCAATATTATTTTTTGTTGTTCAGGAAGCGCTTCAATTATTTTCGAAACCCAATCCACACTATCATTCAACTCTACTTGTTTTTGTAACGACGTGTTGTTGTCCTGATAATTACTGTGAACTATCTTCAGATTTTGAGCTTGTTTTGACTTTAGTCGATCCAAACAAAAATTCTTTGTCATTGTCATCGAAAAAGCCTCAACATTCTTATAATCTTCAATCTTTTCCTGATTGTTCCACAATTTCAACAGTATCTCTTGTGTAGCGTCCTCGGCTTCTTCTTTTGAAACCAACAATCGCTTTGCCAATCGAAATACCTTATCTTTAAAAGGCATCACTATATTTACAAAATCTGCCTGTGTCATTTGATGATTAGTTTTAAAAACAGGTTAGTTATTCCCGTTTCTATCTTTACGACGAATCACATTCTTTTTTGTTACAAAAAATTTTTATATCACAATAATGTAAGTAAATTTAGGGTTTAATAGACTTATCGATAGCTATGAATAAGAAAATTATGACTATGAAAATTTTAAAGATCACCTTAATTTCAGTTTTTGCGTTTGGCTTAATGACAAGCTGTTTTGAGGACCAAGATGATAACGCGATCGCTTCTAGCGATATCTCCGATTTTGTTTGGAAGGCGATGAATGCAGTGTACTTATATAAAAGCGAAATACCTGATTTGGCCGATAATCGCTTTTCTTCGAACGAAGAATATAATGCCTATTTGAATGGTTTTTCAGGACCTGAAGAGCTATTTGAAAGCCTTATTTACGAAAGAGAAACCGTCGATAGATTTAGCATCATTGTGAATGATTATATCGCTTTAGAGCAAGCTTTAAATGGTGTTTTTAAAAGCAATGGTTTGGAATATAATTTCTATTACATCCCTGGAAGTAGTACTGAAGCCTTTGGAATTATAAGGTTGGTCCTTAACAATAGCGTTGCCAGTGGATTGAATCTGGAAAGAGGCCAAGTTTTTACTTCTGTAAACGGAACACCATTGACTGCAAGTAATTTAAATTCGTTACTGGGTCAAGACACTTATACTTTAGAGTTTGCTGATTATGATGATAACGGCACACCTGAAACCTCTGATGACACCATCACTCCAAATGGTGAATCGATAACATTGACGAAACAACCGTACACTGAAAATCCTGTACATTTAGCGTCTATCATTCCCGTGGATGGTGTAAATGTGGGCTATCTAATGTACAATGCCTTCAACGCTAATTTTGTGAACCAACTCAATCAAGCTTTTGCAACATTCCAATCAAATAATGTTCAGGATGTAGTATTAGACTTACGATATAATGGAGGTGGAAGAGTTGACGTTGCGGCGTTTTTGGGAAGTATGATTACTGGACAATTTAATGGCGATGTGTTTTCAAAGCTCATTTACAATGAAAATTTACAATCAAACAACGACACATATAATTTCAGTAGCACTTTAGGATCTGGTGGAGCCGCAATCAACAGCTTGAATCTGAACAGAGTATATGTACTAACAACTGACAAGACAGCTTCTGCAAGTGAAATGATTATAAATAGTTTAAAAGAATATATACAAGTCATTCAAATAGGTGGTACAACTGTTGGAAAATCACAGGCATCGATTACTGTTTATGATTCTCCAGATTTGTCACGAGACAATGTCAACCCAAATCATACCTATGCGTTGCAACCATTAGTAGCCATATCTGTTAATGCAAATGATGGTCAAGTACCACCAACAGGGATTGAGCCTGAAACTACATTTGAAGTTATTGAAAGCCCAAGAAACTTTGGAGTATTAGGAGATGTAAATGAACCACTATTGGCTCGCGCCATTCAACATATTTCCGGGAATGGCAGAGTTGGCTTACAGATTGGTCCAAGTTTAAACGAAATCAAAGGGAAATTAGATTTACAACCTTTGGAAAACGAGATGTACATTGATCCAGAAATTCTATTTAAAAATTAAGTTTTAAATTAAAATGCCACTCAATGAGTGGCATTTTTTATGACTATTAAGGTTTCACAAGTAGAATCATCTTGTCTATCTTTGGATTGTCTTATTTTTGAATATTAAAAAAGATTCATCTTGAAAAAATTCACATTCATATTTCTGTTTCTTGCCGCTTTCAGTTGTAAAGAAGATAAAGAAGTAAAATTACCTTCTTTTGAATCAGAAGAAAATGCTATTTCCTATGCCAAGGGTTTCTCGATAATAAACTTCCAAGATTATTCGGTTCTCGAAATAAAAAATCCGTGGCCGAAGTCTGAAAAAACCTATCGTTATGCATTGGTAAAACAAGAAAAGTTATCAGTCATTACATTAAATTCAGATGAGTTTGACGGAATTTTAAGTGTCCCAATCGAAAAAATAGTGGTCACTTCCACAACACATATTCCAGCGTTGGAACTGCTTGGTGAAACCAAAAGCTTGATCGGTTTTCCTGGAACGGATTATATTTCTTCAGAAGATGTGAGGAAGCGAATAGATAACAATTTAGTTAGGGAATTGGGCAAAAACGAAGGCATCAACACAGAAGTTTTACTTGAACTGCGACCAGATGTTGTAGTTGGTTTTGGGATTGATGGCAACAACAAAACTTTTGAAACCATCAAAAAATCAGGCATTCCGGTAATCTATAATGGCGATTGGGTTGAAACGTCACCTTTGGCAAAAGCAGAATGGGTTAAATTTTTCGGTGCACTTTACGACAAGGAAAAAGAAGCAGATTCAATTTTCAATCAAATAGAAAAAGATTATGTAGAAGCCAAAAAAATTGCTTCCGATGTACAGAAAAAGCCAACTGTTTTAAGTGGTGCATTGCACAAAGATGTCTGGTATTTACCAAGTGGCAGCAGCCCTGAAGCACAACTTTTAAAAGATGCTAATGTCGATTACTTATGGCAAGATGTTAAAAGTGAAGGAAGTTTAGCATTGAGTTTTGAAGCTGTTTTTGAAAAGGCTAAAAACGCAGAAATATGGATTAGCCCCTCTTATTACAATTCGCTGGAAGCTCTTGAAAAAGCAAACGAGCATTACACGCGTTTTGATGCTTTCAAGAACAAAAACATATACTCTTTTGTCAATACAAAAGGAGCCACTGGTGGTGTCACCTATTACGAGCTGGGAACTGCAAGACCAGATTTGGTGCTGAAGGATTTGGTAAAAATCTGTCATCCAGAATTATTGACGGATTACGAGCCTCACTTTTTTAAGAACTTGGAATAGTTGGAGCAAACGAAAACATATCGTTCGTCCTTTATAATCCTCACAATTCTTTTGGTGTTATTTTTCTTTTTGAACATTAGTCTGGGTTCCGTTTCTATACCTATTTCAGAAACATTTAAAAGTTTATTTGGGTCAATTGAAAATGAATCCTGGCAATACATCATACAGAATTACCGATTGCCGAAAGCTTTTACAGCAATTTTGGTTGGTTCAGGCCTTGGTATTTCGGGTTTGTTGATGCAAACGCTTTTTCGAAATCCGTTGGCTGGACCTTTCGTTTTAGGTATCAGTTCTGGGGCAAGTCTGGGAGTCGCCTTGATAATTCTTGGTTCTGGGTTTTTGGGAGGCATTTTTACTACGATTTTAGTGTCAAAATGGAGCGTTGTCATTGCTGCGAGCTTGGGTAGTTTTTTGGTACTCTTGGCAGTGTTGGCAGTATCGTCAAAAGTAAGAGATACGATGGCAATCCTCATCATTGGTTTGATGTTTGGAAGCATTACTGCAGCCATTATAAGCGTCCTCTCCTATTTTAGTTCTGCGGAAAAACTGCAGCAATACATTTTTTGGGGATTCGGAAGTTTAGGAAATTTATCTTGGACTGAATTGTTCATTTTCTTTCTCGTTTATAGCATTGGATTGGTGTTGAGCATCCTTTCAATCAAAGGGCTGAATACCTTATTATTGGGTGAAAATTATGCCAAAAGTCTGGGTCTTAATTTAAAACAAAGTAGATTCATCATCATCATAGCCACAAGTTTATTGGCAGGAACTGTGACAGCCTTCGCAGGACCGATTGCTTTTATCGGTTTGGCAATTCCGCATTTAACACGACAGTTATTTCATACATCCAATCATAAAATTTTATTGCCAGCCGTATTTTTGTTTGGTGCCATTTTGATGCTCATTTGTGACAGCATTGCACAACTTCCAAATAGCGATTACACCTTGCCAATCAATGCCATAAATTCTCTGGTTGGAGCTCCAGTTGTGGTTTGGTTACTGGTGAGAAAACGACGGATGATTTTTTAATTAGATTAAGATGTTAGAACCAAGAATCAAGACTGATAATTTACAAATTTTGAACTTTTATCTTGAACTTTGAATTTGGAATTTGGAATTTGGAACTTTAAATCTATATAAAAGATTCGTGAATTAGTGACTACAAAAAATGAACATATCGTTTTAAAAACCGAAAACCTTTCGATTGGCTATACATTGAAAAAGGAAAAAAAAGTGATTGCCTCAAATATTAATTTGGAACTTCAAAAAGGAAAACTCATTGGGTTGGTTGGTGCGAACGGTATTGGAAAATCGACTCTTTTGAGAACACTTACAAATGTTCAAAAGCCATTGGAAGGTGTGGTTTATCTAAATTCAAAGTCCGTAGAGTACTACCAGCCTGTGGAACTGGCAAAACAAATGAGTTTAGTATTGACCGAACCTATTGCTTCTAAAAATCTGTCGGTCTTTGAGTTGATTGCTCTTGGCAGACAACCTTACACCAATTGGGTTGGAAACTTAACCGAAGAAGATATCAGAATCATCAATCAGGCGATTTTATTGACTAATATCGATGACCTAAAAAGCAAAAAATGTTTCGAATTAAGTGATGGCCAACTTCAAAAAGTTATGATAGCACTAGCCTTGGCCCAAGATACCGATTTGATAGTTTTAGACGAACCCACAACCCATCTCGATATGTACCATAAAGCTTACATCTTAAAACTTCTTCAAAAGCTTACAAAAGAAACAAAAAAAACCATTCTATTTTCTTCTCACGAAATCGATTTGGCCATTCAACTTTGCGATATGATGATTGTAATGACCAAAAATCAAGTGATTTCAAATCAGCCTTGTAAATTGATTTCAGAAGGCGTTTTCAATAATTTATTTCCTCAAGACTTAATAGTTTTTGATGAAGAAACCGGAAGTTTTCGCGTTAATAAGTAAGATTATTTTCGCTTTGCAAAAGCATTGAAGTAATGTATCTTTGAGAAAGAACTTATTTAAATGAACGACAACATCATTCTCATTATAGCCATTCTTATTTCAGGAGGAATTGGCACTTACATTGGCTTAACCATTTCAAAATTAAAAAGTAAGAGTGATAGAAGTACTTTGGAAGAACGTAATTCCAATTTAGTGCAGCAACTCTCTGATGCAAAGCAGCAATCAGAAATTGACCTTTTAAAAGCGCAGCAAAGTTTCAATGAACAACATACTGCTCTTAAAGAAACGCTTGAAAAAATCGAAAGTGAACGTGAAGACATTCGACGTGAAAAGGAATTTTTGAATTCTGAACTGACACGCAAACAGGCTGATTTTGAGAATCTTTCTGAAAAACATCTAGAACAAAAGGCTGAAGTCGAAAAGCTACAGGAAAAATTCACCAAAGAATTTGAAAATCTTGCCAATAAAATTTTGGACGAAAAATCGAACAAATTTACAGTTCAAAACAAAGAAAATATCGATGCCATATTAAAACCACTTCAGGATAAAATTCAAAATTTTGAAAAACGCGTTGAGGAGACCAATAAGGAAGATATCACTCGTACTGCGGATTTGCGACGCCAGATTTTAGGTTTGAAGGAACTCAATGAGCAAATGAGTAAAGAAACCACAAACCTCACCAAAGCCTTGAAGGGTGACACCAAAATGCAAGGAAATTGGGGCGAGTTGGTCTTGGAACGCGTTCTCGAACGTAGTGGACTCCAAAAAGACAGCGAATATTTTATTCAACAAAGTTTCACAACCGATGAAGGTCGACGTGTGATGCCAGACGTCATCATTTCCTTGCCTGGAGATAAAAAGATGATTATTGATTCAAAGGTGTCTTTAGTTGCCTATGAACGTTATATCAATGAAACTGATGAATCAATGCGCAGTTCTCATTTGAAAAATCATTTGGTATCCATCAGAAAGCGTGTGAGCGAGTTGGGCGAAAAGAATTATCATCAGTTGTATGAAATGGAAAGTCCAGATTTTGTGCTTTTGTTCATCCCGATTGAATCGGCTTTTGCCATTGCGTCTATGGAATATCCAGCTCTTTATTCTGATGCGTTTGACAAAAATATTATCATCGTCACACCGACCACACTTCTGGCCGTTTTGAAAACCATCGATAGTATGTGGCAAAACGAAAAGCAAAAGGAAAATGCGATTGAAATTGCCACGCAAGCAGGAAGATTGTACGATTCCTTTGTAAATCTTACAGAAGAATTGATAAAGGTTGGAAACCAGATAGGAACGGTTCAAAAATCGTATGAAAGCGCTATGGTCAAGCTCACAGGTAAAGGCAACCTTATAAAGCGTGTTGAAAATTTACGTGCTCTTGGGGCGAAAGCAAGCAAGGAACAAAATGAAAAATTGTTAAAACGCGCCAACGACGCTATAGAAGATTAAATTATGAGTCATTTTAAAACGGTTGATGAATCTCGTATTTCAATTTCTGAATTGATGCAACCGTCGCATTCCAATTTTAACGGAAAAATTCACGGAGGTTATATCCTCAATTTGATGGACCAAATTGCCTTTGCCTGCGCTTCAAAACATTCCGAAACTTATTGCGTAACAGCTTCTGTAGATACGGTTGATTTTTTGAAACCTATTGAGATAGGCGAATTGGTTACAATGAAAGCATCCATCAATTATGTTGGCAATACGTCTATGGTTGTGGGCATTCGTGTAGTTGCAGAAAATATACGAACAGGAAAAGTGAAACATTGCAATTCGTCTTATTTTACGATGGTTGCCAAGAACGATGAAGGCAATTCTGTGGAAGTTCCTGGTTTGATATTGAATGATAAACAGGAAGTGAAGCGTTTTCTAAAGGCTTTAAAGAGAATTGAGACGAAACAATCGAGGCAAATGGAATTTGAAAATGAAGATTTCTCGCATATGGACTACCTTCATTATCTCGAAAAACATAAAGTCAAGATTGAATTACCGGACAGATAATATCATATTTTTGTGTGATATTTTAAATTATCTCATAAAAATGTGATATATTTGAATATCATTAAAATAAATGATAATTAATCTTATCATTAAAAATTAAGATATGACAAGTATTATCACAGGAGATATCATTAAATCCAGGACTCTAAAAAAACCTGGACTTTGGTTATCAACATTGAAAAAAGCGCTGACAACCATAGATAGCGATGAATCGAATTGGGAAATTTTTAGAGGTGACAGTTTTCAAATCGAGGTTCCTAACATCACTGAAAGCTTCCAAGTTGCTCTATATATCAAAGCCTGCGTAAAATGTATCAAAGATTTAGATGTGAGATTGGCGATAGGCATTGGCACCAAAAATTTCGAAGGACAAAAAATCACAGAATCCAATGGTGAAGCATTCCAATTTTCGGGTGACACTTTGGAAACATTAAAGAAAGAAAAGGTCAATCTGAAAATTAAAACAACTAATAGTCATCTCGATAAAGAGCTTAACTTATATTTTAAATTGGCTTTGATTGTAATGGACCATTGGACTACAAATTCGGCAGAAATCGTTAAATTGACACTTGAACGACCAACGGCTTTACAAGAAGAACTTGGCAAAATTATAGGTATCAACCAAAATGCCATAAGTGGACGTCAAAAAAGAGCTCATTTGGATGCAATACTGGAGTTGGACGCTTTGTACAGAGAAAAAATAAACACTTTAAAAGGATGATATTCTTAAAGTTATTGTTAGCACACATCATTGGAGATTTCTTTCTTCAGCCACAACAATGGGTAGAAGAAAAAGAGAAGAAGAAACTAAAATCGCCAAAACTATACCTTCACGTTCTGATCCATATACTTTTAATGTTTGTATTGCTTTGGAATTTAAGATTATGGCCAATCATTCTTGTAATTGGAGTTTCTCATTTTATAATTGACGGCATTAAACTGTCATTTCAGAAGAAAAAAACAAAAAGACTATGGTTCTTTATTGATCAAGCGCTGCACGTTGCACTGATTGCAATTATATATTTCATCTATTTTGATGCAAATTTTGATATTGAGAATTACATCACTGAACAAAGTCTATTGTTAATCGTCTGTCTTTTATTCTTGACAATTCCGGTTTCGATTATTATGAAAACCATTTTCTTGAAATGGGATATTTCAAAATTGACTGAAGGCAATGAATCACTGGAAGATGCAGGAAAATATATCGGAATTTTAGAGCGACTGTTAGTATTTACCTTTATAATTCTCGACCATTGGGAAGCTGTCGGTTTTTTGATTACTGCAAAATCTGTATTCCGATTTGGAGATTTGAAAGAATCGAAGCATCGTAAATTGACCGAATATATTCTGATAGGAACCTTAATCAGCTTTGGCATTGCGATCGTGGTCGGAATCATTTTCAATTCAATTGTATAAAAAAAGCCTATCAACGATAGGCTCTAATATTTTGAATTCTTAATGAATTATTGTTTTACAAATCGTTTGGTTTGTGTTCCTGCTTCAGAAGTGATTCTTACCAAATAAACACCATTGTTCCATTTCGACACATCGATTGTTGAAGTCAAACCGCTCAACTGCTTGGTCAAAATCTTTTTGCCCAACACATCAAAAACCTCCAGTTTCACTTCGGTATTAGGTAAGGTCAATTCCAACTTTGTACTCGAAGGATTTTGAACAATCTTGAATTCATCAGACTGTTTATCAATCTCTTGAGACATCATTGTCATAGAAAAAACCAAAAAAGATGCTATGAGTAGTTTTATCTTCACTCTTAAATTTTAAGCTAATGTAATAATTTTTAGCAGATTGCAAATGTATTTCAACGAAAAGATGTACTTATTTGCTTAAATACATCTTACGTCGAGAATACAAATTATAAAATTCATCATCTTTTAAACTGTCAATGAACAAGATACTTTCTCCAGTACTTTTCATTTCTGGACCAAGTTTTTTGTTCACGTTCGGGAACTTATTGAATGAAAACACTGGTTGTTTGATTGCAAAACCATCCAAATGAGGTTTGAAATCAAAATCAGTCACTTTCTTTTCACCAAGCATCACTTTGGTAGCGTAATTCACATAAGGTTCCCCGTAAGCTTTCGCAATAAACGGAACTGTACGTGACGCTCTTGGATTGGCCTCAATAATGTAAACTTTATCATCTTTTATGGCAAATTGAATATTTATCAATCCTACCGTTTTCAAAGCCAAAGCAATTTTTTTAGTATGATCTTTTATCTGCTGCAAGACAAACTCACCCAAATTGAATGGTGGCAATGTGGCATTACTATCTCCAGAGTGGATTCCACAAGGTTCAATATGCTCCATAATGCCTATGATGTAGACATTTTCTCCATCACAAATGGCATCAGCTTCTGCTTCGATGGCACCATCGAGATAATGGTCCAAAAGTAGTTTGTTGTTCGGCAACCCACGAAGTAAATCAACTACGTGCTCTTCCAATTCCTTTTTGTTGATGACAATCTTCATACCCTGACCACCCAACACATAGGAAGGTCTTACCAATATAGGAAAATCCAACTTATCGGCCACTGCGAGCGCTTCATCAGCATTGGTTGCCACATCAAATTCTGGATAAGGAATGTTATTGTCTTTCAACAATTTAGAAAAACTTCCTCTGTCTTCAGCCAAATCCAATGATTCAAATGTAGTTCCAATGATTTTAATGCCGTAGCGATCTAACTTCTCTGCCAATTTCAAAGCCGTTTGACCTCCCAATTGCACTATAACACCTTCAGGTTTTTCGTGTTGAATGATATCGTAGATATGTTCCCAAAATACAGGTTCAAAATAAAGCTTGTCGGCAATATCAAAATCGGTTGACACAGTTTCTGGGTTACAGTTGATCATTATGGTTTCATAACCACATTCTGAAGCGGCCAAAACACCGTGCACACAACAATAATCGAACTCAATACCTTGTCCAATTCTATTCGGCCCAGAACCCAAAACGATAATTTTCTTTTTGTTAGAAACCACACTTTCATTTGCTGGTTCCAATACGCCATCTGGTGTTTCTACTTCGTTTTCAAAGGTTGAATAGTAATAAGGTGTTTGTGCCTTGAATTCGGCAGCACAGGTATCAACCAGCTTGTAAACACGCTTGATATTGAATTCATCACGCTTTTTATAAACTTGGCTTTCCAAACAACCCAACATGTGAGCTATCTGCCTATCTCCGTAACCTTTCTGTTTGGCTTCAAGCAATAAATCGCGATCAATAGTATCAATTTTATAAGTTGAAATTTCTCTTTCAAGGTTGTGAAGCTCTTCATATTGCTTCAAAAACCACATATCAATTTTCGTAATTTCGTGGATGCGACTCAAAGGAATTCCCATTTGGATGGCATCATAAATTACAAAAACCCGATCCCAACTGGCATATGTCAATTTTTCAATAATCTGATCGTAATCTTTATAACCTTTGCCATCGGCTCCAAGACCATTTCGCTTTATTTCCAGAGATTGTGTGGCTTTATGTAGCGCTTCCTGGAAAGAACGCCCTATTGCCATCACCTCACCTACTGCTTTCATTTGAAGACCAAGCGTTCTATCCGATCCTTCAAATTTATCGAAGTTCCAACGTGGAATTTTTACCACAACATAATCTAATGTAGGTTCAAATAATGCCGATGTCGATTTTGTGATTTGGTTACTCAACTCATCCAAGGTGTAACCAATTGCCAATTTTGCAGCAATCTTTGCAATAGGATAACCTGTGGCTTTACTCGCCAAGGCAGAAGAACGCGACACACGCGGATTGATTTCAATAGCAATGATTTCTTCTTTTTCATCTGGACTCACGGCAAACTGAACGTTACAACCGCCTGCGAAATCTCCAATACTTCGCATCATGTGTATAGCCATATCCCGCATACGCTGAAATGTGGTGTCCGACAAAGTCATGGCTGGAGCAATTGTTATCGAATCACCTGTATGAATTCCCATTGGATCCATATTTTCTATTGTACAGATGATGACAACATTGTCATTTCTATCTCTCAACAACTCCAGTTCATATTCTTTCCATCCAATCAGAGCTTTGTCAATCATTACTTCGTGAATTGGAGACACTTCAAGACCTCGCGTCAACAATTCATCGAAATCTTCTTTATTGTGCACAAAAGAAGCTCCTTCTCCTCCTAGTGTGTAGGATGCCCTGATCACGAGCGGGAAACCAAAATCTTGAGCAATCTCTTTGCCCTTTAGATATGAGTTTGCTGTAGCTTGGGGCGCCATTCCCACACCAATTTTAAGCATCAATTCCCTGAACTTTTCTCTATCTTCAGTAATATTTATGGCATCAATGTCAACCCCAATTAATTTTACTCCAAAATCTTTCCAGATACCTTTTTCATCTGCTTGAATTGCCAGGTTCAATGCTGTCTGACCTCCCATTGTAGGCAACACGGCATCAATTTGCGGATGTTCTTTTAGAATTTTTATGATTGACTTGGTCGTCAATGGCAATAAATAGACATGGTCTGCCATTGTTGGGTCGGTCATAATAGTTGCCGGATTGGAATTGATGAGAATGGTTTCGATTCCATCTTCACGAAGTGAACGCAGCGCTTGAGTTCCAGAATAATCAAATTCACAGGCTTGACCAATGATAATAGGTCCCGATCCTATTATGAGTACAGAATTGATATCTTTATGCTTTGGCATTTGAAGTGAATGTTTTTTTATAAATTACAAAAATAGGTTTCGAAAGGATACAAAAAAAGGCGCTACACCGAAGTAACACCTTTTAAATATCAACAATTGTTAATCATTATTTTTTATGTCTTGATTCAGAAGATACTGACAGCTTCTTTCTTCCTTTTGCTCTTCTACGTGCAAGGACTTTTCTACCATTGGCAGACGCCATTCTTTCTCTAAAACCGTGTTTGTTTCTTCTCTTTCTTTTTGATGGTTGAAACGTTCTTTTGCTCATTGTCTTATATCTTTAAAATCGGATTTTTTATCTCAAAAATAGAGTTTTGGTGGTATCTCCAAAACTGCGGGCAAATATACAAAGACTTTTTACTTTGACAAACCTAAATTTAAAAATATTTGTACTAATTTTTTTTTTGACAGCAACACTGCAAAAATTCATTACTTTTTCTGTTTATACGGTGTCCTGAAATATTCAAAATTGTACAAAACTCTTTAAAAAAATTAGTTTCTTTGCAGTTCGTTAAACGAATAATTCCATAAAAAATGAAATCTCGCTTTCTATGCTTTCTGCTTCTAATAAGTACTATTTCGTTGGCGCAAACAAAACTTGAATACAAACTATCTGTTGGAGACAATTTTACCGTTCAACAAGAAGCCAGGCAGGTAATAACCCAAGACTTAAATGGTATAGACCAGATCATTGAAAATGATCTTTTGGGAATTATGCATTTTAAAGTCATCGATTCTGAAGAAGATACATATACGATGGAAATGACATTCAAACGTTTGAAGATGTTAATGAGTTCGCCTTCTCTAGGTGAATTGTCTAATTCAGATTCAGATTCTGCAGACTCAAGTGACGTGGCTAACATGCTATTCAAAGGGCTATTGAACGTTCCTGTTATCATTATTATGGAAAAAACAGGTAAAATAAAATCAGTAACGGGAGGGGAAAATTTGATAGCAAGTATGTTTGCATCGGCGGGAATGGACCAGCCTGAAATAATCGCTGAATCTAAAAAACAAATGGAAAAACAGTTTGGAAGTGCTGCACTTACAAACAGTTTTGAACAAATAACGTATATATACCCAATCGAGCCTGTTGCGGTTGGAAACCAATGGACCAATCGTTATGTAGGGAACATGAGTGCCAAAAACATTTGGTCGCTAACTGAAAATTCGGGTAATTCAATAAAAATCGATGGCTCTGCGTCGACAACTATGTCATCTATTGACGAAAACATCATAATGACATTGTCAGGAAATCAAAAAACCTCTATTAGTGTAGACCCAAGTAATGGATTATTTAAAGAAATAACTGTAACAGGTGAGAACTCTGGCAACACGCTGTTTCAGGCTCAAAACATGACTATTCCTACCGACATTAAATCTATCATAACCTATAAAATTTTGAAATAAATGTATAATAAAAACATTAAATTAATAATTGCTCTTCTTATCATTGCTTATGCTATCTACCAATTTACGGAAGGTTTTGTTGGGGCAGGTATTATGTGGATTCTATTTTCCTTGATTTTTGTATTTCTATATTTTAAGAATGAATTTATACTTCTCGCTTTTTTGAAGTTACGTAAACAAGATTTTGAAGGTGCCAAAAAATGGTTGAATATGATTAAAAATCCTTCAAGCGCATTGGTAAAAAAACAAGAAGGTTATTATAACTATCTTCATGGAATTATGGTCTCGCAAACCAATATGAATGAGGCAGAAAAATACTTTAAAAACGCTGTAAATCTTGGATTGTCCATGGATCATGACATGGCTATGGCAAAATTGAATTTGGCTGGAATTGCATTTAGCAAAAGAAGACCTCAAGAAGCAAAAATTCTGATTAAAGAGGCAGAAAAACTTGATAAAAGAAACATGCTCTCAGACCAAATAAAAATGATGAAGGACAGTATGAAAAAGGCCCAAATTCCTAACCAACATTATGGTGGTCATCGCCACGGAAGGAGAAGATAATCAATGACTTTCGTTCTTGCTATTGCATTTTAGTCAATAGCATACTTTGTTTATTATCGACGAACTACTTGATTTTGAGTTTTTTCTTACATTTTTTATCTGCTTGGCGAAAAATTTTGTTCAGGCAAAATTTCTTTAGTAGCTTTCAATAGCCTTATAATCACATCAAAAAAGTAAACATGAAAAAAGTGTTTACCATATTTCTTTTAGGATTCTCCCTTTATATGTTTTCTCAAGAACAAAAGGTTTATTTTGATGACGTCATTCTTGAACACATTAAGAGCTTTAATAAACAATGCGATTTAGCGGTTGAAAATGATAATATCGAGTATGTAGATGTTCTTTTTGATTCATTAAACAGAACCTACCTTAAGGGTACCTTAATTTCGGATTTAAGGCTTAAGAAGATATCAGGCGGTTATTTGAAAACCGAAGATATCAAAACTCCTATTTTGCTTATCTCGAAAAAAAGTTGTTTTGTCACCCATAGAGAGGAAATAAAAGCAATCAATGAAATGGCCAATCAATATAAAGGGAAATTGGAATTTATTGTTCTCTACTGGGATAAAAAACACTTGGCTAAAAAGGCCACGAAGGGTTACAATAAAAATGTCAATATTGTATATGTAAACGAAAGAGACAATAAGCTAGACGTCACTTTAAGTAGCATCAAAAATTCATTTGGTGTCCCTTCCTCATTCTACATAACTCAAAATAAAGAATTATCCAATATCGATAGGAAGTTTTATTTAAAAAACTTAAAGAAGAGTACAAAAAAAGAATTTTACGAGAATACTTATAATGATATTACTGAACTTCTACTTGAAAATGAAACTAGCAAAAAGGAAAATATAATCTCAACTAGAGGAAATAATTAAATTATAATAGCGGCGCCCAAAGTCTGCAATAAGATTCTTGAAATTTTTGTCCTTTTGACCTATTTCTCCAACGCTCTAGATCCACTTCTTCGCTATCTTTTAAATCTTCTATAAAATGTGATTTAAGCTCAATAGATTTTTCTTCGTTATAAATCATAGCATTAATTTCAAAATTGATATTAAAACTTCTATAATCCATGTTTGATGTTCCTATTGTAGACAACTTATCATCAATTACAATAGTTTTGGCATGAATAAAACCTTTACAATATCTATAAATTTTAACGTTTGCTTCCATCAAGCATTCTAAATAGGAATTTGTGGCATGTTTTGCAGTCCAAGAGTCAGAGTCTTTAGGGATAAGTAATCTTACATCAACCCCGCTTCTACCTGCAACTTGCATCGCTGTAATGATTTGATCGTTTGGAATAAAATATGGTGTTGTAATATACACATAGTTTTCTGCAGTGACTATCGCCGTAAAAATTACATCCATTATATTTGCCCAATCAGTGTCCGGACCGCTAGCTGCTATTTGTACTGCTAATTTATTGTTACACTCTTCTTTAGGAAAATACTTTTCTTCAATCTTAAGCTTACAACCAGACACAAATTCCCAGGTCATCAAAAATTGAATTTGGAGTGATTTCACAGCTTCTCCCACTATTCTTAAGTGCGTATCTCTCCAATATAAATCAGACTCATCATAGTTAACGTATGTATCCGAAATATTGATTCCTCCCAAATACCCAATCTTTCCATCTACGATTGCTATTTTTCTGTGATTTCGGTAATTCATTTTTCCTGTAAAGCCAGGAAACAAAACTGGCATAAATGAATGCCATTGGACACCGCTTTGTGACAATCGCTTTTTAGATTTACGGCTGACACTACTGCCTACATCATCGATACTCAATCGTACCGCAACACCACTTGATGCCTTATCGCAAAGGACATCAATAAGTTCACCACCTATTTTATCATCCCTCAAAATGTAATATTCAAGATGTATGTGCTCTTTGGCATTTCTTAAATCTTCAAGCAATAATTTAAATTTATTCTCACCATTCTTAATAATCTGCAATTCATTGTTGATGGTTAAAGGTGAATTTTTACTGCTGCTCAAGAGCTTCACCAATTTTATTCGCTCGTCCAATAGATCGTTTTTCAACTCTCGAACCTCATCTTTTTCGGGTTGAAGCTCACCGTTGATATTTGAAATAATGCTTTGATTTAAGACATGCTTTCTGTTAAAAATTTTATCTTTTCTATAATCTTGTCCAAAGAGGTAATAAACGATTAGGCCAAAAAAAGGAAAAAACACCAAAACGATAATATAAGATATCGTTTTGGTGGGATTAATGTTTTTCAGTAAAATGAAAAAAGCTACTATGATTACCAAAACATAGTTGATAATCAGCAACAATACCCAAATATTATTGGTTATAAAGTCGAGCATTAAGGTTTAGAATAATAGCCTTTTTCTGGAATTTCTATAATGTATTGTTTTCTACTTTTATTGTTCAAATGATCCTCTCTGAGCCATGGGTTATGAATTTTCAATATCTTGTAATTTATACCATGTTTCTCTGCAAAGGCCGTAAAATCATTTACTTCAGTATCTACTTTCACTTCATAGGTAGGAATATTATTGTAGAGATCGGACTTATTGAAATTAAAACCATACGCTTTCGGATTTTTCAAAATTTCTTTTAAAGCGATGATTCGAAATATATAACGCCCTGTTTCCTCACCCAAGAGTAAATCATAATAATCTTTGACATTTTGGTCCTTAAGCCGCTTAGAAACACCCGCATTGCCAGCATTATAAGCTGCAGCCGCAAGAGTCCACGAACCCAAAGATTCTTTTGATTTTAATAAATACTTACAGGCAATTTCAGTCGATTTGGCCAAATGATAACGTTCATCTACATTATCGTTCACCTCCAAACCATTTTCTCTTGCAGTCGCAGGCATTATTTGCCAAATACCTCTTGCTCCAGCAGGAGAAACTACATTTGATAATCCGCTTTCAATGACTGCCAAATATTTAAAATCATCAGGAATGCCATGTTTCTTTAAAATTGGCTCAATGATTGGAAAGTACTTTTGCGCTCTTTTGAACATCAACAATCCATTCGACTGCCAATATGTATTTACCAACAGTTCTCTGTCCATTCGCTCATAAACATCAGGATCACTCAATGGTACAGCCTCACCTGCAAAATCCAGATTTTCAGGAACAGGAATGGCATAGACATTATAATCGTTCACTAATTTCTCTTCAGATGAAATGGTATTGTCTTGTGGTGCTTTCTGTACAGCAAAAATGAAAAGCCCTGACAAACAAATCAATCCAATAGCCGCTAAAACATTTTTTATAGTATTCATAATCTTATTTTTTATAAAAGTAAACAAATATTGGTTTCGTTTTAATACTTATCCAGTATAAGTTTTGGTAAATTTTCGTTAAACCACTTACTCTTAAATATGATCATAATATGGGTTCCACCCTTTATAACGATACAATTGCCTCCACACGAATGCGTGAAGACAGCATCTTTATCACCATGAATATAAATTGCACCTTCAATTGGCTGGTCTTGATCCCAACAAATCATTTGCTTTAATGCCCAATCCAAATAGCGTTTATCGTTCACAGCCAAATATGTTTTATATAAATCAATCCGTTTTGAAATCGCTTCATTGAACGCATATTTTTTGAGAACGTCTAGGTTAGAAAGTAATTGCGTTGGAGCAAATTTATATGCTTTGAAAAATTTTGCTATTCTCATTCGTTTTGGCAATTCATGCTTGCTCTTCACACTAGAAACAACAATCAGTTTACGCACTTTTATATGCTTACTCATCTCTTGTACCAAGACCCCTCCAAAAGACACGCCTAACAAAACAACATTTTCATGTTCGATTTTCATTATCATTCTTTTTGCATAAGATTCTAGACTCTCATTTTCCTCGGGAATCATCCATTCTAACCAGTGAATCTGAAACTGATTTTCAGGTAAATTTATTCTATTGAAAATCGTTGGTTCGGCTGCCATTCCTGGCATCATATATACATGGATGAGTTCTTTATTCATTTGATTTTCAAATTATTACTGATATAATATTGCTTATCTTCAAGATTGGTGTTGGCTTAAATTAAAAGTCCTAATCCTTTACTTCATAGGTATTTAACATCTCCACGCTTTTAATATTTCCGATTTTTTTCATAAATTTGTAACAAAGCTATATAAAAATATAGTTTCTACCCTTCCAACCGTTGAACTAATAAAACATTTACTATGATCGATGCTGCCGAATTAATTGACAATGACTTTTTGCGCCAATTTGAACTTAAAGTTGACGATGAACTCGCAAAAATTGAATATTCTCTTCAGGAAAGGAAGATATTCTTAACAAAGCTAGTGATTCCAGAATGTATTCATTCTGATGATTTTGAAACAGATTTTCTGACATTGGTTTTTGAAAACATTTCAGAACGAAACATTAGTGTCGTACCTACTAGTCCTGAAATTGCAAAATTCATTAGAAGAAATAGAAAATACAAAAAGATGCTTCCGGTGGGAATTCGAATTTGATTTTATTATAACGTCTAACAAAAAATCCGAAGTCTGTGCTTCGGATTTTTTGCTTTATATAAATGTATTTAATGTCTTGGGAAACTGTTATCTCGGATTTATCAGTATCAGTTGCTAGAAAACTATCGAATCTCACATTCAAGATATTGAAAATCAAACGAAAGGAGAAAAGTTAGGCTAAAAGTAGAGTTGATTAACTAGTAAGTACCTCCATAAATTCAAACCTAACCAAACCATCAGAATCTATTTTGGTAAGCTCTACCTCATGCAATGTATTGACCAGTTCCGGGTTCCATGGCGCTTTAACCTTTATATAATTTTCAGTGAAACCATGGATATATCCTTCTTTATTCTCACCTTCAAACAATACTGTCCTTTCGCTTCCCAGTTGACTTTCATAAAATTTCCTTCGAAGCTTTGCAGACAATCCTCTTAACATTTTGCTACGTTTAGCCCTGATATTTTTAGGCACCACACCACTCATGGTAGCCGCTTCAGTATTATCTCTTTCTGAATAAGTGAAGACATGGAGGTAAGAAATATCCAATTGCGTTAAAAAATTATATGTCTCCAAGAAATGCTCATCAGTTTCTCCAGGAAAACCAACAATTACATCTACACCTATACAGGCGTGAGGCATCGTTTCTTTAATTTTTGCAACTCTGTCTTCATACAATTCCCTCATATAACGACGCTTCATCTTTTTTAGAATATCGTTGCTCCCGCTCTGTAGAGGAATATGAAAATGAGGCACAAAGGCCCTTGACTTTGATACCAAATCAATGGTTTCGTTTTTTAAAAGATTGGGTTCAATAGATGAGATTCTTAGTCTTTCAATACCTTCAACCTTGTCCAATTCTGTCACGAGGTCTAAAAATGTATGCTCATGACGTTTATTCCCAAATTCTCCTTTACCATAATCACCGATATTTACTCCGGTTAGGACAATTTCTTTGATATTTTGTTCGGCTATTTCCTTGGCATTCTTGAGCACATTTGCCATGGTATCACTTCTCGAAATTCCTCGAGCTAATGGAATCGTACAATAGGTACATTTATAGTCGCATCCATCTTGAACTTTCAGAAATGCACGTGTCCTATCACCAATTGAGTAACTGCCTACATAGAAATCTGCCTCTTCAATCTCACAAGAATGTACTTCGCCAAAATCATTTTTGGTCAAATCATTCAAATAATCTGTAATCTTAAACTTTTCCGTTGCTCCAAGCACCAGATCGACACCCTCTACATCAGCCAATTCTTGTGGTTTTAACTGCGCATAGCAACCTACTGCAGCAACAAATGCATCAGGATTTACCTTTTGTGTTTGCTTGACAATGCTCTTAAAACGTTTATCGGCATTCTCTGTTACCGAACATGTATTTATGACATAGATATCCGCTTCCTCGCCAAACTCAACTCTGTCAAAGCCTTCCTCTGTAAACGAACGAGCAATAGTGGATGTCTCTGAAAAATTCAGTTTACATCCCAAAGTATAAAATGCTACTTTCTTTCTTTGTACCATTGCAAAATAAAAGGGATACAAAGTTAATAAAAAAGAGCGTTCAACCACGTAAACGCTCTTTTAATATACTACAAATGCAAAGCTTTAACTTAAAGTTATGACTTAATTAATTTTTTCGATGCGGTGCCATTATCTGTTTTAACTTGCAACATATATACTCCACTATTCAAATGACCTATATTCAATGTTAATTCATTTTTCCCTTTAAAAACTAATTGGCCAGTTAACGAATAAATTTCAACCGAATGTAATGTGTTCGAAGGGTGTAAGTCTATATTAATTATATCTGAAGTAGGATTTGGACTTATGGATACATTTGAAACTGAATAATCATCAATAGAAAGTGCAAACCCTGTAACATTTAGTATAACGTGCACATTTGAAAATCCGAGAGAAGCTAAGGTCGAAACAGGAATTCCGCAGCCAACAGATGAAAAGTAGGTTGGGGCTGACTGACCGGCTGAATTTGACCCCACAAAAAATTGGGTTGTATGAGAAGGGGTTATTTCATCTGGTATATTGATTTCTACCACTAATTGTGCAGGGGCCATTACAGTGGCATTAATTGGAACGGTTTTTATAGTATTAGCATCTGTTCCCACAATTGGAACAGAAACCGTTGATACTTCAGTTAATGTTCCTGCGGGAAAAGCTCCGCCAGCATTACTATAAATTGTAATATCTATGGCGAACCCAGGAGCAATGGTGGTTGCCATTTGAACTCCAAAACTAACTTGATCTACATCAAATTGAGTGTATCCAAGAGCCGCAATATCAAAAGCTCTGAAATATTGATTATCAGCAGGAACATTATTAGCATGGCAGGCAATTGTGTTATCTGCAATTATTGCATTTGAATTAGTTTGTGTTAAAGTAATTTGGGCACTCGATATAGCCAAAAAACTCAAATTAATTAACAAAAATAAAAAGTAATTTTTTTTCATAAGTTTGTTTTAATTAGTCGTTGTATTAAAAACTAAATTAATCTTATTTAATAAACTAATGAAATATATAAGCATTTTATTTTTAATATTATACATACTATTTACCGGATGCGATTCTAAAAAGAATGAGGAAATCTCTATTTTCAGATACAACGAACACAAAAATATCGGTTCATTGGATCCTGCATTTTCAAAAGACATTGCGGACATCTGGGCAACAAACCAACTTTTCAATGGATTGGTTCAAATGGATGAACAAATGAACGTTCTTTCCTGTATCGCAAAAAACTGGACTATTTCTGAAGATGCTACCACATACTTATTCAATTTAAGAAATGACGTTTATTTTCATAAGCATCAGATTTTTGGAAAAGATTCCACCAGAATCGTTGTAGCCTCTGATTTTGAGTATAGTTTTAGCCGATTACTTGACAAAAAACTTGCATCTCCAGGAAGTTGGGTATTGCAAAAAGTAGAAACTTTTCAGGCCTTGAACGATTCAGTATTTGAAATCAAGCTCAAACAACCTTTTCCAGCATTTTTAGGACTTCTTACCATGAAATATTGCAGTGTTGTGCCTAAAGAAATTGTTGAGTTTTATGGAAATAATTTCCGCTCGAATCCTATTGGGACTGGACCATTTAAATTCAAACGATGGGAAGAAAATTTAAAATTGATTTTTAGAAAAAATCCTGATTATTTTGAAAAAGATGAAAATGGTCAAAAGTTACCATATTTAGAGGCTGTTTCAATTACATTTCTACCTGATAAGCAGAGTGAGTTTCTTCAGTTCGCACAAGGAAACATTGATTTTGTTTCTGGTTTGGATGCTTCATATAAAGATGAAGTTTTGACGGCATCAGGAAAGTTGAAAGACGCTTATGAAAATGATGTTAATTTGATTCGAGGCCCCTATTTGAATACTGAATATTTGGCTTTCTTCCTGGATTCTGAAACTCCTGAAATGAAATCTGAACTAATTAGAAAGGCAGTTAATTATGGATTTGACAGGGATAAGATGATGATTTATCTCCGTAATGGTGTGGGCATTCCTGCCAATGGTGGTTTTATTCCAAAAGGACTTCCTGGACATAACGAATCCATAGGATTTGACTATCAACCTCAAAAAGCCAAAGAATTGGTCGATCGATTCAAAATAGAAACAGGCATTCAAAACCCTAGCATAACCATTACAACAACTAGTAATTATTTAAGCTTTTGTGAGTTTATTCAACGTGAAATACAAAAAACAGGATTGGCTGTCAAGGTTGACGTTATTCCTGCGGCTACACTTAAAGATGCCAAAGCCAATGGAAAGTTAGAAATGTTTAGGGCAAGTTGGGTAGCAGATTATCCTGATGCTGAAAATTATCTTTCCTTATATTATAGTAAAAATTTTGCTCCCAACGGCCCCAATTATACTCACTTTGCAAGTGAACAATATGATCAATGGTATGAAAAAGCATTCGAAACCACCGATACGAGCGAACGAACCAAGTTGTATTCAAAGATGGACTCATTGGTGATGCAAAAGGCTCCAGTAGTAATTATGTTCTATGACGAAGTTTTGCGTTTTACCAGAAAAAATGTTAGTGGGTTGGGGATTAACCCAATCAATCTTTTAGAGTTGAAGAGAGTAAAAAAAAATAGTTAAATTTGGTAAACAAGCCTTTTCAAATTTTAATATGAATGGCTTGTTTACCAAATTTAACTATTCGACAATCAATTTTTTGATTGTTTTATTTCCTTCATCTTCAATTTCAACAAAATAAACACCTCTTAGCAATGGTGAAGTGTCCAAGTTTATTGAATTGTTTTGAAAATTTTGATATTTGTTCAAGACAAGTTTTCCTTGTAAATCGAAAACACTTACCTCTAACTTATCACTAAATACTCTCATGGATTTTAAGGTGACCAAACCGTCGGCAGGGTTAGGGAATAAAATAACTGAATTGTTCGGATCATCCAAATCCGTGGTTGATAAAACACCACTTACTACACCGTTAACCACTAAAGAAAAGTTTTGCATACCATTCAATAATGAGCCTTTATGAGTTACGGTAATTGTATAACTTCCTGCTGGAATGTTCGCCACATCGATTCTTTCCACGTTATCCCTGAAGTTATCACCTTTAGCAGCGGCAGCTGTAAAATTGTTAAATGTTGCATTGGGAGTCATAACCCAAGGTTCATAAGTAAATGTCCCATTAGATATTCTTACATCCAAATCATTCACCAACATCAAGGTAGGGTTATCAAGTGTCGTTGGATTTACTGGAGTTCCTTTGGGATCAGTCCATACAATTGTCAAAGCCAACGGAGTTGTACCATCGACTTGTATCCCAGCCGTATATGTCTCTCCATCGGCCAAAGACAATTCTTGAATATCTGACGTAGTTCCTTTATTACTAATTACTTGAGCCGCACGTTCAGCATTCAAGAGTCCCCAACCACTCTGAAAATCAGGACCATCATAAGCTCCTAATTCATCGGTTGTACATAAAACTAGAGCTTTAGCAGTTGCAGCTCTCATATATGCTCCATTTTGGTTGTTATAATGTTGTTGTAACAACGTGAGAGCTCCTGTTAAAGTTGGAGCAGACATAGAAGTACCGCTTTTATTTGCATATAGGTTTGTTGCTGATGGATTTGCTGTGCTATATTCCGAAGATCTCAAAGACACGCCATTGGTTGTTATATCTGGCTTTATTCTCCAATCGTCGGTTGGTCCCCAATTACTAAAGGTTGATTGGGTAACAGAAAAGGGACCAACATAATTAGCCACGTCATATACAGCACCTACCACCAAAAAGTTTTTTGAAGCTGCGGTCGTATAAATGAGATCATATCCTCCATCTGATAGGTTAACGCCATCATTTCTATTGTTCCCTGCAGACTTGCACATTAATAAGAACGGGGCGTTGTAAGCAATTTCATCCCATTGACCTGAATTAAAAGTGTATACACCATATTCTATAGTATCTCCATCAGGATCATTAGAACTATAGGAGTGATTTGAAACAATGCCACCCGCTGCGCCAAATGCAGCAATTTCTGCTTCGTCAAAATTGCTTCTGTAAGCTAGGATATTTGCATTTGATGCCATTCCTCGAGCACTTGGATCTACCCCAGTTGCAATCATTGTTCCTGCAACGTGTGTAGCATGAGATGTATAGACTTCAGCTTCGCCTAAAGTTACTTTTCCATTATATTCGATATGATTTAACAAAGGTACACCTGATGCCTCCCAATGGCCAATCAATACACCTGTACCGTCGAGATTCAAGCCACTTGAGCCTCCAACCCAAATCCTATTAACCCTTGCTGTATTCGCTGCATTTATATTATCGTCATGATCATAAACGGGATCATCATTTTCATCAAATCCAGATAAGTAGTTGACCCTTCCATTATCATCGACAAATTCATAAATTAAATTTTGGTTTTTAGAAAGGCTTAAGGCTTTAGCATTTTCAGCTTGATATTGCTGTACCAAATGGTTTAATTGTTGGACATTTGTTTGCTGAATGATTTTCGCACGCTCTATATCATTTTGCGAATTTACTTTGAAAATAAAAATGACAAAAACGGAGAGAAATAATTTGTTTTTCATAAATGTTTTAAATTAGTTAGGCGCCTCAATATAAGTATATAATCTTATTGGAGACAAGAAAAACCTCCTACTTTGGTTTAAAACATAAAAAAATTACCATAAAATGTGATTTAATACAGTTTATGATTATTCTGAAATTGTAAAATAATAAATATCATCTTCACCTTTTCCTTTTGCTCTATTTGAAGTAAAATAACCCTCTTTACCATTTTTATTCAATTCAAAACAAATGTCGTCACCACGGCTGTTTATTGGTTGAGGCATCAATTCTGGTTTACCAACTTTACCGTCCTCATCAATTATACATTTATAAATATCAAGACCTCCAACACCTCTGGCTCTATCTGACGAAAAGTAAAGAACATTGTCATGCGAAATGGTTGGGAAAGTCTCCCTACGTGGTGAATTGATTTCGTCTCCCAGATTTTCGGGATCGCCAAACTTATTGTCACCTTCTATCTTTACTCTAAAGATATCAGTCGGTCCTTTTGCGCTCGGAATGTTAGATGTAAAATACAAATAATCACCATTTGGACTTACGGCCGGATGTGCATAGGAATAGTTCTCATCACAAAAAGATAGAGCTTTAAAATTTTTATAGCCTTTTCCTTCAACATATTCACCACGTTCAATACGTAAATTTCTAGTTTTTTCACCCTTTTTGTAAACATCACCTCTTTTTTCTTCGTTGGTAGTCACATACATATATCTTCCATCTTTGCTAAAGGCCGCTGTTGAACTGTTAAAAGTAAACTCGTCTGAAGATTTAAACTCTTTAGGATTGATGATTTCTCCTCCATCCGCAACTTCACCTTGATAGACTGTAAAAATTGTTTGGTTCATTCTGTTTTTCTCGACAGTCCCAAATTCATTCACCTTATAGCGAGAATAGAATACCCTGTTATCTTTTTGATAGACAACACCATATTGACTCATTTCGTCATTTATTTTAAGGTTTTTAATGATATATTTTTCTTCTTGAGCATAAGAAGAAAATGCCAAAGTAATTAAGGCCACATTAAATAGGTATTTCATAAATAAATTTTAAATATTAATCAATCTGTTTTCCAATATCTTGGATTTCGTCTTCTACTATCACAACGGACTTTTCCCAATTTGCTTTAAGTAGATAATGAAATAAATATGCTGCTGCAATCCCAAAAGGCAAAGCTATTAAACCTAAAGCCAAATTGTTATCCCAATCAAAACCAATTCCGACTATCTCATCCAAAATACCAATTAATATTCCTCCAATAAATGTGCCAACATAATAAACGACCACACCTAGAATGGCAAATAGCCATTTATTCTTGTTAAATTCTTCGGCAAGTTTATAAAAATACTTTCCTATAAAATATATGAGTAAAATTCCTAACATATCTTTAATTATTTATAACTCTAAAAGTTTCATTCAGTATAATATTTTCTCCAAAATTATCATAAGCTCGCACAGTTATTAAATAATAACCAGAGATATCAGATGTATAGAATTGAATGCTCGTTACAGGAGTATTTTCATTTAAATTTGGTTCCCATAGCAGTTGGGTTCTAAAATCTGGGATCCGTTTTTTTTCTTCGACATAATTTTGCCGAAAATATATTTTCTTCAAGGCAGGCTTCGGAATTTCTCGGCTCTTAATAAAGTCTCCAAACGAAAAGTGATTTTGAGCTTTCTTTAATTTAATGTCGATGATTCCATTATACATAACCGAACCTATTGAGTATACACCCTTTACCAAACTAACAGAAGCCACCTCCCTAGGATTGTAATTGACAAGAAATTCTTCATCCTGAATCTGAAGTCCATCGAGAAGCAATAGAGGCTTGATATTCTCATAGTTTCCTGAAAATGGGTTATCAAAATCATAAACTACAAATCGATGCTTCCCATCGTTATTTCGAATGGCCGCCTCTTGAACAACTTCAACGAAAGTTTCTTTCATAGAGTTGAAACGAGTAAAATCATCAAGCACATATGCTTTATTGGGCATTCCATAAAAGGAATTGGTAGGGATGTTTATCAAAACACTGTCCCTTTTAATATCGTAATAAGCGCTCTCAACCTGGTTGAAAATGCTGTTTTGAACAATATAAGATTCGATATTAGTGTCCAATTTCAAATCGTAAAAAGCTAATTCGCCATAGCGATCGAATAATTTAGGTGAGAGTGTCAATTCAAAATCACCCCTGTCATCTCCAATAATTTGGATCACCGCCCTTTCTTGTGGATAAGCCTCAAACAAGTTAAAATAAAACTCACCACGCTTGTTTGTCTTTGAAGATTTATAAATATAATCATCACCAGGAATGGAGAGCGATACACCAATGTTTTCAACAGGTAATCCAGATTTAATATTAGTTACTCGACCATAAATCAACTCCCCTCTCATTTCTGGTAGATGATTTTTATTTAATGAAATTTGTTGTGATTGTTTCTCTGTAGGAAAAATGGTTTCAACATTAATTGAATCTATTTTTTTGACGGAAATAGAATAGCTTTCAAACTTTTTATAATCAACAGAATTAGTAATCGTAAGATTAACTTTACTTCTCAACCCATAAACTTTTGAGTCAGTATCTATTTTTAGACCTATAGAATCATTAACGATATTTAATTTTAAATCATTTCGTCTTGAAACTTCTACATATGGATTTTTATCCGTAAAATCCATTTTTAAATCATTATCGGCAGCATTTAAATAAGGATTAATGATATAAACATCTTTTTGGTCAAAAGCATTATGTTTATGGTTGTTTAAAGACCATTGTGTATACGCTATTAGCTTGTAATGTCCCGATTTCACTGTTGCTGGCAAGAAATAATCTCCTGAACTAAATCCATTTTCTAGATGATGTTTGTGTTTAAATATTACAGTATTAGATTCAGAGACTAGTTCAACATATCCGATGTCACTTACAGTGTTTTCAAAATCAATTGATCGACAATTAAATACATAATAAATTACTTGCCCAGACAAGGCAACCGTTGTATTGGCAGTGAGTATTACCTGTTCTTCAGGAAAAGACTTGAATGCTGAAACCTCGCCAAAATTCTGTGCTTTAACAATTAAACTAACACAGAAAATCAAGCTTTGAAAAACTACTAATATTTTACCTTCTAATCTTCCCAAAATTCAGGTATTGCTGTTGATGAAAATGAAGTACAGTCTCCACACTGAACCCCAACAAAAGTATATATGGGAAATTGCCCGTCAAAATAGCTGTAACTCCCATTAGTAAGGATTGTATATATAAAATTAAAATCATTTCTATCTCCATCAAGACCTGTATTATCATTATAATCTACATCTTCTTGAAAATTGCAATCAAAGAAGTATTGAGGTTGTTGAATACCAAAGTCACTATAATCAAAGAAAATCCTCTTTGTACTGACAGAGGTTACCTGAAAAAACCCAATAACATTTTCTTCTGCATTTGAAATTGAAGTAATGTTTCCTTGTATAAATCCGGGTTGATTGTTTGCAAAAATATTATCTATGGTTCCTAATTCCTTCAGTATCTTATAAAAATTATATGCCTCTACAGATTGAACATTTTGTCTAACTAATATGCTATATCGCTCACGTATTGTACTATCTTCAACATCAATAAACCTGACAGGAAATTGTGTAACAGAATTATTTTGAGAATCTATTAATGATGTTTGAATTATGTCTGTTGATTTTTTTGTTGAATAACAAGTTTTAACATCTTCAGGTTTTGGCACCAATTCCAATTCATATGAAGTGCCATTCCCAGAAACATTTGTTAAAATCAAATCCAATCCACTATAGTAAGGAACAACAATTTTATAGGTTTCTTCGTAATCATATTTAAAATATGTTGCATCACTACCTCCATTATTTCCATTGACATAAACCTGTATTCCTTGTTTACCATCGATCATTTCAAAGGATGTTGATAAACTTTCTATTTCGGATAGTGGAGGCAAGACTTCTTGAGTTGAGGTGTAAATCGCACCATCAGATAATGTAACTCTTAATGTATAATTGATTCCTGCTTGAGCGGCAAAAACTTCATTAGAACGGTAAACACCAGGGTTTGCTTGTGAAAAGCTATATTCTATACCCTCATCGGTTTCTATTACCACTTGAGCATTATTGACTTCAGTTGGTTCATCACTTTCAAGTCTATAAGTTTTGGAAAGCTTGATCTCTTGAACTTTCAATTCATCTGTTAAAGTTGCCTCTACCACCAAAAGACTTTCAAAATTTTCTGTTTTGATCTCATACTCTTCAGTACAAGAAAACAAAAAAACTGCAAGCACTATTAATACGAGATTTTTAATTTTGAACACTTCCATTCTAAAATTTAAAATTATAGGTTATTGTGGGTATTGGCACGGCAAAAATAGAAGTCTTGTATGCCTTAACACCTCCTTGCTCACTGACGAAATACACAGAATAGGGATTGCTTCGCCCCAGCACGTTATAAACTGAAATATTCCAAAAACTGTGAGCAAATTTCTTAATCTTATGATTTCCTTCAATATTTACTCCTAAATCCAATCGATAGTAGTCAGGAATTCTTTCAGCGTTTCTATCACTATAAACCACTTGTTCGGTACCATTGTATATAAATTTGCCTATAGGGTAAGTCAAAGGTCGGCCTGTTTGATAATTGAAATTCATCGAAAAACTATAGCGTTTGGTTAACTTGAAATTGGAAACAATATTAAAGTCATGTGGCCTATCATAGTTTGAAGCGAAAAACTCACCGTTATTAACGCGTTCTGTTAAGAACTCACTGTCCAATTTTATCTCTGATTTGGAATAAGAGTAACCAATCCAACCATTCAAACGCCCGTTTTTCTTTTTTAACAAAAACTCAATACCGTATGCTCGGCCTTCTCCTTGCAGTAATTCAGTTTCTATATTCTCGTTCAAATTTAACTCTGCGCCTATCTTAAAATCAAGAATGTCATCCATTTTTTTATAGTAGCCATCAACGCTAGCTTCATATACATCATTTCCAAAATTCTTAAATACACCTAATGAAAATTGATGCGCTTTTTGTGGCTCAATGTTTAGGTCAGATAATTTCCAAGTATCAACAGGAGACATTGTAGTATTGCTAGACAACAAATGAATGTACTGTATGGTTTTATTATAACCACCTTTAACAGACAGCGAAGGCGACAAAAAATAACGAAATGAGACCCTTGGTTCAAATCCACTATAAGATTTTATAACTTCATTATTCTGGTATGTAATTGTTTCAACCACACTTTCATCGCTTATTGGTTGTCCTGGTGCGTATCTATTTTGTGTTCCTTTCCCCAATGCAGAATAGAACGAATATCTCAAACCAATATCAAATGATAATTTATCATTTACTTCCATCAAATCGGAAACGAAAAAAGCTGATTCCAGAGCCTTCTCTCGTTCTATTTTCTTAAACTCAATACTAGAATTATCTCCTAAAGGTTTTATTTCCCCAGGCTCAACGAAATATATTTTAGAGCTAAAGCCGTAATCAAATTTATGTGCTTTATTGTGAAGATATTTTAAGTTGAACTTCAACTCGGTCTCGTCAATACTATAATCGTAGTTAAAATCTCTATTAAATTCATTTTCGTAAGAGATGTTAAACTTATATTGGCTATTAACCAATTGAACATTACCCCTGTGCTTATCGTTGAAAGTATGATCCCATTGCATTGATGCTAATCGATTGTGGTATTTAAAAATAGAATCTGATGTGATACTGAATTTGTCGTTACTAAAGTACAGCGTTCCTTTCAAACTGTTGTTGTCATTGATTTTATGGTTGTATTTAACAACCGCATCATAAAAAGATGCTTCACTATTTTTAACTGACTCTTCCTCTATCATATTCAAAATCCATCCAGAATATGTGGCTCTAACGGCTGTCATTAATGATGATTTATTTTTTATAATCGGAGTTTCCAGTGTCAAATTCCCCGTTACAGGACCAACACTAGCTTCACCTGAAAACTTCTCAACATTTGATTCTTTAGTTTCAATATCTATAACCGAAGATAATCTTCCTCCATATTCGGCAGGAATTGTTCCTTTAAAGATTTTTACATTACCAGTGGTAAATGGGTTAATAGCTGAAAAAATACCGAAAAAATGGGAGGGGTTATACATAACCGCCTTATCAAATAATATTAAATTCTGATCAGTTTTTCCTCCCCTAACATTATAACCCAAAGCACCCTCTCCAGCGGTTTTTACCCCTGGCATTGTGGTGGCAACTTTCAAAACGTCTCGTTCTCCCAATACTAGAGGAATTGTTTTAATTTGCTCGACATCAATGGTTGTTACACCGACAATGGTTTGCTTAATATTATCATCTTTATTGGATTCTATGATAATTTCTTCCAGTTGAGTTAGAGACTCTTCGACTTCAAGATTTAACATTCCGTTGCCATAAACCACAATTTTTTGTTCAGAATCTTGATACCCTAAAGATTTTGTATATATCTCATATGTGCCTCTTGGAAGTTTTAATGAGTAAGCTCCGCTTTCATTTGTGACACTATTTGTGTTCCTACCTTTAACTGCCACAACAATATCAGATACAGGTTTTTTGGTTGAATAATCAATAATGGTCCCAGAAATTGTAAAAGTAGTTTTCGTGTCTCTTGAATCAGCTTTTCCAAGAGTGATGTACTCACGCTTTGAGTTGTTGTTTTCGGATTGATAGTCCTTTTGCAAAACAGGAGTATCATAGTCTGGTTCTAAATCTTCATCACCGTTTGAAATCAAATTGGGATTACTAATTTTGGTTTTCTCAAAGTATCCCGAAGGCAATTCGCTATAAATCAAACTGTTTCTAGTCAAAATAACAGACTTCTCATAAATAAGAAAGTTCAACAATGAGTTCTCTAAAATTGCTTGCAAAACTTCTTTCAATGATGAGTTATTATATGTTCCTGTAACCTTTTTTTCATCTAACAACCACTCCTCCTGAAAGTAAAAATTATAGCCTGTTTGCTCTTCTAGCTTAATCAATACATCCTTTAAAAAGACATTATCAAAACTGACTGTTACTGTTGGATTCTCTTGACTATATAGAAACGAAACAACAAAAAATGTCAGAATAATTAATACTGCTTTTTTCATATTTATTTGTTCGGTACAGGCATTAGTCATTCAGCGACAATGTGTTCAAAAGCATTCTCATAAACCCAATTTTATCTCTAGACTCTAGAAGATTGTTATTCTTATAAAATAATTTAATCTCATCTTTTCGTTCTGAAAATATTCCAAGTAAGTCATTTTTAGAATCGACTTCATAAAAATTAGATTCATATTCCAACAATAAGGTTTTCTTGATCGAATAAGTATAATAACTCACCTTGTCACCCAATCGTTTCTTCTTAAACTTTTCATGTTTTACATATAGAATGCCCATATCATTATTTAGAACAACCTCGAAATAACCATTTTTATAAAAGGAAAAATTGGAAGCCTTTTCGCTCAATTTCACAAAATTCCTTCCGTGAACAGAAAATGAACTCACCAATGTATGTTCTAAAATGATATCGTAATGTGTATTCTGAAAAAGCAAATTATCTTCAAGCAAATCATACTTCAATTGGCTTTGATTATAATTTTGTGAATTGTAATTCACTTTGCCTAAAACAAATTTATCCGTTTCAAAAAATCGAAATTCATCTTTTGAATTTGTAGGGAAAATATCTTCAAACAATTTCCCAGTATTCAAATCATTCCCGTAACTACCAACAAGGTCATCAAACTGGCTATAGAGAATCTCTGTTTGGGATTGAGAATATAGAACGTAGGAGAGTAATAAAGTTAAAATGGGTAAATACCGTATTTTCATTCCGATTTTTATGTTAAAGACATCGAATTTACGAAAAAAGAAAAGTCTTACATCCTTTAAGTACGTTTATTTATTCTCTCCTATATTTTTTCGTAATTTCAAAAACGTGTTCCAAAATAGCTTTATCAGTATCTGTCAATTCAACATCGCGTCTCGACATCACGACTTCAGCTACTTCAAAAGCTTTTTTAGTGAGATAGGTGGTGAAACCTCCACTTCCTCCCCAACTAAAACTCGGCACAAAATTTCTTGGAAATCCGCTTCCAAAAATATTGGCACTGACTCCAACCACAGTTCCTGTATTAAACATGGTATTAATGCCACATTTGCTGTGATCTCCCATCATCAGACCACAAAATTGCAATCCTGTTCTCGCAAAAGATTCCGTATTGTAATCCCACAATCTTACTTCAGCATAGTTGTTTTTAAGGTTAGAATTATTGGTATCAGCTCCAAGATTGCACCATTCACCCAATATGGAATTCCCCAAAAAGCCGTCATGTCCTTTGTTTGAATATCCGAAAATGACTGAGTTATTCACTTCGCCACCTACTTTACTATGCGGACCAACAGTGGTTGGACCATAGATTTTGGCGCTCAATTTTACAGTCGCATGTTCACAAAGCGCAAATGGCCCACGAATCACGCTACCTTCCATAATTTCGGCATCTTTGCCAATATAGATGGATCCCGAACTTGCGTTCAATGTGGTAAATTCTAATTTTGCGCCTTCTTCCAAAAAGATATTCTGTGGCGCAATAATATTGTTGCTGGACGGAATGGGTTGAGAACGTCGCCCTTTGGTCAATAATTCAAAATCATCTTCAATTGCCGCTCCGTTTTTTGAGAAAATATCCCAAGTGTGTTCAATCTTGAGTACCTCATCTACATATTCAATGGCTTCAAAAGTTTCAAAATTTATATCCTCTTGCGCGTTTTTGGTGTAGAATGCTATGATATCTTCATTTTTGAAAATAGCTTGGTTTTCTTCTAAATTCTTTACGATTTCCACCAATTCAGCATTTGGTAAAAAAGAAGCATTAATTAACACATTTTCATCCATTTCCACCATCGGATATTTATCTGACAGATAATCTTCTGTAATCGTGGTCGTGGTATTGCCAAGATATTGCTCCCACTTTTCTCTTATGGTCAAAATACCTATTCTAATATCTGCAACCGGTCGCGTAAATGTAAATGGCAATAAGTTATTCCTGAAAGGGCCGTCGAATAGGATATAGTTCATGTGCTTTAGGTAAAAATGATGGTTTATAAAAACTCAACTCAAAAGTAGTGTAATTAAAGAAAATAAAAAAAGCCTTCCGAACAATTCAGAAGGCTTCAAATATGCTTGGCTGCTAAAATTATTTTTTGAATTTAGCGTATTTGTTTTTGAACTTATCAATACGACCTGCAGTATCAACCAATTTAGATTTACCTGTGTAGTATGGGTGAGATGTTCTAGAGATCTCCATCTTCACAACTGGATACTCAACACCATCAACCTCAATTGTTTCATTGGTATCTGCTGTAGATTTTGTCAAGAATACGTCGTCATTAGACATATCTTTAAATGCTACAAGTCTATAATTTTCTGGATGTATACCTTTTTTCATCTCTGATAACTTTAAATCATTTCAATTTTTGGAAGTGCAAATTTAGGTATTTTTTGCAAACCTGCAATTTTTTTGCTCTATATTTTTTCATTTTATAGATCACTCGTCTTGCGCTTGCAAAGATAATCACATTCATAACAACCACCAAGAGTTTAAACGGAATACAAAATTCTTGTAACGTTTTGGTATATTTGTTTACTAACTAGCGTAACAACTTTTAAAATCAACTATTATGGAAGAACAAAAACCTAAAGCAAGTAAATTTATCATCAATTATGGTGTGATATTGGGAATCGTGTCCATTCTCATCTCTGTGGTGATGTATGTAACCAACTTATACATCGAGAAAAGCTGGATTGCAGGAACCTTAAGCTTTATCGCTATGGTTGCAATACTTATATATGGCATTAATGAATTCAAAAAGAACAATGCTGGCTTCCTGTCATTAGGTCAAGCCATAAAATTAGGTATCGGAATGGCATTGGTTGCTGGAATCATTGGAGTGGTTTATAATCTGATTTTTGTCAATTTTATAGAGCCGGATTTTATGGAACAAATGATGCAAATGCAGTTTGATAAAATGGTCGAAGACAATCCAAATATGACGCAAGAGCAGCTCGAAATGTCGATGGAAATGGGTCGAAAATTTTCCTCTCCATGGATTACTTCTGCAATATCAATAGTTGGTTCGCTATTCTTGGGATTGATTATTTCGTTGATAGGTGGACTTATTATGAAAAAAGAAAACAATCACGCTTAAATAATTTGAGTATTTTTGGAATACAAAAACTTGAATTCATTTAAATGGACATATCAGTAGTCATACCACTACTTAACGAACGAGAATCGTTGAACGAACTACACGATTGGATTGCAAAAGTTATGCAATCCAATCGTTTTTCGTATGAAATTATTTTTATTGATGATGGCAGTACCGACAATTCTTGGGAGACGATTCAGCAACTTTCAATAAAAGATATTAATGTTAAAGGAATTCGGTTTTTAAGAAATTTTGGCAAGTCACAAGCGTTGCACGCTGGTTTTGAAAAGGCTCAAGGCAATGTGGTCATCACTATGGATGCAGATTTACAGGATAATCCAGAAGAAATACCTGAACTTTACAGCATGATTGCCAATGATAATTATGATCTGGTATCTGGATGGAAGAAGAAACGCTACGATTCGGTTCTTTTAAAAAATTTGCCATCAAAACTCTTCAATTGGGCAGCGAGAAAGACTTCCGGTGTAAAGCTCCATGATTTTAATTGTGGACTGAAGGCTTATAATCAAAGTGTTGTAAAAAACATTGATGTCAATGGCGAAATGCATCGATACATTCCTGTTTTAGCAAACAATGCAGGTTTCTATAAAATAACTGAAAAAGTTGTACTTCATCAGGCCAGGAAATATGGATCTACAAAATTTGGCATGGACCGCTTCGTACACGGATTTTTAGATTTGGTAACCATCTGGTTTATATCGCGTTTTGGCAAAAGACCCATGCATTTATTTGGTGCCCTCGGAGTGATTATGCTGTTTATTGGTTTAGCTTTTACTGTTTACCTTGGAGTTGATAAACTTTTTTTCAACCCAACAGGTCGTTTGATTACCGCTAGACCTCAATTTTACATTGCCCTTGCTACCATGATCATGGGAACTCAATTTTTCATTGCTGGATTTTTGGGTGAACTTGTTCTTCGCACCAGAGAAGACAAAAAACGCTATCTAATTAAGGAAGAAATCAACCTGTAGTCTTTCATTCCAAATTTAGCCTGTTTTAAAATCCATACATTTATCAGATTGCTTATTTTTGTATAATAATTTCAATGACTTATGATTTATATCGAACCATCCATTTTAGAACGCATCAATACTTGGTTAACTCCTTCCTTCGATAAGGAAACTCAAGATTTCATCAAAGATAGCATAGCGCATCACCCAAAAGAAATTCAAGAAAGTTTTTACCAAGATTTAGACTTTGGAACTGGAGGTATGCGTGGTATAATGGGAATTGGCACCAATAGAATTAATAAATATACACTCGGAAAAAACACACAGGGCTTAAGCAATTATATGCGCAAGGTATTTCCTAGTGAGCCATTGAAAGTTGCCATTGCATACGATTGCAGGCATAATAGCAAGACACTTGCAAAGGTCGTTGCCGACGTTTTTTCGGCAAATGGCATTACCGTTTATTTGTTTGAAGATTTACGCCCTACACCAGAATTGTCATTTGCAGTAAAGCATTTAGAGTGTCAATGCGGTATTGTCTTGACTGCATCTCACAATCCGCCAGAATACAACGGTTATAAAGTTTATTGGCAAGATGGTGGGCAGTTGGTACCACCACAAGATGGGGAAATAATCAAAGAAATCAATAAGCTGGATTATTCTGAAATAAATTTCAATGCTAATAAAAGTTTGATTAAAACCATTGGCAAAGAGGTTGACGATGTATTCATTGATGCTTCTGTAAAAAATGGAAGTTTCAATACATCTCAAGAAGCAAAAGATAATTTAAACATTGTGTTCACTTCCTTACATGGAACCTCAATCACGACTGTCCCAGAAACTTTGAAGCGAGCAGGTTATAAAAACGTGCATATTGTCGAAGAACAACGTGTACCTAATGGAGATTTTCCCACAGTAAAATCTCCAAATCCTGAAGAACCTGAAGCGTTGAAAATGGCCTTGGAATTGGCTGATAAAGTAAATGCTGATATCGTTATTGGCACTGATCCAGATTGTGACCGACTAGGTGTTGCTGTCAGAAATCCTGAAGGTGAATTGGTTTTACTGAACGGAAATCAAACTATGGTAATGATGACCGATTTTCTTCTGAAACAATGGAAAAAAGAAAATAAAATTGTTGGTAAAGAATTCATTGGTTCTACAATTGTTTCTACGCCTATGATGGCCGCATTGGCAAAAAATTTTGGTGTTGAATATAAAGAAGGTCTGACAGGTTTTAAATGGATTGCCAAAATGATCAAGGATTTTCCGAACCTCAACTTTATTGGTGGAGGTGAAGAAAGTTTTGGTTTTATGGTTGGTGATTTTGTGCGCGACAAGGATGCTGTGACCTCTACCTTATTGGCAATTGAGATAGCTGCACAAGCAAAAGCCAATGGAAGTTCTTTTTATAATGACTTGATTCAATTATATGTTGATAATGGTTTTTACAAAGAGCGATTGATTTCGATGACGAAGAAAGGAATTGAAGGTGCACAAGAAATCAAACAAATGATGGTAGATGCTCGTGAAAATCCATTGAAAACAGTGAACGGTTCCAAAGTAGTTAGAGTTGAAGACTATCAACTGTCAAAAGCTAAAGATTTCGTCACAAATACTGAAGAAACGCTCGATATTCCGAAATCAAATGTATTGATTTATTATACAGAAGACGGTAGCAAGATTGCCTTGAGACCAAGTGGAACTGAACCGAAAATTAAATTTTATATCAGTGTCAACACACCATTAGACAATGTGTCAGCATTTAAAACTACGGAACAACATTTGGAATCCAAGCTTGACGCCATTGTCAAAGACATGAAATTATCTTAATGGATAAAAATTTAGCCAAATTAATTCCCTATACAAAGCCATATAAAACTAATATTATATGGAATATCATATACAACATACTCTATGCGCTTTTTAGCACGTTGTCTTTGATTACGATTTATCCTTTACTGGAAGTTCTCTTTTCAGAAAATGAAAGAATCACGGTAAAGCCAATATATACTGACATTTACAGTATAGGAGACTATCTAAAAGACAGTCTCTTCTATTATATGTCTGATCTTACCGAAACCCGAGGGCCTCAATACGCTCTGTTGTTGACAGTTTCTCTCGTTATCTTTACATTTCTTTTAAAGAATCTTTTTAATTATTTGGCATCATACCACATTATGATTCTGAAAAATGGCGTATTGCGAGACCTACGTAACAAACTGTACGACAAAATCATATCCTTACCAATTCCTTATTATTCTGAAAAAAGAAGAGGTGATGTCACAGCGCGTATGTTGAGCGATGTGCACGACGTTCAGAATTCATTTTTCACGATTTTGGAACTGATTGTAAAAGAACCATTGACTATTCTTTTTGCAATTATTGCCATGCTTAACATCAGCTTGGAGTTGACACTTTTCGTTTTCATATTTATTCCAATTTCTGGATTTATCATTTCAAGAATTGGTAAATCTTTAAAGTCGAAATCAACTAAAACGCAGGAAGAGCGTGGTTACTTGGTATCATTATTAGAGGAAAGCCTTTCTGGATTAAAGGTTGTAAAAAGTTTCAATGCGGAATCTACATTCAAATCTAAATTCAATGCATCCATACAGCAATTGTATAAATTAGCCAATAGCATCGGAAACAAAAATAACTTGGCATCTCCTTTGAGTGAATTTATGGGGATTGTGACCATAGCTATCCTGCTTTGGTATGGTGGTAATTTGGTTTTGGTAGATAAAACATTGGAAGGCTCGTTGTTTTTAGTCTATATGGTACTAGCTTACAATATTTTGACACCAGCCAAAGCCATTTCAAAAGCGTCATATGCTGTAAAAACCGGTTTGGCAGCTGCCGAAAGAATCTTTGAAGTTATTGAAGAAGAAGATACCATTCCTTCAAAAGAAAATGCAATAGTTAAAGAAGAATTGCTGGAAAAAGTATCTGTTGAAAATGTCACTTTTCGATATAAAGATGAAAACGTACTCAAGAATTTTTCATTTCAGGTACCAAAAGGAAAAACAGTTGCCTTGGTTGGCCAGTCAGGAAGTGGAAAAAGTACGATTGCTAATTTATTGACACGTTTCTATGATGTCAACGAAGGAAGTATCAAAATTGATGGTGTCGATATAAAAGATATGGATGTCCATTCGCTTCGGGCTATGATAGGATTGGTAACCCAGGATTCCATTCTATTCAATGATACTGTAAAAAACAACTTACTCATTGGTAGAGAAACTGCCACTGACGACGATATTATTGATGCTCTAAAAGTTGCTAATGCTTGGGAATTTGTAAAAGATTTACCTGATGGGATCGATACCAACATTGGCGATGGTGGAGGCAAATTATCCGGCGGACAAAAACAGCGTTTGAGCATTGCACGCGCTGTTTTGAAAAATCCACCGATCATGATTCTTGATGAAGCTACTTCTGCGCTAGATACCGAAAGTGAACGTTTGGTACAAATTGCCCTAGAAAATATGATGAAAAACAGAACGTCGATTGTCATCGCACATAGACTTTCAACGATTCAAAATGCCGATGAGATTATTGTAATGCAGAAAGGTGAAATTGCAGAGCAAGGCACACACAACGAATTGATGACGAAAAATGGTGTTTACAAAAGGCTTGTTGATATGCAAAGCTTTGAATAAATAAATCAAACATTGTCTATGAAATCGGAAAAGGATGCAATACAAATTGCATCCTTTTCAGTTTATTACCAGATTTGGGGCAACTGGTAACTATTAAGTAGGTTAGATATTGTAAACATATAAGTTTTGTCATTAAAAAGCAAGAAAAAAATGTATTTTATCGTATTAAATTACATTTCGTCGATATAATTTATTATAACTTCCTGATTTAAAGTTTTTTAATTTTTAAGAATAAATTAGATTTTTCTGATTAAACTTTCACTAACTTCATAAGTCCTATTAAAAACGCATTTTGTGGATAGCGAATTTGAGTTAATTAACCGATTAAAATCAGAATCAACAAAAGAGCAAGCCTTTAAAGAGTTACTTTCTGAATATAAGGAAAGACTTTATTGGCATATTCGCAATATCATAAAGTCTCACGACGATGCTGATGATGTTTTACAAAACACCTTTATAAAAGTTTATAGAAATATCCACGGATTTAAGGGCGAAAGCAAACTGTTCTCTTGGATGTATAGAATTGCCACAAACGAAGCTTTGACATTTTTGAACCAAAATTCAAAACGCACGAATCAATCAATTGAAGAATTTCAGCAAAAAGCGGTATCAAACTTAAAAGCTGATGTTTATTTTGAAGGCAGCGATATTCAGTTAAAACTTCAAGAAGCGATTGCTACATTGCCTCACAAGCAACAGTTGGTTTTTAATATGAAATATTTTGAAGACATCAAATACAGCGAAATGTCAGACATTCTGGAAACCAGTGAAGGCGCTCTTAAGGCATCTTATCATATTGCAGTGAAAAAAATTGAAGAATACTTAACTAAAGATTAAACCATTAAGAGAAATTTTAGTCATAATAAAGTAACCCAAGTCTCTACAGGAGAGTGATGAAAAACGAAAAATTACATAATATCAAAACCACAGGCTTTAAAACGCCAAATGATTATTTTGATTCTGTCGAAGATTCTGTTTTTTCCAAATTGAACGAACCACAAGTTTTAGAAAACACAGAATCTCCAGGGTTTAAAGTGCCAAAAAATTACTTTGAATCTTTGGATGAAATCATTTTGAGCAAGGTCGATGGAAATGAATCTAAAGTTATTCCTTTTTTCAAATGGAAAAAGATGGCTTACGTTTCAGGAATTGCAGCAAGTGTCATTTTGGCTTTTAATCTGTTCATAAATAATTCAAACGAGGTCACTTTTGATAATTTGGAAACTGCATCCATTGAAACTTATTTGATGAATGAAGATTTGAACGCATATGACATTGCTCCATATCTCGGAAATGTTGATTTGAATTCAGACAATTTTGTAGAAAATAGCATTAATGCATCAGATATAGAAGATTATTTGCTTCAAAATTCTGATGTTGAACACCTAATAACAGACTAATGAGAACACTTATAATTGCATTACTATTGTCAGTGTCATTACACAGCTTTTCGCAAGACAATGACCGACGCGAACGCATCAAAGCCCTAAAAGTGGCTTACCTTACAGAACAATTGGAACTTTCCAAAACCGAAGCACAGCAGTTTTGGCCTGTTTACAACACATTTGAGGAAAAAGAACACGAACTTCGTAAGGAAAACTATTCCAAACGTAAAGAAATCAACTTTGAATCATTGAGCGAGCAAGAGGCCAAAAAAATGATAGATGATATGGTTTCTGCCGAAAAAAAGAAGCAAGAACTACGTGAGAACTTTATTAGGGACTTGCAAAAAATTCTACCTTCAAAAAAAATCATCAAACTTAAAGTCGCCGAAGACGAATTCAACAAAAAAATGTTTGAGGAGTTTAAAAAAAGGAAAGATTCTAAAAAGGGTAAACCGTAATTTATTTCCGTAAGACGAATGTCAAAATTCCATGTTTCAGTTCCAGTAATTGAAATTTGGAATTTTTTTTATCGAAATTTCAGAAGAGATATTTTTCCTTGCCCAGAAGCGTATGCCACGCTATCATTCAAAAATCGAATGGCGTGAAAACTTTCGTTACTTAAATGCTTCCAAGAATTGCCCTTATCATTGGTGTAATCAATTCCATTGGGACCAACTGCAATTAAAGAGTTCGCATCAGATTCTGGAACATATTGCACACAGCTACTATAACCTGGCTGTTTTCCATCAGCGACTACAGACCACGTTTTTCCACCATCAGAAGTAATGATTTTATTGGATTTCGTTTGTTCTGGCACTGTATAATCGCCTCCTACGGCAAATCCGTTGTTTTCATCATAAAAATCAATTGAATAAATTCCTGTGGTTTCTTTGCCATTTATCATAGGTGTATCAAACACTTGCCAAGAATTTCCTTTATCAGAAGAGAAAAGAATCCTGCTCACCTTCCCTCCTGTCGCAATCCAAGTCTTATCACCAACCACGGCAATATTTGTATTGCTTGCAGCAAAGGCCGCTTCGCCATTTTTAATTTTCGGAAGTTTATCACAGGAAAACTTACTCCAAGTTTCACCACCATCTCGAGTAATGATGATACTTAGGCAATCTTCCGTTGGATCGCCTATTGCAATACCTTCGTTCTTATTCCAAAACGTCATTGCATCATAAAACACCTTTTCGTGTTCTTCTTTATAGACCAATTCCATTTGGCCATTATCACCTGTTTTATATAACAGAGCAGGATTTCCAATACCCAACATAAAAAAATCTGTGGATGTATGAGTCACAGCTCTAAATTGTGGATTCAAGGTGTCATATAATTGTATGGAAGTTCTCCAACTTTTTGTTTTTGGTTTATATAATCCGAATACACCATTATTAGCTGCAAATGCAAGGCTTTTATCATTCAAAAGCTCAATTGCCCTAATACTCAAAGTCGAATCTTTATAGATGTCTTCTATTTCTACATTGGTGAAAATTTTCACCTTCTTTTCTGTGGAACGATTACAGGAAAAAAGTCCTATCATTAAGAGTAGAAAAGAAAAGATTCGCATAGCTGAAATTTTTTCTGAAAGATACTTCATTACCGTTAAAAAAATAAATTATTCGTGTATTCGATTCAATTTAGCGTAACTTTGCACGCTAATTTTTTTAGAATGCGTCTACATAGAAATTTATGTTTTGCGGTGGTTGATGGTTTGATGCTCATTTTCAATGAAGGTCAATATGCTGATAAAGTCATTCAACAGTTGCTGAAAAGAGACAAAAGATGGGGAAGTCGAGACAGAGCTTTCGTGGCAGAAACTGTTTATGATATCGTTCGTTGGAAGCGCTTGTATGCGGAAATTGCAGAAGTCAAAGAACCTTTTGATAGAGACAACATCTGGAGATTATTTGCCGTTTGGGCAACTTTAAGAGGCATCAAATTACCGAATTGGTCTTATTTTGAAAGCACGCCTACCAGAAAAATCAAAGGTCGCTTTGATGAACTTTCCAAAATCAGAAAATTTAGAGAGTCCATTCCTGATTGGATGGATGAGTTGGGCGAAAAAGAACTTGGTAAAGACATTTGGACTAAAGAAATTGCTGCTTTAAATGAGCAGGCAGATGTAGTTTTAAGAGTCAACACGCTTCAGATTTCCAAAGATAAATTGCAGTCTGAATTATTTGATTTGGATATCGAAACAGAATTTATGCCTGAATATCCAAATGCCTTAAAATTGAAAGAGCGCACTAATGTGTTTCAAACAGAGCAATTTAAAAATGGGATGTTTGAAGTGCAGGATGCTTCTTCACAATTGGTAGCTGATTTTCTGGATGTTGAACCAGGAATGAGAGTGGTGGATACTTGTGCTGGTGCTGGTGGGAAAACATTGCACATTGCATCGCTAATGGACAATAAAGGGCAAATTATTGCGCTTGACATTTATGCCAACAAATTGCACGAACTCAAACGCAGAGCAAAACGAAATGGTATTTTCAATATCGAGACAAGACCTATCGAATCGACAAAAGTCGTCAAAAAACTTTACGATAAAGCAGATAGAGTTTTGATTGATGCACCTTGTTCTGGGTTAGGCGTTTTAAAGCGAAATCCTGATGCCAAATGGAAACTGCAACCAGAATTTTTGGATGAAATAAAAAAAACACAGCAAGAAATTCTTCAACAATATTCAAGAATCGTGAAACCTGGAGGAAAACTAGTGTATGCCACTTGCTCCATCTTGCCTTCGGAAAATCAAAAGCAAGTTGAAGATTTTTTAACATCAGAATTAGGAAAAGAATTTACCTTTGTCACCGATAAAAAAGTACTGTCGCATAAATCTGGCTTTGACGGATTTTATATGGCTTTACTAAAAAAGAAAGATTAATAGCAATGAAACAGATTTACCTTTTAGCAGCTTTACTTATTACTGCAACCATTAATGCCCAAATTCCTGCTGGATATTACAACTCCGCAACTGGAACTGGATACACCCTAAAAACCCAATTAAAGAATATTATTGACAATAACAATAATGGACTTCCTAATGAACATATAGCCACCGATCAAGGCTATAATGCACTAGACGCTTTATATGCCAACAGCGATAGAGATATCTACTATGAAAATGATAATACTATATTAGATCTATATTCTGAAAATCCATTGGGAGCAGACCCGTATAATTATATTTACGGATCAGACGAATGCGGAAATTACAACAGTGAAGGTGATTGCTATAATAAAGAGCATGTCATTCCTCAATCGGCATTTAATGATGCATCACCTATGAGAAACGATGGCCATCAGGTCATACCTACAGATGGTCGTGTGAATGGTTTTAGAGGAAATTATCCTTATGGAGTTGTTGGCACATTGATTTCCCAAAGTGGTATCAGTAATCCAACAATGAATGGTTCAAAACTTGGAAACAACTTAAATAGTGGGTATTCTGCTGGTTATACAGGGATTGTCTTTGAGCCTATTGACGAATTTAAAGGCGATATTGCACGTATCTATTTTTATTTTGTGACACGTTATCAAAGTCAAGTTGGCGCATGGTCTTCCTACGCTATGTTTGATGGAAGTACTGATAAAGTATTAGCTGATCCATTTTTAAACATACTAATGACTTGGCATCAAATGGATCCTGTTTCTCAACGTGAGATCAACCGAAACAACGTCGTTTACAATTATCAGAATAACAGAAACCCTTTTGTTGATCATCCAGAATACGTTCAAATGATCTGGAACCCAAATCCTGATACGACTGCTCCTTCTGTTCCTACTAATTTGGTTGTAACCAATGAGGCTTCGACAAGCATTTCTCTGTCTTGGACTGCTTCTACAGACAACATAGCTGTAACGTCTTATGACATATATGTAGATGGTAATTACAATTCCAACAGCACTACAACCACTGCCACAGTCGGGAATCTTACTCCTGAAACCACTTATACATTTACAGTTGTAGCTAAAGATGCTTCTAACAACATATCAGCACCAAGTGCTCCTGTAGACGGAACCACAACTGAAGCTGGCTCCAGTGGATCTGAATGCGCCTCTGAAACGTTCACTAACATTGATACAAATTCGAGCACTTACACCACTGTTAACTGGACAGGTGACAATGGTTTACAATGGACAGCTACCGACTCTCGGACCGATCAAACTCTTTCAGGTAAAGCCATTACAATCAGAAATGGTGTTCTAACTGCTCCCACAATTGCTGGTGGTATTGGAACTTTTACCGTGACAACTAAACGTGTTTTTGGTGGCTCTAGCGGAACATTTAATTTAAAAGTCAACGGAAATGTGGTAGGAACAATTGCCTATTCAGACCAAGATGTGACACAAACCATAACAATTCCTAACATTAATATTGAAAACAACGTAACAATTTCTATTGATGGAAACAGCACAGCATCAAACCGTGTGGTTTTTGATGATTTAAGCTGGACATGCTATAGCAGTCTTGGTATTGATGAGCAAAGTCTTTCTAGCGTCAATATCTATCCTAATCCAGCCAAAAATATCGTAAATATTACTTTAAACAGCGATAGTGATACGTTAATTGAAATCTACAATGTTCTTGGAAAAAAAGTATATCAGAAAACAATTCAAAATACAGATATATTGAATCTTGATACTTTGAGCAGCGGCATTTACATTGTCAAACTCACTCAAGAAAACAATTCAATCAGTAAAAAACTGATTAAAAATTAAAAAAATGAAGGCGGCTTTAAAAGTCGCTTTTTTTTGTTTAGAAATGTTGAATAACTTCTTAATTAACTTCAAAAAATCACGATGTTATACGAGGAAAAACTTTAAATTTGCACTTTCTTAAAACAACACAAATACAACATAATGATTCACTTCTTTGGAAACCAAAACAGCAAGATCTTTGCTGTTCAAGCAACAAAAGAATTATCAACTGACTCCCTTTCTAAATTAGTGTGGGTTTTTGCCAACCAGCCCAAAATAGAACAAGCATCTTTGGATGCTTTTTTTGTTGGCCCTCGCGCTGCTATGATTACGCCGTGGAGCACTAATGCAGTGGAAATCACACAAAATATGGGCATTGACGGTATTATTCGTATTGAAGAATTTACAGCCGTAGCTGAAGATTTCAAGGATTACGACCCTATGATTTCCCAAAAATATAAAGGTCTGAATCAAGAGAGCTTTACAGTTAATATTGCACCTGAATCCATCAGGAATATTGAAGACATTGCCACCTATAATGCTCAAGAAGGATTGGCCTTAAATGATGAAGAAGTTGAATATTTAAATAATCTTTCTCAAAAACTGGGAAGACCTTTGACAGATTCTGAAGTGTATGGTTTTGCGCAAATCAATTCGGAGCATTGTCGCCACAAAATTTTTAATGGAACTTTTGTTATTGATGGCGAAGAAAAACCAATGTCGCTCTTCAAAATGATTAGAGAAACATCCAATAAGAATCCGAATGATATTGTTTCTGCTTATAAAGATAATGTTGCTTTTATCAAAGGTCCGATAATAGAACAATTTGCACCGATACGTGCAGATTTACCTGATTATTATCAAACCAAAAATTTTGAATCTGTTATTTCGATTAAAGCCGAAACGCACAATTTCCCTACTACGGTGGAGCCTTTTAATGGTGCTGCCACGGGTTCTGGTGGTGAAATTCGTGACCGTTTAGCTGGCGGTAAAGGTGCACTACCTCTAGCTGGAACTGCGGTTTATATGACTTCTTATTCTAGATTGGAAGAAAATCGTCCTTGGGAAAAAGGTATGAACGAACGTGATTGGCTATATCAAACTCCAATGGATATCTTGATTAAAGCATCTAATGGTGCATCCGATTTTGGTAACAAGTTCGGACAGCCCTTAATTGCTGGCTCCGTCTTGACTTTTGAACACGAAGAAGATGCTAGAAAACTTGGTTTTGATAAAGTGATTATGCTTGCTGGTGGTATTGGTTACGGTAAAGCTAACCAAGCCTTAAAAGATACCCCAAAGACAGGTGATAAAGTTGTAATTCTTGGTGGTGAAAATTACCGCATTGGAATGGGAGGCGCAGCTGTTTCTAGTGCTGATACAGGAGAATTTTCATCAGGAATAACATTAAATGCGGTGCAACGTTCCAATCCAGAAATGCAAAAACGTGCAGCCAATGCCATTCGTGGTATGGTAGAAAGCGATGAAAATTTCATTGTCTCCATTCACGACCACGGTGCTGGTGGCCACTTAAACTGCTTGAGTGAATTGGTTGAAGAAACTGGTGGTCATATAGATTTAGATAAACTACCTGTTGGCGACCCAACGCTTTCTGCAAAAGAGATTATCGGTAATGAATCGCAAGAACGCATGGGGCTTGTTATTGGTGAAAAACATATTGAAATCCTCCAAAAAATTGCCGACCGAGAACGTTCGCCGATGTACACCGTTGGAGATGTTACAGGTAACCATAGGTTTACATTCGAGTCTAATACCAAAGACACCAAACCTATGGATTTGGCTATGGAAGATATGTTTGGTAGCTCGCCAAAAACCATAATGACAGATACAACTATCAAAAGAAATTACTCTGATATTGTTTACAACAAGGATAAATTTTTCGACTATTTAGATCAACTATTACAATTGGAAGCCGTCGCTTGTAAAGACTGGCTCACCAATAAAGTAGACCGTTGTGTAGGCGGTAAAGTAGCCAAACAACAGTGCGTTGGGCCGTTACAGATTCCTTTGAACAATGTAGGTGTTATCGCATTAGATTATAAAGGAAAAGAAGGCGTTGCCACCTCTATTGGGCATTCGCCAGTTTCAGCATTAATAGATCCTATTGCGGGAAGCAGAAATTCCATTACTGAAGCGTTGACCAACATTATTTGGGCACCTTTGAAAGACGGTTTAAAAAATGTGTCTTTATCTGCCAACTGGATGTGGCCTTGTAAAAACGAAGGCGAAGATGCGCGTTTGTACGAAGCTGTTCAGGCGGTTTCAGAGTTTGCTATCGATTTAGGAATCAATGTTCCTACAGGTAAAGATTCTCTTTCGATGAAGCAAAAATATCCCAATGAGGAAGTGATTGCACCCGGAACCGTCATCATTTCTGCGGGAGCGAATTGTACAGACATTACCAAGGTAATCGAGCCTGTTTTACAAAAAAATGGTGGCGATATCTACTATATAAATCTTTCTCAAGACACCTATAAATTAGGTGGAAGTTCGTTTGCGCAAGTAGTTAATAAAATTGGAAACCAAGCGCCAACGGTAAAGAGTGCCGACTATGTAAAAACAGTGTTCAACACCATTCAGAAATTGATTTTGGATGAAAAAATTGTTGCGGGTCACGACGTAGCTTCTGGTGGTTTAATCACCACCTTGTTAGAGCTTTGTTTTGCCGACAACAATTTGGGTGCTGAATTGGATATTACTGCAATAAACGAAAAAGACTCGTTTAAGGTACTATTCGCGGAAAATGCTGGAATTGTGATTCAAGCAAAAGATGCTTCAATTGAAACCGTTTTAAGGAATGCTGATATTGAGTTTTTCAACATAGGTAAAGTCACTGAAAGTGATGTGTTGAGCATCATCAATGGAACGGATGTGTTCACAATGACTGTGTCTCGCTTGCGTGATATGTGGTACAAAACCTCTTTTCTACTCGACCAAAAACAAACGGCCAATGGTTTAGCTCAAAATCGTTTTGACAATTATAAAAATCAACCTTTAAACTATACATTCCCAAGTCACTTTACAGGCAAACTTCCAAAAGTAGACAATAGCAAACCAAGGCCAAAAGCCGCCATCCTTCGTGAAAAAGGGAGTAATTCGGAACGCGAAATGGCAAATGCTATGTATTTAGCTGGTTTTGATGTAAAAGACGTTCATATGACCGATTTGATTTCTGGTCGTGAAACGCTTGAAGACATCCGGTTTTTAGGTGCTGTTGGCGGTTTCTCAAACTCTGACGTGTTGGGTTCTGCAAAAGGTTGGGCAGGTGCAATTAAATACAACGAAAAGGCCAACGAAGTCATTAAAAACTTCTTTGCGAGAGAAGACACGCTGTCTGTAGGTATTTGTAACGGTTGTCAATTATGGATGGAACTAGAACTTATCAACCCCGAGCACGAGAAACACGGAAAAATGACCTATAACGATTCTCACAAACACGAAAGTGCTTTTACTTCTGTAAAAATTCAAGAGAATAACTCGGTAATGCTTTCTACTTTGGCTGGAACAACTTTAGGCGTTTGGATTTCACATGGCGAAGGAAAATTCAGCTTACCTTATTTAGAAGACAAGTATCATATTGTTGCAAAATACGGTTATGAGGGGTATCCGCACAATCCTAATGGATCTGATTTTAACACGGCTATGATGTGTGACGAAACAGGGCGTCATTTGGTAACCATGCCTCATATTGAGCGTTCTACTTTCCAATGGAATTGGGCAAATTACCCTAAAGGCAGAAAAGATGAAGCATCTCCGTGGTTGGAAGCCTTCGTAAATGCCAGAAAATGGATTGAAAATAAATAATCAAAAAGGAGCCTAATTAAGCTCCTTTTTTTGTCGGGATGACTGGATTTGAACCAGCGACCCCTAGCACCCCATGCTAGTACGCTACCAGGCTGCGCTACATCCCGAATGACATCCAAATTGCAAAAATAGCAATAAGATTTGCTTTTTTTAAGATATTTCAAAATATGCATCTTTTTTATTGGCATATTTGAAAATCGTTATTATTTCGCTAATTTGCACTAACACCCTTACTGAATTTCAATGACAGACGTTACAAGATTATTTGATTTCCCATACTACCAACTTCAAAACAAACCCAATGATTCTGCATTGGTTACAAAATATAATGGTAAATGGGTTAAAACCTCCACTCAAGAATATATTGATAAAGCTAACGCCATCAGCCGAGCGTTGTTGAGAATGGGAATCAAAAAAAATGATAAGATTGCCGTCATTTCCACTGCCAACAGAACAGAATGGAACATTATGGATATTGGAATTCTTCAAGTTGGAGCTCAAAACATCCCAATTTATCCCACTATTTCTTCCGAAGACTATGAGTACGTTTTAAATCATAGCGAATCAATTTATTGCTTTGTTTCTGACGAAGAAATTCTGGAAAAAGTAAAAAAGGTAATGGGGAATACGAAAGTGAAAGATGTGTATTCTTTTGATGAAATTAAAGGATGTAAACATTATTCTGAACTTTTCAAACTAGGTGAAGACAGTAACAATCAAGCCGAAGTAGAAGCAAGAAAAGATGATGTAAAACCTGATGACTTGGCTACGATTATCTATACTTCAGGTACAACAGGAAAACCAAAAGGCGTTATGCTATCACATTGGAATATTACAAGTAACTCTCTAGATAGTATTCCAAGGTTACCTTTAATTGTCGGGGAAACTCGTATTTTAAGCTTTCTTCCTGTATGTCATATTTTCGAACGTGTTCTTATCTATATCTATCAGTATGCTGGATTGAGCATATATTTTGCCGAAGGAATTGATAAAATAGCAGATAATGCCAAAGAAGTAAAACCAAATTTGATGAGTGTGGTGCCTCGTCTGCTCGAAAAAGTTTATGATAAAATCAATGCTAAAGCCGAAGAACTTTCAGGAATCAAAAAAAGTTTATTCTTCTGGGCCGTTGGCCTTGGTGAAAAATGGGAACCTTACGGAAAAAATGGTTGGTGGTATGAGTTTCAATTGAGTATCGCCAATAAACTGATATTTAGCAAATGGCGAGAAGCTCTAGGTGGAAATTTGACTACGATGGTTTCTGGAAGTGCGCCTTTACAGCCAAGATTGACCAGAATATTTTGTGCCGCAAAAATGCAAGTGATGGAAGGTTATGGACTGACTGAAACTTCACCCGTAGTTTCCGTTGGAATGTATGAAGATCATAATTTTAAAGTAGGAACAGTAGGTAAACCCATTGACAATGTTGAAGTTAAAATTGCGGAAGATGGTGAGATCTTAATTAAAGGACCAAACGTGATGCTTGGCTATTACAAAGACCCTCAAAAAACATCAGAGGTGATGACTGGCGATTATTTTCATACTGGTGACAAGGGTGAAATTGATTCAGATGGATTTTTGAAAATCACTGGTCGCAAAAAAGAAATGTTCAAGACGTCTGGTGGAAAATACATCATTCCTACACTTCTCGAAAATGAATTGAAACAATCGCGTTTTATTGAGCAAGTAATGGTTGTTGGTGAAGGCGAAAAAATGCCAGCCGCCTTGATACAACCAAATTTTGAATTCATCAAAGATTGGATCGAAAGAAAAAAGAAAAATATTGGCACTTCTAATGCCGAAATAGCATCTTCCAAAGATGTTAAGGATAGAATTCAAAAAGAAATTGATGCCTGCAACAAAAAATTTGGACATTGGGAGCAAATCAAAAAGTTTGAGCTCACACCAGATATTTGGGGTATTGATGGAGGTCAACTCACACCTACAATGAAGATGAAGCGCGACGTCATCAAACGTATTTACAAAGACCTATACGACAAGATTTATTCTTAAAACCTCTGCCTTCCAGATTAAATTGGATAATTAAAATTTAATATTAATTTATTATGCGTGCATAATAAATTTTTGTATATTTGGATTTCCTAAAATCATCTTATGAAGGATAAAACCATTGACTATGTATTGAGAACCACTTGGTTAGCAGTTACAAAAATGTACAATGAAGAAGCTGCCAAATTTGAGAGTACTATGGCTACGGGTTTTGCGCTTTTGAGTATTGACCCTGAAAAAGGAACACCTTCAACGTCTCTTGGACCCAAAATGGGAATGGAAGCAACCAGCCTTTCAAGAACATTAAAATCTATGGAAGAGCGTGGTCTTATCGAACGTAGACCAAACCCAGATGATGGACGTGGTGTTTTAATTTTTCTGACGGACTTCGGTAAAGAAAAACGTGCTTATTCAAGAGAAAAGGTTTTGACCTTCAACGAAACTATCAAAAATAGTGTCACACCTGAACAACTTGCCAACTTTTACGAAGTGGCTGAAGTCATCAACAATATGATTTCCAATAAAAACATTTACAACCAAAAAGAACATAGTTTAAAATAATATGAGTAAACGTAGAATCAAAAAAACTGCCATCATTGGCTCTGGAATTATGGGAAGTGGCATTGCCTGTCACTTCGCAAATATTGGAGTTGAAGTATTGCTTCTAGACATTGTGCCAAGGGAGTTAACCGATGCCGAAAAAGCAAAAGGTCTGACACTCGAAGACAAAGTTGTCAGAAATAGAATCGTTAACGACTCTTTGACGGCCTCATTAAAATCGAAACCCTCTCCTATTTATCATCAAGATTTTGCAAGTCGCATTAAAACTGGTAATCTTGAAGATGACATCGCCAAGGTGAAAGATGTGGATTGGATTATGGAAGTTGTTGTGGAGCGTCTTGACATCAAGAAGCAAGTATTTGAAAAGTTGGAAAAATATCGAACTCCAGGTACTTTAATCACATCAAACACATCTGGTATCCCTATTCACTTTATGAGTGAAGGTCGCAGTGAGGATTTTCAAAAGCATTTCTGCGGGACACACTTTTTCAATCCAGCACGTTATTTAAAACTATTTGAAGTGATTCCTGGACCAAAAACGGATGCTTCGGTGTTGGAATTCTTAAACGGTTATGGAGAACAGTTTCTAGGAAAAACGTCTGTCGTTGCCAAAGATACACCAGCATTCATTGGTAACAGAATCGGCATTTTCAGCATTATGAGTTTGTTCCATACTGTTAAAGAAATGGATTTGACAGTTGAAGAAGTCGATAAATTGACTGGCCCAGTAATCGGCAGACCCAAATCAGCCACATTCCGTACAGTGGACGTTGTTGGTTTAGATACATTGGTTCACGTAGCCAATGGCATTAGAGAGAATTGCCCTAAAGATGAACGCCTAGAGCTTTTCAAACTTCCAGATTTCATAGATACAATGATGGAAAAGAAATGGTATGGAAGCAAAACAGGTCAAGGTTTTTATAAACTCGAAAGAAAATCAGATGGTTCAAAAGATATTTTATCATTAGACCTCAATACATTAGAATACAGAGCCAATAAAAAAGCCAATTTTGCTACGTTGGAACTTACCAAAACCATTGATAAAGTGGTTGACCGCTTCAAAGTTTTGGTTTCTGGAAAAGATAAGGCCGGTGAATTTTACCGAAAGAGTTTTGCAGCATTGTTCGCTTATGTTTCAAATCGTATTCCCGAAATCACTGACCAATTATATAAGATTGATGATGCTATGAAAGCTGGTTTTGGATGGGAACACGGTCCTTTCCAAATTTGGGATGCCATCGGTGTAGAAAAAGGCATCGAGATGATGAAAGCGGAAGGTTTGGAGCCATCTGATTGGGTGAATGAGATGTTGGCATCTGGAAGCAAATCGTTTTATACGGTTAAAGATGGTGCAAGCTATAGCTACAACATTCCTTCAAAATCTCAAGAAAAAATTCCGGGACAAGATTCATTCATCATATTAGATAACATTAGAAAGTCGAATGAAGTTTGGAAAAATTCCGGAGTCGTTGTTGAAGATTTAGGTGATGGAATTTTGAATGTCGAATTTCAAACAAAAATGAACACCATTGGTGGCGATGTACTTGCTGGACTCAATAAAGCCATCGATTTTGCTGAAAAAGATTTTGCTGGATTGGTGGTTGGAAATCAAGCTGCAAATTTTTCGGTCGGTGCAAACATCGGAATGATATTTATGATGGCTGCAGAGCAAGAATATGACGAGCTTAATATGGCTATCAAATATTTCCAAGACACGATGATGCGTATGCGCTATTCATCAATTCCTACTGTGTCAGCGCCTCACGGAATGACTTTGGGAGGTGGTTGCGAGTTGTCGCTGCACGCTGACAAAGTAGTTGCTGCTGCGGAAACTTATATGGGACTTGTTGAGTTTGGTGTTGGTGTGATTCCTGGTGGTGGTGGTTCCAAAGAAATGGCTTTGAGAGCTCAAGATCTATTCAGAAAAGGAGACGTGGAATTAAACATCTTGCAAGAATATTTCCTTACAATCGGAATGGCGAAGGTCTCCACATCGGCTTATGAAGCATTCGATTTAGGAGTTCTTCAAAAAGGAAAAGATATTGTTGTTGTCAATAAAGACAGACAAATTGCTACTGCAAAAGCGCACGCCAAATTGATGGCCGATGCTGGGTACACACAACCTGTGAAACGAAGCGACATCAAAGTTCTTGGTAAGCAAGCACTCGGTATGTTCTTGGTAGGAACTGATTCTATGGAAGATAGCAACTACATCAGTGAACACGATCAAAAAATCGCAAACAAATTGGCTTATGTGATGGCAGGAGGTGACTTATCAGAACCGACACTTGTCACCGAGCAGTATTTGTTGGATTTGGAACGTGAAGCGTTTTTATCACTTTGTACCGAAAGAAAAACCCTAGAACGTATTCAACATATGTTGAAAACAGGAAAACCGCTTCGCAACTAATTGCGATAAGCATTGAGATTTTAGTATTGAGTAATGAGAATTTAAAATGCATAAAGTAGAAGATTTAAAAATATGGAAGAAGTCAATTGATTTGGCTAAAACTATTTATCTACTAGTTGCACAATTACCTTCTGACGAAAAATTTGGTCTAACATCTCAAATTAAAAGAAGTGCCGTCTCAATTCCTTCAAATATAGCTGAAGGAGCAGGGAGAAATTCACAAAAAGAGTTTAAGCATTTCTTAAGTATTGCTAATGGTTCAAATTATGAACTTCAAACTCAATTGATATTATTAGTAGAATTAAACCTTATAAACAAAGAGAAAGTACAACCAGTTATTGAATCTTGTATTGAAATACAAAAAATGAATTATTCATTTCAGCAAAAACTGTAAAAACTCAATACTAAAATCTCAATACTCAATACTATAAAATAAAATGAAACAAGCATATATCGTAAAAGCATACAGAACAGCTGTTGGCAAAGCACCAAAAGGCGTGTTCCGTTTTAAAAGAGCAGATGAATTGGGTGCTGAAACCATTCAATATATGATGAAGGAATTACCTCAATTGGATGTCAAACGTATTGACGACGTTATTGTTGGAAATGCGATGCCAGAAGGCTCTCAAGGTTTGAATATGGCTCGATTTATTTCCTTAATCGGATTAAATAGCGTCGATGTTCCAGGAGTGACTGTCAACCGTTTCTGTTCATCTGGAATCGAAACCATTGGTATCGCCACTGCAAAAATTCAAGCAGGAATGGCAGATTGTATCATTGCTGGTGGTTCCGAAAGTATGAGCAGCGTGCCAATGACAGGTTTTAAGCCAGAATTGAATTATGATACCGTAAAGGCAGGACACGAAGATTATTATTGGGGAATGGGAAATACAGCAGAAGCTGTTGCAAAGCAATTCAAAGTATCTCGTGAAGATCAAGATGAGTTTGCCTATAATTCTCATATGAAAGCTTTGAAAGCGCAAGCCGAAAATCGTTTTCAACATCAAATTGTTCCCATTGAAGTAGAACAAACCTATCTCGATGATAACGGGAAAAAAGCAACTAAAAAATATACTGTTACAAAAGACGAAGGTCCAAGAGCAGGTACTAATCTTGAAGCTCTGGCGAAGCTACGTCCAGTGTTTGCCGCTAATGGTAGCGTCACAGCGGGTAACTCATCGCAAATGAGTGATGGTGCAGCATTTGTAATGTTGATGAGCGAAGATTTGGTAAAAGAATTAAATCTAGAGCCTATCGCTCGACTGGTGAGTTATGCGGCAGCTGGTGTAGAGCCACGAATTATGGGAATTGGCCCAGTGAAAGCCATTCCGAAGGCATTAAAACAAGCTAACTTACAACAATCAGATTTAGAATTGATTGAATTGAATGAAGCCTTTGCTTCACAATCATTGGCTGTCATCAGAGAACTAGGCCTTAATCCGGATATCATCAATGTCAATGGTGGTGCCATTGCTCTAGGCCATCCTTTGGGCTGCACAGGAGCGAAATTGTCCGTTCAGCTATTTGATGAAATGCGTCAACGAAATATGAAAGGTAAGTATGGCGCTGTGACAATGTGTGTTGGTACCGGTCAAGGGGCTTGTGGAATTTTTGAATTTTTAAACTAAACAACTTAATACAACAATAAAATGGAAACAGTTGAAAAAGACATCTTACGTGGAGGTCAGTTTTTGGTAAAGGAAACAAAATGCGAAGACGTTTTTACTCCAGAAGATTTTAATGAGGAGCAAAAAATGATGCGCGACTCTGTCATCGAATTTAATGACCGTGAGATTATTCCTCATAAACCTCGTTTTGAAGCCAAAGATTATGCGCTAACCGAGGAGGTAATGAGAAAAGCGGGTGATATGGGCTTCCTGGGAGTCGCCGTACCAGAAGCTTATGGTGGATTGGGAATGGGTTTTGTTTCCACAATGATTGTATGCGAATATATTTCCAGTGGAACTGGATCATTCAGTACGGCATTTGGAGCCCATACAGGTATTGGGACGATGCCAATCACACTTTATGGAACAGAAGAACAAAAGCAAAAATACGTACCAAAATTGGCTTCAGGTGAATGGTTTGGTGCCTATTGTTTGACCGAGCCTGGTGCAGGTAGTGATGCAAACTCTGGTAAAACAACAGCTGAATTGACGTCTGATGGAAAGTCTTATAAAATCAATGGACAAAAAATGTGGATTTCCAATGCTGGTTTCTGCAAATTGTTCATTGTATTCGCTCGAATTGAAAATGATAAAAACATCACTGGTTTTATTGTTGAAAATGATCCTTCAAACGGTATCACTTTAGGTGAAGAGGAACACAAACTTGGGATTAGAGCTTCTTCCACTCGCCAAGTGTTTTTCAATGATACAGTCGTTCCTGTTGAAAATATGCTATCTGAAAGAGGTAACGGATTTAAAATTGCGATGAATGCATTGAACGTTGGTCGTATTAAATTAGCTGCCGCCTGCCTCGATTCACAAAGAAGAATCACAACGACGGCTGTTCAATATGCCAATGAGCGCAAACAATTTAAAACTCCAATTGCTGATTTTGGTGCCATCAAATACAAGTTGGCTGAAATGGCAACAAGCGCTTATGCTGGTGAATCTGCGTGTTACAGAGCTGCAAAAAATATTGAAGACCGAATTGCTTTAAGAGAAGCTGCTGGTAACAGTCATCAGGAAGCAGAGCTCAAAGGTGTTGAAGAATACGCAATTGAGTGTTCCATCTTGAAAGTGGCTGTTTCTGAAGACGTTCAGAACTGTGCTGATGAAGGCATTCAGATTTTTGGCGGAATGGGATTCTCTGAAGAAACACCTATGGAAGCTGCGTGGAGAGATGCTCGTATTGCAAGAATTTACGAAGGCACTAATGAAATCAACAGAATGCTTTCAGTTGGGATGTTGGTCAAAAAAGCAATGAAAGGACACGTTGATTTGTTAGGACCTGCAACTGCTGTGCAAAATGAATTGATGGGGATTCCTTCGTTTGAAACGCCTGATTACTCTGAATTGTTTTCAGAAGAAAAAGAGATGATTGCAAAATTGAAAAAAGTTTTCTTGATGGTGGCTGGTGCTGCTGTTCAAAAATTCGGTCCAGATTTAGATGCACACCAACAATTGTTGATTGCAGCTTCAGATATTTTGATTGAAATCTATATGGCGGAATCAACTATTTTGAGAACAGAGAAAAACGCTAAACGTTTTGGAGAAAAAGCGCAAGAAGTTCAAATAGCAATGGCGAAACTGTACTTATACAATGCCGTTTCTATTGTAGAGAAAAACGGAAAAGAAAGTATCATTTCATTTGCTGAAGGCGATGAGCAACGTATGTTGTTGATGGGCTTGAAGCGTTTTGTGAAATATACAAACTATCCAGATATCGTGGATTTACGCAAGGCCATTGCCGAAAAAGTAAAAACCGAAAATAAATACTGCTTCTAAAATAGACTAATTCAAATTAATTTTAGTTGTTTGTTGAAAAAGTCAATCCTTTAGTTTGGATTGGCTTTTTTTATTTTCTTTATCTTTAAGAATTCAATCTTAAAACTGATGACAAAACCGTTATTTCTGTTGCTTCTTTGTCTTTCTACATTGGCATTCTCGCAATCCAACACAGAAGTTTTTCTATTCGATTTGAAAACTGATAATGATGTTTTCGAGCTTTCAAATATGAAAAACATATCAAACAATGAAGGCTATGACAATCAACCTTCGTTTATGAACAATAAAACCATTCTGTATGCTGGTACGCGCAACGGACAAACGGACATCGTAATGTACGACATCACTTTAGGCACTAAAACTTGGATTTCTTCTACTGAAGGTGGTGAATATTCGCCGTTGAAAATTCCTGATCAGTCGGCTGTTTCGGCCATTCGTTTGGATCCTGATGGCAAGCAATTATTGTATCATTATGATTTAAAAAACAATAAGAATTCGACTTTGATAGAGAATCTAGTAGTGGGATATCATAATTGGTATGCTCCAACTACAGTGATGTCAGCAGTTTTAGAGACAGATTATTTATCGCTTTATAAAACAGATACTTCCAAAAAAGAAAACCATAAATTACAGCAAAACATTGGTCGTTCCATTCATAATATGCCAGGTTCGAAATTGGTCAGTTACATTTCAAAAGAAAAGGATAGTATTTGGGAAATTAAATCCATCGATCCTATATCAGGCACAACCAAACTGATAATTGAAACGTTGCCTCTTTCAGAAGATATGTGTTGGTTAAGTGACCAAACCATCCTGATGGCAAAAGGCGGAACGCTTTATAAATTCAACCCGAAAAGTGATGAAAGTTGGACGTTGGCTGTATCCCTTTTAGACTATAACCTAACAAACATCACTCGCTTGGCCATAAGTCCTGATGGAACAAAACTTGCGGTCGTTGCCGAATTGATGAACCAACCATTGGAACCAAAATTAGAAAACATCAAATGGATTGCTGGCAATTGGAAGGGTGAAGCTTTCGGTGGACAAACCGAAGAAAATTGGAGTGAACCTTCAGGTGGCTCTATGATGGCAACATTCAAATTGATTAATGACGGAAAAGTCTCTTTCTATGAAATTGAAATCATTCGGGAAGTTGAAAATACTCTGATTTTACAATTGAAACATTTTGACAATGATTTGAAAGGTTGGGAAAGCAAAGATGAAACAGTCGATTTTCCTCTAAAGGAAATTACAGCCACAAGAGTCGTTTTTGAGGGAATGTCTTTTGAAAAAGTAAGTGACAACGAAATGAATGTCTATGTGGATATTCATCAAGACAATGGTTCGGTGAGAACTGTCGAATTCAATTACAAAAAATAAAAATGAAAACTAACATTGCAATTATCATCGTTTTAGCTTGTTTCTTCAGCTGCAAAAAAAATCAATCTGAACCTAAAGAGACTCCAAGTCAAAAAAAAGAAACACAACTCATTGAAGTCAAAAAATCTATAGAACCTATCGTCATTGATGGTATTTCCGATGAACCCATTTGGAAGGAAACAAAATGGTATCCCATCGATCAATTATGGGTAGGACAAGCTTATGATTCCACAGATTTTCAAGGGCGATACAAGTTAACCTGGACGGACAAATCCCTTTATGTTTTGGCTGAAATAATAGACGATTCTATTTTTGACCAGAGAGCAGATCCTCTCAAATTTTGGTGGGATGATGACTGTGTGGAAGTTTTTATTGATGAAGATAACAGTGGTGGCGAGCATCAATATAATCATAATGCTTTTGCGTATCACGTAGCTTTAGATGGCAACGCTGCTGATATGTCCACAAAGGAAGAAGGCATATTGTTTAATGAGCACGTAGAGTCCAAACACACTACAGCAGGAAATGTGATGCTTTGGGAATTAAAATTCAATCTCTATAATGCTGAAACATTTGATGAAACCAAATCGAATGATCCTGTGAAGTTGTCATCAGGTAAAAAGATTGGTTTCGCCATTGCCTATTGTGATAATGATGGCAGTCCAGAACGTGAAAACTTTATTGGCTCCATTCCAGTGGAAGGCGAAGACAAAAATCGCGGCTGGATTGACGCCAACATTTTTGGAACTTTGCTTCTAAAAGATTAATTGGAAATCGTCTCCATCATTCGTTCTTCATCGGTAACATTTGAAAGGTTGATAGCGGTTTCTATTAATGCCAAATGTGAATAGGCCTGCGGAAAGTTTCCAAGCAAGCGTTTGGTTTTAAAATCGATATCTTCACTGAACAATCCCAGATGATTACTGTAAGACAATAATTTTTCAAACTGTTGCACGGCTTTCTTTCGTTCACCAATCTTGTAAAGACTGTTGATAAACCAGAATGTACAAATAGTGAATGACGAAGAAGGCAAGCCAAAATCATCTTTGTTCTTATAGCGATACAAGAGGCCATCATTGCTCAACTCTCTTTCAATCGCTTTCACAGTATTCATATATTTAGGATTTTTTGCCTCGATAAAGCCATAATTTTCCATCAAAAGCACAGCTGCATCCAAGTCATCAGAACCATAAGATTGAGTAAACGCCTGTACTTTTTCATTCCAGGCATTATCCATAATGTCATTTTTGATTTCTTGTTCCAAGGTCATCCAACGCTGGATTTTCCGGTCTTTACCAAAAATCTTCGCCACCTTGATGGCTTTATCAACTGCAACCCAACAGAGTACTTTTGAAAAAGTGAAATGACGTTCTTCTGTTCTAAATTCCCAAATGCCCTTGTCTGCCTCTTTCCAATGTCTGTCAACCACCCAAACGATTCCTTTGGTGATGGTCCAGAGTTCTTCGGCGTTTTCCAAATCATTATTAAAATTTACCAACTGCTGATGAATCACATCCATCAAAATTCCGTAGATATCATTTTGTCTCTGTTGATAGGCTGCGTTCCCTATACGAACAGGCTTTGAATTACCATAACCACTCAAATGGTCTAGCTTCATCTCCACCAAATTCTTTTCTTTATTGATACCGTACATTATTTGCAATTTTTCTTCCTTATCAGGAATCAAATCCACAATAAACTGTAAAAACCGTTTTGCCATTAATTTATGACCTAATTCTGATACTACTTTGATGACCATAGAGGCATCTCGAATCCAGCAAAAGCGATAATCCCAATTACGCACTTCTCCCAGAGTTTCAGGCAGTGAAGTGGTAGCTGCTGCAAGTACAGCTCCAGTCTTTTGGTAACTCAAAAGCTTTAAGGTCATTGCACTTCGACCTATTTCTTTGTTATATTTTTTGTAAGAGGATGTCAATTCCATCCAATTGAGCCAATAGACCTTGGTTCGTTCCAATTCCAGCTTTGCACTTTTAAGGGATGGCAGAACTATTTTTTCGTTATAACCTATCCAAAAATAACCATCAGAAGTCAACTCAATGGTATCAGCATTTGCTATTGCTTCTTTATCAAAATCGCTGTAAAGAAAGAGCGTATCAAACTTTTCTTTGTCGGTTAAACTCACGATGAAGTCATCCTTCACATAAGTATTGGTTTCGCCAAGGGCATATTCCAATTTAGGTTCGTAATCTACCTTAAAAGTTGGCTTCCCTGAAATATGCTTTATAAAACGTATGATTTCTGGCGGATTATGGTAACGACCTGAATTCTTCTTATATCTCGGCATAAAATCGTGCACTTCAAACACATTGCCTCCTTCAGAAAATGTGGTCACGAGAATACAGGTATCGTGAATGTATTGTTGAGAAATTTTATAGGCATCATCTACTACGAAGGCAAACTTACCTCCTATGTCATCATCCAATAGTTTCGCAAAAACAGATGGTGAATCATATTCTGGTAAACAGCACCAGTCAATGGAACCTGTTTTGGAAATTAATGCTGCACTTCGGCAATTACCAACTATTCCATAATCTAAATTATTTGTCAAATCTCTTCTTTTATATGGTGAAAACTTAATTTTTCATTAAATTAAAAAAAAAAATAAAAAGTGACCAACAGACACTCTATGAATAAAACAATAATTGTTTCAAACAGACTTCCACTCCAAGTAAAAATCGAAGAAAACCAACTGAATGTAACGCCAAGTGTTGGCGGATTGGCAACAGGCTTGAAATCTGTTCATTCTGAAGGTAATGGGCTCTGGATTGGCTGGTCTGGTGTTACTGACGAAGAGTTGAACGATGAGCTTGCCGAAAAGGTAAAAAAAGCTGTGACCAAAGAAAAGTGCGCTACTGTCCCACTTTCGCAATATGACATCGACAATTATTATTTAGGATTTAGCAATAAGACGCTTTGGCCATTGTTTCATTATTTTATGGAATACACCGAGTTTGAAAATGAGCAATGGGAATCTTATAAAAAAGTCAATCAAAAGTTTGCTGATGTGGTATTGGAACATACTGATAATGGTGATACCATTTGGGTACACGACTATCAATTGCTCTTGGTGCCCAAAATGATAAAAGATAAACGACCGAATACCACCATCGGTTTCTTCCTGCATATTCCATATCCATCCTATGAGATATTTAGAACCTTTCCTTGGCGTGAAGAACTGCTTCACGGAATGCTCGGTTCAGATTTGATAGGGTTCCACACCTATGATTATGAGCGTCACTTCTTCAGTTCGGTGAAACGAATCTTACGATTGGAAGTCAAGTTCAACGAGATCAGTTATGAAGACCGTATTGTAAAGGTGGACTCCTTCCCTATGGGAATTGATTACAAGAAGTTTCACGAGGCTGCGGAAAAGCATACCAATCAGGAAGCATCTGAACGTTCGGAATTGCAAAAACGATTGGATGACCATCTACAAGCTGATGATTCAACCAAATTGATATTATCAATCGATCGAATGGATTACACAAAAGGAATTCCTAATCGTATTCGTGCATTTGAATATTTCTTGAATACGTATCCTGAATTTAAGGAGAAGGTCCGTTTGATTATGTTGGCGGTTCCGTCACGTTCAGACGTGCCACAATACCAACGCCTTAAACGCGAAACGGATGAGTTGGTAGGACGTATAAATGGGCAATTTGCCACTGTGAGTTGGACACCCATTTGGTATTTCTACCGTTCCATGCCCTTTGAAAATTTAATTGATTTATATACCTCATCAGATGTGGCGCTTATTACACCTATTCGCGATGGTATGAATTTGGTTGCCAAAGAATATGTTGCCACACGCACCAATAAAGACGGTGTTTTGATTTTGAGTGAAATGGCAGGCGCTTCCAAGGAGATGAATGAAGCTTTGCTCATCAATCCGAATAATTTTTATGGTATCGCAAAAGCATTGAAGTATGCCTTGGAAATGTCACTCGAAGAGCAGCAAAAACGAATGGGAATTCTTCAAAAACGTTTGCAACGCTACACGGTTGAAAAATGGGCTCTTGAGTTTATGAAAACCTTGAATGCAACGAAGCAAAACAACGGCACTATTGAAGCTAAAAAACTCACACATCAAGTTCAGAAAGAAATGATGATCGACTTCAACAAAGCCAATAAACGTTTGCTCTTTCTTGATTATGACGGTACTTTGACAGGTTTTGTGGACAATCCTGAAGATGCAGTGCCAGATGAAGAGCTCATCACTATTTTAGATGCACTAAATAACCTTGAGAATACAGATATTGTCATCATTAGCGGTCGTGATCGACCTACTTTTGAAGATTGGTTTGGCAACGAATCCTATAACTTGATTACCGATCACGGTGTTTGGTTAAAGACAAAAGATGATGATTGGGATATGATTGAGCGATTAAAGACTGATTGGATGGAGCACATCTCACCTATCTTGGAAACCTTTGTCGACCGCACTCCAGGAACATTCATCGAAAAGAAAAACTATTCCTTGGCGTGGCATTATCGCAAAGCCGATCCTGAATTGGCACAAATACGAACCGTAGAATTAAATACCGTTTTGACCAGTTTGATTTCCAATAATGATTTGTCTGTTTTGCGAGGTAATAAAGTCATTGAAATCAAAAGCAGTAATGTCAACAAAGGTCGGGCAGCCGCGAGATGGTTGGCTAAAAAGAATTATGACTTTGTATTTACCATAGGCGATGATTGGACCGACGAATTTATGTTTGACGAAATGCCTGAAGACGCTTATACCGTTAAAGTTGGCTATAAGAAAACCCACGCCAATTATTATATCAAAGACTCCGAAAAAGTGCGCGAATTATTAAAAATGTTTATATCAAAATAAGCTATGAAATACATTGTTTGTCTGCTCCTATTTGTGAGCCTCGACGCATTTGCCCAAACAGATTCAAAAATTTATGACATCATACAGAATATATCTGCAGAGCGCATCAAAAAAGATGTGAAGACCTTGGCTGATTTTGGAACACGCCATACTTTGAGCGATACGGTTTCAAATACACGTGGCATTGGTGCCGCACGGCGTTGGATCAAATCAGAATTTGAAACAATTTCCAAAGATTGTAACGGCTGTCTGGAGGTTTTTTTTCAGAAGAATTTAGTAAAGAAAGGCGAGAACAACAGAATTACCAAGGATGTTTGGGTGACGAATGTGGTAGCCGTGCAGCGTGGGAGCAAATACCCAAATCGATATATCATTATGAGCGGTGATATCGACTCACGTGTGTCTGACCCTAACAACTTCTCCTCTGACTCTCCTGGTGCCAACGATAATGCAAGTGGAATGGCTGGTGCTATTGAAGCCGCACGGGTTTTGTCAAAATATTCTTTTGAAAGTAGTATCATTTATGTGGGATTGTCGGGTGAAGAGCAAGGTTTGTTTGGTGGTAAAGGCCTTGCAGAATATGCGAAAGCAAATAATTGGGACATCATCGGGGTTTTGAACAACGATATGATCGGAAATATTGAAGGGGTTGATGGTGTGATTGACAACCGAACCTTTAGAATCTTTTCAGAGCCAGTTCCGCCTACCGAAACAGAACGTGAGCGTGCCTCACGACGATTTTATGGTGGCGAGGTTGATGGTATTTCTAGACAGTTGGCACGTTATATTTTCAAGACTACGAAAACCTATATGCCAGAGATGAATCCGATGATGGTGTATCGTTTGGACCGTTTTGGTCGCGGTGGTCATCATCGACCGTTTAATGATGTGGGTTATGCTGGTGTCCGAATTATGGAAGCACACGAAAATTATACCCAGCAACATCAAGATATTCGTGTGGAGGATGGCATAGCGTATGGTGATACCTTTGAGCACGTCAACTTTGGCTACGCCCAAAAACTGACGGCTGTCAATGCCATTTGTTTAGCCTCCATTGCGTCTGCTCCACCTTCGCCTTCTACGGTTGCGATTGGCGGTATTGTAGAACCTTCGGCGAAATTGCAATGGAACAAGGTAGATGGCGCCGTGGGTTATAAGATTTATTGGCGCGACACCACCTCTCCTACTTGGGACCATTCGAGATATGTGGGTAATGTAGAATCTTTCACATTGGAAGGCATCGTTATTGACAATTATTACTTCGGTGTGGCTTCCGTAGGTAAAGATGGCTATGAAAGCATTGTTACGTTTCCAAATCAAATCTTAAGAGAGTAATGGCAGACTTGGAACATCACTATTTTAAAACCGATGCGGAATGGCGCGAGTGGTTGCATCAGAATCATTCCACTTCAAAAGGGGTGTATTTGATCTTTTATAAGGTGGAACACGAGAATGATTCGATGCGTTGGGAAGAAGCCGTAAAGGTGGCGCTGTGTTATGGGTGGATAGACTCCACAGTGAAGAGTCTGGGCGATGGCAAACGACGGCAATACTTTACACCAAGAAACCCAAAGAGCGTTTGGAGCGCCCTGAACAAACGCTATATTGAAGAACTCACCGAGGCTGGACTGATGCACGAAAGTGGCGAGCGTATCATCGCGATTGGTAAGGAGAATGGCAGCTGGACGGCACTGGATGATGTGGAAAACGGCGTCATTCCCGAGGATTTGCAACAGGCTTTTGACAACAATAGGCTTGCATTTGAAAACTATCAAGGGTTTGCGCCTTCTTATAGAAAGAGTTATCTGTATTGGCTGAACCAAGCCAAACGAGAAGCGACGCGAGAAAAGCGTATTGTGGAGATCATCCAACTGTGTGAGGCGAATGTGAAACAAAGAGGCGATTGGTGATGCTAAAAAGTGAACGTTTTGAAGTGGGATTGTTGGACAAGTACCACTTGTACATCCCACAACACATTTTTGAACCCTTTGCAGCCGCTAGGCATAGCCGTGTGAAGGTACAGGCATTTTATAAGGATGCGATGATTGAGTTGTACGCCGCAGTATCGAAGGATAAGAACTCGGATGATTATGTGATGATGTTCAGTAAGCGGTATCAGAAGGCTTTGGGCGTGTTTCAGAACGATTATTTTGAGTTGCAGTTGGTGGAAGACACCTCGAAGTACGGCGTGGAGATGCCCGAGGAGCTCGAAGCCGTTTTGATGAGCGATGCTGAAGCTTATGCCATTTTTGAAGGCTTTACGGCAGGCAAACAACGCAGTATTATCTACACCATTATACGGGTAAAGAACCCCCAACTGCGCGTGGACCGTGCGCTTTTACTCTGTGACAACCTTAAACGTGGTGTTACCGACCCGATGTTGCTTTTTAAACAACAATTTTAGAATAAAAAAACCACAACCCTTTTTCAAAAGTTGTGGTTTCTTCTTTGAACGTTCTTCATCTTACAAGTTCTTATAACCAGGTATTAAATGAAACCTGATTTTACTTACTTGTTTGTAACGTGGATCCTTTGAGCCAAATAGAGATAAAGCCGTTTTCTTAACACCATAAGCCAAGAACACCATACCAGTCACCATCTTGTACATAAGCACGTTTCTCGTATAGATAGCGTTGCTCAACTCATTATTAGCTTTCTCAACAGCACCCACAGCCTCACGCATAGCATCTAGTCTAGCCTTTAGGGCAACTAGAGAGATACGTTCATTTGTAGTGGTGTACACACCAGATTTCTCAAAAACCTTAATAAAACCATCCAGATTTTTACACTGGTTCACATAAGCAAGGTGTATGGCACTATTATGGTCTGCCGTATCACCTTTTTTAATAGTAATCACAGGTTTTCCTTGCAGCAGCATCTTAAAATGCCTTGCTTGTTGAACCTCTTCTACTGTTGCACCACATACCTCAAAGTAGTTATAAGCCATTGTCACATCTACTTTTAAACCATCAAACGCTATCTTTTGAACACCCACCGCATGGCTGGCATCAACTTCAAGTGTTTGTACCGTGTCTAAAGCTTCTTCTACTGCAGTCTTCACATCTATAAGATGCGTAAGTTCATACAGTGCATTAGGAGCCACATACTGATTGCCCCAACCGTAAACGGCTGTGATCACCCAGTTAAAGTTACGCAGGTTAATAGCAAGGCCCACTTCTGGCTCACTACTGCGCTTCGTTTTCTCCTTGGTAGCTTTCGGCGCATTGGCAGAAACCACTTCTTGGTGTTGAACATTCACATTTGGCTCGCTCGCTTTGTCAGCTACTGGACCCGATTTTACAACAGCATATTGTCCGTTGTGGGAAGCAGCACCATTTAGGTCCGCACCCTTGGTAGTAGAGCCGTTAAGCTCCGTACCATTCATAACATATGGTTTGTATTCCATAATAGATTGGGGTTTAATTAATAAATACAACGTTACCCATAATGCACTTACATCACGTACACATACAGCGTACCTATCGGCATTACTTATTTAATCCCTACGGGACTATGGACAACCGTGTCCATCACTCACTATAAAACTGTAATAAAAACTTCAACTCAATAATTCGGGCTCCGAAGTCATTTGTCCCTTGAGCGCTACTGATATCATTTTAGCAGCTTGTAGTCATTTGACCGATACAAATATAGAATTAATTCTATGAAATGCAAATATCTTCGATAAAATGTTTTATTATGTAGTATAAAAAGCATTAATACAATAATTATCAACCCCGCGCCAGTACTAATAAATTCTCATATTTTAGAATCTTAAAAATATTTTAAAAAATTTTTGATAAATAATAAATAATTCAGGCTTTTTAACAAAAAACAAATGTAATATCATTGCAAATTTGTTGCGAAAAAAGGTCAAAGTAAAGATCTAAACTATCTACTTTGATATTTTGTAAAAAAAAGGTAATATTGATAGAACCCAATTATTCTTGATAAAAGTGAAATGACTATGGCTCTTACTCGCTATAAAAAAGTGAAAAAGGTAGCGCATAGCCGCCTAAAATGGGTTCAAACTGGAAGGGTTATAGCGCATATAAACTAGTTGTAGGTAATTTTGCCCAACCAATAAACTGAATGGAAAAAATTCAAAATCTGAAACACTCAAAAGAAACTCTTTACTACTCTTTAGCAAGAATGGTTGAAAGAGCATCTTATTATGGATTTCGAGCTTTGGTGGTTCTTTATATGGTTGGGGAAACGCTTAAAATGGAAAGAACTGAAGCATTAAGTATTTATGGTTGGTTTACTGCTTCATTAATATTTTCTCAAATCGTTGGAGCTCTTTTTGGAGACCTACTAATTGGAAATAAAAAATCAATAATAATTGGTGGAATTATTCAAGCATTAGGAGCTTTTATTTTGTATTTACCCTCTACAACTGGACTTTATTTAGGTTTATTTCTTGTCGTTTTAGGTAGCGGATTTTTCACACCAAATATCATCTCAAATTTCGGAAAGACATATCTTAACAAGACTAAATTATTAGATTCAGGGTTTACGATATTCTATCTCGCAATAAATTTGGGTTCATTCCTGGGAACTTTACTAATCGGCTATTTAGGAGAAACATATGGCTACAACATTGGATTTATAACATCTGGAATATTAATGTTAATCTCAATTATTCCTATCCTTCTTTTAAAAGAAAAAAGATTAGATGAAATTGAGAAAATTGAGTTTCCAATAAGTAAAAGAATTTTAAACATCTTAATTGCATTTATTGTTGTTGGGTTGTTTTGGGGATTTTACGAATTATCAAGCATTCGGACTTTTGATTTACAGTTACAATTGAGTGAAGTATCGACTTTAGGTATTCCAAATCATTTATGGCAATCAATCAATTCTATATTCATTTTACCAATTAGTATAATTGCAATTATTTTGTGGACTTACTATTACAGCAGTCAATTCCTTAAATTAATGCTTGGATTTATTTTTGGAGTAATATCATTCGGAATATTATTCTTAATTCCAGAAGTGCCAACTGAACAACATACAATAATATATTTGATTTCTTTACTGTTTCTCGCAATTTCGGAAATTCATATTGCACCAATAATTCATTCGATTTTGACAAAATACTCTAACCCAAAATATTTAGCAATTCTAATTAGTTTAGCTTTTCTACCTACAAGATTGATTTCTTTAATTTTTGGATTGTTTAACGATAAACTATATGACAATCCAATGTTAGGGCTGAAAATTGGAATAATAGGAATGACAATTGTTGGAATTGGACTGATTGGATATATAATAATTAATAAAAAAACTACCTACAACAATGGCTATTAGTAATTGCTTGTTCTCGCCTACTTCTGAAAATCCTCGCGGATTTTCAGTTTGGTGTGTACTTGCAAAGTTAAGTGCTTACCCACGCAACTACTCATAGCCGAGACCGTTGTAAGTAATTTACACCGACACTAATGGACAATCTAAAACCAACATTATTTTTCATTTTCGGAGCTTTACTTTTTTGGTTTATTGGACCGATAATTGTGAAATATCAATTAAAATTTCATAATAAACACAACCCTAAATTAGTTGAGAAAGCGCCAGGGATTTTTAAAGGAATGAAAATCTTTTTTAGAGTCTTCTCAATCATTTGTATAATATTCGCTTTTATAGTTCTATTGGGAATTAAAATTTAGATTTCATGAGTAAATTAAAATTAAATTTTGAAATTCCTAAAAATGGTTGGTTGCCGACAAGTTTGAGATATTCTGACCTCGAATTGAACTTTAGTGCGTCAAATATTCCAGAAAATCCGACTGACAAACTTTGCGAATCTCTGATTTTAGCACTTAATGGAATTAAAACGGAAACACTCTGGAATCTGGAACCTGAATGCTATTTCTTTGAACTCAAACCAAACAAAAAAGGAATTGATTTTGTAATCTCAAAAAGTGGTGGAATCACAGAAAACCGAAATCTAATTTATGAACTGACTGGAGATTTTGAGTCTGTCATTTTACCAATGTATAGGAGTTTAAAAAAGTTCAGCACATTGGAATTTGATAAAGCGGATTGGAAAAAAATTGACAAAATAAAACTGAATAAATTAACGGAATTAGTAACTGAAAGAAAAAACTACTTACACACCGTGTATAATTAATTGCTTTGGCAGGTGCCTATTTGGAAAATTCCTTCTGAATTTTCTTGCGTCTGTTTTTGTTTACTAAATTAGGTGCTAGCCACGCACCTAATCATACACCAACCGTTGTGCGTCATTTACGGAGCACGTTAACTAAACGAAAAACATAATTCACTCATTCGAGTTTTTATGAAAAACAGAATTGAAATATTTTAGGAATTTAAAGAAGAAAAATGAGAATATTTCTAATTCTATTATTGCTGACTTTGACTTTCGGTTGTGCAACTCGGAATATAAAATACGACCGAAATAAAATATTGAAAAAATACGCAACGGAATTCGACATCATATTAGATTCCGAGAAAGTAAATCTTGAAAATTTATATTTAGACAAGGATAATATAAAAGTAACTTCCATTGACCGAAAAGCAAAAACTGTAAGAATTGAACAATTAAAAAAAACTGAATTAATTACTTTGAATAATATTTATTTAGACAGTTTAAGTAAAGGTCGTCGAGGTTGGAATAAAAAAGAAATCGGATTTATAATAATTGATGGAATTTTATTGACAGACAAAACTACAGAGGAAATAAAACTTGACCCAAATGCGATTAAGGATTTCCGAATACAGAAAGGCGAAGACTCGAAAGACAGTCGAATTTTTAGAATGGATAGAGATTATTTAATAATAACAACGAAATAAAAAAAACGAACGCACAACAACGGCTATAGTTCATTGCTTCTGACTTTCCTATCGGAAAGTCCTCGCAAATTTCCTAACTTCGGTTTACGGCCGACACGAGCATGAAGTGCGAACTGGCGGAGCACAATCCTCGCGGATTTTCACACAACATATTATATACAAAACCGTCGTAAGTAAGTTAAAAACTCATCTATTAAAACACAATGAAACATCTCAATGAAATTGCATCAGCAAAATACGGTTTTATAACTAATATTCGAGAACCTGAAGAATATGTATTAGAATTTCATTTGGAAATAGCACAAATTTCTGACAATGACGAAGATGTTATTATAGGAAATCAAAATATTGGACCAGCTCGAAGAATTTACGTTGATGAAAAAAGCCCAAAATTTAAAATTAGGTTTAATAACTATATTGGATATTCAACAATAAATGAAAGTTATGCAAGGCAATTAGAGGGAGAATTTACTGGAATAAACCCAAGAATATACACGGAATCAAATTTTCTATATTATATCAAAAAGGATTCGTTCGCATCAAAAGATTATCCTGGAGAATTTAAACATTATGCTTTTTTAAGTGATAACTTAATTATGAATATTGCATCCCAAACTGAACCTGAAATAATCAAATTAAAATAAAAACCTACACACAACTCCCGCCAGCCCCCCGCTAGCGCTCGTTTGCAACGAGTGCCCTCAACTGTGAGGTAACAAAAATTGGTAACACTGGTTTACAGCAAGGCGGTTCAATCTCTCCGCCTTTGCGTCTCCGCGAGCTTTAACCACTTACAGCTTAAAGCTCCAAACCAAAACCAAACCCCAATAACCAAAAATCAAAAAAATTGTCGTAAAATACCTTTTTAGGGTAGGATATGTCATGTTGCACGAAGGAACTGTCATGTTGCAAGTGGGATATGTCATGTGGTAAGTTGGAACTGTCATGTTGCACGTGGGATATGTCATGTTGCATGTGGAAACTGTAATGTGGCACGTTGGATATGTCATGTTGCACGTGGGATATGTCATGTTGCACGTGGGATATGTCATGTGATAAGTTGGAACTGTCATGTTGCAAGTTGGAACTGTAATGTTGCATGTTCAAACTATCATGTGTGTCGTGTGATATAACATTTCAATTTAAACAAATAATACAGTTAAGATAATTTTTAATTGAGCAAATGCCACGTGTAACATAAAACTACCTTTAGGTAGTATGAAAAATATAGACACCCTAATAGAACAGTTTCGACATAAGGATGAAAGGGCATTTGAGAAACTATATTACCTATATTCTCGAAACACCCACATATTCATCAACAACATTGTCAGGAACAAAGACCTAGCCGATGAGCTAGTGCAAGACACCTTTTTAAAAGCTTGGCAAAATGCCCATAAATTCACCCCAGATAAGGGGCGTTTCTTTACATGGATCTTGAACATTGCCCGTAATGCCTCGATAGATTTATTACGGTCGAAGGCCCACAAGCAATCGCAAAAAACCACAGATGTCGATGCACGCTATGATTTAGGATGCACCCGCGACCATGAGAAGAGCACCAATGCCAATTATGTCTCAAGGTTTCTACCAAGGCTGTCAGCAAGCCGTTGCGAAGTCATCGACCTATTGTTTCTACAAGAGTACACCCATAAAGAGGCCGCTGAATATCTCAACATACCATTAGGCACCTTAAAACATAGAAGCCGTGAGGGACTATCAGATTTGCGCCAACTAATGCATGTGTGATTTTAGTTTAAATGCCACTGATAAAGCTGCCATAAGGGTCTTTAAACTGTATGCCTTCGGTAAAACGGAATTTGCTCAACTGTTTGAATTCTACCAATGCCCATAGTATAAATTCTTTGACAAAATAACTGTCTTCATTTTTAAGATTGGGCTGGTATTCGCCCAATAAATCATCCAGTGGTGAGATGGCATCGAGGATTTGTTTGTATTCCTTGTCGCGCACCTCATCTAGCAATTCAAAACCATCCTTTTGATTGAAAAACCAAGACACAACATCATCATAAGGCGTTTCTTCTTCCTGCTTTTTCAATTTTTCTATCTTCGGAAAATATTCCGGGAACAAACTTTTCACAGCTTCGCCAATCAAATTAAAGGCGACCACCGCGGCACCTTCCTGTTCGCCTTCGTACACCAACTCTACCTTACCAGTAATAGATGGAATAATCCCAACAAAGTCGCTTAAGCGTACAGTGGTTTTGTCATCACCAGCTTTTAAAGCACGACGCTCGGCAGTACTCAATAAGTTTTCAAGAGCAGTGATACCAAGTCTCGCACTGACACCGCTTTTGGCATCAATATATTCGCTTTCGCGTGCTTCAAAGACTATCTGTTCCAGTAAATCGCGTGCCAAATCGGGTACCAAAACGGTATCCTTTTGCGCTTCCACTACCCCAGCCTCTTGTTGGGTAATCATTCGAGCGGTTTCGATATCTGCTGGATAGTGTGTCAATATTTGAGAACCGATACGGTCTTTCAACGGTGTCACAATGCTCCCACGATTGGTATAATCTTCCGGATTTGCCGTAAACAAGAATTGAATGTCAAGCGGCAAGCGCAATTTAAATCCTCTAATCTGAATGTCGCCTTCCTGAAGGATGTTGAACAGCGCCACCTGAATACGCGCCTGTAAATCTGGCAATTCATTGATAACAAAGATGCAGCGATTCGCACGAGGAATCATCCCATAGTGAATGACACGGTCATCGGCATAGCTTAATTTGAGATTGGCTGCCTTAATAGGATCCACATCACCGATGATATCAGCCACGGTCACATCTGGCGTTGCCAACTTCTCTGCGAAACGTTCGCTGCGATGCAACCAGGCAATAGGTGTTTGATCACCTTTCTCCGCAATCAGTTCTTTAGCAAAACGAGAGATAGGATTCAATGGGTCGTCATTGATTTCAGAGCCTTCAATAACTGGAATATAGTCATCAAGTAAGTTCAACATCAAACGCGCCAAACGTGTTTTCGCCTGTCCGCGCAGTCCCAAGAGATTGATATTATGACGGGACAAGATAGCACGCTCCAATTCTGGAATCACCGTGTTCTCATAACCGTGAACCCCTTCAAACGTGGTTTCTTTGTTTTTGATTTTCTGAATCAGGTTGTCGCGCAATTCATCCTTAATAGATTTTGATTTGTAACCTGATTGTTTTAATTCGCCTAGTGTTTGTATCTTTTCTATATTCATTTTCAATTTTTTCTAGTCTTAAATCTTATGTCTAAAGTCTATTATCTATGGTCTACCCACGTATTCTTTTCTTTCTGTTCGTTTCATAATCCTCAAAAATCATTTCACCCAAACCTTTGAGCCCTGTGTAAAACGCCTTGCCTTGATTGGCATACGTAAACTCCCGAACAAACTGCATCAGATAATCATCTTTCGCAATCATAAAGGTTGTAATGGGAATGTGCAATCTACGTGCCTGTTGCGCCATCGCATAGCATTTGTTGGTGATGTACGGATTTAGACCAACGCTATCCTTATAATACTGTCCGTCTGGCATTCGCAGACAGCTTGGTTTACCATCGGTAATCATAAAGATTTGTTTATTGGTATTTCGTTTGCGTCGGAGTAAGTCCATCGCCAACTGAAGTCCCGCAACGGTGTTGGTATGATATGGTCCGACTTTGAGATACGGTAAATCCTTGATTTCGATTTGCCAAGCGTCGTTACCAAAGACCAAGATATCCAAAGTATCTTTTGGGTAACGTGTGGTAATTAATTCTGCCAATGCCATCGCCACCTTCTTTGCAGGTGTGATGCGATCTTCACCATATAAAATCATACTGTGACTGATGTCAATCATCAACACCGTACTCATTTGTGATTTGTGAAGTGTTTCTTCTACCACCAAATCTTCTTCCGACAGACTGAAATCACCAATACCGTGATTGATTTGTGCATTCCGTAAACTCTCGGTTATGGACACTTTTTCCAAAGCATCGCCGAATTGATAATTTCTGAAATCACCCGTATGCTCATCGCCTATGCCAGGACTTTTGCTTTTGTGATTACCTTGTCCGCTTCGCTTAATTTTCCCAAATATCTGGTCAAGCGCTTGCTGACGAATGGCACGTTCGGTCTTGGCTGTAATCGCCATACCACCATTACCGTCTGGGTCGATCTCTTCTCGGATATAGCCTTTCTTCTTGAGATCTTCAATAAAATCATCAATAGTGTAATCTGGAGTGGTGAGTTTATATTCCTTATCCAATTCGCGCAACCAGTCGATGGCTTCATCAAAATCGCCAGATGTGTGCGTAATCAACTCTTTAAAAATATCAAAAAGCTTGTCAAAAGGAGATTGAAAAGGCGCCTCATAAGATTTAAAGACGAAGCCTTTTCTAAATGAATTCGTTTTTGTCATAGCATTATAAAAGTAACAATTTTTGAGGTTTTGATGCTTGGCATTAACATCTATTTTAAGAATCTTATGATAAGTTTTAGTTATCTTTAGAACAACTAAAGAGTATATATAAAAAGATTTAAATGTCTCTCTTTGCCTTTGAAATATTAAAAACAACCAAAACCTGATTACAATGAAGCATTTTATTTTAGTGTTTACTATCCTTCTTTTGATATCCTGCAAGGATAAAAAAGAAATGAAAAAAGAAGAGGCTGCAGTTACAGTCGAAGAATATACCATTGAGCAGTTTATGGATAACGAAGCCGTCAGCGGTGGAAGTTTTTCATACGACAACTCCAAACTGTTGATTTCAAGTAATCGTTCTGGGATTTATAACGTGTACACAGTGCCTACAACTGGTGGTGAATACATTCCTATCACAGCATCTGACAGTACCAGTTATTTTGCAGAGTCCTTTTTTCCAAATGATGACCGAATGTTGCTTTCTGCTGATGGTAATGGTGATGAAATCGATCACATTTACCTTCGTGATACCACAGGCACCATTATCGATTTAACACCAGAGAAAACCGCCAAATCACAATTTTATAGTTGGGCCGAAGATGACAAATCGTTCTACTATGGGTCCAATAAACGTGACCCGAAATACTTCGATGTTTATAAAATGGACATCACTGATTTTAAATCGAAGTTGATTTATCAAAATGATGATGGTATGAACTTTAGTGGCATTTCAAATGATGAAAATTATATTGCCTTGGTACAATCATTAAACACCAATGACAGTGATCTTTACATCTATAATCAACAGACCAAGGAAAAAACAAAAGTCAACGACAACCAAAGCGGTAATTCGGCACAAGCATTTTCAAAAGATAACTCGGCATTCTATTACACCACAGATGACGGAGAAGAGTTTGCCTATCTGATGGAGTTTGATTTGAACACCAAAGAAAAATCGACCGTTCTAAAAAAGTCTTGGGATATAATGGGTGCCAGTTTTACCGACCAAGGAAACTATATGGTAGTCTATGTTAATGAAGACGGAAAAAATGCCATAGAAGTTATCGATGTGGCTTCCAAAAAGGTTGTGACACTTCCTGATTTTGGGGACCAAAGCATCACAAGTGTTGGTTTTAGCGATGATGAAAAATGGATGCGTATGTATGTAGGTGGCTCGAATTCACCATCAGATTTATACACCTATAATTTTGAAACCAAAGAACAGTACAAAATCACTAATGTTCTTAATTCTGAAATCAATCCAGAAGATTTGGTCTCTGCTTCAGTTGTTCGTTTCAAATCGTTTGATGGTACGATGATACCTGCCATTTATTATTTGCCACATCAAGCATCAGAAAAGAATAAAGTACCAGCCATGGTTTGGGTACATGGTGGACCTGGTGGACAAACGCGTCAAAATTTTAGTAGTATGCTGCAGTATTTGGTGAATCATGGTTATGCCGTCTTGGCAGTCAATAATCGTGGTAGCAGTGGTTATGGAAAAACTTTTTACAAAATGGATGATTTGAACCATGGTGAAAAAGATTTACAAGACTGCGTGGAAGGCAAGAATTGGTTGGCAACCCAATCAGAAATTGATGGTGACAAAATAGGTATTATAGGTGGCTCTTATGGAGGTTACATGACTATGGCAGCCTTAACATTTGCTCCTGAAGAATTTGATGTGGGAGTGAATATTTTTGGAGTGACCAATTGGATGCGAACACTGAAAAGTATTCCGCCATACTGGGAATCTATGCGCAAATCATTATACCTTGAACTGGGTGATCCTTATTCGGCAGACTCGGTTAGGTTAAAGCGTATTTCTCCTTTATTCCATACCGATAAAGTGACCAAGCCTCTCATTGTATTGCAAGGTTCACAAGACCCAAGGGTTCTTCAGGTAGAATCAGACGAAATAGTGGAAGGTGTCAGAAAAAATGGTGTACCTGTAGAATATGTGCTCTTTGAAGATGAAGGACATGGTTTTATCAAGAAAGAAAACCAAATAGAAGCTTACAGTAAAGTATTGGAGTTCTTGGATAAATACCTCAAAAAAGAAGATCAAGCCATTGACGGCGAAACCCAAAGCACCGAGATAAAAGCCGAACCCGAAACCAAATGATAGTTAAAAGCCCTGGACGTTCAGGGCTTTTTTTTATTATGAAACTACATCAAGTTTTTTTTGACTTTGCAATGTATATTTATAAAGAATATCTTGTATGGCTTTTAGTTCAACGAAAGAAAATTATATGCAACTAAAGACATTAGTGACGGAGTCCATAGTTTTATAGAAAATGAAAAACAGAGCATCTTTTGAAGTGAATTCAATTAACTTGTCAAAAGTGAAATAAATACAATAATATTCAATGAACATCTCTAAAAATTTTATCCTCATATTTTTTCTTATAATTCATGTGATTGGATATTCCTGCATAAATGAATACAGAACCAAGTTAAATGGAAGTAAACATTATGTAAACGTAACATTTGATTATCATTCTAGTAATTTTGAATTAGACACTCTAAAACTAAGACGTGAATCCGAGAATCTTCTAAAAAAATATCAAGAGACCGACTCAATTGAATTTTATTCAGATTATGGCGCTAAACTTATTTATCTTAAAGAATACTCGAAAGCCTTAACCATTTATAAACAAATTGAGCAGATACAGCCCAACTTGTACACGACAGCATCCAATGTAGGAACACTCTATGAATTATTAGGACAACCCGAGAAAGCTCTAAAATGGATAAAAAAGTCTATTGAATTAAATCCAGACTCTCACCACGGTTCTGAATGGATTCACATAAAAATTTTAGAGCACAAATTAAACACTAATAAGCATACGTCAGTTCTTGGCCTAGACTTTGGACGTGATTCTAAACCCATAAACATAAATAATTACGACCTCAATGAATTGTTGAGACATCTTAATTATCAAATCTCTGAAAGATTAAATTTCATCCAGCCAAAAAATGAGATTATAGGTGAGTTATATTATGATCTGGGCAATGTTCAAGCGTTAACTGATTATCTAGAAAATGCGATTAATTGCTATAAAAATGCTGAAAAATTTGGATTTACATCACATTTGATGACTCAAAGAAAATTGGAATTTGAACAAATTATCGGATTTGAAGATAGACGCAACAACTTTGCTATTGTTTTTATAATCACATTATTCACTATTATGGCTATAGTTTTTTATATTAGAAAAAGAAAAAAACGGTCGAAAGTATATTGACCACAAAATGAATCTAGAGCAACAAAATTCAGATAAGCGAAAAAATGCACAGTTGACAAATGCAGAGGCAGCTGGATTTTTCTTTATACCTATAGGCTTTGCAAAATGGGGCCAATGGGAAAATACAGATTTTAATAAAACTGAAATGGAAAGATTTGAATTATATGGATTTGAACGTAAAATAAGGCAGGCCAAACATATGAGAATTTGTGGTAGTCTTTTTTATATTTCAATCGTTATAATCATCTTGTACTATATTGGACAAAATACTTAAATCTGTTTTTCGCTAGTTCAAATAACTCAAATAAATAAAAATGCCCTAAAACTAGGGCATTTTCATACTCACACGTATTGAGTTTAAATCCTAAATGTCATCACAGGTAAATCGGCATGGTTTGCCAAATCTTCAGAAATACTGCCTTCAAAAAAGTGAGCCAATCCTTTACGACCATGTGTAGGTATTACAATTAAATCAGCATTGATTTTATGTGCAAAAGTTAGGATGCCATTTTCAACTGTTACATCCGAGACGTAGTTGACGGCATTCATTCGATTCAAGTTTCCATCGGCCGTTTTAAGAAAATTGAGCATCGTATTTTCCATTTCAGAAGTCGATTTAAAACGCTCTCCAGGCACGTTCACATAGAGTAATTGCATTTCAGAACCAAAAGACTCTAATAATTTGGATGCTTTGATATATGGCTTCACTGCTTCTTCTGAAAAATCACTGGCATAGACTACCTTTTTGTAATCCATATTATCCGGTTTGCTCTTAATCACTAAAACAGGAATTTCTGAATGTCGCACAACCTTTTCGGTATTAGAGCCTACAAATATTTCACTAAATCCACTAGTGCCATGAGAACCCATGACAATTAAATCTACGCTATGTTCTTTGGCAACTTCGCTAACTTCTCTGAACACCTTAAAATGTTTTACAATAGGTACAATATCTACACCTTTTAGATAGTCCTTTTGTAAAAAATTTTCAAACTTTTGTTCCGCCAGTTTTAAAAAGAAAACGGCTTTGGCATTTTGTTCATTATCACTGTTGATCAACATTGAATCGGACATCTCAAGCATATGAAGCGCCAATATTTGAGCGCCATTTTGTTTTGCCAAAATAGATGCCGCCTCTAGGGCATATTCAGAATGTTTTGAAAAGTCTATGGGTACAATTATTTTTTTCATAAATAGTAGAGTTTTTTCGTTTTGTAATACACTTTTGATTCTTTAAATAAGGTAGTTAATTTTAGGCGTAAAATCAAGTAGAAACGTTGAATTATATATTTATTAACATTACAAAATTATGGCAAATGCACTACAAAAAACATGATATAAGTCATACACTAACGTTTTATATAATTAATTTTAGGTCACTAGTTTGCTTTGAAACAAATTAGTAGTAATTTTAGTACTTAAACATAAAAATACAACACTCATGAAACGATTATCCTTAATACTTGCCACCGTCGGATTGATGACAATTATATCTTGTAAGAGCGACAAGAAACAAGATGCGGAGATGCAAGAATCTACCGAAGTAGAAAACACAGAAGTTGAAGTTAAAGGACAAGAGACTTATAGTCGTGAACCAAAGGAAGTACGTGTGATTTTGGAAGCCAAAAGCGGAAGTACTGCTAAAGGAAGTGTTACTTTTTCTCAAGAAGATGGTGTAGTGACCATGATGGCAGTCCTTAACGGATTGAAAGAAGGGACACATGCCATACACATACATGAAAAATCAGATTGTTCTGCAGAAGACGGTACCTCAACAGGAGGACATTGGAATCCTACAAACCAACCACATGGTAAATGGGGTGATGCAGCAGGCTACCATAAGGGCGATATAGGCAATGTTGAAGCCAATGCTAACGGAAATGCGAAGACTGTATTAACTACAGACCAATGGTGTATCGGTTGTGGAGATCCAAATAAAGATATTCTAGGTCGCGCCATCATTGTGCACGAAGGGGTAGACGACTTTAAGACGCAACCTACAGGTGATGCTGGCGGACGCATAAGTTGTGGTGGCATCATAAAATAAACTCTTTATTTACAAAGTTCCTCAAGCTACTTTAGTCGGTAGCTTTTTTTACATCAAATTATTCATTACTTTAGATACTTCAAACAACTCTATGGAATTAGAAGAATTAGTTACCAAATTTCAGCAAAAAGACCAAAAAGCATTTGAGCAATTGTACGATATGTATGGTGATAGTATGCATGGTGTTATTTACAACATCGTTAGGGATAACGACATTGCTGAAGAAATAATGCAAGATGTTTTTATCAAGGCTTGGAACAATTCTGCCAGTTATTCAGCAGAAAAAGGACGCTTTTTCACATGGATATTGAACATAGCTCGCAATGCTGCCATAGACAAAACGCGCTCCAAAGCATTCAAAAACTCTAAAAAAAACCTAGATGCCGAATATTTCGTAGATATTTTGCAAACAAGCGATAACCTAGATGACAAGACGGATGCCATCGGGATTAAGAAGTTTGTCAGCAAACTAGCCAAAAAGTGTATTGAAGTGATTGAGCTGTTATATTTTAAAGGATATACACAGCAAGAGGCTTCAGAAGCACTCGACATGCCTATCGGCACCGTCAAAACACGAAATAGAAACTGTATTAAAGAATTGCGAAACATCGTATTGAGATAAATGGATATTAACGCTTACATAGAATCTGGGATATTGGAGCTATATGTCGCTGGATCACTTTCTGAAGAAGAAAACAGAGAAATCTACAAGCTAATGCTGAAACACCCTGAAATCCTTCAGGAAGTGTTGGAGATTGAAGCTGCTGTTATTAAACTTACGGCTGCTACTTCTAGAGGCACAAAAGCTAGAATCTTTGCGCTTATCAAAGAGAAACTTCAGTTCAATAACAATAAACAATCCAAAGTTGTTGAAATCTCAAAACCAAAATATAACTGGTTCACTTATACAGGATGGGCTGCTGCCATCATACTTGGCATTGGGCTATACTGGGTCTTGAACCAAAACCAGCAATTGGAATCTGATTTGAAAGTGGCCGAAAAGGAGCAATTCTCTTTGGAAACACAAATTGCCGAGGCTGAAGCTGACCTTGAAGATAGCAAGGAATTATTGAATGTACTTCGAGCTAAAGATATCATCACTGTTCCATTGGGTGGACAGGGCAATTTTGCCGATACTTATGCCAAAGTGTATTGGGATAAAAACTCAAAACAAATTTATTTAGATGCAAAAGGTCTACCAGCTCCTCCACCAGGCAAAGTATATCAGGTTTGGTCTTTAAAATTATCGCCATTGACGCCAGTAAGTCTTGGAACCATAGACGATTTTATGCAGGATGAAAATAAAATCTTTGAAATCGAAAACCTGAATGAAAGTGAAGCATTTGGAATAACACTTGAGCCTACTGGAGGAAGTGAAACACCTACTATGGAGCAATTGTATACTCTAGGTGTCGTGGCGAGTAATCCATAAAATTCTTAAAATTTGAATTCCCAAAGTAGTCAACTGGCCAATAGATTCCGGGAAGTCATCCTAAATGGTAAATGGGTAGCCAATACGAATTTCAAGGAGCAGGTTTCGAATGTGACTTTGGATGATGCCACAAAGAAAATTGGCTCTTTAAACACTATTGCTTTACTCACATTTCATATTCATTATTATGTAGCTGGAGTGTTGAAAGTTTTGGAAGGCGGCTCTCTAGAGATTAGTGATAAATTCAGTTTTGACATAAAGCCAAATTTTTCTAAAGATGATTGGGAGCTTTTAAAAAGCAATCTTTGGAATGATGCCGAACGCTTCGCAACACTTGTAGAACAAATTCCTGATTCCAAATTAAACGACGTGTTTGTTGATGCAAAATATGGCACTTACCTTCGAAACATTGATGGAATGATAGAACATTGTTATTACCATTTAGGACAAATAGTATTGATCAAGAAGTTATTGAAGTAAATTTTACTTTGGGTAGGTTTGCTTAATGGTTCGGATGAGATCTTCCAATCCGTTGAGTTTAATCTCATACATCTGGGCCATCATCTCACCTAATTTTCCAGTTGGAAAACCTTTTCCTTGATACCAAACATAATAATACTCCGGAATATCTATCAAATAGTAGTTTTTGTATTTTCCGAAAGGCATTTTGGTATGTGCCAATTTGATCAAAAATTCTTTGTCAGGCTGCAACATTAATCTTTCGATTTAAAATCTTTCAACTTATCTAGCTCTTGCTTTACAAAAAGATTCCATTTCAATTGAGATTCCACATTTCTAGAATTATCAGTCTCTTGATCGTACAGGTTTTGAGTAACAGCTACTTCTTTGTTGATATTCAAATGCAGTTCACGAAGTTCTGATTTGAGATTGTTTGACACTTTCAATTTTGAGATTTGCTGCCTGAATTTCCTAACATATAACTCTGTGATATCAAAGTGTAATTGCTCGTGCGCCAAGATATAATCTGTGCCTTGCTCTTTGATATACCAAGATTTCTTTGGATAAAAATGGGCGTATACTTTCGTGTTAAAACTTACAGGCCTACCGTCTGCTTCTTGTAGTGAAAATTCAAATGTAATTCCTGAAGCTGTCACCGCGACGGCGTCTACATTTTGTTGAGGAGAACCTTTAAAATGGTTCCAATTGAGCTTGAAGTCATCGCTCCAAGAAATAGCTTCATCATTTGAAGTTGTTGAAGGAAAACAAACCCAAATCAGTATTAAAAAAACTCTCGTAAGCATCAGTGCCAATTAAAAACAATCACTCTTTCAATATCTGGATGCAGACTGTGATGTACAGGACAGGTATTGGCAGTATGTTCTAGAATCTTGCGAGTTTTGTCATCAGCTTCAAAAGGAAGATCAAAAGTCACTTCAATTTTAGAAATTCTTCGAGGATTGGAAGCCATAGTTTTTAAAACTGAAGCTGTTGTACCTTGTATATCCACATTCAAATCTTTTGCCTTGATACCCATAACCGTCAGCATACAACTTGCCAAACCTGTTGCAACCGTATCTGTAGGTGAAAACGCTTCGCCTCTTCCATTATTGTCCAAAGGCGCGTCTGTTATGAATGAATTATCAGACTGAAGGTGAACACACTCCGTTCGTAAATCACCTAGATAAGTTACTTTTGAAGTCATCTTTTTGCCTCTACAATTGTTAAATCTGGAGTGTACTGAAGAATGTAAACAGATTCGTTATAGTAACCACCGGAAAGCTTTTTGGCATATCTAAACTTGTTCTCTAGATATTCTGTTTCCACATCATTAGTTGAAGCCAAAAAGAAATCATCATTTGAAGACAAGCGCAACAAAACGTCTAAAGTCAAGTCAAAGCCTCTTACGGCATACTTATTTGGCTCCACGCCATATTCTTTTTTGTAATTTTTCACAAAACCATTTGGCATATCGGTATCGTGAAGTTTGTTGACAGATGGATAGTGAAATTTCAGATTGCTCAAATGAAAATTGGATAAATGCTCGTAGTCGAAGGCATCGTTTTTATTTGTCGTTACCAAAATAATTTCTCTCTCCCTGTTGGTCATGCTATTCAAAGTACTAACCACATTCAATACTAGCCCTGCATTGCTGGTTTCTAAAAACACATAATTCTTTCCGCTTTTTAATACAGCACTAAAATCGGCTGTATTGACGTAGAATGCATCCTTTCCTTCTTTGTTTTTCTTTGAAAATATTTGAGAGGCATTCGGGATATAGCTTTTGATTCGGTCACTCAAAGCTCGACTCGCTCCATCGGAAACAATTACCACATTAGACCGCAAAGAATCTGCTTTGACATATGTAATCATGGCTTTTTCCAAATCTTCCTCATTAGGAATAGTTTGAAATACATTATCATAAAGACTAGTTGGTTTCATCAAAGGAGAAATTGCTGGCACATGGTCGCTTCTTAATTGGGAAGCTACTCTATCAAAATGACTTGCCATGATAGGACCAATAACTGCGTCATAACCTGAAAAGTCATTTTTGGAAAGAATATTGGAGATTTCCGCACTTTGATTTTCGGTATCAAACACTTTCATATTTGTTGAAACACCCAATTGTTTGGCCGAATCCAAAGCCATTTTTACACCAGCATAAAAATCAAGCGTCACAGAAATCAAACGATCATTCTTGATGTAATCCTTTGCTTCTTGCACTGAATCCGCATCAATTCTATTTAATTTGAAAGGTAACAATAACCCCAGACGTTTTGTTTTAGTATTCTTTAGAGATTTTGTAAGATCGCTACTTTCAATAGTACCATCAACTGTTCCCACGGTGACGTTTGCTGGAACTTTCAACACCATACCTTCTTTCAGTCCTGTTTGTTTGATTCCCGGATTCAAGGCTTCTAATTGATCTTCAGTCAATCCCAGTTTTACTTTCAATCGATAAAAACCTTCTTTAGGCAAAACCTCATAATAGTTGTAATTTGGTTCGGCTGATTTTTCTTCTGTCGTTTCAAGATTAGGCACATTAATTTCGTCACCTGGCTGCAGCACTTCTGCCATATTTGGATTTAAAGCCTGTAATTCAGGAACTGTCAACCCAAACTTATAGGCAATTCGCCATTTGCCTTCTTTAGGCTGAACAACATATTTCTTAATAGTATTTTCCTTTACAGTCACATTGGAAACGATGGTCTTATATCTCGGAATACGAATTTTATCACCTTTTTTAAGGTTTTCGGAATACAACTGTCTATTGTGCTCCTTTATGTCTGAAATCTCAATATTGTACTCTTTGGATATGCTATACAGAGTTTCTTTCTTTTTTACTTTATGAGTTTCGTAGCCAATTAATTCTTTCTTTTCGACTTTCTCATTACCACCATAAGTTAATTTGGTATTCGGGATAATCAAAACATCATTGACAGACAGCTTTTTTTTCGCATCAGGATTTAAGGCATACACATCAGCAGTTGTAATTTGATATTGCCTTGCGATACTCTCAACGGTATCTCCTTGCTTAACAATATGTGTCTTAAAGTTTTGCGAGACAGCAAATGTTTGAAAAGACACTATTGCTATAATGATTAAAAGAAGTTTTCTCATAGTTTTTGTTATAAATATACTGTAAACTGCCACTGCCACTGCTTACTTCATTATTCCCACTCAATGGTGGCAGGCGGTTTAGAACTAATATCGTATACTACTCTATTAACGCCCTTTACTTTATTTATTATTTCGTTTGAGGTTTTTTGCAAGAACTCATAAGGTAAATTTACCCAATCTGCCGTCATTCCATCGGTACTTTCCACTGCTCTCAATGCAACACATTTTTCATAAGTTCGCTCATCGCCCATTACACCAACGCTATTTACAGGTAAAAGAATTGCGCCTGCTTGCCAAACCTTATCATATAAATCCCATTCTCGCAAATTATTGATAAACACCGCATCAACTTCCTGTAAGATACGAACTTTTTCGGCAGTGATGTCACCCAAAATTCGAATGGCCAAACCAGGACCTGGAAACGGATGACGTCCCAATAAATCCTTGTCCATTCCCATCGTAGCTCCTACCCTTCTTACCTCATCTTTAAACAAGGCCTTCAACGGCTCAACGATTTTCAGTTTCATAAAATCGGGCAATCCACCTACATTGTGATGACTCTTGATAGTTGCACTTGGACCACCTGTTGCCGAAACACTTTCAATTACATCAGGATAAATAGTACCTTGTGCAAGCCATTTTACATCTTCAATCAAATGCGCTTCATCATCAAACACCTCAATGAACACGCGACCAATTGCTTTACGTTTCTGTTCTGGGTCGCTCAATCCACTCAAGGCATCCAAAAAGCGTGCCGAAGCATCGACACCTTTTACATTGAGTCCCATTCCTTCGTATTGCTTGAGAACGCTTTCGAACTCATTTTTACGAAGCAATCCATTATTTACAAAAATGCAGTAAAGGTTTTTACCAATCGCATTATGAAGAAGAATGGCTGCTACCGAAGAATCTACACCACCTGAAAGACCAAGAACCACTTTATCATTACCCACTTGTTCTTTCAATGCTTCCACAGTTTCTTCTACAAATGATTGCGGTGTCCAGTCTTGATTTACCTTGGCGATGTGCACCAAGAAATTTTCCAACAGTTGTTTGCCATCAGTAGAATGATAGACTTCTGGATGAAACTGTATGCCATAGGTCATTTCGCCTTCAATGGCATAAGCTGCGTTTTCAACATCTTTGGTACTGGCTATCAAAATTCCATTTCCAGGCAGTTCTTTGATGGTATCACTATGGCTCATCCATACTTGACTTCCTGCATCGATATGATTGAACAATGGTTCTTTTACTTTTACAAAAGATAGATTTGCCCTACCGTACTCTCGAGTGTTGGACGCTTCAACCTTTCCACCAGAAAAATGTGCCAAATATTGTGCGCCATAACAGACGGCCAACAGAGGTTTTTTACCTCTGATGTTTGACAAATCGGGATGTGGTGCATCTTCCGCTCTCACAGAAAAAGGACTTCCTGATAAAATGACCGCTTTATAGCTATCGATTTCTGAAGGGATTTTATTAAAAGGATGGATTTCGCAATAAATATTGAGTTCTCGGACTCTTCTTGCTATCAATTGGGTATATTGAGACCCAAAATCTAAAATAAGGACTTTGTTGTGTTGCATATGCAAAAATAGAAAGGATTTGGGAATTACGTTTTACGATTCAGTATTTTTTGGACTTACTTTTTAACAAATATTCCAACAGAAAACACTTATCATTTCTAAAGAGTTACAATCGAGAATTCAGACTTTAGTGGTTCTAACTCGTGCATCAACTTTGAAATAAAATCCTCGCCATATTCCAAATAAAACTCTGAAAAATTTAGGTTTCGTTCTTGCAGGCTTTGTCTTGGGAACAATTCATTTTGAAGTAATCTTACGCGCTCCAGAACATCTTCCAATTTTCTCTTTTGGGCTTTCAACAAGCGATGTTCCAGATTTTCAAGACCTTTGATTTGCTTTGTTTCTTGTGCTGCAACGGCACCTTTAAATGAGGCATCTGTTTGTTCCGCAAGACGATACATATCTTCAAACTGCTTTTTCAAATGTTCTTTCTGCGGAGTAAAATCAATGCTGATATCAGAAATCTCTTTTGTGACTTTCGTCATCAAATCATCTTGATGAAGAAACAAATCAGCGACGGATAAATTCAATTTTTGAAGTTTTTCCTTTTGCTTGTCCGTAATCAAAAGTACAGAATTACGAAGCAACAAAATGGGAAACGTCACCTGCTGTGCTTCAAAACTAGACTTTAACTGCAACCAATATGCCAATTCACCTCCACCTCCAATGTAACAGAGGTTTGGCAAAATGACTTCCTGGTATAATGGTCGAGTGATGACGTTTGGGCTAAAACGTTCTGGAAACTCGTGTAATTCCTTGATAATTTCATTTTTGCACCATCTGATTTCTGTGTCCAAAACACCAAAAGTTTCATCAGATTCAAGGATACGTTCACGCAGTCCATCTTTAATGTAGAAAAGATTGATTTCTCTTGGATGAACCTGGATTTTGTAATTGGAATTGTGGTTTAACTGCTGATTTGTTTCTGACACTTTTGAAAAAGACGTATGTTCCAACAATTCTTTTTCAACATAGGGCAAAAACTGTCTTTTTAAAGTTGAATCATTACCATCGATAATTACCAAACCGTAAATCCTGAACAATTCGTTCACCAAAAAACGTGTGGCAGAGGTTAAATCAGAATGTTCTAAATAAGCATTCTTGAACAGTTCTTTCAACGATTCTGCATTTCGGCTTTTGTCCAACTGCGACGAAAAAACCTCAAAAACCTGGTCCAATCCGGTTAAATCCAATTCGCCAACAGCTCCAGATGCATTTCTATTCCATTGAACTTTCTTTCCTTTAAAATTGAAATAATTGATTTCCTCAAAATCGTGGTCCTCGCTCGCCATCCAATAAATTGGCACAAAATTGAATTCGGAATAAGCCTCTTTCAATTCCTTGCACAAATTAATGGTCGAAATAATCTTATAAAAGAAATAAAGTGGTCCAGTAAAAAGGTTCAATTGATGCCCTGTTGTGACTGTAAATGTGGTATTGTGTTTCAGTAAATCGATATTGGTAAGTGTCATTGATGAAATGCTCAACCCTTCATATTGACACATCAATGATTCTATCAACTGCTTTCTATTGGAATGGTCAAAAGACTTTTGTTTTTCCTCAATCTGCAATTTGAAATTTTCCAGAGTAGGAAAACGATTACAGAAAGGCTTTAAATGTTCATTTTCGTCTAAATAATCACAGATAAGGGGTGAAAAATAATTGGTATTTCTAAACGCGATTGAGTCTGATGGCATAGTCGATTCTGAATTCTTTGGTAAAGATAATGTTCTTAACTTTTTTAACTACTAAATTTTAGTTAATTCCAATTTGGTAAGTATCTTTACTTTCTTAATCTTTCGTATCAAAAAATGAAAAAACTGTTCTTCGCTTTCATTGTAATTGCCTGGCATACAACACTTTTTTTTGGTCAACAAATCACTTCCCCAAAAGACTTTTTAGGTTATGAAGTGGGAACTCGCTTTTCGAGACATCATCAAGTTGTTGACTACTTCAAAAAGGTAGAATCAGAGCTTCCAAAGCAGATTAAATTAGAAAAATATGGAGAAACCTATGAGCATCGACCTTTGTATGTGGCCTATATTTCTTCTGAAGAAAACATAAAAAATTTAGAGACAATTCGTGAAAACAACCTTAAGAATATAGGTGTGATTGATGGCAATTCATCATCAAATGATGTTGCGTTTGTTTGGTTAAGTTATAACGTGCACGGCGCCGAAGCTTCAAGTACAGAGGCTTCTATGAAAACTATTTATGAACTCTTGACGAAACATCAAGAATGGTTAAAAAATACGGTTGTGATCATAGACCCTTGTTTAAATCCTGATGGACGCGATAGATATGTCAACTGGTACAACCAAACAGCGAGAACTCCTTACGACACCAATCAGCAAGCCAGTGAGAGCAATCAACCTTGGCCAGGCGGACGGCCTAATCATTATTTGTTCGATTTAAACAGAGATTGGGCTTGGGCAACGCAGGTGGAATCACAATCACGATTGAAAATTTACAACAACTGGCTTCCTCAAATCCATGTTGATTTTCATGAGCAAGGTATGAATGAACCTTACTATTTTGCTCCAGCAGCAGAACCTTTTCATGAGATCATTTCAGATTGGCAGCGCGATTTTCAGACACAAATAGGCAAAAACAATGCGAAGTACTTTGATGAGAACGGTTGGCTGTATTTTACGAAAGAGCGCTTTGATTTGCTCTATCCTAGCTATGGCGATACGTATCCAACCTATCTTGGAGCCATCGGAATGACTTATGAGCAAGCTGGACAGTCTGGTTTGGGAGTTCTTAATGATGAAGGCATAGTACTGACACTTGTGGACAGAGTTTCACATCATACAGTTACTGGTCTTTCGACTATAGAGATAGCTTCGCAAAATGCTGAAAAACTCAACAGTGAATTCAAAAAATACTTTGATTCAAATTCAAACTTGAAAACAAAAAGTTATGTTCTGCAAGGTGATAAAGATAAAATCGAATCTCTGAAAGAACTCTTGGATCAGCATCAAATTAAATATGGATATGCTTCCAACGGTAAAATTAGTGGCTACAATTATAACTCACAAAACGAAGGAAGCATTAATACCACTTCAGCAGATTTGGTAGTAAGCACCAATCAACCAAAAGGGAAAATGGTGGATGTCTTATTTGAACCTCAAACCAAACTTGTGGATTCTTTGACCTATGATATCACCGCTTGGAGTCTTCCGTATGCATATGGGTTAAACGCTGTTGCCACGAATAAACTAGCATCTACAAGTGTGACTACTGCCACACCTACATTGAACAGCAAAAACGAGAATGCCGTGGCCTATCTTTCAAAATGGAATCATCTTAAAGATGCCAAATTCTTGTCTGAATTATTGAAACAAAATATTAAAGTTCGTTTTACGGAAAAATCATTTACAACAGCTTCAACAGACCAAACTTTTGATAGAGGTTCTTTAATTATCACAAGAGGTGATAACAGTGCCATTAAGGATTTTGATGACAAGATAATTGATGCCGCCAATAAATTCAGAAGAATTGTAACAAGTGTTTCTTCTGGTTTTTCAAAATCTGGACCTGATTTTGGTTCTCCAGATGTCAAATTGGTTACAAAACCCAAAATAGCCATACTTTGTGGAGATTATGTCTCTACTTTGAACTATGGTGAATTGTGGCATTTTTTCGAGCAACAATTGAACTTCCCAGTAACATCCATTAATACAAACGATTTTAAAAAAATTAATTTGAACAAATACAATATTTTGATTATTCCCAATGGTTACTTTTCAGGATATTTCGACGATGATACATTAAAATCTTTAAGAACATGGGTAAATAATGGTGGAAAGTTGATAGCCATCGATGGTGCATTGAAAATTTTTGCTGACAAAGAAGGATTTAATCTTAAGCGTACAAAATCTCAAGATACAATTCACGCTCAAAACAACCTTATCCCTTATGCCGAGAGAGAACGAGAATCTGCAAAGGGTTTTATTATTGGAGCTATTTTTAAGAGTAATGTGGATAAAACGCACCCTATGGCTTTTGGTTATGACAATTCATATTTTACCTTAAAATTGGGAAGTGATAGCTACAGTCTGCTAGATAATGGTTACAATATCGCTTGGCTTGGAGAAAACGCCAAATCTGTTTCTGGCTTTGTAGGAAGTAATGCCGAAAAGAATATGAAAAATACACTCTTATTTGGCGAAGAAAACCTTGGCAAAGGTAGTATCGTATATATGGTCGACAATACGCTATTCAGAAGTTTTTGGGAGAACGGTAAATTATTTTTGGCAAATGCCATTTTCTTCGTTAATAACAATAGTTTTGAACTGTAATCACTAACATCCCCATGTTTTACATAGATAGAGTAAAAAACAGACCATTAGCCATTCTGCTAACACTTATCTCATTTACAATCATTACATCTCTCGATTATTTATCTGGATCTGAAATGTCATTCTCCATATTTTATCTGATTCCTGTTTCCATTCTTTCTGTTAGTAGAACCTCAAACAAACATATTATTTTTTCGGCATCTCTTCTAGCAGCTATATGTTGGCTTTATGTTGATTATAACAGTAAGGAATATTCATCATTATTCTTTCCTTTTTGGAATGCGTTTGTACGTTTGATAATATTTATAACGGTTGGATTGTTGATATATTCCTTTCGTTTAAGAACAGATGCATTTAAACAAAGCAACAAACAGCTTCAAGATTTAAATGAAGAAAAAAACAGATTTATAGGAATGGCAGCGCATGACATCCGAAATCCTGTAAGTGGTATTTACAGTTTTTCTGATTTGCTTTTAAGCGATAAAAATTCCAAGATGAATGAGGAAGAAGTGGAAATTGTGCAATTGATGAAATCGTTAAGCCAAAACGTTCTTGATATTATAAAGAATCTATTGGATGTTGCTACAATTGAATCAGGAAAAATAGAGCTCAATTATAAAACACAGGATTACGTAAAATTTGTGCAGGAGCAGATTTATATCAATCAATTATTGGCCAATCAAAAAGGTATCAATATTAAGTTGCAATCTGAAACCCCTGAAATTGTTGCTGATTTCGACAGTCATTATATGACGGAAGTACTCAACAACTTACTATCAAATGCCATCAAGTATTCAGAAAAAAATAGCAATATCCAAGTGAAAATTTCATCCAAAGATGATCATATTTTGACCGAAGTTATAGACAAAGGCCAAGGAATTCCTTTGGATGAACAGAAAAAACTATTCAATTATTTCCAAAAAACGAGCACACAACCCACAGATGGTGAAACTAGTACAGGTTTAGGATTAGCAATTGTTAAAAAAATAGTGACTGCCTTTAAAGGACAAATTGGTGTCAAAAGTGACCTGAATAAAGGTTCCAATTTTTACTTTACATTTCCCGTGAACAATATGCCTAAATAATCTCTTCTACATGTTTTTTAATGTTGGAAGCAATTTTTTCTATCGGAAGGTCATTGGCATCCAATCCAAATGGATCCTCGATTTCTTCAGCAATCAACTCCAAACTGGCCAAAACGTAAAAGACAAAAATGACAACAGGAACGGCATAATATCCTAAACTAAAAACATATCCAAATGGAAGCGTCATCACATAGAAAAAGATAAATTTTTTGATAAAAGCACTGTAAGAGTATGGAATAGGAGTGTTTTTGATTCGTTCACACGCACCACAAATATCAGTAAACGACTGCACTTCTGCATTCAAAACAATCAATTGGTCTCCCGTGATTTTCTTTTGATCATACAAATCATTGACCTTTTGAAATATCATTTTCGCTACCTGATTTGGTCTGTGTTTTTTATGGTCAATTTCCATGCTGTCGTCATCAAATAATTGTTTGCTGGTTTCAACATTTGTCAAATGTTTCCCTAAAATTGAAGCATAACTTGGAATTGTTTTCCTAAAATAATCCCTATCGTGTTTTTCCTTCAAGATAACTGCAAGTTTTATAGCAAGATTTCTGCTATTATTCACCAATGCGCCCCAAAGTTTTCTCCCTTCCCACCAACGGTCATAAGCAGTATTTGTTCTAAAAACCAGCAACAATGAAATCACAAAACCAAGCATTCCATGCATCACTGTAATGTTGGCCAAATGACTTTTTTCAGAGAGCTGCCAATATTCCAATTCTAAATAGCCAACACCATAAGTATAAAGTCCCATAAAAATCATCATAGGAATCAGTTTTCTAAACGTGTCAGATTTATGAAAACGAAAAATAAAAGTTATCCAGTCTTTAGGATTGTATTGTACCATTCTGAATCGATTGTCAATTGGGTTGCTAAAATAGAAAATGTTTTTGTCAAGGTACAATTAACGTCTCGTTATTAACCCTTCGGTCATAAATAAATTACCTTTGCAACGAATTATTTCTATGATAAGTCAATACTTAAAATCGCTCGAATTATTCCTAAAAAGCGCTCATTTTTTTAGAGGCATTGTCTTGACGGTTGCCGTTATTAGCCCTTTATTCATTCTTAACTATTTCGGACATTTTGAATGGGCTCCATCTATTGTGATTGGTGCTTTTTTAAATGCTCCTGCCGATATTCCAGGCAGTCTCAAACGAAAAGTCAATGGTATTTTGATAGGCGTTTGCCTTACTATGCTGGTAACGCTGTTGGTTCATTTTTCAAAACCGTTATTGCCACTGCTTTTGATAGTCATGATGATTTTATCGTTTACAATTTCACTCATTTCTGTCTTCGGATTTAGGGCTTCTTTGCTTTCGTTTTCTGGACTTTTAGCTATGGTTTTGGCATTTGCAATTGAAAAAGAAACACCTGAAGCTATTTTTACACATGTCGGATTTATGGGCATCGGTGGAATATGGTATCTGCTGGTATCGCTAGCGTTACATCGAATCCTACCAAGAAAGGATGAAGACCAATTTCTGTCAGAAACACTTTATTTAATTGGCGATTACATCAAACTTCGAGGCGAATTACTCACCAAGAAAGATAAACGAAGTGAATTGCTTCAAAAGACCTTTACACTTCAAACGCAGATAAACGACAGGCACGAATCCTTAAGGGAATTACTATTGGATGAACGAAGACGCTCTGGTCGTTCACATTTGGATGAAAAACGACTGCTCATCTTCATTTCATCGGTTGACATGCTAGAGCTTGCTATTGCCAACCATCTAGATTACGACCATATGGACACCCTATTTGCTGATCATCAAGAACAATTGAAAACCTTCCAGCAATTCAATAAAATGATGGGAAAACATTTAAAGCAGCTTTCTGAAATGTTCATTAAAAGAACAAAAATTCCTTCGGATGAAGATTTATTGAGTGCTCAAAAAAACACCAACGATGCCATCAATCAATATATTGAAGCACTAAAACTTCCTAAAGCAAGAGAAGGCGCTCTTCTATTGAGAAATCTTTATGATTACCAAGCACAGATGTTGCAATATATTCAATCAATATCGCGCGTAATGGACAATGTGAAAAATGCATCAATAGTTTCTTTCAAACGACAAGATTCTAGTCATTTTTTAACCTTGCAAGAATATCGACTAGACATGATATTGCAGCATTTAAGTTTGAATTCTGCGATTTTTAGACATGCACTTCGTATCACGTTTGCTATTTTGTTCGCTTTTGTTCTAGGAACGTTTTTGGATATCCAAAACACCTATTGGATTATCCTGACCGTTATAGTTATCTTGAGACCCAACTATGGCCTCACAAAGGAACGTTCCAAACAACGTATTATCGGCACAGTCATTGGCGCCATAGTTGCAATTGGTATTGTAATAATGACACAAAATGCAACATTATATGCCATTTTATCTATTGTCTCGTTGACTTTTGCGTTTTCTTTGATTCAGCAAAATTACACCTCTGGTGCAGCATTCATTACAATCAGTATCATCTTTTTATATGGTTTGTTGCATCCAGATGCATTTTCTGTCATTCAATATAGAGTCATTGACACAGTAATTGGTGCTGCCATCGCATTTACTGCTAGCTTTGCATTGTGGCCTACTTGGGAAGCTTCTAATATCAAACTTGTATTGCTCGATGCTATCGAACGAAACAAGCATTATTTAGAAGAAACCAAAGACTTATATCATCATAAAAACAAATCTTTGCTCAAGTATAAGGTAGCACGAAAGCAAGCTTTTTTGGCCACGGGAAATTTGAACGCAGCTTTTCAACGTTTGATGCAAGAACCAAAGTCTAAACGCGCATCATCTGAATTGATATATGACATGGTCACACTCAATCAAACCTTTCTATCTGCTACGGCATCTATAGGAAGTTTTATCATCAACCATCAAACTACTCCAGCATCTGAAGCATTTGATGATGTCATCTCAAAAATAAATTACTCGTTGAATGCTTCCATTTCCATATTGAATCAGCAGCAAATAGAAGGGAATATCAACATTCAAACTGTTCAAAATGCACAAGATACACTTTTGAAAGCCTATCAAAATTTGTCTGATGCGCGCGACAAAAAAATTGAAGAAGGAAACACAGAAATTGATCAGCAAACCTTGACGCGTCTGCAAGAAGCCCATTTAATCTATAATCAATTGATTTGGCTCCAAACGCTCTCTGATAATTTGAAAAAAGCATCACGTCGTTACCAGTCAACATTTGAATAAGACATCGAGAGTCATAACACATGTAAAGATTACGTTAAAAAGGCTAAAACTTTTCAGCTATCTTTGTAAAAATTATTCTTGATGTCATTTAAAGACCTAAACCTCAACAAACCCATCCAAAAAGCCATTGAAGAAGCTGGTTACGTTGAACCAACCCTTATTCAGGAAAAAACAATTCCGCTGATTCTTGAAAAGAAAGATGTGATAGCGTCAGCACAAACAGGAACTGGAAAAACAGCAGCCTTTGCTTTGCCAATTCTTCAATTGTTGTTTGACAAGCAAGATGCTCCCAAAAAAGGAAAAAAAATAAGAACATTAGTTGTCAGTCCTACACGTGAGCTTGCGGTTCAAATAAATGCCAATTTCAAAACTTACGGAAAACACACCAATCTCCGCTCTACAGTGATTTTTGGAGGAACAGGGATTGAGCCGCAAATTGACATTCTTGAAAAGGGTGTTGATATTGTAGTGGGTACACCAGGACGTTTGCTCGATTTGCATAAGCAAGATGTTTTGAACCTTGATTACGTTGAAATTTTAGTATTGGACGAGGCTGATTTAATGTTGGATATGGGTTTTATAGACGATGTCAGAAAAATTGAAAGGCTTTGTCCGGAAGATAAGCAAACCTTGCTTTTTTCAGCAACTATGCCATTTAAGGTAGAACAATTGGCGACCACCATATTAAAATCGCCAGAGAGAATTGAAGTGACACCTGCTTCATCTGCCGCAAAAAACGTAAGTCAAGTTTTATATTATGTCCCAAAAAGAAACAAGATAGAATTGTGCCTACATTTATTGAGAAACACTATCAAGGGAAGCATTCTGATTTTTAGACGAACAAAATTCGGAGTTGATAAATTGGAACAGACCTTATTGAAAAATGGCTACAAGGTAGAAACGATTCACGGCGACAAAACTCAAAATGACAGACAGTCTGCATTGAATAAGTTCAAACACAAAGAAGCGAACATTCTTATCGCCACAGATGTAGCCGCAAGAGGTATTGATATTGATGAACTGGATGCAGTCATAAATTTTGATATGCCAAACGTACCTGAAACTTATGTGCATCGCATTGGAAGAACTGGTCGTGCCGGAAATGCAGGAATGGCATATTCTATGTGTTCAGCTGATGAAAAAACGTATGTAAAAACCATTCAACAGCTTATCAATGTTCAAATTCCTGTTGAAGAAGACCATCCGTATCCATTAGACCCGAAAGCAAAACCCATCGTGCACAAAAAACAAGGTAGTAAGCATAAAAAAGGTCGAAAGGGACAAGGTTCTAAAGGCCGGAAAAAACGCTGGTATTAACCTTCAAAACGTTTGTCAAAGTAATTTTTGAGAAATGTAAGCTGTACCAATAACATCATTGCAAATACTCCGACGATGTAAGCAGCTGTCTTTGGTGCTTTTATTTGGCTGAAAACATTCGAAATCTTGTCTAAATTCATTTCATTGAAGTTGATGCGATTAAACCAATCGGAAGTTTCAGGTTTGTTTACAAAGACAGTATAAACCAAAAACGAAATGAATACAACAGCAATCAAAGCCCAAACGCGTTTCGTAATCAACGGCTTATAAACCGTCGTAAGAGACTGTTTTGATGACTCCAATTGAGACATCACATTCGCAGTAAAATCCAGAGAAGGTGATTCCAAAGTAGATTTTTTCATCACTTTCCCAACTAACTGTTCTATATGTTTATCGACGTTCTCTTTCATAAATAATAAGTATTTCCGGTTCCAATCGTTGTTTCAATATGGTTGCCAATTTCTTTCGGCTTCTATGAAGCCTCACTTTTAAGGTATTGGCTTCCACGTTTACTATTTTGGAAATTTCTTCCAAAGATAGTTCTTCAAAATAAAACAATGTCAAAATAAAACTATCATCGCTAGGCAAAAGCTGAATACATTCCTGAATAGCTTGTTCCTGCTCAAAAGTCTCCAATTTTTCCAAAGCATTGTCAATGGTTTTTATCTTATGCTCAGTAAACTCATCTATTGAGACCTCATCAAATTTACGTCTATTTCGTTTAATTCGATCCAAGCAAGTGTTGTAAGCTACCCTATAAATCCACGTAGAAAATTTAGATTCACCCTTAAACTTTCCCAAAGATTTATATACTTTGATAAATGTATCTTGAGACACCTCTTCTGCTTCTTCCCTATTTTTCAACATTCTAATCGCCAGCGTAAACACCAAATCTTTATACTGCTCCACCAAAATAGCAAACGCCTTGGTATCGCCCTCAATGATTTGATTGATGATGTGTTCTTCGTTGGTGGTCATTTGAATGTTTGACGACCTATCTTCATCATCGGTTACAATGAATTGAAAAAAATAATTTGAAAAAATTGTAACCATTATTGAAAAGCTGTCGTCATAAGCTATGAACACATTAAAATTAATCAATTAAAACGAACAATTTAATCTAGAAATTATGGGAGCAGAATTTGTAATTATGCCGCTGATGATAGCAGCTGTTTTTGGAATCTTTTATCTGTATTATTCAACACGCAACAAAGAGCGTTTGGCGCTGATAGAAAAAGGAGCAGATGCCAGCATTTTTGTAAAAGGGAAAATGCATACGGCACCTGTTTGGAAAGTGTTGATTTTGAATTTGGCTTTACTGCTGATGGGTATTGGTATTGGAACATTTATCGCCAATATTTTGGAGACTTTGACAGACCTTGATGAAGGACCTCTCTACGTAGGCACAATTTTCCTTATGGCTGGTCTTGGACTTTTTGTAGGGTTCAATATGACAAAAAATTTGGATAAAGAATAATTAATCTAACCAACCAATCTCTTAAACTGCCAATCGAATTGATGGCAGTTTTTTTTTGCTTCATTTTAAAGTATCTTTATGGCATCAATAATAAAACAATACTTAAATGAAAAAATACTTAATCTTGCTGTGCGCAACGATGATGTTCTTTGGTTGTAAAAAAGATAAAGAAACCGCCGATGAAGGCACCGACACCGATCAAATGAGTGAATTTGAAACAACTTTGAGCGATTATTATGAGGAGAGTCTTAAAATGTATCCTCTTAATGCTACTTCTGCTGGTGATAATAGGTATAATGATCAGCTGCCAAATGTGCTTACAGATGAATTCAGACAAAAAGAGAAACTATTTTACACCACTTATCTTAAGAAAGCAACTGCTTTGAACGATGAAGATTTATCAGAATCCGAACGCTTGAGTAAAGAAATTCTTATTTGGGAGTGTAATATCAACCTTGAAAGATTAGAGTTCAGGGAAGATTTGACACCTATCAATCAAATGTGGACACTTCAATTAAGCATTGGTCAATATGCTAGTGGAACCAGCGCACAACCATTTGAGACTGTAGAGGATTATAAAAATTGGATTAAACGTTTAGATGGCTATTTAAACTGGATGGCACTTGCAGAAGAAAAAATGGCCGAAGGCATCAAATCGGGAAATGTATTACCAAAATCACTTATAGTAAAAGTATTGCCACAATTGGAAGCAATGACTAATCCTAATATTGATGAGCACTTATTTTATACTCCAATAAAGAATTTCCCAGATAGTTTTACAGATGCAGAAAAAGAAGAACTTACCATTCTCTATAAAAACTACGTAAATGACAAAATTATTCCAGCTTACACAAGTTTACATAACTTTATGTCGACAGATTATTTGAAAGCAGGAAGAACAACAAGTGGTATTGCTGATACTCCTAACGGAAAAGAGTATTATGACCACCAGATAAAGCTTTATACTACTACAAACATGACTGCTGATGAGATACATCAATTGGGCTTGAATGAAGTGGCAAGGATTTTGTCAGAAATGGAAAAAGTGAAAGAACAAGTTGGTTACAAAGGCTCATTGGTTTCATTTTTTGACCATGTGAGAAACAATAAAGAATTAATGCCTTTTGATACGGCCCAAGGTGTCATTGACAACTTCAACAAAATTCACGAAACGATGCAGCCTCAATTGGAGCGCTTATTCGATATGAAACCAAAAACACCTTTTGAAGTGAGACAGACAGAAGCCTTTAGGGCTGCATCTGCCAGTGCAGAATATAATCCTGGTTCTTTAGATGGTACTCGTCCAGGTATTTTTTACGTTCCTATTGTAGATGCTAAAACCTACAATATTTTTTCCGATGAATCCTTGTTTTTGCACGAGGCCATTCCAGGACACCACTACCAAATTTCCTTGCAACAGGAAAATGAAGATTTGCCAGATTTCAGAAAAACACTTTGGTACAGCTCTTATGGCGAAGGATGGGCTTTATATTCAGAATCTTTGGGTAAAGAATTGGGATTATACTCTGATCCTTATCAATACTTCGGAATGTTGAGCGCAGAGATGCATAGAGCCATTCGATTGGTTGTAGATACTGGTTTGCACAGTAAAGGATGGACTCGAGAGCAAGCTATCAAATATTCTTTGGAAAATGAAGCGGAAAGCGAAGCAAGCATCACATCTGAAATTGAACGCTATATGGCTAATCCTGGTCAGGCTTTATCTTATAAAGTAGGTCAATTGAAAATTCGTGAACTGCGAGCTAAAGCGGAAGCAAAGTTGAAAGACAAATTCGACATTGGAAAATTCCACAACCAAGTTTTAGAATCTGGGTGTGTACCACTTGAACTTTTGGAACGAAAAATCGATACTTGGATATCTTCAACTTTAAGTAATGCATCATAAAATTTCTTTCATCATCTGTTTATTGACTGCAAGTCTTTTTGGTCAAACTACCATTAAAGACAAGCAAACAGACTATCCTGTTTCATACGCCAACATCTCTTTTGGTAATGGAAATGGAATGTTTGCAGATGATGAAGGCTTATTCATCTTTACAGAAAAATTATATTCCGATGTCGATTCGCTTTACATTTCGGCATTGGGATATAAACCTGTAACCATTGCAACTTCCAATTTGGAAAAGACCATTTATCTGGATATCGATGTTGATGAATTGAACGAGGTGGTCATTCGAACAAAAATCGACCGAAAATTCAAGGAAGAAACCCTCAAGCCGTATTTGGATGATGATTATTACCATTGCTGGCTACCAACGATTGAATCTGAAATTGCTGTATTTTTTCCAAATGAGAATGAAGAAGACAAAAAGATTGTGACAGTTCATTTCCCGATTACATTAGAATCCAAAGACTGGGAAAAGCGCAACAAGAAAAATGCAGAAAAGCAACCGTTTTCAACACTTTTCAAAGCTAAATTTTATGCGAACAAAAATGGTTCTCCAGGTAAAGAACTTCTCTATGAAACGATTGTGTTTGGAGCTACAGAAAAAGGTGGCGATGTCTATAATCTTGATGTGTCAAATTATGATATAATGATGCCTGAAAACGGTATTTTTGTTTCGCTTCAAGTGTTAGGATATACGGATGAAAATGGCAAATTACTTCCGAATAAAAAGTACAAGGAAATCAAAACAGGTAACGAAATTGTCAAAATTCCGACAAATTTCAGGCCACTTCTACCATTTACAGATGAACTTGAAGAAAGCCGCACTTTCATCAAACGTGTATTTTTAAACAATAATCAGTGGTCTGTATTTGAAAAAGACAGCGACGTACAATCTGGACTATTGAAAACAGGCCATAAAAATTACGGTATTGGATTGACTTTTAATGTGTATAAAGATGAATAGTCCTTGGCATTTATATGCAATGGCAGCAATGTATGTTTTTGCCGGAATTATGCATTTTGTAAAACCTAAAATGTATATGCGCATAATGCCACGTTACCTTCCACAACACAAATTATTGGTCTTTTTAAGTGGTATTGCAGAGATTTTGCTAGGAATTGGTCTTTGTTTTGAAGCCACAAGAGAACTTTCCGTTTATGGCATAATTGCAATGCTCGCAGTATTTTTGCTTGTACATTTCTATATGCTATCTGGCGAAAAGGCATCAGCAGGCATTCCAAAGTGGATTCTTATATTGCGAATTCCATTGCAGTTCTTTTTGATGTATTGGGCTTGGTTCTACTTGTAAAAAACTATTCTACCTCAAAATCAAAATAGGTATCCGGAAAAGGTTCCCAACGAAGTGTAAAATGCCACCATTCATTGGCATAATTTCTAAAATTGTGCTTTTGCATCACTTTTTGAAGTAATTGTCTGTTGGCTTTTTGTTCTTCCGAAATATCCTTATAGGCGACCCACGATTCTTCACCAAAAAAATCAAACGGACTTCCCATATCCAAGGGTTCACCCGTATTTCCATCCGTTAATGTTAAATCAACAGTGCTACCTCGGCTATGCCCAGAACGCGACGAGATATAACCTTCATTGAACAGATTTCGCTTCTCTACTTTTGGGTAATATTCCTGTTTGTTGATAGTATCTCCCAGCATTCGCGCCCATTCCACAAAATGATTCACAGCTCTTTGCGGTCGATAACCATCATAAACTTTCAAGCAAACATTCTGCAATTGCAATTCATCTTGAACCAATTTCAAGGCTTCTGCTGTTTGATGTGTTAGAATAAGATTATTTGATTTGTAACCTCTGATCGTGTCTCCTATGAAATTGTTTGTAGAATAGTAACGTAATTCCACATCCAAATCCGGTATCACCTCTTTGACATACACAAAACCTTCAGGCAATTTGGCACTCTTTTGAGGCACAAACATCAAAAACAACAGCAGCGATATTATAATTTTGTAGTTCATAAGCTTTGAGCTAATTTAGAAAAAATTATAGGATGGATTTGTTTTCTTCTCATAAAACTATATTTAATCTTCCAAATGCCGAACTGATTTACATTCCTGATTTTTATAAGGTTAAAGAAGCAAATGGATATTTTGAAGCGTTGACGCAGGATATTCCTTGGCAACAAGACGATATAAAGGTATTTGGAAAAACCTACAAACAGCCAAGGCTTACAGCACTTTTCGCGAATAACAATTTACCATATAGTTACTCAAATATCGTTATGACTCCCAAAAAATTTACCAAACAGTTGCTGGACATCAAAACAGATATTGAGAGAGAAACACAACACAAATTCACTTCTGTATTATTGAATCTTTATAGAAATGGAAACGACAGTAACGGTTGGCACGCTGACAACGAAAAGGAATTGGGTAAAAATCCAGTGATTGCTTCGTTGAGTTTAGGAGAAAGTAGATTGTTTCACTTCAAACATCGACATATCAATGATGAAAAGCACAAATTAGAACTCAAACACGGAAGTTTGCTGATTATGAAAGGAGAAATGCAACACTACTGGCTGCATCAAGTTCCTAAAACCAAAAGAAAAATTGGCGAACGAATAAATTTAACCTTTAGGACCATAAAAGAAAAAGTCGAGGTCCCTCAACCTCGACTTTCCTAATTTGCTTTCGTTTTATCCTGCAGATTTGGGGTCTCCAAAGTCAACAACATAATGCAAATATTAATTAATTAATCCATTGAACTAAAAACTAAATTTTAGTACACTTCAAATGTAGAATTATATTTCAATTTATCTGCCGAAATACAAATAAAATCGTTGAAATACATTAAATTTTAACATTTACCAATGAAATATTACTTTTTATCGATGAAATGCACTGTTTTAGGTCATTTAAAATGAAACAAGTTGTCATCAAATAAAATTTATTATTGGCTCATACGTTTATCAAATAATCTTTAATTTTAGTCAAAATTGTATTTTCAAAGAGATGAAAAAATTATTCATATTTATTTTTTTAGCCAATGGCCTTTTGAGCTATTCACAGGAAGCCTCGTATACATCAACAGAAATTCCAATTTCAAAATTTATTGACGGTACTTTGTTGACGCCAAACGATGGTGCGGAATCTCTAGCGATTATTTTGGCTGGTTCTGGACCAACAGACCGAGATGGCAATCAAAATTTCCTGAAGACCAATAATCTAAAAAAGCTTGCAGTTGCATTGACCAATAATGGCATTGCAACTTTTAGGTATGATAAAAGAATCGTAAAACAAATAAGAAAAGGAAGTCTTGACCCAAATATTAAGTTTGATGATTTTGTTACCGATGCCATTGCCACTATAGACTATTTTAAAGCTAAAAATAATTTCAAAAAGATTTATATCATTGGTCACAGTCAAGGTAGCTTGGTTGGTCTATTGGCTGCAAAGGACAAAGCCCATGGATTTATTTCCCTTGCTGGTGCAGGACAAACCATAGACAAAGTAATTACTGAACAGGTGCAAAAAACTGCTCCAATGTTCATTGAAGACACGAAACGTGTGTTCGGAATCCTAAAAGAAGGCAAAACAACCACCGAATATCCACCAGCTTTGGCATCTATATTTGATATCAGTGTACAGAAGTTCATAGCCAATTGGATGAGCTACGATCCTGTTGAAGAAATCAAGAAGTTGGACATTCCTATATTGGTCATCAATGGTACCAAAGACCTTCAAGTGAGTGTCGAGGAAGCCAAATTGCTCAACGATGCTGGAAAAAATTCAGAACTTAAACTGATTGAGAAGATGAATCACGTGCTTTTTATCATTGAAGGAGATGATTTGGAAAACTCTAAATCTTATAACGATCACGCCGGCAAAGTCTCTTCAGAACTTATCGAAACAATCATTAGCTTTATAAAAAAGTAAATTCCATTTTTATAACATCAAAAAAGCACCTCAAAAGAGGTGCTTTTTCTATTAACTAACCAACCAAAATGTGTAATGTTAACAATCTACAAAGGTTAACTACTCCTTTTTGTGATGTAGAGCATAATCAATTACGATTTATAGTATTCAAACTCCGTGCCAAAAAAAATAGTTTGGAAATTAAAACAAAACATTATATCTTTATGATATCATTTTAATATCATATTAAATTTATAAACTTACCGATCATGAAAGAAGAGAAAATTATCGTCCCTGCCAATGGCTATTTAATGCTATTCCTGTTTTTAATCTTGTTTTTTGGAGGCATTTTCGCCATTCCGTTTACAAAAAATCCTTGGTTTGCCTTAGCTATAGTTGCTGCAATTCTTATTGCACCAGGATTTGTTATGGTGCAGCCTAATAATTCTAGAGTACTGTTGCTTTTTGGCAAATATGTAGGCACCGTCAAAAAAAATGGTTTTTATTGGGTGAATCCGTTTTACACCAAAACAAAGATTTCTTTGCGAGCCAGTAATTTTGACAGCGAACGGTTAAAAGTCAATGATAAGCTGGGAAATCCTGTAATGATCAGTACCATTTTGGTATGGCGTGTTGAGAATACTTTCAAGGCGGCATTTGATGTTGATAATTTTGAAAATTTTGTTCGGGTACAGACCGATGCTGCCGTGCGTAAATTGGCTAGTATGTATCCATATGACAATTTCGCTGACGAAGGCCTTGATGAGGATATTACCTTGCGATCAAGTGTCAATGAGGTAAGTGAAGCGCTTGAAAAAGAACTTGAAGAGCGTCTTGCCATCGCTGGAATTGAAGTGTTGGAAGCAAGAATTGGTTATCTGGCATATGCCCAAGAAATTGCAAGCGCGATGTTGAAACGCCAGCAAGCCACAGCCATTGTGGCTGCACGTCATAAAATTGTGGAAGGCGCAGTGAGTATGGTGGAGATGGCTCTTGACGAGTTGGGCAAAAAGCAAATAGTGGATTTGGATGAAGAACGTAAGGCCGCTATGGTGAGCAATCTAATGGTTATCCTTTGTGGAGATAAAGACGCTTCCCCTATCGTAAATGCAGGAACTCTAAATCATTAAAATGAACGAATACAAAGTTATTAATCCATCATTGGGTTTTAGAAACAGAATACAAAAACTTGAAGATTTGTTGAATACTCATGCTCGAGAAGGCTGGCGAGTGTGCTCGATGGTAGACAATGGTCACGGCTCGGTATTTATGATAGTATTTGAGCGCGATAAAAATAGATAGCATGAAAAACGAAAGACCCAAAATCAAAGTTCCTTTAGCGCCAATAGATGTTATTGTCGACATGCTTTCTTTGGCACTTGTAGTGATGCTCATCATTTATACTGCTTTGCAAATTCAGGATATGCCTGAAACTATTCCAACGCATTTCAATTTTAAAGGTGAGGCTGATGGTTTTGGTAGTAAGCATACAATGTGGCTCTTACCAGCCATAGGTATAGCGATGTTTGTGGGTTTCAATATTCTTAACAGATATCCTCACATTCATAACTATATGGTGAATATTACGGAAGAGAATGCTTTGAAAAATTACAGATTCAGTACTCGAATCTTGCGTTTTGTGACGTTATTTACGATGATTTTATTTGCTTATATCCAATATTCAATTGTATCAGCCGCAAACGGCAATCATTCACCTATTGGACCTTGGTTTGTTACTATAGTTATCGGTTTGAGCATAGCATTACCTATTTATATCTTTATTCATACAAAAAAAATGAACAGATTATGAAAAACTTTTTAGTTTACTTATTACTGCTGTTTTCTTCATTTTTATTCGCACAAAAAAGCATTGTTTCAGAAGAAATTCTTATCAAAAATGACAGTATTTTGCTTCCGGGAACATTAAGCTTCAACAGCGAACCTGAAAAACAGCCATTAATCATATTTGTAAGCGGTTCAGGAAATCCAGACAGAAACGGTAACCAACCGCAATTTGGTGTCAATGGCAATTATATTAAACAATTATCGGATGCTATGACCGACAAAAACGTAGCGTTTTTCCGCTTTGATAAGCGTAACGTCACCAAAGAAAACATTCCCCAAATTTTAAAACATTATGTCTTTTCAGATTTGGTAGATGATGTCACAGCAATAATAGAGCATTTTAAAAACGACCCACGCTTTGATAGCATTACATTGGTTGGACACAGTCAAGGCTCATTAGTCGCGATGATGGCTGCAAACCAATATGTTGATAAATATGTTTCCTTGGCCGGAATAGGAGAACCTGTTGGAGGTACACTAGTTAGACAATATTCTGCACAGAATGAATCGCTTGGTAAAAATGTAGAAGAACACATCAAAGAATTATCAGAAACTGGAACCATCAAGGAAGTCAATCCAAATCTGGCATTGCTCTTTAATCCCAAAAATTATAGTTTTTTAGCAGAATATTTGGTTTTGAATCCACAGGAAGAAATCAAAAAATTAAATATTCCAGTTCTAATCATTAATGGTACTAAAGACATTCAAGTTAAAGAAAAGGATGCTGAAAATTTATTGTTGGCAAAACCTGACGCAAAAATGGTCATAATTGAAAATATGAACCATGTGCTAAAAAACATAGAAAAGGATGAAGACAATTTGGCCTCCTACTCTTCGCCAGATTTTCCTTTATCTCAAAAATTGGTTTTATTATTAGAAGATTTTATAAAACAATAAAATGTCCAAGAAAAAAGCCTTTGCATTACGAATCAATGAAGATATGCTCAAAGCAATTGAGAAATGGGCCTCTGATGAATTCAGGAGCACCAATGGACAGATTGAGTTTATGTTGATGCAAGCTTTGAAAGACTCCAATCGAGCTCCAAAGAAAAAATCAAACAACACTGACAACAGCGACTCACAGTAGTCGCTTTTTTAAACCCTTAAAATGTAGTATTTTGCGGATTAAACTTTAAGATAATATGAAGCCCATCTTTAGAAGCATATTTTTTACAATTAGTTTCCTTTTCATCAATTCCATTGTATTTGGTCAAAATTTAACGGTTGAAGAAGCTAATAATAAGTTTGACACAAACTTTCAATTGCCAGTAGCGGTTGACTCTATAAAATTTACCAGCTTTGAAATATCATTTAAGACACTTGACAAAAATCTCAAAATTGAACAAGTAGTCCTGGATAAAAAACTGGCAGCTGGATCATTAGATTTCAGTTCGAATAATGATTTATATACCATTAAATACATTGGTCAAAATGAAATTTCAATAAGTAAAAAACAAAAGATTTTCTATCTCCATCTATTCACAAATAGTATATACTCAAAAACAAAACTGCTTAAAATTGAATCAATAAACTTCCTTAATTCCGATGGAGGTGTTACAATGAATTCAAAAGTTGAAGAAACCGAAGCTAATAAATTTGTTCTATTCAAAAATGACGGAATTGTATTTGGAATCTTAATGATTGCGTTAGGCTTTGTCTTTTACACAGAATCAAAAAAATCAGGATTTTGGCCAAAATTCTACAAATATGTTCCCGGATTATTGATGTGCTATATGATTCCTGCCGTTTTCAATTCACTCGGATTGATTGATGCAGATGTTTCGCAGACGTACTATGTGGCGAGTCGTTATTTATTGCCTGCATCGTTGGTATTGCTTACCATAAGTATTGATTTAAAAGCTGTTTTTAACCTAGGATGGAAAGCTTTGGTAATGTTTTTTACAGGAACCATTGGTATTGTCATTGGTGGACCCATAGCCATTTTAATCATTTCGACCTTTTCACCTGAAACTGTAGGTGGCGCAGGTTTTGATGCTGTTTGGAGAGGTCTTGCAACCTTGGCAGGAAGCTGGATAGGTGGTGGAGCCAACCAAGCTGCCATGTTGGAAATCTATGAATACAATCAAGAACTTTACGGTGGAATGGTATTGGTAGATATCGTTGTCGCGAATATTTGGATGGCTGTTTTGCTTTTCGGAATCGGGAAAAAACAAAAAATTGATAATTGGTTAAAGGCCGATAATTCTGCAATTGACGAACTGAAACACAAAGTTCAAACGTTCACGGAAAAAATTACGAGAGTGCCAACCTTGACCGATTTAATGATGATTCTAATGTTCGCTTTTGTTTCTGTAGGAATTGCGCATTTTGGAGCTGATAATATCTCTAAATATTTAGTTGAAAATTTTGAATCCGTCAGCAATCCAAAAAGTGCCCTCTCCTCTTTTGGGAGCGACTTTTTCTGGTTGATTTCCATCGCAACATTGATGGGAATAGTGTTGTCTTTTACAAAAGCCAGAAACTATGAAGGCGCAGGTGCAAGTAAGGTTGGAAGTGTTTTCATTTATGTGCTTGTTGCCACTATCGGTATGAAAATGGATTTGGGCAAAATATTTGAAAACCCCGGATTGATTCTTATCGGGTTGGTCTGGATGGCAATTCACGCTGGTTTATTGATTTTGGTGGCAAAACTCATCAAAGCACCTTACTTTTTCTTGGCAGTTGGAAGTCAGGCAAACGTAGGTGGTGCAGCATCAGCCCCAGTGGTTGCAGCGGCATTTCATCCTAGTTTAGCTACCGTCGGAGCCTTGTTGGCAGTGTTTGGATATGTAGTGGGAACTTATGGAGCAATTTTGTGTGCCGAACTTATGAAAATAGCTTCGGCTGGTTAGTTTTTATTGAATAATTATAGCATATTTGCGCTCCAAAATTTCAAATCATTTTATGAAGAAAATATCAGCTTTACTCGCTTTGATTTTAATGTTGTCCTGTGCAGAAGATAAACTAAATTTTGTCCTTAAAGGAAACATTAAAGATTTAATGAAAGGAACCGTTTACCTTCAAAAATTGAATGATACGACATTGGTAACCATCGATTCATTGGTCATCAACGGAAACCCTGAATTTGAGTTAGGAACTGAATTGGAATCTCCAGAAGTGCTGTATTTGAAATTGCACAAAAATGACAATGAGGAGCACATCATTCCTTTTTTTGCTGCAGAAGGCATCACAGAAATAAATTCCAATTTGAAAAATTTTGAATTGGATACTAAAATAAATGGTTCAAAACAGCAGGAAAAGTGGGCAGAATACAAAAAAATGATGAAACGTTTTCAAGACCAAAACCTCGACTTGATAAAAGATAATTTTGATGCTCAAAAAGACAAGGACACTGCAAAACTCAATGCTACGATTAAATCTCACGATAATCTTTTAAAAAGGAGATACTTATACACAGTCAATTTTGCCATCAATAATAAAGATAGTGAAGTAGCTCCATATCTTCTTGTATCTGAAATTTATGATGCAAATCTTAAATATTTAGACACCGTAAATAAAGTACTTTCTCCAGAGGTCAAAGCTTCAAAATACGGCAAAGAATTGCAATATTTGATTGACAAAAGAAAAGCCGATAGCATTTAAGGCATTTATATTTTAGAATAAACACCCCTCCTGTGCGTTAAAATGTTAAGTTTAACTCGGCCAAAATTGGCTTTTCGACGTATATAAGTCTTGATGAAACTTAACAAAAAACGACTCAAAAAATTCATAAAACCTATTGGTTTTAGCTTACTCGGCCTTCTTCTTGCATTCATCTGCTTTTACGCAAGCATCTATTTTGGGCTTTGGGGAAAAATTCCATCGAGTGAAACCATTGCTGATTTAAAACAAAGTCAGGCCACGCAAATTCTTGATAGAAATGAAGATTTGATAGGTAAACTTTACATCTACGATAGACAATCCATCAAATATTCGGACTTTCCTCAACATCTATTGGATGCTTTGATTGCCACGGAAGATGTACGCTTTTATGAACACAATGGCGTTGACAACAAAAGTTTATTGCGAGTTTTTTTTAAAAGCATTTTATTGTCTGACGATTCTTCGGGCGGAGGAAGCACCATCACTTTACAATTGGCAAAAAATCTTTTTGGAAGAGATCGTTCAGGTGCTATAGGCCTTGTTGTCAACAAAATCAAAGAAAGTATTGTTGCCAAAAGGATTGAAAAAATCTACTCGAAAAAGGAAATATTGACTATGTATCTCAACACAGTTCCGTTTCCTGACAACACTTATGGTATTGAAAGTGCTTCTGAAAAGTTCTTTAATGTTCGCACGAAAGATTTGAGTCTTGTACAATCAGCAATTTTGGTCGGATCGTTGAAAGCTAACCATTATTACAATCCGAGATTGTTCCCAGACAATGCAAAACAAAGAAAAAATGTGGTGCTTCAGCAAATGGTCAACTATGGTTATTTGGATACTGAAAAGGCGAATGTAACGAAACAAGAAGATATTGTTTTGGACTATGAGTTCTATGCGCCAAATCAAGGATTGGCTCCATATTTTAGGGCAGAAATCAAAAAACAGTTGGATACTATCTTGGAACAGAAACAATTCAGAAAGCCGAATGGTGACAAATACAACTTGTTTCACGATGGATTGAAAATATATACAACGTTAGACAACACGATGCAACGTTATGCTGAAGAAGCGATGCGAGAGCATATGAAGGATTTGCAAAATCAGTATGAGAGAGCGTATGGAAAAAATGCGCCTTGGCTAAAAAACAAACCTGCATTTATTGCTGCAAAAAAACGTTTAGAAAGATATAAAGCCTTAAAATCACAAGGCCTTTCAGAAAAAGACATCAATGATTCTTTGAGCAAACCTTATGAAACTGAACTATTTTCTTGGGATGATGAGAAAGGAGAAGTGCAATCACTATCTACATTGGATAGTTTAGAATACTATATGAAATTTTTGAATGCTGGAATGATTTCATTGGACCCAAAGTCAGGTGAGATACGAAGTTATGTTGGTGGTATTGATTATAGATATTTTCAATTTGATCATATTTCACAAAGCAAGCGACAAGTGGGATCTACTTTTAAACCAATCGTGTACACTGCTGCTCTTGAAAATGGTATGCCGCCTTGCACCTATTTTCCGACCAAAGCGATTACTTACACAGATGTTGATAATTGGACACCAACCAATTCGTCCGATATTCCCGATGATGATAATTTGAATTATTCACTGGAAAAAGCATTGAGCAATTCGGTGAATACAGTTGCCGTTAAGGTTTTATATGAAACAGGCATTGAAACGGTAATTAACCAAGCTCATAAAATGGGCATCAAAAGCGACATCGAAGAAGTGCCATCAATTGCTTTGGGTTCTGCAAATTTGAGTATGATCGAGTTGGCAAAAGTTTATACACCTTACGTAAACGAAAGTGTTCCGTCGACACCAATTTTCATCACAAAAATCGAAGATAAAAACGGAAACTTAATTGCTTCCTTTGAGGATTTATATCCGAAAGCCAAAAATAAAGAGAAAGCGTTTAAAGATGAAACACGACAAGCAATGTTGGAATTTATGAAAGCTACGGTAAATGAAGGAACGGCAAACCGACTTCGCTCGAAATACCAACTCAACAATGCCATTGCTGGCAAAACGGGAACAACTCAAGATAATAAAGACGGATGGTTTGTGGGCATCACACCTAAATTGATAACAGTTACTTGGGTTGGAAACGATAATCAGCAGATTGGTTTTAGTTCAACAGGAATTGGTCAAGGTGCCAATTCGGCTCTTCCTATTTTTGCGAAGTATTTTCAGAAACTCAATAGCGATTCAAACTACAATGCCATAACTCAAGCATCATTTGAAGAAACTGCGCCAGAGGTTTTGAATTCTTTGGATTGTGAACCAACCAAAAAAGATGGTTTCTTTAAGCGACTGTTCAAAAGTGACAAAGACACGAAAACATTTGAAAAGAAAGAGAAAAAAGGAATTTTTTCTTGGTTGAAAAAGAAAAAGGAATAGTCCTTAAAAACAAAAAAGTCCAGTCTTATGACTGAACTTTCAGATTCCTACTTCCGTAGAATTTAGAGCCGATGGAGGGACTCGAACCCACGACCTGCTGATTACAAATCAGCTGCTCTAGCCAGCTGAGCTACATCGGCTTTAAGAGACTGCAAATATAATTGCGAAAATCATATTTGCAAATCTTTTCAAAAGAAATTATCCTAACTTATTTACTTTTTCGATAAGCTCACGACCTTTAGTTTCCAATTCGTTTTGGATAGACTTGAAATGTGCTTTCTTGTTTTCAACTTTTTTGTCGTTTACTTTAGCTATCAACTCGTCAAAAGTGTCAATTGCTTCATCAATAATTGCTTCGCTCTCTTTAGTATCTTTAGATGTATTGTTGTATTCCCAAACATAAACTGCCTCAATAATATCACCCAAAACATAGTTGATGTCTTTCTTTAAATTTCTAACATTTGCCATTTTTACTGAATTTATTTTGGGCAAAATTACACGAAATGTTGGGATTAAATGTTATAATTATTCTAATATTATCAAACGTTCAATTTATTTTCATAGCTTTATACCATGAATCCGAAAGAGATGCAACATACTATGCAGTATAATATTTGGGCACAACAGTGTTCCTATAAGATGTATATTAAACGTAATAGACATTTGCCGCATCTTTTCAGTATAAGTTAACAATAATATTTTTTAACCATAACTTAAAAGGTGCTTCATTAGAAAGCACCTTTTTTATTTTTAGCAAGTCTAATTTTTAAATTTTTTATTATGAAACGTTATCAAGACAAAAAAATGCAAATCAAAATGATTATCAAAAATGCCTGTTCAATTTTTTCATTGAATCATGGCAGAATCCTTGAACCTTTACCTCTATTGTTATACCCATAAAATTAAAATATCATGAAAGCAAATTTCAAAAATCCAATACATACCAATGTTCAATTCGTAGTGACCAAAGCTACAAGTAACCCTAACGGTTTTTTACTTCCCAATATTCTCTTCGACCGAATAAAAACCGTCGCAACCTATCCCATTAAAGAATTCTATTCCAACGAGTCGCCGCAAGTGAGTGATTATAAGTTCAAAATGCATAAGAATGCTTTTTTGAATGACCAACTCACTATCCAAGCGCAATTGATTCAAACACATTCTGAAAAACTGATGGTTAGCGTGATTGTGACCAAACGCAAGAAAGCTTCCAAAACAGAGGAAACTATTTCTAGTGCATATTTTGATTTTCCTTATATGGAAACTAACACGCACACACAAATAGCCATTTAAGAGAAGAAATTCCCGGAGTCTTCTACAGGTTTCGGGAATTTTATTTTATATAAACCTCTAGTAATTCTGAATCCATTTCAGGCTTAATGTCAATCTTTTCGATTGCTGCAGGTATCAAAACAGTTTCTCCTTTTGATAATTCTGTTGAGATGCCATTCGCCTCAATAGTCAGTTTACCTTTTACGCACATATAAATGATAAAAGAATCAAGATCATTGATCTTACTGATTTCAGTTGTGACTGGAAGAAAATTTGTGGTAAAGTAAGGACAACTGACCATTTCATTCGATTCATTTTGATTTTTTTCATAGCCAACTCTAAAATCATTTAGCATATCAAAACCAATGGCATCCAGCGCCAAATCATTATGCAATTCGCGCTCATTACCTTTGTCATCCTTTCGGTCCCAATCGTAAACTCGATAGGTAATGTCGCTGGTTTGCTGTATTTCTGCCAGCATCACTCCTGCTCCAATGGCGTGCACGCGACCAACTTCAATAAAATAGGTATCTCCAGTGGTAACAGCATCAAAATTCAAAATCTTGGTCAATGATTTGTTTTCGAGATGTTCCAAATATAATTCTGGAGTGACTTTTTGATTAAATCCAACTATCAAATTTGAATTTTCATCGGCCTGCATCACATACCACATTTCTGTTTTCCCAAAGGAATTATGGCGTTTTGCCGCCAATTCATCATTCGGATGCAATTGAATGGATAAGTCTTCTTTTGCATCAATAAATTTTATGAGCAACGGAAATTTATTTCCAAATTGCTGATAATTCTTCTCGCCCAAAAAGTCCGCCTTGTAAGTACTCAACAAATGCTTTAACGATTGTCCAGCTAAACTACCATTTTTAACAATTGAAGTATCCCCTTCTACGTCGCTTATTTCCCAACTTTCACCAATATTTGGCAAATTGGTATCTTTATTAAGAATTGTTTTGAGTTTTTGTCCTCCCCAAATTTTGTCTTTCAGGATTGGTTTGAATTTGATTGGATAAAGAGTGCTTTTCATTTTAGATTATTGCCCGGAATACGACACAAAATTACGAGGTGTTTCGTATAAAGTCACCTCAAGATGGTTAGAAAATTTCAACCTTGGTTTGATTTTATTATAAATAACAACAGCAATATTTTCGGCTGTTGGATTTAGATTTTTGAATTCAGACACTTCAAGGTTCAGATTTTTATGATCAAAAGCATCTTCAATTTCTTCTTTGATGATGTCTTTCAATACCTTTATATCAATGACATAACCTGTTTCCTTATCAATTTCGTCAGTAACGCTCACAATTAGTTCATAATTGTGTCCGTGAAAGTTTGGATTGTTGCATTTGCCAAAAACCTCATCGTTTTTTTCATCAGACCAATCCTTTCGATATAATCGATGAGCTGCATTAAAATGTGCTTTTCGGCTAACGGTTACTCGCATCAGTCTTTAAATTGATATGTTGATAATATTTATCAAAAATGATTTTGAACCATTCTGTATAAACATCAGGCTTTCTTTCAATATCTTGTTTGATAGCTTCCAAATCCATCCATTTCCAAGCGGATACTTCCTCTGGATTCAAATTTGGTTCATCATTGTAATACCCGACCAGAATATGGTCAAATTCGTGTTCGGTAAGGCCATTGTCAAAAGGTGCTTTGTACACGAAAGATATTGTGTCCTTCAACTCGGTTGTAAAACCCATCTCCTCTTGCAACCTTCTCTTTCCTGCCTCAATATTACTTTCTCCCTCACGTTGATGGCTGCAACACGTATTTGTCCACAGATTTGGCGAATGATATTTGTGAGCAGCTCTTTGCTGAAGCATCAACTCATTTTTGTCATTGAAAACAAAAACCGAAAATGCTCGATGCAATAAGGCTTTTTCGTGCGCCTCCAGCTTTTTCATAGTGCCAATTTGCTCATCATTTTCGTTGACAAGAATCACTTTTTCTTCTTTCATAGAAGACAAAATTACAAAATACACGTGTTTTTCAGATTGCTGTTAAGATTTTTTTAAAAAGAAAATACCCTGCCTGAATAACAGGCAAGGTATTTAGGAAAGTAAACTGGGCTATTAATCAATTTACTCCCGGATGATGAACATCGATCTTCTATTAAGTTGATGTTCTTCTTCAGTGCATTCTTCCCCATTAGAGCACTGATTTATCAATTGTGTTTCACCATAACCTTTGGCAGAGAGTCTATTCTTGGCTACACCTTTTGAGTATAACCATTGCAATGTTGACTGTGCCCTTCGTTCAGATAATTTAAGATTATAAGCATCCTTTCCTCTTGAATCTGTATGCGACTCAATGTGAATTTTTAATTGAGGATATTCATTCAATGCAGTCAAAATTTTTGCCAACTCAATTTCGGCATCAGGACGGATGTCAGATTTATCAAAATCAAAGTAGATGGGCTGAAGTGTTAAACGGCATCCTAAATCTTCTGGAGGACAAGGGTCTGACGGTTTTAAGGACATTGGAATTTTCAACATAATGGGCATCTTCATAGACTTTGAATCTTTAGGCGTTTCCACAATTTCTTCCTTCGGATTGTAACCTTCTTTTTGAGCGCGAATAATATATTGTTTGTTGCATTCCAACACAAATGAGAAAATAGCATCAGCACCAGTAACAACGCGATTCAATTCATTATAATTAATATCCAACAACACTACTTCCGCATTTGGAATAATCTCTTTTGTTGCTTCGTCTAAAACAGGTCCCTCAATTGTGATTTCGCAGCGCTCCCAAATTTGATAAATATCATCACTGACGCTGCCTTTATCACCATCCCTATTAGAAGCAAAGTATCCTATTCTATCTTCTTTAATAATGAAACTGAAATCGTCTTTAGCGCTATTGATCGGTTCTCCGAATGTAGCAATCTCTTCGTGACCTTCATCAGTCAATTTTGTGACAAAAATGTCAAGTCCACCCATACCAGCGTGCCCTTCGCTCGAGAAATACAAATTGTTTTCAGCACTCACAAAGGGAAAGGTTTCTCTAGCAATAGTATTCATTGGTTCACCCATATTAACAGGATTGCTGAAAATATCATCTCCAAGAATCTTAACATACCATATATCTGACATACCTATTGAACCTGGCATATCTGATGCGAAATAAAGTCTATCTTCATTAGGACTTAAAGCTGGATGACCTACCGAATAACTGTCGTTATTAAAAGGCAATTCTTTTACTTCACCCCAAGTATCTCCCGTTTTTTTAGCACTGTAAATCTTTAATCTTACAACGTGTTCTTTATCTCGTTTTTTCTTACCATCCAAATAATTATTTCGTGTGAAATACATTGTTTTTCCATCTTTTGTAAAAACGGCTGTCGATTCGTGATAAGGGGAATTGATATCACCTTTTAACGCTTCAGAATTGGTCAAGGTTAGTTTCCCATCGAGTTTTGCCTGATATAAATCTAAAAAGGGCTGATTGTCCCAGCCGGAAAGGTCAACAGAATTATTATCAAATGTATTAAGAGAGCTATCACTTGATGTAAACACTATTAAGCTATCACCATAAAATGTGGGTCCAAAGTCTGAAAACTCTGTATTGATTGCAACTTTCTCAATCTCAAAAAGTTTATCTTGAACACCTTTTTTGAACAAGGTATCAGCAACATTTTTATAAAATGATAGAGCTATGGCTTTACCACCTTTTGATTTGTAAACATCCATCAACTTCTTCGATTCTTCAAGTTGATTGATACTTTTTAAACATTGAGCAGCTCTAAAATAATCAGTTGTCGTGGCATCATCTGGAAATTCTTTAATCAGATTATAATACCATTTTGCAGCACCAGAATATTCACTATTGAAATAATAGGTATCACCTAATTTTCTGTAAATTTCTGAAGACTTATAGCCATTTTCTACAACTTTTAGATAAATCTGTCTGGCATCGATGTAGTCATATTTATCGTATTTCAGATTTGCTTTTTCCAATTTCCCAACTTGAGAAACTGAAACAAGACTGAAACCAAAGAACATAAGACATATAATAGTTTTAAATGTTTTCATAATCTGTAAGTTTAGAAAAATCTAGGAGTTAGGATACGCTCTGTTTTGTTGAAAATGTCAAATCGCAGGAATATTTCGTAAGAACCATCGCTGTATTTTTCAATATCGGTTGTTTGGAAGTCATAGCCCATCCCGATGAAAAATTGATCTGAAATTTGAAAGCCAGCCATAGCGCTGACTGCAGCATCCCATCTGTAAGCTCCACCAAGTATGAACTTCTCATTGAACATAAAGTTTGCCGAAACATCTGCTTGCAACGGAGATCCACTTACTGCCTTAAACATCGTGGCAGGTTTAAATTTTACATTTTCACTAATATCAAATACGTAACCAGCAATTAAGAAGTAATGAAGTCTTTCAACTGCAAGTGCATTTTGGTTAACGTCATCTATATTTTCAGAATTATAATGTTTGGAATTCAAAAAATTAGGAACCGACAATCCAACATAAAACTTGTTAGTATTAAAATAGACACCAGCACCTATTTGAGGCTGAAACTTTTTGTCAACATTATTGATAAATTGAGGATCCAATTCATCATAAATGTTAAGCTTGGTATAATCCACGTCCAAAATATCAAGCCCTCCTTTTAATCCAAAAGAAAGTCTTGAAGCATCAGAAAGTACCAACGCATAAGAATAGTCTACCACAAAATTAGTTTCAGTAGAAGGTCCTATTTTATCGCTTACTATTGAAAGTCCAAGTCCCATTCTTTTAAGCTCTCCTAAAGGAGTGCTCGCAGTGAAAGTTCCAGTCTTTGGCGCGCCATCAAAACCAACCCATTGGGTTCGATAAAGCAATCCTAAACTTGCATGCTCTAGAGAAGTAATGTAAGCTGGGTTTACACTCTGCGTGTTATACATGTATTGCGTGTATTGGGCATCTTGTTGAGAGAAACCCAAACTTGTAACGCATAAAGTCAGTATTATTAAGATATAATGTTTCATGAGATTCGAGATTTAGTTTCTTTTAATGTATAAGTATCCTTCATTGGTCAGTGTTTCTCCACCACTCACAAATCTTTTTAGAACGTAGAAATAAGATCCTGTTGGTAGTTCTTCATTTTTGCTGACCGTTACCCTTCCTTCAGAGACACCTCTAAACACTTTTCCATTGATTCCATAACCATCCATTTCGTAGAGTAACACGCCCCAACGATTGAAAATTTTGAGGTTATTGTTAGGATAGTTTTCAATGCCAACAATTCTAAAGAAATCATTCTGACCATCACCATCTGGAGAAACAGCATTGAAGATTTCAAATTCTTCAGCTAATATTTCCGGTAAGATTGTGACAGTAGGGTCATCCGGTTCTCCATCATTGTTGTTATCTATGTTATCAAAATTAAATGGATCATCCGAATCATCTGTAACTCTTTCACCATTACTATCCATAGCGATGACTGTTGCCTGATTTGTGACAAACCCATTAATTATATCGAGATCAGTAATCACGTATGTTGCGGTATAGGTAGAATTGTCCGTTTCACCAGACAGGAGTTGAGATATCATATTTCCACTCATCATTATATTTGGCAACTCATCCTCTAGAACGATATTAAATAGCGTCGAATCTCCTGTGTTATATAAGGTGAAAGAATAACTTATTGTTTCTCCAGCTTGGGCTGATCCATCACCATTAGTATCATTAAACACACCCACTTTTTCAAGTGAGATTGAAGCTACTATATTTGGAATACATAGGGTGACTTCTGTTATATCATTTTCAAGAATGCTATTATCGTCTGATAGATCACTAACATTTGTACCATTGCTAACACCAATTACTGTTGCCTGATTCATTACTACTCCCAAATCAATGTCCACTTGCGTGATGGTATAGTCCGAAGTGTAGATCCAAATCTCGTCAACATCAAGCTCGCCGTCAGAATCCGTGTCGCCTGATGACAGGGCAATCGTGCCCCCAAGCATCGGATCGTCCAGAACAACATTGGTGATCGAGGCGTTCCCCTCGTTGGTCACGGTGAACGTGTAGGTAATTGTCTCTCCGACATCACTACAGCTGTCGCCGTCACCATCGTTGAACACGCCTGTCTTGATCAGTGCTATCGCGGCCGATTGGCAGAGCGTGGTAACGGTCGTATCGTCTTCGGTAATGCTGTTGTCGTCCGAAAGGTCGCTCACATCCACACCTCCCGTGCTGGTTCCGGTCACCGTTGCCTGGTTGCTCACCTGGCCTGCATCGATGTCCGTTTGTGTGATGGTATAGTCCGAAGTGTAGATCCAAATCTCGTCAACATCAAGCTCGCCGTCAGAATCCGTGTCGCCTGATGACAGGGCAATCGTGCCCCCAAGCATCGGATCGTCCAGAACAACATTGGTGATCGAGGCGTTCCCCTCGTTGGTCACGGTGAACGTGTAGGTAATTGTCTCTCCGACATCACTACAGCTGTCGCCGTCACCATCGTTGAACACGCCTGTCTTGATCAGTGCTATCGCGGCCGATTGGCATAGCGTGGTAACGGTCGTATCGTCTTCGGTAATGCTGTTGTCGTCCGAAAGGTCGCTCACATCGACTCCGCCCGTACTGGTTCCGGTCACCGTGGCCTGGTTGCTCACCTGGCCCGCATCGATGTCCGTTTGCGTAATGGTATAGTC
>NZ_JALNMI010000002.1:228478-657935 GCF_023156585.1 Subsaxibacter sp. CAU 1640
CCGTCGTTGAAAACCCCTGTCTTGATGAGTGCTATCGCAGCCGATTGGCAGAGCGTGGTAACGGTCGTATCGTTTTCGGTAATGCTGTTGTCGTCCGAAAGGTCGCTCACATCGACTCCGCCCGTACTGGTTCCGGTCACCGTGGCCTGGTTGCTCACCTGGCCCGCATCGATGTCCGTTTGCGTAATGGTATAGTCCGAAGTATAGATCCAAGCCTCATCAACATCAAGCTCACCGTCAGAATCCGTGTCGCCTGATGACAGGGCAATTGTGCCACCAAGCATCGGGTCGTCCAGAACGACATTGGTGATCGAGGCGTTGCCTTCATTAGTCACCGTGAACGTATAGGTGATCGTCTCTCCGACATCGCTACAGCTATCGCCGTCGCCGTCGTTGAAAACCCCTGTCTTGATGAGTGCTATCGCAGCCGATTGGCAGAGCGTGGTAACGGTCGTATCGTTTTCGGTAATGCTGTTGTCGTCCGAAAGGTCGCTCACATCGACTCCGCCCATACTGGTTCCGGTCACCGTGGCCTGGTTGCTCACCTGGCCCGCATCGATGTCCATTTGCGTGATGATATAGTCTGAAGTATAGATCCAAGCCTCATCAACATCAAGCTCACCGTCGGAATCCGTGTCGCCCGATGACAGGGCAATCGTGTCCCCAAGCATCGGGTCGTCCAGAACGACATTGGTGATCGAGGCATTGCCCTCGTTGGTCACGGTGAACGTGTAGGTAATTGTCTCTCCGACATCACTACAGCTGTCGCCGTCACCATCGTTGAACACGCCTGTCTTGATCAAGGCTATCGCAGCCGATTGGCAGAGCGTGGTAACGGTCGTATCGTCTTCGGTAATGCTGTTGTCGTCCGAAAGGTCGCTCACATCCACACCTCCCGTGCTGGTTCCGGTCACCGTGGCCTGGTTGCTCACCTGGCCCGCATCGATGTCCGTTTGCGTAACGGCATAGTCCGAAGTGTAGATCCAAATCTCGTCAACATCAAGCTCGCCGTCAGAATCCGTGTCGCCTGATGTCAGGGCAATCGTGCCACCAAGCATCGGGTCGTCCAGAACGACATTGGTGATCGAAGCATTGCCCTCGTTGGTCACCGTGAAGGTGTAGGTGATCGTCTCTCCTACATCGCTACAGCTGTCGCCGTCGCCGTCGTTGAACACGCCTGTCTTGATCAAGGCGATATCCGCAGTTTGACAAAAAGCTGTATTCGTGGCATCAATATAAGCTCCATAAATTTCTAGCGAATTTATGACGCCTGCTAGTGCGGCAGCAGTTATTCGAACTTCATCGAAAGTTGTCGATGTTGTAAAAGCTACCACGTAAAAACTGTCCGTAGAAGTTGGTGTTATATTGACCAATCCAAGAGCTTCCAGCGCCAGAAGATTTGCTGCCGTGCGCTGTTCTTGCTGAACATCATCTAAATAAGTAGTAATAGTTATCGAATTCAGTAAATCTACTTCCAAAAGGTCATTTGTATCTCTTATGACAAATCCTGCAACTGTACCGACAGGATAATCTGTAAGAACATCTTTTACAGATATTGAACCTGTGCTTGCAACACCTGCGACTACATTTAACATTGCAAAATCACTATTATCAGCTGAAATCACATTCTGTGAATTATCAACTTCACAAGCTACACACGCTATGCCGTCAATACCTGTTCTAGAATTATTGATGATTACCGGATAGGATGGATTTGACAATACATATGGCGCATCACAATAAATTGTCCCAGGACAGAAAGCTTGCAGAACAACTCCATAAACTCTTGTACTTCCCAAATTTAACGATACCAATTGCGTCAGAGTAATTCTAACTTCATCAAATGGAGCTGTTGTTACAAAACCAACACGAACACTTTCGCTTCCAGGAAACAGCAAGCCTGAACTCACTGGCAATAATTCGGTAGTTCCCACTCGAGATTCCACAAAGACACCATCTAAATATGTCGAAATTGTAATGGCATCAAATAATTGGGTGTTTAACAAAGTTGAATTTTCAATATCAAAACCAGCATATGTACCTTCAGGGTAATCTGTTAACTCATCTTTTACGGCAATTGAACCTGTTGCAGCAACTCCAGCCAATAAATCAATGGATGCATAATTACCAAGATTGGAATCGAATATATTATCAGTATCATTGACACTTCCAACACCTAAAACACCACCCAGTCCCGTATGTTCTTCAACAATTCTCACTGGAAAATCAGGTTTTGTCAGTACGGTAGGTGTATTACATTCAAGAGCTGGACCTGCGCAGAAGCTATTTGTAACTGCGTGATAAACATCTGTAGTCGATAAAACACCTGCCAAACTAGAAATTGAAATTTCAACGGCATCGAAATCCATCGTTGTATAAAATCCAACATAATATTGGTTGGTTCCAAGCAAAGTACTATTAACAGCAACCAAACTTCCACCACCACTAACTTCTTGCTGTGTTCCATCTAAATAAGTTCTGACAACTATAGCATCTAATAAATCTGCTTGAAGAACCGAACTGTTTCTAATCAAAAATCCTGCATAACCACCTCCAGAAAAGAATTCACCAGATGTTTCATCTGTGACTCTCAACGTATGAGTGACTCCCACTCCAACCAATGTAGCTACAGTCGCAAAATTGTCAGTGTTGGCATCAATAATGTTAGTTTCGTTTGAGATACCACAGCCCAACACACAAACTCCTGTTGTATTGTCTGAAATAGATAAGTCTGTAAATCCAACTTCAGTAACCGCTACAGGAACTTCCGTATTACAAGGAACTGGATATTGAACTCCATCTGTATATATGATGAATTCGGCTGTAGCCTGACAACCAACTGCGTCAGTTACCGTTACAGAATAGACACCTGGTGACAATCCATTAATCGAACTTGAAGTTTCACCTCCTGGACTCCATAAATATTCGTAGGGAGGAGTTCCACCAGTGACCGTTACTGAAAGACTTCCATCATCAGCATCAATGGCTGTTTCATTAATGACAGTTCCTTCAATTTGTATAGAATTGTCAACAAAACTTCCGTAAACTTCGATGCTATTAGTTACTCCTACAACAGCTGCAACCGTGAGTCTAATTTCATCATATTCTGTGCTTGTGGTAAAACTCACTAAATAAAAACCATCACTGGATGTAGGTGTGATTGTGATGAGTCCTAAAGCTTCCAATGCTAGAAGGTTTGCTCCTGTTTGAAACTCTTGTACAGCACCATCCAAATATGTTGTAACAGTTAATGAATTCAATAAATCGACTTGCAATAAATCATTAGTATCTCGAATAACGAGGCCTGCTTGACTACCTGCTGGATATGTATCCAATACATTTTCTACAGAGATAGAAGCTGTACTTGCAACACCTGCTACTACATTGACCATTGCAAAATCTGAATTGCTCTCGCTTATAACATTTGTTGCATTATCTACTTCACATCCAACGCAAGCCACTCCATTTACACCAGTTCGTAAATTATTTATAATGACTGGTTGAGCAGGATTGCTTAAGACAGTAGCGGTTGAACACTCTAATGTTCCAGAACAGAATGATTCTAGAATCAATCCATAAACTCGAGTGCTTCCAAGGTTTAGCGATACAGTTTGCTGAATACTAATTCTCGCTTCATCGAATGGCATAGTAGTTAAGAATCCGACTTGTGACCGTTCTGTACCTGTCAACAAAAGACCGCTATCTACCGAAAGTAACTCGGAAACTCCAGTTTTGGTTTCTTGCAGAGCTCCATTCAAATAAGTCCTTATTGTGATACCATCAATTAAATCCAGATTTAAAACTGAACTATTTTCGATATCAAAACCTACGTAAGTATTGGCAGCATAATCCATCAATTCATCTTTTATAGAAAGACTTCCCGTAGCCAAAACACCTAAAGTAAAATCAATACTCGCATAAGAATTACTATTTGAATCAATTGCATTTGCAGGATCAGTGATGGTTCCTACTCCCAGTACTCCTCCAAAACCTGTACGTTCGTCTACAATTCGTGCAGGAAAATCTGTTTTGGCTAGAGCCGTAGGTGTATTACAAGTTAAATCTGGCCCTGGACAGAAGCTATTTGTAACTGCGTGATAAATATTTGTAGTAGACAGTATTCCTGCCAAGCTTGCAATGGATATTTGAATAGCATCAAAATCTTGAGTAGTATAGAATCCGACATAATATTGGTCTGCTCCCAGCAATGAACTGTTTACAACAGCCAATGCCGATCCAGCATTAGTTTCTTGCAAAACGCCGTCCAAATATGTTCTAACGACAATCGCATTTAATAAATCCGCTTGTACGACCGAAGTATTTCTTATAAGGAAGCCTGCATAACTTCCTGCATTATAGTATTCATCAGTTGTAGTATCTGTTACAGTGAAAGTATGAGTAACACCTAATCCTACAAGTGTTGCTGCCGTTGCAAAATTTGTTTCACTGGCATCAACAATGTTGGCAGCGTTTTGAATTCCGCAACCCAAAACACATAAACCCGAAGTACTAGATGTCACAGCTAAATCAGTATAATTCAGATTCGTCAATGGCACAGGTAGATCTGTGTTACACGGAACATCGACTGCAGGTAAAAAATAAAGAGTGTTAAAATCGTCGTAGACGGATTTTGCTCGTGAGAAGACCACGAAAGATAGAATTGTTACATAAATCCAGATACTTTTTTTTGTAAATAGCCTAGAATTGACTAAATACGAGTAGGTAATTTTGTCCATAGCTTATACTGATTTAGATTAAAAAATCTTCATCTGAAACAAGGAAATCAACAAAATTTGATTTGCTCTGCTTCAGAAACACAACGGACAACTTCAAGCTTTCGCAAAAAGCAATATTCGATGTGCTTCAGTTAAATATTTTGTTACGGGGAGAATAAAATATTTAAAGCTGGATCAATAACGGTAAACCTTATTTTGGGTTATTAATGGTGACCGTTATTTTATTTAACTATCGTGAAAATAGCTATATTTTTATAATTTACGCTAAAAGAACCGAAAAATTCGATGAAATGCACAAAAAAAACAAATTTCGTGCGTAAACCATCAATTTTAAAATCTTAAAATTTGATAAACTCAAATGTCACCAACTAACATATTTCGTTCAAAATGGTCCATTACATAATCCTGAAATAATAGTATCTTTGCAACCATTTTCATACCACAATGAGTTTTATCAAAGAAATAAATAGACGACGTACGTTTGGCATCATTTCGCATCCTGATGCTGGAAAAACAACATTAACAGAGAAACTACTACTGTTTGGTGGAGCCATCCAGGAAGCTGGAGCAGTGAAAAGCAATAAAATCAAAAAAGGTGCAATCAGTGACTTTATGGAGATTGAACGCCAACGTGGTATTTCGGTTGCTACGTCCGTTTTGGCATTTGAATACGATGGCATTAAAGTCAATATTCTTGACACTCCTGGTCACAAGGATTTTGCAGAGGATACATTTCGAACCCTGACGGCTGTTGATAGCGTTATCGTAGTGATTGACGTGGCGAAAGGTGTTGAGGAACAGACTGAAAAGTTGGTGGAAGTCTGTAGAATGAGAAACATTCCTATGATTGTTTTCATCAACAAATTGGATAGAGAAGGTAAAGATGCGTTTGATCTATTGGATGAAATTGAGCAAAAACTCAAATTAACGGTGACACCATTGAGTTTTCCAATTGGGATGGGCTACGATTTTAAGGGCATCTACAACATCTGGGAAAAAAATATCAATTTGTTTAGTGGTGACAGCAGAAAGAATATTGAAGAAACCATTGAAATTTCTGATTTAAATTCTTCCGAATTGACAAAATTGGTTGGTGAAAAATCGGCCAACACATTAAGGGAAGAAATAGAACTTGTGGAAGGCATTTATCCAGCTTTTGACAAACAAGAATACCTGAATGGACATTTGCAGCCTGTGTTTTTTGGCTCTGCATTGAATAATTTCGGAGTAAGGGAATTGTTGGATTGTTTTGTTGAGATAGCTCCCAAGCCAAGACCTAAACAGAGCGAAGAGCGTTTGGTTCAACCAGATGAAAAGGAATTTACAGGATTTGTGTTTAAGATACACGCCAATATGGATCCAAATCATAGAGACCGATTAGCCTTTGTTAAAATAGTCTCCGGCAAGTTTGAACGCAATAAACCTTATTTGCACGTTAGACACGACAAAAAATTGAAATTCTCGAGTCCGAATGCCTTCTTTGCTGAAAAGAAGGAAATTGTTGATGTTTCATATCCTGGTGATATAGTAGGACTTCACGATACTGGAAACTTCAAGATTGGTGATACACTTACTGAAGGTGAAAACATTAATTATAAAGGAATTCCGAGTTTTTCCCCTGAACATTTCAGATATATCAATAATGCCGACCCATTGAAATCCAAACAACTTTATAAAGGTATTGATCAATTAATGGATGAAGGTGTAGCACAGTTATTTACTTTGGAATTGAATGGAAGAAAAGTTATTGGAACCGTTGGTGCACTGCAATATGAGGTAATTCAATACCGATTAGAGCACGAATATGGTGCAAAATGTACCTACGAAAATTTGAATGTTTACAAAGCGTGTTGGGTAGAACCAGAAGATGCGAAGAGCGAAGAATACAAAGACTTCTTGGCTGTAAAACAGCGCTATCTAGCAAAAGACAAACAAAATCAATTGGTGTTTTTGGCTGATTCACAGTTTTCTCTACAAATGACTCAACAGAAATATCCAACTATTAAATTTCACTTTACATCAGAATTTAAATGATATATTGAGAATTTCTCAAAAAATTGAATGCATTTCATCGAATATTCAAAATTTAAAATAAACTTAATCGAATTTTTATTACATTTAATCGATAAATGAATTGTAATTTATTTGAATTTCAATAGATTTATTTCATTAATCAATTGTTTTTCAATGGATTGATTCATTTATTAAATATTAGATTCAAACCCCAAATTGATCTACCTATGAAAACTACTGCCAATGTGTTCAGTAATAGAGATATTACTGTCACCTACGAACCTTATGTTTGCACTAATGCGGAGCGTTGTGCAAGAGAACTTTCGAATGTCTTTAGGAATTCTGTGATACCTTGGATTGACCTTGATGGCGATTCTACGGAAAAGATTATTCGACAGGTAAAGAAATGTCCTTCGGGAGCTTTAAAATTTTCGTATAACAATGTAAATAATGAAGTTGCTTAAAAATAAGCTTCATTAATAAAAAATCCCTTTGATAATTTCTATCAAAGGGATTTTTTAGTTCTCAACTCCTCTCCAACTGACAATTTACAACAGTTTTCTTATGCCTGTCCTGTCGGTCCAAAATTCAATGGAATTGGTGGTTGTTCGTAATCTTTAATTTCGCCGTGGGCTTTCTCAAATCTATGTACATTTTCTCCCAAAGCCTTCAACAAACGCTTTGCGTGCTGTGGAGTCAAAATTATTCTTGACTTCACCTTGCTTTTAGGCGTTCCAGGCATAATGCTCACAAAATCAATCACAAATTCGGATACAGAATGATTGATGATAGCTAAATTCGAATAAATCCCTTCAGCAACTTTCTCATCTAATTCAATATTGATTTGCCCTTGTTTTGGAGCTTCTTTTTGATCGCTCATATTTTGTATGTTTTCTTCTTAAAACCAAAGATTCCCGCTGTTGCGGGAATCAATGTTCTAATCTATTAGTTATAATTAAACTCTTCTTTAGCTTTCATCATTTCGTTGAACTCTTCTTTAGAACCAACTATGATGTGCTCGTAGCGTCTCACACCTGTTCCTGCAGGAATTCGATGTCCGACAATAACATTCTCTTTCAATCCGTCTAATTCATCAACTTTCGCACTTACAGCTGCTTCATTCAATACTTTGGTTGTTTCTTGGAACGATGCCGCAGAAATAAATGATTTAGTCTGTAAGGATGCTCTTGTGATACCTTGTAAGATAGGTGTTGCAGTTGCAGGATTAGCATCTCTTGCCTCGGCCAACTTACCATCTTCTCTTCTCACAATTGAGTTTTCATCTCTCAACTGACGAACCGTAACGATTTGTCCAGGTTTCAAAGTTTTGGAATCTCCAGCATCTGTGATAACCTTCATTCCAAAGATTTTATCGTTTTCTTCGATAAAGTCTGATTTATGAACCAATTGATCTTCTAGGAAAATCGTATCACCAGAATCGATAATTTGAACTTTACGCATCATCTGTCTTACAACAACCTCAAAGTGCTTATCGTTAATTTTCACACCTTGTAAACGGTAAACTTCTTGTACTTCGTTCACCAAGTATTGTTGTACTGCAGAAGGTCCTTTGATATTTAGGATATCATCTGGAGTTATTGAACCATCAGATAGAGGCATACCTGCTTTAACATAATCATTTTCTTGAACAAGAATCTGATTTGATAATTTCACCAAGTATTTTTTGACTTCACCTAATTTAGACTCAACAATGATCTCACGGTTACCTCTTTTGATTTTTCCAAAAGAAACCACACCGTCGATTTCACTTACTACAGCCGGGTTTGAAGGGTTACGCGCTTCGAATAGCTCGGTCACACGTGGAAGACCTCCTGTAATATCCCCAGTTTTAGCAGACTTACGAGGAATCTTCACCAAAACTTTACCAACGTTGATTTTCTCACCATCGTTAATCATCAAGTGGGCACCAACTGGCAAGTTGTATGAACGAAGTGTATTTCCTTTAGCATCCTCGATATGCAATGTTGGAATCAATTTTTTGTTTCTTGATTCTGAAATTACTTTTTCTTGGAAACCAGTTTGCTCATCTATCTCTACTTGGTAAGTAATACCTTGTTCGATATTTTCATAAGAAACTTTACCTGCAAATTCTGAAATAATCACACCGTTGTAAGGATCCCAAGAACAAATGACATCTCCTTTAGACACTTTCTGTCCTGGTTTCACATAAATGTAAGAACCATAAGGAATATTGTTTGTACTCAAAGTGATTCCTGTTTTGGCATCAACCAATTTCAATTCAGAAGTACGAGAAATAACAACATCTACTTCATTTCCTTGATTGTCAGTTCCTTTGACGACTTTCAGATCTTCAATTTCTGCAATACCATTGAACTTAACAGTCAATTTATTCTCTTCAGAAATGTTACCTGCAATACCACCTACGTGGAAGGTACGAAGTGTCAACTGTGTACCTGGCTCACCGATGGACTGCGCGGCAACCACACCTACAGCCTCGCCTCTTTGTACCATCTTACCAGTCGCTAAATTACGACCGTAACATTTAGCACAAATACCTTGTTTAGCCTCACAAGTCAATGCTGAACGTACCTCGATAGAATCCAATGCAGATTCTCCAATACGTTTTGCAATGTGATCGTGAATATGTTCACCAGCTTTCACCAAGATCTCTTCAGTCATTGGATCGTATACATCATTCAATGCCGTTCTACCAACGATTCTATCTTCAAGAGATTCGATAATCTCTTCATTTTTCTTCAATGCAGATACATCGATTCCTCTCAAAGTACCGCAATCTTCACTGTAGATGATAACGTCTTGAGAAACGTCTACCAAACGACGTGTCAAGTAACCAGCATCGGCAGTTTTAAGCGCCGTATCGGCAAGACCTTTACGTGCACCGTGCGTAGAGATAAAGTATTCCAAAATCGAAAGACCTTCCTTAAAGTTAGAAAGAATCGGGTTTTCGATAATCTCACCTCCACCTGCGTTAGATTTTTTAGGTTTCGCCATCAATCCACGCATACCTGTCAACTGACGGATTTGCTCTTTCGAACCACGCGCACCAGAATCAAGCATCATATACACAGAGTTGAATCCTTGTTGGTCTTCGCGGATACGCTTCATTGACAATTCAGTTAAAGCAGCATTCGTAGAAGTCCAGATATCAATTACTTGGTTATAACGCTCGTTATTGGTAATCAATCCCATATTATAGTTGGCCATAATGCCATCCACTTCTTTATTGGCATTGTCAATCATTCCTTGTTTTTCAGCAGGAATAATGATATCACCTAAACTGAATGATAAACCACCTTGGAAAGCGAACTTGTAACCCAAATCTTTGATTTCATCAAGGAATTCAGCAGTTTCAGGAACTGAAGTTACTTTCAAAATATCACCAATAATATCTCTCAAAGACTTTTTAGTCAATACTTGATTGATATATCCTGCAGCTTCAGGCACTTTTTCGTTAAAAAGCACACGACCTACAGTAGTTTCTATAATTTTTGGAGCCAATTTGCCTTCCTCATTAAAGTCAACTGCTCTTACTTTGATAGAAGCATTCAAATCTACTTTCTTCTCATTGTAGGCAATGTTTACCTCTTCAAATGAGTAGAACGTCAATCCTTCTCCCTTCACTTTTACATCACCAGTAGACTTACGCTCTTTGGTCATGTAATAAAGACCAAGAACCATATCTTGAGAAGGAACCGTTACTGGCGAACCGTTTGCAGGATTCAAGATATTGTGAGAAGCCAACATCAATAATTGTGCTTCCAAAATAGCCTCTGGACCTAACGGTAAATGCACGGCCATTTGGTCACCATCGAAATCCGCGTTAAAGGCGGTACATACCAATGGGTGCAACTGAATCGCTTTACCTTCAATCAATTTTGGTTGGAAAGCCTGGATACCCAATCTGTGTAACGTAGGAGCACGGTTCAAAAGAACTGGATGTCCTTTTAGAACGTTTTCCAAGATATCCCAAACCACAGGTTCTTTTCTATCTATAATTTTCTTTGCAGATTTTACGGTTTTTACAATACCACGCTCAATCAATTTTCTGATGATAAATGGTTTATAAAGTTCAGCTGCCATATTTTTAGGCAATCCGCATTCGTATAATTTCAATTCTGGTCCAACGACGATTACCGAACGAGCAGAGTAATCCACCCGCTTACCAAGTAAGTTTTGACGGAAACGTCCTTGTTTTCCTTTTAAGGAATCAGACAATGATTTTAATGGTCTGTTGGAGTCTGTTTTTACAGCAGAAGCCTTACGCGTGTTGTCAAATAATGAATCGACAGATTCTTGCAACATACGTTTTTCATTACGCAAAATCACTTCAGGAGCTTTGATTTCAACCAAACGCTTCAAACGATTATTACGAATGATCACACGACGATATAAATCATTCAAATCGGACGTTGCAAAACGACCACCATCCAACGGCACCAATGGACGTAATTCTGGTGGAATTACTGGTATCGCTTTCATAATCATCCATTCAGGAAGATTTTCACGGTTTGCGTTAGAATCACGGAACGCCTCAACAACTTGAAGACGTTTTAATGCTTCCGTTTTACGTTGTTTAGATGTTTCGTTATTTGCTTTGTGACGTAAGTCATAAGACAACTCATTCAAATCAATTCGAGCCAACAAATCAATCAAGCACTCTGCTCCCATCTTTGCCACGAATTTATTTGGGTCGTGGTCATCCAAATATTGGTTTTCCTGCGGAAGAGAATCCAAAATAGTCAAGTATTCTTCTTCTGTTAAGAAATCCATTTTTTCCAATGGTTCACCATCTACATTTTTCGCATTACCTGGCTGGATGACTACGTAACGTTCGTAGTAGATAATCATATCCAACTTTTTAGAAGGTAATCCTAAAAGGTAACCAATTTTGTTTGGCAACGAACGGAAGTACCAAATGTGAGCTACAGGAACCACTAAATTAATGTGTCCTACTCTATCACGACGTACTTTCTTTTCAGTAACCTCAACACCACAACGGTCGCAAACGATACCTTTGTAGCGAATTCTTTTATATTTTCCACAAGCACATTCATAATCCTTCACAGGACCAAAAATACGCTCACAGAACAAACCGTCACGTTCTGGTTTGTGTGTTCGATAATTAATAGTTTCAGGTTTCAAAACCTCGCCGCGTGAAGCTGCCAAAACAGATTCTGGAGATGCCAAACCAATAGAAATTTTGTTAAATTTCTGTACTGTATTTTTATCTTGTCTTTTAGCCATTTTCTTATAGTCTTCAGTTTGCAGTTTCAGTCTTCAGAAGCATTAAACGCCAACTGAAGACTGTGAACTGCCCACTTAAATTTATTCTTCTAATCTAATATCTAATCCTAATCCTTTCAATTCGTGCATAAGTACGTTGAAAGATTCAGGTAGTCCTGGTTCTGGCATTGGCTCACCTTTTACGATTGCTTCATAAGTTTTAGCTCTACCTATCACATCATCAGATTTTACGGTTAAGATTTCACGCAATGTAGCAGAAGCTCCATAAGCCTCTAGTGCCCAAACCTCCATCTCACCAAAACGCTGACCACCGAACTGGGCTTTACCACCCAATGGCTGTTGTGTAATCAATGAGTAAGGTCCGATAGAACGCGAGTGCATCTTATCATCAACCATATGACCAAGTTTCAACATATAGATAACACCAACAGTTGCTGGTTGGTCAAAACGGTCACCTGTTCCACCATCATAGAGATACGTGTGTCCGAATCTTGGAATACCAGCCTCGTCAGTCAATTCATTGATTTGGTCTAACGTAGCACCATCAAAAATTGGTGTCGCGTAAGTTCTTCCAAGTTTTTGACCAGCCCATCCAAGAACGGTTTCATAAATCTGACCAATGTTCATACGAGATGGTACACCAAGTGGATTCAATACGATATCCACAGGAGTTCCATCCTCTAAGAATGGCATATCTTCTTGACGAACGATACGTGCTACAATACCTTTGTTACCGTGACGACCTGCCATTTTATCACCAACTTTTAGTTTACGTTTTTTAGCGATGTAAACTTTAGCTAATTTGATAATACCAGCTGGTAGTTCGTCTCCCACAGAAATGGTAAACTTCTCACGACGCAAGGAACCTTGAAGGTCATTTTCCTTGATTTTATAATTGTGAATCAAATCAGCAATTAAATCATTTGTATGGTCATCAGTTGTCCAAGTTCCTGATGTCAAATGCGTGTAATCATCTACAGCATTTAACATTTTCAAGGTGTATTTTTTTCCTTTAGGAATAATTTCTTCACCTAAATCGTTGAAAATACCTTGAGCTGTTTTGCCATTAACGATGTTGAACAATTTATCAACCAAAACGGCTTTCAATTCATCAAACTTTCTGTAATAGATAGCTTCAAGTGCATCGATATCTTCTTTATCTTTTGCTCTCTTACGCTTATCTTTTACGGCTCTTGAGAATAATTTTTTATCGATAACAACTCCGTGCAATGAAGGAGACGCTTTCAAAGAAGCATCTTTAACATCGCCAGCCTTATCACCAAAAATCGCTCTCAAAAGTTTTTCCTCTGGTGTAGGGTCTGATTCACCTTTAGGCGTAATCTTACCGATTAAGATATCACCAGGTTTGATTTCAGCTCCGATACGGATCATACCGTTTTCATCCAAGTCTTTTGTAGCTTCTTCAGAAACGTTTGGAATATCATTTGTCAACTCCTCGTTACCTAATTTGGTATCACGAACTTCCAATGAATATTCATCGATATGTATAGACGTAAAAATATCATCACGAACTACTTTTTCAGAAATTACAATCGCATCCTCGAAGTTGTAACCTTTCCAAGGCATGAACGCTACTTTCATATTGCGTCCAAGAGCCAATTCACCATTTTGTGTTGCGTAACCCTCACAAAGCACTTGTCCTTTTTTAACTTTATCACCTTTTTTAACAATAGGCTTTAAGTTAATAGACGTACCTTGATTGGTTTTTCTGAATTTTACCAATGGATAGGTCTTCGTATCACTATCAAAACTCACCATTGCCTCTTCTTCAGTACGCTCGTATTTGATAACAATTTCATTGGCATCAACATATTCAATAACACCATCACCTTCAGCATTTATCAATACTCTTGAATCAGAAGCCACTTGACGTTCCAATCCAGTTCCAACGATAGGTGCATCTACACGTAATAGAGGTACAGCTTGACGCATCATATTCGATCCCATCAGCGCCCTGTTTGCATCATCGTGCTCCAAGAATGGAATCAACGACGCAGAAATAGAAGCAACTTGATTAGGAGCAACGTCTGTATAATTAGCATTTGCAGGATCTACTACAGGGAAATCACCTTCTTGACGTGCAATCAGTTTATCCTCAATAATTTTTCCTTTTTCGTCTACACGAATATTAGCTTGAGCGATCAACATATCTTCTTCCTCTTCAGCGCTCAAATAAGTTGGATCATTTTTAATATCTACAACTCCATTTTCAATCTTACGATAAGGAGTTTCGATGAAGCCCATTCCGTTAACTTTAGCATAAACAGAAAGCGAAGAAATCAAACCAATGTTCGGTCCCTCTGGAGTTTCAATCGGACATAAACGTCCGTAGTGCGTATAGTGAACGTCACGAACCTCAAAACCAGCTCTTTCACGAGACAAACCTCCAGGTCCTAAAGCAGACAAACGACGTTTGTGAGTGATTTCAGCCAATGGATTGGTTTGATCCATAAATTGCGATAACTGGTTTGTTCCGAAGAATGAATTGATCACAGAAGACAATGTTTTCGCATTAATCAAATCAATTGGCGTAAACACCTCATTGTCACGAACGTTCATACGCTCACGAATGGTACGAGCCATACGTGCCAAACCAACACCAAATTGTTGTGACAATTGCTCACCTACAGTACGTACACGACGGTTAGACAAGTGGTCAATATCATCAATCTCTGCTTTCGAGTTGATAAGTTCAATTAAATATTTTATGATGGTAATGATATCTACTTTGGTCAAAACTTGTTTGTCCATTCCGATATCAAGACCTAATTTTTTGTTCATTCTATAACGACCTACTTCACCAAGTGAATAACGTTGGTCAGAGAAGAACAATTTGTCAATGATGCCACGAGCGGTTTCCTCATCTGGCGGTTCTGCATTACGCAATTGACGGTAAATATGTTCAACAGCTTCTTTTTCCGAGTTGGTCGGGTCTTTTTGAAGCGTGTTATGTATAATGGCATAATCTCCTTGCTGGGCACTTTCTTTGTGTAAAAGAATGGTTTTAGCATCAGCTTCAAGAATCTCCTCAATATTATCTTTATCTAGAATTGTATCACGATCAAGAACAATTTCGTTACGTTCAATCGATACTACCTCACCAGTATCCTCGTCAACGAAATCTTCGTGCCATGTATTCAATACACGAGCAGCCAGTTTACGACCTAACACTTTTTTCAATCCTGCTTTTGAAACTTTTACTTCTTCTGCAAGATCGAATATCTCAAGAATATCTTTATCACGTTCAAAACCAATGGCTCTGAACAATGTTGTAACCGGTAATTTTTTCTTTCTATCAATATAGGCGTACATAACGCTATTGATATCTGTAGCAAACTCTATCCAAGAACCTTTGAAAGGAATCACCCTTGCAGAATACAATTTGGTTCCGTTGGCGTGGAAAGATTGGCTAAAGAACACTCCAGGAGATCTGTGTAATTGAGATACAACTACACGCTCGGCTCCATTGATAACGAAAGTACCACTTGGTGTCATATAAGGAATAGTTCCTAAATATACATCCTGTACAATCGTTTCGAAATCCTCATGCTCTGGGTCTGTACAGTAAAGCTTCAAACGAGCTTTTAACGGTACACTATAAGTAAGTCCTCTTTCAATACATTCTTCAATGGTATATCTTGGTGGATCGATAAAATAATCCAAAAACTCCAAAACAAATTGATTGCGAGTGTCTGTAATCGGGAAATTTTCCATGAAGGTGTTGTAGAGTCCTTCATTCCCTCTTTCTTCTGATTTAGTTTCTAACTGGAAAAAATCCTGGAAGGATTTGATCTGGATATCCAAGAAATCTGGATATTCCGTTCTATTGACAATAGAAGAGAAATTTAATCTTTCAGCTTTTTGTGCTAACATCGATGAACGAGATTTTGATTAAAAATAAATAGTTGTTTTTTTGCGTACACTTAATATACACAAAAGGGTTTAGGTCATTCCGACTACTCGGAAGACCTAAACCATAAATTGTGAGTTTGGTTTAGCTTACTTAAGCTCAACCTCTGCTCCAGCTTCTTCCAAAGATGCTTTTAAAGCGTTAGCTTCATCTTTAGAGACGCCTTCTTTGATGTTGCTTGGAGCACCATCCACAAGTTCTTTAGCTTCTTTCAAGCCTAAACCAGTTAATTCTTTAACCAATTTAACAACTGCCAATTTAGAAGCACCAGCAGCTTTAAGAACAACTGTGAATTCAGTTTGCTCTTCAGCAGCTTCACCTGCAGCAGCACCGCCACCTGCAGCAACTGCAACAGCAGCAGCAGCTGGTTCGATACCATACTCATCTTTTAATATTGTAGCTAATTCGTTAACTTCTTTTACTGTTAAATTAACTAATTTTTCTGCGAAATCTTTTAAATCTGCCATTTTCTATCGTTTTTAAAAATTTTTAATAAAATATAATTTGTTTAAGTGCGTACTTATTTGATTATCCTTCTTTCTCGGATAAAGTTTTTACAATTCCTGCTAGTTTTCCACCACTTGATTTAAGAGCTGAAACAACATTTTTAGCAGGAGATTGTAGCAATGCTATAATATCTCCAAGAAGTTCTTCTCTTGATTTGATTTCAACTAATGCATCTAATTGTGCATCTCCAATGTAAATAGCTTCTTCTATAAAAGCACCTTTAAGCAACGGCTTATCAGACTTTTTACGGAAAGCTTTTATTACTTTAGCTGGAGCATTTCCTGTTTCAGAGTACATTACAGAAGTGTTTCCTTTCAAAGTTTTTGGCAAATCACCAAAATCTTTATCAGAAGCTTCCATAGCTTTTTCCAAAAGGGTATTCTTTACGACGGCCAATTTAATATTTGCTTTAAAACAAGCACGACGTAATTCTGAAGTGTTCCCTGCGTTCAATCCAGATATATCTGTTAAATATATATGAGCATTTTCGGCCAATTGAGCAGTCAACTCTTCAATAACTTGTGATTTTTCTTCTCTTGTCATAATATTAAAGTTTAACTACTATCCTATTTTTGTATCAACTGCTATACTTGGACTCATGGTGCTAGACATATAAATGCTCTTTACATATGTACCTTTAGCAGCAGTTGGTTTTAATTTGATCAATGTGGTCAACAATTCATTTGCATTCCCTACCAATTTATCAGCACTGAAAGATGCTTTTCCTATTGGAGCATGAACAATTCCTGTTTTGTCAACTTTAAAATCAATTTTACCAGCTTTTACTTCAGATACTGCTTTTGCAACATCCATAGTTACCGTACCAGTTTTAGGGTTAGGCATCAAGCCTCTTGGACCTAATACTCTACCTAATGGACCTAGTTTACCCATAATAGCAGGCATTGTAACGATAACGTCTACATCTGTCCAACCATTTTTGATTTTATCTAGATACTCATCCAATCCTACATAATCAGCACCAGCATCTTTAGCTTCCTGTTCTTTGTCAGGAGTAACCAATGCCAATACTTTCATGTCTTTTCCTGTTCCATGAGGTAAAGAAACTACACCTCTCACCATTTGATTTGCTTTACGAGGATCAACACCAAGTCTTACAGCAATGTCAACAGACGCATCAAATTTTGTATAGGTAATTTCTTTTAGTAAAGCCGAAGCTTCTTCAAGAGAATAAAGTTTGTTTTTGTCAACTTTAGCTCTTGCCTCTTTTTGTTTTCTTGTCAATTTTGCCATTTCAAAAAGTTTTAATACGGTTTGTTACCTGTTACAGTAATTCCCATTGATCTTGCTGTACCAGCAACCATGTTCATAGCAGATTCCATTGTAAATGCGTTTAAATCCTGCATTTTGTCCTCTGCGATTGCTTTCACTTGTTCCCAAGTTACTTTTGCTACTTTTTTTCGGTTAGGTTCACCAGATCCTTTTTTTACTTTGGCCGCTTCCAATAATTGTACCGCAGCTGGTGGGGTTTTAATCACGAAATCAAACGACTTATCTTTGAAAACCGAGATAACCACAGGTAATACTTTACCAGGCTTATCTTGCGTTCTCGCATTAAATTGCTTGCAAAATTCCATGATATTAACTCCAGCAGCTCCTAAAGCGGGTCCGACCGGTGGCGACGGATTCGCTGCACCTCCCCTAACTTGTAGCTTAACTACTTTACTTAATTCTTTTGCCATTTTTTAAATTTTAGTTGCACGCCTTTCAATTGGAAGCCAAAAGGCATACTATCTATAGTGTAACAATTATTATACTTTTTCTACTTGCATATAGCTCAATTCCAATGGAGTCTTTCTTCCGAAAATCTTAACCATCACTTCAAGTTTACGCTTTTCTTCATTTATATTTTCAATAGTGCCATCAAACCCATTAAATGGTCCATCGATAACTTTAACAGTTTCACCTTTTGTAAATGGTATAGCCACATTCACATCGGCATCTACTGTCAACTCATCTACTTTACCTAACATTCTGTTGACTTCAGATTGTCTCAACGGCACAGGATCTCCATTTTTTGTTTCTCCCAAGAAACCAATCACATTCGTAATGGATTTAATGATATGAGGGATTTCACCACTTAAATTAGCTTGGATCATAATGTAACCTGGAAAATAGACTTTCTCTTTGTTTATCTTCTTTCCGTTACGTATCTGAATCACTTTTTCGGTTGGAACAAGAACTTGGTCAACAAAATCCTCTAAACCCAAACGAGCTATCTCATTCTCGATATAAGTTTTAATTTTGTTTTCTTGACCACTTACAGCCCTTACTACATACCATTTTTTATTTCCGCTTGTCTCTGACATTCTTCTTTTTTTTCTGTTTAGCTCAACAAGCTAAAATACCATTCGATTACTCTACTAAATACAGTATCAACTCCCCAAATAGCCAGTGAAAAAATGATCGAAAAAACAGCCACCAAAATAGTCAAGCTTTGAGCCTCTGCCCATGTTGGCCATGACACATTGTTTTTCAATTCGTCAAACGATTCTTTTACGTAATTTACAAATCCTGCCATTTTACTTTTTTATTATAAAGCCTTACACTAGCTGCAAAGGCACTTTTTATATGATAAAAGATATAAATCTTTCTATTTAGCACGGGTTGAGAGACTTCCCTCGACTACGCTCGAGATAAACTTCTCGCCCTCAATCCTTACTTCGCACGGGTTGAGAGACTCGAACTCCCGACACCTGGTTTTGGAGACCAGTGCTCTACCAACTGAGCTAAACCCGTTTAAAAACTCAAACTTTCATACGGAAGTCCGAGTTTATTTGTCTGTCTGGTTCTCACCTGGTTTTGTCACGCCGTGGCGTGATACCAACTGAGCTAAACCCGTAAATATAAATCAAGGCATTCCGAAAATCGGAACACCTTAATTTATATATAGATTATATAATTAGTCTAAAATTTCAGTTACCTGACCTGCACCAACTGTACGTCCACCTTCACGGATTGCGAAACGTAGACCTACGTTCATTGCAATTGGTTGAATAAGCTCTACAGTAATAGTAAGGTTATCTCCAGGCATTACCATCTCTACTCCATCAGGCAAGTGAATGTTACCTGTTACGTCAGTCGTACGAACGTAGAATTGTGGACGGTAGTTATTGTGGAATGGAGTGTGACGTCCACCTTCTTCCTTTTTAAGGATATAAACCTCTGCTTTGAATTTTTTGTGAGGAGTTACAGATCCTGGCTTAACAATAACCATACCTCTAGAGATTTGAGTTTTCTCAATACCTCTTAACAAGATACCAGCGTTGTCACCAGCTTCACCTCTATCAAGGATTTGACGGAACATCTCGATACCTGTGATAGTAGAAGTCAATTTCTCTGCACCCATACCGATAATTTCAACAGGATCTCCTGTTTTAGCGATACCAGTTTCGATACGACCTGTTGCAACTGTACCACGACCAGTAATAGAGAATACGTCCTCGATTGGCATCAAGAAAGGCTTATCCATATCACGTACCGGCTCTTCGATCCAAGTATCACAAGCTTCCATCAATTGCATAACTGTGTCAACCCATTTTTGCTCACCGTTAAGAGCTCCAAGAGCTGAACCAGCAATTACAGGACCATTGTCACCATCATATTCGTAGAAAGACAACAAATCTCTGATTTCCATCTCTACCAACTCTAATAGCTCTTCATCATCAACCATATCCACTTTATTCATGAATACTACGATACGAGGAATACCTACTTGACGTCCTAAAAGGATGTGTTCACGAGTTTGTGGCATTGGACCATCAGTAGCAGCAACCACAAGAATAGCACCATCCATTTGAGCAGCACCAGTAACCATGTTCTTAACGTAATCCGCGTGGCCTGGACAGTCAACGTGAGCGTAGTGACGGTTAGCAGTTGCATATTCTACGTGTGAAGTATTAATAGTAATACCTCTTTCTTTTTCTTCTGGAGCATTATCAATTTGATCAAATGATCTTGCTTCTGATAAACCTGCATCAGCTAATACTTTAGTAATAGCAGCAGTTAAAGTTGTTTTACCGTGATCTACGTGTCCAATAGTACCAATGTTTAAGTGTGGTTTTGAACGATCGAAAGTTGCCTTTGCCATGTTTAATTTATTTTAATCTTAATTTATATTAGTGTTCTTATTCAATTCTAAATAATTGAGCCAATGACGAGATTTGAACTCGTGACCTCTTCCTTACCAAGGAAACGCTCTACCCCTGAGCTACACCGGCTTTTCATTTACGATTGCCGATTTAAGATTTACGATTCGTAAACCGCATATCGTAACTCGTAAATTTTGGAGCGGGAGACCGGGTTCGAACCGGCGACATTCAGCTTGGAAGGCTGACGCTCTACCAACTGAGCTACTCCCGCATTTTTTTTAAAAATTTTACCAATTTTCAAAACTTCAATTCTATAAAGAACAATTAGTGGGGAGAGCAGGATTCGAACCTGCGAAGGTAAAACCAACAGATTTACAGTCTGTCCTCGTTGGCCGCTTGAGTATCTCCCCAATTGTCAAAATTTCATTTTTTCAACCTTCAATTTCTTTTTTCGAAATTGTTGTTAAAAAAGAGCCGATAGAGGGACTCGAACCCACGACCTGCTGATTACAAATCAGCTGCTCTAGCCAGCTGAGCTACATCGGCTTTTCAACCTTTTTTCATCACAAAAAAAGCCCGCTATTTCTAACGGACTGCAAATGTAAAGATTTATTTTTTGTTTCAAAACATTTTTTGAAAAATTTTACTAGATATGGGCTCTTAATTTTTCTTTTCTCTTTTTTAATTGTCGTTCAATACTCGCGGCTGCACTATCAGCACCTTCCTCAAAAGTTTTACATTGCTTTTTTACAACAATACTGTCGCCTGGAACACTGACTCTTGCCTCGAAAATCTTGTTTTCCTTTTGACTTGTGTTATCTAATTTTAAATACACATCAGATTGGATGACCTTATCATAAAACTGATCTAACTTATCCATTCTTTTTTGGATGAATGCAATCAATTTTTTATCCGCATTAAAATTTACCGATTGTGTGTTAACTTTCATACTTATCAATTTTGGTTAGACAAATTATTCCTTTTTACTCCTTGGGTGAGCATTGGAATACACTTTTTTAAGTTCTGCTATACTATTATGCGTATAGACTTGGGTTGCTGCCAGACTTGTATGTCCAAGAAGTTCCTTGACAGCATTTAAATTTGCACCTTGATTAAGCAAATGAGTCGCAAATGAGTGCCTTAATATATGCGGACTCTTTTTTACCTTACTAGATGCTTTACTAAAATAATCATTAATAATTCTGTAAACAAGATTTTCATAAATTTTTAACCCTTTTTTCGTTAAAAGGAGAAACTCCTTGTCAGAAATTGTTTCAAGATTATTTCGTTCAATCAAATAAGCTTTAGCTGTTTCAACAACTGAATTTATTAACGGGATGTAGCGCTCTTTATTTCTCTTCCCAATTACTTTTAACGTTTTATTGGATAAATCCAGATTGGAGAGTTTTATCTGTATCAATTCAATTCGTCTAATTCCTGTGGCATAAAAAAGCTCAACAATTAACTTGTTTCGTAATCCTTCAAAATCAGTCTCTGATTGCAAACTGGAAATAACGGTGTTCAATTCAGCTTCAGAAAACGGAATCTGCACTTTCTTTCCAGTTTTTAGAACCTTATGCTTTGCTAAAGGATTGACACTAATTGTTTGGGTTTTCATAAGGAATTTATAATATGAATTTAAGGAGGATGTTTTCCTATTGATCGTTCTGTTTAAAATACCGGATTCAACTAGCGTGACTATCCAACTTCTAATTTGTGCGTAGTTGACATCATTTATGCTATCCGAATCAAATTCCTTCAACACATAATCTGAAAATTCCTGTAAATCGGAATGATAAGCCTTTATGGTGAGAGGAGAATAGTTTTTTTCTCGAAGTAAATATTCTGTAAAGGCATCAATCATTATCTCACTATTTTGTTTGCTTATCAATTTTTCAAATGAAAACCATTAAATATAAGACAAAAAAAATTCCCACAGATGCGGGAATTTTGATATTGTCTGAAAACTTTTTTAGATGTTTTCTTGATCTTTCAATCTTTGAATGTATTGCGCTTTTTGAATTTGTGCTCTACGTTCTACTGAAGGCTTTGTGAATTGCTTACGATTTTGCAATTGACGCTTCGCACCAGTTTTATCAAACTTACGCTTGAAACGCTTTAGCGCTCTATCTATATTTTCTCCTTCTTTAATCGGTATTATTAACATAGTATCTTAACCTCCTCTCTTTTAGAATTTCAAGGCTGCAAATATAAAGTGTTTTTTATTATCTGCAATTTTATTTTTTTATTTTTTTCAATCTTTATACAGAGAAGAACGTTTCGTCAAATCTTGTATCAACTGCTCATCTTCATCGCTTTCCAAAAGAGTATTATAGTTTTTCCAGAAATTCTTGTTATATGGCTTGATTGAAAAAATATCCGGATCCCATTTCTTTGCCAATGCTTGCTGAATTTTTTCTGGTTCTAAAATAACTTCTGTAAAAAGAATTTCTTGCACTGTATAATAATAACGTTCGTCCTTGTCATATGTGGCAACAGCTTCATCAATACTTTTTCTAGGTTCGGTTGGTTTGGAACCTACATTCACAAGCTTTGGTGTTTCGTAATAAATGTAATTAGGATACATTTTTCCTTCATATTCCATATAATTGAGCACCAATTTATGGTTGATTTGCGTATCAAAAAGTGCCTTGCTTCTACTCTTCTGTTCTGGTGACGCAGCAATCAAATTATATTCAATTTTTTTGATGGCATAAGTGTCCCAATAAATATAAATCCAGCCTTCAGCCTTATAACCATCATTAAAAATGCCTTTGGTTTTAAGGTTGACATAATCTTTACCTTCTTTAATCTTGATTTTGTAAATCTTTCTTTCGTTATCCACTAAAACTGTATCCAATTCAAACTGGTGAACATCCAAGATATTTTCACCAAAGAGTGCTTTTGAGCTTGCCGAATTTCGAACTAAATTTAATTTTCCTTCAAAGAGATTTTGCAACCCATTGACTCTTGTATCATTCCACTTAATGGCCTTAACCAATGTAGATGTCCTGATGGTATCTCTGCGCAGATTTCTGGCTTTCAGGTTTCGATTATTTGTTCTCTGTTGAAGATAGGCCGTGTAAGTAAGCAAACTATCTACATCACGCAAGTCGTAACTTTTTCGAACCTCATCGACATTGATCTTCAGATTGTTTGCAGCATTCATATTATAACTGGAGTCGTATACGGTGATAGCACTTTCAATCAACCATTTAAATTCTTTTTTATTACGCTCTTTGTGTCGAAGAAATCCTTTTTGCAAATAGGACGAATCAGGCATATTTCTAGGCAAACGTTCCAATGCTCTCAACACAATGTCATTTCCTGTTTTTGGCCTGGTTTCGGCAACCAACACTACTTCATCCAGCGAAGCGATGTCTTCCTCAAGAAAAATTTCCATCGAATTATCAAAATCTTTTACGGCCGACTTGAAACTTTTGTAGCCAATTGAGGATATCACCAAAGTATCATTGGCATATTCGTTAGGAACCAAAAGCACAAATTTTCCATCGGAATTACTCACAGTCCCTGTGGTTGTATTTTTGATGTAAATACTTGCACTTTCAATAGGCATCAATGTCGTAAAATCTACAACTTTGTTTTTTAATTCCACTTGGGAAAAACCATAAGTAAAGCAGAAGGAAAAAATAAAAACGGTAATGTACTGGATAGATTTGGTTTTCATAAGACGCAAAAATTAAGTTGCTGGTTTGTAATCTTTCTTATCAATAATCATTTTGGCGAGTATCTCACGTAAAATCTCTGACGTTCCGCCACCGATAGGCCCTAATCTGCTATCGCGAAGCAAACGTGCCATTGGGTAATCTTCCATATAGCCATAACCTCCTAAAAATTGAAGGCAACCGTAAATGACTTCGTCAGCCATTTTGGTGGAATGCAATTTTGACATCGTGGCTTCTTTAACTACATATTCACCTTTATTCAATCGATGTGCCACCGAATAATTGAATGCTTTGCAGATTTCCATTTCGGTATAGAAATCGGCTACTTTATGTCGCAAAGCTTGAAACTTATCAATTGTTTTTCCAAAAGCCGTTCGCTCTGACATATATTGAAGTGCATATTCCAAGGCAAATTCAGCTCTTGCGTGTGCATTGATACCCATTATCAATCTTTCTAAAGCGAAATGCTGCATAATGTATGCAAAACCTTGACCTTCCTCACCCATTAATTGATTGGCTGGAATAACGACATTATCAAAAGCAATTTCGCCTGTATCTGAAGCTCGCCAACCAAGTTTATCCAATTTAGTTGCAGAAACGCCTTCAGTATTCCTATCAACCACGAAAATACTTATGCCTTTATTTCCTTTCTCTGGAGAAGTTTTGGCGGCTACAACTAAATAATCACTGTAAATACCATTGGTTATGAATGTTTTGGAACCATTCAATACGTAAGTATCTCCTTTCTTTTCGGCGGTTGAACGCATACCTGCCACATCACTTCCTCCAAAAGGTTCAGTAATGCACAGACATCCTATCATATCACCAGAAATACTTGGTGCCAAATATTTCTCTTTAATTTCGTGACTGCCTTCTTTATTAAGATGCGTCATTGCCAAATAAGCGTGCGCCCACATAGCTGCTGCAAAACCTCCTGAATTGATTTTTTGCAATTCTTCTAGAAAAATTACTGTGTAAAAAATGTCAAGATTTAAACCACCATATTGCTCTGGGTAATTGATTCCGAAAAAACCCATATCACCAAACTTTTTCCATATGAAACGTTCGATGGTTCCGGTCTTTTCCCATTTATCAATATGAGGAACGACTTCCTTCTTTAAAAAATCCTGTAAACTCTGTCTAAATAAGTGATGTTCTTCTGTGAAGTACATAATGTTCTGTTGCTTTTTTGTTCCGAAAATCCGGAGTTATTCTAGCGTCAAATATAACTTAATTATATCAATTTTGCCGATTGGAAAGGCTTTAACTTTGGTCAACTCGTCAAGTGATTTGAATCCTTCCCTTAAAGTCCTTTGCTCAATAATATAGTGCGCAACCTCATAGTCTATGTGCTGAATGGTAACCAATTGTTCCTTTGTAGCTGTATTGAGATTTATTTTTTGAATAGGTCGAGGCGTTTTGACTGTGAAATCATTTTTGACTCTCTCTATAACTTCTGGAGACAAACCATAAACATCCTGAAGTTGTATGTCCGAAATAAAACCACCTACAAATTTCCCGCGATATTTGATGATTCTGTCTGCCAGTGCAACGCCTATTCCGTTTACTTTCTGAAGCTGCTCTGACGTGGCTTTATTCAAATCAATTTTTTGCTCAAATGTTTTGGTTAGATAGGCTTTGTTTTCATTTGATTTGGAATAATCTACCCAAGAAGAGGATTTTGGTTTAGGATTTGTCACCCAATCTGGAAATTTGAAATAAGGCGAAATTGCATCCAACAAAGAATCTGAAACTTTTGTCACATCTTGAAATTGTTGAACAGAATTGACCCATTTATCCTGCTTCCTAAAAGCCAATAATCTATCTATTTCTTCATTGGACATTCCCAAGGAATATCCTTTATGGTCTGTGATAAAATTAGGGTTGAAAGGGTAAATTTTTGGCTTTCGGTTTTCTGATTCAACCAATTTTAAAGAATCTACTTCTTTGATAAACTTGGCCAAATCTTTATGGTCAACATTAGTTTCATCATTTTTAGAAGAAAGGAGAAAATAGAAACCTTGTGTTACTATAATCAACAGCAACAAAAGCAAAATCCCGTTTTTTTGCTTCCTCGAAAACACAAAAGGGGATTTTAGCTTATTCATTGTATGGTAATCACAAAGTGATTACATATGTTTAGTAATATCTTCTGCTCCGTCTTGGATAGCTTCTCTTTTAATTGAGATTGCATTGAGATATCTTTTCATTTCCTGCCTTACTTTAGGGAACAAGAAGAACAATCCTATCATATTAGGGAATACCAGCGCAAGAATCATAGCATCAGAGAACTTGATCACCGCATCTAATGTTGCAGCAGCACCAATAACCACGAATATCAGGAACAAGATTTTGTATGCTAAATCTGCTGTTTTTCCTTTACCAAAAAGATATTTCCAAGATTGTAGTCCATAGTACGACCAAGAAATCATCGTTGAAAATGCAAACAATACAATCGCCACCGTCAATACATACGAGAAGTGTGGTATAACTGAATCAAATGCCATTGATGTTAAATCAACACCACTAATAGGCAATTCGGTAGATTTTAAAATAACGCTACTGCCGTGAGCGGCTGTATAATCAAATACCGATTGAGGATCAGTACCATTAATGTTGAAGAAAATGATGACCAAAGCTGTCATCGTACATATTACAACAGTGTCTATAAAAGGCTCTAGAAGCGCCACAACACCTTCGGAAGCTGGATATTTTGTTCGCACAGCAGAGTGAGCAATGGCAGCTGAACCAGCACCTGCTTCATTAGAGAAAGCAGCTCTTTGGAAACCGACAATCAATACACCTACCAAGCCTCCAAGACCAGCCATAGGAGAAAAAGCACCATCAATAATCAATGAAAATGCCAATCCAATATCGCTAATATTAGCAAAGATGATGACCAAGGATGCCAATATGTAAAGACCTGCCATAAAAGGCACAATTTTTTCAGTAATACTTGCAATACGTTTGATGCCACCTATAATAACGATACCCACCAGTATGGCCAAAACTAAACCAATGATCACACCGTTTGCACCGCCTTGCAAATTCAATAAAGAACTGATTTGAACAGCTGCTTGGTTTGACTGAAAGGCATTTCCACCACCAAAAGATGCACCTACACACAAAATCGCGAATAATCCTCCTAAAATTTTACCAACGGTAACAAATTTAATTTCTTTCAAACCTTTAGAAAGGTAATACATTGGTCCTCCATAGACAGTACCATCTTTACCAACATCTCTATATTTTACACCAAGTGTGCATTCTACAAACTTGGTAGACATTCCCAACAATCCACATATAATCATCCAAAATGTGGCGCCTGGACCACCCATTCCAATTGCTACAGCAACACCAGCAATATTACCAAGACCCACTGTTCCTGAAACAGCTGTTGCCAAAGCCTGAAAGTGAGACACCTCACCGTGGGCACTTTCGTCACGTATTGTATTTGGGATATCCTCAACAGCAAGAGCTTCGTCATTATTATAAAGTTTATCCACTCCGTGTTTTTCAATATCTACATATCTACCTCTTACTGTATTAATCGCTGTTTTAAATTTGGTGATACTTGGAAATTTAAAATATATAGTGAAGAAAGTAGCTCCGAAAACCAATAACAACACCACAAATGGAACGTTGTAACTTCCTAGTGGTACAGTGGTTAGAATAAAACCTTCCCACCACGTTGCAATAGGCATAAATGCATCGTTGATTTGTTCATCCAGACCTTTGTCTTGAGCAAATGTCAATATTGGTAAAAGAGTAGATAATGCCAAAAGAAGAAATTTCTTCATAAAATTTATTTGAAATTAGTTAGTGATTAGTTTTTTCTTAAAAACGTGACAAGATGCTAAAAAAAAATGATTTTATAAAACATCTATTGTTAAAATGAGCATTAGCCTAATTTATGTCATACAGAGAATTTAATTTTTGAATTTGTTCAGGCCGACCCAAGACAATAATTTTTGAATTTGGAACCAGTTTAAGTTCCGCTTCAGGATTCACAATATATTCGCCTTCTCCATTTTTATAGCCTATGACTGTACAACCGGTTTTATGTCTCAAATCCAAATCTTTAATGGTTTTAACTTCAGAAGTATTGTAGAGCTTTTCAGTTGATATTTCTTCAATATTAATATCGGAACGTCCTACAATAGATAGATTGTCAATAAACTCAATCAAATCTGGAACGACTACCAATGACGCCATATGGTCACCTCCTATTCTATCTGGCAGAATCACGTTGTTTGCTCCAGCCAACTTCAATTTTTCATATGATGTTTCTTGAGAGGCTCTACTAATAATTCTTAAATTTTTATTGAGTTGCCTTGCTGATAACACCACAAACAAATTATCGGCATCATTTGGAAGTGCACAAATAATGGTGTCGGCTCTATCGACCCCTGCTCGCAATAAGGTTTCATCTTCGTTTGCATTGCCAAAAACATAAGATATATCCTCATCTTGAAGTTTATCAACAATATCTTTATCTTGTTCAATAATGACAAATGACTTTTTATGAGCCATCAACTTTTTTGCGGCCTGTCTCCCATTTCGTCCATAGCCACAAATTACGATATGTCCTGAAAGTTTATCAATCTTTTTTTGCATCTTCTTGAGTTTTAATTCTTCAAAATTGTTTTTGCTCAAAATATATTCGGTAATAACGGTCAAGGCGTAACCCACAATAACGACACTCGCCAAAATAAGACACACCGTAAAAATCTTCGAAAACTCATCAAGAGGCTGCACTTCACCAAAACCAACTGTGGTAATGGTAATGACAGTCATATAGATGGCATCAATCCAAGAATAGTTAGACATAAATTTAAAACCCAAAACCCCAACAACCATCAACAGCGCCAATAGAAATATGGCCATATATATTCTGGTTCTAAAAAGTTGAATGATTGGATTTTTCATCTATTATAAATCAAATACAGATGACCTTTTTGTATATATCAAATCTTTGATGCGCATCCAAAACGCTATGAAAAGATAAAGCGCAAAACCAAATCCCAATGTCACAAAGGTCAAATACATAAACGAGGTTCTAACTACTTTGGCTCGAATGCCCAATCTATCGGCAATTCGCTGACAAACATAGTATCCGTGTTTCTGAAAATAAAGAAGGGCTTTATAGAAAACGTTCATAATGCAATTTAGTAATAATTTTAATCTTATGAATTAAGATTCTCAAGTTGGGATTTCGTAATGAGTGCATTTCCTATAGCGCACTGAAGACATCTATTTTTTGAACAATAGTCTGTTTTCAACTGAATTAGTGATTGAGATTCTAAAGCCGTTGAAGCGACTTTTTTAAGGGAATTGAAGCTACTGACAATGCCATTATTTTCTGCTTCAATATGTTGAATGATAAATAGAATGTTGTCATCAATCGTTTTTCCAAGAGATTTAGCGTAACTAAATTTCAATGGCAACAACGTGTTAATAATTAATAAATCTATGAACGAATTTGTCAACGTCTTTTTTAAGGACTTTGATTTTTTACCAAAAATGTAGTGTTCTGTCCAATAATCGGAAGTAGAAACCTTCATTAAAGCATATAGTTCCTCTATGCTTTGTGCATTGATGATTTTTGAAAACAAATTTTGCTCTTGGTGATATAGCATTGCCAATTGAGATAGGCGAATCGTTGGGAAATTCGGAGGTCGCAACCTAAAAAATTGGGCTGGAATGACATTGGAGTTCGACAGACTATATTTTTGCTTTAAGAATTTATAATCATTGGTAAGTTGTTGATGATATGCATTCTCAATCGTTTCATCTAACATACCAGCTTGTCCAAAAAATAGTGCTTCAAGCTGTTCTACCTTTGACTGTGATTTTCTGATGATTGAAAAGTCGAAGGATGATGCCATACTCAAAAATGCTTCACCATTGACTTTGAGACCAAAATTCTTGGCCAAAAGCCTAAACAACACCGCTTCCCAATCATTTTTTGAAAGTAACAGCATTGTTTCAATAGCTTTTGATTTTCGCTCCAAACGTTCAAAATATAGATTTTCCATCCAATTTTGAAGTACAAAATCATCTGTGCTGGCAAAATCATTTTCACAATTAATCCATTTTTTTTGAGTAGAAAAAAGACTCTGATAGTTATGCAATAAGTCTTTACTGATATATTTCTTTAATTCCAATGTTGGAATAACTGTATTGTCTTTCCTAAAAATCTCGGTATCGTGCTCATAGACGACGTGAAGAATAACATTGTCATAAGCTGCATCGCGCTCGTGATTATGAACATACCAATCACTACTCTTTATATGCACCTCAACATTTCCTGCCCACAATTGACCTCCAATTCCCAATTGAGCATTGAAAAAGTCTGGCCCTGAATTCAAATTATGCTGTCCGACTTTTACCAATGTCAATAGCTCTCCATCTGTTGTGAGGAGTCTTGGTGTTGAGAATTTTTTATGTTTCCAGACGTAATGTAAAAAGTCTTCTTGCATAGACTAAATGTAATAAATTACAATGTACGTTTGACAAAGGAATCGAACATTCTTTTTAAACGAAAAAAACCTGAACTTGAGTTCAGGCTTATTATTTTAATTAAAGAAATTTTTGTTTTTGAAGGAATTTTGATCAATCCAAATATCCCATTTTGTTCATCCAATCATTATTGAACATTTTGCCCACATAACGGCTGCCATGATCATGGAACAATACGACAACTACATCATCTTTTGTGAATTTATCCTTTAACTGCAACAAGCCTTTAATGGCTGCTCCTGCGCTATTGCCCAAAAACATTCCCTCTTTCTTTGCCAATAACTGCGTGTAAACTGCCGCATCTTTATCCGTTACTTTTTCAAAGGCATCGATGATGCTAAAGTCAACATTTGCTGGAAGAATATCTTCACCAATTCCTTCGGTGACATAAGGATAGATTTCGTTCTTGTCAAAAACGCCTGTTTCGTGATATTTTTTGAAAACGCTTCCGTAAGTATCAATTCCCCAAACCTTGATATTTGGATTTTGTTCTTTTAGGTATTTTCCAACACCTGAAACAGTTCCGCCTGTTCCAACACCCACTACAAAATGGGTCACTTTGCCATCTGTTTGTTTCCAGATTTCAGGACCAGTACTTTCGTAATGTGCTTTGGCATTGCTTAAATTGTCATATTGATTCACATACCAAGAATTAGGTGTTTCTTCTCCCAATCGTTTTGATACGGAGTAGTAGCTTCTTGGATCCGTTGGCTCCACATCTGTTGGACACACAATAACTTCCGCTCCAACTGCTCTTAAAATGTCCATTTTTTCTTTGGACTGCTTGTCGCTCATCACAAAAATACATTTGTAACCTTTAACGATGGCTGCCAATGCCAATCCCATTCCTGTATTTCCTGAAGTCCCTTCAATGATGGTGCCTCCTGGCTTTAAACGACCATCAGCCTCTGCGTCCTCAATCATCTTTAATGCCATTCGGTCTTTTACTGAATTGCCTGGATTGAAGGTTTCATATTTTGCCAATACCAAACACGGCAACTCTTTGGTCAACTCATTGATTTTTACCAAAGGTGTGTTTCCAATGGTTTCAAGAATGTTCTTTGCGTATTCCATTTTATTTATTTTGCGGTGCAAATTTAGCTTAAAAGTTAGGAGTTAAAAAACAAAACGGATTTTAATTGCGTTAGCGATAGGAACGGTATCCTTTTTTGAAAAAAAAGATATAGTGGATAGCGCGACCCTTGTGGTAACGCCCAAAATCAATCGAAACGTATGGCTTTTACAGGTGAAATTTTTGTGATGATGACCGACGGAAGCAAAAGCATAAGCAGGCAGACTACAAAGGTGCCTACGTTGAGGAGAAGGATGTAATCGAAACTGATATACACTGGCGCTTCGGTGACGTAATAGACGCTTGGATCCAAGGGTATGAGCTTGAAATATTTTTGCGCAAAGAGCAATCCAATGCCTATGATGTTTCCCCAAAGTAAGCCTAACCCAATCAGATAGGTAGCGTTATACAAAAATACTTTACGGATGCTCCAATTGCTGCTTCCGAGAGCTTTGAGGATGCCAATCATCTGGGTGCGTTCCAAAATAAGGACGAGCAATGCTGTGACCATATTTATTCCAGCCACCAAAATCATAATGCCGATGATTCCGTAGGTGTTATTGTCGAAAATCTTTATCCATTCGAATACAGAGTAGTATTTTTGCACCACGCTTTCTGAATTCATTTTTGACGGAATGGCTTGATAGATTTCGACGGCTTTGGTATCAATGTCCGAAAAATCATCAATAAACACCTCAAAATTTCCAATTTGGTCAGCTTCCCATTTATTCATACGTTGGATATGACGCAAGTCTCCAATGACGAATTTTTCATCCAATTCCTGAAATCCGGAATTGTAGATGCCTACAATGGTGAACGTTCTGATAAATGGGATTTCGTTAATATCTTCCTTTCCAAAAACGGTTTGAAACGTTCCATTGAGTTTTAACTGCAACCTATTGGCAAGATAATGTGAAATTATTACCTCGTTACTCATTTCGGAACCAAATTGTGGCAAACGACCTTCTACCAAAAATTCTTCAAAATAATGCCAATCATAATCCGAGCCTACACCTTTTAAAACGATACCTTCAAAATCGGTTTCTGTGCGAACCACTCCAAATTTTGTGGCAACACCTTGAATATGTTTTATACCATCAACAGATTTGAATTTTGGATAGAAATCTTGCTTTAACCTGATAGGCGCTTCAGACTCATCAGAAATATTGGAATCAAAATTGGTAATAATGACATGACCATTAAAAGCCACAACTTTGTCTCGAATTTTTTGTTGAAGCCCAATACCCGTTGCAATGGCAATAAGCATGACGATAATCCCAATAGCAATCGCAGTAATACCAATTTTTATAATTGGTGCTGATACACTACTTTTATACGTTTTATTGCCAATAATACGTTTAGCTATAAAAAATTCGTAATTCAATTTTTCAAGATGCGTTTAATGATGTTCAAAAATACTGTTTTATTATTTGTTTTGACAGCCATTTCTTGTGGAAACTTTTCCAGTAAGATGGAAGATGGAGTATCGACCACAGAAGTGAATAGTTTAAAACTTGAAACTATTGAAAAAGTTGAAAGATTGAGCGTGCAAGATATTAGCGTCGGTGCGAACAACACGGCTGATTATTTACCATTGTTGAAAGGAAAGAAAATAGGTATTGTTGCGAACCAAACAAGTGTGATTTTTAAAAAGTTGGGAGGGAAGAATCAAGAGCCAAGACCTTACGTGCATCTGGTAGACTCCTTGATTTCTTTAAAAATTGATGTTAAAAAAGTATATGCTCCAGAACACGGTTTTAGAGGCACGGCTGACGCAGGTGAGTTGATTAAAGATGGTGTTGACAAAAAAACTGGCGTTCCTATTATTTCTCTTTATGGCGACAATAAAAAGCCTAAACCAGAACAGCTAAAAGGCATTGACCTAATGATTTTTGATATTCAGGATGTTGGCGCTCGATTTTACACATACATTTCTACATTGCATTATGTGATGGAGGCTTGTGCTGAAGCAAACATTCCGGTTTTGATTTTGGATAGGCCAAATCCTAATGGACATTACGTTGATGGTCCTGTTTTGGAAAAGGAACATAAGAGCTTCATTGGTATGCATTCAATACCAGTGGTACACGGTATGACCATTGGTGAATATGCCAAAATGATCAATGGTGAAAAGTGGTTAAAAAATGGCATTCAATGCGATGTATCGATTATTCCTGTTAAAAATTATACACATCAAACTTCATATAACCTTCCCATTAAACCTTCGCCCAACTTACCCAATGACAAAGCTATCAATCTCTATCCAAGTCTTTGTTTCTTTGAAGGCACCAATGTGAGTGTTGGCAGAGGAACAAACAAACAATTCCAAATTTTTGGTAGTCCGTTTCTGCATAAAGAGCTTTATGACTATACATTTGTTCCGCAACCTAATGAAGGGGCAAAATCTCCTCTACATCAAGAATCTATATGCTTTGGAAAAGATTTAAGCAATACTGATTCTTTAAATAGGCTCGATTTAGATTGGCTCATCGAGGCTTACAATCATTCTATTGACAAGAAAATTTTCTTCAATGATTTCTTCACGAAATTAGCTGGTACCAAAAAACTGCGTCAACAAATTGAAGATGGAATGGATGAAAAATCTATTAAAGCTACGTGGCAAAAGGATTTGGACGCATTCAAATCTGTCAGAAAAAAGTATTTGATTTACAATTAGTTTCCATTTATTGTGGTTTGATCTTTTGAAACCATTGCCAATGCTTTCTTGGTTTCAGTTTGTATTCTTACTACAAAAATGATCTGCATTTTTTGGTGTCCCACCACAAAGACGTGTTTGCCTTTGCTTAATTGATTCAAAGGTATCTTGAGTGAATTGGTGTTATTATAAAAATCAATTTCACGCTTATAGTCACTATTAATGGCATAAACGTAATCAATAGGTTTTGTACTTTGAAGTAGTAAAGTATCTTTTGAAGAATTCAGTTCGTGAAAAAGATCTTTTGCCCTCACATTATAATTCTTTTCAATAGTGGCAAATGGTTTTTGAGCTTGTAGCTTATGAATAGTAAGTCCTACAATCGAAGCCAAAAATAACCTTCTATATTTTCCCATATTTGCTGTATGTTGGTTGGTTCAACAATTTTATCAACAGCAAATAATAATCCCTAAACGAATCTATACTAAATAGAGATCAAATAATTTATTTCGTCTGTAAAATGTCAATTAATTCGACGAATTACTCAAAATTATACTACATCTTAAAAAGCAGAAAAGTTAGTACGTTTTTTTATTTGGTCTTAAATTAATTTTACGATATTCTTCCCTGCTTTGCATATTTTTTCTGTCTCTGCTTGTAAGATTATAAGGCTTTGTTTTGATTGAGAAGTTGCTTTCATCAATCTTTAAATTATCATCATTGACTGCAAATTTGACTTCCTCTATACCTAAATCAAAATTTTCGGCCAATTCAATATTGTTCATACCAAATTTCAAAAGAGATTGTTGTTTGATAGCCACTTCTTTCACCACAGTTTTTCCAATATCAACATTTAATAAAGAAATTTCATTATCTAGCAAAATCTGCAAAGGCTTCTCTATTTCATATAATCTCGATATATGAAATACAATAATGCGGTCACGCTTGTAAACCAAAACAGTGTAATCGCCAACCACAATATCTTTAAGAGCAATTTTACTTTCTAGAACTGGAGGATTAAATGTAAAAACCTTTCTATCCAAACTATTCAAAAAAGCAACTTTATAAAAAATAGTTTCAGCTTTTAGGTAGAGACTGTCGCCTTGAGGCGACAAATCGTGATAAAGGTTTTGAGCTTCTGGGTTGATATTTTTTGAAATGGTGGTATACTGATTTTGGGCATTCGCCATTTGGGCAATCATAGTCATCAAGATCAAAATGATGATGGAAAGGTAGAATTTAGTTGTCGTTCTATTTAATAAGTTCATGATTGGGGGGCATTTTGGTTTAATTAATCTTTTTTGAGGGTTTTGGATTAATTCTGTACCAAAATTAGAGTGAGGAAGTAAGCGCCCCAAAGGTTTTAGTCAAAACAATAAAAGCAACGATGAGATGTGAGAATTTTCAAAAATAATCGACGAAATGCAAAAATTGATCAAATACTTAAAAATGAACAACTTAAATCAAAACAATTATTGTTCTGTCTTTAGAAATTTTAATGCTTATTGTGCGTCGTAGGTTTGCGGTATTTATGAAACGGTTGCTTCAGCAGATCCTTGACATTACTGTTAGTTTTCTCATCTGGAAAAGTATCAACGCCGTAAACGATTGTGTCTCTATCCAAAGACATAAAAGTTCCAAACAGTCGATCCCATATTGAAAAGATATTTCCATAGTTAGAGTCCGTATAAGGCAATACGTTGTGATGATGCACCTTATGCATATCAGGAGAAACTATCACATAACTCAACGCTTTGTCCAGTTTTCTATTCATTTTAATATTGGCGTGACCAAATTGTGTAGCAATTAATGAAAGCGACTGATACAAGAACACCAAGGCAATCGGAGTTCCTACAATGAAAACCCCAAAAAGTGTAAACACAAAGCGAATGACACTTTCAATTGGATGATGTCTATTGGCTGTTGTAGTATCCACTTTATGGTCCGTATGATGTACCAAATGCACCATCCAGAGGATTTTTGTCTTGTGTTCCACCAAATGAGCCAAATAAGCTCCGAAAAAATCCAAAAACAATACACCTAAAAATGCATAAAGCCATAATGGCATTTCTGGCAACCAATTGATGATTCCAAAATCATTGGCTTTGACCCAATCGGCCGTTTTTAATAATAAAAAAGCCAACCCAAAATTTACAACAACTGTTGTAAGCGTAAAGAAAAAGTTTGGTAAAGCATGCTGCCACTTTTTGTATTCAAATTGGAATAACGGCAGAAAACCTTCGAGCAACCAAAAGAAAGCAATACCTCCTACCAAAATGATGCTTCTGTGAAGTGAAGGAATGGTTTCAAAATAGTTGATTATATTATCCATGTTTTATGATATTCAAAATCATTTCGGCTTTTCTCAAATCTAATGAAGAAATTTCATTTTTCCACATATCTGCGTTTGTATTATCATTATCCAATGTGGAAATTACATAGTTCAAAAAATTATAAGTGCGTTGATTTATTGTCTCCACATCTTGTTGTTCAATCCTTTTCAAAAATCTTTTCGCCTTTCCTTCTTTGTTCAATATCAATAAGCTTTCAATCTCCTTCAATTCAATCTTTTGAAGTACACCATCTAAATTGTCAATACTATTGGCTTCTGCCATCTTTTTCGACTCTTCAAGATAAATGGTTCCCAAATCAATGATTTCTAGTCTCAAGTCCTTTTGTGCATACATAGCATATTCAATATACTTTTCACCAAGTAAAAACGAGGATAAATAGTTCGGATTGTCTAGATAATTCCTCAATTCTGCATTGAGAAAAGAAGTATTAAGTGCGTATCGGTTGATTAATTCTGAAAAATCCAAAATCATTTCAGAAGATTGGTCAACATTCAGGATATTGCCATTGACATCCATAATTTTGATGCTATCGTCTTCAAGTTTACTTTTATAAGATAAACCTCTGCCCTCGGCCTTTTTCATAACATCCAAGTGATTGACTTCCTGCAATCTTACTGGCACAAAATAATTGAATATAATAGGATCCAAAGTTTTATCAACAGCCAAATCAATCACAGTTCTGTTGCCGTTTACAGCTGTATAGCTAACGGGTATTGAATACTCAAACGAACCTTCCCAAACTACCAACAACATTTTGTCCTGTACAAGTGCCAATCTCTTGGCAACATCAAAAGACGTAAACCATTCTTGAGCCTGGCCAACACTGACCATCAAACCGAATACAAGTATCAAAAATGTCTTTTTCATCTGTTATTTTATTTGAAGCAATCGTTTTTTCATTTCTTCCACAATGTTGTACGCTGCAGGACAAATGGCCACATTCTTCAATGTCAAATTAGAGATTTGCTGAAATTTCTTTCGGTCGGTATGCGGAAATTCCCTGCACGCTTTTGGTCGCACTTCATAAATGGAACAATAATTATCAGCACCCAAAAATGTACACGGCACACTCTGCAACACATAATCATTTTCTTCATCTAGCCTCAAAAACTGTGCTATAAATTGAGACGGTTTCATCCTGAAATGTTTCGCAATGCGTTCAATGTCCTTATCCGTAAATAAAGGCCCTGTTGTCTTGCAGCAATTAGCGCACTCCAAACAGTCGGTTCGTTGAAATTCTGCTTCGTGCAACTCCTGCATCAAATAATCCAATTGTTTTGGTGGCTTCTTTTTTAGCCTTGCAAAGAAATTTTTGTTTTCCTTATGCTTATCTTTGGCGAGCTGTGGCAGATGATTGAGGATGTCTTGCATAACACAAAAATAATTAAAGTTCTCGATTTAATTCGTCTTTGGATAACAGTCGAACTAACCAAAAACTTATGAAAGATTTATTCGGAAAAGCTTTATTGGATTACCATAACGGAAATTACACCGAAGACCTCATCACGTCAACCAATATCTCTGATGAAGATGAATTGCCACTTCCCTATTTATTCAGAAGTTTTGATAGCATGCCGAAATTAGAACAAAAAGCTTTGCAATTGGCGAAAGGAAAGACCTTGGATGTTGGCTGTGGTTCCGGAAGCCATAGTTTGTATTTACAGAACAAAGGTTTTGATGTGAAAGCAATTGACGTATCTAAAGGTGCTGTTGAAGTTGCTAACGCTCGTGGTGTGAATTCCGTTGAGTTAGTGGATATTCTTGGTGAAACTGCAACCTTTGACACCATATTATTGTTGATGAATGGCATCGGAATTTTTCAAGAGTTGTCAAAAACAAAATCATATCTCATTCATCTAAAATCACTGTTGAATCCTGACGGACAGATTTTGATTGATTCTTCCGATATCAAATATATGTATGAAGATGAAGATGGCGGATTCTGGCAAGACCTCAACGCCAACTATTATGGCGAACTCGACTATTTCTTAAGCTATAAAGGCGAAAATGAAGTTCCTATGAAATGGTTGTACCTCGATTTCAATACCTTTAAGAAGGAATGTGAATCAGTGGGATTATATTGCGAATTGGTTCAAGAAGGCGAACACTTTGATTATTTGGCTCGCCTGACTTCGAAATAGGTATTACTTTTTTTCTTCGGATGTGTTTTCAGTTGCCTTGGTTGGCATTTCATATTGTAACACACCATTTACAAACGTTTTCAAAACATTCACTTTTGGAATGTCTTTATTGTCAATGACCATAATGTTCTTGTCCAAAATGATAAAATCAGCAAACTTACCAACTTCAATACTTCCTTTTTCGTTTTCTTCAAAATTGGAATAGGCTGCCCAAATAGTCATACCCTGTAAGGTTTCCTCTCTACTTAAAGCGTTTTCCATCTGAAATCCTTCCAACGGATAATCTTCCAAATCTTGTCGTGCTACAGCCGAATGAAACGTCAAAAACGGACTGACCTCCTCAACAGGAAAGTCGGTTCCAAGGGCTATTTTACCATAGACTTTCAATAAATCTTGGTAAGCATAGGCATTCTTCAGGCGTTCTTTCCCTAATCGTTCTTCTGCCCAATACATATCGCTCGTCGCGTGCGTAGGTTGTACCGACGGAATCACATTTTTGAATTTTTCAAAATCCTTTGGAGAAATGACTTGCGCGTGTTCGATGCGCCAACGTCTATCTGACTTGTCTTTTAAAACCTTGTTGTAAATAGTCAATAATGTGTGATTGGCAGAATCTCCAATGGCGTGTGTATTCATTTGGAATTTCGAATTGGCAATACGTTGCGCAATGCTATCCAGTTTTGGAATGCTGGTGATTGGCAGACCAAAATGGTTTGGATGGTCGCTATAAGGCTTGCGCAACAAAGCACCACGAGAACCCAGAGCGCCATCACCATAAACTTTAAAGGAGCGAACGTTCAAATAGTCTGTTTTGTAAATACCTTTGTTCAAATAGTAATCGAGGTTTTCATCAGAGGTTGAAACCATTGCATACACTCGCATCTTTAAGATGTCAGCTTTCTGCAAACTATCAATGACTTCAATGGCATCTCTATTCAATCCTGCATCATCAACGGTGGTCAATCCGTATTTAAAACAGATGTCTTGGGCAGCAATTAAGGCTTTGGCAATGTCCTTTCGGGTATTTTTTGGCCAAGCATCCATTACCAATGTTTCTGCATTGTCAATCAACACACCTGTAGGCTTTCCATCTTTTAAAACCACTTCGCCACCTTCAACCTTGCTATCTTTAGTTACTTTGCCAAGGTTCAAAGCGGCTTGGTTACAAATTACGGCGTGACCATCAATTCTGGTAAGCACGACTGGCGTATTTGGGAACTTGGCATCGAGCAAGTCTTTTGTTGGAAACTCCTTCTCAAGCCAATCATTTTGATCCCAGCCGCGACCAGTAATAAACTTTGCCTTGGTTCTTTTGTGAAACGCCACCACACTATCCACCACTTCTTCAAAACTCTTGGTACCGAATAAATTAATGCTTTGCTGATTGAATCCCAATCCCAAAAAATGACAATGCGCATCAATCAGGCCAGGCAATACAGTTTGTTCTTTGGCGTCAATGATGTTGTGGCTTTCGTATTTGTCTTGGATGTCACTATTTCTTCCGATATCAAAGAATTTACCATCTTTAATAGCGAATGCTTGCGCCTTATCAAAACTGGCATTCACAGTATAAACATTGGCATTGATAACGATGGCATCTACTTTGATTTTTTCTTCATTTTTACAGGAAAAGAAGCATATAATTGCAAAGAGTATTAGGATTTTTTTCATAATCATATAGGGTTGAATAGGTCTCGACTCCGCTCGATCAGACAGCTATGTAAAAATAAGAAAAGCATCCCACTTGAGATGCTTTTTCAATATAATCATTAATGCAAATAATGTGTGTTTCTAAAAATCAAACTGATAGGTAGCACCTATCAAAAACTGAAATCCCTGCACTGGATAATTAAACCAACGTTGATAGTTTTGGTTTGCAATGTTATTGACTTTCGCAAAGGCCGAAATCTGATCGGTGATGCGATACCCAACGTGGGCATTGGCATCAAAATAACTGTCCAAAGTAACTGTTTGAGGGTCTGGAAGCACAAGGGTGCCAACTTCAAAAAACTGGTCTTTACGCTCGCCCACAAAGAACAGGTTAGCGCCCGCAAACCAATGTTCGTCAATCTGATAATCTACAAACAATGATCCGGTAATATCTGGCAAGTTCCAAGGTTCGGATGCGTCTTTGGTATTATACGCAAAAAACTCTGCCTTGGCACCCAACTTAAAGTTACGATTCACGTCCACACTCAATTCACCAGAAAATGCAAAGGTTTTCAAATCATCATAAACAACATCATATGAGTTGCCCATTTGATAATCTTCGGTGGCATCGCTGAACACGGCGTTCGATTTGAACAAGGCTTTGCTTCTATCTGCAAAATAACGTGCATTGACGTTGTAGCTCATACTGTTCGACAGTTTTCCTTTGATTCCAGCGTGGACATTGTATTGTTGGTCAGTAGGTGTTATGAACAAGGTTGGCGACACAAACGGATTCTGATCCACGAAGTTTTCATACGAATTCTGAATCAAGCCACCTTCAATGCCTCCGTAGGCAATCAACAACTCGTCTACCAAACGATAACTGGCAGTAATGTTCGGGTAGATAAAGATATCGTTGTCACCACTTTCGGTGTTGTTTAAATAGAATAGACTCACGCCCAAATTCAAGGTCAAATCGTCTTGCGTCAATTGATATTGTGGCGCGATACCGATATTAAAGTTTCCGTATTTCAACTCTTCGTTCACGAAATAGCTTCTATCGAACGAACCACCCAAGTAATCTAAAGTCACTTTCGTAGAGATGATTTCATCCTGGATAGGCACGTCCACATTTCCTTTCACAACAAGCCTATTTTCACCACTGCCTTGATTGTCTCCAAAGCGTCTGAATCGCACAGTGGCTTGCTTGAAATAAGAATCTTCAAACTTGATTTTCCCTCCGATGTTGACGCCAGTGTACGAATGTCCAACGTCCAAAGTATCAGCAACCTCATCTAGAAAAAAGTCTTTTGGGAGCCCGTACCAATTATAATTCTTGTACAATCCGCCACCATCAACACTCCAAGAATAATCACGTTCCTTTTTAGTATAGTTCGCGTTCAAGTTGATGTCCATAAAGTTGTCGTCTACTTGTAAGCCTTCAATACCTCCGCCAGAGGAGTGATAACTCAAATAGCCACCAACGGTTTCTCCTCTGCCCAATTCGTGATTCAAATAGACTTCGCCCAAAACAGTCGTATAATTGCCCACGCCCAACGACGCATAGTTGTCATACAATTTGTCCTGCTTCGCTTTGTTCACAGAGGCAGCCTTGCCTTTGGCAGGTGTGAAGGTCGATGCGACTGGAATGGAAAAGATATTGTACTTCACTTCCTTTTTGGTTGTGGTCGTGGCATCATCGAGGGTAGGTGTTTCCTTGATTTTAAACGCATCGGAAATGGTAGGTGTGTAGGGTTTTACCACATTGACTACCTCGGGATCCAAGGTGTCTTTGGTTCTTTCTTGGGCAAAAAAGGTGCTGCTTGCCAAAAGCATCAGGATGAGGGTATATTTGATTTGATTCTGCATAATTCTATTTAAAATTCAAAAATTAAAAATGTCATCTCGACTTCACTAAAGGAGACGGCCATTTTAATCTTCCGTGGTGATTGATGAATTTGTTTTGGCTTCTTCTGTTTTGATTTTGTTCAATTCGGTTCTAGCTTCGGCGACCACATCATCAAACTCTGCAAAGTTGTTGATGACGGATTCCAAAATATACGTGGCCTGGAAGGCATCTTTCAAAGCATAGAAATTCTTCGCCATCACCACAAGACCTTTCGCCGAATAATATTTATAGCTGCTATAGTCCTTGGCAAGGCGTTGTATGACCGTGTTACTGGCTTCATACTGTCCGTCCTTATTTTTAAAGTAACCGTTATAGTATAAGGCTTCCGCTGCCAAGGCGCCTGTGGCAATTTTCTCCACCTCGGCATAAGCGGTTTTAGCTTTCGCTTCGTTACCTGTCTTAATGGCAGAACGCGCGATGATGATTTTCGCATCGCTCTTCACTTTGTTGTCCAATTTCGAACTCGCCAACACCTTTTCGGCATACGCCTCGGCATCGCGATAGTTATCCAACTGGTAGTACGCATTCATCAGATTCGATTGTGCGTAAGTCACGTTCTGTGGATAATCAGCTTCGGTTTCGAGACGCTTCAAGATGGGTAAGGCCTTGTTCCATTGGGACGCGTTCAAATAGGTTTCAGACAATTTCACCAAGGATTGCTCCGTGTATTCGCCTTTCGGACGGTTGACCACATATTCGTAATGCGGTTGTGCGTTTTCCGGAAGGTTTTTCTTCGTGTATAACTCCGCGAGATAAAAATGCGCTTTCAAGGCACTCATTCCGTTAGGGAAGTCATTCAAATAACGGTTGAATTGCTTAATCGCATTGTCGGTGTTGCCATCCAAATACTGCTTTTCTGCCGCGAGATAACTCGTGTTGTCCAATTCTGCATCGGTGACATTCACATAATCAAGCGTTTTCACCCAAGCGGCATACTCGTCCACGCGTCCCAAATCGATATAAATTAATCTGGCAGTGCTGACCGCCTGAATGGCTTCTTCGGAATTCGGATAATCGCGCGCTACTTTCTTGAATTTCTCCAAGGCATCGGTATTTCGGCTGGCGTTATAGTGCACCAGACCTTGACGCAACAAGGCTTTTGGTACGAACACGCTGGTCTTGTACTCGTTATTCATTCGGTCGTACATTGCCATCGCTTTGTCGGTTTGGTTCGCCTTCACGTAAGAGTTTGCCAACTCATACATCGCATCGTCACGCAACGGCGACTTCGCGTAGCGGTCGATAAAACTGTTGAGTTCCTGCATTTTGGTACTGCCCTGCCCTATGTAGCCGTAGCTCATCGCTTTTTGAAATGCGGCATAGTCAGTTTCGATTTCGTTCAGCGCCATCGCTTTATCATAAGCGGCTATCGCTTCTTGGTAATTGCTCGACACAAAATAGCCATCGCCCAATCGCAAATAGGCATCATTCAAACGGAGCTTGTCGTCCTTATGATTGGCAATAAAATCCTTAAACAAGCCTGTCGCCTGACTGTAATTCTTCTGTTTAAAATAGGTATAAGCCAAGTTATAGTCCAGATTGGTCCATTCTGGGGTGTTTTTGGCCTCGGCTTGCTGTTGAAACTGCTTGAAACCAATCAAGGCATCGGCAAAATTCCCAATGTTATAATCGCTTTCGGCTTTCCAAAAGGTGGCACGAGCCGTAAACTTTGCGTCGCGCGGTTCCTTCAGTGATTTTTCAAATAAACTCTTCGCTTCGGCGTAATTCCCTTCATTGTACACCTCAATTCCTCTATAGAAGGTCACTTTTTGATAAGCGACCTTGTTCTCAAAGCTACTTTTGCCTTCCAGCAACTTCAAGGCTTCCTTATAATTCTTTGAGGTGATGTAACTGTCTATCAAGAGCGTCTCAATTTCCTCGCGCATCGCGGTTTTCGGATATTGGTTTAGATAGCTTGTGAGCACTTGCGGCACCGACTGGTATGGGTTCCCGATTTCGTAACTTATTTTCGCATAGTTATACCACGCGTCTTCCTGAATTTTGAGGTCGTAATCCATCTGCGAGGCATTGCGAAAGGCATTCAGCGCCTCTTGCTTCTTGTCGAGATTGATGTAGCTTTCGCCCAAATGATAGTAGGCATTCTGCGCCACGCTGTTATTACCGCCTACAATCTTGTTAAACTCCGAAATGGCCGCTTCAAAGTTGTTTTGCTTGTAGTAAGCATAGCCCAACTGATAGTAATCAGTGTTGTTCCACTTGCCGCCCTTACCCTTGTACTCTTTCAGGTATGGGATGGCCTCGTCGTAGCGTTTTAGGTTAAAGAGACTCTCGCCAATAATCTTGTTCAGCTCTGATTTTTCTGCGGGACTACTTTTCGGCATCTGTTCCTTCGCCATTTCAATCGCCTTCTCAAAATTGCCGAGCTTAAAGTTCAAATCCGCCTGATAGTACGAGAGTTTTTCAGCATATTGCTCGTTGTCGCTTACCTGTTCAAAGTATTCATTCGCCTTGTTATAATCATCACCTTCATAGGCCATAAACCCGATGTAGTATTTCGCCTGCGAGCCATACTCCTTGCTGTTCACCACACGGTTAAGGTACTTTTGCGCACCCGCTTCATCCTTTGTGGAGTAGAGCGAATAGCCATAATTGAAGGAAAACTTGTCGCGCTCGGTGCGTGATATGCTGCCTTCATCCACCTTTTCGTACCATTTGCGTGCGTAGGCGTATTTTCCGTTGTCGAAATAGTAATCTGCCACATCGAGATACGCCGTGTTCTTCTTGGTAGAGGTTGGGTAGGTCTCTACAAAGTCCTCAATGAGGCTGTCGGCGTTGATTTGATTAAGGCGCACGGCGCAATTGGCGTAGTAATACACCGCATCGCTTTTGAGCTGCTCGTCATCAGTAGCGTCGATGATCTTGTCGAACATACTCTGTGCCGCCTGATACTGCTTATTGTTGTATAGTGTGAGGGCCTTTTGATAGTCTACCAAGTCATTGGTATACGTGGCCGATAGTTGGGCAAAACTGAAGGCGTGCAGCCACACGATAGCGGCAAACACGATGATTTTTTTATGAGCCATTCATGTCGTTTTTTGTTTGACGATTCAAAGATATGGGAATCTTAAAAGTAATAACGATGGGATTTGCGATTAATTATAAACAGGGTTATTAAAAGGTGTGCTTTTGGCTGTTAGCCGTTAGCCTTTGGATGTGGGTGGATGGGTATGGTTTTTTGAGTGCGAGACATTGCATGGTAGACGCGAGACATTGCTTGGTGTGCCCGAGACATTGGGTGGTGGACGCAAGACATTGCTTGGTGCGCCCGAGACATTGCTTGGTGGACTTGAGACATTGCGTGGTATGACCGAGACATTGGGCGGTGTGGCTGGGATATTGCGTGGTGGACGTGAGACATTGCGTGGTGTGACCGAGACATTTCATGGTGTGGGTGGGACATTGCGTGGTGGACGCGGGACATTGCGTGGTGCTAATGTGGACCTAGAATTTTTGTGAAAAGTTGTTGTGGGGTTTGGTTTTTTGTGAGGTTGTAGAGCTTTGCGGAGAGTTTATAAGTGGCATGAATTTTATTGACTTGGGTGTCTGCGTGGCAGTTTAATTTTATTAAGCTGTTTAGGCTACCTTCTAGAAATACAATGTTCATGATTTCTTGTTGTTGGTTTCTGGATAGGTTAGGTACTTTATTTGCTTTGAGAAGCTCGCTGTAATAGTTTGTGTATTTCATCATAGAGATTATTGAATACACAAAATTACTTATGATTGTAGCAGGATGTTGCTACAGAATGTAGAAATATGGAGTTTGAAGCTTGTAGCTGGAAGTTGGGAGTTGGGAGTTGGGAGATGAAATATAAGCGAGAATGCACGGATTGCAAATCCGCGCTATCGGGGCAAAGTCAGAAGACTTCGCAGAGCTGGGGCAGTTTGAGAGCGCAAATGGCATTTCATCGACTTTCTAACCCGTTCATCCCAACACAAAATCAACCAATCTGAATATTTACTATGTTTAGAGCATTCTCCCTTCCAATATTATCATTAGTTTGCATTTTGGCAACTAGTTTATTTATTCAATCAAACTAAATAAATGAAATCTATACAAGAACAACATAGTGCGGGACCAATAGCAGTAGGCTTCGATTACCAATTCTATTATTTTATGCTTATGGCGTTAGAGTTGAGGCATGGGGAAAAAGTAGGATTTGAAGTAAAGGATGATGTCCATATTGATAAAGAAGATGGAACGACATTATTGTACCAAACAAAACACACCACTTTAAAAAATGCCGATGGAACTTCGCAAAATCTAACAACAATGGATTTGGATATGTGGAAGACATTAAGTAATTGGGCATCCTTCATTAATGAAGCGGCTTCAAAAATAGATTTTTTAAAAAAACATTCCTTCATTTTAATAACGAACAAAAATGAGAATAACAATAAATTTATGGAGTCTCTCGCAACTTTCAAAAAGGATTTAAAAACTAATGCAGTAATTGATACAATAAGCAGTATTGAAAATAAAACAACAGACACCTCATTAAAAAAATACTGTGCAAATATTCGAAAAATAGGTTCTAGAGCTCTAAAATTGTTTTTCCAAAAACTTACAATTGAAACTGACACTGATAATATTATTGGCAAAATCAAAGAAAGACTATTTATATGCTATAGAGATGAACATATTGTAGAGACTGTATATAATAGTCTTTATTCAAATTTACAATCTTCAAAGTATTTGGAAATAACAGCAGGAAAAAAATTTGAAGTTACTTTTGAAGATTTTTCAAATAAATTTGCAAGGTGTTTTAAAACTTCAACAGAAATAAAAAAACTACCTCTAAGAGAATTTCCCATTCTAATTCCTGAAAACCCAGAAGAACAAATTTTTATAAAACAACTAATTGATATAGGTGAGATTCATAAAGGTTCTGAAGATGTTATTGAATATACAACGCTAATGCTTCAGTTCCTAAAGAATTTTACATATTGGTCGGATGATGAAAATTTCATTTTATTATCAGAAGCTGATGAATTCAAGAAAGATAGTATCACGAGATGGAAGAATGAATTTAAATCTAAATATAGGGCAATTGAAGAAAAGATAAAAGCAGGCTCTAACATTGTTGATCTGGATGACGAAATAAAACATTTAAGCTTAGGTATAGTCGATTATATTAGAAAACTTGACTTAAGAATTGGTGATTACATGCCTTTAGGAATAAATTTTTCAAACGGTCATTACTATTTACTTTCAAATGATTTAGAAATAGGCTGGCATTATGACTGGAAAAACAAATACAAAAAATGAAAGAAGTATATTACGTATATAATAATGAAGCAATAGCAAGCTGTGTTTTTCTTTCTATTTTACAAGAAATTAAGGAAATTGATATTGCTCGCATTAGCCTTATGCTACCGTTCCTGTTGGATGACAGAACTGTTAATTTCTTAAACAGATTAGGACTGGAATCAGATTTGAATTTGGAACAAATTATAAAAGAGCAACCTCGATTATTTGTTTCATTCAACCAACGCTATTTATCACTTCTACCTGTAATGATTAATTCTTTAATAATATTAGAAAAAAGTAATCAGATAAAAATTAAAAAGCTAATTAAAGTACATTCTGAGTTCAAGATTGAAAACACAGATAATCTAGGAGCTCGCTTTTCAAACATTAATAGAGCCATTCCTCAACTGCTCGCAATAATAAAAAGCTATGACACAAGTAAACTTTATAAAACTTTAAATATACAATTATGAAATTTGTACTTCATGACATAAAGTTGTGGTTCAACGATGAAACTGCTGAACCTAAAAATTATAAATTATTACCCAATAAAATTAATGTTATAACTGGGGATTCAACTAAAGGCAAGACCAGTTTTTGGAATATAATTGATTATTGTTTAATGGCAGGAAAGGTAACGATTCCAACCGAAGTCATTAATAGGGTTCAATGGTTCGGAATTAGGTTTAGTATTAATAAAAAGGAAGTTTCCATTATCAGGAAAAGTCCAGTTAAAGGTGCGGTTTCATCAGAAGTATATTTTAATCTTGGAATGTTTCCTGATATACCATTTAGCAATTCTGAAATAGCGGAGATTAAATCATTTCTGGATGAAGAATTTGGAATAAACGATAATTTAAGATTCCCTTTTGGTAAAGAAGCAGGAAAAGCCCCATTCAATATTTCTTATCGTTATTTTCTGCTTTTCAATTCATTGACTCAAACCATTATTGATGCTCCCGAAACTTATTTTGATACTACGTTTTATGGTAAAGAGGAGTATGACAAAGCACTGAACCACATCTTTGATTTAGTAATTGGCATCAACGATATGAACAATATTAAAGGCGAAGAAAAATTAAAACTAATAGACAAAAAATTAAAAAGCATTTCTAATCAAGAAAAAAGGAATAAGAAAAAGTTAGAAACATTTAAATCCGACATTTTTGAACTTGTTAATTGGGGTAAAAAATTAAACCTAATTGAATTTACTGACGACATCGAAGATATTGATACCGCTATTCTGACTATAAAAGAAATTGTAAAAAACACTAGACGAATAGCCCAAAACACATCTCTCTTCTCGGAAATAGATAAGTTAGAAATAGCTAAAAATCGAATACAATCACAAATAAATTCGATTACTCAATATCAACGAGAATATGATATCTATAAAAGAAATCTCACTAAATCCGCGGACAGTCTTCAGCCTATTGAATTTTTAAATCAAAAAATGTCCGACCAGCTTTTAGACATATATGAGGTTAAAGTATTTATTGATTATTTAGATGGTTCATTAAAGAGTATAAAAAATAATCTCTCAAATAAAGCAGAAAAACCATTAAAAGTCGAAGGGGATATAAAAGAATTAAAAACTCAATTGGAAACGATAAATAAAGAAATTTCTAAATTAAACGAAATTAAGAAAGGTTTTCTTGCTGAGGGAGAAAAATTCATAGAATTAGGTAAAATAGAATATGCTCTTGAAAAGATTTTAAAGGAAAAAGAAATAAAACCAATAGATACAATCGAACTCAATAGGCTGTTAGATGAAAAAAATGATTTGGTCAAGCAAGCACAAGATAATCCGCAAATAAAATCTACAATGGAAATGCTATTAAATGATAGCATTCAAAGAAATTATGATAAATTAACAACACTTCAAAATTACAGGAATAGTAAAGTGAGGTTTAATAGTGATAGAATGTTATTAGAGCTAATACCGGAAGGACAATTATTTGCTTTACCTAATGTTGGAAGTGCTTCAAATTACATGTTAATGCATTTATGCACTTATCTAGGTTTGCATGAACACGTGATAAATTTAGAACAAGAAAATGTGCCTCCTTTTTTATTCATTGACCAACCAAGCACTCCTTATTTTGGAGGGAATAATGATGATGAGAAAAAACTTCTTGACGCTTTTAATCTTCTAAACTCATTTATCAAAGATATTGTGCATGAAAAGAAATCGGATTTTCAGATTTTCATGGTTGAACATGCGGCTAAAGAATTTTGGATTGAAAATAACTTAACTCATTTTCATACTGTTGATGAGTTTATTGATGGAAACGGTCTAATTCCAAGTAAAATTTACAATAAATAAATATGCAAAACATTGCTTTAGGTACGCTAGACAAGTTAATAATTCATAAAATTGGTAATAAGAATAATGGTGACGGAGTTCGCTTTTCCGAGGACTTGACAAACTTTGATAACATTGAAGATATTATAAGTAAATTAATCACTAGTAATTTCAAATTTGATGAATTGCATCAATTCCATTTCCTGCCTAACCTTGAATTAAATCCAGTTTTCACATTTGTCAGCTCAATTTTTGATAATGACGAAGATTTAAATTTTATAGACCAAACTAAAAATATTGGTAGATATCTATATGATAAAAGCACCCATCATCAAATTAAGTCAGGAGAAATAGTTGTTTTTTATTTGAATGATTGCCGTATAGACGATGAGATAATTAGTGGTATTGGCATTTTTAAATCAGAGAATAAAGAAACTATATTAACGATTCAAGATGAGAAAACAAAATATGGGCTAAAAGATGTGAGTGGCATGAACACTCATAAATTAGACAAAGGGTGTTTGATATTTAATGTTGACAAAGAAAATGGATACTTAATTGCCATAGTTGACAATACTAATAAAAGCACGGAAGCCCAATATTGGAAGGATGAATTTTTAAGTGTCAAAACAAAGAAAAATGAATATCTACAAACCAACCAATTTTTAGGCATTACAAAACAATTTGTCACCAAAGAATTAGATAAAAATTTTGAAGTAAGCAAAGCGGATAAAATTGATTTTCTTAATCGTTCAGTAGATTATTTTAAAAAACATAATGAGTTTGACAAAAAAGAATTTGAAGAAACAGTTTTTGGGGACAGCAATGTCATAGATTATTTTCGTGAATACGATGAAAGGTATAGAAAAGAAAACGAACTAGAATCAAATGACCATTTCGAAATTTCCCCTCAAGCAGTAAAAAAACAGGCAAGAGTTTTTAAAAGTGTTTTAAGACTAGATAAAAATTTTCATATTTATATTCACGGGGATAGAAATTTAATTGAACAGGGAACCGAGAAAGATGGAAGAAAATTTTATAAAATTTATTATAAAGAGGAAAATTGAACAAATAAAAATCAAATCTCTTTTATATAATATTCGTTTAATATATCTGTAAACTTTTTAGAGTGCAAAGCTTTTGATTTATTCATCATATTTTCAATATCAAAAAAATCTATTTGATACTTTTTTGTTTCTGCTTTTCTTTGTTCTAATAATGCTCTGGCATCAGGGGTGAAACCTCCAGTAGACCAAAACTCGAAAACAATTTCATAACCGTTAAAATACGCCTGCTCCATTATCCATTTTCTAATTATTGGAATTTTTTCTCCTAACCATTTATCGACCTCTACAATATCAATCATACTATTATATCCCTTACATTCTGATATCGTAACTTTATTTGGCATGAAACTGAATACATCTATTTCTCGTAAATTTCCTTCGAAATTAATTGATTTACCTATTTCTATGCTATTTCCCATTCTTCCCTGATAGTAGCCTACCGCAAGCTCAAACAAGTCTCCACGGAGATTATTTGTCTTACCATCTACTAGCTTATTAAGCTTTGTAATTAAGTCTAAATAAGCGTCAGGATTTTTCTTTAAAATAGCGCCTGCATTTGTTACAAGATTTATCAAAGAATTAAGTAACTCTTTATATTTACTACCAAACAATTCATTTACAAACCCTACAATAATTCCTTCTGCTTTTAATAAGTTTAAAGAATCTGTATCTATTGATTCCACAATTAGAAAAGGTAAAAAACTAGGAGTATTTTTTTTGAATTTTAATGTTTTTATTTTATTCAGAAAAAATTCAATTTGATAAGCATTGACGGTGTTACCAATTAAAATATCTGCAATCACAAACCCAGGTACAATCTTTTTACTAGAAGAATATTTTGGTAACGTTCCAACATAACTAGGGTTAACATAGTTAAACTGAAAATTACCGAAATCACTATGAAAACTTGACGTATTATAGGATGCTAGGCCAATTTTTCTCGCCCAGTCATTAAACTGAATTAGAAGAAAATTTTTTGCAGTTTCTACACCTTTAGATTTTTTCTCGTTTCTTTGATTGTCATTAATTGCATAAGAAAGATAAACTTGCTTATCTTGAATTGAAATTAAGCTAAGATCATTAAGCTTATTAATAACAGTGTGAAAATCTTGATGCCCTTTGGTTAATTTAACTGGGCTTATTGAATATGCGGGTAAATTAGCTAAATTCATCACACCATAATGAAAATCTAGAGATTGTAGAATTAAATAGTATTGTTTCCCAGCATTTTTTAATGCAGATGATAATCCTTCATAATATTCATGATTTCGAAAAATTGCTTTGTCATGAAATAGTATTTGTCGGTCAGCAAATAATCCTGTTACTCGAGCTATATCATCATCTTTGATTCTTGAAATACGCTTTCTAGCAGCATCTTTAGATATACTATTATCCTGATTAACAATAATCTCTATCAATTCTCCAGATAAGATAGGACCCCTACTTTTTATAATTTCAACTATATTTGTCACACCACACTATTTATACAAGTATAACTTATAATAGGCAAGGTCACAATTTTTTTATTATTTATTTTCCCTTATAACTATAAAAAACTACCTCCTTTTTTCAAGAGCAATGGTTTATTGTTATGAGATTCCGACCCATTGACTTACTGCGCAAGCTATCTTCGAAACAACATATATTTTGTTTCTCAATAATGCTCGGAGCAGGCTTCTAGAAATGGAAAAAAAGAGATACCCACATACGTGAGGACATAAAAAAATCCCCGTTTGCACGGGGATTGTTTTGTTTAAGCTATCTTTCTGTTTTTGAACTTAATGTGCTTTACCTGGTTGTACTCTGGGCTTTTATACCCAAATACTGCTTTTACATACTCTTTAGCCGCCTTTGCAATATCTACCAAGCCAGTGCCTGGGGTGTACAGAAGCTTATTGCGGTCTGTACGCGCATTAGTAAGTGACGCTTGGGTGGTAACCGCTGCCGAGTTGGCCGCTCTCATATCTGCCAAATAAGATTTTAGTGATACGATTTGCAATGGCACCTCGGACGGATTGTACAATGGTTCTAACTCGCATACACCTATAAGACCGTCGAAATTAAGGGCTCGGTTTGCGAAGGAGGTGTGACTAGCACTGATGACCTTATCTGAAGATGTAGGGTCTATCTTGTGAGCACGTCTACCATCGATAGCACGTTTATAAGTTTCTGCCTTTTCTATAGTTGACTTTGTTGCACCACAAGATCTCAATTCGCCCATCATACGGGTTGCCAACAACAGCATGCCTTCATAGAGTGCATGACGACTATCTAAAGCGCGCTTGAGGGCATTGAACTCATCATTGACTCTGGAGAGGGCCAGTTGTGCATCGGTAAATAGGGTTTGCATATACAATACTTTCAACAAGGGTGAACTCGGGTTGTACTTTGTGTCGAAGCCGATGGCTGCTGCGATGAGCAATTCGAAATTAAACACTACGGTAGCATTACCGGTCTCATTGATACGCACCGCTTTTGCGGCTTTTTCAGAAGTGTTTTTCTTCAGCTCTGGGCGAAGATCTACTTGCTGTGAAGAAGGTTTGGAATTTGACTGAAAGTCGTGGTCTTGTGCCTTCTGGGTCAATACTTGTTTCACATTGTCTGCGAGCGGTGTCACCCGTGACACTTTTGCTCCATTCTTTTTAGTAGTACTCATAAATAATAGGTATTAGTAAATGTTTGGGTTACTGTCAAAACACCTACCTCCTATCCTTTCAGTTTCAGTGTTTTGATATGCCGCAATGTACATCATTTTACCATTCAAAACACAGAGCATATTTTGCAAATAATAGATGAAGTGTTTAAAAAAATCGATAAAAATACGTAAAGACCGCGTCAAATCTGACAAATTTCATAAAATTATTGATTTGTTAAAATGGCAAATAGTCGATGAACTGCTGCAAACTTTAACATTTGAGGGGTCATATTCTTTGTTTTTAACAGTATAAAGTGAGGATATTTTGATGGTGTAAAAATCTAAAAACGGCGAGCTCAAGACTTTTTGTCAAAATTGTGAAAAACAAATGTGTGGAATTTAGAGGTCTTTGATGTCATTTTAGCGAGCTATTAAAGGCTTGGCACTTGTAAAAAATCGATTAAAAAAGTTTTACTAATTTTAGTTTTTCCTAACACAACCACTGTTCACCCATGAAAAAAAAGCAAATACCATTCAGCCTGATATGCTCCCTGATAGTTGCCTCTACAGGATTTTCGCAAGAAGTTAGTTTTTTTAATGCAGATGGTTTTTTCTCAATAGGCACACAATCGTACAGAACAGCTTCTATAAGCTTGTGTGATATAGACCAAGATGGCGATTTGGATGCATTAGTGGCCAATGGTAGGCATTGGGCAGAACAAAATTATATTTACTACAATGATGGTAAAGGCGGTTTTAAACTGGCGCAACCTCTAGGAAAGTTTCTGGATGCTTCTTATGCCTTACAGGGTGCCGATTTGAACAATGATGGATTTATGGACGTTGCTGTAGCTAATGACAATGTCCCCAACAGGATCTACTTTGGCTCGGCCAACCAAAACTTTGACAGAGAGGTCACCTTTGGCTCCACAGCACCCTCAAGACACCTAGAGATAGGCGATATCGATGGTGATGGCGACATTGATTTAATTTTATCTAACCGCAATGCCCAAAATGAAATTTGCCTTAATGATGGCAATGGTAATTTTGATACCATCCTCACCTATGGCAAGGCATCAGATCAAACCATTCAAACCAAACTTGTAGACATTAACAAAGACGGCCACATGGATTTGATTACGGCAGAACGACAAGCCCAGAACAACATTTATTTAAACGACGGCTCTATGGACTTTTCAAACATAATGACATTTGGGCACGAAGAGGAGGAAACTCGTTCTATTGATGTGGGCGATTTTAATAATGATGGTATTTTGGATATTGTTACTGGAAATTTGGGCTCAAAGAATCGTATTTACTTTGGCGATAAAAATCTATCTTTTAAAAAGACATATGATTTTAAGGCCGAACGCATGACGGCGTCCATTAAGATATCCGACTTCAATCAGGATGGTTTGTTAGATATTGTCGAAGGAAATTCAGAAGATCGCAATTATGTATATCTTGGTCAAAAAAATGGGGAATTTTTAGAAATAGCATTGCGCGAAGACCTGAAAGATGACACCTACAACATTGACATAGGAGATATCAATAACGATGGGCTACCCGACATTGTAGAGTCTAACTCCGGAAGCTGGAATTTATATTACAGGACACGCAAAGAGTAAGCCAATACCTAACCAGCATTTCCTACTAGTCCCGATCAAAAAACGACAACAAAAAAACCACCGCTCCCCTCAAGAGCAGTAGTTTTTGATGTTATGGTCAATTTCATATTTCACCCCTTTAACAATCCCACCTTGCTTTCGGCCATCCGAATGGCATGCCGCAATAGAGAACGACTAAAAACTGACACTCCTAAAGCGCAGGCATCCATCGCACATATCAAAACACGCAAGGGCATTGTCTCCATTGACACAAAAAACATTACCTATCTTATGTCTCAAGGCAATTATGTGCATATAAAAACCACTGACACCTCTCATGAAGTGCGAGGTAAATTACAAGATGTCCTTGACCAGTTACCTAATACGTCACTCTATCGAATACATAGACGTTATGCCGTCAATAGTCTATTTATTGTTTCAATGGACAACAGCACTATGCTGCTTTCCACTCAAGAAGAACTGCCCATCTCAAAAACTTTTGATTACGAGGCCTTGATAGAAAGTCTCGGTTTAAAATAAGTGATCGCCCGTGTTGTCACCCGAACTTCTAAAACCTAAACCCTAACGTAAAAATCACTCTTCCCAGTTCACTGCTTTGATAATAGCCCACATTGGCAGTTATTGCCTTAAAGCCATTGATAAAGATGGAACCGCCATAACTGTTATGCCATTGGTCTGAATTGTCGTTCTCTACCCATACTCTACCATAATCAAAGCCGGCAGAGACGCCAAGACGAATCGGGATAAAGTTGGTTCTAAATTGGAACACACCCACACGCAAGTCAGTGCTTTGATAAAAAGCCGTCTCACCGTTGAAACGTTCGTTTCTGAAACCTCTTAAATCATTGTTTCCTCCAAGCGTTGCCCCGTGATAAAATTCATACTCGTCTCCAAAGTTCATATGCGCTCCAATCTTGGTAGCCAACACCGCAGCACCACTGCGATGCAACGGAAAATCAATGGATAAAACAGGTTTTAGGTAAGTGACCTCATTATTATAGTCGTCGATATTGGTTTTGTAACCTGCAGTGACATCAAACTGAAACCCACGACGGATAAAGGCAATTTCTCCACTTTTATTTTTATACTGAAAGCTGACCTCGCCACCCGCGTATAGTTGTCTATCAAACACATCATCTGTCGGTGCCAAATCGCCTGCTGGGCCAGTGATATTGCCCATATCATATTCTACGTCCAATGACTCTACCAATGGTGCCACACGCATCGTGACTCTGTCCTTTCTATAGATAAGCGATGGCGACACACTCCATTGACTGATCCGCACTCGGTTGAAATCGCGCGTTACGGCATCATCATCGTAAAAGGTCTCATTACCTACACCAAAATAATTGATGGCAAAATTGGGACTGGTATAACGTGCATCCAAGCCGAAGTTCCAATTGTAAAATGCGTGTGCAAATTCGCCAGAATAACCAAACTCAAAGCCAGTAGTGGCAGAGTAGAATTTTGCTGTCAGTGTTTGTTGGGTTTTAAATGGATTATTTGCCAAGCCATAGGTGGTATAGGTACCGCTCAAGCCAGCATTAAAGCCTGCATCTGGATCAAAGCCGATAGCAGGAAAAGTGGTGAAGGCATTCAATTTTCGATTTGAATCGTTATAGTTATTGATATCATAACTATCTACCAACCATTTGTGCGTGCCAGAATTCACAAAGGTATTTTTTTTGCTTTTGTAGTCGTACACCTTTGCGGAACGTGTGTTTTCAAAATCATACACATCATTGTTCTCACCACCCAAAATCTTCAACGGAATATAATGGTCGCCTTCGCCAACAATCTTAAACGTGTCTTCATCATCTAGACCATAAATCCAGATTTCTTTTGTCTGATCTTTTGTGTAGGTGCGCTCAAAACTAGAACCATCTTCAGAGGTTCGTGAAATGGTGGTTTCACCGTTCGGTTGACGTGTTATCAAAAAGGTATCTTTATCGTTTGTTCCAGTCAAAATTTGATGTGCCATCAAGTAGTCATAATAACGCTTGGCGATAGACGCCAAATTATCACGACGTGCTTTCAAATGTTTTTTGATAGTTTCAATACTATCATCTTGCGCTGCTTCTGGCAAGGTCTTGAAGGCACTATCAATAGATTCGTCGGTGAGGTTTTGCTGGATGAATTTCACCTGCGCTTCCCACTCTTCCCAAGTAGCTGTTTTAAGAAAGGCCTGGTCAAGTGGATAGGCATAGCGGCTCATCCATTTTACATTGTCAACATCGTCATCATAGCGCTCCATCGAACGGAAATCAATCATCGCAATCTTTATCAATGCCAAGAACAATCCATCATATTTTGGAAAGGCTTGGTCGCGGTCGCGTCGGATGGTTTTGTACACCATACTGCTATCTTCCTGCATAAAGGCAGAGAAACGCCACTGGTCATAATGACGGTCATAATCGCCCACTACAAAGTCCATCAAACGTACTTTTAGGAAGTTGGATTCATCCACCTTATTCACTTTTGATTCGGTAATGTCTGTCAGCACATCTTTAGTGCTCAAAATATCATCGGCATTGCCAAAACGCTTAAACGATTTGTTTTCGCTACCTGCGTGCGCTTCGAGCATATAGAGTTTGTCGCCATAATTTTCATTATAAATGCCAAGACCTTTTTGTTTTGGCAGATAATAGATTTCAGGCTCCGCATTATAAATATCCAAACGCTCAAAAATAGGATTCAAGGCAAAAGGCGCATACGGATGTGCTGTAGTGTAAAAATCCTGAACGATGTCTTCTGCTATCGTATTTCGCATCAATTCGCGTACATCGTGATCGGTTATTTTTGATTGGATAAAACGGGTGGCACTTTTGCGGATTTCGCGTGCAGTGTATTCGTGTTCGTCATCATCCATCAAACGAATGGAACGCGATTGGTTCCCACCACCTTCCGAAACGGCACGTACATTTCCCGGCATTTCAGACAAGTCCAACACAGGCGCTTCAATCTCTCTACTGTAAAGATCGCGGTAATGCTCGCCCCAAAACCAGCGATAGATGCCGCTTTTATCAGTTTCTTCTTTGGTGTAAATAGACGCTTTTACCGTCTCTCCCATCGATTTGATGTTGGGATAGGACACTTCATCTTTTGTTTTTTGTTCACTGCGGAGTTGTTTTTCAAACAATTTCTCTGGCTGATCGCTATCTGTACCAAAAAATTCCACTTTAGAACTACGGTCTTTAAAAATGGTCAAACGTGCGAAGCCATTGGTTTTTGAAGTGAACATTCCCTCTTTTGCAGGGCGCACGTTATCCAGTTTCTTTCCTGCCGCACCACTGATGATTTGCGGTACACGATCATCTGAAATATACTGAAGGTTACGGTCGCTCGCTGAAACGAAAATCACATCTGGAAACATTTCTGATAAGGTTTCTAATGTTCCTGCATACTTTTGACGTTTCGTACTATAGTAATCTTCATCGCTCAATCCGCCTATGTTTTCGAAGAAATTCATACGCGATTCCGTCAACACAGAATGGTAAATGGCGACAATGACCGTTTTGTTCTGTTCGTCTTTAAGGTCATCTTTAAACTTGGCGAAGAAATCTTTTCTCGTTTTGATATCGCATTTACTGTTGATATATAAATGGTCATCCCAATCTTCAAGAAACCATTGAGAATCGATCATCAACAGCTCAATATTGTCAGCATCAAAATCCTCAATTTCCCTTGGGCAACCATCATTTGGCCAAAACTTCACCTTACTATTATCCTGAATGAACGACTCCATGTCATCTATATTTTCATGTCCGTTTTTGTTCCACTCGTTGGCACCAGGCATAAAAACAATATTGCCATTGAAGTTCTCAAGGGGTTTCATCAAGCTTTTTTGGAGCAAGTCCTCCACTTCTTTGTGGTCCTCCTTTTTAGGCGGATAACCATCTTTCGTAATATTACCGAGCGCTACAAAAGTGGCTTTGCTATCCTTTTGGGACATTTCTACAATGGCTTTTAGGATTGCTTGCGTAGGATTTCCTGTTTCCAACTCTGTGTTTCCTGTAAAATAAAAGGTTTGCTCTACCTCTTTATTTTGGGCATAAACGTTTTGGGACCCAATAGTGGCAAGAATGAAAAGCGCGGCGCACATGCGGAATACGCTAGTCAACCTAAAGTTTTTATTTATTCTGTTAAGCATAGTCAGTTTGTTTTGAGTATACACCTCTATTAGCATAAGTTTAAGGACATATTAAGTCAAAATTACGACAAGTTGGTTGATAGTAGTTGCTTACATCGATGCAACTTTTAACTGATATGAAGACTTTCTAGACTCTAGAAACGCTTCTATATAGTCTGAGGCTTTCGCAACTAAACATCTTGAATCTTTTAGGCCAATAATCTTTCTCTGCATAAAATTCAAACGAAATTCATTACCTTTCAGACAGATACGTTCTTTAAGTCAAACTTTATTCTTATCCATCCATTAATAAAACATTATATGAAAAAACATATACTCTTGGGCTGCATAACCATCCTGGCCACCATCTCTTTCAGCGCACAAACGTATATCACCAACGTTACTATTGTAGATGTTGAAAAACAAAAACTGATACCCAATCAAACGGTGTTCATAAATGATGGTAAGATCATTGACATTCAGAAAAGTGAAAACAACCTAAAATTATCTCAAGGTGCCCTCGTCATAAATGGTTTGGGAAAATACCTCATTCCAGGTCTTGTGGATGCACACATTCATTTCTCACAAAACGGAGGTTTATATACGCGTCCTGATGCCATCAACCTCACCAAATATAAAGACTATCAAGAAGAGATTGAGTTGGCAAAATCAGACATGGAGACTAAGCTTAAACGCTACCTTCAAAACGGCATCACCACCGTCATAGATGTAGGTTCTACTTTTAACCTTGTGGATCAAACTAAAACCTTCGCCACTTCATCCACCTCCCCTGACATTTTTATCACAGGTCCTTTGCTTACGACTTACAAACCTGAAGCTTTTGCAGGTTTGGAAAATGATGGACCTTTTATACTGACAACAACAAAAGAAGAAGGCATTGAAGGTGTCAAAAAACAACTACCTCATAAAACCGATTTCATTAAAATTTGGTACATCGCTGGCGCAGACGGATTAAGCGTTGAGGAAAGTGCACGCAAGAACTTGCCCATCATCAAAGCGGTCATTGATGAAGCCCATAAAAACAACTTAAAGGTTGCGGTGCACGCCACTGAAAGAATCACAGCACAATTGGCCGTAGAAAATGGTGCGGACTTCTTGGTGCATAGTGTGGATGACGAAATTTTAAAAGATGACTTTATCCGTTTGATGAAGAAAAAGGGTGTTATTCTGTGTCCTACCCTAACCGTTCATGCAGGATACGTTGATACTTTTGGTCAAAAACTCCAGTTTAGCAATCATGATTTGCGCGAAGGAGACCCTTACCAATTAGGTTCTTTGTTGGATATGGAACATATACCAGACACCGTATTGGTGAATCAATATAAAAGCTATGCAAACAGTCAAAAAACCGAAGATAGGCTTGAAAAAAGGGTGTCCATTTCTATGGTTAATCTCAAAAAACTGTCGGATGCAGGTGTATTGATTGCAACGGGAACCGATGCAGGAAACATCGGAACCTTGCATGCATCCTCTTATCTTGGGGAGTTGAAGGCAATGAAAGAAAGTGGTATGAGCACTTGGGATATCTTACAGGCATCCACGATCAACGGAGCAAAAGTTTTAGATAAGCAGAATAAATTTGGCTCAATAAAAACAGGAAAAAAAGCCAATTTGGTTTTGTTGGATGCGAACCCTGTTGAGGACCTGGAAAACCTCACAAAAATCCATACGATTTTCAATAAAGGAGAAGCGCTTAAGCCCAATCAGTTACTAAAGGACACTCCGGCTGATTTGGCACAGCGTCAACTAAATGCCTATAATCTTCGAAATGTGGAAGCGTTTCTAGAACCTTATGCCGATGATGTAGAGGTGTATACCTTTCCAGATAAGTTGATTTACAAAGGGAAGGATATCATGAGAAAGCAATACTCTGCCATGTTTGATGCTACACCCGATTTGCATTGTGAATTAAAAGAACGCATTATTCAAGGAAATATCGTGATCGATAAAGAGAGTGTAAAATTTGGCAAACAAACAGTAGAAGCTGTTGCCATTTACCATATTGAGAACAACAAAATCAAAAAGGTTTATTTTATTCAATAATACTCATTTAACCATTTCTGCTCACGTAGTCCAAATTGTTAAAAATTTAAGTATTGCCTAGGGACATTTAACTCAATCCATCTTATTTTAAACTCAATAGATGTTGCCTATTTTCTGTGTCATTTTAAATAAGTAATTTTAGATTGATGGTAGGCGCTTTAGCCTTTAATCATATATTAAACTCTAAAAATTCGACTCATGAGAGACGTTATAAAATTTGCATTAAAAGCCAGTGTGGCACTTTTCATTATTGGGGTTGGCACAAAATTGGGCAAGGATGCCCTTGAAGCTTTACAAGACTATCAGGATAACAAAAACAAAGTGAACGATGGACAATTCGAATAATATCATAGATTCCTCATTAGAGGTGGCACATAGTACGTTAGATAATTTTGACAGCACCCTTGGAAAGATTCCAATTTACAAAGCTGGTCATAATCTGGGTGGTTTTATAAGTGGCTTAATTGACAAAATGGTAGATATGGTACCAAATAATGATAGTCAACACAGTTCTAAAAACAAGAAAGAACATCTTTAGGAAGCCATTATAGATTTCCGATAAGTTTTAGAGTTGACATATTACCAAAAATCCGTAAGTCTTTATAAGTCTTATGAGAGATGATTTCTAGTTGAACAACTTTAAACGTTAATGTTTTATTAGAATCTACTGGATTTTAGATGAAAATGGTTATTATGTGAAGGCTATGAAACCTATACTAGGAATATTTCTAATTATGACTTTACATTCTGCATTTGCACAAGAGTTTCCTGAAATTATTGAAAACGAAATTATCACGGCTTTGGATTACTATCCAGAGTTGAAAGATACCCATATTGAGTTCCGTTTTAAGAAAAATATCAAGAAGTCAACCATGCAGGCCAGACCAACATTTGGAAGCTTTTTCAGGTCTAGGAAAAACAGAAAATATGTGATTCTTATCAGCGAAACCTTCAAAATTTCTGAAAAACGATTTTTAACAACGGAAATCCCTTCACGAATTTTAGTGGGATGGATTGGTCACGAGTTAGGACACATTGTAGACTACCAAGATAGAAGTAAGACGAATCTTATTTGGTTTGGACTCAAATACCTTTTTTCTGATAATCATATTGTAGAAGCAGAACGAGCTGCCGACACTTATGCAGTGTCTCACGGTATGGAAAGCTATATTTTGGAAACAAAAAAGTTCATACTGAATCATGCAGATATCACACCAACCTATAAATCGCGTATTCAAAAATATTATTTGTCTCCTGAAGAAATCATGGATTTAGTAAACGATCGAGATAAAGCAGTAGAAGCCGCAACTAATCTTGTGCATTGACAAATGCTTCCCATTCTTTGAATTTTTCTTCGTTCATGACACGTTCCATTTTTACCTGACCACCTTTCTTTTTATTAGCACCACTCCACTCATAAAATAATTCAGGAGATAGCAACTTTACCTTCACACCTTTTAAGGCCTTGCCTCGAGCAACGCGGTAATTTTTGTTGGCATTCTTTAGAAAAGCATCCAACTCTTCAGATACTGTACTAGAATCCAAATCATCATCACTACCTAAATACCAACAGTGGTAAAACTCATCATCCTCACAACGTTTTGCGCAAATAGTGTATTCCTTGATTTTGGCAGAAAAATGTTCCTCCAGATGCTTCATAGCATCATCCATTTTGTTGACGGATAATTGCGAGCCTACTGTGTTTAAAAAGAATTTAGTTCGTCCTGTGATTTTGATTTCAGCTTTTTCAATGTTAGTAAACGCAATAGTGTCACCAATTTCATAGCGCCATGCTCCACTGACGGTGCTCATGACCAGCACATAGTCTTTATCCAGTTCCACCTCTGCCAATGAAATAGAAGGTGCATCTTCAACTAGCGAACCATCTTCATTGATGTATTCTGGTTTAAATGGAACAAATTCAAAATAAATGCCTTCATTAGTAACCAGCTTCATCGCATCTGTATCCGGACGCGATTGGAAGGCCACAAAACCTTCGGATGCCAAATAGGTATCAATCACTGTTATAGGTCGGCCCAACAAGGCATTAAAACTCTTCTCATAAGGACCGAATGCTACACCTCCTGAAGTATACACATTGAGATTAGGCCAAATTTCATGAATGTGATTGAGATTATGTTGCTCAATTACCTTTTGAAGCATCAGTTCAATCCATGAAGGGATGCCACTTAAGGCTCCAATATCCCAATTTCCTGCATTATCTGCTATAGTTTGAACACGTTCATCCCAATCGTCAATCTTTGCAATTTCTTCCCCAGGCTTGTAATAACTTCGAAACCAAAAAGGAATATTGCTAGCACTGATACCGCTTATTTCACCCTCCAAATGACCTTTGTTTTCTTTTAATTCAGTAGAGCTTCCAAGCATCATAATTTCTTTCTCAAAAAAATCAGCAGGAAAATCATATTTACTTAATGAGAATACCTGCTGAATGCCTGTATTTTTTATGGCTTCAATCATATCAGCGGTTACAGGAATGCGCTTGCTCTTTTTTCCGGTGGTACCAGAGCTCAAGGCAAAATATGTAGGATGACCAGGCCAAGTGACATTTTCTTCACCTTTCTGAAGTCGATGCCACCATTCGTCATTCATTTTGTTATAATCAAAATAGGGAACCGTTTCGGCGAAATGTTTTTCAAGATTGTCAGATTGTAGAATCTTTTCGAATTGATAATGTTTTCCAAAGTCGGTATCTTTTGCTTTTGTCAACAATTTTTTGAGCATTTCCTTTTGCTCTGCAACCGCATTAATTTCTGAAGTTAATGTATCCTTAACGTCTATGACACCTTTGATGATGTTACCGAGAATTGCCATGAGATTTTGATTTAACCAATAATAATGTCGAATAAACCACAAGTTGTAAAAAATCAGACAACTATTTTATCATTTTGAAGATAAGTTTTAACTTATTTGAGTATTTGATAGTCTCGTTCAGTCATTGTCATAAATCTTTAATCCATAATGAACCTTTTAAGAAGGAATTTTAACTTTAAAGCAAAAAAAACTATCAATATTAAAAAAGAGTGTTTTTGGAATCCCATATATTTTATAACTTAACAGAAATTCAACCAAAATGCGTCTTAAGTCTTTCTTGATAGGATTTGGGGTTATTGCCATCTTACTGACCTTATTACCATTAATTCCATCAGACTATTGGTGGATACGTATGTTTGATTTTCCTCATTTGCAACTGACCACACTTACTTTCCTTGCTATTTTGGTCTATTATATCAAATTTGATATTAAGCAATATAAAGACTACCTGTTTATGTTTGCTCTGATTTTTTGTTTTCTGTATCAGTTTGGAAAAATAATGCCATACACGCCTGCATACGCCAAAGAAATGTATGAAAGCAGTAATAATGATAAAGCGAATGATTTAAAGCTGTTTACAGCAAACGTACTACAAGATAATGAGGAACATCAGAAATTGGCGAAACAAATTGCGGATAGAGACGCTGATATTTTGATATTGACCGAAACAGACCAAGTATGGCTCGATGCCATAAAAAAAGAGCTATCATCAGACTATCAATACCAAGTTGAAGTGCCCTTACCAAATACCTATGGCATGCTACTGTATTCCAAACTTCCTTTAATAAATCCATCGGTGCACTACCTAGTGGATGATAGCATTCCATCGATACATACCAAATTTAAAATGAAGAATGGGAAACTAGCACAATTATATGCCATTCACCCTACGCCACCTATGCCACAAGAAAATCCCAAATCAACCGATAGGGATGCCGAAATGATGATTATTGCAAAAATGGCAAAGGAGTCTAAACTTCCAGTCATCGTAGCGGGTGACTTTAACGATGTGGCCTGGTCGCCGACTTCTCTATTGTTTCAACGTGTGAGTGGTCTTCTGGATGTACGTGTAGGTCGTGGATTTTACTGCACCTTCAATGCCAAAAAAATGTTACTTCGCTGGCCTTTAGATCAAGTCTATGTGTCTCCCGAATTCAGATTACGCACCATGGAGAGTTGCGAGAGCATCGATTCCGATCATTTTCCCTTTTATGTAGAATTGAGCCACGAACCAGAAAAAGCAAAGGAGCAGCTATTAGATCCAACAACCAAAGATGAATGGGAACAAGCTAATAAACAAATTCAAAAGTTAAAACGTACCCAACGGTCAGACTCTTAAAAAATTGCCCATCCCATAATTATATTAAATCTTTTGAAAATGATGTAACACCGTTGGTGATTATCTGGGGTATCTTTATATCAATAATTTTAATAACAATTAACGATATGAAAACACAACAAAAAAAAGGGCTTTTAGCCTTATTGGGACTTGGAGCGGGAGTTTTCGCTTGGTATAAATACAGAAACCTTTCTCCAGAAAAGAAAAACGAATTGAAAAACAGAGTTAACGAAGTTGGAACACAGCTTAAAGATTCTGTAAACAGTGTAGGCAATCAATTAAGGGATTCAGCCGGTTCTTTGACAAATGGCGCATCCAAATCTGCCAACAAAATATCCGACACTGCAAAACAAGAATTCAACGATGTTGCAAGCACAACAAAACGTGAGTACAACAAAGTTGTTAGTTAATTTGTTATGAATTCCATTTGCTAAATCCTGCCTTGAGCAGGATTTTTTTATTTATATAATCAGCGCTCCCATAAGAAGTCAAACAAATTAGAAAAAATTACCTAAATTTAAAGCTAACATCATCTCACAACCTTATGAAACTCCGCTTACTCACTGTGCTCCTTTCCATCGGTTTCCTACAAACAGTCTTTTCGCAAAATAAAATTCCCGAAACACAAATTACTTGGGATACTTGGGGCGTGCCACATATCACTGCTGGTATTGATGAAGAACTATTCTTTGCACAAGGGTGGGCACAAATGCATAACCATGCGAACCTGATTTTGCAACTCTATGGCAGCTCTCGAGGTAAAGGTGCCGAATATTGGGGCAAAGATAAACTGGAGAATGACCTCATTATCCATACGCTTGGATTCGATAAACTTGCGGATGAATGGGCCACACAACAAGACCCTCAAACCAAAAAAATGCTGAACTCTTTTATCGATGGATTGAACGCCTACGCAACGGCACATCCGGAAGCTATTGAAGAATCAAATAAAATAGTACTGCCACTGACCACCAAAGACCTCAACATGCATAGTATGTATGTGGTGTTTACACGTTTTATAGGTGGTGAAGATTTGGGTCGTATCCAGCAATGGCCAGATATGGGCTCGAACACCTATGCCATTGCACCAAAGCGTTCGGCCTCTGGGAAGGCGATGTTGGTGCAGAATCCGCATTTACCTTGGTGGCAAGAGTTTTTGTTTTTTGAATCGCACCTCAATCTCAACGGTAAGAACATGTATGGCGCCAACTTGGTAGGTTTTCCTGGGATTGCCATTGGTTTTAATGATGTTTTGGGATGGAGCCATACTGACAATAGCATTGACAATGCCGATACTTATGAATTGGAGTTGAAAGATGGTGGTTATCTATTGGATGGCGTGCGTAAGGAATTCGAAAGCAGTAGCACGACCATTAAAATAAAGCAAGACGATGGTACTTTTGTGGAACAGGAATTGCCGCTCCTCAAAACAGTTCATGGCCCTGTGGTCAGTCAAAAAGAGGGCAAAGTCTTGGCATTGCGCATGGTAGGTCTCGACCGCCCAAATATGTTTATGCAATGGTGGCGCATGATCAATAGTCAGTCTTTTGATGAGTTTGAATCTGCCCTGAAGATGGCGCAAATCCCTTTTTGGAATGTGATGTACGCCGATAAGGACGGCACCATTTTTTATCTGTTTAACGGCTTGGTGCCTAAACGCACCGAAGATACTTGGGAGTACTGGGACCGTATCATTACTGGGGGGAAATCGGCTGATGTATGGACACAGGTACACGCCTATGACGATTTGCCGAAATTGAAAAACCCTGCCAATGGTTGGTTGCAAAACTCAAACGATCCGCCATGGACCAGCACCATCCCTATGACTTTGAAACGACAAGACTACCCTGGTTATATGGCACCCTTTTATATGAGCTTTCGTTCACAACGCTCGGCGCGCATGCTGATGGAAGATGAGAGCATCACCTTTGATGAGTTGGTGGATTATAAACTTTCCACCCGATTGGAGTTTGCGGACCGTATTCTAGATGATTTGTTTGCTGCCGTAGATGCATCAGACAATCAAAAAGCCAAAGAAGCAAAGACAGTTCTAGAGCAATGGGACAAAGCATCGGACGCTGATAGTAAAGGCATGTTGCTGTTTTATAATTGGGCACGAAAATTCAACGTTTGGAAGTCTTCAAATTATTCCAAAGCTTGGGACAAATCTAGTCCCGAAAATACACCAGATGGTATTGCCGACCCATCAAGAGCTGTCGAATTGCTAGCAGAAGCTGCCACAGATATTGAAACAAAATTTGGTAACCTTGCCACGCCTTGGGGTGACTACTATCGCATTCAATACAACAACATTAACCTGCCAGGAAATGGTATCGATGGCAGTATGGGTGTCTTTCGAGTGGCGTGGCCCGGAGGTGCGGACGATACACATATGTACATTGGTGGTGGTGACTCGTGGGTGGGTGTGATTGAGTTTGGCGACTCACCAAAAGCCAAAGTGCTCTTAAGCTATGGCAACGCTACCCAGAAAAACTCAAAACATAATGGTGACCAATTACAGCTCTTTTCAGATAAAACTTTGAGGGATGCCTGGCTCACTCAAGAGGCGATCAAGTCGCATACTGAAGCTATAGAAACCAGAACCAAAAATGGTTTTATATTAAAACAATAGAAATTCATATGGAACCTATTGCCACTACCAAATGGCTGAAAGAACACCTACATGATCCTAATCTCATCATTCTCGATGCTAGCACGGAGGGCAGTGCCGATGGCAGTAAAAAGTCGGATAGAACAGAAATGATTCCATGCGCTCGATGGTTTGATCTTAAAGGTGTGTTTTCTGATGCCACCAGTGTATTTCCCAACACTCTACCTACTGTAGCACAGTTTGAAGAAGGATGTCAAAATCTGGGAATCAGCAATCATCATAAAATTGTTATTTATGACCATTTTGGAGTGTATTCGAGTCCGCGAGTGTGGTGGCTTTTTAAGGTGATGGGACATAAGTCTGTTGCCGTACTGGATGGTGGCCTACCAGAATGGAAGGCACAAGGTTATAAGACTGTACCGACTATGGGAGCCAACTATTACAAGGGAAACTTTAAAGCCAACTTTCAACCTGAACTCATAATTAAGTTGGATGATGTCAAAGACAACATAAAGCATCCAGATTTTTTGATTGTGGATGCACGTAGTTCTGGTCGTTTTAATGGCACTGAATCAGAACCGAGGGCTCATTTAAAAAGTGGACACATTCCGAATTCAGTGAACATACCTTATCAAGAGGTTTTGGATGGCACCCATTTTAAAGACAAAAGCACTTTAAAAGATCTATTCAACCAAAGGTGTTATGGTAAAAAGAATTTGGTCTTCAGTTGTGGCTCTGGCCTCACAGCTTGCATCGTAATGTTGGCAAGCAACCTCTCCTACTCTGACAGCCAAAGAATATATGATGGCTCCTGGACAGAATGGGCCCAATCTAGTTAACAGTGGTCAGTGGTCAGTGAATTAGTCAAAATAGAACACACCTCCATCACCTGTTTCGCCCTTTTTGCCCAAGCTATTGAATTTCCAACTGAAGCTTAACATAAAGTACTGTTCCAACACGGTACTTTGCTGGTCTTGAATGAAGTTTTGGGTTGCCGTACGCTGGGCATTGGTATTTTGATTGAGCAAGTCATAGACCTTAAATGTAATCGCTCCCTTATCCTGTAAAATGGAATATGCCAGGGTGGAATTCCAAAACCATGAACTCTTTTGAAAACCATCGGCCACATTAGGATTGTAGGTATAATTGATATCATTACGCCATTCCAAACGCTTTGGAAAGAACGTGGCAGTCCTGATACCTAAATTATGGCGTAGAAATTTTCTGTCCTCCAAATTGTCCAAGTCATAGGTGGTAGTATTAAAGGATAGTCTATAGTTTGGACGTATCTCGAACAGTTTTTTCCAAGTGTAGGTCAAACTCATAGTGGGTGTAAACAGTAATGATTTGCTGGCATACCGCACCCCATTGTTAAAGTTGATAGACCTATTAATATTCGAATTAAAGCCAACACGTGCTTTGACCGTTTGTAAGCTATCGACCTTGAAATCCTTGGAATAGCTTGCGCCGATGTAACCATAATACGCCCCATCGACATTTTCATAAGTGGTGTTTCGCACAAAATTCTCATTAATTGTGGTTTTGGATACTACCTGGTCATTGGTAAGTCCACCGTTCGCATACAAGTAAAAACCCGTACCTTTTTGAAAGTCGAATTTGTTGAAGCCGAGATAAGCACGATGCTCTTGTATTGGTCTCAAATCTGGATTACCAGTAATAGTGTTCAACGGGTCAGAGACATTCTGGAATGGCTGTAGCTGTGAAATCTCTGGGGTTCGGTTGCTATAATTATAATCAAAATACAAAGACATTTTAGGATTGAAACGGTAGTTAAAGCCTGTACTGAACTCCGGTAATTCAAAATCACGCTTCAGGTTAAGACCTGGTCGTAACGCATCTCTATTTTGAATGGTACGAAAGGCATAGCCCGCACGCACATTGAAATTCATTTTTTCGGTAGTATACACTAATTTCATTCCAGGTGTACTGATGTCGCTTTTGCTCGTAAAGTCGGTACTCAAATCAAAATTAAATTGGTCATATGCTTGCGTAGTCTCATTGAAATCAAAAGTACTTTCTCTATTTTCCTGTTTTCTTAAATCGTAATTGTACCATAAATCTACGAACCATTTCTTGTCAACAATGGGTATACGATAGGTGATGTTAGAGGATTGGTGATTGTTGCTGCGCTCGCTATCCGCAAATTGGTCCCGTATCAGTTGCGAGGGATTATCTCCAAAGACATCGGTTTCTGAATAAAGGAAATCGTCAGATTCGGTGGAATTAATGTCAAGATTCATTTGGAGACGTAAGAATGATCCTTTGCTTCCGAACTTTTTCGTCACTTGTAATTCGTTGCTGAAATTCTTCCCAATATTCTCTACATAGGAATCTGTAAAGGATTGATTGGTCAAATCAAAATTCTCATCCAAGGATTCCTCTTGCCTTTGAAATGTAGTGGATGCCCTAGAGTAGCGAAAATTCGGATCAAAATTCATCAACAGGGTTGAGTCGACCTCAACATCAAACCCGAGATTTACCGTATGTGCATCAGTATCAGCTTGAGATGATGAATTTGAGTTGGTAAAGTATCTTGAATCTGGCAAAAAGTTTTCACGTTGTGTCGAGGTGGCATTATCGGAATGACTTCCTGAATAAAAATAATCTGTGGAAATATCCACACCCTTTTTTAGTTCATCGGCATAATTGACACCAGCGGTATTGGACCTTGTAATCCCTTGTCCTCCACCGAAGGAACGACCATCAATGGTAAAGGAGCCATTGCCACCGTCAAAAGAAATGGAATTGGCGCCTCCAAACATTTTTCTAATTTCACCGAAACTAAAACCTGCCGAATTAATGTTGTTACCACCTGCCAAGACACTGATGCGCTGTTCATTGTCAAAAATATTGACCATACCTGCATACTCATAACGCTCGTCAGTGCCTGCGCCAGCTGCCAAACGCCCAAACACACCTTTGTTGTTCTCTTCCTTGATGGTCAGGTTGATGGTTTTATTTTCAGAATCGCCTTGTTCACCCGTAAAACCTTCAGATTTTGACTTGGTATCTGTAATCTGTACTTTCTCGATGATTTCTTTGGTAAGATTTCGAGTGGTGATGGTCGGATCGTCACCAAAGAACGGTTTGCCATTGACCAATATCTTATTCACCTCTTTTCCATTTACTAAAATCTTACCTTCATCATCTACCTCAACGCCTGGCAATTCTTTCAATAAATCTTCAACATTCGCATCTTTTTTCGTTTTGAAAGAAGCAACATTAAATTCAAGGGTATCTTTTTTTACGGTAATTGGCGCTCGGGATTTGATGATGACCTCATCGAGCATATTGGCTTCAAGCATAAAAATCTTCCCCAAATTGATGTTTTCTTTATTCAGACTGATTTCTTGATTATACGTTTCAAAACCAACCAGAGAAATGATCAATCGTAACTTATCGACATACACCCTGTCCTCCAATGTGAATTTTCCTTCTCTGTCAGTGATGGTGTAAGTAACAAGTGTGCTATCCTTTGGCGTCTCCAGATAGACTGTGGCTGATTCCAGAGGAATGCTGTCTTGCTCTGCAACAAGGGTGCCTTGAATTTTGAATTTAGTTTGGGAAAATGACAAACTGGCCCAACATAGGGCAATAACGATAAGAATGTATTTCATTTGATTGATTGATGATTAGTAGCTTTTTCAAAAAAACGAATATAAACCTCTTTTCGTATGACTTTTCTTAAAAAAATTATAAAGTTGGGAAATTAAACTTTATTTCTTCCTCATATACACACTAATAGGAACGCCATTAAAATCGAAATTTTCTCTTAATTTATTCTCCAAAAAGCGTTTGTATGGTTCCTTGACGTATTGAGGCAAGTTGCAGAAGAAAGCAAATTGCGGTTGAGGGGTCGGCAACTGCATGATGTATTTTATTTTTACAAACTTACCTTTTAATGCTGGAGGTGGATTGTTTTCAATGATTGGCAACAAAACCTCATTCAGTTTACTAGTCTTTATTTTTTTGGAACGATTGTTAAATACTTCCACAGCTGTTTCGATGGCTTTGAAAATACGCTGTTTGTTTAACACAGACATAAAAACAATAGGCACATCTGTAAAAGGCTCTATCTCTTTGCGAATTCGTTTTTCAAAATCGCGCGCAGAATTTGTTTCCTTTTCAATCAAATCCCACTTATTGACCAAAATGACAATACCTTTTCTGTTACGCTCTGCCAACCAAAAGATATTCTGAACCTGTCCGTCAAAGCCACGATTAGCATCAGCAACAATCAAACACACATCGCAATGCTCAATGGCACGAATACTACGCATTACCGAATAAAACTCTAAATCTTCCTTGACTTTTGATTTTTTACGAATTCCAGCAGTATCTACCAAATTGAATTCAAATCCGAACTGGTTGTATTTGGTATCAATGGCATCACGTGTAGTCCCAGCAATGTCTGTAACGATATATCTGTCCTCGCCTATCAAGGCATTGATGAAAGAAGATTTCCCAGCATTTGGGCGACCTACCACAGCAAAGCGTGGCAATTCTGATTCTACTTCCGGCTCATAAGGTGGCAACGCCTCTACCACAGCGTCGAGCAAATCGCCCGTTCCGCTACCGTTGGTACTAGCAATGTTGAAATACTCACCAAGACCGAGTGCATAGAATTCTACAGAGTCTTCAGCTCTTTTGTTATTATCGACCTTATTGACAGCCAAGAACACTGGTTTATTGACCTTGCGAAGTAAATTTGCGACATCTTCGTCCATACCTGTGACACCTGTTTCCACATCGACCATAAAGATGATCACATCTGCCTCATCGATGGCGAGTTCCACCTGCTTGTCAATTTCGGCTTCAAAAATATCGTCGCTTCCCACCACGTAACCACCCGTATCGATGACGGTAAACTCACGGCCGTTCCACTCGGTTTTTCCGTAGTGTCTATCTCGAGTGACACCACTCACGGCATCTACGATGGCTTCTCTACGCTTAATTAAACGGTTAAAAAATGTAGATTTCCCAACATTCGGACGACCTACTATGGCTACTATGTTACTCATTGCTTTTGATTTAATCTGCGTTACATCTCCTGTAAGCGGGTGCAAAGATAGGATTTAGTGTTCAGTATTCAGTGTTCGGTGTTCAGTTTTTTTGGGTAACAAGTTGAATAAGAAAAATTAGCAGTCTAAAAACCGAGACTGACAACTGCAAACTGATTACTGATTATAACCAAATCGCTTTAATTGTCTTTGGTCGCTTCGCCAGTTTTTATTCACTTTGACATACAATTCCAAATGCACCTGCTTTCCGAAGAATTTTTCCAAATCCTTACGAGCTTCTACTCCTACTCGTTTCAATGCCGAGCCTTTATGACCAATAATAATTCCTTTTTGGGTATCACGCTCCACCATAATCACTGAACGCATACGTATGATGTCTTCCTCCTCAAAAAACTCTTCAGTTTCAACTTCAACCGCATATGGAATTTCTTTTTTATAGTGAAGCAGTATTTTCTCACGGATTGTTTCGTTTACAAAGAAGCGTTCTGGTTTGTCAGTCAATTGGTCTTTAGGATAGAATGGCGGTGACTCTGGCAATAAGTCAATGATGCGATCAAATATCTCCACAACATTGAAGCCTTGCAATGCCGAAATAGGATAAATCTCTGCATTTGGCACTTTAGATTTCCACAGTTCCATTTGCGCTTCCAGTTCCTCTTGATTGGATGTGTCGATTTTATTCAGAAGCAACAAGACTGGAATTTTTGAATTGGTAATTTTGTTGAAGAAGGCCTCATCTTTTAATTCCTGCTCGCCAATTTCCACCATATACACCAAAACATCGGCATCTTCAAAAGCCGATTTTACAAAATCCATCATTGATTCTTGCAACTCATACGCAGGTTTGATGATTCCGGGAGTATCTGATAAAATCACCTGAAAATCATCTCCATTGACGATACCCAGAATACGATGTCTTGTAGTTTGAGCTTTTGATGTGATAATGGATAATTTTTCACCTACAAAGGCATTCATTAAGGTAGATTTACCAACGTTCGGGTTCCCGATAATATTTACAAAACCTGCTTTGTGCATCTGTTATATTCTAATTTTCAGCAAAGATACGGTTTAAGTAGTCAGTATGCGGTGTTCAATATTTAGTTTTTTGCCCTAAACAAAGATGAAACAGTTTTCATCGTAAACGGTTTTTAAGAATTTTCAGCTTTAGTTTCCTTTTCCATTTTGTCTAAAAGCTTATTCAATTCTGTGTGAGAATCGTGACCATAAAACTTGGAATACACGCGTGTGAATTCAGCGCCAAAAAAGAAAATTAAGCACGAATAAGATACCCATAACAATACTAAAACAATGCTTCCGGCAGCACCATAAGTAGACCCTGGATTTGATTGTCCGAAATATAAACTCAACAAGAATTCACCAAAAACAAACAATATAGCTGTGATGATGGCGCCAATCCATACCGTTTTCCATCGGATTTTGGTATCTGGCATATATTGAAACATCAAGGCGAAAAGTGTCGAGATAATTCCTACCGACAAGACGAAATTCAGGATATAAATTAAATATAGCACCACATCAGGGAATACCCTTTGGATGTAATCTGTCAATGCCGAAATTAGCGTAGTCACCACAAAACTGATCAATAACAAAAATCCTATAACCAATATAAACGCAAAACTTTTCGCACGATCTGTCAGTATCTTGATAAGGCTGAAACTCGAAATTTCTCGAACCTTCCAGATTTTGTTCAGCGAGATTTGTAATTGATAAAAAACACCAGTTGCACCAAACAAAATACTGGCAATTCCAATAATGGTTGAGATGGTATTGTCTTTTGTGTTTTGCGTATCAGAAATCATTGCCAAAATGGACTTCGCAGCTTCTGGTCCAAGCGCTGATGATATTTGAGAGTTCAATTGGCCTGTGACTATTTCTTCACCCCAAATACTTCCAACCATATTAATAAGAATGACCAACAATCCTGGCAAGGACAGCACTGCGTAATACGCCACAACCGCACTCAAACGCCAAGGATCATCCTTATCCCAAGCTTTGTAGGTTTCAACGACCAATTTTGGGAGGTCTTTTAATTTAAATTTTCCTTCTTTTGAGTGATTCTCCATTACCTAAAATTACAACTTAAATAATTTGACTTTTTAAAAAAAATGTCAAAAAAACAGTCGTGCGACAAAATTAGGTGTCAAGCCCAAAGAATTTTGATCAATCCTTTGACTGTTGCCATCATTAACGCGATAGGTAGTATTGATAACATTTTTGTCATTGAGTACATTCCAAACAGAGACACCAAAGGTTCCCTTCATCTTTTTGGAAACATTGCAATCGTATAAGGCAGAGACATTGAGACGAAGATAGTCATCCAAACGACTGCTATTGGCCGGCTGGTAATTGATTTCACCATCCACAACTGTATTGTTTTCGAATGGGTGTGTGGCAGGCTTTCCAGTGTGCCAATTGACACCAGATGCAATTTTAAAATGATTCGTGCTATACGTCAATCCCAGAGTGATGTAATGTTGAATATCATAATTACTTGCAAAATCAGTTTCAGGAAGCGCGTTAAAGTGATATGTATTGTCCATAAAAGCATAGCTCAACCAAGCATTAAAATTGCCTAAACGCTTTCTGACCAAAAAATCCACTCCTTTTACATCATAGCTTCCAGCAGTTTTTACAAATTCATATTGATTTTGAAAACCTTGGCTTTGCGTGGTGATACCGTCAACGGTTTTATAATATCCTTCGGCACTCAACAACCATCCATAATGATTGTAGCTAATGCCAGTGGAAATCTGCTTGCTCTCAATAATAGGAATATCTTGATCATTTGATAATTGCCAACGGCGTTTTTCAATCCCCAAAAAGTCACTTTGAAAATTGATTATTTGAGACGTCAGCTGATGTTTGAATTCTCCCAATACTTCAAATGTGAAATAATTCAAAAATTTCTGGTTAAAACTAAAACGGGGTTCGATAATTGTCTTTTTGAATTTGTCAATATAGTTGATACGTCCACCAAATGAAAAATTGGTTTGTCTATTGACTGCAGCAAAATTGACCTGTGAATATGCCGCATACGTTCTTACAACTTCTGATATCAACAACCGATAACGAGGTCTATCCACATCATCCAAGTTAGATACTTTGGTTTCAACAAATTGATGACCTCCCAACAGCTGAAACCTTTTATTAATCCTGAAATATGTGTTGAGTTTTACGCTTGTTTCAGATACACTATTTTCCTGCAAAAAACGCTGTGAATCCAAAACATTTGCATTGAAAGCTTGTAATTTATAATCCGTTTCGTGCACATCAAAAATTGTTTGCCATCTATCATCCCAAGTCCGTTTGTACTGAAACCCTGCCGCAATACTGTTTTGAGAAATTTTACTTCGTCTCGATTCTTCACTCGAATTTACAATGGCATTTTCATCAAATACCAACTCATCGGCTACGTTTATAAAGTTCAAACGAATCTCATCTTTCTCGCTTATTTTATAGAGCCATCGCAAGGAAGTATCGTAAAAATCAAATGTCTTGTCTGAATTTACAATATTTGATTGGTTAGTCTCAACTTCAGTATTTTGGGAGATACGCTCAAAAAATTCCTTGTAGGTAGGAGTTTCCCAAAAATCGCTAATCGCTTTTCTGGCAGCTATCTGAATGGATGATTTTTTACCTATAGGAATATCCACGAAGGCATTGGCGTCAATAAAATTGACCCCGACACTCCCTTTGAATGTTTGATTGACATCATCATCTGTTTTCATAGCAATAGTACCAGAAATCCCGTCTGTATATGTAACGTCTGTACCATTTTTCAACAACGATACTTTTTGTGTGATTTGCGGATTGAACATCGAAATCAATCCAAAAAAATGACCAGACTGATACATTTTAATGTCATCCCAAAGGATTAAATTTTGGTCGTGGGTTCCACCTCTAATATTGATGTTTGAGACAGTCTCATTTTCACTTTGAATGCCAGGAAACGCTTGAACGGACTGCAAAACATCAGTTTCTATAAGTCCTGGTAGAATGTCAAAATTTGAAAAATCTATCTCATAGGTTCCATTGTTCACCTTATTGATACCACTGACGATGTAATCGGAAATCACAACTTCTGCCAAAGACTGCAATTCGGCTTCCATCAATAGGTCCTCACATTTCGTCTTATCAAAACTTTTTGCCGATTTAAGAAGCGTTCTATAGCCCAAATGTCGAATAGAGACAGTTTCATTTTGATTCAATAGCATCAATTCAAAAAAGCCATTTTCATCAGTAATTGTTGAATTTTTGCCCGAACTCACTGTAGCAGCTGTCAAAGCCGTTTGATTGTCTTTTGACTTTAGATAACCACAGACCATTAAATCATTTGGCCTTTGGACCGACACAAAATTATCATTGAGAACTTTAAAAATAAGTCCCGTTTTTGACCTTAAGTAATTAAGAGTTTCTGAAAAAGAGAGCTCTTGCGGTGGAGGGATTAGATAAATACCCTTTATGGTGTCTTCCGTATAATTGAATTGATAGTCATAGCGCATTTGAACTACTTCCAATACCAAAACAAGAGGACGCAAGTTGTTATTATCTTGTGATATCACAGCATTTGACATCACAAGACTGAAGAAAACCAATAAAAAATAGCACCTATTTTTTATGACCATATATGACAACTTCCTTTTGCGATATGATAGTGTAGCTTAAATTTAAAGGTTGAGTGACAGAAATCAATGCATTGTCCAAATTATTATGCACAAACCCTCCTGTGAACAACGGGTTTTTATCAAAATTTTCAATTGTAACTTTGATTCCATATTGACGTTCCAGTTCGGCCACAACTATCTTAAAAGGTAATTTTTCAAAATGACTTGTATTTTGAAGCCATTGAGGCTCGCTTGAGGTTGTTTCATTTTGGTAAACTTCCCCATTGAGTATACGGAAGGTTTTGCCAGCAGTAAGCGTCTCAACTTGGTTTAATTTGGTTACGACCTTGACGACGCCTTCAAAACACTTTACTTCGAATAATTGATCACGTTGATTAACACTGAATTGAGTGCCGACCACTGAAACTACACCTTCGGACGTTACGACATCGAATTTGCTCCCTTTTTCTACTTGGAAAAAAGCCTCTCCGTGCAAGTTGATTTCACGGTTGCTGTTCCAATGTCTTTTTCCATATTCTATATGAGACATTGCGTTTAAAGTTACCATTGAAGCATCAGGTAGTTCAACCGTAGTTTGTTGATGCGCCAATGTATCGACTTCTGTTATGGGATTATAAAAAACCGAAAAATAAACACCAAGGGCAATCACAATGACGCTTGCGATCCTTAAAAATGGATTAGTCCATAACGGTTTGACTTTAGAGGATTTATTTTCTTGGAGTTTTTGTTTTAATTTTTCGAAGCTCTCAACTTTATGAGCCTCGGAAGCCTTGAAATTTTTGGCTGTTTCTACAATATCAAGATACGATTGATAATCCTTCAAAGCTTTGAAAGACTCCAATTCTTCAGGCGTCAATTCATCATTGAGCCACTTTTTAATCAAGTATTCGTGTTCCATATTCATCCATATAACAATTTAAGGCTTCAATGTCCTGATTATTTAATTGAAAAAATATCCAATTCTTCCTTAAGGCTTTTAAACGCTGAATAAATTCTATATTCCACAACTTTCTTGGTCACTCCCAATTGATCAGCAATTTCCTGATGTTTTTTACCTTCCACTTTGTTGAGCAAGAATGCCACTCGCTGCTCTTCGGTAAGATTGCCCAATGCTTTTTGATATGCAATTAAATACTGTTCTTTTTCCAACAAAAATTCTGGAGTTTCATTGGTATGTTCAGTGGGTTTATTTTTTTGATACTTCAACACCACTTTTTTGTGCTTGATGTCATTCAGTACCATATTATTAGCAACAGTAAAAAGAAATGATTTTGCTTTTTCAAATGGCACCGATTTACAATTTTCCCAAAGCTTTATAAATGCTTCCTGCACTTTATCATTAGGATTGAACTGTTCGCCATATTTATAATAAATGAAGTCGTGCAAATCTTGAGCAAACTTTTTATAAATGTTTGCAAATACACTATCGTTACAGACTGACTCTTTAACTTCTTTGGACAAGGGGTTGAAATTTGATTTTTAAAAATAACTAAAATAAATCAGAAAAATATCAGGAGTTTTTGAAGTTCAGTTGTTTTAAAGTTAAACAGCGATTCAACAATGTCGAAATTCTCAAAATATTTCTTTGCAATTTTTACATTAGCTCTACTGATCTCAATCTCATCTTGCAGAAAAGAGGAAATGGAGTTTCAGCAAGAGCAACCAGATGACACTTTGAGCCCAAACAGTGAGGTTGCAGACCTGATGCAACGCACAGCTATGAACGATGGCTCGGTGGATAACATTCTTTTCAATGCCAACTGTTTTACGATTCAACTACCTGTAGATGTTGTTGCAAATGGTGTTTCAGTGAGTGTCAATTCCATTTCGGATTTGAATATGGTTGAGAGCATCTTTGACAATGACGACGATGACACAGATACTCTGGAAATCCAATTTCCAATCTCAATTGTTCTCAATGATTTCTCTGTTGTCAACATTACTTCACTATCTGAATTGTACAGCTATGCGAATAACTGCAATGGTGAAAATGAATGGGATGATGACATTGAGTGTTTAGACTTTCAATATCCTATTTCCGCATCGATCTATAATATAGATAATGAAATTATTTCCACAATAACGGTAAACAGTGATGAACAGATGTACAACTTCATCGACGACATTGACGAGAGCGATATCATCACCATAGATTTTCCTATTTCAATAACTATTTCAACAGGTGAATCTTTAACCATAAATTCTTTAAGTGAGCTTCAAAACACCATTCAAACATATGCAGATGACTGCGATGAGGATGATGACTATGATTATAATGACGATGACTGCAACAACTGTACGCCGTTGCAATTAGTAGATATTTTGACCAATTGTCCAGATTGGATGGTGGATAAACTGGAGCGTAATGACAATGATTATGATGATATCTATGATGGTTACCGCTTTAATTTCTTTACTGATGGCAGTGTGTCAGTATCTTGGAATGCTACAACGGTTTATGGCACTTGGTCTGCCAATGGAACAGGTAATAACATTACAGTAGACATCAATATTCCTAGCCTTCCTTATTGTAACCTTGATTGGAATTTGCACGAAATAGAACAAAATTCAGGTGAAACCAAAGTTGATTTACGTCAAGGTGATGATGATAGGATGCGCTATGAAAGCAATTGCAACTAACTGAAAATATATTGAAAAAGAAAAATTGATTACTTATTCTCCCCAAATCTGAATGTTATAAAGACTGCTTCAGGCCTAACTCTGAAGCAGTATTAGAACAAAGACAATGAAAAAATGGTTAGTCATAATAATCTTGATTTTGATACTAGGGGTTGTAGGTTACAACTATGTTTATCAAGACCATAGAAACATCAGTGAGGAAACTGCTGAATTCACTTTAAGCGCAGATGAGATTAAAAATGAATTTTTATCCGATAACAGTTCAAGTGAAGCAAAATATTTAAACAAAACTGTAATCGTCAATGGAAAAGTTTCTGAAATTGATATGAACTCCATCACTTTAAACTCGAGTGTTTTTTGTCAGCTGAACAACAGTGATTATAAACAATTAAAAATAGGATCAAACACAAAAATAAAAGGAAGAATTATTGGCTATGATGATTTGTTAGAGCAAATCAAAATGGATCAATGCACAATTAGTGAATATTAACTTAAAACCATTTCAAATGAAAAACAATTACACACACAAACTATTTTTAACGCTTTTGCTTTCAGCTTTTAGCTTTATGGCAATGCAATCTCAAGTGAGACTTCAACAAGTTGACCCGGCAACGGGAGCTGTTACCTTGCATAATTATGGTGCCAGTACTGTAAATGTCGGAACCTACTGGTTATGTAATTTTCCGAGTTACGATCAATTGAGTTCATTAACTGTGACATCAGGTTCCTTAAATTTAGCTGCAGGTGCGGAAGTAACTGTAACCTCGTCGATAGGGCTACAGGTTGCCGATTCAGAACTTGGACTGTACAATTCAAGTTCATTTGGTTCATCTACTGCTATGCAAGATTATTTACAATGGGGTTCTGCAGGACATCAACGTGAGGTTGTTGCCGTTAACAAAGGAATATGGACCGCCGGAACTTTTGTAAGTGCCACTCCGCCTTTAGCATACACAGGAAATGGAAGTCAAAACGGAGCGCAATTTTGGGATGCTGCTTTAAGTGTTGGTGAGTTTGAAAATTCAGGCAACTTTAAAATAGTCCAAAATCCAACGCAAGATGTTCTACAATTAGAATTTTCTCAAACCTTAAATCAAGCAGACTTGACTGTTTATAATATTCTTGGTCACATTGTTATGACTGAACAATTGAACTCAACTAATTCTGCAGCCATTTCTGTTTCTGGATATTCAAAAGGAATATATTTCGTGACAGTTGCTTCCAATAGCCAATCGCAAACCAAAAAATTCATAAAAAATTAATATGAGAACTTTAGTCTGTATCATTTTCTGTATACCATATTTTCTGTTTTCGCAAGAAGATTTGCTTGCAGAAATTGATACAGACTCTTCACAAAATGATGTTGCCAATGCCGTTTTCAAGGGTTTAAAAATTGTCAATTTTGAATCGACCAAATTGGTAGCAAAAAAGGAATTAACCTTTGTAGTCGCACATCGATTTGGAAGCATCGAAAATGGCTTCGATAGTTTTTTTGGATTGGACGATGCCGTCACAAGATTGAATTTCATTTACGGCATTTCAGATGGATTCAACGTTAGTGTCTCTAGAAGTTCTTTTCAAAAAATCTACGAGTCGGCCATTAAGTATCGAATTGCGCAACAAACTGAAAATGGTTTTCCATTTACGATAGTTGGCTATCATTCGTTGCTTATAAATACGGCATTAGAGAAAGACAATCTTCCAAAATTAGAGTTTAAGCATCGTTTGGGCTATACAACTCAAGTTTTAATATCAAGGAAATTAAACAGTAAATTATCGGTTGAATTAGCACCCACTTATTTTCACGATAATTACGTCGTTATTGACGAGCAAGACAACTCACAATTTGCTTTAGGACTTGGTGGTAGATACAAACTAGGTAAACGTTGGTCGCTAAATGCGGATTACGGTTGGCATTTGAATAGAGCAAGTAATTCGCCTTTTAAAAATCCATTGTCTTTTGGAGTAGATTTAGAAACGGGAGGTCACGTTTTCCAAATGCATTTTACAAATGCTCAAGCTATGAACACCAATGGTTTTTTAGGCCAAGCCACTGGCGATTGGGGTGATGGTAACATTTATTTTGGATTTAACTTAAGTCGTGTTTTTTGAGAAAATTGCTATGAAAAAGAGAAACACCTATTTTATGTATACCATATTGGTAATTCTGTTTGGTTGCACCAACGCAAGTGAAGATGACCTTATAGACCAAACAGAATTACCTGAAGTGGTCACTTTTGTAGAAGATGTGCAACCAATCATCAACAATAATTGCGTGATGTGTCATACCAATCCACCGGAAAATGGAGCGCCCATGCCCTTGTTAAGTTATGACAATGTCAAAGACGCCGTTTTAAACAGAGGGTTAATCAGCCGTATTTCATCTGAAGATTTAGGGTTTTTGATGCCGTTTGGAGGTCCAAGATTGCCACAGAACCTAATCGATACCATCATTCAATGGGAAGAAGATGGTTTACTCGAAGAATAAAATTAATTATAATATGAAATATTTATTCATTGTATTTCTTTTGATAAGTTTTTCTGGTTTATCGCAAGAAAAATACTTGACCAAGACCGGAACTGTTAATTTCGGGGCCTCTGTTCCCTCTTTTGAGGAGGTCGCCGCACAGAATAATTCCGTCACAGCGATCATCAACGTTAAAACTGGTGAATTTGCAGCATTGGCTCTTGTTAAGGCTTTTCGATTTAAAAATGCCCTGATGGAAGAACATTTTAATGAGAATTATGCGGAATCAGAAAAGTTTCCAAAAGCAACTTTCAGAGGCACCATTGAAAAATTTTCGTTGGAAAATCTTACCTCATCAAAAACTGCTTTCAAACTAAATGGAGAATTAACATTTCACGGAGTTACGAAAAAACTTGATGATTGCACTGTTTCAATCTCAAAAACTGATAAAGGATTAGTAATGGAAGGTAGTTTTGAGGCATTGGCATCAGACTATGGAATTGAAATCCCAAAAATCGTCAGCAATAAAATAGCTCAAGACATAGTGGTCAGTTTTAGATTTGAACTGACGAATTAAACTGTCTGACTTTTTAAGAATAAAAAAAGCCTTTCAACTATTTGAAAGGCTTTCTCTTTGTAGCGGGAACTGGACTCGAACCAGTGACCTTCGGGTTATGAGCCCGACGAGCTACCTACTGCTCTATCCCGCGATATCGGACTGCAAATATAAAAGCTTTTTTTTGATTAAAAAAATAACTCCTTACAAATAAATGAAAGGAGCTATTATAAGATATGATTTGACAATTAAGTCAATACATTAATCTTCTGAATCTAAAGTGGCTATAGAAGTTGTTTCTCGAGTATTTACAAAATCAAACTGTGTTAAATTTGGAAATTGATCCTCCAGCTTTACCAATTCTCCTTGGAACCCGTTGTTTCCAATCATCAAAACTTTTAAGTTAGTAAGATTCGCCATTTCTGTTGGTAAATCTCCATAAAAAGCGTTGTTTGCTATTACCAATTCCTTCAGGTTTGTTAGTTCACCAATAGAAGACGGCAATGTTCCAAACAAATTATTATCAAATGCACTCAAAACCTCTAATTGTTTAAAATTGGAAATTTTTGATGGCAGCTTTCCTGATAATCGGTTACTGCTCAATAATAATTCCTTAAGATTCGTTAATTCAGTGATAGACGCTGGAATTTCGCCCACTAATTGATTGTTGTATAGTTCTAATTGTTGCAAATTTTTCAAACTTCCTATATCAGTTGGAATTTCTCCTTCCAATTTGTTCATGAATAATTGTAATACTCTCAATGAAGAAAGCTGTGTAATTTCCGAAGGAATTTTTCCTTCCAATTGATTGAAGGATATATTCAGTTCTTGCAAATTCTTTAAATTACCAATACTCGTAGGAATAGTTCCGGAAATATTATTTCTGAAAAAATCGATTTTTTGTAAATATTGTAGATCTCCAAATTCTGACGGAAGTTTTCCTTCTAGATTATTAAAAGACAGATTTAACTCTACAACCTTATCTTCAGAAATCACAACCCCATACCAAGTAGAAACTGGTGATTCCAAGTTCCACGTGTTGCTCCAAGAAGCTCCATTAGTGGAATTATATAAAGCTAACAAAGCATTTTTTTCTTTGGTGGAAATATTACCGAATGTTACAATCGTAACGAAGCAGAACAGTAGCGTAACTTTTAAATTGTTCATAATGGTAGATTTTTGCGAGGGAGCACATTTATAAAACGAATATAAGCTGAAACCGACTAACCACCAATTTTTTTCGATGAACTACATATTCAAAATCAATATAAAAATATAAATAATTGATTTTCAATAATTTAAATTTTCAAAAGATTTTAGCTTTCTGCCTGAAAATCAACGATTTCATTCTCTTGAATTTGAAGTTTAATATGAATAGGATTACAACATATTTCACAATCTTCGATATAAGATTGATTTGTAACAGATTTATCTATCAACATGGAAATGGTTTCCCAACAATACGGACACTGGAAAAAATATTCTTCCATACTAACTTAAAATTTCGAGTTCCATTTGTATATTTTCCCATTCCTTCAATAAGCTTGCTAAATCTTTCTTTGCAGCATCATACTTATCAAAAAATTTAGGATCCGAGACTGTCATATCATAATCAGTTGCCAACTCTACATCCATTGTTTTGATGTCTTTTTCTAACTGACTGATTTTTGCCTCAATGTTGCTTAACTTATTGTTAAGTGATTTTAACTTTTTTTGATCTTCGTATGATTGCTTGTTGGTTTCTTTTGGTTGCTCCAAAACAACATCACGCTTTTCAACTTCTCGCAGATTTTCAACATTTCGTTGTTCCAAATAAAAATCAATATCTCCTAGATACTGCTTGATTTTCTGGTCCTTAAATTCGTAAATCCTATTGGTCAAACCCTGAAGAAAATCTCTATCATGCGATACTAATATCAATGTACCTTCAAATTTTTTCAATGCCTCCTTGAGAACATTTTTAGATTTAATATCCAAGTGGTTGGTTGGCTCATCCATCACCAAAACGTTGAATGGCTGCAACAATAATTTAGCCAAGGCCAAACGATTTCGTTCTCCTCCAGAAAGTACTTTTACATACTTATCTACCTCTTCACCTCTAAACAAAAATGAACCAAGAATATCCCTAACCTTGCTTCTGTTCTTTTCATTAGCTGCATCAATCATCGTGTCCAATACTGTCTTATTGCCATCGAGATATTCCGCCTGATTTTGGGCAAAATATCCAATTTGCACATTGTGACCCAATTTCAGTTTACCTTCATGGTTTAATTCACCAACGATGATTTTTGCCAACGTAGATTTTCCTTGACCATTTTGACCTACAAACGCCGTTTTACTGTCGCGCTCTATCGTCAGATCGATATTCTTCAACACTTGAAGTTTATCATATGTTTTACTGATACGATGTGCTTCAATCACGACCTTACCAGGAGTAACGGAGACAGGAAAATTAAGTGTCATAACACTGTTATCATCCTCATCAACCTCTATTCTATCAATTCTATCCAGCTTTTTGATGAGCGACTGCGCCATTGATGCTTTTGAAGCCTTTGCACGGAATTTTTCAATCAGTTTTTCAGTCTGTTCTATCTGTTTTTGCTGGTTTTTTTGAGCTGCTACCTGTTGCTCTTTAATTTCATTACGCAGTATCAAATATTGTGAATAAGGTTTTTTGTAGTCATAGATTCTACCAAGTGAAATTTCGATGGTTCTATTAGTAACATTATCCAAAAACATTTTATCGTGACTAACGATGACTACAGCACCAATATAGCTTTTAAGAAATCCTTCCAACCAGATGATAGATTCGATATCCAAATGATTCGTAGGCTCATCGAGCAATAAAATATCATTATTTTGAAGCAATAATTTCGCCAGCTCAATCCTCATGCGCCATCCTCCGGAAAATGTGTCAGTAAGTTTATTGAAATCTTCTCGTTTGAAACCCAAGCCTTGAAGAATTTTCTCTGTTTCGCCTTGGTAATTATAACCACCTATGATTTCATATTGATGTTGGATTTCATTCAAATCAACCATTAATTGATGATATCCTTCACTTTCATAATCATCACGTTCCACTAACTGATGGTTGATATCCTCTATTTTAGCTTCCAATGCCCTGATGTCTTTGAAAGCTTCATAAGATTCCTCCAAAACCGTCCTTCCAAACTCAAAATCAATATCCTGCTTTAGGAAACCTATGCTCAAATTTTTATCGGCAGCAATCTGACCCGAATCTGGTTCTAATTCTTTTGACAAAATCTTTAGCATCGTCGATTTCCCTGCGCCATTTTTTCCAATGAGACCAATTCTATCTCCAGCACCAAGTCTGAACGTGATGTCTTCGAATAAATATTCTCCCTGAAACGATATTGATAAGTTATGAATGTTAAGCATTTTTGTGACTAATGTTACAAACTTTTGGTATTAAAAACCGTAAATTTGTAGGACTTTAAAATTGCAAAAATACATAATCTGTATGATAAACAAGGGAAGTAAACTTTATAGTGTGTTTACAGGTGCATGTCCTAAATGCCATGAGGAATCGATGTATATCAATTCAAATCCGTACCAACTTGACGAGACCTTAAAGATGCACGACAAATGTTCTCATTGTGGCACCAAATATCGAATTGAGCCTTCATTTTTCTATGGATCCATGTATGTGAGCTATGCTGTAGGAGTAGCTTTTGCCGTGGCAGCGTTCGTAATAAGTTATTTATTCTTGAATTCCAGCTTAATCACAGCGTTTATAGCCATTGTAGGAACACTGATTGTGTGCGGACCAATAATAATGCGTTTATCAAGAAACATCTGGATTAACTTTTTTATGCATTTTGATAAATCTCTTGCCAAGAAATCCTAGTTAATCGAATCTATCGATATTCATTTCGCTATCAATAGAAATACCATATTCTAAATATTCGAATAGCTGTTTTGCAGCATATGGGGCAATCATTACGCCTCTTGTTCCCAGACCGTTTAAAATAGCCATATTTTTATGGATGGGATGTAAACCAACCAAGGGCCTTCTATCTTTTACGGTAGGGCGTATGCCTGCTCGCTGACCGATTACCTCAAATTCGCAATTTATGACCTGTTTTAAATTTAATAGAAGTTCATCTCGAGCTTCTACAGTTGTGTCGTGGGTCTTATCTTTCCAATTATAGGTTGCACCTACTGAATACCAATCGTTACCTTCTGGCACAATAAATATTGAAGACTTTAAAATAAAATCAATCTTCAGTTCTGGGGCGTATATGGTAAGTACTTCGCCTTTTGCAACATTCAATGGCAAATAATTGAAGTAAGGATTTTTCACCATCCCAAAACCTTCCGCAAAGACTATATATTTGGATTTCAAATCATTGTAGACATACTCGTCCTCTTTTAAAATCAAATTACTGTAGTCAAAGCTTTCGAGGCGATATGTTCCTATGTTTTTTAGAAATTCTTTATAATGCTTTAACAACAAAGCAGTATCAATTCGACCAGAATTATTCACTTTGCCAAATCCAAATGCTGCATCAATATAAGGGTTACTATTCTTGATAAGTTCCGGAGACAGATAATCCTCCAATATTCGTTTATCTGCAGCGATAAACCATTCATTTTGCTCTTCTACAGATGTAAACCGTCTATAGACTGGCATTTCATAATTCAATTTGATGTTCAATTTTTCCTCCAATCTTTTATAAAATGGAAGAGCAATTGACAACTGTTCTTTGGATCTCCATACATTGGTAAATCTTTTTAGAACAACAGGATTATATAAACCTGCAGCGACTATAGATGAAAGTTGAGAATGGTCGTCAAAAACCATAAACGATTTATTGTGGCCTATCAATTGTTCACAATAGGCCACTCCAGCCAAACCACAACCAACAATGATATAATCAACTTCTTTCATCAAAGCAAAAATATGATAATAAAAAAACGCTCACCTAAAAAGTGAGCGTTTTTTATATTTATCGTTAGGCAATCTTTAATAGGCCCACATATCTTGTTCAAAATCTCGAATTTTGTCCTTAATTCTATCAGATTCCAATAATTGCATCAACGCATTATCTGCCACATAATCCTTAACTTCTCTATCACCATAAACGTTTTCTTCTTTATACATGTATCCATTAAAACGTCTAGAATTTAATAAATGGTCAAAAGATAACGGCATAGAACTGTTTTTGTTGTTGAATGCTTTTGCTTCATGAAGAACTTGTCTCACTTCTGGATAAAAAACCCAGAACAATGCAATTGGTTCTTTATTAGCTTCATCTTCAGAATCAATGAAGTTAACATCTGGAGCTGCAGGTGCAAGACCAAGAATACGATATTTCAACTCACCTTGACGCTTGTCAAAATACCAAAGTCCTTTAATCAAATAAGCACTGATATCATAAGATTGGATATCTCTCTTTGTGATATATTCAGGATCTACCTTACCTTCTGCATTATATTGCTGGTAACCAATATCCAATGTATCTACCTTATGTAAGGCTGATTCAATATCCTTTAAAGTACGTTTCGCCGTAAAATACGAATCATCATAGAGATTTTCTATAGTTCCGTCTTCAATGTTTTTTAACAAAACATCATAAAGAGAACGTCTATTTTTACCTATGTTGTTTGTATCAACAGGAAAGTAAAGAGGAAAATTGACTCGCTCATCCAACACGACTTTTTCCCAAGTCATTTTTGAGAACAGGATATCCCTATCATCAACATAGCCATACTCTAAAGGCTTATCGTTATCCATAGCCAATTGGGCTTCAGATTTCTTGCCAATCTCTTCAGGAGTTTTTGCATTTAGCAAATTCGTTTGAGCAAACGAACCTGAAGCTACAATAACTCCTACAACGGTTAATAAAAAACTTCTTAAATTCATATTTCTAGTTATTATTTGGGACACTTACTTTAACCTCATACTGGGCAAAAGCTTTACCTAAATTATAATTTATTAGTTAGATATTTCAACAAATACTGGAGACACATTCGGTAATTTAACCGGATTGCCCACGATAGAAGCTTTAATATCGAAAATCTGAACACCATCACCTCTGGATGCTTTACGCAATGCATTTTTAGCTTGGTCATTCATCTTATTACCATTAACACTTACAGATGGTTGTCCAGGAACTTTTACTTTAAATGATGTTACAGTTAGATTTAAATCAAAATCAAAATCATTTAAAACAGCGCCTACAGTACCAATTTCTAAATTTTGTCTTGGTAAACTCACATTATCTTGTTGACCTGCAATAGTACCAGATGGTTTAGGAATATCCTTTATTCGAAATGTAGCCCTATCACTCACTTTAGATCCATCAGGAAGTGTTCCAGTCACATTGATCACTACTTCTCTACCTGTACCAGGTCTCATTTCATATTTACCAACACCACCAGCTTTAGACAAACCAGGAGCACTTGCAGATACATTATTATCAGACACACCGGCAAATGAAATAGTCATTGGGTTTACAACACCACGATATACCACATTCATCTTATCTGCAGAAATAGTTGCAGAGTTTGGTTTAGGAACTACAGCATAACTGCTTTTAACCGGTATACTAATAATTGAATCACCTTCTTTGAATTGGAATTCCCCAACAATTTCTCTTTCGCCTACAGCACCTGCAGGGAATTTCAAGATTGTTTGACCTTGCTGCATTGCATCAGCTGGTAATTCCTTTCCATTAATTATAACTTTATTTGCTCTTAAGGTTTTGTCATTTTTCCCAAGGATGATTCTTCCTGTAAATTCTTCTCCAGAAAAGAAAGCTGTCTTATCTGGTACGACAATTGCGTCAAAGTTTGTTAAAGAGGCCTCAACTTTTAATTTTCCAGCCAGCATTGAAGACAGCACTTCTGATTCAGTAGTTTTCACATCGGCTTGCAATTGTGTCATTTTAGTAAGAGACGCAACCAATGGGAAACCCTTATAATGATAATCTAACCATTGTATTGTATTACCATCTCTATTCTTGACCGGCTCGGTACTAAATTTAGCTTGCACATCTTTCGCAATACTTGCCATATCTGGGTTAGTATTCAAAACAGCCACTACACCATCTCTAAATTTTGCTATCTGATCCATAAACTCTTGACCTTCTGGCTTAAGTTTATCACCAATGAAGAAATGGTTATCAAGAAAGTCGCCTTTATCCATTACCTCATAATCTTTAGGATCTTCTAATTTGGCCGTCATTTGACTTTTCAAATTAGCAAGATAACTATTGAAATCATTAGCTAAAACCGAAATTTGATCAGCTTGAGCCTTTAAGGGTTGGTATTTCGCAGGTTGCTCTTCAACTTTTTCGGCCAAACCAGCCATAAAAGCTTCATTTCTAGCTGTTGCTGCTTCGTTCGATTCAGTCAACTTTTCGTTCATTAATCCAAATGCTGAAAGCACTTCTTTTGACATATTCAATGCTAGCATCGCAATGAAGATCAAATACATCAAGTTAATCATTTTCTGCCTTGCAGATAGTTTTCCACTTGCCATTTATAATCAGTTTAAGTTTTGTTAATCAATAAATTGTTAAATTACTAATACTAATTATTTCTGTTCATTGCAGAAAGCATTCCACCGTAAACACCATTCAGTGATGACAGGTTAGAAGCTAATGATTGCATTTGTTCTTTTAATTTTTGAGCGTTTTCTACTGCTTCTTCGTTGATCGATGCTTGACGACTTGCAGCTTCCATCTGCACTTTGTAAAGACTGTTCAGAGATTCCATTTGAGCAGCAGCCAATGACATTTCTTCTCCATATTTCTTTGTAGCAGCTATTGAATCTACAGTTGGGCTGATACCTTTAGCAGCTCCTTCGAAATTCTTGATGCTGTTTCCTAAACTTGCCATCAATTCTCCATCTATTTTGGCCTCTTTCAACAATTCGTCCAATTTTTTAGATAAAAGACCTTCAGCATCTTTAGGTTGCTCTTTCTTTTTGTCAGCGCTCTTGCCTCCAGCCAATTCAGGGTAAACCAATGACCAGTCTAAATCATCATCTACTGGTTCGAATGCAGAAATTGCAAAGATAATTGCTTCTGTGATTAGACCTATTGCCAACATTACGTTACCTGTCAAAGGTCCTATTTCGAAGTGAATGATTTTAAAAAGTGCACCTATAATTACTACTGATGCTCCTAGTCCGTAAGCCATGTTCATAAACCTCTTACTTGCTCTTGATTGTGCCATGATTTTTGTTGTTTTTAGTTAAGTTAAATACTTAAGTAGATTAATATTAATTTTAGTTTGTTGTTGTTTATTGATTTTTGTAATGTACAAATTAGTTTGTCCCGTTACCTGCATTTGCAGTTACATCTGTTCCCATGTAGTCTTGAACCGTTCTGAAACCAATGTAACTTCTTGCAGAATCAGCATATTCATAATCTCTTGAACTCACTTGCAAGAAATAAGCAACATCTTTCCAAGAACCTCCACGAACAACTTTGCGCTGGTTATCCGCATCATTCACATTAGGATTGATTGTTGACATATACTCATATGATCCTGGATCGTAAGAACCATTTACCCATTCTGATACATTACCCGCCATGTTATAAAGATTAAAATCGTTTGGATCGTAAGATTTTGCTTCTACAGTATATAAAGCCTGGTCAGCAGCATAGTCACCACGCAATGGTTTAAAGTTTGCCATGAAACAACCTCTATCATTTTTAGCATATGGTCCACCCCAAGGATAAGTAGCACCTTGAAGACCACCTCTAGCTGCATACTCCCATTCCGCTTCAGATGGTAATCTAAATCTGTTTACAGGTTGTGCTCCTTTTTTCTTTTGATAAGCATTTTTCTTCAACGTTCTCCATTGACAGAATGCATTCGCTTGTTTCCAAGACACACCGACTACAGGATATTCTCCGTAAGCTGCATGCCAGAAATAATCATTGTGCATAGGCTCATTATAAGAATAAGCAAAGTCCCTAATCCAAGCTGTGGTATCGGGATATACTTCCACTTCTTCTTGAACAATAAATTCAGAACGTTTTCTGTTTTTGTTTTTTGCAGCTTTGGCGATGTCCATATACGTATATTGGAATTTGAATTTTCTAACATCCCAAGTACGTTGGCCGTTATAAGATTCTTCCAATGGTAAATACATAGTATCCATAACTTCCGCATAATATTCGTCTGGATAGTCTGAAGTGTCAAAAATCAAATCAACGTCATGATTTAACTTTCTCCCTTCATATCCAGTCGGTCCTAAACCACTATAATTATCATACATGTATTTTTCATAAACAGTCATGTTTTCAGGATCTGCATCTTTAAATGCAAATTCACCAATACCACCAGAACCAGGAGTTTGTCCTACTTCGTCTGCCAAAATAGCCAATTTAGTTCTTAATATTGAATCACGAACCCAATACACAAATTCTCGATACTCATTATTGGTAATTTCAGTCTCGTCCATGTAAAAGGCACTTACAGTAGCAGTTTTGGTTGGTGCATCTTGAACACCAGCGATGTCATCATCCGACTTACCCATGATAAAGGCCCCACCAGGAACCAATGTCATACCATAAGGTTTTTCCGGATGCCATTTCTTTCCTTTAACTCCAACTAGTTCTCCTCTGTCTCCAGATCCACAACTAGCCAATAGAGCTAAAACAGCGGTTAATAAAGCAAACTTCTTCATATTCATATAAACTCGAGGTTAAAATATTAGTTTTAAATTTGGTCTTAAAAAATTTGAGGTGGTAAACATATCTATATATTTTCAAATAAACAATTTTTTTTTAATTTTTTTTACACTTTATCCTAAAAATATGCATTTCATCGACTAAAGAAATGTTAAACTATTTATTACAAATGTAATTAAAAACTGTTCTTTTTATATGCTTTATACCATCTTTCTGGTATTTTACCGTGACTTGCTTCAACGTAATCCTCATACATGCATGGTAATAACGTATGTTTTTTTAATTTATTATTAACATTTGGTAAAAAAGGAATCTCAATCCACCAGCGGCCTGTTTTAACACTTTTATAGAAAATCAGCTCTTCATCTTCCACCAACACATTATATTTCTGATAGTTTGAATCAACTTTGAAATCATCATCCTTTATTCTACAATTTACGCCTTCGATGAAATACCAAACTATTTGGGCAACGAGCATTGCCGTTACACTATCATCTTTAGATGCCCGATACTCGTAAACGCCAAATGACGATACTTTATTGCTAATACCAGCATACCTAGCAATGGCACAAATTTCTTTTCCATCAAATCCATTAGGCGAATGCTTCTGTTTTGATGACACTTCAGAAGCTCTTACACATTTCAAATCCATACTCACTATATGTGCATCTCGCATAACTGGTTCTACTAAATGTATGGATTTTGAGATTTCGCCTAAACGATATGCTTCAAAATAAAGCTTCTCCATCAAATCAATTTCTTCTTGCGAATTGAAATACGTTTGATAACCGATTGTAGAATAATTGAAAAGATTATATGGTTTCTCTAAAATGATCTTACCAAGGTAGCTGTTGTTCTTTATTTCTTGATTTGAATCTCCTAAATCAAAATTAGAATCGACATTCACAATGTTGACCATAGGAGCAAACGTATCATACGCTCTATAATTGGGATAAGTCAAATCCTGGCTTCCACCTAATATTATAGGAATAATTTTCTTTTCCAGCAAAACGGACAAAGTAGTCCTTAATGCAAAATAGGTATCCTCGACCGTTTCGCCTTTGAGAATGTCACCCAAATCAGCAATCTGTGTATCCCAATTGCCTGGAAACAATCCATATAAGGAAACCCTTAATGTGTCAAAGCTAAAATCCTCTCCTATATAATTGACGTCATTCCTGTTTTCTAAAACACCAAGAATTGCAATCTTTACACCATCTAAATCTGGAACACCCAATTGTTTGGAATGAATTCTTACTTTCCTTCCTAGTGCTTGTTCCGATAAGAGTTCGTTATGAGCCAAGACGGCATCAGAAACAGGCGAAAGAAAATTAAAGTTCATATTTAAATGTTGCGTCGTTTAGCCTAGAAAGGTTTTATGTGGTTTTTAATTTTCCCAAATGTAATCAAAACTATTTTTTTGAAGTTTTTTTCTTAGTAACTTTTCTAGTTGTTGATTTCTTTTTTGGTGTTTTGCTTGCGATGAGTTCCGCAGCATCTTTTAAAGTCATTTTTGAAACGTCGACAGATTTGTCCAATTCTATCTTCACCTTTCCTTTGGTAACTGTGTGTCTTCCCCATCTTGCCTTTTCTACTTTGATACCTTCTTCTTCCCAATGATGAATCAACTTGTCTTTCTCCTTTTGGATTTTATCTTCAATCAATTCTTCTATATCCTTATCAGATAAATTATCCCAGTCATATTTTTTGCTGACATTAATGAAAGTATTGTTCCATTTGATGAATGGACCAAAACGACCTTTACCTTTTACAACTGGAAGATTTTTATACATATATATAGGAGCATCGGCTTTTTGCTTTTGTTTGATAAGCTCGATCGCTTCATCTAGGTCAACACTCATAGGGTCTGTGCCATTGGGCAATGATACAAATGAATCTCCGAACTTCACATAAGGTCCAAAACGACCGTTATTGACTTCGACTGATTGACCCTCATACTTTCCTAAATCTTTCGGTAGTTTGAACAAGTCTAAAGCTTCTTCGTAAGTAATGGAGTTCAACTGCTGTTCAGGCAACAAGCTTGCAAATTGAGGTTTTTCTTCTTCATCTGGAGTTCCAATTTGAACCATAGGACCAAATTTACCCAAACGCACCAAGACCGTCCTGCCTGTTTTTGGGTCGGTTCCTAAAATACGCTCTCCAGATTCACGCTCTGCATTTTCCTGTACATCTTCAACTTGAGGATGAAAATCCTTATAAAAGTTTTTCATCATCTTGGTCCAATCTTCTTTTCCTTCAGCAATATTATCAAAATCCTCTTCCATTTTAGCCGTAAAATTATAATCTAAAATGGTCTCAAAATGATTCACCAAGAAATCGGTCACTATCATCCCAACATCTGTGGGAACAAGTTTCCCTTTATCAGAACCAACTTTTTCAGTTAATTCTTTTTCCTTTATAGTATTCGCCTTAAAAGTAAGTTTGGAATAATTACGCTCTGTGCCTTCAACATTACCCTTTTCAACATAATTACGATTTTGGATAGTTGAAATAGTTGGTGCATATGTGGATGGACGACCAATACCTAACTCTTCCAATTGCTTTACCAATGATGCTTCGGTATATCGATAAGGAGGACGCGTATAACGTTCCGTTGCAGCAATATAATTATTAAGGAGTGTTTCACTGGTTTTCATAGCAGGCAACATTCCTTCTTGTTCTGTATCTTCATCATCTGTGCCTTCCAAATACACTTTCAAGAATCCATCGAACGTAATCACTTCTCCATTAGCTGTAAATTGTTCTTTATGTGTCGAAGCACTAATCTTCACATTGGTTCGTTCCAATTCAGCCTCGCTCATTTGCGATGCAATGGCACGCTTCCAAATTAAATCATACAAACGCGCTTGATCTCTATCGATGGTAACAGAATGTACTGAAAAATCTGTTGGTCGAATTGCCTCGTGAGCTTCCTGTGCTCCTTTTGATTTACCTTTATAATTACGAGGTTTGCTATACTTTGAACCATAAGCTGCTTCAATTTCAGCTTTTGCTCCATTTCTGGCTTCATCCGATAAATTAACACTGTCTGTTCTCATATAAGTGATGAGACCAGCCTCATAGAGGCGTTGTGCCATCGTCATTGTTTTACTTACCGAGAAATATAATTTACGCGAAGCCTCTTGCTGCAACGTTGATGTTGTAAAAGGTGCAGCTGGTGATTTTTTCGCTGGCTTTTTTTCAAGTTCTGCAACTTTAAAGTTTGCATTTATATTAGATTCCAGAAACTTATAAGCATCCTCTTTTGAAGCGAATGACTTTCCTAATTTGGCCTTAAATGTCTGACCTGCTTCATTTGAAAATTCTGCATCAATTCTATAGGATGCTTCAGGTGTAAAATCCTGGATTTCGCGCTCTCTTTCCACAATCAATCTTACCGAAACTGATTGAACACGTCCTGCCGAGAGGCCTCCTTTGACCTTTTTCCATAAAACTGGTGACAATTCGTAACCAACAATTCGGTCCAAAACCCGTCTGGCTTGCTGTGCATCTACCAAATGATAATCAATCGAGCGAGGGTTTGCTATCGCTTTTTGAATGGCGCTTTTGGTAATTTCGTGAAAAACGATACGTTTAGTTTTCGCTTTATCGAGCTTCAAGGTTTCTGCCAAGTGCCAAGCGATTGCCTCTCCTTCACGGTCCTCATCGCTCGCCAACCAAACAGTCTCTGCTTTGCTTGCCAAGTCTTTCAATTTCTTGACAACATCTTTTTTATCTTTGGAAACTTGATACTTGGGTTGAAAATCGCCTTCTACATCAACACCCAACTCCTTTGAAGGTAAGTCGGCAATATGCCCAAAACTGGACTCAACCTTAAACTCTTTACCAAGAAATTTCTCAATGGTTTTTGCTTTTGCAGGTGACTCAACAATTACTAAATTCTTCGCCATATTCAATTTTTTATGCCTACAAATGTATATGAAAAAAAAGTATTCAACCTAATTTTAAATTTTTTCACTTCATACAAACGGTCATTTTAATCGATAAAAATCATAAAAAAAGCCTGAAAAATTCAGGCTTACATTTATATATTTAATTGCTTCTATAATTGAAAGGTACTTAATAAAGTTATCGAGTTACTAGTATATTGATATTGATACAGCACATTATTTCCAATCATCAATAGCGAATTAGACAAAGGTATAACATCCGTAGCGTGCACATTGCTAAAAGTTTCGACCCATTGTAAGTTTAAAGGATTCGATTTATCAAACACTTTCAAACCAGCTTGTCCATCACAGACAAACAAAACATCCTCTTTAAATCCTAATCCATATGGATTTTCCAAGAGGTGGGTTGCCATCAATGTTGGATAACGCTTGTCACTTATATCAATCACTTCCAGAACACTTTCTTGCTGACCACAATTGTTGCCACCTCTCAAAGTCAAGTATGCATAATCGCCATCTACAACTACAGGGTCGCAACCTGTCCAATGCACAAATTCTGACACATAACTTGGAGCTTCGGCGTTATCCAAACTATAAATATACATTCCATCTGTGCTACCTAAATATAGGTAACCATCCGCCTGAAACATCGTTTCAATATTGTTACCCGAATAAAAGGTATTTGTAAATGTGGGTTCAGACAAGTTTGATATATTGAAAATTGACATATCGTGTGTACCAACTGTATAGAGGTAATTATCCACTATCTGAAAACGCGCCAAAGATCCGCCCGTTCCCACAGAATTTAATCCTCCTGAATCATTAGAACCAGTATTTATTGTTTCAAAACCATAGTCATCAACAATCTCGATACTTCTCTCCTCAATAGTCCAACCAATAATTATATCTGTTTCATAATTGTAGTTACTGTAATCAACCGAATAAATGTTTTCAGGAAATCTAAAATCGTAAGATTCAAAAACATCTTCCAATTGACCAACTAATTCAATATTAACAATATCCGAAATGTCAAAAACAACCAAATCAATAGCGCTATCCGCATATAAAAAATTGTTTTTTACAGAAATATCTTCATTACCAGGAATCTTAATGTAAGCGACAGCTGCTGGAGCTGACGGATCTGTATTGTCTATGACGTGTACACCTTCATATTTATCATTCACGAAGATATAATTCTCATAAGCATAAATTTTCCCCGATTGACTGATAGGTTTCGGAGATTGAATTTCTATCAAATCCCTAAATTCAGATTTACTTACAACTTGTGGAATACCAACATTGACCGTTTGATATTCTGGATCATCATTATTACAGGACATTGCGACTGCAATGAGCAAAAAAAGGACATAATTTTTCATAAGAAGCTGGTTTTTACGGTAGATGCAAATGTATCAAAAAGGTTGCGTCAAAATTCTTCAATTTTTCCTATTTGATCTATTTCGCTTATTTCCTCAAAACCAACAACTTCTCGATAGATTACATATGTTGGAAAATAAACAATTGAAATGGTAAATAGAACCCCAATAAAACAAGCAAATAGCCCTAACATTCCCAGTAAACCACAGACAAATATGCTACCGAAAGTAACTAACCACTTTTTATTGCCTATCATAAAACTGGTTTTAAGGATTTCTTCCACAGACATTTCAGGATTGTATGCAAAGATGACCGAAAAATACATTAATGGAACAATCGCGTATATATAAGGTATGAAACAAAGTAGCATAGCGACATAACTGATTGCTGAATGCACAAGGGATAACATCAAAATTTTTCCTAGATATTCCTTCTTGAAGTAGAAAAAATACTCTTCCGTAGATCTATTATCAACATCCTTCATTTTCACAATTCTATAAAAACCAGCAAATACTCCTAGTTGAAGTGTGGTTGAAATTACTGTGAAGGGAAAATTATATAATGTACTGACTCCAAAACTTCTTGAAAAACTTTCGATACTAAAATCGTCTATATAAAAGGTATTTGGAACAACCAACCCAAGCATTTCTAAAATGAATTGTGACAAGAGCGAAAGTGGTATGCCTATGACAGCCAAAATGATAATGGTTAGAAAACCTTGAACCCATAATTTTTTGAACAATTCAATTGATTCTGAAATGACTGCCCCAAAATCGACCTCTCGAGCATTGTTGATTTTTGAATGGATGTCTGTAAGTCTCATATTTAAAAGTTAGGTTGATGTTTCTTCAAATAAACGAATACTATTTGAAATGTTCAAACAAAATTAACAACTGTCACTTTGTCACAATTCTTAAATAATTATATCTTTGCGCACTTAATTGATTTGAAAGTAATTTCATTCTATAATGGAAAAAGTCATCGACGAAACCAAGCAAGGAGAAAGTCTTGTGCTCCAACAAAAGGAAGGCAACACTCGAAAACTATATATCGAGAGTTACGGCTGCGCAATGAACTTTAGCGACAGCGAAATTGTTGCTTCAATTTTGGCCAATGAAGGTTTTAATACCACCAACAGTCTTGAAGATGCCGATTTGGTATTGGTGAATACCTGCTCTATTCGCGATAAGGCTGAACAGACCGTTAGAAAGCGTTTGGAAAAATACAATGCAGTTAAAAAAGTAAACCCAAAGATGAAAGTTGGCGTTCTTGGCTGTATGGCTGAACGGTTAAAGAGCAAATTTCTCGAAGAAGAAAAAATCGTAGACTTGGTGGTTGGACCAGATGCCTATAAAGATTTACCAAACCTTATCGAAGAAGTTGAAGATGGTAGAGACGCCATTAACGTCATTCTTTCCAAAGATGAAACTTATGGCGACATATCTCCAGTTAGATTGAACACCAATGGCGTTACAGCATTTGTATCCATTACGAGAGGATGTGACAATATGTGTACTTTTTGCGTTGTCCCATTTACTCGTGGAAGAGAGCGCAGTCGCGACCCACAAAGTATTATTGAGGAAGTTAATGATTTATGGAACAAAGGTTATAAAGAAATCACTTTGCTTGGCCAGAATGTAGATAGCTATTTATGGTATGGTGGTGGATTGAAAAAAGATTTCGACAAAGCTTCTGATTTACAAAAAGCCACTGCAGTCAATTTCTCCCAACTATTGGAAATGTGCGCACTTGCCCAACCAAAAATGCGTATTCGTTTTTCGACATCCAATCCGCAGGATATGACCCTTGATGTGGTGAGAACTATGGCGAAATTCGAAAATATTTGCAATTACATTCATTTGCCTGTTCAAAGTGGAAGTAATCGTATTTTGAAAGCGATGAACCGTCAACATACAAGAGAAGAATATTTTAAGTTGATTGACGATATTCGCGAAATTCTTCCAGATTGTGCCATCAGCCAAGATATGATAACCGGTTTTCCAACAGAAACAGATGAAGACCATCAAGATACATTGACATTGATGGAATATGTAAAGTATGATTTCGGGTATATGTTCGCCTATTCTGAACGACCTGGAACATTGGCAGAACGAAAATTAGAGGATGACGTGCCTGAAGAAGTCAAAAAACAGCGTCTAGTGGAAATTGTTGATTTGCAGCAAAAGCATAGTCACTATCGAACACAACAGTTTGTTGGAAAAACCGTGGAAGTTCTCATCGAAAAACCATCTAAAAAATCAGATGCACATTGGTCAGGACGCACACCGCAAAGCACAGTTGTGGTATTTCCAAAGGAACATTATAAAGTTGGCGATTTCGTCAATGTAAAAATAAACGAATGTACTACTGCAACCCTAATTGGTGAAGCCGAAGGATATTCAAAGAACAATTAAATATAACTAAATGAAAAAACTCTTTTTAATTCTATTAGCTCTTGGATTTTTTACTGCTTGCGATGTTGAGCCAATTGATAGAGCTGTTCTAAATGACACTGGCAACAATGGCAATGGCAACGGAAACAATACAAGTGATGAGCCGCTAGCGCTGAATGCCTACAGCTGGGATCTTAATTCAACTGTTCCTTTTTTTGGTAACATCATTATCAATACTGACTTTTCATTCAACAATAGCAATAAGGTCAGTTCCTCTATTGTAGCTTCAACATTTCTGGGCCAACCCTTTACTGAAAATGTTGTGTATACCAGAGATAGCTCAAACAGAATCACTGGTTACACAAGCACCTCTTCAGGTATGACCACCAATACAGCAGTGGTAACCTATGAAGGAAACAACATATCTCAAATTGTTTACGATTATGTTGAAGATGACGAGGATGATTACACTTATAACTTTGCTTATTCAGGAAACACCATCACAAGAACTGAAGTAGGCTCGTCTATTTCAACAGTATTCACTTTGAATGGAAACAATAAATTGATAAAGAAAGAATCGTTTGATGGGACAACGTCTATCAAAACTGAAGTTTTGGATTACGACGGACTTGGCAACTGTATTGCTTCTATCATTACAGGAGAAGATGCCACAACAACTTCATTTGCTTTTGACACCAATGATAGCCCTTTGAAAGATGCATTCAGCGATCAATATATGTTGTCATTTTTGAATGATGATTATTCGGATGACCTTGGAAGTTCGATGGCACAATTTGACAGCCCTAACAATTGGATAGGAGTTACAACTCCAGAAGGTTCTGTAAGTTTTACTGTTGAATACGATGCTGATGATAGAATCACTAGTAGAAATGGAAGTTATGATTTAGGTGATGGTGTGTTGATTCAGCTTTCGGAAACCTTTCAATTTGTGAATTAAATCCTTTACAAAGTCTAGGCTCTTAAAGTCTTAACTCTTGACTCTTAGAAATGGAATCAGTACAAGCAATAAAACAACGATTTGGAATCATCGGCAACGACCCAAAACTCAATCGTGCCATTGAAAAAGCCATTCAAGTGGCTCCTACCGATATTTCTGTGTTGGTAACTGGTGAAAGTGGTGTTGGTAAAGAGAGTATTCCAAAAATCATTCATCAATTATCACATAGAAAACACGGAAAATATATTGCCGTTAACTGTGGTGCCATTCCAGAAGGAACGATAGACAGTGAATTGTTTGGTCACGAAAAAGGCGCATTTACAGGTGCCACGCAAACTCGCGAAGGTTACTTTGAAGTGGCTGATGGCGGTACCATTTTTTTGGATGAAGTTGGAGAATTGCCTTTAACCACTCAAGTAAGATTGCTTCGTGTTCTCGAAAATGGCGAATTCATCAAAGTTGGTTCCAGTAAAGTTCAAAAAACGAATGTTCGCATTGTCGCAGCAACAAATGTTGAAATGTTTGAAGCCATCAAAAAAGAAAAGTTTCGGGAAGATTTATATTATCGTTTGAGTACGGTCGAGATTAATATTCCTCCTTTGCGCGAGCGAAAAGATGATATTCATTTATTGTTTAGAAAATTCGCAAGTGATTTTGCCATCAAATACAAAATGCCTACCATCAAATTGAATGATGATGCTGTTGACGTCCTTTTGAAGAACCGATGGAACGGAAATATCAGACAGTTGAGAAATATTGCTGAACAAATCTCGGTTTTGGAACAGAATAGAACCATCAACGCTCGAACATTACAAAGCTATTTGCCTAACTATGGTAGCAATTTGCCTGCTGTCGTTCAAACTTCAAAGTCAGAAAGCGATTTTAGTAGCGAACGTGAAATTCTCTACAAGGTGCTTTTTGATATGAAAAGTGATTTGAACGATCTTAAGAAATTGACTTTGGAATTGATGAAAAATGGCAATGCCAGTGATGTTCAAAAGAAAAATGAAGGATTGATTCAAAAAATTTATGGCGAAGGAGATGAAACTGATTTTGAGGAAGCCACTGAAGAAGCAGAAATTCTGTCACTTTCAGATCGACCAAACCATCAAAATCAAATAATTGATGAGGATTCTTCAGAAAATATAAAAGACAAGTATCATTTCGCCGAAGAAATTGAAGAGGAAGAAACGCTATCTTTACACGATAAGGAATTGGAATTGATAAAAAAATCTTTGGAGCGCCATAACGGCAAACGTAAATTGGCAGCCGCCGAACTAGGTATTAGCGAGCGTACACTCTATCGAAAAATCAAACAATTTGATTTATAATCAAACGTTATTCAGTAAAAAGCACACGTGAAAAATTTAAGGTTTTTAATAGCAACTGCAATTTCCCTAACACTTTTTGGGTGTTGGAAATATTCTTTTACTGGAGCCTCAATCCCAGAAGGAACAACAAGTTTTCAAGTGAATTATTTTCAAAACAATGCGCCATTGATTGAACCTGGTCTTGAGCGCGATTTTACTTTGGCGCTTCAAGATTTGATTTTGAATCAAACAAGTCTAGACCTTGTAAAGTCCGGTGGTGATTTAACGTATGAAGGTGAAATTACCGAATACCGTATTTCTCCTACCACTGCAACAGCTGATAATCGAGCGGCACAAAACAGATTGACTATTTCAGTGAATGTCCGTTTTTATGATAAGAATGATTCTGATGCTGAAATGGAACAACGTTTTTCCTTTTTCTATGATTATCCAGGACAGGCGCAATTGGTAGGCAGCCAAAAGGACACAGCGCATCAAGAAATTTTTGAGCGTATTACACAAGATATCTTTAATGCAACTTTGGCAAAATGGTAATTAAATTTTGAACAAAGATCAATTTACATATCTATTACAGCATCCGCAGCAAATAACTGTGACACAAACCAATGATATCAATTCCATCATTGAAAAATACCCATATTTTCAGCCTGCCAGAGCGTTGTATTTAAAAGGTTTGAAAAACAAGGATAGCTTTAAATACAATCAAGAATTAAAAATAACTGCGGCTTATACTACCGACAGAAGTATTCTGTTTGATTACATAACTTCTGACACTTTCAATCAAAATGAGATTTCGCAACAGATCAAGCAAAATTCCGATCATCTAAAGGATATTTACGTCAATGAATTTGATGATATTTCAATCAATAGAAGCGTTGAAATTGATGATGCTTTAAAGGAGCAAATTAAATCTACACAAGGAGCACTTGATCCTGATTTGTTCATCGAACGAATGACCATTGGCACGATTGCCAATTTCAATATTGAAAGTGAAGAAAAAACGGATGAACTTGAAAAGAAAAATGAAGACATCAAGCCAGAAGAAGTTTTAAATATTGGCAAGCCTTTGGAATTTGATAGGTCTGAAACCCATTCGTTTGCAGAATGGTTGAAAATCACAAGTTTTAAACCAATCATTCGAGAGCCAGAAGAAAAAAAGGAACCAGAAAAAGTAGAAAACGAATCATCTATTGAACGAAAATTTGAGTTGATTGATAAGTTTCTGGAATCAAATCCGAAGATTATTCCATCAAAAGAAAGCAATACCCAAAACCTGGCAAAAGCACAGCCAGCGCAGAATGACGGCTTAATGACCGAGACTTTGGCACGTATTTATTTGGAACAAAAAAACTACGAAAAGGCAATTCAATCTTATAAAATTTTAAGTTTGAAATATCCAGAAAAAAGTGGTTTCTTTGCAGACCAAATTAAAGCAGTCAAACAATTACAAGAAAAAAATAATATATAATACAGATGAGTACGTTTTCAATCTTTTTAGCCCTTATCATCATTGTAGCCTTTTTATTGGTAGTAGTGATTATGGTTCAAAATCCTAAAGGTGGTGGATTATCATCTTCTTTTGGAGGTGGCGGAACACAACAATTGGGTGGTGTTAAAAAAACAACTGACTTTTTGGATAAAAGTACTTGGGCTTTGGCAACCGTTTTGTTGGCATTGATTTTATTATCAAACGTAGCTATTGATCACAAAGGTAATTCAGAATCAAAAGCTTTGGATCCAGATGCTACTTCAGTACCTGCTCCTGCTTCTACTCCATCAAGTAATGACACAGCAACACCTGCTGATTCTACACAAGAGTAATTTTGACAAAAAAAACATAAGAAAATGCCAACTTTTACAGTTGGCATTTTTTGTTACTGAAACTTTGTCAGACCGTTTTGCTTGGCATAATTTTCGAATAAACCAATAGCGTTAATAACCATTAAACAATTAATAAACTATAAAAATATGGGCTTAAACATTAAACCATTAGCAGATAGGGTTCTTATTGAACCTGTAGAAGCTGAAACCAAAACAGCTTCAGGCATTATCATTCCTGACAATGCTAAAGAAAAACCACAAAAAGGAAAAGTCGTTGCAGTAGGTAATGGCACCAAAAAAAATCCAATTACTGTAAAAGTTGGCGAAACCGTTCTTTACGGTAAATACGCTGGTACAGAATTAAAACTTGAAGGCAAAGATTATTTGATAATGCGTGAGAGTGATATTCTTGCGATTATCTAAAAGCAAAACGACTTTAGCATAAAACTAAAAACTAAACATTAATCATTTAGCCAAAAGCAAATAGCTAGCGGCTAATAGCTAAAAATTAATAATATGGCAAAAGATATAAAATTTGATATTGAAGCACGCGACGGTTTGAAACGTGGTGTGGATGCATTGGCAAATGCAGTAAAAGTAACATTGGGTCCAAAAGGTCGTAATGTAATTATTGGCAAATCTTTCGGTGCACCACAAGTTACCAAAGATGGTGTTACAGTGGCAAAAGAAATTGAACTTGAAGATGCTCTTGAAAATATGGGAGCACAAATGGTGAAAGAAGTTGCTTCTAAAACCAACGATTTAGCTGGTGACGGAACCACAACAGCAACAGTTTTGGCACAAGCGATTGTAAAAGAAGGTTTGAAAAACGTTGCCGCAGGCGCCAACCCAATGGATTTGAAACGCGGTATCGACAAAGCTGTTGATTCTATCACAAAGGACTTGGAAAAACAAGCGAAAAAAGTTGGTAATTCTTCGGAAATGATAAAGCAAGTTGCTTCTATTTCGGCCAATAACGACGAAACCATTGGGGACTTAATTGCAAAGGCTTTTGGAAAAGTTGGCAAAGAAGGTGTAATCACTGTTGAAGAAGCAAAAGGGACAGATACGTATGTAGATGTTGTAGAAGGTATGCAGTTCGACAGAGGTTATTTGTCACCATATTTCGTGACAGATGCTGACAAAATGGTTGCAGAACTCGACAATCCGTACATCTTATTGTTTGACAAAAAGATTTCAAATCTACAGGAAATACTTCCTATTTTAGAACCAGTTGCACAATCTGGTCGTCCATTGTTGATTATCGCTGAAGATGTTGAAGGCCAAGCCTTGGCTACTTTAGTTGTAAACAAACTACGTGGCGGATTGAAAATTGCAGCTGTCAAAGCACCTGGTTTTGGAGACAGAAGAAAAGCAATGTTGGAAGACATCGCTATTTTGACTGGTGGAACAGTGATTTCAGAAGAAAGAGGTTTCTCTTTAGAAAATGCTGATTTAAGTATGCTCGGAACAGCTGAAACCATTACCATCGACAAAGACAACACAACAATTGTAAATGGTTCAGGAAATGCTTCTGACATCAAAGCAAGAGTCAACCAAATCAAAGCTCAAATTGAAACCACAACGTCTGATTACGACAAAGAAAAATTGCAAGAGCGTTTGGCTAAATTGGCCGGAGGTGTTGCAGTATTGTACGTAGGTGCAGCTAGCGAAGTTGAAATGAAAGAGAAAAAAGACCGTGTGGATGATGCCTTGCACGCTACAAGAGCTGCCGTTGAAGAAGGTATTGTTGCTGGTGGTGGTGTTGCTTTGGTAAGAGCAAAATCAGTTTTGGATAAATTGTCTTCTGAAAATAATGATGAAGCAACAGGAATCCAAATCGTGGCTCGAGCTATTGAAGCGCCTTTGAGAACCATTGTTGAAAATGCTGGTGGCGAAGGAAGCGTAGTAGTTGCGAAAGTGATGGAAGGCAAAAAAGATTTTGGTTTTGACGCTAAAACAGAAAAGTATGTTGACATGCTAAAAGCTGGAATCATCGACCCTAAAAAAGTGACACGTATTGCACTGGAAAATGCTGCCTCTGTGTCTGGTATGATTTTAACCACTGAATGTGCATTGGTAGACATCAAAGAAGATACTCCTGCTATGCCAATGGGTGGCGGTGGAATGCCAGGGATGATGTAGTCGAAAGTCTCCTATCGTTATTAAAAAAAGCCTCAATTTGATTGAGGCTTTTTTCGTTTAAAATTTACTCTTTATGGTCTTTCTTGATCGAATCATCTCTATACATACAGCAAGGATGTACACTATTATAGGCTTCATCTGTCGCCTTTATTTCTTTGGTATCATGACCAACATTTGCAATGTTTTGCTGGATGGTTTTCAAATCTATTTTGCCTTCATCATAAATCAATTTCAACTCATGGGTTTTGACATCCCAAATTGCCGACTTCACACCTTTAGACCTGATAGCTGCTTTTTCAATGCGCTCTTTGCACATCATACAAACGCCATCAACTTCTATCGTTGCTTTGGCATTTCTATTTTGGGCAAATGCTATGCTACCAATCATCAATGTCAATACTACTACTAAATTTTTCATTTTTTTATGTTTATTGAATTTTGAATCTTAATCCTGCGTAATACATACTTCCAAAAATTGGACCATAAACAAATGTCGTATCAAAATTTAGCCCAAATGGATCATCTGCTCCCAATATTGGATTTGATTGTCTCACATTCGTAATGTTTTCTCCGCCTAAATATACCTCAAATTTTGGAGAAAACACTTTGGTAACTTGAACATTGAGTGTCCCTAATGTTGGAGTATATCCAGGAAGTTGATATTCTAAAGGATTTGCTTCAGTTGAAGAGAAACGCTGTTCTCCCAACCAATTATATGTGGCATCAAACTTCCATTGACTTCCGTTGTCTTTTAAATGTGTTTCATAAGACGCATTTGCAAACAATCGATGTTTTGGAGTCAAAGGTCTTTCAAGTTTACCTGTTTGATATTGTGTTTTCACATCATAAAGCTTATACGCAGTTCTCAAATCGAAATGTTCAAATAGATTATAATTAAACTCCAATTGAAAACTATTGGCATAACTGTCTCCATCCAAATTATAAAAACTGATTTGTTGCGGATTTTCATAATCAACCACCACTTGGTTTTGAAAATCAGTTCTGTAATAGTCAAAGGTTATATCTGCCTTCCGGCCAAAAAGATTGAAGCCTTGAAGATATGATACACCATAATTCCAAGCGATTTCAGGATCCAAACCGTAAATTTCTCCTCCAGAATTTATCAAATTGATAGTTCTAGATGTTGAAAAAATGGATTGATTCTCTGCAAATATGTTGGCACTTCGCTTTCCTCTTCCAAAAGAAAAACGCAATGCCGACTTTTCCCAAGGTGTATATCGAGCGTGAAACCTAGGCGTTATAAATGTTCCTAAAAGATTGTGCCTATCGATACGCACTCCAGCCGTCATATTCCATTTTTCAAGATTGTCAAAATTGTATTCAAAAAAAGCTCCAATTGAGTTTTCTGTTCGTTCGAAATCATCAATACCCACAAATTCATCATAATGGTCGTAAGTATAACTGATACCTGTTTTTATTTTGTGCCTCGAATCGCTGATAATGGAGTTATAAATTGCATTTGCATACAAACTATTATGAAGAATATCATATTGAGTCAATCCAAAATAAGATTCTTGTTTATGACTACTAAAAGCTGTTTGCACACCAATACTTTGCCATGGAATTTCAGGATTGACATATCCAAATTTGACTGATGCATCCAAACGTTCGGTATCGATCTCGCTTCCCCAAGCATTGGTCGTTAATTTGTCCGTTTCAGGATTGAAATTGAGTTGACCCGTCTGCTTGGAATCATTCAAATAACGAAGATTGATAAAACTCACTAACCCTTTTTCTGGATTGGTGTATTGCCATCTGTTCATAAAGTTAAACTGCTTTTGTAAAGGCATATCGACAAATCCATCATCATTCATATCAAATTTTTTATCACGAAGATTTCCGTGAACATAAAGACCAGTACTCCATTTATCACTAACTTTCGTGTTCAAATGAGTATTCAATTCAAACCTTGCTCCAGTAGATCCGTAGGCATTTACAAATAATTTTGAATCGGTTAAGGGTTTAACCAATTCTGTATTGATTTGTCCGGCAATACTCTCAAAACCATTGACAACACTTCCCGCACCTTTCGTAATCTGAATACTCTCAACCCACGTACCTGGTGTAAAACTCAAACCATATGCTTGAGACGCACCACGAATGGTAGGAATATTTTCAGAAGTAATCAAAATATAAGGACTTGTCAGGCCTAACATTTTAATCTGACGCGTCCCTGTCACTGCATCGGCAAAATTAACATCAATGGAAGGATTGGTTTCGAAACTTTCAGACAAATTGCAACAGGCTGCTTTCAAAAGCTCATCACTACTGACAGTCATTACATTGGCAGACTGTAAGTAAGATTTTGAAGTCGCTTGTTTCCGAGAAGTCAGCGTGACCTCATCCAATTCACCGGTGGCTTTGAGCATATGTTTAATAGTTCTCACCGAACTAATGGTCAGCGTATCTGTTTTAAAACCTACGTAACTGATGACCAATTGTTGATATTCTGGTTTATAAGGCACAGAAAATTTTCCATCAATATCGGTTGTGGTTCCAACTGTCGTATCTAACCAATAAACATTTGCACCCAGAAGTGGTAATTCTTTGCCTGTACTGTTCTCGGTCACAACACCATTGATAACCTCTTGAGACAACAGTGTCAATGGCAATAACATCAATATACAAATAACCTTTCTCATAAGTAAATTTGTATTAACATTACGATTGCCATAATAATCATAATGGAATTTTCAATAAAAGTCGCTTTGGTCATAGGCAGCTTTAAGGCTGTTCCCAAACAAGCACATTGAATTGATTTTTTGTCCAGAAGCACTTTGGTTACGCCAATGGTTGTAATTCCAAGTATGATTAGCGTAACGACGAGTGCCAAAGGAATCTGGATTCTCATCAAAAACAAAAGCCCTAGAGAAAGTTCCAAAAAAGGATAAATCCAACCATACGCAGGTATTGCCTTTGCCAAAGGGTCATACATTCTGAAAGAATCTGGAAAACCTTTTAAATCCAACAACTTGAAAAAGCTGAAGACGATGTAAAACAATCCCATAAAATCGAGCATAAAAGCACCAGAATTCCAAGGGTTTATATTTAATAAGATGGATGCCACAGTTATGTAGCCAAAGATCAAGAACAAGGGAAATAATTGTTGTAAATCAGATTTTTCATCTTCCAAAGACCTATTTGTAGACTGAAAAACGTTCTTTTCTTTTTTTTCAGAAATTGAATATTTGCTAGATAAAGCATTTTGCAATGTGTCCGTAGAAATGTGCTTCGACATAGTAATGCTGGCTTCAGCATTTTCCAAATCAACAGATACTGATTGCACATTTTCAACAGCACTCAACGACTTCTGAACGGATGCCTTGCAACCATTGCAGGTCATTCCTGTAATATTATAAGTATGTGTCATTTTTATTTAATTTATTAGATAAAACAGTGTAGTCAAACCAAAATAGATGGTAAGACTAATTAATTCCCTTTTGGGAAAACATCTAATAAATCAAATGATGAAAACTTGGTCTAAAACCTGAATATCTGCGACCAAATTAGGAGGAGAATAATCTTTATGAGGAATTATTTGTTCAGGTAAACCTTCAAAAAGATTGATATAAGTATAAACAAAAGTTGATAGAAAAACAGACTGATCGAAATGTAAGTCTTCATAGCTCTGCGACTTCAAAACGTCTTGACCTTTCAAAAGTTCCAAATCATCTTTGCAACAATTCATTTTAGTGATGGCAGCTTGTTCCATCTCAAAGGCTTCCATAACACATTTCTGTGCTTCTGTGAAAACTGCCACATCTATCAAAACATCTCCACAAAAATGTTTCTCGATGGTAAAAGATACCGTCGAAAACAGCACTAAAATTGCCATCACTACTGAAAAACCTTTATGGATGATTTTTTTGAACATTACTGCAAAACTACAAAAAAAATAGTTCGAGGTTAAATTTTAGAAAAGTCTTAACTTTTTTTGTGCATAAGTTTAAAATAATAAAAAGCTGGCAATAAGAGCAGTAGAATCAATGGCTGAATTAAAAATCGTCTGATATTAAAAAAGATATAATAGTCTTCCTGTTTCGGATTTATGACGAAATATAGAAAACATAAAATCAAAATCACATAAGCAATTCCGTAGATAAGGCTTGAAAATTTTACAATATTCTTGTCCTTAAAAAAAAGGTAAATAATACCCAGTGAAATTCCAGAATTCAAGATGTAACGCAGGGTTGTAAACATTGTCAACTTAAAGATTTCCCTTCTCGGATTGTCGATGTAGAGATAATCATTTTTAAAGAATGATAAATATGGATCATAAAAAAGTTCATTTTCAAAAACTCTTATCAAAATCAAAAATCCGAAGAGAATCAAAAGCCATATCATTTTTACAACATTTTTCATACTTCAGCCTTTGCTTTTGAAAACCGATTGACCCAAACCATCCAAAGAAGAAAGACCATTCCGTAAATAATTAGCGGAAAAATGACTGTGTGCAGCTCTTCCCTTCTCCAAGGATAATGGTATAAACCTATTGAAAGAATTGCTATTCGCACTAAATTCACAACGTATATCAAAGCACTACCAGCCAAAACATATAAGAATGTAGCCTTGAACTTATCGGCAAATGCAATCATAAAAGAAATGAACAGAATGATAATACTCACCGAATTGCAACCTTCCACTACCCTGGCAACATACTTTCCGTTAACCAATAACTTCATAGACGGCTCTTTGGGATGCGGTTGGATGGAAGCATTATGCCCAAATGATTCAATCAGCAACTCACTTTGCCTTGCCACCAGATTTGTTAAGTAATCTGGATAATATTCTGAACCACCCGAATAATCCAAATACAATTTATAAGAAAAAGACAATGCCGCATAGACAGCCAAAAATGTGAGTATAAACTTTAAAACCGATTTGTATTTTACAATTAAATCCTTCAAAAAATGCAGTTTAATGGGTGTGTTAAATTTATATAAAATAATCTGCCTGAAAGTACATTTATGATACTTTTACCAAAAAAATTGAACAATGAATTTGGAGCAACTCAAACCGCAAATAGAGCAAATTATTTCTGACAGCAATAAGTCTGTGGAAGACAGATTGTATAAAATTTGCGAAGTGTTGGAATTGAATGTTTCGTACTATAATTGGGTTGGTTTTTATTTCAAAAATGGTGATAAAAACGAATTGAAATTAGGACCTTATGTTGGTGCCCCAACCGATCATACCATCATTCCATTTGGAAAAGGTATTTGCGGACAAGTAGCGGTAAGCAATCAAAATTTTGTTGTTCCGGATGTGTCAGCACAAGACAATTACATCGCGTGTAGCATAACCGTAAAGGCCGAAATTGTAGTACCAATTTTTGTAAACGGAGAAAATATCGGGCAAATAGATATCGATTCTAATACACTCGACCCTTTTACTGAAGCAGATGAATGCTTTTTGGAGTTTGTGTGTGGCAAAGTTTCAACCTTATTATAAATTCCATATTGAAAGTTATCGTTTAATGTTTTCTTGAATTACATTCCAGTACGAATAGCCTCCACAGGATCTAATCTTGAAGCGGAAATCGCTGGAATCACTCCCGAAATAAGTCCTATCAGCGTCGAAAGTCCAAAGCCTAACATCATATTGCCTGTTGATAGAACAAACTCAAAGTCTCCCGTGAAACTTGAGGCAATCATTGAGACAAGCCAAACAAATACCAATCCAATAATACCTCCAATCACAGCTAAAACTACCGCTTCAAACAAGAATTGAAACAAAATAAATCGGTTTTTAGCTCCTAAAGATTTTTGGATACCAATCAAATTAGTACGCTCTTTCACACTTACAAACATTATGTTTGCAATTCCGAAGCCACCTACCAGCAATGAAAATCCGCTGATAATCCAACCCATAAAGTTCATGGTACCGATTATACTGTCAATTGCGTCGGTCATTCCCGACATTTTATTTACAAAAAAATCATCTGGGTCTCCAGCCTTTAAACCTCTGTAAACTCTGAATTTCTGTTTCAATACACTCTCAAAAGCACCTATATCAACATTTTTTTCAGGTTTTATGATAACTGCCCCAGGAATACCATCTGCCCCACCATTTCTAAAACGACGCACAAAATTCACAGGAACATAAGCCTTTTCATCTGGTGAATCGAAAATAGTGGCGCCAAATTTTTTCAAAACTCCAATTACAGTAAGCTTTCGCCCAAACACACGTATTTCCTTTCCCAATGGATTACTGTTTTTAAATAAATTTTCGGCTAAAGTATAGCCAAGTACAATTACAGGTGAACCCGAAACTGATTCAGCTTCAGTGTAAAATCTACCTTCACCAATTTTCATATCCTCGATATCGTATATTTCGTGGGAAACAGGTGTAACTCTTACTCCAGCTATAGTTTCAGCATCGTACTTAACAGTTTCACCTGATTCAAACATCACATAGGCGACCGCCTCGATATCTGGCACATTTCTTTTGATAAATTCATAATCATCATATTCCGTTTGTGGAAAATTATCACGTTGCCAGCGCGGAACATCCGTTGGCCCAAAAGAATATTTGGTAAGATACATGGTATTTTTATCCAAACCCGAAAGATTTTCTTGAATATTTCTATCCAAAGAATCAACGGCTGCAAGTACGGCTATGATTGAAAAAATTCCGATAGTTACACCTAACAAAGACAAAAAAGTTCGAAGCTTATTATTGGTCAATGCACTGATGGCGAATGCAAAGCTTTCTTTGAAAAGGCGTAAGTAAAGTAACATCTATGAAGGTTGTTTTTTAAACAAGTTTAAAGATAGGTCGTTTTCAACAATTTTTTGTTACAAAAACACTAAATAAACTGCTTAACATTACAGATAACTTCTTTAAGAATACTTACTTTTGCACTTTAAAAATCACACAACTACATAATGAGCACTAACAAATCGATTAAGTCGGCTTTAATTTCCGTTTTCAGCAAAGACGGATTGGAACCGATTGTCAGGGAATTGAACTCTCTTGGAGTAAAGATTTACTCCACTGGAGGCACGGAAACTTTTATCAAAAATTTGGGAATAGATGTCATTCCTGTTGAAGATGTTACTTCTTACCCATCAATTTTGGGTGGAAGAGTAAAAACGCTTCATCCTAAAGTTTTTGGTGGTATTTTGAATAGACAAAATAACGAAAGTGACGTTGCCGAACTTGAAGAATATCAGATTCCTCAAATAGATTTGGTTATCGTCGATTTATATCCATTTGAAAAAACAGTTGCTTCTGGTGCGAGCAATGCTGATATCATTGAAAAAATTGATATTGGAGGAATTTCATTAATAAGAGCTGCTGCGAAAAATTATGCAGACGTTCTTTGTGTGTCTTCGATGGATGATTATTCTGAAGTGTTGGAATTGTTGAAATCCAAAAATGGGGAGACATCAGAAGAAGACCGAAAACGATTTGCTGCAAAAGCCTTCAACGTGTCTTCGCATTACGATTCAGCTATTTTCAACTATTTCAACAAAAATCACGAACAGGCCGTTTTAAAAATAAGTGAAACGAAAGGACAGGTTTTGCGCTATGGAGAAAATCCACACCAAAAAGGATTTTTCTTTGGTGATTTTGATGCTATGTTCACAAAACTTCACGGTAAAGAATTGAGTTATAACAATCTTTTGGATGTTGATGCTGCTGTTAATTTAATGAACGAATTCAAAAATGACGCACCAACATTCGCCATTTTAAAACACAACAACGCTTGTGGTATTGCACAACGTAGCACTATACACAAAGCTTATGTTGATGCTTTGGCTGGTGACCCTGTTTCAGCTTTTGGAGGAATTTTGATAAGCAATACGGAAATTGACAAACCAACCGCTGAAGAAATTCACGATTTGTTTTGCGAAGTGGTCATTGCGCCATCTTTTTCTTCGGATGCTTTAGATATTTTAAAGGGCAAGAAAAATAGAATTCTATTGGTTTTAAACGATATTGAATTGCCAAAATCGTCCGTGAGAAGTTGTTTGAACGGTATTTTGGTTCAAGATAAAGATAATGTGACAGACGCTATTGAACATTTGTCCTATGCTACAGACAATAAACCTAGTGAAAACGAGTTAGAAGATTTGATATTTGCTTCCAAAATTTGCAAACACACCAAATCGAACACTATTGTTTTGGCAAAAAACAAGCAGTTGTTTGCCAGCGGAACAGGCCAGACAAGTAGGGTTGATGCGTTAAACCAAGCCATCCACAAAGCGCAATCCTTCAATTTTGAGTTACAAGGAGCGGTAATGGCGAGTGATGCCTTTTTCCCTTTTCCTGATTGCGTAGAGATTGCTGACAAAGCAGGAATAACGGCTGTGATTCAGCCTGGAGGTTCCATTAAAGATGAATTGAGTATTGATTATTGCAATAAAAATGGTGTTTCAATGGTTTTTACGGGAACTCGCCATTTCAAGCATTAAACCCGAAAATAAATTTTATTTTTTGTGAACAATTTTCTTGATAACTACGTATATTATGAAATCTTTAATACTTATTAAGTTTATTAAATTTACAATAACAACCAAAAACTAATATCAACCTTTACAATTAACAGACGCAAATGGGATTTTTTGATTTCTTGACCGAAGAAATAGCTATAGATTTAGGAACCGCAAATACATTAATAATTCATAATGACAAGGTAGTTGTCGATAGTCCCTCCATCGTTGCCAGAGACCGAGTTACTGGAAAAATCATTGCTGTTGGTAAAGAAGCCAGCATGATGCAAGGTAAAACGCACGAAAATATCAAAACCATTCGCCCATTAAAAGATGGTGTGATTGCCGATTTTGATGCTTCAGAGCAAATGATAAACCTGTTCATCAAGAATATTCCTGCGCTAAAGAAAAAGTTGTTCAATCCTGCATTGCGTATGGTGGTGTGTATACCTTCAGGTATCACGGAGGTTGAAATGCGTGCTGTAAAGGAAAGTTGTGAGCGCGTGAACGGTAAAGAAGTTTATTTGATACACGAACCTATGGCTGCGGCAATTGGTATTGGTATAGATATTATGCAACCGAAAGGAAACATGATTGTAGATATAGGTGGTGGAACAACTGAAATCGCTGTAATTGCGCTGGGTGGAATTGTTTGTGACAAATCTGTAAAAGTTGCGGGAGATGTTTTTACAAATGACATCATTTATTATATGCGCACCCAACACAATCTATATGTTGGAGAACGTACTGCAGAAAAAATAAAAATCCAAATTGGGGCAGCGACTGAAGATTTAGATTTACCACCAGAAGAAATGAGTGTGCAAGGTCGTGACCTTTTAACAGGAAAACCAAAACAAGTTCAAATTTCGTTTAGAGAAATTGCGAAAGCTCTCGATAAATCGATTTTGAGGATTGAAGATTCTGTTATGGAAACACTATCCCAAACGCCTCCAGAATTGGCTGCTGACATTTATAATACTGGTATTTATCTTGCTGGTGGAGGCTCAATGCTTCGAGGTTTAGACAAACGTTTATCCCAAAAAACCGATTTGCCTGTTTACATTGCAGAAGACCCATTAAGAGCGGTAGTAAGAGGTACAGGAATTGCGCTTAAAAATCTTTCTAAATTTAAGAGCATACTGATAAAATAATAGACTGGAATGCAACAAATCATCAATTTTGTTTTAAGAAACAAGACATTTCTTTTGTTTTTGTTGCTATTTGGATTGTCCTTGTTTTTCACCATACAATCACATTCTTACCACAAAAGTAAGTTTGTCAATTCTGCCAATTTTTTCACGGGAGGAATTTACAAAACCACCAATAGTTTTAGTCAGTATTTCAACCTGAAGGAGCAAAATGATGCCCTTATTGAAGAAAACAAAAAACTGCGAACCATCATTTTCAATTTGGAACTTGATACGCTTCGTGTCTCTTCAATAGACAGCACTCTTCTCGGCGACCATTACCGTTTTACGGATGCAGACGTTCTAAAAAACAGTTATAGTCTTTCAAATAACTATTTGACTATCAATAAAGGAAAAAAAGACAACATAAAGCAAGATTTTGGAGTCATCACCTCAAAAGGCATTGTTGGTATTGTTGACAATACTTCAAACAATTATGCGACCGTATTGTCTGTTTTGAGTAAAAAAAACCGCATCAATGCACAGTTAAAAAAAACAAGTCATATTGGTTCGTTGGTTTGGGACGGTAAAACGGAAGAATTGGTTCAGCTGGTGGACATTTCAAAGTTTGCTCCTGTAGCTGTTGGAGATACCATTATGACCGGTGGACAATCAGCCATTTTCCCAAAAGGAATACTTATAGGAAAAGTTGAGAGCTTTTCTTTGGATATTGGTGGCGACACTTACACCATCAACGTTCGATTATTCAATGACATGACCAATATTGGACATGTGTACATCATTGAAAATATGAATGCAAAGGAAATCAAATCATTACAAAGTCAAAGCGATGAATAGTGTTACCATAAATAGCTTACTTCGTTTTGTTTCTTTGGTTCTTTTGCAAGGTTTGGTATTGAATCATGTGAACTTTTTGAGCTACATTAATCCATATCCTTATATTTTATTTGTTGCGTTGTTTCCTATTAACAATAATAGAACGCTATTTATATTTTTGGCTTTTCTGCTTGGTTTGAGTGTTGATTTTTTTACGGATTCTGGAGGGATACATGCAGCTGCTTGCGTCACCATCGCTTACATACGCCCACCAATTTTAAAATTCTCGTTTGGAACAATTTATGATAATCAAACCATAAAATTTAGTCAGATTGATGTGGGTAGCAGGATGGTCTATTTTTCTATACTGACCCTTTTTCATCATTTGATTCTTTTTTCGTTAGAGGTTTTTAACATTTCAGACATCATATTAATTCTTAAAAAAACGTTATTCTCAAGTATTTTTACTATAATACTGTGTACCTTATTTAGTATTTTATTTAGCCCTAAACGGAAATGAGAAAGCTGTTACTTTTTTCTATCATAACCTCTGTTGGAATTATTTTTATTGCACGTTTATTTTATCTCCAAATCTATAAACCGCAAGCCTACAATTTATATGAGGATAACGCCATACGTAAGGTTTACGATTACCCAAAGCGTGGCTATATTTATGACAGACACGGTGCACTTTTGGTTGCCAATCAACCATCTTATGATGTTATGGTCATTCCACGAGAGGTGGAGCCATTAGATACTTTGGAATTGTGCTCACTCCTGAAGATTACAAAAGAAGACTTTATAGATATCTATAATAAAGCTTACACATACTCACCTCGTCTACCTTCAGTTTTTATTCCACAATTGTCTAGGAATGACTTTGCAATGCTACAGGAAAAAATTCGAAAGTTTGAAGGATTTTACATTCAAAAACGTTCCTTAAGAGATTACCAGCGTTCCATAGGCGCCAATGTTTTAGGTGATATAGGTGAAGCCAATGAATACATCATCCAGAAAAATCCATATTACAAAATGGGTGATTTATTGGGAAAGCAAGGAGTTGAGAAAACCTATGAAGAAGTTTTACGAGGTGTAAAAGGCATAAAATTCATTCAAAAAGACCGATTCAATAGAGATATAGGTCCTTACAAAAATGGCATATACGATACATTGCCTCAAGCTGGTAGAGATATAACAATTACAATTGATGCCACACTTCAAGAATATGGTGAATTGTTGATGGAACACAAGCGTGGCGGTATTGTGGCGATTGAACCTGCAACAGGCGAAATTTTAGCAATGATTTCCGCACCAACATATAACCCAAATTTGTTGGTAGGAAGACAGCGTTCGGCCAATTTCACCAAACTTTATAATGACACCATAGCAAAGCCTCTTTATGACAGAGGTCTGCAAGCGATGTATCCTCCTGGATCGCCATTTAAAATCTTAAATGCATTAATTGGACTTCAAGAGGGAGTTGTAACTACAGAGGAACGTTTCGGCTGTAACCATGGATATAGTTATGGAGGACGAAAAATGGGTTGTCATGGACATCCAAGTCCTGTAGCAATGAATGGTGGAATTTATAACTCTTGCAATGCCTATTTTGCAAACGTATATCGAAGAATCATTGATAAATATAAAAAGCCTTCTGAAGGTATGGATATCTGGAGTAAGCATGTTAAGAGCTTTGGACTAGGAAATTACCTCAACAATGATTTGTCTGTCGGTCAGCCCGGAAAAATCCCTGATAGTAAAACTTACAACAGAATTTATGGTGAAAATCGTTGGGGAAGCACTTACAACTTATCAAACGCCATTGGACAGGGAGAAATCCTAACTACACCTATCCAATTAGCCAACATGGCAGCAGCCATTGGGAACAGAGGTTATTATTACACTCCTCACATTATTAAAAAAATTCAAGGTGGAGAAATTGATTCGACGTTTACAAAACCTATACATACCACGATAGACAAAAAACACTTTGAACCCATTGTGCAAGGAATGTTTGATGTGTATAATCATGGAACAGCTTCAACTGTGCAAATTCCAGGTATAGAAATCTGTGGTAAAACAGGAACGGCAGAAAATTTCATTAAAATTGATGGTGTTAAAACGCAATTGACTGACCACTCAATTTTTGTGGCATTCGCTCCAAAAGACAATCCAACAATTGCCATAGCAGTTTTTGTGGAGAATGGTTATTGGGGAAGTCGATTTGCTGGACGAATTGCTGGATTGATGATCGAAAAATATATCAATGGTGAAATAACCAGAAAAGATATGGAAACCTGGATTTTAACTCATGGACTTGAAAGTGAATATCAAAAACCATATTCTGGTCAACCTTTTACCATTAATAAAGGTGCCACCATTGACATCATTCCGTTGGAAAAAGATGAAAAACAGAATAACGAATTAAAATCCAACAATAATCTAGGTATCAGACCAAAATCTTCCGAAGACCAATGATAACAGCACAAAGAGAATCACGCGGACTTCGATTAGACTGGATTACAATAGTACTATTTCTGCTTTTGGTAGGATTTGGATGGGTCAATATCCTTTCGGCATCGCATCAAGGTGAAGTCACCAATTATTTTGATATGGAACAGCCGTTTGGAAAACAAGCGCTGTTCATCATATTGACTTTGGCGCTTATCATTCTCACTTTGGCCATTGAAGCAAAATTCTATGAACGCTTTGCCAGTATCATCTATTTTGCATCGCTACTGTCTTTGCTTGGATTATTCATATTTGGAAAGAATGTTAATGGTGCCACGTCCTGGTATGCTTTTGGAGGTATGACTTTGCAACCCAGTGAGTTCGCCAAATTTGCAACTTCTTTGGCGGTTGCAAAATATATAAGCGACTTGCAAACCAATATCCGAACACTAAAGGATCAATTGCGGTGCATAGCAATCATAGTTATTCCTGCGATATTGATTTTATTGCAAAATGATGCTGGAAGTACTGTTGTCTATGGCGCTTTCTTCTTTGTTTTTTACAGAGAAGGACTGCAAAGAATCTACCTTATTATAGGTGTTGTCCTTATCCTATTATCTGTATTTGCTTTAAAATTCGGTATTATTTTTACAGTGATTCTAACGGCAGTAGTAGTTTTTGGCATTCATTTTTTCGGAAAGAGAAAGCGTCCAATGCTCATTGAAACGATAAGCGTTCTTCTGTTATGTATCGGTTTTGCTTTTGGTGTGAAATATTTTTATGATGATATCTTAAAAGAGCATCAAAAAGACAGAATCAGTCTATGGCTACGCCTTGAAAGTGACCCAGAAAAACTGGAAGAAATGAAGCAAACGATTCTTTATAATCTTAACGAATCTGAAAAGGCCATTAGCTCAGGAGGTCTTGCTGGCAAAGGATTTTTACAAGGCACAAGGACCACTGGAAAGTTCGTTCCAGAACAGCATACAGATTACATTTTTAGTACAGTAGGCGAAGAATGGGGTTTTCTTGGCAGTGCTCTTGTCGTAATCCTTTTTGTGGCCTTGTTGACACGTATTTTATACTTGGCAGAATTACAAAAGTCACAATTCAGTAGGGTTTATGGCTATTGCGTGGCATCCATTCTATTTCTTCATTTTATGATTAATATCGGAATGGTGATGGGCTTGATTCCAACCATCGGCATCCCTTTGCCATTCTTTAGCTATGGTGGTTCTGGACTATGGGGTTTTACAATTTTACTTTTCATATTTGTAAAATTGGATTCCAATCGATTGTATGATTGGTAACAAAAAAAGGAGCTAAAATTTAGCTCCTTAAGATTATCATTTATATGATATTGATTACTTCAGATTAGCCAAACTTGCTTTCAATGTTTCAATTTTAGCCAAGGCATCCGCTTCTTTGTTTCGTTCATTTTGCAATACTTGCGCTGGCGCGTTATTCACAAACCGTTCGTTGGCCAACTTACTTTGAACCGATTTCAAAAATCCTTCGGTATATTTTAATTCATCATTGAGTTTTTTCAACTCTTCTTCAATATTGATGGCTCCAGAAATTGGAATAAAATATTCATTCGATTGAACCCTAAAACTCAAAGCACCATCCACTGACTCTTGAACGGCTTCCATTTTTGAAATGTTGCCCAATTTTTTTATGACTGAATCAAATTGTTCAGATAAATTTTCATTATTCAAAACCGATAATTCAATGGTATCTCTAAATGAAATGTTTTTATCCTTTCTAATCGCTCTTATTCCAGAAACAACTTCTTTCACCATTTCAAAATCAGAAATCAATTGATTGTCAAATGACTTCAACTTCGGATATGCTGCAATAATCAAGGCTTCTTTGGATGAACGCTCATCAATATACTGCCAAATTTCTTCAGTCAAGAATGGCATAAATGGATGGAGGATTTTCAAATTGTCTTCAAAAAGTGTGATAACGTCCTTGAAAGTTTTTGAATCGATGGGCTGTTGATAATCAGGCTTAATCATTTCCAATAACCAAGAACAGAAATCATCCCAAACCAACTTATATATTGCCATCAAAGCATCAGACAGTCTGTATTTGCCATAATGATCTTCTATTTCTGCGAGTGCCTGCCGAAATTTGGACTGATACCATTCTATGGCAACTTTAGAAGCTTCTGGTTGTGTGATATCAGCAATTTCCCAACCTTTAATCAATCTAAAAGCATTCCAAATTTTATTGGCAAAGCCTTTACCTTGGTTGCACAATTCTTCATCAAACATCAAATCGTTACCAGCCGCTGAACTCAACAATAACCCTACACGAACACCATCGGCGCCATACGTTTCGATCAACTTTAAAGCATCTGGAGAATTGCCCAATTGTTTTGACATTTTGCGGCGCTGTTTGTCGCGCACCAAACCTGTCAAATAGACATTTTCAAAAGGTTTCTCACCTTTATATTCATAGCCAGCTACAATCATGCGAGCTACCCAGAAAAACAAGATATCTGGACCTGTCACCAAATCATTGGTCGGATAATAGTAATCTATTTCTGGATTGTTAGGGTTTCGAATGCCGTCAAAAACGCTTATTGGCCACAGCCAAGAGGAAAACCACGTATCGAGGGCATCTTTGTCTTGGGTTAAATCTTGAATTTTAAGGTTTGGATTATTGGTTTTTTGTTGTGCCAGCTCTAACGCACTTTCAATGGTTTCGGCAACCACAAAATCCTCCTTGCCATCGCCATAGTAATACGCTGGAATTTGTTGTCCCCAAAGCAATTGACGCGAAATGTTCCAATCGCGAATATTCTCCATCCAATGGCGATAGGTATTGTTGAATCGTTTTGGATATAATTTTACTTCTTCATCTTCAAGGACCGCCTTAATGGCAGGTTTTACCAATTCTTCCATTTTAAGAAACCATTGGTCAGAAAGGCGAGGTTCAATAACAGCCTTTGTTCTTTCACTTGTACCAACTTTATGAGTGTAATCTTCGGTTTTGACAAGTATTCCAAGTGCATCCAATTCTTTCGCAACATCCATTCGAGCAGCCACTCTATCTTTCCCTTCGTGATGAAGTCCAAAACTATTCAAAGTTCCATCTTCATTCAATACATCAATAATTTCAAGATTGTGCCTATCTCCAATTTCCTTATCATTGACATCGTGTGCTGGAGTAATTTTCAAACAACCTGTACCAAACCCCATATCTACGTAATCATCAGCAATAATCGGTACCGCACGATTACAAATTGGAACAATGACATTCTTCCCAACTAGATGTTTAAAACGTTCATCTTCAGGATTGACACAAACAGCAGTATCGCCTAAAATGGTTTCCGGACGAGTTGTGGCTATGGTCACAAAACCGTCTTCACCTTCTATTTTGTAGTTAACATAGTATAATTTGTCCGTTCTTTCAATATGAAATACCTCTTCATCAGACAACGTCGTTTTGGCTTCAGGATCCCAATTGACCATTCTGTAACCTCTATAAATCAAACCTTTATTGTACAAATCGACAAAAACCTTGATGACAGATTCACTCATCTCATCATCCATAGTGAATTTTGTACGATCCCAATCGCAAGAACAACCCAATTTTTTTAATTGTTCCAAAATAACACCTCCGTACTTATGAGTCCATTCCCAAGCGTGCTCCAAAAATTCCTCACGAGACAAATCATTTTTATCAATGCCTTGCTCTCTTAATTTTGCAACCACTTTAGCCTCCGTTGCAATCGATGCGTGGTCCGTTCCTGGCACCCAGCACGCATTTTTTCCTTGTAAGCGAGCACGACGAATCAACACATCCTGTATGGTGTTGTTCAACATATGTCCCATATGCAAAACACCTGTCACATTTGGTGGAGGAATAACAATGGTATACGGCTCTCTATCATCTGGTGTTGAATGGAAGTAGTTGTGCTCCATCCAGTAATCATACCATTTGCTTTCTACTTCTGAAGTTGAATATTTTGTTGGGATTGGCATATTTTGGTATCGTTTTTGTAATACAGGATGCAAAAGTACTTATATTTCCTTTTTTAGTGAAATGATGGAAGAATTTAATGTGTAGGCACCAACTTACATAATGTTATAAATATTGTAATACATCCAATTTATTTTGCTGAATGGTAAAAAGTGAGTAGTTTTGACTTGTTAGTTTTTTAAAATTAGAATCACATTTGTCAAATTAAATGTGTCTAAAAATAATAACGTAAATTAAAAATGATGAAAAATTTAGTTGCAATTTTATTTGTTGGCTTAATGAGCTTCGGAGCTTTTGCTCAAGAAAAAATAGCAAAAATCGAATTTAAAACCGATACAATAGATTACGGAACTATTGAAAAAGGAGCTGACGGTGTTCGAGTATTTGAATTTACAAATACAGGAAATGCACCATTAATTATCAGTGATGTGAAATCTACTTGCGGATGTACCGTGCCTAAAAAGCCTGAAGGTCCAATTATGCCTGGCGAAAAAGGTGAGATTTCTGTAAAGTATGATACAAACAGAGTGAATCCAATAAGAAAAACGATTACTGTAACTTCTAATGCAGATACACCAACTGTTGCTTTAAAAATCAAAGGTGAAGTAATTGATCCTTCTAAAACAAGTGTATTGGAAAAGAAAGACAAAAGTGTCATAGAACAATAAAAATCTTTAATGATATTTACAAATCCCTTTGCTCAATTAGTGAAGGGATTTTTGTTTTAAAATGGACTTTCCAATTTGAATTCAAAGTTTAATTCAAATCCATTTCTGTCTACTCTAATCCTGATCATTTTTCCATCCTCATCAGAAAATATATTTATGATTTCATGCATTTTCAAGGAAGCCGTATTCTTATTGTTTACTGATAAAATAACATCATCAATCATCAAACCAGCCTTTTCGGCCGGAGAACCTTTTCTTAACTCTACTACCGTAAAGGCAGGTTTTAACGAGTATCTAAATGAAGCTTGAAATATAGCTTTAGTTAAATCATTATTTTCTGCTGGGTTTTTAAAAATTGAATTATCGTTGGATTCCCTAACTATCCTAATACCATGTTGTTCTAGAACAATTCCGCTTTTATTATAGTGAAAAGGTTCATTAAAATGGTGGTTTTTTCTGAAGGTGACCTTCTCGTGGCCATAGTCAAAAATAATGTTGAACCTTTTCAGTAATTCTCCAGAAATACTTCCACTTCTATCCTTGAATTTTCTTGCTATTGTAATGGATGATGAATCGGGAAAAGCAACATTAACATTTTTGAATTTAAAATCCTGAAGAGAAAAAGAAGCGATTTTAGATCTTTTGCCATAGACACTTCCACTTAATCCCTTTCCCAAATAATCCTCAAAAAATTGGCTATCAATTGGTTTTATATCCTTTTCTTCATCTTCAAAAAGCCATAAAGCGTCACTGCCACCTGAATCTATCAAAAGTTTGACAGGCTTTTCTATGGAGTCTATTTCAATGACCGCATCTATGTAAGGCTTATTTTGACTTAACGTTAGGTCAAATGTCCTACATTTTTTACAATTTCTATACTTGTACTTTGCCGGATCGTACAATTTTAAAGTTTTTGAAGAATAGTTTAATTCTACAATCAAATCTTTGAAAATATCATAGCCAATAATTCCGTGAATTGGTACACCAAGTCTTGGAGCAAAGTTTATCGATTCATCAAAAACTACATATACTTCCTGATTAACGTTGATAGCCTTCCCTATTTTCAAAATATTTTTTTTAGATCTCAAAGCTTCAATGGCTCCTTCACTACCCAAACCCCTCAAATACACTGTTTCAACATTATTAATCTGGAGAGAGTCGGATAAATTGATGATGTTGAACAAAATAGGCTTGCTAACACCAGAATCCAACAAAAATGACAACTTTACGCCATTCACTTCAACAGGAATCACCACTAGATTATTGATGAGTTCAAACTTTATTTTATCCTTATTTGTATTAACCAAATTGAAGCTTCCTTGCCCAAATATATAGGCGTAAAAAGTTGAGAAGAAAAGAAACAAGATAATTCTTTTAAGCATTGGGATACGTTAGATAGCTATAACAATTTACAACACTTTGATACATATTGCTTGATTGGGGGTGAAATTTTAGAAAAAATTTAAGATAATTTTCGGTACTTTGCCATCCAAAATCAAACCCAATGCCAAACATTTCAAAAAAAGGGCTGTCAATGCCTGCATCTCCAATAAGAAAATTAGTTCCCTATGCTGAAAAAGCATATCAGGACGGTAAAACCGTTTATCATTTAAACATTGGTCAACCAGATATTAAAACACCTGAAATTGCTCTCGATGCTGTTAAAATTCATTCGCTTGATATTTTGGCCTACACTCGTTCAGAAGGATCTGAAGAATACAGAAAGAAAATAGCTAATTATTATAAGAAAAATCATATTGATGTTTCTCACAATGACATCATTGTCACAACAGGAGGAAGTGAAGCTCTATTGTTTGCGTTTGGAAGTATTATGGACAATGATGATGAAATTATTATCCCTGAACCATTCTATGCAAATTATAATGGATTCTCAACGGCATCAAATGTGAAGGTTGTACCTGTAATTTCTAAAATTGAAAACAATTTTGCTTTACCTGCAATCGAAGAATTCGAAAAATTAATTACTCCAAAGACTAAGGCCATCTTGATTTGCAATCCTGGCAATCCTACCGGATATCTTTACTCTAAAGAAGAAATAAAGAAATTGGCGTCAATAGTCAAAAAACATGACTTATTCCTAATTGCTGATGAAGTATACCGTGAATTTGTATATGACGGCATTGAATTTTATTCGATAATGCAACAGGAGGGACTGGAAGACAATGCCATCATGATAGATTCTGTATCAAAACGTTACAGTATGTGTGGTGCCAGAATCGGATATCTAGTTTCAAGGAATAAAGAATTTATAAAAACTGCCTTAAAGTTTGCCCAAGCCAGATTAAGCCCACCAACCTTGGCTCAAATTGCCAGTGAAGCTGCTCTAGATACTCCTCAAAGTTATTTTGACGAGGTTATAGAAGAATATGTAAACAGAAGAAATACACTTATAAAAGAACTTGAAAAAATTGAGGGTGTCAAAGTAGCTAAACCTAATGGAGCCTTTTATTGCATCGCTGAATTGCCTATAAAGAATGCAGATAATTTTGCACAATGGCTTTTAGAATCTTTTGAGATAAATGGAGAAACTGTTATGGTTGCTCCAGCCGCAGGTTTCTATTCAACTCCAGGAGTTGGACTAAATCAAATTAGAATAGCTTACGTACTCAATGAAAATAGCCTTAAGAAAGCGGTTCATATTTTAGCCGAAGCATTAAAAGTTTACAAGGACTAATGCAGATTTTAAACAATTTCTCATTAAAATCATATAACACATTTGGTATTGAGGCCAAAGCAAAACACTTTGTTTCCATAAAGTCTATCGACGATCTTAAAAGTGTGTTGTCTACAGACAATTATCCTGAAAAATTCATTTTGGGAGGAGGAAGTAATATGCTACTGACTCAAGACGTCAATGCGTTAGTGATTCACATTGATTTAAAAGGTATAGAAATTGTCGAAGAAAATGACAACTACGTTGAAGTTAAGGCGTATGCTGGTGAAAATTGGCACAGTTTCGTGCAATGGTGCTTAAAGCATGACTTTGGAGGATTGGAAAACCTTTCGCTCATTCCTGGCAATGTAGGCAGTGCACCAATACAAAATATTGGTGCTTATGGAGTAGAATTAAAGGATGTGTTTGTGTCCTGTGAAACTCTAGAAATAGGATCTCTTAAAACAGCATTATTTAAATTTGATGATTGTAGGTTTGGATATAGAGAATCTATTTTCAAACAAGAAGCTAAAGGAAAATACATCATTACAAGTGTCACATTTCTATTGACAAAAAAAGACCATATTCTGAATACAAAATATGGAGCAATTGAAGCCGAATTGCAACAGATGAGTGTGTCTAATCCCTCAATTCAAGACATTTCAAAAGCAGTGATAGCCATTAGACAAAGTAAGCTTCCAGATCCAAAAGAAATAGGAAATAGTGGGAGTTTTTTTAAAAATCCTGTTATTCATATTGAACATTTTGAAGAAATAAAATCAAACTTTCCTGAAATACCTAGCTATTTTATTTCGGAATCAGAAGTAAAGGTCCCAGCGGGATGGCTAATCGAAACTGCTGGATTCAAAGGAAAGACTTTAGGAGATTATGGAATTCACAAAAAACAAGCTTTGGTTTTGGTCAATTACGGAAATGCCAAAGGCTCCGACATTTTTGATTTAGCCGTCTTAATTCAAAACACTATTTATCGTATCTTTAAAATTGAGATCGAAATTGAAGTAAACATTATATGAAATAAAAAAGAGTTCCAACTTTTTATTGAAACTCTTTGATTTAATAGATGTAATTAATTTGAAAAAGCTATTAATCAATTCTTTTAAGGAAGAAAAAATTACATTCTATATTTTAAAAAAACAATATTCAATTTAAAATACTGTTCTGTTATATTTACTAATTTTACCCACTTTAATATATACGTTTAAAAACTACATTTGGATTTTTTCCCAGTAAAAAAATAAATCTTGAGCACCTCATTAGAACAACATATTGTAAAACTCCTCGAAAATGGAGATAAACAGGCATTAAACTTGTTATATGAAAATTATGCAGATAGTCTTTACGGTGTCATTTTAAAAATTACACGAAACGAAGAAATTGCTCAAGATGCTCTGCAGGAAAGCTTCGTCAAAATTTGGAAAAACTCAAAACGATACGATTCCTCAAAAGCGAAATTGTTTACTTGGTTATATCGTATTGCTAAAAATACTGCCATAGATAAATTGAGAAGTTTTAACAACCGTTTTGAGAAAGAAGTCCAAATCGACAAATCAAACGTATATATTCTACCAACCCAGAACTTAAATCAAGATGTTATTGATTTGAGAGAGCATGTTGGACGACTGGACAATAAGTATCAAATTGTGTTGAACGCACTGTTTTTTGAGGGTTTAACACAGCAAGAGGCAAGCGAGGAATTGGATATTCCGTTGGGTACTATAAAGTCTAGATTAAAAATTGGATTGCGAGAGCTAAAAAAGGTTTACGATCCATAATAATCAAGAAAATGGAAAAAAAATTACAAGCATTTATTAACTCTGGCCTAATAGACAAATATATATTGGGCGACACTTCTATTGCAGAATCAGTGGAAGTTGAACACTATATTTCAGACTATCCTGAAATCGAAGAGGAATACAACCGTTTACAAGATAATCTAGAGATCATTGCGAAATCAAATTCTGTTGAAGCGCCAAAGCATATGTTGGCTTCTGTACTTAAAGATATAGAGGAAAAACCAGTGATTTCTCTAAATTCACCAAAGCAAAAAACTCCTTGGTATAGTATTGCAGCCAGTTTTGCAGCAATTGGTTTTGCTGTTTTGGCTTTTCTTCTCTATCAGAAAAACATGGTGTTGATTGAAGAAAATCAAGTAGTTGTGGATGAAATATTTGACCTGCGAAGTGACATTGACAGCTACAATTCTAAGCTTGACAACGTTATGCTTCAATTTCAAAAATTGAATAATCCCGAAACGGAAAAATATGTATTGCGTGGAAATTCTAGAGCGAAAGATTTAAAAACTGTCGCTTACATTAATCCAATTGATAAAACTTCCATGATTGATGTGGTTTCTTTACCAAAATTACCCGAAGAGCAGCAATTTCAGATTTGGGCGGAACTGCAAGATAAAATGGTAAGTTTAGGAATTTTGGATGTCAATGACAGAAATCTTAAATCGATTCCATACATGGAAAATGCATTGGGATTAAGCATTACAATTGAGAATAAAAATGGCACTACTAATAAAGCTACTGCTGAAAATTCGGTTGCAGAAATATCTCTAAAAAATAAATAAATATATTCTTTTAAAAAAAAGCCACTCGCATGAGTGGCTTTTTTTATTGGACCTATTAAGACTCTTTATTCAGCATAGTTTTATGAATCAAACCCGCAACCAAGGCACCTGCAATAGGAGCTATCCAAAAAAGCCATAATTGAGAAGTAAACTCTCCACCAGCAAATAAAGCTTGACTTGTAGATCTTGCCGGATTTACAGAAGTATTCGAAATAGGAATACTGATCAAATGAATCAAAGTTAAAGCCAAACCAATGGCAATCCCTGCAAAACCAGCAGGAGCTTTAGGATAAGTACTGCCTAAAATAATCAATAAGAAAAATAAGGTTAGTGTGAATTCTGTTATCAAAACTGATGTCATACTATAGCCTCCTGGTGAAAGCTCACCATAACCATTAGCGGCAAAACTTCCTATATCCACAAAATCAGATTTTCCACTTATAATCAAAAATAAAAGTCCCGCAGCCGCAATGCCGCCAATCACTTGAGCAACAATATAGCCTAATAAATCTTTGGCTGGAAACATTCCTCCTGCCCACAACCCGATGCTCACGGCAGGATTAAAATGTGCCCCAGAAATATGACCTACTGCATAAGCCATCGTTAAAACCGTTAAACCAAAGGCTAAAGCAACTCCTACAAAGCCAATACCCAATTCTGGAAACGCAGCCGCAAAGATTGCGCTACCACATCCACCAAAAACAAGCCAAAAAGTTCCAAAGAACTCTGCGAACAATTTTTTCATAACTGATAAGTTTAATGTTAGTATCTTTAAAAGTATTAATTCTATTTCGTTAGACAGAAGAAATGTTAAAAAGTCACATAATTTGTTCATTTTTACATGCTTAAAGAGTTTTCTTTAAGGTAATATCTTACAATTGATTATTTATCAAATAGCTTAAAATGTTATATCTTTGCACAAAACATCATATAATGAAGCTGCTTCTAATTACATTCATACTTTTAGGAATTGGCATAGCTGGCATTGCCATTAAGCTCTGGGCAAAAAAAGATGGAAAATTTGCAGGAACTTGTGCAAGCCAAAACCCTATGATTAACAAAGAAGGAGAAACTTGTGGATTTTGTGGCAGGACTCCAGATGAATATAAAAATTGTAGTGAACCTCAACATTCATAGGCATTCATGCTGATTTTTGAAATTCTGTTCTACATTTTTGTAGTAGTTGTATTTACTCAAATAGTTTTTTACGGTTTTATATTCGGGAAATTTTCCTTTACAAAAAAAGGAAATTATAATTCCACCAACGCAAATTTTCCAATTTCTGTTATAATTTGTGCCAAAAATGAGGCCAAAAACCTGAAAAAATTTCTTCCTATAATTCTTAAGCAAGATTATCCAAAATTTGAGGTAGTCCTTATCAATGATAGTTCAAACGACAAAACTTTGAAAGTCATGGAGGACTTCAAAGCAGAATTCAACAATATCAAAATTGTAAATGTTAAGAGTATCGAAGCTTTTTGGGGCAATAAAAAATATGCATTGACTTTGGGCATCAAAGCCGCTTCATACAATCATCTTCTATTCACGGATGCTGATTGTAAACCGCTTTCCAATCAGTGGATAAAACAAATGAGCAGTCATTTTTCAAATAAAGCTTCAATCATTATTGGTTATGGAGCGTACAAAAAGGAACCAAAATCATTTTTGAACAAGTTGATCCGATATGAAACTCTAATCACTGCTGTTCAGTATTTCTCTTATGCTAAAATAGGCAAACCTTATATGGCCGTAGGAAGAAACTTGGCTTATACAAAAGAAGTCTTCTTTGAAGCTCGCGGTTTTATGAATCATATGAATATAAAATCTGGGGACGACGATCTTTTTGTAAATGAAACTGCTACGCCTACCAATGTTTCTCTCTGCTATGAGAAAGAGAGTTTTACAGAATCAATACCCAAAAAAACATATTCTGATTGGCTTTTACAAAAAAGAAGGCATATAAGCACTGCCAAATATTACAAGGCAATACATAAAACTATGTTGGTTGTTTTTTACGTATCGCAGTTGAGCTTTTTCATTCTTGCCATTGTACTGATAAGTGCATCAATCTATTGGCAGTTTTTAATAGGCATTATCGTTTTGAGGTATGTCATTCTCTATTTGAGCTTGATTTTTGCTTCAAAAAAATTAAATGAAAAAGACTTGATTTTTTACTTTCCACTTTTGGAAATGTTTTTAGTTATTGCCCAATTATCTATCTTTATGCAGAATCTCACTTCAAAACCAAATCATTGGAAGTAAAAACAGCGATTGAAAAAGCCAAGAAAAATGATCAAATAGCATTCAATTTTTTATTGGATAAATATTGGAACGATATCTATGGATTTCAATTGAAGCGAACTGAAAATGAAAACGATGCAGAAGATATAACAATACAAACCTTCTCGAAGGCTTTCGACAAAATCGCTACTTACAAGGAAGAGTACGAGTTCAAAACGTGGTTAATCACAATTTCAAAAAACATTCACATAGATTTGTTGAGAAAAAGAAAATCCTCCATTTCCAATACTACAAATAAAAGAAACGATGATGATTTCTTTGATATCATCGATGAATCTCCTTCCCCTGAAGATGAATTGATTACAGAACAAAATCTCGCCAAACTGCTACGCGATATAAAAAAATTAAAACCTCACTATCAACAAGTTATAAATCTTCGCTATTTTCAGGAATTGAGCTATTTGGAAATTTCCGAAGAGCTTAATGAACCCATCAACAATGTGAAAGTAAAACTGTTGCGCGCCAAGAAATTATTGGCAGAAATCATCAAGAAAAAGTGACGATATAGAATGAAATATCACGCCTTTTTTGGAATTTTAAATTCGTATCTTTGCAAATCAAATTGAAGACTTACTACATGGATTCAGAAACTGTCTCAAATATACTCCCTGAGCGTCAAGCAAAGCCCAAATGGTTGCGAGTAAAGCTTCCCACAGGAAAAAAATATACTGAATTAAGAGGTTTGGTAGACAAGTACAAACTAAATACTATTTGTACGTCGGGAAGCTGTCCTAATATGGGTGAATGTTGGGGAGAAGGTACTGCCACATTTATGATTTTAGGCAATGTTTGCACGCGTTCTTGCGGTTTTTGTGGCGTTAAAACTGGTCGTCCAGAAACTGTTGATTGGGATGAACCTGAAAAAGTAGCCCGTTCCATTCGTATTATGAACATAAAACATGCTGTTTTGACCAGTGTTGATCGAGATGATTTGAAAGATATGGGAAGCATTATGTGGGCAGAAACGGTCAAGGCTGTGAGACGAATGAACCCACAAACAACCATGGAAACCTTGATTCCGGATTTCCAAGGGATTGAACAACATATCGATAGAATAATTGAAGTAGCTCCAGAAGTGGTTTCGCATAATATTGAAACTGTCAGAAGGCTAACACGAGAAGTACGAATTCAAGCCAAATATGATCGAAGTCTTGGAGTTTTGAAATATTTAAAGTCTCAAGGACAAAGACGTACAAAGTCGGGAATCATGCTTGGCCTCGGCGAAACTAGAGAAGAAGTGATTGAAACACTTTATGATTTAAAAGCCAATAGCGTAGATGTGGTGACCATAGGTCAATATTTGCAGCCTAGCAAAAAGCATTTGCCTGTAAAACAATTCATCTTACCAGAACAGTTTGAAGAATATCAACAAATTGGTCTCGATTTAGGTTTTAGGCATGTTGAAAGCAGTGCGTTGGTAAGGTCCTCTTACAGAGCTCAAAAACACATCGATTGATGATAAGAGTCAGCATTAACGGATTTGGTCGAATTGGCAGACGTGTTTTTAGACTGATTCAAGAGCGAAATGATATAGAAGTTGTGGCCATTAATGACTTGGCTGATTCGAAAACTTTAAGCCATTTATTGAAATACGATAGCATTCATGGTATCTCCCAAAGCTCTATTTCATATGACGAACAGCATATTATTGTGGATGGGATAAAAATTCCGCTGTTGAATCACACACATCCGAAGGACATCAATTGGAAAACTTATAATGTGGATTTTGTAATTGAATCTTCAGGAAAATTCAAAACATCAAACGTTCTTCAGAATCATATTGTCAACGGAGCCAAGCAGGTTATTCTATCAGTTCCTCCCATTGAAGATGAAATCAAAACGGTAGTAATTGGAGTTAATGACAACGTATTAAATGGTGATGAAACCATCATATCAAACGCTTCCTGCACTACAAATAATGCAGCCCCAATGATTGAAGTCATCAATCGTTTGTGCAAAATCAAACAGGCTTATATCACAACCATCCATTCTTATACAACAGATCAAAGTCTTCACGATCAACCGCATAAAGACTTGAGACGTGCACGTGCTGCTGGACAATCAATAGTGCCTACAACAACAGGTGCAGCGAAAGCATTGACAAAAATTTTCCCAGAGCTTTCTGAAGTGATTGGTGGTTGCGGCATCAGAGTGCCCGTCGCCAACGGATCACTCACGGATATTACCTTTAATGTAGTTGACGATGTATCAATTTCAGACATCAATTCAGCTTTTAAGAAAGCATCAGAAACTTACCTCAAAGGTATTTTAGAATACACTGAAGATCCCATTGTTTCTATTGATATTATAGGAAACAAAAATTCTTGTATTTTCGATTCGCAAATGACTTCGGTGATTGGAAACATGGTAAAAATAGTAGGTTGGTATGATAATGAAACTGGCTATTCTAGTAGAATTTTAGATTTAATTTGCAATTTATCGGACAAAAAGAACTTTTTATCGAATAAATAATTATATTTGTTCATTAAAAGTTGTTTAAAATGTCCCATATCAACTACTTTATAATTGTCCTCTTCATTGGGCTGACCTCTTTGGGCTTTTCACAAAATGCCCAAAATGAAGATATTGAGGTGCTTAAAATGCGCATTGAGAACTACATATCTCACTCTGAACTCGAAACCGAACGTGGTGATTATTATAGCGCCAATGATAATTTGGCTAAAGCTTTAATTCTTGCGGAGCAAATTCAAGACAAAAAAAGTCAAGGTATTCTTCATACTAAAATAGCCAAACTTCAATATACTGTAGAAGAGCCTGAAAAGGCATTTATTTCTTTAACAAAGGCAGCCGAAATACAAAGAGAGATAAGTGACTATCCAAACCTGGCAATTACCTACAACGTGCGTGGTATCTTGCATGCAAGCAAAAAAGAATATCAAAATGCTTTAGACTATTTTAATTCTGCCAAAACAAAATTCGAAGAAGAGGATTTAGAGGCAAATATTTCCGACATTACCCTAAATGAAGCCAAAGTATATATTCAAATGGGCGAATATCAAACCGCAAAATCCTTGTTGGAAAAATCAATTATTCTTGCTAAAAAATACAATCAAAATAAGGTATTGAGCAGTGCTTTGATTTATAGCGGAAAGGTATCAAGTCTCATGGGTAACGATGAAGTTGGTTTGTCTATGGCAAATGAGGGTATGCAAATAGCCAAGAACAATAACATCATCGAGAACATTAACGACAGCTATTCTACGTTGAGTGAAATATATGAGAATACTAAAAACTATAAGCTGGCCAATGATTACCTGAAAAAGCATATTCATCTTTCTGATTCTATTTTGGATATCAAGCGTGAAAATTTATCCCCAGAAAATAAGATTCAGTTTATCAATGACTACCACGAAGCTGAAAAAAAGCAGATGGAAGTGAAGCTTGAAGAAGCAGACGCTTCAAATAATTTGACTCGTATCACAACCATTTTGAGTATTGCGCTTATTACTATTTTATCATTGCTGACATTATCATTATACAAAAACAATAATATTAGACTGAAAACCAACAACATGCTTCACAAAAAGCATGATGAATTGGTTGTTGCGAAGGAAAAGGCCGAACTCGCGTCAAAGACCAAGGCCAATTTCCTTTCAACTGTGACTCACGAGTTAAGAACGCCACTGTATGCAGTGACTGGTTTGACCAATATGCTGTTGGACGAGAACCCAAAACCAGAACAGGTTCAGCATTTGAAATCTTTAAAATTTTCCGGTGATTATTTGTTGACCTTCATCAATGACATCTTACAGATCAACAAGATTGAAGCCAATAAAGTTGAATTGGATCCAGAACTATTCAACTTAAAGAAAAAAGTTGAAAATGTCGTTTCAGCACTCAATAATTCTGCGTTGGACAATAATGTCAAAATGCATTACGAATATGAAGACGGGTTGCCTTCAAACTTTGTTGCAGACCAATTGAAGATATCTCAAATATTGATAAACTTGATCGGTAATGCCATTAAGTTTACAAAAGATGGTGACATTTGGGTAAGGGTTTACAAAATAAACCAAGTTCACGATATTTATACGCTTCGATTTGAGATTGAAGATAATGGTATAGGTATCACCAAGGAAAAACAAGAACATATGTTCGAAAGTTTTTCTCAAGGTTCTATACAAATCAACAGAAAATACGGAGGTACAGGACTTGGACTTTCCATCGTAAAAGGACTTATAGAGATTTTAAAGGGTAAAATTTATCTAAAGAGTGAACTCGGTAAAGGCACTACATTCTTCTTTGAGATACCTCTTACCTATTCATCAGAAACTGTAGCAGTAGAAGAAAAACCTAAACATTATAAAAACATCGAGGCAGTGGAATTAAGTAATATCAAAATTTTGGTTGTGGAAGACAACAAAATCAATCAAATGATTACTAAAAAGATTCTGAACAAAATGGATCTTTATTGTGATGTTGTCGACAATGGTGAAGAAGCTGTTGAACGTGTAAAACAAGAGCGTTACGATGTTGTACTGATGGATATTCATATGCCAGGCATCAGCGGACTGGAAGCTACTAAAATCATTCGAACTTTTGATAAGGAGTTGACTATTTTCGCGCTGACTGCTGTAACCATCGACGATAAGATGCACGAATTTGAAGAAGCTGGCTTTGATGATATCATATCGAAACCATTCAAGCAAGAGGATTTTGAAAGAAAGCTATTTTCTGCTTTGAGAGCTAATGAAAATACGACGCCTTCGGTTTAAATTTTACTCTTAATAATTTTGGCGAAAACTTCTGGTCTATCAATTGTCAATTCAATCGGTAGAAAAAACAGTTGATTTTTGTCTTCAAAATTTGGAGATAGACGAACAAAATCTTTTTCAGTCGTAAGGATGAATTTTTTCGATTTTAAATCTTCAATTTCTTTTGATGTGAAATTATGATGGTCATCATAATTCAGATGCTCAAAGCTCAAATTTTTCGACTTTAAGAAATCAACCAGTGGTTGGGCGTTGGCAATTCCTGTTACAAGTGTAAACTCCTTTTGAGCAAGAAATGCTAGACTATTTTCTTCAGCATTATTCTTGATCTTATCTGAATAAGCAATACTACTGAAAAACACTTCTTGGTAATTTCTAGGCTTTAAAGATTTAATTATTTTCAATTTATCACCTTCCGATAGCGAATCAGGACATTTGGTGACCACAATAAAATCTGCGCGCTTTGCACCACTTCGAGGTTCTCTCAAATCTCCTGTAGGAAGCACTATATCTTCACTGTAAAGGTTGTGATAGGCTGTCAACAAAATATTGAAAGTAGCTTTTACTTTTCGATGTTGGTAAGCATCATCCAATAAAATGATGTCAGGCTGCTCGTCTAGCTGCAATAGTCTTGAAATTCCATTACGCCTGTCTTCATCAACGCTCACAACAATCTCCTTGAATTTATTGTAAAACTGAAAAGGCTCGTCCCCTAAAGTTGAAGCATTTGAAGATTCATCGGCCAGCATAAATCCTTTGGTTGAACGCTTATAACCTCTGCTTAAAGTTGCCAATTGAAAATCAGCCTTCAATAACCGAATCAAATATTCAATCATTGGCGTTTTTCCTGTTCCTCCAACACTCAAATTTCCAACACATATGGTTGCTACCTTAAATTCGGTCGATTTAAATATGCCGTAATCATAAAATTTATTGCGAATCCACGTCACCAAGAAATATATGGGAACTATAGGAAAAAGGATGTATCTCAATATTTTCACAATAACGAAAATATAATATTTTATCTTTGTGATGAACCTAAAAATCAAAAATAATATGATTATCCAAGATGTTATCAATCACCTAGAAAAATTGGCGCCTTTGCATTATGCGGAAGATTTTGATAACGTCGGATTGTTGGTAGGAAATAAAAATGATGGAGTAAAAGGGGTTTTGGTAACGCTCGACACATTGGAAAGTGTGGTGGATGAAGCCATCGAAAACAACTGTAATTTGATTGTCAGTTTTCATCCGATAATTTTCAAGGGTTTGAAAAAAATCAATGGCAATTCTTATGTTGAAAGAGTTGTCATCAAAGCCATTCAAAACAACATTGCCATTTTTGCGATCCATACGGCTTTGGATAATTGTTTACAAGGTGTCAATGACATCATCTGTAATAAACTGGGCCTTTCAAACAAAAAAATTCTGTTGCCAAAACAAGGCACCATAAAAATGCTGACCACTTATGTTCCAACAGAAAATGCTGCATCATTACGACAGGCACTTTTTCAAACTGGAGCTGGTTCTATTGGCAATTATGAAAATTGCAGTTTCAACACCGAAGGAACAGGAACTTATCAAGGCAACGACAATTCAAATCCTACAAAAGGTAACAGAGGTGAGTTGCACGAAGAAAAAGAAACCAAAATAACGGTCACGTTTCAGAAACATTTAGAATCAAAAGTCCTGAATGCTTTATTCAATAACCATCCTTACGAAGAAGTGGCTTTTGAGGTCACAACTTTAGATAATTACAATCAAACCATAGGTATGGGAATGATTGGCGAACTCGAAAAAGAGCTACCGATTCACGATTTTCTGACGTTTTTAAAACAAAAAATGAATGTTTCCGTTATTAGACATTCAGAAATCATTAAAAAATCTGTAAAGAGAATTGCTGTTTTGGGAGGTTCAGGAAGTTTCGCAATTCCTGCCTCAAAGTCAGCAAATGCAGATGTTTTAATCACTTCAGACCTAAAGTATCACGATTTTTTTTCGGCAGAAGGGCAAATAATTTTGGCAGATATTGGACATTATGAAAGCGAACAGTTCACAAAAAACTTTTTAGCTGATTATCTATCAGAAAAATTTACTAATTTTGCAGTCGTTTTATCAATGACGAATACCAATCCTGTAAAGTATTTATAAAATATGGCAAAAAAAGCTGAACTAACTGTAGAAGAACGATTGAGAGCATTGTATGATTTACAATTGATAGACTCACGTGTGGATGAAATCAGAAACATCAGAGGAGAACTTCCACTTGAAGTTAGAGACCTTGAAGATGAAGTTGAAGGCTTAAACACTAGAATTGAAAAATTGAATTCTACTTTGGAATTGATTGATAATGATATCAAAGCAAAAAAGAATTTGATCGAAGAAGCTAGAGCTCTTATAAAGAAATATTCTGAACAGCAAAAGAACGTTAGAAACAATAGAGAATTCAACTCTATCACTAAAGAAATTGAATTCCAGGAATTGGAAATTCAATTGGCCGAAAAGCATATCAAAGAATTTAAAGTTCAAATCGAACAGAAAAAAGAGGTGATTTCTGAAACCAAAGAACGTTTGAAAGATCGTCAAAGTCATTTGAAACACAAAAAAGGTGAGCTAAACGCCATTTTGGGTGAAACTGAAAAAGAAGAAAACGCCTTAATTGAAAAATCAAAAGAATATCAAGAGCAAATTGATGAGCGCTTGGTTTCTGCATACCAAAGAATCCGTAAGAATGTAAAAAATGGATTGGCAGTTGTTGCTATCGAAAGAGGTGCTTCTGGAGGTTCATTCTTCACCATTCCACCACAAATGCAAGTTGAGATTGCTTCTCGCAAAAAAGTGATCACTGATGAGCATAGTGGACGTATTTTGGTAGATGCACAATTGGCTGAAGAAGAAAAAGCCAAAATGGAAAAATTGTTTGCAAAATTAAGCTAATAACAAACCAGTATATAGTTGAAAAGCCCTTGTGAAATTTTGCAAGGGCTTTTTTTTAAGTAAACTTTCACAAAATTATTTTAAGGACATTTCAATTGTTTCGACTATAAAGAAAAACTTTTTATGACACGTATATTATTATCGCTATCGCTTGTATTTCTTTTTAATTGCCAAAATCAAGCCCAGAACCATACAAAACAGCAAGAAATCATCAACGCAAAACCTGTGGAAGTCCCATTAGAAAACGGAAAGGCCAGAGCGTATTTTGCGAGTGGATGTTTTTGGTGCGTGGAGGCCATTTATGAACACGTTAAAGGCGTAAAAGATGTGATTAGTGGCTATTCAGGCGGTCATACAAAAAATCCAAGTTATGAATCGAGCAATACAGGAAAAACAGGCCACGCTGAAGCTGTTGAAGTAATTTACGACCCTAAAGTGGTGAGCTTTTCAACCTTGGTAGATGTGTATTTTGGTACTCAAAATCCAACTCAAGTTAATGGACAAGGTAATGACATTGGTTCGCAATATCGCTCCATTATATTCTATCAAAATGATGAACAAAAACAGATTATTCTAAAGAAGAAGGATGCTCTTGCAAAAAAACTTGATAAGAAAGTTGCCGCAGAAGTCTATCCGTTTCAAAAGTTTTGGGTTGCTGAAGATTATCATCAGAACTATGAACGTTTACACCCAAATGACCCTTACATCAAAAATGTATCTGTGCCGAGATTAAATCGGTTTAAGGCAAAGTTCCCTGAATTGGTTAAAGATTAATTTGTCCAGGATAACAAACGCCATAAATTCTCAAACCTGACAGGTTTCGGAAACCTGTCAGGTTTTTTTATGTCTTTTTTGTAGCCTTTAAAGTAAATATCAAAGGATACAATTTTTCTTTCATCACATACATTCCAGAATCGGTCTGAACCAAATTTGGCAATACATCATACGGACTTTCATAATATTCCCTTAAATATTCAATGTGCAACCCTGCCTCGGTTAAGCAAGTCACAACCTCACCAAGTCCGTGATTCCATCCGTATTCTCGACTTACCATCTTTGACGCTTTGTCTGCATATGTTCCTTCATATTCAACATAGATGGCTTCCTTCTGCATATAACCATATTTCATTTCGCTACTTCCATTGTCATAATCAAACATCCAAACAATCGGATGAAATTCGGCCATAAAGAAAGTACCTCCCTTTTTTAATCTTTCAGAGATAACTTTAGCCCAAGGTTTCAAATCTGGCAACCAACCTATGACACCATAACTGGTAAAAACAATATCAAAACTATCTTTGATATATTTTGAAGTATCCAAAACGTTGCAACAGAAAAAATCGGCATCCAAACCCAATTCTTCATTTAGCTTTTGCGCCAATTTAATACCTTCATCACTTAAATCGACACCTACGCACTTCGCTCCCATCCTACTGAAGCTTAAAGTGTCCTGTCCAAAATGACATTGTAAGTGAAGTAACGATTTTCCATTAACATCTTCCAAAGCTTTTAATTCATAGGGCATCAAGGAAGATTTGCCTTCTTTAAAAGCTTTCAAATCATACATATCACTTTCAGAGTGAATTTTTACTTTTTCATTCCAAGTGACTTTATTTATTCGGAAGTAATCATTAGCATCTCCCATTTTAAACCAATTTATACCTCTAATTTACATCAAGTTGGGCAGATAAATTTATACATTTGAAAAAAAATAGTATGAACAGAGCATTTATTTTACTTTTAGGTCTCGCCGTATTCACATCTTGTAAGTCAGACCAGAAAACTGAACCCAAACCTATTGAAGAAGAGCTATCCATAGCCCAAAAAATCGCGAATGCAAGCGGATTTCAACGTTGGAACAATGTTTCACAAATCAATTTTACTTTTAATGTCGATAGAGACACTACGCATTTTGAGCGTACTTGGAGTTGGAAGCCAAAAACTGGCGATGTAGTTTCTATTTCAAATAACGACACCATAGCATACAATAGAAGCGCTGTAGACAGCACATCTCTAAATGCTGACAAAGGTTTTATCAATGACAAATATTGGTTGTTGGCGCCATTTCAATTGGTTTGGGATACTTCTGCCACTATTTCTGAAATCTCCACAGAAAATGCTCCTATCAGTTCAAAATCTTTAAACAAAATCACTTTGACATACCCTAACGAAGGTGGCTACACACCTGGCGATGCCTATGACTTTTATTTTGACGATGATTATATGGTGAAAGAATGGGTTTTTAGAAAAGGAAACTCAAAAGAACCATCGATGATAACTACTTGGGAAGATTATGAAGACTTTGGCGGTATCAAAATTTCAAAAACGCATAAAAAATCTGAAGGCAACTGGAAACTTTACTTTTCTAATATTGAAATAATTAAAAATTAATCCATTGTTAAAAAATTATTAAAACCTATTTTCTAAAATCCAAATCAAAACAACAGGACGTATATAAGATATTAAAAGAATATTCCGCAATTATGCGTCTCTATATATTTAAAGAGCTTCAACTGATCAAGTCGAAGCTCTTTCTCTTTTCTACCCTCTGAAGTTTTCCTTGACGTGCGCTCCATCGCAATAGGGTTTATTATGCGATTGTCCGCAACGGCAGAAGGCAGTCGTCTTATTTTTGGTTTCCTTTTGCCCATCTTTATGGGTTATGTGTAGCGTGCCATAGATCAATAATGGACCATTTTCTCGGACTTCCACTTTAGTTTCCAACGCTTCAGCCTCCTTATTTTCTTCGTCATTCATATAATAGCTTAAAGCACCAGAAGGACAGGCCTTAACTTGATCAACCAAAGCTTCAGTTGTTGCAGCATCGATTTTAATCCAAGGTTTCTCCTTTGGCTTAAATACTTCACCCAAACCTTTAACACAAATACCAGAATGTATGCATAAATCGGGTTTCCAAACGATGGTCACTTCTCCGTTTGAATATTCTTTTGAATTGCTCATATCTATTTCAATTTGATTAAAGATACGAAAAAAGAAACTCCAAATTAAGTCCCTATGTAGGCTTTAATTCTTGATTTATAATCCTTATTTTTGTGGGAAACCGAAAAACAAACTCACCTTGTCCAACTATCAATTAGGTTTAGAATTCGCTAAACAACAAGACCAACAAGATGTTTTGGCATCATATAGACAACGCTTCCATATTCCAAAAAACAGCAATGGAAATGAACTGATTTATATGACCGGAAATTCCTTGGGATTACAGCCAAAATCAACAAAGGATTACATCAATCAGGAATTGGAAGACTGGGCAAAGCTGGGTGTTGAAGGCCATTTGGAAGCTAAACATCCTTGGTTGCCTTACCACGAATTTTTGACCGAAAATATGGCAAAAGTGGTGGGTGCAAAACCTTTGGAAGTGGTGGTGATGAATACCTTGACTGCCAACCTTCATTTGATGATGGTGTCGTTTTATCAACCTACAGAAAAACGTTATAAAATTTTGATTGAAGCCGATGCTTTTCCTTCAGATAAATATGCGGTGGAAAGTCAGTTGAGACATCACGGTTTTGATGCAGAAGAAGGATTGATTCTCTGGAAAGCGCGCAAAGTTGAAGAATTGGCCAACTATGATGATTTAGAAGACATTCTAAAAAAACAAGGTGACGACATTACTTTGATAATGATAGGTGGTGTCAATTATTACACAGGACAGTTTTTTGATTTGAAACGCATCACACAACTGGGTCATAAATATGGTTGTATGGTCGGATTTGACTGTGCTCACGGAGCAGGCAATGTAGAATTGAATCTCCACGATTCAGGTGCTGATTTTGCAGTTTGGTGTACTTATAAATATTTGAATTCAGGTCCTGGTAGTTTGGGTGGATGTTTTGTCCACGAACGCCACGCTAACAATAAAAATCTCAACCGTTTTGCTGGTTGGTGGAGTCACAAAAAAGAAACACGTTTTAAAATGCGTGATGAGTTTGACCAGTTGCCAGGCGCAGAAGGTTGGCAATTGAGCAACCCGCCAATTCTTTCAATGGCTGCCATTAGAGCGTCGTTGGATATTTTTGCTGAAGTTGGTATGGAAAAATTAACCGAAAAATCTAAAAAACTAACTGGCTATTTTGAATTTCTTTTGAAGGAATTGGGAGAAGATATCATCAAAATTATCACGCCTTCAAATCCTGATGAGCGTGGTTGCCAACTATCGATTCAGGTTAAAAATGCTGATAAATCATTGCACACCAAACTGACAGAAGCGGGCGTTATAAGTGATTGGCGCGAGCCAGATGTGATTCGATGTGCTCCTGTTCCACTGTATAATTCATTTCAGGATGTGTACCATTTGGTTGAAAAATTGAAAGCTATTTTAAATGACTAAACAACAAAACGTACTCATCATTGGCGCAGGTCTTTGCGGAAGCCTTTTGGCGTTGCGATTGGGTCAGCGTGGTTATAACGTGACCGTTTATGAAATGCGTCCCGATTTACGAAAAGTTGATATCAGCGCAGGCCGTTCCATCAATTTGGCGTTTTCCGATAGAGGTAACAAGGCAATGAAACTGGTTAGCATCGAAGACAAAGTGAAGGAGTTGTGCATACCGATGAATGGTCGTATGCTTCACGATGTAGAAGGTAACACGGTTTTTGCACCTTACAGTGGTCGTGAGCACGAATACATAAATTCTATTTCTCGTGGTCAGTTGAATGCGCTGTTATTGGACGAAGCCGAAAAACACGAGAATGTCACCATTCATTTCAATAAAAAATGTAAATCGGTCGATTTTGAAAAGACCACAGCATTGTTTCAGGATTACGAAACCAAACACGAATTTGTAGAGGATGCAGATGTCATCTTTGCAACAGATGGAGCGGGTTCTGCAATGAGAAAGAGCTACTTTTTAGGCAAAAAATTCCTGTTCAGTTTCTCACAATACTGGCTCACACACGGTTATAAAGAATTGAGCATTCTTCCGGCAGAAAATGGTGGTTATAAAACCTTTAAAAACGCTTTGCACATTTGGGGACGCGATAGTTTTATGCTCATTGCTTTGCCTAATTTGGACGGAAGCTTTACTGTCACGCTGTTTTTAAGTTATGATGAAGGCGAATACAACTTTAACAATCTGACCACACAGGAAAAAGTGGTGGAATTCTTCGGAAAATACTTTAAAGATGCCTTGGAATTGATGCCAAACTTGGCTGAAGATTTCTTTATGAATCCAACATCGGCCTTGGGAACCGTAAAATGTTCGCCTTGGCATTATAAAGGCAACACACTTCTGATGGGTGATGCAGCCCACGCCATTGTACCTTTCTACGGACAAGGTATGAATGCTTCCTTTGAAGATGTGGTGGAGTTTGATAAGGTTCTGGATGAAGGTCATCAAGATTGGGAAACCATTTTTAAAATTTACGAACGAAATCGTAAGAAAGATACCGATGCCATTGCTGATTTGGCAATTGACAATTTCCACGAAATGAAAGGCCACGTCAATCATACTATTTTTAGGGCAAAAAGAAATCTGGAAATGGCATTTGAAAAACATTTTCCTGATGACTATTCCTCAAAATACTCTTTGGTGACATTTAATGAGGATATTGGTTATAGAGAAGCTATGTTGCGAGGCCGTGCCCAAGATAAAGCTATTCTGAATATGCTGACCGACAAAGAAATCAGTCTTAATGACGATTTAAAAACTACTTTGGAAAAAGTAAAAGCAGCCACAGAAGAAATTTTGGATGATGACCGTGTAGCCAAAAATTTTAAACATTGAATTATAATGTCAGTTCGAGCGCAGTCGAGAACTACAAATTGAATATTAAATAATGAGTAACAAAAAAAATGAGAATCCTGCCTCCACAGGAACAAATGTCACACCAAGAGGTGCTTATCCACATACAAAACGTGTGGGTGATTTCATTTTTGTATCTGGAACGAGTTCTCGCCGAGCCGACAATACCATTGCAGGCGTTGACATTATAGACGAGATGGGCACCAAACGATTGAACGCCGAAGTGCAAACCCGTGAAGTTCTGAAGAACATTGAAAAAAATCTTGCAAAAGAAAATGCTTCCTTAAAAGATGTTGTGGATGTCACCTCTTTTTTGGTGAATATGAACGACTTTGCAGGTTACAACAAGGCCTATGCAGAGTTTTTCGATAAGGAAACAGGCCCAACGCGAACTACTGTTGCGGTGCATCAATTGCCTCATCCTGATTTAGTGGTAGAAATTAAGGTGATGGCTTATAAGAAATTGTGATGGGTTTATTTCCCAAATTTATCCATTAAGGCATTTTCAACCTTAATTCTAATAATCGTAACTCCGATTCCTAAAATTGTTACTGCAACAATAAACCCAATAATTAACCCGAAATCAACAAAAAATCCAATAAATCCAAGTCCAAATAAGATACAGGCAAAATTCAAGAAAAGCTTTCCTGAATATTTATGTGAAAAATCCCAATGTACCTCGCTTCTACCTTCATATTTTGATTTGGTAAATCCTTTGTAGTCTTCACTATATTTTGGAGTTTTTTTCAAGTTTATCCAACCTATCAAAACCATAATGATAGCTGAAACAAATAAAATAATTGGAAAAGGATTTTGACCATTCATTGATTCAAAGATATAAAACCATTGGAAGTATGTTTAGCAAAACTTCTTGTTAATTCGTATTTTTGAAAACATCATAAGAAACTTGTGCATTCGTGGCAATCTCTGTTCAAAACTACATCAACGGTCAATACGAAACTCCATCATCCAATGAATGGTTGGACAACTTTTGTCCTGCAACTGGCGAGGTGTATGGTAAAATTCCAAATTCCTCAAAAGTTGATGTAGAAAATGCATACATCGCTGCCAAGTCAGCATTCCCAAGTTGGTCGCAAACTACTTTAGAAGAACGCAGTCGAATTCTCATCAAGATTTCAGAATTGCTGGAAGCCAATTTGCAGCGCTTTGCAGAAGCGGAAAGCAAGGACAACGGCAAACCTGTATTGTTGGCAAAAGAAGTGGACATCCCAAGAGCTGCGAGCAACTTTCGCTTTTTTGGAAATGCCATCACCCAATTTGCGAGCGAAAGTCACGAAAGTGTAGGTCACGATGCCCTCAATTTCACATTGCGACAACCCATCGGTGTGGTTGGCTGCATATCGCCTTGGAACCTTCCACTCTATTTGTTTACTTGGAAAATTGCTCCAGCCATTGCAGCAGGAAATTGCGTGGTTGCAAAACCTAGCGAAGTCACACCAATGACTGCCTATTTACTTGGTGAGATTTGTACAGAAGCTGGTCTTCCAAAGGGCGTTTTGAATATCGTTCACGGACTTGGTACAACCACAGGTCAAGCCATTATTGAACATCCAGACATCAAAGCTATCAGTTTTACAGGTGGAACAGCTACTGGCGCACACATTGCCAAAGTGGCTGCGCCAATGTTCAAAAAACTGTCATTAGAATTGGGTGGCAAAAACCCAAATATCATTTTTGCCGATTGTGATTACGACACAATGTTGAAAACAACAGTTCGTTCATCCTTTGCGAATCAAGGGCAAATTTGTCTCTGTGGCAGTCGTATTTTTGTGGAACGCAGCATCTACGAAAAATTCAAAACCGATTTTGTTCAGAAAGTAAAAGCTTTGAAAGTTGGGCATCCATCAGAAAGCTCTACAAATATTGGTGCTTTGGTGTCCAAACCGCATCTTGAAAAAGTATTGGATTACATAGAAATTGCCAAACAAGAAAATGGTACCATTCTTTGTGGTGGAAATAAGGTAAGCGTAAAAGACTTTGAAAATGGTTACTATTTGGAACCAACGGTTATCGAAGTCATAACTGATGAATGCCGTGTAAACCAAGAAGAAATATTTGGACCTGTGGTAACCATAATGCCTTTTGATACTGAAGACGACGTTTTGCAAATGGCCAATAAAGTGAAGTATGGGTTGTCTGCAACACTTTGGACCAATGATTTAAAACGAACGATGCGAATGAGCAACCAATTGCAAGCAGGAATCGTTTGGGTAAATACTTGGATGATGCGTGATTTACGCACACCGTTTGGAGGCGTTAAGGCAAGTGGTGTTGGTCGTGAAGGTGGTTTTGAAGCTTTGCGATTTTTTACGGAAGCAAAGAATGTTTGTATAAAGTATTAGATGAGCGATATAATAGTCAACATATTAGACCTCATTGACAGCCTATTCTTTTGGCGCAGAAAAAAGAAACGAAGGAAATTTGAAAAGGACAATAATCTTCCAAAGAAAATAATGATTAGACCTTTGAACTTAATTCTAATAAGTCTTATCGCGATTCTTTTCATTATTAAATTAATAACACTTTTAGTCAAATGGATTTAAAACTCAACAATAAAAACGCATTGGTCTGTGGAAGTACTGCGGGTATAGGAAAAGCAACAGCCATTGGTTTGGCAAACGAAGGTACACGAGTAACGCTCATTGCCAGAAATGAAGACAAGCTGAAAGACGTTTTGACAGAACTTCCCAAACAACGCCAACACGATTACATCGTGGCAGATTTTTCAAATCCCGATGAGTTGAAGAGTAAGGTTACCGAATATATCACTAAAAACGGTGGCTTCCATATTTTGGTGAACAATACAGGCGGTCCAAAAGCTGGAACTGTTTTGGATGCTGAACTGGATGAATTTGAAAATGCGTTTACACAACATTTAAAATGCAACCATATTCTCGCGCAAGCGGTCATTCCTTTTATGAAAAAGGAAGGCTATGGACGTATCGTCAATATGATTTCAACCTCTGTAAAACAACCTATTGAAGGTTTGGGCGTGAGCAATACCATTCGAGGCGCTGTGGCCAATTGGAGTAAAACCTTGGCAACTGAAGTTGGACCTTTTGGAATTACGGTAAACAACGTTTTGCCAGGTGCAACAGCGACAGAGCGACTCACCTCAATACTCCATAATGTTGCAAAAAAAATAAACGGCACGTATGAAGATGCCGAAACAATGATGAAAAACGTCACACCTGCCAAACGTTTCGCCGAACCGGAAGAAGTAGCCAATGCAGTGGTATTTTTGGCAAGTGAATGCGCAGGCTATATTAACGGAATTAACCTTCCTGTTGATGGTGGTCGAACAAAATCTTTGTAACTTTAAAGTCAAATCTCGCGTTAGGGATTGAGGCATTGTTAGAGCTCCTCGCAGAGAGCGACTGCCGAAAGCCCGACTCTCTGTAGCTTAAGCGAAAGAGAGTAACGCCCAAAAAAAATATATTATGAGTAATTTGGTTTCTCCTATAAATTTCAAGGAATGGATTGAGGAAAACAGGCACTTGTTGAAGCCGCCTGTGGGCAATAAAGTCGTTTGGAAAGATGGTGATTTTATTGTGATGGTGGTTGGTGGTCCAAACAGCAGAAAAGATTATCACTACAATGAAACACCCGAATTTTTCTATCAGATTGAAGGTGATATTGTGCTGAAAATCATTGATAATGGTACGCCTAAAGATGTACACATCAAGGAAGGCGAGATTTATTTGTTGCCGCCAAAAGTGCCACATTCACCTCAACGCGGCGCCAATACGGTAGGTTTGGTAATTGAATACAAACGGCCTGAAGGAATGCGAGATGCGCTGCTTTGGTTCTGTGAAAATTGTACGACAAAACTTTATGAAGAGGATTTTTCGGTGAAAAATATTGAGACCGATATGCCTGTCATTTTTGACAAATATTATGGTGACAAGGGCAAACGCAAATGTCCAAATTGCGGCGAAATTATGGAGCCGCCTAAAAAAGTTCAGTTAGAGGATTAAGATAAAATAAAAAGATTTCTGCCTTCGCAGGAAATTATATGGAAAAACGCAAACTACGTATCAACGGCCACTCGCACCTTCTGCCTTACCCAGAGGAAATTCCACAGTTCATGAAAGACAAAGGGATTTTTTGGGTGGATAAGGACCGAAAATTTATGCTTCAGAAAGATTGGAACCGTCCCATCACGGATTCTAGTTTTTTCTTGGATGAAAAACTGGCTTGGATGGAGCGTTTTAAGATTGACCACGCTGTGGTTTTGAACTTGTCTCAATTATATGGCAACGGTCTGCGCGTTGAGGAAATGAAACAAGCATTGCGTTTTCAAAATGATTTTAATGCGAAAATTCAACACGAAAACCCAACTAAATTCACTTGCGGATTTGTGGTGCATCCTGGTTTTGTGCGTGGTGCCTGCTGGGAGATTGAACGCTGCGTAGAGGAATTGGGAATGCAACTCTTATGCCTGCCAACTCACTATATGGATACGATTGGAACTTGGCGTTGTATTTTTGATGAGGAAAACGAACCCATTTTTGAATTGGCCAATAAATATAATTTGGCTGTGGAAATTCATCCGTATGATGGCGAAAAATTCATCAAACTGGAAAACACGTCTTGGCGTTTTCATTTGATTTGGATGTTGGCTCAATGTGCCGATGCCTATCACTTTTTGACCTTAAATGGTTACCAAGATAAATATCCCAATATGCGTACGTGTTTTGCCCACGGAGGTCAATTGGCGCAAATCAATTTGGGACGTCGAATCCAAGGGTTCGATGGCAGACCGGATTTGTTTGAAGGAAAGCATCATCCAAGAAAAGCCGTGGGCCATAAAAATATCTTCTTTGACACACTAGTACACGATACAGGCTCTTTACAATTGTTAATTAAAAATCAAACGTCGAAACAAGTCATAATGGGCTTGGATGACCCTTATCCGCTAGGCGAAATGGAAAGTGCCAAACAATCGTCTTATCCAGGAAAAATATTGGATTTGGCTATGGACCGTCAGATTATAACAGAAGAAGAACGTGATGCAATGTGGGAAGACAATGTGATACAATGGCTGTATGGTGATGATGAAGTTGGAAAGCAAAAGTTTTTGGATAGAATTTTAGGTTAATGCATTTTATATCAGACGAACTAGAACACTACATCGAAGCGCATTCTGAAAATGAGCCGGAATTACTGCAACAACTCAACCGTGAAACACACCAAAAAATAATGCAACCTCGTATGTTGAGTGGCCATTATCAAGGCCGTGTGTTGAGTTTGATTTCAAAACTTATCAATCCGAAATACATTCTTGAAATAGGAACTTACACAGGTTATTCCGCATTATGCTTGGCTGAAGGTCTTCAAAAAAATGGCGAATTGCATACACTCGACAACAACGAAGAATTATATGATTTTCAAAGAACGTATTTTGATAAATCTGGCTTTGGAAACCAAATCCATCAGCATTTGGGAAATGCTTTGGAAATCATTCCTGAAATGGATTTGGTGTTCGACTTGGTTTTTATCGATGCTGACAAAGAAAACTACACCAATTATTTTCATTTGATTGTTGACAAGTTGAAACCAGGAGGACTCATATTGTCAGATAACGTTCTTTGGAGCGGAAAGGTTTTGGAGCCAGTAAAAGATTCGGATAAATCTACAAAAGCTATTTTGGAGTACAACAAACTGCTTAAAAGTGATAAACGTGTTGAAACTGTAATCCTTCCGATTAGAGACGGTTTAACCGTTAGCAGAAAAAAATAAGCCCTGTATATCATACAGAGCTTACTTTTAAATGAAAATACAATGGTTTATTACTGTACCGCTTGCAAGGCATCTATGTTACCATAGCCAAAACTGCCATTTCTACTCGGATAAAAATCAGATGATTGCTTCAAACGATTCAAGACCTGTGTACGTGACCAACTTGGATATCTAGACCAAACCAACGCAGCAATACCAGCCGTAGTAGCGGTTGCTACAGATGAGCCACCTGTATATCTTCTATCACCATTGTAAAAACCTAGAACTGGAGGTGATTTTGAAGTGTTATTATCGCCTTCCATAATAATGGTAAAATCTATTTTGCTTCCGCTATGACAAGTCTCGCATCTTTCATAATTACTGCCATCATCAACACCTGTCACCGCAACGGTTTCATTCATAGTAGCAGGAAAAATGACTCCGAAACCATTCGTAAAACTTGTTGAAGTTCCTCCAGCCGCAAAAATCAATTTGCCTTTACTGTAAGCATATTTTACGGCATCCTCTATGTTTCCAATAGACCAAATATAACCAATGGACATTGATATAATCTTAACATCACTCCTATTTCCTAATTGTGTCAAGGCATCAGAAACACCTTTTCGTTCGTGGTAATCATTTAGCAGCACATCTTCCGTAGCTCTGTAAGCCACCAAATTTGAATTATATGCAACTCCTACAGGCATTCCATTATCATTTCTAGGCGACGCTATGGTGGAAGCCATCGCTGTACCGTGACCACATTTGTCGTGCGGACCATCATAATTACTGGACCACCACCAAGCAGAGTCTATAAAAGTGCCATATTTTTGAACGAAACGACCAGAAGAATAACCATCATTGAAACCTGAAGAATTCAATAGTTGCTGACTTTGCGATACTCCAGTGTCAATCAAACCAACTGTTACGCCTGCTCCAGTACTCAAATTCCAAGCTTGCGGAATGTTGTGTTCACTAAAATTCCAGGACACTTGTGCATTGTTTGGAGCTACAGTTGTGTAATGGGCTGGATTGATATATTGACCACTTTGGTCGCAACCAGAGCTTGAGCGTTGCAGGTTCTGGGATGTTTCGTTGAACTTATTATAACCATTCGGCTGTAGGTATCTTACATTGTTACTTCTACGCAAAGCAATAATAGTCTTAATGTTTTCTGCCTTAACATCAATCACATTAATGATTTCGTGCTCGACCAACGTTAAATCGTCTTTTTGAACACCTTCATTTGTAACAACGATGTCTATGGCAGCATTCTTTTTCTTTTCAATATCTGCTGTTCTTACTTCGCTGAAAAACTCACCTTCAGCACCATATCCGATGGTCAATAAGTTGTCTCCATGGACGACAGCACTCCACAGAAAATGTTCATCTACCTCATTCCAATCAAAATCACCTTTTTCCCTTAAGGTTTGGTCGATTTTTGCATTGATTTGTTCAACTGTCAGAGGTTCTTTAGGAAAAGTTAATTCTGGCTCTTCAATTTGTGTGGTATCTTCTTTTGAACACGAAACGATCGTTATTGCTAACAACAATAACATTTTAAAGTGAAGTTTTTTCATTTAATATGAGTTAGATGGTTAATTTTCATCTAAATATATTAAATAAATCAAAATTTTGAACGCGTAAAATGTTTAATTGATAACAATGGTGTTAATAATTTATCAACACAATAGTTATTGCTTGCGCTTGATTGATCCTGTAAAATCTTCCAAATCATCTTTCAGTTTGGAAATTTCACCTGTAATGTTGTCGGTCACATCTTTATCTATGCCATGCTTATCTACACTCTTGGTGATTTCACCCTTGATATCATTGGTAGCATCTCTCAATTGGCGCATGCCTTTGCCCAAGCCTTTGGCTATCTCTGGAATTTTATCAGCACCAAATACCATAACCACAATGAAGAGGATAAAGATAACCTCTGTAGTTCCGATAAATAAAAATGTTGTTTGAAGTATCACAATGCAAATATAAGGAGTTGTCTGCTCAAGATTCAGTGAATAGTAAAAAATTATTAGTCTTTCTTAATTTGAAGATTGGTCTTGTAGCCGTCTAGTTTTTTCTGAAGAAATTCTAATGTATGAATGTCATTTTTAAGCTTGCAAATAGTTTCAAACTCTTCATCTTCCAGACAAAAATAGAAGAATTCAGCCTTCTTCTCTTCGTCTAATTCATTGTATTCGAAAAACGTATTTGATAGGTCGGCTTTGATCCGCTCCAAACACTCATTCAAACGTTCAATTTTTATTTGGTTCTTGAGCATTTTTGTTCTTCCCGAAAAATAATTCAATATAGGATTTAAAGGTACAATTCCGCCACCTGTAGTGGCCTCATTATAACGTCGCTCACTTTGGGTCAAGGGTTTGCCAGTATATCCAGGAATTCCAAGGTCATAGAAATTGATGTCACGCTTTGCTTCTGAATTCTCAATATCAGACGTTAAATTACCTGTCAACACTTTTCCAACGATTACCTCATCTAACTCGTTCACTTGTTCGGTTAAATACACGGTCAATGTTTTAGCTTTATAAACGATTGCGTCGACGATAATTTCTTTGGGTTTATATTTAATGGCAGAAAATATAATGGTATCGTTTTGTTGTGCGGGAATTACAAATTTCCCATCTTCTTGCGTAATGGTAAATTTATTGGCTGTTTTATTGATGACATGAATCCCTTCGATTTCGTCATCATCTACAATTACTTTCCCACTGATTTGAACTGATTGAGCAGTAACAAAGGAGATAGAAAAAAAGAAAAACAAAAAGAGACAACACTTAATTCTTTCCACTTTCGGACTTTAAAAATTCATCACTTTTTTGTGTCAAAAACTCTAAAAAGTCCATTTCCTTACCTTTTTTAAGTAATGAATAATCCAAATCATGAGATTCGACATATGCCACAAAATCATTGACCTTATCTTCAGGGATTTTAAAGTTATCGACTATAAAACGGGTGCTGTAATAATCTCTTAAACTTGTAGACTGAATCTCATTTACCTTTTCTATTTCCTTTGTTTTCTTGTCTTTTTTTGATTTAAAAAGAGGTTTTAGCAATAATCCAACAAGAGCAACACCATCCATTTGATACCTGATATCATTAGGCTGCCTGGCTGCTATGTTTTCCACTTCCGACTTATAATCATCAGGAAATTCATAGGCGCTGATATCTCCAATTCCGAAATAAATAGCATCCAAATTTGGATTGAAGGTTCTAACACTCTCCATGTCAACAACAAGATTACCTGTTAAATCATAGGGAAGAATCAGCACCTCGTTCAGTTTGTTAACCTTTTCGACCAAAAAGATTGTAGCTTTTTTGGAGTCGATGATATTCTTATCAATCGTTACTGTAAAATCTTGAAATTGCAGTGCTCTTACTTCCAATATGTCGAATAAAGCCACTTCTATTTTGAATTTCCCGTCTTCATCGGTTAGTGTGCCTTTATTTGAAGACGTATTGTAAATAGTAACATTCTCTAAATCTTCACTATTAACCACAATCTTTCCTGAAATCTCAACTCGTTTTATTTCTTGCGAAAATGATAGGAGGCTTACAGTTAAACATATAAATAGAAGTAAATTTAATTTCATATTGAATAAGTTTGCATAAAGATCTAATTTAAGAGATTGTTATCATAAGAAAATCCAAACTCTTGGTAAACTTTTGTTAAAGCCTGTGATTACTTAAATTTACAAAAAAATTCAACTTTAAAGTTAGCAATCTAACATATAAAAATGAAACAAATCATTATTGCTAGTACCTCGACAATTCACGGAAGTGGATATTTAGAATACATTTTAAAGGAACTAAAAGTATTTTTTAAAGATACGCAAGACATACTTTTCATTCCTTATGCGCGCCCAAGCGGTATAACTCACGATGAGTACACTAGTAAAGTGGCTGAAGCATTCAACAAAATTGATAAAAAAGTAAGAGGTATCCACGAATTTGAAAATCCTACTGAAGCTGTTAAGAATGCCCAAGGAATTTTTACAGGTGGAGGAAACACATTTGTTTTGGTCAATCAATTATATAAAAACAGTTTGATTGAAATTTTGAAAGAGGCAGTATCTAATGGCACACCATATTTCGGAACTAGCGCAGGAAGCAATATTTGCGGACTCACCATTAACACGACCAATGATATGCCAATTGTTTATCCGCCAAGTTTTAAAACACTTGGCCTAGTGCCATTTAATATCAATCCACATTATCTAGATCCCGATCCAAACAGCACACATAAAGGAGAAACTCGCGAAACAAGAATTAAAGAATTTCATGCATTTAACTCACAACCAGTTGTAGGGCTCCGTGAAGGCAGTTGGCTGGAAGTAAAAAATGATTCAATCGTTTTAAAAGGAAAACTTAAAGCAAGAATTTTTGAGTACAACAAAACCCCATATGAAGTTGAAACTGGAACGGACCTATCTTCCTTAAAATAAAAAAAGCCTCACTAAAAGTGAAGCTTAAGAGCGAAAGACGAGGCTCGAACTCGCGACAACCAGCTTGGAAGGCTGGAGCTCTACCAACTGAGCTACTTTCGCATTCGTTCTGCAAATATAGACAAACAAAATTCTGTTCAAAAATTATTTTAAAGCTACTGATTTACAACTTTTAAAAAAAACTATTAAGTTTGAAGTGCTTCACTTATAGTCATGAATAGAAACCATTTCTTAAAACTCTCAAGTATTTCTACGATTGCACTCGCAGCGTTTCCGTATTTAATTTTAGGGAAGAATGATTCTACGATATTTACTTCTGATGAATTGATTGGTAAGGGAACGCCTGATCTTTATGGCAAGGGCTTTAAATTAAGGAAGGACGCCTTTGAAGCTTTTCTTAAAATGAAAAAAGATGCCCAAAGCAGTGGAATTGAGTTAAAAGTTGTTTCAAGTTATAGGGATTTTGAGCACCAAAACAGTATTTGGACACGTAAATATAAAAAGTATGTCGCAGAAGGTTTGACACCTGAACAATGCCTCAAAAAAATAATTGAATATTCCACAATTCCTGGATCATCACGTCACCACTGGGCTACTGATCTTGATTTAGTGGATGCAAGTGTCCAACAGCCAAAGAATGTGTTGAATCCCTCACATTTCGATACTGAAGGTTGCTTTTGGAAATTTAAAAAATGGATGGATGACAATGCCAATAGCTATGGTTTCTATTTGGTTTACACTAATAACGTGGAGCGAAAAGGATTTAAATATGAACCTTGGCACTATAGCTTCAAACCACTATCCGTGAACTATTTAAAAGCTTTTAAACAACTCAATCTAACAGAAATACTTCGAAATGAATCAATTCTTGGTAAAGAATATTTTTCTAACGAATTTCTAGATTCCTATTTTCAGGATAATGTTTTAGACATCAATCCAGAGCTATTATAAAATCATACCAATAAAAATGAAAAGCGCCTCCATTTCGATGGAGACGCTTTGTAAATTTATGTTTCTTACGGCTTAAGATTTCAAGCTTTCCAAGTAAACCACTGCATCTTTGGCATTCGAAAGTTCAGCATAGTTTATTGCTTTATGCCCTTGTTCAGATTTAATCTTCAAGTCGGCGCCTTTCTCAACCAAAAGTTTTAAAATTTCCACCTTGTTGTATCTTGCTGCATACATGGCAGGCGTCATTCCGTTTGATTTTTGATTGACGTCAGCTCCTAATTCTATGAGCTTTTTAACTGTTTCGATATCTCCTTTTACGATAGATTTACAAAAAGGGCTGACTGTTACATCAGGATTTACGATTTCCGCTGAAGTTGAGCTTTCAACAGAATTGATGTTGGCATTGATTGTTCCGATTGAGAATCCCAATGCGATAGCTGTAATTACAATTGTTTTTTTCATGATTGATGAATTTAAATTAACTGATTTGTTTTTTGATATACTAAAGAGACGACAAAAAAATATATGTGTTACACCTCAAATTACATTATAACATTTCTTTAACCTTTTGGTTACAAATCTGTTAAATTTTAATTATTTCAAAATAAACCCATAATTCTGGCTTTAGAAATAGATAACCAACAGCTAATTAAAATAATTTTGAAAGCTAGGTTTTATTATTTAACCTTTATCTTTGAACTAACAAAACTGTCACCATGAACAAAAAAACAATTCTAATGATTCTTGATGGCTGGGGACTGTCTCCGGACCCGAAAGTTTCCGCTATAGACAATGCCAATACACCTTTTATAGATTCGCTTTATCAAAATTATCCACACGCCACATTAAGAACTGACGGGTTAAATGTAGGTTTGCCAGAAGGTCAAATGGGAAATAGTGAAGTTGGCCATATGAATTTAGGAGCTGGACGCATTGTGTATCAGGATTTGGCTAAAATAAATCTAGCGGTTCAAAACAATACACTCGCTAAAGAACAAGTACTTACAGACGCTTTTGAGTATGCCAAAGCAAACAATAAACCGATTCACTTTTTGGGTTTGTTGAGTGATGGTGGTGTACATTCACATATCAATCATTTGTTTGGCTTGTTGGACGCAGCTGAAGATTTTGGTCTAAATAAAGTGTTTGTCCACGCTTTTACTGATGGTCGAGATGTAGACCCTAAGTCTGGATTGGGGTTTGTGTCAGAATTGGAGCAACATATCAAAGGCACATCTGCGCAACTTGCCACAATAACTGGTCGCTATTATGCGATGGATAGAGACAAACGATGGGAGCGTGTTAAATTGGCCTACGATGCGTTGGTAAATGGTATTGGTGAGCATTCTACCAATGCACCTTTGTCCATTGAAAACAGCTATAACAATGATATTACTGATGAATTCATTAAGCCAATTGTTATGGTTGATAACGATAATCAGCCGATTGCAAAAATCCAAAATGGCGATGTTGTCATTTTCTTTAATTTCAGGACAGACAGGGGTCGACAACTGACAGAAGCCTTGTCGCAAAAAGATTTTCATGAACAAAATATGCACAAACTCGATCTGTATTATGTTACTATGACTAATTATGATGAGCTCTTCACAGGTATAAAGGTCATTTTTGAAAAAGACAATTTAACTGAAACATTAGGCGAGGTTTTAGAGAAGCATCATAAAAAACAAATCCGAATTGCCGAAACGGAGAAATATCCTCATGTGACATTTTTCTTTTCAGGAGGCAGAGAACAACCATTTGAGGGCGAAACTCGTATTTTGAGAAATTCTCCCAAAGTCGCAACCTACGATTTGCAACCTGAAATGAGCGCTTACGAACTTCGAGATGCCTTGGTACCAGAACTTAATAAAGGTGAAGTTGATTTTGTGTGTCTCAATTTTGCAAACGGCGATATGGTAGGTCATACTGGAGTAATGGAAGCTGCCATTAAGGCTTGTGAAGCAGTAGATGTTTGCGTCAAAGACGTGATTACGGCCGCTTTGAATAACGATTACACCACCTTGCTGATTGCAGACCATGGTAATTGTGAAACAATGATAAATCCAGATGGTTCGCCAAACACTGCTCATACAACCAATCCTGTTCCGATTATTTTAATTGATAAAGATTTAAAACATATCAAAGATGGTGTTCTCGGTGATATTGCACCTACCATCCTCAAACTTCTTGGTATTAAACAACCAGAAATAATGACAAGGCACTCACTCATAGATTAATGGAATCAAATCAATATTTGTTGTACTTTTGCAACTCTAAAAAACGCATCGATGAATTTTCATGATAAGTTAATTATTGCAGTAGATTTTGATGGAACCATTGTAGAAGATGCCTTTCCAAAAATTGGAAAAGCCAGAATTTTTGCGTTTGAAACATTAAAAAAGCTCCAAGAAGATGGCCACAGACTTATTCTGTGGACCTATAGAAGTGGCTCAAAGTTAGATGAAGCAGTGAAGTTTTGTGAGGATAATGGCATCGTGTTTTATGCCGTGAATAAGAGTTTTCCAGAAGAACAATTTGACTACACCAAAAGCCGAAAAATCTATGCAGACATCTATATCGATGATAGAAATATTGGAGGTGTGTTAGGTTGGGGAGAAGTTTATCAGATGATTACAAAAGAAGAACCTGACCCTTCGGCATTCAAGAAAAAAAGAGGTTTGTTTTCATTCTTCAAATAAGAAATTAACAGCTTCTGAAGAGTATTAGATATGATCATACAAAAATCAAGAGAAGAGATTGAATTGATGCGTGAAAGCGCCTTGGTAGTGTCCAAAACTTTGGGCATGCTAGCTAAAGAGGTTAAACCTGGTGTTACAACATCCAAATTGGATAAATTGGCAGAAGAATACATCAGAGCGCAAGGTGCCATTCCTGGTTTTTTGGGTTTGTATGACTGTCCTTCCACCCTATTGTGTAGCACCAACGAAGCAGTTGTTCACGGTTTACCTACTGATGTCCCATTGAAAGAAGGTGATATTGTTTCTATAGACTGTGGCGCTATTAAAAACGAATTTTACGGAGATCACGCTTATACTTTTGAAATAGGTGAAGTAGCTTCTGAAACGAGAAAACTTCTTCAAGTGACAAAAGATTCTCTATACATTGGAATTCGAGAGCTGAAAGTTGGCAATCGTGTGGGCGATGTTGGTTTTGCCATTCAAAATCATTGTGAATCTCACGGTTATGGAGTTGTGCGAGAATTGGTTGGTCACGGCCTAGGGAAAAAAATGCACGAAGATCCTGAAATGCCAAACTACGGAAAACGTGGTCGTGGTAAAAAGTTTGTTGAAGGTATGGTTGTTGCTATAGAGCCGATGATCAATATGGGAACTCATAGAGTAAAACAACTTAAAGATGGTTGGACCATTGTCACTTTAGACGGTAAACCTAGTGCACACTTTGAACACGATGTAGCAATCGTAGATGGAAAACCAGAAATCCTATCAACATTTGCCTATATATATGAAGCGTTGGGCATCACTTCTGATGAAGAAAACCAATTCCGCCAAAAGGCATTAGTGCTATAAAATTCACATATGTACACGATTGAAACTATTGAGAAAGAGTTAAACCCATTGAGGGAACAACTCAAAAATCATCCATTATATCAAAATTTATCATCCATTAAAGACATTCAAGTTTTTATGGAGCAACACGTCTTTGCTGTTTGGGACTTTATGTCTTTGCTTAAAGCGCTTCAAAATCATTTAACTACTACGAGTCTTCCTTGGATGCCTTCAGAAAATCCGGCAACAGCTCGTTTTATCAATGAAATTGTTCTCGGCGAAGAAAGTGATGTCAATGAACTGGGTGAACCCAAAAGCCATTATGAAATGTATCTGGACGCTATGGTTCAAATTGGCGCAAATACAAAACAGGTGGAAACCTTTATATCACACTTAAAAGCTGGAGCTACTATCAATGAGGCTTTGGATACATTAATGGTGAATGATGAAACCAAAAAGTTTGTCAACTTTACTTTCAAGATTATAGCTTCAAACCAGCCGCACAAAATAGCTTCTGCATTTACATTCGGCAGAGAAGATTTAATTCCTGATATGTTTCTTCAAATCATCAACCAATCCGAAGATAAAAATGAGTCCACTTCGTGTTCAAAATTGACCTATTATCTGAATAGACATATTGAATTGGATGGTGATGAACACGGCCCTTTATCTTTAAAGATGATTGAAGAATTATGTGAAAATGACTCTATTAAATGGAAAGAGGTGTTGGATGTTGCAAAGGATTCTCTGATGCAACGCATCGCACTTTGGGACCATATTTCAGAATTGATACAGCCAGAAGTTTCAATCGTTTAAACCTATCGGTTTGAAAAAACTCTTCAAAATAATTCTTAACACCATACCAAGACCCATTCTTATCAGATTGAGTTATGTGGCAAGACCAGTTTTGGCATTTATTTTAAGAGGCAAAAATTATACAGATCCAATAGATGGTAAAAGCTTCAAAACCTTTCTACCTTATGGTTATGGTACACAGCGAAACAATGTACTGTCGCCTTCAACCTTGTCATTAGAAAGGCATCGATTATTGTGGTTATACCTTCAAAACGAAACGGATTTTTTCTTATCTCAAAAGAAAGTACTTCATTTTGCGCCAGAACAGGCATTTTATAAGCGGTTCCGTCAGATGAAACATCTCGACTATGTCACTACAGATCTGAATTCGCCCTTGGCTGATGTCAAAGCAGACATTTGCAATCTTCCTTTTAAGGACGATGAATTCGATGTGATACTTTGCAATCACGTTTTGGAACACATACCTGATGATACAAAAGCGATGCGAGAGTTATTTAGGGTTATGAAACCAGGCGGTTGGGGTATTTTTCAGATTCCGCAAGATTTGAGCCGAGAAAAAACTTTTGAAGATAATTCCATTACAGACCGAAAAGAGCGCGCCAAAATATTTGGTCAATATGACCACGTGCGAGTTTATGGTCGTGATTATTTTGACAAACTACAGAGTATAGGCTTTGAGGTTGATGAAGTTGACTATACTTCGACAATGAGTGGTGATGATATCAACAAATATTGTCTTGCTGAAGGCGAAATTATTCCTGTGGTTTATAAAAATTAATCTTCAGGAAAATTGTTCAATGACAGGGTTTCTAACACATTCTTGTCATTTTCAAAAATCAAAAATACTTTCAGCTCTGGATGTCTTGACAAAAAAGACCGTGTTTTATCAATTCCCATCGCTTTAAATGCGGTAGCATAACCATCTGCCGTCATACAATCATCTGCAATGACCGAAATGCTTAAAAGGTTGGTTTTGCTTGGGTACCCAGTTTTGGTATCAATAATATGTGAGTAACGGTTGCCATCATCATCTGTCTTAAATTTTCTATAAGTACCGGAAGTCGCCATAGCAGCATTTTCAAGGCTTATCGCTTTCATTATGGATTGCGTACCGTCAAAATGAGGCATCTCTACACCTACTTTCCACGATTGCTGTTTTTCAACATTGATGCCTCTGCTGCGTATTTCTCCGCCGATTTCAACAAGGTAATTTTCCACATTTTTACTTTCTAAAAATTCACCTATCACATCAACACCATAACCTTTGGCAATTGCGTTAAAATCGATAAAACTATTGCGTTCTTTTACAACAGTGTTGCCTCGTAATCCGACTCGATTAAAACCAACAGAACGCATCAAGCTATCAACTTTGACGCTGTCAAGATTCACAATACGACCTTCTGGACCAAAATCCCAGGCATTCACCACGGCTCCAATGGTTGGGTCAAAGGCACCTTCCGTATATCTATAAATTTCTTTAGATTTATTAAAGACCTTTATGAAGTGTGCATCAACTTCAAATGCTTCGTTTCTGTTGATTTTGGAAATATCAGAATCTTCCTGATAAGTTGACATCGATTGATTGATGATTTTAAAAATGCTATCAAATTGTTTTTGAAAATCGATATCATCTTCAATATGATATTTCACAGAATATGTCGTGCCAAAAACATTTCCGAATACTGCAACATTTTTTGGCTCCTTTTCGCAGGAAATAAATAGAAATACAAAAAGTATCAGCATTAAGTATCGACCTATTTCCACCAGACAAAACTCATTATTTTTCATTGATTCTTTATTCGTTGTTCTCAATACTTAATTCAAATCAGTTTCTATCACTTGTATCCCGTTATACTCAATTAAATACTCTTCATTCAAATAGACGGGAAGGTCTTCTCCTTTTGGGTTTCCAAGACCCACTCCTGCATAAAGAACTTTGGCATCTTGTTCTCTGGCGTGTTTTTTGAAACTTTCCATCCAAATCACATCATAATTATTAGGATTTTCTGGAAGAATCACAACCTTAACAATTACAAAAAAGTATTGTTTGTTTTTATCAATACACACGAATTGTGGATGCTTCTTCAATTTGCTATTGATGGCGATAAACTCAAAGCCACGTTGCTCTAAATCTTTCCCTACGTGGTTCATAGCGAGATTGTGCATCTCTTGTTCGGTAAGCGGTCTACTCATAGCGCAAAAATACGAAATGCTGTAGGATTTCAGTTTTGGATGAAAATAAAATTATTCTACTTTTGACCTGCTTTTAAATCATATGATTAATGAAATTTTCACATTCAATTTTGTTACTTTCCTTTATATCGCTGACATCGTGCGTAACTACTTCCTATCAGACCAGCTTTGATTCAGATAGATTTGGAATCGACTATCGTAAGGGAAAATGGCTTTTGAACACAATACAATGTCCTTTGACCATTCAAGAGCGTATGACGAAAATAGCCACGAAGCACTTCAGCGATCAACTCGGAGAAAATTTCAAAGATGCCAACACTGATAAGTCTATCGCACTTTCTTACATTCCATTAAATCCAGACTCTCTATCATTAAAAGATCTAAAAAGACAATCCCGTTCAGATTATATCATCAATATTGTTGGTGAAGTTGAAAGTAATGAAATTGGATCTTCTGACTTTGGAACTGCCTTTCGGACAAAAAGCAATTCTGCCAAAACCACAATGCAAGTTTATGATTTAAATACTTTGCAAATAATTTTTACGAAAACAGTATCTGGCTCTGTTACTAGAAATACTGATGACAGCAAAGATTTTAAATTCTTTCAGGAAGCAAATGGTATCATCGTTAAATGCTTGAAAAAAATCATCAACAAGCTTTAATCATTTAAACCTCACAAACTTTGAATCATAAAATGTGTAGTTCGAAACAGGTATGACAGCACCCTTTTCCAGTCGATACCAAGGTGAAATAGAAGAATCTTCAAGGTTTTTCACCAAATGTACACTTTGTGCAGGTGTGTTTCCTTGAAACAATAAATAGATTTTTTCGCCATCTGCATTCATAGCTTCATCACAAATCATTACAATATGACCAGGAGAGCCGCCTTTGATGAGCATATCACCAATCTTCAAAGTTTTTGCATTTTCAATCTTTGGCAATTCATTGTACAATGACAAAGTCCCTGAATACATATAGATAAGATTGAGGTATCTGTAGAAATTATCCTTTGAGGTATCTTTTGCGGCAGATTTGATGTAACTGACCTTACTTCCATTAATAATCGGTCTGTAACCATCAGCATAAGCAGTCCAAGAGCAATAATGGCCGGAAGTGAAATTAAAACCAATTTCATCTTTACGGTTGTTGTCCCATAAAAATTCACTTCGCACTCGAATCAGCGCATCGGCACATTGTTGCAATCCATTTTTTGGAACTGATATCTCTAAAATTCCAATGTGTCCACCTTGCCAAAAATAATCAGTATCGTCATAGTTGATAATCTTTGACCCGAATGATTTCAGTTTATAATTCCGTAGATAGTCTTCAAAAGTTCCATCACCATATTCTACTCTAGTATAACCTTTAGGCACGTTAACTCTGCTTCTTATGGTTAAGCTATCTTCATTGATATGACTAGGTTTTTCAACAGTGGCAATTACCATATTTGTCACGTGCTGCACAGGTTGAAACTGATAAGCTACTAGGACAACGAGTACAATAAAAACAAGGATAACGAGTAGTTTTTTCATATTTACTTACAACGTTGAAGAAAGACTGTTTAGCATAAATTAAAGTTAATTTTATCAAATTACGTTCGATGAACTTCCTAATTCTGACAAAAATTAGTAATTTAAGATTTCAATACCAATAATTATGAACACCTCGAAACGTTTTGATTCCGCCATAAAGAAACTGTACAATGCCTTTCACAATAATCAGTTGCATCCAGAATGTTGCCAACAGTGTGCTGTAGGGAATATTTTGGACAATAAAGATTCTTGGAAACACCTATCGGATGAACACGGTTCTTTAAAGCTGAATTATGTAGGTTTGGTCAATCAAAACTTTGGGAAGAAGTTCAATGGCTACTCACCTTTGGAATTGCTAAAAATAGAAGCATCCTTTCTGAAAGGTTGTGGCTATTCGTTACCGCTGAATCATAAAGGTTCAAAACCTGAAAATCCAGACGACAAAGATGTCTTGTTCAATGGACTTTGCAAAGCGATTAAGGTTCTATGCGACTTGGACAATATCTCCAACGTGATGGACTATTCTAAAATGTTTAAACAAAAGAGCACCAGCGTTAAATTTGCAACAAAAAAATTGACTGTATAAAAAAACCCAACACTTTCGTATTGGGCTTTCTAATTTATCTTGATGATGATTCTGACTATCCACCAAAATCATCAAATCTGATATTTTCGTCTGGGATTCCAAAGTCTTCTCCCATCTTTTGAACAGCTTGGTTCATTAATGGAGGACCGCAGAAGTACAATTCGATATCTTCTGGTGCATCGTGATGATTCAAATAATTATCAATCACACAGTTGTGAATGAATCCAACGAAACCATCACCTGGAGCATCAATGTTTTCCTTTACTTTCCAGTTATCTTCAGGCAAAGGTTCTGATAATGCCAAGTAAAATTTGAAGTTAGGGAAATCGCGCTCTAATTCACGGAAATGCTCTAAATAGAATAACTCTCGTTTTGAACGACCTCCATACCAGTAAGTTACTTTACGACCTGTCTTTAAAGTCTTGAACAAGTGATATAAATGCGAGCGCATAGGAGCCATACCAGCACCACCACCTACATACAACATTTCAGCATCTGATTCATTGATAAAGAATTCTCCGTAAGGACCAGAAATGGTCACTTTATCACCTTTTTTCTGATTGAAGATATAAGAAGAAGCAACACCTGGATTAACATCCATCCAACCTCCTTTTGCTCTATCCCAAGGCGGCGTTGCAATACGTACGTTCAACATAATCTCACGACCTTCTGCAGGATAAGAAGCCATTGAATAAGCTCTTTCCACAGTTTCGTCATTCTTCATCACCAAAGGCCACAATTGGAACTTATCCCATTCAGCTTGAAACTTATCTGGCGTTTCATGCTCTTGTGGATGCGCAGTAATGTCAATATCTTTATAATTAATGGTACAAGGTGGAATTTCAATCTGAATATAACCTCCGGCTTTATAACCCATATCTTCTGGGATTTCTACCACAAACTCTTTAATGAAAGATGCTACGTTATAGTTTCGTACTACGGTAGCCTCCCATTTTTTGATTCCGAAAACTTCTTCAGGAATGGTGATTTCCATATCCTGTTTTACTTTTACTTGGCAAGATAAACGTGCACCATGCTTTAACTCGCTTCTAGTAAAGTGTGGCGTTTCGGTTGGTAGCGCTTCACCACCACCAGACAATACATGACATTCACATTGAATACATGTTCCACCACCACCACAAGCTGATGGTAAAAATATCTTGTTGTTACCTAAAGTAGAAAGCAAACTTCCGCCTGAAGCTACTTCTATGGTTTTTTCACCATTGATGGTGATTTTTACCGGACCAGATGGCGACAGTTTTTGTTTGACTACCAATAAAAGTGTGACCAATAAAAGCGTGATAATCAAAAACGCAACGACGGTCGCTATAACGGTTCCTAATGTTCCTGCTGCTAATAAAATCATGTTATTCGTTTACTTTAGAAGTGTTAGCCATACCAAGGTCATCTTTTAAAACCACAGTATTATTGTTTGAATCATTATTTTCCAATTGTACTTGAGGTGGTTCTTTGTCACCTTCTTGTACAGTAGTTCCTTTCTTAACTTCTGGCTCATCACCTCCTGTCAACATTCCACCAAAACTCATAAAACCAATCGCCATCAATCCTGTGATGATGAAGGTAATTCCCAAACCTCTTAATGCTGGTGGCACATTTGAATATCTGATTTTTTCACGAATGGCTGCAATTGCCAAAATAGCCAAAAACCAGCCTATTCCTGAACCAACTCCGTAGGTGGTAGCCAAACCTAATGATGGAATCTCACGAGATTGCATAAACAATGAACCTCCTAAAATTGCACAGTTAACCGCAATCAATGGCAGGAAAATACCAAGTGAGTTGTACAATGAAGGTGAGAATTTCTCAACCACTATTTCTACCAATTGTACCATTGTTGCAATGGTAGCGATAAACATAATGAACGAAAGAAAGCTCAAATCATAATCAGCATACTCTGCTCCCAACCATTTTAAAGCACCTGGTTGCAAAAGATACTGATCCAAAAGCCAGTTTAATGGTACAGTAATCGCCAACACGAAGATAACTGCAGCTCCAAGTCCAACTGCCGTGGAAACTTTCTTCGAAACCGCTAGGTAAGAACACATTCCAAGGAATGTCGCAAATACCATATTATCTATAAAGATTGATTTTAAAAATAATTCTAAATGTTCCATTTTTAAGTTATAAGTTTTAAGTACTTTGAGTGCCTAAAGTTATTTTTTATTGAGTTCAGCGCTTCATAACTGCTTACTGCTACTGATAACTGATCACTGGTTTAGTCTTCGATTAATTCTTTATTCCTTGTTCTTTGCACCCAAATAATGATACCTACCACAATCAATGCCATTGGAGACAATAACATAAAACCATTGTTTTCGTATCCTATCGCATACAAACCTTTCTTTTCGATTGGATCTCCCAAAACTGGAAAACCTAATAAAGTACCAGAACCTAATAATTCTCTAAAAAATCCAACAATAATCAATATTAAACCGTAACCTGCAGCATTTCCAATACCATCAAGGAAAGATCTCCAAGGGCCATTCGCCAAAGCAAAAGCTTCAAAACGTCCCATAATGATACAGTTGGTGATAATCAATCCAACAAATACCGAAAGCGTCTTACTCAATTCATAAGAGAATGCTTTCAAAACTTGGTCAACAATAATTACCAACGCAGCAACTACGACCAGCTGCACGATAATTCTAATTTTAGAAGGAATGATGTTTCTCATCAACGAAATTACCACATTACCTATTCCCAATACAGCCATTACAGAAATAGCCATTACTATTGATGCCTTTAATTGGGCTGTAATTGCCAGAGCTGAACAGATTCCCAAAACCTGAATGGTAATTGGGTTATTATCCGCTAGTGGATCTGTGATTAACTTGGCATCTTTTTTTGATAAAAGTCCCATACAATTAATTAGTTTTTAAATTATCGAAGTAAGGCTTGTAAAGTTTCAAATCGCTTTTGATCATCGCAGTAACACCATCACCTGTAATAGTAGCACCTGCAATGGCATCGACCTCGTTATCAGTTTTATTCTCGTTTTTTGGATCAGCATTTCCTTTGGCTACAGTAATTCCTTTAAAATTACCATTATCATCCAATAAATGCTCGCCTTTGAAGTCGTCCATAAAGAAACGCTCTTTGATGTTAGCTCCTAAACCTGGTGTTTCACCTTTGTGGTCAAAATAAGCACCTTGTACCACCATATTTTTGTCAACAGAAACATATCCCCAGATAGCGTCCCAAAGACCTTTTCCGTAAATAGGAATCACATAATAGGTTTTACCGTCTTTTTCTCCAACAAATAAAGGTAAACGTCTTTTAGACGCATCACCTTTCGCAGAAGATTTCTCTTTTTTAATGTCTATCAAATACGCTTCATCATCTTCAGTCACCTTACCGTTTTCAATCACCAATTGCTGTGTAACGTATTTTGAAAAAGCTTCAGGCGCTTTGTCTGTAGAAATAAATACAGCGCTGCTTTCAGTATTATCATTTACATTCATAGCATACAAAATGTTCTGTTGCTTTTCTATGCGCTGATTTTCTGTGATTTTTGGCTTTAAAGATGAGGCTGTAAATGCTAACAACGCACCTACTGCCAAAACCATCCCGATCGCAAATAATATAGTATATGAATTTTTATCTGTTCTGTTTTCCATCGTTAAGCAGTTTTTACTTTTAGACGTTTCATTCTTCTTTTCACATTTCCTTGCACCACGTAATGGTCAATAGTTGGAGCGAACACATTCATCAATAGGATGGCCAACATAACACCTTCCGGGTAAGCTGGGTTGAACACACGAATCAATATTGAAATAAATCCAATCAAAAATCCGTAAATCCATTTTCCTTTATTTGTTTGTGATGCTGTCACGGGATCGGTAGCCATAAAGACTGTACCGAAAGCAAAACCGCCAATCAACAAGTGATGCCACCAAACTGTGCTCATCAAACCGTAAAACTTGCTGCTTTCTGTAATCCATCCAGAATTGACAACGCCATTGAAGATTAATCCCATAGCCAACGCTCCTGCGACACAAGACACCATAATTCTCCAACTTCCAATTTTGGTAAAAATCAAGAACAAAGCTCCTAACAATATTAATACGGTCGATGTCTCACCAACAGAACCAGGAATCAATCCGAAGAACATATCCCAAGTTGAATAAGCAACTTCTTTTCCTTGAGCCAAAGCACCTAGAATGGTTTCACCAGAAATCGCGTCTAAATTTGAACCCGCAGCAATGGCCTGGTCTCTTTCAACCGCGCCATGCACCCAAACTTTATCTCCAGACATCCATGTAGGATATGCGAAGAACAAAAATGCTCTGATGGTCAAAGCAGGATTTAAGATATTCATTCCAGTACCTCCAAAAACCTCTTTACCTATGACAACACCAAAAGCTACAGCAACTGCAAGCATCCATAATGGCGTATCAACAGGCACAATCAAAGGCACTAACATTCCTGTTACCAAATAACCTTCCTCAACTTCATGCTTTTTGATGACTGCAAACATAAATTCGATGGCAAGACCTACTCCGTAAGACACAATTACAAGTGGCAATACTTTCCAAAGTCCAATGACAAGGTTATCCCACGTCCAGAAGTTAGTAGTGTCAAAAAAACCTGTAGCTCTAGCAATTTCTCCCAACGCTACATGATGTTGATATCCTGCGTTGAACATTCCAAAAATCAAACAAGGAATCATTGCCATAATGACTGTGTTCATTGTTCGCTTCAAATCGTCAGCTACTTTGATATGAGTTCCACCGTGTGTGGTTTCATTCGGTAAGTATAGAAAGGTATGGATTGCGTTAAACGCAGGAGCCATTTTGGTTCCTTTATACTTTTCTTTTAAGTTATGTAAACTATTTTTTAAACCCATTTTATAGTGTCTGTTTTTTAATCACTTTATATTTCAAATACTTTAGGAAATTAGACTAACCTATTTCTTTTATCATTACATCCAAACCTTTTCTGATGATGGCCTGGTGTGGCTGCTTTGATACACAGATGAATTCTGTCAAGGCAAAATCTTCTGGAGCTACTTCATACATTCCCAACGCTTCCATTTCATCCAAATCTTGATACATACAAGCTTTCAACATTTGAAGTGGATACATATCCAATGGGAAAACCTCCTCGTAATTTCCAGTTAACACGAATGCTCTATGCTCACCATTGGTATTGGTATTCAAGTCATAGGATTTGTTTGGTGTCAACCAAGAAAAAGTCAACGCTCTTGAAGTAGATATCTTATTGAAAACTGGTTTATTCCATCCGAAGAATTCATAATCATCGCCTTCAGGAATCACAGTAATCGTATTGCTGTAGTAATCTAAATATCCGTCAGGTTTTACTTGTTTTCCTGAAAGGATATTCCCAGAAATGATACGGTCGTTCCCATTTTTATCAACGCCATTATCATACACCATAGTGGCAACCTCACTACCGATTTTAGTCACAAAATATCGTGGTTTTTTCACTGAAGAACCAGCCAATGCTACAATGCGCTCTGCATTGAATTTGCCTGTCAATAAAAGTTCACCAATGATTACCAAATCTTGCGCAGCAACGGTCCAAACCACTTCGCCTTTATTAACAGGATCGATTTTATTGATTTGGGTTCCAACATTTCCTGAAGGATGCGGACCTGATACTTTGTGCAAGGTGATGCCAGACAAACCCGCAAGTGGAGAGTTTGATTTTTTACCAACACTTACGTGTACTTTACCATCGGTCAATTTCCCCAAAGCCGTTACCGCTGCCTGCAATTCCGCTTCTTTCCCTTGCAACACGTAATCCAAATCTGCTGTTAAAGGAGCACTTGCATAGCCAGAAATAAAAATAGCTTTAGGCTTACGGTCAGTCATCGCTATAACGTCATAGGGACGTTGTTTTATAAAGGGCCAGCAACCTGTTGCCAACAAATGTTTTTTAATCGCTTCTCCATTTGCTCCAGCAACATCAAACTTACTATTGTCTTGATAAACCTGCTCTTTATCTGCTTGGATTTTAATGGCCAAAATTCTACGCTTCTCACCACGAGCAATGTCAATAACTTCCCCAGAAACAGGAGACGCAAACTTGACTGACTCATTGGCTTTGTCATAAAATAAGGTTTCACCAGCTTTTACTTTGGCACCTTGCTTCGCGATTAATTTTGGAATAACACCGTGGAAATCTTCTGGTCTCACAGTATAAAAGTTACTGATAATGGCCTTTTCAGTGGTTTTTTCAGCTTCACCCTTTAACTTGATATCAAGACCCTTTTTAATCTTAATGTCGTTTGACATATTATAAATCTATTTGTTAATAGTCGAGGTAATCAGGATTGTTCCGATGGAAAAATCCGTGCAAATTTACTAAATATCACACTAATTTAATTTCAAATTTTTGCATATATTTTTTATTTATAATTGTTCTAAATAAAATATATTATGTATTTAATCGAAAAACGTTTTTCTATAACGTTTGAGTAAAATTTCAGGCACAAATTTTGTTTATATTTACAAATCAAACATTACTCAAATGACATTAAAGTCCTTATCATTGTTTCTTTTCCTCATTGTTTCAATAACGATGCTTGGTCAAGTACAAGAAACCAATCCACCCAATTATATCAAAACCATCACCTTTAAGGGCAGTCAGCAGGAAAGCCAATTGCCGATTCTTCGATTGGGTGAACCTTTATTTCTGGAATTTGATGCGCTTAATGGTCGTGAAGAAGACTTTTACTATGTGATTGAGCATTTTAATTATGATTGGACACCATCACCTTTGGCGAAAGCTGAATATTTAAGAGGTTTTGATAACCAACGTATTTTCGACTATGAAAATTCATTCAACACCTATCAAACCTATTCGCATTACAGCTTAAGAATCCCTAACCAACAAACGAAAGGCATCTTAAAATCTGGCAATTATATCATATCCATTTGGAATGACAATGATGAAATGATGTTCTCGCGCAAGTTTATGGTCTATGAAGAAGCTGTTAACGTAGGTGTCAGTATCAAACGCTCAAGGGACGTAAAATTCATTGAGCAGAAACAAACGGTTGATATTGTTATCGCAAACAACAATTTCAATTTCAATAATCCGATGGAAACGGTCAAAACCCTTATCATTCAAAACAACAACCTCAACACAGCCATTACAGATGTAAAGCCACAATATATTTTGGGCAATGAACTCACCTATAAATATGTATCTGAAACTAGTTTTTGGGCAGGAAATGAGTATAGATTTTTCGAAAATAAAGATGTGCGTGCTGCCAATGTAGGCGTTCAGTTTATTGATTTACAAGATATCTACCACAATTATTTGTTTTTAAACGGTAGTAGAGCCAATGCGCCTTACACTTATAATCCTGATATCAATGGAAATTTCGTAATTACGGCAATAGACAGAGAAAATGTGGCGATTGAAGCTGATTACACGATGATACATTACAAACTGTTCTATCCGTTGCTGAAAGAAGGCGAACGACTGTATGTGTATGGAAATTTCAATAATTATGCGTTGGAACCTGAAAACCAAATGACCTACAACGAAGAAAGCAATGCCTATGAATGTGCTTTTAGAATGAAACAAGGATTTTATAATTACAAGTATGTAGTAGTCGAGAAAGATGGCACATTGAATGAAGGTGCAGTAAGTGGCGACTTTTGGCAAACTGAAAACAACTATAAAGTGTTGGTTTATTATAAAGATTTAGGGGCACGTTTTGATAGATTGATTGGCGTTGGCGAGGCATCCTCTGTTGATATTTCAAATTAAAATCGACATTCTCATTAAAACAGGGAAGAAAATTGCAATTGCTGATATCAAATGAAGACTCAAACTAAATTATTATATCCAATTAAATGAGCGATAAAAACTGTTAAAAATCGAATATTCAGATTGGAAATGCTCGAAAGTCTCAAAAAAATTTTATATTTATCAAAAATCGCTGAATTCCCACATGGTACAACAAGTAACAAGCGGCATTAGAATTTCCGTTGAGACAACTTTTGAAGGCACATTTTATAAAAACTATAAGGTGCATTTTGCTTTTGGATATAAGGTCACCATTGAAAATCAATCCAAAGATTCGGTTCAACTGAACTCAAGACATTGGAGGGTTTTGGATGCACTTAATAACATTGAAATCATTGAGGGAGAAGGTGTCATTGGTAAAAAACCAGTGCTGAAACCTGGTGAGTCGCACACCTACACTTCTGGTTGTTTGCTGACCTCACCTTTTGGAGCGATGCAAGGTCATTATAATATGGTCAATTTTACAAACACCAACAAATTCAAAGTATATATTCCAACATTCAAGTTGAGTGCTCCTTTTGCGCTGAACTAGAATCTTCATTTTTTCTGATAAAATCAAATCGATAGTCGGTTCCATTCTGTTTTACATAAAAGAAACTGCAATTCGAATATTGTATAAACTGGTGCGGTATGCTCATATCAAAACCTTCCTTATCAATTTTATAAATACCATCTACATCAATATGTCCATCAGGGGAAATACGTCTAAATCGATATTCATCAACATATTGTAAATCATACAACTCAAACCAAGCGCCAGCCGCAATTCCTGACAACCATTGCGCATGTTCACCTTTGACATCATTATGCTTTGGTTTTAAAGTCCCGACAAAATTGGGCTGATGATTTGATAATTTATCGAGAAACAAACGTCTATTTTCTTTAGAAACCGATGATTTAAAAATCCCAATCTCACCTGCTTCAGACACCTCAAAAACTTCTTCCTCTGTATTCGCAATCACGACGTTTCCGATAGTGCTGGGTGTAAACAATTTGGAGCGAGCCAATTTCCTCTTAATGGTTTTATCAGTAGTACCAGCAATCAAACTGTCCGTCACAAAACGTGCACAATTACAAGCATTCTTGATGAAAGCCGCATATCTGAGAAAATGTCTATTCTGCATCATCGTGATATACTTTCGGGATTTTTGATAATTGATGGCCTTGCAAACAGATGCATAAAGTGTTCCATCACCATGCGTTTTCTTTGGATTCGTTGCGAGAAATTTCAATATGTCATTCAAATTAGTGATGATACCATTTTGAATCTCTGCTTGAATTGGAAAATCAAGTTCATGGTCAGTATCTTTTCCTCGAACTCTTCCGTAAGGTTCGGGAGTGATGTATCGTCCGAAATCGTGGTATTCCAAGATGCCTGTTTGTCTATCAATCAAAACCAATGCGGCATGACCAGCTCGCACATAGTCCTTTTTCCCAATTCCAAAATAACGCATATAGGGCGAGTACCATTCATCGGCTACCATCACAATTGTTTCAGGATAGGCTAATGTCAATATAATTCCTGTGTTCTCCATTCAAAATTGATTGGTTATATGCAGACAATTTAAAGGTAGCAACTTACGAAAAAATATACTTTCAACATCCATATTGAAACCATTCATCAGAAGTTAAAGCCAACTAAATTTTGTACCTTTGCATCTCAAAATTTCAAACTTTTAAAAGCAACAAACATATGTCCAAAGGATTTTTCAACGTACCAATTGCAATCAATGAACCTGTGAAATCTTATGCTCCAGGTACTCCAGAACGCGAAGCCGTAAAGGCTGAATACGCCAAAATGTATAGAAGCAATGTAGAGGTTCCAATGTATATAAACGGGAAGGATGTAAAAACCAAAAACACCCGAACTATGTCGCCTCCACACGATCATAAACACGTAGTGGGAACGTATCATCTTGCAGAGAAAAAACATGTTGAGGAAGCTATTTCCACAGCTTTGGAAGCCAGAAAGGAGTGGTCACAAATGCCTTGGGAGCAGCGTGCGGCCATCTTTTTAAAAGCTGCAGAATTAATTGCAGGCCCTTATAGAACAAAAATCAATGCAGCCACTATGATGGCACAGTCCAAAACAATCCATCAGGCTGAAATTGACTCGGCTTGTGAATTGATTGACTTTTTGCGTTTTAATGTTCAATTTATGACGGACATTTATAAAGACCAACCTAAAAGTACAAGCGATGCTTGGAATAGAGTTGAATATCGTCCGTTGGAAGGTTTTACCTATGCGGTAACACCTTTTAATTTTACTGCAATTGCGGGAAATCTTCCGTCGTGTATGGCACTGATGGGAAATGTGGTGGTATGGAAGCCAAGTGATAGTCAGATTTACTCTGCTAAAGTCATTATGGATGTCTTTAAAGAAGCTGGCGTGCCTGCTGGTGTGATAAATGTGGTATTTGGTGACGCTAAAATGATTACAGATGTAGTGTTGTCAAGTCCTGATTTTTCTGGACTTCACTTTACAGGCTCTACAGAAATCTTTAAATTACTTTGGAAACAAATAGGAAACAACATTGCTAACTATAAAACTTATCCTCGAATTGTAGGAGAAACCGGTGGAAAAGATTTCATCGTCGCGCACAAAACTGCTAATGCCAAACAAGTAGCAACAGCCATCGTAAGAGGTGCTTTTGAGTTCCAAGGACAAAAATGTAGTGCAGCTTCGAGAGCATATATCCCAAAAAGCCTTTGGAAAGATGTTAAGAAAATGGTGGTTGAAGATGTCAAATCTTTCAAAATGGGATCACCAGAAGATATGGGCAACTTTATTACAGCAGTCATACACGAAGGTTCTTTTGACAAGCTTGCCAAATATATCGACCAAGCTAAAAAAGATAAGGATGCAGACATTGTAGTTGGTGGCAACTATGACAAATCAAAAGGCTATTTTATCGAACCGACGGTCATTGAAACTACAAATCCTAAATATGCAACAATGTGCACGGAATTGTTTGGCCCAGTGATTACCATCTATGTTTATGATGATAAAGATTACAGCAAAACCTTAAAATTGGTGGACGAAACCAGTGAATATGCTTTGACAGGTGCTATATTGGCGACAGATCGATATGCCATTGATGAAGCGACAAAAGCTCTTCAAAACAGTGCTGGAAACTTCTATATCAACGACAAACCAACTGGAGCCGTAGTTGGCCAGCAGCCATTTGGTGGTGCAAGAGCTTCTGGAACAAACGACAAAGCGGGTAGCGCCCAAAATTTATTACGATGGGTCTCACCACGATTAATCAAAGAGACATTTGTAACTCCTACTGATTACCGTTATCCATTTTTGGGATAATCAACATTTAAATATCAAACATCAAAATCCTCAAATTCCTTTTGAGGATTTTTTATTGTAAATAGCTCATCGACATAAAATTATATATGATAAAACTTTGTATATTTATCGATAGCTAATCAATATGATTTCTTATGGAAAAAAATTACTTCTACCTTTTATTCTTTGTTTGCTCATTCATTTACGCTCAACCTGGAAGTGAAAGCGCCATCACAACAATCAATGCTACGATTCCCTATCAAGGTGTAGGTGAACCAACGCCTCTTTTAGGTTCGGGTCAGTATAAAATTTATTATGATAATGTAGATGGTGTCTTGGATAAACCTATTTTCTTCGTGGATGGTTTTGACCCAAATGATTCAAGAGACATTCCTTTAATGTATAGCTTATTGAACTTCGGTGACCCTGTTATGAATCTTGGTGACTTGATTCGTGACGAAGGGTTTGATTTAGTGGTTTTGAATTTTGAAGCTTCTTATTTGAGTCCAACCGATGGCACAACTGAAATCCTTGGAGGCGCTGATTATATTCAACGTAATGCGTTTACAATGGTTGAATTGATCAACACCATCAATGGGATGAAGACAGGAACTGAACAGAATGTCGTCATTGGCCCAAGTATGGGAGGACTTATTTCTCGCTATGCTTTACGATATATGGAGCAAAACTCACTTGACCACGATACACGACTTTATATTTCATTTGACGCACCTCATCGCGGCGCAAATGTTCCTATCGGCATTCAGTATTTATTCAATTATATGGTCAACGGCGACCCAGGAATTACCGAAGCAGAACCTTTGGTCAGTGGATTGTTGAATAGTGCAGCTGCAAAACAAATGTTGATCGATCATTACTTGGGACACGTTGATGCAGGTGGTGTAGAGCAAGACAACTCAACACATACGCCAAAAGGTGCTCCGAATTTCAGAAATGCGTTCCAAACCGAACTGGATGCGATGGGTTTTCCACAAAACGTTAGAAATGTGGCCATCACAAATGGTAGTGGCACAGGACAAATGTCTGGCTCTCCAGGTCTTCAACTTATCAATCATACTTTTGATACAGGAACAGTGGCTTTTCCGCCTTTTGGAAATATTAATACAAGAGCAATCATTACAGTCCATTTTACACCTGCAGCCGGTCAAAATATCGAAGTAACCGATTTTGTTGGTCAAGGATTTCTTTTTGGCAGTTGGTTCAATGTTTTTACTTATGAAGCAGATGCTCAATCTTTAGCCACATCTGATGGACTGGACAGTGCTCCAGGTGGTCAATTTGATCTTTATTCATTTGATGATGGAACCAATCCTTTGATTACAGAATTTGTATCCAATCTCAACTCTCAATATTTTGATTTCATCCCTACCTTGAGCGGTCTTGCGATTAGTAACGAACCAAATTGGTATGCGACACCAAATGTCAGTAATTCTCCGTTTGCAAATACATATATTCCAGATGATAACGAACCACACGTTACATTAACCCAAGGAAATGTAGCTTTTGCACTTGATGAAATATTGAATCCTACTTTGGGTGTGATTGAACAACCAATAAATGATTTTATTAAAATTGAAAGAAATCCAATATCTAATGAATTTACATTGATTAATTCAACACAAATAAACAACGCTTTGATACATATCGTCGATATGACAGGAAAGCAAGTTTTAAGCACTCAAACATCAATTTCAGAGAGAACAAGTGTGCCTGTTAATCTTGAATCTGGCCTTTATATTTTAAATATTTCTTCGGAAAACGGGTTGATTTTCAAAACTAAACTTATCGTTAAATAATTCAATCCCCAATCAAAATGAAAAAGGCTGAACCTAACTATGTTCAGCCTTTGTATTTTATGGGTAAGTGAACTACTTTCTTGGTTTCAAAAAAATCTTCTTCAAAATAATCGCTTAAATCATAAATGGTAGTATTGCGATACACTTGAAGCTCGTCGGTTAAATCACCACCTTTTAGATAAAGAATCCCATTTTTCAGTGGATGGTTTTGCTCCTTCGACACCTTTTGTTTTACCCAACTTACGAAAGTGGGCATCGTGGTGACAGCACGACTTACTATAAAATCAAACTCATCTTTGATAGTTTCAGCTCTTCCGTGAGTGGTCTTGACATTTTTCAACCCCAAACTTTGAGCCACGCCTTCCACAACTTTCAGTTTTTTTCCGATACTGTCAACCAGGTGAAATTTACTTTCGGGAAACATAATGGCTAATGGGATTCCCGGAAAACCGCCTCCTGTGCCTACATCCATAATTTTTGATTTAGGTTGAAAAGAAATGACTTTTGCAATTCCCAAGGAATGCAGAACGTGCCGAAGGTACAGTTCATCAATATCCTTCCTTGAAATCACATTGATCTTGGAATTCCAGTCTTTATACAAGGCTTCCAACTGCTGAAATTGCCTAATTTGAGTCTCGGATAATTCAGGAAAGTACTTTGTGATTAGCTCCATCAGATTGAATTTTCAACAAAAATAGGTATTTTAGTGTGTATATTTTTAGCATATTCTTAAACCCTTCGCGATATTAATTGATTATCTTTGCCAGCAAAATATGATATTTTAATGTTTTGCGTTATCATATAAACCCTAGTAACAATGGCTGAACAACAAACCTTATCATTTTCAAGAACAGATTCTGCTAAATTCTTTCGAACGCTGAATAAGCGTGTTAATGATTATTTCAAGGAAAACAATATAAAACGTACCGGAAACTGGAAACTTTGGCTTAAAACGGTCATAATGTTCTCCATCTTTTTAACGCCTTACTTCCTTATTCTCACGTTGAATTTGCCCACTTGGGCTTTGATTCTTCTGACGATTACAATGGGTGTCGGGATGGCCGGAGTCGGGATGAACGTAATGCACGATGGCAACCACGGGTCGTTTTCTAACAAAGAATGGATCAATCGATTGATGGGAAGCAGCATTTATATTTTGGCTGGAAATGTCTATAACTGGAAAGTACAACACAATGTTCTTCACCATACCTATACTAATATTCATGGACACGATGAAGATTTAGAAGCCGGAAGAATCCTTCGTTTTTCAAAACATGCCGAGTGGCACAAGCACCATAGATTTCAGCATTATTATTCAGTGTTTTTATATGGTTTGTTGACAATCAACTGGGCCATCACTACTGATTTTTTACAAATGAAGCGTTACCTAAAACGTAAGCTGTCTTATGGTAAATTTCCAAATCCTGCGACAGAATGGAGCAAATTGGTCATTTCAAAAATAATTTATGTTTCTATTTGGATTGTATTGCCAATTTTGTTGACAGACATCGCTTGGTGGAAATTGTTGATTGGTTTCTTCTTGATGCATTATGTTGCTGGCGTTATATTGAGCGTCGTGTTTCAATTGGCACACGTTATGGATGAAGCAGAGATGCCACTTCCTGAAGAAAATGGCACTATGAAAAACTCTTGGGCAATTCATCAATTGCAAACAACAGTTAATTTTGCCACTAAAAACAGAATTGTAAATTGGTTTACAGGTGGGCTGAACCATCAGGTGGAACATCATATTTTCCCGCATATTAGCCATATTCACTATACTAAAATTTCAAAAATAGTAAGAGAAACGGCCAAAGAGTTTGATTTGCCTTACAAGGAATACAAAACAACTCGAAAAGCAGTCATTGCACACTTCAGATTTTTAAAGGAAATGGGTATGAACCCAGCACTACAAGCATAATTTTTTTTGAATGAACCAACTTTCAGATAGAGTTTTAGGGATGGCTACATCTGCCACTTTGGCGATGGCAGCAAAGACGAGAGAATTAAAAGCAGAGGGGAAAGATATCATTGGATTGAGTCTTGGTGAGCCTGATTTTAATACTCCAAATTTCATAAAAGATGCGGCCAAACAAGCCATTGATGAAAATTACAGTTCCTATTCTCCTGTAGATGGTTATGTAGAATTGAAGGATGCAATTATTACCAAATTCAAGCGCGACAATGGTTTAACTTATAAACCTTCTCAAATTGTCGTGTCAACAGGCGCCAAACAATCTTTGGCAAATGTTGCAGCAGTAATGCTCAATAAAGGAGATGAAGTGATTTTGCCTTGCCCTTATTGGGTAAGTTACAGCGACATTGTAAAGTTGAACGAAGGTGTTCCTGTGGAAGTGCAAACGTCTATAGACAATGACTTCAAATTGACACCAGCGCAATTGGAAGCAGCCATTACTCCAAAGACCAAAATGATTTGGTATAGCTCTCCTTGCAACCCAAGTGGCTCTGTTTACAGCAAGGAAGAATTGAGAGCGTTGGCTGATGTATTGCAAAAATATCCGAATATCATTGTGGTTTCTGACGAAATCTATGAGCATATCAATTTTGTTGGTGAGCACGCAAGTATGGCACAATTTGACGATATGTTTGATAGAACCGTTACCGTCAATGGTGTTTCAAAAGCATTTGCGATGACTGGCTGGAGGATTGGTTACATTGGTGCTCCAGAATACATAGCTCGAGCTTGCAACAAAATGCAAGGTCAAATTACGAGTGGCGCCAATAGCATAGCCCAAAGAGCTACCATTACAGCATTGAATGAATCTCCAGACCGTATCAAGTTTATGGTAGAACAGTTCAAAAAGAGAAGGGATTTAATATTGGATTTGCTTAACGAAATACCAACTTTTAAGAATAATGTTCCGGAAGGTGCTTTTTACGTGTTTCCAGATATTTCTTATTATTTCGGAAAAACGTTAAGAGGCCATAAAATCAATAATGCCACTGATTTTTCGATGTATATTTTGGAAGAAGCTTTGGTAGCAACCGTTACAGGTGAAGCTTTTGGAAATCCAAACTGCATCAGACTGTCTTATGCAGCCTCTCAAGAGCAAATTATCGAAGCTGTAAGACGGATTAAAGAATCCTTGAACTAATAAAAAGCCACTGTCGAGAAAGTGGCTTTTCTGTTATAAATAGATCAACAGAGCGATGATAATACTCGCTGCAATTAAAAAAAGAATGATGCGTTTTTGAAACGTTCTTTTCTTTTCTTCCGTCAACCGATTTCGAATATCTTTCAACACTTCAGGTGTGACTTCAGGAAAATCAAACTCTACTTTTTGACCATCTCCATAGCCACCAGCTTTACCTTTGTCGAATTGCGTTCGGTTTTTTCTTCTACTATTGTTTTTCAATGATGTAATCATTGCCATCATTGCGCCTTCTCCACCCATAATTTCCAAATTTTAAAATGAAATTTAATTTTGAGATAAATGGTGTCATTTCAATTGTTGAATATTGAATTTCACTACTCTTAAAAAAAATAAAAGATAAATTTTGGAGATCAACCCAAGAACTATCAGTTAAAGGTTCTTAAAAAGCTGCTTTAAATGATTAGTCCTTAAGAGATTGAAAATGTTACAGACTATTAAAGAAAAATCTTTCAGTATTAGCTCACAACTGCCAATAAGATAGCAGTGCAAATTGAAAATTTAAGAAGCGCTTCAGTATAAGTTGCCAAACGGAAACGTTGTGCTTTCACACGTTGTCTTCTGCTGAAAACAGACGAAGTTGAAGCATTTTTATGAGCAGTCTTAACAAGTGATTGATAGTTTGAATTTAATAAACCTTGAGGTTCCGAAATCTCAAAATCTGTATTCTTTGATAAAGTTACTGTTGAAGTATTGATTACTAATTCCATAATGATTGATGTTTGATTGGTTATACTAGTAAGACGAGTATACAACAAAAATGTTACAGAATATTAAAAATATCAATTTCCAAATCGCTAAAAATCACCTGTTTCTCCAAAAGAAAGGCGTCAATAAAATCAAGACCGTAAAAAGTTCCAAACGACCAATGAGCATCAAAAAAGCAGACCACCATTGTGCCAAAGGTGGCAGCGCAGCATAGTTATTGACGGGACCGAAATTACCCAATGCTGGACCAATATTGCCCAAACTGGATGCCGATAATCCTACGGCAGATTGAAATTCGATTTGGAACATTGAGAACACCAAAGCTCCAACAATGAACGATAACATATAAAGGATAAAAAAACCTAGGATATTGAATACAATTTCTCCAGCAATGGCCTTGGTATTATATCGAACCGGTAAAATGGCATTAGGATGCAACGCTCTCTTAAACTCCAAAAATCCGTTCTTTATCAAAATCAAATGCCTTACCACTTTCACACCACCAGCTGTACTTCCTGCCGAACCACCTAGAAACATAATTCCAAAGAAAAACACCACCAAAAATGGTGTCCATAAGGTATAATCAGCTGTAATAAAACCTGTAGTAGTTATTACCGTTAAAACTTGAAACAATCCATGCCTTACAGAAGCTTCAAATTTGCCCCAAATTTGTGGGTGATTAATAGTAGATACTGAAAAATCTGCCCTGAAGTAAATGATCAAAGCTACGATTACCGTAAATGAAACGATAAATTTAAAATATAAGCGTAACTCCTCATCACCCAAAGCGCGCTGCACTTTTCCTTTGAAAGCATAATAGCTCAATACAAAATTGGTACCTGCCAAAAACATAAAGACAATAATGATATATTGAATAATGGGCTGGTCGTTCCAGTGGGCAACACTCGCATTCTTTGTTGAAAACCCTCCTGTCGATAAGGTACTCATGGAATGATTGATAGCATCAAAAAACGACATTCCAGCGACCTTCAACAGAATGGTTTCAGCAACCGTATACCCAAAATAAATAAGCCACAAACGTTTCGCGGTATCCGTAATTCTCGGATGTAATTTATCAGCGCTGGGTCCAGGAGCTTCAGCAGCAAACAACTGCATGCCACCGATTCCCAACAAGGGCAAAATCGCGATGGCCAAAACAATGATTCCCATGCCACCAATCCAATGGGTCGTACTTCTCCAAAACAAGACACCTTCAGGAACAATTTCAATATTATTCAAGATTGTGGCTCCAGTGGTCGTATAACCAGACATGGTTTCAAAAAAAGCACTTGTAAAACTAGGAATCGTATTGGTAATCATATAAGGTATAGCTCCAGAAAGTGCCATAACGACCCATCCGAAGGTGACGACCAAATACCCTTCGCGCTTATTCATGACTTTGCTATGTTTTTTGGTCAATATCATTAAAATGACACCTATGATTAAAACTGCAATTCCAGAAGTAAACAATTCTAAAGTAACGCCATCCTTATATATCAAGCTTATTAAAGTAGATAATAGCATGAAGCCACCATTGAACAGCAGTAGTAATCCGAAAAAATGAAAAATTATCTTGTAGTTGAATTTTGCCATTTTCTAAAAGAAAAACGTTTCAACTTCTGTGATAGACCTTGGTAAACAACAAACTACCACTCTATCTCCTGCTTGAATGGTAAAATTTCCTAAAGGTATCATACCCTTTCCATTTCTAATGACGCCACCTATAATTGCGGAACGAGGAAAATCTAAATCTTTGATGAGTTTATTCGTGATCTTGGATTGTTGTTTTACTTCAAACTCCAACAATTCGGCATTCATATTGTTAAGCTTGGTCATGGCAACCACCTCACCTTTGCGTATGTATCTAAAAATATTATTTGCAGCCAAGAGTTTTTTATTTATAAGGGTATCAATACCAATAGAATGAGACAATTGATAATAATCCATATTTTCAACCAAAGCAATGGTTTTTTTGACACCTTTAGACTTGGCCACTAAACAAGACATGATATTAGTCTCAGAGTTTCCAGTTACAGCAATGAACGCATCCATATTACTGATGTTTTCTTCCTCCAAGAGTTCAGCATTTCGGCCATCACCATTGATGACCAAGGCATTTGGCAATTCATCGGCAAGTTCGAAAGCATTCTCTTTGTTACTTTCGACAATCTTGACATTGAATTTACTCTGACATAAGTCCTTGGCAGTTTTCAAACCAATCTTGCTTCCTCCCAAAATCATGATATTACGAATGTCTAACTTTACTCGTCCTGAAAGTTCAAACAATTCTTCGTCACCACCTTTAGATGTAATGAAAACCACTTTATCTCCCTCCTTAAATTGCGTATCTCCACGAGGAATTATCGTGTATTGTGTTCCAAACCGCTGTATGGCAATAGGTACAAAGTGAAGTTCTGGAAAGCTTTTAGCAGCTTCCTTCACGGTTTTCTCTACGAATGTGGCAGTTCTAGATAAACGTAAGCTCAACATCGTCAAAGCACCTTCCTCAAATTCATAACTGTCATTAAATCCATATTGATTCAATAATAACTCTATCTCCGAAGCCGCCAAAGATTCAGGAGAAATCAATTCATCAATTCCAAATTTTGAAAATCCAACGATATCTTTATGGTCAATGAATTCAGTATTGGAAATCCTTGCAATGGTACGTCTGGCACCAAGTTGCTTTGCTAATACACATGCTGTAATATTAGTAGTTTCTGAAGATGTAACTGCGATAAATAAATCAGAAGTTTCAATTTTGGCATCATTAAGGATCGCAATGGAAGTTGCATCGCCTTTTATCACTCTAATATCTAAATGGTCTATTGCATAAACTAGACTTTCCTTTTTGGTATCGAGCAATGTAATTTCTTGTGACTCGAAAGAAAGTAGTTTTGCCAAATGGAATCCAACCTCACCAGCTCCAGCAATGATTATTTTCATGTGTATGGGAATTCAAAAAAACAAACAAATATACTACAATTTTGAAAGAGCCCTATAAATCAGAGGCTTTATAAATCTGTTTTTTTATTTAATTAAAAACTAATCGATTATTTTATCTTTGTCAAAAATTTTCTGGATGTCCGAAAAAGTAATTCCATATAAAGATAGCGACCTCAACAAAAAGCAGCAGGTCACAAAAATGTTTGATACCATCTCAAATGAATACGATGGTCTTAACCGTATTATTTCTTTTGGTATTGATGTAAAATGGCGAAAAAAGGTGGTGAACATAGTGACTAAACATCAGCCTTCAAACATTTTGGATATTGCTACTGGTACAGGCGATTTGGCGATAAACCTTGCTAAAACGAATGCTTCAGAGATTGTTGGTTTAGACATTAGTGAAGGAATGCTCGAAGTAGGTCGAAAAAAAATCGCACAAAAGAAGCTCGATTCCAAAATAAAAATGATGGTAGGCGATTCTGAAAATTTACCATTTGATGACAATACCTTTGATGCGATTACTGTAGCTTTCGGAATCAGGAATTTTGAGAGTTTGGAAAAAGGTCTGGCAGAAATATACAGGGTCCTTAAACCCAACGGAATGTTTGTGATATTGGAAACATCGGTTCCAACAAAACCTTTTTATAAAGCAGGATATTCATTCTACACAAAATATATTTTGCCTACCATTGGCAAGGTTTTCTCGAAAGATCAATCGGCTTACTCGTATTTATGTGAATCTGCGTCAAAATTCCCGTATGGAGAAACCTTAAACAATATTTTGAGACAAATCGGGTTTAATAGTGTCGAAGACTTGCCGCAAACCTTTGGAGTGGCAACGATTTATAAAGCATCTAAATAATTTATGAAAAACATACTCTTCGTATTACTGTTCATTTGTTCAGGTCAAATAGCGACGGCTCAACTATTCACCAAGGAAAGAATTCTCAACGATGCCAACGGTGGAAAGGGAACAACGGACAAAAACCTTTTGAATTGGGGCTATTTCTTCGGTTTGAACAGTTATGATTTCAAATTTGAATATGAACAAGACGGACCAGATATTTTGGTGGAAGACAATCTGGGCTTCAATGTCGGATTAGTTGGAGATTTGCGTATCAACGATTATTTCAATCTTCGTTTTGAACCAGGTCTTTACATTACACAAAGAAATTTGATGTATGACCCAAGATATTTTGATGGTATTGAGTTTACAGATGCAGATTTGATGCGTGAGGTCAAATCAACTTATATTCATTTGCCTTTGCTTTTAAAGATTTCTACAAAACGAATCAACAACATCAAACCATTCATTGTTGGTGGTTTTTCAACAGCACTCAATCTGTCGAGCAATGAAGAAAATCCTGATGACAACAGTGTAGGGCAATTCAGGACGAAAAAGAATATGCTGTTTTATGAGTTGGGTTTTGGAATTGATTTTTATCTGTTCTACTTTAAATTTACGCCTTCCATAAGAGGTGTTTTTGCCTTAAATGATGAGATTGTCAGAGATGTTGACCCTAACAGCCCTTGGACTTCCAATGTTACCATGATGAAAACCAGAGGTGTTTTTGTGAATTTTACATTTCAATAGTCCGACGGCTAAATTCACTCAACAAAATTGCGGTGGCTGTAGCTACATTCAAACTTTCGGTATTTTGAAGGTTCCCGAAACGTGGTATGCTGATTTTTCTATCGATCAATGCTTCAATTTGGGTAGAAATGCCATTGGCTTCGTTTCCCATTACCAAGATTCCGTTGGCTGGCAGAATATGGCTGTAAACAGAAGCGCCATCCATAAAAGTTCCAAATTTTGGCAAATCTGACGACTTAAGGAAATTTTCCAAATCCAAATAATGTGTTGAAACACGCGTCAATGAGCCCATTGTAGCCTGTACCACTTTAGGATTGAAACAATCCACAGTTTCTTTACTGCACACCAAATGATCAATCCCAAACCAATCACAAAGTCTGATGATGGTTCCCAAATTTCCAGGGTCGCGAACATCGTCAAGTGCTAATATCAATTTTGAATCGTCCACTTTTTTTCCTTTCGGAATTTTGAACAAAGCCAACGCTGTATTGGGCGTAGTGAGATTGCTGATAGATTTCAGATCCTTTTCAGAAATCAGGACCAATTTTTCTGCTTCAACCTCAAACTCGTCAGAAGTTGAAAATAATTGAGACAGTTCAAATTCAGAATTCAAAAATTCATCTACGCCTTTCTTACCTTCCACCACAAACAGTTGATGTTGGTTTCTGAATTTTTTCTGTGATAAACTGACTACTATTTTTTTTTGGTTCTTCGTAAGCATCAAAATGTCGTTACTTTTGTTCTGTTTACTTTTAAAAGTCAATTGTTTTTGGATTGATTTTTGTTTAGCAATAACAATCTTAAAACATTAAATTTGGCTTCAAATTAAACAATAATTTAACTGTGTGTTGAAATACGCTCCTGCAAAAATATCATTAATTGTCTTAACCTTTATGCTTTTGTCTTCGTGCAATGCTATAAAACGCGTAAAGGACGGCGAGCATTTGTTGACCAAAAACACAGTCTATGTCAATGATAAAAAGAATAGCACCGAAGTTGTCAATAACTTAATATATCAAAGGCCTAATGGAAAACTTTTGGGCTACCCTCTTCGTTTGCATCTTTATAACCTTGCTAGACCGAATATCGATTCAATTTTAAATGCCAAGTATCGAAATCCTGACAACCCAAGGACTGGTCAAAAAAAATTGTTGTCGCTAAAACAATATGAAGCCCTTATCAACGCCAAGAAAAATATCAATACTTGGTGGAAGAAAACAGGTGAAGCGCCTGTAATTGTTAAAGAAGATAAGGCAGAAAAATCAAAAACACTTTTACGCCAATATTATTTTAGCAAAGGATGGTTTAATGCGAAAACATCCTATACCATCAATAAAACTGACGACCAAAGAGCAACTGTGGAATATTTTGTAGAAACAGGTACGCCTTATGTTCTGGATTCTTTAAATGCGAAAATCAGTACGACGAGTATTGATAGCTTGTACCATCAAAATCTTAAAAATGGTTCATTATTAAAAGCTGGGCAACAGTATGATGACACAAATTTTGGAGCCGAACGCTCAAGGCTGACTGAACAATTGAGAAATCTTGGATATTTTCATTTTGGACAGGATTACATCAGTTTTGTGATTGATACTGTAAACACAAATCATAAAGTCAACACAGAACTTGTCATACAAAACCGAATGATTCGAAATGTAGATTCTGTGACCAGAAGACCTTTCAAAGCCTACACCATTAAGGAAGTCAATATTTTTACAGACGACCGCTTTGAGAATAAAGATGCGCCAATAACTGATTCTCTAACGTACAACAACTACAACATTTATAGTTATGACAAACTGAAATATAGACCAAAAGCCCTAACCGATGCCATTTTCATAACCAAAGACAGGTTGTTCAGAGACATCGATAGAACCAGAACGTATAGGTATTTAAGTGAACTGAAAGTTTTTAAATATCCAAACATAGAGTACATCGAAAATGAAGCGGATAGTTCTTTGGTGACAAACATTTATTTAATTCCGAAGAAAAAATTCGGGCTTAATTTTACTACCGAAGTTTCAACAAGTAATATCCAAACCATTGGATTTTCGTTTAGTACAGGTTTATTGATACGTAATGTTTTCAAAGGCGCAGAAATTTTCGAGATTGGTGCCATTGGTTCTATAGGAGCCTCAAAAGATAGCAATAATCCTGAGGATGCCTTTTTTGACATCAACGAGATTGGTGCCAATATGAAACTTACCATTCCAAGAATCTTTTTCCCTTTGAAGACGGAAAAATTAATTCCAAAATTTATGTCGCCAAGTACGCGTATCAGTGCGGCAGCAACGAGCCAACGTAATATTGGTTTGGATAGGCAAACGTTCACAGGTGCTGTGAGTTATAATTGGTATCCTTCAAGAAAAGTCACCAATACATTGGACTTGTTCAATGTACAATATGTTAAAAATTTAAATACTGATAATTACTTCCGAGTCTATCAAAATTCGTTTAACAGCTTGAATGACATCGCCCAAAGCATAGGTTATGTTAATAACAATGATCAATTGGATATCCCAGAACAAGCAGATGCATTTATCAGTGATGTGTTATCTCAAAACACATCGTTAGACCCTGAAGAAGAAGCTTATCAAAATGTAAGCAACATTTCTGAACGAAAAAACAGGCTTACCGAAGACAACCTTATTTTTTCAAGTAGTTTTAATTACGTAAAAAATCGCAGAGAGAATCTGTTTGACAATGATTTTTCAATTCTACGTTTTAGAGGGGAATTGGCTGGGAATTTATTGTCCAATATTTCAAAAATTGCTGGTTTTCAAAAGAATGAAAATGATAAGTATGAAGTTTTCGGTGTAGCATTTTCACAATACATTAAAGCCGAATTTGACTATGTGAAATATTGGGATTTAGGCCACAAAAATGTATTTGCAATCCGAAGCTATTTGGGTATTGCTGTTCCTTACGGTAACTCCACAAATATCCCGTTTGCCAAAAGTTTCTTCGCTGGAGGACCAAATGATAACAGAGCTTGGACAGCCTATAATCTTGGACCCGGAAGCTCTCGCTCCATCAACGAATTTAATGAAGCAAATTTCAAATTGCATTTCAGTGCAGAACAACGCTTCAATATTGTTGGTAGTTTTTATGGTGCCTTGTTTGCAGACGCTGGAAATATCTGGAACATTTATGATGACACACAAGACGAAAGTGCCACTTTTGATGGTTTAAGCTCGCTAAAGGATATTGCTTTAGGCTCTGGTATTGGACTTCGCTACGATTTCAGTTTCTTCGTTTTGAGGTTTGATGTTGGGTTTAAGACCTATAATCCAGCTTATGAATTAGGAAATCGTTGGTTTAAGGATTACAATTTTAGCAAGGCAGTCTTCAATATCGGAATCAATTATCCATTTTAAACTTATTACAAAAGCAAGAATCAGGCTATGCCTTTTTCCAAAATTTCAACAGACCGAACGCACCTTTTTGCTTTTATTTCATTATTTTTGAATATCCATTTTAAAACTTAAAACTACAATCCATGAGTCATAATATCAAACCAGGCGTTGCAACTGGCAAAGAAGTTCAAGAAATTTTCAAATTGGCAAAAGAGAAAAGTTTTGCCTTACCAGCTGTTAATGTCATTGGTTCCAACACTATCAATGGTGTTTTGGAAACTGCAAAAGCGCTAAATGCCCCTGTTATTATTCAATTTTCTAACGGCGGCGCAATTTTCAACGCAGGAAAAGGATTGAGTAACGATAACCAAAAAGCGGCCATTGCTGGTGCTGTTGCTGGTGCCAAACATGTACATTTGATGGCCGAAGCTTATGGTGTCCCCGTAATTCTTCATACCGACCATTGCGCTAAAAAATTGTTGCCTTGGATTGATGGATTGTTGGATGCCAGCGAAAAGCATTTTGCAGAAACAGGTAAGCCTTTATACAGTTCGCATATGATTGATTTGTCTGAAGAACCTATTGAAGAAAACATTGAAATCTGTAAAGAATACCTAAAAAGAATGAGCAAAATGGGGATGACCCTTGAAATCGAATTAGGAATTACAGGTGGTGAAGAAGATGGAGTGGACAACAGTGATGTGGATGATTCAAAACTATACACTCAACCAGAAGAAGTGGCATATGCGTACGAAGAGTTGAGCAAGGTGAGTGACCAGTTTACCATTGCTGCAGCATTCGGCAACGTTCATGGAGTTTATAAGCCTGGAAATGTGAAATTGACACCAAAAATCCTTAAAAATTCACAAGATTATGTGTCCAAAAAGTTTGGTGTTGGCCACAATCATATCGATTTTGTATTTCATGGTGGTTCAGGATCTTCCGTTGAAGAAATCCGCGAAGGCATTAGTTATGGTGTCATCAAAATGAATATAGATACCGACATGCAATATGCCTTTATGAGTGGCGTTCGCGATTATTATAATCAACATTCAGAATACTTAAAAAGCCAAATAGGAAATCCAGAAGGTGAAGATTCCCCAAATAAAAAATACTATGACCCAAGGGTTTGGCTGCGAAAAGGTGAAGAAGCATTTGTGGCACGATTAAAAAAAGCGTTTGAAGACCTCAATAACGTAAATACTTTATAACTTTGCATTGCTAAACTGACTTTTAACTACGATGCTTGTTGATTCAAAAATCGTTAATTGTTAATCTAAAATTAGAACCCAACATGTCTTGGTTTAAAAGAAAAACAAAGGGAATTACCACAACTACTGAAGAGAAAAAAGACACACCTAAAGGTCTTTGGTACAAGTCTCCAACTGGAAAGATTATTGACACAGAAGAACTGGAGAAAAACTATTTTGTTAGTCCTGAAGATGGCTATCACGTAAGAATTGGTAGCAAGGAATATTTTCAGATTTTATTTGATGACAACCAATTTAAGGAATTGGATGCCAACCTTGATTCCAAAGACCCATTAAAATTTGAAGACACAAAGAAATATCCAGAACGCTTGAAAGCCGCACAGGAGAAAACAAAGTTAAAAGATGCCGTTCGATGTGCGGTAGGTAAATCAAAAGGCAAAGATTTGGTCATTGCGTGTATGGATTTTGCTTTCATTGGTGGCTCTATGGGTTCTGTGGTTGGTGAAAAAATAGCACGTGCTGCAGATTACTCATTGAAGAAAAAAATTCCATTAGTGGTCATTTCAAAATCTGGTGGTGCTCGTATGCAAGAAGCAGCGTTATCATTGATGCAATTGGCAAAAACATCAGCAAAATTAGCACAATTAGCCGATGCAAGCATTCCATATATTTCCTTGTGTACTGACCCAACTACTGGAGGAACAACAGCCTCTTTTGCGATGCTAGGTGACATCAATATTAGTGAACCTGGAGCATTGATTGGTTTTGCTGGCCCTCGCGTGGTAAGAGATACTACAGGTCAGGAATTGCCTGAAGATTTTCAAACGGCTGAATTTCTTTTGGAACACGGCTTCTTGGATTTCATTACAGAACGTAAGGATTTAAAAAATAAAATCAACCTCTATATTGACTTGATTACGAATCAACCTTTGAGAGTTTAATAACAAAGCGAGCCTATGAGCTCGCTTTTCTTTTTAAATAAATTCCTCTTGTAAATTACTAAAAAACACTATATTTGCACCTTGATTCGAAAATCGAGTCAGTACATAACAATCATTTACAATAATATTAGCATGTATTTATCAAAAGAAGTTAAAGAGGACATCTTTAAAAAACACGGCAAAAATGCCAAAGACACTGGTTCCGCAGAAGGACAAATCGCTTTGTTCACACACAGAATCAATCATTTGACTGAACACTTAAAAAACAATCGTAAAGATTTCAATTCAGAGCGTTCATTGGTAAAATTGGTAGGTAAACGTAGAGCACTACTTGATTACCTAACCAAAAAAGATATCTTGAGATATCGTGCCATCGTTAAAGAACTAGGATTAAGAAAATAATCACTCAAAGACCACGCCTACAAGCGTGGTTTTTTTGTTATAAATAGCTCAAGCGAAAGAGCAAAAAACTCGCAAATAAGAAGCTGATTATAGTTTTTCATTGGTCTCACAACAACTACACAACAACACAACGACCATTGTTTAATTAGAATTAAAAAATTTATGATTCCAAAAGTTTTTAAAGAGGTCATAGACCTTGGTGATGGACGTACAATTTCCATCGAAACCGGAAAATTGGCCAAACAAGCTCATGGTTCGGTAGTTGTTCAATCAGGAAATTGCATGCTATTGTGTACTGTTGTTTCCAATTACGAGCAAAGTCCTGTTGATTTTTTACCATTGACAGTTGATTACAGAGAAAAATTTGCAGCGGCAGGTCGCTATCCTGGAGGCTTCTTCAAAAGAGAAGCAAGACCAAGCGATGGTGAAGTTTTGACCATGCGTTTAGTAGACCGTGTGTTGCGTCCATTATTCCCAAAAGATTACCATGCAGAAACACAGGTGATGATTCAGTTGATGTCTCATGACGAAAATGTGATGCCAGATGCTATGGCAGGTTTGGCGGCATCTGCTGCGATACAGTTGAGCGATATTCCATTTGAGACGCCTATTTCTGAAGTGAGAGTTGGTCGTGTCAATGGGCAATTCATTATCAATCCAACATTTGCTCAATTAGAAGAATCTGACATTGATATGGTCATTGGAGCCTCTGCTGATTCTGTGATGATGGTAGAAGGTGAAATGAAAGAAATTTCAGAAGAAGAAATGGTGGAAGCTATCAAGTTTGCACATGATGCCATCAAAGTTCAATGTGAAGCGCAAGTTAAATTGGCTGAAGCGTTTGGCAAAAAAGAAACTCGTGAGTATGAGCCAGAGCGCGAAGATGAGGAATTGAACAAAAAAGTTAGAGAACTAACCTATGAAAAAGTGTATGCAGTTGCCAAGAAAGCATCAGCAAAACACGAACGTAGCAGTGCTTTTTCCGAAATCAAAGAGGAAGTGAAAGCCACTTTTACTGAAGAAGAATTAGAAGATTTTGGAGATTTGGTCTCTAAATATTTCTATGCTGCCGAAAAAGCTGCTGTTCGCGATTTGACATTGAATGAAGGCTTACGTTTGGATGGTCGTAAAACAACAGACATCAGACCAATTTGGTGCGAAGTGGATTACTTACCCTCAACGCACGGATCATCCATCTTTACACGAGGCGAAACACAAGCATTGGCAACAGTGACCCTTGGAACATCAAGAGAGGCCAATGTTATCGATATGCCATCTTTTGAAGGTGAAGAACGTTTCTATTTGCATTATAACTTCCCTCCTTTTTCAACTGGAGAAGCGAGACCTATCAGAGGAACTTCTAGACGCGAAGTTGGTCACGGAAACTTGGCACAACGTGCATTAAAAGGAATGGTACCTGCCGACTGTCCGTATACTGTAAGAGTTGTTTCTGAAGTATTGGAAAGTAACGGTTCTTCGTCTATGGCAACTGTTTGCGCAGGAACTATGGCGTTAATGGATGCTGGTGTTCAAATGAAAAAACCAGTTTCTGGTATTGCTATGGGATTGATTTCTGATGCTGATACAGGGAAATATGCTGTATTGTCGGACATTCTTGGAGATGAAGACCATTTAGGCGATATGGACTTTAAAGTAACCGGTACGGCTGATGGTATTACAGCTTGTCAAATGGACATTAAAGTAAAAGGATTGTCTTACGAAATTCTTGTGAATGCCTTGAAACAAGCGCAAGCAGGTCGTTTGCACATTCTTGATAAACTAGTGGAGACCATTGCTCAACCAAATGCAGACGTGAAACCACATGCTCCAAAAATGATCACTACGACAATTCCGAATGAATTTATCGGAGCATTGATCGGACCTGGTGGAAAGGTAATTCAAGAACTACAGAAAGAAACCAAGACAACGATCGTTATCAACGAAGACCCTGTTACTGAAGAAGGTATTGTTGAGATTTTGGGTACAGACCAAGAAGGTATCGACAAAGTCTTGGCAAAAATTGATTCTTTGTTGTTCAAACCACAAGTTGGCGAAGTTTACGAAGTCAAAGTCATCAAAATGCTAGATTTTGGAGCAGTTGTTGAATATACGAAAGCTCCTGGTAATGAAGTATTGCTTCACGTGAGTGAGTTGGCTTGGGAACGTACCGAAAATGTTTCTGATGTTGTAAATATGGGTGATGTGTTTGAAGTGAAATACTTTGGCGTAGATCCTAAAACAAAGAAGGAAAAAGTTTCAAGAAAAGCTATTCTTCCAAAACCAGAAGGTTTTAAAGAAAGACCTCCAAGAGACAACAATCGTGATAACCGAGGTGGACGTGACAATCGTGGCAACCGTGATAATAGAAATCGTGACAATCGTCGTGATGATCGGAGACCACGAGAAGATAGAAACGAAGATTAATAATCTTTCAATACGTTTATTGAAAAAGCCATTGTTCAAAAGAGCAATGGCTTTTTTCATGGAAAATGCTCTGTCATAGCCCAAAACGTTAAAGCCCGTTAAAAATTTGCATTTGTCGATATTTTGATTAGATTATAGGTTATGGTTTACACAGACAAAGAAAAATATTCAGACATTTTAAGTAACTCTCTTACGTACTTAAAGAATATTGGTTTTGAAAATATCAAAGCCGATGCCGAAGGTTATGAAACGCCAAAATCGTATCATAAAAAGGGAAGCGATATCAACATTACTCCAGATATTGTTGCGGAAAAGGAAGGTAGAAAACATTATTTTGAATTAAGTTTAAAATCAGACAAGCCAAATTTATTAAAGTCAAAATGGTTGTTTTTGAACACTTTAAGCACTATGAAATCTCATCGATTCAAGATTATAACCACTCGTGGCCACTACAAATTCACGAATGAAATGTTGGATGACATTAACTTGAACGATAAAAAACTAATTAAAATTTAATTTTTTTGAAATTACTGTAACTTTTATGCGACTTCATCCGTATAACTATATGCGATATGAAATTCGTGGTAAAAAACAGAATAAAATTAGATGAGACAACTCAAAATTACGAAGCAGGTTACCAATAGGGAAACAGCTTCGCTAGACAAGTACCTTCAAGAGATTGGAAAAGTTGACCTTATTACTGCTGACGAAGAAGTAGAATTGGCACAACGAATCAAAGCTGGTGATCAACGTGCTTTGGAAAAATTGACAAAAGCAAACCTACGTTTTGTGGTTTCTGTTGCAAAACAATATCAAAATCAAGGTTTGACGTTACCCGATTTGATCAATGAAGGTAATCTTGGATTGATTAAAGCCGCGCAGCGTTTTGATGAAACTCGTGGTTTTAAATTTATTTCTTATGCCGTATGGTGGATTCGTCAATCAATTCTTCAAGCATTGGCTGAACAGTCTCGTATTGTTCGTTTGCCTTTGAACAAGATTGGTTCGATAAATAAAATCAATAAGACTTTCGCATTCTTGGAACAAAGTCATGAGCGTCCGCCTAGTGCTGAAGAAATAGCCAAAGAGTTGGATATGACTATTAACGACGTTAAAGAATCGATGAAGAATTCAGGACGCCATGTCTCAATGGATGCTCCTTTGGTAGAAGGTGAAGATTCAAATCTTTACGATGTATTGCGTTCTGGTGAATCTCCAAATCCTGATAAAGATTTGTTACATGAATCTTTGCGCACAGAGATTGAAAGAGCTCTTGAAACATTGACACCACGTGAAGCAGATGTGATTCGTTTGTATTTTGGTCTTGGCGATCAACACCCTATGACCTTGGAAGAAATAGGTGAAACATTCGATTTGACACGTGAACGTGTAAGACAAATAAAAGAAAAAGCAATTCGCAGATTGAAACATACGTCGCGAAGCAAAATATTAAAAACCTATTTAGGATAGTAACGCCAATTTGTTACGACTAAATAACAGTAACAAACAGTTACAACATAACTGTTCGTTTTTTGATTGATGAAAGAACCCTCGGCTGATTACCGAGGGTTCGCTTTTTTAGGCTACTTTTGCAAAAACAATACAACTACAAAATGAATTCAAAATTAATTGCTCCTTCAATTTTGGCGGCAGATTTTGCCAATCTTCAAAAAGATATTGAAATAGTTAATGCAAGTGAAGCCGATTGGTTTCATATTGATATTATGGATGGTATGTTTGTTCCAAATATTTCTTTTGGAATGCCTGTTCTAAAGGCGATTACAAAACACACCAAAAAGTACGTCGATACTCACTTGATGATTGTGGATCCTGATAGATATATTAAGACTTTTGCTGATTTAGGAACCAACAATCTCACAGTACATTATGAAGCTTGCACACATTTGCATAGAACAATTCAAGCCATAAAATCCGAAGAAATGCAAGCTGGTGTGGCATTAAATCCTCATACAAATGTGAATGTTCTAGAAGATACCATCAATGATATTGATTTGGTCTGTGTAATGAGTGTAAATCCAGGATTTGGAGGTCAGAGCTTCATTGAAAACACTTATAATAAGGTGAGACAATTAAAAGAATTAATCCTTAAGAAAGGTGCCTCCACCAAAATTGAAATTGACGGCGGAGTTACAAATAAAAATGCCAAACAATTGATTACTCAAGGTGCAGATGTTCTGGTGGCAGGTAGTTTTGTGTTTCAAAGTGAAAACCCAATAAAAACGATTAGCGAATTAAGAAAGCTGATAAATTAAAGTTATCGTTTCCTAATTTTCATATTTGCGCCGTAACCATAACTGTAGCCATAATTATATGTATACCCATATGATTTGCTTGCACCAACACCATTTATCACGTAAGCCATATTTTTCAAACGCCCTGTCTCATGTAAATTTTTTGAAAAATCTAACAAGTTTTTTTCTGTGAATTCAGCTCTTACTAAATATAAAGTCGCGTCAGCCCATTGAGAAATAAGCATCGTATCGGTTACAAGAATTGTAGGTGCGGTATCTACAACAATATAGTCAAAATTTTCTTTGGCTTCTGAGAGCAATTTTTCAAAGCGACCATTAGTCAATAATTGGGTAGGGTTTGGAGGTATACTCCCCGATAATAGAGTGTAATGTTCGGGATACTTTTCAAAACCTTTGAAAAGAGCCTTTTTCCAATCAAAGGACGCGTCATGAAGATAATTGGATAAACCAGCTTCGTCTTTGTTATGGTCGGTATAATTATGGATTTGAGGATTTCTCAAATCGGCACCCACAAGCAACACCTTCTTATTGAGACTGGCTAAAGCCAACGATAGATTGAGTCCGACGTAAGTTTTCCCTTCACCTTTAATGGTAGAAGTGCAATAAATAACCTTACCATCGCTTGGCGCGTTCATAGATAAAATATAATTTACATTAGAACTTAAGATACGAAAAGCTTCGGCTTGTACATTTCTATCAGTAGGATCTCTAAACACTAAATCCTTATCTTTAATCCTAGGCAATTCGGCCAATACAGGAACGTTAGGCACCTTTACCTCAATATCATTTTTGCTTTTGATTTTTGTATCCAATACGATAGTTGCGTATAAAACCCCGAAAGGGATCAATAGTCCAGCGATCAATGCAAAGAGATAAACACTTCTAGAGTTAGGAGAAATTGGAGCACTTCCTGACAAGGCATACTCAACTACCTTGATGGATGGTTCAGTGATTGCCAAATTGATTGCCGCCTCTTCACGTTTCTGAAGCAAGAATAAATACAAAGTTTCTTTGATGACCCTCTGTCTTTCAATAGAATTAAGCAGCTTTTCCTTTCTAGGCAATTGTGCAACTTCAGAAACAAACCTTTGATTTCTGCCCAATAACTGTTTTTTTGAAGCATCCAATTGCTGCTCATAAGCTGATAACGATACCCTTATATTATCCTTTACTTCATTTAATTTACTATTGACTACTTGAACCTTTGGATTACTCTCGCCACCACTTATCATGAGTTTATCACGTTCAAAAACTAATGTATTATATTGATCTACCAATGAATTCACTATAGAATTGTCTATACCAATATTTGATGGCAGCAAATCTGATTCCTTATTTTTATCCAAAGCCAAGGTTTCCTTAAGCATTTTGGAAAGTAAAATCTGATTTTCAATATTGAAGACATTTTGATCAGATTGTGCCCGTTGGCCGAGTCCTTCGGCTGCGTTCGACTCTATATAAATGATATCATTCGATTGTTTGAAGTCCTTTTTTTCAGTTTCAATGGAGTCCAATTCTTGAGCCAAGTACACAAATCGTTCATCAATAAAGTCAATGGTTCTCTTTGACACTTCCTGTCTATCAATAATTCCGTCCATATTGAACACTTCAACCAATTCATTCAAAATTCGTTCAGATTTGGGTCTGCTTTCACTTGAATGGCTTATTTGCAATAAATCACTGGCTTTCCCTACCAATCCTATAGTAATTTTATTTTTAAGTTTAGTAGTGGCTGAAGTTAGAGGAAGAAACCTCAAAATAAATGTCTTTCCTACAATGTCTTTGATATTCGAGCCATTTTCAGTCCTTAAATCAAATGGCAATTTATGACGTATCAAATACGAATTGAAATTCGGTATGACTGTAGGTTGATCACTCCCATTGCTAAAAATTTCAAATGCTTCCTTTTTGACCTCAATTCGAAATGTTTGAGAAGTTTGAATGTTCTCATTTTCTACATTCTTTTTAACTTCAAAAGGGAATCTATCGATTTCCGTAGTTCTCACACTTCCCTCTTCATAGAATTCCATTGTGAGATTAAGATTTCTTACTACTTGCTCAATGATTCGGTACGATCGAAGAATTTCAACTTCATTCTCCAGATTTATATTAGACCTATTGAATACAAACGCTGAAGACGGCAGCTCTAAACCTTTTTGTTTATTCAATATTTGTATTTTGGCACTGCTGTTGTAAATACGTGGCGTATACCTTAAGTATAAAAAGGCAATTAAAAAAGCAAAGGATATTCCGATGGCAAACCATATCCAATAGCGCAAATACTTATAAAACTCTTGCTTTATAACTTCTCCTTGATCAGATTTGTTGCTTTTTAATGCGTTGATTTCTTCTTGCCTCATTAGGATTATCGGGTTATAAGAACTATTGTAGTAAGTAAAATGGAAATAACAGAAATTAGAGTACCTGTATTTCCAACAAAACCAGCACTTTTAACTTTGGGCTCGTTAGGGCTTACAATAATAACGTCATTAGGCTTTATGTTGTAAAATGGACTATTCAATAATTCGGCAGATGTCATATCGATATGAGATATCTGCCTCAAGCTGTCGGTTTCTCTCATAACCAAAATATCTTCTCGTTTGCCATTGATAGTCAAATCACCTGCAAGACCCAAAACCTGAAGTAAAGTAATATTTTGTTCAGTAAAACTAAATGTACCAGGATTTCTCACTTCCCCCAATACAGTAACTTTTGCATTTAGCAATCTAACATTGACTGTCGGATTTTTTAAATGTCCACTAGTTTCTAACCGATTCTTAATTTCTTCTTGCAGCTCAATAACACTTTTGTTGTAAGTAGAGATTTGTCCTAGTTGCGGAAAATCTATGGAATGATCTTCAGAAACTAAATAGCCTTCCAATTTCATCAGTTCAATGTTATTTCCCGGTCCAGAGGTAGAGCTGATTTTATTATAAGGTATAGCAGCTTCTGATTCTAAAGCTCCAACTGTGATTTTTAAAATATCATTGGGCTGTATTTTTGGAGTTGAAAATTTAATTGAAGAATTATTAAAGTTGTCTGCATCTTGCAGATAGAGTATCTCCTTTTTATTGGCGCAAGAATTAAAAAATAGGGCAACAATTATTACAATAAATAGATGTTTCATTTACTAGCTCTTAAAGTATTGCAAATATAATCGCAATTAGATGATTGACAAAGGTAAGTTAGTTTTTTACATTACGGCTTAATCAACGGTGTGCTTAAATGCTTTAGAACCAGAAAAATTAATTGACAACCAATTCCATATGAAGAATACTGAATACAGTAAAGAACCTATAACCAACATTAAGACAAACTGTATGTGTATATCGATATCTCTTAAAAAATAAGAAAGTAAAATTATAATGGCATTAATGCATACAATACAAACCGTGGTTCGTATATGTGTAAATCCTAATTGAAGAAAACGATGATGTAAATGGTTCCTATCTGCTACAAAAGGACTTTTCTTGTGGATGAGTACTCTGATTAAAAAAATTCTCAAGGTGTCCAAAAGAGGAAAAAACACAATAGCAAAAGCCAAAACAGGAGCGGAATTATAAAATTCAGAACCTTGATGAGTTTGCGAATAATTAATAAATTTTACCACAAAAAATGCAAGTAAAAAACCAATAATCATGGAGCCAGTATCTCCCATGAAAATTTTATTGGTTTTAGAAAAATTCAAGCGAAGAAATGGCAATAAAGCACCTATCAAACCGATTGCAATTGTAGCCATGCTCACATCTTTTATAGTTATGAAAATAAAGGTAAAAGCTGCACTTGAAATTAATGCTAAAGTTCCAGCCAACCCATCTACGCCGTCAATAAGGTTGAAAGCATTTATCAGCAGTATGTAAACGAACAGTGTCAAAGTGACAGAGAACCAATAGGGCAATATGGTGATTCCCAACAAGCCCGATAACCCAAGTATTCTTGTATCAGTAAATACAATCAACAGTCCAGCCGCTAATAATTGACCGAAGAACTTCTTTTTGGGAGATAAGATCAATAAATCATCTTTCAATCCAAGAAAAAACAAAATTGTAAGTCCCCCTAATAGTAATAGTAGAATTTTAGTATCAAGCAAAGCTCCAACGGTAGTAATAACAACAACTAAACTCAAATAAATACTAATTCCACCCAATGTTGGGGTCTTTTCAGAATGCGTACTTCTAGAAGTTGGCTCGTCCATTAAATGTTTAGCTTCAGCCACATTAAAGATGGCTGGAAAAGCACTTTGAGACATAAAAAAGGCAATCAAAAAAGCAATGGCTAGCCAAAGTTCCAAATGATCGAGAGGGTTAAAATAATTTAGCAGTTCTTGTATCATATATTCTTTATGCCTTCTTGATGTATAGAAATATCCCCGATTTTAATGCGAATATAGGCTGAATGTAATGTATTTCCCAAAAAAAATAGTTCAAAATCAATAACAAATAGATTATTTACACTTTTAAAAAAATTGGCGGTAAGTTATTGATTGTTTTTTATGTTGTAGTGTTGTATTATATTAAAATAATGTAAACATTGCCAATCTATTTGGATATCCACTGTGGAATTTTGGATAGATTCTTTAAACCAATTGTCAATATGGGAGTACCAATGGCATTGTTTTTTGCGGCTCTAAAATCTTCTTTAGTTTTTAGAATTAAATTTTTTAAACTTTTGTTACTAGCTCCTCCTACACGCATTTTTGTTATCGTCTTCGGCAAATAGTAAAATCGATATTCAGACACCTTAAATATACGTAAAATAAAGTCATAATCAGCAGCAATACGATAATTGATGTTAAAATTCCCGTTGTTTTTGTATATCTCATTTTTAAGAAATAAAGTGGGATGGGCTGGCATCCAGCCTCTATTTAAGAGTTTACGCTTGTAAGGTTGACTGGTCCAATTTCTGACGACATCATCTACATTTTCAAATCGTACATAATGCAGGTTACCATAAACTCCATCTACCTGCTCGGATTGAAACACATTGACAATGTCTTCTATAATTTGATTATTAGCTAAAAAATCGTCGGAATGTACAAATCCAATAATATCTCCCGTCGACTTGTTGATTCCTTTATTCAAAGCATCATAAATACCTTGATCGTTTTCGGAAGACCATACTATTTGATGATGCATTGCGGCTTTGGACTTAATCAAATCCACCGTACCATCTAAAGAATTCCCATCAATGATGACATATTCAATGTTTTTATATGTCTGATTCAATACAGAATTCATACAAACCTCCAATGTTTTGGCGCTATTATAAGTGGCGGTTATGATTGAAACCTTCATTATGAAATAGTTCTAGTTTTGATCTTCATAGCCGGATTGCCTTTATATATGCTATAGGAATCGAGATTACTACTTACGACAGATCCTAAAGATAAAACTGCATGGCTTTCGACAGTAACACCTGGCCCCACAATACTTTTTGCTCCTATCCAAGCTCCTTCTTTTAAAACGATTGGCGCAACCATTAGATCGAAACTGGGTTTTTTATAGTTATGATTTCCACAAATCAAAAATGCACCTTGAGATAGACACACATTATTTTCTATACTCACATCCGCAAGATTGTCTATCCAAACACTCTCACCAATCCAGCAATTATCGCCAACAACTAGTTTCCACGGATACTTTATATTCACTTTTGGTTTAATTATAACGTTATGGCCGATAGTTGCGCCAAATAAACGAAGAAAAAAGATTTTTAAACCGGAAGACGGATTCAACGGGTTTCTTAAAATCAACTCATTGATAAAGTACCAACCAAACCGTTTAATGGCAGAACCAGGTTGATACCAGTCGTTATTATATGATGATAAATCTGTTTTCAATGTTTTAAAACTTAAACAGGTTCAAATTTAACACTAATAATTCAGGATTGGTTGAAAACTCCCTTGCGAAATCAACAGTCTTGGCCGACATTTCATGATACCTATCATTAGACAAAGCAATAGCCTCATCGAATGTTTGCGAAATATTATGGATAGTATTTAAACCAACATCCCAACCTAAATCTTTATTTTTTAAATTTTTCCAGGGTGTTTGATCAGAAATGATTACTGGTAAACCAGACATAAAAGATTCAAGAATGGCATGTCCAAAATTCTCACCTTCCGACAGCAACACAAAAAAATCGTAATCACAAAGAACCGATGGAACATCTTCACTTGGAAGAATACCTTTGTAAGTAACGCATACATGTTTGGGTATTTCTTCGATACTCTTTTGGCATAATCTCCAATAGGCTTCATCGTAAACAGGACCGTAATAATCCAATATCATTGGTGATGAAACATTTTTCAAAGCTTCAAGCATAGTTAATGTACCTTTCTCTTTAGAAACCCTCGCTACATTGACGAATTTTACTGGGTCAGATTTTCGTATTTTAGGTTCATTCGACGGTGACATTCTGGCAAGGTTTGGCGCTATTAAGACATGAGTACCTTTTCCTAAAATTTGCTTAATATAGTTAGCTTCGTCATCATTGGTGGCATGAAACCGAACTCCCTTATAAAGATCCAAAAGTTTTGCAATAGCCAAAAACCATCTCTTTTTAGTTTTTTTGACCGAAAACGCTTGTGGATTCAGCATACCTCTTGCCGCAACAATCACGTGAGGATGTTTTCTTAAAAACCAAAGAGGTAATATAGAAAAATACCAACTATAGATGCCATTGATGTATGCGATATCGAAAGCTGTATCATCTATAACTTGCTTTAAATTTGATTTGTTAAGGGCTTCCTTTGAGAAATAATAAACGGACATATGCTCATTGAGTTGATTCCAACTATCAGATTGGATATCCGTATAAACCTCATCAGAACAATAGTCGGTATCTCTTGTAATTATATAAAAATCATGATACGACCCTAAATGTGCTATCAAGTTGGCATATGAACGCACAGGACCCCCAGAGTTAGTACCTGGCAAAAACCAATCGATGACAATCAATATTTTTTTTCTCTTCATTTCAGGTTAATACCTCCTTGTATAATTCAATATATTGATTTGCGATAGCCTCCGATCGGAATCGCTTCACATTCTCCAAACCATCTTCAATCAATTGCTGTCGATAGCTTCGATTTTGACAAACTTTTAATATGGCATTCCTTATAGAGTTTACATTTTTTGGGTCTACCAAGCAAGCGGCTTTATTGGAGACCTCCTTCATCGCACCAAAATCAGAAGTCACAACAGGACGTCCGGTAGCTTGTGCCTCTATAATGGGCATTCCAAAGCCCTCATAAAATGAAGCGAAGCAGAGTAAGTCGCAGCTTCTATAGCAATCAACAACTTCTTCAAACGTGAGATTGTTTTTATTTTCGTATTCAATTTCAAACTTATTCAAAATTGCTATTTGCTTCTCTGTCATTTTTCCAACAATCAAGGCTTTGCATGTTATGTCTTTAATAGCTTCAAACGACCGCTCTAAATTTTTGTTTGATTTTGTACCGATAAATAGTATGGTAGGATCTTTCTCGTTGAACTGATACGAATCAAACTTAAATTTAGGATCAACTGGATTGTTGATGACCCTTATTTTCGATTTGGCAAAAGGAATAATGGTTACCAATTCGTTTTTTGTGAATTCTGAAATTACAGTAATCCTTTTTACAAACAAAGCTGGCAACCAAAACCAAAAAAGCCTAATATACAATAGCTTGACAAAATTACCCTTAAGTGCTGAACCTATATCATGAATGGTCAAAACAGAATTCTTTCCTGTTACTAGAGCCATATAATGGACATCTCCTGTGATATGGTATAAGGTTTCTTTCTCCCTTTTAAAAGATATTAAGTTTGACCATAAAGCTCTAAAATTTCCGCCAGAAGCATGTAGTTTCAAAACTTTAATATTTGAATGAAGTGCAACTTTTTTTGAAACGTTATGAAATAAACTTTCTATACTGAAATAGTTTGGGTTTGGTTTTCTATATATATACGTGACGGATGATTTCATTTATCTAAATTAAATATGGAAACATAAATAATTGCATATCATCGTTTATCGCTATTCAAAGTTTCAGAATGCATTTGAAAGAATTTAAAGAAGTAAGGTGTTTACGGTACTCCCTTGTATCGTAAATAACGATCAAATAGTTTATAAGCATAATTCCTGAAGAAATACACTGGAATTATATAAGTAACAAAATTCCCAATTACTTTCATCATATTAAAACTATATACACTCAACAAAAAATAAAATGGAATTATGAATATGATTGCCCAAACTATATTAGGTGATCTCACAATAAGAATTCGCATACTCCATCCAAAAACACTACCCAATATCAGCAAAAGCCCCATCATACCGAATGGGCCAAAGTCTATGTAGGCATCAGTCATAAATCCAATGCTATGAGATGCCTTACCGTCATCAGCCAACTCCAAAGTCGTAAACTTGTTGGTGTGATCGGAGTCATCTATAACTGGTTTATTTGGAAAAAAAATCCTTGGTTTTAAATAAAATGAAACCGATTCTTCAATAATTTCACCATTTTGATGTGGTATATATTCAGGGACGACCTTTAAGACAATTGAAAAAAACTCTATATAGCTAATTCTATCCAAAAGCGCGTCCGATGCTAGACTCATGTCTTCAAATGAAACCCCAGAAATTTCGTCAAAAAATTTGTTAATAGCGTCCGTTTTGCTCACAACAACAGTTTGAGTTTCGGTACCACCAGACAAGTATTCTCGAAAATCAATTTTTATTGCTGTCCACATAAGTCCGAAGCCAAGCAATAATACAGAAATAAATGAGAACCTTATCAAAGCTTTGGTGCCTAATTCGACTCTGATGGTCAATATTGCCAAAACTATAATTATTATAAAATCTTTAAATGCTGAAAAATAGCCAGTAAAACCCAATAATATCTCTATTCCAACTACCAAATATAATAACTGCCTTTTTTCTCCATAAATTAAAGAATAGACTAATGTTATTAAGAGCAATCCCCATTTTAATTTAACAAAAGCAACAACGATTGAATTCAGACCAGGAATAACACCTTTAAGGACAAATAATACAGAGATGCCTATTGAAAAAAGAATATAACTACGTAAGATTCTGCGAGTAGAATAGCTCTCATCCAATAAATTTATGACGTTAAAATCCTTAAACTTCTTTGCTAGCGGCCAATAAATACCTATACTAAAAAAACATAACCCAATATTGCTTAATATATTGGCTAAATAAAGAAAATCGACATATTGATAAAAACTAAATTGCTCATCTATGGGAATATTAAAGAGATTACCGTTGACTATCTTAATATTGATTTGAAACCATTGAAAAACAAGAGCTAAAAAAATTGTTATGAAAATAGGGTTACCCATCTTAAAGAATAAAAGGATAATCAAAATCATAGGAATCAGTGACAACGCCGTTGCCAAGAAATGAGGTCCAACAATTGCGGATAACACCCCCAAAAAAGTCAATATAGAAATTAATTTTTTTTGATTTAAATCCATAAGGATTTTTCGTTAAGATCTCTCATCATTCGACGTAACTTTCTATGGGAAAACAATCGTATGCGAAAAAAATTAGCTCTTCTTTTTGTCAATAAGCCATGTTCAATCACCTCTTTTACATCAATTACTGAAAAGTCTGTTGCAAATTGGCTATTTATATGTTTAATTATGCGATTATAATTTTTAGTAAAGTGCCCAAGCTCTATAATAATCATATCATTAGGGTAAGCGTCCTTAAATTTTGTTATGGAGCTATTGTAAATATACCAAGCTTTATAAGCATTATATCTTAAGAGAAATATATTAATAGGATAAATTATAAAGTGCCTAATTCTAACAATTTTTCCCATGCCTACTCCATTCATAAGTTTATGGTGGTAGCGTTTCAATAAAGAATCAGCTACTTCATCATAATGCCTAAAAACGGCTATACATTTTACACTAGGGAAAGACCTTTTCCAAGCATTCAAATAGAGTGTAGTTCGCGGTTCTTTCCAACCCCATACTGAAAGATGTTTTTTGGATTGTAGAAAGTGTTCTATTTCATTAAGAGTTTTTGGTTCAAAATTGAGGCTGCTTTTGATTTCCCCTCTCAAACCACGTGTATCTAATGACTTTGCATTTAAATCAGACTCATGGATTCTCAATAATTCCAAATCCTCAAAATGCCCTTTTATGTTATCAAATCCATTTGTCATGAGTCGGTCGCCAATTTTCAGTCCAGATTTTTGCAACAAACTAGCTGTCAAGGAAGTTCCCGATCTGTGCATTCCTGCAATAATGATGATTTTTTGAGTTTCCATTAATGCTGAATCGATTGGTCAATATTGCTTTTTTGATGCCGCTCCTTTACCGTAACTATTTCATCAAAAAATATATAATCAAAAAAGTGCCGTTCCAGTTTAGTGACTTTCAATACTTTGACTGTCAGCCATCTAATAAACAAAAATGGGATAATATCATATCTCTTCAAACCTTTTAAATACCTGGAAGCCAGTTTAAAGTTTCCATTCCGTAAAATATAGAGGAATTGATTGAAATACATCGGATAGATTTTCCATTTTAAGGCTCTCTTTGCGGGTTTTTTAAAGTCCTCATGTAAGGTTCCCAAAAAGCATTTATAGACTTCGTAATTTTCTATTAATTTAGAATAGGAGGCATTAATATTTCGGCTCAACTGTCCACTATGTCTTCTTACATTTACCAAAATAGAACCATTCATACCAACGGGTTTGTCTTTAGACAATAGACACCACATCTTAAAGTCGCCAACATATTTCATAGATGCGTCAAAATAGCCCAATCTTTCAACAGCTTCCTTCACTAAACATACATTTGCAATATTTCCGGCAATACTTCCGTAGAGAATTGAACTAATGGCATGGTCTTGAACGGAAATTGTTCTATTTTGGAAAGTATCAGGTTTTTCTAGTAAGACACCGTGCTCATTTATATGCTGCAAACGAGAAAAACTGAAATTCACATTAGGAAAATCCTTATGAAACCTCAATGTACTTTCTAGACAATTCGGTAACATCACATCATCCTGTGCCCATAAATGTACTAATGGTGCCGTTGTTTCCTTCAATAAGAAATTGAGCGTGGGAAATAGACCTTTATTGTGCTCGTTTTTATACAATTTCACTTTTGAGTCATCGAGCGTTTTTAAATAGGCATAGCTATCATCGGTAGAACAGTCATCACAAATTAAAAATTCAAAATTAAAACCACCTGTTAATTGGTTGAGTACAGATTCCACGGACAATTGCAGATAACCCATCCCGTTATAAACGGGAAGAATTACACTTATAGATGGTATGTTTGTTGTCATTGAATTTTACTTTCGATTGCTTCAACAATTTTAAGCATTGTGAAATTCTCAATATGGTTTCTCGAATTACAACGCATTGCAAGTATCTTTTTTAGATCTAGCTCTTCCACCAGTTTTTGTAGATTATTCTCATCGGAATGAGGGAAAGAGAATCCATTATAGCCTTCCACATACACATCTTCAAAACTTCCTACGTTATCAGAAAAAATAACAGGTCTGGAAGATGCCATGGCTTCATTGACGGCTAAGCCCCAAGTTTCACTTCTTGAGGGTAAACAAAAAATGTCCCCAAGTCTATATACGATGGGCATTTGTGTTTGATTCTGAAAACCTAAAAATTGAATATTGGGATCATCGATGGCAAAATTTTTTAAATCATTTTCTAAAGGGCCATTACCTACCAATAAGAGCTTGACTGGAAATGAACGCCTTTTGTTGGCATTAATAACCGATCTAATTAAAATGTTTAATTGCTTTACCGGTTCAAATTTGCCTGCATAAAGTATAACTATATCATCATCGTTGTAACCTAATGCCCTTCTCCATTCTATCGCTTTTTCTTCGTAGTTCTTTAATTGGTCATCTTTAAAACGTTCATTATCGATGGCATGCGGAGCGCGAACAAGTTGCCCATTTTTCAAATTGTGTTTCAAAAAATAAGCTTTGTTTGCTTCTCCAACATAGAATGCTTTATCAATATAAGAATACACTGCTTTGAGAATAATTCTTCGCAATTTAGTTTTCAATCCACCCGATTCATTTATCAAAGTTGAGTCTCCTCTAAACCAAACAGAGGTCCTGCCTTTAAAATATCGCATGGCCAATAAATGACTTTTAAAATTCCATCCAAAAAAAAGAATGGCATCAGGATTAAACATTTCGATTTTTGATATTAGATCAGGGCAATCAATTCCGAAAAAATGATGGGAACCTGGTCTTTTGGATACATTTTCCACAAATTCAAAATCATAACCATCCAATAGTGGAATATCCCATTTAATCTCCCTTCCAAAGGTACGGTCTTTAACAGTGTCCTTCGATTGAGACCAAGTGTAAAACACTTTCAAATCACAGTTGTTTCGTGAAGCGAGTAATCGGAACCAAGGTGCATTGTATTGAATTGGGTGTGTCGTTACAATCGCGAGTTTCTTCATTTTGGATGAGATAAAACGTTGTCAAAGAACTCACATTGAGCTTTTGTCATTTGCTCAGCTGTGTAAGGTGAAAAATTTTCCCAATTCAAATCCGGAACCAACGGAATAGAATCCAACATTCGAGACAATCTTTGACAGCAATTTTCAATAGCGTTAGGGTGGTCAAAAAGAACTAACTCATCAACATTCAATCTGTTCATTATATCAACTGCTCCACTTTCGGAATGAAATACGCACAACATTGGCTTCTTTGCCAATAAATAGGGATATAATTTTGATGGTGTATAGTTAGTATCACTAGATCCTGGTATAAAAATAATATCAGATTGCTTTAATAGTGATAACGCCTCAAAATAAGGTTGTCTGTTGGTAATTTCTGTAACGTATGAATCTATGTTTAAATCATTTGCTATGGATTCAATTGTTTTTTTTCCTTTTCCGTCTGGTGCATAACTGGTGCCGATAAACCAAAAATGACATTTTTGGTAATCAGTGTTCTGATCTAAAGCCATCTTGAATGCTCTAAGTATAATTGACACACTTTCTCGTAAATCTTGACCTCCCCTTCCTGTATATACAATATTGATACATTCCTCTTTTAATTCTATCGAGGGTTTTAAATCAATTTCCTTTAGCAAATCAAAATCTTTTATAGATGCTCCAAAGGTCAGAATTTTAGATGGGACATTTTCTATTTGTGGATAGCGTAATTTTAGAGTGTCAACATATCCTTTCGAGACGGAAATCAGTCCATCAACTTTAGGAATAGTATACTTTTCCAATATAGAGTTTAATCGATGGGCAAACCAAAATTTTGGAGGGCGTTGAGCCGGTGGCACAGTCAAATAATAATCATTGCGCCATGGATCTTGCATATCGATAATGTATGGAACTCCAAATTTCTCTTTCCAAAGGCGTCCTAAAGGTACACAAGCAAAAACGGTAGTACTGAAATAAATAAGATCAAAATTTCCAGACTTTAAAAGTTCGTTACCTTTTTTATACAGTTGATAAAATGCACGAATACCTAAATTCCCGAGTTTTACTTTGCCTTTAAAACTGGTCTCAAGGGCTGATACTTTATGAACTACAATATTTTTTGGAATGTCCTTCTCAAGCAATAGATCCCTAGGCATATCAACGTGATCAGACAAGACGGTTAAAACAGTAGGCTCATATCCGTAAGTCTCAAAAAAAGGCAAGCTTTGTCTTACACGATGGATATCTGCCGCATTAATTGGCGGAAAATGAGGTGATATAATTAAAATTTTTCTCATTCTCTTTTAATATTGAGTCGTATTTTTCTTGATAGTTTATGAGAAGGTACTTCAACTAATTTATAAAAAATCCATGCAGCAAGCACTGAAACTATAACCGCTACAAATATGACCAAAATTTTTTCAATATTGGAAGAGGCAAACCGTTTCCCCAAATTGATGACTCTACCACCTATTGGCACATGCAATAGATATAAGGAATAAGAAATATTACCAAAGAAAATCAACCACTTTAAATTTCTTACATGATCTAAAAATGCAATGCCTAAAGCGGCCCCAACACTTAAGATTGTAATGACATAGGAATGATGCATATAAATTACAATTCCGATAATGGCAACAAGCAATAAAAAATAAGCTTTACTGATATATTCCTTTTTATAGAAAGCACATACAATACCGATACTAAATATATCTGTGTGTCTCAAAAAGCGGGCTTCATCTTGGTACCAGAATGATAATAAGAAAAAAATAAAAAGTGAAATAATTGTTAAATACTTGTTGTTCCTATTCCATAGAATCAATAAAAATCCAATAACTATATAATATTGAAATTCAATTGCCAAAGTCCAATAGACAGGATTCATCCAAGTGCCATCAAAAAACTCAACCAAATAACCTAAGTGCAAAAGAACATTATGACCTGAAACTGCAAATGCTGGCCCTTGATATAGTGGTGAAAGAGTCGACAAGTAATTTAAAAGAATGATTATTGCTATCGAAGCTAAATATGCAGGCTCTATGCGCAACAATCGCTTTAAAATATAACCTCCATAATGCTTTGCTTTAAATGGTAGCCCAAGCAACATATATGGAATGACAAATCCTGAAATCACAAAGAAAACTTCTACACCTATCCATGCATAAGGCATCAAGATTTGAGAAACCGAAGCATGCGAAATAAATCCTTTTGTGAAATGAAATAGGCAAACCGCCAACGCCGCAATACCTCTAATAAGTGTTACGGATGTTAAATAATGTTTTTTATGTTCCAAAGAATATAATAGCGTATAGTTCAACCAAATGTTTCTTTTGTCAAAATTGAAACATTGACGTCAAAACAAATGGAATGAAGGTTAAATATAATCGATATAACACCTGGTAATATAAGGGAAATCATTAAACATGATGCCTAACTTAATAAAAGTGATTTGAGTAGCATATAGATACTAGTTTAATAAGACCGCTTTAATGCTTTATTCATCCCTTCTGCCAACACTCGTGCAGATTGAGTTGAAGTATATTTGTCCAATGAATTTAATTTGATGTTCCAATCAGATACATTTTGTAATGCTATTAAAATCGGTTTTAATTTTTCTGATATGTCTTTTAGTGTATCACCTTCACGATAAGTCACCAAGAAGTCGTCAGCATTGGCCTCTCGTATAACCTTGACGGCTGAACTTTTGGCGTGCAACATAGAAATCAATGGTCTTTTGCTCAATAAACATTGAAATGTCTTTGATGCTGTATAGTGTTTTTCAGTGCTACCAAATAACATAACCTTATCCGCTTTAGATAAAAAATTAAGAACATGTAAAAACGGGAAACGTTCACGATGTTCAACAACAATATCAGCCAAACCATAGTCTTCAGCATAAGAAGTTATTCTTTTTGCAGGATAAAAACCGGTCCCAATAAAAAAGAGCTTAATATTTTTATCCCATCTTCTTTCGTGCTTAAGAATGGATATAGTTTTAAAGAATGATTCTAAAAAAAGATGTGAATTTGGTAAAAAAGCGCCCGCATATATCCATGGTTTGCATAAAGGCTCGCCCTCCCAAGGTAATCGAATATCATGCAATACTATATTATGGTCGTTAGGGTCAAAACCATAAGGCATACCTGCATGCTCCGGTTCGGATTCAAAATTCCTGTCAATAACTGGTTGGTAATACGGTGTAGAAACGCCTGTAATAAGCGCTGCTTTTTTAATGGCATACGGTTCAAGTTTTCGAGCAATAAATTGACTTAAACGTGCTCTAAAATCATTTTGATTTTTAATACTCCTAACCCAAGGATCTATATAATCGATACCATATGGTATGCCTGTTTTATCATGTAATTTTCGTCCTAAAATGGCCGTGTAGAATGATGGAATTGGTATCCAAATAAAATCAATGGTTCGTTCATCAATGAGCTGCAAAGCACGTCGCTTCAAAAACGGAAAAGCTCGAAGTCCTATATCACCAATAATACGTGGTTTGGAAACCTTATAAGCTTTGGTATAGATGACTTCAATATCTTCTGAAACAGTTTTTTCCATTAAAGGATCCAATGGTTCCTCATAATATTTTGACTCTACTGTCAAAAGAATTGGTTGCCAACCAAATTGCTTCAAATAATTACCGATAAGTCTAGGGCGTTGCACTCCAGCAAGATTGGCTGGAACCCAATGCGGATAAATGATAAGAACCGTTTTCAAGATAGCAAAGTTTTTAGTTTAAGCTGTTCCTTTTCCCATGAAAAATGCCGTGCCTTTTGCCATCTCTCTATTTTAGAGTTTCCGTTCAAAAGATTTATATCCAAACATTCAATCGAATGCTGTAAAGACACATCTATAATTGATCCAGCGTTATAATCCAGTGAATTTAAAAATTGAACCTGTCCATAAGTATCACTAGCCAAAATATAGAGGCCCGATTGAGCATAAGCCAAAATTTTATTGGTTAAACAAATATTTCGGTTGTAATCAGCATTCGGATCTTCTAAAGCAAGCCCAATATCCATTCGACTTAAAAAATCATGAAGTTCAGACTGTTCCATGACGGGATGAAATAGCATGTTGGAACTCAAGGTGAACTTTTGGATATAGGCCTCATTGAGATTCCCAATAAGATGGAATTCCACATGTTTTAATCTGGAGGCCGACTCAAAAACTTGCTCTAATCCACGATGAGGGCCAATGTGTTGAGAAAACCAAACACATTTTGTCAAATCACGTATAGTTTCTTCAGGTTTTTTAAAATCCTTCTCATCAAAGGAGTTGATAACGACAACTTGTTTTGCTTGAGCTTTCGTTTTAAAATGCTGTTCACATTCCAATCGGATACCTTCAGAGGCATAGGTAATTAAGTCAGCGCTTAAAAAACTCCTTGTCATAAGGTACATCCTAATCTGTTTTTCGTATTTTTTATTAAAGTACAACGCTTCACCTGGATAGTAATCTTCGATATCTAGCTGTAAATCCAAACTTTTAATTCTTGCAAGTTTCACTGCAGGATAAAAAGCCCCCAAATTATGTGCAATCACGCGTTTAAAATGATGCTTTTTGTGAAGCATTCTGGCCTTAAACCATAATTGCAGAGCCTTATCATTATTCGCAAACGCACATATACTAAAATGTTTCAAGAACAAACGACTCAATCCTATGGAAATCTTATGGATTACTTTGCACAGAATGGTCTGAAGCAGGGCATGATGACGATCGATTCCAAAAAAATGGACTTCAGGATTGCGTACTTTAATGGATTCAGAAAGCTCAAAACTCCAATCGTTATGATTAAAATAGAGTACGTAGCAGTCATAATCCGTTTTCATTGATTCAAACTCTTTAACCAGTCTAGGATTAGTTGCTAAACTGGAGGTGGTTATAAAAAGAAGAGCTTGTTTGGAGTTCAGTTTGTTAAATTTTGAAATAGTGTTGTCAATAAAAACAAAGTATAAGTACTTTCTAGATTACTAAAAATAAGGCGCACATTTAGATTAACAGCTATATCCACAGTTTTTACCGATCCAGAATTTAGGTCAGTTTGAAATTTGTTTGCCATAGAAAGTATAACTTTTATTTTTTCCAATGCGACAAATCCTTATCAAGCATAGTCTCTAATTCCGCTATAGAATCTGCATAGATGGAAATTAGTTTAGCCCTCGATTTGGCGCTGAATTCTGCTTTCTTTTCGGTAAAGAAGAAATCCTTCAATTTTGACAAACGTGCTCGCTGATTCATCACAAATTGATTGGGCAGATAGGGTTTGACATGTTTCCAAGCCACATATACTACATTCAATTTACCTGGATACATAGTTTTATTATATACTTTCGGTGGAGCCTCAATCTGTGTTTCAGACAGGCCAAGAAACTCAAAGACTGAATTGAGAACCTTTGTAGAATCTTTGGTAAAGTCTTCAAAGAAGATGACCTTTATTTGATCTTTATTAAAATGCTTATAGTAATGTTTTAGATGTTCAGCATACATACCTTTGGTAATTAAGCTATCGCGATAACTCATTTTATGCACAGGCGAATAAGGCACATGCATGGTATTATCAATGACACCATCAAACATCCCTTTTTTATATACTATGGCACCTCTGTTGATATTGAACCAAAAGTCTGAATAAAATCTATCAGCCGGATTACGCAACATGGCTATGATTTTAACCTCAGGCGCATATGTTTTAATCTGCAAGGCCGCAAGTTCCGAATACATCATGTAAGACACTGAACCCTCTCCTGTAAGAATACCATTTTTATCTTTGAAATGCTCACAATAGTCCTCAAGTTTTTCTTCAATACCTTCCCTCCCAAAAAAATCCAACTCTTTAGGTTGAGTCATTTTGACTTTTGGATGTACTCCTAAATAATTGCAAAGCGATGTAGTACCGCATTTGGCTGCACCTATGATGATATAATCAGGAAAATTGCTCATACGTTATTTTTATGATGTCTGGCTTCAAATTAAATGTCTCAATATTATGATTTAATCTTATGAATCCAATAGGATGAGACTCTTGCAGTCCGCCATCCAAAAACCGATTTAATAGTTTCAATAATGGCGCCTCCCAAAACTGGTGAGTAATTGCTACCTCCCAATGATTCGGACGCAATCCATGCTTTTTTGGATAAATCCTTAAATTCCGGATAGGCATCGATGGCGATCCACTTATACTGCAAGGCAAAGGCAGCTTTATAAGCTTTGGTATGCTTTAGGGACTTGAGTTGATCAACTTTAGAGTCAACAGCCTTAAGTTGGCTTTCCACGTGAATGCGTCGCTTCTGATTCGCAATATTTTGACCCGAAATATGCTTTCTATAATAGTTAAGGATATTGGGAACATAAATCACTTGATTAGCATGCGACACGACACGACAAAAAAATTCACCATCCTGGTCCTTGCTCAAATTCTCATCCCAAGGTCCTGCCTTTTCAACAAGGTTTCTTGGTGTTAGCCATGCGCTGGTCTGGACCATGTTAGGAAATCCATTGGCACCATAAAGATTCAATAAAAAAGACTTTGGATCATCGGTGGTAAAGAGATAGTCAGTATCTGTAATCTTGCCATCTATTATTTTATCATAAAAATGCATGGTATTACAAACTGCAATGCCTGCTTGATGCTGACGCAAAGCCTCGACTTGAGCCTCAATTTTTTGGTGACTCAATAAGTCATCGGCATCCAGATACTGTATATAATCACCCCTAGAAAGTTCATAACCATAATTTCGTGCAGTACAGGCCCCTTTACCCTTATTCTTTCTTACAATAATATCTTTACTAAAAGTGGTCAAATACTCATGAGAACCATCAGTGGAATGATCATCAATAACGATGATTTCAAGATGCGAATAACTTTGTGCCATCACTGATTCCAACGTTTCCTTTAGAAAGGGCATGGAATTAAAGCAGGGTATGATGACAGATACTTTTGGGAGCACTATGATATAAAAAACAAAATGAACATACAGTTAGAAATAACTAAAATCCCCATTTACTGACGTCAAAACCATAATCACGCTGAAAAGCAGACATATCATCTTGGAGCGCTTGGCGTATCTGTGTTTCTTGAAGCTCTGTCAACTTAATAGGTTCAGTTTTAGAATATTTGGTAATGGAAGCTTTAGTTCTTGCCTTAAGCCCTTTTGGGAGATATTTAAACCATTTAGAAAAATGTTTGATAATAAATAGCTCCAACTTGCCTTTTGGAACAGTCACATTCGATTTTCCACGCATCGATTTCTTATAATCGGTGGAAATTCCCAAAAAAGAACAGATGCTTCTTAATACATTTTCTCGTTGGCCAATCAAATCCTCAAAATCAATAATCAAAATAGAATCTTTTGAAAAGTGTTGGGTATATTGTGACAATTGCATATGGTACTTGCTAATATCGACCATATGTTCAAGGTTGTCCATAGGTGCACTCCATTGAGGAAAATTGTTCCAATAATTCAAATTGGACACAATACGTTCAATGGGATGTCGCACCACATAAATAAATTTAGGTTCCAATCCAGCTTGCTTGATGCGTTTGGGCACGTCAGCTTCTCTGGGATATTTGGTATAGCCGGTGGATCCATCCATGGCATAAACATGAATGGCGGGATCAAAATCAAACAACTCGGAATAGGTATTGGCTTGCACTCGATGGCCTTGACGACTAAAAAACTCTGGTTCTTTTGGTTTTGAAGGGCATATCTCGGGATGGCTTTTGAGCATATCAAATAAACTCGTGGTACCAGACTTCATGGCACCGATAATCATTAAATGAGCTGTATTTGGGATTTGGTTTTTCAATAGTTGCCGAATGGTATTTTTGTTATTTAATGATTTAAACGTGTCTCAATTGACTGAACTTAAATTTTGTAATAAGTTTAAAAACCCTCATCAAATATCTCTTTCTCAATCCTTTTAAGGCCAATATCCTATCTGATTCGCTCAACGGAGAGTGATCAGAATTTATATAATTAATAGAAATCTCTCTGTATTCACCTTCAAATTTGTTTATTTCTGAACTCTGTTGCCCTTCATGTGTTCTATACCAAACAAAACCATGAGAATGAGGCATTACAAGTAGATCATAAGAACTTCCTAGTTTATGCCACATTTCAAAATCACCAACCATTTTACGCTCAATAAAACCACCCAGTTTAACGAATGTTTCCGTTTTAATTATAATTGATAATGGTGATCTCAAAAAATAACCTTGGCCATTTAAATATTGTCCTGCAAATTGTTCTTCAGGTTTAATTACATAGGGGTGAGGCTTCTTAGGATTTTGTTTAAAGCTGAACGTTCCCCAAGCCGCGCTAGGATATCGCTCCATCATTTTCACCATATACTCTAAAGTATGTTCGTATATCATATCATCCGCATCGACATACTTTAAATATTTACCTTGAGCATAAGAGGCCGCCTGGTTACGGTTAGGGTAATCCCCAAGATTCTGCTCATTGACATACACCTTAATTCTTGCATCTCTTGACGCATAATCTTTGGCAATCGCTACCGAAGTGTCTTTAGAACGATCATCCACTATTAGCAATTCCCATTGTTCATAAGTAGATGCCATAACACTTTCTATGGCTTGTGCAATGTATTTTTCTCTATTATAGACCGTCATCAAGACAGATACTAGTGGCTTTTGATTCATATAATTTCTTTGAACATTCCTAAATAATCAGTCTTAAAGAATAATGGCAGTCATTATTAAAAGTTCTGAACTATTTCTCATAATTTTATAGATGAACTGTCATTAATATTAGAACTATTAATATGAGGAAAAGGGTCTTTTGGAACTTCTTTATCTAAAAAATTGCAGAGCTTATCCCATTTATTAGATTCATTGATCAAATCAATAATTAGGAGTTTGTCAGGGTCATTTTTGAAATGCGATATGACTTCTTTATTATGTTTTTTATATCTATTTAAATACTCTTGTTTGTTGAACTTAAAAGAACCATAAATAAAATTTCGCAACAAATACTTGTTTCTCCAATAGCTACGTCTTGGTCGCAAGAATTTCATAAAATCAATAATCCAGCCTTTAGAGCTGCTACCATCAGGAGTTGTAAAAAATTTAGAAGCAGATTTGACCCAAGAATCTTCGTCACGTATGGTTAGTATAAATTTAGCATTCGGAAAACGGTCATCTAATTCCTTGAATAAAAAGGCTACCGGGACATCAGTCATAGCATCGAACTCTTGCAGAATTTCAGGATTTATTTTCAGTTCAAATAATGAATTGAAATAATATTCAGGGTAATGTATTGATTTATATCCCAAAATTTCCAGTGCTGATGTCAAACTAGTTGTGCCTGTTCGTGAAAGACCAATCCCAAAAATTTTTTCTTTCATATTATGTGGTTGCATAGTATGTCTTTTTTAATCTTTGAGTATTATCCATTCAAGAAATTGAAATTTCCGATCTTTTGTCCACCTAATTGAATATGTATGTTTCTCAACATTCGTAGCATAGAGCCATTTTATCAGAAATATTCTTATTATGTTTACCCATAGTTTAAATCATATATTTTTTGTGAATAGTCTGATACAATATGCTTCCAGCTGTAATAATCTTCTACAAACTGCCTCGATTCTTTTCTTATGGTTTCAAAGGTTAAGCTATTTGACTTTTGTAAAAACTTGATGTCAAAATCGTGATAGTTTTCAAATTCAATATAGTGCTCACCATCTGTGGCCATGATGCCTTCAATACCTTTGGGCGTACTCAAAACCAATTTACCATATGAAAACGCTTCCAAAATCTTGAGTCTGGTTCCGCTGCCTTCTAGAATGGGAACAATAACCGCATCATGTGCTTCATAATATGGTGCTACATCATCCACTTCTCCTATCAAATGGATATTTGTATAAGACTCCAAAAATCGAAAATCTTGAGGATCGGGTGATTTCCCAACAATGTTAAGTGTATAGTCCGAAGGTAACTTGCTAAAAACAGTGTCGACAAACCACTGTAGACCTTCAATATTAGGAAAATAGTTGAGTGACCCAACAAACAAGAGATGCTTATAGTTATGGGACATCGGTTGCATAGTGCGAGTGTCGGTATCTGAACCATTGGGCAAACATTCAAAGTTGACGCTGGTATTGGGGTTATGAAATTTAAATTTCTCAATATCACTTTCACTGCAAGTCCAAATTTCATCAAAATGGGTATCGATATCAAACTCGAATTGCTTGATATGGAGCATTTCGTTCTTATGCATCTGTAATTCGGATAGATCTGTTTGTGGCTGTTGCAAAAGCTGGGACAAACGCTGTTCTATGATCTCAAAATCAAAGTTATGGGCATTAAGAATTCGGGTGTCCCATCGGGTACGGTCTAATGGCACAACCGTCCTTCGTGTATCAAAAACAATCATTCGCGTATTATTATGATTGCTATTCTTGCCGAAGGTGTCAATTTGCTTTTGAAGTTGACCAAGGCTATAATTACGAACAAAATCGTTGGGTTGATTGGACACTTTGGCCACAATAGAGTAAAACTTTGCAATAACTCTGCCGATAATAGTTGTTTGGAGCTTCTTTTGAGCCTTGACACCCTTGTTTTCTATAAACTGTGCATCAATATCCTTTACGGCAGGGCTTTGATGAGTATAGGGAGAGATGACCGAAAGATCGAAATGCAATGCTAATTCCTTAATCAAAAAATAAGTTCGCTGATGGCCTCCGTTTCCGTCCTTCTGAAAATGAAAATTAGTGACAAAGAGCATGCCTCTTTTCTTCATGTCATGTAGGTTTTATAAATGGCATCAAATGTGCCGTGTACTTCTTTGGCATACTGATCCGTTTTTAATAGTAGCTGTTTTGAGATGCTTTCTTGATGCGCCTTCAAGTGCGCTATTTTACTATTAATGGCTTTATAGTTTTTAACTTCCAAAATATAATCAGCCAGTCCTAAATCTTCTACATAATTCCTGACCTTGGAGGCATAATTCAACGCAATGAACGGAATACCCATTTGCGTGGCGAAAATGACAGCATGCAAACGCATCCCTATGAGATAATCACTTTGACGCAAGATATGGATGTCAAAATCTTTGGATTGGGAAGATTCCAAATACTGTGACATCAATACATCATCCCCTTTTTTTGGATTTATATAAAGAGGGAAAGCAATCAATCGTTCCGACACAATGGTTTTCAATATATTTATAAAAGCTTCAGGATCCCAAAGCCCTAAAAATTTTGGTAGGAGTGGAAACCTTCGGGACCACCTATTAAATCGATGATAGTTTTTGGAATACTGCTTAAAAGGATTGGCGTGCCAAGGTCGTAAGGAGACTGCTACTTTGTTGGTAATAATCTTTGAATCTTTTGACTGATATGGATATAAGAACGTCAGGTCAGGTGCCAAAAACAAATGCTCCTTGGTATGGCTATTAAAAGCTTCATAACTAAACGTGTCGCGCACTAAAATAAACTTGGACTGTTTAGACAAATAGGCAATAAAATCTGCATTGTCCGTTCCAACATCATCCACACTTACACCCACCAATCCATAAGGAATGTTGATGTTTTCAAAAGACTTAATTTGACCGTTGGTGTTTCTCAAGATAAGTCCACCTCCACCTACCAACAGAAAATCACATGAGTTGATCTCATCAATACGGTTTTTCAAGTCATTCCAAGCAATAAAAACATGGATATCTTTAATCCCTAAAGAGTGTAATTTGGTTTCTAGACAATATAACAAACGGTCGTCCCCTGCATTATTTTGATGATACCAGCCTAAAATTGCTACTTTCATAAGCGCTTTGCTTGTAAACTATAAAACATCAGGCCAACGGATATTTTGAAGAGAATGAATAGCATTGAAGAAAGAACTGTGAGATGTTCAATAGCGCTATGGGTCTGTATACGATCTTTCAAATTTTAGATACTAATGGCTTTTCTGAAACCTGGGAATCTTTATTGATTTCTACAATACGAGTACAATAACGCAAGGTGCTCATACGGTGGGCAATAATAATAATTGTCAAGCTGCCATCTGAAAGTCTTTGGATGGATTCCGTGATTTCTTGTTCGGTCTTTGAGTCCAATGACGAGGTGGCTTCATCCAAGAAAATAATCTGGGAATCAAAATAGAGGGCTCTTGCAATACCTACCCGTTGGCGTTGACCTCCAGATAACTTGGTGCCATTCTCCCCAATCATCTCATGGATTCCTTTAGGTAAACCTGCAACCATCTCTGACAAATTGGCCCTGGAAATAGCTTGTTTCAATTTATCATGATCAATATCTTGTGGTTTACAGCCAAAAGCTACATTCTCGGCTATGGTACCATCAATAAGATAGACTTGTTGTTGCACATAACCTACTTTTTCATAAAAAGACTTTTTATAGCGGCTATCCAACTTTGTATCATCTATATAATAAGCGCCCTCATCTGGTGTTAAGAACCCAAGTAAAATATTCATTAAAGTGGTCTTACCTGCTCCCGATGGACCAATCAGACCTAAAACCTCTCCTTTTTTAATATTAAGATTCAAATTTTTGAATGTATAATGGCTGCTTCCAGGATATTTGAATGCCACCCGTTCCAGGCGTAGTTCATGGTTGAAATCAAGGGCTTCATTTTTAACATGGTTTTTCTCAACACCATCCTGTTTCAAGGGTTCTAAAATCTCAACAACCCAATGGGAGCGATGCAAGCCATTGATTGCAATCATCATTCTATTGATGGATGGCATAATGCGATAACCAGCAACGGCAAAAAGACCGAGTAATTTGATCAGCTCTGCTTTTGACGGCAAATAATAAATACCGAATATGATGATGATGACAATGGCTAGCATTAAGGAACTTTCTATAACTCTGGTGGGAGCAAGATTGTAAAGTGCGGTCTTAATATCAATATCAACCAACTTGTTCAAATTGCTTTTGATTTTATCTCTAAAACGGTCTTCAGCACCCATAATGACCACATCCACATATCCAAAGATGCTTTGAAACATGTTTTTACCTATAATAGGTGTTAATTTGTTGCTCAAGGCACCCAATCTAATGGACCTGATACGTACCCAGCGATAAAAGATATAGAAAGGAGGCAATACCGTTACAATCAACAATAACAAAATGTTGAAATTATAGATGGCGATGAATACTATGATAAGAGTAAGCACCAATAACTCATTTAACAGGTTTAAGGTCCCAAGCACCTGAAAATTTGAAAATTGCGTAGTTGCCGTTCGTAGATTCCTCACAACTACATTGGAATTTACAGTCTTAAAATAATTGAATCCCTTCTTGTAATAATAGCGATGTAATCGTAACGCGAATTCTTTAGACATATTAAGAGAAAACGTTGAATTAACTTTCGCAATCCATAAACCCAATAAATTTTTTGAAATGATAATAAACAATAAACCGAGTGCCAAAACAACAATCAACTGACGTTCGTCGGTCAAAGAAAAAAGATCATAAATCCATCTGGCCCAACCATACTTCTCAATAACATTGTCTTCTAGAAGAACAGAAAAAACAGGCAGTAAGGCACCCAAACCAATCAATTCCAAAACAGAATTTACAATTAAAAGACCACTCACCAACAGTAATCTCAATTTTCGATGTCTTGGAACTACATCGAGTATAAATTTTATAGTACTAATGACTGTTTTCATTATAATTTTGAATCGCTTCGCATAGTGTAAATATGATTGTCTTTATGTGATGAACCCTATATTATGGAATTCGGACAGTAACTTTTCATTAATTCCACGGCTTCGCCATCATCAGTCACATTAAAAAAACTTAACATACTGACTTGTAAACATACTGACTTGTAAAATTTTATAGAAGTCAGCGCAAAGTGTACTGCCACATAACTCCTTAAGTCGGCGAAAATACTATAATTCTTAAGATTAATTTTAACTTAAACGATATTAATTAGGTCATATTTGCAATTTAATAACATAGCCTAAATTATGCAATACGACCCAACACTGATTTCCAGAAACATATTTAATGGTGCCTTTGGCAGGTTCTAAACCAAAACCTTTTAAATCTATTTCAGCACCTTCTGACATTGAAGAGACACCTAAAACCTCCATACCATTGTTGCGTATATCCATGAGAGCCTCAATTTCTTCTGCAGAAACTGTGGCGGGTTTTCCTAACCAGAACAAGTAGCGTACAGCTCCAGGAGTTTCAAAAACGACGGCACGTTCAGCATCGTTTAGTTTAACCAATACCATAGAGGGCAATAGTGGCACTTCTACCTTTTTTTTTCGGTCACTCCATTGGCGCATCTCCACCCTCACAGGACAGCACACCTCCACGCCTCTATCTTCAAGATGTTTGGCAACCTTTTTTTCAGATTTTGGTTTGGTTATTAAAACGTACCAGGGCATATAATATCTTTCAAATCCTGATTTACATCAGAGAACAATCAATGGCAAAGTTAAAATTTTGGCTTGTAATGTCTAAATTTTCATGAGTTTGATATATTGACTAAATTATAAATCAGTAATATTATTTTTATGAATAAGTCTGGTTAACCTCATCAATACCTTAAGTTGACCTTGACTAGACCTTAACTAGACCTTAAGGAGACCTTAAGGAACCCAAATTTCAAAAAAGTCAATTCTATTTATGTATTTAATCACTTTCAGTCATGTGTGATAATTTTAAAAACCAAAATTTACCATACATCGTAAATATCTTACAGTTAGACCAATTGAAATTTAAGGTTTTGGTTTTAAGAACGTTATGTTTCAAAAAAGTTAAGAATTTGTTTCGCTTCTATCAAATGTTTCTTACTTTTACACCCTTAATGGTAATTTCCCTAAATCAATGTTGAATAAATACAATCATTTGTTATGAAAAAACTTATTGTCTTATCTCTTGCGCTGACCTTGTCCGTCTTTAGTTTTGGACAGTCCCCCATAGCTACAATCGATCGTGCCAATGGTGCAGGACCTACAACAACTTCTACGGTGGCAAATATGTCTGCCATTGGCTTAACGCGTACTGGCGTTATCCAAGTGGGTACTACAGGTTCTTTTACGTCAAGAAACTGGGAAACTGGCACTGCCCTTAATACTGCTCGATACATTCAGTGGTCTATCTCTGCTAACAGCAATTACAATATCAGATTGACAGAATTAGATATCAGATATCGTCGAAACAATAATCAGGCGCCGAAACAAATTCAAATTTTCTATAGCTTGGATGGCTTTAATCCTGCAGGTGCCAATCCAAATGGTTTTGCTATCGGTGCGGTTCAAACTTATGCCAACAATGATACAGCTCAAAAAACAATTGTATTACCAGTTAGCAACGTCAGTTCTGGAAATGGAGGCACCATCACTTTCAGAATGTATGGTTGGGATGCGGCAAATACCAATGGAGAATTGATTATTGAAGCCAATACGGCCTGGGCTGGTACACTAGGCGTTGCCAATCCTGGAGTTAGATTGATTGGTAATGTTTATCGAGAGTTAACATATTCTGGTGGCACATGGACTCCTATTGCCCCTAGTTCTACGACCGGAGGGGATAACGCTGTTGTTGTGAACGGGACTTACACCCCAGCCTCCAACATAGCTCTCAATTTTCTGACCGTTAGACCAGCAGGAAGCCTAAACATACCAAGTGGTGTTACGGCAACTACGAATTCTACAACTTTGGAGTCAAACTCCACGCTATACTCCAGCCTAATATTAAATGGCACCTTAACGGGTACGGTAAGTTATAATCGTCATATTAATGGACAACCAGGGGTGGGTGTTGGTTCAGGAGCAAACGATTTAATTTCTGCTCCGTTATCAGGTCAAACCTTTAGTGCTTTTGCAGCAGCTAATCCAAACTTGAGATCCAATCCATCTGTTCCAACCCAAAAACTATTTGGTCCGTTCAGTAAAACTACTGGGAATTATTTGCTTTGGGATACCACTACTAATGGTAGTCAAACCCTAACGGCAGGTGTTGGTTATAGAACTGCATCTACCAATAATGGTGGGTTTGTTTTTACTGGAACGCCAAACAATGGGATAATTACCAATAACATCGCGAACTCGGGGCCACAGTTTGCAGCTTATAACCTTATTGGAAACCCATACCCATCTTATCTCAATGTCCGAGAGTTTCTGGAATATGATGTAGATGCAGGTGCCCCAGTGGTTCGCAATATCGATTTGATGGATGCTTATGGTGCCATCTATGGTTATGATGGTGATGCCTCTGGCACTGGTGGTGACGGCTGGGTAGTCTATAATCTTACTACACCTACAACAGTGAACATGGCTCCGGGGCAAGGGTTTTTTGTTACGGCAGATGCTGCAGATGTTGCCGCGTATGACATGACCTTTACACCTTCCATGAGACGCATTGGAAACACTGACGATTTCATCCCTGGCCGATTGGCAGACGACAACACAGCACATATAAAATTGCAGGCCTCCATTGGAAGCTCAATTTACTCTACTGATATCTGTTTTAATGAGGCCTCCACTTCTGGGCTTGATTTTGGATACGACGCTGCGGTTTTCGGATCGAACGCGGCAAGCAAATCTATCTACTCCCATTTGGTTGAAAATAATAATGGTGCTGATTTGGCGATACAATCACTTGCGTATGCTTCACTTGGCTCTGAGATCAGTATTCCTCTCGGAATCAATGTTTCTCAAGGGCAACAAGTCACGGTAAGCATTTCAGAACTTGATGTGCCATCAACTATTGAAGTTTATTTAGAGGATAGCGTATCAGGTGTTTATACTTTGTTGAATAATAGTAGTTACACCTTTACACCAAGTACTAATCTTAACGATACAGGTCGCTTCTTTTTAAGATTTGCCGATGCTACTCTGTCAGCTCCTGATTCACAGTTTACATCCTTACAGATTTATGCAACATCTTCTTCTAGAATATTGTTTGTCAAAGGTTTGTTGCAAGGAGACACAACTATAAGTGTTTATGATCTTCAGGGAAGATTGGTCACGTCTGCCAACCTGAATAAGGGAACTACTTCCAACATTATTGACGTTGCTAGTTTAAATAGTGGTGTTTATGTTGTAAAACTTGATAACAGCTCACAGCAAAAAACACAGAAGATCATTTTGAAATAATCGTATTTCAAGATTATTACTATCATAAGAGAAGTGCATTGTTTTAACAATGCACTTTTTCTTTATAAACAAACTGTACATTTTTGATTTTATAATTTCTTAAAGTAAAAAATGGATTTAAATCGATTAGATGTGTATATTTGTCGTTGGACTGTCATTTTCTGAATGATAGATCTCCCTATTAACAACACTTTTACTATTATACTATGAAGAAGATTTACTTTTTATTACTAACTCTTGCGTTTTCTTTTGCTGGGTTTGGGCAAACTCAAATCATTAATCAGGCCTTGACTAATGGTAGCCTTCCTGCGGGATGGACACAAGTTGATGTGACTTTTACTACTTCGGCAGGAGGATATGCCAACTTTACAACAAATTCAGCTATTCTAACAACTCCTATATTTAATTCTAGCTTATATTCATCTGTTAGAGTGGATTTCGATGTTGCAAAATTTGGAACAGGTGGTGATGGTCCGTTAAGATTAGAATATTCCATTAATGGTGGCAGTAATTGGCTGACTGCAAGCAATTCAACTACTCCTACCGATTCGAATTATCAATCAAATTCGATAACCATCAACGCTGTATCAGCCAACATGAGAATTCGTTTCAATCGGGCCCCTAGTCCATCTCAAAAAAGATTAAGAAATGTCATTGTTTATGGGATCGGGTCTGCTGCTTGCACTCCACCGTCCACACAGGCTACCGCTTATAACACCACTAACAGAACTTCGAACAGTGGCACTTTAAATTGGACACGTGGTAACGGAAACAATGTATTGGTCGTTATGCGTCAAGGAAGTGCTGTGAATACCGACCCCACTAACGGTACTAGTTATACTGCAAATGCTGCTTTTGGAAGCGGCACTCAAATAGGTACAGGAAATTATGTGGTTTATAATGGGCCTGGAACGTCAGTGAATGTTACAGGTTTGAGCGCAGAAAGCACTTACCATGTGGCCGTTTATGAATATGCCACAACAGGTACTTGTTATAATAACACTGAACTCACGGGGAATTTTACAACCTTATGTTCAACCGTCTATTCTTTACCTTTTACCGAAGGTTTTGAATCTGGCGTTCCACCCACTTGTTGGACTCAATTTACTGGCGCCAACACTTTGGGGGTTGAACAGTGGCAGAGTGATTCAAGATCTTATATTGGTTCTGCAGCCGCACTTATAAATTTTGAAAATAGCGTTGGAACAACTCAAGATTGGTTGGTAACACCTGCCATTGACATGTCTGGGTTGACTGACATTGAATTGTCGTTTTTTGGACGCGAATTGTTCAATGAGCCACCGGATTTAGGCAACACTTACACGGTTCGTGTTTCTACGACAACACCAGTTATATCTAGTTTCACAAATATTGTTGAAACTTATACTGAAGCCGATTTCAGTCTTACTTATACCAACAAAACCATTGACTTAAGTGCCTATTCAGGTCAAACTATTTACATTGCCTTTGTGATGGAACAAAATAGCGGCGATGGCTGGTTAATTGATAATATTTCTATAGACACTCCGAACACAGGTTGTACTTTTCCTGCTCTACAAGCGACTAATTTTACTGCTACAAATATCGATGGTACTGCAGGAACGGCTACAGTGAGTTGGTTCCCAGGCAACGGTAATGCCACTTTGGTTGTATTAAAAGAAGGAAGTGCGGTAGATGTTGATCCGTCTTCTGGAACAAGTTATACCGCGAACTCTGCATTCGGAACTGGTGAAGATTTAGGTTCAGGAAATTATGTTGTGTATAGCGGTGCGGGCACTTCTGTGAATATCTCTAATTTGACAGTGGATACTGAATACTTTGTAGCGGTATATTCCTACTACACTACTGGCAATTGTTATAATACAAATGAGTTGGCGGGAACTTTTTCAACTGGTACTGCAACGGGCTGTAATGCTTACACCCTACCATTTACAGAAGGGTTTGAAGGAGGTAACATACCTACTTGTTGGGAAGTTTTTGAAAATGGAGAAGCTGGAAATAATCAGTGGACGGTTAATTCTAATGATCCATATAATGGAAGCAACTTTTCGGCCTATTTGAGCTTTGATGCCGGTACAACATCAGGTGTGAACAGAGACTGGCTCATAACACCGCCAATAGATTTATCTTCTGTTTCAAATGCAGAATTATCGTTTTACACTTATACAAGTGGAGATCCAAACGATACTTTCGTTTCTAACTTTTCAGTAAGGGTATCTACTGCGTCACAAACTAATCTCAATGATTTCACCTCTATACCTTTTACAAATACAGAAAGTCAACTTGGTGCTACTTATAATCAGAAAATTATTGATTTATCTTCATATGCAGGACAGGTCATTTACATAGCTTTTGTAAGTGAACAAAATTTTCCTGATGGTGGAGAAGAATGGTTTATCGATGATATATCTATCACGGCTCCTACAAATTCTGCAGATTCTGATATCGTGGAAGCAGGCTTTGACGAGCCAGATAATATTGATTATCTCTCTTACTCTGCAGCTAATGGCTTGACAACTGCCAATGCTATCAAAATAGGTGAATTTACCATCAGAGATGGTGGCAGTGTAGCACCAGATAGCGATAGCGCTGCAACGACCTTAACGGATTTAGGCTTTACCGTACAAAACTTTGGTGATATTGCTGCCTTGGCAATTTTTGATGGCACAACCAATGTGAGTGAAGTTAGCACCGTCGCTGCTACCACAAACTTTACAGGCTTAAATCTCGTGGCGCCTGATAATGACACTAAAACTTTTAGTATCTATGCTACATTCGATTCAAGCGTTACGGATAACAATCAAATACAATTAACCATTGCATCGGCTACCGCCACAGGTTCTACTTTTGCTGCTGCTAATGCCGGTGGCGCACAAACTTCTGTTGCAGGTGATGATAACAGAATTGAAGTCACAGCAACTGAATTGGTTTTTGACCAACAACCAACAGATACCGATGTTAACGCTGTGATGTCACCATCACCGACGGTAGTCGCTGTGGATGCCAATGCCAATACCGATTTGGATTATGTCACTGTACTTTCACTTTCTACCACTGGTACATTTGCCGGAACTGCGACCACTTCAGTAGCTCCCGTTTCTGGAGTCGCAACTTTTGACAACCTTATTTTTTCAGCGGTTGGTACAGGATTTACATTAACTACTGTTTCTGGATTGACCAATGATACCAGTACCGCATTTGATATTTTAGCCATACCAACCTTCGGATGGCAAATTGATATGGTAAACCAATTCTATACCATTGATTTTGATAATACCGTAACCAACGTTACTAATGGGGCTTATACAGGAGCAGGATTTACCCCGACACCAAATGCGGGACAATTAAATTCTGGGGCTTGGGCAGTTAATGGTCTTGAAGATGGAACCTTAAATTTTGGAGGTACTCAAACTGGCAATGATTTCGCTAAAAATACGAGTGCAGGTGGAGTTACTTCTGGTGGACTATATTCATTTGAGGTTGCTTCTAACAACTTTAGTTTTGGAATTCAACCTTCGGGTTCTGACTTTACTCCTGGAACCATTGTCTTAAGAACTCAAAACCAAACCGGACAGACAGTGACCGCAATTGACTTACAATATACGATTTACGTAAACAATAATGAGTCTAGAGGGAATACCTTCAATTTTGCTTACAGTGTGAATAATAGCACTTACATACCTGAATCTAGTTTAGATTATACTTCCCCAGTAGCTCCGGATAGCAATGGATGGATCGCCGTGAACAGAAACATTTCAATTACAGGTTTGAACATAGCGAGTGGCGACTACTTTTACTTGAGATGGTTTAGTGATGATCTACCAAGTGGTTCTGGAAGCCGAGATGAGTTCGGATTGGATGATATCACAGTGGTATTCAATCCGTTAGTTACCGATAACGATTCTAACATTGTTGCAACAAGCTTTGATGAGTCAGATAACATTGATTATATTACCTACAACGCCGCTAGCGGCTTGACCACTGCCAACGCTATAAAGATTGGCGAATTCAGTATTCAAGATGGTGGCGACACTATGAGTGATGCTGACAATCTTTCAACCACTTTAACCGATGTGAGTTTTGACGTTCAGAATTTTGGAAGCATTGCTGCTCTGGCCATTTTTGACGGCACAACAAATGTTTCGGAAGTGACAAGTGTAACGGCGACTACTGGTTTTAGCGGTTTAACACTTGAAGCTTTAGATAATGGAAGTAAAGTATTTGACATTTATGCAACTTTCTCACCTGCCGTAACTGACAATTCGCAAGTGCAACTGACCATTAGCACTGCCACCGCAGCACTTACAGGTTCAGGTTTTGCTGATGCAGATGCTGGTGGAGCACAAACCTCTGTAGCAGGTGATGATAACCGTTTGGAAGTCATTGCTACTACTTTAGGTTTTGTACAACAGCCAAGTGACGTGAACATCAATCAAACTATGGATCCGGCAGTAACTGTTACTGGTGTTGATGCCAATGGTAACGCTGATGCTGACTTTAGTGGGACAGTATCTTTAACTACCACAAGTACTTTCTCTGGCACTGCCACTACTTCGGTTTCAAGCTCTGGAGGAATAGCAACCTTTACTAATTTAGGGTTTTCAACTATAGGAACCGCTACCTTAACGGCATCTTCAGCAGGATTATTGGATAGTGCTCCAAGTAATACCTTTGAGGTTACTCCTGCTACACGGTCCTTCTGGTATGAGCCATTTACGGATAACTCGCAATACACAGTCACTGCTGGAGGCGAGGGTAATGATGGAAACTCTGATTATTTCCAAATTACGGATGGCAGTAATATAGACAAGACTTACACTGGAAATAGTGGAAACTTTTTTGCTGCTCAAGACATTGATGATGGTGGATGGGCAGGAAGTGCTTCTCCAAGTCAATTGACTTGGTCCAACATTAATATTGAGCGTTATACCTCTTTAACATTCTCTGGGAAATTTGCTTCAATAGGTGGAGGAATAGATGATAATGATTATGTGATTGTAGAATACCAAATTGATGGTGGTGGATGGGTTAATCTGATTGCTTTTGAAAATGATGGTACCCCATTCAATACTGATTTAAGGGAGGATACCAATTTTGATGGAACTGGTGATGGCACCTTGCTAACGAGCGCTTTCCAAACCTTCAGCAAAGCGATTTCAACTACCGGAGCTATTTTAGATATTCGGGTTACCATGAATTTAGATTCAGGAAATGAGGACGTAGCTCTAGAAGATTTTAAATTGGCTGGTGTTGGTACAGTTTTTTATGGTAACGCAGCAACAGGATTTGGTGGACCAATCGGCAATAGTACTTTAGAAGTTTATGCTTCTTCTGGCATAACCGTGAATTTTGTCTATAATAGAGGCACAAGTGACTTTAACGATTATATGGTAATTTATATAGATAGTGAAACAGGTGGAATTACTACAACATCAGGGTTAACAGACACAGGTGACGACGGAAGAAAAGCCATATCTGGTTATGATGGAACAAATCGTTCAACAATCAATTTCCCTCCTGGATTTCAACCTGATTATGCTATTTCAATGAATAATGGTTTTGCAGGATTATTTGAAATAGCTGAGGGAGGTTCCCATAACTTTATTCAAAGTGCCAATTTGGCTCCTACCGGAAGTCCATCGGCTACGATTTATACTTTCAACATCAATTTCTCGAACATCAATACAGTGCCGGGACTTGAAAGCTTTAAGTTTTTGGCAACTTATTTAAATGGCGGAAATGCCTTCCGTTCTAATGAATCTATCGGTAGAAATAATGCAGGAGCGTCGAACCCTGGATACGGCACTATGCAAATGGAAACTTACTTTGAAGTTTCTAGTGCTCTTCAAGGAGGTTTTGCCCCTACGCAAGCAACGGGCACTTGGACAGCTGATGGTACATGGTTGAATGGAAATCCACCATTGATTACGGATGACATCACCATCGGTCATGATACCGACCAAAACATAGATGTTGCAGTCGATGGCATGACCATTAATGCTGCATTAGATATTTTGCCAAGCTACACCCTTTCAACCTCTGATGGTCTTACAGGAAGCGGGTCCTTGAATGTTTTTGGTAAATTGTCTATCACGCAAGGTGGTTTTACGGATATTTCGCCAGTTTATAATGTAGGCTCTACTTTAGAATATAAAGACATCGCAGCTGTATATAACAGATATAATGAATGGAATCTTGGAGCTGCACCAGCCAATGTGATTGTTGATAATGCAGATTTAGATATGACTAATCTATCTATTAATCCTAATGGCACTGAAGATTTCAATGTTGGCAATAACCTTTCAATAATCAATGGAGGAAGCCTTACTGTTGCTCCTGTAAAAAGTATCACCATTGGCAATACCATTAGTAACGATGGAACAGTTAATTTGAACTCAAATTCTACTCGATATTCTAGTTTAATTGCTGGTAGCGCCATTGGTTCGGGCACCTATAACTATAACCGTCATATTAATGGTCAGCCTGGAATTGGTGTTGGTACAGGCGCTAATGATTTGGTTTCTGCTCCTGTAACCGGACAAACCTTTGCTGATTTTGCTTCTGCAAATCCTAATTTGAGACAAAACCCATCTCAAACAACTCAAAAAGTATTTGGTCCATTTGATAAAGCGACAGGAACTTATTTACTGTGGGATACTGCGATAAATGGTGGCGAGATTCTTACTGCTGGAGTTGGTTATAGAGCAGCTTCAACCGATAATAACGGATTTCTATTTTCTGGAGATGTCAATACTGGAACTGTCACTTATAATATTGAAAATTCTGGACCTCAATTCGCAATCTATAATTTAATTGGAAATCCTTATCCTTCATATTTGAATGTACGTGAATTTTTAGAGTATGAAGTAGCTGCAGGAGTTGCCAATATTGATTTAATGCAAAACCCATTGAGAGCTATTTATGGTTATGATGGAGATGCATCTGGAACCGGTGGTGACGGATGGGTTATTTATAATTTGAATACCGCGACCGATGTAAATCTTGCACCTGGACAAGGATTTTTAGTGACTGCCAACGTTGATGATGTTGCGGCATATGATATTACTTTTGATCCATCGATGCGTCGTGTGGATTCAACAGATGATTTCATTCCTGGCAGATTGGCTAATGAGAATAACGTCCATTTAAGATTACAAGCTGGCATTGGAGCTTCTAACTATAAGACAGATTTTTATTTTAATGATAATTCAACATCTGGCTTGGATTCAGGATATGACGCTGGGGTTTTTGGATCAAACGCAGCCTCAAAATCGATTTATTCTCATTTGGTGTCTGATAATACTGGTGTTGATATGGCAATACAATCCTTGGCTTACGATGCTTTAGGTTCTGACATTATCATTCCTTTGGGCATAAATGTACCGCAAGGGCAGCAAGTGACTGTTAGCATTGCAGAATCGACCTTGCCTTCCAATATCGACGTTTATCTTGAAGATGCTTTGACGACTACATTTACTTTATTAAATAGTAATGATTATGTATTTACACCAAACACCAATTTGACTGATACTGGAAGATTCTATTTGAGATTTACAGATAACACATTATCAAATGGTACGACTGATTTAGATAAAATACAAATCTACACTCTAGATCAAACGTTACATATCAATGGACTTCTGAATGCTGAAAGTACGGTAAAACTTTTCGACATACAAGGACGTCAAGTACTTGCTGCTAGCCTTGAATCTGGAAGTTCCAATAACATAGTTGATGTATCTTCTGTAAGCACTGGAGTGTATATTGTTAAATTAAATAACAAAACCCAGCAAAAAACGCAACGCGTAATCATTAAATAATATATTTTAAAATATCAAAGTATATTAAAAAAAGTGCCTCCATATGAGGCACTTTTTTTTTAATATCTTATTCTCATAAACCTTATGGTGTATGGTGTTGTAAGAATATTGTATATTGTAAATTACAAAACCCTATTTACGATTATTTCGTATGTAGAATGATTTGTGATTTTTCTTTTCGACTGCACTAGAAATAGTTAGAATTATTTCCAACCTAGGAAATTTCACAAAAAATAAAATTTAATTTTATCTTTAAATTGTTAAATTTAGTTATTTTTGAAATGATTTATATATTTGCAGAATGAATAAGAAAAGTCAAGATAACAACATTACTCGCAACGAAGCCATCAAGCGAATGGGAAAATATGCCGCACTTACTGCAGTGGGTACGTTTCTTATTTTAAATCCGCAAAAAGCGCAAGCATCTTCCCCTCCAGATCCAGGAGGAGATCCTTTTAATTAGAAAATTCTTACTTTGAAGATTGAATTAGCTCCTCAACACTCACAAAAGATTGGAGACAATCATGTGTTGTGGTTTGAGAGCTCCAATAGTTACGTCGTTCTTTCCACTACTGCGTATCAGCTCCTCACGTTCTATTTGGAATCTGATGACAAACATCAATTCACATTTGCACTTCAACAACATCTCAATTTTACTTTAAAGCAAACTGAAAACTGTTTTTCAGAGTTGACTGATTTTTTAATGGCGGTTCACAAAGTAAAATCTAACGACGTTGCTCATGACAATGTCGAGAACATTCCTGATAATCTAGTTTCCATACATTACGATTTTGGCCATGCGAAGATTCGTATTGGTTACGGCTCGGAGAAACTTATAAAACTGATTCATCCTTACATAAGTCATTTATTATCTAATGATGAAAACCAAATTGATGCTGAATTCGCTATTTTCACAAAGAATGGACTAATACATCTTTTTAAAAACGGTGAGAGCATTGCACATTATGATTTTGAAAACTTCCATTTTCTTCAAGGTAAATTCACAATGGAGTTGGTTACATCGATTTATAAAAACACAGTTTCCGATTGGATGGCAACTTTTCATTCATCAACGATTACAAATGGTGAGGAAGCGATTATGATCATTGGTGCATCTGGAAGCGGAAAGAGCACTTTGTCTGCTGTACTTATGGCAAAGGGTTTCGATCTTTTAGCGGATGATTTTTCACCAATGTTAGCAGAAAATCAACACTTGTATCGATTTCCTTCTGCCATTTCAATTAAAACTGGTGCTTTCAAGATTATCGAAGATCTTTTTCCAAATTTTGAATCTTATGATCTTCAGAAAAGTATTTCGAAACCTACCAACTTAAAATATCTGCCACCACTATCTTCTTTTCATACTTCCAATCAACATTTTGAATGCAACAAAGTAGTTTTGGTAAAGTATGATAACAATGCTGTTAATGAACTAAAGGTATGTCCTTCTGAAAAAATTCTTCAAACCCTCATTCCAGATTCCTGGATTTCTCCACAAGAAGAGCATTCAAAATTGTTTCTCAATTGGCTTAAAAATCTTAAATTTTATGAGTTAAATTATTGCGATAATAATTTTGCGGTTTCAGCCTTCAAAGAATTATTTAAAATGTAATCTCATACAATGTCGATATTTAATTTAATTTTGATATTGATAAATAGGATTTTTTGGCTCAAAAACATTCATTAAAACAAACTTTTCAGCTCATTATAGACATTTTGAGTTTTGAAATTTCCACAGAACAATTAGCTGATTATTTCACAAAAAATCAAATTGATTGGGACTTAATAGTAATTGTTGCCAGTGAACATTTAATTTTACCAGCAGTATATTGTCGTTTGCAACAAAGGTCTCTGTTAGGATTTTTGCCCGAAGATTTGACTATTTATCTCAAAGAAATTACGAATCTTAATCGAGAAAGAAACAAAACATTGCTTTTTGAAGCAAAACAAGTCTCACATCTATTTAAATCGCATCAAATAGAACACGTATTTGTGAAAGGCATCGCTCTTTTGGCCGCAGACTATTATCAGGACCATGGAGAACGTATGATTGGGGATATAGATATTCTTGTAGCCTCAAAAGATATAGATAGAGCCTTTGATTTACTCACTTCAGCTGGCTACAATAAATTTTTGCCTTTTAATTATGAGGTTAAAAACTTTAGACATAAACCGCGCCAGATATCTGAAAAACATTTAGGTGCCATTGAACTACACCATCATTTAATTAGGTATGAATTTCGGAAATTGGTTGATGCCCAAGATTTTATTACAGATACAAAAGTTGTGAATCAAATTACGGTACCTAAAGCGACCAATATCGTTAAAAACAGTGTATTTGCGCATCAAATCAATGATAGGTGTTACTTTTATAATACGTTGAAACTAAAAATTTTGTATGACATTCTCGTCATTGAACATCAAGAGGAAAAACCCCTTTTGATTGGTTTGGCACAGCAAAAATATGCCTCTAGATTCATAGATTTAGCCTCAATATTCGTCCCCAAATTCAAATCCAATTTATTGACTGTTTCACAGCGACACAAACAACAACTCTATTTATGGAGTCTTGATTTTCCAAGATTTGGAAAGGCTTCCCATTGGTTAAGGGTAAAATACGTTGCGATTACAGAACGTTTTAAACTTATATTTTTCAATAATAGCTACCGTCGACACATTTTCGAAAGGCGACTCTTCAAATAGTTTTCATAAATTTCCTATAAAAAAATTCTTCCTATTTTTGTTATGTTCGCGTAATAGTCTATTTTTGGTTAAAGTTTTTTTTTATGAAAAAGGTAATTATAGTATTATTTATATCATTTTTAGGGACAAGTACCTTTGCCCAAAACCCTGGCACAAACTGGCTTTTAAGTGTTGGTGTTAATACAACAGCTAATTTTGGAACAAGAAACCCCTTTGAAGATTTAAATGACAATACTGGGCGTTTTGCCTTTAGACAACCACTTGCAGTGGGAATTGAGCGCAAGTGGACTAAATATCTGTACATTGAACAAGATGTCAGCTTGAATGGTTTTAAGGAAAACGAATATATTGATCGTGGCCGTCCTGACAAAGACTTGTTTTACTTCTCAACAAATACTACGTTAAAATACTATTTTGATGACCACATCTTTCGGAATTCTGATTGGTTAAATCTTTATGCTGGTGCAGGTGTAGGTATCTTTAATATGGAAGAATTAAATACTTCTGTGAATATTGTGTTCGGAACTGTAGTTTGGGTGAGTGATAATGTTGGTATTCGATTGGGCACCATGGGCAAATTTGCCTTTGAAGCAGATTCTCGACAGTACGATAACAATCACTATCAGTTTTTTCTGCAAGGAGTTTTCAAGCTCTAAGACTATATAAAATCATTAAAAGCCTTCCTTTGAGAAGGCTTTTTTATATCCTAAAACGGCAGTTTAGATAAATCTACATTTCCACCTGACAGAATGATACCGACATTTTTATTTCTGAAGTCATTTTCATTTTTTAAAACGGCTGCCAGCGCCACTGCACTTGAAGGTTCCACAACAATTTTTAACCTTTCGTATATCATCCTCATTGCATTTATAATTTCGTTTTCCTCAACGGTAATTATATCATTTATGTATTGTTGAATAATAGGAAAATTGATTGTTCCCAATTGTGTCTTCAAGCCATCCGCAATGGTATTTGTGGTTTCATTTTTTTCAATCTTGCCACTTTTTAAGGAACGATAAGCATCATCTACTGATGATGGTTCTGCTCCAATTACTTTACAATCCTTTCTAAAATAATGGGTCGACAAGGCCGTTCCTGCAATAAGCCCACCTCCTCCGACTGGAGCCACTACTATTTCTAGATTGGGATATTCCTCTAAAAGTTCTAAACAAGCGGTCGCATTTCCAATAATAACATCCAAATCATTCGATGGATGGATAAATGTTGCTCCTGTAGATGTAGAAACATTTCGGGCAGTGGCCTCACGATCTACTATGTTTGGTTCACATAAAGTCACGATTCCGCCATATCCTTTAACTGCTTCGATTTTAACTTTAGGGGCATTGTTGGGCATCACAATGAAGGCTTTCACTCCTAAAGATTTTGCAGCAAGTGACAAAGCCTGTGCAAAATTACCTGAAGAGTGCGTCACCACTCCCTTTTCTCTTTGGAAATTACCTAATTGCAAAATGGCATTTGTGGCACCTCTCATTTTGAATGCGCCCATTCTTTGAAAATTTTCGCACTTAAAAAAAATTTTTGAATTTGTCAGTTCGTTAATGAATGTTGAGGATAGAACAGGCGTATGATGGATGTATGGAATTATGCTTTTATGACAATCCAAAATGATTTTTTTTTCCATAAAAATCGTAGAGATTACAATTGAAATTAATATCCAGCGAAATTAAAATTAAGCATTTGCTTTGTTTTATTATATATTTCTGGGAATTGCGCACGAAACTCGGATGGAGATTCTATGAAAGTTTCTATAATAACCGCTACAAATTCATATTGATTGGTATATGCATAATCCCTAAAATAACGTGATTCTATCAATGATTTGCGAAGACTCTCTTCATTGGCCAATAATTCTGTCAATTCTTTAAAGGAATCCGAAAAAATGGTCGAGCTTACATCTCTCTCTTTAATACTATTGAGATGGATGGCATGTGCAAATTCGTGAATCCCTAAATTGATTTTATCAGTATCATTTTCAAAACCCTTTTTAAAGTCTTTCCATGACAGCACTAAAGTTTCAAGCTTTGGGTTGAATTCGCCTTTATGATAATTTTCGTTGGTTAATGAGTAGAACTCGTCTGGATAGATGAATATCTTATCAATCAACCCAATATAGAAGTCCCTAAAACCAAATGTAAGCATTACCGCAGTTGCAGAAATCAAAACCTTCATTTCATCTGTTACCACCAATTCCTCTCTTCCAAAAAACCTTTTATCACTAATGAAAGATGCCACTCTATGCTCAAAATATCGTTGATGCTTTGGCTTCAATTTTTGGTAGAACTTAAATTGATTTACCATTATTCTTTTCTGGACTGGTGACAACTTCTTTAAAAAAAATGGTGTGTAAACGTAAAAAGGTTTTTTATTACGCAACACATAACCCATCTCGAACATTTTCAATGCAAAATTCAAAAGCATCACACATAAAACGGCAAAGAAAATCCCTACGATAACTCTCCCTCCAAAGGTAAATTGTTCAGTGAATAGAATATGTGTCATGATTTCATAACGTTACTTTAACCTATACATTGTGAGGGAAATATCAATTAAGAAGATTAAATATACAAAAGAAACAAACAAAATTTCAGGAGAATTAATTTTTAAATTGTTATATTAAAAAAAACTATTAGTTTTAAACTCAAAACTCTAAAAAATCTTTAATTATGGACAGAAGAAAGTTTATAAAGAAATCAGGTCAGGCCATTTTAGCTGTTTCTGCCATTTCAATTACTGCATCCATGGCAACTGCTTGTAGTTCTGATGATGACAGTAATTTTGGAGATGGATATTATGATGACGGATATTACGACGATGGTTATTATGACGATGGCTATTATGATGATGGTTATTATGATGATTAATATCTTAAGGCTAGTATAGATAGATTCTCAAATTTTTTGAAAAATGAAATTCGTTTGGAATACAAAAGCGAATTTCATTTTGTTTAATACCCTTTCCTAAATTGAAGCATATAATTTTTCTACATGATACTTCTTTAACTACTCCTAGAGGAGCAGAATTGACTATCAAACAACTAATGGAAATTGGGGAACATAGAAACTTTCGGGTATCAATCGACTCTTTAAAGGATTTTGAACTTACTAAAACTCAAATTTCCAAGACCGATTTAGTTGTTATCAGCAGCACCTCACGTTGCAGCTATGAAAGTGATCTGATTGAACATCTTCTTCTTTCAGAAACCCCTTATATAAAAATAGAGTTTGACTATAATTTTTGTGTACGAAGAAATATTCTTTGTACCCTTGACAGGAAAATCAGACACTGTTGCAACACAAACAAATTTCATCAATTTAGAAACTTATTCAGAGGTTCCAAACTCAATATTTTTCAGTCACCAAGGCATTATGAAGCCCATTACGAATTTTACGGTGAGGCAGTCTCCAAACATTTGATTATGCCACCCACAGTTTCAATTGAAGACTTAAGAATTTCCGAAACCAAGATTGAAAATGTCATTCCTTTTTTTGGAGATCTTAATTATTTAAAAGGTGGACATGCCTATTTAGAATATGCTGAATCTCACCCTGATTTGAGTTTTCCAGTTTATGGTCGGAATCTTTTAAGACAAGAAGTTCCTAAAAATGTTAGCTTTCATGATGCTATTCCCAATGGAACTGTCCTAGAAATTTTAGGAAAAACCAAAACCCTCATCTGTCAACCCGTATGGCCAGAACCTTCTGGAAGATTGGCGGCTGAAGCGTTTTTATCCGGTTGTGAGATTATAGGAAATGATCGCATTGGCACGTTCTCATTTGATTTTTATCCAAACGACAAACCCAAAGCCATCACAGAAATGAAACAGGCCTTATCTAATTTTTGGAATGAGGTAGAGGGGATCACAAGCAATACCAAGGGGCCTAAAACCGAAACTTTAGGCAAAGTTTTGGTTTATAAGAGCTATGGTGGGCTTGGTGACATATTCTTTGCCATACCTGCTATAAAAAAATTGGTCAAAGTTTGTGATACACTACATTTTGCCGTGGCATCTAGATTGGTTGATTTTTTCAAATTACATTTAAAAGATGTTATTGTGATCAATGAAGAAATTGCAAAGCTGCAAGAGAAAGATTTTGACAATATATATGAGCTAGGTAATTATCCTGCTTTTAGAGGTTATGACTTACCACATGCCTTAAAATATCCAACCCATAAAAAAGTGAAACAGCATGCCATACAACATTATATTGACACAATTTCAAAGTTACATATAGATATTGACAATAGTTATGATGGTTATCCATATTTTGAACATTCTATAAATGAAAAAGAACCCTATTATGTATTGCATCATGGAGCAGGCTTTCTATTGAAAGTATGGCCCACTGAAAAATACGCACAACTTATTGAGATGCTCCATAGGTTATTTCCAAATTTGAAATGTAAAATCATTAAAGGGCCCGAAGACCCTGATATCGAAAATCATTTCACAAACCCGACACCGTACATTGAGTATATAACGGGTGGTATGATTGAAGTTGGAAATGCCATGTCTGGTGCATTATTCCATGTTGGAAATGATGCCGGAATCACCCACGTAGCTGGCGCCTATAATTTACCAACTGTTGGCATCTATGGACCCACCGGACCAGGCAGTTGGGGAAGCTTTTCAGAATATAACGAGCTCATATGGGGTAAAACGGGTGTTTGTAATCTACGCTGTAATTATGATGTTATACTTAATTGTGAACATCGCATCTGTTTGAATTCAATAACTGTTGACAGAGTTTTGGCCGCTGTTTACAAACTGCTCGATAAAGCATATCCAAAAAACAAAAAGATTATAAAAGTAAATCCAAATGTGGTAATAGACTATGGCCACAATGATTGCTTACTTAATTTAAACGGGAATGAATTTCTATTGGAGTATCATGACGTCGAAATGAAAAATATTGTAAATGACTTATTAAATGAACGTTTACCCATTAATACTGAAGACGTAAATTTTAAACTGATTTTTGATGTTTTGAAGCAACAGAACATATTATTTGAAGTTCCTACGTTTGAATAATTTTTCACATTTTCCTTCCAAAAGTTCAAAAAAAAAAAAAAAAAAACATTCAACTATTTTAACGCTACTGGTTAAAAATAATTTAAAGAAAACACTAAACAAGTTTAATGTAAAAAAGGGATTACAGTTCCATCAAAGCTCCGCTTTGAAAATAGTTCAAACGAAAAAACGCTCAAGCCAGCTTGGCGTTTTTTCTTATTGAACTATTTATTCGTGACCGCGGAGGGATTCAAACCCACAACCGCTGGAGCCGAAATCCAGTGCGCTATTCAGTTGCGCCACGCGGCCATTCATGTCCTGTAAAAGCAGAAATCTTTATTTAAGCTAATTTAGCTCTTACAATTGTAGAAATAGTCTTGCCATCGGCTTGACCAGCCAATTGTTGGTTAACAATTCCCATGACTTTACCCATATCTTTCATACCTTCTGCACCGACTTTTGCGATGGTGTCAACTACTACTTTCTCAATTTCAGCTTCGCTCAATTGAGCTGGCAAAAATTGACTTATAATTTCAGCCTGTGCCAATTCTGGATCTGCCAAATCAGCCCTGTTTTGCTGCGAAAAAATTGCGGCACTATCTTTACGTTGCTTTACGAGTTTAGAAAGAATTTTTATTTCCTGCTCTTCTGTCAATTCTTCTTTAGAGCCCGTTTCAGTCTGTGCCAATAAAATTTCAGATTTTACCGCGCGCAACGCAGCCAAAGCTTCTTGATTTTTTTCTTTCATGGCTTCTTTCATAGCAGCCATCACTTTATCTTGCAAACCCATATTCATATTTTTATTGGAATGCAAAATTAGCAATTTCTTTTGAGGATACTAATATTACAATGCCTCCTTTTTTAATTAGGGGTCTATTACAGTCAAAACTCGATGATGTTGAAGAGGAATTCCTACTTCGGAATTGGTAGTTGTAATCGTATTTTGAACAAGATCACCTGAACTAAATGGTGATCCGAATGGCTGATATTCTATGCTTACGGTTTGATTTGCTCCAGCAACAACATTCAAGGGGAAATTGAAATTAATGTCCCAGTAAGCAAATGTACCTGTATTGGTAACGGCATTTGCCATTGTAAAAAATGTGGTAACTACAGTACTATTTAAAACTAATCTAAAAGCCACCGGAAGACCTTCAATATTTGGATTAGGCATTAAGTTAGAAGTAGCCAATCTACCACTCGCATTAAAATTTACCATTACCATATTACCAGTTGGAACTAATGATATTGTCATTTGAGGAATCAAACTTGCTGGACTACCCATAATATATTGTGAATTGGTTGTGCCCACGGCAGTATAGTAACGCGTTTTATTTTCATTCCCTAATCGATTCCAACGATTAGTTTGCCAATAATAAAAACCTGGCGTAACATCATTGGGTACAGTACCAGAAGAATTGGTGTTATAAACCAATGTACTTTCTGGCAAAGCCCCTCCTGTTGGGTTCACTACTGGTGCTTGTACATTTGCAGCGGTAAGTATCACTCTCGGTATGAGAACACCATTATCGTTGGCAATTATATCCAATGCAGCTTGAGGTGCTAATGTCCCCATTCCCATGTCGCCTGCATTGGTAATTGCCATCCTAGTGGTATTACCACCCGTACGGAAAGACAAACCATCTGTATGACCTGAATTAAATAAAATACCTGCTCTTATATTACTGGTTTGATTCCCAAATAGAATACCAGACTCTCTATTACTTGGAGTTAAAATTTGTTGATAAACTTGAGCGTCCGATTCTAAAACAAAACCAGCTGTACCAAAAGCCGTACCACCACTGCTTCCAGTATTAACAACATGCAGTCTTCTGCTTGGTATGGTTGTTCCAATACCCACGTTCACGGTTGACGTAGCTCCATTTATACCATCAACACTTCCCAAAACCATACTATCGCTAGCATCAACCCTTGCAAGAGCGCCGATTGCTGTTGCGTTACTCGGATTAGACGACGCAAGAACCCTTGCATTTATACCTACAGCAGTATTGTGATTACCGGTAATGTTGTTATTTAAGGCAAGATGGCCAATTGCCGTGTTACCTGTACCTGTAGTATTGCCATTAAGAGCCTCAAAACCCATAGCTATGTTTAGTGAAGCTCTATTATTCTCTAGTGCTCTAGTACCAAATGCAACATTGGCATTTCCCGTGGTATTTGAAAATAAAGCTGAATTACCAAATGCTGAATTAGATTGACCCGATATATTAGACCTCAACGCGGAAGATCCAAAAGCATTGTTTTGGCTTCCAACAGTATTTTCTTCCAAGGCATTCACACCAAATGCACTTATTGAAGACGCAGAGGTAAGACTTGACGCCGCATTGTCACCAAATGAAGTTCTTAATTGCAACTCACCACTTCCTATTCTACCGGCATGGCGATTGTTTCTTCTGAATATAACGTCTTGATTATTTGTCGTACCAATAAATTGACCAGTTGTAATTGAATTACCATTCAAGTTCCATCCTGAATTACAATTCCCTCCTATCGGCAGCCAAGATGTAGATGTGTTATCCCAATAATAAAAACCCGGTTGGTTTGGTCCAATAGCAGTTGTCAAGTAAACCATCATTCCATTTTGGTTAGCACCAGGATTGGCAGATGGAAACACATCAATCTTTGGAATCAATATCCCATCGGTATTGGATGGATTGGCTTGGTTGCTGGATTGAATATCCAACTGTGCATTAGGTGTAATAGTACCAATACCTACTTGCGCCCGAACAAAAGATATCGAAGCACAAATCAAAAATGGATAGATTAGTTTTTTCATTGTTGTCCATTTAATTGGTTAGCGCTGATTTTCCAATTTTTCTAAACGCTTTAGTATCGAAGCATTAATGTTCTTTAATTCTTCTATTTCTTTTGATTGACTGAAAATTATCTCTTGCTGTTCTTGAATTCCTTTGACCAAAACAGGAATTATTTCAGAATAATTTACCCCTAATCTTTCTGTTGATACCCAATCTTTGCTTCCTTTTTCATCTAGACTTTTCCATTCTTTATCTACAACCACTTCGGGAAGTATTTTTTTTAAATCTTGTGCCATAAATCCTAAATGTGTATTATGGTTGTCAATATTAGGGTCTATCCATTGATAGGTTTTGGGTTGCAATTGCATAATTTTATCCAAACCATACCTAAGTACCTTAATTTCTTGTTTTTCGCGAGCGTCACTAGTTGTTGTTACTCCATTCGCTGCAAAAACTGTGTTCCAACGCAGTGTGGAAGAACCAATATTTCTTGTTGCATCTACGTCGGGAATGAGACTGGCTGCACCGATTGTAATAATATTAACACCTCCATCCTCAATAATTTCAGCTGAACCAATTTGAATTCCGTCACCTGTGGTTTGTCCTACACGAAGTAATTCAGCTGAATTTATAGCAGTTCCTATTTTTACCGAATCGTCACTTGCATCCACTCTCAACATGTTTACATTATTGAGAGATTCTACACGAAAATCAACATTTGCTGCATTATCATTAAAAGTAACCGCACCTTCAACTTGGAGCGTAGCGGTAGGAGTTGTGGTACCTATACCAACGTTGACCGATGCCGTTGCACCATTTACTCCATTGATACTTCCTAAAACCAGACTATTATCCGCCCCAACTTCAGCCCTTGCCCCAATCGCCGTCGCATTTGTTAAATTATTGATTGACACGTTCGCAAGCGCACCCAATGCCGTATTAGATCCTCCAGTTGTATTTGTTGTCATTGCCTGCCGACCTAATGCAGTATTAAAACCACCAGTTGTATTGTTTGATAAGGATAATTGTCCAAATGAGGAATTTGATTGTCCTGAAGTGGTATTCTGTTGAGATTGATAACCGAATGCTGAATTGTTAACACCACTGACGTTATTTGTTAAAGATAAATTACCATATGCCGAATTGAAACTCCCTGTCAAATTATTGGTCAGAGCAAATACTCCGGTTGCGGTGTTTGAAGTTCCTGTAGTGTTTGATAGTAAAGCGCTTCGTCCCACGGCTGTATTTGAACTAGCCCTATTATCCTGCAAAGCTGAACTTCCAATTGCTGTATTTGAATTCCCTCCAGAATTTAATTGAAGTGAATTAAAACCTACTGATACATTATTGCTCCCAGAGAAATTCCTTAATTGGCTGCTGTAGCCAACAGCAGTATTAAAACTTCCATTATCATTATCTTGAAGAGACATGTTGCCAACACCTACATTGTTTGTGCCAGTACTATTGTTTCTCAACGCAAAATGACCAAAGGCAGAATTATCACTTGCTGTGGTATTATTAGAGAGCGCTTCATAACCAGTAGCTGTATTGTTGTTGCCTGTTGTATTTCTGTTAAGAGATGAATAACCAACACTTACGTTACTTGAACCAGTAGTATTATTTCTCAAAGTTTCATTCCCGAATGCGCTATTTTGTACTCCTGTTAAATTAGCATTCAAGGAAAAACTTCCAAAGGCAGTATTTTCCGTACCCGTTGTGTTGGTAAAAAGTGATGCCTGTCCAAATGCATTGTTTGATGAACCAGATGAATTCACCAAAGTATTAATACCATAGGCCGAATTTGAAACACCTGTTGCCGATGACATGGAATTCATTCCAAAGGCAGAATTATTTGACCCAGATATACCAGTATTTCTTCCAAAACTAGTGTTTGAAAATCCTAGTCTACCGTGTACTGTGTTATTTCTTTTAAATACAACATCTTGGTCATCCGTAGTTCCAATGAAGTTAGTTCCTGGAGCTGTTCCTGCATTTCCTGTTAACGACCAAGTACGAGACCCAATTTCTTGCCATGATGCAGTACCGTTAGCGTCGCTTACCATTATTCTTCCCACTGCTTGATTTCCATCAACCATTCTTAACCTTCCAAGTATATGAAGCTTTTCTGATGGATTCGTAATACCGATGCCCAATCTATCACCATCAATATACAGTTGATCATTAAAATTGATTCTACCTCCAAATGTGTTGATTATACCTGCTTCACCCGTTTGATTTATCCCAATTAGAAACCCATCGGTATTTGTGTTTCCAGAACCTGGTATTGAAAATTGAATTAAATTAAGTTCTGAAGATGAATTGGTATGCAAATGAAGCTTATTAAGGGGTTGAGAAATCCCTACACCCACATTTACATTAGAAGTTGCTCCATTGACTCCATTAATACTACCAAGAACAAGTGAATTGTTGGCTCCAACAAAAGATTTGGCTCCAATGGCTGTAGCATTACTTAAGTTATTTGTTGAAACATCAGCCTTAAAGCCAAGCGATGTGTTATCATTACCTACAGTATTTGATAATAAAGCTTCAAATCCAACACCTGTGTTATTTGCTCCAGAAGTATTGTTCCTCATTGTATTAGCGCCAAAACCAGAATTAAAGCCACCTGTTCCTGTAGACCTTAATACCTGATTGCCAAATCCACTATTATTATTTCCAGAATTTAACTGCAATGCAGTATTTCCAAAAGCCGTACTTCCTGAAGGATTGTTTAAAAGAGATGCAAAACCCAATGAGGTATTTGAGGTGGAAATTTTACCCGACACTATGTTGTTTCTCTTAAAAATGATATCCTGGGCATCAATTGTTCCAATAAAATTCGTTGAAGAATCGGTACCTAAATTCCCATTCAAATTCCATCCAGAATTGCTATTGTTGCCGATGGGAAACCAAGCAGTTGTTGGATGGTTCCAGTAATAAAAACCTGGTGTGTTTGCTCCAAATGTTGTGGTCAAAAAAACGAGCATTCCATTTTGATTGATACCTGGATTTGTGGTGGGAAATGTATCTATTTTAGGAATCAAAATTCCATCAGTATTTGAAGGGTTAGCTTGGTTTGTGGATTGAATGTCCAATTGCGCATTGGGTGTTGTGGTGCCAATACCCACTTGCGCAACCACATTAATGGTTATCAGCATCCAAAAAGATAAAATTGTAGTCTTCATCATTTGAATTTTAGACACCTGTAGGCCGATGTTTTTTCCATGGACTAAAATTCTATATTATTGCTATTTAATACAATACGGAATTAGTAGTAGGATACCATAGAACAGGAAGGCTTTCCTATGTTAATAAACCATATTTTAATGCCTTTTAGTAGATTTATAGTGAAAAAGTGAAATGCCTTTAAAGTCCTACTACTACTTTTGGAGTATGTGTGTTTATTTAAGTACTACCGAAAGTTTTACGTTCAGGCCCATTTCATCAATGATGTTGAGTTTTCCTTGCATTTCTGATATGCGTTTCTCGACATTTTTAAGTCCATTGCCAAAAGTATTTTTCTTAACCAAGCCAACGCCATTATCTTTAATGATTATTTGAAGTTGGTTTTTTTCATTCTGCAGTACTGAAATCATAATTTTTGTGGCGCCTGAATGTTTCAAAGCATTATTCAGCAATTCCTTTACACAAAAAAATAATTGTTTTCTATAATGACCATCTATTGAGACATGGTCGGCTTCTTTGATGTTTTGAGTAAAACTCAATTGTATCGGCGTGCCTTCCATTAAATTGGAAGCATACTGTTTTAGATATTCACAAAAGTTCCTCAAATTATTATTTTCGTTGTTTAATGACCAAATGAAGGCATTCATTCGTTGTGATATATCCTTTCCTGTCAATGTTATTTTTGAAAGCAAAAGTTTTTGATTGTCATTTACATCTGGTTGTTTAGATAGTAAATCTGCATGAATCAAAATACTGCTTAATCCGCTTCCTATGTCATCATGAAGATCTTTACTGATTTCGTTTTTTTGATACAATAGCGTTTCTTGAATTTTTGCCTTTCGCTTATAAAGAATGACAAAGAGCAACATTACCAATACACCCAAACTCAAGGCTGCGATTTGTAAAAAGGATGTTTTTCTTTGGTTCTTTAATTTGTTGATTTCTAAATTCAATAACTTGTTTTCATTTTTGATGTACTGCTCGGTAATATTTTGAACATGCATATTTCCTTTAGATCGTACATCTGAATCTAATCTAATTATTTGGTCTTGTACATAAGTCAATGATTCAGAATTTCCATTCGCCTTAAACAATGGAAGAACCGTTGAGAAAAAATGCCTTCGAAACGAACGATTTACAGGGTAATTATTTATTATTTTATTACCATTATCAAAATACAAATTCACAGAGTCATCATACTCTTTAAATGCATCTGCTAAAAATCCTTGATTTATCAATTGGATGTCATAGTATTTACTTTTCAATGCAGATTTAGAGCTTTTTTGAAGGTAGTGAAAGGCACTGTCAATATTATTTTTGGCCAAATAAATTAGTCCAAAGGTTTGCTCGCAGTTGGGAATTCCCCTTTTGCTGTTTGATTTTTGAGCATACCTATAAGCATTAGCGTTGTATAGAACTGCTGAATCGAACTGTTTAGTTCTCAAAAAAAGCTGAGCTAGATTATTATGAATATGTTCTTTCTGTATTAAAGTACGTAAATGCTTTTTTGGTGGTAAATTGGGGTATACCATTTTTGATTGTTTCAAACTCTTATAGGAATCATTCATATCGTTCATTTCAAACTCATTGATACCCCTAAAAAAGAAAGAATCAGCAAGCAATGCGCTATCCTGTACCTTTTTTGCTGCCTCTATTGCCTTATCGGCTTCGTAGATTCCAAATTGGTTGAGCCCAATATAATAAAACAATTCTGACTGTAGGCTATGTATATAAATTTTGAAAAATTCATCGTTCCTAAACTGATGATATTTCTTTGTAGAATCTAACCACTTTTGTGCTTTGTCTATCTCATCGGTTTCAAGATAGTATTCAGAAAGCTTGAAACTGGATTTGAGCCGACAATCGTCAGACTTGCACATGTTATATGTTGTTAACAAATTCTCATACTGATGTTCTTGAGCCAAGATCATCAAAGGAAAACACAGAAGAAATTTTGTAATAAATCCTTTCAATGAGCAATCGTCTAAGTTCTATTTAAATACAAATTCACTGCTTCCACACGCGTATTGACATGCAATTTTTCATAAATATTCTGAACGTGTTTTTTAACTGTGCCCGTACTGATTTCGAGTGCAGAGGCGACTTCTTTGTTTATTTGCCCCTTGGCTATCAAATCTAGAATTTCTCGTTCCCTAGCTGTTAGATTTTCAGTCAACTTATTTTGGGACTCCATCTTTGAGAAACTCGCTACAACTTTTCTAGCAATGCTACCGCTCATTGGGCTTCCACCATCAAATAAATCATCCAAAGCGTTTATAATTTTGGCAGGACCTTCAGTTTTCAGAATATATCCACTAGCTCCTGCCTCAAGACTTTTAAATATCTTATCTTCATCCTCATAAGATGTGCACATTAAAAACAATGTTTTAGGACATAATTTTTTCAGCTTTGCAACACAGTCAATTCCGTTGTCACCTGGAAGATTTATATCCATAAGGACAGCATCGACATCAAGATTGGGAATTTCGCGTAAAGCCATCTCCGCATTTTCAAAACTTTGAATGAGATAATAGTCTTGAGTGAATTGAATCATCATGCTCATCGCTTCACGCAAATCTTTGTTGTCTTCAACTATACAAACACCTCTTTTTAACATTACATTGATTTTAATGTAAAATTAAATAATAATAAATGTACGCAAAATACGTCATTAGTAGTAGTTAAGTTATAAAAATAAAAACCCGAAAAGCGGTTGAACTTTTCGGGCTTTTGAGGTGTGAATACACTTAACTAAATTTGGCTATTAATCTACGTTATCGTGTAAGAATGAATTGTTGCTTCTTAACTGAACATCGTCGTTGTCGTCTGTACCGACTGACATTCTAGAAGCACTTGTATCTGATGAGTGTGGTGAGTCATCAAGGTTCACACCTTGTCGTTTATAAGCCGGAATCTTTTCAAATTCGTCGACCTTTGCATTATTGAATTTGTGATTAAAATCTTTCATTTTGCGTCTTCTCTCATCAGCACGTTCTTTCAACAAATCAGAAATAGGACTGTTTAATGGATCTATTTCATCTTTCGCCACTTCTTTTTCAGTTTCAGAGGCAACTGTCTTTTTCTCAAAAACAATCTCCTCGTCTATTTCAATGGTTTTAACATTCTTCTTATTCATAGATGATTCATAAGATGTAAAATCGTCCAAAGCATAGCGTTTCTCTCCTGACTCATTTGCTTCTGTCACTGGAATAATCTCAATATGATCTTTGACGTTCAAGTCTTTTGTTTCTTCATCCAAAGAAAAAAGGATTCGATTGTCTTCATCTTTTATATCCTTTTGATTATCGGGAAGTGGTAAATCAAACGTCAAAGTTATTTGTTCTTCTTCTTCAAAAATGATTGGTTTCGATTCAGGAGCTTTCTGAATTGGCGTGATCACGAAATCTTCTTCTTCAATCATATCCAAAACCTCTTCATAGGTAACATTCAAGTTTCTTATGAATTCTGAAGTAGGAATTAAATCCGAATGCGATTCATTTTTGATATCTTCAACTTCTTCTTCATCTTCTTCAAAAAGCGTGTGTTTTACAACAACTTGTCTCTCTTCCTGTTTTTCTTCTTCTTTTTCCAAAACAATATCAGGAGTGATAATAGCCGGCTCGCGTTCTTTCACTTTCACATCGTTATTTTGGTCATCTTCCAATGCGTGCACCACTTTTTTTACTTCAGTATTTGAAATTTCATCCTGCTGCTCAATATCGAAACCCGTAGCGATAATGGTAACAGAGATTGATTCTTGAAGTGATTCATCTTCACCAACACCCATAATGATATTGGCACCGTGACCAGCTTCATTTTGAATGTGGTCGTTGATTTCTCCAATCTCATCAATAGTAATTTCTTGTGCACCAGAAACGATAAGCAACAATACGTTTTTGGCACCAGTAATTTTGTTGTCGTTCAACAATGGAGAATCCAAAGCTTTCATAATCGCCTCTTGAGCTCTCGTCTTTCCAGAAGCCAAGGCAGAACCCATAATAGCTGTTCCGCTATTGCTCAAAACCGTTTTGGCATCACGTAAATCGATGTTTTGAGTGTAGTGATGCGTGATAACTTCGGCAATACCTCTAGAAGCCGTGGACAACACTTCATCAGCTTTTGAGAAACCAGCTTTGAAACCAAGGTTACCATATACTTCACGAAGTTTGTTATTGTTGATGACCACTAATGAATCGACGTGTCCACGTAGAGTTTCTATCCCTTTTTGAGCTTGCTCGTTGCGAATCTTCCCTTCAAACAAGAATGGCATTGTCACAATTCCAACAGTTAAAATATCCAGCTCTTTGGCCATTTTGGCAATGATAGGAGCGGCTCCAGTACCTGTTCCTCCACCCATACCAGCAGTGATGAATACCATTTTTGTGTTGGTATCCAACATTCTGCGAATGTCCTCTAGGCTTTCAACTGCTGCCTGCTCTCCCACTTCAGGATTTGCACCAGCTCCAAGACCTTCCGTTAAGTTCACACCAAGTTGAATTTTGTTTGGTACTCCACTACTCTGTAGTGCCTGCGCATCTGTGTTGCAGATGACAAAATCAACTCCTTTTATTCCTTGTTGAAACATGTGGTTAATGGCATTGCTTCCACCTCCACCAACACCTATCACCTTAATGACGTTAGATTGGTTTTTCGGCAAATCGAATGCGATGTTTCCAAATTCATTTTTGTTGCTCATATGTTTAGGGTTTTTCTGGATTTGTAATTAATTTCTTGTTGGATTGATATTAATATTCACTCTGTTTTTATTCTGCGTTATCTAAAAAATCTTTGACTCTTTCAGTCAGTTTGTCCAAAAATGAACGGCGTTCCTTCTTTGGATGCGCAATTGTTTCTTCTTCATTTGCAGCATTTTCAGAAGTCGCTTCTGATTCTTCAACTATCTGTTCCTCGATAGCAGCCTTTTCGATGCGCTTGCGCTCTTGACGTTTTAGTCCATCCATTACCAAACCTACTGCTGTTGCAAATAATGGACTTGCCACTTCCTCATCACTATCACCAGCAAGGTGCTCATTAGGATAGCCGATTCTGGTATCCATACCAGTGATGTATTCTACTAATTGTTTCAAATGCTTCAACTGCGAACCACCACCTGTCAATACAATACCCGCAATCAATTTCTTCTTTTGCTCTTCGTGTCCGTAATTTTTAATTTCAACATACACCTGCTCTACAATTTCTGTAACACGTGCATGGATGATTTTGGACAAATTTTTAAGTGTTATCTCTTTTGGTTCGCGACCTCTCAACCCTGGAATTGAAACAATCTCATTGTCCTTGTTTTCTCCAGGCCACGCGGAACCAAATTTTATCTTCAACAATTCGGCTTGCTTTTCGATGATGGAGCAACCTTCTTTAATGTCTTCCGTAATCACATTTCCACCGAAAGGAATCACAGCTGTATGACGAATGATGCCATCTTTGAACACTGCTAAATCGGTTGTTCCACCTCCAATATCAATCAATGCTACACCTGCTTCTTTCTCTTCCTGACTTAATACAGCATTTGCTGACGCCAAAGGTTCCAATGTGATTCCATCCAGCTCCAAACCAGAACTTTTGACACATCTACCAATGTTTCTTATGGATGACACTTGCCCAACCACTACGTGGAAATTCGCTTCCAAACGACCTCCATACATACCGATTGGTTCTTTGATTTCACCTTGACCATCCACTTTGTACTCTTGAGGCAACACGTGAATGATTTCCTCGCCAGGCAACATCACCAATTTGTGAACTTGGTTTATCAAACGGTCAATATCTTCTTCGTCAATGACCAATTCAGAATTTGGTCTTGTAATATAATCGCTGTGCTGAAGGCTTCTGATATGCTGACCAGCAATACCAACCGTAACTTCTTCGATCTTCAATCCACTTTCTGCTTCGGCTTCCTGTACTGCTTGCTGTATGGATTGAATGGTCTGTGTGATATTGTTCACAACACCTCTGTGCACACCCAAACTTTTGGATTTTCCGATACCCAAAATTTCGGCTTTGCCATATTCATTTTTGCGACCAATCATCGCCACAATTTTTGTGGTTCCGATATCTAATCCTACAGAAATCTTATTGTTTTCCATCGTTTACTTTTTTGTGCAAATGACCTGTTTATCAAACCTTAAGTTCACTACACTATACTTGTTAAGTGTGCTATCTCTCATTGCTTTTTGGTAAAATGCTTTGAGATTGTTTATTTTTTTATCCAAATTTTTAAGGGAGCCCAATTGGATGGTAAAATCATCTTTCCGGAACCTTAAATCGATGCTCTTATTTTCATTTTGATGAATCTCAACCACGTTGTTTTTAAGAAATTCGTCAGCCTGAACTTTTCTCGCAACCACAGCCAGATTGTACAAGTTGTTTTTTTCAACAAAACCCGTCACCAAAGGCACCCTAGCGGAATAGTTTGTTGACAAAGGCATATAAGTACCATCATCATCTATATAATAAGAGGCGTTTGTAGCCACTCTAGCTATTGGTTTTTTCTGGTTGATTTCAGCAGTCAATTGTCCATCAACGTTGATGTACACTTGTGCTTGCTTAATCATCGGATTGGAATTTAGGGCACTTTCCAAGTCGTTCAAATCTATAATTTCTTTAGGCTTATTCGTAACAGTCTCTTGATTTACTATTAACAATTTACTAACAGTTGCGTGTGTTACAAACAAGTTCTCTTCGCCCAGAAATTTGACTATTGGTTCGCTAATTTTTCGTTCTGCGTTACGCACCGATGAAAATGCAAACAAAAAGCCTACCAACACTATTAACGCAATGATTTTTATGTGATTATAATAGCGCTTCACTGCTCAAGGCTTTTTTAATGTGTTTAACTTCTTCTCCAATATCTCCTGCACCAACAGTTAAAACAACTGTGGCATTTGATTTTTTTATGTTTGAAATCAGTTCTGACTTTTGAACCAATTTCTTTTTAGGATTCTCAATTTTTGACAATAACCATTCTGAAGTAATGCCTGAAATAGGTAATTCTCTCGCTGGATAAATGTCAAGCAACAAAATTTCATCAAATTGTGATAAGCTTCTGGCGAATTCGTCTGCAAAATCTCTTGTTCGACTAAACAAATGTGGCTGAAAAATGGCCAAAACTTTTTTGTCAGGATACATCTCTCTCACCGCTTGATGCAATGCATTGATTTCTTGTGGATGATGTGCATAATCATCAACATAGATCAATTCATCTGTTTTGATTTGATAGGTGAATCTTCTTTTAACCCCTTTATAAGATGCCAATGCCGTGGCGAGCTGCTGCTGAGGGATGCCGTATTCTACAGACATCGCCAAGGCTATTAATGCATTCGACAGATTATGTCTACCAGGTAGGTTAAATTTGAAATTTTGCAGGATTTGAGTAGGTGTTTTCACATCAAACTCATAAGTCCCATCGATTATCTTAATATTTTGAACAGAATAATCAGAATCATCTTCTATTCCGTAAGTAATTCCATCTATTGGCAACCCGTTTCTAACAAATAATTTGCCATTTGGTTTTAGTTTTTTTGAAAAATCTATAAATGATTTTTTCAGTTCGTCTGCTTCACCATAAATATCCAAATGGTCAGCATCCATAGAAGTGATGCAAGCCATATCTGGAGACAGTGTCAAGAAAGAACGGTCGAACTCATCAGCTTCTACGACTGTTACATCTGTACCTTTACTGATGAAATTAGAATCATAGTTCTCACTAATGCCACCCAAAAACGCAGTGACGTTGACATTACATTGATACAACAAATGCCCAAGAATACTAGTAGTTGTGGTTTTGCCGTGTGTTCCAGCTACAGCCAAACAGAACGTTTTTTTTGTAATCTCACCCAAAACCGCAGAACGTTTTAAAACATTAAAGCCTTTTTCTTTAAAATACGCAAGTTCCTTATGGTCTTTCGGAACAGCAGGCGTATAAATAACCAAAGTCGTTTCTGGTTTTAAAAACTTGGAAGCAATCAAGGAAATTGAATCTTCAAAGTGAATTTCAATCCCCAAATCCTGAAGCGTTTCGGTGATATCTGTTTTAGTTTTGTCGTAACCAGCAACAGCTTTACCATTAGCAACGAAAAAACGCGCCAAGGCACTCATTCCAATACCACCAATGCCAATAAAATATACGCTATGTATCTGGTTTAAATTCATTTAGTTTTTAAAAGCTTTTCTACTTCGTCTGCTATATCTTTTGTGGCATTTACCAATGCCAATTTTTTAATATTCGTTCCCAACGCTTTTTGTTTTTCTGTAGATGATACCAATTGAGAAAAGCGATTTTCAAAATCAATATCCAATTCAGATTCCTTAATCAAAACAGCAGCATCTTTATCGACAATTGCCATAGCATTTTTTGTCTGATGATCTTCCGCCACATTTGGTGAGGGAATAAAAATCACAGGTTTTCCGACGACGCACAACTCTGAAACCGAACTTGCACCTGCTCTCGAAATAATAATATCTGAAGCCGCATAGGCAAAATCCATCGTATTAATAAAGGCCTGAACTTGTACATCCTCTCGGTTGTTATACTTTTTATATTGCTCATAGTACAATTTCCCGCATTGCCAAATAACCTGTACATTTTGAGTTTGAAAAAACTCCAATTCTTTTTCTATCAATTCATTGATCCGTTTTGAACCAAGACTTCCACCCAAAACAAGCAATGTGTGTTTTCCGTTTTTCTGTTTGAAAACATCTTTTGCTTCAGCGGTTTTATTTTCAATTTGAAGCAAATCCTGACGAATAGGATTGCCTGTTTTGATCAACTTTTCTTTTGGAAAAAAACGTTCCAATCCATCATAGGCAACGCATATTTTATCCACTTTTTTGCTCAAGAGTTTGTTCGTGATTCCTGGGTAGGAATTCTGCTCTTGAATCAAACTCGGAATACCTTTGGAGGTTGCCACATTCAATAGTGGCCCACTTGCAAAACCACCAGTTCCAATAGCTACATCTGGCTTGAAGGTTTTAAGAATTTTACGGGCTTTCATCAAACTTGAAATCAATTTGAATGGAAACATTAAATTTTTTGCAGTCAATTTCCGTTGGATTCCAGAAATCCAAAGACCTTCAATTTTATAGCCAGCTTGAGGAACTTTTTCCATTTCCATACGGTCAGAAGCTCCTACAAAAAGAAATTCTGCAGAAGGGAAACGAGACTTTAACTCATTTGCAATGGCAATGGCAGGATAGATATGACCTCCTGTTCCACCACCTGACAATATGATTTTATAATTTCCCATTAGATTGCTTCACTTAAAATTTCGAGTGGATTGTCATCATCAATTTCTTCCATTTCCTTAATCTCTTCTCGTTTGACACTTACGCTCAAAATGATTCCAATTGCTAGACAGGTCATCCAAATCGATGTTCCTCCGCTACTGATCAATGGTAATGTTTGTCCTGTTACTGGAAACAATTCCACCGCGACTGCCATATTGATAAACGCTTGAAATACTATCGGCAAACCAACACCAAGTACCAAGAGTTTTCCGAAAACGGTATCTGCTTTTTGAGAAATAATAACAATCCGGAATAACAACCAGCAATACATAATGACCAAAAACAATCCTCCGAGCAATCCATATTCTTCAACGATAATGGCAAAAATGAAATCGGATGATGATTGCGGCAGAAAATTCTTTTGAACACTTTTTCCAGGACCTAATCCTTGAATTCCACCTGATGCAATAGCGATTTTTGCTTTTTCAATCTGATAATCAGCTTCTGTATCCTCACCTCCATTTGCAAAGTTCTCTACACGGTTTTCCCACGTTTGGATTCTATTTGGCATCAAATCGGGAAAGGCTTTAGCTACCAAAATAAAGAGTGCCAATGCGGCAATACCAGTTCCTACAATTATCGCTAAATACTTAAAAGGATAACCTCCAATAAAAGCAAGTATCAAAACCATGGCAAAAATAATTGCCGTCGTGGAAAAATTAGCTGGCAAAATCAATACTAGCACCAAAAACACTGGCAGCCACAGTGGCAAAATCGTTTCTTTAAACGTGATATCTTTATCTTGAATTTTTGATAAATATCTTGCCACATACACCATTAAAACTACCGAAGCCAACGTGGAGGTCTGAAATGACATTCCGACCAATGGAATCTGTATCCATCTACTCGCATTTGCACCCTCAATGGTAGTTCCTTGAAGCATGGTCACAATCAACAGCACCAAAACTATAGGAATCATCACCATAGACAATCCTCTGAAATAACGATATGGAATTCGGTGCACACCGTAAATGATAAGAAATCCTAACATTAAGTGCATAAAATGCTTCACAAAAAAAGCAAAAGTGCTGGCAGAGTTACTAGTATAAGCTAAATTACTTGAGGCGCTATACACACAAGGGAATGAGAATATTGCCAACAATGTGACAATAGCCCATATTAATTTATCTCCTTTGATATGTGATAACAAATTAGTCACTATAGGTTTCTTACAGCATCTTTAAATTGACGACCTCTATCTTCATAATTTTCAAACAAATCGAAGCTTGCACATGCAGGAGACAACAAAACCGTATCGCCTGCTTCAGCAATTTTATAAGCAATTTTCACGGCTTCAGTCATAAATTGAGTCTCAACAATAACATCAACCATATTACCGAAAGTGCCAATCAACTTTTCATTATCAACACCTAAACAGATAATGGCTTTCACTTTTTCATTTACGAATGGGAACAATTCCTTATAATCATTGCCTTTATCAACTCCGCCAACAATCCATACCGTTGGAGTGTCCATACTTTCCAATGCGTAGTAAGTGGCATTGACATTTGTCGCTTTGGAGTCGTTGATATACTGCACTTTGTTGATTTTCAATACGTGCTCCAATCGATGCTCTACACCTTGAAAGTTTTCGAGGCTTTCGCGAATGGTCTGTTTTCTAATTTTTAATAAATGAGCTACTGTTGAAGCAGCCATTTGGTTCTTTACGTTGTGTTTTCCTTCTAATGCTAAATTTGCTGTTGGCATAATGATCTGGTTGTTATCTATCGTTATTTTAATATTATCGTTGTCTAAATAAGCGCCGTTCTCTATAGTTTTTACCAATGAGAATGGCAGCAATGTGGATTGAATTTTATGGTTTTTGAGCCACTCATTGATGACCTCATCATCTGCATCATAAATGAGATAATCATCCTTGGTTTGGTTCATCGCTATCCTAAATTTTGAATTGATGTAATTCTCAAATTTGTAATCATATCTATCCAAATGGTCTGGTGTGATATTCAGCAGCACAGCGATATGAGGTTTAAAATCAACAATATCATCCAATTGAAAGCTGCTGATTTCAAGCACATAATTTGGATAATCAAATTCCAAAATCTGTTGGGCAAAACTTTTACCGATGTTACCTGATAGCCCAACCTCCAATTCTTGCTTTAGAATATGATAGGTTAAACTTGCTGTGGTGGTTTTTCCGTTGCTTCCTGTTATACCAACAATGGTGGCATCGGTATATTTTGAAGCAAATTCGATTTCAGATACCACCTGAATTCCATTGCTGCGAATCTTCTTTACGATTTCAACCTTATCGGGAATTCCAGGACTTTTCATCACGATGTCAGCATTCAATATCTTTGATTCGGTATGCTGTGCATCTTCAAATTCAATCTCATTATTTTTAAGAACGTCTCTGTATATTTCCTTTATTTTTCCCTTATCTGACAGGAAAACTTCATAGCCTTTCGCCTTGCCCAAAAGCGCTGTTCCTACACCGCTTTCGCCTCCTCCAAGAATCACTAACCGCTTCATACTATCGGATTTTAAGCGTTACTATTGAAAGTATCGCCAGCAAAATGCCTACAATCCAAAATCTGGTGACGATTTTACTTTCGTGATATCCTGATTTTTGATAGTGATGATGCAATGGCGACATCTTGAAAATCCGTCTACCTTCTCCATATTTCTTCTTTGTATACTTGAAATAGCTCACTTGCATAACCACTGATAAATTTTCAGCCAAAAAGATGCCGCATAAGACAGGAATCAACCACTCTTTTCGAACTGCAATGGCGATGACGGCAATAATTCCTCCGATGGTCAAGCTTCCTGTATCTCCCATAAAGACTTGAGCAGGATAGGTGTTGTACCACAAGAAACCAATCAAAGCTCCAACAAAAGCCGTAATGTAGATGGTGATTTCCTCAACCCTTGGGATATACATAATGTTGAGATATTCGGAAAAAATGATGTTACCTGAAACCCACGCAAAAATCCCAAGTGTCAGTGCGATGATTGCAGAAGAACCTGCAGCAAGTCCATCAATTCCATCGGTGAGATTGGCACCATTTGAAACAGCAGTAATTATGAAAATGCTGACCAAAATGAACACAATCCAAGCATAGGGTTTTAAATCTTCATCAAACCAAGTGATAATGTCGGCATAGTCAAATTCATTTTCCTTGACAAATGGAATAGTCGTTTTTGTTGATTTTTCCTCATATGAAAATTGTTTTTCAACAGAACCATTATCTGTCACCATCTCTTGTTTTTGGTTTTGAGGAAGTTCTTCCCTTACGGTTACTTCTGGATGAAAATAAAGAGTTAGACCTACAATCAAACCTAGACCTACTTGGCCCATCACCTTGAATTTACCCTTCAAACCTTCCTTATCTTTTTTGAATTTTTTGATATAATCATCAATAAAACCGATGGTTCCCATCCAGAGTGTGGTCACAATTAATAGTATGATGTAGATGTTTTCCAACTTTGCCAATAGCAAAACAGGAATAAGCGTTGCCATAATGATTATGATTCCACCCATCGTTGGCGTACCAGCCTTTTCTACTTGACCTTCCAAACCAAGATCGCGAATGGTTTCGCCAACTTGCTGTTTTTGTAGAAACCTAATTATCCGTTTGCCGAATATGGTTGAAATGCCCAACGACAAGATTATTGCCATAGCCGCTCTAAAGGTGATAAACCCAAATAGCGATGCTCCTGGAATCTGGAAGTGCTTTTCTAAATATTCGAATAAGTAATACAGCATACTATTTCTGCAATTGTTTTAAAAATTCCTGTACTATTTTAAAATCATCAAAGTCCGTCCTCACACCTTTGATTTCTTGGTAGGTTTCGTGACCCTTTCCTGCAATGAGGATGATATCGTTTGGTTGCGCCATTTGACAGGCTGTTTTAATGGCCTGTTTTCTATCTACAATCGAAACAGTTTTCTTGAAATTTTGAGGCTCCACACCTTTTTCGATATCCTCTATGATTGCTTCAGGGACTTCGCTACGTGGATTATCACTGGTGAAAATGACTTTCGTGCTCAATGCAGAAGCAATGTGACCCATTTTAGGACGTTTCGTCTTGTCTCTGTCACCACCACAGCCAACAACCGTTATCAACTCTTCATTTTTGGTGCGAATGCTATTGATGGTCTCCAATACATTTTGTAATGCATCAGGGGTATGGGCATAATCTACAATTGCCGTAATTTTTTCATCAGAAATCAAATATTGAAAGCGACCGCTGACACTTTCCAATTCGCTTATCAATCGAAGGTTTTCAACTTTCTCCAATCCGAGCAAATCAGCTGTAGCGTAAATAGCCAAAATGTTGTAGGCATTGAAATTGCCCACCAATCGCGTCCAAACCTCGCTATCATTAACTTTCAACAACAAACCTCCAAATTGATTCTCGAGAATTTGCGCCTTGAAATCAGCATAGGTTTTTAAAGCATAAGTGAATTTTCGAGCTCTTGTATTTTGAAGCATTACCAAACCATTCTTATCATCAATATTGACCAATGCAAATGCCTCTTTCGGAAGATTGTCAAAAAACAATTTTTTCACATCGCGATATTCGGCGAATGAATTATGATAATCCAAATGGTCGTGAGAAAGGTTGGTGAAAATACCTCCTTCAAATCGCAACCCTTCGGTTCTATGTTGATGGATACCGTGAGAACTCACTTCCATAAAGCAATACTCGACGCCTTCATCATTCATCAAACTCAAATATTTGTTTATTGTGAGTGAATCTGGTGTGGTGTGAGTAGCTTTAAACTCTTGGTTATCAACCAAAATTTTTACTGTTGACAGCAAACCAACCTTGAAACCAGCTTTTTTAAACAATTGATATAGTAAGGTGGCAACCGTTGTTTTTCCATTGGTACCAGTAACTCCTACTAGTTTTAAATTTTCGGAAGGGTTTTTGTAAAAATTGGAAGCCATAAATGCCAAAGCTTTGCTGGCACTTTCAACTTCTATATAAGTGATACCATTTTGAAGATTTGCAGGAAGCGTTTCACACACAATCGCCACAGCCCCTTTATCTATGGCTGAATCTATAAATTGGTGACCATCAGAAAGTGTACCTTTGATAGCCACAAACACATCATCTTTGGACACATTGCGTGAATCAAAATCAATAGCGTTGACTTGCACACTCGTGCTGCCAACAACCGCATTGATGGTGACTTTATATAATATGTCTTTTAATTCTGTCATTAAATATTAAGGATGACTGTTTGATTTTTTTGAACTTTGGTTCCTTTATTAATCGATTGTTTTTTGATGATTCCCACACCTTCCACTTTCACTTTTAAACCCATATTTTCCAACAAGGAAAGCGCATCCATAGTTGGCATACCGATTACATCTGGCATAATTGTTTTATAGGTTTGAGCCACGTCATAGTAGTTTTCAAAATCTTTTTTGACGATGGAATTCTTGAAATCCAAAGTTTTCACTTCATCTGTAATAGGTGTATCAGTAAATATCTTTTGAGCAATCGCTTTAAAAACTGGCCCAGAAACATCAGCACCATAATATCCTTTTTTGGTACTTGGCTTGTGAATCACCACAATGCAAGAATATTTTGGATTTTCCGAAGGGAAATAGCCTGCGAAAGACGAGATGTACTTTCTGTTTTCTTGCCAATCTGGTAACCAATATTCTGTTCTTGCAGTTCCTGTTTTGCCAGACATTGAAAATGTGGGCGAATAGAGACTTTTACCAGTTCCTCTTATAACAATGTTCTTAAGAACTGTTTGCAATTTTTTGATAGTCTCGTCAGAACATATCTTCTTTTCAATGACTTTGGTGTCGACCTTCTCAATGGTCTTGTCAAATTCCTTGACTTCCCTTAAAAAGTGAGGTTTTACCATCTCACCGTCATTGGCAATGGCATTGTAAAAAGAAAGCGTTTGCAAAGGTGTCAAACTCAAATTGTAACCATAAGCCATTGAAGGAAGTGCATTTCTACTCCACTTTGAATGACCAGGTTGATAAATTTCAGGTTGGCCTTCACCAAGAATCGCCAATCCAAGTCGCTCATTCAAATGCCAACTCTTCAGCCTGTCAATAAATTTATTAGGTTGTTTAGAATAGACCTCATCAATCATAGTTGCAAAGCCTACATTGGAAGAAACTTCCAAAGCTCTTGCTATCGAAATTTTTCCGTTGCCGTGTGAATCCGTTATTGACCGACCATAGAAACGTTTGGATCCGTTGCCTGTATCAACTACATATGAGGTGTCTATTAATTTATCTTCCAAAGCAGCAGCAAGAGCCATTAATTTAAAAGTCGAACCAGGTTCGTGCGATTCGCCAACAGCATAATTCAGTTTTTCATAATAAAACCCATCTTTTGTCTTTCCTAGATTTGAAATAGCTCTAATTTCTCCTGTTTTTACTTCCATAACCACAACACAACCGTGCTCGGCCTCATAAAACTCCAACTGCTTCAAAAGAGCGTGGTGCGCTATATCCTGTATGTTGACATCAATAGTTGTATAAATATCATAGCCATCCTTTGGCTCCACTTCGTTGTAATCTGCTATAGGCTTCCACTGGCCTTGTCCAATTTTTTGTTTCCAGCGATGACCATCAACACCTCGTAAATATTTACTGCCAAATGCACCATCGATACCAGCACGCGTGACGGTGCCATCATCTGAAAATCGCTCGTATCCAATACTACGTTGTGCGATGCCACCCATCGGATGCTCACGCTTGGTGGTTTGTTCTACAATTAATCCACCTTTAAAAGCACCTAACTTCAATAGAGGAAAATTTCTGATCCTTGTATAATCTGTATAACTAATGTTTCGCGCCACCAGAAAATACCTGTTCTTATTGGCTCTTGCTTTTCGCAATTCATTTTGATAGTAGATCGAAGGTTTTCCACTATATTTTGAAAGTGAATCACTTAAAGGTTTTACGTATGTTTCAAATGTGGTTGTTGTAGGCGTTAAAGCATCGAAACGTATATCGTACTTCGGGATTGACGTCGCGAGCAAACTGCCATCTACGGCATATACATTGCCTCTATTGGCGGGTATCACTACATTTTTAATAGTTCGTTCTTCGGCCAACTCTCTATATTTGTCACCTTGCACAAACTGAATATTGAATAGCTTGAATGCCACAGCAATTGCAAAAACGAACATAATGCTCGCTACAACATACAATCGGTTCAATATGCTTTTTTCGGTGACTGCCACTTACTTCAATTTTTTTCTGATGTTACTTTTATCTTTTTCGGTGGAATCACAGATGGCGCAATTCCTTTTTCTGACATTTTATTTACGAGAGCTGACTCCATTTTAAGCTTCATCAATTTCGAACGACCATCTACAAAGAGTGAACGCCATTCTTTAACCTCGTTATTCAATCGTGCGATGTCGTGTACTTTTTTGTCTGCACTATGCGAGCTCGCAATCATAATGATGGCCAAAAAAGAAATGAAAAGGATGATTCTCCAATTTTTGAACGAATCATCGCTGATTAAAAACTTCCCTTTCAATATGCTGTATAAGCTCTGTTTCATAGTTTTTCTGCAATTCTCAACTTGGCGCTTCGAGCTCTATTGTTCTCTTTTATTTCTTCTTTTGATGGCACTACCAGTCCATTGACTTTTTGAAATGGAACTTCATAATTTCCAAACACATCTCGTTCCGGTTCACCTTCAAACATTCCGTTTCTGATGAAGCGTTTAACCAATCGATCTTCTAAAGAGTGATAAGAGATGAAACTTAAGCGTCCACCTTTCTTCAATAGTTCGGGAGTTTGCAACAACAGTTCTTTTAAAACTTCAATTTCCTGATTCACCTCGATACGAATGGCTTGATAAATTTGAGCCAACACCTTATGTTCATTTTTATGCTTAACAAACTTTTTCAAGACATTTTTCAATTGCTCGCTAGTCTTGATTTCTGTTTTACTTCTTTCCTCAACAATTACTCTTGCCATCGCTGGAGCTTGACGTAATTCGCCATACTGCAACAATACATTTTTGATTTGCTCCTCCTCATAATTATTGATGACATGATATGCCGAAAGCTGACTATCTTGATTCATTCTCATATCCAATTCCGCCTCAAATCGAGTAGAAAAACCGCGTTCACCAACATCAAATTGATGAGACGACACACCAAAATCAGCCAAAATTCCATCTACCTCCTTCACACCATAAAACCTCAAAAACCGTTTGATATATCTAAAGTTTTCATTTATCAATGTGAAGCGTTCGTCATCGATTTTATTTAAAAGAGCGTCCTTATCCTGATCAAAGGCGTACAGCTTACCGTTCGGACCCAATCGTCTTAAAATTTCACGACTGTGGCCACCACCACCAAAAGTCACATCTACATAAACACCATCTGGTTTTACATCCAAACCATCAACCGTTTCTGTAAGTAAAACTGCATTATGATATATCATTGTCATCATCTTGTCCCATGACTTCTTCTGCTAAATCAGCAAAATCTCCTGTGGCATCATCAATGGCTTGTTCGTATTTATCCTTATCCCAAATCTCAATAATGTTGATGGCCGAAGACACTACAATATCCTTTGCGATATCAGCAAACGCCACCAAATCTTTAGGAATCAACAATCGCCCTGTAGCATCAACCTCAACCACTTTGACTCCAGCGGTAAAACGTCTGATGAAATCATTGTTTTTCTTCTTGAACCTATTGAGTTTATTGACCTTTTGCATTAAGGCCTCCCATTCTGTCATTGGATACAATTCCAAACACGGTTGAAACACCGCTCGCTTTAACACAAATCCATCTTGAAGCACAGGCAACAGCTGCTTTTTGATGGCAGAAGGGAGCATAAGCCTTCCCTTGGCATCTACTTTGCATTCGTATGTTCCTATTAATGAGCTCAAAATGATTGATTTGTAATTGTAACGACTAGATTTCAAATATATTGAAAATATTACCACTTTTTACCACATTCTACCACTTTTGTTCATAAGTTTTTAATTTGAAGTATCTTTCAAACCGAAAATGGCAATTTTAAAATACCTATAAAATTGACAATCAATTAGTTAAAATAAGTGTGGAAAAATGGTAGATTATTGTCGAAAACTATTCTGGAGACATTCATTGTAAGATGATTGAAAATAAAATTATATTTCTACGAAATACCTATATTTGTTCTTTGGAAATAGACTAACCAGTTGATGAGATACCGTTTAAAAAAAGAAAAAAACTACAGCTATATTGAAGAAGGCGAAGGACAACCAATCATTGTACTTCATGGGTTGATGGGAGGCTTGAGTAACTTTGATGCTGTTTTGCATTACTTTGGCGGAAAAGGCTATAAAGTCATTATTCCAGAACTACCGATATACACAATGTCATTGTTAAAAACCAATGTGAGGAGTTTTGCAAAATATCTTCACGACTTCATCGCCTATAAAGGTCTGGACAATGTGATTCTGCTTGGTAATTCGCTTGGAGGTCATATTGGTTTATACCACACGAAATTATACCCTGCAAAAGTAAAGGCATTAGTTATCACTGGAAGTTCCGGTTTGTATGAAAGCGCAATGGGTGGCGGCTATACAAAACGTGGTGATTATGAGGTGATCAAGAAGAAAGCGCAAGATGTTTTTTATGATCCTGCCGTTGCAACAAAAGAAATCGTTGATGAAGTTTACGAAACTGTCAATGACCGTAATAAGCTGATCAAAACACTCGCCATTGCAAAGAGCGCCATTCGACACAATATGGCGAAAGATCTACCAAATATGAATCTTCCAGTTTGCATAATTTGGGGAAAAAACGATACAGTCACACCTCCGGATGTCGCTGAAGAATTTCACGAACTACTACCTGATTCTGAACTGTTTTGGATTGATAAATGTGGACACGCTGCTATGATGGAGCATCCTGAAGAATTCAATAAAATTTTAGATGAATGGTTTCAGAAAAGGAAACTATAACGTTGAAATTGAAGTTGAAGCTGAAGTTGAAAGGAGTTTGAATTATTATTTTCAACTAAAGATTGTAATCTGAATACATAAAAAATGTTGATTAAAACTGCAGAGTTTGTAATGAGCAATTCTGATGTTGCTAAATGTCCGAAAGACCAATTGCCTGAATATGCATTTATCGGACGAAGCAATGTTGGAAAATCTTCTCTTATCAATATGCTGACCAACCATAAAAATTTGGCCAAAACCTCTGGACGTCCTGGGAAAACACAGCTAATCAATCATTTTTTGATTAATAAAAATTGGTTTTTGGTAGACTTACCAGGCTATGGTTATGCCAAAGTCTCCAAATCTGCGAAGAAAAAATTTCAGAAGCTCATTACTGATTATTTTGAAAAACGTCAACAGCTTGTGAATGCATTTGTATTAGTTGACATTCGTCACGAGCCACAGAAAATAGATTTGGAATTTATGGAGTATCTAGGTGTTAGCGAAATTCCATTCTCCATCATTTTCACAAAAGCGGACAAATTGAAACCCAAAGCCATTGAACGCAATGTTAAAGCTTATACTGATGAATTATTGAAAACTTGGGAGGAAACACCAGCATATTTTATAACCTCATCAACTTCATCTGCAGGTCGTGATGAAGTGCTTCAAAGCATTGATGACATCAACAAAGAAATCAATTCCTTAAAACAAAACTAACCCTTCACATCCAAGGCATCTCTCAATGCGTTGCCAATCAGCATAAAGGACATTACCAATAGCATAATGCAAATCCCTGGAATCAGTGCCAAGTAAGGTTTACCAAGGATGATGTAATTATAATGGTCTTTGATCATTGCGCCCCAACTTGCCATAGGAGGCTGCGCTCCAATTCCAAGGAAACTTAAACCACTTTCCACCAATATGGCAGCTGCAAAATTGGCCGCGCAAATAACAATGACAGGTGCCATAATATTTGGCAGAATATGTTTAGATATAATCCTGAAATCAGTAAAACCTAAAGCTCTGGCTGCTGTTACATACTGCATTTCTTTGACACTGATGATTTGTCCTCTAACCACTCTTGCCACTTCCACCCACATTGTTAAACCTACAGCAATAAATACTTGCCAAAACCCCTTACCCAAAGCAAGTGTAATTGCTATTACCAATAAAAGTGTTGGGATAGACCACGTGACGTTGATAATCCACATAATAACGGCATCAATTTTTCCACCAAAATAACCAGCCAAACTTCCCATAAAAACGCCTATAATCAATGAGATAAAGACTGCAACAAATCCTATGAAAAAGGAAATCCGTGCTCCAATCAAAATTCTACTTAAATAATCTCGACCATATTTATCTGTGCCAAATAAAAATGTTCTCTCCTTGATGTAATCTTGAAATTTTCCATTTGGAAAACTTGATAATGCCAACTGCTTGGTTACTCCTTCCAGCCCGTCAGAGGCATATTCTGTATAGATTAACTCCTCATTTTGAATACTATAAGTCGTAATAGGGATTTCAGTATCTGTATTTTTTATTCCGAAGAAAATTCTTGAAAAAAGCGTTTGATTATTTTCCAATTGAGAAGGAATTGTCAGCATTTTCACCTTAAACCCAGGTTTTTTGGAATGAATGGACAAATGCATCTGATTGGCATTTTGAGAGTCATCTGGCGCCAAAACATAGGCAAAAATTGAAACCAGACCAATAATGACAATAAGCCAAAAACTCAAAACGCCCCAAAGGTTCTTTTTGAACTTTTGGAGCGCTAGATAAGATAGTGAGCCACTAGTTTTGCTCATTTATTGTTTTGTATTTGTGGCAACTTTTGTTTTAACAGGATAAGACATTTTTAAATCGTGCAATACATTTAATGCTTCTTCAATATAAACGTCTTGACTCAAGCTTTTGTGCCAACGATCTCGTTTTTCTTTCAAAATCGTGTCAACGCTCATTTGCTTCATCTCGTATGGTAACGATTTAAATGTCAAATTTGTTTTATAGTCCGACAACTTTTCAAAACGTTTTGCCTCTTCTTCGTTCAATTTGATTTGAGCTTTGTAATCATCATAGTTAAGAGAATAACTTTCCTTATCTCTGATTTTCTTAACCCATTGCGCATTTTGATCAATTAATTGCAATTGCTCATTATTTGCCATTCTATCTTTACTTTTTTGAATGGCAGCATCATAATCATAATAATTTTCAAATACCGTGTACGGTACAGCTTCTATTTTATCCCAAGGTAATGGATTTTCTTGATCCTTTTCACCAACATTGATGTAACTGTATCTGTCCGGAACGATCACATCACTCTTAACACCTTCCAACTGCGTAGAACCTCCATTGATTCGGTAGAATTTTTGAGTTGTGAATTTCAATGCTCCCATATCGCCATTGGTGTTGTTTCGCACCATTCGGTTTAGATCCAGCACATTTTGAACAGTACCTTTTCCATAAGTTTGCTTACTTCCGATCACAATTGCTCGTTTGTAGTCTTGCATCGCAGCAGCCAAAATCTCTGAAGCAGATGCTGATAACTCATTCACCAGAATCACCAGAGGACCATCCCAAACAATAGATCTGTCTTTATCTGACAACACTTCCCTTTCTTCACCAGCTGATTTTACTTGAACAATTGGACCATCTTTAATAAAAAGTCCACCCATATCAACCACGGTTTGTAACGAACCACCGCCATTATTTCTCAAATCGAGTACTAAACCTTCCATACCTTGCTCTTTAAGACGCTCAATTTCAAGTTTGAGGTCGGAAGCTGCGTTGCGCTTGTTATAATCTTCAAAATCAACGTAGAATTTCGGTAAATTGATTACTCCAAAGGTTTTGCCATCTTTTACAACAGTTGAAGATTTTGCATAAGTTTCTTCCAATTCGACAACATCTCTTGTTATTGTCAAATCTTCAATCGTTCCATCTACTTTTTTGATTGTCAAAATAACATTAGTTCCTTTTGGACCTTTGATAAGTTTAACCGCATCATCAAGACGCATACCAACCACATTGACAGCTGGCTCGTCACTATCTTGTTTTACTTTAAGGATTTGATCACCAACTTCCAATTCATTTTGTCTCCAAGCAGGTCCACCACTGATAATTTCGTTAATCGTGATAACATCCATTTTTTTCTGAAGTCTTGCACCAATTCCTTCAAAATTTCCAGACATTGCTACATCAAAACGATCTTTTTCCTCTGGTGCAAAATAGAACGTATGCGGATCAAACTCTTCTACAATAGCATTAATATATACTGAAAACCAATCTTTTCTTTGTCTATCATCGATAAACTCATAAAGCTCATCCAAAGACTTGAGTGTTGATGCTCTGGCTTCTTTTTCTAGTTCTGTAAGTGACTTTTTGACGGTAGATTTCTCAACATTTTTATTCTCTTCGATTGTTTCGAAATCAACATTACTAACATCCTTTAAGTTCTGTTTGTTAGCATAAGTATTTTCCTGTTGCGAAATCAAATCATCGTAATTCGCAATTGTAGAAAATTTTAACTGTTGTCTCCAACGGTTTTTCATATCTTTTTTAGAATTCACGTAACCTAAATTCTCATAATCTGTAGAAAACTCTTCTTTTATATCAAAGTTGAAAGGCTCGGAAAGCACTTCTTTGTAGATGGCTTTTGATTCTTCAACACGTTTCAACAAGCGCTGATGTGTCAAATTGAAAAACGAAATATCATATGCCTTAATTTGATCATCCAATTTATCTTGATAAGCCTTGAATTCATCAATATCCGATTGATAGAAATAGCGTTTGAACGGATCTAACTGATCTAGATAATTATTGAAAACGTGTTCCGAAAAATCATCGTTGATGTCTTTAGGTGTAAAATGTCCTTGCTCGAGAACATAGGTTATCAATTGAATGAGCAATTTATCTTTATCAGGATCTTCAAATTTCTTTGTTGTAAAGCTGCAAGATGCAAATGCCATCAACAAAATCAATAACAACAGTTTATAATTCCTTTTCATTGTATTCATCTGTTCTTTTTTATTCGTTTTTCATTGGTAAGATGTCTGTCAAAATTCAGCTGAAATAGCACTTTTATTATCTTCAACAGACAGTTCACATATTTGGGTAAAATTCTATTTAAAAACCTTCAAATTAATCTTCAATATATTAAGATTGAAATCGATAATTTTCACTAAAGTAAAAGAAAAAACCGTGCCAATAAAAACTGTGGCTACTAATTTTTTGTTAAAGCTAACAATATAGGTATTTCAATCGTATTTTACGTATTTTAGTGCCGTTAAAAAATTAAGAAATGTCTAAAAAACCACTTATTTTAGTAACAAACGATGACGGCATAACTGCGCCAGGCGTCAGAGCCTTGATTGATGTCATGAAAGAGCTGGGAGACGTGGTGGTTGTGGCTCCTGACAGTCCTCAAAGCGGAATGGGACACGCCATTACCATCAATTCAACACTTTTTGTTGAAAAAGTAACTGTGGACAAAGGCGAGCAAGAAGAATATAGTTGCTCTGGCACACCTGCCGACTGTGTTAAACTAGCCGTCAAACAAATTTTAAAAAGACGACCAGATTTATGTGTTTCTGGCATCAACCACGGCTCCAATTCTTCCATCAATGTCATTTATTCTGGAACAATGAGTGCTGCGCTTGAAGCCGGAATTGAAGGCATTCCTGCAATTGGTTTCTCACTTTTGGATTACAACTGGAACGCCAATTTTGAACATTCAAAACCATTTGTAAAAGATATAGTTCAAAATGCATTAAAAAATGGTATTCCAAACGGCGTTGTATTGAATGTGAACATTCCTAACCTTGATCAAAAAGATATTAAGGGCATCAAAGTTTGTAGGCAAGCAAAAGCAAATTGGGAAGAGGAATTTGACAAACGTAAAAATCCGCAGGGCAGAGATTATTACTGGCTGACTGGAAAATTTGTGAATTTAGATAACGGTGAAGATACCGATGAATGGGCTTTGGAAAAAGGATATGTTTCAGTTGTACCAGTGCAATTTGACCTTACAGCGCATCACGCTATGCAACATTTAAACAGTTGGAAATTGAATGATTAGAAAAGAAGTTCTCATAGGATTTGTAGTCGGCATAATTGCCAATGCAGTTGGTCTATTACTTGCCATTTTTATTTTTGGAAATGGCGATGGCATTGAAACCACCATCAAACAATCGATCGCTCAAGGATTTTTCACCAAGCTTGTAAGTATTGGAGCGGTTATGAACTTGATAGCATTTTTCTTATTTATAAAACTAAAACGCGATTACAGAGCCAGAGGCGTAATTTTGGCAACAGTCTTGATTGCCATTGTGACGTTTTTGGTTAATTTTATCTAAATTGGATTCTACACCCTATAAATGAAATATTACATCATCGCTGGCGAAGCCTCTGGAGACTTACACGGTTCCAACCTAATGAAAGCACTCATCAAGCAAGATGTGGATGCTCAATTTAGATTTTGGGGTGGCGATTTGATGAAAAAAGTAAGCGACAATATCGCCAAGCATTACAAAGAACTGGCATTTATGGGTTTTGCTGAAGTGGTTATGAACTTAAGAACTATTTCGAAGAATTTAGCTTTCTGTAAATCTGATATTGAAAATTTTCAACCTGACGTTATTATTTTTATTGACTATTCTGGTTTCAATCTGCGCATTGCTAAATGGGCCAGAGAAAAAGGTTATAGAACCAATTATTATGTATCTCCGCAAGTTTGGGCTTCAAGAGCAGGACGAGTGAAATCCATAAAACGCGACATCGATTCGATGTATGTGATTTTACCGTTTGAAAAAGAATTCTATGAATCTCAACACGATTATAAAGTCAATTTTGTAGGCCATCCTTTGATAGACGCCATTGCAAATAGAGCCCAAGTTGATGAATACAATTTTAGAGCCACACACGGCTTGGATGACAGACCTATTATTGCGTTATTGCCAGGAAGTCGCAAACAAGAAATCACAAAAATGCTCTCTGTAATGTTGAGCATTGTCAATCACTATCCCGATTATCAATTTGTGATTGCTGGCGCTCCCAGCCAAGAGCGCAGTTTTTATGATAGCTTTATAAAGAATACCAATGTTTCCTTCGTGGATAATGAAACTTATGATTTATTGAGCATTTCAACAGCCGCGTTGGTTACTTCTGGAACAGCAACATTGGAAACTGCCTTATTTAAAGTGCCACAAGTTGTGTGTTACAAAGGTGGATGGTTATCATATCAAATAGCTAAACGAATCATTACTCTCAAATATATTTCTTTGGTAAATTTGATTATGGACAAGGAAGTGGTGACCGAATTGATTCAAAATGATTTCAATTCCAAACGTCTCAAAAAAGAATTGGATCTTATCTTGACCAAAGAAAAAAGAGAACAATTGTTTATGGATTATTTTGAACTAGAGAAAAAACTTGGCGGACAAGGTGCGAGCGAGAATGCTGCAAAACTTATTTTTAATTCCCTGAAAGATTAACCTATTTTATGAAGAAGATTGCTTTAATTTTATGTCTAATTTGTTCATTTTACAGCTGTAAATCAACAAAGCATTCTAAAAAATCATCAAGAAATACTACAACAGTTTCAACCAAATCTCCTGGAGCAGTCATTGATAATGATACTAGACGAAGCACTACGGAGATTCCAAATATCAGTGAACCGAACAGCAGAAATGTCAACTTCAAAGTTGCAGAAAACATCATAGATTACGCTATGAAGTTTGAAGGTGTACGCTACAAATATGGCGGAACGGACAGAAAAGGAATGGATTGCTCCGGATTGGTCACAACTGCTTTCAGTAGCGAAGGCATTTCACTTCCACGATCCAGCAGCCAAATTGCACTTTCTGGCGATTGGATAGATCTAAAACTCGTTCAACCAGGGGACCTGATGTTTTTTGCAACCAATGGGAAAAACAGAAACATAACTCACGTAGCCCTCGTTACGCACGTCAATGATGGTCAGGTAGAGTTTATTCATTCCACAACCAAAGCTGGTGTTATCGTTTCATCACTGGCTGACCGCTACTGGTACTTTGCATTTGTGCAGGCGCGAAGGGTTCTATGAAACTGCTTAATTTTGCTATTATCAAGTTCACCATTTGCTTGATTGTAGGAATCTCGATAGCTTACTTTTTCACAGTTTCTTTAGATTTTAGCATTTACGCTACTATTTGTCTATCAGTTATTCTTTTAATTATATATCTGATAGACAAACGAACACTCAAAAAAACTATTTGGTTTGGAATGGTATCATTCCTATTGATGATTTGTGTTGGAATCCTCACTTACAATCTTCACGACCAAAGACAATTTGCTGACCATTATACCAAAATAATATCAACCGAAACCAATTCTTCCTCAACCATTACTTTAGAAGTTCGGGAGGTTCTGAAGCCAACAGCTTATCATCATAAATATATTGTCGACGTATTAAAAGTTGACAATCAATCTGTGTCAGGAAAGCTTCTATTAAATGTTCAAAAAGACTCCTTATCCAATCCTTTAAAAGTCGACGAGGTATTGATAACTACGAATGCACTTCAAAACATTAATTCACCTTTAAATCCCTATCAATTCAATTACAGAGAATATCTGGAAAGACAATATGTATATCATCAGGTTTATGCTGATGAGGCCTCACTTCTTAAGGCGACTTCAAACACAGAATCAATATTTGGTTATGCCGAAAATATCAGACATAAGGTGACTCGAAAACTGACAGAGAACAATTTTAAAAAGGATGAGCTTGCCATTATTGAATCGCTGCTGCTCGGTAAAAGAAAAGACATTTCACCAGACAGGTACAACAACTATGTGAATGCTGGTGTCATTCATATTTTGGCAGTATCTGGTCTTCACGTTGGAATTATAATGTACATTTTGTTTTGGATATTTGCGCCTATCGGATGGTTAAAGAATGGCAATTATTTCAAAATGGCTCTCGTCGTAATTCTATTGTGGTGCTTTGCAATTATCGCTGGTTTGTCGCCTTCTGTGACTCGAGCAGTTACAATGTTTACGTTTGTCGCCATCGCAAGAAATTTAAAAAAGCCAACAAACATATTTAATACTTTGGCATCGTCAATGTTTATTTTGTTATTATTCAAACCGATGTTTTTGTTTGAAGTAGGGTTTCAATTGAGTTATGCAGCGGTTCTTTCAATTGTAATAATTCAGCCTTTGATACAAAAATTGTGGACTCCGAAAAATAAAGCCCTGAAATATCTCTGGACATTGATTTGTGTGACAACTGCAGCACAAATAGGTGTTGCGCCAATCAGTTTATTTTATTTTCATCAGTTTCCAGGACTGTTTTTTATATCAAATTTGGTGATTTTACCATTTTTAGGGTTTGTTTTGGCGTTCGGAATCGTTGTGATTATTTTGGCTCTAATCGATTTTCTACCTTATTGGATTGCCAAATTTTACGAAACGGTCATTTGGGCGATGAACACATTTGTAGATTGGGTAGCACATCAAGAGCGTTTTATATTTAAAGATGTTTCATTTAGCATTGTAACTCTCGTAGCTTCTTATGTTTTGATTCTTGGGATCATTCATTTTTTAAAGAACCCAAATTACCATCGATTGATGACAACTCTATGCTTTATTTTGATGTTGCAAGGAGTTTTTATTTATGAGAAATATCAAAATCAAACAGATGAATTCGTCATTTTTCATAAAAGCAGAAAAACGATTATTGGCAACAAAACCAATTCGTACGTCGAAATTTCATCAAACTTGGACAGTGCATCATTATCAAAAGAAAATAGTATTAAAAGTTACAAAGTAGGGAACAACATTTCTAAAGTCAAGATTTCTGAACTACAGTCTATATATGAGTTTGAAAATAAAAAACTCTTGGTGATTGACAGCTTTGCGGTTTACAATGTCAAATCATTCATGCCTGATTATGTACTACTTTGTAATTCGCCAAAAATAAATTTAGACCGATTGATTGATTCGCTACAGCCAAAAACTATTGTGGCAGATGGCAGCAATTACAAAACGTATATTGAAAATTGGAAGTCAACCTGTGTAAAACGAAAAGTCCCTTTCCATAGCACTTATGAAATGGGAGCTTTTATATTGAGTAATTGAAGGTTTATCCTTTAAAAACAGGAACAAACGCAGAATAATATGTGTTAAAATCCTCCTGTGTTTTCATATCTTTATGCTTATCATCCTTGAACATTTTTAGATATAATTCCAATTGTTGAGGGTTTTGATAACCTCTTAAAGGAAAGATCACTTCTGATTTTTCATCGAAAAATACGATAGTGGGATAAGCGCTCACACCTAATTTCCTTGTCAGGTCGTGAACACTATTTCTACGGTTTGCCATTTCAGCTTTGTAACCAGGATTTGAGTAGGTTACGTCTTTGTATTTTACAACATCATTACCTTCGGCATCAAATTTAACAGCGTAATAATTATCATTCACATACTTCACCACATCGGGGTTGTGAAATGTATTTTTATCCAACATTTTACAAGGACCACACCAACTCGTGTAAACGTCCATCATTATTTTTTTAGGTTTCTTCTTTTGAAGCGCCAATGCTTCTTCAAGCGTCACCCATTTTATTTCTTGAGCTATGGCACTCCCAGCAGACATAAGTACCAAAGCAATAATCATCGTCAATTTTTTCATTTTTGTATTTTTAATCTTCAGTTTAGAAGCAAAAGTTATTCCGAACTTACAAAAAATGCTCCAAAAAGGAGCATTTTGTCTTTATTTTAACGGTATTTTCCGATTAGCGAACACCGTGCATTAGTTTCTTAATAACTGGTTGGAACACAATTGCTATAACTCCTACCGCAACCGAAACAATGGTCAACATCCAAAAGAAATAGCTAACTCCATTTTCATTCGCAATTTTATCAATATTCTCACCGAATTTACCAGCACCTTTCATACCAATAGCAACTGCCAAATACCACACACCAAACATAAATGCAATCATTCTGGCAGGCACCAATTTGCTCACATAAGACAAGCCTACTGGCGATATGCAAAGTTCTCCCATCGTATGGAAGAGGTAAACTAAAATTAACCATATCATACTTACAGAAGCTGTTTGCGCTCCAGGCTCGATACCTCCAGCACCAAAAGCCACGCACGCCATTCCGAGTGCCAATAAGAACATTCCGATTCCATATTTCATATTTGCGGATGGATTGTACTTACTCTCCCACCATTTTGAAAATAAAGGAGCTAATGTTATTATGAAAAGTGAATTCAATGTTGAAAACCACGAAGCAGGCACTTCAGGATTCTCATCAGAAAACTGATCATTCAACATCCAAATGGCAACTCCCCAAACAATCACAAAACTGAATGCTAGAACAATATTGGCTATCGCATATTTTTTAAAGGTTTGTTTGAAAAGGAGATATAAAACCCAGGTAATGATGGCAAGTGGAATAATGGTCATACAGGCATTGACAACCTTAAAAATTGTCCCTGAAGTACCATCTAAAACTCTATCTGTATAATCGCGAGCGAAAATGGTCAATGTTCCAGGTGATTGTTCAAAAATTGCCCAGAAGAAGATTGTAAGGAAAGCAAAGAATGATACTGCTATCAGTTTTTCTTGTGTAATTTTCGAATATTGGGTTAATCTATAGATCAATAATATCACAAATAAAACCAAGGCTGTGAGGATTGCAATATTGTTACCATTTTCACCCAAAAAGGCGAGCATATTGAAACTACCATCTGAAATAAGCGTTGCAGGCTCGTTGATAATCCAAACAACACCCAAAATAACACAAAGTGCAATCACTACTAGTTGCCAAGGAGCAAATGGATTTCTTTTGTCTTTATCTAACGCTTCAATGGAATTCTCATCTGCTTTATTTGGTTTCAAACCAATGTTCCCAAAGATGTTTTGGGATAACCAGAATTGGACCAGCCCAAAAAACATAAAAATTCCTGCCAGTCCAAAGCCTAAACTCCATCCGACCTTTTCACCCAAATAACCACAAAGCAAAATTCCGAAGAAAGCACCGGCATTTACACCCATATAAAAAATGGTATAGGCGCCATCTTTCTTTTCAGGTCTGTGCTGATACATCTCTGAAATAATGGAGGTCATATTAGGTTTAAAAAAACCATTACCAAAAACTAACAATGCAAGACCTAAATAAATAGACCAAGGTGTCTCAATAGCCATAGAACCGTGGCCTAGTGTCATTAAGAGCGCACCTACCAAAACCGCATATCTGTAACCGATAATTTTATCTGCAAAATAGCCTCCAAGCATCGTTGACAAATAGACAAGTCCCACGTAAGAGCCGAATAATGACATAGCGTGTTCACGAGGCCACTCCCAACCACCACCAAGTATCGACGTGGTAAGGAATAACACCAAAAGTGCACGCATTCCATAAAATGAAAAACGTTCCCACATTTCGGTAAAGAACAAAACAAATAAACCTGACGGATGACCTAGAACTTTTGATTTAAAAAACTGGTCTGTTGAATTTTCGATCATATTAGTAAACTGGTTAATTTAGAATATAATAATCAATAAAGTAAATTAAATTAAGCTTTATCATCAGCTAATTCAAACCCTTCGGTCAATTCATCATCGACCATATCGCGTTCATTGTCTTCAGCGCCATGAGTGAGCTTTTCTAATTTCTTTCTGAACACCATTACCAAGACACCAAAAAGTACACAGAAAACTGCTATACCTGTAAAAATCGTATATTCTCCAAGACTTTCAGAAGCCTCTCCCAATAAACCTGCAAGTTTATTACCGAATCCCGTCATTGCAAAATATACTCCCATCATCAAAGACGCGTATTTCAATGGAGCGAGTTTTGTAATGTAAGATAAGGCAACAGGCGAAATACACAATTCTCCTACTGTATGAAACAGATAAGCTAATACCAACCAATACATTGCTGAACCACCTTCACTTCCTACAACAGGTCCATTTGCGTTGTACTGTGCAGCTGCAGCCGTCATAAAGAAAAATCCTGTACCCATAATAATGAGACCGATAATCATCTTGAATAATGAAGTGGAAACTTTTCCTTTTAATTTTCGACTTGCCCAATAAGCAGCTACAGCCGTTCCTAAAAATATAATGAACATAGCATTTAGTGACTGGAACCATGTGGCAGGAACCTCCCAGCCCATTAGCATTCTGTTCGTTTTTTCAGATGCATAAATATTCATCAAACCACCCGCTTGCTCAAAAGCTCCCCAAAATACAATCACCAGTAAAAATGAAATAAACAAAACGACTACTCTATCTTTCTCAACCTTATTCAACGGTCGTTTCATGGCTGCCTTTTCTTCTTCATTTTCAGATTGATTTGTATTATTTCCAACATATTTTAAATGTTTCTGACCAAGTAAATACTGAATTAAACCAAGTGTCATACCGATAGCAGCCAGTCCGAATCCATAATGCCATCCATGTACTTCACCTACATAACCAACAATCAAACTAGATAAAAAGGCTCCAACATTAATTCCAATATAAAAAATTGTAAATCCTTTGTCTCTTCTGATGTCACCTTGTTTGTACAATCCGCCAACCATGGTTGAAATATTTGGTTTTAGCATTCCGACACCTGCGATAATGAGTCCAAGTCCTGTATAAAATGCCCACATCTCTTCAATAGACAAAACACCGTGACCAGCAACGAGCAAAATTCCTCCATAGAGGACAGATTTCTTTTGTCCTAAAAATTTATCTGCAATCCATCCGCCTGGTATAGAAGCAACATAAACTAACATTGTATACCAGCCATAAAGTGCGAGAGCTTCGCCATTAGTCCATCCAAGCCCTGGGTTTGAAGATTGAGTTTCTGCTACTAGATAAAGAACAAGGATTGCACGCATTCCATAATATGAAAAACGCTCCCACATTTCAGTAAAAAACAAAACGAACAATCCCACTGGATGTCCGAACAATTCCTTTTGCTTCATCGGTGTTGATACAGCTGCCATAAATACATCAATTTATTATAGTTAGAGTAAAGTAAGTATCGATTAAACGAAATTATGATTAAATATTCCATAAAATCTCGCCAAGTTTACTAAAAATAAAGCAAAAACACTAACTATTGATAGTTAAATACGCAATGTTGAAATTTGTAATTTCATATTTAAACCAAGATAGTATCTTTGTATTTATATATAAAAATCGATGAGTAAACCAATTGCTGGCTTTTCAAAGCTATCCAAATCAGAAAAAATTGATTGGATTGCAACCACTTATTTTCAAGATGCTGAAAATGCAAAATCCATTCTGAAAAGTTATTGGAATGATGACGAAAAACTTCAGCAATTGCACGATGAATTTATCGAAAACACCATCTCCAATTTTTATCTGCCTTTTGGAATTGCCCCAAACTTCGATATCAACGGAAAACTTTACACCATCCCGATGGCGATTGAAGAAAGTTCCGTTGTGGCTGCGGCCAGTAAATCTGCAAAGTTTTGGCTCGATAGAGGTGGCTTTAAGGCTGAAGTAATTTCTACAACTAAAATTGGTCAAGTTCACTTCATATTTGATGGTGATTCTGAAAAAATTGAACAGTTTTTTGAACAAACCAAATCGAAATTTTTTGCTCAAACAGAATCGCTGACTGCCAATATGCAAAAACGTGGCGGTGGCATTTTGGATATCAAGTTGGTTGACAAAACCAAGGATTTGAAAGGTTATTATCAGTTGCACGCCACCTTCGAAACGCAAAATGCAATGGGAGCTAATTTCATCAATTCCTGCCTTGAGCAATTTGCCTCCACATTGCAAACCGAAGCAAAATATTATGATGGATTATCAGAATCCGAAAAAAACATCCAAGTTGTGATGAGCATTCTGTCCAATTATGTTCCGGATTGTTTGGTAAAGGCTGAAGTTTCTTGTAAGGTTGAAAATCTAAAAGATAACGACATTAAAAATCCGCAAGAGTTTGCTGAAAAGTTTGTTCAGGCAGTTCGCATCGCCGAGATAGAGCCTTATCGTGCCGTCACACATAATAAAGGAATTATGAACGGAATTGACGCTGTTGTTTTGGCGACAGGTAATGACTTTAGAGCCGTGGAAGCTGGTGTTCATGCGTATGCTTCAAAAAATGGCACCTATTCCAGTTTAACACACGCATCCATCAATAATGGTGTGTTTAAATTCTGGATGGAAATTCCATTGGCACTTGGAACCGTTGGTGGATTGACGAGCTTGCATCCTTTGGCTAAACTGTCATTGGAACTGTTGCAGAAACCAAGTGCAAAAGAATTGATGCAGATTGTTGCAGTCGCAGGACTGGCGCAAAATTTTGCTGCTTTGCGCTCATTGACGACTACAGGAATTCAGGAAGGTCATATGAAAATGCATTTGATGAATATCTTGAATCAATTGGATGCTACCAATGATGAAAAATCCAAAATGATTGAACATTTTAAGAGCAACACTATTTCACATCACGCTGTGGAAGAAGCGTTGAGGGATTTACGATTAGCGATTGATAATTGATGATTATTGATTAAAGATTTACGATTGAATACAAAATCAAATACCTATTGTCCAATACTTAATTCCTAATTCCAAATGCCTGAAACCTTTTACAGCAACGGAAAACTTTTGATTACAGGTGAGTACTTGGTGCTGGATGGTGCATTGTCATTGGCTTTGCCAACAAAATTCGGCCAATCTCTTGCCGTAGAAAAAACATCAGGAAATTCTTTAGTTTGGAACAGCTTCGATGATAAAAATCAATCTTGGTTTCACGCAGAAGTTTCAATTGGCGAACATATTGACATTATTACAACTTCCGATAAAGAAATTTGCAATCAACTATTAAAAACTCTTCGAGTTACAAGAAGTCTAAATCCATCTTTCTTGTTGAATTATGAAGGTTTTGACGTAAAAACACATCTCGATTTCCCTAGGCAATGGGGTTTGGGAACTTCCTCAACACTCATCAACAACATTGCAAATTGGTCCAAAATTGATGCCTACGAACTATTGGAAAAAACGTTTGGTGGAAGTGGTTATGATATTGCTTGTGCGCAACATAATCATCCGATTTTGTATCAACGCATCGATGGCAAACCAATTGTTACAGAAGTAAGTTTTAAACCGAATTTCAAAGATCAGATTTTCTTTGTCTATTTGAATAAAAAGCAAAATAGTCGAGAGGCGATTGCTAATTATCGCAAAAAAGCTTCCAATTTATCCAATGAATTTTTGGAAATAAATGATATCACGAAAAAGATGGTTAATTGCCAAGACTTGACGGATTTTCAATTGCTTATGAATAATCACGAACACATACTATCAAAAATTCTTCGACAGCAACCCATCAAGGAAAGATTGTTCAGCGATTTTGATGGTAGCATTAAAAGTCTCGGCGCTTGGGGAGGTGATTTTGTGATGGCAGCGTCAGAGGAAAATCCTGTAGAATATTTTCAACAGAAAGGCTTTTCGACCATATTACCGTACTCTGAATTGATTCTATAAAAAAAAGCGACCTTAAGGCCGCTTTTCATATGATACTGAAAATCAATTATCGTCGTTTTCGGTTTTTTCCTTTATTTTGGTTTCACCGTCTTCTTCCTTGATTTTCACTTCCTTGTTTTCAGTTTCCATTTTGATTTTGGTTTCATCACCATCCCGTTTTTCTTTAACAGTGGCACCTTCATCCTTCATTTCCTCCATCACTCTTTCTTTCTCGGTCTGTTCTCTACAAGAAGTAATCGACATCGAGAATAGCAACGCCATAAATGACATAAAAATTGCTTTTTTCATAATGATTAAGTTTTTAAGTTTTTAAGTTTTTAAGTTTTATCAAAACTATTGATGATTGACCGATTTTTTTAGCCGAAATCAATAATTTAGTAGCTCATTTAACTTATTCATTACCTTTTCAGTAGATGGAATCATCGTCTGCTCCAAAGTTGAATTCAAAGGAATGGCTGGCATATTTTCACTTCCAATGGTCATCACAGGCGCATCAAGAAATTGAAAACATTCTTCCTGAATCTTCCCTGCTAAAGCCCTTGCAAAACTATTGTTTGAAGGTTCTTCTGTCACGACCAAACATTTTCCAGTTTTCTTGACGGATTTCATAATGGTGTCTTCATCCAACGGATACAAAGTACGTAAATCGATGATTTCAATTTGGTCGCGCATATCCATTTCGCCAGAGGCATTATAAGCCCAATGGACACCCATTCCGTAAGTAACGATAGTAACTGTTTCCTTTTCTTCTTGTTTCCAGATTTCTTGCAATACCCAAGCTTTTCCGAAAGGCAACACATAATCATCGGAAGGCTCCACAGACGTTGCGCCTTGTGTCCCTTTCACTTTGGACCAATATAAACCTTTGTGCTCCAAAATAACAACCGGATTTGGGTCATAATACGCCGCTTTCATCAAGCCTTTTAGGTCAGCACCATTGCTCGGATAAGCGATTTTGATGCCTCTGATGTTTGTCAACACACTCTCAACCGATGATGAATGGTACGGACCACCACTACCATAAGCGCCAATCGGAACACGCAAAATCATACTCACAGGCCATTTTCCGTTGGAAAGATAGCAACTGCGACTGACTTCCGTGAACAACTGATTCAGTCCTGGCCATATATAATCAGCAAACTGCACCTCAACAATCGGCTTTAAACCAACGGCACTCATTCCTGCAGTCGAACCTACAATAAATGCCTCTTGAATAGGTGTATTGAACACCCGATTATCTCCAAATTTTTGTGCCAGAGTAGCAGCCTCACGAAAAACTCCGCCCAATCGTCCACCGACATCCTGACCATATAACAAGCATTCAGGATGTTTTGCCATCAACTCTTCCACCGCAAACAGCGCACAGTCCACCATCACAACCTTTTCTGCAACTTTTGGTGAGCGTTCGCCTCTTTCCTCAACAATGTCATTGGGTGCAAAGTCGTGCGTAAATAAATCTTCAGGTTTTGGGTCTTCGGCTTTTTTTGCTTTCTCGAAATCGTCTTGAACGTTCTTTTTAGCTAATTTTTCAATATCATTTATCTCATTCTCATTAAATCCATTGTCGAGCAATTGCTGTTTCAAAACGGGATAAGGGTCGCGAGAACGCGCTTCGTCCAAATCATCACGATACCATTCCATCCGCACACCAGAGGTATGATGATTCAACAACGGAACTTTTGCGTGCACCAAAAATGGTCGACGCTCCTTCCGGATGGTTGCAATCACTTTTTCAATAGCTTGATAACTCTCTATAAAGTTGGCACCATCAATGGAAATGGCTTCAAGTCCGTTGAATCCTTTTGCATATTCATAAGCATTTTGGGCACGAGTTTCCTTGGCATTGGCAGAAATATCCCAACCATTATCCTGCACTAAATATAAAATCGGCATCTGTTTCAATGCAGCCATTTGAAATGCCTCTGCAATCTCACCTTCAGTCACGGATGCATCTCCCAACGAACAAACCACAAGCGGTTTCTCCTTCAATTTTTTATCATCAAGACCTTGCAATTCTTTGTATTGCATTCCCATCGCTGCACCAGTGGCTGGAATAGCCTGCATACCAGTAGCAGAAGATTGATGTGGAATTTTAGGCTTATCGTCATCTCTCAAACTTGGATGCGAATAATACGTGCGTCCGCCAGAAAATGGGTCGTCGCGTTTCGCTAGCAACTGAAGCATCAAATCATAAGGTTTCATTCCGAAAGCCAGTAGCATCGCATCATCGCGATAGTACGGATAGGCAAAATCTTGCGGTAATAATTGTAATCCAACCGCAGTCTGTATCACTTCGTGCCCGCGAGAGGTTGCGTGCACATATTTTGAAACTTCCTTAAAATTTGCCTCGTACAGTTCCGCCATCGCTTTTGCTGTACAGAGGTTGGTAAATCCTTTTTTGAGAATATCTTTGGTTAACTTATTCATTTATATCTTTTTGGGCGTTCGGGCGGGCTTTCCGCTATATCTTTTTTGTGAAAAACAAAAAAGGATGCCGCTTCAATCCCTAACACGAAATTGGGCTTAAGACCTGTCAGGTTTTAATCAAATTTTTCTTTTTAAATCAAATTTTTCAAGGTAATCGGCAACACGTCTTAAAAAACTGCCTCCCAAATAACCATCCACAACACGATGGTCAAACGACAAGGACAGATACATCATACTGCGAATGGCAATGTCATCACCTTTATCAGTTTCGATAACTTCCGCTCGTTTTTTGATAATTCCCAAGGCCAAAATGGCTACTTCCGGCTGATTGATAATAGGTGTTCCCATCACACTACCAAAGGTTCCAACATTCGAAATTGTAAACGTACTTCCTTTGATATCATCGGCAGCCAATTTGTTATCTCGCGCTTTAGTGGCCAATTCGTTCACATTTTCTGCCAATGATTTCAAGTCTTTCTGATCCGCGTTTTTCACAACTGGAACAATCAAGTTTCCACTTGGCAAAGCAGTCGCCATTCCAATATTGATATGTTCTTTTACGATGATATTTTCACCATCAACAGAAGCATTGATATTCGGAAAATCTTTAATAGCTTTTACAACCGCTTCCACAAATAAAGGTGTGAAGGTCAATTTCTCATTGTATTTCTTCTGAAACGCTTCCTTATTGGCATTCCTCCAATTGACCATATCAGTCAAATCGGCTTCCACGTAGGCTGTGACGTGAGGCGATGTATGTTTGGAATACACCATATGGTCGGCAATCATCTGCCGCATTCGGTCCATCTTGATGATTTTTCCTGTGCCTTTGTCTAAATTCAACTGCGGAATTCGATATGCTGTAGGGTCTTGTTGAAATGGTTGGGCAAACTTATATGGACGACCATCTTCGATATAAGCGAACACGTCACTTTTACGCAATCTGCCTTCAGTTCCTGTTGCTGGAATTCGTGCCAACTCTTCAAAACCGATGTGGTGTTCCTTTGCTATTTTTTGGATTAATGGGGAAAAAAACGTGTTCGAATTTGAAACTGAATATGAAGTTGAACTTGAAGGGCTGGATATCGGTTTTGGTTTAGTAACCTTTGTTTTTTCTTGATGAGATTCCTTCGCTTTGCTCGGAATGACGGTTTCTTTTTTAGATTGAGCTCCTTCTGAAACTTCAAGAAGTGCAATTATCTCTCCAACAGGTACAACGTCTTTTGCTTTGAAAAGTGTTTTCTTCAAGGTTCCAGCAGCTGGTGCAGGAACTTCGTTGTCAACTTTATCTGTGGCGACTTCCAAAAGGATATCGCCTTCCTCAAAACTGTCGCCTTCGTTGACGAGCCAGTTGATGATGGTGCCTTCGGTTATCGATTCGCCCATTTTGGGCATTTTTAAGTCAAATTTTGACATTTTATATTTTAATTTTCTTTTTCAGTTCCAAATTGCGTTAGCGATTGAACGGCTTGTTTGAACTCTCCCAACTTTTCGTCGGGAAGCGAGTAGTGAAAGCGCGACCCTTGTGGTAACGCCCAACTATTGTTTCATAAAATCACGAAGCGTATCATAAATACCTTCTTGGACTTTCATATTCTCTGGAATCTCTCTCAACGGTTCAACCATTCGCAATGTGTCGTGACATTCTGCTGGTAACTGCTGATACAGCTGCGTACCTTTGGTTTTCCAGGCAATCATCTCATCTGAAATATCTTTGATGGCTTTCGCCGGATTGCCTACTATCAATTTACGTCTCGGGAATTTCTCTTCAGCCTTAACGAAACTCATAGCGCCAACGATGCATTCATCACCAATTTCTGCGTCATCCATAATGACGGAATTCATCCCGATGAGGCAGTTTTTGCCCAAATGCGCGCCGTGAATGACCGCACCGTGACCAACGTGAGCGCTTTCCTTTAGTGTAATTGATTTTCCTGGAAACATATGAACGGTACAGTTTTCCTGAACATTCACACCATCTTCCAAAATAATCTGTCCCCAATCGCCACGAATGGCTGCTCCTGGCCCGATGTAACAGTTTTTGCCGATGATGACATTGCCAGTAACCGCTGCCAAAGGGTGCACAAAACTGCTCTCGTGAACAACTGGGATGTAGCCGTTAAATGCGTAAATCATTTATATTGTTTCAATTTCTCTTTCGTGAACTCACTCAACACTAATCTTCCGCTGATTTTTGCTCTCTGTACTAAAAGTTGGTCCCAATCTTCAGTTTCACGCCAAAACATATTCTTCATTTCTGACATTGCCTTTGGATTGTAGCCTTTTAATTTTTCTGTAAAAGCGGTTACGGCGGCATCCAATTCTTCGGTAGTATCAAATACTTTTGCGTATAGTCCCTTTTCCATTGCCCAATTTGCCGAATAAAATGAATCAGCATCCATAGCAATCTGCGACATTGCACTGACACCCAATTTTCTTCGGACAGCTGGCCCTACAACAAATGGTCCAATGCCAACGTTCAATTCACTCAATTTAATATCAGCGAACTTGGTAGCCATACAAAAGTCGGTGGCTGCTGCAAGGCCAACACCACCGCCAACGGTTTTTCCTTGAACTCTACCGATTATGAACTTTGGACATTTTCGCATTGCGTTAATGACATTGGCAAATCCAGAGAAAAACAGCTTTCCTTCATCTTCGTTGGTAATTGAAACAAGTTCTTCAAAACTTGCGCCGGCACAGAATGTGCGGTCACCTCCACTTTGAAGCACAATAACTTTGATGCTGTCGTCTTCGCCTGCATTTGCAATAGCTCTAGCGAGTTCAGACAAGACTTGACTCGGTAGAGAGTTATGTGCAGGGTGGAAAAATTCGATATAGCCTACTCCACTTTTGTTTTTTGTTTTTACGTATGATTCCATATTAGAATTAAGATGTTAGTATCAAGAACAAAGACATTGCTTTAAATTCCATTTTTTAATTGTCAATTAATCCGAATTGCTCGAAATGATGATTCAAGTGTTTTCGTTCCAAGAGATAGGACTCATAACGATTGAGCTCACCAAACACCAAGTTTTTGAGTTTTGCATCTGGATGCTCCTTGAAAAACTCCAAATATTTTGCTCGTTGTTCCTTGAATTTTTGTTTTGCGGTTTCTAAATCGGGATGTTTTAAATCGTCCAATTTATTTTTTTCCAACAAAGGGAAATTAGTGTTCTTTGGAAACTTCTCATAGTTATAGAGACTTGCGTGAACTTTTTCCAAAATCTTTTCTGGTGTGGCAATGTCAAAATCCTGAATTTCGCCAGAAGCAATTTTATAAGTGTATTCCAAATGTTCGAGCATATGCTGTGGCGTCATAATGCCCCAACTTGGTTTGCTGTTTTCGTTCAATTTCGACAAACATTCTTCTATTTTTCCATCAGTCATTTCTACAAAAACCTCCTGCTTTTTCTGAACCATCGTCAGAATGGTTGCAACTGCGACCAATTCATTTTCTGCATCAAAAACCTCAACAAACCATTTTACAATTCCACTTGGATGTTCTGCGGAAGCGACATCTCTATCCATTTTTTGCTTGCAAGTTAGACGCACATAAATCGTATCGTTATGATACAACGGTCGAAGGAATCGACACTCTTCCAATCCATAATTGGCGGCAACTGGCCCTTTATTTGGATAAACAAACAATCCTGCGGCTGCTGAAATGATGAAATAGCCATGAGCTGTGCGTTTTTTGAAAATACTCCCGTCTAACGATGTTATATCGGTGTGGGCATAAAAATGGTCCCAAGTGACATTTGCAAAATTGATAATATCCGTATCTGTTAAAGTGCGTTTATGCGTTTTGAGTGACATTCCAGGTTGAATATCTTCCCAGTGATATTTAAAAGGATGCTGCTCTGCTTCTTTGTATACAGCATTTGGCTGATAAATTCCTGTAATTTCAGTCAATGTTGTAGGCGAACCTTGAATGGCGGTACGCTGCAAATAATGTTTGATGCCTCTCAAACCACCCATTTCCTCTCCACCTCCAGCACGTCCTGGTCCACCGTGAACCAAAAGCGGTAATGGCGAACCGTGACCTGTACTTTGTTTGGCACTTTCTCTGTTCAAAACCAGAATACGTCCATGATGAGACGCGGCATTTACCACATAGTCTTTGGCAATTTTGTCATCATTGGTGGCGATGGATGATACCAAAGAGCCTTTACCCATTTGCGCCAATTGAATTGCTTCGTCCAAGGTTTTATAAGGCATAATGGTGCTTACAGGTCCAAAAGCCTCACGCTCGTGTACTGCTTTGCTTTCAAATGGATGGTCTGCACGCAGTAGAATCGGACTGACGAAAGCTCCTTTTTTGGCATCAGCACCTATGGAATCAATTTTATCTAGATTTCCGTAGACGATTTGGGCTTCCTTGGCAATATCCTGAACCGATTTATGAACAGCTTCCACTTGCTGACGGCTAATCAACGAACCCATTCTAACTTCTTTCAATCGTGGGTCACCAATGGTGACTTTATCAAGTGCCTTGCCTAGGGCAATCTGAACATCCTCTACTCGGTTTTCAGGAACGATGATTCTGCGGATGGCGGTACATTTTTGTCCACATTTTACGGTCATTTCGTTGCGAACTTCTTTGATGAACAAATCAAATTCTGGAGTTCCAGGAATGGCATCTTCACCCAAAACAGAAGCATTCAATGAATCGGCTTCCATCGTAAACGGAACTGATTCCTGAATCAACCTTGGATGCACTTTGAGCAATCTACCTGTTGCAGCCGAACCTGTAAAGGTCACCACATCTTGTGATTCCACAGAATCCAAAATGGTTTTGACGGTTCCGTTGATGATTTGCAGTGCGCCTTCTGGTAAAATTCCTGAATTGATGATTTCCCTTGCAACAGCTTCTGCCAAATACGACGACGAAGGTGCAGGCAAAACCACCGCAGGAACACCAGCCATCCAATTCACTGCACACTTTTCCAACATTCCCCAAACCGGGAAATTAAACGCGTTGATATGCACAGCTACACCCTTTTTTGGCACCATAATGTGATGTGCCATAAAACGTCCGCCACGAGACAAATCAATCGGGTCGCCTTCTACGTGATAGGGTTGATTGGGAAATAATTTTCTCAACGAGGCATTGGCGAACAAATTGCCAAATCCACCTTCGATATCAATCCAGCTATCGATGCGTGTGGCACCTGTTCTGTAACTTAATTCGTAGAATTGCTCTTTTCGTTTGGTAAGATACAATGCCAGACTTTTGAGCATATTGCCGCGCTCTTGAAAGGTCATTTTTCGCAGCGTATCTCCTTTTGTTCTTCCATATTGAAGAATTTCGGGAATGTCCAAACCTTCTATGGCGACACTCGCAAAAGCTTCACCAGTGATGGCATCCAACACAGGTGCACCTTCTTCTGTTCCTGTGGTCCAATTACCTTTTACATAATGTTCAATCTTTCTCATAAGCCTTTTGCTTTATTTAAAGAGATTTCCGTTTTCACGGAAACAATATGTTGTATCTTGTTCATTATCTATTGTTTTAGATTGAAGAATTGAAATTTTCAATCTACCATACTTTATTTAACTTTCCCTCTGCGTTAGGGATTGAGGCATTGTTGGAGCTCCTCGAAGAGAGCGACTGACGAAAGCCCGACCCTTGTGGTAACGCCCAACTATTTATGATAATTTGCATTCTCGATTACGCACGCATATCCTTGCCCAACGCCAATGCACATCGTGACCAATGCATAGCGTTTTCCAGTTTCTTGCAACTCGAGCGCAGCGGAGTACGCAATGCGCGTTCCTGTAACGCCGAGCGGATGGCCTATGGCGATGGAGCCGCCGTTCGGATTCAATCTTGGGTCGTCATCCTTGAGTCCCCAAGCTCTTGTGCACGCCAAGGCTTGAGCGGCAAAAGCTTCATTCAATTCGATTATGTCCATATCTTCCATTGTCAAGCCAGCTTTTGCGAGAGCCTTGTTAGAAGCCTCAACTGGACCAATGCCCATAATGCGAGGCTCAACACCAACCACAGCCGAAGTGACGATGCGAGCCAATGGTTTGAGATTGTATTTTTTTACTGCTTCTTCAGATGCAATAATGGTCGCCGCCGCGCCATCATTCAATCCTGAAGAATTGCCTGCCGTGACGCTGCCACCTTCTTTTTTGAAAGCGCCTCGCAGTTTTGCAAGGACCTCCAAAGTGGTATTAGGTTTTACAAATTCGTCTTTTGAAAATTTGATGGGTTCTTTTTTGCGTTGCGGAATTTCGACCGTTGTGATTTCTTTTGCCAAACGTCCGTTTTCTTGGGCTTTTGAAGCTTTCATCTGGCTCCAATAAGCAAATTTATCCTGGTCTTCACGTGAAATGTTGTATTTCACAACGAGATTTTCGGCTGTTTGCCCCATTCCATCTGTACCGTACATTTCGTGCATTTTCGGATTGACAAATCGCCATCCAAAACTGGAATCGTACATTTTGGCATCGGTACCAAAAGCGCTTGATGGTTTTGCCACGACGTAAGGTCCGCGTGTCATATTTTCGACACCACCAGCGATAAACACATCGCCATCACCAGCTTTTATGGCACGATTGGCGTGAATGATAGCGGACAACCCAGAACTACACAAACGATTGACGGTTTCACCGGGCACTGAAAATGGCAAACCTGCCAATAAAGACGCCATTCTTGCCACATTACGATTGTCTTCTCCTGCCTGATTGGCACAACCCAAAATGACATCGTCATAAGCGTCTTTAGGTATGTTTGGATTTCGTTTGACGATTTCTTCAATCACCAAAGCTGCCAAATCATCCGTTCTTACAGCTGACAATGTGCCTTGATAGCTTCCTATTGGTGTTCGAATGCCGTCTATGATATATGCTTCCATTTATGAAGTTGAAATTGAAGTTGAAATTGAAGTTGAAATTGAGACTTCAATCTCAAATTAATATTTTTATAGTTTAATTTAACAATTCCGAAAAGGTATCTCCTTGTCGGATATCCCCTGTTTTATAACCTCTCATAAACCAGTATTTACGTTGTTCTGATGTGCCGTGCGTAAAGCTGTCCGGATTTACAGAGCCTTGTGTTTTTCGTTGGATGGCATCATCACCAACTGCGTTTGCTGCACTCAAAGCTTCATCAATATCTCCTTCTTCCAAAATGCTTTTGTTTCTGGATGCCCAAACACCTGCATAAAAATCAGCTTGTAACTCCTGTGCTACTGACAATTCATTAGCGCGTGTTTGGTTTGTTTGTTGTTGTAATTGTCTCACTTTTTGAGAAGTACCCAAAAGTGTTTGGATATGATGACCAATTTCATGGGCTGTCACATAAGCGATGGCGAAATCACCACCTTTTGCTCCAAAACGAGACTTTAACTCCTCGAAAAATGCTAAATCCATGTACAATTTTTGGTCAGCTGGACAATAAAAAGGTCCTGATGCCGAGCTTGCATTTCCGCAACCTGTTGACACAGCATCAGTGAACAATACCATAGTTGGTTCTTTGTAAGTTCCGAGATTATTTTCTCTGAAAATTTGATTCCATGTGTCTTCGGTATATACTAAAATATCGTCCATAAAATCTTGCGTTTCCAGTTCTTGAGGCGTTAATTCCCTTTGCTCAACTTGTCCTGATTGTTGCCCTTGATTGATTTGATTTAATACTGGTGCTAATTGCTGACCTGTTTCACCACCAAAAAGCTGTAACAGAATTACAACCACAGCAATGACACCTCCACCAGCGGCCAATTTACCCTTGGAACTCATACCACGACGGTCTTCCAAATTCCCGCTTTTTCTGTTGTCTTGTCTTTTCATAATAGTTTTGTTTTAGAGTTATGTTGATGTTAAACTTCCTTCCAATCTTTTTGGGTTCTATAAACCACACCTTTAAAAAGCGCTACCAATTCCTCGTCTCTTTTCACTTCAATAATATTAAAACCCAACTTGTTATTCACTTTTTCAATCACTGATTCTGCCACCAAATAATCACCTTCATTCAGCGCCTCTATGTGATTGATGCTCGTTTCGATGGACACCGCAAATTTACCGTGTGTGTTGGCCGCAAAACCAAAAGCCGTATCTGCAAGCGAATAACTGATGCCACCGTGCGCTTTTCCCATACTGTTGAGCATTTCTTTCCTGACTGTCATAGCAACTTTGCAGCGACCGATTTCACATTCTAGGATTTCAATACCGAGCCATTGGCTGTAAACATCGAGCGACAACATTTGATATGGAATTTTTTCTCCTTGCATCAAAAAAATATTTTGTTTTCTGCTTTCATTTTCCTCAATAGAGGACTGCAACGGTATCTATCTTCGTGATATTCATTATATAATTCATCCATTTTTGAAACGCACCAATCGATGCCTTTTTCATCTGCCCAAGCCAATAATCCCTTTGGATAATTGACACCTTTTGTCATAGCATTGTCAATATCTTTAGCTGAAGCTATGTTTAAGAATAAAGCATCCGCTGCTTCATTAATAAGCATAATCAAGACTCTATCAAATATTTGTTGTGCTAATTCTTTATCTTCTTTTGGGGTTGGTTGAATAGCACCTTCCGAATAATCATAATAGCCTTTTCCTGATTTTCTGCCTAGATAACCTGCTTCAGAAAAACGCTTTTGAGTGAAACTTGGCTTATATCTTGGGTCAAAATAAAATGCTGCAAAAACGGTTTCGGTAACTGTGTAGTTAACATCATTACCAATAAAATCCATTAGCTCGAATGGTCCCATACGGAAACCTCCTAAAGTTTTTAAACTATGGTCAATGGTGGCAAAATCGGCAATGCCTTCTTCATAGATTCTTAATGACTCGCCATAAAAAGGGCGTGCCACGCGATTGACGATGAATCCTGGCGTGTCCTTTGCAACAGCAACTGTTTTTTTCCAATCAGAAATGGTTTGAACCGATTTTTCTAAAACTTCTTTTGATGTTTGAATGGCTGGAATGACCTCTACCAATGCCATCAAAGGCGCTGGATTGAAAAAATGGATTCCGATGCAACGTTCTGGTTTTTGTAAAGCTGATGCGATAGATGCGATGGATAAGCTTGACGTATTTGAAGCGATGATGCAATCATCAGACACATACGTTTCCAATTCCGAGAAAACTTTCTTTTTGATTTCTAGATTTTCTACAATGGCCTCAATAGTCAAATCGGAATCCGATAAATCTTTTAGATTGTTGACGTACGAAATGTTGTTTTGAATTCTAGATTTTTCTTCTGAATTGATCTTTCCCTTTTCAACCAATCGAGCTAAAATCTTTTCGAGCGATGTTTTAGCCTTGTCTAAAGCTGTATTATTCGTATCAAATAATTTCACCCCACAACCATCAGTAGCAGCAACCTGTGCAATGCCACTTCCCATTGTTCCGCTTCCTATGATTCCTACCTTCATTATTTTCCTTTAAAATTAGGCTTTCTTTTTTCTACGAATGCTGCTACACCTTCTGCATAGTCTTCGGTTTGTGCGGCTTCAATCTGTAATTTTGATTCCAATTTCAGTTGTTGTTCCAAATTATTGGTTAGTGACTGATTCAAGGCATCTTTCATTTTTCCCAATGCAAGAGTGGGTAAATTAGCTAATTTGAAGGCCAATTTTTCAACTTCGGTTTCAAAATGTTCTTGAGGAATCACTTTGTAAATCATTCCCATACGTTCGGCTTCTTCTGCGGAAATTTTGTCCCCCAACATAGCCAATGCCGATGCTTTTTGAAAACCAATCAATCTCGGTAAAAAGAATGTGCCAGCGCTATCAGGAATCAAACCAATCAAACTAAAAGCCTGAATTAAACTGACATTCTCGTGAGCCAACACAACATCACAAGCCAATGCAATATTTGCTCCTGCTCCTGCCGCAACACCATTGACTGCCGCAATAATTGGTTTCTTGATATGTCTAATTCTGGAAATAATTGGGTTGTAATGTTCATCCAAGATTTTTTTAAATCCAGGGTTGAGTTCTGGCGAAGTCACTTCCTTCAAATCTTGTCCAGCACAAAAAGCCTTTCCATTTCCTGTTAGGACAATGGCGCGAACTTGCTCATCTTTCTCACAAGAATCGAATGTATCCTGAAGCCTAAACGCCATCTCACGATTAAAACTGTTGAAGACTTCTGGTCGGTTGAGGGTAATGGTCGCAATATTATTTTCGATTTTTAAAAGAATAGAGCTCATAAATTAATTTGGGAGTTTAAATTCAGGATTATAGATAATACCGATGATATTTTTCCAAGGGTCATATACGGTTGCAAGTTCAATTTCACCACCTACATTATTGGGCTCTTCGTGTTTGGTGGCACCTAAATCGATTAAGTTTTTATAGGTTTTATGAACATCTTCAACGCCCCAGTAAGATAAAACGGTACCATTATCAATACCTTTCGCTTTTTCCTTTGGATGCAATCCCAACTCATAGCCTGCAATGTTAAAACCCACATAATACGGTGTGTCATAATAAGGTTCGGCATTAAAGGCTTTCATATACCATTCTTTGGCTTTTTCCAAATCATCAACCATATACACAACGGTTCGCAATCCTAACATTGAAGATTTATCCATAAATTTTTATTTCAAACATTTAAAATAATCAAAAGGTTCTTGGCAATCGTTGCACTGAAATTGTGCTTTGCAAGCCGTTGAACCAAATTGACTGACCAAGCGCGTATTCGTTGAACCACAATTAGTACATTTTACTATTTTTTTATTTCCTAAAAGTGCATCTTTATCTGCTTCTGCCTCCAAAGGTGCTGCAATGCCGTAATTTTCCAAAGCTTTTCTTCCTTTTGGTGTTATCCAATCAGTCGTCCAAGCAGGAGACAAAATCAAATCAATTTCTGATTCGTAACCAGCTTCTTTTAGAGCTTTTTTGATATCATCACCAATGACATCCATCGCAGGACAACCACTGTACGTCGGAGTTATCTCAATCTTTGCAACGCCATTTTCAATGATTGCAGAACGCACAACACCCATATCCATAATGGAAAGCACTGGAATTTCTGGGTCAGAAACTTGCTCCAAAATTGGGATTAAGAGTTTGTCTATATGTTGTTCTGTTATCGTCATAGATTACCACTCCATATTTGGATAAGCTCGTTGCATATATTGTAAATCGGCAAGCAGATAACCCATATGTTCTGTATGAATGCCTTGCTTCCCGCCTTTTTGGAAATATTTGGATTCCGGAACGGTCAAGGTTGCTTCCTCTAAAACATCAGATACTTTTTGGTAATAGCCATTTTTTAATTTCGAAATATCCACAGCAACACCTTCTTCAAGCATTTCTTCATCAACTTCTGATAAACGAAAAAGCTCGTCTGTATAGGTCCATAAATCATTAATGGCATTTTGAATTCTTTCGTGACTTTCTTCTGTACCATCACCCAAACGTTTTATCCAATCTGAAGAAAAACGTTGATGATACGTCACTTCTTTTATTGACTTTGTAGCGATTGCAGAAAGAATCAAATCCTTACTTTTTTCAAGTTCTTTTAAAAACAGCAGATGATACACGTCAAATAGAAATTGTCTAGCCATCGTATAACCAAAATCGGTATTGGGCTGCTCCACAAGAAGAATATTCAGATAATCTCGTTCCTTGCGCAACATCGCAATATCATCTTCGGTGCGTCCATCAGCAGCAATTTTGGCTGCGTATTGATAATAGCTTCGCACTTGGCCGAACAAATCCAAAGAAATATTGGTACAGGCAATGTCTGTTTCCAAACTTGGACCGTGACCACAAAGCTCACCCATTCGCTGACCGAGAATCAGGGAATTGTCGGCTATTTGGAGGATGTAATTATATAGATTTTCTTTCATCACATATGTTTTACTTCATCCGGCAAATCATAAAAAGTGGGATGACGATAGACTTTATCTTGAGCTGGTTCGAACAGTTCCCCGTTATGCTCTGGATTTGATGCTGTAATGTATTTTGATTCGACCACCCAAATGCTAACACCTTCATTTCGCCTGGTGTAAACGTCACGTGCATTTTCCAAGGCCATTTCCGCATCAGCTGCGTGCAAACTTCCGAAGTGACGATGTTCCAATCCGTTTTTGCTTCTTACGAAGACTTCCCATAAAGGCCAATTTTTTGTTGCCATAATTTCGTTTTTTCTATTCAATAGTTCTCGACTCCGCTCGAACGGACAGAGGATTACACTACTTGCTTCTCTTTTCTATCTTGTTGTTTTTCGGCATAAGCCATCGCCGCATCGCGAACCCATTCACCACGTTCCCAAGCCCCTACTCTGGCCTTCATTCGTTCTTTGTTCATCGGTCCGTGGCCTTTGACCACTTGCCAAAATTCGTCCCAATCAATCTCACCGAAATCATAGCTTTGACGCTCTTCGTTCCATTTTAAATTTGGGTCTGGAATGGTCAATCCAATCAAATCCGCTTGCGGAACCGTTTGGTCAATGAACTGCTGACGCAATTCGTCATTTGATTTGCGTTTCAATTTCCATTTCATTGACTGTTCTGTATGAATAGATTCGGCATCGGTTGGACCCAACATCATCAAACTTGGCCACCACCAACGATTCAGCGCATCTTGCGCCATTTCTTTCTGTTCTGGTGTGCCGTTTGCCAATTTTATCATTATTTCATATCCTTGGCGTTGGTGAAAACTTTCTTCTTTGCACACACGAATCATCGCTCGTGCATACGGTCCATAAGACGTGCTGCACAATGGCACTTGATTGATGATGGCAGCACCATCGACCAACCAACCAATGGCTCCCATATCTGCCCAAGTCAATGTTGGATAATTGAAAATGGAGGAATATTTTGCCTTACCTGTATGCAATTGTTCATACAATTCATCTCGGGAAATGCCCAAGGTTTCGGTTGCGGAATAGAGATACAATCCGTGGCCTGCTTCATCTTGAACTTTCGCCAATAAAGCGACTTTTCTTCGTAACGAAGGTGCTCGGGTTATCCAGTTGCCTTCAGGGAGCATCCCAACGATTTCGGAATGTGCGTGCTGCGACATTTGCCTAATATGCGTTTGACGATACTTTTCTGGCATCCAGTCTTTCGGTTCGATTTTTTCATCGCGTGCGATACGTTCTTCGAACTGTTTCTCTAAATTTTTTATTTGTTCTTCACTCATTTTTTTAGCTTTTGGCTATTGGCTTTTGGCCTTTAGCGTGTTGAACTTCCTTTTTTTAGCTGTTGGCGCGTTAAGGATTGAGGCATTGTTGGAGCTCCTCGAAGAGAGCGACTGCCGACAGCCTGACCCTTTAGGGTAACGACCAAATCAATATTTTAATTTTACACGTCGAAATCAACAACCACATTTTCGCTCGTGGGCACCGCTTGGCAGCTCAACACAAAATTTTGTGCAACTTCCTTGTCTTCCAATGCGTAATTTTTTTTCATCTTGACCGAACCTTCCTTGATCTGACACTTGCAGGTGCTGCAAACACCACCCTTGCAGGCGAACGGCAAATCGGCACCAGCGGCCAGAGCGCCATCGAGGATATTGTCGAAATCATCATCCATAATGAAATGGAACTCTTTGCCGCCATCAATAATGGTGACTTTTGTACCGTCGATTCTTTGCTCGAGGACTTCAGCGATTCTTTTATTTTCCTCTTCTGAACTGCCTGTAAAAAATAGTTCGTAATGAATTTTTGCCTTTGGCAGTCCTGCGGCTTGCAATTCGTCTCGAATTAAGAAAATCATATCTTGTGGACCGCAAATGAACGCGTGCGCCGTGTCTTCGATGTCGATGAACGTTTTGGTCAGGACTTGCATTTTTTCTTTGTCAAAACGACCATTCAAAAATGGAATATCGCGATGCTCTTTTGTCAAAAAATGAAATACCTGGAACCTGCCAAAGAACTCATTTTTAAGTTGTTCGATTTCCTCTTTAAAGATAATGGATTTTACGGTTCTATTCAAGTAGAAAAGCTTGAACGTGCTGTTTGGCTCCTGTCGCAAATGCGTTTTCATAATCGACATCAAAGGCGTGATGCCGCTTCCCGCTGCAAATGCGATATAATTATTGCTCGCGGCAACGTCTACATCTACGAAAAATTCGCCGTGAGGTGCCATCACTTGGAGCGTATCCCCTTTTTTGAGTTCGTTATAGGCAAAATTTGAAAAAACACCTTCGCGAATGGTTTTTACAGCCACTTTCCATTCGTTGTCCAACGGACTTGAACACAACGAGTAGTTGCGTCTAACGTCTTCGCCATTGATGATTTTTCTCAAAGTCAAGTGTTGACCTTGCACAAATTTGAATTTTTCTTTCAATTTTTCAGGAACATCAAAGGAAATGACCACGCAATCCTTTGCTTCCTTATAAATGTCCGAAACCTTTATGTCGTGAAATTCTGCCATACTATTTTAACTAACAATTGTTAGTTTGTATGGCAAATTTACAAAATTAAATGAAAACTATTTGTTAATTCCGTTGATTAGGACCTCGCTCAACTCAATCGACAATTGCTCGCGATTTAGTTCATCCTTTTTTGGTATCCAAAGATAAAGTGAACGCAAGGTCGAGAGGATAGAGAACATCACGATTTCTGGATTAGAATCGATGATTTCGTTGTTTTTTATCCCAGTTTTGATAATTTCCAGAAAATCGCGTTCGTAACTTTTCCGAAGTTGAAGATAATAATCCAACTGATTTTCCAGATGCATCCAATCATTGTTCAACGAAGCCATTCCGTAGGTATTTTGGGCTGTTATCTGCACGTGCAAAACCACAATCTTCTTCAGTTTATTGATAGCGCTCTCATTAGAACTTTTGATATCACTCATCCCTTGCGTGAAGTCTTCGGCAAGCGAGATAATGATGCTTTTCAAAATGTCTTGTTTAGAACTGATATGATTGTATAGACTTGCAGCTTTGATGCCCAATTCAGTTGCCAAATCGCGCATAGTCACAGCACTGTAGCCTTTCTCCTTAAAAAGTTTTGCCGCGGTTAAAATAATTTCTTCTCTACGATTTTCTTGTTTCAAGACTTTGGATGATAAGATATGTTGTAAATTTATACAAAAATCAGACTATGGGATTTTTAGATTTTATTTTCGGTGTAAAAAAAAGACAAATCAAAGAACTACTTGCGAAAGATGCTATCATCCTAGATGTGCGAACACAAAAGGAATGGGAAAATGGCCATATTGAAAATGCGAAACATATTCCACTTGATGAGCTCGAAACACGCGTGGACGAATTGAAAAAACTCAATAAGCCTGTAGTTACCTGTTGTGCCAGCGGTGTGCGTTCGGCTAAAGCCGCAGAATTTCTAAACCTCAACAATATTATTGCCACAAATGGCGGTGGATGGTTGCGTTTGAAAAGCCAACTATAGATTAGTCTTTAAAATTCTCCAATTTTTGGAATTCCTCTGAAGATTTAACCACATCTCCTTTATATTCAAGTGTCCAACCTAGGGAATTTGTAAGGATGTAGAATTTTGCCAATTCGCTTATCAATCGGTTTTGAGCATTGGATTTTAGGTTTGAAGCTTCTATTTTTTTCATCAATTGCCCTTTGACTTTGTCCTTGATTTTATTGTAATCTTCAGCCTCAAACGGATTTAAAAAATCTGCCGAAACATCATAGTATTCAAAATCAGGGTTGATGGTAATTTCCTCTTTCGGAATACTTAAAATTCTTAAAGTTTTGGTGTCCTCATCCAATTCATATTGAATTTGGCTCAAATCATAACCAACCGTGACATCGGCATTGACAACCACCAATGCTTTCTTTTCAACATTCACAAGGTTAGCAAATACAGCCTTCGAATTTTTATAGGTAAATACCTGACTAAAATGACCTTCCGTCACCACCAACTTGCTGACATTCCGTATTTGTTCCTGAATGAGCGCAGAATTTTCCCTTATCTCGGTTTTATCTCGGTCTTTGAACACATAGTTAAAAGCAAAAAGCACCACCAAGATTGCGATGACAACGATTAAAAGTTTACGCATCAAACTCATTGTTTCAACTCTAATTTTTCGGCAAAATAATCGCAGAAATCCTGCATAGTTGCTGTCATTTTTTCATCTTGTGTGGCACGTTGAAATGTATTGCTCATTTCGACCAATGTTTGATGAAAAAACTTCTTCATCTCATCTACAGGCATATCTTTTGTCCATAGGTCAATTCGCAATGTTTCTTGAGCTTTGCTATCCCAAACGGATAACATCATTGCCTTCGCCTCTTCATTTTTGATGCCTCCATCTTGAGCTGTCCAACTCAACTTTTCAGGAACCCGATTTTCATCAAGTTCGATATTCAATTCAATTTTTGATTTTATGTTTTTTGACATTATTTACGTGGTTTATATCTTGAATTATTAAAAATTTCTTCTGCGTCTTTCTGAAGCATATCCATTAACGTCACTTCATTATTTTCCATATAGGACCTCACTATTTGCCAACCAATATATTGTCCCAACCTTCCAGGAGATTCATTATCAAGCTCTAAATAGAATTTGGAAAAAGGCGCATCGGCAGTAAATCGGCTGGGCAAAGAACTATCCGTACTATATAGCAATTCCCTTTCAATAAAATAGCTCCAAATCTGACTTTCATTGGCATCTGCCCAACTTAATTGCTCATCAGTGTAACCTATCTTTTCGACATCGGTTTTAAACGGAATCATTTTATCCTTAAAGTAAAGCTGCTTTCCAAAGTATACCATCTCATCCAACAAAGATTTTCGCTGTGACTGGAAGATATACCTTTGGGAATAGGCTCCGGCCAAATCAACCACAATCTGATTTTTGTTCATATTCTGGACGATGTACCTAGGAATATCTGTATAAAATTCGTGCTCTGAACCCAAATATGTATCAAGAGCAATCACATCAATAGTATCAGATACAAACACTTTATTTCTGTAATCTACATAAGACGTGACTGTAACGACGCGTGGCTCTGTAAAGGTTTTGTCATAATACTTTAAATGTTGAAATAAACTTCTGATATCATTTGTTTCATCCTTAAAATCTGAAAATTCCTTTTTCACTTCTGACCATAATTCCTGCTGAAGTGTATCTTGCATTTGCTCGACCCAAAGAGAATCTGGAACTCTTGACGAAAAGATAAAAGGAAAGGCTGTTTTAAGCTTTGGAAGCTCTGACGGTTTGGCATTCGCAAAGGCTAAATCTACACGCTCCACCTTCACATCTGCATCAATTTGCGTTATTTCATTCTCCAATTTGTCTTCACTTTTGCAAGAAAACAAAAGCGTCAAGACGATTACCAAAAGATTAATTTTCTTCATATACGAAACTAAAAAAACTTAAACGACATTAATTTTTATAAATTATCATATTCGTTTACTTTTGTTAGGCAAAGATACTATTCTTTGCGACAAACATACCTAATTATGAAGACCGAAAAAGTAGTTGACCATATCGTAAATTGGCTAAAGGATTATGCCACAAACGCCAAGGTTAATGGATTTGTCATTGGAATTTCTGGCGGCATTGATTCTGCCGTTACCTCAACCCTTTGTGCCAAAACAGGTTTGAGAGTTTTGTGTGTAGAAATGCCAATCCATCAGCCACCAAGCCACGTAAGTCGAGGTCAAGAACATATAGCACAGCTCAAAAAACGGTTTGAAAATGTTGAGGATAAGTTGGTAGATTTGACACCTGTGTTTGAAGAATTTAAAACCGAAGTTGTTCTGGAAGGCAATCAAGCTACGATAGATATGGCACTTGCGAATACAAGAGCGCGCTTACGTATGACCACTCTATATTATCACGCTGGTTTATATGGACTTTTGGTTGCTGGAACGGGAAACAAAGTAGAGGATTTTGGAGTAGGTTTTTACACAAAGTATGGTGATGGAGGTGTCGATTTAAGCCCAATTGCAGACCTTTTGAAATCTGAAGTTTACACTATTGGCGAATATTTGGAAGTTCCAGAATCTATTATGAAAGCCGCTCCAAGTGATGGCTTATTTGGTGATGCCAGAAGCGATGAAGACCAAATAGGTGCGTCATATCCAGAGTTAGAATGGGCAATGGAAATGAAAGATGAAGGAAAAACTGCAGAAGATTTTGAGGGAAGACAACGAAAAGCTTTTGAAATTTTTATGCGCTTTAACAGGAACAATCAACATAAAATGATTCCAATACCTATTTGTGAAATCCCCAAAGAATTAAAATAACCATTGTGATTTTGGCTACAAAATAAACAATCTATTGTTTTTTTTCTTACTTTTACACAGCAAATCTCCACAAATTTAAAATTGAACATTTAAGTTCTCACTCTTTTGTTATAACTAACCAACAAACATTTTAATCATGATTAAGATATTAATTGTGGATTCTCATCCTATCGTAAGAACTGGCATAGACCTTCTTTTTAAAACGAATGTTGACATAGAAGTCGTAGGAGGTATTGCTAGTGGTATTGAAATTTTTGAATTTGTAAGACGCCATCAGGTTGATGTCATTATTTCTGAAATTGATCTTCCTGAACTTAACGGAATCACTGCATTGCGAGCCATAAAAAAAGAGCATAGTGCCGTCAAAGTTATAATGTTCAGCCATCAACCTGAAGAAATCTATGCAATTAGCACAATCAAAGCTGGTGCTTCTGGGTATGTACATAAATCATCATCAGTGGAGGTTATCAAAGAAGCTATCAAAACAGCCTATGGAGGCGGTATATATTTGAGTCATGATATGGAAAAACACATGAAATTTCATGACACAAAGAACGTAAAAAGCAAAATGTTCAAAAAACTTTCAACTCGAGAGGTTGAAGTTTTAAGGCTTCTTTCCATTGGTAAGAAAAACAAAGAAATTGCCGAAGAATTGGATATTAACGAAAAAACAGTGAGTACTTATAAAGCACGCTTATTTAAAAAGTTGAATGTGACAAACCTTGTTGACTTAATTCATCAAGCGAAGCACAATGAGTTGACTTAGTTCTAGCTACCAACTACTTTTCCTAATTTTTTCGAAAGCAAAGTTTTCAACTTTAGATAATCTCTTATATCTTCCAAGATTGGAAGCATATTTGTTTCAGGGTTTGAAGTCTCATTTTGATATTCCACCACTTTCTGGTCAATCAAGAAACAGCGCAAACTCAATATTGTTTGGGTTACCAATTGAGAAATAGATTCCTTTTTTTCCTTTGGAATGATATGATTGCGCTGCCAATCGTGCAAACGATAACGCTCATCATCCATCAAAATGGTGGTAACCTCATTTGCCATATCTTGATTGAGTTTTCCGATGAAGTCTCTCAATTGAAAATCTTCAGAATGATGCAAAGTATCAATTATTGAATAATATAAAGTTTTGAAATTGGCATCAGAAAACTGCATTTCATCTTCTTGAAGGTCCAAATAGATTTTTTCAAAAACTTTTGCCTTATGAACCACAGGTTCTAAATTTAACTCACCAGTGGTCTCATCTTCCTTAAGAACCAAATCCTCGAAATTTTCAATTTCATTTCCATAGAGTAGCAAAATTTCGATGATCTTACGTTCCAATTCATACTGATAGTTGATTTTTTTCGTAGGTTTTTCGTGCTTGATGACGTTAAAAGCACGTTGTTCCGTCTTGTAGTTTTTGTTAGCTTCTTGATGTTCTTTTTTACTGATTTGAGCCAAGGTACTGAACAGCACTTCTTCGCTGATATCCATAATATAAGAGCATTCTCTTATATAGATTTCCCTTTTGATAGGATCGGGAATTTTTGAAATACTGTTCACTATGTCGCGAATGGTATCAGCCTTTTTGATTGGATCGTTATTAGCTTCTTCAACCAGCAAGCCAGCTTTAAACTGAATGAAGTCCTTTGAATTTTCTTCAAGAAATGTTGATAATTCTTGAAGTGAATTGTGCCTTGCAAAACTATCTGGATCTTCGCCATTCGGAAACATCACAACCTTGACGTTCATTCCTTGTTCCAAAATCAAATCGATTCCTCGAATGGAAGCTCGAATTCCAGCAGCATCACCATCAAATAATACGGTAATATTTTTGGTGAGTCTATTGACTAACCTTATCTGTTCAGGTGTCAAAGCAGTACCAGAAGAAGCCACGACATTTTTGATTCCTTTTTGATAAAATTGAATCACATCTGTATAACCTTCAACCAAATAGCAATTGTCCTCTTTTGCAATGGTTTGTTTGGCTTGAAACAATCCGTAGAGTATTTTGCTTTTATGATAGATATCACTTTCGGGTGAATTTACATATTTGGCGGTTTTCTTATCTGTAACCAAAATACGACCACCAAAACCAAGCACGCGACCGCTCATACTATGAATTGGAAACATCACACGGCCTTTAAAACGGTCGAATTGCCTATCATCTTTAACGATGGTAAGACCTGTTTTTTCAAGAAATTCCAATTGATATCCCTTCTTCAAAGCATCGTCTGTAAAGGCTTGCCATTCATCTAATGAATATCCAAGATTAAACGTTTTGATGGTGTCGTTGGTAAAGCCCCTTTCCTTAAAGTAGCTTAAACCGATAGCCATTCCTTGATCGGTTTTTAAAAGAATTCTTTGGAAATAATCATTTGCAAATTCATTGACCAAGTAAAGACTTTCCCGTTCATTCGCTTCCTCCTTTTGTTCATTGGTCTGCTCGGTTTCTTCAATTTCAATATTGTATTTTTTTGCGAGATATTTAATTGCTTCCGGATACGTAAAATGCTCGTGTTCCATTAAAAACGTAACGGCATTTCCGCCTTTTCCACTACTGAAATCTTTCCAAATTTGTTTTACTGGCGACACCATAAAACTTGGTGAACGCTCATCTGTAAAAGGACTCAACCCTTTGAAGTTGCTTCCAGATTTTTTTAAAGTGACAAAATCACCAATAACCTCCTCTACGCGGGCAGTTTCAAATACTTGTTCTATGGTGGATTTTGAAATCAAAAAATCATCAATTTAAGATGGTAAAAATACTATAAAGTGATTGGATAAAAAATTATTGATTTCCCCATTCAATTTGGAACAAAAAAAGAGCTTGAAAATATTCAAGCCCTTTTCACTAACTCAACACAGAATTAACACTAATCCAAATCGAAACGAATTCCGAGGGAGACATTGTGTTGATCGGCCAATTGATCTTTAAACAAAGTGTTCAGGTCATATTTGGCATACAAGCTCAAACCACCTGCGCCTATATAAGCACTTAAACCATACACAAAATCTGTGGTGTTGTAATCTTTTCGGATTTTTTGCTTCACATTGTCACCATCTTCCTTATAACGAAGTTTTTGTTGCGTGCCAGTATTGAAACCTGCATAACCACCAATACCAAACTTAAATGAGGTTGTGGTTTTATATCTGAAATAGGTATCTTTCTCAATCTTTTTGGAAGGTCCAAATTCAAAATGCACAGGAACCACCAGATTGGTGACTCTAAATTCTGATTCTTTCAATTGGTCTGAAAATGTTTCGAGGGTAGTCATATTCCCATTTTCGATAAAATACTTGTCGTCTTTAGGTGAAAATTTATTCCATTGAAAAGAAAATCCATACTTCAATCTCACGGCATTGGATTCTTTCAATAAACGCGTTTTCCAAGCCCAACCCAATTCAACAAAACCAGAATTAAAGCTGTATGGCGTTTTGCCAAAATCTACGTCATCGATAATAGCGTTATTCAATCCTATTGCAAAAACAAGAGCACTTGTGGTACGTTTATCATATTGTTTAGGCTTATTTTTTCGGTTTATTTTCAATCCAGAAAAAGACCCAATGCTAATGCCAACTTCCGTAGAACTTTCATCTTCATCATAATACTCTTCATTTCTTTGGAGAAGTGCAATTTTATTATCGACAATAGCTATTCGATTTTCAATGTTTAAAGCTCTCTTTTTTGCAGCTTCTTGCTTTAATTCATCGGCCTGCTCTTTGGTAATTTCACCCTTTTCCAATCGTTCATTGATGTTTTCGACTTCCTGTTTGAGATATTCTTTTTCTTCTTTTGTTATCTCTTCTTTAAGCAATTGCAGCTTATCAATTTGAAATTGATTTGTCGCAACTTTGAGTGTGTCTTGTGCATTTGCCTTGCTGCAGATAACGCATAGGCTAACCAGCACAACCAATTTGGTAATTGTGTTCATAACTGTTCGTTTTTTAATTGATGATTATTTTTCCATTAATTGTTACGCTCGGCGACTGCAGTTCTTACCGACTCATAACCTGATTGCAAGGCTTCAAAAACCTTACTCCTGAACGATTGTTGCAAATCTTCTTCAACGTCTTGAAGGAGTGCATTGGCATCAACCGTTCTAGTATTTTCATTATATAATCTATTAGATAAAATTTCTTTTTGTGCTTGTTTCAACAAGCTATCTATTTCGGTATCTGTGACTGTTTTACCGCTTGATTTCAAATTTTTGATTTGAGCCACAACATCTTGAACCATTTGATTTTCAAAAGTGAGTGTAGTATTCTTTATTTCATTAACCTCTTTGATGGATTCTTCCGGTTTAGGTTTTTCTATTTCAGCAACCATAATTTCTTCGGAAATTGATTTCTCTGAATGCTTTTTATCTATTTTAATCACTTCAGAATCAGATTTATTTACACTTTCATTTTTGGACTTCTTTACATCTGCAACCACTTCATCTTCTTTAGTGACATCGACAGCAATTTGATTCTTTTCATTGACATTTTCTGATTGAGATGCATCATTTTTTACATCAACCACCGCAGGCGTATGACTTTTATCATAAGAATTATTGAAATACAATATCGATATGAATAAAATTCCCACCACACTTGCCGCAACACCAATCCACCAATAACGTGAGTTGTTCTTTTTATGCTGCTCCTCATCAAGACGCTTCGCCAAGGTTGCCCAACTTTCTGCCGAAGGCTGCAAGCTTCGCTTTTCGAGCTTATCCTTCATTTGCTCTTCATATTTAATTGGTGCCATAGCTAGATTTATTTAGTTCATTAATTTTTTGCTGCAAGAGTTGTCTTGCTTTAAACAATTGAGATTTTGAAGTACCTTCTGTGATTTTTAAAATCTCGGCAATTTCTTGATGTTTGTAACCCTCTATCGCGTACATAACAAACACCACTTTATATCCTTCTGGCAAATCATCAATCAATTGTTGAATTTCTGCAACTTCAATTTCTGTCTGGATATTATTGGTATGGTCGTGATTCACCTCAAATTCATCGACCACTAATTCCACATTTTTTTGTTGTCTTAAATGCGAAATAGCTTCCCTTACCATAATCCGTCTTAACCATCCTTCAAAATTGCCTTCGTTTCTGAAAGAGTTTAAATTCGTAAAAGCCTTGAAAAATCCGTTCAACATCACCTCTTCAGCTTTTTGTACATCTTTCACATAATAGCGACAAACGCTCAACATTTTTGGCGAATGTAATTCGTAAAGCACGTGTTGTGCCTCGCGATTATTTTTCGCTGCTTTACTGATAAGTTCAGTGCTATTATTATGAAGCTGTATAACTTTCAAAAGCGGTTTTGTTAGGTCTTCTATTTACAAAGACGCAAAAGTTGTACAAAAGGTTGCCTGAAGATTGAAAAAATTATTTTTTTCGCTCTATGACGTAATTTACCATAAGGTTCAAAGATGCCTTATATTCTGAATCTGGATACATCTCAAGGAGTTTCAATGCTTCGTTTTTAAAGCTTTCCATTTTTGAAATTGCGTATTCCAATCCGCCATTTTTCTTTACGAAATCAATCACCTGCTTAACGCGCTCTTTGTCTTTATTATGATTTTTGATGGAGTTGATAAGCCACTTTTTATCCTTTTTAGAACAATTATTGAGTACATAAATCAACGGCAAAGTCATCTTTTGCTCTTTAATATCGATACCTGTTGGTTTTCCGATAGCTTCTTCGCCATAATCAAACAAATCATCTTTGATTTGAAATGCCATACCAATAAGCTCTCCAAATTTTCGCATTTTTTCGACATCATCCGAATTTGGTTTTACAGAAGCTGCACCAAGACTACAGCAGGCAGCAATTAAGGTTGCTGTTTTTTGGCGAATGATTTCGTAATAGATGTCTTCAGTGATATCAAGTCGTCGCGCTTTTTCAATCTGAAGCAACTCACCTTCGCTCATCTCTCTTACTGCAACGGAAATGATTTTCAATAAATCGAAATCGTTATTATCAATGGAAAGCAATAAACCTTTTGACAACAAATAATCGCCTATTAGAACGGCAATTTTGTTTTTCCAAAGTGCATTTATGGAGAAAAAACCTCGTCTTCTATTACTGTCGTCAACCACATCGTCATGCACCAAAGTTGCCGTATGAATCAATTCAATGACTGAAGCACCACGATAGGTTCGTTCGCTCACCTGGCCATTATCAATCATTTTTGCTACCAAAAACACAAACATAGGCCGCATCTGTTTGCCTTTACGATTGACGATGTATGTTGTAATGCGATTGAGAAGTGCCACTTTGCTTGACATAGATAGCAGAAACTTTTGCTCGAAAAGTTCCATTTCGTAAGCAACAGGAAGTTTTATTTGTTCAACTATTTTCAAAAATGGCCAGATAAAATCTAATACAAACGTAATAAAAATGTAGATTATAACCCATGGTTATGATTATAGATTATTTTTTCAATTCACTATCAATGGATTCTTAAATTTCCGACATTAGCAACGGTTAAATTTAAAACTAGAACTTTATGAAAAAAATTACTTTATTATTTCTTATTATCATTGTATTCGAAACTGGATTTGCACAACAAACCATCTCATTTGAAGGCTCTGAAGGCTATTACAATGGTGACATTAATGGGCAAAATGGTTGGGTTGTTACTGGTGATGGTTCAGGAGGTTTCGTCGTTAATCAAGTAGTGACAAGCGATGGCGCAACAGATGGAACCAACTCTCTAAAAATTGCCAATGATAATCGTTTTGGCTGGCAGTCAAATGGACCAATCATTGGAGGGTTTTACAACTACAGTTCACCCATTCCATATCAAAACGCTGTAATCTCGGGAGATATTTACATTGATGATGTAACCGGTGATTCTTCAGACTATCGATTTGGAACCGTATCAACTACGGCGGGTTATTATACCTCTATTATCCAATTTGTTTATACAGGTGAAGTAGCCGCATTAGTCGGTGACACATTCGTTGATGTTACCGGATTTACTTGGGCGGTACAAACTTGGTATAATATAAGAATTGAAATTGGCACCACAAACATCACATATTATATAGACGATGCAGTCGTAGCTACTGGGGCTTTAGGGCCAAATCAAGCTAATAACATTGAACAAGTAAGATTCTTGCATGATAATTATACAGATACAGGATTCGCATATTTAGATAATTTTAGAACTAATGATGAGCCCACAGCTGGTGTTAATGAGTTTCTCCCAAATGTTTTCAATCATTCCTATAACACAGACACTGATGTTTTAACTTTAAAGTCTTCAAATTTGTCGTTTAATAATATCGAAGTTTACAACCTGCTAGGCCAGTCGGTAATGATTAGAGAATTATCTCAAACTATCGAAGATGTTAACCTATCAAGCCTTCAAGATGGTATTTATGTAGCCAACATCTTAATTGATGGACAATTCCAAACCATCAAATTTTTGAAACAATGAAATAATTTATTTTTATGTATCCAAAAGGCTGTTTCATTTCTAAAACAGCCTTTTTTCTAAACTTTGTTTCTATAAAGAGTTTTATCAACACAACTTTTCATAGCTTTACTATCTAAATCGATGCCGATGAATGAATTTATTTTTGAAATTATCTCATCAGTTTTATAAAGAACATCCTTATAGTTCAAATAAATAAGTTCTACACCTGGCTCATTTTCTTTCCATATCGATACTTTGTTTAGCTGTTTTGTGTATGAATCAAAAAGCTTTAGGGGTAAATTTTCAGGGTCTTTACCAATCATTTTTTGTTGAGATTTCACCACTTCTGTTAAATCACGATTCATGAATATCACCTTATAGCGATATTTAGAATCGAGAAACCTCAATAATGGTGCTACTACTTTAATAGTTTTATCTTGAGCTAAATGAAGCCAACTATTATCTTTATGTAAAGTCATAACTGGATCGTATTCAAAATAACCTTTAGGGTTGGAATGATCAGCTTTTCTATTTTCGTCGGTCAAAATATCCATACCTCCACTATTTAGCATTTGCATCATCAAGGAGGTCCCTGAACGCGGTAATCCTGAAACTATTGTTATTTGACCTTTTCTATATTTGGACGACATTTTATCGATAAACTCTGTTGGTTCAATTATTCTATCTTCAATATTTTCAATGGCCATTTCAGCTCTGTGAAAAGTTTTTCTGGTTAATCTCGAAGCTGTCTCGAATGCCGTTTTTGCGCTTTGTAAATCCCCTAACTTTTCTAAAGCCCTCCCCAAAACATAATGTGCCCTAGAATAATATCTAACAAGCTCAATACTCGTAAGAGCGGATTCAGCTGCTTCTTCAAACTCATTTAACTCAACATAATTTTCAGCTATTGCCGCATGATATTTAGCTGAATCTGGTTCTAATTCTATGGCTTTTTCATAAGCATTTTGAGCTTCTTCATATCTTAAAAGTTTATGTTTAATCACTCCTATTTTATACCATAGTTCAGAATTTGACCATCTGTTTTGAGCTTGGGCTTCCTCTAATATCTTAAGGGCTTTTTCAGTCTTTCCTTTGCCCAGCATTACAGATGATTCTAAAAAGAAAAGTGTATACTTTATTGAGGTACTATGATTTTTTAGTGTGTCTAAATAGCCTGCCGCTTCATCAAACTCTTTATTTTCAATGCATATACTTATTAAATCAACATAAAAAAGCGAAGTATCAATCGGTTCTTTTTCCTTTATCAACTCCAAAAGAATTTTTTTTGCCTCGACATAATTTTTTTTGCCAATATGAACTCTTGCCAAATTATGCTTTAGGTCACATTGGGTTTTCTTAACTGCAGTTTCAACTTTTTCATCACCTCTTTCAACATAACCTAATTCAATAAGTTGCTCCATTGTTTCTTTATCAGTAAACACATCAGAGCTATTTTCCAAATCGAGTTCTCCAAAATCACCTTTCACTTCTTCCCAACTCTTTATATAATTGATTGGTTTAGAATTCTTAAAAATTTCTAAAGCCACTTTGCCATCCATATCTTCCCCAATTGGCAATCTATAATGGTGTAATATTGTTGGTGCAATATCAATCAGTCCTAAACCATAAACTTTTTCATTTTTTTTGATGTTTGGGCCCATGGCAACAAAAATACCGAATTGACGATGATCCATGGCTGCCGCTGCCTGCATTTTTGGTAATTCCAACAATCGTTTGTTACCAGATTCATAACCATGGTCGGACATTACAATCACTGTAGTTTCATCATCAATCAATTCCAATACCCTCTCCAGCATCATATCCTGAAACCTGTAAGCTCCATTAATAGCATCTTTAAAAATGTCATATTGGTCGACGTTTATTCTAGGTAGTTTAGGAGGATGGAATTTCATGTAAGAATGACAAAAATGATCAATCAAGTCATAGTAAACGGCCATGAAGTCCCATTCTGTGGTTCTTAAAAGTCTAGTAGCTGCATTGTGCACAGAAACATTTTCAGATAAGATTTTTGCCAAAGGAGTCAATCCTTTTTCCTTTTCCTGATCAATTTTAGCAGCATTCGGTATGAAGGGAAGAATGTGTTCACTCGTGACCTCAAATGCAAACATCCGAAGGTCTTTAAAATCGTCTTCCAAAGATTTTGGGTGAACTGTTCCAGGCTCCATTGGTTTTTGCTTTTTCGGATCTAAAGACACTTTTTGGAATTTGTCAGTCACAATGACACCATTGATAGGTTCTGCCGGGAAGCTTGGCCACCATCCTACCAAATTGCTTTTCATCCCCTGATTGTGAAAAATATTCCAAAGTGCCCTTGACTTTCTAGAGTTTGCTGTAACAGGTCTTACTCCTTGATTATTATCCATTACCTCAATAAAACCTAATATACCATGTTTGTCAGGAGTCTTACCTGTTGCCACTGATGACCACAGCATTGGTGAGTATGGCGGATTCATAGTACTCATATTACCGTACACACCGTTTTCGATCATTTTTTGAAGAGCCGGCATATGTCCTTTAGCTAATAGTGGACCTATCAATTTCCAATCAGCAGCATCCCAACCTATAAGGAGCAGTTTATTCTTCTTCATTACCAAATTCAATATTTGATGCTGTTTTTAATTCTCTCCAAGCTTCAAAAGCCAAATCTCCAAAAGCTAAAAGACCTAGATTGCTTTCCAAAGGAATGTCCTTAAAGCTTATTGTCAGCTTATCACCGTACATATTATTTTTTTTTTCCATTTAATAATTTGTATTATAGATATTTAATTTCTACTTTTATGTTGATTTTGCTGTAAAATACAGCTGTTTTAACTCTAAACCCAAAAATATATGAAAAAAATTACTTCTGAAAACCTTTCCGAAAGACTTGTAAAATATGGCGCATTTTCAGCTGCCATACTTGGGGCAGCCAATGCAAGTGGTCAAATCGTTTACACTGATATTGCGGACATTACCGTCGATGCTACAAATCCTCGTGCAGCTATTGACATTGACGTTGATGGCACTGGGGATTATCTTTTTGGCTCTAGAACAACCGCTCCAAATTTTGTTTTTATGTTTCCCGCTTCAGCAAGTACCGCTGCCAGTTATAATTCTAATGCAATGGTCGGGTTCGCTTCTAGTGGATTTTATTATCCTTCAAATTTAGCTGCAGGTGACCCCATTAATAACACAAATGGTATTTTCTCATCTGCAAGAGGCGATTTCAATTATAATGCATGTGCTTACCCAGGTAGTCAATTTTGTGATGGGATGGATGGATATGTAGGTCTGCATTTTAAAATCGGTGCCAACACTCATTATGGATGGGTGAGAGTCCAAGTGGCAGCAAATGCATCGAATGTTATAATCAAGGATTTTGCTTATAATACTACTCCAGGCCAATCAATTAATGCTGGACAAACAACATTAAGTGTTGATGAATTCAACGTAAACGACATCAGAGTAGTTGCGCTAAATAAAAACATTTCATTGTTTAATTTACCGCAAAGCACTAGCTATAATCTATTTTCCACCTCTGGACAATCAGTTCTTAAAGGAGTTACGAATAACGATACTTACGTAATCGAAGCTGCTTCTGTCGCAACTGGTGTTTATGTATTAGAATTGAATGATACAGCTACCAACGCTGTTATCAGAAAGAAAGTAGTTTTATAATTTATTTTCTGAATATTATACAAAAACTGCTTTCAATGTTTTGAAAGCAGTTTTTTTTATGATTTGTTGGCCAATTGCCCACAGGCAGCATCAATGTCTTTACCTCTGGAACGTCTTACCGTTACAGTGATGTTGTTTTTTTCTAACATCGAAATATACATATCCAATGCTTGGGAATTTGCCTGTTGAAATTCACCATCATCAATGGGGTTGTATTCAATTAAATTGACCTTGCTTGGTGCAAATTTGCAGAACTGTATCAAGGCGTCAGCATCATTTTTAGTATCATTGATTCCATCCCAAACCACATATTCATAGGTGATGGTATTTTTGGTTTTGGAGTACCAATATTCCAGTGCTTCTCTCAAATCTTTCAATGGAAAGGTAGCATTGAACGGCATAATGGAAGTCCTTACCTCATCTATTGCGGAATGCAACGACACAGCCAACCCAAACTTCACTTCATCATCTGCCATTTTTTTGATCATCTTTGGCACACCTGAAGTTGATACCACAATCCGTTTCGGTGACATTCCAAGACCTTCAGGCGAGGTGATTTTATCAATGGCCTTAAGCACGTTATTGTAATTCATCAATGGTTCGCCCATACCCATAAAAACGATGTTGCTCAAGGGTCTATCAAAATACAGCCTGCTTTCTCTATCAATAGCAACCACTTGGTCGAAAATTTCATCCGGATTGAGATTGCGCATACGTTTTAATCTTGCTGTTGCACAAAATTTGCAATCCAAACTACAACCCACTTGTGATGACACACAAGCAGTGGTGCGTTTTGCCGTTGGAATTAGAACAGACTCGACAATCAGGCCATCGTGCAAACGGACAGCATTTTTGATGGTGCCATCATTACTACGTTGCATTTGGTCCACTTTGATATGGTTAATGACAAAATTTTCTTCTAGCATTTGACGAGTCTCCTTTGAAATATTGGTCATATCTTCAAAAGTATACGCTGCCTTGTTCCAAAGCCATTCGTAGACCTGGTTACCTCTAAATGCTTGGTCTCCATTGTTTACAAAAAACTCTCGAAGTTGTTCTTTGGTTAATGCTCTGATATCTTTTTTTGCTGTTTCCATCTAGATGCAAAAATAATGAAAGGTTTTACGAATTCCTGTTTTTAACTGTGATTTCGGTATTTGGATAATAACTGCATTAGCGATTGAGCTATTGTTTGAGCTCTTTAGGTGTTTTCTCAAACACCTAAAAGCGAGTAGCGAAAGCGCGACCCGAAGGGGAATGCCATAAAAAAAGCCTTGCTGAACAAGGCTCTTATAGTTTTATAAAAAGTTGGCTACTTAAAGAATCAACATTGCGTCTCCATAGGTGTAGAAACGGTATTTTTCCTTCACAGCTTCCTCATACGCTTTTTTCATAAAGTCGTGACCAGCAAATGCCGACACCATCATCAACAATGTCGATTTTGGCGTGTGGAAATTGGTAATCATACAATTGGCAATGCTAAAATCGTACGGAGGAAAGATGAATTTGTTGGTCCACCCTGAAAATTCATTCAACATTCCGCTTGATGACACCGAGCTTTCAATAGCTCTCATAGAGGTTGTTCCGACTGCGCAAACTCGTTTTTTATTTTTCTTGGCGTCGTTTACCGTATTTACAGCCAACTCATCAATAAAAGCCTCTTCGCTGTCCATTTTGTGTTTTGACAAATCTTCAACCTCAACAGGGTTAAATGTTCCCAATCCGACGTGAAGCGTTACTTCTGCAAAATTCACGCCTTTGATTTCCAAACGTTTCAGCAGATGTTTTGAGAAATGCAAACCAGCCGTAGGCGCTGCCACAGCACCTTCTTTTTTGGCAAAAATGGTTTGATAACGTTCTTCATCTTCTGGCTCTACCTCACGTTTAATGTATTTTGGTAAAGGTGTTTCGCCTAATTCGGTCAACTTGTGACGGAATTCTTTATAAGAACCATCATATAAAAACCTCAAAGTACGACCTCTGGAAGTGGTATTGTCGATAACCTCTGCCACCAACGTATCGTCATCGCCAAAATATAGCTTGTTTCCAATACGGATTTTTCGAGCAGGATCTACCAATACATCCCAAAGACGTTGTTCTTCATTTAACTCCCTCAACAAAAATACTTCGATTCTTGCACCAGTTTTTTCTTTATTTCCATAAAGACGTGCAGGAAACACTTTTGTATTGTTAAGAATCATAACATCGCCCTCATCAAAATAATCGATAAGATCCTTGAACATTTTATGCTCTATGGTTTTTTCTTTTCGATTAAGCACCATCAAGCGTGACTCGTCACGGTTTTCCGCTGGATGTTCTGCCAATAATTCTTCTGGAAGTTTAAAATTGAAGTTTGATAATTTCATTTGCTACTATTTTTAAGGCTGCAAATATACAATCTCAAACTAGGGGTTGTCAAGTAAATGACGGATTATTATTGTGTTATTTTGAATCCAATGGATTTTAGGTCATCCCAAAAAGTTGGATATGATTTTGAAACTACCATAGCATCATGAATTTGAAGAGAGGTCTTCAAGGCCAAAGGCGCAAAAGCCATCGCCATTCGATGATCATTGTAAGTAGTAATGCTAATATCGCTTTTGATGTTAGTTGCAGTTTCAAGTTCCAAAGAGTCATTAGTGACATTTACACTTGCTCCTAACTTTTCGAGTTCCGTTTTGAGAGCCAATAATCGGTCGGTCTCCTTAATTTTTAATGTATGAAGCCCTTTTAGGTGACATCCGAGACCAAGACCAAAACACGTGACTGCAATAGTTTGGGTAATGTCTGGTGAGTTTGATAAATCATATTCGATTTTCGATTGACGATTTTCGATTGACGATTTTCGAAGCACGATTGAATTATTGATGAAATCACTTGTGACACCATAATCTTGATAAATTTCCGCCAGCACAGAATCTCCTTGTAAACTATCTGGTTCGTAAGAGGAAAGCTTGATTTCAGTGCCGATCGGACTCAATGCTACCATGCTATAATAATATGATGCAGAAGACCAATCGCTCTCTACCAGTGATTTTGGGTTGGTAATTTCTACTTGAGGATGAACGGTAAGTAGGTTCCCCTCAAAAGCCGTTTTTACTCCTTTTTTGTTCAGCAACTCCAACGTCATATTAATATAAGGAACCGATGTTATCTTTCCTATCAGAGTTAATTGCAAGCCGTTTTTCAGCTTTGGCGCAATTAAAAGCAAGGCAGAGATATACTGACTGCTTACATTGGCAGGAAGCGACACTTTGGATTTTTCAAGTGTGCTCCCCTTTATTTTTAATGGTGGGAATCCTTCATTTTCAACATAAGAAATATTAGCTCCCAATTCATTAAGAGCATCCACTAATATTTTAATAGGTCGCTCTTTCATACGAGATGAGCCTGTTAATATCACCTCTCGTCCTTCTTGAATGGCAAAAAATGCAGTTAGAAATCGCATCGCTGTTCCAGCGTGGTGAATATCAATTTCAGATTCACTGGTGGTCAATGCTTTTTGCATCACCATTGAATCATCTGAATTTGACAGATTAAGAATTTCTATAGACGGGTACAACGCCTGAAGTAATAGCAATCTATTGGACTCGCTTTTGGAACCTGTAATAGTAATTTCTGCACCTGAACTTGTAATTGCCGATTTGTGGAGCTTCAACACCATACTTTATTTCAGCTTTTCGTTTGAATGGTGCCTATCGTGGTCTCGTTTGGTTTTTTTATCCATTTTTTTGTCAAAAGCTGCCTGTAAGTCAATACCTGTTTGATTTGCCAAGCACAAAACCACAAACACAACATCTGCCAATTCTTCACCCAAATCTTTGTCTTTATCACTTACCTTTTCGCTTTGTTCGCCATAGCGCCTCGCAATTATTCTTGCCACCTCTCCCACTTCTTCAGTGAGTTGTGCCATATTGGTAAGCTCATTGAAATAACGAACGCCGTGCTCCTTTATCCAATCGTCTACGATTTTTTGAGCGTCCTGAATTTTCATTTATACCTTTTTTAAAACTATTTTTTCTTTTTGCTTCTCAATCATAAATTGGTAGAACTTTTTGAATTGCTCATAGTCATCTGATAGTATCAATGCTTTATTGATATCTATAGTGATTGATAACTGAAGCATTGATCCATTTTCTTTCACCAAATATGTAAAACTTCCTTCTTTTCCGTTAAATTCCATTTTAGTGCTTTGTGGTAAGCTATCCACACTATATCCTTCTGGCAACATGATATTTACAATATACTTATCTGATATTGGATAAACAAAATCTATAGGGTATTCTCTTTTATCCTCTTTAAATGGATTTTCTGTAGGAGACAGGAAAAGTAAAGGTGATAAATATAATTTCCCTCCTATATCTTCTAGTGCGTTAGGAAAACTAAACTCGTAGATTTGAGTAAGAGGTTGTGATACATCCTGAAAATTTTCTATTTCCAATTTAGTAACCTCTAATTCTGCTTTGCCCTTTTCAATACTCTCAATCATTTGATCATTGCTAAAATTATCATTTCTTTCTCTATTTACAAAAGCTTGATAATCGGTAAATTGCCTTCTTACCTTTCCTATTGCTGATAGATTAGAATTCAGCTTAAAATTAAGAGACACGAGTTCTTTTGAGGATACGGTAGGTGTTAAATCTATCCAGTCTGATGATTCATCTTTTCGTATTAAACGACCTAACCAATTTAGTGATTTTAAAGGAAGAATGTTAGGCGCTGTAAATTTTTGGGTTGCATCTAACAGCATGGCGCTATCATCAACCACCAATCCACAAATTACATAATTAAAACCTGTTCGTGTTGGCAACAAAGGGATTCCATTATTTTTGGTGCTTACCAAAATAGGATTTGCATCTAAACCAGCATAGCGAAGCATCGAAATCAACATTAAATTTATATCTGCTGAATTACCAGTACCATCTTTGTATGCTCTAGCTACGCCAACATCAGCAGTATAACCGTTGTAACCGTTCCATTTAACTTTTGACTTTACGTGGTTAAAAATCAACGATGCTTTTAATATTGGGTCTGAAACATCCTTTAAAAGAAGACTTAAATCATTGTCATAATACCCCTTCTTATTAAGTTGTATACCAAAATCAGGATCATCATAAATAATTTTTGTTACTTTCTCCCAAGTAGTTGACAAAGGTCTTGTAGGCTCATTAGGGTATTTTATCATATTCAGTTCCATAATCAATTTAGCCTGATAGTTAAAAACGTTGTCGACATATTCCTCATCCTTTAAAGGCGGAACTTTGGTTAAGTTTGCCTCAATTATATCTACCCTATAGTCAACTTTCGATGTCGAAAATTCGGTTTTTCTCACATAGAATGTGCCTGCATCCGACTTTGTGGAATAGGTGAAACTCTCGTTATTGACCGATTTAGATAAGTTTGGAATATAAGTGGCTTTAGGATTTAATAGCGATTTATACTGAAAATATTCAGGCGTTGCCACCTTAAAATCCATTTTATTGATGGGAATCATTTTTTGGAGAGATATATCATCAATTCCAATATTTTGAGACTGAATGGTATATTCAAATTCTATGATGCAACCTTCTTGGATATTTGGCATTGTGAATTTTGTAGTCTTCCAATATTTGTTTGTTTTCTCTTCAAAAATACCATCCTTTTTCAGTTTGTCTTCCTCTATTTTACCCTCCACTAAAGTATAGGTGATACCTTTAAGGCCAAAAAGTTCTTCGTTATTAGAACTAGAGCCTTCAGAATTCGAATAAAGTTTCACTAAATGTGTTGCATAATCAAATCCCTCTTTGTTATATATTTTGATTCGTTCATAAACTTCATTTTCTTGCATAAAACCAATTCCCTGACGGAATACAAACCTAATATTTTGTTTCTTATACAGTATTGCGGCATTGGCTTCTGGAAAATCAGGGTGCACTGTTTCCATCAATTCTTCTTTGCTTACTTTCCCAAATCTGTAGTCCTGTGCAATACTGAAGTGGCTAATCATGAGAATAACCAATACTAACATTTTTTTCATATAAGTTAAGTTTTAGATTTTAATACAATCTTGGATTTATCATGCTTCAAAACTTCCAATAAAAACCTTCTAAAGCTTTCATATTCCTCTTTTTTGTACGCTCCTTTATTTATGACAAACTTTCTGTTGTAAATAAGTTTATTGTCTTCACTTTTAAATATAGAAACTGAATATTCGCCAAAATTATTCTTAATTTCAACATCTTCTATCAAGGTTTCTATTTCCAAAGAATGTGGAATCGTAATTTCATAACTATCAATATCCGTAACCCCCCTTTCTATTTCAAAAGGAATATTTCTATTTGGGTAACGTTGCGGTGCCGATTCGCGACGGTTAAAAAAATTAGGTTGGATCAACAATCTGTTTCCTGCTCTTGACGCATACAAATCTGAACTTACGTTAACCTTTTCTGTAAAGATGATATCATTTTTATTGGATTCAAACTCTAAATCGCCAACATCTAATGAATTAATGTAACCCCATTGGTCTTTATAGTTAAGTTTCTGATCCTTTTGACTCATATTTGGAATTTGATATCGATAGCCAAAACGCGAGCCATAAGATTTTATAAGCACTTGTGCCTGCATCCCTCCTGCCTCTGAAAGTTTTACCTGTGCTTTTGTATGCAAGACATTATTTTCAGTTTTGTAAGACGTGGTATGCACTATCTTACCTCCCTCTGGCGTAATAATTAAGGCATCTCTATCGTCCGTAAAATTAGCTGTGTAACCAAAAGGTGTTGTTTGACTAGTGCATTCCAACCATACATAATCTGATTCGGTGGGGATACAAAGCACTGCATGATTTCCTTGTACAGAAGAGAATGAAGAGTCAATATCACGAATATCTCTGTCTCCATAAATAATAGCATAGTAGGAATTAACCCCAACTTCATCCAATAGAGCCTTCGTATAATTAGAGAGTCCTTTGCAATCACCATAACCCAAACGATCTACATCACCAGCCAACATTGGTTTCCATCCTCCTATTCCAATCTGAACACTGATATAGCGCGTTTTACTCTGCATATATTGGTAAACAATTTTAGCCTTTTCTAAATCTGTAGTTGCATTAGACGTGAGCGCTTTTATTTCACTTTTAACTTTTTCAGGCAATACTTCTGTACCTTTAATAAGTTTATCGTTCATCCATTTCCCAAAATCACTCCAATCATTATTGCTTCCTTTAACACCTTCCATGTCAAATTCCGTGAGAGATGCTTTTAATATTGGTGTAAATTTCGAAAAATCAGGACTATAAACTTCGGGTTTGATTGATTTTAGATTTCTTGCGGAATATTGGAAATCACCTAATTTTTCTATGCCATAGTCTTCAAAATTTGATGTTTTTATTCTAATAGGAATACCTGATGAATTGATAAGCTTGTAATCAGCATTTTCTGTACTTATATAATATCCTTCAATAGGCTGCCAGCCATTTAGAAAAGCTGTAGAGCTCTTCTCAACTTCGGTTTCGAACAATACCGTATAGGGATAAGCGGTTGGTGTATAATTTAAGTATTTTACTCTATTATCAGAATAAAGGGTTACTCCACTTACGGCGCTTACATCTTCAAAATCATTTTTTCTTATTTTTTTTATTTCCTTACCAAATGCGTCATATATTTTAACCTCCATTTTTTTTATGTTGGTATTTTGGTCATAGTACATTACGGCTCCATGCCTGTTCTTACCAGAAGAATTAAGAATTGTAACAATTCTTTTATTAGTGTAAAGCATTTTGTTGTATGCTTTGACATCAATTGTGGTCTCATCCCATCTTACAACGGCATTTGACTCTGTGGACAACTCACTCGGAATGAACAATGATTTAAGTAATTTTTCTTCTTGGGCAGCCAAAGAAATAGGCAGCAGAAACACAAAAAACAGGAATAATCTTGATAACATAATTAGGTTGTTAAATGCTAATTTAACAATATTTGTCAAACATCAAAATGAAAAATAACTTTCTGTCAATCTTTATGTTTCGTATCAATGATAATGGTAACTGGTCCATCATTTAAAAGTTCTACCTTCATATCTGCGCCAAAGCTTCCTGTTTGAACTGTTTTTCCAAAATCTTTTTGTAGTTTTTCGATGAAACTGTCGTATAAAGGTATTGCAACATCGGGTTTTGCTGCTTTGATATAACTGGGACGATTACCTTTTTTGGTACTTGCGTGCAATGTAAATTGGCTCACCACAATGATATCTCCGTTTATATCCTGAATTGAGCAATTCATCACGTCATTTTCATCAGGAAAAATACGTAGGTTTAGAATTTTATTGCAAAGCCAATCAATGTCTTCTTGAGAATCTTCATTCACAACACCTAGCAGCACCAACAATCCCGTTTTTATTAATGCTACTTTTTCACCATCAATCGTGACGCTTGCACTTGAAACTCTTTGCAGGACTGCTTTCATTCTTTCATCCAATCTTCAGTTCGATAATTTTCATCCTCACCTTCTAGAATCTGCATATAACTTCTATAACGAGAAAAAGCCACATCACCACTTTCCAACGCCTCTTTAACCGCACATTTTGGTTCTTCAATATGCAAACAGTTATTGAACTTGCAATCTTGTTTGAGCTCAAAAATTTCCGGAAAATAGTCACCGACTTCCTCTTTATCCATATCCACCACACCAAAACCTTTAATACCAGGCGTATCGATTATCTTGGCTCCAAAACTTAAATCAAACATTTCTGCAAATGTTGTAGTATGCTGACCTTGACTATGCTGTGTTGAAATTTCTTTTGTTTTTAAATCTAAATCCGGTTCGATGGCATTTACCAAGGTCGATTTTCCAACGCCAGAATGTCCAGAAAACATACTCACTTTATCCTTCATCATAGCCTTTACCTTATCAACATTCTTAACAGTTGCGGCAGAAATCTCTAGGCATTCATATCCAATCTTTCGATAAATATGCTCTAAAAATTTAACTTCCATCAAAGTGTCTTCATCATACGTATCAATCTTATTAAACAATAAAATCGTCTTTACAGAATAAGCTTCCGCAGTGACCAAAAATCGATCAATGAACGACGTCAAAGTTGGAGGATTATTGATGGTGACAAGCAAGAAAACCTGGTCGATATTTGAGGCAATGATGTGCGTTTGTTTTGAAAGATTGACTGATTTTCTAATGATGTAATTCTTTCGGTCGTGAATATTATGAATGATTCCTGTAGTTTGGTCATTATCTGTTTCCAATTCAAAATCAACAATATCCCCTACTGCAATCGGATTGGTACTTTTTATGCCTTTCAACCTGAATTTCCCTTTGATTCGGCATTCATACGTAGTCCCAAAATTGGTCTTCACTGTGTACCAACTTCCTGTAGATTTATAAACCGTTCCTGTCATTTGCTAAATTGATGTAACAAAATAACAATTTTTAAGTCTAGAAAAAGTATAACTTTAATGTAAATTTTTTAAAAACCAACGACATGAAAAAATTAGGAATTGTTTTAGCCATGGCTATTTTGTCATTTATGGACACCAATGCCCAAGTGGAATACAAGGTGATTACCAGTGTAGAATCAATCGTTCCAAGCGGATTGGGACGTTCTCGAATTGTATCAGCGTCAGAAGATAGAAATTACAAAGACTTCACTTCAAACAGAACTGAAGAAGACGATGAACGAAACAAATCGGATAGAGGCGATATCCGTGTGAAAAATTTTGAAGAAACTAAACTTCTAAATTTTTATAACATTGGCGGTATCCGCTTTCAAAATATTGCTGCAAACGATGCCGTAGTAACTTCGAAAATCAACACCATGGTTGAAGAAGGCTGGGAACTAGCATTTGTGACAAGTGCCGTAGAAAGTGATGGTGGCAAGGACGATGGACAAGGCATCTTTATCACACGTTATATTTTTAAGCGCACTAAACCAACAAATTAAAAAAATAGCCTCGAATTATCTTCGAGGCTATTTTTTATCCATTTATCACTTTCTCCTGATGATTTATTGATTCCTGATGGATTGCTTTAAAAACTCTTAAGATAAATTCCTCACTCAAGTTTTTCTCTTCTCCTTGAAGAATCATTTTTCCGAGAATTTCGTTCCATCGTTTAGTTTGTAGCACAGCAACATTTTTGGACTTCTTCAAGGCGCCAATCTCATCAGCAATTTTCATACGCTTGCCCAAAATATCTATCAACTGGTGGTCGATAACATCAATTTGTGTACGCATCGTGGACAACTTATTTTTGAATTCCGCAGCGTCATCAGTAACCTTTCTAATTCTTAAATCTTTGGTAATCTGATCCAAGGTCTCTGGTGTGATTTGCTGTGCAGCATCGCTCCAAGCATTGTCTGGGTCGTAATGCGTTTCTACCATCAATCCATCATAGTTCAAATCTAGAGCTGTTTGGCACAAATCAAAAATGATATCGCGTCGTCCAGCAATATGGCTTGGGTCTAAAATAATTGGCAAATCTGGAAATTTATTTTGCAAGTCAATCGCTATCTGCCATTCCGGATTGTTTCTGTAGCGTGTTTTTTCGTAAGTAGAAAATCCTCTATGGATGACACCTAATTTTTTTATGTCGGCCGTGTAAAACCGTTCTACAGCACCTAACCAAAGTGACAAATCTGGATTCACTGGATTTTTGACCAACACCGTTTTATCAGTTCCTCTCAAGGCATCTGCAATATCTTGTACGATAAATGGACTCACAGTGGTACGAGCGCCAATCCATAGAATATCTACATCGTGCTGCAGCGCCAATTCCACGTGATGCGGATTTGCAACTTCAGTGGTGGTTAAAAGACCTGTTTCTTGCTTCGCTTTTTGCAACCATTTCAATCCAAGCGCTCCTACACCTTCAAAATTTCCAGGTCGTGTGCGAGGTTTCCAAATTCCAGCTCGTAAAACCGTAGTATCAGTTTGTTTCAATTGATGCGCAATTTTCAAAACTTGCTCTTCTGTCTCTGCACTGCAAGGCCCAGCAATGACCAAGGGATGGTTTAATTCAAAATCATCCAACCATTTTCTCAATTCCTTATTATTTTCCATAGTTTTTTATAATTCAAAATATCTATTATAGCTTTTGAAATCAGAGATTACTTATTTTATTCCGTTTAATATATCTTTAATGTGATTTGTATTCTGCATTTCATCAAAAATTGCTTCAAAATCATCCTGCTCCATCATTGCCTTGAAATGTGTTAAATTATGGATGTATTCTTCCAAAGTTTCGATGACGTTTTCTTTATTCTGTTTAAATATTGGCGTCCACATCGCTGGTGAACTCTTTGCCAATCTTACCGTACTTGCAAAACCACTTCCTGCCATATCAAAAATGTCACGTTCATTCTTTTCCTTTTCAATCACTGTTTTACCAAGCATAAACGAGCTGATATGCGACAGATGCGACACATAGGCAATATGCTTGTCGTGTGCTTCCGGATTCATATATCTGATGCGCATTCCTAAATCAGAAAATAGCTTTAATGCCCTTTCTTGTAGTTTAAATGCCGTCTTTTCAACCTCACAAATGATGAGGGTTTTATGTTGATATAGGTTTGCAATTGCTGCTTTTGGTCCTGAAAATTCTGTTCCTGCAATAGGATGGGTCGCTAAAAAATTTCGCCTTTTCGGGTGATTATCCACTGACTTACAAACGGGCAATTTTGTCGAGCCAACATCCATTACGAGCGTATTATCAGATACTACATCCAAAATTGTTGACAGTTTTTCCGAAGCTGCATCTACAGGTATGGAAAGTATCACCAAATCTGCATTTTGTAAATCACTTAATTCAGCTTTTTCATCAATTAAATTCAAGGCTAGTGCCTCATCCAAATGTGATTCGTTATGGTCCACGCCGTAGATAGTTGCGTTAGGATACTGTTTACGAATATCCAAGGCAAAACTTCCGCCAATTAACCCAATTCCTATGATATAAACACTGTTCATACTCATTTTACCCTTGCAATTGCTTCCTCAAAATCTTCCGTGGTGGCGCACAATGATATTCTGATGTAACCTTCTCCTTTTGTTCCGAAAATCGTTCCTGGTGCCACAAAAATCGAATTGGCTTTTAAAAGGACATCAATAAATTCTTCGGATGACACTCCTGATGGAAGTTTTCCCCAAACAAACATTCCTGCAGAATTTTTATCGTATGTACAATTCAATTCATCTGCCAATTTCCAAGCCAATTTCCGACGCTCTTCATACACACTGTTCAAACTAGTGTACCACAATTTTGAACTTTTCAAGGCCTCAATCGCACCTTTCTGAATGCCATAAAACATACCAGAATCCATATTGCTTTTCACTTTTAGAATAGCATCAATATATTCCGTTTTACCCAAAACCATTCCGACTCTCCAGCCAGCCATATTAAACGTTTTACTCAAGGAATTCAATTCGAGACATACATCTCTGGCACCAGAGTATTTAAGAATGCTTCTAGGAAACTCGTTCAAAACAAAACTGTACGGATTATCATTGACAACCAAAATGTTATTGCGCTTTGCAAAAGCAATGATATCCTCAAACGTCTTATTAGAAGCTTGTGCTCCAGTAGGCATATGCGGATAATTGACCCACATCAACTTCACTTTTTCGAGATTTTTCTTCTCCAAATGAAGCAGATTCGGCTCGTAATTGTTTCTTTCGACCAAATCATAATATCTTGGTTTCGCATTTAACAATTTGGTAACCGACGTATAGGTTGGATAACCAGGATTTGGAATCAGCACTTCATCGCCTTCATTCAAAAAAGCCATAGAAATGTGCATAATACCCTCCTTACTTCCCATCAGCGGTAGAACTTCTCTTAACGGACTTAAGGACACACCATAATTGCTTTTATAAAATTCGGTGATGGCTTCGCGAAATTCAGGTAAGCCGATGTAGTTCTGATATTTGTGCGCTCCTTCATCGTCGATACTCGATTTAAGAACATCCATAACACGTTGCGATGGCGACATATCTGGGCTACCAATACCCAAATTGATGATGGGCTTGCCGTGGGCTTTCAGCAGGTTGACTTCCTTCAATTTCTTTGAAAAGTAGTATTCCTCAACGTGGTCTAACCGGTTGGATGGTTGAATCATAATTTTGCGTTTTTATATTCGCCTAATATTTTAAAATCTTCAGCCATAATCTCTATAATCGATTTGGCTTTCTTGTAATTTTTATAATCTTCAAAAGTGACATCCACAAAAAAAGCATATTTCCAAGGTGTATCAATCTTTGGCAACGATTGAATTTTCGTTAAGTTCAACTGGCAATCGCTCAATACATTCAGTACACTGGCAAGACTTCCTCTTTTGTGTTCCAATTCAAATTTCAGTGACGCCTTGTCAATGTCTTTTTCAGCAATTTCAGAATTTGTGGTTTTCACGATGACAAAACGGGTTTCGTTATGTTTAATAGTCTGTATACTTTCTGAAATAATTTCCAACTGAAACAATTCTGCGGCCAAACCGCTCGCGATGGCTCCTACATTCTTCAATTGTCTTTCATTGATTCGTCTTGCCACTTCGGCTGTATCCTTGTCCTCAATGAGTTTTATGTGAGGATGTTTTTTAAAAAATTCCTTGCATTGCAATAATGCCATCGGATGCGAATACACTTCTTCAATATCACCAATTGCTTGATTAGGCAATGCCATCAAATGATGTTGAATGTCCAGATAATGTTCGCCAATAATGTGCAAATGATTCGTATCTATCAAAGCGTAATTTGGGATAATGGAACCTACGATGGAATTCTCAATAGCCATAATGGCAGCATCCGTTTTTTGCTTCAAGAGATTATCGACCACTTTATCAAAAGTCATACATTCTACCACTTCCACAGCATCGTCAAACCATTCCTGTGACACAATGTGGTGAAAGGAGCCTTTGATACCTTGTATGGAAACCGATTCAATCAAAAATCTGATTCATTTAAACTAAAAAGTCCCGATTTTCATCGAGACTCTTATAAAATTTATTTCCTATAAATTATACATATAAGGCCTCGCTTCTTTCGCTAAAAAAGAAATAAAACCAGTTATAATATGTAGAATTCGTTGCTTTCATATTTGTGAGTAGCTAAAGTAACCAATAAATCGAAAAAACAAAACAATTTTTGAATCTTTTGTCGTTACAATATTTGACGCTTGCAAGAAGCTGATGAATATTGTTTACATTTGAACCAATAACCTCTTTTTATATTGATGTATGTCTATTGAAGTTGAAAATCTTTCGAAAGTTTATGGCGAGCAAAAAGCGCTTGACAATGTGTCTTTTAAAGTGAACAAAGGCGAAATTGTTGGTTTTTTGGGACCGAATGGTGCAGGGAAATCGACAATGATGAAGATTTTGACCACCTATGTTGATGCTTCTGAAGGGATTGCAAAAGTCAATGAATTTGATGTACAAAATGCTTCGAAAGAAGTACAGAAATTGGTGGGTTATCTTCCAGAGCACAATCCGTTGTATCTCGAAATGTATGTAAAAGAGTATTTGAGTTTCAATGCTGGCGTTTATCAAGTTGACAAAAAAAGAATTGACGAGGTCATTGAATTGACTGGCTTGTCTCCAGAAGCACATAAAAAAATCGAACAGCTTTCAAAAGGCTATCGTCAGCGTGTTGGTTTGGCCAATGCGCTCTTGCACAATCCGGATGTGTTGATTCTCGATGAACCTACGACAGGCCTGGACCCAAATCAATTGGTGGATATCAGAAACCTCATCAAAAGTTTGGGTAAAGAAAAAACCGTGTTTTTATCTACACACATTATGCAAGAAGTGGAAGCGATGTGTGACCGTGTCATCATCATCAACAAAGGAACCATTGTTGCCGATAGAAAATTAAAAGATTTGAAAGCCGACCAAGCGCAGATTATTGAAGTCGAATTTGATTACCGAGTGGAAGATGTGCTTTTGAATAAATTGAAACACGTGTCTTCTGTCAACAACGTTCACGATTTTGTGTATGAATTGACTTTTTCAACAAAAGAAGATATGCGTTCGGTAGTTTTTGATTTTGCGCACGACAATGGTTTGAAAATTCTTCGTTTGAATCAGAAGAATATGAATTTGGAGAGTTTGTTTAGGGAATTGACCTCGAACTAGAAGTTGTAACTAGATTCCCTTTATTAATTCTGAATAATCAGCTCTCCCGTGTAAAACTGCTGAACATTCATAATTGGAGGTTCGTTCACTAAAATCACATCACCTGTACTTCGTATTTCTCCAGTGATGGATTGCTGCGGATTCAAAATCATATCATTGCTGCCTCGATGGAAAATCTCAATGTATTGTGCTACCAGATTTTGACCTTCAAAACGTCCATCACCTGAATAAAATCCAATAAATAAATCGTTGACAGTACCAGTGATAAACACATTTGAGAGATTATTGGTAACGATATCCAGTCGATTGCAATTCACCTGAACATTTAAATCACCATCGGTGTGATAGACATCTTCCTCTTCAAAATCTTCTGAAATCAGCATTAAATTTGGATAATTTAGCACACCATTACTACGCATCGTGAGTCCGCTGCTGTTTCTGATTTCTGTAAGATTGGGAGCGCTGACGTATATTTTTGTGAGACCATAAGCTCTAACAAGGTTGCAGCCATTTTCATTCTTCAAAATCAATCGTCCATCTTCCACATTCACTTTGATATCATTCATCAAATATTCACCAGTTTCTACCACTACGCTGTGAGTTTCGGCTTCAGTCACAATCAACTCGATGCGTTCAAAAACAGTTATGCTATTAAACGTTTCAACTTCAAATTCCTGCTGCACAATATCGCCAGCATTCTGAAAGCAATTGGGTACATTGTCTCCATTGCAGGCTATCAAGAGTAGACTTAAAAATAACAAAACCAATTTTCTCATAACCTCACTCCTATTCCAAATTCAACGGCTTCAGCTTTTGCTCCGTGCGCTTTTACGGTTACCGCACCAAAAACTTTATCACCAAAATACCTCTGCAATCCAATTCGATTGTAAACCCTTCCTTCAAAATCATAGGGATAATACACATAATAACCCAGTTGCGTGATGAAGGATGTTTTGTTGATGAACAGTTCGTGACCCACAAAAATGCCAACACGTTTCCAATCTTCATCGCCGGAAATATTATATTCTGGAAATGCTACCGAATAATAGTAAATCAATTCCTCTAGAAATTTTGCCAAAAACACATCTGTTCCAAATTGAACTGCACTTTTTCGGTTCAAACGTTTATCAGCATAACCAGAAAAAACATAAAATGGAAATTGTCCCATTCCATTGACATCACTTTCATTGACACCTGTGCGAAATGCGAAATTGTATTTGATGGGTTCAGTGAACTTTTTTTCTTCAGAAGAAGGAATGTATTCTGGTTTGTTCTCGTGGGCAAATAAATAATTTGCTCCAACATTAAAAGCGAAGGTATTTGTGGAATTATTAGGCGCTTTCACATTCGCATTTGAATAATGAATGATTGAAATTCCTGCCTGAAGCCCAAATCCTTCAAATAAATTTTCCTTTTTATAATTGAATTGCAGATACGTTGAACTCAATAAATCGGAGCCATAGGCATTGTTGATGTAATTATCGTATTTGTCATAAGGTTTTGTGGCATACGCAATACCCTGACCAATACGAAACATCAGGCTGCGTTTCAAAAAATAGAAATTGAAGTGTGCGTACACGCCGTGATTTTCACCCAAATAATAGTTTTTCATATCCTGATACGAGTACGAAAATCCCCAATCTGGATAGTTGTAGCGACTTTCCCAATCCTTAAATCCGTAGGTCTTTTTGTTGAAGCTTAAGATAAGCCCTGTCGGATGGTCGGTAATCAAATGGGCAATGTCTGGATTGTGCTCCAAAATAGTGCCGTGAAAAAAACTCGCGTCGATTTCAAAAGATTTCTTCCCATCCTGCGACATCACAGATATGTACAAAAAAGAAAAGAAAACGACCAGTATTTTTTTCATTCAAAGGGCTTTCGTACAAAAATAGTAGAATAATTGGATAACGGATTATTGAAGTCTTTGCAAAGCACCTTCGAGGAGTTTGAAAATCGTCTCGATGTCCTCTTTTTTCGCAGTTCCTACCGATAAACGAAACCAATTGGAATCATTTGAAGCTCCAAACGCATAAAATGGCACGACTGCCAATTTCGCCTCCTGCAATAAATAACTGGTCACATCTTGAATAGAAATCAAGCGTTTTCCTAAATCGGTGACTTTACCAACCAAATCAAATTGAACCGTCAAATACAACGCAGCTTCTGGTTGAATGGCTCTCACGGGAAATCCTGCATTCTTCAAACGTTCAAAACCATCATAAAACGCTATCAAGCGGTAATTCAATTCAGTTTTGATGTGATTTATATATTTTGAAACAGCTTCCCCTTGGTTTAGAAAATCAGCCGTGGCGATTTGTTCAGCCTTTGGAGCCCAAGCACCAATATGGCTCAACATTGCCTTCATTTTTTCAATAACGTTTAGAGGTCCAAATGCCCAACCAACACGAACTCCAGTCGCTGCAAAAGCCTTCGAAATTCCGTCAACAAAAATAGTGTAATCACGAATTTCGGGCACCAAACTCACCGGATTGTAATGCTCAATTCCGCCGTACGTTAATTGCCAATAAATTTGGTCATACAACAAATACAAAGGCTTTTCACCAGCATCGGCACGTCTGTGGTTTTCACCCACTATCAAATTTGAAATCTCCAACAATGTTTTCTTGTCAAACGTTGTACCAGTAGGATTCAGTGGCGAACACAATGAAATCAAATTTACTTGCTTAAGATAAGGCTTGATATCTTCGGCCGTAGGCATAAACTTGTTTTCAGGTTTTGTTTCAATAACAATACCTTTATTTCTTGCCAAATAGGTGTAGGCATCATTGTTCCAAGAAGGCACAGGATACAACACCGTATCATCAATATCTAAAATCGTTTGGTAAATTGCATAAATCAACGGTCGTGCACCACCAGAAATCAAGATTTCATTAGGCTGATATTGAAGTTCGAGGTGGCTCGACAAATAATCCGACACACTTTTGCGGAGAGATTCCATCCCATTTGCAGCAGGATAATTGGTCTCGTGGTTTTCATATGCATCAACAATCGCTGATTTTAATTCTGAAGGAATCGGAAAAATGCTTGGGTCAAAATCGCCAATGGTCTGATTATAGACCACTTCACCTTGCGCTTTCATTACATTGACCTCTCCGGCAATCTTGATGATTTCAGAACCTTTTAAACCTTCAGCTAATTTTGATGTTTTCATTGATAGTGCGCAGTAATTTTTTGCAAAAGTACGCTTTTATTCACTATAAAATGAATCAGAATTTGGAGTTTTTTAGACTAAAAAACTTTTGATGCGATGGTTCGGATATTCTCACTTTTACCCATTGAATAATAATGTAGCACAGGAATTCCAGCCTGTTGAAGTTCTTTTGATTGATTGATGCACCACTCGATACCAACTTCGCGAACCTCATCATTATTTTTACATTTAATGACTTCCAGAATGAGTTCTTCAGGTAAATCGACGTGAAATCGATGCGGAATCAAATTGAGTTGTTTTTTGGTGGCAATTGGTTTCAAACCAGGAATAATTGGAACCGTAATGCCTTCGTTTCGGCACTTTTTGACAAAATCGAAGAACTTTTGGTTATCAAAAAACATTTGGGTTACAATATATTCTGCACCATTTTTGATTTTCTTTTTCAAAAAATGAATGTCGCTGTCAAGACTTGGCGCTTCCATATGTTTTTCCGGATAGGCTGCCACACCCACGCAGAAATCGGTTTTTGATGAATTTTGAAGTTCTTCATCCAAATAAATACCATCATTCAAATCGCGAATTTGCTTTACCAAGCCATTAGCATATTCGTGACCTTCCTTTTCTGGACGGAAATACGTTTCATTCTTCACCGCATCACCTCGAAGTGCCATCACATTCTGAATTCCGAGGAAATCCAAGTCAATCAGAAAATTTTCGGTATCCTCTTTTGTAAATCCGCCACACAAGATATGCGGAATGGCATCGACCTTAAATTTATTTTGAATGGCAGCGCAAATCCCAACAGTTCCAGGACGCTTTTTCACGACCTGTTTTTTCAGCAAACCATTTTCTTGTTCCTTAAAAACATACTCTTCACGATGATAGGTCACATCAATAAACGGTGGCTTAAACTCCATCAATGGCTCAATATTCTCAAAAATTGAATTGATGTGCTGCCCTTTTAAAGGTGGTAAAATTTCAAACGAAAATTGAGTGGCTCCGTTTGCTTTTTTGATGTGTTCAGTTACTTTCATAGGCCTCCTAAATCCTCCAAAGGAGGACTTTTATTTAGTATTTATAAAATTGACCCATAAAATTCCTTCCCTTTGGGAAGGTTAGGATGGGCTTTCAAGCCATTAAGTATGCAGCAAATAATGAAATTATCGTGATTACTATAAGTTGGATAAAAAACCGAAGTTCTATACTTATTTTCCTCATCTTTTTCGCAATTTATTTTCACTGCAACATTACGACTTTTAATATGTTTTGATTTTAATTTATGTTCAACTGTCTGTTAATTTTCGGCCAAATTTGGACTTAACCATTTTTCTGCTTCTTCAAGTGATATTTGACGTCGCTTTGCATAATCCTTCAACTGGTCGTCGGCAATTTTTCCGAGCCCAAAATATTTAGCTTCCGGGTTTGCAAAATAATAACCGCTCACACTTGCCGCTGGCCACATCGCGAGACTTTCGGTCAATTCTACGCCAATGTTTTCCTTGACCTTAAGCAATTCCCAAATGGTTGGTTTTTCCAAATGGTCTGGACACGCTGGATATCCTGGTGCTGGGCGAATGCCTTTGTAATCTTCCTTAATCAATTCTTCATTGGTCAAATTCTCGTTTTTGGCATAGCCCCAATAATTGGTTCTAACTTCCTTGTGTAAATATTCGGCAAAGGCTTCCGCCAAACGGTCTGCCAAAGCCTTTATCATAATGGAATTATAATCGTCATTATTTTTCTCAAACTGCTTTGCCAATTCATCCGTTCCAAAACCTGTGGACACACAAAATGCACCAATATAATCTTGTTTTCCAGAAGATTTTGGCGCAATGAAATCTGCCAAGGCGATGTTTGGAACACCTTCACGTTTTTTGGATTGCTGGCGAAGGGTTAAAAACGTATGACCTCCATCAACTTCGATATCATCATCATTAACTGTATTTGCTGGAAATAATCCGAAAATAGCTTTGGCCTTCAATAGTTTTTCATCCAAAATTCGCTGCAAAAGATTTTTGGCATCCTTAAACAAATCTTTAGCTTGCTCACCGACGACGCTGTCCTCCAAAATATCTGGATAACGTCCGTGCAAATCCCAACTTCTGAAAAACGGGCTCCAATCGATGTAATCTTCCAATTTTTTCAAATCAAAATCCTCTAAAACCTTAATTCCCAAATGATTTGGCTTTACTATTTCTGAAGCATTCCAATCAATCTGAAATTTATTTTGACGAGCTTCTTCGATAGAAACATATTCTTTTTCCTTGCTTCGATTTAAAAATTGCTCTCGGAATTTATCATATTCCTCACGAATCTGTTCTTTATAGATTTTATTATTCTTTTGAAGCAAATTTCCAACAACAGTCACCGCTCTTGAGGCATCATTGATATGAACAACACTGTGATTGTACGTTGGCGCAATTTTCACGGCAGTATGTGCTCGAGACGTGGTGGCACCACCAATAATCAGTGGAATGTTGAAATTTTTCTTTTCCATTTCCTTCGAAACGTACACCATCTCATCCAAAGACGGCGTTATCAATCCGCTTAAACCGATGATATCCACATTTTCGGCAATGGCTGTCTCGATAATTTTTTCAGGTGGAACCATCACACCCAAATCCACAATTTCATAATTGTTGCAACCCAAAACGACACTCACAATATTTTTTCCGATATCGTGAACATCCCCTTTTACAGTTGCCATTAAGATTTTTCCGGCAGATTGAGATTTTCCATCCTTTTGTGCTTCAATAAACGGTTGCAAATAAGCCACCGCTTTTTTCATCACACGAGCAGATTTTACAACTTGTGGAAGGAACATTTTTCCGCTGCCAAATAAATCGCCGACCACATTCATCCCAATCATCAAATGCCCTTCGATGACTTCAATCGGTCGCTCTACAGTGGTTCTAGCCTCTTCGACATCCTCAATAATATAAGTGTCAATGCCTTTCACCAAAGCGTGCGTAATTCTATCTTGAAGTGGCTCATTCCTCCATTCCTGAACAGATACTGATTCATCTTTTTTGTTGTTCTTGACAGTTTCAGCAAAATCCAACAAACGTTCCGTGGCATCATTTCTTCTATCAAAAAACACATCCTCAACTAATTCCAACAGTTCTTTATTAATTTCGTCGTAAACCTCCAACATCGCAGGATTGACGATACCAAGATTCATTCCGTGTTGGATGGCGTGATATAAGAATGATGCGTGCATTGCCTCACGAACGGTGTCATTTCCCCTAAAAGAGAAAGATACGTTGCTGACACCTCCAGAAACATTCGCATAAGGCAGATTCTCACGAATCCATTTGGTAGCGTTGAAGAAATCAAGCGCATTTTTGCGATGCTCTTCCATACCTGTGGCGACAGGAAAAATATTCGGGTCAAAAATGATGTCCTGAGGTGGAAAGTGGACAATGTTCACTAATATGTTATAAGAACGTTCGCAAATTTCAATTCTTCGTTCATACGTATCTGCCTGACCATCTTCGTCAAAAGCCATCACAATCACTGCAGCTCCGTAACGTTTGACCAATTTTGCGTGATGGATAAAGGCTTCTTCACCTTCCTTTAGACTGATGGAATTAACGACCGATTTTCCTTGAACTACCTTCAATCCAGCCTCTATGATTTCCCATTTGGAGCTGTCAATCATAATTGGGATTCGAGAAATATCAGGTTCCGAGGCAATCAAATTGAGGAATGTGGTCATCGCGTGAACGCCATCCAACATTCCTTCGTCCATATTCACGTCGAGAATTTGTGCACCACCATCCACTTGGTGTCGCGCCACCTCAAGCGCTTCCGAATATTTTTCTTCTTTGATTAATCTTAAAAATTTTCTAGAACCAGTAACATTAGTTCGCTCTCCGACATTAATAAAATTACTTTCAGGTGTTACTACGAGTGGTTCTAGTCCCGAAAGGATTAAATATTTCTTACAGTCACCTTCCGCCATTATGCAAATACTTTTAGTTCTCTTGGTTTATAATTTTTTGCCACATCAGCAATTGCCTTGATATGGTCTGGCGTTGTGCCGCAACAACCACCAATAACATTAATCAAGCCATCCTTTAAATAATCTTCCACTAGAATCTGCATCTGTTTTGCTGATTGGTCGTATTCTCCAAAGGCATTTGGAAGTCCAGCATTTGGATAGGCAGATGTGTAGAATTCCGTTTCATTGGAAAGCCTCTGCAAATACGGTTTTAGCTGTTCTGCACCTAGAGCGCAATTAAAACCAACACTTAATAGAGGCACATGAGAAATGGACGCTAAAAAGGCTTCGACCGTTTGCCCTGAAAGTGTTCTCCCTGACGCGTCTGTTATCGTCCCAGAAACCATCACTGGAATATCGATATTGCGTTCTTCCTTGACTTCTTCGATAGCGAAGAGACAGGCTTTTGCATTTAATGTATCAAAAATGGTTTCCACTAAAAGTACATCCACACCACCATCAATCAAAGCTTCCACTTGCTGTTTGTAGGCGATTCGTAATTCATCAAAGGTCACAGCACGATATTCAGGTCTGTTGACATCTGGAGACAAACTTGCTGTTTTGTTTGTAGGGCCGATACTTCCTGCAACAAAACGAGGTTGCTCGGGATTTGCTTTCGTGAATTCATCGGCGACTTGTTTTGCGATTTTAGCAGACTCAAAATTCAATTCGTACACCAAATCTTCCATATGATAATCTGCCATACCGATGGTCGTACCTGAAAAGGTATTAGTTTCAACGATGTCAGCACCAGCTTCAAAATATTTGCGATGCACTTCGGCAATCGCGTGCGGCTGCGTGATGGACAATAAATCATTGTTTCCCTTCAACGAATGCGGATAATCCTTGAAACGCTCGCCACGATAATCTTCTTCGGTGAACTCGTAACGCTGTAACATGGTACCCATAGCGCCATCTAGCACTAAAATTCGTTTTTTTATTTCTTCAGTTATTGAAGGCATATGTTAATTTACTTGATTTGACAATTTAATAATATCTGATAGCAGACCTCGTGCCGTGACAGCCTTTCCTGCTCCTGCTCCTTGAATGACCAATGGAAATTCATTATAAGAATCTGAATAAATCTCAAATACCGAATCGGCTCCTTTCAATTGACCAATTGCGGAATTTTTAGCTTCGGAAATCAGTTTGACTTCCAAGGTATTTTTTTCAACATCCAATTCTCCAACATAGCGTAACACGTGGTCTTGTGATTGCTTTGATTTGATATCCGAAAATACGTTGTCCAATTCCTTAACCCTTGATTTAAACTGATGCAAGGTGGTTTTTCCGTTGAGTTGCTTCGGAACCAATGATTCGACCGAAACATCCTTGATTTCAGGTTTTAGATTCAGCTCTCGTGCCAAAATTAACAATTTTCTGGCGACATCATTTCCTGACAAATCTTCTCGAGCATCAGGCTCGGTCAAACCTAGTGTTGTAGCCTGACTCAAAATATCTGAAAATGGAATGTTATCATCAGAAAATGAATTGAAAATATAGCTCAATGAACCCGAAAAAACACCACGTATTTTCTTAATATCTTCTCCAGAATCATATAAGCGTTTGATGGTTTCAATCACTGGTAACCCTGCGCCCACATTCGTTTCATACAAAAATGACTTTTTATTTGATTTCAACGTCTCACGAAATGATTCGTAAAAATCATAGCTTAAGGTATTCGCGATTTTATTGGCAGAAACGATATGAAAACCATTCTTCACCAATAATTCATAACTATTCACCAACTCGCGACTTGCCGTAGCATCAACTGCAATCAGATTGTCCAAATTTTTACTTTGAACAAAATCGATAATGTCTTGAATTTTAAAAGGCACGGAGCAGGTTTCAAAATCACATTCCCAAATACTTGTGTTTTCACTCGATTTGAAGAAGGCCAATTTGGAATTGGTCACAACGGGAATGTTCAGCTGCAAGTTCTGCGCGGCCAGTTTTGGCTTTGCGCAATTGATTTGTTCAATCAAAGTGCTGCCCACGTTCCCGATTCCGAAGATGACGATGTTTAGGCTTTTAAGACTCGACATAGTGCTTCGATTTTTGTTTGTTGACACCAGCAAACGCTTGGCTCAAATCATTAATCAAATCGTGGGCATCTTCAATGCCGCAAGACAAACGAATCAAAGAATCCTTGATGCCAGATTGCAAACGAATCTCACGAGGAATCGAACAATGCGTCATTTGCGGTGGGTGACAGAGTAAACTCTTCACACCTCCAAGGCTTTCAGCCAACTTAAAATAGCTGGTGCTTGTGACGAATTGATTTGTGGCATCTTGCGTGTCTTCTTTAAGCGTGAAAGACACAATTCCGCCGAACAAACCGTTTTGTTGACGTTTTGCAATGGCGTGATTTTTATGCGTTACCAAACCTGGATAAAACACCTCATCCACTGCGTGATGATTTGACAGAAATGCAGCAACCGCAAAGGCATTTTCACACTGCTTTTTATAACGAAGCTCCAAGGTTTCAATGCCTCGGATGGTCAAAAAGCAATCCCAAGGACCAAGCACACCTCCAGAAGCATTCTGAACGAATTTAATTTTTTCTGATAGTTCTTGTGTTTTGGTCACTACTAAACCTGCGACCAAATCAGAATGTCCGCCGATGTATTTTGTACCACTGTGGATAACAATATCTGCACCCAAAGCGATTGGTTTTTGAGCAATTGGGCTTGCAAAGGTATTGTCTACGACCAATAATGCACCAACACTTTTCGCAATGATTGCGATGGTTTGAATATCGGACACTTTCAATGTTGGATTGGTTGGTGATTCAATCCAAACGAGTTTTGTTTTACTGCTGATTTTGTCGGCGACATTGCTTGCATCTGTCGTATCGACATAATGTACTTTCACACCCAACTTCTCGTAAACGTGTGTAAAAAGTCGGTAGGCGCCACCGTAAATGTCATCAACCGCAATGATTTCATCGCCAGCTGATAATAGCTTTAGCACTGCGTCGATGGCTGCCAAACCTGTAGCGAAGGCAAATCCGGAATGGCCACCTTCTAGGTTAGCGACGACATCTTCAAGTACTTTTCTTGTAGGATTGTTTGTCCTTGCATAATCATACCCTTTATTGACACCAGGTGCCTCTTGGATAAAGGTTGACGTTTGGTACACAGGTACCGAAATTGCTCCAGTTAGCGGGTCGCTAGGAATGGAATGGATAATTTGTGTTGCACTCATTTTTCTAATTTTTTTGAGTTAATAAATAGATTAAAACAAAAAGCCAAATAAGTCTTTGCAGACGTACCTAATAGAAAAATGTTAAAAAGAAAAACGTTATTTCAGAAAGAAATTAACGTGTTGTTATCTATCCAAATCATCGATAAATGAATCGAGTCATTAAGTAGAATTTAGCACCTTCTCGCAGTCCGAGGGTTGCTAAGGCTTCATCGGGTCTAATCCCTCCGCCTTTCTTGATAACACTTCAGTAAGTTTTTGAACTTTATTGAGTACAAATATTGCAACACAAAATTTAGAATTCCAAATTTCAGACGAAAAAATTTAAAAATAATTTGCCATCCATTTAATTTTTTTACTTTTGCCGAAGATAAATTTTAGAGGAAAGATTTGACTGATTGCAACCTCATTAAAAAATGCTAAAGGCAGTGCAAACTTCCTTCGACGCAAAACGTCAAATCGCTTTCAATTACTTATTTAAAGACTTAATATGGCGTATTTATTTACATCAGAGAGCGTGTCTGAAGGACACCCAGACAAAGTGGCGGATCAGATCAGTGATGCGTTGATTGATCACTTTTTAGCATTTGATAAAGATTCAAAAGTGGCTTGTGAAACCCTTGTGACGACAGGACAGGTAGTTCTTGCGGGCGAGGTAAAATCGAACACGTATTTAGATGTTCAAAAGATTGCGAGAGAGACCATCAATAAGATAGGTTATACGAAGAGTGCGTATATGTTTGACGGCAATTCGTGTGGTGTATTTTCGGCTATACACGAGCAATCTGAAGATATTAATCGTGGGGTGGACCGTGCGAGCAAAGAAGAGCAAGGTGCGGGCGACCAAGGAATGATGTTTGGATACGCGACAAGAGAAACGGAAAACTTAATGCCTCTTGCGCTGGACTTATCTCATCGTATTTTGATTGAACTGGCAGCGTTGCGACGTGAGAACAAGGATATTACATATCTACGTCCGGATTCTAAAAGTCAGGTGACTATTGAATATAGCGATGACAACGTTCCACAACGGATCGATGCTATTGTGGTATCTACACAGCACGATGAGTTTGGCGATGACGATACTATGCTTGCCAAAATCCGGAAGGATATTGTTGACATCTTGATTCCTAGAGTGAAGGCTGGACTTCCGGAACATATACAAGAACTTTTTAATGACGAGATCAAATATCACATTAATCCTACGGGGAAATTTGTTATCGGAGGGCCTCATGGTGATACTGGACTGACTGGTCGTAAAATCATTGTGGATACTTATGGTGGCAAGGGCGCTCATGGTGGCGGTGCTTTCTCTGGTAAAGACCCTAGTAAGGTAGATAGAAGTGCTGCATACGCTACTCGTCATATCGCCAAGAATCTTGTGGCGGCTGGACTGTGTGATGAAGTATTGGTGCAGGTGAGTTACGCTATCGGGGTGGTAGAACCGATGGGTATCTACATCAATACATACGGTACATGCCCTTTTAATTTGACTGATGGCGAAATTGCAGAGAAGGTAGAGCAAATTTTTGATATGCGACCTGCTTCTATTGAAGAGCGATTGAAGCTTCGTCAGCCGATGTACAGTGAAACGGCTGCTTATGGCCACATGGGAAGAACCAATGAGACTGTTACCAAAACTTTCTCGCAGCCTAATGGTGACGACGTTGAAGTTGAGGTTGAGTTATTCACTTGGGAGAAACTTGACTATGTGGATAAGGTTAAAGAGGCCTTTGATATTTAGTATTAAGAATTGAGTAGTTAGTATTAAGACTTGATTCTTTTATCTGACTCGAAATATATGAAAAGCCTTCTGCGTGTTTGCGTGGGAGGTTTTTTTATTCATGATATTTGATTCGGAATTTAAGATTCTTGACGAATTATTTGTTGTTTCAATCTTCATCTTTGATGCTTCGATCTTCAATATTTATATAATCTTCTATTTTATTCATCATTCAATTATCAGTATAAAAAAAACCTTCTTCGTGTTATTGAAAAAGGTTTTGATTTTTTGATTTCGATATGGCTTAATCCATGCCTCCTTTGCGGGTTGGGGAACGTTGTGTAGGCCATTCTTGTTGTTTGCCTGTGCGTCTGCTTGTTGGGAGGACGCTTTTTTCGTTTGAGGTCTTTGTTTCGTCTTCACTCGCCATGTATGTGAGAATTGCAGCAAGGATTGCGTTGCTTCTGACATCATCAAATACAATTTTATCATAGGTATCACGGTTTGTGTGCCATGTGTAATTGCCGTAATCCCAGCTTAACGCGCTTAAATTAAAAGCTGGCGCACCTGCAGCAACGAATGATGCATTGTCAGAGCCTCCACCACTAGGTGAGCCTGGGAAATTTGTTTCGATGTGCTTTGAGATATCATTTGGAACTGCTTCTAACCAGCGTGTGAGGTATTCATATGAATGTAGATAGCCAGCTCCAGATAAATTAACGGTGCGTCCGGTACCATTATCTTGATTGAATAGCGCCTGAAGACCCTTTACAACTTCTGGATGGTCTTCTACATAAGCGCGAGAGCCGTTTAAGCCCTGCTCTTCGCTTCCCCAATGCCCTGCGATGATGGTTCTTTTTGGGTTAGGATAAAATTTCTTCAATAGACGCATTGCTTCCATCATGACGATGGTTCCTGTGCCATTGTCAGTCGCTCCTGTGGCGCCGTCCCACGAATCTAAATGCGCTGAAAGGATGATGTATTCATTTGGTTTTTCGGATCCTTTGATGGTAGCGATGGTGTTAAATGTAGGAGCGGTTCCTAAATCTTTTGATTCAGCTACAATTTTTACTTGAGGCTTCACTCCATACTCTACCATACGATATAACATGCCGTAATCTTCGAGTTCGATATCTACAGTAGGAATTTTTTTAGTGGAAGCGCCAAAGATTTTGTTGCTACCGATTTCTCTAGACCAATAAGACGCAATGATGCCCGCTGCACCTGCTTTTTCGAGGGCTGCGATGCCTTCATCATTCAAACCATTGGCACGTCTGTTTGCATAACCTGTACGTTTGAGGTTTTCTTTGTAGATATCAGACATTGAATCGCGCTCCTTTTTCATTTTGGCAAAAGATTCTTCTGTCGCATATTCTTCCCAATTGCTATCGGGGCGTCCTGTAGGTTGGTATTCTGAAATCATTACCAATTTACCTTTGACATTCTTCAACCAATTTTGGAATTCTGTAGAATCTTTCACCATAGGAAGCTTTACGACTTCGGCAGTAACACCTTTAGCGCCCGTGCCAGGACTCCAAGCCAGCTGCATACCATCTAACGACTGTACTCTAGGATATACAAGGTCGATGTGCGTGATGCCACGTTCCCAAGATTTCCATTCGCCCCACTTTTCATTTTCTGCAGTGATGCCCCACGACTTGTATTTGTCCACGACATAATCGTGAGCCTGTTTCATTTGCGGCGTACCGACCAATCTTGGGCCTACAACGTCCAATAATTCGTGTGCGAGCTGCGGTAATTGCGAATTGGTGGTGGCTTCCTTAATGATGTTTTCGACTACTGGGTCTTCGGTTTGGGCATTTGCCGATGCGATGGTAAGTGCAAGGGCGCATAAGGTAGATTTAAATGTGTTGTTCATTCGTTCTTTAAATTGTTTTATTTTTTAATTTAGTCATTGAAATTGTTTTGCCGATAAAACAGCGGTCTTAAAGATAACGAATGGTTCTATAGTTTTTGGTGTTTCGTATATAGTTTTTAGTATGTGATATTCTAACTTTCACATTATTAATTCAATATAAATTTTTTCATTTTCAGATTGTTTTTTGATCATTCAACAGTTGCAGGTGCAATTTTAATATTTGCAGGTACGTTTTCAACTTTTGCAACTAGCTTTTCAACTTTTGCAGGTACGTTTTCAACTTGTGCATATTGCTTTTCAACCTTTGCAGGTATATATTCAACATTTACACGTGCGCCTTCAACTTTTGCAACTAGCTTTTCAAGAAGTGCAGGTGTCTTTTCAACATTTGCAGCTATATCTTCAACATTTAAACTTTCAGTTTAACTATCCTATTCTTAAAAAAAGTAAAATCCCATGAAAGATTAGACTATACATGGGATTTAAATATAATGGCAACATTATATTATTTTGGCGGTTTTCTAAAATTAAGCTTTATAAGTGCCTTATACGTAGGGCTACCTACGGGTGTAATAGACAAACCGTAGGTTCTTGCTGCGTTTGCCGTATCTGATGCATTGACTTCATTAAAATAAAACAACCCTTTGCGATAGGTGCGCGATGAAGCAAGCGGTGCAGAGGCATCGTTGAGATTTCTGGTATCTGCAAGCATTGTGTCTTGCAAGGTTTGCCAATACGCAATCTTGTATTTGTCTTCGTTAGGGTTATAGTTTGCTGTGTTATTCAACAACACCACTATCTCACCAATGGTATTGGTGCGTTGATCATAACTAGTTTTGGCATTAGAATGCGTATTTACGTCTGGGTCAGTGCTACTGGTTTTTACTTTTTTGATACCTCTGTACTTGCGTGCAAGTGCATCAAAATCTTCCATTTGAGCTGGACCTACACCTTTTGTGGCTCTAAAGGCTTTTCTTAAGCCTGTCAATTCTTTTGATACGGGGTCAAAAGTAGCCTCGCGTGCATCTACCATCACCTTGTAGGGACCTACTTTAGAGTTGACGTCATTTTGTGCATCTGTGGTATTGGTGAGCCACAATTTTAAATTGGGAATCTCACTGTCTGCATTAGACGGTGCATAGGCAGGACCCATGTCTGTAAAAATAATAATCATGTTTGAAAGGTTTGCATTGAACTTTGCAAAACCCACTTCGGATTTAGATGCCATATAACTGGGATTTAATTGATTAGCGACGTTAAAGTAGCTAAAAAAATAATCACTTTAACAAAGTGTGAAAAATATTTTTTTAGTCTGTCTAAAAACTTTAAAAAGCGCTCCAGAACTCTATATAAAACTAATAAAAGTGATAAGATTTTAGCTTACGGAATTGTGGTGATTGAGGTGCTGATCTTTATTAAAATGCCCGTGAATGAGCATGCGAAGATGGTGATAGGAATTAAAAGTGTGCTGGTCTCTGTTTGGGATGACGTGCCTGTGAACCATGAGGTCGTTAATCATGTCTTCTAAAATATCATCAGGAATCATAGTGAGTCGATTTTGGCAATGATGGTTTTTATACAGTTTTGAATGGTGGTGATGAGCCAGTGCATCCTTAACAAAGGTGTGCGATTTTTGAATATGAAACAAGGCGGTACAGAAATACAACATTTTCTTAACGGCCTGTGAACATTGGTGAGGGTGTTGAGGGATTTGAGGGGCTTTATTGGGGTAATGAAAAAAGCCTCCTGGGTGGAGGCTTTTATTAGAGTGTTAGATTATTCTATTTTTAGATTATTGATCTCAAAGTTTGTGATTTGAGATGCTTTAATTATCTCTTCTGACATGCATAGTTCCAGAGATAGGTGTGCCTTCGGTAGGGTTAGTGAACGGTACAAGTTCGCCGACAAAGTTGATGTCTATATATTCACCTACATTTCCAAAAGATGTGACGTTGACAGTACCTTGAAAGACATATTCGAGAGTGGTAGAATCTCCGTTTTCATCTTGAAAACCAATGTATGCGTTAGTATAAGCTCCCACAGAGTTAAAATTAGCAATATTAAACTCAAAGAAGTATTGTTGGTTGTTTGAATAATAATAAGCAACCAAATAATCACCATCAGTGCCTGCCTGAACATTAAAATTATAAGTAATGGTAGGATGGTCATCTACTTGATAAGTTATGAATTCTTCTACAGTATTACATGCCGCGATGGTACCTACATTAGTAATTGGTGGCGTGAAAGTGTAGTAAATAGAATCTGTTTCTTGAAGATTTTCAAAGTCCACTCCGTATAAATGAAATTCATCATTATCAGCACAAGAAAGAAAATTAAATTCAAAAGTGCCATCATCTAGGCTGCTGAAAAAACGGTGAAAATTATGAGTCAACATCACATAACCTTCATTGACAGGGTCGCCGTTACAAGTTGTAAAGTTACCAAAGACAGTTTGAGTGACATAAGACCCATTGTCCGCAATGTTGATAGTAATTGATGAGTCTTCAGTAAAAGGTCCAATGTTTGCTTCATAAAGGTCTTCGACTCCACATATAGTATATGATCTGACGTATACAAGGAGTGTTTCGTTACTCGGAACGAACCCACACACTTGTCCAGTTTCATTGGTATCACCACCTCTTAATCCATAGACATTACTTTGAATCCATACCCATGCATCAGCGAGCGCATTACCATCGGCATCGAGGACATTGACACATAAATTGATAGCTTCAGCAGGTACATCGCAATTCCAGAACGAAAAATGTGTGACTGTGCCCACGTAAGCATTGCCAACAAGGGTTGCGACGCCGTCTTCTATCCAATAACCGTATTGTTCATCAAAATGCCAAAGCGGTATGGTGCTTGGAGCATCGGCCATCAACGAGGCATCGAGAGGTACTTTGATCTCGGCTGAAGAGCCTTCTGCGAGATTGAGCTCTTCGCCTCCACTGCCGCGCAATTCGACCGCCAACATACCGAATGTTTGCAACATACGAGGTTCGTTTTGAGCATTGGCAGCATATAGCATGCCTGGCATCTGATCTTGCATATCCTCATTGGCTGGGTCGAGATGGTGCATGATGACATTGACGCTGCCACTGTAGGCGCTGCCGTCTGCTTTTTGATAGTCCCCTTCTAGAGCGACCGATGCGCCGTTGGGAAGCGCTATTGTTTCCGCTGTACCCGAGGTTGTGGTGCCCGCGACCGTTTCTGGAAGCATCATGATGGTGACATTGTTAGTGCCAGCAGAAGGCACGACGGAACGAGAGCCGTGCAGATAGCCCGGTTTTGAGGCTTTGACGTAGCCGAAGTGTTCATTTACCGTTGCATCGTTTATGATGAAGATGCCATTGGCGTCTGTCATGGCAGTTTTAGTTCCTATGGTGATAATGACACCTTCTATGGGATTTCGGTCGGTGTCTATGACTTTTCCGAGGAAATTTCTTTGTATTTCACTGCCGAAGTTTTCTGAAAATGTGTTTGGATCATGTTGTTGAGGTTCTGGGTTGCCCGAGCTACTGTCGTCTTTATCACAGGAGACAAGCGTTATGGCAAGGCAAAGGATGATGGTGAAGAGTTTTTTCATATTGTGTTGATTGTGTTTTTATAAAGATGCGAAAATTGTGGAAAGGTTGCGTATTAAACAGCTATGTAAAAATCAAATTTATCAATTATCTCGAATAATGTGTAAAACTCCTGTTATTGTGTGTGATATAGAATTGCCATCAACATAAGTTCCTGAAAAATTCATATCTACATATTCGTCAAGTTGACCGTATTCAGTTACATAGATACTGATATCATCTGTAGTAATATCTCCAAAATCAGCATTTTCGTCAGTAAAAGCAATCCATGTATAGTAATTTTGAACATTATAAACCCCAACACCATTAAATTGAGAAATTCCCATGTTAAAAGTATGGTTGTTTCCACTTGGATCATCTTTCTGGACAATAAAAATATCAGCATCAAATCCACTATTTATAAAAAAATTATAAGTAATCGGGGGATGATCATCTACTTGATATGTTATAAATTCTTCGATGGAATTACAAGCCAATAGATTTCCGATATTGGTTGATGGAGAAGTGAATGTATAATTTATAGTTCCCGTAGATTGAATATTTTGAAAATCTTGTCCCTCGATAGTGAAGGTGTTTGAACCTGTAGAACAATGCAAAACATTAAACTCAAAAGAACCATTATCGACATACTCAAATAGTACATTATTATTGTAATTCAATTGGACATAACCTTCCGTTACATTATTACCATTACAATCTTTAAAACTCCCCAAAATGGTTTCAGTAGTTGCATCGACGGTACTGGGAATTACAATCGTATATGTTGTAGACGTAGTAAAAGGCCCAATGTCTACAGTATAAATAGGAATGTTTAGACAAGCCTGATTAAAAACTCTTAATTGAAACATACGGTTTGAAGGAGCCATTCCACAAACTAATCCTAACTCATTCGTTAGACGCCTATGACTTTCACCGAATATTGCCAGCTCTACACCAATAAAATTAAGTGGATTATTATTTTCATCTGTCACCTCTATACATAAAGAAATAGGACTTGTAGGTGTGCACAAAAACCAAAAAGAAAAATGCGTAACTGTGCCCACGTAAGCGTTGCCTACAAGGGTTGCGACGCCATCTTCTATCCAATAACCGTACTGTTCATCAAAATGCCAAAGCGGTATGGTGCTTGGAGCATCGGCTATCAGTGAGGCATCGAGCGGTACTTTGATTTCAGCAGAAGAGCCTTCTGCGAGATTGAGCTCCTCGCCTCCACTGCCGCGCAATTCGACCGCCAACATACCAAATGTTTGCAACATACGAGGTTGGTTTTGCGCATTGGCAGCATATAGCATGCCTGGCATCTGGTCTTGCATGTCCTCACTGGCAGGGTCGAGATGGTGCATCATGACATTGACGCTGCCACTGTAGGCGCTGCCATCTGCTTTTTGATAGTCCCCTTCTAGAGCGACCGATGCGCCGTTGGGAAGCGTGATGGTTTCGGCTGTACCCGAATTTGTGGTGCCTGCAACCGTTTCTGGAAGCAACATAATGGTGACATTGTTAGTGCCAGAGGAAGGCACAACTGAACGAGAGCCGTGCAGATAGCCCGGTTTTGAGGCTTTGACATAGCCGAAGTGTTCATTTACCGTTGCATCGTTTATGATGAAGATGCCATTGGCGTCTGTCATGGCAGTTTTAGTTCCTATGGTGATAGTGACACCTTCTATGGGATTTCGGTCGGTGTCTATGACTTTTCCGAGGAAATTTCTTTGGATTTCACTGCCGAAGTTTTCTGAAAATGTGTTTGGATCATGTTGTTGAGGTTCTGGGTTGCCCGAGCTACTGTCGTCTTTATCGCAGGAGACAAGCGTTATGGCAAGGCAAAGGATGATGGTGAAAAGTTTTTTCATATTGTGTTGATTGTGTTTTTATAAAGATGCGAAAAATGTGGAAAGGTTGCGTGGGAATTGTAGGAAATTTTGAACAGTAGGCATAAAAAAACCTTCCGTAAAGGAAGGTTTTGTGTTATACATCAAATACTTTGATTATTGTTCATCATCTGTAATTTCTTTAGCAGCATCTTCGATGGCCTTGCCAGCTTCTTTAGTTTCTTCGGCGGCATTATCCATAGCTTTACCAGCTTTTTCTAGTGCGCCTTCGGTTTCATCAGCTACATCATCTGCAGCATCTTCAACAGCATCACCTACATCATCCATTGTATCTTCTACATCATCTGCTTTTCTTTCGGTGTCTCTGCAAGAGGTAAATGACATACTCATTGCCATTACCAATACGATACTTAAAAGTACTTTTTTCATTGTATTGATTTTTAGTGTTAATTGTGGATTCTAAAATACTCAATGCGAAGCGATAAAACAAACGCAATCACAATAAGATTTAACTTATATACGGAGATTGTTCGTGATTTGGACGACTGCACCCTTGTGCTCGGCGATGAATTGTGCATTGCGATTGCCGAATTCTTTGCGATGGTCTTTGTCTGTGATGAAGTTATTGAGCGTTTGATTTAATTCTTCTTGATTTTTGATACTGACAACGCCGGCTTGGTCTATCATACGTTGTGCCTCTGGGAATTTTTTATGGTTTTTACCAATAATGACAGGCACTCCAAATACCGCAGGCTCTAGAATATTGTGCAGACCAGTTGTTCCCATAGCACCACCAACGTAAGCGATGTTTGCATAACTATATATTTTTGATAGCATACCGATATTATCAATAATCATCACAGAGTAATCGGCTAGATTGTGTTGGTCCTTTTCAGAATGGAGTACTGTTTTTGGTGAAAGACTGGCTTGCAGATTTTTGATTTGCGGTTGTTTGATGCTATGCGGCGCTATGATGTATTTGATGTCGTTATTTGGGTTTTTATTGATGAATTTTACCAAAAGTTCTTCATCTTCGGGCCACGAACTGCCTATGACTATGCATAGGTGGTTCTGTTTGAACTCTTCAATGAAGGGTAACGAGTTGTTTTGAGTCAATTGGTCTGTTACTCTGTCAAATCTTGTATCACCAGCGATAGAAACGTTTTTGAAATTGATGGATTCGAGCAGTTTTTGAGATGATTCATTCTGCACATAGATGTGTTCAAAAGCCGAAAGTGCGTTGCGCATCATACCACCATACCATTTAAAGTAAGATTGCTTTTCTCTGAACAGTGCGGAAATCAATATTGCTTTACCGTTGCGTTTTTTAAGTTCCAAAAGATAATTGGGCCAAATATCATACTTCACAAAAACTGTTACATCAGGATGCACAAGGTCGAGAAAACGATTTGCATTGGATGGGCTGTCCATAGGAAGGTATGCGACCACGTCTGCAATGTCGGTATTCTTACGTATTTCATATCCAGAAGGCGAGAAAAAGGTTAGGATGACCTTATGGTTTGGGTAACTTTTGCGCATTTCCTTAAATACGGGAAGGCCTTGCTCGTATTCGCCCAGTGATGCGCAGTGGAACCAAAATGTTTTGTCGCTAGGTTGAATTTTCTGTAAACGTTTGAAAGTTTCAGCACGACCATCCACGCCCAATTTTAATTTTTGGTTGAAAAGTGCCAAGAATTTTAAAAGAATCTCGGTGAGATAAATTCCAATGGTATATAAAATGCGCAAGTAAATTTGTTTTTTGCTAAAATACGTCACTTTCATAACATTCGATTGGTTGAAGCCGTACAATTTTGTAAATTCGCTACCTTATGATGCGTATCAATCGCAGCATACTAAATGCATAATTTCTTCCGATGAATAAAATACAAATGGTTGACCTAAAGGGTCAATATTCCAAAATCAAAAACGTTGTGGATGCCTCAATTGCAGAAGTACTTGACAACACTGCATATATTAATGGACCAAAAGTCCACGAATTTCAAAAAAACCTGGAGCAGTATCTAGGCGTCAAACACGTCATTCCTTGTGCCAACGGAACAGATGCCCTTCAAATAGCGATGATGGGCTTGAATTTAAAGCCAGGCGATGAAGTCATCACGGCAGATTTTACCTTTGCAGCAACGGTGGAAGTTATTGCTTTGTTGCAATTGACACCTGTTTTGGTAGATGTTGACCCAGATACCTTCAATATTGATATCGACGCCATCAAAAAAGCTATTACTCCGAAAACCAAAGCTATTGTTCCTGTACATTTATTTGGGCAATGCGCCAATATGGAAGCCATTATGGCTATTGCGAAAGAACATAATCTTTATGTTATTGAAGACAATGCACAAGCTATCGGCGCAACTTATACTTATGCCGATGGTACTAAAGCCAAAGCAGGCACTATTGGACATGTGGCTTCAACGTCGTTTTTTCCGAGCAAGAATTTAGGTTGCTATGGTGATGGAGGTGCGATTTTTACCAATGATGATGATTTGGCGCATTACATTCGAGGCATTGTGAATCATGGTATGTATGAGCGTTATCATCATGATGTGGTTGGTGTCAATTCTCGATTAGATTCGATACAAGCAGCCGTTTTGGATGCTAAATTGCCCCATTTGGATGATTATAATAAAGCAAGAATCAAAGCTGCCAATGCCTATGATACAGCTTTTAAGGGACACGAAAACATCATCACACCTCATCGCGAAGGTGATGAAGACAATCACGTGTTCCATCAATATACTTTAAAAGTTAAAGGCGCTGATAGAGATGCTTTGGTGAAACATTTGGGCGAAAAAGGCATTCCTTGTGGTGTGTATTACCCAATTCCACTTCATCTTCAAAAAGCTTATAAAGATTCAAGATATAATGAAGAAGATTTTGCTGTTACCAATCAATTGGTAAAGGAAGTGATTTCATTGCCAATGCATACGGAACTAGATGATGAGCAGATTGAATTCATCACCTCAGCAGTTATTAATTTTGTAAACTCAAATTTATAAATGAAGGTTTTAGTTACAGGAGGTTTAGGCTTTATAGGTTCTCATACTGTTGTTGAATTGCAACAAAAAGGTTTTGAGGTTGTCATTATTGATGATTTGTCGAATTCTTCCATTGAAGTTTTAGGCGGCATCGCATCGATAACTGGCAAGACTCCTCTCTTTGAGCAATTCGATTTAAGAGATAAACAGAAAGTTGAAACCTTCTTTGAAACTCATAACGATATTGTAGGTGTCATTCATTTCGCGGCCAGTAAAGCGGTGGGTGAAAGTGTGGAAAAGCCCTTGCTTTACTATGAAAACAATCTGAATACGCTTATTTATATGCTAAAATCGGTTGTGCAACTAGAGGCCAGCTTTATCTTTAGCTCGTCCTGTACTGTTTATGGTCAAGCGGATCAAATGCCAATTACCGAAAATGCACCTACTAAACCAGCTGAATCTCCTTATGGAAACACGAAACAAATTGGTGAGGAAATCATCAAGGATACCTGCAAAGTTCATTCGAAATTGAATGCCATTTCGTTACGTTATTTCAATCCCATCGGAGCGCATCCCACTGCTAAAATTGGTGAATTGCCAATAGGTGTTCCGCAGAACTTAGTACCTTTTATTACCCAAACTGCTGCAGGTCTTCGTAAGGAGCTGTCTGTTTTTGGAAATGATTACCCAACACCAGATGGCACTTGCATTAGAGATTACATTCATGTGGTCGATTTGGCAAAAGCACATGTCATAGCTTTAGAACGTTTGATTAACGGAAAGAATCAATATAATTATGAGACTTTTAATGTGGGAACAGGCAAAGGAAGTTCTGTATTGGAAGTCATTAAATCTTTTGAAAAAGTTTCAGGTAAAGAGTTGCCATATAAATTTGCCCCCAAACGAGAGGGCGATGTCATTCAAGCTTATGCAGACACAGCCAAAGCGAATAATGACCTTGGGTGGAAAGCTGAATCAACTCTTGACGATGCGATGGACTCTGCCTGGAAGTGGGAACAGCATATTAGAAACATCTAAAACCATCATAATGAAAAAATTTCTTCTATTTTTTGTCCTTTTAACTTCTACCTTGTTGATTGGACAAAATACTTACATCCATTGCGGAAAGTTAATCGACACAAAAGAAGGAAAAGTTTTGACTAACAAAACCATCATCGTTTCTGGGAAGAAAATCGTTTCGGTCGAGAATGGATTTATCGAACCAACAACTGCTGAAGATAAAATTATTGACCTTAAAGATAAAACTGTTATGCCTGGGCTAACGGATATGCACGTGCATATCGAAAGTGAGACAAATCCGAATGCCTATTTAGAAGAATATACTTTAAATGATGCTGATATGGCTTTTAATTCCTTGCATTATGCCGAAGTCACCTTGATGGCAGGTTTTACAACAGTTCGAGATCTTGGCGGAAGTGGCGTAAATGTTTCTTTACGTGATGCTATCAATCAAGGAAAAGTGGTTGGGCCAAGAATTTTCACGGCTGAAAAATCATTGGCTACTACAGGTGGCCACGCCGATCCAACCAATGGTAGTAAAAAAGAATTGATGGGAGATCCAGGGCCAAAAGAAGGTGTTGTGAATAGTATTGATGATGCCGCCAAAGCCGTAAGACAGCGCTATAAAAATGGCGCCGATTTAATCAAAATTACTGCAACAGGTGGTGTGTTGAGTGTGGCTAAAAGTGGGCAAAATCCTCAATTTACCGTTGAAGAAATAAAAGCCATTTGCGACACTGCAAAAGATTACGGCTTTCACGTGGCTGCCCACGCCCACGGAGATGAAGGGATGCAACGTGCGATTTTGGGTGGCGTAAAAACCATAGAACACGGTACTTTGATGAGCGATGAAACTATGGAGCTTATGAAAAAATATGATGTGTATTTAGTTCCTACGATTACTGCTGGAAGAACTGTTGCCGACAATGCAAAAATTAAAGATTACTATCCTGCAGTGATTGTTCCGAAAGCACTTGAAATTGGGCCAAAAATTCAGGATACTTTTGGAAGAGCTTACAAAAAAGGCGTCGGAATTGTATTTGGAACCGATGCAGGCGTGTTTTTTCACGGTGAAAATGGTCGAGAGTTTGCCTATATGGTTGAAGCGGGAATGCCCGCGATGAAAACCATTCAAAGCGCTACGATTACGCCAGCTGTCATTCTAAATATGACAGATGAAATAGGTCAAATTAAATCTGGTTTTTTTGCAGATATCATTGCCACTGATGATGACCCAACGCAAAACATTAAAACAATGGAAAATGTTGTTTTTGTGATGAAAGAAGGAAAAGTTTATAAACAATAATGCTTGGTTTGGAATTTCGCAATCAATAGTGTTATCATTGTGAATATGCTAATTAATTCTTTAGTTCTTTAAAATATTCTAAATAATTTTCTGATTAACAATGATTTAAGTTGTAATATTTGTTCATTAAAAATGTGATTTGTTACTTTGTACTCAATGAAACTTGATACAATGAAACTGATAAGCATTAAAAGGGAGACCAAAAACGAAGAGCGTTTTACACCAAAAATGGGTGTTTTGCAGACGAAAGTGACTTATGTAAAAAAGCAATTTTTGAATCTTCCTTACAAGACTCTCCATAAATACAGACAGACTTATTACGGGGAAGTAAAAGATTGTGATGATTGTATATTGACAAGATAAAATTAAGAAGGCCTTCAAATTGGAGGCCTTTTTTTATTTAGTTCTTTTTACTTCGAAAACTGGCTATCAAGAGCATTATCATTCCAGCACTTACAGACATATCTGCAACATTAAAAATTCCTGTCCTGAAAACGCCACCCAAATCTATATGGAAGAAATCAGTAACAGAACCATAAACTATTCTATCAAAAACATTGGCAATACCTCCTCCAACAATACAGCAAAAAGCAATCAGACTCATTCTGTCCAGTGTTCTGTTTCTCAAGATATAGTAAATGACGTAGCCTAAAACCAAAATTGGCAAAATCAACAAGAAAATTAGCCTTGATGTATCACTCAATTCACTTCCCATTCCCAAAAAAGCACCTTTATTTTCAACATTGTGAAGGGTAAAATAATCTCCAATGATTGGAGTTTCACTAAAAGGACTGACCTTTGCCCTAACAATTACTTTTGAAATCTGGTCAATGGCGATATTGGCAACAATCAATAAAATGATGCCAAGAGTTCTGGATAATTTCATAGACTAAACGTTAGATTCAAAAGTTGCAGCAGCAGTTTGTGCTTCTCTATCTATTTTTTTGACCAAACCTTGCAAGACGTTTCCTGGGCCAACTTCAGTAAACAATGTCGCTCCATCGGCAATCATTTGCTGAACTGATTGCGTCCAACGTACTGGCGCAGTCAACTGGGAAATCAAATTCTTTTTAATATTATTTTCATCAATAACTGCATTAGCCGTTACATTCTGATAAATAGGACAGTTTGGTTTATTGAACAATGTATTTTCAATAGCGGTAGCCAATTCTTCTCGTGCAGGCTCCATTAAAGGCGAGTGAAAAGCACCACCAACAGGAAGCACCAACGCACGCTTTGCTCCCGCTTCTTTCATAGATTCGCAGGCTTTATTGATGGCTTCAATGTCGCCGGAAATCACCAATTGACCTGGACAGTTATAATTGGCAGCAACCACAACGCCTTCCGTTTTGGCACAAATATCTTCAACTAATGCATCCTCCAACCCCAAAATTGCAGCCATCGTACTAGGTTGCAATTCGCAGGCTTTTTGCATAGCCAAAGCACGCTTTGACACCAATTTCAATCCATCTTCAAAAGAAAGTGTTCCATTTGCAACCAACGCAGAAAGCTCACCCAAAGAATGACCAGCAACCACATCTGGTTTGAAATTATCTCCCAAGGTCTTTGCCAAGATTACTGAATGTAAAAATACTGCTGGCTGTGTAACTTTGGTTTCTTTTAAGTCTTCGGCGGAACCTTCAAACATCACATCTGTGATTGAAAATCCAAGGATATCGTTTGCATTTTCAAAAAGTTCTTGAGCTAAAGGAGATTTTTCATATAAATCAAGACCCATTCCTGTAAATTGCGCGCCTTGACCTGGAAATATATATGCTTTCATTTGAATTTATTTTAATGCAGCAAAAATAGGAATTTTAACAGACATAAGACCGCTTATTTCGACAAGCTCAATACAAGTCGCTTCTAGAATCAAGAATCAGGATGATTTTACAAACCCATTACAGCAGCTTCGGCACAACGTTCGCCATCCATCGCAGCGGAAATGATGCCACCAGCATAGCCACCACCTTCACCACAAGGAAACAAGCCTTGGACTTGTGGATGTTCCAAATGTTCATTTCTGGGAATACTGACTGGTGATGAGGTTCTAGACTCCACGCCAACAATGTTGGCTTCTTCAGTATAATAACCTTTCATTTTTTGTCCGAATGCTTTGAATCCTGTTCGCAATCGGCTGCCAATCAATTTTGGTAACAAAGAGTGCAAAGGTGCTGATTTCAATCCTGGCTGGTAAGATGTTGCATTTAAATCAATGGATTGTTTGCCTTCTACAAAATCAGTCAGGCGTTGCGCTGGTGCTACTTGACTTCTTCCGCCAGCTGTAAATGCCAAACGCTCCAAATCTTTTTGATATTCCAAAGCTTTCAGCACACCAAATTGCTCATATTTATACAAATCCTTTTCCGCATTGATTTCAACAACGATTCCAGAATTGGCAAATAGATTGTTTCGTTTTGAAGGTGACATACCGTTGACCACAACTTCACCATTGGCTGTAGCAGCTGGGACAATAAAACCGCCAGGACACATACAGAATGAGTACACACCACGCTCATTCACCTGTTCTACCAAACTATAAGCGGCAGCAGGCAACAGCTCATCGCGCTCACCCACGCAACTGTATTGAATGGAGTCGATAATGTGTTGCGGATGCTCCACACGCACCCCCATTGCAAAAGATTTTGCTTCTAATGCAATCTCCTTTTTGTGAAGCAAATAGAAAATATCGCGTGCCGAATGACCAGTTGCCAGAATCACGCGATTGGCTTCGAGTTCAGCTCCATTTTGCAATTGAATGCCTTTGATTTTGTTAGCCTTGATGATGAAATCGGTCACTCTGGTTTCAAAATGGATTTCGCCTCCATACTTTAAGATAGTTTCCCGAATGTTCTGAACCACTTTTGGCAATTTGTTGGTACCAATGTGCGGATGTGCATCTACTAAAATTTGGTCGGTTGCTCCGTGAAAAACCAGATTTTCGAAAATGCGTCTAACGTCTCCTCTTTTAAGGCTTCTAGTGTATAATTTACCATCAGAATAAGTTCCTGCGCCACCTTCACCAAAGCAATAATTGGAATCTTCATTTACAAAATGGTCTTGATTGATGGCTTTCAAATCGCGACGTCTGTCCTGAACGTTTTTGCCTCGTTCCAACACAATCGGTTTAAAACCCAATTCGATGCATCGCAATGCCGCATACATTCCAGCTGGTCCAAAACCTACAATATGTATTGGCTTGGTATTGGAAACATCTTTGTAGTCAAAACTATAATCAGACTCTTCACGCACTGGCTCGTTGATGTAAACAGATACTTTGTAGTTAAAAATAATCTGTTTCTTTCGCGCATCAATCGATTTGCGCAATATCTTTAGTCCTGAAATGGTATCTTCTGAAACATCCAAACATTCGGCAGCTTTCTGTATTAGGATATTAGGAAGTTTTTCTTCTTGGAGTGTAATTCGAAGTTGCAGGTCTTTTACCATATGGCAAAATTAATTCAAACTTGTTAAAAAACGTCTGATATGTCCAAAATACAACTCTGGTTGCTCCAACCAACCATAATGGACAGCCTTATCAATGTATATAACTTCAGAATTTCTGAAAAGCTTATGAGTGGCTTCTGCTATTTCTTTTCCAATTATGTCTTGCTCTCCTTGGATTATTAAAACTGGCTTTTTGAAATTTTTTAAAAAATCTTTACAATCAAAATGAATTTCTCTCATATTTTCCCAAAGTAAGCCATTGATCCGCATATTACCTTGAGTCAGTCGTTCTGCAACCATGGAAACAAGTGTTTTGTCATATACGTAAGCTGGCGCTAAATAGTTGCCTCTTTTAAGTGCAGCAAAGTGTGATGAATCTCCGCGTCGTATCCGTTGTGTCCAATAATTTAAAGAATCTCGTTGTGTTTGAGTTAATCGGGAAGTGATATCTAGCGTAGAAAGCAATGTCAAATCGACGCCACCTGAAGACGACAATATTAAACCGTTCACTTTTTCAGGGTGTATTGATGTATAATATGACCCCAACATTCCACCAAATGAGTGTCCCAATATTGCCCATTCCTCAATGCCCAAGTGTTTTCTAATAGCTTCAATATCTTCAACCATTAAATCCATAGTCATGGTTTTTGAGGAAATAGTGTCGATTTTTGATTTACCAGTACCTCGCTGGTCGTAAATAATGGCGAGATTATTTTTACCTAATTCTTTTGCAAGAGATCCAAAACCTTCACTACTCATTCCAGGTCCTCCATTGATAATCAACAAAGGCTTTCCTTTTCCGAAAATTTCTAAATGAATTTTAGTTTTTCCGGATTGAATCGATTGCTCTTGTTGAGCAATCAAGGTCATTGTAGTGAGTGCGAAAAACAGAAAAACAATATGTTTCATAATCGGCTATGTACGTATATAAGTAATAAATGAAAACGAGTATTTGTGTACAGCATCCTTCGAATGAAATGTTTTATCAATTTCTGTCCAAATGTCACTATCAATTTTTGGAAAAAACGTATCGGCATCAAAGCTTTCGTGCACTCTGGTCATTTCAATTTTAGAAGCAAATGGCATCGCCTGTTTGTAAATTTCACCACCACCAATAACAAATGGTTGTTGATCACCTTTTGCCGCGTCTAAAGCATCATTCAAATTATTAACAACGATCACACCATTTGGCACTTGATAATTGGATTGTCTTGTAATGACAATGTGAGTTCTATTTGGTAAAGGTTTTGGAAAACTTTCAAAAGTTTTTCGCCCCATAATGATGCAGTGTCCAGAAGTCAGACTTTTGAAGCGTTTAAGATCATCACTTAAATGCCAAATAAGTTGATTGTTTTTACCAATTGCATCGTTTTCACCAGCTGCAACTATCAGTGTCAGACCATTAACTATTGAAGTTTTTTTTTCCTCGGCAGAAGTAGGTTGTACCGGTTTAGGTTGAGTCGTCTCCACTGATTTTTCAAGTTGAGCTATACGCTCATTCTGCTTTGCAACTAACTTATCGAGCTGTTGTTGCTCCCATTTTTTACCCATAAACCTATCGGTCACAAAAACACTGAATAGATGGTATAGAAACAAAAATAACCAGGCCAATATGGCAAACACAAACCAATCCATCTCGAAGAACTTTGTGTTTTCACCAATGCCCAAGACGATATTGAGAATGATTAAAAAAACAGCGCCAATCAAGAAAATTACGAAGTGCGCAAACAATCGCTTCTTTTGTTTGATGCGACGTTGTGCATTTTCAATAAGTTCCATTTGGTCTTTGTCTATTTGAGGAACTGGTTTCTTTTTTCCGAACATAGTTTTAATGTTTGTTATGTAAAGTTAAATAATTTTTGATGATATCGGAATCTTTCATTGCAATTGGAAGTAGCCAGAACACGAAAACGTTTTAGCGCTAAATATGCTGAAAACCAGCTTCAAACATTTATTTGCTTTGATAAAAATCTGCTAATGAAACTATTAGTTTTTTCAAAACTTTAATTAATTAGATGTCTAATATTACCAAATTGATAATTCTTTGAACTTAAGATATTTATTGAGTGCATAATTAAGTTTGTTTCATACATTTGCAAAAAATTAATTAACTAGGATTATGGCAATTACAAAACAATATTTGAAAAGCAAACCAGTTTGTAAAGTAACTTTTTCTTTACCTGCTGAAGACGCAAAAAAAGTAAAAGTAGTAGGTACTTTTAATGACTGGAATGAGAAAAAAGCGTTAGAGCTTAAAAAATTCAAGAATGGTAACTTTAGAGGTACTGTTGATTTGGAAAAGGACAATTCTTACGAATTTAGATATTTGGTTGATGGCACTTATGTAAACGATGACCAAGCAGATTCATACAAATGGAATGAATTTGGTTCTGAAAACGGTGTTTTGAACGTATAATTATTTGTATATAAATAGTTAAAGAGCTCTCTTTTAAGGGAGCTCTTTTTTGTTTTGAAGTTTTTTCTTTTCCTTTTCAGAAAGATACAGAGAATTGTCAACCTTAAAGACAATTGGTAGCGCATAAGGCACAATGACAGCTTTTCCTTTTTGAAAACCAGGTTTTTCAAATTTTGGAAGTGAATTAATAGCCTTAAAAGCTTCTTTCTCCAAATCGGGATGTGGACCGCGAACATTTATTTCAGTAACCTCTCCTTCTTTATTTACCTTGAACATCGCCAATATTCTTACATTTCCATCTGGCAATCCTAATCCTTTGGCAACATTGATATTAAATTTTTTAAGAACGTGTTTCGTAATATTTTCAGACATACATTTCTTTAATTCAGAATTGTCCAAATTTTCAGCACATCCTTTATACACAGGAGCTCTCTCGATAACGACAAACGGAACTTCATAATCTTCTCCGGAAACTTCTCCTACCTCTATTATCTCAATCTCTTCAGGTATATTTTTTTGAGAATATCCTGAAATATTAATAAGAAAGCTAAACAAAAAAATTAAATATTTCATTTCCTAAACTTTAAACAGCCACTACGCCTTTGATATGCGGATGCGGATTGTAATCTATCAAGGTGAAATCTTCAAATTTAAAATCGAAAATGTTCTTGATTTCTGGGTTTAAAATCATCTTCGGAAGTGGTCTTGGTTCGCGCGACAGTTGCAATTCCAATTGTTCAAAATGATTATTGTAAATATGTGCGTCACCGAATGTGTGAATAAAATCACCTGCTTCGTAACCACAAACTTGAGCCATCATCATCGTGAATAATGCATAAGAAGCAATGTTGAATGGCACTCCAAGAAAGATGTCTGCACTGCGTTGATAGAGCTGGCAGGACAATTTCCCATTAGCCACATAAAACTGAAAAAAGGCGTGACACGGAGGCAACGCAGCTTTACCGTTTGCTACGTTTTCAGAAAAAGATTTTGAAGTATCAGGCAAAACCGAAGGATTCCAAGCAGACACTAGCATTCTTCGACTGTTAGGATTATTTTTCAGTGTTTGAACTATCTCTTCGATTTGGTCTATTTCGTCACTGTTCCAATTTCGCCATTGATGACCATAAACAGGGCCTAAATCACCATTTTCATCAGCCCATTCGTTCCAAATACGTACGCCATTTTCGGTTAAGTAGTTTATGTTTGTATCACCTTTCAAAAACCATAGCAGTTCATAAATAATCGATTTTAAATGTAGCTTTTTGGTGGTTACCATTGGAAAACCTTCACTCAAATCAAAACGCATTTGATATCCAAAAACACTTTTAGTTCCTGTTCCTGTTCGGTCACCTTTTTGGTTTCCGTTTTCCATAACGTGCCTTACGAGGTCGTGATATTGTTTCATATTTATTTTCCACGAAAGTGGAAATCTTTTTAAATCCTCTGAATTATTTCAGATTTTAAAAATAAAAAAAAGGGTCAAATCTATCCGACGTGACCCTCAAATTATATCAAAAGTTATTAACTTTTAAAGAATAGATTCTAACCTTCGTAGGTATTTGAATTACCCAATAATCATCCCAGCGATTGTTGCTGATAGAAGTGAAGCTACTGTACCACCTATCAAAGCCTTAATGCCAAACTCTGACAGTGTTTTACGCTGACCTGGCGCCAATGACCCAATACCTCCAATTTGAATTCCTATAGAGGCAAAATTTGCAAATCCACAAAGCATATATGTTGCCATAATAATGGATTTTTCAAACTTTAAATGTGTGGCACTTGCGACATTTTTGAGCTCTGCCAATTGTATGTATCCAACAAATTCACTTGCGGCCAATTTAATTCCAAGTAGTTGCCCCATCAATGCCATATCTTCCTTTGCAACACCAATTAACCACATCAATGGCGAGAAAACGTAACCCAAAATGAACTCCAATGACAAAGCTGCATAAGGCGTGTTTGCCGAAATCCAAGCGTTCAAACCTGTGACGCTTCCTATTTTTCCAAACCCGTAATTGATCATTGCTATGAAGGCAATAAATACCAACAACATTGCGCCAACATTGGCAGCCAATTTCAATCCTTCCGTAGTTCCATTTGCTATGGCATCCAACACATTCGATCCAATATTTTCCTGTGTAACTTCGATATTTGAATTGATTTCTTGTTGCTGTGGATATAAAATTTTGGAAATAACGATAGCTCCAGGAGCTGCCATTACAGAAGCAGTCAAAAGGTGCTTTGCATAAAAAATCTTCAATGCTTCGTCTTCGCCTCCCAAAAATCCGATATATGCTGCCAATACACCGCCAGCAACAGTTGCCATACCTCCTATCATTACCAATAAAATTTCGGAGCGTGTCATCTTTTCTAGATATGCCTTGATCATCAAAGGTGCTTCCGTTTGACCAAGGAAAATGTTTCCTGCGACGCTCAAACTTTCTGCTCCAGAAATGCCCAATAATTTTGTCAGAACCCAAGCCATAGCCGACACCACCTTTTGTATAATTCCCAAGTAAAACAACAAAGATGTCAATGCCGAAAAGAAAATAATGGTTGGCAAAACCTGAAATAGAAAAATAAATCCGAAACTGTTGACATCCATCATTCCGCCCAATAAGAAAGTGCTTCCTGCTTGTGTGAACTCAAGAACTTTTACAAACATTTTTCCAATGGTTTCAAAGACTTTTTGGACAAATGGTACTTTCAAGACACCTATCGCCAATAACAATTGTGCTACCAAACCGAACCCAACCGTTTTCCAGTTGATGGCTTTTCGGTTGGTACTCAATAAAAATGATAGCAACAACAATACAGCCATTCCCAAAACACCTCTCATCAAGCTATTTGTAGAAAAACCTTCACTTGGAACGATTCCTTCTGTTGTTGCCTCGGTTACTACCGCAGTTTTTGCATTTGGAGATTTGAAAATATAAGACGCTTCGGCACCTGAAAACACCAAAGTGGAATCTGTAAGCTGGCTGATTTTAAATCTTTCGACTTTATCTGAAGGATTGTCGTAATAAAAAATCAACAGACTATTTTGATACAAATAATTACCTGAAGCATCAAGACTGTCTTTATCTTTTATCGAAAAATGAAACTCACCATTCTTTAGTTGAAGTGAATCAGCAGAGGCATTAATGTTATATAAATTGATGCCCTCTTGATTTTTAACAGCATCTAGTTGCCAAGTTTTTTCAACGGTTTGCCCAAAAGTGTTAAAAGTGATTGCAAAAAAAATAGCCGTTAAAGCTAACAACAACTGTTTCATCTTTGAAAAATTAGTTTGGTAAGTTAAGTAATATCAAAAGTATCATTGCAATATAAATGAAATTTTGATAAATACCATTCATACACTTTCAATGATTATCTTTTGGAAATTTCGTCACGGATTTTCGCAGCAGCTTCGTAGTCTTCGTTGGCTACTGCTTCATCAAGCATCGTATGCAGTTCTTCAATGGATTTGCCTTTATAGGTTTCCTGAAATGAAGATTCCAACTCTTCGGCTACTAAATCATCAACCAAGATACTATCTTCTTGTTCATCCTCTTTCTTCGGATTCACTTTTAGGTAAATTCCAGCTTTATCCAAGATATTTTTATAAGTGAAAATAGGCGCTTGAAAACGCAATGCCAACGCAATGGCATCACTGGTGCGAGCATCGATGATTTCTTCGATTTTATCCCGTTCGCAAATCAGACTTGAATAGAAAACACCATCTACAAGTTTATGGATGATGACTTGCTTCACAACGACGTCAAATCGGTCAGCAAAGTTCTTGAATAAATCGTGAGTCAACGGTCTAGGAGGACGAATTTCTTTCTCCAATGCAATCGCTATGGATTGAGCTTCAAACGCTCCTATAACAATAGGCAGTTTTCTATCGCCATCTACTTCATTCAATATCAAAGCATACGCACCATTTTGCGTTTGGCTGTAAGAAATTCCTTTTATGTTTAACCGAACTAAACTCATATTCTTTAAAGCACAAATAACTGTTTAAATTAGGACTTTAGCAACTGACGAAAGAAAATTTTGTCAATTAGTCTTAATTCAAACAGTCCATTTGCTGTTACAAGTTACTAAAATTATGCGTTTTGAGCCTTAAATTCCTTGAGTTTTTCCGTAAGTCTAGGCACTACATCAAATGCATCGCCCACTACTCCATAATCGGCTGCCTTAAAAAATGGTGCCTCTGGATCTGAATTGATAACCACCTTTACCTTCGAAGCATTGATACCTGCCAAATGCTGGATCGCACCTGAAATTCCGACTGCAATATATAAGTTAGAAGCTACTGGTTTACCTGTTTGACCTACGTGTTCACTATGCGGTCTCCAACCTAAATCCGAAACTGGTTTTGAGCAAGCCGTTGCAGCTCCGAGGACATTTGCCAACTCTTCAATCATTCCCCAATTTTCTGGTCCTTTTAAACCTCTACCTCCAGACACCACAATTTCGGCATCTGCAATGCTTACCTTATTGGAAGCTTTATCAACTGAATCCACATGGACTCCATTATCTGGTATATTTGGAGAAAATGCTTCAGCAGACGCACTTCCAGAATTTTCAACCAATCCGAACGAATTATTTGAAACGCCAACCACCTTTACATCTGTATCGATTGTTGTGAAATTGAATGCTTTATTTGTAAAAGCAGTACGCTTCACTGTAAAAGGTGACGCACTGGTAGGTGCAGCAACCACATTTGAAGCGTAACCAGCGTCAAGATTTACGGCTAAAATTGGCGCCAAATATTTACTATCGGCACTTTGGCTTAAGATAACAACTTTAGTTCCCTCTTTTTCTGCGGCTTGCTTAATAACGTTAGCATAAGTTTTGGCATTGAACGCATCCATTTTACCATCATTCACTTTCAAAACCTTATCAACACCATAAGTCCCTAATTCAGAAACATCATCGGCATTGACAGCAATTGCAGTAACGGTAGTTCCCATTTGATCTGCAACGGCTTTAGCGTAAGAAGCAACCTCAAAAGCTGCTTTTTTGAATTTCCCTTTTTCTGATTCTGTATATACTAAAACTGACATTTTTTTCTTTTTTGAAATTAATTAAATGACTTTCGCTTCGTTGTGAAGTAAACTGACCAACTCATCCAAATTATCTGGAGAAACCAATTTTACCGCTCCTTTAGGTGCAGGTTTTTCAAACTTCACTGTTGACGTTTCCGTTGAAACATCAACTGGTTCCATCACCTTTAATGGTTTTTGACGCGCCATCATAATACCTCTCATATTTGGGATTCTCAAATCGCTTTCTTCAACCAGACCTTTTTGCCCTCCAATGACCAAAGGCAACGTTGTAGAAACAGTTTCTTTTCCACCATCAATTTCTCTAACAGCCTTGGCATTTGTTCCATCAACTTCAAGATTGATACAATTGGTTACAAAGTTAGCTCCGATTAGTTCAGCTAACATACCAGGAACCATTGCACCATTATAATCAATAGACTCACGTCCTGCAATCACCAAATCATATCCACCATCTTTCACTACATTGGCCAATTGCTTTGCTACCGCATATCCATCGGTCGCAGGTGTATTTACTCTGATGGCACCATCAGCTCCAATAGCCAAAGCCTTACGAAGTGTAGGTTCTGTTTCTGGACCTCCAACGTTGACAACATCTACTGTAGCTCCTTGTTTTTCCTTGAACCACATAGCGCGAGTTAAACCGAACTCATCATTTGGATTAATCACAAATTGAACACCATTAGTATCAAACTTGGTATCGCCATCTGTAAAATTGATTTTTGAAGTCGTATCTGGTACGTGACTAATACATACGAGTATTTTCATTTTTATGGTATTTTTTAAAAGTTAGTGGTTTTATTGATGATTCTCGAATTTTCTGTGTTGAAAACTGACTGATTTTCCTAAAACCGCAATGTATTTTTAATCGGATACGAAGTTAAATATTTTAGTCGACATATTTACTATGCGTGCATAATAAATTTAAAAAAGAAAGGATCAAATCATAAACTAGAATTTTGACCCTTACTTTTTAATAAAATTTCTATTGAAGACTAGGTATCATTTTAAACCTGCCATCAGTTATTGTAATCACATCCGAAGAATCCTCTGTATTATATAGTTTTACCGCAAAATTGCCTTCAATTATTTGTGCAGTACCGACTTGGACTTCCAAAATATATGAATTAGCTGGTATAGAGGAAATTATACTAAAATAGCTTCCGGTTTGGTCTCCGCCGTAGGTGTCATAAAAAGGCCCTTGTGTTGCAATTGGATTATAATTGACACCAACTTTTCCGGTCGGTCCATTAGAAGGTTCGTTACTGGAAGCAAAATCATATTCTCCTATAGGAAATTTATCATTAAAAGTTTCTGATTGGTAAGCCTCATCCGAGCACAAGTGAAATCTCACAAATTCCATTCCTATTGAAGGTCGATTCTCGTCATCTAAATTTGGATATAAAAAAGGATGATAGTTATATCCTCCTGTATCAGGATAATAGGCACAAACTGCTGGAAGTGTATTACTTAAACCTGGGGAATAATCAAGTGTTGTGGCATCAACTCTTTGTCCAAATAAAAATGGTTCACCATTAATTTTTCCAGACATAAAATAGATGTAGTCTGCGCTATCAAAATTAGATGAATCAGATGGACTATCATTGCTGCTACAAGCAAAAATTAGTAGTCCCATTGCAAAAAATAAACTTCTTTTAACCATATTGAATTGTTTTATCCTGTTATGGTCCGAATATAGAAAATTTATTTAAATATGATTGATTTAAAAATTTATTGACTACTTCATACACTGTGTGGTTTTGTGGTTCATAAAAATTTTATTTCTTATGTCATTAGTGATTTTTCAATATTTATATTGTCAATAATTCCTATTTTTGCTATTCGAATTAAAATTTTACAATGAAGACAATTCAATTTAGAGAAGCTATTGCTGAAGCGATGAGCGAGGAAATGCGTCGCGATGAGAGTGTTTACCTGATGGGTGAAGAAGTAGCCGAATACAATGGTGCCTATAAAGCATCTAAAGGAATGTTAGATGAATTTGGCCCGAAACGTGTTATTGACACTCCTATTGCCGAACTTGGTTTTGCTGGAGTTGCCATAGGTTCTACTATGACTGGCAACAGACCGATTGTAGAATATATGACTTTCAACTTCTCATTGGTTGGTATTGACCAAATTATCAATAATGCAGCCAAAATCAGACAGATGTCTGGTGGGCAATTCAGTTGTCCGATTGTCTTTAGAGGACCGACTGCTTCTGCTGGTCAGTTGGGTGCTACGCATTCTCAAGCCTTCGAAAATTGGTTCGCAAATACTCCTGGTTTAAAGGTTGTTGTACCTTCTAATCCTTACGATGCCAAAGGTTTATTGAAATCTGCCATTCGTGACAATGATCCTGTAATCTTTATGGAAAGTGAGCAAATGTATGGTGACAAAGGTGAAGTTCCTGAAGGTGAATACACAATCCCTTTAGGAGTTGCTGAAATCAAAAGAGAAGGTAAAGACGTCACGATTGTTTCTTTCGGAAAAATCATCAAAGAAGCTTACAAAGCTGCTGATGAATTGGAAAAAGAAGGTATTTCCTGTGAAATTATTGACCTTCGTACCGTGCGTCCAATGGACAAAAAAGCCATCTTGGAATCTGTAAAGAAAACGAATCGATTGGTTATTTTGGAAGAGGCGTGGCCATTTGGAAACGTCGCAACCGAAATCACATATATTGTTCAGTCTGAAGCATTCGATTACCTAGATGCTCCAATTGTAAAATTAAACACTGCCGATACTCCTGCACCATATTCTCCTGTATTATTGGAAGAATGGTTACCAAACAGCGAAGATGTCATTAAAGCGGTGAAAAAAGTTATGTATAAATAATTCGCATTTTTTTGCGTTATATAGACTTCATCAGCACAATTGTTGATGAAGTTTTTTGCTTATGAATCTAAAACTACTTGTCCCAATTTTTTTCTTCGGTTTTATTTCCGCCTTGGCACAGACCAAAATCAGTGGATATGTTTTAGATGAACAAAATGTGCCTGTTGCTTATGCCAATGTATTTTTCAAAGGTTCTACTGAAGGTACCATCACTGATGAAAACGGTAAATTTTATCTAGAATCGAGCAATACTTGGGATGTGGTCAATGTTTCCTTTTTAGGTTATGAAACATTGGAAGTGACGTTGACAAAAAAAATCAACTACGATTTAAAACTCATCCTGAAAGAAGCTGCTTCACAACTCAATGAAGTGGTTATTGTTACAGGAAAACAATCCAAAAAGGAATCTGAAAATCCTGCAATAGCCATCTTAAAAAAGATTTGGGAGCGAAAGCGTAAAAACGGACTCAAGAAATTTGATCAATATCAATACAACAAATACGAAAAGGTTGAATTTGACCTCAACACCATTGATAGTTCCCTAATTAAAAGCAGACTTTTCAAAGGAATGGAGTTTGTGTTTGACCAAGTTGACACTTCAAAAGTTACTGGAAAAACGTATTTACCAATTTTTTTGAATGAAGCTTCAAGCATTGTGTATGGTGATAATGTTTTAAATAAAGAAAAAGAAGACCTCAAGGGTAATAAAAATTCAGGCTTTAGCAACAATCAAATTATTATTGATTTTGTGGATGATTTATATTCGGAATATGACATCTACGATAACTATCTGAAATTCTTTGACAAAAGTTTTGTCAGCCCTATATCAACCACTGGTATCAACACTTACAACTATGTTTTGTCAGACAGTGCCTATATCGACAATAAATGGTGCTACAACATCATTTATTATCCTCGACGTAAAAACGAGTTGACTTTTAAAGGTGACTTCTGGGTGAATGATTCCACATTTGCCATTAAGGAAATCAATATGCAAGCTTCCAAAAGCGCCAACATCAATTGGGTAAAAGAGATTTATATCGAACAGGAATTTGAAGTGTTGAATGATTCGGTATTTCTTATCAAGCGTGATTATATGCTTTCGGATTTTGCTTTCAACAAAAAAGAGCAATCAAGAGGTGTTTATGGTAAGCGAACGACCTTGTTCAACAATTATCAATTCAATATTAAGAAAGACGAAAGTTTTTATACAAAGGAAGTTTACGACTACGATCAAGATGTTTACAATCGGGATGATTCTTTTTGGGAAGAAAACCGTCTGGAAGCATTGAATCAAGATGAACGAGGTGTCTATAAAATGCTGGACACCCTCAAAACGGTCAAGAAATTCAAACGGCTTTACAACTTGGGAAGCATTTTGGCTTCAGGTTATATTGAATTTCCTAGTATCAATATGGATTATGGTCCAATTTTTTCAACCTTCGGCTTCAATCAGGTGGAAGGTGTTCGTTTACGTACAGGTGGAAGAACCTATTTTGGACCAAACGATTTATGGAGAGTTGAAGGATTTCTCGCATATGGATTTAAAGATGATAAATTCAAATATGGAATTTCGGGTAAATGGCTTCTCGACAAAAAGAATCGATTGATTATTTCTGGTGGAAATCGACGTGATGTTGAACAAATAGGTGCCAGCTTAACAAATTCGACCGATGTTTTGGGTAGAAGCTTGGCTTCTTCAGCTGTGTTGACTACAGCACCAAATGATAAACTGACCAATATCAATCTTACGACTTTTTCCATTGAAATGGAGCCCGTAAGGAATCTGGTCTTTAGGACAAGTTTGAGCTATCGAACTTTGGAGTCTGCATCGGAAACATTCAGTCTCGATTATTTTGATCCCGAATCGCCAACAGGCATTGCTTCGACCGTTAGGCAATATGAAAACGCTTTCTCGATTTCATACTTTCCAAAACGCAAAATGACAGGATTCGGCGTAGAGCGTCGCACTGCAAATGACAATTTTGCCAGCCTTTTTGCGCAGGTGACGCGTGGCGATAAAAGTGTTTTCAATGGTGATTTTGACTATACGAAAGTTCAATTTTCATACATTCAACCTTGGGCTGTAGGTGGTTTTGGTCGTTTGACCACAACAGTTGAAGCAGGAAAAACCTTCGGAGAAGTTCCTTTGGGTCTTTTAAGTGTAGTACCTGGTAATCAATCGTATTTTTCAATTTACAATACCTTTTCGCAATTGGATTTTTACGAATTCGTTACCGATACCTACACCTCATTCCATTTGGAACATAACTTCAATGGACGTTTTTTCTCTAGAATTCCTTTCTTAAGAAAATATAATCTTCGAGAAATTGTTGGGGTTAGAGGTGTTTGGGGAGATATTTCGCAAGAGAATAAAGATTTAAATGCCTCTGGGCTTATTTACAACGCTCCAACAGATAAAATCTACTACGAGTACAGTTTTGGAGTTGGCAACATATTTAAAGTCTTTAGATTAGATTTCAATTTCCGAGGAAATTACAGAAATGTTCCAGATGCTAGAAATTTTGGTGTCACTGGTAGTTTTGGGTTTTATTTTTAAACTTAAATCTTCAAAATTTAATTGCAAAACTTAAGGACTTCCGTATCTTTGCACCCCTAAAAAATAGAAAATGACAGTCACAGGAAAAAAAACCATTGATGTTCTTATAGAAATCCCAAAAGGAAGCCGAAACAAATACGAATATGATTTTAAACTGAAAAAAATCAGATTTGACAGAATGCTATTCTCATCAATGATGTATCCGGGTGATTATGGTTTTATACCAGAAACACTTGCATTGGACAAAGATCCTTTAGATGTTTTGGTGTTGGGAACAGAGCCAACTTTTCCAATGTGTGTTATGGAAGTAAAGCCAATAGGTGTATTTCATATGACCGACGAAAAAGGACCAGACGAAAAATTGATTTGCGTCCCTGTTTCAGATCCAATATGGAACAAATATCAAGACATTGAAGACTTAAATCCTCACAGGATTAAAGAAATTGAGCATTTCTTCCAAGTTTACAAAGATCTTGAAGAGAAAAAAGTTGATGTAGGCGGTTGGGGTAATGCTAGTGAAGCTTATGAAATTCTTAATAAGTGCATCGAACGCTATGAAAATAGCGAACATAAAGCGAATGGAAATTTTACCATTTGATCAATAAATCAAAATCATAACTTAAGCCCTTATATAATAAAGTATAAGGGTTTTTTTAATTCTTACAGATTTTACTACTTTTGCCAGCAATCAACAAATCAAATTAATATGGAACAAAATATGATTTATGTGCCAATCGCATTGGCAATTTTAGGGCTCCTCTTTATGTTCGTCAAGATGGCTTGGGTTAAAAAGCAAGCTGCTGGTGACGCTAAAATGCAAGGAATTTCAAAAAGCATCAAAGAAGGTGCATTGGCATTTTTAAATGCTGAATATAAGTTGTTAGCGATTTTTGTAGTGATAGCATCTGCCGCTTTGTTCGGCATTTCTCAAATAGTAGACACTACAAGCTGGATGATTGTTCCAGCATTTATTTTTGGTGCATTTTTCTCTGCATTGGCAGGAAATATCGGTATGCGTATCGCTACTGAAGCGAATGCTCGTACTACCGAAGCTGCCAAAACAAGTTTACCACAAGCCTTGAAAGTGTCTTTCGGTGGTGGTACTGTAATGGGTCTTGGTGTGGCTGGTTTAGCTGTATTGGGATTGAGCTTATTTTTTATGTTCTTCTTGGGACAATTTATGGGAGCTGAAGGCTCTTTCTACGATAATATGACGGTTGTTTTAGAAACTCTTGCTGGTTTCTCGTTGGGTGCTGAATCTATTGCATTATTTGCACGTGTAGGTGGTGGTATCTATACCAAAGCTGCTGACGTTGGAGCTGATCTTGTGGGTAAAGTTGAAGCTGGTATTCCAGAAGATGACCCTCGCAACCCTGCCACCATTGCGGATAACGTAGGTGACAACGTAGGTGACGTGGCTGGTATGGGTGCTGACTTGTTCGGTTCTTATGTAGCGACGGTATTGGCATCCATGGTGTTGGGTAACTACATCATTAAGGATATGGCCGACAATGGTATGGTGAATGAAACGTTTAATGGAATGGGAGCTATTCTATTGCCATTGGTCATTGCTGGTGTTGGTGTTTTAGCGTCCATTTTAGGAACGTTCTTGGTTCGCATCAAAGATAATTCTGCTAAAGAAGCACAAGTACAAAGAGCCTTGGATACAGGAAACTGGGTATCCATTATCTTGACATTAGTGGCGAGCTACTTCCTAATTGATTGGATGTTGCCTGAAATAATGACGATGAAATTTTTCGGCGAAGGTTACAAAGAAATCCCTTCTATGAATGTATTCTGGTCTGCGTGTATCGGTTTGGCGGTTGGCGCATTGATTTCGACAGTAACAGCTTATTATACAAGTCTTGGTAAAAAACCAGTGTTGGATATTGTTAGAAATAGTTCAACAGGAGCGGCAACCAATATCATTGCTGGTTTGGCAGTTGGTATGAAATCGACCTTACTTTCAGTTATCTTGTTTGCAGCTGCTATTTACGGCTCTTATGAGTTGGCTGGCTTCTATGGTGTGGCTTTGGCTGCATCTGCAATGATGGCAACCACTGCGATGCAGTTGGCTATCGATGCATTCGGACCTATCGCTGATAATGCTGGTGGAGTGGCCGAGATGAGCGAATTGCCTAAAGAAGTACGTGAGCGTACCGATATTTTGGATTCTGTGGGAAATACGACTGCTGCTGTTGGTAAAGGTTTTGCAATTGCTTCTGCTGCGTTGACAGCATTGGCACTATTCGCTGCATATGTAACCTTTACAGGAATTGACGGTATCAACATCTTTAAGGCTGATGTATTGGCTGCACTTTTCGTAGGTGGAATGATTCCTGTGGTATTCTCTGCTTTAGCAATGCAATCTGTCGGAAAAGCAGCAATGCAAATGGTACAGGAAGTGCGTCGTCAGTTTAGAGAAATCCCTGGTATTATGGAAGGAACTGGCAAACCGGAATACGGTAAATGTGTTGAAATTTCTACACAAGCCGCTCTAAAGGAAATGATTGTTCCTGGTTTGATTACCATTATTACTCCTATCGTCATCGGATTGATTTTTGGTGCTGAACCTCTTGGTGGTTATATGGCTGGTGTTTGTGTGAGTGGTGTAATGTGGGCTATTTTCCAAAACAACGCTGGTGGTGCTTGGGATAATGCTAAAAAATCGTTCGAAGCTGGTGTTGAAATCAATGGAAAAGTAGAATACAAAGGAAGTGATGCTCACAAAGCTGCCGTTACTGGTGATACTGTGGGTGATCCTTTCAAAGATACTTCTGGTCCTTCAATGAACATCTTGATTAAATTGACGTGCTTGGTAGGTCTAGTGATTGCTCCTATTTTAGGTGGCCATTCTTCTGATATTATGGAAGTTGAAAATGATATCGAGGTCATTGAAGAACGTATTATTGAAGGTGGTGAAGATATGGCCAACAAAACAGAAACATTTGTGGAAATGCTGAAGAATGATAGTAATGACCAAGTAACAGCAAATGTTGAAATCAGAAAAACGGTTAATGGCGAAACGATGACTGAAACAAAAACCTTCACAGGAACTGAAGAAGAAGTTCGTGAACAATTGAAAGACGTTGAAGGTGTGAAAATCAAAATCAAAGATAAAGAGTAAGCCACGCTTATTCAGTAAAATGAACCCTATCTTATCGATAGGGTTTTTTTATGCGAAATTTCGTAATTTGGTAAGATGGATTATAATGATTTGACAACCCTCGGTATTGCTTTTGGTTTGGGTCTCTTGGTTGGACTTCAGCGACAACGTACCGATAATGAAATGGCAGGCGTACGAACGTTCACGCTGATTGCTGTTTTGGGTGTCATCGCTGGATTTTTGACACGGGATTATAACAATCCATACATATTGCCCATTCTTGGCCTTTGCATTGCTGCGATGCTCATTATGGCAAATTATATCAAAATCAAAAAACTCGATGAGGCTGATGTCGGGCAAACTACAGAAGTTGCTGCCTTGCTGATGTTTGCAATAGGCGCTTATCTGGTGGTCGGAAGTCAGTTGATAGGTGTTCTTGTTGGTGCTTCGATGGCGATTCTGCTTTACGTCAAAGAGCATCTGCACGATTTCATTGAAAAGATGAGTAACAAAGACCTTTCTGCTATTATGACCTTGGCAGGAATTAGTTTGATTGTGCTCCCTATTCTTCCCGATAGAACCATTGGACCTCTCGATGTTATCAATCCAAAGAACATTTGGTTGATGGTAACCTTGATTGTGGGAATCAGTGTTTTTGGCTACTTCATCTACAAATTGGTTGGCAAAAAAGTTGGCATCATTTCCAATGGAATTTTGGGAGGCCTCATCAGCAGCACTGCAACTACTGTGAGCTACGCTCGAAAAACAAAAGACCAAAAGAATCTGGCCAAGATAGCAGTTTTTGTCATTACTGCAGCATCTGCAGTATCAATGGTACGGGTTTTAGTGGAAGTCGCAGTGGTGGTTCCGGAGAAATTACCGCAGCTAATGTTACCACTTATTGCAGAAATTGTAGTCTTGGCAATTATGTCTGTGACGCTATTCTATTTTATCAATAAAGATGCAAAAGGCGATGAAATGCCAGAACCTGAAAATCCTGCACAACTGAAAAGCGCCATTATATTCGGACTTTTGTATGGTTTCATTTTGCTATTGGTAGCTTTCACTAAAAGACAATTTGGTGAGGAAGCATTATACATTGTTTCCATCATCAGTGGGCTCACCGACGTCGATGCTATTACGCTGTCGCTATCACAAATGGTTAAAGCCGAGCGCCTTCAAACCGATTTAGGCTGGAAACTGATACTTTTGGCAGCCATTTCAAATTTGGTATTCAAAGGTGTGATGGCAATAGTCATTGGTGCAAAAGATATTGCCAAATGGGTTGCTCTTTCTTTTGGAATTTCAGTAATCACTGGTCTTCTCATCATTTGGCTCTGGCCACAATCTTGGCATTTTTAATATGGGCTGGTTCAAAAAAGACCCTTTGCAAATCATCGTGTTCCAAAGTTATGGAACCGATTCGCACTTGTACATTCGTGGACGAGCTTTGGAAGACGAATCCATCGACCTAGAAGGAAAGCATCCTATAAAATTGTTGATTAATGCGTATAAACGTTTTGAAACGGATGAAATCAGAAATACGACGCTGCTTCTAAAATTACCCAATAATCATATTATTGAAACTCAAACGGACGACAAAGGCTTTTTCTTGGTTGATGATTCAGTAGAAAATTTAAAAGAGATGACCAACGACGAAGGCTGGATGAATGTTGAGCTTTCTTATAAAGATTTTACACAAACTCGCGTCATTCAGCTTAAAAATAGATTCCCTGGGGAAATGCTCATTCCTGACAATTATTCTTTTGGTGTGGCAAGTGATATTGATGATACCATTCTGCACACGGGATTGGTATCTATTTTTAAGTGGCGCGTAATTTACAATACCTTTTTGAAGACGGCCAAAAATAGAATTCCGTTGGAAGGTGCCGCAGAATTCTATCATCTATTGCATCGAGGAGCTTCTGGAAAAGAAACCAACCCAATTTTTTACGTAAGCCACAGTCCTTGGAATATGTATCGGTATTTGGAATTCTTTCTGAAGAAAAATAATTTCCCAAAAGGTCCAATATTGTTGCGCAGTTTTGCAAATTTCCGAATTCGTAGAAATTCTGGCGAAAAACCGCAAAAGCAAAAAGAAATCATCAACATACTTAAAACTTATCCAGAGTTAAAGTTGATTTTGATTGGCGACAGTGGTGAACACGATGCCGACATCTACCTCGAAATTGCAGAATCATTTCCTGAACGAATTTTGGCGATTTATCTCCGAAGTGTAAAGCACAAAAAGAAAATGCTTCGCGTCACAGGTTTATATGAAGGTTACAAAACCGTTCCTGCGCTTTTGGTCGAAAGTAGCGAACAAGCTATTGAGCACGCTCGCCAAAACGGTTTTATTGTTTGATGTTTTTAAAGTAATCGTAAGTGGCGTACTGTGACCGAATTTCAGGTTCATCATTTTTCACATAGGCATTCGTCTGTTCTGCATCAATGATTCGTGCTTTCACATTGTCTTTTAATTGAATATCAATCACATCTCGAATGGTCTTGAAATGGTCAGGGTCAAGGATTGGTGTAACCACCTCAATACGATGGCTCAAATTGCGCGTCATCCAATCGGCAGAACCAATGTACATTTTTTCCTCACCACCATTCCCAAAAATATAAATACGACCGTGTTCCAAAAATCGGTCGAGAATACTTGTGATGTAAATATTTTCGCTTTGCCCTTTGATACCTGGCACCAAGCTGCAAATACCTCTCACTAAAAGTCGAATCTGAACGCCTTTTTGACTCGCTTCATACAGAAGTTTAATCATATTTTTATCCTGAAGGCTATTCATTTTCATAATGATATATGCCTCCTTTCCAGCTTGTGCCGCCAGAATTTCATTTTCGACAAGGCTGACAAACTTATAACGCATTGTAAATGGAGATACCAATAGTTTTTTGGCCTTTGGAACTATAAAAATTCCCTCGAGCACCAAGAATATTTTATTGATTTCCTGCGTGATTTTCTTGTGTGCGGTCATCAAACCAAAATCTGTGTAGAGTTCGGCAGTTTTCTCATTGAAATTTCCTGTTCCTATATAGCAGTAGGTTTTTGTTTTACCTTCAATTTCCCTTTCGATATAGAACACCTTTGAATGCACTTTGATGCCTGGATAACTGTAAAGGACTTCAGCACCATTCTCCTTAAAAATTTCACCCCATTTCAGGTTGTTGTGCTCATCAAAACGAGCTTTCACTTCAATAAAAACCACAACTTTTTTACCTTTTTTTGCAGCCCTTGCGACGGCGGAATTCAATCTCGATTCATCCGCAAGACGATACATTGTCATTTTAATGACTTTCACGGAAGGGTCATCGGCAGCTTCTTCAATAAGCTTGATGACTGGATCAAACGACTGATACGGAAAGTGCATCAATTGGTCTTTTTCATCAATCGCTTCAAACATTGAGTCATAATTTGAAGTCACTGGATGCGATAAAGGTGGAAGCTCTTCAAAATACAAATTCTTTTTTGTTGGATTTGGAAATTTGAAGAAATCGCGGAAATTATGATACGTTCCACCCAAAACAATGTCTGCGTGCGATACATCCAACGCTTTCTTCAATACATTTTGAAACGCTTGCGGCATCCGTTTGTCTATAAGGATACGCGTGGCTTGACCTGTTTCTCTCTTCGGAAGCGATTCCTTGATTTTTTCCATCAAATTACCCGAAAATTCATCTTCAATATAAAGTTCGGCATCCCTTGAAATTTTGATGGCATAATAGGACAAATCCAAATCGGATTGAATGCGATATAAATTGTACTTGATAATGTCATCAATAAAAGTGATGGCATACGTATTATCATCCGAAGGAAAAACGAAAAACCGCGGTTCATCTTTAGGAATCTGAACGACTTGAAATTTGGTTTTGGAAATGGACGCTGTGATGTAAGAACTTTCATTTTCAACAAAAACCGCATCTTTCGACGTGAAATAGGAGTTCTTTAAATCGATTTTATGCTTCAATTCCTTGTCAAAATGAGCTTCGGCAACTTTCTTTTGTTTTTTGGTGAAGTCCTTATATTTTATGAGTGAAATTCCTTCTTGCTTCAAATCTGGAATGATTTGGTTTTCAAAAATATCGCCAAATTCTTCCTGAAGTTTATCTACTTGAACTTTGAGTTCTTTGAGTACCGCGTTCGGCTTTGTAATCAACTTTTTTCTCAAAGGCTTATCGAGAACTTTAATTTGTCTGATATCTGAAACCCGAACCCGAAAAAATTCATCGAGATTAGAAGAAAAAATCGCCATAAACTTAATCCGTTCATAAAGCGGATTGCGCTTATCTACCATTTCCTGAAGAACGCGATGGTTGAATCGTAACCACGATAAATCGCGATGGTAATATTTATTATTATAGAGTGAGGCCATATCCTAATTTATGGCAAAATACAGTTTATTTTTTGAAAAAATGTGAAGGAATTGATAAGGATATTAGCGCATTTGATATTCTTTGAAAACCCAAATGAATTAACAGAATCAAAACAATCCGTTGATTTCGGCATCAATTTTATTGATGACATAACCCAAATCTTCAGGTTTCGTGACAAAATCGATGTCATCGACATCAATAATCAACAAATTGCCTTTGTCATAACCGTGAATCCAAGCTTCATAACGTTCATTCAAACGGCTCAAATAATCAATGCTAATGGAGTTCTCATAGTCGCGACCACGTTTGTGGATTTGCTTTACCAAATTCGGGATGGAACTTCTCAAATAAATCAATAAATCTGGCCCTTTAACCAATGACTCCATCAAATCAAACAGCGAACGATAATTCTCATAATCACGATTGGTCATCAAACCCATAGCGTGAAGGTTTGGCGCAAAAATATGTGCATCTTCGTAGATGGTTCTATCTTGAATGATTTCCTTTCCACTTTGACGAATTTGAAGGACCTGACGGAATCTACTATTCAAAAAGTAAACCTGAAGGTTGAAACTCCATCGCTCCATTTGGTTATAAAAATCATCGAGATATGGATTGTCCACAACGTCTTCTAATTGAGGTTCCCATTTGTAGTGCTTTGCCAATAATTTGGTTAAAGTCGTCTTTCCTGCCCCAATGTTTCCCGCTATTGCAACGTGCATATTTACTTGATTTTTAGTTGGTATTGATGTAGTTTTTTGGAATCGTAAATATACAAGGTTTCATTGGTTACCAAAAACTGTTTTATTAACAATTCGTTGAGTGGAATAGGCAAGAGTTTCTCGGAATTTTTTGGCAAAAACAAAAGATGTTCTTTCTGTTTGAAAATGAGGTTTCCGTTATCTTCTGACAGCTTTGTGAAACCTTTATTTTCGAGTTTCTCAACCAAACTTCCGAAGTAATTATATTTATACAAATGCTTTTCGGTCAAAAGCCAGCAGAAATTGTAATTACTGACTATATCCAAAACGTTGGATTCAACCGGAATCGCTGTTGCCTTAATCTTATTTGTTTTATAATCATATAGTTCCAGTTGCTGTAAATCCATATTAAAAATCCAAAGATTTGTATCGTAACCAGTTGAAATATGAGACACATTTTTATAAGGTTGAAGTGTGTTGAAATCAATTTTATAAATTTCGGCCAAACGGTTATCGAGAATTATTGCTGTATTAAAGTTTTTGTAGAACAGATTAATCTTCAATGGGTTGAAAGCATTGGCCGTTGTTATATTGCCAAGTTGAATATTGCTATAGGTCAAATCCTTATTCTTGTCAATCTTATGGAAGACGTTATCGTTTACCATATAAATGACGCCGAAATTGTCAATACCAATGATGGATTGTAGTTCAATTGTTTCAGATTTAAACAATTTAGCTTCAATCGATTCTTGTGAAACCGCAGAAAAACAAGCACCTAAAAAGAATAACAAAATTGCTTTCATTGTGGATGAAAAGTACAAAAATTGAGCCATTTTACATAAATAAAAAAATCGCCTTTGCAGATGCAAAAGCGATTCAATCAAAACTACTATTAATATTAAGGTTACTTTTTCACCACCTTGAAGTTCGTTGATTCATTACCAGATTTAACCGTCACAATATATAAGCCGGCATCAAGATTTTGAGTACTTACAGAAACCAATTGACTATCTGTTTCCTCTTGTATGATTGCTTTACCCATCATATCATAAACTACCACACCAGTAATGTTCATGTTGTATTTTATATTCAACTGGTCGTTAATAGGATTTGGATAAAATTTAAAACTATTCAAATCGAATTCATTTATACTTAATGTTGAATCGTAAGCGCCAATTCTAAATTTTCCGAATTGTTGTGACCATCCCCAAACTCTTACATAAACCAATTCACCAGGAGTTTTATCAGTAAAATAAATGCCCGCAAATTGGTTACCACCGATTACGAATTGACCATTGCAATAAGCGGTTCCTTGATTTGGCGGTGGTAAATTGTAATAAAATGGTATCAACGTACTTGTACCACAAGAACCCGTATAGGTTTCCATTCCAGTGTCTGAAATATTGTCTTCTGTTGGTTCACCTCGAGTTTCAATTGTGAAACTACCCGATGCCGGAACTACTACCGTAAACCATACATCTCTTCCTCTGGTTGAAAAATCCAATGTTTCGCAATCTGGGAAATTGGAATTGGATGCATTTACAGTTGCTGACGTATTGGTTGCAACTATGTAGCTCTCTTCAAAGGTTTGCCCAACTGTTAATGCCAATGGATTGGTACAGTCATCGTTACTTGGTGGTTCGGGAGATTTGTAAGCACATAACTCAAAATATACCGCTTGTGAAGACATTGATGAAGTAACACCAATGTAATAAGTTTCTCCACCGGTTAAGTCGGCCAATACAATATTTTGACACTGCTCAGTTGGAGAAGGATATGTTTCAGATAACGCATTTAAAAAACCCGGTGTACCACTATAGACACCAATATAAAGAGGAGCGGAACCGTTAAGATGAGTCGCCTTAAAAGTGTATTCTGCAGTAGCCGCTGGAGTAAATGTATACCAAACATCAGGATTTGAAGGACTGCAAGTCGATTCGTTAGTATGAGTAGCACTTGATGTATAACCGACAGATACGTTTTCGCATACATCAAAAGTTGATATCACCAAAGTATCTGCATTGGCAGGTTCATCATTGCTAGGCTGTTCTGGAAATGCATATACACACATACGATATTGTGTATTTACCGAAGCACCGCGAGTATTAATATAATAAGTTTGTCCAGTATTTAAGGTAGCACTATAGTATCTTGTAGCACAACCTGTTTGACTGTTCAGACTCCCGGGTGTTCCTGTAAAAATTCCAATTCTTACGTCTTGAACACTCCCGGTCAAGGCTTCAATCTCTATTGAATAAACTCTCGTTTCTGTAGGAGTAAAAGTGTACCAAGAATCTATCCAATTGTCATAATCCGAACCAGGACAATTAAATTCAGAAGATTTGGTAAAACCTTGAAAATCGTCTATTTCAGCATTCTCACAATCATAAGTTGCCGATAATTGTGTAGGCGTTGCATCGATAGCTTCATCAGATTGCGCAATTAAAAATTGAGTCAATAAGAGCGCAACAAGCGTTAGTAATTTTCTAGACATGATGTATATTTTTATGTGAGTTACAAAAGTCAAAAATAATATGAAAAATCAGAGTCGTTTCAGAACCGTTAACTTATCGTTAACCTAGTGTTGCTTTTTTAAGTTTAACATAGTCAATACATTTACACCAGATTATTATGCTAAACAACTCTATAAGTTACGAATAACACAACAATTAATATTAACTAATCATGAAAAAAATTTACTTATTTCTTATCACGCTGGTTTGTCTGCAACTTAATGCACAAACTATTGTAATTGATGATGTAACGTTAGGTGGATTGTCAACAAGCACGTTTCAAGAAACACCCATCGATGCCGATGACAATTATTCCTATTCACAATCCATTTATCTTCAATCTGAAATCAATCAAGCGGGAACTATTTCAAAAATTACATTTTATACAAATGGCCCACTTGAAAACTCCAATGACATTGTTGTTTATATGGCTGAAATGACTGATGATGTATTTCCTTCAACGTCAGGATGGGTGGCTTTAGGAAATTTGACCGAGGTTTTTTCAGGAACTTATGAAACTTATGGTAATCAAGCAGTGATCATTTTGGATACACCTTTTGCCTATTCTAATAGCGCTAATTTGGTCATTGCAGTTGATGAAAACCAAGATGGAAGCGACACTAATGATTTCATCACACACAATCTTGGTTTTTCTACAGGAAATGGCAGAGTGATACATTACGGTGATAATACTACCAATCCTGACCCAGCCACACCACCAACTGGAATTTTAGATTATTACAGACCAAATATTGAAATTGATTTCAGTGTAATTACCTGTTATCCTCCAAGTGGCATTACGTTGACAAGTATTAACGAAAACTCGATTGATGTTCAATGGACTTCTACAGCAGCTGATTGGGATTACGTAGTTCAACCTGAAGGTACAGGAAATCCGGATGCTGGTACTATTGTACCTGCTACAAATCCTGTTAACATTCCAGGTCTCACAAGCAACACTGCATATGAATTATATCTGCGTTCCGATTGTGATACTGATGGCACAAGTGATTGGGTTGGGCCTATAAGTTTCAGGACAGGTTGTGGAATCATAGATGATTTTTCTGAAAATTTTGAAACTTTGCCAGACGAATTGATGACACCTTATTGCTGGAATACCATAGCTTCCTCAACAGGAACAGCGCCAACTTTTAAGGTGAATACATCAGCGTCACAGGCTTATTCTCCTGACAATTACTATGAAATATCAATGAATGATGATGACAACCTATTATTGGTGTCGCCCGAAAGCTATATTATTGCTGATGGTAATCACAGAGTTGAATTTGCAGCCAAAGTGAATTCATTAACAGCTGGTGTAACGTATATGAAGGTAGGTTTAATGTCTGACCCGAATGACTCTTCAACCTTTGTTGAATTATCCAATTTTGAATTGACAACCTCTTCGAGCTATACAAATAATTACAGCCTGTATTATGTAAATATTCCATTATCTACAAATGCCTACCTAGCGTTTAAACCCGAAACCACAGCAACTTCAAATAGAATTATTTATTTGGATGAAATTGTTGTAACTACCCAACCTGCTTGCTTTGAAGTATTGGATGTCACAGCTGATAATATTACAGATATATCTTTTGACCTAAATCTTACTCCTGATACGCAGGTTCAGACAGAGTGGGAATTAGTGGTTGTTCAAACATCATTAAATTTCAATCCTGCTCTTGAAACACCAATCATTACCTCATCACTTTCTACCAACATCACCACAGATTCTGACGGTGCAGCAATTATACCTAATAGTCCATACAGGATTTTTGTCAGAGCCAATTGTGATGCAGCAGGAAGTGAGGGTTCAGGATTTAGTACATGGTATGGACCCTATGATATTAGAACAGCTTGTGCTCCTTTAAACACTGGTTTTATTGAAAATTTTGATACCTATTCAAATGGTGATTTCCCTTTTTGCTGGAATAAAATCACAAATTCAGTCGGTTCACCATTATTACAGGTAAGCAGTTTTGCAGGCTATGCCAATTCAGGTTCTAATACCATAATTATGAATACAGGCAATGATGCAAATGCAAACGTTCTTTTAATATTGCCACAGAGTACAGTAGCAAACGATGGTGCCCATAGATTGGAATTTTATGCAAAATCCTCTAGTGCTACTACGCTACCAGCCGTTATCGTTGGAACTATGAGTGACCCAATGGATGCAAATACATTTGAAGAAGTTACATCCATCCAAATAACAACGGGTACTACTTCTGGAGCAAATGTTCAATATTATGTCAATTTACCAGCAAATATCAATGAATATGTTGTGTTAAAACATGGTGCCGGTTCTGCTTCGAGCGCTGCCATCTATTTTGACGACATTGCAATTGTGGACCAGCCAGCATGTCCAGAAGTTCTTAATATTATTGCAGAAAACGTTACAGCCTCTTCCGTTGAAGTTAGTTGGGATTTTGTAGGAAGTCAAACAGATTGGGAATATGTGGTTCAAGAAGCTAGCACTGGCGAGCCAACATCAGGCACCGTAACAAGCACAAATAGTTCCAATGCTGATTTCAATAGCTTAATGGACAATACTACTTACGAAATATATGTAAGAGCAAATTGTGATACTGATGGCTTCAGCGCTTGGGCTGGCCCAATAAACTTCACTACTGTATGCGTCCCTGCGAGTGATACATTCTCTGAAAGCTTTGAAGGCTTCGATAACAATGCCGAGATTGAACCTTGTTGGTCTAGTTTGATAGACCCAGCATCAACAAGTCCGTATGTGAGATACAGCACGGTACAAGCCCAAGATGGAACATCAAGTGTTCGATTTTATAGTGGAAATGATGTTACGGCAGGCATATTTTTAGTTTCTCCATTGCTATCTGATTTTGACTTTACCAAACAAATTAGTTTTTACGTGTATGATAATGATAATGGAGGTCTGGAAGTAGGAACAATGTCTGACCCTACGGATGCATCGACATTTACTTCCTATCAAACATTTCTTGATGCTGACATGACCGATGACACCTGGGAAGAAAAGATAGTTACTTTTGAAAATTATGCTGGCTCTGATACCTATATCGCTTTCAAATATAATCCTGCAACCACTTTCGATTATTTCTACATAGATAATGTCACTTATGAAGATAATGAAACCTTAAGTATAGGTTCCGTTGATATTGAAAATTCAGTGTCAATTTACCCAAATCCTGTCAAAGATATCTTGCATATCAATGCAAGGAATGTTGATAGTATAGAAGTATTCGGCATCAATGGACAACGTATCTTGAGTCAATCAAACAACGTTGATTTTGTTGATGTGTCAAATCTTGAAACCGGAATGTATTTCATCAATATTCGAACTACAAATGGTGCGACATCAGTCAAGAAATTTATCAAACAATAATTACTTTTAGGGGTTAAAATGTAATTGTTAATCAAAAGGCTACCGAAATGGTAGCCTTTTTTATTCTTCTTCAATCAAAAATTCTAGACCTACTCCTCTAACGGAATTGATACTAATTTTGTCATCTGCATTGAGACGCTTTCTGATCCTGGTGATGAACACATCCATACTCCTACCTGAAAAGAAATTACTGTGTCCCCAAACATTGGAAAGGATATCATCCCTAGAAATGAGTTTATTTTTGTTCTGAAATAGATACAATAGCAATTGTGCTTCCTTTTCAGTTATTTTAGAGGTTTCGCCATTGATTGTCAAAGAAAGATTGTCAACATCAAAAAGATACTTGCCAATGGATATAGGGCCTTCTTCTTTATCAGAATCCAGACTAATAGTTTGATGTTGCTGTGTACGCTTTATGATATTGTTGATTCGCAAGATGAGTTCTTCCACCTCAAATGGTTTTGAAATGTAATCATCGGCTCCCAAGCTCAAGCCTTTGATTCGGTCCTCTTTGGCTTTTCTCGCTGTTAAAAAAAGAAATGGGGTTTCTGGATTTTTCTTGGAGATTTTCTTGGATAGCTTAAACCCATCCAAACGCGGCATCATAACGTCAATAATAACAATGTCAAAAGAGTGCATTTTGAAAACGTCTAATGCTTCAGCACCATCCTTTGCCCAAACAACTTCAAATTTGTTGAGCTCTAAATACTTTTTTAGGGTCGTGCCAAAATCAATATCATCATCTGCCAGTAAAATCCGCCTTTCCATTATCTAGAGGAATTTTCAAATAAAACGTCGAGCCTTCTTTCTCTTTGCTTTCGACGTCAATGGTTCCTCTGTGAGCTTTGATAATTTGATTGCAATAGTAAAGTCCTAATCCTAGACCTTTGTAGTTATGTTCATTTCTCTCGCTCACTCTAAAGAACTTACCAAAGATAAGCGATTTATTCTTTTTTGAGATGCCTATTCCATTATCAGTTATTGAGATAATGTGCATTTGGTTTTTTATCTGGTAACTGACTTTTATAACAGTACCATCAAATTTTATAGCATTGTTGAGAATATTCACAATAGCAGTACTCAAATAAAATTTGTCCACATACGCTTCAACAGAAGTTTTGTCAATAGCTCTCAAAAACTGTATATGGCGTGGCAATGTCAGTGCATAATCATCACAAACTTCATTTATAAATGTTGTGAGGTTTACAGGCTCCAATTTTAAATCAATATCATTATAACCCAAACTGTTATCAACCACTTGATCTATAAGGTTTTGTAAGCGTTTATTCTGCCTATTGATGGTGTCGATGGACTCTTGTGAAATGTCTGTATTGTCCTTTGCAAACTTGTTGGTCAATGTTTTTGTGGCAATGGACAAAGTAGCAAGAGGCGTCTTGAGTTCGTGAGTTATGTTATTGATGAAATCTGTTTTGATATCAGAAATCCGTTTCAATTTCAATAGATTCCGAATGGAATATGTAACCAAAGTAATTACGAAAACAAATAGTAGAAATGCTATCAAAAATAATATCAGCAGTTGCTTGAAGATAATTTTATCCCAATCCACAATCTTCATATAAATACTTGCTCTATATTTGATATTAACAGTGGAATTCAGGCCATTTTCATTGATATATCCTTTGTCAAACGTCCAGTTCCAGGCGTTGATAATCAAACCTTCTTCAAGAGGAAAATCTTCACCAAGCAGAAACACCGGGTCATCTTTTCCATCAACCAGAATTTCTTGGGTCGCACCGTTTTCATCTGTAAACAAAATTCCAGAAGCTACCTTTTTAAAGAGAATATGGTCGTCCAACTTGAAGTGTTTTGCTCCACGTTTGAAATAATCTCGAAATTGCTCGTTTTTTGCTTTTGCAGCATTTTCCAAGTCCTTCAACAGTTCTTCCTTTGAAATTGCACCATTTTTGAAATCGGGAACTTTTTCAATGAATTCCATTCTGTATGCCCAAGACAGCGAATCAACATAAGGTGTACTTACGATGCTACCTATTTTAGTCCTTGATTCTACCGCGAAGCTTTTTTTTCGTAAATCATAGGTATTAAAGGTCAAATAGCCTTGCATAGTCGTCAAGGCAATTAACGCGATGATGGCTCCAGCAATAAGAAGTTTGGATTTTATTTGCATAGAGTCAAATTAACATAAAAAGGAATGCGCTTTCACTTTTATTTTAGACCGTTAACTTATCATTAACCAAAATAAATTAATCCAAAAATATGAAAATCAGCTAACAAATCAATTTATACCCAAATCCACGGACATTCAAAATTTGGATGGAATCATCTGCTTTAAGTTTTTTCCGGAGTTTAGAAATAAAGACATCCATACTTCTAGCGCTAAAAAAATCGTCATTGCCCCACAGTTTATTCAAAATGAGTGAACGGTCCAAAACTTGGTTTTTGTGTTTAATCAAATGAAAAAGTAAGTGAGCTTCTCGATGTGTTAAAAGTATGGTCTCTTCACTTTCAAATTGAAGTAACTGTTTTGGGAAATCAAATGTATAACCACCAATTGTGAATATTTCTGATGCTTTTTGAAGTTGTTTACGATTGAGAAGATTATTGATTCGTACAATCAACTCTTCCATACTAAACGGCTTTTTCAGATAGTCATTACCTCCAAGGGTAAAACCCTCGACCACATCTTTGGTTTGCGATTTTGCAGTAAGAAATATGATGGGAATAAGTTTATCGATAGCTCTTATTTCTTTGGCTAAAATAAATCCGTCCTTTTTAGGCATCATCACATCTAAAACCAACAATTCTGGTTGCTCCGAAGTGTAAACTTCAAATGCTCTTTCACCATTTTCACATAGCAGCACCTTGAAGTTTCTGGTTTCGAGACTCTCCTTGACAATCATACCAAGCGCTGGTTCGTCTTCAGCCAATAAAATGGTTATGGTCCTATCCATTGGGAATTGAAATGTTAAAAGTTGTCAAATTGTCCGAAAGCTCTATTTCTATGGAACCTCCATGTTTTTCGATGATTTTTGTGGTGTAATACAATCCAATGCCGAAACCTTTGACATCATGTCGATTACCTTGTGGTACACGATAAAATTTTTCGAAGACCTTATCTTTATGTTCCTTTGTCAATCCTTTACCATTGTCGGAAATTGAAATAACGATTACTGAAGACTTTTGGGTGATACTTACATCAATCACATGGCCACCATATTTCACAGCATTATCAACGACATTATTGATGGCATTTTCAAAATGAAACACATCGACAGTTGCAAAAACATCATTTTTTGAGGGATAAAAATTCAGTGTTTTTTCCTTCGCCTGAAAGCTGTGCTTGTTCACAATGGTTTCCAACAGTTCAGACACATTTACAGATTCCATTTGCAAGTTCAGGTTGTCGCTGTCCAAAGTGGCAGTTTCCAGTAGCTTTTCCACCATGGTATTGAGCTTGGTGAGTTGCTCGTTGGATAAATCCACATACGTTTTAGTTTTCTGTTGGTCTTCCAAAGCGTTAAATTTATCGATGCTTTCCAGAGCTACAACTATAGTTGAAATGGGTGTCTTAAATTCGTGAGTAATATTACTTATCAGGTCATTCTTGATTTCAGCCAATTGCTTTTGATTTCGAATGATCTTTAGCAAATAAACAAGGCTTGAAATTATGGCCAATAATAGCACAAGCGATAACAGTATCTCAAACATTCCATTTTTGAGAATGATGTTGGTTGCATTGGGAAATTTCAGTTCCAATGCTTCATTTTGTTTCAAGAACTTGGTTTTTGCCAATGTCTTTAAGTAATCAGATTCGGTAACATCTTCATTGTAAGAATTGATTAAACTGTCATTTCTATAGTGATTTAAAGCATGATTTAGTGTCAGCTCTTTTCGCTTTAATTCATTGGTCACCAACGAATCTAAAGGTTTTAGTTTTAACGAATCGTCGTGGATGGAAATGAATATAGATGTAATTCCTTTCAAAAGTTTAATGCTGTCAGAAGCACGCTTACCTCTCAACACCTTAACTTGAGAAAGGTTTTTGGTTTTAGTATTAAAACTAAAACCACTGGAAGAATCCATCAGCTGGGTAACTCTCATCATATTTGAATCCAGCTTTCCCTCATAATCCTTGCGAAGTTGCATAAAAATTGAATCGGTATCGATAGCTTTCAGCTTATCTGTAAACTTGATGGAGTCTGATTTCACATCGAGTATCGTCATTTGGTTCTGTTCGGCCAAATTCGCATAATACACCTCAATAGCATTGTCAAAAGCAATCTGCACATCATTAATAAATCGTTGCTTATTAACCTTATAGTTATTGTAATTCCAATATAATTGAACGGCAACGGTAAGCAGCATCGTCACCACGATCACATATAAAATACCATTATACTTTTTGTCGTCCATGATTCAAAAGTAACTTTTAGGAGCCACTAAAACTAATCGGTTAACACACGTTAACACTGGTTAACTATCAAACTGAAATGCTATGGCCATCTTTGTAGTGTTAATCAAAACTACCAACAAATGAAAACAATTTTAGGAATAGCAATTATGGTGCTGGCAACATCTATTACCACAGTCCATGCCCAAAACTTCCAAGGTGTGGCGACTTACAAATCCCATCGAAAAGTCGATTTGAAAATGGAAGAAAACGACGAGAATTCAAAATTAAAAGAACAACTTCAAGAGCAATTGAAAAAGCAATTTCAACGGGAATATACCTTGACTTTCGACCAGAATGCTTCAACTTACAAACAAAATGAGCAGTTGGCAGCACCTGCACCGGCTAATAACAGTGGCATTACCATTACAGTAGGAGGTGGATCGGACGTGATGTATAAAAACATTAAAGAGAAACGGTACACCAATCAAACTGAAATATTTGGTAAGCTGTTTCTTATAAAAGATTCTCTCTCTCCGGAAAACTGGGAGTTGGTCAATGAAACCAAAAACATTGGTGTCTATACCTGTTTTAAAGCGGTCAAAAAAGAAGACGTAACCTCACAGACACTAACCAGTGATGGTGGTATTGAGAAAGTGACAAAAGAAAAAATCACCACGGCGTGGTACACACCACAGATACCCATCAACAATGGCCCAGATGATTTTCATGGTTTACCTGGTCTCATACTGGAAATCAATGATGGTGAATTGACCTTGGTCTGTACTAAAATCATATTGAATCCGGATGAAAAAATTGAAATCATAGAACCAAAGAAAGGCAAGGAAGTAACACAAAAAGAATTTGAAGACACCCTAGAAAAAAAGAACAAGGAAATGATGGAAAATTTCAATTCAGGAAGACGAGATGATGGTGGAGCGGTTATTATGAAAATTGGCGGATGATTTTTTAAGATAATTTTAACTTTCAAACAATTAACTATGCGTTGCAAGTTGAGTCTAAAGAAAGGATAACTATCTTTAGTACAATTTAGACTCAACATTATGAAATCAATTTCCATCAAATTAAGTATCGTATTAATTTTAATAAGTACTTCCATCTTCGCACAGAAAGATTTTCAAGGTAAAGCCTATTACCAATCCAAAACCACAGTAGATATGGATGGCTGGGGAGGCAGAGGTGGCCAAATGACAGAAGAACAAAGAAAACAAATTGCCGAACGCATGAAAAGTATGCTAGAAAAGACATACATCTTGACTTTTAACAGAACAGAATCCATCTACAAGGAAGAAGAAAAACTGGAAGCTCCTGGTGCTGGAGGTAATCGTTGGGGTGCCATGATGGGAAGTTTCACCGCAGGAACTCAATATAAAAATGTGAAGAACGAGCAATTACTGCAAGAGCAAGAGTTTTTTGGGAAACAGTTTTTGATAAAAGATTCTTTGCCACCCTTGGAATGGAAAATGGAAAATGAAACCAAGCAGATAGGGCAATACACGTGTTTTAAAGCCACAGCTATGAAAAAAGTAGATGAAATGGATTTTAGCAACATGCGTAGAAGAAACAGAGATACTGATGAGAAGAAAGATGGCGAAAAATCAAAGGATACTGCTAACAAAGAGGCGTCAAACAACCCTATGGACGACATTGAGGTACCAAAAGAAATTCTAGTGACTGCTTGGTACACACCTCAAATACCCGTAAATCAAGGCCCTGGTGATTTTTGGGGACTTCCTGGATTGATTTTGGAAGTCAATGCTAACAGAACAACCATTTTATGTTCAAAAATAGTATTGAATCCAGGTGAAAAAGAAGAAATAAAAGTACCTTCAAAAGGAAAAGAGGTTACCAAAGATGAATATAATGACATTATGAAAAAGAAAATCGAAGAAATGAGAGAAATGTACGGTGGAGGAAGAGGAAGTCGACGGTTTTAATTCTCAATAACATTTAATCTATCAATCAATTAATGAAACAGCTACTCGTAGTTATGCTTATATGCATAACAGGCAAAACTTTTTCCCAAATTAAACTCGAAGGCGTCGTAAAAGATAGTATTGGTAATCCCTTGGAACTCGCCAATGTCATCGCAATCAATCAAGCATCAAATACTTTAGAGTCCTATGCCATAACTAATGAAGAAGGGCGTTATAAACTCAATCTCGCAAAAAATGCCACTTTTAAGGTTCAGGTCAGTTATATCGGAATGAAAACTTCCGAAGCTATTATTGAAACAAAAGAGATTGATATTGACACTAATTTCACGCTACAATATGATAATGCTTTGGATGAGGTGGAATTGACCTATGAAATGCCAGTTACGATAAAAGGCGATACCATAACATATAATGCTGATTCTTTTAATAAAGGAACCGAACGGAAACTTGGCGATGTGTTGAAGAATCTTCCAGGCGTAGAAGTCACTGCCGATGGTGAAATAGAGGTTGAAGGCAAAGTGGTCTCGAAAGTAATGATCGATGGCAAGGATTTCTTCGATGGCGATTCTAAATTGGCAACGAAAAACATCCCGTCAAATGCGGTTGATAAGGTTCAAGTTTTGAAGAATTATGCCGAAGTAGGACAGTTGAGCGGTGTGACCAACAATCAAGACAATATCGCTATCAACCTCAAACTGAAAAAAGGCAAGGAGGCCTTTTGGTTTGGCGATGTTACCGCTGGCTCTGGAATTGCAGATACAGACGGCTTATATCTAGTGCAGCCCAAATTATTTTATTACAGTCCGAAATTGAGTATCAATTTTATTGGTGACTTAAACAATATTGGTGAGATTGCATTTTCACGCCGCGATTTCTTCAATTTTGGCGGTGGATTCAGGGCACCGAGTCGTCAAAGCGGTACCAATATTAATCTAGGTGATAACGGACTTGGATTTTTAAACCTTCAGAATAATAGAGCAAAAGATATTAATTCGAAATTAGGTGCTGCCAATTTCAGTTATTCGCCAAACAAAAGTCTAGATATTAGCGGATTTGCCATATTTTCTAGTAGTCGAATAGAGTTGCAACAGAATAGCTCTATTCAATATACAAATACCGATTTGGGAATTCCTGATGAAGACACTCAAAGTAATACATTTCAAAAAAGTGATTTAGGAACGGTTAAGTTGAGTGCTAAATATAAACCGAACGCCAATAATCAATTGGACTATGATATTCTTGGACGATTGACCAAAGAATCACAAGATCAAAATTTCTTTTCATCTGTGATTGGTAATATTGATCAATTTGAAGATGTGAATCCTTTCCGCTTGAACCAAAGTTTAAATTATTATTACACACTCAATGAGAATAATATTTTTGCTTTTGAGGCACAACATCTCATTCAGGATGAGGATCCTTTTTACAACGCCATCATTGAAGACAAAACCACCTATGCCAATACCGCAGATGGTTTAGGTTTGGATGATTCCCAGTTGAATTATAACATTGCACAGGATAAGCGCGTTAAGACACATCAGTTGGACGCCAAATTGGATTATTGGAATATTCTAAATGCAAAAAGCAATATCAATTTGACGCTTGGAACCATTTTGAGCAATCAACAATTCAATAGCGACATTTTTCAGAATTTAGACAATGGTTCCATATTTAATCCAACGCCTACATTTAATGATGGTCTAGACACAAACGATACCGACTATAATTTCACCGATTTGTACGCTGGTTTGCATTACCAACTGAAAACTGGGATTTTCACAATCACGCCAGGCGTTTCCTTTCATGCCTATAACATAAACAACACCCAATTTGGAGACACCTATACAGATAAGTTTTTAAGGGTTTTACCAGATTTCGATATGCGCATCCAATTGAAGAAAAGTGAGAACATCAACTTTAATTACCGAATGCAGACGCAATTTACTGATGTCAATAATTTTGCAAGAGGCTTGGTGCTGAATGGTTATAACTCCCTATTCGCAGGAAATGAAGCCTTGGAAAATGCTGTGTCCCATAATGTGAATCTTACTTATTTTAGCTTCAATATGTTCAATTATACTAATGTTTTTGGCACCATAAACTATAGCAAGCGTATTGATCAAATAAGAAACCTAACCAATTTTGAAAGTGTCATCAGAACCAACTCTCCATTCAATTCAGGATTTGCGGATGAAACACTTACCGCAGCGGGGAGTTTTCAAAAAAGATTTGGAAAATTACAAGCAACAATAAGAGGTAATTTCAACTATTCAAAGTTCAATCAATTCATCCAAGGAGTAAGGTCTATAAACGAAAATTACAGTCAAACCTACAGACCAAGTTTACGAACCAATTTTAAAACAGCACCAAATGTTGAGTTAAGTTATGAATACACAATATCCGATAACGATCAGGGTTCAAGAAGAAATAAATTTTTCACCAATGCACCGTCCATCGAGCTTGATGCTTTGATTCTCAAAACCTTCACTTTTAGAACCGATTATTCCTATAATAATTTGAGTGACGAGGATGGAACGATCAACAGTTTTGAATTTTGGAATGCATCCTTATCGTATAGAAAAGATAAAGATGCAAAATTAGAATATCAAATTAAGGCCACCAACTTACTTGATATCAATACACAGTCGCAAAGTAGCAACAGCAATATTTCTGTCAGTACCACTGATTATTTTATTCAGCCCAGATTTGTAACCTTCAGACTGATTTACTCATTATAAAAACAAAAAGCCTGAACATCGAATTCAGGCTTTTCTTTTAAGTTCTGTTTGAGTTAAGATTGGTCGTCAACACTCGCATCAGGAGCATTTTTCTTTACAGATGCTATGCCATTTTCCATCGCTGATGCGGAGGAGTATATTTCACTATTGCCTATAACTTGGCCATTTGTGGATTTCAGATTAAAATACGGACTACCATTTTTGGCTGTCTTTCTCTCGTATCTGGCATCGTCCTGTGAATTTTTTCTTACGGACTCAATACCATTGTTACAGCTCGCTTTAGACTCATAAGCTTCACTGCTCAAAATCACCTGGCCATTTCCTGCTTTTAAGTTGAATCTGTGTTTACCAGCTTTGTCTTTAGTAATTTCGAATTTTCCCATATTATTCTAGTTTTTTAGTTTGTCTAAAAATAAGAAAAAAACAAAAAAGCCCCAACATTTCTGCTGAAGCTTTTGTACTCAAGGCGGGACTTGAACCCGCACGCCCAAAACGGGCACAGGATTTTAAGTCCGGCGTGTCTACCAATTCCACCACTTGAGCGCGTGATTACATCACTTGGACTTTAAACTAAAAATGCCGATTTGCGCCGGCATCTTTCCTGGAGCGAAAAACGGGATTCGAACCCGCGACCTCCACCTTGGCAAGGTGGCGCTCTACCAACTGAGCTATTTTCGCGTTATCTACTAAAGAACGTTTTGCTTATTAGCGAGGGCAAATTTAATACAATTCCATTAATTGCAAAGCGTTTTTTTCAAAAAAATCTATTTTTTCAAGCACGCTTCTTTTTCAGCAACATACGTTTAATTTCATTCAGCTTCATCAAGGCTTCAACAGGTGTCAAAGTATCAATATCTATATTGACGATTTCTTCTTTTATCTGCTCCAAAAGTGGGTCATCGAGGTTGAAAAAACTCAATTGCATTTCGTTATTTAAGGTTTTCACCTTATCTGTCAATTCTTCTGAAGAATGTGATTTTTCTAACTGTTTTAAAATCTTGTTGGCACGATGAATGACCTGTTGAGGCATTCCAGCCATTTTAGCAACGTGAATTCCAAAACTATGCTCGCTTCCGCCTTCTATCAGTTTTCTCAAGAATAACACATTGTCTTTTAACTCTTTGACAGACACATTGAAGTTTTTAATGCGCCTGAAGGTCTCTGTCATTTCATTCAATTCGTGATAGTGAGTTGCAAACAGAGTTTTGGCTTTGCTTGGATGTTCGTGTAAATATTCACTAATCGCCCAAGCAATTGAAATACCATCATAGGTACTTGTACCACGACCAATCTCATCCAACAGCACCAAACTACGCTCGGAAATATTGTTCAAGATAGAAGCCGTTTCGTTCATCTCAACCATAAATGTCGATTCACCCATCGAAATATTATCGCTCGCTCCTACCCTTGTAAAAATCTTATCTGTCAAACCAATAGTAGCAGCTTCGGCAGGCACAAAACTTCCCATTTGAGCCAAAAGCACAATCAAAGCCGTCTGACGTAAAATAGCTGATTTACCAGACATATTTGGACCAGTAATCATAATGATTTGTTGGGTATCTCTATCCAAATAAACATCATTGGCAATATACGGTTCGCCAAGCGGCAATTGCTTTTCAATTACTGGATGGCGTCCGTTTTTGATATTCAACTCAAAAGAATCGCCAACCTCTGGTCTTGTATAATGATTTTCGGATGCCAATTGCGCAAAGCCACACAAACAATCCAATTGGGCAATCAGCGAAGCATTTTTTTGAACTGGAGCTATAAATTGTGTCATCCAGTCGACCAATTCGGCGAACAAGCGTTGCTCAATTTCCAAAATGCGTTCTTCAGCACCCAAAATCTTGGTTTCGTATTCCTTTAATTCTTCGGTAATGTAACGCTCGGCATTGACCAAGGTTTGCTTCCGAATCCAGTCAGATGGCACTTTATCCTTGTGCGTATGTCGAACTTCAATATAATAACCAAACACATTGTTCGAAGCAATTTTAAGAGACGTGATGCCTGTGCGTTCACTTTCACGCTCCAGCATTTTGTCCAAATAATCTTTTCCTGAAAATGCCAATTCACGAAGTTCTTTCAATTCCGAAGAATAATCAGATGAAATGGTATTCCCTTTCAAAATATTCACTGGAGCCTCTTCATTCAAAGACGATTTAATTCGAAGTCGTAAGTCTTCACACAATTCCATAGAATTTCCAATGGAATTCAAAGCATCATTTTCACATTTAGAAATCAAAGATTGAATGGGCACAATCGCTTCCAAAGCATTTTTAAGTTGCACGACCTCTCGCGGACAAATTTTAGCCGTCGCCACTTTTGAAATGAGACGTTCGATATCACCAATATGCTTGATATGATTCTGGATTTTATTCAGAAGAATTTTTTCCTTCAACAGAAAATCAACCACATCGTGACGTTTCTTTATCTTTTCAATATCGACTAAAGGCAAGGCCAACCAACGTTTCAACAAACGTCCTCCCATTGGCGAATTGGTTTTGTCAATCACATCAATCAAGGTTACCGCATTCTGATTCGTGGAATGATACAACTCCAAATTCTTGATGGTAAAACGGTCCATCCAAACGTGTTCATTTTTTGTGATACGTTGAATGGATGTGATGTGTTGCAACTGATGATGTTGCGTCTCGCCCAAATAGTGCAACACAGCGCCAGAAGCCACAATACCTTCATACAAGTCATCAATCCCAAAGCCTTTTAAGGATTTTGTATTGAAATGTTTGAGCAAAGTTTCATTGGCATAATCATCTTGAAACACCCAATCTTCCATATAAAAACTATGAAATTGATTGCCGAATGTTTTGATGAACTCGTTGCGTTTTGGCTTGGACACCAACACCTCGCTTGGATTGAAATTCTGAAGTAATTTATCGATGTACTCTTCATTACCTTGCGACACCAAAAATTCTCCCGTAGAAACGTCCAAAAATGACACACCAAGATAATTTCTGCCGAAATACACAGCAGCCAAAAAGTTGTTGCTCTTTGAGCTCAATATATCATCATTCAGCGCCACACCAGGTGTTACCAGTTCTGTGACACCACGTTTTACGATGGTTTTTGTTTGCTTTGGGTCTTCGAGTTGGTCGCAAATCGCCACACGACAACCAGCCTTTACCAACTTTGGCAAATAGGTGTTTAAAGAATGGTGCGGAAATCCTGCCAATTCGGTTTCGGTTTCACTTCCTGCACCTCGTTTGGTCAAAATAATATCCAAAATCTTCGCAGTCTTCACGGCATCTTCACCGAAGGTTTCGTAAAAATCACCCACGCGAAACAACAACAATGCATCAGGATACTTCGCCTTGATGGCATTGTATTGCTTCATTAACGGTGTTTCTTTTTTCTTCATAGCTTAATTGTCATTTCCGTGAAGACGGAAATCTTTGCCAATGGTGTTATAGGTTTTAAATAGTATTTTTGTCAAAAATATAAGAGTGCTAAAGTACTTATATTTTGAGGTTTTGTAAAGCCGAAACCATAGAAGTTATTTACAATTGTTGACAATTAATCAACTGTTAAAGGCCGCGAATACACGAATGATTATTGAATTTCTTTGTCATTCTTGATATAATGATTTTAATGAATCTAAAGAACAACATTCGTGAATTAGTGGCTATAAAATGAGATTCCCACTTTCGTGGGAATGAAAATTGCATTTTCAATGAGAAAACTAAAAAACAGCGAACTCGACCGATTGAGTGTTGAAGAATTTAAAGATGTCAAGAAAACGCCATTGATTGTGGTGCTGGACAACATCAGAAGCTTAAACAATATCGGTTCGGTTTTTCGTACAAGCGATGCGTTTTTGATTGAAAAAATATATTTGTGTGGTATCACTGCAACACCGCCTCACAAGGACATTCACAAAACTGCTTTGGGAAGTACAGAAACGGTTGAATGGGACTATGTTGAAAACACTTTGGAATTAATTCAACAACTGAAATCAGAGAATGTCATTGTTGCTTCAATCGAACAAGCTGAAAACGCGACAATGCTCAACGACTTTCAGCCAAAAGCCAATCAAAAATATGCGTTGGTGTTTGGAAACGAAGTCAAAGGTGTTTCACAACCAGTGGTGTCGGCAAGCGATATGATTTTGGAAATTCCTCAATTTGGGACCAAGCATTCCTTGAACATTTCGGTAAGTTGTGGTGTGGTGCTTTGGGATGTTTTTGCGAAGATGGAATTAGGGATTAGGGATTAGGGATTAGGGATTAGGGATTTAAATATTGGCAATTTCACCAAGCACCCATAAATAATCTTCTCGATTACCCACAAAATCCTTTTCTGAAACATCAATTATTTTGACTTTTAATTCGGTTTGGTTTTTCAAAAATTCCAAGTACCCTGAATTGATTTTGTCGAGATAGTCATTTTCGATATTCTGTTCGTAATCACGTCCTCGCTTTTTGATGTTCTCTTGCAAACGTGCCGTATTTTGATAGAGATAAATGTACAAATCAGGCTTGGCAATATCTTTATACATCAAATAAAACAACTTTCTGTAAAGCTTGAATTCATCCTCTGGCAAAGTGATTTTTGAAAAAATAAGCGATTTATAAATATCGTAATCGCTCACAATAAAGTCCTTGAACAAATCGAGTTGTGATAAATCATCACTGATTTGCTGGTATCTATCTGCTAAAAAAGACATTTCCAAGGTAAAGGCATAACGCTGCGGCTCATCATAAAACTTTGGCAAAAACGGATTGTCCGCAAAACGTTCTAAAATCAACTTTGCATTAAAATCATTGGCAATCATCGTTGCCAAACTGGTCTTTCCAGCGCCAATATTCCCTTCAATAGCAATGTAATTATGGTCAGAAAAATTGAACTGTTTGCTTGGGTTTTTCAACCAAATATGAAACGGCTCTACATCATTCATATCAGGACAAACTTCCAGCAATTCAGAAACCGTTTTCTTTAAGGTTGGATGTTTCACAGCTCCAGCAATGTCACTCAAAGGCTGCAGGACGAATCGTCGTTCTCGCATTTTCAAATGCGGCACGCGAAGCAATTTGCTATCCATCACTAAATCGTCATACAACAAGATGTCCAAATCAATTGTTCGCGATTCGTAGCCTGAAGCATTGGTTCTAACGCGACCTAATTCGGTTTCGATTGCCAACAAGGCTTTCATCGTATCCTCCGCAGACAAAGTGGTTTCGACAATGCTGCAACAATTCAAAAAATCATCGCCTTCAAAACCCGTAGCTTTTGTGTTATAGATGCGTGAAATGATTTGAATATTTCCAACAGTCTTAAAAACAAGGTCAATGGCATCCTGAAGATGCTTCATACGGTCGCCTTTATTGCTGCCAAGAGCTATGTAAACTTTGTGGAATGGATGCATAATTATTTTTCAAATTAATGAAAAGAAAATCACTTTGCCCTATCTTTACGCTAACTATTTATCCACAATATGACCTTAAAGGACAAACTTGTTGCACAGCGTATTTACTTTCTTTTGGCGGCATTGTTTGTAACATCCTTGGTGGTTTCAAACCTTATTTTTCAAAAATTTTTCTATTGGTATCCGTTTGAATTGAGTGTATTCGGAACTAAATTCTTTGAAATATCTGTTGGCATTTTGCCGTACCCTGTCACCTTTTTGATAACAGATTTAATCAGTGAAATTTATGGTAAAAAGCGTGCGAATGACGTAGTGGTTGTCGGTATTTTTGCGTCGTTATTTTCACTTTTAATTGTGTTGATTTCAAACCACGTTCCCGCCACCTCTTGGTCGCCTGTAGATGATGGTTTGTTCACTAAAGTTTTTGGAAGCACAGCCATTGCGGTCACGGCAAGTATGATGGCGTATCTGTTTGCACAGTTTATAGACATTCAAATCTTTCATTTTTGGAAACGACTCACCAAAGGAAAACATTTATGGCTTCGGAATAATTTTTCAACCTTTTCATCACAGTTTGTAGATACATTTACGATTTTGATATTGTTGTGTTCGTTTGAAATTATTGCTTGGGAACGATTTTACGGTCTGTTATTGAGTGGGTTTTTGTTTAAAGTTCTGATTGCCGTTTGCGACACGCCATTTTTGTATCTTGGAGTGTATCTTTTCAAAAAACGTTTCAGATTAAAAACCAATGAAGAAATTGACCTGCTTTAGAACTGCTAAAGTTTTATTAAACTTTAACATTTCATCAACTTTAACCACCAACTTTGCGTATATATAAGTACTGAACTAAAACTATTACAATCTTATATGGACACTACAAAAAAACGAACATCTCCACTTAAAAAAATATTAAAAATCACCGGAATCACTCTGTTGATTCTGATTGTGCTTTTGATTGCCGCACCTTTCATTTTTCAATCACAGATCAAAGATATGGTGAAGAATTTCATCAATCAGAATGTGAATGCGCAGGTAGAGTTCAGTGATGTCAGTTTGAGTCTTTTCCGAAGTTTTCCAAAGGCGCACGTAGAAGTGAGCGATTTGGTCATTACCAATTTTGAACCTTTTAAGGATGAAACGTTGGCGACTGCAAAGAATCTGTCTTTTTCAATGTCGGTAAAAGAATTGTTTAAAAGTGCCGATGAGGGTGCGATTGTTGTGAATACCATTACGCTCGATGAAGCCCTTTTGACGCTTAAAACCAATTCGTTTGGAGAAACCAATTATGACATTGTCAAAGAACGACCAAATAGTGCTGATTCCTCAAGTTTCGCCTTCGACATCAAAGATTACAGTATCAACAATAGTGCGTTGACTTACATTGATGAAGGTTCAAAACTGACAATGTATATCACCGAATTGAACCACTCTGGTAGCGCAAAGTTTACAGACCAGATTTCTGAATTGGATACAAAATCGGAGGCTAATATCAGCCTGACGATGGATAGCACCAAATACCTCAACAATAACCACATCAAACTCGATGCCTTGCTTGATATGGATTTGAACAATCAAAAATATACGTTCAAAGAAAACAAAGGCTACATCAACCAATTGCCATTGGAGTTTAAAGGTTTTATTCAAGTTATTGACGAAGGACAGGACATTGACATTACGTTTGAAAATCCTGGGTCGTCATTCAAGGATTTTCTAGCAGTCATTCCTGAAACCTATTCAAAAAACATAGAAAATGTGGAGACCACTGGCGATTTTAAAGTGAGTGGCGTCATCAAAGGGAAAGTTACCGAGACCACCATCCCAACCTTGGACATCAGCATTAAATCGGACAATGCATCGTTTAAATATCCAGATCTTCCTAAAAAAGTTGAAAATATCGTCATTGATACCGAAATTAAAAATGATACTGGCAATGCTGATGACACTTATGTAGCTATATCAACATTGAACTTTAGAATTGATAATGATGTATTCAAATCATCAGCCTTGATAAGAAATCTTACGGGCAATACGCTTGTTGATGCCGATATAAATGGGGTTCTGAACTTGGCAAATTTAACCAAAGCTTATCCTATAGAACTTGAAAGTGCATTGAGCGGAATTTTAAGAGCAAAGCTTAACATGGCCTTTGACATGAACGCGATAGAAACCAATGCTTACGACCGCATTAGGGCTTCTGGCAATGCAAGTATTACGGATATGGTATTTTCATCTGATGCGATGAATAATCCTATGCAAATTTCAAAGGCTGATATGACCTTTAACCCATCAACCGTAACGTTGAACACGTTTAATGCGAAGACAGGTCAAAGTGATATTTCTGCCACGGGAACCATCAATAACCTTATCGGGTTTATGTTGAGCAAGAAGGTGGATTTGAAAGGTAATTTTAATGTCAACTCAAACACATTTGCCTTGAGTGATTTTATGTCGGAAGAAACCACAACGACAGAAAGCACCAATACGGCTTCGAACTCATCTGCAACTACCGAAGGTTTAAAGATCCCGGAGTTTTTGGATTGCACGATTACAGCGAATGCAAACACCGTTATCTATGACAATTTGAACCTGAAAGAAGTGAAAGGAACCCTGTCCATCAAAGATCAGCAAGCCACCTTAAGCGGTTTGACTTCCAAATTATTTGATGGCTTGTTGACCGTTTCAGGAAATGTCAGCACAAAGACCGACACACCTTCTTTCAATCTAAAATTGGATGCAAGTAGTTTTGACATTGCAAAATCATTCAATAATCTTGAATTGTTGCAAAGCCTAGCTCCTATCGCTAAAGTGTTGCAAGGAAAACTGAACACCAATATCAATATCTCCGGATTATTGGATAAAGAGTTCACACCTCAATTAAATACCGTCTCGGGGAATGCTTTTGCAAAAATAGATGCAAGGGAAATCAACGAGGAAAACACTCCTTTGTTGAGCAAATTGGATGGTGCTTTAAATTTTATTGATTTCAGCAAATTGGATTTGACAAATTTGGCTGCCAACTTGGAGTTCGCTAATGGCAGAGTAAATGTGAAGCCCATCAATTTAGCTTATAAAGATATCGGCATTACCATTGCTGGTGCACACGGCTTTGACAAATCATTGGCGTATGATGCTACCTTCAATGTGCCTGCCAAATATCTTGGTGGCGAAGTAAATCGATTGATTGGTAAAATCAACGATAATGAAGTGAACAAAATCAGTATCCCTGTCACAGCAAATATCAGTGGAACGTTTACTAATCCGCAGGTGAAAACTGACCTAACAAGCGGTATCAGTAATTTGACTCAACAATTGATTGAGATTGAAAAACAAAAACTCATCGGACAAGGAAAAGATAAAATCAAGGATTTATTGAGTGGTATTGCAGGTGGAAATAATACCACAGGCAACACAACATCTAAAGACACTACCAAAGTGGCAACCGACACCACCAAGACCAAACCAAAAGACCAAGTAAAAGAAGGCGTTAAAAACGTTCTTGGCAATATTTTGGGAGGTAAGAATAAGAAGAAGGATTCAGTGAACTAAAGGCACATCCCAAACCCTTCCCAAAAGGAAGGGTTTTTTTTTATTGCTATGTTGCCTCAATTCTTTGTACTCAATACTTGATACTCATATCTATTTGTTAAAGAAATGTGATAACATTTGCATTTCTCAAATATTAGGTTATAATGTAGTTAAGACATTCCATAATCTAATACATATATATGAGACAACTCAAAATCACAAAACAAGTTACCAACCGCGAATCTAAATCACTTGACAAATACCTTCAAGATATCAGCAAGCTACCACTCATCACAGCAGATGAAGAGGTAGAACTGGCACAACGCATCCGACAAGGCGACCAAGTGGCACTCGACAAGTTGGCAACTGCAAACCTCCGTTTTGTGGTATCGGTTGCAAAACAATATCAAAATCAGGGCCTCACATTGCCAGACCTTATCAACGAAGGGAACGCTGGCTTGGTCAAAGCTGCCAAGCGTTTTGATGAAACGCGTGGTTTCAAGTTTATTTCCTACGCCGTGTGGTGGATTCGTCAGGCCATTTTACAGGCATTGGCAGAGCAGGCACGTGTGGTGCGTTTGCCGTTGAACAAAATTGGTTCCATCAATAAAATCAACAAGGCTTTTTCACATCTTGAGCAGGCCAATCAGCGTCCGCCAAGCGCAGAAGAGATTGCCAAAGAACTGGATATGACCGTTAGCGATGTAAAGCTGTCGATGAAAAATTCCGGAAGGCATCTTTCTATGGATGCGCCATTAAGGGAAGGCGAAGAATTCAGTCTGTATGATGTGGTATCGCATAAAGAATCGCCTAGACCAGATAATGAGTTGATGGCTGATAGTTTAAAACTTGAAATCAATAGAGCTTTGGAAACCCTTTCCAATAAAGAAGGTGACGTCATCAAACTGTATTACGGTCTTGGTGGCGAAATGCCGATGAGCCTCGACGAGATAGGCGAAACATTTGACCTATCGCGCGAGCGTGTACGTCAAATCAAAGAAAAAGGTATCCGTAGATTGCGCCATACCTCAAAAAGTAAAATATTAAAAACGTACCTAGGATAATCCAAGGGACACTAACACTTAAAACCCATACATGTTAAGAATTGAAATTAAAGAAGGAGAAAACATAGAACGCGCACTCAAACGTTACAAGCGTAAGCACCGAAACGTAAAAGTGATGCAAAACTTAAGAGAGAATCAGTATTTCACAAAACCCTCTGTAAAACGAAGAAAGGAGATACAGAAGGCTGAATATATACAGCATTTAAGAGATCAGGAGGAAGTTTAAGTCTTTAGATTTTAGACGTTAGATGTTAGACATCCGATGTTAGACTTCTGATATCTGCTACAGAAAGGTGTGCGACAGCATGCCTTTTTTTGTTAGTAATTTTGTGCTGATTATAAATCCGTGCCATCGGTGTGCGAATCAGCAAAATCGGAAACAAATTAAATAAAACATATCTGCTTTATTCAATCGTAAGATGAATTGATTTATAAAATTTCCAGCTAGTGCCATTACTCACATACACGTTCACACCTCCTTGCATTGCATTTTCTGCACCATAAGCATAACTAATTAATGCATAATTATTATCTCTAGTAATCGCGGGAGATGATAATACAATTCTTCTCTTCTCAAGCTCGTCAATTGTACTAGAATGGGTTTCAGAGTACATATGAACATTTTCTGGTAAGGAAAAGTTTTTCGGATTGCGATTTTTATTCAAACAATCAATTAAATAATTTACTTCCTTTTTATTGAAAATGGAATATATCTGCTCATCATTCAACCATCTTACTAAACCATAATTAATTTTTGTTGAGTCTGTTTCATTTTTTTTAATAAAATCAATTAAATAATCATTCAAAGTAAAATCAAGATACACCTTACCTTTTTCATATAATAAGGAGTATCTTAACAATTCTTGTTCAATAATCTTGTTTGAATCGTTTTGCTTAATTTCTTGGGAATTAATTTTTAAACAAACAACACTGAAAATAAGCAGCCAAATAATTTTATTCATATCGATAATTAAGATTGATACATTAAAGTCCTATCCTCACCACATACCCTTCACTCCCACGCACATTAAAAACCGTTTGGTCTTCAAACATCAAATATTGCCCTTTAATGCCTTTTAGCACGCCGGTATAGCTTGGAGTTTTGTCAAGGTTTAAACTGTTGGGCTTTTCTGGGTATTGCAACACAGGAAACTCAAGGTTGGTCTCGGTGTTGGAGGCAATGTAATAGTCCTTCGCTTCGTCTGGGATGTATTGTTTCAATCGTTCGCGCCACTCTACCAGGTTTTCATCTACAATATCGTTCTTAAGCATCGTGCGCCAATTGGTCTTATCGCTTACGTGTGGTTTAAGCGCCACCTCTGTGATACCTGCGAGGTATCGGTTGGGCACTTCTACAATCTCAATGGCTTCGTGCGCGCCTTGGTCGATCCATCGGGTGGGCACTTGTGTTTTACGTGTCACACCTACTTTTACATTGCTGCTATTGGCAAGGTACACCACGTGCGGCTGTATCTGCACTCTTTTTTCATAAGCAAGGTCTCGATCTTCTTTGTCAAGATGAGCAGTACTCAACTCGGGACGCATAATCCAATCGGCTGCCTGTGGGATTTCAAAAAAACAACTCTTGCAGAACCCTTGGCGGTAAATGGGTTTGTTCAATCCGCAGTTGAGACATTGATAACCCACAAATTCAATGGTAATGGTTTTGTCGAGCAACTGGTTCATATTTAGGAAGTCGCTTTCAAACACTAAATAGTATTGAATGGGCTGCGCATATTCCGTATCCATTTTTGTTAACACTCCTTGGTACTGCATAGAAAAAAATAGTATTTTTAGGTTTCTAAAGATACTCTAAAAAATGCCAATTCCCATAGTCAATTCCATTGCAGCGTGGTTCTTGAAAAAACGGTTTCATCAAATCGAACTCTTCTTGAAATATCCCAATGAAGTGCAGAATGAGTTGCTGCTACAATTGGTAGTGATGGCAAAAGACACCGAAATAGGTAAAACCTATGATTTTGCGTCTATTAAAGACTATAAAACTTTTGCAGAACGCTTGCCGATTTCCACCTACGAAGACAATCAGGAAAACATAGAGCGTTCCCGTAAAGGCGAAGGGAATATTTTCTGGCCTACACCCATCAAATGGTTTGCAAAATCGAGTGGCACGACGAGTGCCAAGAGCAAGTTTATTCCTGTGAGTTACGAGTCGTTGGAAGATTGCCATTACGCTGCGAGTAAAGATTTATTGTGTATGTATTTGAGCAATAATGAAAACTCACAGTTGTTTACGGGGAAAAGCCTTCGGTTGGGTGGCAGTAAGGAACTTTACACAGAAAACGGAACGGTCTTTGGCGACCTATCAGCCATTTTGATTGACAATATGCCTTTTTGGGCAGAATTCAGCAGCACGCCCAGCAGCAAAGTGTCTTTGATGAGCGATTGGGAACATAAGATGCAAGCCATTGTTGACGAAACCATCAGCGAGAATGTCACAAGTCTTGCAGGTGTGCCTTCGTGGATGTTGGTGCTCCTAAACAATGTTTTGGAAACTACGGGAAAAGGCAATTTGTTTGAGGTGTGGCCCAATCTGGAAGTGTACTTTCACGGTGGCGTTAGTTTCTTACCTTATGTAGATCAATACAAAGCGATCTTGCCTCGGAAAGATTTCAAATATTACGAAATCTATAATGCTTCGGAAGGATTTTTTGCCATTCAAGATCAGAACAATTCTAGTGAATTATTGTTGATGTTGGATTATGGCATCTTTTATGAATTCATTCCGATGGATGCTTACGGTACACCCGAACAACGCATCATTCCGTTGAGCGAAGTGGAGGTCAATAAGAATTATGCTGTGGTGATTACTACCAATGCAGGTTTGTGGCGCTATAAAATTGGAGACACCATTCGTTTTACATCCACTAATCCGTATCGTATTAAAATTTCTGGCCGTACAAAACATCATATCAATGTTTTTGGTGAGGAATTGATTATTGAAAACGCCGAAGATGCCTTGAAGAAAGTCTGCAAAAAGACCAAAGCCGAAATCGTGGATTATACAGTTGCACCCATCTTTATGAATGGAAAAGATAAAGGTGGCCATGAATGGCTGATAGAATTCAAGACACAACCCTCTAACCTTGAACTCTTCAATGAACTTTTGGACAATGCCTTAAAGTCTTTGAACTCTGATTACGAAGCCAAGCGATTTAATAACATCACACTCAACAAGCCCACCATACACATTGCACGCCATCAATTATTTTATGATTGGCTGAAGCTTCACAACAAATTAGGTGGTCAGCACAAAGTGCCTCGTCTATCCAATACCAGAAACTATCTCGATGAACTTTTGGGGATGAATCAATCAAGAATTTCCTAATGGATTTTTGATTGTTTTTAAACGGAAAAAAAGACATTAAAATTTCTTACACCGAATTTAAGTTGTTCTTTATCTAAAATAGAGCGCTGTAGTTTTCATCTTACAGAATTGCTTCTATATTTACATCACAGCAATCAAATTTCAAGCTTACCTACACAGAAATTTGAAGGTTTTAAAATAGAAAATATCCCTCATTATTATATCTAAAATATTGTATCTGCAATATTAGTTTCTTTAATCCTAGATAAAATAAAAACCACCCGAAAGGAGTGGTTTTGTTTTTTTATATTGATAAGTGTTCTTAAGAAACCGCTTTCAAACGTTTCAAAGTAGTTTTTGAAATTTTCTCTTCTGCATAGCTTTTGGTGACATTCAATTTTTTGTCTTTGCTGCTTGGCAATTCAAACATCGCATCCGTCAAAATCTCTTCGCACAATGAACGTAATCCACGAGCTCCCAATTTATATTCAATCGCTTTATCAACGATAAAATCCAATGCGCCATCAGTGATTGAAAACTCTATATCATCCATTTCAAACAACTTCTTGTATTGCTTGATGATGGCATTTTTTGGTTCCGTCAAAATAGCTCTCAAAGTTTTTGCATCCAAAGGATCCATATAACTCAATACAGGCAAACGACCGATGATTTCCGGAATCAATCCAAAATCTTTCAAATCCTTCGGAATGATATATTGAAGAATATTATCAGAATCAATTACTTCGTCGTGAGGCGCTTTATAACCGATGGCAGCCATATTCAAACGTTTTGAAATGATGCGCTCAATGCCATCAAACGCACCACCAGCTATGAATAAGATATGCTCTGTATTCACTTCTATAAACTTTTGGTCAGGATGCTTACGACCACCTTTTGGCGGTACGTTCACAACTGTTCCTTCCAATAACTTCAACAATGCTTGCTGAACACCTTCACCAGAAACATCACGGGTGATGGATGGATTATCGCTCTTACGCGCAATTTTATCAATCTCATCAATAAAAACGATGCCCTTTTCTGCTTTTTCAAGATTATAATCAGCCGCTTGTAGCAAACGTGTCAAAATACTTTCAACATCTTCTCCAACATATCCTGCCTCTGTCAAAACCGTTGCATCGACAATCGCCAAGGGAACATTCAACATTTTTGCAATGGTACGTGCCACCAAGGTTTTACCTGTTCCTGTGCGACCCACCATAATAATGTTGCTCTTTTGGATTTCGATATCATCTTTGGATGCAGGTTGCAACAAACGTTTATAATGATTGTAAACCGCAACAGACATTACTTTTTTGGTATATTCCTGACCGATAATATATTCGTCCAAAAATTCTTTGATCTGAATGGGTTTTTTCAACATCAATTCAGAAGACAACTCTGCGTTGCCACTCTGTTTTGACTCTTCCAATACAATGCCGTGCGCCTGCTCTATGCATCGGTCGCAAATATGAGCATCGAGGCCTGCAATCAACAAATTGGTTTCTGGCTTTTTCCTACCACAAAATGAACATTCTAATTCTTCCTTTGCCATAATGATTTAAAGTTCTGAATTCATAATTCCAAATTCACTCATTGGAATCAGAATTTCAAAGTTTTTTATTTTGCTTTATTTCTTGCCAATACTTCATCAATCATACCGTATTCCAATGCTCTATCGGCTTTCATCCAATAGTCGCGATCACTGTCTTCATACACTTTTTCGTATGGTTGACCTGTATGCTTACTGATGATATTATATAACTCTTCTTTCAAAGCAATTATTTCACGAGCGGTAATTTCAATGTCACTTGCCTGACCTTGAGCACCACCTAATGGTTGATGAATCATCACACGAGAATGTGTCAATCCGCTGCGTTTTCCTTTTTCACCAGCGCACAACAACACGGCTCCCATAGAAGCTGCCATACCTGTACAAATGGTGGCAACATCTGGTTTGATCAATTGCATTGTATCATAGATACCTAAACCTGCATAAACACTTCCACCTGGTGAGTTGATATATATTTGAATGTCTTTAGAAGCATCTGTACTTTCCAAAAACAACAATTGTGCTTGTACGATATTTGCAACTTGGTCATTGATGCCTGTTCCTAAAAAGATAATGCGGTCCATCATCAAACGTGAGAAGACGTCCATTGCTACGGCATTCATATGACGCTCTTCAATAATATTTGGGGTAAGACCTACAGGATACATACTATTGATAATCTGATTATAATAAGTACTGCTGATACCTTGGTCTTTTATTGCGAATTTTTCAAATTCTTTTCCGTAATCCATAGATTTTTTTCTTTCAATTTAAGGGTTCAAAAAAAGCGTAAAACCATACAGTTTTACGCTCTAAATATAAGGATTTAATTTGTAACAATTAACTGTAGAATTCTTTTACGAAATCGTCATAAGTCATCTCTTTAACCTTCACATTTACTTCTTTTTTGTAAAGATTCAATAGTTTTTGACTCATTAATTGTTCTGACAAACGTTTTACTTCGTCTTTGTTTGACAAGATACGAGCTGCAATGGTTTCCAATTCTTCATCTGTAGGGTTCATTTGACCAAATTGAGCCATTTGACTTTTAATCATATCTTTTGCAAATGATTTCAAATCTTCAAACGTCACTTGCAATTTGTGTTCTTCAATCAATTTACCTTCTATCAACTGGTAACGCATACTTTTTTCAGACTTTTCGTATTCTTCTTTAGCCTGATCAGCATCCATTACTTCTTCACCTGCAGTTTGCATCCAACGTTGTAAGAAAGAAGCTGGCAAATCAAATTTTGTATTGTCAACCAAATATTCAGTGACATCGTTCAAAAACTTTTGGTCACCTTGCTGTGCAAATTGTTTTTCAGAATCGGTCTTGATTTTTTCTTTCAATTCGGTCACTGAAGTCACATTGCCTTTCCCAAACAACTTATCAAACAATTCTTGGTCTAAATCAGCCAATTCTCTTGTGTTGATTTCGTTGATGGTGAAATTCACTTCAATATCCAAGCCGTGTGCATCGTCGTGAGACACTTTCAAGAAATGCATCAAATCGTGATCGTCTTCAAAAAGACCTTTGGTTTTCAACGTCACTACATCGCCAACTTTTGCATCTATAAATTGCTTTTCGGTTGCTTTCCCTTTGAATTTATCCAAAGTGAAGGTTGCTTTGTTATTGATGCCCTTTTCTTCATTTTCAAAAACTCCTGTGATTTCAGAATCTTTGGTAACGGTATCTTGAGAAATCAACTTACCATATTGCTTTTGAATGTGCTCAACTTGATTGTTAATCATTTTTTCATCAGCAACTATGTGATATTGGGTAATTGGCTTTTTGGTTTTTAACTCAACTTCAAATTCCGGAGCCAAGCCCAATTCGAACTCAAAAGTAAACGAATCAGCATCCCAATCAAGATTATCTTGCGCTTTTGGAAGCGGATTGCCCAAAACGTCCAATTTCTCTTCAGTAAGATATTTGTTCAATGCGTCTTGCAACAATTTATTGACCTCATCCACCAATACAGCTTTTCCGTATTGCTTTTTAACCATTGTCATCGGCACGTGTCCTTTTCTAAAACCAGGAATATTTGCCGACTTGCGGTAATCTGAAAGGACTTTTTCTACTTTATCGCTATAATCTTCTTTAGCGATATCCACTTTCACAACTGCATTTAATGCATCAATGTTTTCTCTTGTAATGTTCATTTTTATTCTATAAAAAATTGGGATGCAAAAGTACATATTTTTCGTATCCCATCAAAGTTTTAACGTTTTGTGTTTCAGTCTATTTTTTGTCCTCTTTTAAGATTGAAAACAAAATGGACTGAAGCAGTGACAATAACAAACTGAAAAGCACTGCTATCCAAAAACTGCTTACTGCAAAACTATCGAGCAATTCACTCGCCAATAAAATAATCAAAGCATTGATTACCAACAGGAACAAACCTAATGTTACAATTGTAATTGGCAAGGTCAAAATGACCAAAATCGGTTTTAAGATTGCATTTAACAATCCCAGTACGACAGCCACAATGATGGCACCAGTAAAACCTGCGACATCGACGCCTGGAAGTACTTTTGCCAGAATGACAACTGCCACTGCTGTCAATAATATTCTGATAATTAGATTCATATAATTTCTGTTAGTTAATCATTTAAATATAAGATTAATCTTTTATAAATCCATTCACAGCCTCAAAAAACTCTGTGGGATTTTCGGCGTGAAGCCAATGTCCAGCATTGGAAATGGTTTCTATTTTAGCCTGTGGGAAATGTGTTTTGATAATAGCTTCGTCTTGTAACGATATATATTCTGAACGGTCGCCACGTAAAAACAAGGTGTCCTTTTCAAATTTTGAATGCATCGGAAGTGCTTCACCAACTTCACTGACGTTTTCCGTTAAAGCTTCTAGATTGAGTCTTAATCCCAACTTTTCCTTGGTTTCCCAATAAAGATTTTTCAAAAGAAATTGTCGTGTTCCAAAATCTGTGATGTAATTTTTCAAGACATCATCCGCTTCTCCTCTACTTTTTAATGCATCAAAATCGAGCGAAGCCAATCCTTTTAGAATCGTTTCGTGATGTATAGGATAAAATCTTGGAGAAATGTCTGCGACTATCAATTTTTGTACACTATCTGGATGTTCCACTGCAAATAGCATTGCTGTTTTCCCACCCATAGAATGTCCCAATAAAATTATATCTTCAAGCTGATGCGTTTCTACATAATTTTTTAAATCTTCCACCATTACATCATAGTTGAACTCATCACTATGAAAACTTCGTCCGTGATTTCGCTGGTCAATCAAATGAACCTCACAACCCATTTCACTGAATTTTGTGCCCAAAGTTTTCCAATTGTCGCTCATTCCCAAAAAGCCGTGGAGAAATACAAATGGTTTACCTTTTCCTAAAATATTTGAATACAAAGTCATTTTGATCTATGATATGTGATTTAAAATTACAGTAGATAAAATTTCAATTTTAATAAATGGAAACTGAATACTGCTACTGATAACTGAATACTTATTTAAGTCGATGAAGATACATATTAATGACATTTTCGATGCCAAAATAAAGACTTTCAGATATCAGCGCGTGCCCAATGGAAACTTCCAATAAATCTGGCACATTATTTTTGAAGAATTGAATATTATCCAAAGACAAATCGTGCCCAGCATTGATACCTAGTCCAAGAGAGCTCGCCAATACAGCACATTCTGAATAAGGTTTAACACCCATTTCATTGCCCAAACCATACTGATGCGCAAAAGATTCGGTGTAAAGTTCGATCCTATCGGTTCCGGTAGCCTTTGCACCTTCAATTTGCTTCATCACTGGATCCACAAAAATCGATGTTCTGATACCATTCGACTTAAATTCCTTGATAACATCCTTAAGAAAATCCTTATGTTTTATGGTATCCCAGCCTGCATTTGACGTCAAAACATCTTCCGCATCTGGCACCAAAGTGACTTGGGTTGGTTTCACTTCAATCACCATATCTATAAATTGCTTTATAGGATTTCCTTCAATATTATATTCAGTAGTAACAATTGGTTTCAAATCATAAACATCTTGATAACGAATGTGTCGCTCATCTGGCCTTGGATGAATGGTAATACCTTGGGCACCAAAAACCTGAACGTCTTTGGCAAATTGGACCAAATTTGGAACATCGCCTCCTCTTGCATTACGCAGGGTTGCAATCTTGTTGATATTTACACTTAATTTTGTCATTCTTCTTTACTTTGAGACAGCAAAAATACGAAGTAGAACACGCTTTTTATGGTTATTTTTGATTAATTTGCGATAGATATACATTCGGTATGACATTACAAGAATTCATTATAAACGATATCAAACCATTAAATATCAACGATAAGGTGAGCGACCTAAAAATGATGTTTAATGAACTTACTTATTCGCACGTTCCTATAGAAAACGAAGGTGTTTATTTGGGATGCATATCAGAAAATGATGCTTATTGTTTTGAAGGCGACAAAACGATTGTGGACTGCAACTATGCTTTAGAAGGCTTTTTTGTGAGAGACACTACCACTTGGTTGGATATTTTAGAAGAATTTGCACAAAACTCTTGCAATATTATGCCAGTATTGAATGAGCAAAACAAATATCTTGGTTATTACGAGCTTAACGATATTATCGGTCTTTTTAATGAAACACCATTTTTTGCAGAGCCAGGCGGGATTTTAATAATTGAAAAAGGTGTTACAGATTATTCCTTTAGTGAAATAAGCCAAATTGTTGAATCAAACGATGCCAAGATATTGGGTGCTTTTATTTCAAAAATGGATAGCGACTTGGTTCAAATTACCTTAAAGATTGGGAACTCTGGGTTAAATGATGTCATCCAAACTTTCAGACGGTATAGTTACAATATTGTATCTGGACATGAGGAGGACAGCTACATTGAGAGTCTCAAGGAACGTTCAGAATATTTAAAAAAATATCTTGATATTTAAGATATGAAGATAGCAATCTACGGACAGCATTATCAAGGCAATGCACACCCAAGCATCAAGACGTTGTTGGATTTTTTGATGAAAAACAAACTAGAAGTTCATGTTGAAAAAGATTTTTATGAACTTCTGCAAAGAGAAGACAAAGGCATTCAAAAATATGATTGCTTCAAAACCTTTCAAAAACTGGATGCTTCTTTTGAATTACTTATAAGTATAGGAGGCGATGGAACAATATTGAGAGCCATCACATATGTTAGAGATATGGGAATTCCTATTGTCGGTATCAATACTGGCCGATTAGGTTTCTTGGCCACTATCCAAACCAATCAAATAGAAAAAGCCATCAGCAGCATCCTCGAAAAACGCTATAAAATTTCTGAACGCACGTTATTGAGTATTAAAACGCTGCCTGAAAATAAAGAAATTCTACATACTAATTTTGCTTTAAACGAAATTGCGGTAAGTAGAAAAAATACGACTTCCATGATAACTGTGGCAACACATCTGAACAATGAGTATTTGACCTCATATTGGGCTGATGGATTGATAGTATCAACACCGACTGGCTCTACAGGCTATTCTTTAAGCTGTGGTGGTCCAGTTATTTCCCCAGACGCCAATAACTTTGCCCTCACACCTATTGCGCCACATAATTTGAGTGCACGACCTCTAGTTATTCCCGACGGAACCGAAATAAGTTTAAAGGTAGATGGTAGGGAAGATGATTATCTGATTTCCTTGGATTCTCGTATAGCCACATTACCAAATTCAACAATTGTTACCATCAAAAAAGCTGATTTCAAAATCAAGATGGTGGAACTTTTGGATGAGAGCTTTATCGACACACTTCGAAAAAAATTGCTTTGGGGCGAAGACAAGCGCAATTAAACAATAAAACTTTGCAAATACTGTTTATCTGTAATACTATTCCATTCAAATTGTTATAGGCTAATCATAATTGTTATATTTGCAAACTTTTAAAATTATATGAGGTATTTAATCTTAATTTTATTGAGTGTCTGTTTCGTTCAAACATCACAATCTCAAATCTATGAGGTTGGTTTCTTTTTGGGAAGCAGTAATTTTATAGGAGATGTGGGCTCCACAAAATACATTGCTCCTAACAGTCCTACTTTTGGAGGTGTATTCAAATGGAATCGCAGCCCAAGACATTCATATAGAGTTACAGCCATTTTTTCGAAATTAAAAGGTGTTGATGCCAAGTCTGACGATCCAAGACGAATACAACGTGGCTACGAATTTGAAAATAATATTTTCGAGGTGTCAGCAGGTATGGAATTCACATTTTTGGATTGGGATTTGCATCAAGAAGAACCTAAATCTACACCTTATTTATACACTGGTGTGAGTGTAGCAAATCATGATAATTTCTTTTTTGACAACAATGGTGTAGTGACATCAGAAGGCACTAGCAGTTGGGCATACGGAATCCCGATGGTTTTAGGCTTTAAAACAACTACTGCTGACAATCTGATATTAGCTGTGGAAGTTGGCGCTAGATACACTTTTACTGATGAAATAGACGGAAGCGTGCCAGATGCCGACTTTAGAAGTCAATACAGTTTTGGCAATACAAATAGTAACGATTGGTATGTATTTACAGGGATAACCTTAACCTATACGTTCGGCCAAAGACCTTGTTATTGTAATTATTGATAAAGAGTGGAACAAACACAAGACATAGACAAAAACAAACTCCCTAAACATGTTGCCATTATAATGGATGGTAATGGCCGCTGGGCAAAACAAAAAGGTTTGTTGCGGGTCGTAGGGCACGAAAATGGCACAAAATCGGTAAGAGAAGTAGTTGAAGCCAGCGCTGAACTAGGTATTAAAAACCTAACCTTGTATGCCTTTTCCACAGAAAATTGGAACAGACCAAAAATTGAAGTTCAAAAACTCATGAAACTTCTGGTCAAATCCTTAAAAAAGGAAATTAAGACTCTTCAGGATAACAACATTAAACTTTCAGCTATTGGAAATCTTAATGATTTGCCAAAAAACGCGCACAGTGAGCTTCTGGAAGTCATCGATAAAACCAAAGAAAATAATGCCATGACTTTGACTTTGGCATTAAGCTATGGCTCTAGGGAAGAATTAATTAATGTTGTGAAAGAATTAAGTAATAAAGTTAAAAATAATATAATTTCTTCCGATTCTATTGACGAATCCATTATTAATAAGCATCTTTACACGCAAAATTTACCAGACGTAGATTTGCTGATAAGAACCAGTGGAGAGCAGCGAATCAGCAATTTTTTATTGTGGCAAATAGCATATGCCGAATTGTATTTCACGCCTATTTTATGGCCAGATTTCAGGAAGGCAGATCTGTATGATGCTTTGATAGCATATCAAAATAGAGAACGACGATTTGGAAAAACTAGTGAACAACTTAGCTAACAAAATACTTTTGAAAACATTTCTAAACACATTCTTCATTACTCTTATTTTTCTGGCTTCGAGTAAAATTACCTCTCAAGAAATAAAATTCAATTCTGGCGAAAAATATGTAATTGGTGAAATTTCGGTAACTGGAAACACCAATTTTAGTGAGCAAACCGTAATCACATATTCAGGATTAAGAAAAGGTGAGGAAATATCAATTCCAGGAGAAGAGATAAGTGCTGCATTAAAAAAATTATGGAATTCTAAACTGTTTAGCGCTATTGATATCTATTTGGCAAAAGTTGAGGGCAACGTAGCCTATTTAGAAATTAATTTGATTGATTTACCAGAATTGAACGAATTGGAAATTGATGGTGTCAAAAAATCAAAAAAAGAAGGCATAATCAAAGACAATAAACTTAATAAGGGAGTTAAAGTCACCGAAAACCTTATAACAACTACTAGAAATTATTTGGTTAACAAATATAAAAAAGATGGGTTTTATAATGCGTCTGTTGACATCAAAACGGTTGAAGTTACCGACTCTATCGAAAAGCGACGTGTAAATATGTCAATTGATATAGACAAGGGTGAAAAAATAAAGGTAAAAAAAATCACCTTCAATGGAAACGAGCAGATAAGCGACAAGAAGCTTCGCAAAGCAATGAAAAACACGAAGCAAAAGAATCCAATACGAATCTTTAAGCGTTCTAAATATGTTCAGGATGATTATAAAGAAGACTTGGTTTCTGTAATTGATAAATTCAAGGAAAACGGTTATAGAGATGCTAGGATCATTTCGGACTCCATCATTAAAAATAATGACAAAACTATATCGATTGTAGTAAATGTTGAAGAGGGCGAACAATATAAGTTTGGCAAGATCACTTTTGTAGGTAATAGTGCTTTTACTGACCGACAATTACAGTCTCTTTTAGGCATTAATGAAGGTGACACTTACAATGGTGTAGAGCTCAAAAAACGAATTGCTGATGATTCGAGACCTGATGCAGCTGACCTCACTAATCTTTATCAAAACAACGGATATCTGTTTTCAAGTATCAATCCTGTTGAGGTTAGTGCCGATGGTAATGTCATTGATATGGAAATCCGCATCATTGAAGGTAAACCAGCTTATTTTAACAATGTAACAGTTGTAGGTAATGAGAAAACAAACGATAAGGTAATCTATCGTGAATTACGTACGCGTCCAGGGCAACTTTACAAAAAAGAGAATGTAGTGAGAACCATTAGAGAGCTTGGTCAATTAGGCTTCTTCGATGCACAAAAGATTTCTCCAAATTTTAAAAACCCAAATCCAACAGACGGTACATTGGATATGGAATATTCTGTTGTAGAATCTGGGTCAAGCCAAATTGAACTTCAAGGTGGTTATGGTGGTGGAGGTTTCATCGGTACGTTGGGTCTATCTTTCAATAACTTTGCAATCAAAGATATTTTCAATGGAGAGGCTTATAAGCCGATTCCTTCTGGTGATGGTCAAAGTCTAGCTTTAAGGTTACAAGCGAGTAGATTCTTTCAAACGTATAGCTTCTCATTTATGGAGCCGTGGTTAGGAGGTAAACGTCCAGTCCAATTTTCTACATCTTTGTCTCATACCAAGCAGTTCCTCTACAATCCTCAAACCAGAGATGCAGACAAAGATAGACGATTTAACATTACTGGTATTACGGTTGGTCTAGCACGAAGATTAACAGTACCAGATGATTACTTTACGTTGTCACAAGCTATTAGTTTTCAGCACTACAACCTTAAAAACTATAATACCGGCCTATTTACTTTTGGTGATGGTTATTCAAACAACTTGGCTTATACAGTTGGGTTAAGCCGAAATAACACATGGAATGATCCAATCTATCCAGAAGGTGGTTCCAATTTTTCGGTGACTGCTAAATTATCTTTGCCTTACTCCCTGTTCAATGGAGTTGATTATGAAGCCTTAAAAAATGAACGCGATGAATTAGACCCGACAGATGCAGATGACTATGCTCGTATTGGAGAAATCGATCAAGAACGTTATAAATGGCTGGAATTTTATAAGATTAAATCCAAATTCGATTGGTACCAAAGCCTAGTTAAGAAACTCGTTTTAAAATCCAGTTTAGAATTTGGTTATCTAGGTGCTTACAATAACAACCGAGGCGTTATTCCATTTGAGCGTTTCTTTGTAGGAGGTGATGGTCTTGGTAATTATTCTTTAGATGGACGTGAAGCTATTGCATTGAGAGGTTATCCAAATCAATCACTTTCTTCCCAAGATGGTGGATCTATTTACAATAAATTTTCAATGGAGTTACGTTACCCAATTACTTTGGAAGGTCAAGCTAAAATTTTCGTCCTGGGCTTTCTGGAAGGCGGAGCATCATTTGATAATTTTAGAGATTACAATCCTTTTGCAATACAACGTTCAGCTGGTCTAGGTTTAAGAATTTTTATGCCTGCCTTTGGACTTCTTGGTATCGATTTTGGTCATGGATTTGATCCTTTACCTGGTGAAACTACCAAAAATGGTTGGGAAACACACTTTATCATCGGTCAGCAATTTTAAGTTTGGCACGATATTTTCTAATCATGTTTAGACGATTTAATTGTAGCGTTAAAAATTTTTTCGAATATATTTCGTTAATTTGAAAAATATTAACTCTAAATGACTCGTCAAGAATTCAGAAGATTGTCATTTTAGAAATTTATAACAATACCTTAAATCATAAAATTACAAACAGATGAAGTTTAAAGTTCTTTTTTTAATGACGATAATCGGTCTGTCGTGCTTTATTTCCAACGCGCAACGAGGTGTAAGAATTGGGTATATCGATACGGAATATATTTTGCAAAACGTACCAGAATATCAAGAAGCTACAATTCAGTTGGATGGAAAAGTACAACAGTGGAAGGCAGAAATAGAACAACGTTTAAGCGCTATTGATACAAAGAAGAAACAATTGAACAGTGAGCGTGTGCTTCTTACGAAAGAATTATACGAAGAGCGACTGGAAGATATCACTTTTGAAGAAGCAGAAATTTTGGACTATCAACAAAAACGTTTTGGGCCAAATGGTGATTTGATGATTCAAAAACAACAACTCATTCAGCCTATACAAGATCAGATTTTTGCTGCGGTTCAAGAAATTGCTGGCAATAAGCAATACGATTTCATATTTGACAAGTCGGCTGATGTGGTAATGCTTTATTCCGCAGAACGCTTTGATATAAGTGAGTTGGTATTGAGAAGTATCACTCGTTCCTCAAAACGGACTCAAGCTCAAAATAAGGCAGAGCGTAAAGCTGCTGAAAAGGAAGATGTTGTTCCTGTAATCAATGAGGAATTGGAAGCGCGAGAAAAAGCTTTGGAAGAGAAAAAATCTGAAAGAGAAACTGCAATGGAAGAACGCAGAGCTGCACAGCAAAAAACGCGTGATTCTCTTAAAGCCGCAGCTGAAGCTAGACGTCAAAAAATATTGGACGATCGTGCGAAGGCAAAAGCTGAACGTGATAGTATCAATAATCGACAAGCAGATACAACATCTGCAAAAAGAGTAGATAATAAACAAGTTGCTGGTCCACCTAACGGTAAATCTACTGAACAAAGTGCAGAAGAAAAGAAACAACAGCAACTAACTGATCGTGAGCAACGTAAAAAAGAACTAGAAGAACGTAAGGCAAAAATAATTGCCGATCGTAAAAAAGCTAAAGAAGAACGTGAAGCGCAGAATAAGCAGAAAGATTCTGTACCAGATAACAACTAAATAAAAATAAATAACAAGTAATTCAAATTTTAAAAATGAAACAATTTAAAACCCTTTTATTTGCAGCAATCCTTTTCGTTGGAGCAACAAGCTTTACTATGGCACAAAGCAAAATTGCACACATCAACACCAATGAATTGATCGAAGCAATGCCACAAATGAAAACTGCTAAAACTGAATTGGAAAAGCTTTCCAAGACCTATGAGGCGGAAATTCAAAAAATGGCTACTGAATATCAAAATAAGATAAAACAATATCAAAGAGAAGTAGATACTAAAACGGAAGAAGAAAATGCAAAAAGAGCTGAAGAAGTTCAGACTATTGAGCAAAGTATCCGTCAGTACCAGGCTAATGCACAAGAAGATATTCAGAAGAAACAAGAAGAATTGATGAAGCCCATTTTTGAAAAAGCGAAAGCAGCGATTCAAAAAGTAGCTAAAGCGCAAGGTTTTCAGTATGTATTAGATTCTACACAAGGTAGCGGTGTTTTATTGGCCGATGGAAAAGACCTTATGGCAGATGTTAAAAAAGAATTAGGATTCTAATTTTATTCTAAAGAAATTTATTTGAAAGCCACTTTAATAACAAGTGGCTTTTTTATTTTTGTATTCATGAGTACACAACCTATTGGCATATTTGATTCTGGTATAGGAGGCACCTCGATTTTTCAAGAGATAAAGGCATTGCTTCCTTATGAAAATACGATTTATCTCGCTGATAGTTTCAATGCTCCTTATGGCAACAAAAGCAAATCTGAGATTGTGGATTTGAGCGTAAAGAATACCGAACTTCTTATCAACAAAAACTGCAAAATGGTTGTCGTGGCTTGTAATACTGCAACAACTAATGCCATTAAAACGCTTCGAGAGAACTATGACATCCCTTTTATAGGTATTGAGCCAGCTATAAAACCGGCTGCTCTTCAAACTCAAACCAAAGCCGTTGGCATTCTCGCCACAAAAGGCACCTTGTCGAGCGAATTATTCCATAAAACCACGGATTTATATAGCGATGGAATTAACGTCATTGAACAAGTAGGTGATGGTATTGTATCTCTAATTGAAGAAGGAAGAACATATAGTGATGAAATGCAAGAACTATTGAAGAAATATCTACAGCCAATGATTGAAGCGAATATTGATTATTTGGTTCTCGGATGCACGCATTATCCTTACCTAATGCCAATGCTATTGGAAATGCTGCCTGCTTCTGTCAAGATTATTGATTCGGGTGAAGCTGTTGCGAGGCAAACAAAAGCTGTCTTGGTAAAACATCAGTTATTAAATAGCAGAAAGCTAAAACCGAAAAATCAATTTTACACAAATGGGAATATAGAAGTATTGAAATCAATTCTCAATGATGAATTTATGGTTGAGTATCTTCAGTTTTGAACCAGCCTGAATACTTCACATAATTGTTGGCAATCCGATCAATTTCGCCAGAAATCAATTCTTGACTAATATCCTTTACTTTTTTAGCAGGAACGCCTGCGTAAATACTTCCAGCTTCAACTTTTGTGTTTTGAGTGACAACTGCACCTGCTGCGATTATGCTATTACTTTCCACAACACAATCATCCATAACGATGCTTCCCATACCTATCAAAACATTGTCGTGAATGGTACAACCGTGTACAATGGCATTATGACCTATAGACACATTATTTCCGATTTTGGTTGGCGACTTTTGATAGGTAGCGTGAATGACGGCACCATCTTGAACATTCACTTTATTTCCCATCTTGATAAAATGAACATCGCCACGCACAACAGCGTTGAACCAAATGCTGCATTCATTTCCCATTACCACATCTCCCACTATCGTTGCATTTTCGGCGACATAGCAATCGTCAGGTATTTGAGGGTTTTTTCCGTTAACTGGTTTTATGATTGGCATAATCAATTCCTTTGAATTCTTATTACAGCTTGTTCGTCAATTCATTCAATAGATTCCTACTTTCGAAAGAATTTGTTATTTAAAATAAGACAACAATTCTGATTTTTTTGATGCTGATACCATAATCTGTTTGCCATTACTCAATTCGACACTTCCACCCTTCCCTTTTACATATTTGACAACTTCATTGACATTCACCAAGTACGATTTGTGAACACGTGCAAAACTCGAATCGCTCAACGCATCTTCAAAATATTTTAATGTTTTGCTGACCAATTTCTTCTTATTGTTTGCCAAATAAATTTCGGTATAATTGTCATCTGCCTTACAATATAAAATGTCTGAAGTATTGATAATTTCAAAACCATCTTGTTGCGGAATGGTTATTTTTCCATTGACAGTATTGGTTTTAGGCACCAAAACCTGATCTTGAAGTGCATCCTCCTTGGTCCTAATCTCCGTAACATAATCAACAGCTTTGATGAGTTCATCAATTGAAATGGGCTTCATCAAATAATAGGAAGCATGAGCATTCAAAGCATCTATAGCGTAATGATTATAGGCTGTGACAAAAACGGTTTCAAAATCGATATCACCTACTTTGTCCAGAAGGTCGAAAGCATTTCCATAAGGCATTTCAACATCCAAAAATACCAAATCCAAATCATTGTTTCTGATTAAAATCAAAGCTTCTTCAATATTTGAAGCTTCTCCTAAAATTTGAACGTTCGGGCAGTACTTCTTGAGATAATTTCTTAAAATTTCTCTGCTTGTTTCCTCGTCTTCAACGATAATGGAGTTTAGTTTCATCTGTTTATTTTATTTGTTTATTTGTCAGATGCAATTCGTCATCGAACATCACAATATGTATCAAAATATGTAATGGCTCATTTCACATCAGTCTTTTTTAAGTGTTACAATAACCTTCGTACCTGTATCTTCTGCCATTTGGAAATCATCCACAAATACATCCACTTTATCTTTATACATTTCATTTAAGATGGCAACTCTTTTTTTGATGTTTCCCATTCCCTTGGAGTTTTGCTTCTTCTGATGTTCGGTTTTGAGAGCTTTTGATTTTTCACGACCTATACCATCGTCGGTGACAGTAATGGTAATTTCATCATCGCTTTTCCTGGAAATATGAATATCCAATTGTCCCATTTCAGATTTGTATCGCAGTCCGTGCCAAACGGCATTTTCTATATAAGGCTGCAAAAGCATCGGTGGGATCTGGAATTCTTCAACTGCAACATCGTCATCAACGGTTATCGAATAATTGAACTTATCCTTAAACCGGAAATATTCCAACTTTGTGTAAAGCTCCAAAAGTTCAATTTCCTTTTTTAGTGGAATGAAATCTTCGTCGCTATTTTCCAAAACGGAACGCATCAATTGAGAAAAATCAGAAAGGTACTTATTAGCAGTGCGTTCATCATTTGATGCAATAAAACTATTGACCGAATTGAGTGCATTAAAGATAAAATGAGGATTCATCTGACTTCGCAACGATTTCAATGCCAATAGATTATTGGCAAGTTTTTGTTGCTTGATGGATTTGTACATAAAATAAGCTGTCACCAACAAAAGAATCAGGCCTCCAAGGAGTGAATAAATGATAAGTTCCTGTCTTTTATTCCTTTCGGAAGAAAGCTGATATTTGCTTTGCGAAAGTTGTCTGTCAGTTTCCAAACCAGTGATCCGGTTTTGCTTTGCTGCAATATCTCTACTGAAACGTGCTGCTTGGGATATTTCCTGTTCTTTCTTGATATAAAGTTCATCAACAACTTCGGTATATTCCCTATAAGTTAATAGAGCTTTTTCATAATCACCAGCATCTTCGTAAAGGTCGGACAGTTTTTTTGTAGCATCTTTTTTTACTACTAAATCTTCTTTCTTATCTGCTTCTTTTATACTTTTTTCTAAATATGTAATTGCATTTGCATAATCGCCTTGAAGAAAATATGCATTACCAATTTTATAATTTTGTTTTTGGGACGTTAATGGACTTTCATTTGTAATTGTTGAGTCCTTTTCAATATCTTCAACATCCTTAAGAACTTCCTTTCTCAATTGTATTTCGGCTGCGTAACCTCTATTGACATTTTGAAAATCAGCAACCGTAACTTTTTCTTCTACTGCTCTTTTTTTGTTTTCTTTGGTAGCCAAATTGAGAGAATTCTCGAAATAAGTCTGTGCCTGATTAATTTTTCCGGAAGCGTTGTAGGCTTGAGCAATTTTAGAATTTAAGTCTGTTACTTTGGGCGCAATCAAATGCTTTTGGGCAACTTCAAGCCCTTTTTTATACGATTGAATGGACTCATCATATTTTTTTATGGAACTGTAGGTATCTCCAAGACCTTCATATAAATTCACCATCTGGTAATTTGAAAGTTCTGTTTTTTTTATTCCATTGTAAGTATCTATACTTTCCTGATAATTTTTATTGTTCTCATAAGCTTTTGCAAGCTTTAATCTAACATCATTGTTTGCTCTGTTTTGAAGACTGATTCGATAATTTGATACTGCCAAATCATATTGTTTCCATTGCATATAAATATCTGCAAGGACTTCATATGCTTGAGAATTTTCGATGGTAGAGTTACTTTGCGAAAGTGCGTCAGTAATGAATTGAATACTCTTTTTAGCATCTTTTTTTAAATAAAAGTCAGCTGAATCGATCATCGCATTGAATGCCTTGACTTCTTTTTTATATTTTGAATTTTCTGGACTTCGTTGCAGAGCTGGTTCAACTTCCACAATTATTCTCTCGTCATTTTCAATCGTATAATAAACTGTTTCAAAATCTTTGTGGCGGATAATTAGCTCGTCGCCTCTCTTAACTTGAATATTAAAACTTCCATCCATATTAGTCATGGTATATGCACCACCATTAACTTCAATATTCACTTTTGGGATGGGTTTATAGGTATCACTTTCACGAACGGATCCCTTCACAGTAAAAGTAGGTTCCGTGATTCTCCTTGATTCATTTTGGGCAATAATAAATTGCAAAGGCAAAAAGAAAAGCCATAGCAAAAGGATGTATCTAAAGGTGAATCGCATAATTGAATTTCAATTGAACCAAACTTACACGTTTTAATCGATTAAATAAAATCAAAAAAACACCAAAACTCTTCCTTACAATCAAAAAAACAAGGCATTACTCATTTATTGCTGCACTTTGCTCATTGAGAACTCTCATTCCCTCATTGCTGTTTTTTATTGAAAAAAGTTGGACATAGGTTTACGTCATAAATCAAAAAACGAAAATCAATGAAAAAATCACTCCTTTTAACTGTTTTACAGCTTTTTATTTTGTGTCCCCTTTATGCGCAGCATCTTGGCAACTTCAATAACGAAGATTTTAAACTTTCAAGACAAAACATCGCGATGAGTGGCAATGCGAACATCTACAATCCAACGGTTCAACAGCAAATCAATAAAGTTCTTAATCCATCAAATATTTTGACCATTGATGTCAAGGCACTTCAAAATGTCAAAGCTGTTACCTATACTGCAGTTTTTAACCTTTCTCAAATAGGTGAATCAGCAGCCGAAGCCAATAGTCTTATAAATCAACGCATAGATGGTGTCAGACAAAAGCTCAAAGCACAAGGCATTCTGGAAAAAGATATTGTTATTGACGTGATTTCCTTTGTCCCGAATTACGAAATTGAAGTACAGAAGAAACTATTCAGCAAAACCTATACTGAAGTTCCCAGCGGATTTGAATTGCAACAAAATATCCATATCCAATTCAAAAGCACCAATCAATTTGAAGATATCCTAACAGCCTGTGCGGAAAATGAGATTTACAATCTTGTAAAGGTTGATTATTTCATAGAAAATATTGCCCAAGTCTATAAAAATCTTCAATCTGAACTTTTAAAAATGATCGATGAGAAAAAAGCCTATTATAAATTGTTAGGCTTCAACCTTGAAGACTACGACGTGTATGTAGCTGACGACAAATATTGCTATTTCCCAAAAGACTTTTATCGCAGTTACCAAGCTTTCAACAGTGTGTCATTTGAAGCTATCAGAACTAAAAAAGGTGTTACAACAGCCAAAAAACAAACCTCATATTATTATGAACCGCTTTCCTATCAGTACTATGATTTGGTTATCAATCCAGCCATTTTGGAACCAGTCATTCAAATCGGGATGAACATCAAATTGCAATACAATCCGAAGCCTAAAGAACAAACAAAACCCATCACAAAAACCGAATTGGTACATAAATACTATGTGGTTTCACCAAATGGAACCATCGATGTAAAAGAACTGAATACGAATAAATAAAAAATTTAATCATGAAAACAATCCTAAAAACAACTGTTATGAGTTTGTGCGTATTTGGACTCGTTTCCTGTAACGCAAACAATAAAAAGAATCCAGAAGCAGATTTGGCAATCGCAGAAACTGTAGCGCACACACCAAGCAAGCAATTCATCAAAGTGGCGTTGCTGCTCGACACCAGCAACAGTATGGATGGATTGATAGACCAAGCCAAGGCACAACTTTGGGAAATCGTAAACGAATTGTCTTACGCCAAATGTGACGACAGCAAACCAAATCTACAAATTGCACTCTATGAATACGGCAACGACCGATTAAATGGTGACGAAGGTTATATACGCCAGGTGTTGGCGTTCAGTAGTGATTTGGATGAAATTTCAAAGCAATTGTTTTCCTTGACCACTAATGGTGGCGAAGAATATTGCGGACACGTCATTCAAACCTCTTTGAATCAATTGAGTTGGGGCACCAATGCAGATGATTTAAAGCTCATTTTCATTGCGGGTAATGAACCATTCACACAAGGAAAAATAAGTTATAAAGATGCAGCAAAGCTTGCTCACACTAAAGATGTCACCGTAAACACCATTTTCTGTGGCGATTATGATCAAGGTATTTCCAGCTATTGGAAAGATGGCGCCAGCCTCACTCACGGCAATTATATGGCTATCAATCACAATCACGCTACTACTTATGTTGCTTCACCATATGATGATCAAATTCTGATTCTCAACCAAAAACTCAATAAAACTTATATTGCATATGGAAGCTCTGGAATTAAAAAAATGGAGTTGCAGGCAGAACAAGACACCAATGCACAGGGTTATAGTGAAGCAAACGCCGTCAATAGAGCTGTTAGTAAAAGTTCGCATTTGTACAAAAATGATTCTTGGGACTTGGTCGATGCCGAAAAATCAAAATCCTTCAAATATGAAGACCTAAAAGAGAGTGACCTCCCTTCAGAATTAAAAGGAAAGTCTACTTCCGAAATCAAGGCTTATGTAGCAAAGAAAAGTAAGGAACGAGCACAAATTCAAGAAGAAATTCAGCAATTGAATGAAAAACGTCGTCAATATGTATTGCAAAAGCAAAAAGAAGACACCAATGGATTAGAAAGTGCAATGGTCAACGCGATCAAAGCGCAAGCCAAAAGTAAAAACTATAAATGGGAGTAGATTTTGGGCGTTACCCTTTGTTGCAGAAAAAGCAACAAAGGGTCGCGCTTTCCGTTTCAATCTTTTTGTTCGTGCCTCACAAAAAGGATTTCCACTTTAATCGCTAACGCAAAAAAAAGTCTCGAGTTTTCGAGACTTTTTTTATTAATTCACTGCAGGACAGTTACATTCGTATTTCTCTCTTCTACAGTTAAAGTTATAACCTATCGTCAATTGATGGAATCCACCGTTGTTAAACACAACCGAATTTGCTTGATAAGAATAAGTATACGCAAAGACGAACTGCTTGTAGTCCACTCCTAAAAATGGTGTGAAATACTGAAGTTTTTGGCTGCTTACCTCACTACCTTCTAAAAATTCAGCACCATCAAGACTTCTTCTATAAGATAATCCGCCCCAAAGTTTACCAAAATCCATTTCTTTATAAACTTTTCCGTTGATATCTATTGAAGATTCTTTGGTTCCATCTTTATAAAGAAACATCACGGAAGGTTCATAGCTCCATTCGCTACCGAATTTGTTGAATGTATTTCCAAGCGAAAAAAGAAATGTTCTCAAGTTATCAAATCTATATAAACCATTTTCGTTGGAGTTGATTCCATCATTGTTCAACACATTCTTTACTGTAGCATGAGCATAAAAGTCTATAAAATGATATGAGAACCCGAAATCAATATTGAAATTAGTTGAACTTTGTTCAATTCCAGCGATAATTGGGTCATCAGCACCATCAGGGTAAAAAGAGGTTTCATCCAGTTTATATTGAATAAATCCTGCACTCAATCCAAAGGATAACATATTTAAATCTATCTCATTCCTAGAAAACATCAAATGATGTGCATACGTTAGAGAGGCACCTGTTTGAGAATGATATCCATTTTTGTCGTTATAAACAATTCCACCGATAGCTGATGGAGAATCACCTATCCTACCATTAACACTCAAGGTTTGTAATGCAGGAGCGTCATCTTGACCAAACCATTGCTTACGCGCTGTCAACCTAACTTTAGCACAATTGGCAACCCCGGCCATCGAAGGATGTATCAAGTAATAATTATCTGTTAAGTAATCAGAATAAATAGGCAACCCTTCTTGGGCTATCCCGATTTGGGTCATCAACCCGGTAAACGCTATTAAACAATACTTTTTTAAATTCATGTCGATTTGTTTCTATTATCTTTTTAAAGTAAAATGAGCCCTGAACTGTTTCTGCTGTCCGTCCTCGGTGTACTCCACGGTGAACCAGTAGTCGCTCGATGGCATCGGGCTGCCGTTGTAGGTCCCGTCCCAGCCGATCCCCGAAGGGCTGATCTGCTTGAGCAGCTTGCCGAACCTGTCAAATATATAAATTTTTGTGCCGGCCATGCCTGAAAAACCGACAATGTTCCATGTCTCGTTGCGCCCGTCGCCGTTAGGGGTGAAAAAGTGCGGGTAGTCCAGCACCGTCACCGGATAGCTCGCCTGGCCGCAGCCGTTCACGTCCCTGGCCGTCACAACATGCTCCCCGAAGGAAACGTCCTCAAACGTACCGCTGGACTGCCACGGACCGCCGTCGAGGCTGTACTCATATTCACCGTCACCCACGGCCGTCGCTATTATAACGTGGATTTCCGAAAAAGCTTGTGTGGCCACCTCTGCCGTCACCGACGGTGGCGAACTGATCACCACCTCCGCACTGTCAGTGTTCTCGCAGCCCGTGACA
>NZ_JALNMI010000003.1 GCF_023156585.1 Subsaxibacter sp. CAU 1640
ACTGTTGCCGCAGTCATCAGTAGCTGTCCATGTTCTGGTAACCGTGTACGAACCTTCACATTCTCCAGGCACCAAGACGTCGTTGTAAGTCAGGGTAACCTCGCTGCATAGGTCGCTCGCTGTCGCCTGTGCAAACTCCGGCTGCGCAGGGCACTCGATCTTGCTCGCCTCTGGAAGCGCATCGATCACAGGCGCTGTGTTGTCCTCGACGTTGATCGTCTGGGACGCTGTCGAGCTGTTGCCGCAGTCATCAGTAGCCGTCCATGTTCTGGTCACGCTGTACTCGCCGTCGCACTCGCCTGGAGTCATAACGTCGTTGTACGTAAGGGTTGGTCTACTATCACAAGCATCTGTCGCAGTTGGAGTAGCGAATTCAGGCTGCGATGGGCACTCTATCGTGGAGACCTCTGGTAATTGAGAAATTACCGGAGCTGTATTATCTTCTACATGTATTGTTTGTGAAGAAGTAGAAATATTACCACATTCATCTCTAGCTGTCCATGTTCTGGTTATTGAATAACTGCCTTCACAATCTCCAGGAGTTCTTACATCTCTATATGTTAGATTCACTTTTGGGTCACAAGCATCTGATGCTGTAGAATTTGCGAATTGAGGAGTGGCAGGACATTGAATGGTTGTCTCTCCAGGTAATTGAGAAATAACTGGAGGTGTAACATCTTGAACATGTATGGTTTGAGAAGCAGTCGAAGAATTTCCGCATTCATCTGTTGCTGTCCATGTTCTCGTAACAGAATATCTGCCCGCACATTTAGTTGGGTTTGTGATATCTCTGTATGTTAGATTTACTTTCGGATCACAGTTATCTGTTGCGACTGCTTGTGTAAATTGTGGAGTCGCAGGACAATCGATAGTTGTCACTTCTGGTAATTGAGAAATTATAGGAGCAGTAACGTCTTGTACATTAATTGTTTGAGATGCCGTTGAGCTATTTCCACAGTCATCAGTAGCTGTCCAAGTCCTAGTGACTGAATAATTGCCTGAACAATTACCTACGGTTGTTACATCTCTATAAGTCAACCTTACATTACTATCGCATGTATCAGTTGCAGTAGCTTGAGCAAATTGTGGGGTTGCTGGACAATCTATAGTAGTTATACCTGGTAACTGAGCAATTACCGGAGCAGTATTGTCCTCGACCTCGATCACCTGTGAAGCGGTGGAACTGTTGCCACAGTCATCCGTCGCTGTCCATGTTCTGGTGACTGTATAGGAACCTTCGCATTCTCCAGGGGTCATAACATCTTCAAAAGTAAGCGTTACTTCTTGATCACATGCGTCAGTCGCAACTGCTTGAGCAAATTGCGGTTGAGCAGGACATTCAATTTTACTTGCTTCAGGAAGATCTGCGAATACTGGAGCGGTGTAATCCTCTACATAAATCATTTGAGTTGCAGTAGAACTATTACCACAATTATCAGTTGCAGTCCATGTTCTAGTTCTTATATATGTAGTTCCACATTCCAAAGGTGAGTCAGAGTCAACATAAGTCAATGTCACTTCTCCTCCACAATTATCTGAAGCTGTAGCTTGTGCAAATTCTGGAGAACTTGGACATTCTATTTTGGATGCTTCAGGAAGTGGGTCAATAACAGGAGGCGTTCTATCACCACCATAATAAATAAGTTTAAATTCATCTTCAAAGTTAAGACATTTAATCTCATAAGAATATTCTACAGTCCAATCGCAATTATCACCAGTGATATATGGTGTTTTAACGACTGAAATGGCAGAACCTGCACATTGATCAGCATAAGCCGCCTGTACGGCAGCAATAGACAGACCTTGTGGTAGATCATCAATACATCGATTAAAGAATTCTGATCTTTGCGATGATTGTCCAAGCATTGAGCCTATACTAAACAACAAAAGCATGACAAGTAACGAACCTCGTATGCTTTTAATTTGTTTTGCGATAAGATCAATGCTACAACACGGTAAATTAGTGGTGGGCTGCCATAATTTGGCCCGCCCTCCACTACGGGTAAAATTGCTCATAAACATAACATTTTGGTTTTAAAATTATTAACATCCTAAAAGACAAATTAATTTGCCCTCGTAACCATAAGTTATAGGTTTATATGTGTAGGCTTGGGACCTCGAATGCTTTAACAACTTCAATAGAAACTATTGAATGAAAACATTCTTCTGAATATCACTATTCAAAAAAATAACGTGCTAATAATCAATTGTTTTCGCTATTAAACAATTTCCGGTAAGACAGTATAAAAACAATTCTATACTTAGATAAATGAAAATCAATACAATCCATCTATCTAGTTCAAAAATAGAGTATAATAGATTGAACACCAAAAAAAAATTACGTTTTTTTTAACATTATCCACTTTAACTTTTTTTTTTGTATTTAGTCGAACAACAGGTCATTCTCGATGCAAAAAACGTCGATGAACTGCAGTGTTGTGATTATGGAATCATGTAACACAACGTCTTGTTTTATGAAGTGGACATCTAGAAGATACATTTTTAAGAATGATTCAATAAAAGGGGAAGATTTTAACGGTTTTCTAAAATGAATTGCTTGTGAGGCATTTAACAATTCTATAGCCAAAATACGTTCTACATTATTTATCAAAGTATAGGCTTGTGTAGCAGCATTGGCTCCCATACTTACGTGGTCTTCCTGACCATTTGAAGATACAATAGAATCAACACTTGCAGGTGTTGCCAATTGTTTATTGGCGCTTACAATACTTGCCGCAGTATATTGAGGAATCATAAAGCCTGAATTGAGACCTGGATTATCCACTAAAAATGTTGGCAAACCTCTTAATCCTGAAACCAATTGAAAAATTCTTCTTTCAGAAATATTTCCAAGTTCAGCCATTGCTATTTTAAGAAAATCCAATGCCAATGCTAACGGTTGTCCGTGAAAATTTCCACCAGAAATGATTTTATCGTCTCCTATAAATATGTTCGGATTATCTGTCACAGAATTTATTTCGGTCATAAACACCTTTAAAACATACTCCAAAGTATCTTTTGTGGCACCGTGAACCTGTGGCATACATCTGAACGAATATGGGTCTTGAACGTGCGCTTTTTCTTGGGTGATCAGCTCGCTTCCATCCAAAAATTCCCTAACTCTTTCTGCTGTTTTAAGCTGACCTTTGTGAGGTCTTACCAAATGTACCAATTCATCAAAAGGTTCAATTCGACCATCAAAAGCATCCAAAGAAATACTGCCTATCAAATCAGCAAGATAAGAAAGCTTATACGATTTCAAAATCAAATGAACCCCATAAGCGCTCATAAATTGTGTACCATTGAGCAATGCCAAACCTTCTTTTGACTGTAATATCATTGGTTCCCAGCCAAACTTTTTCAAAATGACTTCTGCTTCAACTACTTTGCCTTCAAACTCAACCTCACCTTTACCTATGAGCGGCAACGACAAATGTGCCAAAGGTGCCAAATCTCCAGAAGCTCCCAAAGAACCTTGAGTATAAACAACCGGAAAAATATCATTATTATAAAAATCCACCAATCGCTGCACAGTATCCAGTTGAACACCACTGTGACCATAACTCAAAGATTGTACTTTTAGCAAGAGCATCAACTTCACGATTTCGTTTGGAACTCTTTCTCCTATGCCACAGGCGTGAGACATCACCAAATTTTCTTGCAATTCGGTCAGTTTATCTCTTGAAATCTTGACATTATAAAGGGAACCGAAACCAGTATTGATGCCATAAATAGGATCATCTTGGGCCTGCATTCTCTCATTGAGATAAACTCTACATTTTTTAATTTTTTCTATGGCAGATGCAGATAATTCAATTTTTTGCTGCTGAAAGATAATATCGCCAATTGTAGAAATTTCAAGATGTTCAGACGATATTTGATGTATAGTTGGCATATTCGTAATTTATGCAGGCAAAATTCCTAATTACATATTACTTATACAACAAATGTTAATAATAATTCAATTGTTGGAAATTGTGGCGTCAAAATGGTACTTTTGAGAAAATCAAAAATATCATTATGAAACAACTACTCTTACTATTTCTTGCTATTGCAATTGTTGGATGCAAAAAAGATGAGGAAAAACCAAAGGATTACGTAACCTTTTCAGGAAAAATCACTGATAAAAACAGTGACTCCATTATCATTAGAAATCAATTTTACTCAAAAACTATAAAAGTTGATGAGAATGGAGAATTCAGTGACACCTTAAAGGTCGAAACAGGTGTTTATAATTTATTCGATGGTGCTGAATCCACTAATATTTTTCTTCAAAATGGTTATGATGTCAAAATGACTTTAGACACTAAAATGTTTGATGAAACAATTGTTTACGAAGGAAATGGTGCCGAAACAAATAATTATCTGGCAAAAAAGTCATTAATGGAAGAAAATCTTTTCCCACCTAGTCTTTTTGATTTGGAAGAAGATGAATTTAAGACAAAAGTTTCTGAAATTAACAAAGAACGAGCTACTTTTCTTGACAAGTATAAATCAATTGATTCCACTTTATATGCGCAAGAAAAACAAAGTATAGATGGTTTTGAAACAGAAATCTATAATTTTTATGTGCAAAATAAACAACGTGAGCTAGCAATGGCAAAGGAGTTTGAAAGCTTCATTGGCCAACCTTCACCAGAGTTTAAAAATTATGAAAATTATGCAGGTGGCACTACATCATTAAAAGACTTAAAAGGAAAATATGTGTATGTGGATGTATGGGCTACTTGGTGTGGACCTTGTAAAGCTGAAATACCATATTTGAAAAAAGTTGAAGAGGAATACGAAGGCAAAAATATACAGTTTGTTAGTATCTCTGTAGATGATGGTAGAGGATACAAAGATCGTTCTGCGGAAGCCAGTAAAGAAGGCTGGAAGAAAATGATTAAGGAAGAAGAACTGGGAGGCATCCAATTGCTCTCTGATAAAGCTTGGAAGTCTGATTTTGTGACTGGTTATAAAATCAATGGAATCCCTCGTTTTATTTTGATTGATCCCAAAGGAAATGTTGTGAATGCCAATGCACCACGACCTTCAAGTCCAAAACTCATCAAATTGTTTGACGAACAAGGTATTTAAGCTTGTTTATATTATAAAATTCAAAGAGCCACTGATTAGTGGCTCTTTTTTTATCTAGTTCGTTGTCTTGAATTATGTGATTCCTCTTCCTCGGTCTCTTGTGGTGGCATATCAGGTCTAGCAAACAAATCAATGTAAGCTTTACCTAGATAGTCAATGACATTGCTTGCAATCATACTTTGATAGCCGAATTCTTCCACAGCAATATCTGCTGATTTTCCGTGAAGATACACTCCAAAAACAGTTGCACTCAATTGGTCATAACCTTGAGCCAGTAATCCAGTAATTATTCCTGTTAGAACATCACCAGTTCCAGCAGTTGCTAGACCTGGATTGCCTGTGGAATTCACATACAACTTATCCTGATATACCGTGATTGTATTTGAACCTTTTATCACAATAACAAGTTGATGCTCCTTTGAAAGCTCTTTCACCTTCTTCAATTTATCAAAATCATCTTTCCACTTCCCTATCAAACGTTCCAATTCTTTTGGATGTGGTGTTAGGATAGCGTCTTTCGGCAAGAGTTTCAATAAGTTTTTGTTTTTTGCCAATAAATTGATTCCATCAGCATCGATCACCAAAGGAGATTTGTTTGCTTTTAAAAATTTTTCAAATGCAAGTTGCGTGGTTTCTGATGTTCCCAATCCCATTCCAATTCCAATGGATGTTGGTTCAAGATCAAACTTTATTTCTGTAATTAAATTTTCGTCTTTATCCGTCATAACCATAGCTTCGGGAAATGTTGATTGTAAAATGGTATATCCACATTTTGGAACGTAAGCCGTCACCAATCCGGCTCCGGAAGCCAATGCTGCTTTGCTTGAAAGAGTTACGGCACCTATTTTTCCGTAACTGCCACCAATAATCAAACTATGCCCAAAATCGCCTTTATGGGAAAATTTCTCTCGAGGTTGGTATACCTGAAGCATTTCATTTTTGCCTATCAATTCTGCTTCCGTTTCAGTCGTGTAGAGATATTCTGGATCTAAACCGATATCCAAAATTTCCCATTGTTGGGTATATTTTGCCGTATCGGGAAGGAAAAATGCTAATTTGGGCGAAGCAAAACTCAATGTATAGTTAGCCCAAACCACGCCATTTTCGTCTTTTGGCACTTTGTCTGAATAAAGTCCAGATGGCATATCAATGGCTAATGTAAAGGCTTTTGATTTCCTAAAATGCTGAAATAATCCTTTTACCCAATCATCCGCAGGTCTATTTAAACCGATACCGAACACGGCATCGACAATAATATCATCTGCACCAATGTCTGGATAATCTTCTGCACAATTGAGCATTTCGGGCCATTTTTTGGTGGTTTCCTTGATTCTATCATAATTAATCAAAAAATCCTTACTGCGTTTGTCGTTGCAATTCACCACATAGGTTTTTACATTGTACCCGTGAGTAATCAGATGTCTTGCCACCACCAAGCCATCGCCACCATTATTACCGATACCACAAAAAACGTGAATGGGCACTTGCGCTCCTTGCATCCGAACGTGAAGCCAATTAAAAATCTGGATGCCTGCACGCTCCATCAATTCTGTGGAAGAAATGTTCTGTTTTTTGGCGGTAGTTTGGTCGCCTATATATATCTGTTCTTTTGAAAATATCTTCATCTAAAGTATTTTAACGAATAAATAAGTGTTTCACTCCAAAATAGAGTGTTTAATTTTTTTATTACCATAAAAATAATACATTTGAAAGGTATAGCATAACAAATGTCAAACGTTAATCACAGTTCAACCATAACTATTTCTTCCACATCCTTGGAAGGCTTTACTACTGTGACCACAACTACCACAACCCTTTGGGGTTAATGCTATCATACTCTCGTCTATTCCATTATTTTCATTTTATTTGTATCAATCATTTCATAACCAATCCTTATGTTAGTATTAAAATTTGGAGGCACTTCGGTCGGTTCGGCAGAAAACATCAATAATGTCATTTCAATTTTAGAGGAAAAATCAAAGCAGTCCAAACTCGTCTGTGTGGTTTCTGCAGTGGGCGGCATCACTGACAAATTGCTAAAGGCTGGACTTTTGGCGCAACAGAAAAACGAAAGCTATCTTTCAATTTTCAAGGAAGTAAAGACTATTCATTTCAACATCATTGATGAGTTGATTCCGAATAAAAGTGATTCAATTTCTGAACATTTAGAGTCAAAATTCAATGGACTGAAAAGTTTATTGGATGGTATTTATTTGATCAATGAATTATCTCCAAAGACGACTGATAAATTAGTCAGTTATGGCGAATTGCTTTCCTCCTATTTAATCACCAGGACGATGCAAAGCCGCAAGATGGATGTCGAGTTGAAGAATAGTCAAGATTTGATTGTGACCAATTCAAATTTCACTAAAGCTGAAGTCAATTACAATCTTACGAATGAACGCATTGGTTCATATTTCAAAAATGTTAGACAACATATTACCATTTTACCTGGTTTTATTTCTAAATCCGCTCAAGGCGAAGTTACAACGCTTGGTCGTGGTGGTTCGGATTTTACGGCAGCAATTGTTGCTGCGTCTCTGAATGTTAAGCAATTGGAAATTTGGACAGATGTGAGCGGAATGTACACAGCCAACCCGAAAATGGTTAAACAGGCCTATCCTATCGAAAATCTATCGTATCAGGAAGCGATGGAACTATCGCATTTCGGTGCCAAGGTTTTGTATCCACCAACGGTTCAACCTGTTTTGGATTTGAACATTCCAATCCATATCAAAAACACGTTAGATCCTGATGCTGTAGGAACCATTATCTCTCAAAAAGGCAACGGTAAAACTTCGCCGGCAAAAGGCATCAGTAATATCAATTACATTGCTCTGCTTACCTTGCAAGGCAGCGGAATGGTGGGAATTCCTGGCTTTTCAAAACGATTGTTTGAAACGCTTGCAAACGAAAAAATCAATATCATTCTGATTACCCAATCTTCTTCAGAGCATTCTATTTGTTTCGGAATTGATGATAAGGATGCTGAACGTGCCAAAACAGCTATTGATGCTACTTTTGAAAATGAAATTTCTCTTCACAAGATTGATCCTATTCTGGTTGAAAACGAATTGGCTATCATTGCATTGGTGGGCGACCATATGAAAAATCATCAAGGCATCAGTGGTCGAATGTTCAGTTCCTTGGGAAAAAACAATATCAATATCAGAGCGATTGCTCAAGGTGCTTCAGAACGAAATATTTCTGCAGTCATCAAAGAAACCGATGTCAAAAAAGCACTTAATACTCTACACGAAGCTTTTTTTGAAGGCAACATCAAACAACTGAATGTGTTTATTACTGGTGTTGGGAATGTTGGAGAGAAATTGGTAGAGCAAATCAAACAGCAGCGAAAGTTCTTGAAAGACCATTTGAAACTAAACTTACGAGTGATCGGATTGTCAAATTCTCGAACAATGATTTTCGAGGAAAACGGATTGTCTTTAAAAGATTGGAAAGAACAATTATCTGCTGGAAACGAGGCGTCTTTGCAAAGATTTATGGATGAAATAAAACGTCTCAACCTTCGCAATAGTATTTTTGTGGATATCACTGCCAATGAAGAGGTTTCGAAATTCTATGCAGACTATCTGAAACAGAATATTGCGGTAGTGGCTTGCAATAAAATAGCTTGTTCAAGTTCTTATGACAATTATCAAGAACTGAAATATCTATCTAAAAAATATAGTGCGCCATTTTTATTTGAAACCAATGTTGGCGCAGGATTGCCAATCATCGACACCCTGAATCACTTGATTGCTTCAGGTGATACCATCACATCAATTCAGGCCGTTTTATCGGGAAGTTTGAATTTTGTTTTCAATAATTTTAATGACAGCACCAAGTTTTATGATGTGGTAAAACAGGCACAGACAGAAGGTTATACCGAACCTGATCCGAGAATTGATTTAAGTGGCGTGGATGTAGCTCGTAAAATTTTGATTTTGGCTCGTGAAAGTGGCACCAAACTGAATCTAGAAGATATTGAAAATGAATCATTTTTGACCAAAGCAAATCTTGAAAGCAATTCAGTTGATGATTTTTATAAAACTTTGACTGCTGATGAGCAACATTTTCAAGCGTTGTATGCATCAGCCAAATCCAAAAACTGCCAATTGAAATATGTAGCAGAGTTTTCCGATGGAAAAGCAAAAGTTGGCTTGCGAGAGATTCCGCAAGGTCATCCGTTTTATAATCTGAAAGGAAAAGATAATATTGTGATGTTCTACACGCATCGTTATCCAGAACAACCGATGATTATCAAAGGTGCTGGTGCTGGTGCTGATGTGACTGCTTCAGGTTTGTTTGCCGATATTATCAGAGCAGGCAATAGGTAATGGTTTATATAAATTAAAAAATTAGTGTATTCGTGGTTATGATTGATGAAATAAAGATTTTTTCTCCGGCAACGGTTGCCAACGTCTCCTGTGGATTTGATGTCCTTGGGTTTTGTTTGGATACCGTTGGTGATGAAATGATTGTTAGAAAAACTTCTGAAAAAGGAATTCGCATCATAAAAATAGAAGGTTATGATTTGCCTTTGGAAACCCAAAAAAATGTAGCAGGTGTTGCGGCTTTGGCTTTATACGATGATGCTAAACCTGACTATGGTTTTGAAATTGAAATCTATAAAAACATCAAACCAGGAAGTGGTATTGGTAGCAGTTCGGCCAGTGCATCAGGAAGTATTTTTGCCATTAATGAATTGCTTGGAAAACCTTATAATCAAACCCAATTGACCAACTTTGCAATGAAAGGCGAAGCATTGGCTAGTGGTTCGGAGCACGCTGATAATATTGCCCCTGGAATTTTCGGTGGATTTACCTTGGTTAAAAGTACTTCACCTTTAGAAGTGTTGCAATTACCAACTCCTTATGATTTATATGCGACCATCATCCATCCCCAAATTGAAGTTAAGACTTCTGAAGCGAGAGCCATTCTGCCAAAAGAAATCCCGATGAAAAATGCGATAACACAATGGGCAAATGTTGGAAGCCTAGTACACGCATTACATACAAACGATTATGAATTGATAAGCAAATCGCTCAACGATGTGGTTGTGGAGCCGTATAGAAGCCAACTGATTCCTCATTTCAAGGATGTGAAAAATGAAACCATCAATGCAGGTGCTTTAGGTTGTGGTATTTCTGGTTCTGGACCTTCGATATTTGCTTTATCCAAAGGAATCGAAAATGCCAAGAATGTTGAAAACGCGATGAAAATGGTTTATTCTAAAACACCTATTGACTTCAACACATACGTTTCGAAAATTAATACTGATGGAGTTAAAATTTTATGATAGATGACAGATGACAGATGACAGATGACCAATTAAATCATATAAAACTTATTAATGGAACTAAATAAATTCAAGTTTGAAAAATTAATAATTTGGCAAAAAGCAATGGATTTTGGAGATGACATTGATATACTTGCTGATAGTTTTCCAGATAAGGAAAAGTTTAATTTGGCATCTCAAATAAGACGTGCTGCAGACTCCGTCGCATTAAACATTTCGGAAGGTTCAATTGGTCAGAGCAATCTTGAACAGAAGAAATTTATAGGATATTCCATTAGGTCATTAGCAGAAGTGGTTACGTGTTTATTTAAAGGTAAAAGAAGAAAATATTTAACCGAGCCACAATTCGAAGATTTTTATAATAGGTCATACGAACTTATGAATATGATGATAGCTTTTAAAAACAAACTAAACTAAAATGGTCATCGGTCTTCGGTCACCTATCCTTAAATTATGAACTACTACTCACTAAACAAAAAAGCTCCAACCACCAGCTTCAAAGATGCAGTAATCAAAGGACTCGCGCCTGACAAAGGGCTCTATTTTCCTGAATCGATTACACTGCTTCCAAAGTCATTCTTTGAAGAAATAGATGATTTTAGCTATGAAGAAATTGCTTTTGAAGCTATAAAACAGTTTGTTGCACCTGATATTCCTGAAGCGGAATTAAAACAAATTATATCCGAAACCTTATCATTTGATTTTCCTGTTGTGGAAATCAATAAGAAGATTTCAACCTTGGAACTTTTCCACGGACCAACTATGGCTTTTAAAGATGTTGGAGCTCGGTTTATGGCGAGGTGTTTAGGGTATTTCAACAAAGACAATTCAAGGGAAGTAACTGTGTTAGTTGCAACATCTGGCGATACAGGAGGCGCAGTTGCCAACGGATTTTTGGGTGTTGAAGGCGTCAAAGTCGTGATTTTATATCCTAGCGGAAAAGTGAGCGATATCCAAGAAAAACAACTAACGACACTCAAAAAAAATATCACAGCTTTGGAAGTCGATGGTGTTTTTGACGATTGTCAAGATATGGTGAAGCAAGCCTTTCTCGATGAAAGCATCATCAACAAAATGCAATTGACATCTGCCAATTCCATAAACGTGGCTCGTTGGCTACCACAAATGTTCTATTATTTCTTCGCTTATAAACAATTGCACAATCAGCATAAAGACATTGTGTTTTCAGTTCCAAGTGGCAATTTTGGCAATATTTGTGCTGGAATGATGGCGCAGCAATTGGGTTTACCTATACATCATTTCATTGCTTCGAATAATGAAAATGATGTGGTTACAGAGTATCTTAAAACTAAACTCTATCAACCAAAACCATCAGTGGCAACCATTTCAAACGCGATGGACGTTGGAAATCCCAGTAATTTTGTAAGGATTCAAGAGATTTTTAAAAATAATTTTGAGGCTTTGAAATCGAATCTTACTTCATACAGCTATTCCGATGAGAAGACTCGAGAGGCACTCAAGGAACTTTACAATGATTATAATTATGTGGCAGATCCTCACGGAGCTGTTGGCTATTTGGGATGCAAAGATTATTTGAAAATGAATCCAAATGCGCATTGTGTCTTTTTGGAAACAGCACACGCAACCAAATTTTTGGATGTAATAGAAGATGTGATTAGGGAAAATATTGAATTGCCAGAACAAATTGCTGCTGTGATGGACAAAAAGAAAAAATCAATTAAAATTGGTGCTTACGAAGAATTGAAAAACTATCTTTTAAGCAGCATCTAAAATGACAACCATCACACGTGCTACAGTCGAAGACGCTGCCTTGTTGGTAGACATCGGAAGGGCATCTTTTATAGATTCTCACGGAATGAGCGCTCCCAAAAAAGATATTGATGCCTACTTGGAAGAAAAATTCAATGAAGACACGTTTTCAGAAGAGTTGTTAGATGCAACAAACCATTTCTATATTCTTTATTACAATGAAAATCCTGTAGGATATTCAAAAATTATTTTCAACTTCTCGCATCAAAATGTACCATTTCAGAATGCTTCAAAATTAGAGCGTCTGTATCTTCTGAAAGAATATCATCATTTAAAATTAGGTCTGGAATTGATGACTTTAAATATCAAAAAATCCATGGAACAATCGCAAGCGGGAATCTGGCTATTTGTTTGGACTGGCAACACAAAAGCGTTCAATTTTTACAGTAAATTAGGTTTCGAGATTGTTGGCAGTTATGAGTTCAAAATTTCCGAAACGCATTACAACCCAAATCATCAAATGTTATTGACTTATTAAAATTAAAACTATGGACAGTATTTCGGATTGGGTAGGATTTATAGGTGTTTCTCAAATCCTGTTGGCTTATTTTTTAAATGTAGCCGGAAAAATTTCAAACAACAGTCTTTCCTTTATTTTTTTGAACGTGATTGGTGCAGCAATGGCGTGTATCGCCTCCATAATGATTATATATTGGCCTTTCATCATTCTTGAAGGCATCTGGACACTTGTATCGCTCTATTCTTTAAAAAACTATTTCTCCAAATGATTCTTTAAAGACTTATGAATGATATGGTTCCACCCTTCCACAAAATTATGTACAGCCAAATCTGGATTATCTTTCGGAAAAGTATCCAATCCTTTATGAGTTAATTTTACTGTCGTTTGATCAACCTTATCTGTAAGTTCGAAAATCACTTCGGAATTGCCTGAATAGCCTTTATACTTCCAACAATAGCTTAACCTTTCGTTTGGCTTTGCTGATGTGACTTCACACAGATGTACATATTGCTCTCCATCTTCTACACTACCAATAAAATCAAACTTAAACCCAACCTCTGGCTTGAATTCTTTAAGGTCAAAATACCATTGTTTCATTTCATCTTTGTCAGTCAAAGCTTTCCAAACCTGTGAAATTTGAGCATCGAAAGTTTCCTCTATTACAACATCATTTGTTTCCATAATTGTTACTGATTTTAATCTAGTTTCGGCAAGACAAAATCATCCAAGGCACTTTTCTCTTTCATCAAAGCCTCTATTTCACTGGATTTTCTTGGTGCTTCTGCGGATAAATTGACAGGCCCATTTTCCGTAATTAAAATATCATCTTCGATTCTAACGGCAATTCCCCACCATTTTTTATCGCAATCACTGCCTTCTGGAATGTAAATTCCAGGTTCTACAGTAATGACCATATTGGCTTCAAAATTGCCTCTCAAACTCGGATCGTGCACATCCAAACCGATATGATGCGAAGTTCCGTGAGGAAAATATTGTCTGGCATCAGCTTCGGTTTTGGCAATACCCAATTTTACCAATCCTGCATTTACAATTTTTCTAGCTGCATCATCAGGAGACCTCAAATTGGCACCAATGACGGTAGCTTTGATTCCAGCTTCTTGGGCCTCATATACCAAATCATAAATAGCCTTTTGTTCTGGCGAGAATTTGCCATTGGCAGGAATAGTTCTTGTCACATCTGCCGTATAGCCGTGATATTCTGCGCCTAAATCCATCAAAACCAAATCATTTTCAAGCTTCATCTTGGTATTTTCAATGTAATGAAGAACACAACCATTATTTCCAGCACCTACGATACTAGGATAACCTTCATATTCACTTCCATACTTTTTATAGACATATTCGTGAACGCCTTGTACTTCGGTTTCAGACATCCCAGGATGCATGGCTTTCATAATTTCACGCTGTCCCATAGCCGAGATACGAACTGCTTTTTTCAACAATACCATTTCTTCTGGAGTTTTCACTTGTCGCAATCCAGCCATAATGGTTGAAAGTGTTCTGGTATCTAGGTTGCTTTTTGGTGCTTCGGCTTCAATTTTTATGACACGCTGCTTTAACTCCATACGGATTTTTTCGTCTTTGGCATTAACATAATCGTTAATGACCTTATCGTCTTTCAGTTCTGGAGCATACGTCATAGCTTGCTCAATTCGTTGAACAACATTGGTGTTATTTTCAACATCTGATGTTTTAATCATTTCGTAAACTCTATCCTTCATCGGATTATCTTCAGGCATAGTGTTATAACCACTTTGTGCCTTAAACGTTTCTATCAGACTATACAAATCGGCATCGTCCCTTTTGGAATCTCTGTAATCATTTTGAAAATTATTGAACAATACCTTGTCAAATTTCGCATAATCAATTCCAGAATCCTTGAATACACTTCCATTGAAAGCTGTATCAAAACCTAATTTTTCTTTAGCGCCTTCTACTCCAAGTCGAATGCCTGTCCACTGCTCTGCTTGTGGGTTTTTCTCTTGAACATAAATGACTTCATTATACGTTTTCCCTTTGTCATTGTATTGATCAGATGAAAATATAACCAACACCGCATTTGGTTCTTTATAACCTGTCAGATAATAAAAATTTGGATCTTGATGATACACATAATCCACGTCATTGCTGCGATTTCGCTCTGGATTCGCAAAAAACACGGCAACACTATTGGTTGGCATTTGACTACGGAACGCTTCTCTCCTTTCTTTATGGAATTTTGAACTTAAATAATCTTCTGGAAGTCCTTTTTGAGCGTGAGACAACGTTGTTAAAAAAAGCGTACAACAGAGTGTGAAAATGGTTTTCATCTTGAAATTTTTATTGAAGCCGAAATTTAATAATATTATCCTCCTTCGAATTAGAAAACCTTAAAATTAACATATTTTTAATCGATTCTAATCCTTAATAAAACAGATAATTTTCAATATTTTTGTGCAACTTTTATGAAAGAAGTTTTAGTTGCAATAATAGAATTCATTGGATTCAACTTTGAATTTCTATCCAATAGAAAGTCTTTAAGGAGAACTTTGCTAATGAGTTTTTTCTTATTGATTCTTGTTTTTGCAATTGTATATTATCTGACTAAAGATTTTTAGAATAGATTTCCGCCTTTGCGGAAATGAAAATAAATCAATTTATGAAAAACACAGCCTTAACATCCACTCACGAAGCTCTTGGAGCAAAAATGGTTCCTTTTGCAGGATATAATATGCCTGTTCAGTATGAAGGTGTCAATATTGAACACGAAACCGTTCGAAAAGCTGTTGGTGTATTTGATGTGTCTCATATGGGCGAATTCTTGATTGAAGGACCGAATGCATTGGACTTAATTCAAAAAGTAAGCAGTAATGATGCCTCAAAATTGACCATTGGAAAAGCGCAATACAGCTGTCTGCCGAATGAAGAAGGTGGCATTGTGGACGATTTGATTATTTATAAGGTTAAAGAAGAAACATATTTATTGGTTGTAAATGCCAGCAATATTGAAAAAGATTGGAACTGGATTTCATCAAAAAATGATGTTGGAGCTGAAATGCGCGATTTGAGTGAGGATTATTCTCTTTTGGCTATTCAAGGTCCAAAAGCGGTTGAAGCGATGCAAAGCTTGTCTAGTCACGATTTGTCATCTATCGCATTTTATAATTTTATCGTCGGTGATTTTGCAGGTATTGAGCACGTGATTATTTCGTCAACAGGTTATACAGGAAGTGGCGGATTTGAAATCTACTGTAAAAATTCTGAAGTGAAACAGGTTTGGGATAAAGTTCTCGAAGCTGGCGCTGACTATGGAATCAAACCGATTGGTTTGGCAGCCCGTGATACTTTACGATTGGAAATGGGTTATTGCCTTTATGGAAATGATATTGATGATACCACCTCACCTATTGAAGCAGGTTTGGGTTGGGTGACAAAATTCACCAAGGATTTTACAAATTCTGAAGCCTTAAAAGAAGAAAAAGAAAGAGGTCCAGAGCGCAAATTGGTAGCATTTGAGTTGGACGAACGTGGCATTCCGCGTCACGGTTATGATATTGTTGATGGCAACGGAAAAACTATTGGTGTAGTGACTTCAGGAACGATGTCGCCTTCTATGAATAAAGGTATTGGTTTGGGCTATGTTCCAACAATTTTCTCTGAAGTTGGCAGTAAAATCAATATTCAAATTCGTAAAAATGCCATTCCTGCAACGGTTGTAAAATTGCCTTTTTATAAAGCCTAAATGGATTAACTTCTCTACCGGAAACGACTTTTGATGCAAGAACGAGAAGAAAAACATAGAATTTTAATCCTTGGAGCCAGTGGCTTTTTGGGCAATTCGCTTTACAAGGAACTTTGCCCTTATTTCAATACGTTTGGTACGTATTGCACCACAAACGCTTCGTATGAAAAGAATAAACACTTCTTTCAATATAACGTACAAGAAGATGATATTTTTGAAATTCTTGAAGCTGTAAGACCTTCTATTGTAATTTCCGCTTTGCGTGGCGATTTTCATTCTCAAACCCTCGCACATCAACATCTGATGGAATATCTGGTGTTGAACAACTGTAAAATCATCTTTCTATCATCAGCCAATGTGTTTGATGCCTACAGTAAATTTCCCAGTTATGAAGATGATAAAACCTTGAGCGAGAGTATTTATGGGCATTTCAAAATAAAGATTGAAAATATGTTGCTTCGTTTGCCAAAAAAGCAAGTTGCTGTTCTTCGTCTTCCAATGGTTTTTGGTTCACAGTCTCCTCGTATCAAAGAACTGAAACAACACATTCACGACAAAACTCCCATCGAGATTTTCCCAAACTTGATTATGAATGTCACCACAGATTTTAAAGTGACGCAACAGGTTCATTATATCATCAATAGAGCAAAATATGGCGTGTTTCATCTTGGAAGTACTGATTTGGTGCATCACGATGATTTTATAAAAGAATTGGTTACGGCGCTTACTCCTATCAATGTGCAGTACAAACACGTGTTTACAACCAATGAAGACCGCTACCTTGCAGTGATGCCCAAAGCCAATAAATTGCCCAAACATCTTCAAATTACCAGCAGCGAAGTCCTGGAAGAATTGAAAGTCTGAAAAGTTATGAGTGCCTAAAGTACTTGGAGTGCCTAAAGTTCTAAAGGTTTATGTCAATAAATAGATTTAAATTTAAGTTCTCAAAACTTTAAGTACTTATTACTTTCAAACTTTAGGCACTTAAAACTTAAAATATTTCGCTAACTTTAAATCACCTAAAACTAGAATAGATGAAAAAGTTAGATAAAGACACTATCGAAGCGAAATTACTTCAGTTCCCAGACTGGGATTATTACGACGATGCCATTCACGCAGAGTTCGAATTTGATAACTTCAAGGATTGCTTTAGCGCCATGAGCCGGATAGCTTTCGAATGTGAAGCCCTTAACCATCATCCAGATTGGACCAATGTTTATAATGTGCTCACCATCTCATTGTCCACACATTCAGCAAAAGGTGTTACCGAAAAAGACTTCCAATTGGCAGAAGCCATTGAAGCCATTGTAGAGGTTCAAGATTAATTTGTATTATACATTAGCTTTTTTCTAAATTTGCCAATGAATGTTGACAGACTGATGCATTCTTATGCATTGCTATGTCATATGACATACAATCAATTATTTAAAAATTAAATCATAAATAGAAATGGGTAGAGCTTTTGAATTTAGGAAGGCACGAAAGATGAAACGTTGGTCTGCGATGAGCAAGGCCTTTACACGCATTGGTAAAGATATCGTCATGGCGGTAAAAGAAGGTGGCCCAGACCCAGACAGTAATGCACGTTTAAGAGCCGTCATTCAAAATGCGAAATCTGTGAACATGCCAAAAGACAACGTAGAGCGCGCCATTAAGCGTGCTTCTGATAAAAGTCTTGGTGATTTTAAAGAAGTACTTTTTGAAGGTTATGCACCACACGGCATCGCCATTTTAGTGGAAACAGCAACTGATAACAATACACGAACAGTCGCCAACATCCGTAGTTACTTCAATAAATGCGATGGAAGTTTGGGCACTTCTGGCTCTGTGGTGTTTATGTTTGACCATACCTGCAACTTCAGAATTCCTGCGGATGGCATTGATGTGGAAGAACTGGAATTGGAAATGATCGATTTTGGAGTCGAAGAAGTATTTGCTGATGAAGATGGCATTATGATTTATGCGCCTTTTGAAAGCTTTGGTGCCATTCAGAGCGAACTTGAAAGCAGAGGTATTGAAATTTTATCTTCAGGGTTTGAACGCATTCCGCAAGTGACTAAACAACTTACTCCCGAACAAGCAGCTGATGTTGAAAAACTTCTAGAAAAAATTGAAGAAGATGATGACGTTCAGAATGTGTATCATACCATGGAAGAATCTTCTGAAGAGTAAACTAAAAATTAAAATATTTATTAGAAAGAGAACCAGTTGTGTTCTCTTTTTTATTCTTCATCAATTTTATTCCTTTATATTTTAGGATGCCTTTTAAAGTGTTTTGAGATTTAATTGGGGTTTCAAGAGTTTTTTTGTATTGCTTTTGGGAAGTTGGGAATTATAAATTTTGAAAAAACGTAAAGATCGTAAGTAAAAACATTAACAATAGCGAAATATTATCTATTCACATTCTTTTTGCAATGGTTTGTTTTTCCATTGAATCCAGTATTCTTGGAGGCCTTCTGGAGTTGTTTTGAGTGTGCTGATGTTGAGTTGGTGGTTTAGTAGTGTGACGTTTTTTAATTCTTCTTTTCTACCTTCTAGTGCTGGTGTGTGATTCCAGCCACCAACGTGGTCGAAGGACGTATAAGCATTGCATTTTGAAGCAACGGAAACAAATGGGATTTGCAAAGTATAAACGACATTGCCTGTTCCCATACCTTTAGTGCTCATTTGTATGGCTTCAAAGTTTACTTTTTTATAGTTTTTGGATTTGTACAATTCTTTGAGTTTATCACCCACAGCTTTGCTCATCTTGTTAGAGAATTTATGTGCGACGTCGCTACCATCGATGAATTCTGGGCCTGTGTAGGAGCTACTACAACCATTCTCTGTGCAATTGATACTGACATCTTGCTGCTTTGTTGTTTTATCTGATTGGCAACTTAAATGGAATAGGACTATAAGAATGGTGTATAGTGGGAGGTTCATAGACTAACTATCTATTGGTTTTAATTTTTTATTGGCGACTAATTTTTCAAGAAAGTTAATAATTATATCCCGACACTGGTTTAGATGCTCGAGTGTTTCGGGTTGATGCTTGGTCTCCAAAACTAACACGGTTTGATCAAATGGAATGTTTGGATTATGATACTTTTCAAATTTTCGGATTGACAGTTTTAGATCTGGGCACACTATAAATAATTTCTCGATTTTAGCATGTGGTATATACTCGTTGATTTCATTATGAGAAGCCTTAATAACTAATTTTCCGGTAGAAAAGAATAATTGTTTCCAACGAGACAATTGATGAATTTCAACTCGCCATTTTTCAACTGTTTCAATAGGTGTTGTGATAGTTAAACCGTTTCCCGTATATGTTGAAGATCCAGGGTTCGCAGATTTATTAACTTTTTGCTGATAATAAATTTGCAGATCATGGAAGTTCTCCACAGCGCTGTACATTTGTTGTTTTCCATATAGATAATGAGTCTCTTCGCTAGAATCTATCAATTGATTTTCTTTAACGAAAGCTTTCCAATTGTCATCTATTTTTTTCCAATTCAATTTTTGCAGTTATATGTGAATCATATTATTTAATTCTTGCATAAAGATAATCTTTTACTTCACCCCTTCACCTCAAAGGTATGGCTCGAAATTAGATCTGTGCCAATCATTAGATGAACATCGTAGATGCCTGTGCGGTCAAAACTGTATTCGATGGTGAGGGTTTGATGGTTGATGGTGGTGTTTTCTGGGTGGATGGTTTTTGAACTGCTGCCATCGTCTAGCATCAATTTGACGTCTTTTACATTAATTGTTTTTGAAAGTTCACACTGAAAAGTGACCTTTTGGTATTTATAGACGGTATTGAAAAGTGTTTTTGGCTGACTGTAAGCATTGAGATTTCTATAGGTTTTGCCATAGATAATGGGTGCATCGAGAAAATCTTGGTAAGTGGGATTACTGTTTTCCAATAAGAGCCACTTCTGCTCTACCGGAAAATGATTGATGGCAAACAATTTTGGACTTGCCAAAAAGAAGCCGTCATTGTAATTAAATTCAAACTTATTGGTTTCAGGGTGTGGTGTGCCGCTCGCCCAAGTAGGGTCGCACAGATACCATTTGCCATTCAGCTTTACAGCATTCCAGGCGTGGTTGGGCATATCCAAGGTGCTAACATCAATTGTACTTGTTTTGGCGAAGCCTTGAATGATTTGACATTCAATCTGTGATAAATCACTTAGTTTCTTTACCAAATAGGCATAGCCAGAACAAATGGTACGCTGCTTACGAAGTAGTTTTTTAAAAGACTGCTTTCGGAATCTAGCATTCCACTCTTCGAGCTTTAGGCTGTCATTTTTATAACGTTGACGTTTACGTTGGTTAATTTCAAACAATCCATAATCATTTGAAATGTTGCTAGAAACCCATTTGAATATGGCCCTGAATTTTTCAACATCTGTAGAAAGTGATGAAGTGAGATTGTGTGAGAGCAATGGCAGGTTGTATAGACCATCATTTTTGTATTCCAATGCTATGCTATCGGCCTTATTGAAATTGACCGTTGCAAAATCTGACCTTTGGGCATAGGATTGGAATACACTAATGACAAGTGCTATGAATAGCCATAATCTCATAAATAGATACTCGTTCTATTTGGTACGCTTTGATTTGTAGGGTTTGTCGCTGTTTGGTGCTCCTGAAAATTCGTATAAATCTTCGCTAAGCGTCAAACGGATGAAATCTACTCCATCTTTGATTTTCACTTCTTGCGTTAAAAATCCGAGATACGTAACCACCAGAACATCTCCTGTTTTTAAAGCTTTTGGAAAGGTGAACTCTCCTTTGCTATTGGTTGTAGTACCTGTGGTTCCACCTTTTAAGATGACGCTGGCGCTTTCCAGTGGACCTTCTTGGTTACTAATGACACCTGTGATTGTGCGTTCAGTTTGCTGCGCTGGAGTTTGTGCAAACAGTGTATTTACCGATACGGATAGCATCATCAATAGAGCAAAGAAACCTAGCGTGCGCATCATTTTGTTTGGAATGTGTGTGACTTGTGCTTTCATAATTATATAAGTTTTGTTTAACCAAATGTATCTTAAAAGACAGGCAATTAAAATTGAAAATGAGTGAAAAGCCCGTTTGAATGAGTGACTGTCCTTTTAGTTAATAAAGATAGTAAAAACTTGAGGATACAAATGTTAATTAATAGATCAAAGTACTACTCATTCCAATTACAAAAAAAATGTACAATCTTCTTTCCCAATCTAGTTATCATCTACATTTTAGATTTGGAATTTGTAATTTGAAAATTAGTTTTTGTAACTTCGTAGCTTCTAATAAAGATTAAAAAATTCTCATGAGTAAATACGATATTATTGTTCTTGGAAGTGGTCCTGGAGGCTATGTTACTGCTATTAGAGCGTCTCAATTAGGTTTTAAAACTGCTATCATAGAAAAAGAAAGTCTCGGAGGTGTATGCCTTAATTGGGGCTGTATTCCTACCAAAGCATTATTGAAATCTGCACAGGTATTTGAATATCTAAAACACGCCGAAGATTATGGTCTTTCTGTAGAGCATTATGGAAAAGATTTTGATGCAGTTGTGAAACGTAGTCGTGGTGTTGCTGAAGGCATGAGCAAAGGTGTTCAGTTTCTTATGAAGAAGAATAAAATCGACGTCATTAATGGTTTTGGAAAAGTAAAACCAGGAAAAAAAGTAGATGTTGACGGAAAAGAATATAGCGCAGACCATATCATCATTGCTACTGGAGCACGTTCTCGCGAGTTGCCAAGCTTGAAACAAGATGGCAAAAAAGTCATTGGCTACAGAGAGGCTATGAGCCTTAAGGAGCAACCAAAGAAAATGATTGTTGTTGGTTCTGGAGCTATTGGCGTGGAGTTTGCATACTTCTACAACTCAATGGGCACCGAAGTAACTATTGTAGAGTTTATGCCAAATGTCGTGCCTGTTGAAGATGAAGATGTGTCGAAACAATTGGAAAAATCATTCAAAAAGAGCGGTATCAATATTATGACTTCTTCGGAAGTTACTAAAGTTGATACTTCAGGTAATGGAGTAAAAGCAACCGTTAAGACTTCAAAAGGTGAAGAAACACTTGAGGCTGACATCATATTATCAGCTGTAGGCATCAAATCAAATATTGAAAATATTGGATTGGAAGATGTTGGAATCGCTGTAGACAGAGACAAGATTTTGGTGAACAAATTTTATCAAACTAATATTCCTGGTTATTATGCCATTGGTGATGTTACACCAGGACAAGCGTTGGCACACGTTGCATCTGCAGAAGGTATTTTGTGTGTTGAAAAAATTGCTGGACAACACGTGGAAGCATTGGATTACGGAAATATTCCGGGATGTACCTATTGTACACCAGAGGTTGCCAGCGTAGGATTAACCGAAAAACAGGCCAAAGAAAAAGGATACGACATCAAAGTTGGTAAGTTCCCGTTCTCTGCTTCTGGTAAAGCAAGTGCTTCTGGAGCCAAGGATGGTTTTGTAAAAGTGATTTTTGATGCCAAATATGGCGAGTGGTTAGGCTGCCATATGATTGGTGCTGGTGTTACCGACATGATTGCTGAAGCTGTATTAGGCCGTAAACTTGAAACTACAGGACACGAAGTATTGAAGGCTGTTCACCCTCACCCTACGATGAGTGAGGCAGTGATGGAAGCTGTGGCTGATGCTTATGGAGAAGTGATTCACTTGTAGTATTCATAAAATATATTGAAAAAAGGCGGTTCAGAAATGAACCGCCTTTTTAATTAAAATCTATATCCGAGTGTGATATGGAATGAGTTGAGTTTTGTTTTTAAATTGACTTCCTGATAAAAGGCTGGATCAAATTCATTCTCAATATATTCTGTAGTTATCGCATCAGGAGTTCTATTAGTAAGTTCCAAAGCGTACCTCGCTTCTAAATAGAAATGTTCATTTATGTCATATCCCGCTCCAAAACTTGCGTCCAATCCAAACGTATTGATTGGCAAACCTTGTTTATCGCCAAAACTGAACGTTCCTTGGGGTCCTGCCATTAATCCAAACTTATCTGCCACATAATATTTTAACATTACAGGTACAAATAGAAAAGTTTCATCATTAATAAAAGCAAATTGAGCACTTGGTTGTAGATAAAGTTTTTCAGAGATTTCACTGTTCAATGAAATTCCAACGCTGACACCACCTTCAGAATTAGTAGCGGAAATGGAAGAATTATCAAGGCTAGATTTTGCTGTGGCACCAACGTAGCCTACAGTAATACCAAATTGGTTTTGTTTTTTGTCGACAGTAGATGTGTCTTGGGCAATAATTGACGTTGTAACTACTAGACACAACGACAGCATAAGTAAATGTTTCATAGATATAATTTAGGATTTAGATAAAACTCTGTATTGCCAGCTCATAGCTTTGAAGACCAAAGCCAAGAATGACACCTTTCGCATTTGGAGACACATATGATTTATGTCTGAATTTCTCCCTATTGAACGTATTTGAAATATGAACTTCCACCACAGGAACTTTTATTGCTTTTACGGCATCGCCAATTCCTACCGAAGTATGAGTGTAGGCCGCAGCGTTGAGGATAATACCATCATAAGAAAACCCAACCTCTTGCAATTTATCAATTAACTCCCCTTCTACATTAGATTGAAAATGTTCGATATCAATATCTGGATATTTGCTTTTCAACTTATCCAGGAATTCCGTAAAAGACAAACTTCCATACAAGTCCGGCTCTCGTGTTCCAAGCAAATTTAAGTTGGGTCCGTTAATGATGATCAATTTTTTCATAAAGTAAATATATCAAAAATAAAGCACAAAAAAACCGAAGTTGTTGACTTCGGTTTCTTATAAGTTTTCATTGGTCTAGAAACTAAATCCTAGTCCAAATTGCCAAACAGAATTCTTGGCATCTACATTTTCAAAAATGGTATCATCCTTAAAAATATTTGTGAGTCCATAAGTATATCTGGCATTTAAGAAAAAACCATTGTTGAACTTATATCCCGCACCCAAGGCAAGGTTAGTGTCGAACCCTTTTATGTAAGAATCATCCGGATCTATCACTACATCTCCTCCATCGTTCGTAGGTTGAGAATCGATTTCTTCATTAATTTTAAACCCAAATTGAGGACCTGCCTCAATATTAAGACCTTCTACTAAATATACTTTAAACAATAATGGTACTTGAATGTAGCTCAATTGATATTCAATGTTGTCATCCACATCAAAGAAGTTGTCTTGATCGTTGCTCATAATCGTAAAACCCTGACCTGAATAAAGAACCTCTGGTTAAAATGAAAATCGTTCAGTAATTGGAAATTCCATAAAAACACCAGCATTAAAACTGGTTCTTGAGTCTAAATCGCCTACATCATCACCTACAATGTTTGAAAAGTTGACACCTGCTTTGGCCCCAAATTCTGGAGTTGAACTATCATCCTGTGCAAACGTTGAATAAAACGTTGCCGTCAAAAATCCTATAGTTAAAAAAATTCGTTTCATATCTTAAAGTTTTAAAATTTGATATGAGGTTGTACGAAATGTAACACACATGTGGTTGTCAAGCTACAGTAGGTTTAACAACAATTTAAGTGTTTTAACAAAGTGTTTTACGACGAAATGCAAAACAAGGTAAATAAACTATGAATAAAAAAACCGAAGCGTTTGCCCCGGTTTTTATTAATATAATTAGATTTATCTTATAAATGTATTGCAAATCCAATTAGTACTTGCAAAGCATCATCATAAAAATCACTATTCATTGATACGTTGTAACGCAATTTTGGCTCAATACTCACTTTAGGAGTAATAAACCATGCGTAACCACCTTCTACACCTACATATGATGGGTTTTCATCAACATCTTTATAACTAACACCTGTGTAATCAAGTCCGACAGGAAATTGATTAGCGATATAATATTTAGCTCCTACTTTGTAAGAAAAAGCTGAAAAATCATCACCAAAATCCTGATATCCAAGACCAGCTTTGATAGCTAGATTATCAACAACAAAATATCCACCTTCAGCTCCAACTGACCATTGTGTTTCACCATCAACAGATGTCAAAGAGAATGCCGTGCTACCAGTTGTCCAAGATCCTGTGTTAATTTCAATTAACCATTTCCCTTCTTGGATAGGTCCATGCTCTTGATCATCTTGTGCATTAACATTAGATAATCCGAATACTGCCAATGCAGCAATAAGTAATACTTTTTTCATAATTGATTAAGTTTAAAAAATTAGTGGGCAAATGTAAATCCAATTCCGAAATCTTGCAAGAAAAAAAATTATAATAGCAATAATTTATAATTATTTAAAAATCATGTAATTATATAAAATTAAGCGGCTCACAGTTTCAAAATAAATATCCGATAGACATCTGAATGATTCTATTTTTAAATTTATCGTGAGGCAAACCACTAACAACGTTGGTTAGACCATAAGAATACCTAGCATTAAGATTGATACCATTTTTAAATAGAATACCGACACCGATATTTAAACTTAAATCATTGGATCTCATACCTTCCTTGATGTCAATATCTTTATTTTCACCTTCAATAACAGTTTCCAATCTCGCAGTATTTAGGTAACCTATTTGCGGACCAGCTTCGACATATATGCTATTTGATGCATAATATTTGATCATCACAGGAACATGTATATATGAGAACTTAAATATCCGTTCAGACCCATCTAGGATATAATCAAAGCCTTGTTGAGAGTATATGATTTCTGGTTGAATGGCAAAATTATTTTCATATAGAGCTTCCATCATCCCTCCCACATGAAAGGATGTTCTAGAATTCGTTGAAGTCTCTATCTCTGATGAATTGGAAATATTGATACCTGCTTTAAATCCAAAACGGACATCTTGAGAGTTCATAGATGTCATATTGGCCATAGAAATTAGTAAAATTAGTAATTGTAATCTATTCATAATTGGTTAATAGAATAAGATGATAAAAATATAAAAAAGAAGATTAATATCATGCTATAGCCCGATGCAAGAAGTTTGCTCAAAAAAAAAACCGAAGCAATTACTTCGGTTTTCATTATTATTTAAAAATGTTTTAGAACTTGTATCCAACACCAAGGAAGAAACCGCTCAATTTAGCAGAAACATCGCTTCCACCATCTTCAATCAAGTTAGCAAGACCAATGTTGTATCTTGCCTCAGCAAAGAACTCTTCTGTAAATTCATAAGAAACACCAGCCTCAATTCCATAGTTAAATGAATTGAAACCTTCAGGTTGATCCATTACAAATCCAAGAGTTGGACCAGCCATAACATTAAATTGATCAGTAACCATAAATTTTGCCATGATTGGTAAAGCAATTTGATTTGCATCAGTTACAGCAACATAAAGAAGCTCTGGTTGAACTGCAAATTTTTCAGAAACACCAATTTCTGCAAATGCACCTACATAGAAACCTGTTTCAGATCCTGTAGCGCTAAAACCATCAAATTCAACTTTGCTTGATGCAAAATCAACACCAGCTTTAACACCGAAACTAGTTTCTTGTGCGTTTACATTTGATAATCCAAAAGCTGCAAAAGCAGCAATTAACATTAATTTTTTCATAATCTTTAAGTTTTTAAAATTGATTAGCACAAACTAAATACTTTTTTTTGAGATATTAAAGTTATTTCAAACAGTTATTAACAATCTTGTGAACATATTTTTTTAAAATGTTGTTTATCAATAAATTAAAACTAATGTTATTAACAATAATTTTCAAAAATACGACAAATGACGTATAAATTCGTTTAGCTATTCGGTTGATTTTACTAATTTTATCGTCATGAAGTGGCAAAATGCACTAAAAGATTACAAGCATTATCTCAAAATAGAGCGTGGTCTGTCTAAAAATTCTATCGTCAATTACGAATACGATTTGAAAAAACTGGTTTATTTTCTAGAATCTAGAAACATAAATGAATCTCCATATACTATTGAATATTCTACAATTCAAGAATTTATATATGACGTTTCAAAATCTCATAATGCCAGGTCACAATCACGAATTATATCTGGATTGAGAAGTTTTTTTAGTTATTTGGTGTTTGAAGATTATAGGAAGACAAATCCTTTGGATTTGATTGAATCTCCTAAAATCGGTAGAAAACTTCCAGATACCTTGAGTATTGAAGATATAGACAGATTGATACAGGCCATAGACCTCACTCATGAATATAACGGCATCCGCATAGGCGAGCGCGACCGAACGATATTGGAAACTTTATACAGTTGCGGACTTCGTGTCAGTGAACTTACAGAGCTTAAGTTATCTGATTTGTTTTTTGATGAAGACTTCATCAAGGTAACTGGGAAAGGTGACAAACAACGGTTTGTCCCTATTGGTTACAGCACACAAAAAATCATCAATACTTATATTAATGAGGTAAGAACAATGATTGCTATCAAACCAGGTTTCAATGACACCCTGTTTTTAAATCATAGGGGCAAACAATTAACACGAGCTATGATTTTTACCATCATCAAACGCTTGGCTGAAAAAATAAATCTCAACAAGACTATTTCGCCTCACACCTTTAGACACTCATTTGCAACACATCTTCTAGAAAATGGAGCCGATTTAAGAGCTATACAATTGATGTTAGGACACGAGAGCATTACCACCACAGAAGTTTATATGCACGTAGATAGAAGCCATCTAAAGGAAGTTCTTCATAAGTTTCATCCTAGGAAGTAGTTTTCAGTAGCAGTTTTCAGTATCAGTACACAGATGGTTACGGATTGCAGATTCTTTATGAATGAGGAATCGGTAGACAAGAGCCAAGACCGTCGATTACCAACTGAATGCTGAAAACTGGGATTGGGACTGCGACTGAAAACTGCTACTGCCAACTATTTAGCAATATTGACAGCTCTTGTTTCACGTATAACAGTCACCTTAACCTGCCCAGGATACGTCATATCGGTCTGGATTTTTTGAGATATTTCGAAAGATAGATTTGCTGCCTGATCATCAGAAACTCTTTCACTTTCAACCATAACTCTTAATTCACGCCCTGCTTGAATTGCATAAGCTTTGTTGACTCCACTAAAGCCAAATGCCACATCTTCCAAGTCTTTCAAACGCTGAATATAAGAATCCAACACTTGACGTCTTGCTCCTGGTCTCGCGCCTGAAATCGCGTCACACACCTGAATGATTGGTGACAATAAGGTTGTCATTTCTATCTCATCGTGGTGTGCTCCAATGGCGTTGCATATTTCTGGTTTCTCACCATATTTTTCTGCCCATTGCATCCCCAAAATAGCGTGAGGTGTTTCCATATCAGATTCTGAATCTGGCACTTTACCTATATCGTGAAGTAATCCCGCTCGTTTTGCCAATTTAGGGTTCAATCCCAATTCTGCAGCCATCACACCGCAAAGCTTGGCAACTTCGCGTGAGTGTTGCAGCAGGTTTTGACCATAAGAAGAACGATACTTCATTCTTCCTACCAATTTTATCAATTCTGGGTGTAAACCGTGGATTCCCAAATCGATCACAGTTCGTTTTCCAACTTCAATGATTTCCTGTTCAATCTGTTTTCTTGTTTTTTCTACAACCTCTTCGATTTTTGCAGGATGTATACGACCGTCTGTCACTAATTTATGTAAAGACAATCGCGCAATCTCACGACGCACCGAATCAAAACAAGATAAGATGATAGCCTCTGGCGTATCATCCACAATGATTTCAACACCTGTTGCAGCTTCTATCGCTCTAATGTTTCGACCTTCGCGACCAATAATGCGTCCTTTGACATCATCAGATTCTATATTGAATACAGAAACACAATTATCAACCGCTTCTTCCGTACCAATACGCTGAATAGTATTGATAATGATTTTTTTAGCTTCTTGCTGCGCTGTTAATTTGGCCTCTTCAATTGAATTCTGAACGAAAGCCATCGCATCTGATTTTGCTTCGCTCTTAAGCGATTCCACCAATTGAGATTTCGCTTCTTCAGCAGAAAGACCTGAAATAACCTCTAATTGTTTGATTTGGCTTTTGTGAGCCTTTTCAACCTCTTCTTTTTTCTTTTCAAGAAACTCAAGTTTAAAATCACTTTCCTTGATTTTTTCTTCGAGTTCTTGACTCAATTTTTTGTTTTTTGCCAATTCGCTCGACACTTGAGATTCCTTGTCCCTTGTACGCTTTTCAGCTTCAGCTATTTTTTTGTCACGACTTAAAATAACAGTTTCGTGTTCTGCTTTTAGTTCGATGAACTTTTCTTTGGCTTGTAAAAGTTTATCTTTTTTAATGCTCTCGCCTTCGGCATTGGCCTGCTTTATGATAGAGGATGCTTCATCCTTTGCATTTTTTATGATTTTTGAAGCATTGGTCTTTTCCATTGACTTCGCTATGATATATCCTAGTATTGCTCCCAATACTACGCCTCCAACAATCATTAAAATTGTGTTCGTTTCCATTTTCTAGTTTAGTTTAGTTATAAAAAAAAAGCCTACATCAGTTTCGAATTTTGTATAAACTCCTTAAAAACAAGTTTAGGGCTAACAAACTGATCAAAAATCCGTTCAAAGACGGCCCGATTTTACAGCTTAAACTCACCCTTTTTAAAGAATTAACGTTGAGTTTATCAAAAAAAATAACTAATGTAGGCAGTAACCTATTTATATTTTAAAGAACGTCAAGAGATTAAATGTTGCTGAAGGAGTTCGTTTAAACTTTCAAGTTTATTTTGCACTTCTTCATTAACATACTCTTTATCTATCGATTTTTGTTCCACTTGGGATGCAAACTGTAAGGCACACATAGCCAAAACATCTTGTTTATCCCTAACGGAATAATTCTGCTCAAATTGCATAATCATCGTCTCGATTTTCTTTGCAGCCTTTCTCAAACCTTCCTCTTGGCTAGGCGCAATGGTCAATGGGTAGACTCTATTGGCGATGGAAAGCTTTATTTTTAGCTGTTCAGACATTATGATTTTTTTTGTTGCATTATTCTGATAATTGAGCAATACAATGGTCAATATCTTTAATCAATGCGTTTATTTTGAGCTTTGTCTCTCGTTTGTTTTCATCACTGCCCAACATTGAACTTGCAATTTTGAGTGATTCGTATTTTTCAATCCAGGTTGAAAGTTCTTCCTGCTGCTGGATGATTTTTTGTTGATATTGGGCTAATTCCTCTGAAAGCTTTGCATTGGTCTGCTTTAAAACTTCTTGTTTATGCAAAACCTTGCTGATTTTATTCTCTAAAGAATCAACAATATCTTCAATTTTACTCATTTACAATTTTCAATACTGATGAAACAAAGTTAACATACCAAAATTAAAAATCACAATTCTTTTACAATAAATTTCAAAATATTTCTTTTTAGATGATAGCGATTGTGTCAGTCACAATAAACCTCTTGAGGTTGATTATTTTGAGAAATAGATTACAAACTAAATTAGTGTTTCCCGTTGTACCAACTTCAAACTTTTTTAATATTTTTAGCCTTTCAAATCATCATATGAAATACCTTTTTATAGCCCTCATTTTCTCACAAATTACTTTTTCCCAAGTTGAATACCCAAAGGATTACTTTAGAAGTCCGCTGGATGTTACTTTGATACTTTCGGGCTCTTTTGCAGAGCTTCGTACCAATCATTTTCATTCTGGTTTAGACATCAAAACACAGCAGCGAACAGGTTTGAATGTCTATGCCGCAGCAGAAGGTTATGTGAGCCGTATAAAAATTCAGCATTATGGCTATGGAAAAGCCTTGTATGTCACGCATCCCAATGGCTACACAACAGTTTATGGACACTTGCAGGCATTTGCTCCTAAAATCGAGGCTTATCTAAAAGCGAAACAGTATGAAAAAGAAAGTTATGAAATAGAACTTTTCCCAACTGCTGAAGAACTTCAGATAATGACTGATGAAGTCATTGCGTATTCAGGAAATACTGGAGGTTCAGGTGGTCCTCATTTGCATTTTGAAATTCGCGACCAGCAAGAAAGAACCATCAATCCGCTGTTATTTGGTTTGGATGTCAAAGATTCGAAACCGCCAACTCTTACTTCTGTTTTTGCTTATCCAAAGGATGATAAATCTACCATCAATAACTCTAACTCACGTTTGGAATTACGATTTATGCCTGGGAAAAATAACGAGTATAAAGTTGAGTCCATCCAAGCATCGGGAGAAATTGGTTTTTCAATCGGTTCTCATGACCAGCTAGACCTAGCAGTCAATAAAAACGGCTTGAGCAATATCCAAACTTTCTTTAATGGCAACAAGAAGTTTGAAATGGATTTTTTCAGGTTTTCTTTTGATGAATCACGTCACATCAATAGATTCATAGATTATGAATATTACAAAACCAAACGTACTCATCTACAAAAATTATTTGTTGAAAAAGGCAATGTTTTGAGTATGTTTAAAGATTTGGATGATGATGGGTACATTACGGTTGAAGAAGGAACGTCTTCGGTTTACAAAGTGCGACTTCAAGATTTTGCAGGCAATGAAAGCTGGATTACCATTCCCATAACAGGTAAAAAACCAGATTCTATCCCATCTAAACCTGAAAACAAAAAAAATTATTATGTGTTTTCTGACCAAGCCACCACCTTAAATGATAAAAATGTAACCGTTTCATTCCCTGCCAACAGTTTTTATGAAGATACTTTTATTGATTTTAAAGTGAATAATGACACGCTGTATTTAGACAAGGATGTGATTCCGCTTCAAAAAAATGTCACGATTCAATATGATATCAGCCATTTTAAGGATTCTGAAAAAGATCGACTCTACATTGCTGAATTACTTGGTTATAAAAAATATCCTAGCTATTTAAACACCAGACGAAAAGAAAATTTTCTGACAGCTTCTTCCAATGCTTTGGGAAGTTATGTGTTGGTTTTGGACACCACCAAGCCAACGATTGCTCCAGTGAATTTTCAGGATGGCAAATGGTTGAGCAAATATCGTTATTTAACCCTCAAAATCACCGATGATTTATCTGGAATCGGAAACTATCGAGCAACCATTAATGGCAAATGGATTTTAATGGAATATGAATACAAAGACAATACGCTAACTTTCGACTTTAATGATAATATCGTTACAGATACTAAAAACGAATTAAAAGTCATCGTAACCGATAATGTGGGAAATAGTGCTACATTTGAAGCAACCTTTTTTAGAAAATAAAACAGTTCACTTTTGAAACAACTAACAACCTTTCTTCTCATTTTTTGTGTACATCTGATTGGATTTTCACAATCTGCAACCATTAAAGGTATCATCCTGGACGACACACAATTGCCAATAGCCAATGTAAGTATCAAGGCTGGCGAAAGAGGAACCACAAGCAACGAAAATGGGTTTTACGAACTCAAAATTGATGTTGACACCGAAGTAACCATCGAATTCACTCATATTTCCTACAAACGCGTCGTTGTAAAATTCAATTTAAAGAACGGTCAAGAAGTGGAGTTTAATCCTGTGATGAATTTGAACGTGGAGCAAATTGCGACTGTTGTCATCAATCAAAATACACGTCAATCAGTAGATGGTGTCACTTCAATTTCTCCAGAAGTTATAAGAACTATCAAAGGCGCTCAACCTGGTGTCGAAAACATTTTGAAAACACTTCCTGGTGTAAATATTTCCAATGAATTAAGTACACAGTATTCCGTAAGAGGTGGAAATTTTGATGAAAACTTGGTGTATGTCAATGAAATTGAAGTCTATCGTCCGTTTTTGGTACGTTCTGGGCAGCAAGAAGGTTTGAGTTTTGTAAATACAGATTTAACGCAGAATGTCGATTTCTCTGCGGGAGGATGGCAAGCAAAATATGGCGATAAATTGTCATCGGTTTTGGATATCACCTATCGAAAACCTATTAAATTCGGCTTAAGTGCCGATTTGAGTTTGCTTGGCGGAAGCCTTGCTGCGGAAACTGTTTCAAAAGATTCAAAATTCACAGGGATTGTAGGATTGCGTTATCGCGACAATAGTTTGGTCTTGAATTCATTGGAAACCGAAGGCATCGTAAGACCAGTCTTTGCTGATGCTCAAACGTATCTGACCTACAAATTTACTGATAAATTTCAATTGGATTTCTTGGGCAACATAGGTATCAACAAATATGATTTTCAACCACAAAACCGCCAGACCAACTTCGGAACTTTGGAAAATCCTCTTGCATTGCTTGTGTTTTACGAAGGTCAAGAAAAAGATGAATACCAAACCTATTTCGGTGCCTTAAAAGCCAATTATTTTGTAAATGATGACTTAACGCTAAAGTTGATTGGCTCTACCTATCATACCACGGAAGAAGAGTATTTTGATATTTTAGCTCAATATCGATTAGGAGAGGTAGATAGTAATATTGGCAGCGAAACATTGGGTGAAGTAGAATTCAGTGAAGGTATTGGTGGTCAATTGACGCACGCCAGAAATGATTTGGATGCATTGATTACGACCATTGAACATCGTGGTGATTACCAAAACGATGAAGACACTTACGAATGGTCCATCAAGTACACTCACGAAGACATTCGTGATCGTTTGGTAGAATGGGAAGTTATTGATTCTGCAGGTTTCTCTATCAATCCTCCTAACCTTGATTTTTTCAATGAACAGCCTTACCAACCCTATCAAGGTCCATTGGTGGCATTTCAAAATGTAAGGGCGACTAACAATGTCCAAATAGATCGATTTCAAGCATTCGCACAATGGAGCCGACGCTCTACACTTGGCAACAACGAAGTGTTTTATAATGCTGGTGTACGGGTTCACAATTGGACAGTTAATGGCGACGGTATCGAAAGTACCACTCAAACCGTTTTTAGCCCTAGAGCGCAATTTGCCATCAAGCCAGATTGGGAAAAAGATATGTTGTTTAGAATTGCGGGTGGTCTGTATTATCAACCTCCTTTTTATCGCGAGTTGAGAGATTCTATGGGAACAGTGAGGCCAAATGTAAAAGCGCAGCAATCAGTGCATATCGTACTTGGTAATGAGTATAGTTTCAAAATGTGGGACCGACCATTTAAATTGGTTTCTGAAGCCTATTATAAAAGTATGAGCGACGTCAATCCTTATACATTGGAAAATGTGAGGATTCGCTATCGTGCCAATAATAATGCTAAGGCTTATGCTTATGGTCTTGATTTACGTTTGAACGGCGAGTTTGTTCCTGGTACTGAATCGTGGTTTAGTTTTGGATATCTTAAAACAGAAGAAAATATTGAAAATCGAGGCTACATTTCTCGTCCTACAGACCAACGATTGAAATTTGGTGTCTTGTTTCAAGATTATGTTCCAACCATTCCGGATTTAAAAATGTATTTGAACTTGGTATACAACACCGGTGTGCCTGGAGGTTCACCTAGTTATGCTGATCCTTATGAATATCAAAACCGTTTGCGAGATTATAAGCGTGCCGATTTGGGAATCAGTTATGTTTTAGTGGATCAAAATAAAACCTATACGAGCGGTTGGAAACGTAAATTTAGAGAGTTGTCCCTGGGTTTTGAAATCTTTAATATGTTTGATGTTCAAAATACGATTACCAACACTTGGGTGAGAGATGTGTACAGCAAACGTCAGTATGCCATCCCAAATTATTTGAGCCCTAGGGTTTTCAACGTTAGATTATCAATGAAGCTTTAAATCTTACTGTTTTCTCAACCAACCGAGAACATCACTTTGATTTAAATACCATTTTTCACCTTTAAACTTTAGGGCAATTTTATCTCTAGAAGTTTTGCCAACGTTTTGTTGCACAATTTCTATGAAATTATCTTCAACATTGGAAACAATAGCAACGTGACCATAAGGATTGAACATATTTCCATCAAAAATCAACAAATCATCAATTTGCGGCTTGGATGTACTTCCATTTGAAAATTGCACTAATTTCCTTTCGGAATTCAGGTGGCCATCGGCAATTCTTCCATTAAAGAAATCCTTTGCGTGGCCATAACTGTTGGGCATTTTATGGTTCAAATGTTCGTAATAATAACGTTTGACAAACTCCACGCATTGCCATTTCAAACCTAAATTATAACCATCAGAAGTTAAATGTCTCCCAGAAGTGTTGTTCATACTTTTATTGTAGAATACCACAACATTATTGAAGACATCCAGCGTATCGCCAATGTTTTCAACCTCATAATGTTTGATTTTTACGGAAGAATTGGTTGTGGATAAAGATTCAGATAATTGGAGTGAATCGACAGACTTTGTTTTTTCTTCGCAAGAAAGAAAAACGATGATTGCAATGATATAGAAGTAGTTAGTTTTCAATAAAGCTGGTCAATACCTGCATAACGTAATCAACTTCCGATTTCGTATTGAAACTACTGAAAGAAAAACGAACCGAGGGCAATTGTAGATGTTCATCATCCAAAATCTCCGCAAGCACGTGCGAATTTTGATTACTTCCGCTCTGGCAAGCACTTCCTCTGGAAGATGCAATACCCTTTAAATCCAATTGAAACTGCATCAGTGAGGCTTTTTGCTGTGGAAGTGGCAAACAAACATTCAATAAGGTGTAAGTACTGTTTTCAAAATCAGAACAATTACCATTAAAAGATACTTTTCGGAATGTATCTTTCAAAGCATCCATAAAATAGGCTTTGATGCCTTCTATATGTGAACGTTCAGTATTCAAATTAGCATATGAGATTTTAAGAGCTTCTTCCATCCCAACAATATTATGAATGGCTTCAGTACCTGCCCGAAAGCCTCTCTCCTGCTCGCCTCCAAAAATAGATGCTTTCAAACCACTATTTTTTCTGACGAATACAAAACCAATTCCTTTAGGACCGTGAAATTTATGAGCACTTGCTGTCAAAAAATCAATCGGTGTCTTTTGCAAATCCATCGAATAATGTCCAATGGATTGCACAGTATCACTATGAAACAAGGAATTGTTCGCCTTGCACAAATCTGCTGTTTTTTGAATATCGAGTTTATTGCCTATTTCATTGTTGATGTGCATCAAACTGACCAGTTTTTTGGTGGGTGATTGCAACAACGATTCCAAATGCTCAAAATCCACATTACCTTTAGAATCCAAATGGACATACGATACCACAATTTGATATTCTTTCGCCAAGGCCTCCACAACGTGCAGTACAGCGTGATGTTCAATCTTTGATGTGATGATTTCCGCAACGCCCAAATCCCTAACGGCACTTCTCAATATCAAATTATTGGCTTCTGTTCCACCTGAAGTAAAAATGATTTCTGATGCAGAACAATTCAATAATGAAGCAATGGTTTTTCTAGATGTTTCAATCAGTGATTTTGATGAACGTCCAAAACTATGCGAAGATGATGCATTGCCATACGTATCTTTCATCACTGAAAGCATACGTTGAAGGACCTCCTCTCGTATAGGCGTCGTAGCGGCATTATCAAAATAGACGTGTTGATTCATTTGCAGGATTGAAAGCCCAAAAATAGCACAAATAAATCATAACTTCGTGCGTTATAAATTCTCAAATACTTTATTTTTGTTTTCAAATTGAATGAAATGAGAAAGATTTTTTATGCCCTTTTCACCCTTTTTCTTTTAACATCTTGCAACGATGGTGACGTTATTGAAGTAGAGTTAGATTTTGAGCAAGATTTAAGTCTGTGCGAAGAAAGTACATCATCCTATTTGGTATACGAAATTAAGGAGCAACCGTATGAATCTTTGAGTTTATTGTTTCCAAAAAATGCGACAACAGCTTTAATTTTTAATCCTACAGAAAATAATTACACCCAAACCTTGACCATTAATGGTTCAACCATACGCTTTAATTATCGTACCTATAATGGCAATCCTGAAGATTTGTTTTGCTCTTTGATACCAAATCCTAATGTCGATATCATCAATGATTACGAGTCACCGTCTGGGACTGTTACAACATTGACAACCTTTACAGATGATGATGGCGATGGCATCCCTTCAGAAGTTGAAGACGAAAACCTAGATGGTGACAATAACCCTGCGACAAATCCAACTGACAGAGATGGAGACGGAATCCCTGACTATAAAGACGCGGACGATGATAATGACAATATTCCTACCCGATTTGAAAACCACAACTACAGCGAAGAAAATGGTTTAAGTGAAGCTCAGGATACGGATGGAGATGGAACTCCTGATTATCTTGATGAGGAGGATGATGGCGATGATGTATTGACTCGTTACGAAGATGAAGATGGTGATTCAAATCCTATGGACGATTTTGATCTATCTTCAGAAACTCCAGATGTACCAAGATATTTAGACAATACGGCAATGGAAACGTTTGCTGGCGGTGAGTTAACCACCAATACCTATACTCGAAATTTTATAGTGAGATTTAAGCTTAATAATTTGGATTTACGGATATTGAGTACTGATGTTATAGAGCTAGGCACTTACAGGTACTCATTGCCACGCGAAGGTGAATGATAGCTTAAGATTTAGCATTCTGATAAATATAAACCTCCATCGCTCCTAAACCATATTTTTGATAGTTGGCGTCATACCATTTCATGTTATCATAACGGTTGACCATAAACTCTAGTTCGGCTCTTAAAACGCCTTGTCCAACTCCGTGTATCAATACAATTTTTTGGATGTTTTTGCTCATGGCAAACTCTAGTTTGCGTTTGGCAGTATCCAGTTGAAGTGTCAGTTTATCATGGCCAGACATTCCTCGCTCGTTTGAAGTCAGCTGATGAATGTGCAAGTCCACCTCCATCGTGGGCTGATTGCCTTCTTTGGGTTTTACACGTAAATTCTTTCGCCTTTTTTCTTCTTCTTTTTCAGAAATAACGGTCTTGATGGACTGATTAGAAAAAAGTTCTTTATTTATAGATTCTTTTGGGTTGATTTTAAGTAATTCATTTGGAGAAAAATCCAGCTCAAAGCCTTCCTCTGTTTCAATGGTTATTTTATCTGGTAAGATGTTTGAAACCACGCCAGAGAAGTTCTCATCCATGACCAAAACCTTATCTCCAACCTCAAAATTCATCATTTTCTTCTTTAGAATTGTCCTGATCATATTTACTGGGGATATTCCGCGAAATACGATACAAGCCCATCATTAAAACGAATATTCCCAACACTAAGAGATACTGATTTTGATCGGTCCCAGATTGTGCGTAAATAGCTATAAATGCACCTGTTACAATTAATAAAAAACTTATAATTCGAGATAAATTCATGGTTTCAACGGACTATTTTTACAAGTTGTCGAATTTACGGCTTATTATCAAAACTGATTATAAATCACTACAAAATTTTTCTTATTTTTAAATGTAAAGAAAACCGATTTACTATGCTGAAAACTACTATTTTATCAAATTTGATGATTTTATCAATCAGTTTGTTTTTTGGAATTATTTCATATGCTCAAGTGGGTATTGGCACCACATCTCCAGAGCCACGATCCATTTTAGATTTAAGAAGCACAGATAAAGGCTTTTTAGTTCCTAGAGTAAATATCACTAATCTCGGAAATATAGCGCCTATTACTGGAGGAGCAACTTCAGAACCTTTACTTGTATGGAATACAAATGTAGGTACAGGAACTGGGTTTCATTATTGGAGCGGCTCTACATGGGTACCTTTATCATCATCATCCGGCAATCATTGGTCTCTAAATGGAAATACCATCACAACGGCAAATTTTTTAGGCACCATCAATGGATTAGATTTAAATGTAAGAACTGCAAATACTAATAGGTTGCGGGTTCAATCCAATGGCCAGGTAACTGTAGGATTTGGTGCAGGTGCAGCAAATGCAGGTGATCAGTTAAGTTCTGTCGGAACTTATGGAGTTGCAGGATATAGTGGCACAACAGGTACCGGTGTCTACGGACAGAATATAAGTTCAGGAAACGGTGTTTGGGGTTTAAACAACTCTAGCGGTAATGGCGTGTATGGATATAACAATTCATCTGGAGATGCTGTTCATGCAGAACATGATGGTTCAGGTAATGCCGTAGATGCGGTGGCCTATGGTTCTGGGGTTGGTGTTTATGCTGAAAATTTTGCCTGGACTGATTATGCCATTCAAGCTGTAGATGGTATTGCTTCAGTTTTTGCTGACAATACATTATTAGGTTTTGACGCAATAATTGCTGATACTGATGATCCCGTTTCTAACAGTTTATGGGCTAGAAATACGAATACTGCCGGAACAGCAGTATTAGGCGGAGCAAGCGGAATTTATGTTTTTGCTACCAATGGCTCAGGAGTTGCAGGATCAAGTAGAAAATTAGGTGTGTTTGGATATGCGGGAACAGGAACTACTGGATCTGCCAATTACGGGAATGCTGGTGGACAATTCACTTTGGATTCTGATAATAATCCCGCTACCACTACTGGAAATACTGGAACTAGAGCTACAGCAACTATTGCTGGATATGATAATATTTCACCTAATGGTAGTTTGGCTGTTGCTAACAGCTATTTTGGTGGCTACTTTTTAGGTGGCAACATCAATGGAGCACCAAGTTATGCATATGCTGGCATTAAATATGGAACCAATGCGGCTGGTACAACAGGTACTAATTATAAAATCATTGGGAATGGAACAAACTCCACAATTATAAAGGATAATACGAATACACCTCGTATACTATTTTCTCCGGAAGCACCAGAAATTCTCTTTGAAGATTATGGTACGGGCAAATTAATAAACGGTGTGGCCGAAATTTTAATCGACCCAGTTTTAAAGGATGCTATATATGTTGATGAAAATCATCCGTTGAAAGTATTTATTCAGTTGGAAGGTGATTGCAATGGGGTTTATGTCACTAATAAATCCGCAAATGGTTTTACCGTTAAGGAATTAGGAAACGGTGTTTCTAATGTATCATTTTCATACCACATCGTCGCAAATAGAGCTGACGAGATAGGTTCTAATGGCGAGATCTCATCCAAGCATGTTGGGTTAAGATTCCCCGTTGGACCTGCTCCGTTAAAGGAAACTTCTCTTTCAGTTAGAAAAGAAGGTGACAATAAAAATGATAAAAACTTAAATTCTAAAAAGAATAAAAATAGGCGTATAACTACTGAAAACGAGGGAAATACTTTATCTGAAGATGAAGTCAAGGAAATCATAAAAAAAGTAGATATATCCCAAAAAAATTAATACTTTTAAAAAATTATTTAAATTCATATAGTTCATATTCAATTTGTTAACCCTATTTGGCAAATCACATTACATCTTAAAATCAATTTGAAATGAAAAAAGCTTTATCCTTTCTGATGTTTCTTATCACGATCGCGTCATTTGCCCAAACCGACCTTTATGTATCAAACAATGCCAACACCTATATTTATGTAGCTGGCAGTAATTTTAACGATACTCCAGTATCTGCAACTGTGCCCAGCTCCAATGTTCCTCTTTTTGTGACTAATAATATCGAGCTTGCTGGCTCAAATAGTTTTATTTATTTACGGAATGATGGCCAATTGCTACAAAGTTCAAGCAGTAATGGAAATTCAGGAACAGGCAACTTAAGTGTTTATCAGGAAGGTAACGTAAGTGCCTATGAATATAATTATTGGTGTTCTCCTGTAGGAAGTACAACCGCTTCTTCAGTGAGCAACCCTTTCGGTGTAACTTTACTCAATGATGTTGTTAACGTAACAAACTCTACTCCTGCTACTGTAGTTCATCTTCCAGATCATAATGGACTAGCTTCCCCTTTAACAATTGAAAGAAATTGGATTTATAAATATACCAATCCTTCAAATTTGTATTCAGATTGGGTTCCTGTATTTGCTAATACAACCATAAATCCCGGTGAAGGTTTCACCATGAAAGGTACTAACGGTACCAGTGCAAATAATCCAGGTAATGCACAACGCTATGACTTTAGAGGAAAACCAAATTCAGGAACGTTTACTATGAATGTTGCAGCACCCGTTGCTGGAGTTGCACAACAAACTTTGGTAGGAAACCCTTACCCTTCCTCATTAGATGCTCGTTCATTTTTATACGATACTCAAAATGTAACCTCCATCGATGCTGCTTTGTACTATTGGGAACAAGCATCTATTGGCTCTCACTATTTAGCAGACTATCAAGGTGGCTACGGTACCTATACTATTAACGCAGCCGGAACTGTTGATTCGTATTCACCTGCGGTTTTTTTAAGCTATGACGCTGCCGGAAATCCAACAGGTTCTGTAGGTGGTTCTGTTCCTAAAACTGCCAGACGTTTTATACCCGTAGGACAAGGATTTATGGTACAAGGTAGAGTTGGATCGACCGGAACTGTGAGGACTACAAACAATATGCGCGTGTTTTACAAAGAATCTAGTGCGAATAGTGAGTTTTTTAGACTGTCTTCTGAAGATGAAACTTATGGCATCTCCTATAACGAATACGGCTTTTCAATGGTACCAGCCGACTATAAGCGCTTCAGACTAAATGTGGAGTTCAATAATCTATACAAACGTCAATTGGTTCAAAACTTCCATGCTACTGCTGGTGACGGATTTGATGTAGGATTGGAAGCTAAAAGCCCAGAAGGAGTAGATTCTGATGCTTATTGGACATTAGATAATGAGGCATACGTTATACAAGCCAATAATTTTGATGCGAGTTTGCGTATTCCTTTAGTGGTCAATGTAGCAGAACAACAACCTGTAGGGTTCAGTATTTTTGACATACAGCAATTCGATGATTCCCAACCTATCTATATCCATGATATCGATGCCAATTTGTATGTTGACTTAAGAACTCAAAACTATGAAATCAATTTACCTGTCGGAAATTATACAAATAGATTTGAAATTACGTTTGAGGATGCAACCTTAAACACACCAGAAGTTACCGAAGCTGATTTCAAGATTTTCCAAGACAATCCACAGGCGCAATTGACAGTTTTAAATCCAAATGGATTGGATGTAAAAAGCGTCAAAATGTTTGACACTGCTGGCAAACAGATATTCAATGCTACCAATTTAAACATTGAAAGTGAATATCATTTCACCACCAAAACATTGAGCGAAGGCGTCTATGTTGCAAGCATAACCGTTGGTAGTGGCGATGTGATTACCAAAAAAGTAATTGTCAAAAACTAAATTGATTGTCAAATCAGGTTTTTATACATTTGTGTAAAACGAATTTCTGATGTCTTCACCAGAAGATTTTATGTTACCATGTCTCAACAAAAAATTGTTGGGAGTTGAATGCTTTGGATGTGGCATTCAACGTGCAACGGTACTATTGTTTCAAGGAGAATTTACAGCAGCATTTTTAATGTACCCTGCTATTTATTCTCTTTTTTTATTGGCGCTTTTTCTTATCTTTAACCTGTTCGTGAAATTCAAGTTTGACGAACGCATAAAAATAGCGCTGGTAGTACTTAATGTAAGTATCATCGTTATCAGTTATCTTATAAAAGTAATCAACTAAACAATCATTATGGAAAAACAAAAACTCAACTCAACCATCGTTTACGTCCTATCCGTGTTAGGATTTTTGTGCTGCTGTGTCATGGGAATCGGAGTTGTACCATCAGGTATTGCCTATTTTATGGCGAATAGCAAACTGAAAGAAGCATCATTAGCGCCTGAAAATTATGACAATATCGATGGCATGAAAACGGCAAAAACTATCGCATTGATAGTTTTAATCATCAATGCCCTGTATCTAGTGTATTCTATTTATAGAATTTCTACAGTCGGTTGGGATGAGATCATGGAGCAATCTAGACAAATGCAAGAGGAATGGATGAAGGGTGCTGGTTCAGGATCTTAATCTAATTTCGAAATAAATAAAAAAAGGCTGTCGTTTCAAACTGACAGCCTTTTCTTTTTTGAATATATTTTGATTACTTCTCGAATTGTTTCAGTGTTTTGACAATGATGCTGACACAATCTAATAACTGCTCTTTGGTCATTACCAATGGTGGCGCAAATCGGATGATATTACCATGGGTTGGTTTTGCCAATAGCCCATTGTCGCGCAATGCCAAACAAATATTCCAAGCCCTTTCGCTGTCTTCGGTATCATTAATGACAATGGCATTCAACAGCCCTTTTCCTCTTACCAAATGAACGATGTTGCTATCCTTAATATAAGCGTTCAATTCACTTCGGAACAATTGCCCAAGTGTTTCTGCATTTTCTGCCAATTTCTCGTCTTTTACAACTTCCAATGCCGCTATAGCAACTGCTGCTGCTACAGGATTTCCACCAAAAGTACTTCCGTGACTACCTGGCTTGATGACATTCATAATGGCATTATCAGCCAGCACAGCGCTCACAGGATAAGCGCCTCCACTTAAGGCTTTCCCAAGAATCAGAATATCTGGTTTCACGTTTTCATGGTCTACAGCCAATAGCTTTCCAGTCCTCGCAATACCAGTCTGTACTTCATCTGCTATAAACAATACATTGTATTTTTCACATAGTGCTTTTGCTCTTGCCAAATACCCTTCGCTTGGCACATACACACCAGCTTCACCTTGAATAGGTTCTACCAAAAATCCAGCAACGTTCGGATTGTTTTTCAGTGCAGCTTCCAGTTCCTCAAGATTATCATAATCTATTTTGATAAAACCATCTGTAAACGGTCCAAAATGCTTGCGAGCCACAGGATCATTGGAGAATGAAATGATGGTAGTCGTACGTCCGTGAAAATTGTTTTTGCATACGATGATTTCGGCCTCTTTATTCTCAATGCCCTTTACTTCATAAGCCCATTTTCTACAGATTTTCAAAGCGGTCTCCACTGCTTCCGCGCCTGTGTTCATGGGCAACAGTTTGTCAAAACCAAAATACTCACAGGCATATTTCTCATACTTGCCAAGCATATCATTATAAAATGCTCTAGAGGTCAATGCCAATGTTTTGGATTGTTCCACCAATGCATTGACGATTTTCGGGTGACAATGTCCTTGGTTCACTGCGGAATACGCTGAAAGAAAATCATAATATTGCTTTCCTTCTACATCCCAAACGTGTACACCTTCTCCTCTACTCAATACTACCGGTAGCGGATGGTAATTGTGCGCGCCATACTTGTTTTCTAGGTCTATTGCTTGTTGAGACCCTAATTGTTCTAAAACAGCCATTTTAAATAATTTTAAAGTTAACGCCAAGCCTTATTGTCGGTATCGTTTGCCGTTAGTTCCTAATACAAACTCTTACAACCAATATCGCTCAACGATTAAAATAACCATTCCTTCTGTACCTTTATTCTTTCGAAGAACCCGACAGCTATCGGGACGAAAAAGCAGCGTGGGAGAGAAATCATCCCTAGGACTCGCAAATTACTAAATATCTTGTGAATTTTTTTATATCCACATCTGATTTTTATTGTAGTTGATTAGATGTGATGATGAAATGGTTATGTGTAATGTACCAATGGTTATTTGTCATGAACCATTAGTGAACTGTGATGTACCTTTTGTAAACTGTCATGCACCAAATGTTTTCTGTTATGTACCAAAGGTTTTCTGTTATACACCAAAAGTAAACTGCCATGCACCAAGAGTAAACTGTCATGTACCATTAGTAAACTGTCATGTACCAAAGGTTTTTTGTTATGTACAATTAGTAAACTGTTATGTACCAAAACGCTCTAAAACCACAGTAAAACCTCAAAAACACCCCAAAAATGACTTCAAAAACATGTCATTTTTAAACAGAGGAATTTCACTCATTAAATTGCTCAAATTTTGGTGTAAAAACACTCAAATCGTCATCACCTAAAATCTATGATTGTAAAAAAACGGACCGCTTTTAATACCTTTCATAAAAAGCAACTATTTTTGCGGCATGAAACGAAGAGCTGCCAAACAAGTTTTTGAAAAAATTGAAGTCCTAGATGCTGGTGCAAAAGGTAAAACCATCGCCAAAGCGCCTGATGGACGTGTCATCTTTCTATCTAATACAGTCCCTGGTGATGTTGTGGATATTCAAACCTTCAAAAAACGAAAAGCCTATTATGAAGGTAAGGCCATCGCATTTCATTCGTATTCTGAAAAACGTACAGAACCTAAATGCCAACATTTTGGCGTGTGTGGCGGTTGCAAATGGCAAGACATGGATTATAAATTCCAGTTAGAATACAAACAGAAAGAGGTTGAAAACAATCTGAAGCGTATCGGTCATGTAGAATTGCCAGAAACCTCACCTATTTTAGGTTCTGAAGAACAGTATTTCTACAGAAACAAAATGGAATTCTCCTTCAGCGACAGCCGTTGGTTGACGTTGGAAGAAATTCAATCTGATAAAGAACTAGATGATAAAAATGCCCTTGGATTTCACATTCCCGGAATGTGGGATAAAATCTTGGACATTAAGAAATGTTGGTTGCAGGAAGACCCATCGAATGCCATTCGTAATTCGGTAAAGCAATTTGCAATTGATAATGACTTGGAGTTTTTCAATACTCGTAACCAATCTGGTCTTTTAAGAACGATGATGATTCGTACTGCATCTACTGGTGACATTATGGTAATGATTCAATTCTTTAAAGAAGACAAGCAGAAACGCGAATTGCTCCTTGATTTCATTGCCAATGAATTCCCTGAAATCACTTCTTTGCAATATGTTATCAATGGCAAAGCAAATGATACCATTTATGACCAAGAAGTGATTTGCTACAAAGGTGAAGACCACATCTTTGAAGATATGGAAGGTTTAAAATTTAAAATCAATGCCAAATCCTTTTATCAAACCAATTCGCAACAAGCTTACGAATTGTATAAAGTGACTCGTGATTTCGCAGATTTAAAAGGTGATGAACTTGTGTATGATTTATATACAGGTACAGGAACCATTGCGCAGTTTGTTGCCAAACAAGCAAAGAAAGTAATAGGTGTAGAAGCTGTGCCAGACGCCATTTCAGCAGCCAAAGAGAATGCACAATTAAATCAGATAGAAAACGTTGAATTCTATGTTGGAGATATGAAAAATGTGTTTAATTCAGAATTCATAAAGCAACACGGTCATCCAGATGTGATCATTACCGATCCACCGCGTGATGGAATGCATAAAGATGTGGTAGAACAAATTTTGAATATTTCACCTAAAAAAGTGGTGTATGTCAGCTGTAATTCAGCAACGCAGGCAAGAGATTTACAATTGATGGATGCTATGTATAAAGTGACCAAAGTGCAACCTGTAGATATGTTTCCACAAACGCATCATGTAGAAAATGTTGTACTTTTGGAAAGAAGATCATAAAACTGAACGTTAATAACGACAACTTGAAATACCAAACTATATTTAAATTCTTTTTGCTTGTTTTTATTATCATAGGAACATCAAGCTGTGAGCGCGATGATATCTGTGCAGAAGCCACGCAAACAACACCTCATCTAGTCATTGAATTTTACGACATCAATGATCCTGATGTTTTAAAAGATGTAAGACAGCTTTCTGTAAGAGGATTTGATAGAGATGATAATCCTTTAGATGATATCACAGTAGAATCTCCTTTTAGTTCAATAACATTACCACTGTATTTTCAGAATGAAGGAGAAAATGTGGTTTCACGATTTTCTATTGAAAAAGACACCGATTTCCGTTTGGATTCAGACCCTGCCACAGAGTCAAATGTGGATATCATCGAAATAAGTTACACTCCTCAATTTGAATATGTATCAAGAGCATGTGGCTATAAAAGTATTTTTACTAACCTTTCCATTACAGTTGTTCAGGATGGCAACAATTGGATTTTATCAAACGAAGTTATATTTACAACCATAGAAAATGAAAATGAAGCACACATCTTACTTCGTCATTAGTCTTTTGCTTTTGATGTTGGTACCAATGACATCATTTTCACAAGAAGAAACCACCCAGCAACAAGACACATTAGTTTACAAGCAGAAATACGGATTGCGTTTAGGTGCTGATATTTATAGACCTATACGCAGTTTTATAGATGAAGAGTATACAGGTTTTGAAATCAATGGTGACTACCGACTTACCAAAAGTATCTATTTAGCAGGAGAATTGGGAACAGAGCAACGAAGTAATGTAACTGATTATCTTGATGTCACTGCAAAAGGCAGTTATTTCAAGGCTGGAGTCGACTACAACTTTTATCAGAATTGGCTCGACATGGAAAACATGATCTATGGAGGTTTCCGAGTTGGTGTGAGTTCGTTCAGCCAAACGTTGAACAGTTATACCGTCTATAATACAGATCCTTATTATGATGACCCTTTTACATCTGATGTTTCGCAGGAATTTAAAGGTCTTTCTGCTATTTGGGCCGAAATTATTTTTGGAATGAAAGTCGAAGTCATCAACAATATTTATGTTGGAGCCAATGTGCAGCTGAAAGGCAGAATAACTGAAACCAAACCAGAGAATTTTGCCAACCTCTATATACCAGGATTCAATAAAGTGTTTGATAGTGGACGCTTCGGGATTGGCTTTGGCTATAACGTTTCTTACCTCATCCCTATTTATAAAAAGGATAAAAAAGTGGCTGTTGAAAAAAACAGTAATTAAGATACAGATTTTGTTTGATTTCTAACCATCATTAATCGGTAGTCATCATTCACTAATCTTAATCATTTTTTCTTATCTTTTCCATAGAATTTCATCATCGATATGGACAAGGAATCTATTGCTGATTTATTGGAAGAAAAAAACCAAGCACTTCTTACATATTTAGAACAACAACCTGAAGAAAAATGGCCCGAAGGTCCTGCTGGAAAATGGACTTCCGGTCAACAGGCATTGCATCTTTTGCAAAGCATCAAGCCTTTAAACGATGCTTTGAGTATGCCCAAATTCTTATTGAGATATAAATTCGGTAAAGCCAACCGAGAAGTCAGATCTTACGAAACGGTTGTGCAACGTTATCAAGAACGGTTGAAAGATGCGAAAGGTGCAACTTTTAGAGGTTCTCAAAATATGAAGATTCCGACCATTCACGAAAAAAAGTATATACTCACACGTCTTCAGGTTGAAAGCAAAAAACTACAATACAAAACCAGAAAAATGTCTGATAAAAATCTAGACACGCTCATTCTTCCGCATCCGTTGATGGGAAAAATGCCTGTCAGAGAAATCATTATGTGGACGGCTCATCATATCGAACACCACACAAAAATTCTTCAAGAAAACTATTGAAGACACGTTACAAATCGTTTTCCAACTCGTCTACCTTAAAAACCATCAACTATGAAATTTCAACACATTCTGTTTGTGACAATCCTTTTAGGTTGGTCAACATTAATGTTTTCACAACAAATTACAGGGCAAATCATTGATGCCAAAACCAATGAACCCATTGCGTTTGCGACCGTTCAATATGGAGAAAACAGCGGTGTGGTGAGCAATATGGAAGGTTATTTTACTTTAAGTATGGAACGATTGACCGATGAGACTATGCTGACCGTTTCTTTTATGGGTTATCAAACTCAAGAATTATCCATCAAAACATTGGAAAGTCAAAGTAATCTTATCAAACTCAAAGAAGCCGTCAATCAGTTGAACACGGTTTATATTACCAACAAATTACCGAGTGTTGACAGTGTGATGGCAAGAGTTCAGCGAAATCTTCCAAAGAATTATCAGTTTTCAAACGTCAAACAGACATTGTTTTCAAGGGAAACTATGTTTTTTAAAGCCAATAAACTGGATGTTGACATTGATAAATCTTCAGGTTTTAGCAAAAAGCAATTGGAAGCTTCCAATAAAGAATTCAATCAACTGACCAATCAGATTGTGAACAATCCGCCTACACAGACCTTTACTGACGTGTTATCCGAGTTACATTTAAAATCTGACCTCAACGGAAAAATGGATGTGAAGCAGGCCACAAAACTGAAAGACCGAAAAAACAGTCTGTCGCTGGAAACCATACAGGCGAGAGTCACTAACATTGCTTTGCAGCATTTAGATACCTCTAAAACTTATAAGGTGAAAAGCGGCTGGTTTAAGGTAGATGATTCTCTTTCACTCAAGAAAAGCAAGGAAAAGAAACAGGATTTAGATGACAACAGTTTCAACAAATTAAAATCAGAAAACATTCATTATCTGGCGGAGCATTTGTTCAAAGACAAATCTTTGATGGATTTTGTGTTGGATACTGAACTATATGATTACGAACTTACCAACGTTACCACGATTGACGACCAGTTAGTATATGTTGTAACCTATGAGCCACGTAAACGCAGTGCCAAGTTTACTGGCACGATTTACATTGCTGATGAAGATTATGCCATTTTGAAAATGGATTACAGTTATGCCGAAGGGAGAATTGGTGAGAAATTAAACCTAAAGCTTCTTTTAGGTGTCAAATATGTGGAAAATGTGAACAAAGGCACAGTCATCTATAAAAAGAACGGCGAAGAAAATTATTATCCGTACTACATCAATCACGAATCTGGGAAATATGTGTATGCACACAGACCATTTAAGTTTACTGAAAACGATGACGACAGCAAGAACAAAGTCTCGTTTGATGTGGTGATTGAAGGAAACATTGTGGAAAAATATGAAGTGATGAGCCTTGGTTATTCCAGTTCAGATGATGCCACATTCAGCGCTGTAACCGAACCGAAGAAAGTAGATTACATACAACTAAAGCAATACGACCCAACACTATGGAAAGATTATAACATCTTGGAACCGTTGGATGAATTGAAGAAATTTAAGGTTGAGGAGTAGTAGAAATCTAAAGATTTCTAATCATTATACTTTGCTTTCTTACTGCCTTCATACATCACATATTTGACCAAACGTGCTTCGAGCTTGGCATTTACAAGGTGAATTTTTCTAGAAGGTCTTAAACCTACGTGTTTTAGAGCATCCAAATTTGACGTGATGAACCAAGCATCCGTACCAGGATAATTTTGCTTTAAGGTGTCGCCAATATTTTTATAAAAGGTTTCCATTTCTATATCCAAACGTTCGCCATAAGGTGGATTGAACACCATATGAAGCTTGTTATCACCTCCTTTTTGGGTCTTGAAGAAATCTTCGTGCTTCACCTCTATAAAATCTTCCAATTGTGCATTCTTCACATTGTCTTTTGCTTTCGCAACTGCACTCGGACTTTTATCATAACCAACTATCTTATAATGGAAATCTCTGGTTTTATTCAGAAGTGATTCTTCTATTTTTTCAAATAAATCGACATCCCAATCATTCCAACGTTCGAATGCAAATTCCTTTCTCATTAAATTAGGTGGAATGTTACAAGCAATCATTGCTGCTTCAATCAAAATGGTACCACTACCACACATAGGATCCATAAAATCAGATTGTCCATCCCAACCAGACAACATCACCAAACCAGCTGCCAGCACCTCATTGATAGGCGCAATATTGGTAGCTGTTTTGTAGCCACGCTTGTGCAAGGAATCACCAGATGTGTCCAAGGAAATATTACAGAAATCCCTATCGATATGGACGTTGATTTTAAGATCAGGAAACTTCAAATCGACATTAGGACGCTGACCCGTCATGTCTCTTATCTTATCTACAATGGCATCTTTGGTTTTCTGTGCGATGTAGAGAGAATGGGTAAACAATTTGGAGTGAACCGTGGCATCTACCGCGAGCGTTCCCGATGGTTTGAGCAAATGTTGCCAATCCATTTTATAGAGCTTGTCATAAAGATCTTTTTCACTTTTAACTCGAAAGGAATTAATAGGTTTCAGAATTTTAATGGCTGTGCGCAACCCTAAATTGGCTTTATACATAAACCCTTTATCGCCCACAAAACTGACACTTCGTACTCCGGTTTTCACGTCTTGTGCGCCCATTTGCGTCAATTCCTTTGCTAAAATATCTTCAAAGCCAAACAAGGTTTTGGCCACCATATTAAAATTATTCTCCATAGTGCACTCTCTGTAGATTGCAAAAATAAAGTATTTTTGCAGGCAGACGAATGATTCGATGAATAAAGACACAACACAATGGTACGCTTCTTGGTTTGATACACCTTATTACCACATTTTGTACAAGGATAGAGACCACGCGGAGGCTCATCAATTTATGGACAACCTTACCAACTATCTCAATCTCCCTGCGCAAGGCAAGATTTTAGATTTAGCGTGTGGTAAAGGTCGTCATTCGGTGTATTTGAATTCTTTGGGCTATGACGTGACAGGAGTAGATTTATCTGCCAATAGCATTGCATACGCCAAGCAATTTGAAAACGAAACGCTTCATTTTAAGGTACACGATATGTGCAAACCGTTCCATCAGAAGTTTGATGCTGTTTTCAATCTGTTTACCAGTTTTGGGTATTTTGATAAGGAGGAAGATAATTTAAGTACCATCAAAGCTATTAAGGAAGATTTGAACGAAGCAGGTTTTGGAGTGATTGATTTTATGAACACCGATTATGTCATCGAGAATTTGGTTGCTGAAGATGTCAAAGTGATTGAAGGCATTGAATTTCATCAAAAGCGTTACGTGAAAGATGGACATATCATCAAAGACATTGAATTTGATGCTGATGGTATGCATCATTTTTATCAAGAACGTGTGAAGGCTTTCACATTGAATGATTTTGAAGCACTGTTTGAGGAAGCAGGTGTATATCTGCTGGATGTTTTCGGTGATTATAAACTGCGAAAATTCCACAACAGTTTTTCCGAACGTTTGGTTATGATTTTTAAATAGGAAAATTGTTATTTTAGCAACATGACTAACTACCTATTACCTATCCTTGCCGTTATTACTGGAGTTGTATTGGCTTTTGTATTTAAGCAAACCAAATCATTTTCTACGAAGCTCCTACTCTCTTTCAGTGGCGCATTTTTATTGGCATTGACACTTTTTGATTTGTTACCGGAAGTTTATGAACACCTTGAAGGAAAGCAGACAGGCTTATTCATTATGAGCGGTATCCTTCTTCAGATTCTGTTGGAGTTTTTTTCAAAAGGTGCCGAACACGGTCACATCCATATTCATAAACACGCTACAGCCTTCCCGTGGGCACTGTTCATCAGTTTGTGCATCCATAGTTTTTTGGAAGGTTTTCCCATTCATCAGCACAATGATATGGTCTATGGCGTCTTGATACATAAAATACCTATTGCAGCTTTGATCACTTCTTTTCTATTGCAGTCGAATTTTTCTAAAATGCAAATTGCCTTATTTTTAGTAGTGTTTGCCTCTATGACACCACTTGGAACCTTAATTTCCAATACCGTGGAATTGGTGGAGAGTTATGTTTATTATATCAATGCCATCGTAATTGGTATCTTTTTCCATATCTCAACCATCATATTGTTTGAAAGCAGCGAAGGCCACAAGTTCAATCTGTCGAAGTTAGTGGTCATTGTATTAGGGGTTGTAGTGGCTTATTTGATATGACCTTTGACAGTATTCAGTTGGCAGTGGCAGTAGGCAGATAGTATCAGGTTGATAATTATTTATAAATCAGGAATTATATTTAATTCTATTTAAATCAAGAGATTCCTGCTTCCGCAGGAAGTTAATATGTTTTCAAAAGAAGAAAGCCGTCAATTACGAGAAGAATTTTGGATCAGTTTTGGGAAATCCTTTCCGAGGAAATGGATTTTGTATGACACCAAAATCAAAGGCTTATCTTTTAAATTTCACTTTGACACCAAGACCGCGCTTGTGGCTCTGGACCTTGAAGATGATCTGGAAAATCGCATCAATTATTGGGAAAAACTGCAATCTTTAAAATCCATATTAAAGGAAGAATTTTTGCCTGAAGCCATTTTTGAAGAAGAATACTATCTGGAAAACGGCAAGGAGATTTCACGCATCTATGTGCAACTAGAAGAAAAAGTATCCATTCATAATAAAAATACTTGGCGCGAAGTGATGGTGTTTTTCAACGAAACGATGGCTCTATTTGAGGATTTCTTTGAAGACTACAAGGATATTCTTGAGGCCTAATCTTTTTACTGTATATAGATATTCCATCTTCTTTCTTTTTTGATATTGTTAAAATATTTTCCATTTGGTATAAGTGATTTTCTGCTGTTTGCTAACTTTATTGCTCTTTTGAGTCTTAAAGCTCAATTCCAAAATCTAAAATCAAATATCTCAATGATCATCGACGTACATACCCACATCAATAATTATCACGAAGAACGCGTAACGAGCATTAACGAATCGTTAGACCTATTGGTAAAAACTATGGAAGAGAATCAAATTGATTACTCATTGGTACTATCGAGTTACAAGGTAAATGAACACCGACCAAGTACCAAACGCGTAGTTGAGGCGATTGCTGACCGAAAAAATCTAGGCGTGGTGGCTGGTGTGAGTTATTTGCATCATAACCATCGTGATCTTCGCGAAATCAGTGAGTTTCTTGATGATGGATTGGTAAAAGGTTTAAAATTCTATCCAGGCTATGAACCTTTTTATCCCAATAATGAACGTTTAAAAGTGTGGTACGATATGGCCATTGCCTATGATGTGCCTGTGATGTTCCACTCTGGAGATACCTATGCACCTCGCGGGAAGGTGAAATATTCTCATCCCATCCATCATGATGATCTGGCAGTGGATTATCCAGAGCTTAAGATTGTGATTTGCCATGTGGGTAATCCTTGGATTAAGGATTGTATGGAAGTAGTTTATAAAAATGACAATGTGTATGCTGATATTTCTGGGCTAACTTTGGGTGATTTCAATGATAAGTTTGAACGCTATATGAAGAGCGAGATTGAAGAGATGATTACCTATGCTGGCGACCCTAAATATTTGCTGTATGGCACTGACTGGCCTATCTGCAATATGGATTCCTATTTAAAGTTTATGAAACATCTGGAGTTGCCATTGGATAAAAAGGAACTCATTTTATGGAAAAATGCTGCGGAGTTGTTTAAGATAGATGTGGGAAAACTTCATTTATAATCATTCTATTTTATAGAATAAATATTGATAAGTCCAAAAAGTTTATTTAGAGTTAAAAAGTAATCCCATACATAAAGACGATACATTTAAGCATCTTCCAATATCTGCGATGCGTGTACTTTTGATTTCACCTTTTCGATGACTTTTTCAATCACGCCTTTTTCATCAATCACAAACGTGGTACGATGGATGCCATCAAAGGTTCTACCCATAAATTTCTTTTCACCCCAAACACCGAAAGCCTTGATGACCGATTTGTCTACATCTGCCAATAATGGATAAGGAAAATCGTGTTTCTTTTTGAAATTGGATTGCTTTTTTTGTGTATCTGCACTCACGCCTAGTATTTCGTAGCCTTTATCTTTAAGCTCTTTATAATGGTCGCGAAGATTGCAAGCTTCCACCGTACAAGTAGGCGTGCTGGCGGCAGGATAAAAGAACACCACTAGTTTTTTCCCTTTGTAATCGCTTAACGAAATGGTGTTTCCTTGTTCGTCTAACTGTGAAAAATTTGGTGCCTTGTCTCCTACTTTTAAAGTCGTCATAATATCTTAATTTTGAATTTTTGTAAAAATACAACTATGACCAAACAAGAAAAAGTTGATTTTGTTATAACTACGTTAAATAGCCTCTATCCTACCATTCCCGTGCCTTTAGAGCATAAAGATCCATATACATTATTGATTGCTGTACTGATGTCGGCACAAAGTACAGATGTGAGGGTCAATCAAATTACACCATTATTGTTTGCACGAGCTGACAATCCTTATGATATGGTGAAATTGACCGTTGATGAAATAAGAGCGATTATCAAACCCGTTGGACTGTCGCCTATGAAGAGTAAAGGCATCCACGGATTGTCTCAAATATTGATTGATAAACACAATGGTGAAGTTCCACAGACCTATGAAGAATTAGAAGCCTTACCTGCCGTAGGTCATAAAACGGCGGCTGTGGTCCTTTCGCAAGCATTTGGAATTCCTGCCTTTCCGGTAGATACACATATTCATAGATTGATGTATCGTTGGGGTTTTAGCAATGGTAAAAATGTGGTACAAACGGAACGCGATGCGAAACGTTTGTTTCCTGAAGAACTCTGGAATGATTTGCACTTGCAGATCATTTGGTATGGGCGCGATTATTCGCCAGCAAGAGGTTGGAATATGGAAAAAGATGTCATTACCAAAACCATTGGTAGAAAATCGGTTTTGAATGATTATTATTCTAAAAAGAAGTAATTAGATTATTTGTTTTCAACAAAGATTCCCACCTTCGTGGGAACAAGAAAAAAGTCCCGATGAGCTAATTATCGGGACTTTCAAAGTTTAGTTCTGAAGTGCTTCAAACTTCAAATTATTACAATGTATAACACTTAAAGCCTTAGAGTAATTCAAAAGAAAAGAAACAGTCTCCTCTTTTGGGTTCAAATTGATTTGGGTTTCCGTGATTTTTTTTTCAGAGTAAAGTTTTGCCATTTTGGAATTTTTAGTTGATACTATTCCTAATAACGCAACTAACTTTACTTTATTATATCAATTTGTTAAAATTATATTTTTTTGGTCGATCACCTTTCTTAAGTTGATCAATGCATAACGCATTCTTCCCAACGCTGTATTGATGCTGACGCCTGTTTTATCAGAGATTTCCTTAAAGCTCATATCTTGATACATACGCATCATCAACACATCTTTTTGGTCGTCTGGCAGTTCGTCAATCAAACGTCTCAAATCGCATTCTATCTGCTCTTTGATAATGGTTTTTTCGGCATCTAAAGAAGAATCGCTCAATACCGAAAAGATGCTGAATTCACCACTGTTGTCAAACTTCGGCATTCTGCTGTTCTTTCTAAAGTGGTCGATGATGAGGTTGTGCGCAATACGCATCACCCAAGGTAGAAATTTTCCCTCTTCATTATACTTACCAAGTTTAAGCGTCCTGATAACTTTAATAAAGGTGTCCTGAAAAATATCTTCAGTGATATCTCTATCATACACTTTAGAATAAATAAAACTATAGATTTTTTGTTGGTGTCTGTGGATTAAAACGGAGAGCGCGCTCTCGTCGCCTTTCAGATAATTGCTGACCAAGGCAGCGTCTGTGATAAGTTCGTGTCTCATAATCATTACTTTTAGTACATAGAGATGGCTCTCTACGCTTGGGGTTATTGTAAAAGTAATCTTATGATATAGGCAACTGTATTTTAAACGATTATGATTCAAATATAACAACAATCATTCCTAAAATGCAAAGTTTCGGACTAAACTTTAACATTTTATTGCACAATAACTTTTTTTCAAGGCTGATTTAGATAACGTATCTTTGCAAATTCAGAATCTAGAAACCCTATGTTTAGTAAGCTTTCAGACGTAAATCCTAAAGAAAATATCATCATCAAAGGCGCCAATCTGCACAACCTAAAAAATATGGACGTGGTGATTCCGCGCAACAAATTGGTGGTCATAACGGGATTATCTGGCTCTGGAAAGTCGAGTTTATCGTTTGATACGCTCTATGCCGAAGGCCAAAGACGCTACGTGGAGAGTTTGTCGAGTTACGCACGTCAGTTTTTGGGTCGGCTCAATAAACCGAAAGTAGACTACATCAAAGGCATCGCACCTGCTATTGCTATTGAACAAAAGGTAAATTCAACCAATCCGCGTTCTACCGTTGGTACATCCACTGAAATTTATGATTATCTGAAATTACTGTTCGCAAGGATTGGTAAAACCTACTCGCCTATTTCGGGCGATTTGGTTAAAAAGCATACCACCGCAGATGTATTGGATTTGGTAAAATCGTTTGATGAAGGTGAAAAACTGTTGCTCCTCGCTCCTATTACTTTGGAAGAAGGACGCAGTATGGAAGATAAACTAAAGGTACTGCAACAGCAGGGTTATGCACGTGTGCAGTATGAAAATGAGGTTTTTCGTATTGAAGATACGTTCGATAAAACCTTTAAGAAAGACGTCTTTTTGGTGGTGGATCGAATTGTGGTGAAACACGAAGAAGATTTCTACAACCGATTGGCAGATGCTATTGAAATCTCCTTTTTCGAAGGAAAAGGCACCACAATCATAGAATCATTGTCTGATAACAAGCAGACGGTTTTCAATAACCGATTTGAGTTGGACGGAATGACCTTTATGGAGCCGAATGTTCATTTGTTCAGCTTCAACAATCCTTATGGTGCGTGCCCTAAATGTGAAGGTTATGGTGATGTGATTGGGATTGATGAAGATTTGGTAATTCCTAACACAGCCTTGTCTGTCTATGAAAATGCCATTTTTCCTTGGCGCGGCGAAAGTATGAGTTGGTATCGTGACCAATTGGTGAACAACTCTCATAAATTTGATTTCCCTATACACAAACCCTATTTTCAGTTAACTGACGCTCAAAAGCAATTGGTTTGGGATGGTAATAAGTATTTTGAAGGTTTGGATTCGTTCTTTGCGGAATTGGAAGCAAAGGCATATAAAATTCAAAACCGCGTAATGCTGTCGCGTTACAGAGGTAAAACAAAGTGCAACAAATGCCACGGAAAACGTCTTCGACCTGAAGCCAATTATGTGAAAGTTGGTAATGCGACCATCACCGATTTGGTGGGAATGCCATTGGATAAATTAACAGCATTCTTCAATCAGTTGGAATTAAGCGACCACGATACAAAGATTTCAGAGCGTTTACTTAAAGAAATTACCAATCGTTTGAGTTTCTTGTCAAATGTTGGTTTGGATTATTTAACACTGAATAGAAAGTCGAATACCTTATCAGGCGGTGAGAGTCAGCGTATCAATCTTGCTACATCATTGGGTAGTAGTTTGGTGGGCTCAATGTATATCTTGGATGAACCAAGTATTGGCTTGCATCCTAAAGACACTGAAAAGCTGATTGTAGTCTTGAAAGCTTTGCGCGATTTGGGTAATACGGTGATTGTGGTAGAACACGACGAAGATATTATGAAGGCTGCCGATGAAATCATTGATATTGGTCCAGAAGCTGGAACGTTTGGTGGTGAAGTCGTGGCTGCTGGAACTTATGAAGACATCTTAAAAGCAGATACCTTAACAGCCAAATATCTCAACGGAGAGATGGAAATCACAGTTCCTAAAAAACGTCGCACTTCCAAATATCAAATAGAGATTGTTGGCGCACGCGAACACAATCTTAAAAACGTTGATGTCACTTTTCCTTTGGAAATGTTGACGGTCGTGACAGGTGTTTCCGGTAGTGGGAAGAGTACTCTAGTAAAGAAAATCCTCTATCCTTCCATTCAAAAGCACTTAACTGGTTTTAGTGATAAGGCTGGACAGTTTTCTGAAATTAAGGGCAATTACAAAAACATTCAACAGATTGAGTTTGTTGATCAAAATCCAATTGGTCGCTCATCGCGTTCCAATCCGGTGACGTATATCAAAGCTTACGATGATATTCGTGCATTGTTTGCTAATCAGAAGTTGAGCAAGATTCGGAATTATCAAGCAAAACATTTCTCTTTCAACGTCGATGGGGGGCGCTGCGAAACTTGTAAAGGTGATGGTGAAGTCACCATTGAAATGCAGTTTATGGCAGATGTGCATTTGGTGTGCGAAACCTGTAACGGCAAACGTTTCAAAAAAGAAATCCTTGAGGTTACTTTTGAGGATAAAAACATTGACGACGTTCTCAATATGACCATTGATGATGCTGTGGCGTTCTTCGACAAGCACAATCAATCGAAAATTCAATCAAAATTGCAGCCTTTGCAAGATGTTGGTTTGGGTTACGTCACGCTTGGACAAAGCTCTTCTACCCTTTCTGGTGGTGAAGCGCAGCGTATCAAGTTGGCAACGTTTCTTGGGAAAGGTTCAAAAAGTGATAATGCCTTGTTCATTTTTGATGAGCCTACCACTGGTTTACATTTTCACGATATCCAAAAGTTATTGAAATCCTTTCAAGCCTTGATAGAACAAGGTCATTCAATTATCGTGATTGAACATAACCTCGACCTAATCAAATGCGCCGATTATATCATCGATTTAGGTCCTGAAGGTGGTGAACGTGGCGGACACCTGGTAGCAAGCGGCACACCAGAAGAACTGGTAAAAAACAAGAACTCTGTTACTGGGAAATATTTGAAGGAAAAGCTGTAAAGCTTTAAGCGATATGCTTAATGCAATAAGCATCCATTCTTGATCTTTAACCTTTGCGTCTTTGTGAGATACAATCTAAAAGCTAAAGGCTAACAGCTAATAAAACAAAAACGCCATGATCCCCACAATTACGGCTGCAGATGGAATGACAAACGACAGAAACAAAAACGAAATCACGCTACTCTTTATAAAACTCAAAAAGATACCTTGCTGATAGAAGTTTTTGACACCTATCAACAAATAAAAGAAGGTGGATAGCATCGTAATTGCAATGATCCAAGAGGGAAATTCATCCCACAGTAAGGATAAGGCAACCAACAGAGAAAACACCGTAAACAAAAACGAAAAGAAGTAAAACGTAAACACCAAATGGTAGGCAAATCGGCCTTTGTTGAAATAAAAGATCTTCAATATCAATGCAAATATTGGCAACAGAATAAACATTGCAATCGGTATACTGCTGTAAAAAGCCTGTAAGATAGAACCACCGCTTTTGTTTTTGTAAAACTTCAATGCCTGACGGTAAAAGCGCTTTTTAATAGCTCCTGCATCATCCTCCATACCAATATGCTTCAAGATATCATCATCGGTAGCACCAGTTTCTAAAAGTGAGTCTATTTCTGTTTGATTAAAATTCAATCCAGCGATCGAACTGTTCATTCCTCTATCTTGTTTTTTTTTGGCTTCAACCAACGAGGAATCCACTTGCATTATTTGTTCATCTGTAAGCCCCAACTGCTTCTGATTCTTCTTTAAAGGACTTGTTATATTTGCATCTATAATAGAATCTTGCAGATGCTTCAACGAGTCTTGCTCACGCTCTTGAATGGAATCCCTAACAGCCTCTACTTTATCAAACTGCTCTTTTAAGCCTGTGTCAATACTTTGCGCCTGTTGCCTCGAAATGAATGACAACAGAAAGAAAAACACCACCGAAATAAACAGATACATCTGTGCAGGATGTAGATATAACAAGCGCTGACCACTCACAAAACGTTTCGGCAAATAGCCTGGCTTCGTCATCAACGGAATAAAGCTTTTGAAAAATCTGGCGTCTACAGAAAAGTAGTTGGCAATGGTATTATGAAACAGTACGCCCAGCGTCAGCTTGTCTTCTGCCTGCTGTCCACAATACGGACAGTACGGATAGTGTGCCTCAAAGCGCTGATTGCAATTGGAACATTCGATGGTTGGCTTTCGCATAGCGGTTGGTCAGTGATTGAAGATATAAATGTACTAAAAATCATCAATAGTTAGAATCGCCTACAAAATTCTTTCAAATTGAATAACTAATTGCTACACAGGCGCCAACATCACACTTCTACCTTCTCACTTTGAGGCATTTACATTTTTGGCACGCATATTGGATACTCATAGTAGTATAGCGTAAGCCGAAAAGCTTTTAACCAGAGTAGGCACAATCTTAAATCCTTTAATTATGAAAACAACAGTACTTTTTACAGCAATGGTGTTAATGGGATTAACATCTGCTAACGCAACAAAAACCAACGTTGCACCACAAGGTGAAGATTTCAATTATTCAACACGCTATCACTATGCAGAACCTATCTTGTTTATGGAGCGCGGTGTTGAATTCCTAATCTTTCCTGACGGAAGTTTTGATTTCAATACCAATGCCGGCAATTCTGCAAACTCGTACAATGATGATAGCTATTACTATTACAGAGGCAACAGCGCTGTACGTGGCGGTGTCAACACCACACAAGGTGCGCCTGGTACCGTAAGCAGAAGCAATTACTACACACCTAGCTATGGTGGCGTGCTGATACAACACGACTTTGATGGTAAGGTAAGACGTATCGGTAACGTGTTTATCAACTATGATAGCGTAGGCCGTGTAAAACGTGTGGGCTCTGTATATATGAGCTATAACCGTGGCGGTATGCTTACCCAAGTGGGTGGCTTGCGAATCACTTATAACAGCTGGGGCGAAATTATGCACAGCGCTGGTATGGTGAACCACAGCAATAGCCAGTATAACATACAGTTAGGTCAAAACTATGGCAACAGTTATAACAACTATGGTGGTTTTGATGATGCTGATGACTATTACTACTACCGTCAAGGAGATAAAGTAAAGAAACAAAAGAAAATAAAGAGATAACATCTACTTATTGTTGAACCGAAAACCCTGAAGTCCTTCCCCAAGGCTTTGGGGTTTTTCAATTTTTATGTTGAAGTAATAAAACCAAAAAACCACCTCCTATTAAATAAGAAGTGGTTTTTTCTGAATATCAACACTACTTGTCCGAAAGCCTGATCAGTCCAACTCTCCAACAAGTCTAAAAGCTAACAGCCATTAAAGATATTTATGGTTAGGGCATTTTCTAAATGATAAACCACTGATTTCTTTATACTGAAAACTTCTACTACCGAATAATGATAAAAACACATTCTTCACCGCGTAAGCCCTATCCACTAATCCTGTGATATCCTTATACATAATCACATCACGCGCTATACGTGCATTTCTAGTTTCGGTACGCATCATCTCCACAGCACGATATTTATCTACCATTCGTGTATGCTTGTCTCTCAAAGCATTTGGTTTCAATTTTATCGCACCAGGAGTGTAAGCGGTTTGCTGTTCTAAAAACTGTATAAACGCTTCAAAGTAAATAGCCAACTGGGCATAACTTTGGTGGCTCACACTATTAAGGTCTAAATCATCAGCTTTCGCTTTAATAACACGATACCCTTGTATCACAGCGTTCAAGTTCTTTAATTGTGCGATGGCCATTGCAGACACACCACAAGTTGTAAAAAATCTCACCGCTTGCGTACAAGTTGTTTTCAAATCAGCATACTCACTCACCTGCGCTTCAACAGCTACATCCAGCAACGCTTGTTTGTTAGACAATGTAGAGATAGACTGTGTAGCGGCGTCATAAACGTCGTGCAAAGCATCCGGGTCTAGCAATGGGTTGGTGTTAATGTAGTCGTCTCCTTGCGCATCAACAGCGTTAGAGATACGCCCAAAGTTTCGTAGATTGATACCATGCCCAGTCTCCTCGGTACGGCCTTTCTTTTTCGCTTTAGGTACATCCGCTTCCTGTTTGGCAGCAGCAACTTTTTGAGATTGAACATTCACGTTTGGTTCAACTGTAGCCGGTGCTACAGGAGCCTGTTTCACAACGGCATTCTGCCCGTTGTGTGGTACAGAGCCATTAAGCACTGCACCGTTAGTAGGATATGGATTGTCGACCATATTGATTTGGAATAAATTAATAAATAAAACGTTACCCATAATGCACTTACATCACATACACATATAGTGTAACTATCGGCATTATTTATTGAATCCCTACGGGACTATGGACAACCGTGTCCATCACTCAATAAAAAATAAAATTGAAAATCACTCTACATAAATCGGAACTCGAAGTCATTTGTCCCTTGAGCGAGCTACTGATCATTTAGCAGCTTGTAGCCATTTGACTATCATGTCACTGATATAGCATCAGTTACACAATGCAATACTACAAAATATTTCAATACATCCGACAAAGCGCAATAAAATCCGATAAAAAACATTCAAAAATAAGAAGAAACTGTAATACAACCACTTATCGCAACACCGCGCCACTGCTCACAAATCTTGACATTTTGATGATAGAAAAATATTTTGAAAAAATTTTGAAAATAATTAGTGATAGATACTTTCTTTAACATAAAAACTTATCTTTACCACAAGCCGTAATAAGTCAGTGAGGTTGGGCCAACCCTGTGGATGAATGGTAGCGCAACCGTCTTTAAAGAGCGTTATTTTTTACGGTCAGTCCATAAAACCCTAACATTAATTTGGTAGGGTTTTTTAAATAGGAATATACAAAGCGGAAAATCTTAAAAGCAGGTTACTCCAAAGAGCATAAATAAAACACCAAAGCCATTGCCTTGACGGATTCAGTCCGTTAGGAACTACACTTTGGTGCACTCGGTGATTAACTTTGTTACGGATTGTCAATGCCACCGAATTCATAAAGGTATCAAAATTAATATAATATAGATAATTTGTCCCTTTACGGTTTTCCACATTCACATTATCAGAAATATCCCTACATTTACAAACACTCCAAATCTCTTTGGCATGCTGAATTTATTTCAGCATCTCATAAATCAAATTCTTAATATTAAACCTTTAAAACAAAATTCATGAGATTCCGTATCATAACTATTACGTGTCTATCAATTCTAATTTTATCCTGTGGTAAGACTAAAGAAGAAATTAAACTGGAACAACTACAGACTGAACACAATAAAGAAATCGAAAGGATTCATTTGGAAAAGATTGAGGTGGGAAAGTCAAAGATGAAAATGGAATTAACCAAGGAGTTGGAAAGATTAAACAAAATAATGGAGCAAGAAAACAAAAAGCTTGATGAAATTAATGAGTTTAAATTAGGACGTTCTAGCTCTACAAAAGACAAAGAACTTTCCGAACAGAATAAAAGAATATACTTTTTAGAAACAGTTATTTCTAAAATAGAAAATGAAATTTCAGAGCTTAATTTAACTCAAACATATGATTTTCAAGATAGTCCAAAACAATTAGTAAATTATCTATTTGAAATGGCTCAAAACAAAGATTTCAGTAAGATGAGACATTTGTGTGACCCTTATGGCGAAGGCGACAATGAATCCAGATCTCTGTGCTTGTTAGAAATACATGAAGCGGGTTCACAACAGAGATATATAGAAACCTTTCAGAATGGCAGAATTATTGGAAACCCAATACTTGAAGATAATGAAGCGATTGTGGAAATTGCCACAGGTCCAAACTCTGACAGGTTGATTAAAATAAATTTAATTAATAGAATGGGTAAATGGTATGTTTATAGTCTTTAACTAACCTTTATAATGTCAGGAAATTATCAAGAATTATTTAATAGAGATAATCTTGAGCTATCAGAAAATGAGGCTATTGATTTAATAATTGATTGGCGCGATAAATCGAAAAAATTAGATTTAAGACACCTAACTCATTTTGTAACTCCTGATTTAGAATTAGAAGAATATTTTGAAATTAAAGGATTATACATTGCTACTAATATATTGCGACAAGAATATGATTTTGAAAAAGATAGTAAACCAGGAGATTTTGATGTTGTCGTAATACCATTTTCAGACTCGAACATTCATTTTGAAAGAACGGGTGTATTAGAGGTTAAAATTGTTAGGCCTACTAGAAAAAAACCTTTAAAAAATTCAAATTCTCTAGGCGTTACTCAATTAAAAGGCTTGATCAATGATGGTTTTCCATTTGTAGGTCTCATGCATCTATCACTAACAGAACCGTTGAATGACAATGAAAAAGGGATAATTGATTTTTGCACTTTACCGGTCGGAGATAATGTAAAATTTGAGAAAGGAAAAAAATTTGAAGATTATTTAGTCAAAATTAAATTTGATGGTTTTCAAGGGTTTTCGGTCGAAAAACAAATTCAACGATTGATTTCAAATGATATCCCAAAATATGCTGCATTAATATGTTTAGGGATAACTCAAAAGCCTGATAAATCAATTTGGTTAGAGACCGTCTCACGCAAATATTCATGTTTTGAAACAGGTTATTTTAATCCGCACGCTAAAAAAGAAACAATCCAAAAAGTTAAGAATCATTTCTTGGTAAATCAATCAAAATATATCAAAAAATCATTCAAATAAAGTATAAATCTTAAGAAAACGGTATGTCTAATTTGTTAAAATAAATGAAATCAGAAAGTCCTATTTAAACATCGGTTAAGGGTAAATCCTACTGTTTATAATTACATTGATAGCATCGGTGAAGATGGAACATTATCCATTGAGTGAAATAAACATAAAAAACTGACTTTTCCCAGCATATTTGACTATGAGACAATTTATATTTTATGAGATACAAACTGCAGCAATTTGTCCATATAAACTTCTTTTTTTTGATCAATTTATAGTACCTCTAAAAGAATCAAATCAATTCAAGTTTTCTAATATTTATGCTTTTGCAAAAGTCAAAAAACTGCGATTTGATTTGACAAATACTTTTGTGAAAAACAAAAGACAATTAACCACCACGGTTGTATTTGATGACAACTTAACAAAAGAACTCACCGTATCATTTTTTGACACGGCACCTATTTTTAAATCAGTTTACAAGACTCGTGAAAATTTTGAAGACATGCTTTCCGATGAAGATGATTTTTGGAGTTGTGAGTTAGATAATGAAAGATCTTCTAATGAGAAATTGCATTTTTTTCAAAAAGCCAAAACGGGGCAAGTCTTTGAGTTTTGGATGACACCCGAAAACATTGAAAGTGCTTCAGAAATAATTGATGATATCAAATTTGATAATCGTCCAGAGATTGTTTATATAGGTCAATCTTTTAGAATGATAGATAGAATTTCTTCACATAAAACTCTACACAAAGCAGTTTCTGAATTATCAGATTCGGAAGATCTTCGTATTTATTTCTTGACTTTCAAGTATGGTTATGGAGGCCATAAAAAATATGCTGATTTGTTAGGAAAAGTAAGTCAAACTTGGTTAAGCAAGCACGGTAACTCTAAAGAATATAAAAGTAAAATAAATCTTGTTGAAAGATTTCTAATACATTTTTTTCAACCAACTTATAATACTCAACACATACATACGGAAATTCAAAATGATAAATATGTAAATGAAATTATACACAAAAATAACATCGATGTTATTTCTATTAATTATGGGATACATGGTAAAGCATTTGAATTTTGGTCACCAAATCAAAAACTAAATTCAGAAATAGTTTCATTCAATTTTTTTAAGCCTGAAGATGGATATCAAACAGGATTAGTAACCAATCTTCCATAAAATGGATAATTAATAATCTTTATACAATAAAAATTTTTCATCCAAAATATGTCATTTGAAAGGACAATAAAGGTTGCGTTTGATAAAATATCAGGAATGATTCTTGAGGCTAATGAAGTTTTTGAAACTTATGAAAGTGCATTTGAAATTCGGAAGCAATTTCATAAAGACGAAGTTGAATTATATTGCTGCGAATGTTCACAAAAGCTAAATGTTTCCACAAGTAAATATGATAGGCTTCATTTTAAACATCAGCCAAATGCTGAATATTGTCTTTTAAAAGACTCAAAACTGTTGCCAAAAGAAACAGATGAATTAATTCGAATTTATAAGTCAAAAGAAAGTAATAGACATAAGGAGTTAAAAAACAAAATTGCTCGAACCCTTTCAAAAGTAAATGACATTTCATCAATTAATTTAGATGATAGATATATTATTGATGAAAAACACAAACGTAAACCAGATGTTTTTTGTATTTATCAAGACAAAAAAATAGTTTTTGAAATCCAACTTTCAGATTTATCTTTAAGATATATAATTAGTCGTTACGAGTTTTATAAACGTAATGGAATTTATCTGATATGGATATTGGATAATTTTGACGTACAAGGTCAAAATCAAACCGAAAGAGATATAAAGTATTTGACCGAATATCAAAACTTCTTCAAGTTGGACGAGGACACAAATGATTTTAGACTTGTGTGTACCTATAAATATCCTTTTTTAGTTAATGAAAATATATTACTAACTAAATGGATCGAGAAATCAATCGGTCTTACTCAATTGAAATTCGACAATGAACTATATCAAGCATATTTTTTCGACTATAAAAAGAAACTTGATCAAAAAGAAAAAGAAAGATTTATCAAAATTGAGAAAAGTAAGAAATTAGAAAAAGAAAGAATTAAAGCAAGAAAGTTAAATGACGCATTAGAAAAAACACAAGAAATAATTGAAGATTTAAGAAATTTATGGAAAACTAAAGCTCTTAATTTCAACCCTGTAAAAAACAAGATTTCAGAACTGGATGAATATGAGTTAAAAATACTTAATGAATCAAAAGCATTTGAAGACGAAGAAAATGAACCTAAAATTCACAAATGGTTTTCAATTGCAAAAAAAAATAATTATGCATTTTTGGAATTTATGCTTAATTGTCACTCAATTGAATTTGACGTTAATAAAAAATCTAAAAAACAGAAAAGTCTTTTTCAAACCATATTTAATAATAAAGAATTGGAATATGGAAAATATTTAACAAGACTAATACTTAAAAGAGGTTATATTTTCACCAAATTAGACGAGGAAATACTTCAAGAATGGTATCCAATAAAGAAGGAAAAGCAATCCGAAATATTACTTCATTATTTATCTAACAAACTTAACAACAGACATCTGATAGATAAATTATTTGAACATCGTAATTTAATATGCACAATCGAAAGTGCAAAAAAAAATGAAATTATAGGATTCGGATATAAATCAAATCAATGGCTTGCCTTTGCAAACAATGCAGTTCATTCATATAAGGAATATTGGGATTATATAGAATTGGCATTTAAACATTACAACATTTGGAATAAATTAATTGAGTTAGATAAAAAAGGAACATTTAGGAAAAAAGTAACCGCTTTTTATAAAGAAAGGCCTCATGCTAAATATGATTGTGATTTATTAATTAAAATTCTATATCCAGAATTGCATGATGAAAATTATTGTGTCTAAAAAATTTCATGATTCCAAATCGGGCAGATTTAGCTTTGCTTAATTCGGCTTTCAGCCTCAAGCGTAATCCCTTCTCTTAACCTCAAGCTCTTTTCTCATAAACAAAATCTTCCAAGATCGTAACAAAATCTCTCGAGGTCGCAACATATTCTTGCATGGTCGCAACATATTCTTGCATGGTTGCAACATATTCTTTCATGGTCGCAACAAATTATGGCATGGTCGCAACAAAATATGGCTCGGTTGCAACAAATTATGGCATGGTTGCAACAAAATATGGCATGGTTGCAACATATTCTTGCATGGTCGTAACAAATTATGGCTCGGTTGCAACAAAATATGGCTCGGTTGGAACAAATTATGGCTTGGTTGCAACATATTCTTGCACTGTATAAACACAAAACCCCAAAAGCTAACAGCCAAAAGCCAAAGGCCAAACACCCACCACAGACACTAAAACCAACTTTGGCACGTTGTTTGAATACTAACAATACATGTTAAATATAATTCAAGCACTCATGAAAAAATTAGCTTTATTTTTTACTGCAGTGTTCCTTGTAGGGACCACGGTAAACGCAAAAACCACCAACGCTCTTAAAGATAATTCATCTGCCAATGCTTTCAACAGAGGCTATGGCAACTCCTTCATCTTTACAGAAGGTGGTATTGAGTTTTCTGTATTCCCAGACGGTCAGTTCGACTTCTACGCTCCTAATTATGGGCCAGACGTCAACGTATCTGTCAATACCCCAAATGTATCCTTCAGTTTCAACACAGGCTATGACTATAATCCGTACGTACAGTACGATGATTTTGGTGCCATCATTCAGATAGAGAACATTCCTATCTATTATGACTTCTATGGCCGTGTCACGCAAATAGGCAATGTAGATATCAACTATAACAGTTATGGTCGTGTAGCACGTTTGGGTGGACTTTATGTGCACTATAACAGCTACCGCACATTTACGCACTGCACTGGGTTTATCAATGTGTATAACCGCCACTATGTGTACCGTCCTTGGCACGTGTATTACGCAGTGCCAGCACCAGCGTTCTGCATCGTGTATGCACGTCCGTACCGCCAGTACTACACACCAGTGAGACATCACTATTACAGACCTTACGTCAATAATTATAGAGCACCTGTAAGATATACCTATCACAGCTCACCACGAGCTACATCAGGACGTCGTAATACAGGAGTGGCCACAAATAGAGCCAGCGATAGATATCGTCAGGATGCGTCGCCTAGAGCCAATAGTTCTGTTGCTACTAATGGCAACGGACGTAACACACGTAATGCAACCACAAGAAGCACTACAAGACAAGACAATGTAGGACGCCCTGCAGGTAATGCCAGATCTACTGAAACCGTAAGAAACTCTAATGGCAGAAATACTACAAGAGCAAACAGTTCAGTAAACCAAGGAAGCAGAGCTGTTTCTAATGATAGAAATGTACGTAGCAATACACAGCGAAGCAACGTTAGAAATGAAGGAGTTCGAAATAATTCAAGTTCTAATGTGACCCGTAGCACCAAAGCTGTGTCTAACAATACGAGAAGTGTTAAATCTATGCCAAAAGGAAAACCGAGCGCTTCAAATACACGTATATCTAATACAAAGCAACAACAACGAAGTAGTGCTCAAAGAAGTAGCACTTCTAGAGCAAGCAAACAACCAAGTGCACGCTCTAGTTCCAGAAGAGGAAACTTGTAAACATATATAAATTTTTGGTTGGTTAGTTGGAAAGTCCCGCTCTTAATATGCCTCAAAGCATCTTGCGGGGCTTTTCTTTACATCCCCACGAAAGTGGGGATCTCTATTTGATCACTAACTCAAATTTAAACCTCATAAGAAACCTACGGCAAACCGCCCACTGCTCAAAAAACATTAAACAATCTTCAAATACTTCCTGATCATCACAGAAATATCTTCGGATACATTCAGCTTTAGAATCACAAGCACATAAAAAACAGTCAGTAAGATGGATTTAAGGGCAATGTTGACAATTGGATGAAACGGAAACTCCCAAAAGTAGAAGATGCCGACACTCACGATAAGAATAACCAATACTTTACCCGTCTCTACATTAAATGGCATCATATTGAACTTTCGCTTTACAAAGTAAATCTTGATGGTATTATAAATAGAAATCGCCAAAAATGTCGCTAATGCCGACCCGTTGATGCCATACAAAGGAATCAAAAGGATGTTGAGAATCACAGCAAGAATGGTCAACATCACACCAAACACCAGCACCATTCGATAATAATCACTGTTAAATAGTACCACATTGTTGCAACCCATAAGATTGTCGTACAGTTTCGCAATACTCACTAAAAACACTACAATCAAACCACCGCTAAATTCTTCTGGAATCAATAAGTACATTTGGTTGATGTTCAAAACAATCAACAAGAAGATAAAACCACCAATGACAAATAAGGTCTGTGAACTTCGGATGTACAAATCCTTGAGCGCTACCATATTTTTGGCATTGAGAAAATTGGCAGTCAAAGGTTGAAGAATCTGCTGCATAGCCCTTGAGGGCACAGCAATAACCGTCGCAATATAAATGGCAACGCCGTAATACGCCACCTTTTCAATATCCATATAAAAACCAAGCATAAACGAATCGATATCCAGAATCACTGTGGCAATCGAACCTGCAATGATAATCAATGAGGAATACTTAAGGATGGCACTTACATTCTCAATACGGTTGAATTTAAAGACAGGCAAGCGCACACTAAAGGCGTATAACATCATCACAACCATCCGAAGCACATAAACCAGCACCACACCCACTATAAACTCCTGAACGTCAATCCAACCAAAGTTGACCGTAAACAACAACACCATCACTCCCACTCTATGAAAAACTTCCTTCATAAAATTGCCAAAGACCGTAAGCATTTGAGTCTTTGACCAAGCAAAAAACAGCTCGAAATATGCCATTGCAATCGCTGATGCATAAATGTACCAAACATAATCTGCAATGATATCATTCTTTTTTGAAAGCAATTCGCCAATGACATCATAAGAAAACACACCAACAATCCCAACAGGAATAATGAGTGCCAAAGGCAAAAAGAGCATCAAGGTGAGAAAGCTATTAAGAGAATTTTTAGTCTTGAATGTGGAATAAAACTTCACCAAGGTATTGTGAGCTCCAAAGGCCATCAATGGCATCATTATGTTTGCCGTTGAAAGAATGTAAGCCACGAGCCCATAATATGTATCTGAAATAAAATATGTGTAAAGAAATAAAGTATTGATGGCACCAATGCCAAAACCTAGATAGGTCGTAATCGTGTTCTTAAAGGATTGGCTGGTAACAATTCCCATTAGATGAGCTCTGACAGTGTTTTGGTTAGTTCTTTTCTGCTGTAAGGCTTTAAACCGATTGGATACGATTGTAAATTGCCCTGTTTATACGCCTCAAAATACGTCAAAATTTGCAATTTCAGTTCCTCTGCCGCATCATAATAGAAATAATACCCTGTATTGGTGGTTTTAATAATATGTTCCACATCACTTTCTCGAGGACCAATGGCGAGTATAGGTGTTTCCGAAACCATATATTCAAATAGCTTCCCAGGTATGATGGCTTTGGTGTCTTCAGAATCAATTTCGACCAACAAAAGCACTTGCGATTGTCTTTGTTGCATCAAGGCCTCGTCGTGACTCACATAACCCACAATGTTGATATACTTTTTTAATTGATGTGCGTCGATATCTTTCAAAACATCTTCGCTTACCACACCTATCAACTTCAATTGAAAATGTGCTGCAAAATCAGGATGGCTTGCAACCAATTCTTCCAATACCTTCCAAAGATTTTTAGGATTGCGTTCTGATAACAGCGAACCAATATGCGACAAGGTGAACTTATCATCTTTGTGAGCCTTTGGTAAGTGCTCTATGTCATAGCCGTTTGTAATAACTTTGATGGATTGATTCGTTTTTTCAACAAACTCTTTCTTGGTATTGTTGCTAGTCACAATGATGGTGTCAGCAGTTTCCAAGACTTGCTTTTCCAAATTCTTATGTTTTGTTGCAGACGATTTTGTGAGCTTCAACTTTTTATGATAACCGATGGTCGTCCAAGGATCTCTGAAATCTGCAATCCATTTAATAGTTAAGGTTGCTTTTAACCGCATACCAATCAAGTGCAAACTGTGTGGAGGTCCAGTAGTGATGACAGTTTCAATATTTTCCTTTTGAATATAATCAGATAAATAGCTCACCGAAGGTGCCACCCAAGCTTTACGTGCATCTGGAATGAAATAATTGCCCCGTACATACAGCATCAACCGTTGAATGAGCGTTTGCTTTTTTTTCTTCGGAATCACACCAGAACTAATGGCATTTGCAGACTTCTTTGATAGGAATTTCGCCAATCCGTAAGGCTCCTTTATCTTCTGACTAATGACAGTAACATCCTTCGGAATCTCTGACTTCAAGCTTAAATCAACAATAGGATAACTGGGATTTTGTGGAATATAAACAACAGGATGAATATCAAAATCAGGAAGATACTTCACAAATTTTAGCCAACGCTGCACTCCAGGACCTCCTGCTGGTGGCCAATAATAGGTAATGATGAGCACTTTTTTTGGCATTTTTGACTGTATTTCCGTTGGAAGAAATTTATTCTTTAGGAGAAACCTTTTTCTTTTTGAATTCAAAAAACAATCCAGCAAGTATCAACAATCCAAAAACAACTGAACTTGCCAAAGCTATTGAGCTTCCTGTTTTGATGACTTCAGGTTCAAATTTAAATTCAATGGTGTGTTGACCTTTTGGAACTTCCATTCCTCTTAAAATATAATTTACGCGATAGTGAGGTGCCTCTTGTCCATCAATAAAAGACTTCCATCCTTGACCATAATACACTTCAGAAAAGACTGCAAAACCATCATTTTTATTGTTCGATTGATACTTCAGGTAATTTGGTTTATACACTGAAATATTGATAGTTGCAGTTGAGTCAATAGTATAATTTTCATTTGAAAGAGATTGAGTAGTTATCGCCTTTACTTTGGTATCTAAACTATCCAATGCTTTGATTTCTTCATTGGCAGAATTCAGTTTTTCAACCTTGCCTACAAACCAGGCATTGCCATTCGCATCTGTGTTTTCATACGGAAAGATGTTGCCTTGATCATCATCTGCAATGATGTATTTTGTGTTCAGCATATTGAGCACGTTCATATTGTTTCTTGCGATATGAAAATCAAAAAGTTCGTCATATCTCCCCAATTTTGCAGCGTGGTATCCAGACAACGAATTATGATAATAGGCCGCTTTACCTGGTTCTCTAGAAACAACATCAAAAACCCTGAAATGTGTGGTATCCTTTAAGATTTCTAAATCGGCACCATTAGGTTGATAAGGTTTATTAACTTGAATAGATGGAATGAAGTTGTCATTATTGACATAACGTTTGTTGACACCGATTAGATCAAACAAAATCAAAGCCGCAAAAACGACTAAAACCAACTTTTCCGATAGTTTTTTCTTTAAAAGCATAAACAATGCTCCAGCTGCGAGAAGCACTAAAATGAGACTTCTTAAAGTATCTTGCGTGAAAAATGCCTTTCTATCTTCTTTTACAGCATCAATAAAATTTGGTCCGTAATTCTGACGATAGAATCCATCATTGACGCCAACAAAATCAAAAGAAGACTTAAACAATAAAAACAACAGCGCCAATCCACCAACAATAAGTGTTGAGAATTTTAAAGCCTTCATCTTCTTCTCCTCTGATTCAAAATCATTAAACATTCTGTACAATCCAAAAATGGCAAGCACAGGAATACAAAGTTCCAGAATGACCTGAATAGAACTAACTGCTCTAAACTTGTTGTATAATGGCACAAAATCAATGAAAAAGTCTGTCAGAAAACCTAGATTTTTTCCATAGGATAACAACAAGGATAAAATTGTACCACCGACAAGCCACCATTTGAGTCTACCCTTAACCAAAAACAATGCGAGCACAAATAGAAAAATAATCACTGCACCGATGTAAGCAGGAGCTTCTACAATCGTTTGGTCACCCCAATAAGTCGGCGTCTGTTTAACTTCCTGCATTGCTTGTACTGGAGTTGCTCCCATAGCAATGTAAGCTTTATATATAGCCGAATCTTTGCCGACATCTTCATAACTGCCACCACCTAAAAAGCGAGGAATGAACAAATTAAATGTCTCTAAAACACCATAACTGTACTCTGTAATATATTCTTTGCTTAAACCTGTCGTGACCTCTTTTGGAGTTCCGTCAGCGTTGATAGTCAGTTCACTTTGACCACGCGTGCTTTCCTTGACATACTCTTGCGTTGCCATAATGTTGGTGGCGTTCAAACCAATTGACAACACTACTGCAAGCACCAATAATCCCACTGATTTAAAATAATGAGGAAGCAATTTCTTTCTAAAAGCATCAATCAAATACGCAATGCCCAAAACCATCACGAGCAACATCAAATAATAGGTCATCTGAAAATGATTGGCACCAATTTCCAAAGCCATTGCCACTGCTGTGAGTAAAAATCCGGCAATATATTTCTGCCGAAACGTGAGAATGATACCACTCAACACCAACGGCATATAAGCGATGGCGTGTGCTTTGCTGTTATGTCCAACGCCAAGAATGATGATGAGATAGGTCGAAAAACCAAAGGCTAATGCACCCAAAGCCGCCAGTTTAAAATCAACTTTTAAGCACAACAATAAAATATAAAATCCGATGAAATAAAGGAACAGATAATCAGCAGGTCTTGGTAAAAATCGTAGAACAGAATCGAGTTTTTTAATGTAATTGTGTGGGTAATGCGCGCCTAATTGGTACGTTGGCATACCTCCAAAGGCACTATTGGTCCAATAGGTTTCTTCACCTGTGGTTTCCCTGAAATCATTTTGCTGTTTTGCCATACCAATATAGTGTTTGATATCGCTTTGGAATATCTGTTTTCCGCTCAAAACAGGACTAAAATATAACAGAGAAATCACCACAAAACCAATAACCATCAGTAAGTGTGGAAGAATTTTTTTTACAGACAAGTGCATTTAGTTAGTTTCTAAAATTGATTTGGAAAATTAATCAATTTCTTCGTAATCGATGTATTCGCCTACGGTTTTATCAGAAGATTTTTGTTGTTTCGGCATTTTGTCGATGACTGTTTCACCCACTTCAGGCTGATTTCGACCAGGCCTTTGAGGCTGTTGGTATTGTCCGCCAAAACGTTCCTGCATTTTCTTTGACATATACTGAACCAGATAAGGAGCCAATAGTCGCATCAATATTTTAACACCATAATAAACCAATAAAATGATCAATATGGTTCTTAAAAACCCTTGAAATGATGCCGTTTGTAACATTTAAAAATAATTTTTCCAAAAATACAATTCTCACAGCTTAAAAACAGTTATTAATACTTAAAAAAAATATAAAATCTCTATATTTGATGCTTAATTCACCACTTATGAAGAAGATGAAAATCTATTTGCCCTGCCTTATTTTTATGCTTTCATTTACAGCATTTGGCCAATATACAGACGTAATCAATAGCAATCGTCCTGGCCAATCACAAAGTGCTTTTGCAGTGGGACCTAACGTCATACAATTGGAGGTTGGTCCCAACTATATCAAACAAGAACACACACCTTTAAAATATGAAGTCAACGGGTTTGGTGTTGATTTTGCCGCTCGTTACGGATTGCTTTTTGAACCATTGGAGATTAGTGTCATTGGTTCATATCAAAATGATAAAATCACAGATAACCGTTCTGCCATTCCTATTGAAGACAAACGTGCTAACTTTAGAAATCTGACTGTTGGAGCAAAGTATTTGATCTATGATCCTTATAAAAATGCTGAAGATGATAAACCGAATCTTTACAGTTGGAAAGCTAACCATTCTTTCAAATGGAAATATTTGATTCCTGCAGTCGCTATTTATGCTGGTGCTAATTTTGATATCAAAAACAATCCTTATACAGGACCAGGAATTGAAGGATTCAGTCCAAAAATCGCAGTGATTTCACAAAATAATTTCTCTGGTGGATGGGTTTTTGTCATCAATCTGATTAAAGACCGCATTGGTACTGATTATTCGGACTTCCAGTACATTTTGACATTGACACATTCATTTGACCCAAAATGGTCATTGTTTGCAGAAACACAAGGCATACAGAGTGATTTTTATGCTGATAACCTTATCCGTTTTGGAGGTGCTTATTTGTTTGGCGATGATTTTCAATTGGATGCAGCTTTGACGTTTAATACCAAGGATACTCCTTCGGTATTCAACTTTGGAATAGGCGCTTCTTATCGTTTCGATTTTCACGAGGATACTATTATTGAAGATGATGGTACTTCTGCAAAAGAAGAAGGCAAACGTAAGGAACGTGCCAGCAAAAGCAAGAAAGACGTCAATTTTGATGATGGCAATGATGATGGTTCCAACTAAACACACTTTATGATTACAATAAAAGAAGCTGTTACGAAAAGCGAACTCAAAACGTTCGTGAAGTTTCCGTTTAACCTTTATAAAGATTCCAATTACTGGGTGCCTCCTATCATTTCGCAAGAACTGGAGACTTTCAATAAAAAGAAAAACCCAATTTTCAACGATGCAGAAGCCAGATTTTTCCTGGCATATAAAAACACAGAAGTCGTAGGTCGCGTGGCTGCAATCATTAATTGGCTCGAGGTCAATAATCAAAAACAGAAAAAGATGCGCTTCGGATGGTTTGATGTCATTGATGATATCGACGTGACAAAAGCACTGCTTGATAAAGTTCACGAAATAGGCAAAGCGAATAATCTCGATTATGTTGAAGGTCCAGTTGGATTTTCAAATCTAGATAAAGTAGGTGTTATGACCGAAGGTTTTGAATATTTGGGCAATATGATTACTTGGTATAACTATCCTTATTATGTCGAACATTTTGCAGAATTGGGTTATAAAGATGAAAAACTATACTCCGAAAGTCGATTTCCATTCTCTAATGTGGAGCCGGATTTTTTCTTAAAGGCAAATGAGCTGATTAAAAAACGTTATGGATTGAAATCTTTGGGTTTTAAAAAAGCTTCAGAAGTGATGCCTTATGCAGATAAAATGTTTGATTTGTTCAATGAATCCTATTCATCTTTGTCGTCATTTGTGGCGATTACAGATATCCAAAAGGAATATTTCAAGAAAAAGTTTATTCCATTCGTGAATCCAGAGTACATAAAGTTTGTTGTGGATGCAGATGATAAGCTAATTGCATTTGCTATTGTGATGCCATCATTCTCTAGAGCATTACAGAAAACAGGTGGTAAATTGTTTCCTTTTGGTTTCAGACATATATTGCACGCCAAAAAGCATAGTAAAGATGTTGTTTTTTATCTTATTGGAATACATCCAGAATATCAAAATAAAGGGGTTACTGCAATGATTTTCAATGAATATTATGATGTTTTCAACAAAAAAGGAATTCAAAACTGTATTAGAACTCCAGAGCTTGAAGACAATGTCGCGATTCATCAAATTTGGAAACATTTTAAACCAGAAGTTTTCAAACGAAGAAAAACGGTAAGGAAAAACATCGAATAGCTATAAAATAAAAAATCCCAAACTCCAATTGAATCTTGGAATTTGGGATTTTTAATAACTTGAACTTTTTACTATTGTCCCATAGCTGCTGCTACTGCTGCAGAAAGACGCTTGTAAGTTCCGTTTTCCAAACGTGTTCTAATGGCATCGAAAGCATCCAGTGTTTCGTTGACATCTTCCATGGTATGTGTTGCTGTAGGAATCAAACGCAACAAAATCAATCCTTTAGGAATGACTGGATACACTACAATTGAGCAGAATATCCCGTAATTTTCACGTAAATCTTTCACTAAAGCCATTGCTTCAGGGATACTTCCTTTCAAATACACAGGTGTAACACAACTTTGTGTAGTTCCAATATCAAATCCTCTCTCTTTTAATCCAGATTGAAGGGCATTGGTGTTTTCCCAAAGCTTTTCTTTCAATTCCGGCATTGTTTTAAGCATCTCTAAACGCTTACGAGCACCTACCACCAATTGCATTTGCAATGATTTTGCAAACATTTGGGAACGTAGATTGTATTTTAAATAGTCAATGATTTCTTGGTCTGCTGCGATGAATGCACCTGTACTTGCCAATGATTTAGCAAAGGTTGCAAAATATACGTCAATTCCATCCTGAACACCTTGCTCTTCACCTGCTCCAGCACCAGTTTTACCAAGTGTACCGAAACCATGAGCATCATCCACCAAGAAACGGAAATTAAACTTTTTCTTCAATTCAACTATTTCTTTAAGCTTTCCTTGTTCGCCACGCATTCCGAATACACCTTCTGAAATCACAAGAATTCCTCCACCTGTTTGTTCTGCCATTTTTGCAGCTCTTTCCAAATTTTTCTCAAGACTGTCGATATCATTATGCTTGTAGGTGAAACGTTTTCCCATATGAAGACGCACACCATCGATAATACAAGCATGTGCATCGACATCATATACGATGATATCATCTTTAGCCACCAAAGCATCGATTGTTGAAACCATACCTTGATAACCAAAATTCAATAAGTAAGCTGCTTCCTTTTGTACAAATTCGGCCAATTCTTTTTGTAGTGTTTCATGCAAATCTGTATGGCCAGACATCATACGGGCTCCCATTGGGTAGGCAGAACCATAATCGATTCCAGCTTGTGCATCCGTCTTGCGGATTTCAGGGTGATTAGCCAACCCTAAATAATCATTAATACTCCAGGTGATAACATCCTTACCCCTAAATTTCATTCGGTTGGAAATCTGTCCTTCCAATTTAGGGAACACAAAATAGCCTTCGGCTTGTGAAGCCCATTTACCAAGTGGCCCTTTGTCTTTGTAAATCTTATCGAATAAATCCTTCATGCGTTACATTTAAAATTTTAGGCGGTCGCATGTCACTACAGCATCCTCTTCATCATTCCGACGGTCTTTGCAGTAGGGCATTTAACTTGAATTAGTCTTATTAGTTGGGGCAAAATTAATTAATTATCCGTTGATAGCATAATTTAATTATAAACCAATGTTTATAACATTTTAGCCCACAAAAAAGTCCTATTGTATCATCAAAAAGACACAATAGGACTAGTATTTTTAATTTTATTTACTTTATATACTCTATGGTCTCGATCTTTGCCGTGCTTTTACTGTCAAGAAATCCTTGCTCTTCCATCCACTTGTCGCTGTAGATTTTACTCATATATCTTGAACCATGATCTGGGAAGATAACCACAACTCTATCCGTAATTTTAAACTCCCCTTCTTCATTCAACTGTTTCACAGCTTGCATGGCAGCACCACTTGTATAACCTACAAAAAGACCTTCTGAACGAGAGATCTCTCTTGCGGTGTGTGCACTATCTTCATCTGTAACTTTGATGAATTTATCAATAAGATCGAAATCTGTAGCTGTAGGGATTAAGTTTTTACCCAGACCTTCAATTCTGTAAGGATAAATTTCCTTTTCATCAAATTCTTTGGTTTCATGAAACTTCTTCAACACAGAACCATAAGCATCTACACCAATAACCTTTATATCAGGGTTTTGTTCCTTTAAAAACTTCGCAGTACCAGAAATGGTACCACCTGTTCCACTACAAGCGATTAGATGTGTGATTTTGCCATCAGTTTGAGTCCAGATTTCTGGGCCAGTAGTGTTGTAATGTGCATCAATATTCAATTGGTTAAAATATTGATTGATGTAAATAGAACCTTTTATTTCCTCGTGCAATCGTTTGGCAACTTGATAGTAAGACCTAGGATCATCCGCACTCACATGGGCAGGGCAAACGTATACCTTTGCTCCCATCGATTTTAGCATATCTATCTTATCGGCAGAAGATTTTGAACTCACAGCCAAAATACACTCATAACCTTTGATTATACTAACCATAGCGATACTAAACCCTGTATTGCCTGAAGTGGTCTCAATAATAGTATCACCTGATTTTAGAATTCCTTGCCTCTCGGCCTCTTCGATAATGTGTAACGCAATTCTATCTTTTGAAGAATGACCTGGATTGAAACCTTCCACTTTTGCGTAAAATTCACCATCGAAACCAGAGGTCATTTTGTTTAATTTGATAAGAGGGGTTTTGCCAATAAGCTGCAAAACATTATCAAATACCTGAATGTTTTCTTTCATAAATGCTATTTATCAGTTCCAATTTAAAAAAATGTAACCTAAAACCTCGCAAAAATACAAGAAATTTTTGAATTAGACAGAAATATTCTCCAAGTCTAGTAAAAACGCATATTCTTCAGCATCTTCGCGCAATGCTTCAAAACGTCCTGAAGCGCCGCCATGACCAGCTTTCATATTGGTTTTTAGTAACAACTTATTAGAATCAGTTTTGTAATCACGTAGTTTTGCCACCCATTTTGCAGGTTCCCAATATTGTACTTGAGAATCATGAAGACCGGTCGTTACCAAAATATGTGGGTAATCCTGTTTTTTTACATTGTCATAAGGTGAATACGACTTCATATACTCATAATATGTCTTGTCATTCGGATTTCCCCATTCGTCGTATTCTCCTGTGGTCAATGGAATGGTATCGTCCAACATGGTGGTCACAACATCAACAAAAGGCACCGCCGCGATGACACCGTTAAACAGTTGAGGTGCTTCATTGATAATAGCTCCAACCAATAGTCCACCTGCGCTTCCTCCAAGGGCATATAAATGTTGGGCAGATGTGTACTTTTGTTCGATCAAGAATTTTGCACATTCAATAAAATCGGTAAACGTATTTTTCTTTTTAAGAAGTTTTCCATCTTCATACCATTTCCTGCCCAAATACTCGCCGCCTCTAACATGGGCAATAACATAAATAAAACCTCTATCCAATAGACTCAATCGAATACTTGAAAAATATGGGTCAATGGTATGTCCGTAAGAGCCATAAGCATAGAGCAGCAATGGATTTTCACCATTTTTTCTGATGCCTTTTTTGTAAACCATAGACATTGGTATTTTAGTACCATCAGAAGCTGTTGCCCAGACACGCTCGGACTCATAATTATCCTTATCAAAATTTCCACCCAAAACTTCCTGTTCCTTTAAAACTGTTTTTTCTTTAGTCACCATATTAAAATCTATGGTAGAAGCAGGTGTGGTCATGGAATTATAACCATAACGAAGAATTTCAGTATCGAATTCCACATTAGTACTTGTGTAAGCTGTGTACGTTTCGTTATCGAATGGCAAATAATAATCATCCCTTCCATCCCATCGTTTGATTCGAATGAGATTTAAACCATTGTTTCGCTCACTAATCACCAAAAAATCTTTAAAAATGTCAATATCCTCCAATAAAACATCTTCTCTGTGAGGAAGGACCTCCACCCAATTATCAACTTTTGTTTGACTTTCTGGAGTTTTCATTAATTTGAAATTGGATGCTCCGTCTAAATTGGTAACGATATAAAAATGGTTTTCAAAATGAGAAATACTATATTCCAAGCCTCTTATACGCTCTTGAAACACATTAAAAGATTGGTCAGGAGTATTAGCATCTAGGATATGATATTCATTGGTAAGCGTGCTGTAGCAGGCAATAATCAAGTACTTTTGGGATTTTGATTTATAAATGGCCACACCAAACGTGTCATCCTTTTCATGAAAAACCACCTTGTCGCTTTTATTACTAGCCCCAAGTTTATGCTTGTAGATTTTGTCTGAACGCAGGGTTTTTAAATCCTTTTTTGTGTAAAATAGCGTTTTATTATCATTGGCCCATGTTGAAGAACCCGTTGTATTCTTTATGACATCTGTCAAAATTTCTCCTGTGATTAAATTCTTAACCTGCAATTGATAATTTCGCCTTCCCACAGTATCTACACCGAAGGCTATCATTGTATTATCTGGACTCACGCTTAAACCGACCAATTTGAAATAGTCATGACCTTCCGCCATTCGGTTGCAATCAAAAAGCAACTCTTCTGGATTGTTCAAGCTATCCTTTTTTCTCACATAAATAGGATAATCCTTGGCGGTTTCATACTTTACGATGTACCAATAACCGTTATATTTATAAGGAACAGATTGATCATCTTCCTTGATTCTAGCTTTCATTTCTTCAAAAAGAGAATTTTCAAAAGCCTTGTATTTCGATGTCATTTTATCATAATATCTGTTTTCTGATTTTAGATAATTAATGACTTCTTTGTCTTTTCGGTTGTTTAACCAGAAATAGTCATCAATCCTTATATCATCATGAGATTTAAGCTCAACAGGGACTTTATTAGCTTTTGGAAGTTGAATTTCTTTTGCCATGGAATCGTTATTTTAAACGGATTGCAAAATTAAGGTTTATTTAGATATGAGAACGCTTCGCTTTTAGAATCAAGAATAAAGAATTTTTAAAAGCGCCAAAATTAATTCCTTGAACTTTATTAATATTGTATTGTAATTAGAAAAAACAAGAACTATGTTTGGAGATATGATGGGTATGATGAACAAGCTAAAGGAAACCCAAAAGAAAGTTGAAGAAACAAAAGAGCGTCTGAATCACGTTTTGGTTGATGAAAAAAGCAGTGATGGAAAGCTTCAAGTGACGTTAACAGCTAATAGAACCATCAAATCGATTGCCATTGATGATGAATTAATGAATGATAAAGAAATGCTTGAAGATTATCTGATATTGACCTTAAACAAAGCGATTGCGAAAGCCACAAACGTCAATGAAACCGAACTTGCCGCAGTTGCTAAAGATGGTATGCCCAACATTCCTGGATTGGATATGTTTAAATAAGGATTTATAATCCCTGTCGATTCGAGCGCAGTAGAAAACTTTTTTTATAAGAATTTCTCAACTACGCTCGAATCGACTGGGCTAAAATGTCCTTTTTTTCAATTCTTTCAATAAAAACTCATGCATCGCATCTGAATAATCCAAGTGTGTGACCATTCGGAGCTTTCCGCCACCCATACTGATGATGTGGATATGCTTTTCGTTTAAACTGGTCAAAAATACTTTTTCATCAACATCTTTGTTCAATTCAAAAATGATGATATTCGTCTCGATTGGTTCCACTTTTTTAATAAATGATTGTTTTTCAAGAACTTCACCTATTTCTTTTGCCTTTTGATGATCTTGTTTTAATCTCAAGATATTATTATCCAAAGCATACAAACCCGCTGCCGCCAAATAACCCACTTGACGCATATTGCCTCCGAAAACCTTGCGGTAGCGCACAGCATTCTTCATAATCTCCTCATCACCAATCAGCACTGAACCAACAGGACAACCCAGACCTTTGCTCAAACACACGGAAATGGTATCAAAAATACTATATTGTTCTGTCGATTCGTTCTTTGCAACTAAAGCATTCCAAAGTCTGGCACCATCAAGGTGAAAACCCAGTTCATGCTCATCACAGATGTTCCTAATTTTCTTGATTTCATCGAAGTCCCAGCAGGCACCTCCACCCTTATTGGTAGTGTTTTCAATTTCTACAAGCCTTGATTTACTGTAATAAAAATCACTAGGATTGATGGCTTCCAGCACCTGTTCCGCTTTAAACATACCTCTTTGTCCATCAATCAATTTGCACGAAACACCACTGTTGAATGATGCACCTCCAGCTTCATAATTATATATATGGGCGTATTTATCGCAAATTACCTGCTCACCTGGTTGCGTATGAAGTTTGATAGCCGTCTGATTTGCCATGCTTCCAGATGGAAAAAACAACGCTTTCGGCTTTCCGAACATGTTTGCCAACCGCTCTTGCAATAAATTTACCGTTGGGTCTTCACTAAAAACATCATCACCTACTTCAGCAGACATCATTGCCTCCAACATTGGTTTTGTGGGCTTTGTAACCGTATCGCTTCTTAAATCTATTATCATTCAATTATATTTAGGCTCTAAAACTAATCAAATTTGCAAAAAAATTGATACATTTGAGCGTTGACGACTTCTAATTATTATTCCTCATGATAAGCTTCAAGAATACCTGCTAGTCAGCACTAGCATAATTCAATGTGACCTTTTTACATTTTTTGCGTCCATATTGTTAAATAACCCTAGAATTTAATAGTGAATATAAAATCTCCCATCACTCGTTTCCTAGAGAAATTGAGTGTTATAGCACTGCTTATAAAAACTGGATACATTAAGACAATCTTCATTGCCTTAAATACTCGTTTCTATTCCGACAAAACCTCATTGGGTGTGATTAGAAATCTTAATAAGGAATTTTCTCCTTTAAAAGCTAGGATTGAATTAGAAATTAGATTGTTCGAAGATGCCGATTTGAATGAGATGAATGAAAAATTTAGGCATATTGGATTTATAAAACAAAATATACCTCATTGTTACACTGGCGTCACTGTAGATAATATTCCTTGTTTTAGAACCTGGTTTATGAAATCAGAACAAAATGAACAAATACAGAATTATTTCGGTGATTTATTTCCGTTACTTAAGGAAGATGAAGCACTTATTGAAGGTGTTTTCACAAATCCCAAGTTTAGAGGACAAAAAATTATGCCATATGTTATTGATAAAATATCGAAACAAGAACATTTCAATGGTATAAACAAGGTCATGGCCTTCGTTAAAATATCCAATGTTCCCTCATTAAAAGGATTCAGACAAGCCGGATTTTCACCGTTTATAATTAGACATGAAAAATGGAGATTCTTCAAGAGGACTATCATTTTTGAACCGTTGAACGAAATCTTTAAGACGGAATATGAGCAAAAAACAAAAAAACATATTTCATCTATAGCAGTTGATTCTGAAGGTGTGTTTTATCTGTAAAAATAGTTTTAGCTAATAATTAAAAGTAGTATTTTCGCATCAAAATTAACTACTATTATGACTACATCTGATCAAATCAAGGATCTAGTAGAACGCCTTGGAGCGTTGAGGAGGTATCTTTGACGTTGATGCCAAAACTATTGAAATAAGAAACGAGGAAGAAAAAACCTTCGACCCAAATTTCTGGAATGATCCCAAATCGGCCGAAGCCACCATGAAATCCTTAAGGGAGAAAAAAAGTTGGATTGAAGGCTACAATACTGCCAAGACACTTGTTGAAGAACTGGAAGTTTTTCAAGAATTTTATAAAGCTGGTGATGTTTCTGCGGAAGAATTGGACACTCAATATGATAAAGCTGAAGAACAACTGGAAAATCTTGAGTTTAAAAACATGCTTTCTGATGAAGGTGACAACTTAAGTGCGGTTTTGCAGATTACCGCTGGTGCCGGTGGAACAGAATCTTGCGATTGGGCAAGTATGCTGATGCGTATGTATCTAATGTATGCAGAAAAAAGCGGCTTCAAGGTCAAGGAATTGAACTATCAGGAAGGTGATGTCGCTGGTATCAAAACAGTGACTTTTGAAATTGAAGGTGATTTTGCTTTTGGTTGGCTCAAAGGAGAAAATGGTGTGCATCGCTTGGTGCGTATTTCTCCATTTGACAGTAATGCAAAACGTCATACAAGTTTCGTGTCTGTCTACGTATATCCTCTGGTAGATGACACAATCGAAATTGAAGTCAATCCTGCCGATATTGAAATCACAACAGCGCGTTCAAGTGGTGCTGGAGGGCAGAATGTCAATAAAGTTGAAACAAAAGTGCAATTATACCATAAGCCAACAGGTATTCAAATTTCCTGTTCAGAAACTCGTTCGCAGCATGACAACAGAGCAAGGGCTTTGCAAATGTTGAAATCTCAATTGTATGAAATTGAACTTCAGAAACAATTGGCGCAACGCGAAGATATTGAAGCAAGCAAGATGAAAATTGAATGGGGAAGCCAGATTCGCAATTATGTGATGCATCCTTATAAATTGGTGAAAGATGTTCGCACTGGACACGAAACTGGTAATGTGGATGCTGTAATGGATGGTAATATTGATGAGTTCCTGAAATCATATTTAATGATGATGGGACAAAAAGAAGAAAACAACAATGAACTCTAACAATATTGAAAACATCATCTTCGACCTTGGAGGTGTTTTGATTGATTGGAACCCAGAATACGTATTTCTTGATGTTTTTGACGGAGACCGTCAAAAAATGAAATGGTTTTTTGATGAGATCTGCACGAATGATTGGAATGAAAACCAAGATGCAGGCTACCCCATTGCAAAAGCCACCGAAGAACGCATTGAAATGTTTCCGGAACACGAAAAATTGATTCGTATGTATTACGGACGCTGGGAGGAAATGCTTGGAGAGGCAATCGATGGTACCGTGAAAATATTGAAACATTTGATTGATTCCAAAAAATACAGAATTGTTGCATTGACCAACTGGAGTCACGAAACCTTTCCAATCGCGTTACAACGTTTTGAATTTCTCCATTGGTTTGAAGGAATTATTGTTTCAGGCGAAGAAAAAACGAGAAAGCCATTCAAAGAGATTTATGAACTCACATTGAATCGTTTCGACATGAAAGCTGAAAACTCACTTTTCATAGACGACAATTTGAGAAATATTGATGCCGCGAAGAAATTGGGAATTCAAACCATTCACTTCACGTCTTCCGAAAAACTCAAAAACTCATTGATTTCATTGCATATTTGTTAAGCCTTTATTTTCTATTAATCAACTTTACTTACTATGGTTGACATGTAATCGATTAAATTGTTGTACTTGTCATAAAAAATAGTAGATTTGGGCATCCCAATAAATTAATAGCAAGTAAATGATCGTTATTTACCATAACCCTAATTGTAGTAAATCTCGCGAATCACTAGAAATTCTCGAAACAAGCAAAGAAGACATCCAAATCATCAAATATCTCGACGAGACCCTTAAAGTTGAGAAATTGAGAAAAATTGTCAAATTACTCAATATAAAACCCATTGAGCTTGTTCGCCAAGATGAAACGCTCTGGAAAGAAAATTTTCAACATCTTGAATTCTCTGATGAAGAGTTAATTGAAGTGATGACAAACTATCCACAGCTCATTGAAAGACCAATTGTCATCAACGGTGACAAAGCTGTAATAGGTAGACCTCCTACAAAAATTCTTGACATTTTGTAGTATTTACCTTTAACAGAACTTTAACCATTAGTGCTTAAACCTAGACTTACTTTTGTAGTCTTAAAACCGTAAAGCACTAACTATGTTTTTTAGAATCTGTAAAATTGCTCTACTCTTTTTGATATTTTCGACGCCTGTTTTATCCCAAACACAGGATGATGTTGAAAAACAAAGGGCTGAATATGAAAAAAAAGCACTTGAAGAATTGGAAAAAAGAGTTCAAACTTTTGTTTTCGATCTAAAAGCAGATGATTTTCAAAAAGAAATTATCAAACAAAAGCTCTACTCCTATTTTGAGAAAAAAAAAGAACTTTACCTCAATCAGGATTTAAAATATTTTGAGCGAGACGAACAACTCCTAGTCCTTAACAATTCCCATTTTACAGATTTAAAGCAAATGGTCTCTGAAGAAACAATGGAGCAAATAAACACGTTCATAAAAGATGCCGGTACCACGTTAGCAAAACAGAAGAAGAAAGAAAAAAAGAAAAAGAAAAAAAACTAAACTATTAATTACCAATGAAGCACTTTTTAACGTTAACAACGGCCTTAATACTATTTACATTTTCAACCGCCTTTTCGCAAAAAGAGGTTACCATAACCGGGAAAGTAATCGACAAAGATGTCAATCAGCCATTAGAATATGCTACCGTCGCATTTTTCAGTAAAACAGAGAATAAAATTGTGACCGGAGGCATTACCGATCTAGAAGGGAATTTTTCCATTGCAGTCCCAGTAGGAACTTACGATATAACTGTAGAATACATTTCCTATAAGAAACTAACGCTTACTGACCGCAATCTAGATAAAGATACAAACCTCGGCACTTTAGGAATTGTAATTGATGCACAATCCTTAAATGAAGTTACAGTTGTGGCTGAACGTACCACAGTTGAAATAAAACTCGACAAAAAAGTTTACAATATTGGTCAAGACCTTACAACTTCTGGAGGAACTGTCAGCGATGCTTTGAACAACGTTCCATCGGTATCTGTCGATATTGAAGGAGCCATAAGTTTAAGAGGTAATGAAAATGTAAGGATTCTTATCAACGGAAAACCTTCTGCAATGGCTGGTTTTGGAGATACTAACATATTGAGCCAATTACCTGCCGAGGCTATTGAGCGCGTCGAAGTCATCACCTCACCTTCTGCCAGATATGATGCTGAAGGAACAGCTGGTATTTTGAATATCATTTTAAGACAGAAAGAAACTCTTGGTTTTAATGGCTCTTTGAATATAAATATCGGTGACCCTGACAATTATGGGGTTTCTGCAAATTTAAATTTACGCAAAGAAAAGTATAATCTCTTCACTAATTTAGGATGGAGGTATTTTGATGCACCTCGTACAAGTTTCAGTGATGCCAATTACTTTGATCGCATCAACGACGATGGTGAATTGGTTACTCCAGAATTTGAAAGAATTCGGGAAGATCAATATGTAGAAAGACTAAACAGAAATTACAATGGAAACATTGGATTGGAATATTTCATCAACGATAAATCCTCCATTACTGGTAGCCTTTTTTATAGATACGGTGAGGATGCTGATTTGTCTTTTAATAATAGCGACCGATTCAATAGTGGTTCTTTAGTTGAACAAACCTTCAGACGTGAAAAACAAACTGAAAAGGATAACAGCTATCAGTTTTCATTGAACTACATTAATAAGTTTGATGATGCTGGACAAGAACTTAAGGTTGACTTTCAATATGGTAAGGATAAGGAGATTCAAGAAACCGGTATTTCAGAGGATTATTTGTTAACCCAGCAATCAAACCCTGACCCTTTCCAAAGAGAAGAAGTGTATACCACCGAAAAACAAAACGAATATCTTTTTCAAGCAGATTATGTTCTTCCAATAGGTGAAGACAGTCGCTTTGAAGCTGGATATCGTGATAATTACGAAAGACAAAAAACAGATTATGACCTTTTTCAAGAGGAAATCGCTACAGGTAGTCTTTTCTTGAATGATACCATCTCAAACTTATTTGATTACACCGAGCACGTAACTGCCATCTATTCTCAATACGGAACAAAATGGGGTAAATTCTCTTTCTTGCTTGGTTTAAGACTTGAAAATACCCGATTGAAAGGTGATATCGATTCTAGATTGACAGAGGAAGAATTAAATGATGCCTTTGGTTTTCCCATCCAAACAGATTTTGATAATAATTATTTAGGTCTGTTTCCAACAGTGAATTTAATCTACAATCTTGCTGGTGAAGACGACAAAGAAGAAAGTGTAACCTTTGGTTATAATAGAAGAATCAACAGACCTAGAGGATGGTTTATCAATCCATTTCCTTCACGTTCTAGTCGTACAAATGTTTTTCAGGGGAATCCTAATTTGCAACCTGCGTTTTCAAGTGCATTTGATATCGGGTACCTCAAACGTTGGGATGATCTTACCTTGACAACTTCAGTATACTATCAACACGAAACGGATTCATTTGAGCGTGTAGAAGAAAATACAGGTCAACAAACATCTGATGGAATTGACATCATCAGAACAATACCTGTAAACTTATCTACCAATAAAAGAACTGGTGCCGAACTAGGTCTTTTGTATAATCCTGCAAAATGGCTTCGTTTGAACTCAAGCTTCAACTTCTTTCAGTTTAAAACAGAAGGAGATTTCAATGGTGTAGATTATGGTGCAAAAAACACAAGCTATTTTGCGCGTTTTAGCTCTAAAGTAACACTTCCTGGTAAAATTGATTGGCAAACAAACGCGAACTATAATGGTGCTCGTGAAGATGCCCAGACTAAAACCGATGGCATCTTCTCTATGGATTTGGCATTTAGTAAAGAAATTTTCAAAGACAAAGCAACGGTTTCTTTAAATGTCAGAGATGTCTTCAATTCAAGAAAAAGGCAATCTCTTACTACTACAGAGTTTTTTAGTCGATACAGCGAAAATCAATGGAGACAAAGACAAATCACACTTTCTTTAATGTTCCGTTTTAATCAGCAAAAGAAACAGCAACGCGACCGTAATCAAAATGGTCAAGGTAATGGTGATGAAATGGAATTTGAAGGATAAATTAAGCTTGAAGTGGCAAGTTTAAAGCTTGAAGAATAGAAATAAAAAAGCTGTTTCATTTGAAACAGCTTTTTTTATATATAACTTAAATGCTACTATTAGTGAGCACTTGCTTGTCTTTTTGCCTTGCGCTCTTCTCTTATTTCTTTGAGACGCTCCATTGAAGAACCGAAAATCCAATAAGGGATTACGAATGTGATTAAAAATATCATCAACCAGAAACCAATGGTCAAAATGGTTAAAAACGCTAAAAATCCTAAATATTGGTCAAATTCAAACATATTGTATGTGCTTTGTTCTTAATTATGGCAAAGATAATAGAATCGTTTTTGTTACACAATACCAATATTCACATTTATTAACAGGGTTTTCAAGAATTAAAAACTCCTAATTCTCCTCAACATGCTTCTTGTAATTGTCTAGTATCGCCTGCCACCCTCCTTTTTGCATCTCTACAGGATTTTGATTTTCAGCATCAAACACGGTTGTAATCGTTGTTTTACCTTTTTCTTCTTTAAAATCTGTTCTTACCTGTCTTCCATCTGGCATTGTGTAGACTAATGCTTTTTGATTTTCGACCTTATCATAGGTAGCTTCAAAATCAAAACCCATACTGCCATCTTTGGCTTCCATCCTCGATTTCATCTTTCCGCCTACACGCACATCGTTTTCTGCTTTAGGGCAGCACCAATCATCACTGGCAAAATTCCATTGGGTGATGTGTTCTGGCTGTGTATAATAATCCCAAGCTTTTTGTGGCTCGGCGTTTACAGTTGTTTCTACAGTTACTTTTGTTGTTTCCATTTTATTTATATGTGTTGTTATTCTAATACTTCGCAATAAAATCCGTGTTGTGTGACCAGTTGAACGACTTTATGACTTTCAACCTTGCAGTTTTCAATTCGCAAAATGTTATCGCAGTCTTCTAAATCAAAGTTAATGATTGATTCCGGTAAATGCTGCATCAGTTGCTGCAACAAACCTTTGGCAGTGCTTTCTTCTGTGATATTGGTCTTGAAAACTTCAATCATAACAGCGAGATTCTATGAGCTTACTTGCGTTTTATGAGCTTGAAGCTTATGATAATATACGTATGAAATCATCAAAACTGCCAAGACTATCAATGGAAAAAACGTCATACCGCTCAAACCATCTACTGCCCAAATGCTGATAAACGCAAACAAGAAATCAAAAGTAAATCCTGCGTAGGCCCACTCTTTTAATCGTTTTGGTACTTGCGGAATGATAAGCAGTAAGGCGCCTAATACCTTAAACACTGCCAAGGCGGTTCCAAAATAATCCGGGTACCCTAAATGCCTGATGCCTTCTTTCGCCATTTCACTTTGAGACGTCAAGGCTGGCATAACACCTTCAAATAAAAAGATAAGGCCTGTGGCAATCCAATAAATGATTTTGTGTGATTTCATAGTGACTGTTCGTTTATGATTGTTGCTGAAATTTACTAATATCGCTGAAGAAGACTTCCCATTGGTGACCGTCTAAATCTTCAAAACCATGCTGATACATCCAGCCGTGATCTTGTGGTTCCATGTAGGTGTTGCCACCTGCCTCCACCGCTTTTTTGACAATAGAATTCACTTTTTCAATAGATTCTACTTCTAAAGCCAATAATACTTCGGTAGATTTTTTAGCATCGGCTACTGGTTTTTTTGTAAACCCTTGAAACATCGGTTTTGTGAGCAACATTGCAAAAATGTTGTCGCCTATCTCCAGACAAGCTGCCTTTTCATCCGTAAATTGCTCATTGAACGTAAAACCAAGACTTTTAAAAAAGTCCATAGATTTCTTTAAATCTTCTACAGGAAGATTTACAAATATTTGCTTCACCATTGTGTTTGCTGTTAAATGTTATTCTTTTCCGATAGCTCTTTGACAATGCCTAAAGCTTTCGGGAAGGTTTTATCAAAATACTCTTTGTGCTCATCAGTACTGTCTAATGACACATGTACTTCAGTAACGCCGTTTTGCTCTTTCAATTGGTAATCTTCAATAGAACCACTCCAGGATTCTGTTTTGTCATCTATCGGAAGTTCCTTGCCGTCTTTGAGCATTCCCATGTGTTTAAACGTCATTTGCTCATTCGGTTTGTTTTTGGCAATCTTGCCGTACATGCCACAATCTGTGCCATCGGTAAACCAAACGGAACTTCCCTCCTGCCAATCGGTTTTTACGTTAGAATCTGGGCTGAAGGGCTTTGTCCAAGCTTTGTAGCTTTCATCTCCCCATAAAACATCCCAAACACGTTCTTTTGGTGCGTTTATTTTCTGTGTGAATTTTAGTGTTTTCATTATTGTAAGCTTTATGCCTTAAGAGTTATTCTTTAGGCGATTTGTTCTTTAAAAGTAGTGAAAGTTTCTTGTTTTTACTTCATCGAATGGACTCCAAACATCGTTCCTTCTGTGTCATAAGCAAGAACAATAAATCCGTAGTCACCAATTGGGAATTTCGACTTGAAAATTTTTCCGCCGGCCTTTTCTATTCTGCTTTCTTCATTGGCGCAATCCTCACTACTAAAATATATAATAGTGCTGCTCATTCCTGCTTCAAAACCTTGCATATATACTAGACTTCCGCCAGCACCTGGTTTATCTGGATGTCCTGGGAACATCACCATCTTTAAACCCCCTTCCATATTGTCGGGCGTTGGTAATGGTTCCATCTTTATCTGTAAAACGGTTTCGTAAAATTGTTGAGCTCGGTTTATGTCTTGTACATAAATTTCGAACCAACCTACTGCATTTCTTTTATCCATGATTTTTAATGTTTAATTGTTTATTCCAAAGATACTCAACGTTTTTCGTTTGATAGATGTGCAAATACGTCATAGTAAAGGGTTGATTGCGACATTATAATGGCGTACATTTACATCAAAAGATATATCATGAAAAAAGTAGCGATTTACGTCCCAAAAGGACATTATAGTATGGTGAATATTGAAGGGACGCACCATATGTTTAGTTGGGTGAACGGGTATTACCAACAGATGGGCAAAGAACCCTTATTTGATATCACGCTGGTGGGTATTGAAAACGTGGCGACACAAACCAATGGCCTGTTTAGCATTACACCGCAAAAACATATCGATGATGTCCATGACACCGACCTTATTGTGGTGCCAGCGGTGCATGGCGATGTGCATCAAAACCTTAAGAATAACGAAGCGCTACTGCCTTGGCTGGTAAAACACTATAAGAATGGTGCCGAACTCGTGAGTTTGTGTATCGGTGCCTTTCATCTGGGCGCTGCGGGCCTTCTGGATGGCAAACCGTGCAGCACGCACTGGGGCTATGCCAATGAGTTTAGGGCGATGTTCCCCAAGGCGATTTTGATGGACAATAAAATCATGACCGAGAGCAACGGCATCTATACCAGTGGCGGTGCCTACTCCTTTACGCAACTGCTCCTCTATCTGGTAGAAAAGTTTGCGGGCCGCGAGGTGGCTATTATGGCGGGCAAAGGCTTTATGATTGATATCGATAAGAGTAGCCAGTCGCCTTTTATCATCTTTACGGGGCAAAAAGCACATGAGGATATTGAAATACTCGAAGCACAGCAATATATAGAAGACAATTTTGCCGAAAAAATAACCGTTGATGAGCTGTGCGACCATAGCAAAGTGGCGCGCCGCACCTTTGAACGCCGCTTTAAAAAAGCCACCTCAAACACGGTGCTTGAGTACATACAACGTGTGAAGATTGAGGCCGCCAAAAAAGAACTGGAGAAAGGCCGCAAGACGGTGAACGAGATTATGTACGAAGTGGGCTATAGCGATACCAAGGCGTTTAGGGATGTGTTTAAAAAGATTACTGATATGACGCCTATTGATTATAGGAATCGATATACGGTGGAATTAGCGTCATAATTAATAATGAATAATTAATGATGAACGATTAGTGATTAATGATTATTGATGAAGAATTACATACTACAAATGATTGACTTTTGAGAGTGTGTTTTTGATGCCTTTTTTGGAGTGTTTTTGAGGTTTTACTGGGGTTTCAGAGTGTTTTCCTAGACTACAGTTTACTACTGTTAGGCCACAGTTTACTACTGTTAGACTATAGTTTACTATTGTTAGACTACAGTTTACTACTGTTAGACTACAGTTTACTACTGTTAGACTACAGTTTACTACTGTTAGACTACAGTTTACTACTGTTAGACTACAGTTTACTACTGTTAGACTACAGTTCACTACTGTTAGGTGACAGTTTACTAGTGTTAGGTGACAGTTTACACTTATTTGGCAGGAAAAAACCATTGATTGGCAGAAGAAAACCATTGCTAGATGACATTTTACAACTGTTTGTCATGACTTTACAATTGTTAGGCTATAGAAAACTTTATTTGGGATTGGAGATACTGCTATTAAAAAAGAGCACGGATTATAAATCCGTGCTATCGAGGTAGAATATTTTAAGTTCTAAATATATAGACTCATCTACTTCGTCAACTCATCAAGATACCCCTGCAAGTCCTGCATGTTATAAGCGACTTCACCGTTATTGATAACCACTGGAAAAGCAAAACTCTGAAGCATAGGAGTGTCCTTTCTTAAGATTTCCCATAACAGTTGGTCATGTTTGGCATCCCTACTAATGTTCACAATTCTAAAATCTACACCATTCTCAATCAAGTGCTTTGCGGTCAATTGACTCCTAGGACAACCGTCTTTAATAAACACTACCAAGCCTTCATTATAGTCACCTACATCCCTAGTGGTTTTTTCTATCATCAACCGCTTTAGCATATTCATATCCGTAATAACAATGCCATTAGGTTTCGAATCATCGACAGAAACAGGTTTATACGTATAGTTGGATGTATAAGAGTACTTCTTGTTCTTCACTATCAAAACTTTCACCATTTCCAGCGTGTCATTGGCAGGCACCGTTTTGGTTACGGGTCGTGTATAGCCTCTTAAGTTTAGAACCTTAAGCGTCAAGGTCACTTCTTGGTCCACATCGCTATGGTTTATGGCATTAAACGCAATGTCGCTGTCAGTTTTCACGGTAGCGATTTTCACATCTTTTTGTTGAGCTTGACCTATGTAAATGGAAAGTAGCGCAAATAGAAATAAGATTTTATTTTTCATAAAGTATGATTCAATTTTATAGTTTAGACTTTATTCTTTGCCTGCATACGACAAAAAAACTTCCTTAATAATAATTAACCCATCTTTGGAATCATCTTTGTCTATCATAAATATATGCTTCGCCTTTTTGAATATACTCATTGTTTTTTCAAAACCTAAATCCTGCATATCATTCAAATCAATAATAATTCCTGCATTATTTTTAAGAAACTTTTCATTCACTCTAAAGGATGGAATTGGATTATCCGAATTCATATCATCAAAATCCCTGTAATTACGATACGAAAAGGAAATCGATTCGTTCAATTGCGGGTATTTATTTGAATCATGAAGTAAATACTGATAAATGGCAATCGAATAATTTAAAGTATCTTTAATCGGCAACCTTATTTGATTAATGCCATCTTTTTCAAAGTAAATTAAAAGAGTCTCATCCTGTTGATAAGAAATATTCTGTGCCTTACAGCTCAATATCATTATCATAGCTATGATGGTCATTCTAGCAATCATCTTCTTGTGCATTTTCAGTATAATCTTGTTCATTAAAGCATAAATTATTTAGTCCTTCAAAATCATTTCCCTTCTGCCGCTGCTGAAAGTCGATAGCCACCATCCGATAGAACCTCCAATATCATGCCGCCATGAATGTTATAAACCTCATCTCTAAAATTACTGTCATCAATAACCACTTTTCCGTTAGCGTCTTTTGCAACAACATGCTCTTTCGGACTTAAAAATTGCTCTATTTTCTTTATAAGCATTTTTTTATCCTTTTCTGAAATTTGATGATTCACATTTATAACATCAGAGTAGATTAAAACCAATTTATTAGATACATAAGCATATAATGAGGGGAATGTATGGGACGACTTTAAGCCAACAAATTGCTCTTTTATCCTGTATTTTGATTTTGTGTCAGGATTGGAACTATCAAATGAAAGTAATCGAATTTCGACATACCCATACCTTGAAAATTTCTCATTCTCAACTTTAGTTTTTTGTATAAACTCCTCTATGCCGTTGTGTAATGTTGTTTCACTTAAGTCTATTTCTTGAATCTTAAAGTTTTGCGCGTTACATGATAATACGCATAAAAATGCTATTAGAAATATTGGTTTCAAAGTTTGAATAATCATTGTTTAATCATAAGGTATTCCCCATAGGGTACTCTTAAACTAGTTGGAGAGTTGTCGTCCGGTATGATGACACCTCCATTAGATTTAATAGTTGCAGTCATTTTTTCAGGATTTGCTTCATCCGTGAGATATCTTAACACTAATGAAACAGAAAGATATTTTCTTTCTGAATCTGTAATGAACAGTTTGACTCTTCTCTCACTTGGTAAACAGTCATCGCACTTAACATACATATCATTTGCGATTATTCGCCTTCCATATATATTGTGTTTGGCAGAATTTGAGTTGTTTATATTTGCTAATGTATTTATTACTTCATTACCATTTTCCACATACTTATACTCTCCGATTAAAATGTCTTCATAGTCCTTTCCATTGAATACCATAGTTTTCTTCAATATTTTAATTGTAAAAGTCATACCTGAAATATTGCAAACCCAAGTTCCTTCAAATTTATTGAGTTCATTATTAAGGTCTTTAAAATATGCTCCATCTACAGTATTATGCCTGTAAGCATCTAAACCTACTACTGGGCTTTGCGATTTGCATGACAACACGGTAAAAAATGCTATTAGAAATATTGGCTTCAAAGTTTGAATAATTATTGTTTCGTCATTAAGTAACTACCCAATGGTACCCTGGGCGTTGTTGGTGAATTTTCCGATGGCACTATCCCACCATGTCTTGAGTAAATAATAACTTGTATCTGTTCTGGGCTACTTCCTACCATATATCGTATCACCATATTCAGGTTTAGATAGTCTCTTTCAGGATCCTTAAAAAATAATTTAATTCTTCTCTCATTGGGGCTACAATCATCACAGGATAAGAAATTATTATCATCAATAATATAAGAACCACCTACATTATTGTCATTTGATGAAAGATTTAAAGGCAATGTATTAACCAACTCTGAACCATTTTCAATATAAGAGTATTCTCCCTTTAAATAATCCCTATAGTCATTCATTATCTCCATCTGTTCAATTTTTCCCAAAACCATGTTGAATTCAGAATTATTTCCAGTAAACTTCCAAGTGCCCACAAATTTATCCAGCTCGTTGTTTAAATCTTTATAATAAGCACCATCTGGAGTATTATACATTCTTGCGTCTAAACCCACTATTGGGCTTTGCGATTTACATGATAATATGCAAAAAAATGCTATTAGAAATATTGGTTTCAAATTTTGAATACTCATTGCTTAATCATAAGATATTCCCCATAGGGTTTTTCTCTGTTTTACATTTTAGTCATCTCGATATTATTGCTTAATAAATAAAATATTGTGCATTTGGCTAGGCATTGTTGGTAGAGGCGTTGGGACACCCTCATAGTTTTCCCCAATATAACCAATGTCAATCATTGCTTTTAGGGCCTGTTGCCCACTGACCGTTCTTTTGTGCAAAATTATATTACCACTGTGATTATTTGTCACTGGGTCGAAGATTGCCAATATCAATCTTTTCTCTCCAAGGACACAGTCGTCAACAGGTATATAAAAACAATTATTGTGTATGCTATTTCCCCAGATAGAGCCACTATATCCAATGTTCAGATTATTTGCATCCGAAAGGGTGTTTATTTTCTCAACGCCATTCTCTACGTATTGGTAACCACCTACCATTAAATCTTCGTAGTAGTCACCATTATAGAACATAACGCTTTTTACCAGGACAATTTTTAAGGAAGTATTGCCACTGGTATATAGCCAAGTGCCTTCAAATCCGTTCAGATCATTATTGATATCTTTGTAATATGCATTGGGAGTTTTATGCATTCCCAAACTGTCCATATGTATGATTGGAGTTTGTGCCCTACAGTTGTATAAACAGAAAGCTAAAAGTGTTATTAGAAATATTGGCTTCAAAGTTTGAATAATCATTGCTTAATCATGGGGTATTTCCCATAGGGTTTTTCTCTGTTTTACATTTTAGTCATCTCGATATTGTTAGGGACACTAAAATAAGGCTCGTTGGGGTGCTGGTCGTGATAAGTGTTTTTGGTCTCAAACTTACTCAATTCAAATTTCAGTTTATTGTGCTCATTTACACCAGTAGACACCAACTTGAGATCCAAACTAAACGACGAATCGTTACGCTGGTAATCAGTAAATGATATCTGCAGCTTGCCGAATTCCTTTATTACGGAAGCTCCTTTCTTGACACTAGAATTAAAAATCAATACACCATTCTCATATTTTTGGTATTGAATGGTTAGATCATCTGTATAATAATCTATGTTTGCTCCAGGAAAAACCACATGGTCCATCGTAATTTTAGCCAATGATATCCTAAATTCATTGTCACTATCTATGTATCTCCAGGTGCCAACATATGGCTGCATATAATTGTTGATATCCTTTGTGTAGTATTGACCGTTCTTTGTCTCGTTTAGCACAGATGTTCCGGCCATATCAATGGTAGTTTGGGCTGACACCCTTAAGCAGAGCATTAAGAATAAAAATGTGGTATATATATATTTCATGATTTCCGGTATTGTTGGTGTTTTTTACGAAAAAAACATTAACAAAATTCAAACTACAATAAAAAACTAATATTCAGGACATCCTTACGGAAATCCTCAATTTGGTAAAATTTTTCAATAAAAAAACCACAACCCATTTAAGAATTGTGGTTTTTAAAGCCCTGCCACCATAACAGAACCAAATCATTAAAATTCTAATCCTCCGATATTCCAAAAACTGTTTTATGACATACAACTTTCCACGTGCCATTTAATTTTTTAGCAACGATTATAGATTCGCCTTTTAATCCACTTCTTTTAATAATAGCGTAATTGTTGATGATAATTGGCTGCGAAATAGAACTAACGGTTTTGTAAGATTTACCTATCGGCTCAAAAGAATCTTCTAAAGTAATATGAGCATTCAACCTCTTTCGGTCGAGCTCTAAAGGTGTTGAATTAATAATTTTTTCGATGATAGACTTAAAATCTTCATCAGAAAAAATTTCAGACCATTTTATTAGCTTATTACCGTCATTGCATGGAGGCCCCATCAAATTATCCAATTGGTTCGGACTCATCAAATACATCCATGTTTTTGAGAAGTCGGTAAGTTTGTAAATTCCAACATCATCCTTGGAATCAAATAAGTTATTGATCAATTCGTACGCCTCATCACTCATAACATTTTGATTTTCATTCTGTCCAATCAATCTGTTGCTTATAACTAATAAGCTCAAAACAATATAAACAAACTTGATTTTCATTTTAATTACAGTTTTTTTGACCTTTTGCTGTTATTGCATTATAGCCTCCATTATTTCCAGCCTGACCTTCAGCAGCATTAGCATTGAACACATTTTGTTGGAAAGATGCTGATTTATTCATAAAAGTTGTTGTTGATGTCATCCCTCAGGACCAGCTAATATAATCATAATAGTTCCAATCTGTGATTGAATTTTCGTCCCAATTTCTCAACGAATTAGACATTGCATTCACAAATCTATCTACCATTAGTTGATGCTGCGCTGGATTATCATCTTCAGGCATACCCGCTGCCGTTAATAAGGTCATGAATGCTTGAGATAAATCAGAGAATATCTCTGTTTGATAGGTATATAAAATATAAGCGTGAACGGATTCGTGAATTATAGTTCTAGCTATCGCCAAATCTGTTGCATTTGAAATATAGCTTGAATCAATTGTTATATTTATGAAAAAGTTACCTGGACTTCCATAAATAGGACCTCTATCAGTTTTAGCATTAAGAATATCACCATTTGCATTTGGAGGAATATTTTCTGTTTTAAATGTAAGTTGAAAATTTTCCGAATTATTAAACAAATCTAATATATACCCTGAAAGATTTAATTCTTGTTTAACCTCATCTGGCATATCGCCTAAATCTAAATAAGCATTATCGTTTAATAGATCAGTTATAATGGATTTAACACAATCGGGAACAGTATTGCCTATGATTATTTCTCTTTCAAAATCCACCTCACCGCCATCCTCTAAAGCCTCAATAGCAGCTATGGCAAATTCCACAGCTTCTGCACTGTACCCTTCAAACTCACCGTCAATATCATCACTTGTCAGAGTACTTTCAAGATAATCAATTATCGCCTGCTGATCGTCAAGATGCAACGCTAGAAAATGAGCTCTTTGAGTATCTAAAAGTTGATTTCGCTTAAAATATTTTCCTCTTTGATATGCGGGCGACGTGTTATCTGTATAGTATGTTACGTTTGAATTTTCGCCTGGCGTGTTAGAACCGCCTGTATTGCTTCCGTTAGCACCACAATTATTGCAGTTGTTGTCAGGATCCCCATCAGGATTGGTGCCACCAGTATCTTCTGGCCCCGCTGGGTCAGTATCTGCCGGAGGCCCTGAACCGGCTGCCGGAGGACAATATTGAGTGTACGTCATTTGGTAGCCCGGACACTCCGCTCCACTATATTCATGCCCATCTGGGTGGTTGTCGTTTCCGTAGGAACAACTTTCTGTAAAAGACCAAGTGCACTCTGCCGACTGTTTGCTCATTACATTATCAACGAGCTGCTCGGCATTTATTTCTGTAGAGATAAAGCGACCATCGATATTAACGTAAAGACCATTGTTAAGGTCATCACGCTCCTGCTCGGTGAGGTCATAAGATACAATAAATGTTTTGTAGGTACCGTCTGGTTTCAAAGAGAAAAGAATGTTCTCAAACAATCCATTATCCTCAAGTCGCCATATCGGAAATGTATAAGAATGATAGGTGCCGTCTTGGCTTTCAATGTACGTAGCGTAATCTGTTTCTATAAAAAAGTCGTGCTGACTTGAGTAAATGGACTTATTCTGAATATTGCCTTTAGCGGACTCTTGTTTTTGGTTGATATTATGTATTTTATTCAACAAGGAATTGTTTGTTGATATTTTATCCCTACCAACTTTCGCAATAATAAATGGATTTTGATGAATCTCTATTGATTCTTGTTCTTCAATGACTAGGTTTTAATCTAACGATGCATTGCTCCTTTTTAATTTAAGCTTAAACTCTATTAATCTTTATTAATTATGTTTAACAAAAAGTTAAATAGGTTAAACAAAATGATTTATTAATGTAACTTTATGTTATCGAAACAAATAAAACAAAAACGTTATGAAAAAACTGATTCTTATTCTGACCATTACAATGTCTGCCGCCCTGTCGCAGCAAGCCATTGCACAAAAAACAATCGTAGATGTTGCTGCAGGCAATGACAACTTTTCAACTTTGGTAACGGCTGTAAAAGCTGCTGATTTGGTAAGTGCCCTGCAAGGCGATGGGCCTTTTACTGTGTTCGCTCCTACCAATGATGCCTTTGCAAAAGTGGATAAGGCCACCTTAAACACATTGTTACAACCTGAAAATCAAAAGGCACTTTCTAATATACTTACGTATCACGTAGTGTCTGGTAAGTTAACAGCAAAGGATGTAACAGCGGCTTTGAAAAAAGGTAACGGTAAAGTAGAATTGACATCTCTGAATGGTGAAACATTAACAGTGATGCAAAAAGATGGTAAAATTTGGTTAAAAGACCAAAAAGGAAATTATAGTGAAATTACTGCCACCGATGTTATGGGCAGCAACGGTGTGATACATGTGATTGATAGTGTAGTGATGCCGAAATAGTGATTGTGAATTGCTATGAAAAAGAGAAAAAGCATCTACTTATTTAGGTGCTTTTTCGATTATTATCAATACACAATAGAAAACCCCTCGTAAATACGAAGGGTTTTTGTTTAAATTATTATTTCTATTTAATCTTGAATGCACCTAATAGCACTTCCCACAGTTCTTGAATTTGAACCAGTAGATAAATTAGAATTATCTGAAGAGGTAAAATATGTCCAAGAATTAAAAATTGTGATTGAAGTGCTCGTCCAAAAAGAAGCAAATTGGCCTTGATATATATCACCACCACTTATGTTAGCCAATCCTCCTGGAATTGCTGAAAAACCACTTTCATTGGTAGCACCTGTATTAGGGGCATCCCATCCATAGGTGGTTTTCATTTTTCCACCGGCTACACTATAACCACCTAAAAATTCTCTTAAAGTTAATACTTCATCATAACTTGCCACGTGCCATCCTTCTGGCGCCAAACCTCTGGGGTCATTAACGGCATACCAATTATAAAGTTTTCCGTACATCTCGCCGTTTGCAGGATCATCATTATAATAACGCCATGCACCTGTTGTTAAATTTGACCAAGCGTTAGGGTCCTGTACCTGTGGAATCTCATCTCCATTTCTATAATGGCTCACGTTAAGGTTGCTTTGTAGCCAAACTTGGTCGCCAATGGTTACTTTTGCATAGGTATTGCCATCAATATCGGTCACAAAAATATCCTCACAATCGGTATCACTCACAAAACTACCCTGTGCACCAGGCGAAGCGCCATAGGTAGGTGCCATCCAAGTACCAGAAATGGATGAACAATCTCCAAACGTACCATAAGTGTGTGTGCCACTCCACGTTACGTCGTGTCCAAGGATGCTAAAATCGCCATTGATGTCGCATTCAGTCGTGGCAGATGTTTCGTCACAGTTCTCTTGTGTATTGGAGCTTCCTGTATACACACGACCACCGTAGGATACTTGAGTCATATAGTTTTGCGAATCGCCTTCGCCAATTGACATCATATTCCAAGTCAAGTTGTTTGTTGGAAAGCCAACGCCTATGGCGTTACAGTTATCGCAGCTGTAAGTTCCTGTAATTGGAGTTACAGGCGCTGTTGCGCTTTCTCTTGCCATCAATACGGAAGCTTCTTCATTTGCCACCCGTACATCAGTCACTTGTGGGTTGCTTCCGTCTTCATCGGCAGAGAAATTCCAAGAAACATCTTGTGCACCCATACTTTGAAAATGCAACGTAGTGCCTTCTGTAAATAGTGGCGCATCGCTTCGCAATTCTATAGATTCACCACTTTGCAACCTCAATATGGCAGTAGCCATATGGGTATTGTCAACGGTCATTGAAATCGTACCGCGTTTAGTACCTTCAACGGTTGTAAAAATGCCTTTGTACGACATACGTTCTTGAACAGAAGTCGTTGGGGTTTGTTCTGGAGTCGTGTCCATTTTGTCTTCTGAACAAGAGACAATAACGAACAATGTCAAACAAGTAAAAAGTAATCGTTTCATTATAATTATTGGGTTTAGGGTTTAAGCCTGCAAAATAAAAATCGTGTGTACATGGCGCATCGCCCAAAAGAGGTATTTTGAAGAAAATTCGCTATAAAAATATGCTTCATAAATTTTTTTTATCTCTTGTGTTTTGACTATCAGGCAGCTAAAAAAAGGTCTTTAGGAATTAACAGTTATAATTTGTAAAATGTTACTTTGATGCGTATTTTGAGCCGTTATCTTATTGATAACACCCTACCCTTAACCCTAATAAACTGTGAGAATTCATGTCGAATAGCTTTAACCAGATTGCCGAATATTGGCGGTCTGAATACTCTAATAATGTCAAAAAGTATCAAGAATTTAAAGCCAAAGAGCAGTTTCATCAAATAGCTCAACTTTTTTCGTTGGGCCATTCATATTATTATGTGATGAATATGCATAACCTAGAGTTTGATTATTTATCTCCATCTGTAAAAGAATTTACAGGAAAAGAGGCAGAAGATCTAGATATCGGTAAGCTGTTGAATATGGCCCTGCCCCAAGAATTAGAATATATACAGTTAAAAGAACGAATCATCAAGGACTTTTTTTTGAATTTTTTAAAGCCTGAAGAACGACTGAATTATAAAATAGTATACCCTTATAAAATGGAAGACCATCGCGGCAATATACGTACAATGGTATTGCAGGCTACTACATTATCATTGACAGAAGATGAAATGATAAAGCATGTGTTTAGCGTGCACACCGACATCAGTCATTTAAAGGTCACTAAAACAGATCGCGTTTCTTTTATTAATTTAAAAGGCGGTAAATCTTATTATAATTTAGATATACATGATGGGGTTTTCCGTTCAAGCAGTGCAGATTCTATGACGCCTGATACGCTCTATTCCGATAGGGAAAAAGATATTATAACAGCTTTAGCCAAAGGTCAAAATACCGAAGAAACAGCAGAATTCCTTAATATCTCCAAACATACGGTGAAAACACATCGAAGAAATATTCTTTCAAAGAGCGGTTATACTAATACTGCCGAGTTGATTGCTCAATGTGTTTTAAATGATGTTATCACATTGGAATAAGAGCAATATTTAAGCCTCTTCTCGTAAAATGCTTTCAAATTTACTATCTTGGTTTTTAATTAATTAAATCCAAAGTTGCATTAGTGCCTAACTCCTACTTGTGGCCCAGTGTGACGCACCGCTTATACATGATAAAACTATTCAGGAACGTTCGCAGGCGACTACTTAAAGAGAACAGGTTTTCGCGCTATCTTATCTATGCCATTGGCGAAATCATTCTTGTGGTCATCGGTATTTTGATTGCCTTATCCATCAACAACTGGAACGCCAACCGAATCAACCGTCACAAGGAATCAGTGTACTTAAGCAACATAGAGCGCGATTTAAAGGAACAGTTAGCCTCCATCGATGCGCAAATGAAGTACGAACACAACGTTATTGAAATTGCAGAACCGATGATTTTAAATTATAAATCCACTCATGAATTTAAGGTGGATAGTACATTTACCGCTTCCATCGGGCGGCTTACAGGACGTAGGACCTTCGTAAAAAACAATCCCACGTATGTTGAATTGCTCTCCTCTGGAAACATAGACATCATCTCCAAGGACAGCTTAAAAAACGCCTTGGTAAGTTACTACCAGCAAATGGAGCTTATGGAACAAATTATCAATAAGAACAATAACCTTTTTACCGATGCTGTATTTATTCCCGAGGTGCTTCCCCTTACGGAAGTTCAGTTAACCTCTATTTATAATACCGATTTATCCAAAGGATTATTTTCAAATATTCCAGCACACATCTCAAATAGCATGACCGACCTCAACGAAGAGAACTTAAAAGACATTACAAGCTCACAGTTGCAAATTCCGGAAAAACAGCTCTTACTGATAAACGCCATAAATTTTAGGTATCAGCTGTCCATCATCCATTATACCCTATTGATACAGCAACAAAAAAGAACACAAGATTTATTAACTATAGTGAGTGACCATGATTAAGTTTTTCAAGAACCTTAGACAGCGAACACTTCGGGAGAACAGGTTTTCAAAGTATCTGCTTTACGCCATTGGGGAAATCATTCTTGTGGTGATTGGGATTTTGATTGCTTTGGGCATCAATAACTGGAATGAAAAAAGAAAAGAACAGCAGATTGTACATAATTATTATGAGCAACTGTTGCAAGATATGAACGCTGATATGATATATACTAAAAATAGAATTGAGATTATCAGTAAGCATAGGAATGAATTTAAAACTTACGAAGAGGGATTTAAGCAATCCAACTTACAGCCTTCTGACCTTGGTAGTCTTCTTGAACAATACACCTATGAACAATTGGATATTGAATATCAATCAAGCACCATCGAAACCCTTATAAGTACTGGAGAAATAAAACTATTCAATCCTCGACTTCGTGAGTTGCTCTCGATGTACAGTAAGGAAAAAGCGCAGACCATTGCTTTGAATCGACAAAATAACAACGACGTTTCCGATTTACTCAAAGAGGTGATGTTAAGAGGCGGTGTTCTCACCGTCTTACAGTCCAACAGGCTCCAAAACCAACCCTATTTAGTAGAAATAATAGATATGGGAAAACGTTTTTCTGATTTTTATTTAGCCCTTGAATCCTATTTTTTATGGAGAGATCATATAGAAGAGACTATGATTGAAGGACTTAATAACAATATCAAATTGGCCGAAACAGTCGTGGAGCATATAGAAAATGAATTAAACAAATGATCAAGTTCTTTAGAAATATTCGACAACGCTTGTTAAAAGAAAACAGATTTTCTAGATATCTGCTTTATGCCATTGGAGAAATAATCTTGGTGGTGATTGGCATTTTGATTGCTTTGGGCATTAATAATTGGAATTCAAATAGAAAGTTGACAAAAGACAACCAAATCTATGTTAAAAAGATGATCAGTGATTTGGATGTTACCAACGCTCGTTTTGAGTTGCTCCTTAACCAAACAGACCCAGTCTGGCCAAGCTTTAGACAAGCCGTGAAAAATGCCGATACACTTCTGAAATTAAGTTATAGAGGATTTAAGGAAGCTGATTTTGAATTCATTATGACAACAGAACCTTTTCAAGGTGGTTCTATGCTGAATGTTACGAACAATACATATAAAGAATTGTTGAATACGGGCAAACTCTACACTTTGGGGCCAGATTCTCTTACCAATGCCATTGTAAGGTATTACACCATTTGTGAGCGTGAAGAAGCTTATAATAGGCTGAATGTGGAGCAGCTATGGCATGCGATACAGTTGATGGAAATGGGTTTTGGAAAACTAAAGATTGACCATAAAGAGAATGGAGAACAGATTAATTTAGAAGATTATCCCTTTTATTTTGATATTAAATCTGACGAATATCAGAAATACCAAGTGGCACTTACCTATTTTAGGGATGGACAAGGAATAAATATGCAAAAAATAGAGATGCTGGTAGAGGAAACCAATGCATTAAAACAGCAACTTAAAGATATTCTGGAATGACTACTTGATTCCATCAATCATCTCATAATATCGGTATCTACAGGAATATAACCCAAATGTCTACTCAATGATAACACTTGCCCTTTGTGGTGATATTCGTGTGTAAATACGTGAGTCACAATTTTAAATATTGAGGCCTTTCCTTCCACTTTATTGATTTCGTAGGTTCGTTCTTCAAACAAATTGATGTCATCGGCTGATAAAAGGGAATAAACTGTTTCATCAACAGTGGCAAAGTGAGCCAAAATATCATCCATATTTTTGATATCACCATATTCTAAATAGGTTAAATTGCGATGTAAACATATCTGTCCAATCCAAAATAAATAGGTATTTCCCATATGAGCCAACAGGTTTGCGATGCTTCCTCTGCCGAATGAACTGTTTTCCAGCAAAAATTTATCATTGGAAATTGAATGGCAATAATTAAACAGCACACTTCTGGATTGTTTGATGTAATCGTACTGGGTGCGCAATAGGTAATGTTCGTTGTCCATAATTTAGCTCATTGATTTTCGCTGGAGCAGCTCTTGACATTGCTGTTCATTGTGTTTAGAAAAATAAAACCCTTCCGAATTTAAAATAGCCTTGTGATTGTTGTGCTTCTTAATATATGGAATTATTTTATTGGTCATTTGGTCTATCCATATATCGGTGTTGGTGTGGAGTTCTTCGAGACTTCTCGCTTTAATGGTAGGTTTTTTTATTAAGGCAATGGTCAGATAATTACCGCTATCTTCATCGCCCAACTCTTCGTCATAATAAGCGATACTAATATCATAAAACCCTGAACCAAAATTTTTAAATTCAAAATAGATGGCTACCGATAAGCCTTTATCTAATGTTTGAAAAACTTTTTTGGAGGTTTTTGAAGGTTGTACAAATCCTTCCCTTTCTAAAAATGGGACAATTCGTTGCTTGAAAATCTTGTCGAATTCCTTTTTTCGTTCTTTGGTGGTAAACTCTTGATTCATACAAAGAATTTTATTGACTTCAAGTAAACACTTGATATTAAACATCTGTGAAATTAATGATAATCACTACATAATTGAAAAAACTAAATACAAATAATTATGAATTTCTTCTCATCAAAAAATCCTAACTTTGTGTGTTAATTAATTTTTCAAAAACCTTATGGAATTCAGAATAGAAAAAGATACGATGGGCGAAGTACAAGTGCCTGCCGATAAACTTTGGGGTGCACAGACGGAGCGTTCCCGCAATAATTTTAAGATTGGTCCTTCGGCCTCGATGCCACTCGAAATTGTATACGGCTTTGCTTATCTCAAAAAAGCAGCGGCTTTTACAAATTGCGAATTGGGCGTACTGCCAATAGAGAAACGTGACTTGATTGCGAAGGTTTGCGATGAAATCTTGGAAGGCAAGCATGATGATCAATTTCCATTGGTGATATGGCAAACGGGTTCTGGTACGCAAAGTAATATGAATGTGAATGAAGTGATTGCTAACCGCGCACAACAATTGGCAGGGAAAACCATTGGTGAGGATGAAGCCGTGATTAAAGCCAATGATGATGTGAACAAATCGCAATCATCAAATGACACCTTCCCTACTGGAATGCACATTGCCATCTACAAAAAGGTTGTTGAAAATACAATGCCTGGAGTTATTCAATTAAGAAATACGCTTCATAAAAAAGCCGGAGAATTTAAAAATGTGGTTAAAATAGGAAGAACGCACCTTATGGACGCCACTCCTTTGACACTAGGTCAAGAATTGTCGGGATATGTGGCACAATTAGACCATGGTTTGAAAGCATTGCAAAACACCTTGCCTCATTTAAGTGAATTGGCACTTGGTGGTACCGCTGTAGGAACAGGTTTGAACACTCCTAAAGGTTATTCTAAACGTGTGGCAGAATACATTGCAAAATTCACCGAATTGCCATTTGTAACAGCACCTAACAAATTTGAAGCGCTTGCCGCTCATGATGCGTTGGTAGAAACACACGGAGCTTTAAAGCAATTGGCTGTTAGTTTGAATAAAATTGCAAACGACATCCGTATGATGGCTTCCGGACCGAGAAGTGGTATTGGAGAAATCATTATTCCTGCCAATGAGCCAGGAAGTTCCATTATGCCAGGTAAAGTAAATCCAACGCAATGTGAAGCATTAACAATGGTTTGCGCCCAAGTGATGGGTAATGATGTCGCTGTGACTGTAGGTGGTACACAAGGACATTATGAATTGAATGTCTTTAAACCAATGATGGCTGCAAACGTTTTGGAATCTGCACAATTATTGGGTGATGCCTGTGTAGGTTTTGATGAACATTGCGCGCAAGGTATAGAGCCTAACCATAGTGTTATAAAACAATTGCTGAACAATTCCTTGATGTTGGTGACTGCCCTGAATACCAAGATTGGCTATTATAAAGCTGCTGAAATTGCGAACACCGCACACAAAAACGGCACAACTTTGAAAGAAGAAGCTATCAATTTAGGATACGTGACTGCGGAAGAATATGATGAGTGGGTAAAACCAGAAGATATGGTTGGCGGATTAAAATAAATCCACCAACTCAAATTAAATCAATATATTAGCAATAAACAAACCACATATTATGAAAAAAACTTTACTCTTATCTTTTATCGTTGCGTTAATTAGTCATTTCAACTGGGCACAACCCTTTGCTGCCGCACAAAATATTGATCCTGATACTGGTGATGAACCGTATGAAATAGCTTCTGGTGACCTTGATGGTGATGGAGATATCGATTTGGTAATGGCTACTTATTTCTACAACAGCAACTCACCCACCCAAGATTACATTAAATGGTATAGTAATGATGGAAATGGTAATTTTACGGTTGAAACTACCGTTTCTTCAACCATACAATGGGTAGATGGCCTGGCCGTAGCTGACATTGATGGGCAATTTGGTTTAGATATCGTTGCTACGTCAGTAAATCAGGATAAATTAGTCTATTTTTTAAGTGATGGAGCTGGTGGTTTTGGTCCAGAAACTTCTGTGGATAGTGCAATCGCAGGTCCTGGCGAGGTAGTTGTATCTGATATCAACAATGATGGAAATGATGACTTGATTACAATGTCTTACACTAATAACACGACTGTTTGGTACGCTGGTGATGGCGCAGGCAACTTTTCTACTGCCAATACAATCGAAAGCGGTACAACCGATGGACCATATTACGTAGACGTTGCAGATTTTGATGGTGATGGGGATTTAGATGTGGTAGTAGCATTTGTAAACTCTCAATCCATCGAACTTTATTATAACCAATATGTAGAAAGTGGAACGATGACAGTATCTTGGATTCAAGATACCGTACCTGTTTCAACTGGTAATTCTTTTTTGTTCAACATTGGTTTTGGTGACATTAATAATGATGGCGTCATGGATATTTATAAAGTGGACTTCACTTCTGGTGATGTAGCATGGTATAATAAAACGGTAAATGGTCCTTCTGTCGAAAATATTATTTCTGATGATAACATCATCACTAATCCAGCAAGAGCTTATGTGATAGATTTAGACAATGATATGCTCAATGATGTTATCTTGACCGATGGAGGAGTACAAGACGATGCCATTATTTTTTTTAAAGGCGCAAGCAACGCGCCGCCAAGTGCAACTCCAACTTTTATTGCTAACAACAACAATATTATGTATGACATTAGTGTAGAAGATTTTGACGATGATGGCGACATGGATGTGGCGTCAATTGGAAATACTAGTGATACGGTTTTTTGGTTGGAAAACCAATTAATTGTTTTAGGTCTGAGTGACAGTAATTTCGAAGAACTAAATATTTATCCAAATCCAACAAACAGCATCTTACATTTTGATGGATTGACAGAGGCCATCACCATTTCTATTTATGATAATTTAGGAAGGAATGTAATGAATACTACATTGACAATGCAGCAGACTTTAGATGTGTCTCATTTAAATAATGGCATATATTTGATGAAGTTTGAGGGAAGCAATTCGACAGTGAAATTCATCAAAAAATAAGTAACACCAAATAATTCTCAAAAGCAGGTGGCAACATCTGCTTTTTTTATAACTTATCTATTTATTATCATGATCAGAACTACGTATTTCAGTCTTTTGTTATGTTTTTCCTTTACCATTGGTCAATCTCAAACCACATTTGTGAAAACACAATCTATAGCACTCCCACTTCCTCAAGGCAATGCACCATATAATATTAAAGCAGGTTTGGTGGATAATGACACCTTTACAGATTTGGTAGTTAGTACGACCTTGGGAAACACAGTTTTTTGGTTAAAAAATGATGGTAACGGAACATTTATTTTACAAAACCCTATTGCCACATTAAACAATGCGGGTGGTGTGGCCATTGGAGACATCAATGGAGATGGATTTAATGATGTAGTCTCTACTTCTTATGACGACAACAAATTGGTGTGGTTTGCAAATGACGGCTTGGGAAATTTTGGAACAGAACAGATCATTTCCTCAGCTTTAACCGGTCCAAGTCAAGTTTATATTAGAAATATTGATGGAGATGCGACCTTAGATGTAACGGTGTCATCTTTTAGTGGTAATGAAGTGGTATGGTTTGCAAATGATGGTAATGGAAACTTTGGTACTAAAAATATCATCAATAATACGATTCCAAGTCCTGGTGCCTACGCGATGGATGACATTGATGGCGATGGCGATATAGACAGCGTCATTGCAAATGCTGTAGGATATGGCACACCCAATGATTGCAGGGTTGAAGTGTTTTATAATGATGGAAATGGTGTATTTACAGCTGATACAAATCCCGTTTCCGTGAACACTAAAGATTATATTTTTAGCGTAATGGCTGAAGATATCAATGGTGACGGAAGCAGAGATATTTTGGTGACCGATTTATTGGGCAGCCCTTCTTACTTTATGAGAACTGAAGTGAGTCCTGGAACTGCAACCTATACAGAAACTACCCTTACGACAACTATTGCCAACCCTGCTTGTTTAGATTTGAGAGATTTAGACAGCGACGGATTGCCAGATTTTGTACTCTCCAGCGCAACATCAGGAAACGGAAATGACATTGTTTGGTACAAAAATAATGGTGTGAGCGGATTTGCTTCTGAAGTGGTCATTGATGCAACACAAAGGCAGGCGTATACCTTTACTTTTGCCGATTTTGATAACGACACAGATTTGGATATTGCTTCCATTGCTTATGCTGACGATCGAGTGAATGTTTTCAATAATCAATTGATAACATTGGGCGTTGAAGAATCTAATTTTTCAGAAATTTTGATGTATCCTAATCCTGCAAAAAACACATTGAACTTTAAATGGCTAACCACTGCGCGCTCCTATTCCATCACAGATATTTTGGAAAAAACTGTTTTATCATCAACTTTGGAAATTAACGAATCCATCAATATTTCATCTTTAAAATCTGGATTATATATATTAAAATTTGAAGGCTCAAACAAAACCTTCAAATTTATAAAGGACTAAAAGTGAATTAAAATCCTTAAATTCGGATTTTTAACTACCAACTATGTCTTTACTTATTACCAATATCAAAGAACTTCTGCAAGTAAGGGAATCCAATGTAACTATCGTTAAGGGTAGCGATATGAAAATCCTGCCGACATTAAAGAATGCTTATGTTCTTATTGAGCACGACACAATCGTAGAGTATGGAAGTATGGATAATTTTCCAGATTATGATGTCGAAGAAACCATTGATGCTACAGGAAAAATTGTGTTACCAGCTTGGTGCGATTCTCATACGCATATAGTGTATGCTGGTGATCGTTCGCAAGAGTTTGTAGACAGAATCAATGGGTTGAGTTATGAAGAAATTGCCAATCGAGGTGGTGGAATTCTCAACTCGGCGCAAACGCTTCAAAACACAAGTGAAGACGAGCTTTATGGGGAATCCTTAAAACGATTAAACGACGTCATTAAACTTGGCACAGGCGCCATAGAGATAAAGTCTGGTTACGGATTGACAGTTGAAGCAGAACTTAAAATGCTTCGAGTTATTAAACGACTCACAAAACAATCAAATATAAAAGTAAAGGGGACGCTATTGGGAGCTCACGCCGTGCCAAAAGAATTTAAAGGTAATACCTCTGCATTTGTAGATGTGGTGGTCAACGAACTAATACCAGCCGTAAACAAAGAGCATTTAGCTGATTATATTGATGTGTTCTGCGAAAAAGGTTATTTCTCTTTGGAAGATACGGAGCGCGTTTTAAAGGCCGGAGTTGAACACGGATTGGTTCCAAAAATACACGTCAACCAATTTAATGCTTTTGGAGGTGTCGCACTTGGTGTAAAGTATGAGGCTCTATCAGTTGACCATTTAGAGGAATTAACTGATGAAGATGTAGAAGCTTTAAAAAATTCGGATACAATGCCAGTTGCTCTACCTTCTTGCTCCTACTTTTTAAGCATTCCTTATACACCTGCAAGAAAAATTATTGATGCTGGCTTACCTTTGGCCTTGGCAACAGACTATAATCCTGGCTCTACACCAAGTGGGAATATGAATTTTGTGGTGAGTACTGCTTGCATCAAGATGAAAATGACACCTGAAGAAGCCATCAATGCTGCCACCATAAACGGAGCTTATGCAATGGGAATTTCAAATCAATATGGAAGTGTTTGCAGAGGAAAAAAAGCAAACCTTATCATCACTAAAGAAATTGCTAGTTATTACAATTTACCTTATGCTTTTGGTGATAATTTGATTGATAAAGTCATCATCAACGGTCAAATTGTTCCATAAAAAAACCCGAAAGCAAAACTTTCGGGTCTTCAATTTTATATATGACTCTGATTATTTCAACGTGAATTCGGTTGTAGAAACCAATTCTTTAGAGTTATAAACATTTACAACATAACGTCCTTCAGCAAAATCGCCACTAGGAGATACAAATTCACAAATATTCAAACTTCTGTTTTCGTAGTTAAATTTGCTTACCAAACTATAGTTCACAGATTCAGAACCAACAGTAATTTGCTCATTAGCACCTAAAATGTTTCCTTTAGAATCAGTAACCTGTACATATAATTCTTTATCACCAGCACCTACAAGTGAATTTTTAGCAACTGTATAGCATACTCTAATTTTATCACTTCTACTAGCTCTTTCAGTAGGAATCAGTTTCCCTGAACTTCTCTCAATTACACCAAAAGCTTTCAATCCTACAGTTTGAAGAACCGCAGCATTTTCAAGTACATTTGAAATCTCTGTATTTTGAATCAACAAAGAATCGGTAAACATTGTACGTTCGGCCAATTTGACGTTTGTACTATCCAATGACGTTGCCAATAACGAATTTTCAATTTTCAGTTTGTCGTTTTCAGTCAACAACACATTCATTTCTTCTTGTAATGACAAATATTTCTTTTTATACTGCCACAAGCTAGCCACACTATTTTGAGATACTTTCAATGAATCCATCAAGCCTTGGATACGTGCTCTTGCCTCCACCAAGTTTTGATTAGCAGTTTCATTTTCTCCAATAACAATATCGTATTGCTTTGCCATATTGTTCAAATCGGTCATCACTTGTTGTTTTTCTTTCACAAGTGTCGCTTCGGTTTCTTTTTTCTCGTTGTAAAGTTTAGAGGTATAGAACCCAGTACCTAAAAATAACACTAGTAATATACCCAATGCGACTTTTAAACCTGTACTTTTACTGTTTCCATTATTTTCCATAAGTTGTTTCTTTTTAGTTTTAAAATGGTTTTTTTTAATCTAATTTTTTTGAAGTTGGTTACAATTCACTGTATTTTTATGATCGCAAAGCTAATCAAATTCCTCGATGGATAAACTTACTCTTTTTACTGAAGATGATTTAAAATCACTTCTAAAAAACCGAATCAATGAATCCAAATTTGGAGAACACGTACAGTTAGTTACTGACTTCACCAATATATACGATTTGTTAACAAATTTGGACGTTGAGTATGTTATATTCGGAATAAAAGAAGATATTGGAGTCTTTGCAAACTACGGAAACGCAGGCACAGCAAGGGCTTGGGAGGCAACTCTAAAAGTTTTGTTAAATATTCAGAGTAACTCGTTTACCAACGCAAATAAAGTTCTGATTCTTGGTCATTTGGACTTTTCAAAAGAGATGGAAAAGGTAAAATCTTATGACCAAAGCAATAAAAAGGACATCAGTAAAGCCCGAAAAAAAGTTGCTAAAATTGATACTTATGTCACACATTTGGTACAACAAATTGTAAGTGCTGGCAAAATACCAATTGTTATAGGAGGTGGTCATAACAATTCTTACGGCAATATTAAAGGGACTGCTTTGGCATTGAAAAAGCCTATTAATGTAGTTAATTTTGATGCCCATTCCGATTTTAGACGTGAAGAAGGCAGACACAGCGGCAACGGATTTAGTTACGCTTACGCCGAAGGATTTTTGAAGAACTATTTCATTTTTGGTTTGCACGAGAACTATACACCGGACATTATTTTTAAAACGTTGAATAAGTTCAAAGCCATAAAATACAATACATTTGAAGCTATTTCCATAAGAAATGAAAGCTCCTTCAAATCTGAATTGGACAGAGCATCAGAGTTTGTGTCCTCAAAACCTTTTGGCATTGAAATAGATTGTGATGCCATCAAGAATATTCCGAGCAGTGCGATGACGCCAAGTGGTTATAGTGTTAAGAAGGCTAGAAGTTTTGTGAATCATTTTTCAAGACTTGAAAAAGCGAAGTACATTCACATTTGCGAAGCGGCTCCTAATCCAGAATCTGAAACGCGTGTTGGTAAGCTTGTAACTTATTTGATTACTGACTTTATAAGAGCTAAACAATCAACAAATGGAACAAAATAAAGAATACAGAAAAGATCTTTGGCTGTTTTTGGGCAGCGTAATCGTCTTGTTATTTATTTTATTTACAAACTATGTTCACGTCAACAATTGGGATAATGAGGTGTTATTGAAGATGATTGACATTTTGACTTTTCCAATGATTATTATTGGAAGCATAGTACCGTTGATAGTAGTTTACCGCTTTATGATTAAGAAAACCCAAAGCAGAACACTTTCAATGCTAACATTGTTTTTTTCATTGTTCACAGCTGTGATAATGGGCTATACTTCGTTTTGAGACTATGGAAATTGTTTCATTCAATAGCTTATACTCCAAAGATTTCTATGATTTAAATATCGAATGGTTGCAGACCTATTTTTATGTTGAGCCGTTTGATGAAGAAGTATTGAGCAAGCCTGAAATCTATATTGTTGATAAAGGTGGAAGTATATTCTTTGCAAAACTCGAGAATGAGATTGTCGGAACGGTTGCATTGATGCCAACAAAAGATCCCAAGATATTTGAATTGACCAAAATGGCTGTGTCTCCAGAAAAACGTGGGCATCAAATAGGTCAAAAATTGATGCAACATTGTATTGATTTTGCCAAGCAAAAGAATTGGAATGGATTGATGCTCTACTCAAATACGAAACTCGAGAACGCCATCTATATTTATCGAAAGTTTGGTTTCAAGGAAATTCCAGTCGAAGAAAACTCACCTTATAAACGAAGTAATATCAAGATGGTTTTGGATTTGTCTTAACTTAATTATTTCCATTCGATTTCAATGAATCTATTTGACGCTGCAATTTCTCAATTTCATCAGCATTTTTATTGACTTTTGGTATGCTGTTGATGGAATCCATAGATTGCTGCATTACATCAATATCCTTTGTTTCCTCAACATAATAATAACCGATGCCTTCACTGGCACGCCACGCTTCATTGAGTTGGTCATAAACAGATTTATCCCACTGACTTGGATGTTTGACGTCAATCCAAACCACATCTCGATATTCGCTATCCACCAAAGCCAGATCTGGAGTTGCAGAGCCATCGAACTTTGACGAATCATCCCTTACCGCTGAAACAGTTCCCAAAAAGAACATACGCTTACGACCTGCAATGTCCTTGATATATGGCCTAAACTCCACAGGTTTGTTTACTGACCAATCAAACTCCTTACGAGATTCTATAATCTTTAAAGGCATTGCCGAAACGCCAGCGTAGCCCTGTTTTTTTGCCGCGTGGTCGTAATAAAACAATTGGTCTGTACCATCTGCCGGTATAAAAACACTGTAGGTCAAACTAGTGCGCTCATCTCCTATAGGCTCCAAACCAAACCAATGGTATAAACCGTTATAAGCACCAACGTTGGTTCCGTTAAAGTCAAAATCAGTCACAAATGGTTGCTGGTTTTGATCGTCTGGCAAATCTGGAATTTTTACAGCAGTTTCCATTTTCCAAGGCAACGGATCTGTGAAACCTCCCAAAAACTTCAGTGATTCTGCTTGTAGCCTAGAAACTTTTTCAGATAAGGTATTTTGCTTTGTCAAAAACGGATGATTTTTCATCTCTTCTGGGCTGATGTAAGTTCCTTTTCCTATCAAAACTCGCTCTACATAATCATTAAAATCGTGTGCGCCACTATCAATAACCATCACACCGCCGAAAGTGGGATATGGAAAAAAGAAGCCTTTCCACTTGATCAAACTGACCACTTCAACCCATTGACCTGAATCGTTTTTCATATAGAACGTATCACTAGGTTCCATAGTAAACAATTGAAAGATATTGAATCGTTGAACGACAGCATTGTAAGTATTTCTACTGAATTTCAATGATTCTCCAATTGAAAAAACAACCGGAATTCGGTTTTCGCTCGAAAAGCGCGGAAAAGGAGATGTACTCGATACGGCAAACACCTCTTCTGTATTATCACTTATTTGCTGCAAAGTATATTTTTCTGATGGTTGTATGGCCATCGTCCACTTATTCTCGCCATCTACTCTTACCAAATGTGGCAAAGACACATCTTTTGTCTCACCTACAGATTCATTCGCCATTGAGAAAATGTTTTGCAACGGCTGTATTCGTTCATTTTGGGTTAACGGCAATTCATTGATTTCAACTCTATTCAAATGATTGAAGACGTTGTAGGTCTTCATATAATCGTACATTTTAAAATGCCAACCCACTACATAAAGCAATCCAAAAAAAGCAATCAACAAACCTAAAATTCCTAATCGTCGCCCTGTGCTGGCGGAATTTCTAAACACCTTCAATCCAAAAAACAATACTATTCCGCCCAACAAAATGACGAAGATGTATTTTCTAACGAATAATAAAAACGGCTGATAATCATCTCGAAGAAAAAACAACAATAACAATAAGATGAAACCAACAATGATGGAGATTGTCTTTTGTTTCCGTCCTCTATTCCAATATTTTTTTATCATAACATTTCAGTTGGTTGATAGTTAACAGTTGATTGGTTATTTCATTAACTACATCAACCCTTTGTCTTTCAAACGTTCGCGAGCACTTTTTTGATTTGGATCTTTCTCAATTTCCTTTTCGGCTTCTTCTATAACTTTGGGCTGACGCGTTGTAATATCTTGAATAAAATCCTTTCCTTGTTCGATAGCGTGATCAAATTTTTCCTCCAATGATTCACTTTGGGCATCTATGACTTTTTCAGATTTCAATACAAATCCACCAATGTAAGTTCCTACCAACGTACCAACAATCACAGAAGCGAACACCGAAATCGTAGCAATGTCAATAGGAATCAAAAATCTGGCAATGACAATTCCGACCAATACAATCGCAGTGATGAACACCAATCTCAAAATAAATTTTTGTTGGTACAGAAAGCCTGTTGGGTCATTTGGCGACATCTGCAATTTTTTGGAATACATCAATTTATTAAAAAAGCGATACAAACCATTACCAGTTGATTCTCTCCAATAAAGTAACACACCAAATAAAATAGAGCTGATAAATACTATGAGTTCTAAAGTCATCTTGTTTGAGTTTTCAGATTAGAATACCTATAAAATTAGTCTAAAATTATCATATATTGTTACTTATTACCTCAATCACCCATTCTTTAAGTGATTCCTCCCAAGATTCGTAATTGATGTAAAACTGCTCTTTGTCAAACCAATACAAATGCAGAACATCCAACATAGACACATTTACCAACAACATCCAAATCAAATCTTGGTGCTTTGCTTGCAATGATGAATGCGGTTCTTGAAGCGAATTGAACAATTCGGCATCAACAATATCTCCGATCTTATATTGATTGCTAACTTCCAATTTTTCAAGATACAACTCCACTCCCATCAGTTTTTTGCGAGATTCGATGTCGAGTTTATTCAAATAACTTTTGAATAGCACGGAATCGTTCAAAATATCTATTATGGGATGCTGCGTATCCTTCAGCAATTTGGCAAACATAAATTTTTTGATGCGCTCGTAGCGTTTACTCTTCACAACATCTTCCAAATCATATTCTATAATGACGTGATCGCGGAGTTTTTCCATCAATTCTGGTTGCGAAATGTGAAAGATAATGACCTCGTGAACAGTATCTTTTATAGCCTCTTTATACCATTTTTCATCTTCAAAAACCACGATGGGCGAAATAAAATCTCTCAACAAATACACGCCATTGAAAGCCTTGGTATAAAAAGAATCCGTTTGAAATTTCAGATTGTTCAATATCAAATCACGATTGCGCAAATCACCATATTTTTTTGCTGATGACAGTAATTGTTGATGTAGTTTTTCATCAATGAAATTATTTCCTTGCTTGAATTTATCAACCAATGCCATTTGTTCCTTTTGGACTTTGTCCAAATCATTGATTAAATGAAACTTAATGGTAATGCTTTTATATTTCAAAACATCCAAAGGCTCATAAAACGCGTCAATCTGTTGGTCAAAATCCAAACAGATGGCACAATCGCGAGTGATGTCGTTGATTTTCTGACCATATTCAGCAAAAACCAATTTCATCATATCTCTATCGAACGTATGAAATGGATTGTACACAGGTTTGCCTTTTTGTAAGGGAGAAATAATGATGCCGTGAGGATTGGCTTCACCATTGTTCAAATAATGGACGACCTTCTTTTCTTCAGCAATTTCTGGGCTCCAACCAATGCCATCGATAGAAAAAGACGTCAATTCAGTTGGTGCAAAACCAAGTTTCGACAAACATTGATTATAACGCTCCACCAACTTTCCACTGATTGGAATGAGTTCACTTCTATATAAATTGGCTGCCTTTAGTTTATCCATTTGATTTCATTAAACTATGAATTTGAGCATATTGAAGCAAAATGATGGTCTTGGTATCTTTTATTTCTCCAGTTTCTATCATTTTGAGCGCCATTGAAAATGGCAATTCGAGAACCTCAATTTCTTCATTTTCAGAAGCAACGCCTCCTCCACTATTCACCTTCATATCTTGAGAATATTCACCAACAAAAAAATACATTTTTTCCGTCAAGGCTCCTGGCGAACTGTAGGCTTCCATAATGTGCTTGACGTTTTGAATGCGATAGCCAACTTCCTCTTCTGCTTCTCTGATGACAGTAGCTTCGGCAGATTCATTTTTGTCAATGGCACCAGCACAAACCTCAATGGACATTCCATCTTTTTCGTCATTATGATAGGCTGGCATTCGAAATTGTTTGGTCAAAATCACGGTTGATTTTTGTGTGTTGTAAAGCAAAATGCACGTACCATTGCCTCTGTCATAACTTTCTCTTGACAACCTTTTCCAACTACCATCTTTAAATTGAAAGTCATAATCAATCTCATACAAGGTTGCCCAAGCTTTTGAAAGGACTTTTTTAGTGATGTTTTTTACTGAATTACTGTTCATTTTCAAATATCTTTCTCGCTTCCAGTTCCACATTCAGTTGGTCTACTCTTGCTTCCACTTTTCGTTTGAAATCGGTATCGGCAATGGTTGCCACATTATCAATATATCTCACCACTTCTTGTCGTCTGATTTCAGAAAAATCCAACCCTTTCATGTTGGCACGCATCAACTCCTGAAGCATATTGAATTTGGTTTCATAATTCTGTTTGAAATAAATTTCGGGTTTGCTGAACCAATCTTCTTCCAAATCAAAATCAGTAAGTCGCAATGAAATTGCCGATTGAATATTTCTCACATCACGAGATGAAAAGAATGGAAACACCTTTTGCATATACTTATAAAGATTGGCATAAAACAGATGTTCATTGGTACTGAACTGTTTCTCAACTCTATCATAAATATCGTGGACACGCTCTTCGGAAGGCTTATCAACCTTATTCAAAATTTCACCCATATTCTTCGCCAAACCTTGATTTTGCAAGTAGCTGTAATTTTCTGGGTTTTTCATATTGACGAAATTTGGCACTGTATCATCCAGTTTTCGCCACCAAAGATGATCTTGATCTAAAAAGTCGTGTTCTGTACGTGCACCATCAATTTTAAAGCGGCCTTGTACACGTGAAATTACCGCCTTATCTAACATTTCCGGCAAATTTGTAAACAACCCGATGGAACTATTACCATAATTGACAGCGTAAGCACCTTCGGTATATCTCAAAAAGACACCTATCACTTCCTTTACACCAGCTGATACACCTTGAGCCGTTCGTTCCTGAAGATTATTTTCGGCATCATCAATAGGTGCAAAAATCAATTTTGTGGGATCTTGCAACGGCTTCATCCATTCCACCATTTTTTCTGCAGAACCACCTTGAAACGTCGAAATCAAGGTGTCTGGCATTGGGTGAAACAAAAACGGAATTTCCAACGTATCGCAATGTTCCTTCAGCTTGGTGGCTATTGCTGCAATGAGCATACTTTTACCAGTTCCTGGAATTCCGTAGCCCATAAACACAGGCATAAATCCGCCCAGTTCCTGAAACGGATTCTTCTTTGCGGCGAAATCATAACTCAACAAACGTTCGGTCAATCGACGTGCAAAGTGTTTTGCATCTCGGTTACCAACGATTTGTTCAAACCTAATTTTATTGAATTCGACACTTTTTGCAGCACCTGAAAATACGTTGTTCCAACCTGAAACTGCAAAATCAGTTTTTTCAAGCTTGTAGGTTCTATCCAAAATGGATTCCTGATATTCCAATGTGCTTTTGCGCATTTGGATTTCGTCAATCAAAGCTTCAAAATAAACCACTGTAAAATCAACAACATCCTTATCACTTTTGATGATGTCTGGATGACTCAAATACTTATCGTAATAAAACAATGTACAGGCAATGCCCTTAAGTGGAGACAGTAAGGAAACCTCTGGAATTCCAGCAAACTTTTGCTTCATAACGCTTAAATCATCCGAAGCAATTACTTTTAAATTATGAAGAATATTATAAGCGGTTGAAAAAAGCATAAACGCGGTAGCTGTGTGCATTTTGCTTTCATATTCACGTTTTCCGTTTGAATCGAGTGTCGATTTTCGTTCATTCAAACTGGATAAACCCGAAGCATCATAATAACTATCCTTTATCCAAATACCAAGCGTGATGCCTTCTTGAACTACATAAAGCGTTTGATTTAATAGGACTGGAATCGCAATGGATTCTGGCAACAATCGTTTTTTCAGTTCCAAAATGGTCTTGGAAACCGACGTAATATCAGCCGAATTTGAACCATTATTGGCGCGAGACAAATACAATAAAATTGATTCGTCCTTGGCGTCTTTATCTCTGTTTTTGGCACGTTGGCCTTGTTCCCATTGAACACTTTTTAAGTAAGATGTTGCCTCTTCACGAAGCATATCTAGTTCTGATTGTTTTATTGGGAATGTTGAATTGTGTTCCATATTTTTTTAGTGTTCAGTTGGCAGTTTGTAGTCGACAGTACTGAAAACTGTGACTGCGACTGCATACTGTATTTCAAACTTTCAACTCCGAAATTTGAATAGGCGGTTTTGCCAAACTGTTCATAATCTCTGGCGTTTTGCTGTATAATAATTGAATGATGCGATGTGGTGCAAAAACATATTTTTGTTGAATGATTTTACTCCAATTCTGAAGTGTTTGCTTTGAAAAATAGCCTCCTTCCCTGAATTCGCTACCTGAAAAAACTTCATCAACCTGTAATGACAATACATAAGATTCCAAACCTATTTCCTTTTTACCAATACTCTCCAAAATGGTATGCGTAATGATGTTTTCATCTTTGGCAAATACATTATGAAATGGTCCCAAATCGATGCGTTTGATGTGTTTTGGATGAATGTCTGGAAGTTTTCGGTCGATGGAGTATGCCATTGCATCAAGAGACATTTCTCTATCAGCAACCGTTTTTAAAACATCATATATAATTTCCTTATCCTTTACAGCATCTCGACCACTGTAATCAAAATACATAAAGCAGACAAAAGGTCTGTTGCTTGCCACATCAAAAAAACTCCAGCTAGTCATATATTGCACACCTGTTCCTTCTGGTGCATCAATGATTTTTCCTTGCACAAATCTGTTGTAGATATATTTTTGCTCAACTGAAGTATAATAGACGATCGATGCTGCCTGAAATAATTTGTTTCTTTTGACAGGTTCCTTCGCTTTCATCAACCTATCAAGAAATTCATTTTGCAGTTCGCTCACATCCTTGAGTTTGCTGATATAATTTTCTCGAAGTGACAAATCGTTGAACAAATAACGAAACTCTAAATAGTTTGGAAATCCAGAATCCGTTAAATCGACTTTCATATTATCCTCATCGTCATACATATATTTAATACGCATAGCCTCAATGGAATACAAAAGCAAATCACAATATTGCTTGAGAAAAACCACCTCCTTTGAAGTACAAATTTCCTGTTGTTGTACGCTCACAATCAATTCTTTTAGAGCAAAATCTACCATTTGATGATAGAATACATAATGCTCTTTGGAATCGAGATAAGCTGAATCTAAAGGTGTTACAATCATTTTAAATAGGAAGTTTTCTTCGGGAATTTGGAAATATCAAGCAAGAATGACAATTGCGTACGCAAATTGTATGGAAAAACCTCACAGGTCTTCCGAAACCTGTGAGGTTTGAATCCATCTTATGAAAGCAAATCGTCAGGACCTGTCGAAGGTTTAGTGTTACCAGAAGGTTTACCTGAACCGTCGCCAGTTGGCTTTGCAGCATCAGCCTTATAATAGTCCTCAAAAATTTCTTTCATATCGATACCGTAACGCTCTGCAAAGTTTTTCTGGATATCAGCATCTTTGTTGCGAATTTCCTGCAACGCTTCAGCATAACTGCTGTAAACGCCTTGCATCACTTTTTCGTGAACAGGAATATTGTCCATCATTTCCTGACGCGCTTTGGCACTAGCCGTATGCATAGCTGCAAGGGTTTCTCCAATGTGCTCATCGGTTTTGACGCCTAAATGTTCCAGGATTGCGGCAAACTCTTGATCTGTTCTAGCTTTTAATGCCACCACATAACCGTCGTAATATTTCAAACGCTCTTCTGTATCCGATTTCAATTTGGCACGATGCGTTTGAAGATTACTTCTTAAAGATGTCAACACTTTAATAGTTAGATTATGTTTATGAACGAAACTGTCCTTTGACGCTGCCAAAGTTGTATAAGCATTCTTAAGACCTTCCAATTCTTCAACCTTTTGTTCCAAAGTTGTTACTTTCCCAACAGCTTGAGCGTAATCTGCCGATTGCTTGTCTGCAATTTCCTCCAATTCTTGACGCGCTTGCTTTAACAATGCATAGTTTTCTTCAAGCTTTGCCTCGACCTCTTTTTTCTTCTCCAGAGCTTTTGTGTGATTTTTCGTTGCTTCAACAATGGCATCCTGAAGTTTATCTTCAACTTCTTTGATTTCGACTTCTCGGTTTTTCAAACGTGTGACAGCAGCTTGAGATTTGAAAGATAATTCGCCCAGAAGTGTTTGAACATCTGCTTTTTCAATTCGCTCCTGAAACATCGCTTTGGCCTTATTATCTGCTGCAGCTCTTACTTTTTCGGCTTCTTTCAAAGTTTCTTCTGCCTTTTTAATTTTGGCTTTTCTTCCCCAAAGATTGTTCCACCAAGTATCTGGTTTGTTTCTGGCATCTTCCAACTCAATTTTGGCACGATCCAATGCTTTTTGGGCATCATCAATTACTCGTTGCTCATCTGCATTCAGTGAAGAGAATTTCTCAAATAGAATACCAACTTCATCTTGATAATCTGTTAAATCCTTTACAGCATCTAAAAGTGTTGTTCTGTCTTTTTCAGCCATCCCAACCACATCATCCAAGGTGGCATTAAGAATCTTTTGACGGACTTCTGGGTCGTCTTCCTGTGCCAGTTTGGACTTCATAGTGTCAATGGCTTTTCCCCAATTGACGTCAACTTTTTCGTTTTTCTGGTTAGAATTGGTTTCTAACAAATCAAAATCTTCAGACATAATTTATGGTCTATTTAATTGTGTTGAACTAATGTTATGTGCGTAGCAATTTCGTTAAAAATTACGAGTATAAAAATTATTAACGACTAAATTATTGGTAGTTTTTGTTATAAAAATGTTACAAGTTTTAGAAAAGTCTTTTCAAGTGATTATCTTTAAGGAACTACAAATTTTAAATTATGAAAATCACAAAATCTTTAATTGTCTTATGCGTTATAATGACTTTTGCTTGTAAAGACAATACCAAAAAAGCAGTTGAAATTGCTTCTGAAACGGCTGAAGAAATGCACCAAACCACAGTGCCAGATTCTTTGGAAATCATCCCAATTGAACACGCCACGATGATTTTGGCATATAAAGAAACTGTTATTTATGTTGACCCTGTGGGAGGAATTGGTTCATTTAAGGATCAAGAAAAACCGAGTTATGTTCTGGTGACAGATATTCACGGAGACCATATGGATCCTGCAACCTTGAATGAAATGGATCTAACCAATACTATCTTGATTGTTCCTAAAGCCGTAAAAGATAAGCTTCCCGCCGAACTTAAAACAAAAGAGACAGTTGTTTTAAACAATGGTGAGTCAAAAAGCTTTGACGATTTGAAAGTTGAAGCAATTCCGATGTACAATTTAAGGAAGGAGGCATTGAAATTTCACGAAAAAGGACGTGGTAATGGCTACATAATTACTTTAGGTGATGAACGAATTTATATTTCTGGCGATACAGAAGATATTCCTGAAATGAGGAATTTAAAGGATATTGATGTTGCGTTTGTTTGTATGAATTTGCCTTATACTATGACTGTGGAAAGTGCTGCAAGTGCTGTTTTGGAATTCAAGCCAAAGAAAGTTTATCCATATCATTATAGAGGAACTGAAGGTTTGAGCGATGTTGATAAATTTAAGTCGATTGTAACCAGTGAAAATCCTGATATTGAAGTGGTACAATTAGATTGGTACGAATAGATTTATACTATAAAAATATTCGACGAAATGCGCAATTCTTCATAACTTTTTTAATATGAAATAGTTACTGAAACAATTAAAAGTGTATATTTGGAGTCCAAATCAATTATAAAAAATTAAGTCATGCTTAATATAACTAACCTAAACCTTATGGTCAGTACAATGCAGCTGACAATAGTTCTTATCATTACTGCTGCGATATTTCTTATTTTTATAGTCATTGCTATCATAAAAATGTACAAATTAAAAGCTGAAAATAAGCGTTTATTGGAATCTGATGCTTTTAAAGCAGATGTTGATGAAAGCTATAAGGATTTCACGGATGGACATCTCTACGACAACAAATAAATTATAACCATAAAATAAAAAAAGGGCTAAATTGAATTTAGCCCTTTTTTATTGCAATCGATTATCTCACCAGTTTCTTATACTTGATACGTTTCGGAGCTACATCTCCTAGACGTTTTTTCCTATTTTCTTCATAGTCACTGAAACTACCTTCAAAGAAATAAACTTCAGAATTACCTTCAAATGCCAAAATGTGCGTACAGATTCTATCTAAAAACCATCTGTCGTGACTAATGACCACAGCGCAGCCAGCAAAGTTTTCAAGACCTTCTTCCAGAGCCCTTAAAGTGTTCACATCTAAATCATTGGTAGGCTCATCTAAAAGCAATACGTTACCTTCTTCTTTCAGCGTCATTGCCAAATGCAAACGGTTTCTTTCTCCACCAGAAAGCAATTTTACTTTCTTGTTTTGCTCGCTTCCACTGAAATTAAATCGACTTAAATAAGCACGAGAATTCACCTGCTTTCCTCCCATCAAAACCAATTCCTGTTCATCACTAAAGTTCTGCCAAATTGATTTTTCTGGATCAATATTAGAATGGCTTTGATCGACATAGGCAATCTTGGCAGTATCACCAACAATAAACTCTCCTTTATCTGGCGATTGTTCACCCATTATCATCCTAAAAATAGTGGTTTTACCAGCGCCATTCGGACCTATCACACCAACGATTCCGGCTTGAGGTAGTTTGAAATTCAAGTTTTCATAAAGCAGTTTATCATCGTAACCTTTACTTACTCCGACGGCTTCAATGACATTTGTTCCTAACCTCGGACCGTTTGGAATATAGATTTCCAACTTTTCGTCTAATTGTTTTTGGTCTTGGCTTAACAATTTATCATAATTGTTCAAACGTGCCTTTTGTTTGGTTTGACGACCTTTTGCACCTTGTCTCACCCACTCAAGCTCACGTTCCAATGTTTTTTGACGTTTGGAAGCCGTTTTGCTCTCTTGCGCCAATCGTTTTGATTTCTGGTCTAACCAAGACGAATAATTTCCTTTCCAAGGAATGCCTTCACCTCTATCCAATTCAAGAATCCATCCGGCAACATTATCCAAGAAATATCTATCGTGCGTTACTGCGATAATGGTTCCTTTATATTGTGACAAATGCTGCTCTAACCAATGCACCGATTCCGCATCCAAGTGGTTGGTAGGCTCATCGAGAAGCAACACATCTGGCTCTTGTAACAATAATCTACAGAGTGCCACGCGGCGACGTTCACCACCTGAAAGCACTGAAATCTTTTTATCTCCGTCTGGTGTACGCAAAGCATCCATCGCGATTTCCAATTTTGTGTCCAGTTCCCAAGCGTTAGAGGCATCAATTTTATCTTGAAGCGCAGCTTGTCTGTCCATCAACTTTTGCATCTTGTCTGGGTCAGAATACACTTCTTCCAAACCAAACATATCGTTGATTTTATTGTATTCATCAAGAATGGCAACCGTTTCAGCAGCACCTTCTCGAACTACCTCCATTACCGTTTTGTTATCGTCCAATTGAGGCTCTTGCTCCAAATATCCAACCGAATAATCCTGAAGAAACGTCACATCACCTTGGTAATTTTTATCGATACCAGCAATGATTTTTAGAAGGGTAGATTTTCCTGAACCATTGAGTCCGAGAATACCAATTTTGGCTCCATAAAAGAAGCTCAAGTGAATATTTTTTAAAACAGGTGCATCTGCACCTTTAAAGGTCTTCGTGAGACCTCTCATTGAAAAGATTACTTTTTTATCGTCAGACATAATTATTTATGATTGTAGATTTTGATTTTGAATAAGTGTTAGCCTTTGAGACTCAATTAAACACGACCTTTCAAGGCATTGAAAACCCAAGCTATGGCAAAAAAGCCAAAGCCCACTGTTGCAAATCCCCAACCAGCCACATCATCGTAACGGTAAGCACCCATTAATATTAAAACAACCCCCATTATGATCATTAAAGTGGTAGCCCAAGCCAGCACTGTATTTTTGTTCATCGCCATAGTTATTCATTTTTTGGACTACAAATATCGTGTTTTTCGAAATATTAAAACAACTCTGAGGTATTCAAATTATTGAACATTATAAGCATAATAATTTTTATGCCCTTACATCAGCATAGTCATCAGCTTTTTTATCAAAAACAGCTTTTGCAAATGGACATAATGGAATTGCTTTCAAATTGTTTTTCCTCATAAAATCAACAGTTGCGTCCAACAATTGATATCCAACACCCTGGCCTTTCAGTTGCTCACCAACCTCGGTATGATCAATAATGATTTTATCGGACCCAGCGTGTGTATAGGTCATTTCAGCTTCTTGCTCGCCTTCAATTTCAACATAAAATGAGCCTTTTTTGCCAGTGCTGCGATGCTTTACCTCAACATCCATTAGAGTGAGTTTTGAAATGAGTTAATAGCTTCTTTAAGTTCGTCATTAAGTACTTCATTGACAACTTTTCCGTCCGAAAAATTGTCTTTGAACTCTGGCAAAGAAAAGGTTGACACGATGTTGGCACCATGCCTTGGAAAACGCATTTGACCATACTCAAAAGCCAATTTTGCGGCTCTAGCACCATTACACGTTGACATCAATAGCATAGGTTTTTCAAAAAACATTTTTAATTCCATACGAGACGTCCAATCCAAAAGATTCTTAAAGGCAGCAGTGACATTCCCATTATGTTCTGCTAAAGAAACAATAAAACCATCCGCTTTTTTCAATTGATCCAAAAACATTGAAACTTCTATTGGAAAACCGTTCTTTTCAAGGTCCACACTGAATACTGGCAACGGATAATCATTCAAATCCAAAATTTTTGTTTCAACATTTTGAAGCAAACTTGCGGTATATATTACCAATTGTTTATTGATAGATGTGGAACTTGTACTACCAGCGAATGCAATTATTTTTTTCATATTATATTTTCATAAATTTTTATCACAAGTTACATCAATAATTATAATTTTCTGAAAAAACACGTGGATTTGTAAATGCTTGTTTTGTTAACACGTGTACTTTTTACAAAACCATATTTAGTTTGTATTTTAGCCCAAACTAAATGAAAAGTAATGGATTTAAACTTCAACAAAAACGAAGATCACAATAAACTTTTGGTATCAGATTTAAAACAACGCTTGGCGAAAGTAAAACTTGGCGGTGGACAGAAAAGCATTGATAAGCATCATGAAAAAGGTAAAATGACTGCAAGAGAACGCGTCAACTATCTTTTTGATGCTAAATCGAAAACGATTGAGATTGGAGCTTTTGCTGCGGAAGGAATGTATGAAGCCCACGGAGGATGCCCTTCTGGAGGCGTGGTAGTGAAAATAGGTTATATCAAAGGAAAGCAGTGCATAGTGGTTGCCAATGATGCCACTGTAAAAGCTGGCGCTTGGTTTCCCATTACTGGCAAGAAAAATCTGCGTGCACAGGAAATAGCTATCGAAAACAAGTTGCCAATCATTTATTTAGTGGATTCGGCTGGTGTGTATCTGCCCATGCAAGATGAAATTTTTCCAGATAAAGAACATTTCGGGCGAATTTTCAGAAACAACGCTATTATGAGCAGCATGGGCATTACCCAAATAGCAGCAATAATGGGTAGCTGCGTAGCAGGTGGAGCTTATTTGCCAATTATGAGCGACGAGGCTATAATTGTTGAAAAAACTGGAAGTATTTTTTTGGCAGGAAGCTACTTGGTAAAAGCAGCCATAGGAGAAAGTATTGACAATGAAACTTTAGGAGGAGCTACAACTCATTCTGAAATTTCTGGAGTTACGGATTACAAAGCCAAAGATGACAAAGATGCTCTTGACACTATTAAAAATCTGATCGATAAAATTGGTGACTACGATAAAGCAGGGTTTAACAGAGCCAAGTCAATAAAACCAAAGGAAAATCAAGATGATATTTATGGAATTCTCCCTCGAAATAGGGCTGACCAATATGATATGTATGAAATCATCAAAAGATTGGTTGACAATTCAGAATTTGATGAATACAAAGCTGGTTATGGAAAAACCATCATCACTTGTTACGCTAGGATTGATGGCTGGGCTGTGGGAATCGTGGCCAACCAAAGACAAATTGTAAAGACTACTGGCGCTAAAACCAAATCAAGTGAAATGCAGTTTGGAGGTGTCATTTACAATGATTCAGCGGACAAAGCAACAAGATTTATTGCAAATTGCAATCAGAAGAAAATTCCTTTAGTGTTTTTACAAGATGTCACCGGTTTTATGGTTGGAAGCAAGAGTGAGCATTCAGGTATTATAAAAGATGGTGCCAAAATGGTCAATGCAGTTTCCAATTCGGTGGTTCCAAAATTTACAATTGTAATCGGGAACAGCTATGGAGCTGGGAATTATGCGATGTGCGGTAAAGCTTATGATCCAAGGTTAATTGTAGCCTGGCCAAGTGCAGAATTGGCTGTAATGAGCGGAAATTCTGCTGCTAAAGTGCTATTGCAAATTGAAACAGCATCCTTAAAAAAGAAAGGTGAAACCATTACTCCTGAACAGGAAGAAGCGCTTTTCAAAAAAATAAAAGATAGATATGATGAGCAAGTATCGCCATATTACGCAGCTGCAAGACTATGGACTGATGCTATTATTGACCCATTGGATACACGTACTTGGATAAGTATGGGCATAGAAGCTGCGAATCATGCTCCAGTTGAAAAACAATTTAATATGGGTGTGCTGCAGGTTTAATGTTTATTTTTTTGTATCTTAATGGTTGAATTTCAACACATTTAGCCATGGGAACCATAAAAACATTAAACAAGTGGGCTAACGCCCATACATATTACCCTCTCGACCTTTTAAGATTTGCCTTGGGTGTTTTTCTCTTTATTAAAGGCATACACTTTTTGAATCATATGCCTGCGCTGATTCAAATGTTTGAACCAATAAAGAACATACCTGGTGGAATGATATGGTTACACTACGTTATGCCAGCGCATTTCATCGGTGGGATTTTGATTGCTTTTGGTCTTTTGACACGATGGGCCATTATTGCTCAAATACCAATTCTTGTTGGAGCCATTCTCATCAACTTTTTAGGTGAAATGAACGGCACCAATTTACTAGTAGCTACTTTAACCCTATTAGTCTGTGTTTTTTTTCTGTTTTATGGTTCAGGAAAACATTCAGCAGATTACTATTTTAAAATGCAGCAGTAGAGCCTAGTCTTTTATCATTTTAAGAGTTTCCAATCTTTTTATCTTCCCAGTTGGAGTCATTTTAAACTGCTTAACATTGTATATTTTTTTGGGTGTTTCATACTTATCCAAAACTTTGAAATTTTTTTTATCGACCGTATTAATGCTGCTTTCAATTACCATTACCAATCGTTCTCCTAAAATTTTATCAGGTTCAGAGGCAATAAAAAATTGGTATGGTAGCTTTCCTTTGAGCTTCTCCTCTATTTGTTCTGGAAATAATTTGACACCTCCCGAATTAATGACATTATCGATTCGTCCAAGCCATTCAAACTCTGTTTCAGAATGTAACTCTACCAAATCGTTGGTAACGACTTTTTCTTTGGCAACTTTAGGAGCATAAATTACCAGACAACCACGTTCATCTTGAGAAATTGAAACTTTGGGCAAAACCTTAAAGTATGGTTCTCTCGACTTATTGTTCAAAGGTTTCAACGCAATGTGTGAAGCCGTTTCTGTCATTCCATAAGTGGCATAAACTTTTGCCTTGACAGATTGTGTTAAATCAATTAAATGTTTTGATACGGATGAGCCTCCAACAATGATGGTCTTAACATTGTGCAGATATGATAAAGTTGATTCTAATTGCATAGGAAGCATCGCCGTAAAATGATAGGTCTTATCGTAGTCAAAAATCGGTTGGGACGTTGGTTCTACCAAATCCATTTCCAGACCGAGAATCATAGCTCTTACAAGCATCATTTTACCAGCAATGTAGTTATTTGGTAAACAATGCAAAGCGGTATTTCCTGATTTTAATTTAAGATAATTGCCTGTAGCAATGCTTGAGTTAACCATTGCTTGTTTGCTTAATTTCATTATTTTAGGCTTTCCTGTAGAACCAGAAGTGTGAACTCTAACAAAATCATTATCATCAAGCCAATCGAGCAAAAAATCACCAGTAATTTTTTCGTAAGGCTCACCTTCTTTAATCAAACTATAAGCAACTTCCTTTAGCTGATGATGGTCATATTTGTTACCATTGAGCTTGAATTTATTATGAATTTTATCAAAAGAAGGTGTCATAATTGGTATGGTATTGGATACACAAAACTAAAATATTTAAAATTTTTTTTCTGATAAATATCTATATATTTGAAAATAATGCCTTGATATATGAAAAACCTGTTATTTATTCTTTTCGTTATGCCCTTTTTGCTTCAAGCTCAAGATTTTTCTGATGAAGATTATATTTATTTGAAGCGTCACGAACATATCAAAATAGGTTTATCAAAACAAACTTTCGACATTACCAAGCAAGTGTCTGAACAAGCGGAATATTTAACCGCGAAGAAACTCTATTTTGCCAATGAAGCTATGCATTTTGACAGCTTTTCTTCTATTGAAGATATAGACGCTTACACATATTTGCCAGAACGCGATAGCAATGTTAAAGTAGATTATATTGAAACCAAGCGAGAGTTTGATAATGGCATTTTTTACAGCGACCAAGAATCAAAGATTTTTACTTTTCCAGCCGTTACCAAAGGTGCCATTACCAATTTGAATTATAAAGAAGTCATCAAAGATCCTCATTTTTTGGGATTGTTTCGATTTGGAACCTTTGTACCTACTAAAAGCGCTCAATTGTCTATCGAATTCCCAACAAATGTCTCAATTGGTTATGTAGATTTCAATACAAAAGATATCGCTTTGGATTTCAAACAGGAAACTAAAAAGAATACTACCACTTACACCTGGACAGCCAGCAACGTCAAGGGGTTTCAAAGTGAAGACGATGGTGAATCTGTTTTATATTTTATGCCACACATAATAGTATATGTTAAAAGTTATGAATACAAGGGTGAAACCATCAATGTTCTGAACGATGTGAATGATTTGTACAAATGGTACGCTTCCTTGGTCAATCAAATTGACAATAATGACCTTGAGAAAGTATATAAAATTGCTGACGACATCACTAAAAACCTTCAAACTAAAAAGCAAAAAGCAGAAGCTATTTTTGATTGGGTTCAAAACAATATCAATTACGTTGCTTTTGAGGATGGCCTTGGCGGATTTATTCCACGTGGTGCGGCAAGTGTCTGTGATAAACGTTATGGTGACTGTAAGGATATGGCAAATTTGCTCTATGAAATGCTCAACCACGTTGGAATTGAAGCTTATAGAACGTGGATTGGCACTCGAGACAGACCGTACAGCTATAAAGACGTTCCAACGCCTATGGTTGATAATCATATGATTACAACAGCAATTATTGATGGTGAAACCATTTTTTTGGATGGAACCGATAGTTATGTTCCGTTTGGTATGCCAAGTTCATTTACGCAGACCAAAGAAGCTCTTTTGGGAATTGACGAAAACACCTACAGATTGATTACGGTTCCTGTTCAAAAGGCCGATAAGAGCGTTGCGGATGTCACAAGTACCATCACCATTGAGGACCATATGTTCAAGGTCAATGAAAAGCGTTTGCTTACAGGATATGAAAAGGTAGATTTCATCACAGATTATCTTTACAAACGAGATTCAAAATCTGATGAAGAATTCCTGAACACAACGCTCGCTCTTGGCAACAACAAAACCAATTACAACAATATTAAAAAGGAGAATTTTGACAATAAAAATGAGGCTTTGGAGCTTTCATTTGATTTGGAAATAGATAGTTATGTCAAAAAAGTTGGTAATAAACTTTTCATAAATTTGGATATCGACAGAGTGCTTTCAAAAAGTAAAATTGATATTGAGGACAAAAAGTATGACAAGAAAATTGATCATACCTACACAAAGAACTATGTCACAACTTTGACAATTCCGGAAGGTTATCACGCTAGTTTTATTCCTGAAACGTTGTCATTTGAAAATCCAAATTATGGATACACAATCACTTATACTCAAAAAGACAATACTATCATTCAACATAAGAATATTTACATCAACACTTTAAGTATCAAAAAACAAGATTTTGAATCTTGGAATGAATTCATCAAAAGCTTAAACAAAGCCTATAAAAAAAGTATCATTTTAGAACAAAACCAATGATAAAAAACACCATTTACATCGTTCTCCTGCTTATTAGCACTAATTGCTTTTCACAATACTATAAATCTTACGATTGGGCTAAAAAGCCAAAATTGCACGACATTTCAGCTGATGAAGCAAAAGAACATTCACTAGCTATCTTAAAAAAGAGTATTGTAGAATATTCATCGGCCGCATTGTCTACAGATTTAAAACAGTTTGAAACAACACACACCATCATTAGAGTCAATGACGAAAAAGGAATTGGCGAGCACAACCGAGTGTATATCCCAATGTATGACGTCAAAAATCTAATTGATGTAAAAGCAAGAACGATCAATTCTGATGGAAAAGTGACGCTTCTCAACAAAGACAATATCAAAGAAGTAAACAATGTAGAAGAATATGGTGATTTTAAAATTTTCGCCATTGAAGGCGTTGAGAAAAATTCTGAAATTGAAGTATTGTACACGGTTGAAAAAGAAGCTGATTTGTTCGGTAGTGAAACATTGCAAAGTGATTACTTCATTAAAAACGCACAGTTTTTATATATCACAGGTGATTTGAATTCCGTTGTGAAAGCGTACAGAACGACTGCCAAATTTGAAAATGTCATTACAGATGGCAAGGCTTCGAGGCTTTTGGACATCAAAAACATTCCAGCGATGATTGAGGAAGAATATTCTACGCCAAATGCCAACAAAATTGCTGTAGTTTATCAATGTTTTCCAAAAGGACAAAACATTACACAAGATATGTTTTGGAGCAATGTAGTGAACAATGTTGGTGGTAAGATAATTCCAAGCAGTACAAATAGCCAAGCCAAAAAAGATGTTGAGGCAATGTTGAAAGACAAAAATGCCTTGACCAATTACGACAAAGCTGTTTTGGCGGACAATTATATCAAAACAAATTTTACCGTTGTAAAAAATAATAATGCTGAACTTTCAGACCTAGATTATATTCTTAAAAACAGATCTGCAAGTGATTTTGGTATTCTAAAAGTCTATACCAATTATTTCAATGAGTTGAAAATTCCTTATGAATTGGTGATTACTTCAAACCGCTTCACCTATAAATTCGATCCTGATTTTTTCATTCCGAATATGTTGAGAGATTTTCTGATTTATCTGCCAGAGGAAGAAAAATACATTGCTCCTGATAGAATTGAGTATAGAGTTGGTGAGGCTCCTTTCAATATTTTGGGAAGCTATGGTTTGTTCATAAAGCAGGATGGCTCACATTATTTCAGTAAAATTGTTCAGTCCGATCCTAATTACAGTACTATCAGACGTAAGGTTGATATTACTTTCAATGATGATTTTGAAAGCGCAACCTTGAAACAACATCAAGAACAGACAGGTCATTGGGCAGTTACAAGTAGAGCCATAATGAATTTGTCTACGGACCAATCCATCAAAGAATATAAAGATTATCTTACTGGTTCAGGCATTGAGGACAAAGTAGTTGAAAGCTATGATGCCGAAAATACAGAGATGAATCAATCTGAATATAATGTGCCTTTTATTACCAATAGTACCATCACTTCAGAATCTATCATTGAAGATGCTGGCGACAGTTATTTATTTCAAATAGGAAGAGTGATTGGCACACAAAGTGAATTGTATCAGGAAAAAGAACGTGTAAACCCTATTGAGATGACGTATCCTAATCAATACGACTACACCATCACAGTCGATATACCTGAAGGTTATACGGTTGAAGGCTTAAGCAGTTTGAATATTGATAAAAGCTATAAATCTGATTCTACAGGAGAAAAGCTATGCAAGTTTGAATCGAGCTACAAATTGGAAGGTAATAAGGTCATCGTTACCATTCAGGAGTTTTATAAAACGAATGAATATTCTTTGAACAGATACGAAGAATTTAGAAGCGTCATCAATGCTGCTTCAGATTTCAACAAGGCCTCCATCCTATTTAAAGCAAAATAAATTTAAAGGCTTCGGCATTATTCAATAGTGCCGATGTCTTCCATAATTTTGTAATCTTCTTTTGGTGGTTCTTCGACGTTACCAAATAATTTTTCTTTCCAATCCGTCCATTTGTACACTTTTGAAAAGATGAACAACAATATTGGGAACAGTACAAAAACAGGTAGAATCAAATCAATAAAACCAAGTTCTGGTTCCGAAATATCTTTTAACACAGAATGGGTCTGAAAAGCAGTCCAATCAGCAGTAACCAAAAGTGCAGTAAATAAGTTATTGGCAGCGTGAAACCCAAGTGCCAACTCCATTCCTTCATCCATCAAAGTCATAATCCCTAAAAACAATCCCGTCCCGATGTAATAGACCATAATGCTATAACCAAGCGTCTTCACTTCTGGATTGAATAGATGTAATCCACCAAAAATCACAGACGTCATAATCAGTGGAAACCATTTATTTTTTGCCAAGGTACCAAAACCTTGCATCAAATAACCTCTAAAAATGTATTCTTCCAAACTTGTCTGAATCGGAATCAACGCAATGGCAATAACCGCCAAGATTGCAAATCGTTCCAACTGAAAATTAAAGGCATAATCTTCTGGTGACATATAATAATCAGCAATTACCAAACCAGATGATAAAATTCCCCAAAAGAAAAAAGCAAACCAAATACGTTTCCAATCGATCTTTTTTCTGGAAGTTGTCACAGATGTCATTGTTTGTTTATGAAGGAATTTCACCACCAAAACAAGGCCAATCATTCCTGCCACAAACGAAATTAGCATCAAAAATAGAAACAGATTGGACTCCAACAGAGAATACATTGTTTGTTCATCGATCTTGGTCATATCTAGACCTTCATTCATCGCTTCGATAAAAACAGCAAAACCCAATGGCAATTGACCAATGATTGATGCTATGATAATGACCACCGAACCAACGATATATCTCCAAAATTCGTGTTTGACCTTAAAAGCTTGAGCTATAAACATATATTTCTTTATAAATTAAAATTCCATTTTATTGAACTATCGTAACGCAATGTACCATTTTTTACCAATAATGGTGAATCAAAATTATTGGTGAACAGACCACCTGTACCAAGCCCTTGAAACATTGGATTTTGAAGCTTGTATGTCCATTGAGAAATGGCATTCAAACCCACATTACTTTCCAAAGCACTTGTAAACCACCACCCTATTTGTTGCAGTTCTGACAACTCTATCCATTCATTACTTCCTGAAAAACCTCCAACAAAACTTGGTTTCAAAATAATAAATTGAGGTTTGATGGTTTGTAGCAGTTCTTTCTTTTTTGTTACATCAAAAACACCTATCAGTTCTTCGTCCAAAGCTATTGGAAGTGGTGTTTTCTCGCACAAATCAGCCATTTCTTGCCATTGCCCTTGTTTAATCGGTTGTTCTATGGAATGCAAATCAAAATCTGAAAGTCGTTTCAATTTTTCCAGAGCTTCATCAGGCATAAAAGCGCCATTGGCATCCACACGAAGCTCGATATCTGATGATGAGAACTCTTTCCGAATGGACTTCAATAAACTTAATTCTGTTTCAAAATCAATGGCACCAATTTTCAGTTTGATGCATTTAAAACCATCCGAAATTTTATCCTTGATTTGCTGTTTCATAAAGCTTTCACTTCCCATCCAAATCAATCCATTGATGGCAATGCTGTCTTCGCCTTTCGTGTATTTTGATGGAAATAATTCAAAGGGATTTTCGCTATTTAACGACTTAAAAGCCATTTCCAAACCAAATTGAATACTCGGAAATTCAACAAGTTTCTGCAATAAAACTTCAAGACCAAGTTCAATATTATCTACTGTCCAACGCAAAGTATCTTTATAATCCGAGCGATCATCAGCAGATAATCCTCTTAATATGCCACATTCACCAATTCCTTTCTTACCGTTATTTTCAAGTATGATGAACCAGGTTTCCTTTGTTTTTAAAATACCACGCGAAGTGCCACTAGGCTGTTTGAAGTTGAGAATATATTTACGATACGTGGCTGTCATATAAGTGCCAAAAATAGGCAAATAATTTTGTATTTTTAGGTCGCAACGCAACTCGAACTCTTTGAATAAACAGTAACATTTCTAAAATGCCAGAATTCCCAAATATCATTCATTTTGCCATTCCATTTTTCATTATCGCAATGCTGTTGGAGCTGTATGTGACTACAAAAGAAAACATCAAAACCTATGAAGCCAAAGATGCGTTTTCTTCAATAGCAATGGGTCTTGGTAATGTTGGTCTGGGTTTTTTGAGTAAAGCATTGGTATTGCTGGCATTTATGTACATCTATGAGCATTTCAGGTTGTTCACAATCCCTGTAACTTGGTGGTCATTCGTGCTGTTGTTTTTTGCTGATGATTTTTCATACTATTGGTTTCATCGTATTTCTCACGAATGTCGCTTGTTTTGGGCTTCTCACGTTGTTCATCATTCCTCCCAACATTACAATTTAAGTACAGCATTGCGACAAACTTGGTCAGGTGGCTTCTATTCATTCATTTTTTGGCTTTGGTTGCCTTTGATTGGATTTCATCCAGGGATGATTTTATTGCAAATGTCCATCAGCTTGCTTTATCAATTTTGGATTCACACGGAAGCCATCAACAAGATGCCGAAATGGTTTGAGGCTGTAATGAACACGCCATCGCACCACAGAGTACATCACGGCAGCAATCCGTTATATTTAGATAGAAATCACGCTGGAATTTTGATTATTTGGGACAAATGGTTTGGTACATTTCAACCAGAACTCGAAGACGAAAAAGTGATATATGGTTTGACGTCGAATATCAACACCTACAATCCTTTGAAAATTGCGTTTCACGAATGGATTTCGATGTCAAAGGATAGTTTTACGGGAAAAAAATCCGTGGCCAGCAGGATCAAATATCTTCTGAAACCACCTGGCTGGCGACATGATGGCACAGGGAAAATAAGTACTGACTTGAGGAATGAGTGGCATAAATCAGTTGGCAATAAACAGAAGTCTGTAAATAGTTGATTTTAGTTATTTGATTGTCAATTAGCTTTGAAAGCTCTATTGTCTAACTTCAGGGTATTACTTTTAATTCTGTTGTAAAATCCCCAATCGTTATGTATAATTCTCCTGAAACCTGATTTGCCGTACCGGATCTTCCTCCAAAATCCCTGACAAAAAATCTAAAACTAGTAGATACTGTGGTATTAGGTCCACTATTTCTTGCAACAAAATCCCCCGTTAAAATCATACCGCGAATGGGATTAACCCCATCCCCTTGCCATTCTATCATCCTGTTGGTAGAGGAAATATCCCTTATTGTCCATTCACCACCAGGAAAATCATCATCAAATTCGATGGTTTCATTTTCCCCTAATTGCCATTGCAGCAAGGCCATACCACCTGCATCGTCTCCCGTAAACACAAAAGAATAGACTTTATTGGCTCTTAAATTCAATTGCATTCTACTGAAATCATCATCTTGTGTAAAGGTTCTGCTAAAACCATCACCCTCAATTTTAAACGAAAAGCTGGGTGGTGTTGTATCTGTTTCAGGGATTGTTACCCTATCTATGCAGGCATAATTACATATAGAAAGTATGACTAATAATGCTGCTTTTAAAACGATTGCTTTTTTCATAATATTATTTGTTTTAGGTTATACTTATTTTGAAATGAATTTTTTCAACGCTTCGAGGCTTTTTTTGACTTTTTTGTTTTCTTGAAAAAGCTGTTTCATTGTTCGGTTTTCATTTTTAAGTTCTTCAATTTGTGCTTGTTGTTCTTGAATGGCTTTTATTAATACAGGGATTAATTCTTGGTAACTCATCGCTTTATATTCTGAAGGTGTTACCATACGCTCTCCTGTATCTGGGTTGATATCGACATCCTCATTAATAACTACCTCCGGAATAAGGACTTCCACTTCTTGTGCAATCAATCCTAAACGGGTTTTAAGAGGGTCTGCAATTCCTTCATTATACCGAAAACTAACTGGGTTTAATTGTAAAATTTCTTGTAAACCATAGTCCAATTGTTGGATATTGTTTTTGGTTCTTTTATCTGAAAACGTGATAAAGGCGTTGGCAACTACATAATCCCAGTGCTCGGCAATATCATTTTTCCCTAGATCGTATGAGGTATTATTGTAAGGTATTACATCCCCATCCAAGCCTAACTTATTATTACCTAAATTTGCGATTTCTAGATACGAAGTTGTTGTACCAACTTGCCCTATCTGTAAGGTAGCATTGAAACGAAGAAGGTCATTATCAAACTCACCATAAATAAGGGCACCATGTTCAGTACTAAAAGACGGGTCAATATATAATTTATTACTTCCAGTTTCATAAAATCCTGAATAATAACCTATAGCTATGTTATTATAGCCTTTGTTATTTGAGCCTAAAGAATTATATCCAATGGCCACATTACGGTAACCCGTAGTATTGGAGTACAAGGAAGCTCCTCCAACAGCAATATTACTAGTTCCACCACTATTTGAAAATAAAGAATTCACTCCAAAAGCAATATTATCATCACCTGTAGTGTTTGAATATAAAGATCGGTATCCAACACCTATATTTCTATGCCCTGTGGTACTATTAGAAAATAAGGATTGATAACCTATTGCCATGTTGTAATCTCCTGTAGTATTGGAATATAATGCTTGAATTCCATTAGCTATATTGTCATGCCCTGTAGTATTAGAATATAAAGCTTGATACCCTTGGGCTATATTTCGATAGCCTTCGGTGTTTAAATACATAGCTTGATAACCATTGGCTATATTGTCATATCCTGTAGTATTGGAAAATAAAGCACGATACCCATGCGCAATATTGTTAGAGCCCGTAGAATTAAAATATAAGGCTTGAGAACCATTGGCCACATTGTCATCTCCTGTAGTGTTAGTATTTAAAGCTTGATAGCCTAGTGCAATATTATTAGCTCCTGTGTTATTTAAGTATAAAGCCCTATTACCAAATGCAATGTTACTGCTTGCCGTAGTATTGTTATACAAGGCTTGGAATCCTTGGGCAATATTATGGTCTCCAGTAGTATTTGAGTATAGAGACTGACGACCAATCCCTATGTTATAGTGCCCAGTGGTACTATTCGAGTATAAAGATTGATACCCAATGGCTGTATTATTCTCTCCTGTGGTATTGGAGTTTAAAGACCTATAACCTAACGCGATATTAGATTCTCCGGTAGTATTAGAGAATAAGGCTCCATAACCATGAGCAATATTATTAGAGCCTTCTGTGTTATCATACAAAGCTTCGCGGCCATTAGCAATATTGTTTTCCCCTATAGTATTTGAAATTAAAGCAGCACTACCTATAGCAATATTATCATTGCCTCCTGAATTAAATCCCAAAGCTCTATAACCAATAGCAATATTCTCTCTACCAATGGTATTTGCATACATTGTTCTATAACCAAAGGCAATATTATTAAATCCAGTAGTATTATTATATAAAGCCTCACGGCCATTAGCAATATTATCATCTCCTGAAGTATTCCTGTTTAAAGATTGATACCCTAGTGCAACGTTATTTTCTCCTGTAGTATTTGTGTATAGTGCATTTCTTCCAAGCGCAATATTGTAGTGACCACTATTATAATATAAGGCTCGTGAACCTAAAGCAACATTGTCTTGTCCTGCAGTACTTGAATACATAGATAAATTACCAATTGCTATATTTCTATGGCCAGATGTAACGTTAGAAAACAATGCTTGATTACCCATTGCTATATTACCAGAGCCAGTAGTATTAGAGAATAATGCTTGATACCCTATACCAATGTTTTTATTATCACTTTCATCATCATCAACACCAGCATCCATGCCTAAAAACACAGAAGACCCATCGTTTGTACCATCGTTATCACTTTTACCATCCAGCAAATCGTCTATTTTTTCTACTCCTGTGCCAGTAATGGGCATCCATTGTACCCCGTTAAAAAAATAAAAACCTACTCCGGTTCCTCCAGTGGTAGCTGCATTAGTATTCCAAACCAGCAATCCTGTTGCCGGAGTTGCCACGGGAGTAGTGGTATTGGTTACATTGGTCAAACTCACTCTGGGTACCAACACTCCTTTATCTGTGGCAGTAACATCCAATATAGAAGAGGCATCTGGAGTTGTGGTGCCAATACCTACTTGTGCCAGTAAGGTGTTACATAATAAAATAAAACCGATAATTGTAAGATACTTGTTTTTCATGATACTGTCCTTTTACCTAAAGGTAGTATGCATGTGTACAAATCGCTATAGATTAGTTATCAAACGGTTGGGTTAATTATCAAACGGTAAAAAGAAGTTAACCCTATTCATTTTTATTCAATTTTACTAAAATATCTTTAAGCAATTTAGTAGAGTTTAGATAGTGGGTGTTTGCTGCGTTAAAGTTGTCAATTATGTTGTTTATAGTTTTATTATGTACAGCTTCTTCAATTGTAGCTAGTGCATCTTTTAATGATAGAATTCCCATAAACTCTGCTTGTGGCTTTAGGGAATGGGCGTTGATACGCAACTGCTCCCAATCTTTGTCTTTAAGATTCTGTTTCATATCTGCAAAGGTTTGTGGTGCCACATCTAGATAGAGTTTAATGTAACGTTGCATTTTTTGGGTGTCGCCCTTGGTGAATTTCTCAAGAAAACCTAAATCTACCATTAGACGTTAGCTTTTATAAGTTGGTAGATTTCCTGAAACGCATCTTGCCCTTTGATGACATAATGCACAGCTCCATACATGATGGTTTGTGATGCTGTTCCGTAGCTTTTTTGGCTAGAGAGCATTATTACAGGTAAATTTTTGTTTTGATGCTTAATATCTTTAAGAATGTCAATTCCGTTGGAAGCTTCCTTTTCTTTGGAGTTCAAATAATAATCCAACACAACAGCATCTGGGTTTTCGTGCAAGTGCTTTAGACAGGCTTCACCTGTCGGAAAAGTCTTGATTTTGAAACCCGAATAGTGTTCTTTAAGATAATCTGCTAACATTTCGGTCAATAAGGGCTCATCATCTACTATAAAAATAGTGGGATTGGTGTTTCGCATGACTATTGTTTTTTTGTGAGTTTATATATTTTATGAAGTAATTGTTCAGTATTGAATGGTTTCCCGATAAAATCGTCCATGCCTGCTTCGTAACATTTATCCACTTCCTCCTTGAGCACATTGGCGGTCATGGCAATTATTGTTATGTTAGCTTTTCCATTAGACAATGACCTAATTTTTTCGGTGGCTTCATAACCATTCATTATGGGCATTTGCACGTCCATAAGAATGACATCATACTCTGAAGATTTTACTTTCTCTACAGCAATGGCACCATTTTCGGCTACATCAACAGCAACATTTTCTATAGCATCTTCCAATTCTTCTTGGGCCACTACAGCGTTAAATTGATTGTCTTCCACCAACAACACTTTAATGCCTTTTAATTGATGAGCAATATTGTTTTCTGAAGATGTGGTTGTTTTATTTTTTGGCGAAACGCTTTCAGCTATTTCATACGGAATGGTGAAATGAAATGCACTCCCCTTACCCTTCTCGCTTTCTACCCAAATTTTTCCATTGTGCAGCTCGACCAGTTTTTTGGAAATGCTCAATCCCAAACCTGTGCCACCAAACTTCCGTGTGGTATCGCTGTACGCTTGTTCAAAGGATTTAAAGATTTTTTCAATACGTTCTTTATCAATACCAATGCCAGTATCCGATACCGTAAAATGCAACTTCAACTTATCGTTTTCTGCTTTTGAAGTCACTGTTATGTTTACCATTCCTTTTTCGGTAAACTTGATGGCATTCCCAATTAAATTAATTAGGATTTGTTTTAAACGTGTGTCATCGCCTTTGACCATTACTTCTTGCTGTGGCAAGTTGGTTTTCAACTGCAAGCCTTTTTCTTCTGCCTTGAACTGCATAATGGTTTGTACATTGTTCACGACCTCGTTAATTGAGAATGGTTCATGTTCCAATTCAATCTTACCCGCTTCAATTTTTGAAATATCCAAAATATCATTGATAATTACCAATAACGAATCCGACGATTGTTTGATGCCATCCAAATATTCGGTTTGGTCTTTTCGCGGTTTTCGACGCAGTAGAATATCCGTCATCCCTTTTATGGCATTCATAGGTGTTCTTATTTCATGACTCATATTGGCCAAAAATTGATGCTTTGCTTTTTCTGAAGCTTGGGCTTTTTCTTTTTCTTTCTGAATGATTTTTTGCGTTTTTCTGATATGTTTTAAGCGATAATACAAACCAAAAGCTAAAAGAGCTACTAAAATCCCCAAACCAATTAAAATGTTTTTGGTTGTTTTTTGGTCATTGATTTCCGATTGTAAAACCAGTTCACTTTCCAGTCGCTTTTGCTCCATGCTTAAGCTGTCTGCCAACCGTTGTTTTTCAAACTGAAAACCCAGTTCCTTACGCAATACCTCATGACTGTTTCGCAAGTGTGCCACCGAATCGTTCAACGTATTGTATCGCACATAGGATTGTAAAGCATTTTTGTACTGCCCCATAGCTTCTTGGGCTTTAAACAACACATCATAATTGCGCAAACGGTATATGACATCTCGTTTATTGCTAACATGGATGCCTGTTTTAGCATTTTCAATGGCTTTTTGGTACTGTTGCAAACCAAGGTACGCTTCTGCCATGGCAAAGTAATAGCGTTCCACATTTATAGACCCGGATTTACTAACAATATCATAAGTATTAGGTTTCAAAGGCAATAAGGCATTTATAGCTTGTTCATAGTTGCCCTTTGAGTTCATTATAAGGGCTTCTACCACATAAGCACGCCCCATACAAGGCTCACACTCGGGCATGTTTGTGTAATACTTAAACACATTATCTATATAAATTTGTGCACTATCCACATGCTTTTCCAAGGCAAAGGTTTGGGCAAGGTTTAAATCCAACGACATTTTAAACGATTCATTATTCAAACCATCATAAACCTTTTTGGCCCTATGGTAGTAAATCTTTGCTTCTCCAAAATTTTGTAAGTCTTGGTGTATCAAACCAATCCTAATTAAAGTAGTTCCATAAATGTTATCCTTAACCATATTGTGGGAGTCATAATATTCGATAATCGTTTGAAACATTGGTAGTGCTTCCGAATATTTACTTTCCCTAAAAAATTTAGTTGCCACCTGTTGCGAAAACCCAATTTTCAATTTAGGATCTGTAACCTTTTGTTGCAGGTCTAGCAAAATGTCTTCAAACCTCGTTATGTCCTTGGCCGTAAATTCGATATTTCGTTGGTAACAAAATTCCCATATAAAATCGTAAGCCAAAAGCAGTGTTTCATAATCCTTTTGTTCCAAAGCCATATAAAATGTCTCTCTGGCTATTGGACAGGCAGTTTCCAAATCATCCAATAAAAAGTATTTTCCGTATTCCAGTAATTTAAGGAAGGGCAAATAGTCTGTAAGTCCTGCTTCTTTGGCCATGTCCTGTAACTTTTCGCTACCCTTTACCCAGCGCATTACTTCAGGAGATGCAACTTCATTTTGCAATGGGTAAAACCTATGGTAATAGGCATTCACACGCTCTTTAGGCGTGTTTGAGGTATCGCTCCAAACGGCAAATAGTGAATCTTTGTTTTTTTCTTGAGAAAAAAATGGAAAAGATATCATTCCTAAAAATAAAAATACCAGTATTGATTTGACATTGACCATAAGTTGTGCAATTATGATAGAAAGATACCATAACAAGGTGTAAAAAGCTAACAATCAATTATCCGATGGTCATTTCACTTATCAAACGGTAGCAAATAATTATGTATCTTTCACATAATATGATGAAAATACTTAAGGCCTTAATAGTAGAAGACAATGCCTTTATGGCAAATGCGCTACTAGATATGCTACAGTCTCATACCGAGAATATTTCGGTGTTGGGCATTGCCCATTCTGGAAATGAAGCTTTGAAAATGATTTCAAAAACCCAACCCAATGTAGTGTTTTTGGATATTGAATTACCAGATATGACTGGTTTTGAATTGCTAAATCAATTACCCGAAATTACCTTTAAAACCATTTTTACCACAGCACACAGCCATTATGCTATAAAAGCTTTTAGGTTTAACGCCTTAGACTATTTGGTAAAGCCGATAAAAGAACACGAACTAAACGAAGCTATAAAACGTTGTTTGAAATCAACTGATAATAGTACTGAAATACAAATTGCATTAACCAACCTCGAAACCAAAAATGTATCAGATCAAAAATTAATTTTGCCTACACAAACAGGTACGTTGCGATTTTCTTTAAAACAAATTACCCTTATTGAAAGCGAGCGTAATTATAGTTATATTCATTTAACAAATAATACCAAAGAGCTATCGTCTAAAAACTTGGCCTATTTTGAAGATATTCTGGAAGATAAAAGTTTTTTTAGATGTCATCGTTCATTTTTAGTCAACAAATTCTTTGTTACTGAATTGAAAGAAGACTTTTTCATTTTGAAAAGTGGTGTTAAAATCCCTATTTCGAGACGGAAGAAGCGAGATGCCAAAGACTGGTTGTTAAACCAAAAGAACCATGAATCTTGAAAACAAAACCATCTGGATTACTGGTGCCTCAAGTGGTATTGGAAAAGGTTTGGCATTAGAACTTTCAAAGTATCCATGCAATTTGATTTTATCTTCAAGACGAAAGGAAGTGTTGGAAGAAGTCAAACTTTTGTGCAGCAACCAAGAACGAATTGCGATTCTTCCTCTTGATTTGACCGATTTTGAAAATCTCAAACCGATTGCAGAAAAGGCTGTCAGTTGTTTTGGAAAAGTGGACATCCTCATCAATAATGGTGGTGTCAGTCAACGTTCGCTCGTTATCGACACAGACATAAGCATAGATAAAAAATTGATGGAAATCGATTATCTAGGAACCATTGGGCTTTCCAAAGCTATTTTAAAACATTTTGTGGAAAATAAATCAGGTCATTTTGTAACGGTTTCCAGTTTGATGGGCAAATTCTCTTCGCCTTATCGCTCTGGTTATTGTGGTGCCAAACATGCCTTGCACGGCTTTTTTGATGCCTTGCGAATGGAGCACGAAAAAGACCATATCAAAGTCACAATGATTTGCCCAGGCTTTGTTAATACAGATGTGGCAAAAAATGCCTTGACAGGTGATGGTTCCAAACAAGACTCCCAAGACAAAGCCACCGAAAACGGACTAACTGTTGAAGAATTCTCAAAAAGGGTGATCAAAGCCATTCAAAAGGAAAAATTTGAAGCTTACATAGGCAAAAAAGAAGTTCTCGGTGTCTATCTCAAACGATTTTTCCCAAAACTGTTGCACAAATTTGTTATGAAAAGTCAAGTCCGTTAAAACAAGGAATATTAATATTTTTAATCACAAATATTATCACTTGGCTTTATTTTGAGTAGTGTTTTCCATATTTCTGTGTCATAATCACTTGGCGAAAATCTAAAAAACACAAAGGTTTTCTCAAGGTCTTCACAATAAAAAACACTAACCAAAGCATTTAAGGTCATCATACGCTTGGTATGAAACGAATTAAACAATCGTACTTTTCCTTTATAACTTGTATAACTGGTTTCAAGATTTTCCACAAATACTATGGTTGATTTTGGCACTTCAAAATCTTTGTCTTTATTGACAACATTCATTAAACCATCAAAATAAAACTGTAGGTTATGTTCCAAAATGGCTTCGTTTATGGGTGATTTCCCTTCAATATTCCATACAAATACATAAGACCAATAGTCTGGACTGTTCTGGTCTGACCAATCCTTTGGAAAATAGGCCTCTTCAAATCCTATATAATTTAATTCTGGCGCAAAATGGATTGGAAATTTAAAAATCTCTTTTGCCCATAAACTGTCAACTACCAATAGACTAGGTGTTTCCTGCTGCTGTGCAAAACAAAATGGAAACCATAGAATAAAAAATATAACTGTAATCAATTTACTCATTCTTATTAGTTTAAATAGACTTCAACTTCAAGCTCAATGGCATCAGAAATGGCATAATCTTTCACCTGCGCAACTCCTTTGGAACTGTAAGTAATTCCAAAATCAGTTCGGTCAAATTTAAATTTTGTGCTGATTTTGTTTTGTCCAGGATCAAAATCAACATTGAATAATTCTATACGTTTTGTAATCCCTTTAATGGTCAAATCTGCATCTATTTTTTGTCGATTCTTATCAACTCTTTCGAACTTTTTAAATTCAAGCGTGGCTTCTGGGTATTTGTTCACTTCAAAAAAGTCTTCATTCTTCAAATGGTCAACCAAATCTTGACTGTAATCACCATCTGTATTGACAATGGTATTCATATCTACAGTAAAACTTCCGCCAACTATTTTATCATTATCTAATTCCACAAAACCATCCTTGAAGTTGACGTTTCCGTAATGTTCGCCAAAGCTAAATAGCATTGTACCTCTCCAAAAAATACTGCTCTTTTGTGTATTTATGACAAGTTTTCCGTTTATCAATGGGTTGACGGTCATCACTTCAACCGCATTGCTTTCGTTTGATAATAAGTTTTCTGACACTTCTTTTTTGTCTTCGTTTTTACAACTACTGAAAATGTACGTGCTAACTAACACAAATAAAATAACTGTTCGTCTCATAATTGATTTATTTTTGATTTGAAACCAAAACTATCCGGAACGCTTGTAAAAAGTGTCAAAAAAGTGTAAAACAATTGTCAAGCCTTGTAAAAAGTGATTAAAATGCTGTTCTTTACTGTAGTTATGAAAAAATTAAATCTGTATTTGATTGCTCTCAATTTGGCGCTTTTCTTTTTGAGCTGCTCGGAACCCTATCAAACTAATCCTGATGAAATTAGGGTTTCATTGCGAAGTGTTGGCCATCAATTATTAATGTCGCAACAGGATTCTACTTCTTTAGTTCTTCCTATTGAAACTATTGATGAAAATAACTATCGTATCAAATTTGAAAATGAACTGTCCATCGAACCTGACAGTTTGGTCAACACCGTGAAACGAGCTTTTGATAAAAGTTCATTGGCTTCAAATTACATTATTGAGGTTGAAAAATGCAGTACTGAAGAGGTTGCTTATAGCTATCAAATTGTGGAAAGCCTGGAGACAGACATCATTCCTTGTAAAGGACGTACACTGCCAAAATCCTGCTATGAATTATTGGTTAAGTTTCAGAAAAAAGATACTGGTAAAAATCTGTTAATCTGGATTATAACAATTGTTATTTTAAGTGTTTTTTTATATTGTTTTTTAAGGAGAAAAAAGATTGACCAAAGTGAAATTCCTATTAGTAACGAGGTGACATTAGGAAGTTTTATATTTTATCCTGAACAGCACAAATTAGTGAAACAAGCCAAAGAAATAAGTCTGTCCAAAAAGGAATGTGAAATACTTGAAATGTTCACGGAAAAACCCAACGAAGTTATTTCAAGGGATGAACTCACCAAACGTATTTGGGAAGATAATGGTGTGATAGTTGGCAGAAGTCTGGATACTTACATATCCAAACTCCGTAAAAAGCTGAAAGATGACCCGAACATTAAGCTAATCAATGTTCATGGTATTGGTTACAAACTGGAAATAGGATAAATTACAGTTCTATACTTTCGCCAATTTCCAAAATCATTAAATCTTTGTTTTTATCAAAAAACTTACGCTTTGCCTCTTCGTGATCGATTTCGATATACCCAAACGTATCAAAATGATAGCCCAAAACCTTATCGCATTGAACAAAATCACTTGCCAAGATAGCATCATCAATTCCCATTGTGAAGTTGTCACCAATAGGCAGAATAGCTAAATCGAGCTGCGTTTGCAAAGGAATCAGCTTCATATCAAATGTCAAGGCTGTATCTCCTGCGATATAAATGTTCTTACGTTCACCTTCAATCACAAATCCACCTGGTTGTCCGCCATAACTTCCATCAGGAAAGGATGAGGTGTGAATGGCGTTCACATATTTTACATTTCCGAATTCAAAATCCCAAGAACCTCCGTGATTCATAGGATGCGTCTCAAAACCTTTTTGCTCGAAGTATGTAGCGATTTCAAAATTGGACACAATCATTGCGTTTGTTCGCTTTGCAATTGCTTCAACATCCAAAATATGATCTTGATGCGCGTGCGTCACCAAAATATAATCTGCTTTCAGACTATCGATATCGATGTTTGAAGCTTTGTCATTTCCAGAAATAAAAGGATCAACCAAAATATGTACGTCGTTGACCTCGATTCCCAAACTTGCGTGTCCGTAAAATGTGATTTTCATAATGTTTTCATTTGATGTACAATTTAAAACAAAATTTCAAATTTAGAATTTGTTTTAAACTGAAAAAACTCGAGCAATTTCTTCAAATCTGCTCGAGTTTTTAAGCCCCAAATTTTTTAACCAACTTAATAGCAAATTTGTGTTGGTATCAAATTCAATATCTAATTTAGACATTAAATATTTGATTTGCAAATATTTAACACTTTATTTACAATATGTATCCTATTCCTAATAATATAGAGAACAGAAACGTGGTCAAAGCAAGAATTTTCAATTGTGAGTCAAAATCATTGGGTTCCTTCGCTTTATTTATCTTTTTCAGATGCACAATTAGAGGAATGTAAGTTATGTAAAACAGGAAATTCCAAAAAGACGTGTAGTATAAAATTGAAAAGCAAAATGACACTACAATTGCAGCAAAAATAAGGAATACATGATATTGTTTAGCTTTTACCTTTCCCAATTTAACTGCCAAAGTTATTTTGTTTGAAAGCTTATCAGAGTCGATATCTCTCATATTATTGAGGTTCAAAACACCTACACTTAATAAGCCAACAGAAATGGCCGGAAGTATGACAAAATGATGCAATTGTTTTGTAAACAAAAAATAGCTACCGATGACGCTCACCAAACCAAAAAATATAAACACAAACACATCACCAAGACCTTTGTAGCCATAAGCGGATTCGCCCATAGTATATGACATTGCTGAATATGTTGCGATGACTCCTAGAATAATAAATATCAAACCATATAGAAAGTATTTAGTTCCAAAGGCGGCAAAAATCAAGCCTACAATCAAGAAAATAACAATGAGAATATTCTTTTTTATGGCTTCCAACATTTGTTCCTTGGAAATTTTCCCACTTTGAATAGCACGTTCAGGTCCTACTCTATTCTCATTGTCTGTACCTTTCACACCATCGCCATAATCATTAGAAAGATTTGATAAAATTTGAAATCCAATGGTAAGTGCAATTGCTATGATAAACACCAACCAATCAAATTTACCATCGTAATGCCCAAAACAAGCACCAATAATAATACCTGAAACCGACAATGGCAGCGTGCGCAAGCGCATAGCAGAAAGCCAAATCTTGAAATCGCTCATAGAGGTTTAACGCTTATGGAATCCACTTTTTTTCGAAGTTGGGCTTACGCTTTTCCAAAAACGCATCGCGACCTTCTTTGGCTTCATCCGTCATATATGCCAAACGTGTCGCTTCGCCCGCAAACACCTGTTGACCTACCATACCATCATCCGTCAAATTCATTGCGAATTTTAGCATTTTAATGGATGTTGGCGATTTTGCCAATATTTCCTGTGCCCATTGGTACGCAGTTGATTCCAATTCATCGTGAGGAATCACAGCATTTACCATTCCCATTTCATACGCTTCCTGTGCAGAATAATTTCTTCCGAGGAAAAAGATTTCACGAGCTTTCTTTTGTCCAACCATTTTTGCCAAATAAGCCGAACCATAACCACCATCAAAACTGGTAACATCAGCATCAGTTTGCTTAAAAATCGCGTGTTCCTTACTTGCCAATGTCAAATCGCAAACCACGTGCAAACTATGGCCTCCACCTACAGCCCATCCTGGTACAACTGCAATAACAGCTTTTGGCATAAAACGTATCAAACGTTGAACTTCCAGAATATTTAAGCGATGGTAGCCATCTTCACCTACATAACCTTGGTGTCCTCTGGCTTTTTGGTCTCCTCCACTGCAAAAACTCCAGATACCATCTTTGGTCGATGGACCTTCCGCAGATAATAGAACAACGCCTATGGTAACATCTTCATTTGCATTATAAAATGCATCATAAAGTTCACTTGTAGTTTTTGGCCTGAAAGCATTTCGCACATTTGGTCTGTTGAAGGCAATACGCGCAACACCATCACATTTTTGATAGGTGATGTCTTCGTATTCCTTGACAGTTTTCCATTGTATATCACTCATATAAAGTAGAAATTTTGACGTAAAAATAAGGCATATAACGAACTAAAAAAATTAGATCATATAAATACCATCATCCTTTAATTCGATAAGTTTTTGTTTATATAAAGAACCGACAGCTTTTTTAAAACTTTTTTTGCTCATTTGAAGAACATCCTTGATATCATCTGGATGTGATTTATCGGTTAGATTCAAAAAACCTCCATTGTCTTCAAGTTCGTGCAAAATAGTCTCTGCATTGGGTTCTATATTTCTGTAACCAATTTTCCCTAGTGAAATATCAAGTTTATTTCCAGAGCGAATCTTTTTAACGGTTCCTTTCATCTTGTCACCAATACTCAAATCCTTGAATATTTCATCATTGAAAATCAAGCCAGAATGAATATTGTTCACGATGACATTCATACCAATATCCGAAGGATGAGAAATAATCAAATCAACTTCATCAAATTGTTGGACAGTCAATTCTTTATTATCTAGAAAACGTTTGGTTTTGCTGGAAGCTACTAGTCTGTTAGTATCTTCATCAAGATAGCAATACACCAGATACCAACCTCCGCGTTTCATTTTGAAAGCCTGTTCTTTAAATGGACAAAACAATTCTTTAACCAATCCCCAATCCAAAAATGCTCCAAAAGGAGCCACTTCACTGCAACGCAACATAGCAAATTCACCTTTGGTAATGTATGGTCTATCAGTGGTTGCCACAGGACGTTCTTCATTATCGAGATAAACAAAAACTTCCATTTTATCCCAAATCATAAACTCCTTGGGCACATATCTATTAGGCAAAAGCACTTCCTCGCCTTCTCCATCGCCCAGATATAATCCTTGCTCGGCTTCTCTAATAATTTCTAAAGTATTGTATTCTCCTATGGTTATCATATTGCAAAAATAAGGATAAAAAAAGCGTTACAACACCTTGCAACGCTAATACGTTCTATCATTTTGACTTTTACTTTATAAATTCAAAATAATTAAGAAGTATTTCATCATTTTGAACTCTTGGTGTGAATACCTCCAAAATTTTTGGTGATTCTGATTTTTTATAGAATCCTTTAAGTGAAGTTTTTAATTCTTCCTCATTGGATGCCTTTTCATATTCAAATCCATACATTTTAGCCAGATATTCACCAGTTAAATTATGTTTGGTCTCAAAATAAGTGTCAAAATTTTCAGTGTTTTTATGTCCTGGAAGAATTCTGAAAATACCACCACCTTGATTATTAATGATGATAATCCTGAAATTCTTCGGTATATAATTGTTCCAGAGTCCGTTGCTATCATAGATAAAACTCAAATCACCTGTGATGAAAACGGTCTGTTTTTCTTTGACAACAGCACAACCTACAGCTGTGGATGTACTTCCATCGATACCACTGGTTCCTCGGTTGCAAAACGTTTCAATGGTAGGGTCTATATCAAATAACTGCATATATCGCACAACTGAACTATTTCCTAATTGCAAAACAGTATTCTGCGGAAGTGATTCATTGACAACTTCAAAAGCCTTCAAATCACTAAACGGAATCTGCTTTAAATATTCGATATGTTTCAATTGACGTTTTAACTTAACTGGACGCCACGTTTTTTGATAATCACTTTTGATGACGTGCGTTATTCTCGGCAAAAACTCTGAAAAAAATTGGTTTGGAGTTGCTTCAATATGTTTTTCGAGAACAAAAAATGTGTCGTTTGCCGTTTTTTTGTCGATATGCCAATGATGTTTTGGCTGGTATTTTCGAAGAAAAGATTTGATTTTTTTCGAGACAATCAAACCTCCAAAAGTGATCAAAATATCTGGCTGTAATTTCTTGAATTCTTCATCTGTCAAAGGTGTAATAATCTTATCGATGCTTGGAAAGAATTCGTCGTCGTGAATATTAGAAATAGTCTCGGTAAATACAATAACACTATTATCATTGGACAATTCATCAACCCATTTTTGATCTAGATGATTTGGAGGATTGGCGCCTACCAAAATCATTTTTCGAGTAGATTCATTCCAATCGACCAAACATTCTTCAATGATGAGCTTCTCTATCTTTTTCTTTTCTTTTGCTTCAAACTTTTTGACCTGTGGTTTCACCGTCATTTTTTCGGTCAATTCATACAAAGGCTCATCAAAAGGCACGTTGATATGTACAGGACCACTTTTATGAATGGCCAGATTGATGGCTGTATTGATTTCCTCTTCATTATGAGACTGAATATCATCTTGAAGCCCAAGGAAACGTTCTAATTTATCTTCAATATTCTTAAAAATTGGTAACTCTTCTTGTTCTGAAAGATTCAGTTCATCCTTTAAATCCAATTTTAAATTGGCTGAATGTAGAATATGATTCGCAAATACATTCTTTTGATTGATAGTCTGTCCATCTCCAATGCCTACCAAATGTTTAGGTCTGTCGGCTGACAAGACCACCAAAGGAATATCACTATAATAAGCCTCCGAAATTGCTGGATAATAATTGAGCAAAGCGCTACCTGAAGTGCACACTACAGCGGTTGGTTGCAATAACTGTTGTGCCATACCAAGCGCAAAAAAACCTGCAGAACGTTCATCAACGATACTGTAACAACTAAAAAAAGGATCGTTGGTAAAGCCGATAGTCAAAGGAGCATTTCTACTACCTGGAGAAATAATGATATGTTTTATGTTTTTAGCTTTGAATAGCTGAACGACGGTTTGGGCAAGCGGTATTTTTGAAAACTTCATAGGATTAAATCTAATTCAAAAATACTCAATATTTCAAAATAGAAAAATATTATAGATTGATAAATTATATTGAATTTTTAAGTCAATTCTAATTAATAATCAATAGATTTGTTTTCTAAAACAATCGTTAAAATGAAATATAGTTGCATTTTTATGGTGCTCCTTTTTGCTTCAGTTTTTTACTCATGTTCCAGTGATGACAGTGATTCTCAAAATCCGTCTTTAGGTGGTTGCATAACAACCATACCATTTTTAACATCCGATAGAACAATGACTTATTCAGTAAATGGAAATTCTGGTGGAGCAGTTTTAGAATTTGGCAATTGTGATGAGAATGGATATTATATCACCCGAACAATTGGTTCAAGCACCAGTACAGATCTTTATAGACAAAATGGTGACTTTTTAGAGGTTGATTCTCAAAACAACGGGGATTACTTTGCAAAGGTCTATAAGCTGAATTCACAATTGGGTGAATCTTGGACCCACACGCAATCTGATGGCACCATAAGCACACATGAAGTAGTGTCTGTAGACTCAACCATAACAGTTCCAGCTGGTACTTTTAACTGCAAGGTTTTCTCTTATACAACGAGTAGTATTATAAATACATCTTACATTTTCTGGGACGATCAAGTTGGACAGATAAAAGAAGATGCGGGTTTCTTTATAATCGAATTAGAATCTTACTAAAATATAAATATTATTAAGAATTTAAAAAGTTAGAATTCTTTTCATAGTCTCACTTTTTATAACGGTTTCCTCCCATTCTTTTTCAGCATCCGAATCTTTGGTGATTCCTCCACCAACATAAATATAGGCGTAATGATTCTTTAATTGCATACAGCGCAAATTGACAAAAAGGTTCGACACTGTCTTGATGACTGCATAAGCATCGTTTTCAACGTTTTGCCTGTTTGGATTTCGGCTTTTCTTCTCCATCAAATTTAATTCACCTAAAAATCCTGTATAAAATTCTCGATGATAGCCTTCATTTTTTAAAATAAATTGCTTCGCTGCGTTTTTCGGAAGACCACAAACCGCAGGTGTAGGATGCAAATCTTGCAACAATTCTTTTAAGTTTGATTCTTTATTTGATAGACGAGCTGTAATAGTAGTTTTAAGGTGCAGTAAATTTCCGGCTCTGACGGTTTCTGTGTTGGAAATTGAAACATTTTCAGTCAAACGCTCAAGTGAATTCACGATGAAATCTGTGACAAATTGTTGCTCTTCTCGTTCTTTTTCTTGCCAATCCACATTGAGTATTCCATCAAATTTTTGTGTACCTGCAAGTGACATTGTCGTTAGTTGATTGCCTTCAATTTTCAATAGCGTTTCTGGTGTAGCACCAAGCCAAAGACCTACTTTTGGATGAAAAAATAAGTAAACGAACGCTGTTTCATATTTGTTCAGAAGCTTCTTGAATATTTCAATTGAATTGGCTTCCTCAACTTTGATTTCTTCCTTTCGGGAAAGCACTACTTTTTGAAATTGATCAGAATTGATCGCATCGACACCTTTTTGAACCAGTGAAATATGATTTTTTCTGGCTTCCTTCTCTTCTGAAATGATTGATTTATTGGTCTCTTTTACAGCTGAAGTATTAAATTCACATTGCAACAACTCACTTTTAGAAATTGGAATTAAAATGGAATCTTTATCGCTATCAAATGGTGCAAAAACAAAACCGCTTTCTGAATAACCATTGATTTGATACATTTCATCTGAAGTTTGAAGCAAGGCTTTCAAAGTAGTCTCATTCGGTTTTCTGTAAGCAACAAACGGTAAATCCGAATCCAATTGAGATTGAATGTTTGCGAAAAAAACTTCAGAGGTCATCATTAGCTCGATTTTGGAAGCGAAATGGTTGACAGTCTGCAAATGGATACCAAATTCTCCTGCTCGTCAGTCACTCTAATGTCCAATAATTGCGTGGTTCTTCCTTTGTGCAAAAATGTGGCCTTGGCATAAATGTAGCCTTCTTTGACACTTTTTAAATGATTGGCTGTTATTTCCAAACCTCGAATCATTAAGTTCTGTGAATCCAAAAAAATATGTGATGCAAAACTGCCAACACTTTCTGCCAATGCCGCTGTAGCACCTCCGTGAAGTACACCGTCCGGTTGATAGACTCTTGAAGTCACTGGCATTCGTGCCACCAAGAAATCGTCACCAAAATCGACCATTTCGATTTCAAGGGTTTCCATCAATGTGTTTTTGCTTGCCATATTGGCTCTAGACAAAACCTCTTCTTTAGATAATTGCATAGGAAAAAATACTATTTTTAATGTCGACCGTAAAAATACAAAAGAATAAGAAGTATGACCGCACCTCATCTTGAAAATGACGCCGTAAAACTTGCATTGTTGGATTTGAGCAATTACAAGCATCTTTCTGAAGTAGCGAGCCAAAAAGATCTATTGAGATACTCACCTTCCGACATTACCACACCTGAAACATTAAAAGCATATGTGGAAACTGCTGTAGATGGTTATTATCACAAAACGACCATACCATTCATCATTTTTGACAAGACACAACAAAAATATGCTGGTAGCACTCGTTTTGGACTCATCAATTGGCACAACAAAGTTTTGCACATTGGCTGGACGTGGATTGGTCGGGAATTTCAAGGCACTTCCCTTAACAAGAATGTGAAATTTTTGATGCTTCACTATGCTTTTGAATCACTGAATTTTGAAAAAGTTGAATTTCGGATTGATGAACGTAACATTCGTTCACGAAAGGCTGTGGAGAAAATTGGCGGAACATTTGAAGGCATCTTGCGAAAAGACACTTTGATGCTCGATGGATACCGAAGAAACACTTGTTGTTATGGCATTTTGAAAGAGGAATGGAGCCATATCAAAAGCACCATTTTTTCGGAGTTTAAGTAGTCAGTATTTTTTCAAAACAAACACTGTTCTCTACACCTTCATATTGCCCATAATTTGGAATGATTTGATAACCGCTTTTGGAATAGAGCGCAATGGCTTCAGGCTGCTTTTTTCCAGTTTCTAGGATGCATCGGTTAAATCCAAGTTCTTTAGCCCATTGTTCCAATTCTGACAATATTTCAACGGCAATCTTTTGTCCTCTAAATTCTGGCAAGACATACATACGCTTAACTTCCATAGAATTTTCATCAAACTTCTTGATGGCACCGCAACCAACAGCAATCTCATTTTGATATGCAACAATGCAATGTTTGATATTGACAATCGCATTAAACTGATGATAAAAATCGTGCTCCTCGCCATCCCTTACTTTCAAATCAGTATCGAGACGTTTTACCAAGTCAACAAAATCTATGTTGGAAGAGCCAGTGCGACTTAAGCGTATCATTAACAATCAATGTATCAATTTTGAAATAATATCTTTTACAGGCAAAACCGCTTTTGTATGTTCAATACTTGGTCCAGCAACCCAAACGGTTTTGTAGGTCGCTTCCTTTGCAGCTTTTTCGGTCGCTTTCATTCCTATGGAAAAACGAACCATCTTAACCCATTTTTTGAGTTTCTTGTTTTTATTGAGAATAGATTCCAACCAAGATTCTTTCGTGCCGATTTTTTGAACATACGGTGTATTGATGACGGTACAAGGCGTACCAGAAATTCGTTGCGTCATTACAATATCCTTTGCGCCATAATCAACACACGCTTGTTTGTATTCGTCAGTAACGTTAGCCTCTTCTGAAGCAATAAAAGGGCTTCCCACAGAAACTCCGGATGCCCCATAGCTCAACATTTCATCAATATCAGCTTTGCGACCTACACCACCAGCAGAAATAATAGGAATGGAACAATGTTCTTTCAAAAGTTTTATAAGATTTTCTGGTGATAGATTACCACGATGGCCACCCGCTTCATTATTGACAGCAATAATGGCATCGGCTCCTAAACCTTCAACTTTTTTTGCAAAATTTAAATCTGTGACATCACAAAATACCTTGATACCAGCTTTATGAGCTTGATTTATGGTTTCTTCCGGACTTCCCAAAGAGGTAATGATAAAATCACATCCTTCTTCGCACAGCACTCGTAATTGCTCTTTATACTTGATATTTGATTTATTGACAATCAAGTTAAAACCAAACGAACCACCATCAACTTTTGCTGCCTTTAATTCTTGAATAGCTGCTTTTAATTCTGCTAATGTTCTATAGTTCAACGCAGGAATGCAGCCAGCGATTCCACTCTTCATCGCTTCTATGACCATCGCTGTATTGGAAACCAAGAACATTGGCGCTTGAATGATAGGATATTTAATGTTGAGAAGTTCGGTTAAGTCGGTTTCCATAGATATTAATGTTATTCATACAAATATAACTATTATTATGCATGCATAATACACCAAGAGTATCAAATAGCAATTTCTTACAACAGTTCTAAATATTTCCTAAAATTATCACAAAACATTCTTAATGAGTTCGTTGCTTTGCAAAAAGATAAGTAAATTCAGAAATAATTTTAAAAGGAGTAAACTTTTAATTCATCAATCAAAATCAAAAATCATCAAATCATCATCACCATCAATTTTTGTGTTTTAATTGTTTTTGCACCATAACCATCTTTTAAGATTAGAGTTTTAATATGTAACCTTTAAAATTTCTAATATTATGAGAACACAGTTAATTGGTTTAGTATTTCTAGGATTAACCAGCCTAACACAAGCTCAAAAAAGCATCGAGACAGATGTTGAAACTACGAGTGTAGACCTTAAGGATGTCATTATTTCTACTAACAGCAAATATATGAACAAGGTCTATGACGAGAACTCTTCTGAAGTGGTCAAAAACTTCGAACAAATCATTGCTGGATATGATATCAAATCGAATGAAATATATAGTGATGAGTATGATAATTATTCGGTAAATTTTAAGACCTCATCATCTTCCAAGATGAATGTTACCTACGATAAAGACGGTACCATTTTAACTTCGAAAGAGCAATATGATGACATTTTGTTGCCTTATTCGATAAGACAATCACTGGTTAAGGACTATCCTGGGTGGAAATTGCATAGCAACTCTTACAAAGTCGTTTACAGCCATCGTAATGATATCAAAAAAACATATAAAATTCAGGCGAGAAAAGATGGAGAACGAAAAAATCTCAAAATAAACCTTGATGGTAATATGGCAATTGTTTCAGTAGATTATGACTAGCCATATAAAAAAAAACGCAATCAAACTAATGATTGCGTTTTTTGTGTAAGTTATTATTACATTCTTGTGTAAGTTGCTAACAAATTTATGGTAACTGAATAATCTAATCCGTTTTGTGAAAGTTCTTCAACGGTTTGAATTCCCATTTTAAAAGTGCTATCAGTAAGCTCAACTATTGTATATATTCTTGTTTGGCCTTGAGATACTATTGTCAATTCATTTCCTGATCTTTCCCAAGTACCATTGGTGGCAAATTCTAAATTCTCAAGATTATCAACTTGAGTCTGTCCCATTGATGTGGTTGTTAATTCGATACTATATGTACCATCCGCCATTAATTCATTTGGATTTTCAGTAAATACTAAAGAGTAATTAACATCGTACGCTTCACCCACAAAAGTCGATGGAATTGTTTGACCTTGAAAAGTAGTGGTTGAGCTGCCATTATAATCAACATCAACAGCCACCCAGGTTCCTAACAGATTACCAGATGTATCAGAAGAATCATCACTGTCATCACTTGAACAAGAGAATATGACTAAACTGAAAGCCACAAAGAGTAAATTTAATTTTTTCATGTTTGTTAAAATTTTGTTAAGACGCTAAAATAGATTAATTTTCTTACGAAACAAATCTTAAAATAAAAAAACGCAATCAAACTAATGATTGCGTTTTTTAATATAAGGGACTTACGATTATTTCACTTCTTCAAAGTCAACGTCCTCAACATCGCTTCCTTCATTCGCGTTTCCGCCTCCTTGAGGAGCATCAGGTCCTGGTTGAGCTCCACCTTGCTGTGCTTCGGCTTGTGCTTTGTACATTTCCTCACTTGCAACTTTCCAAGCTTCGTTGATTTTCTCCAATGCTGGGTCAATCACAGCGATATCTTTGGTTTCAAAGGCTTTTTTCAAATCTTCAAGCGCTTCTTCAATTGGCTTTTTCTTATCATCAGATAATTTATCACCAAATTCTTTCAGCTGACTCTCCGTTTGGAAAATCATCGCATCGGCAGCATTCAATTTGTCTGCTTTTTCTTTTGCTTGCTTATCTGCTTCAGCATTTGCTTCTGCATCAGCTTTCATCTTTTTGATTTCCTCTTCAGTCAATCCAGAAGATGCTTCGATACGAATGTCTTGAGTTTTGTTTGTCGCTTTATCAGTTGCAGTAACGTGGATGATACCATTAGCATCAATATCAAATGTTACTTCAATTTGAGGTGTTCCTCTTCTTGCTGGTGGAATACCATCCAAGTGGAAACGTCCAATGGTTTTATTATCTGCAGCCATTGCTCTTTCTCCTTGCAATACGTGGATTTCCACTGAAGGTTGATTATCGGCAGCTGTAGAGAATACTTGTGATTTCTTTGTCGGAATGGTTGTATTCGCCTCAATTAATTTAGTCATCACATTACCCATAGTTTCAATACCAAGAGATAATGGAGTGACATCAAGAAGCAATACATCTTTTACATCACCTGTTAAAACACCGCCTTGAATTCCTGCTCCAACGGCCACAACCTCATCAGGATTTACACCTTTACTAGGTTTTTTACCGAAGAATTTCTCAACAGCTTCTTGTACTGCTGGTATACGTGTAGAACCACCTACCAAGATGATTTCATCAATATCACTTTTAGAAACTCCTGCAGCTTTCAATGCTTTTTCGCAAGGTTCAATAGTACGTTTTACCAAATCATCAATCAATTGCTCAAACTTCGCTCTTGTCAAAGTACGTACCAAGTGCTTTGGTCCGCTCGCAGTAGCTGTTACGTAAGGCAAGTTGATTTCTGTTTGCGCAGAAGATGACAACTCAATCTTTGCTTTCTCTGAAGCTTCTTTCAAACGTTGAAGCGCCATCGGGTCTTTACGTAAATCGATGTCTTCTTCTTTTTTGAACTCTTCAGCCAACCAATTAATGATTTTTTCATCCACATCATCACCACCCAAGTGCGTATCACCATCTGTTGACAATACTTCAAATACGCCATCACCTAACTCTAGGATAGAAACGTCGTGTGTACCACCACCAAAGTCAAATACAACGATTTTTTGGTCTTGACCTTTTTTATCAAGTCCATAAGCCAAGGCTGCTGCCGTTGGTTCGTTGATGATACGACGAACTTTCAAACCAGCAATCTCACCAGCTTCTTTTGTAGCTTGACGTTGAGAATCGTTAAAGTAAGCAGGAACTGTAATAACAGCTTCACTTACAGTCGTACCCAAATAATCTTCAGCAGTTTTCTTCATTTTTTGAAGAATCATAGCTGACAATTCTTGTGGTGTATATAAACGACCATCGATATCCACACGTGGTGTATCATTATCGCCTTTTACTACTTTATAAGGTACGCGCTCTGCTTCGTTTTTAGATTCAGAATATTTATTTCCCATAAAACGTTTGATGGAATAAACCGTTTTGGTTGGGTTCGTTACCGCCTGACGCTTTGCTGGGTCACCAACTTTGATTTCGCCTCCTTCTACAAAAGCAATCACAGATGGTGTGGTTCTTTTACCTTCTGCATTAGGAATAACCACTGGCTCATTACCTTCCATTACCGAAACGCAAGAGTTGGTTGTACCTAAATCGATTCCAATTATTTTACTCATAGTTTTTATGTTATTGTTGTGTATTAATTTTTAAAATTCTCTTTCTATATGTCAATGACTGTGCCATGACAAAAAATATGACATGATGACAGATTATTAAATTGTTACTGGTTTTTAACCTAAACCTTACCTAATTGTTAAGCTATTCTTCACGCTTAACAGTATTATAAAATTGGTATCGGTTTATTAATCTTTTGGAAAGTTTTAAAAATGATTGAGGTAATAAATTCGTGAAAACTTTTTAACGAAACTCAATTATGAAAAAACTTTTACTACTGAAAATCTTGTTGATTACAAATGTCATCTGTGCCCAATTGAACATAGGCGATATGGCTTTTGTATCCTTTAATGCCGATGGTGATGACGATTTCGCTATGGTGACATTTGTGGATATTCCTGCAAACACGACCATCTATTTTACAGATTCTGAATGGAATGGTACTGCTTTCGGAACTGATGAAAATGATTTCTCTTGGGAAACTGGCGCAAGTATCATTCCTGCGGGAACTGTCATTACATTTTACACCATTAGCGCCACACCTAACGTTTCTGTCGGAACTATCGTTGGAAGTCCTGGTGGAATTTCTACAGGTTCTGAAGCGATTTTTGCGTTTCTAGGAACGGCTCCACGAGTACCAACAACATTTATCGCAGCTGTGGCCAATGCTACTGGAGCGTTTGGTGACTTGTCAGGCACTGGTTTAACGAATGGCACCACAGCCATTACTTACAGTCCTGATGGTGTTGATATCGCTCAATATAATGGTCCACGAACTGGTTTGGACGCAAATGGCTATTTAATTGCCCTAAATAATATGACCTATTATAACATCCAAGACACAGGCAATGACGACCACAACGATGGCATTGCTCCAGATGTTCCTTTCAACACGACACCTTTCGTGATTTCCGCCAATGACACTACAGCACCATCAGTTGCAACGACCATTGTTACGAGTGCTACAACGTTAGACGTTATTTTCTCTGAAAGTGTAACGGAAGTTTCTGCTGAAGAGATGTCCAATTATAGCATCGCACCTGCTTTGAGTATATCCTCCATCGTTTATAATGATGCTACCTTAACCGCGACAGTGACGCATTCTGGGTTTGCAAACGGTATCGCTTATCAATTGTCTGTAAGTAATATTGAAGATTTGGAGGCAAACGTTCAAAATCCTGCATACACAAGCGATGATTTATTCTGGAACACCACCACTTCAGGTCTTATTATTTCTGAAATTATGTACAATGCACCTTCTGATGATTCCAATGCTTTAGAGTTTTTGGAGATTTACAATAACAGTGGTGCTTCTATTGATTTGGGTGGTATTCAGGTTAAGGATGAGAGCAACTTCACCTTTATTTTTCCTGAAATGATGTTGGCAAACGAAGGCATCGTTCTTTTGGCAACTGATAAAACTACTGCCGATGCATTCTACGGCGTATCATTTTTGGATATGCCTCAAGGTATTTCAAACGCTCTTGGAAATGGTGGCGAAGTGCTTCAAATATTGAATTCTGCCAATACATTAATCTTCGAAATGGAATATAGCGATGACGCTCCTTGGCCTACAGCTGCTGATGGTGATGGTCCTTCGCTGGAATTATTGAATCCTAATGGTGATTTCAACGATGGCACTAACTGGACTCCTGCTACCAACTTGGTCGGACAGTCTTTAGGTGAAGATGTTTTTGCATCTCCTGGAAGCTACGTGCCTGTTACCAACACCACGCCTCAAGTGAGTTTTGCAAGTGCTTACTATAATGTGTCTGAAGACGCAATGTCGTTGAATGTCGCTGTTGAATTATCCTCCATCTACTCTAGCGATGTGACGGTTGATGTGTCTTTGGTCAACGAACTATTGACTGCCTCGTCAACCACAGACTTTACTTTCGCCAATCAAACGATTACAATCTCTGCCAATACACTTTCAGCGCAGATAGACATTCCTATTCTTGATGATATGATGGCAGAAGCTGATGAAATATTCATTCTACAATTATCAAATCCTACCAATGCCAATATGGGCAGTTTCGAGCAAACAGGTGTTTATATTATAGACAATGATACTGAATTGTTCTTCCCGACTGATGGTTTGGATATCAATTATGCTACGAGTTATTTGGTAGATGCCTCTGGCTCTGCTGAAATTACTGCTTATGACACGGTTTCTCAACGTTTGTTTGTGATGAATTCCGTTGGAAAGAAATTGGAGATTCTTGACTTTTCAGACATTCAAGCTATTTCTACTATCAACACGATTGATTTGGCATCTTACGGCACTGAAGGTCCAACCAGCGTTACAGTAAAAGATGGCTTTGTGGCAGTGAGTGTGTCCAATGGCCCAACTGCTGATGGCGTCGTCGTATTTATGGATATCAATGGCGCGAATATTTCTTCGGTCACCGTTGGCAATCTGCCTGATATGTTAACCTTTACGCCAGATGGCACTAAAATTTTGGTAGCCAATGAAGGCCAACCAAACGCTGATTATTCCATAGACCCGGAAGGGACTATCTCTGTCATTGATGTCACTGCTGGTTTTGGCAACGTGACGCAATCAGATGTTACAAGCATCAACTTCAATGCCTTCGATTCTCAAATCGCTTCGTTAAGAGCTGCCAATGTCAGAATCTTTGGTCCTGGCGCGTCTGTGTCTCAAGATTTGGAGCCGGAATACATCACTGTGTCTGCCGATTCTCAAACGGCTTGGGTAACGCTTCAAGAAAACAATGCTGTGGGCGTAATTGATTTAACCACAAATACCATTACCAACATCATTCCACTTGGCTTAAAGGACCATTCCTTACCAGGGAATACCTTGGATGCTTCAGATGATACTGATTTCATTTTTATGGCTAATTGGCCTGTCTTCGGAATGTATATGCCAGACGCTATTGCCAACTACACTAATGGTGGCACTACATATTTGGTTATGGCAAATGAAGGCGACGCAAGAGAATATGATACGTTTGAAGAGGAAGAACGCGTCAGCGATTTGCCATTAGACCCAACCGTTTTCCAGAATGCCGATTTATTACAATTGGATAGCAACCTTGGAAGATTGACCGTAACTACTGCTACAGGAGATACTGACAACGATGGTTTGTTCGAAGAAATCCATGTTTTGGGTAGTCGTTCGTTTAGCATTTACAACGCTAATACTGGTACACAGGTGTATGACAGTGGCGATGATTTTGAGCGCTATACTGCTGCAGACCCAACTTATGGTACTTTGTTCAATGCAAGTAATAGCAATAACAACTTCAAAAACCGAAGCGACAATAAAGGTCCAGAGCCAGAAGGTATTACAGTGGCACAAATTGGCGACGAAGTTTACGCATTCATCACTTTGGAGCGTGTGGGTGGTTTAATGGCTTATAAAATTACTGACCCTTTCAATCCTACCTTTGAAAAATACGTCAACAATCGCGATTTAGGTGAAAATGAAGGTGGCGACCTTGGTCCGGAAGGCATCATTTATTTAAGTCCGGAGGACAGCCCAACTGACACCGCTTTGATTGTGATGTCAAACGAGGTTAGTTCAACCATCAGTGTTTATACGATTGATAATGTGACTTTGAGTATTCCAGAAGTGATTGCAAATAACAACACATTCAAGGTATATCCAAATCCTGCCAAATCAAATCAAACACTATATTTTAATCAAGAAGCAAACGTAGCCTTATATGACCTACAAGGAAGAGCCATTTTGTCTCAAAACAATGTGATGAACATCACACTTCCTACTTTAAGCACAGGAACCTACTTCTTGAAGAACAATAAAGGAGAAACTCACAAAATAATAGTAGATTAGTTTTTTTTAAATTTTGAGTTTTCAGGAGGCTGTCTCATCATTAGGCAGCCTCTTTTTATTTTTAATGGTATCATCTTTCGGAAATCATCAATTGAGATATCACTTTTGAAAAATAACAACCTCGTAACTTATTGATATATAAGCAATATCGAGTCCGGAACGCTTATTATCAGTTTGGGAATGCTTATTATCTATTCTAGAACGCTCATTATCAATTCTGGAATGCTTATTATTAATTCTGGTACGCTCATTATCAATTCTAGAACGCTTAATATCTAGCCTAGAATGCTTGTTACAAACTTTGGAATGACTCTTACAAACTCTTGAATGCCTATTACAGAACTTGGAACGCTCATTATCAATTCCAGAACGCTTATTCACAAATTTGGAACGCTTATTATTAGTTCTAGAATACGTATTCACAAAACCTCAATCCATAATCTTCCAACGCATACTAATCAATCCCCAACGCTTACTAAAACATCACCTTATATCGCAAAGCTTCATACTACTTTAGAGGTAAATAATTTATAAACCTTTAAAATCTTATAGATATGAAAACCTTAAAAAACAGTATCGCAATAATCCTACTTCTTTTCGCCTGTAATGCTGGGGCTCAAAACCAAGAAGTACAATTCGACATCTACACCACATCGGCTGCCAAAGCCTCACGCTATCTCTTGGCAGATGACGTCGCCCTACGCGATTGTCCATCTGCGCAATGCGAACAGCTTACAACTTTAAAAATTGGTACCTACGTGCGTTTGCTTGCCAAAAGCGAAACACCTCAAACCATTAACGATGTGTGCAGCAGATGGTACAAAGTAAAAATGGGTCCGCAAGTGGGCTGGATATGGGGAGGCCTCATCGCTCAAACCGCACTGACAAGCACTACCGACCCAGAAGTGAAATTCTTCTTCGGAGAAGCTGGCAACACCATCGGTTCTCAAACCCAGTATCAAATCCGTGCTGTAAAAGGCGGCGAAGAGTTAGACCGAATTGTATTCACATCATCAACCGTGATGCCCAATGCTGTCAGTTTGGCTTATGACGAAGTAATGTATCCTACGCAAGACCTCATTGAAATAAGCCCTGCATATACCGATAATTTGATGATTGTATTTGAAAACGGCTCTTTAAGTCTTTTAGAGAATGAAACGGTATCGCTCACCAAAGCTGCCGATGCCTACTTCGCCGATTTGACCGAAGACTAATTTTGTTTTAATTGTTAGGGTTGAAAACCTGCAGAAATGTAATGTTTCTGTGGGTTTTTATATTTGATAAGTGTTATAAATAAAACTGACGATTCAATAAAAGAAGTAACCAAATAATAAACCCAAACCAAATGGCAAGTCCAAGATAAAGTTTCGCCATATAAGATTCTGCTTCATCGCGCTTCCCTTGTGTTTTCAAGAGTGCCAAATGTCTAAAATGTCTATTGATGGCAAAAGCAGTAAAAATTGGATTCCACGTAGGTTTTTCTATTTCAGATTTAAAACCCGATTGATTCATTTGATACTTTTGTTCAAGTCTTTTCAATTCATCATCAGAAAGTTTTCTTGAATCAAATTCAACATTCAACCTTCGGCTAGTCTCCTTATCCAGAGCCTTATTTTGCATCAACAGATAAAGTTGATAATTGTCTAAAAGTTTTATGTTATCCTTATCAAGCATCTCAACCTCGTGACAACAGTCTCTCTCTTTTATATGAAAAATAGATCAAAATTGACATTAACATCCCTCCAATCAGTGCAACATACATCCCTATTCTATGCCTTTTTTCAAATTCTTCTTTATCTAAAATAACACCAGTACTGTTTTCTATTTGAATAACATCGGTATTTATGGATTCAGTAGTGGATTTGTCTATTAAATAGACTGAAACAGAATCACCTACTTTAATACTGTAAAGTAAATTTTGATACCTTTTAGAGGTTCTATAAACTCCCAATTTTTGTTTATAATTCACCAGCGAGAATTGAAAGCTTTTGTACCCACTGTCATTATCTCCTACACCTGTTTCACTTACTAATCCAGAAATTTTGGTATAATCTCTTAAGTCGATGTCTTGCTTTGTAAAATCTATATACGAATTCAAAAACATAATAAAAATCACAAAAAGAAAAACTGCAGCAGTAAGTATTTCCTTGATCTTATTTTTCATTTGATTTATCAATCAATATCTCAAAAGAACACCAAACGTCAATAATATCCAAAATAAATCTACCGTTTCTCCCACAACTCCTTCCCAAGATAAAGTTGCTTGGTCAGCAGTTCTTCATAAATAGCATTGACATGATCTCCATTTAAGAAAATCAAATAACCATTTTTAGATTTAGGAAACCAAATGGCTAATGTGCTTACCCCTGGATCCTTACCTGTATGTAATAGTGCTTCTTCGGCATCACTAAATCCTGTTAATATTTCCCATCCCAAACCAAAATAATCTTGTTCTCTCAACTTAACCTGATGTTTTATAAGCTCTTGATACAATGTTTCAGAAAGCCCAGCACCATTGATAAGGTATTCCAGAAACGTACCATAATCTTCAACAGTGGTCAACAAATTCGCAGCAGCATTGGCGTCATAATACTTTTCTGTTGGTAGTGGTGCACCGTTTTCATCAAAATTTTGTGCATAACGAGATGCATCCATCTTTTCATCCCACCAAAACCGTGTATCGTTCATTTGTAGTGGGTCAAATAGATAGGTCTTTGCCAAATCTTCGATGCTCTTGCCCAACTTATTTTCGATGGCTTTTCTCAAATACTCAAAGCCCTCTCCCGAATATTGATACTTTGTACCAGGCTCAAACTCAAAGGCTAGCTTGTTGCTGTCGGTCATATAGCGCCAATTCGGAAAACCTGTTTGATGGGTCAAAACAATTTTTGGTGTCAGTTTTTCATATCGCTTGTCGTTCTTAATATCTGGGTCTATCCAATGGTTGTGCAAAGGTTCGTCCATATCGAGCATACCGTTGTCAATCAATTTTAAAACAGTGAGTGCAAATACAGGTTTGGTCAGCGATGCCACTTTAAAGATGGCATTATAGGGTGCTGTTTGTTTTGTATCTAATGTGCCATAAACCTGCACTCTAGTTAGTTTTCCGTTATTGATAACGCCCAATCCCAAAGCTGGTACATGGTTATCTTTCAATAACTTTTCGATAGGATGCACGTCAGATGTCGGGTCATGATGGTCATAACTCAACACTTCACTCAATTGCCAATCGTCATTCTTTTTGATCCAAATATGCGTAAATCGCGCCGTGCTGGTCTTCACATCTGGCTTTCCTTCTTCTCTCAAATAAAAATGATGCACACCACTTTGTATCGCAGCATACAACTTTCCATCGTTAAACAGCGGAAACACTTCAAGACTGCTTGCATCTACCTCTCGGATGGGTTTTTGTGCACCGCCAGAGCAGATATATTTTCTAGTGTTTTCAAAGAAGGTTTTCTTATCCTGAAAACCGCCTTGGTCGTGATAAAATTTTAAATCTTCTGAAATATGGGCTTCGAGATATCCCAAATCACAACGATTAAATCCTCTTTCAAAAAAGATACTATCTTGGGTTTTAAGCTCTTTATACAGCGAAGATTGTTTGTCTATTTGAGCCTTCGCAACAATGCTGCAAGTAAGACATAAGATGATGATTGATGAAATTTTTAACATGATGAAATTTTTCTGCAAAGATGGAAAACGCAATGGTCAAACACCTAAAATTTCACCTGACAATCACCCGACAATTGCACGCCAATACAGAAAAAGGCATCAAACAAGACTAAAACCAAGCTTAAAGTATAGCTGTCCTTTCTTATCGATTTCTGCGGAATTTTTAAGGATGATGACAATGTTTGAAAAGACCAAAAGAATCATCATGATTAAGATGGCGTTGTTACCAAGCGACAAAGCATTCTTCAATAAAGAAACGCTCATAAAAATAATGGCTGCCGCAATTAGCCAGACTATCTGCACAGAGACTATTTGTTTCGTTAACGGATTGAATTCCTTTTTGAGGTACATAATCAATAAAGGAGCAATGATATTAAGCGGTGGCATAACAGAAAATGGCAGTGACGATAAATTAATCATCTTTAGTAATGTGTCATTAATTACAACCTCCGTAACTGTCTTTTCCTGTAATTGATGCTCCTCAATGTTTAGCGCCTTTGCCAGTAGTTTAAGGGTTTTCCCTTTCGGTATCATACCCGATTCGATACGTTGTATCGTACGGACAGATATTCCAGAATCTTCCGAAAGTTCTTCTTGGGTTAGATTGCGTTGCTCCCGAATAGTTTTTAATAATGACATAGCCTCAATTACGGTGGACTAAAGATACTATTTTTGAAATGTTATGGAACTTTTTACTTCAGGTCATTAGTATGAATTACCACTCAAATTCCAAAACGTTAATAATATCCAAAATAAATCTACCGTTTATACAAAAGCCTTATTTTTAAAATCTTTGAAAATTCAAACCTTTAATAAATATAATAATCATGAAAAACGTACTCAAATTAGCATTCCTACTCCTACTCTTTACAGCCTGCGAAGGCGATCCAGGACCTCCAGGTGCTGATGGCATCACCATTGTAGGACAATCTTTTGAAAGAACTGTCAATTTTACGGAAGCCAACGGTTATGAACAATACATTCAGATTCCGCTTAACATCGAACTTTTTCCTACTGATATGATACTTACCTACATCTTATGGGAACAAGATCCTGTTACAGGTAACGATGTATGGAGGCTAATTCCTCAAACCGTCTATACAGATGCTGGCGAAGAATTTATGTATAATTACGACTATAGTTTCGATGAAGTCCGTTTGTTTATCGATGCGCCTGTCAGTTTTGATTTCAATAATCTCTCTACAGCAGCTACGTTAAACCAAACATTTAGAATGGTAGTATTACCTGTAGATTTCATCAACAGCAGCACTCTAGATATATCCAATTATAATGATGTAATGCAATACGTACCTCAAGAGTAAAAATCAATAATAATAAAAAAAGCCTAAAATTAGTTTTAGGCTTTTTTCATATAATTAGTATAGCATAAGCTTAAAGCCTACAGTATAAAGCTACTGTTTCACAAACCTCAAAGTCTGAACACCGCTTTCTGATGAAACTCTCGCATGATAAAGTCCTGCGGCTAATTGCGACACATCTATACGCACTTGGTTCTCACCAATAGTTCTGGTCAACACTTCCTGTCCAAGATTATTATAGATCACAACAGACTGCATCGCTGTTTCTTGAGCAATGTTCAGTTCATCTCTCACAGGGTTTGGATATAGTTTAATGCTACTGTTTGCAGCCACTTCACCTGTAGATAAAGTTGAGCAACTAATGTTTATGAATGAACTTTTATTTGCATTCGTACCATCACCCAATTGTCCATACTGATTATAACCAGTAACATATAAATAGCTATCAGCATCCATATATAGAGAAAAGCGGTTTCCATTGACAAGTTTCACAGGGTCACTTAAAGTTGTCACCGCAGTCGGCACATACTGGTTGTTAGTATTTCCTAATCCTAGCTGTCCATAATTATTTTGTCCCCATACATAAAGATCATTAGTACTCAATATGGCGCTAGTATGAGAAAATCCTGCTTCTGCAACCACTACTTGATCCATAATTTCCACAGGGACCATCGACATATTAGTGGTGTTATCTCCCAATTGCCCATAAATATTAATTCCCCAAGTGTACATAACACTGCTTGTTTTTACTGCTACAGAATGATTGCCTCCAGCTGATATGAAGTCCCAATCGGTATCAGTACCTATTTGTTGAAAGGTAGCTCTGTCAAAAGTCATGTTTAATCCCAATTGTCCAAACATATTATACCCACAAGACCACAATGTACCATCAGTTTTCTTTGCCAAAACATGGCTTGTACCACAAGAAATGGTTTCCCAGTCAGTAGCAGTGCCCACTTGCACAGGAAAAAGACGATCGGTCAAATTGCCAAGACCCAACTGTCCCCTTTGATTTTGTCCCCAGGTCCATAAAGTGCCATCGGTTTTTATGGCATAACTAGATGCAAATCCTGCAGAAATAAACTCCCAATCGGTATCTGTTCCTACTTGCTGTGGTATGTTTTTAGCTATAAGAGTACCGTCTCCTAGTTCTCCATATCTATTATTGCCCCACGCCCACAAAGTACCATTAGACTTTAAAGCCATTGAAAATTCGCCACCTGCAGAAATAATCGACCAGTCATTGTCAGTTCCTACTCTTACAGGTGTATTTTGATCTATATTGTTGCCAATGCCCAATTCGCCTGCTGCATTATATCCCCAGGCCCATAGACTACCATTGTCCATCAATCCTAAAGTGTGTAAGGTTCCTGCACTCACGTTTTCCCAACATTGTGCAAATGAGGTAGAGCTTATGGTGAAAAGTAGTAAAAGCGTAATAATTTTTTTCATGTTTTTTTTTAATTAGAAGGTTGTGTTAAATTTTCCTACAAAAGAATAAAAAAAATCAATACACGAAACGTATTTATAGAAAAGGTTGAATAATTTGATTTGATTTAGTTTATAAGCTTTCTTTTTTTGGACAAGCATAAAGCCTACTGCATTAAGCTTGAAGCATTAAAAAATGTATCTTTGCGCACTAAAACGTTTTAGTAAATGGAGTGTATTTCGGTGTTCGATATGTTAAAGATTGGTGTAGGACCTTCTAGTTCACACACTTTGGGCCCTTGGCGTGCCGCCGAACGATGGATTAAAGAGCTAAAAGATGCCAACAAATTTGACAAAGTCGAGCATATTTGTGTAGATCTGTACGGTTCCTTGTCGCTTACAGGTAAAGGCCACGCTACGGATTATGCAGTGATGTTGGGTTTAAGTGGTGCCAATCCTGAAACCATCCCTACCGAAAACATCGATATCATCATCGCTTCCATCAAGAACACTCAAACCTTGATGTTCAATAATGAAATGCCTCTGAAATTTAATGTAGAAACAGATATTGTTTTCAACAGAAAGTTTCTCCCGTTTCATTCCAACGGTATCAAATTCACGGCCGTCATTAACGGCAGAAAAGCGAGCTCTACCTTCTACTCTATTGGTGGCGGATTTGTTGTGAAAGAAGAACGTAAAAACTCCAAAAAGAACAAAGAGATTTTCAACAATACCTTTCCATATCCTATTCAGTTGGGTAGCGAATTGTTGGCGTATTGTAACCAACTCAATCTTCCCATTTCGAGTGTGGTGCTTGAAAATGAGAAATCCATCCGCACACCTGAAGTTATTGATGCAGAATTAGGAAGGATATGGAACACAATGTTAGAATGTATGTTCATCGGTTGCCATACAGAAGGAAATCTTCCTGGCGGCTTGAATGTGAGACGTCGTGCTTATGACATGCATCAAAATTTGAAGGGCGATTTACCTTATGAAACACCTGAAGAATGGCTGCAAACTATCAGAAAAACCGAAGTTAAGTTCCGTCAAATATTGAAATGGGTCAGCTGTTTTGCCTTGGCGGTCAATGAGGTGAATGCCTCGCTCGGTCGTGTGGTCACAGCGCCTACTAATGGTAGTGCTGGTGTCATTCCTTCGGTGTTGATGTATTATATGGTGATTGAAAACCACGATGCCAACTTCGAACACATCAAAAAATTCTTATTGGTTGCCGGCGAAATAGGAAGCATCTTCAAGAAAGGTGCTACCATCTCTGCGGCTATGGGTGGATGCCAAGCTGAAATAGGTGTTTCTTCTGCAATGGCCGCTGGTGCGTTGACCGAGCTTTTAGGTGGCACACCCGAACAAGTCTTAATAGCTGCTGAAATCGCAATGGAACATCATCTCGGTATGACCTGCGACCCTATTGGCGGATTGGTGCAAGTGCCGTGCATTGAACGCAATGCGATGGGTGCCATTAAAGCCATCAATGCAGCAGAACTAGCCATCGACACCGATCCAAACAACGTCAAAGTACCTTTGGACAAAGTGGTCAACACAATGTGGGAAACCGCAAAAGATATGAACACCAAATACAAAGAAACATCAGAGGGTGGCCTTGCCGTTGGCGTGCATTTGTCGGATTGTTAAAAAGAGGCTTTAGAAGTTAGACGTTAGACAAAATTATTCATTATTCATTGTTAATTGTCAATTGATCATTGCTGAATACAATTCTCCTTCCGTCTAGTATCAATAAGATATACCATCTTCCAGCGTCCATCTAGCTTGACCAATTGAATGGAGTTGACACCACAATGGCTGAATTCATTATTGTACCAAAACCCATAAGGTGCCCAAACGTGAGCCATATCACCATCTATTTGAATGGTCATATTCAATAGTTTTTCTTCAAAATAAGCATCTTTCGGGATGGCAAGTATCGTACTGACAAAATCGGTGTAAGATTCAGTTTTGACAAAGGTTTTGCCGTCTTTGTCCTTCGTTATGGTCTGCATCACCACACCTTCGGCAACAGCAGCTTCCATTTGCGTTCGGTCTTTTTGATGAAAGGCAATAAAAAAATCATCGATGGCTTTTTGTACGGCTTCTTCATCAGTTTCTTGTGAATACCCAAAGGAACACACGAACATTAAAAATATAATAGTAATCTGTTTCATAGAGCTAATTGTTTTAAAGACTTTAAATTACAAAAATTTCAAGTGAATACGTGAGGATTTAACAAATTACGTTTAAAGAATTTGTACTATATTTCGCCCGCCTAACGCAATGCATCGATGAACTATTCGCCATTTAAGATTTGCCTTTATATTGTCTTGACGCTCTTGGTGTTATTGGGCGTGATGTATTTAAGTAACGCCAAACAATTGGATAGTGGTAAAGTTCAAGAAGGCTTTTTTGTGGGTGATGTAACGATTAAGTACCCAACTGCAGAAAGCTTTTTAGAGCAAGGCAAAAGAGAAAAGGCCGACATTAAGGCTTTGGATAGCATTGTGGAGAACATTGAGGTATTGGTTGAGGATATTGATGTAAAGCAGGAACCTTTTAAAGAAGAAAACTTTGTTCCTAAAATTCCCGACCTCACCAAAATTGATACGTCTAAAGTACAGCGTATCAATTATCCTGTTGGTCAAACAGATTATATTGCACAGTTAAGACAGCATCTAAAAAGCGGACAATGCAGAATCATACATTATGGTGATTCGCAATTGGAAGGCGACCGCATCTCGGCGTATTTAAGAAATAGATTGCAAGGCTTATATGGTGGCAGTGGTCCTGGCTTTGCGCCCATTGTTCAGGTCTATGACAACATCAGCAGTGTGGTCAACCATTCTGATAATTGGACACGTCACGCATATTTCGATCCTACGCAGACAAAATTTCCCCATAAAAAGTATGGTGCGTATTCGTCTATGTCGCGCTTCACACCTGCTTATGAAACGGTTGATAGTCTTTTATTGGATAGTTTAAGTACTACCAAAGCGACCATCAGCATTGGTATTCCTACCAAATCGTATGCCTTGCTCAAAAAGTTCAACAAAATTGGGCTTCATTACGGTAACGCTGTGGCGCCCACAAGCATCAAAGTCTATAATGATGGTGCCTTGATTAAAAGTCAAAGCCTCATTGCAGATGGCAATTATCACAAGTTCGCTATTGAATTGGGCGCAACGCCCTCAAATCTCTCCATCGAATTGGAAGGTAAAATCAGTCCAGATTTTTATGGCTTGACTTTAGATGGAAATAGTGGCGTCAGCTTGGATAATGTGGCAATGCGTGGGTCGTCAGGTACTATTTTCGCTGGAACCAACGGCACCAATTTTCAGCAAATGTATCAACAACTGCAACCGAAACTCCTCATCTTTCAATATGGTGGCAACTCAGTGCCTTACATCAAGGATTCGACTGGAGTTGCTGAATATGCAGGCTACTTAAAGAATCACATTACTTGGGTAAAACGTAAAACCAATAACGCCAATGTCATTTTCATTGGTCCTTCAGATATGACAACACTTGAAAACGGTGAGATGATTACCTATCCGTTGTTGCCTTATCTCAATGAAACACTCAAAAAAGTGTGTCTGGAAAATGGCATTGCTTTCTGGAGTATGTTTGATGCGATGGGTGGCAAAAGCTCAATGAAACATTGGGTCGATGAAGGTTTGGCAGCCAATGATTACACCCATTTTTCGCCCAAAGGCACCAAAATTATTTCAGAGCTTTTCTTTTTGGCGCTGTACCTAGATTTATCAGATATTAAATGAAATACGCCCTAACAATACTCTTCCTACTCATAAATGTGACGTTGTCAGCACAACAGTATGTGCTCGATAGCATTGAGCCTACCTTGGGCTCGCTCATCAACCGCGAGGCAAACACGTTTAAAATGGCTTCCGAATCGCCAGCCTTCAATCAATTCTTTGCAAAATTGGACAGCATTTATAGTGGAAAGAAAGACAAATTACACATCTTCCATATTGGTGGTTCTCATATTCAAGCAGATATTTATTCAAACAAAATCCGTACATATCTTCAAAACACCAATGAAGTATCTCAAGGACAGCGTGGCTTTGTGTTTCCGTATCACTTGGCGCATACCAACAATCCCAGTAATTATCGCATCAGTGCCAACAGAGATTTATGGCAAGGTTACCGATGTTCTATCAGAAAAGACAGTATTGCTTGGGGATTGGCTGGTGTGACGGCTGCTTTGCGCGTCTATGAAGACACTATTTATTTGAAATCAAACCATCGCAACTATACCAAGAAACCTTACGATTTCAATAAGTTGAGATTGTTTTACAATACTTGGAAGAATGATTACGAGGTAAATATCCTTGACGAGCAATTGGAGTTTACAGATACGCTCAACCTCGACAAGATGTATCGCGAGTACCGTTTTAGCAGCAATATTGATTCCTTGGCATTGCAGGTTCGATTGAAGGACACGACTGCGGTAAATCCTGAATTTGCGTTGATGGGTGTTGAGTTTATGAATGATAATGAGGGCATCGAATACACAAGTATTGGTGTGAATGGTGCCAGTTTTGATTATTACCAACGTGCTGCATACTTCGAAAAACAACTAGATTTGTACAAACCAGATTTGTTCATCATTTCCATTGGAACCAATGATGCCTATATGCCAAAGTCTAGGTTTGATGCCGAAAAATTCCGTGCCAACTACGAAGCTTTCATTCAAATGATTCAGCGCATCAATCCCGAATGCGCCATTCTTTTGACCGTTCCAAATGATGATTATTACCGAAGAAAATATTTGAATTACAATACAGCTATCCAACAGGAAATCATTATGCAATTGGCTCGCAAATACCATATGGCTGTTTGGGATTTCTACGAAATTATGGGTGGCTTGGGCTCGTCAAACAAATGGTATAAAAACAAGTTGATGCCAAGAGACCGTATTCATTTTACCTATTTAGGCTATAACATCAAAGCCGATTTATTTATGGATGCCATGATTGATGCGTGGGCCAATAGCACGAACAGAGATAAAGAAGAATTGTTGACGCATTATCACAACTTGGATGAATAGACTCTACGATATTTTTCAGTTTTCAGAGGATTTTCCTTTGATATTCACCCAAGCCAACTTCTGGATATTCTTTGCCGTGGCTTACTTCTTGTTTGCCTTGTGCTATAAGAAAATCGCCTTGCGTAATAGCTATCTATTCCTTATTTCGTTGTTCTTTTATTATAAAACCAGCGGACTCTTCATAGGTATTTTGATTTTCAGCACGTTGGTCGATTTCTTTATCGGTAGAACCATTTACAAGAGCAACCATCAAACCAAACGCTATGCCTTGGTGGCGACCAGTGTCATCATCAACCTGACGGTGTTGTGCTATTTCAAGTATGCCTATTTCTTTACGGATAGTTTCAATATGCTGTTTCATACCAATTATGAAGTGGTGAATTGGTTGGCACAATGGGGAAATACGTTTAACGATCAAAACTATTTCACGGTAGATAAAATCATTCTGCCTGTGGGTATTTCGTTCTATACCTTTCAGACGATCAGTTACAGCGTCGATATTTACAGAAGGAAATTAAAACCGCTCGACTCTATTCTTGACTTCGGTTTTTATGTCAGTTTTTTTCCACAGCTTGTGGCCGGACCGATTGTAAGGGCCGAAAACTTTGTACCGCAAATTTCACAACCTACTGTGATCACAAAAGCTGATTTTGATGCAGGAACGTTTATGATTCTGAAAGGGCTCATCAAAAAGATGTTGTTTGCCGATTTTATTGCGATGCACTTTCTCGACCGTGTGTTTGATGCGCCTGAAATGTTCTCTGGCTTTGCGAATGTAATGGCAATGATTGGTTATTCCCTACAAATTTATGGTGATTTTTCGGGCTATACAGATATTGCCATTGGGCTAGCCTTGTTGATGGGCTTCAAGCTGCCTGTTAACTTTAATTCGCCTTACAAAGCCACAAATGCAGGCGAGTTCTGGAAGCGATGGCACATCTCGCTCTCTACCTGGCTTCGAGATTACCTTTACATTCCTTTGGGAGGAAATCGTCAAGGTACTGCGGCATCCTATATTATTTTGGCAATCATTGTATTGGGAACGCTCTATGCATTTCAAAATCTGTATTTGGTTTTTGGTGTGTTGGCAACGGCATTGTTCATTTATATTTTGGCGCTTTACAATTCCAATGTCAAAAATCACATCAATACAAACATCAACCTAATGCTCACAATGCTCATTGGCGGATTGTGGCACGGCGCGTCTTGGAAGTTCGTCATTTGGGGCGGACTCAATGGTCTCGGGATTGTGGTATACAAATACTGGCGTAAAATCAGTCCGTGGGAAGCCAATAATAGATGGTACGCTCGCTGGTGGAAGATTGCCATTACCTTGGCATTTATCACCTTTACACGTATCTACTTTAGAGGTGAAAGTATGGACCATATTGCTCGCTGGTACAACCAAGTAGCTTATCATATGGATTGGCATTATGCTTGGGACATCATTGTGCATTACCAAATGGTTTTTTGGGTGATGTTGATAGGCTATGTCACACATTGGCTACCACAAACCACCAAAGACACGATTGAAGGTTGGTATGCCAAAAGTCCAATCCCAGTTAAAATTGGCGTTGCTGCCGTCACAGGCATTCTTTGCTACCAAGCCTTCTCCACCGATTTTCAACCGTTTATCTATTTTCAATTCTAGATTGGCTGTTAGCTAGTGGCCTTTAGCCTTTAGCCTTTAGACTTTAGCCTTTAGACTTTGGTCTTTGGCAACCATCGTTCATAAACCTTAAGAGCTATCTGCATAATATTTACTGCTTATCGCATACTGCATACTACATACTACCAAACGGTCATCCGTCATCCGTCATCCGTCTTGACTCTTGGATCTTGACTCCTGACTCTTTGTTCCCGATTCTCTCTAACATTCTAACAAGTCTAAAATAATCTCCCTATTTTTACAACATCAAAACTAAACACGATGTCTGTAGCTAAAAAAGAATATAAACGAATTACCGTCAAAACACTGGTAGATATGAAAGCCAAAGGCGAAAAAATATCTATGTTGACGGCTTATGATTTCACCATGGCAAAGATTGTGGATGGTGCCGGAGTCGATGTGATTTTGGTGGGAGATTCTGCTAGTAACGTAATGGCAGGTCACGAAACCACTTTGCCGATTACGTTGGATCAAATGATTTACCACGCCTCGTCGGTAGTGCGTGCTATCAATCGCGCGTTAGTCGTGGTAGATTTACCATTCGGAAGTTATCAGAGCGACCCAAAAGAAGCTTTGCGTTCTGCTATTCGTATTATGAAAGAATCTGGCGGACACGCAGTAAAGCTTGAAGGTGGTAAAGAAATCAAAGAATCCATCAAGCGTATTTTGAATGCTGGCATTCCTGTGATGGGTCACTTGGGATTGACACCACAATCTATCTACAAATTCGGAACGTATACAGTGAGAGCCAAGGAAGAAGAAGAAGCTGAAAAGTTGAAAGAAGATGCCTTAATGCTCGAAAAAGCTGGTTGCTTCGCCATTGTGCTTGAAAAGATTCCTGCCAAATTGGCCAAAGAAGTCGCTGAAAGTGTCAGCATTCCGATTATTGGTATTGGTGCTGGAAATGGTGTAGACGGACAAGTATTGGTTTTGCACGATATGCTTGGTATGACCTACGAATTCCAACCCAGATTCTTGCGTCGCTATATGAACCTATATGAAGATATGACCACAGCCATCACGAAATATGTTGATGATGTAAAGGCCGAGGATTTTCCTAATGAGAATGAACAATATTAGATTAGACTTTTTAGACTGCGTTGCTTTAGAGTATTAGACAAGTTAGACTATAGTTTTTTTTATTCAATATGGTACATCGATTTAAGGAACTGGAAATTTGGAAGCGAAGTAGAGTATTTAGTTCCAAAATTTATAAAGTCACGTCTAGTTTTCCAGAAGCAGAAAAGTTCGGTTTGACTAATCAATTGAGACGTGCTTGTATCTCAATTCCCTCAAATATTGCTGAAGGTTCTTCACGACAATCACAAAAGGATTTTTCAAGATTTTTGGAGATTGCCATTGGATCTTGTTACGGGGTAGAAACCCAATTACTGATTGCCCAAGACCTTGGTTTCGCAGATAAAACAGAGATTGAATCCATATTAAATGAGTTGAATGAAATAACCAAAATGATTTCAAGATTTAAAGCCTCTCTAAAACAATAATTCAAAAAATCCAGCTTATCCAACTAGTCTTATGTTCTAACAAGTCTAATGATCTAACTGGTCTAACCAGTCTAACAATCTAAAATGTCCAACCCTTCCAACAAATCCAATCCTTCAAACAAAAATAACCTCCAAGTTATTTATGAGGACAACCATCTGATCATCGTAAACAAACGAGCTGGTGATATTGTACAGGGTGATAAAACAGGTGACAAGCCTTTGAATGAGGTGGTAAAGTCTTTCATCAAGGAACGCGACAATAAACCTGGCAATGTGTATTTAGGTGTGGTGCATCGATTGGACAGACCTACAACTGGCATCGTCCTATTTGCCAAAACAAGTAAAGCATTGCCAAGACTCAACAAATTATTCGCCGAAAAGGATGCCAAGAAAACTTATTGGGCGATTGTCAAGAATCCGCCGCCAAAGTCACAGGACACTTTAATCCATTGGCTTAAAAAGAATCCGAAGAACAACAAATCTACGGCGCATAGTAAAGAAATTCGTGATGGTAAAAAAGCCATTCTCCACTATTCACTTTTAAAGCAACTTGATAATTATTATTTACTGGAAGTACAACTAGAAACAGGTCGTCATCACCAGATACGTGTGCAGTTAGCTAGCATTGGTTGCACGATTAAAGGTGACTTAAAATATGGCTTTGACCGCAGCAATGCCGACGCCAGCATTCATCTACATGCACGCCAACTGGAGTTCGTGCATCCTGTTTCCAAAGAGACTATTAAAGTCGTTGCTCCTGTTCCAAGTGAGGATGCCTTATGGCAGGCTTGCGAAGATTAAACTCAATCTTTTAAAATTGAAAAAGCCCGTAACTTTTAGCTACGGGCTTCTTTATATATACATGAGTAATTAGTTTTTTACTGGCATTGTATGTTCAGCTGGTTGAAACGTAAGAGATGTTTGTTGCATTCCCATCGCTTGTCTGCCTGCCATGCAGGTGATATCTCCTGTAAATCCTGAACCAACCACATTAGGGTCAGAATAGAATGTAAGAGTCATATAACGTCCTGTAGACACTACATTATCTCCTAACAATGAGAATGGTCCATTACCAGTTCCAGAGAATCCTTCTGGCATTGACGGTGTTCCTTCAACAGACATTGTGATCACCAAACTATCTGTATTTGGTCCATCATAGATTCTTACAAAGTCATAACCTTCTTCAGTATCAAATTCAGAGAAATTAACATTGACAGTATTTCCTTCACCTGCATCAATTACATAAACATCTCTTCTGAAACCTTCATAATCTCCATCACCTGCATGATCTTGAATAGACTCATCGCAAGTAGCATAGGTCATAGAAGTTGGTGGGATCAATGACAATACAAAATCTCCAGTCTCACCATCATTGGCTGTTACATAGATATAATATATTTCATTCAAGACGGTATTCAAAGGTATTAAAGGATTGTTTCCTAAACCACCGTTATCGTCACCATTCTCGCAATCCAAAGCACCACATGAACCAGTGAACAAACCAATTTTAGTATCAACATCGTCTCCTTCTGTTGTAATCAACACTGGGAAACCATCTCCAACGAAGGTATACCATACACCTGGAGCAGTATCCAAGTCAACTACACATGATGCTGGTGCATCAACACTAGATGCATCTGTAGTAGAAACCAATACTGAATCTCCAACACCTATTGGCAATGCAGACGCACACGTATCATTCAACAAACCTACATTTGAGCAATCAGAATCACTTTGGAACGTACCTGTGACTCCAGGACCATAGGTTGGTGCCGACCATGTACCACTTACCTCTGAACAAGAGGTTGTGTTAGCATAAGTGGTATATTCATGAGTACCACTCCAAGTTACGTCATGTCCTAGAACTCTGATTGATCCAGCAACATCACATGTAGTGAAACCTCCAGATGAAAAACAATTCGACTGTGTATTGTTTTCTGCTGCAGAGGTATAAATACGACCTCCGTAGAAAACTTGAACCATAAAGTTCTGTCCTTCGCCGGCACCAATGGACATTATATTCCAGGTGCGGTTGGAGTTTGGAAATCCTTGTCCATTAACAGCGCAATCTGTACAGGCATAAGTTCCTGTAATAGGCATTAAAGGCAGACGTTGTGTGTTTTTGGCAATCAAAATATCCGATGCCCTAGTATCGAAGTTGGTATTGTTCACCAACGGATTGGTACCATCACCATCTACTGAAAATTCAAAAGTTGAATGTATTGAACTCAATCCTTCAGAACTAAATTGCAATTGACTCACTTTTTGATCCATTGTCAATTTAGCAGGGCGGCTTTTTAATAAAATTTGCTCACCTGAACTTAAATCGATTTGAGCTTCACCTTCGCTACCTGGCATTAGTGATACGGTAACCGTACCGCGAATTAAACCATCATTGGTAGAAAATAAACCTTTATAAACTCCTAAATAGGAATTGTCGTATTGACCAGCCGCAAGCCTGGTATTGTCGTTCTCTGAATTTGGTGAATCTAGGCTATCTTGAGAACATGACCAGATGATAGCACACACCATTAACAATTTTAGTAGTTTGTTGTTTTTCATAGTATAATAAATTTAGGATCAATTAATAGTTGAACAAATGTATTTTATAAAATTGGTTGAATAGGCATTCCGTTTCATATATTCTTCTAATAGCAATTTTATTCGACGAACACCAATGACATCTCAAAAAATGTAATGCATTTAGTAAAACAATATTTCAATTGCAAAGAATTCACAAAAATGATCCTTTATTTTTGTTAAAATCTTTTTAAAATCGACAATAATGTAAGAGCCTTTTCACCTATTTCGAGTCTTTCACACTTTAAATCAATGACTTAAGATAAATTGACTCTAACCTATATGCAAATTTTCAAATAATTAAGGATTTTTAGGTGCTGATATGCAGTAAAGGTGAACTGAATTAAGGTGAAGAATTTCGAGTTTATTGCTCTTGGGCGTTACTCTATTTATGGAGTTATTAAATGTGTCAATGCAGTAAAAAAGATTCAATAAAAGATTTGGAGTTATCTGTATAAGAATTAATACTTCTTAATTATGTATCTTTACGTTAACCAAAAACCCCAATATCATGAAAAAAATGATCCTACTTCTGTTTTTTTCCCTCACTTTAAATTCATTTTCGCAAGAGAAATTGTTCAGTTTTGAAGCAAGTTATCCCCTTCTCTTTGGTGATACCTTTGTGAATGACAATTATAGCGGTCTCATTGATGCTGGGTTAAAGTATCGGTTTTATAGTTTTGAAACTTTTAATATAGGCGCCGCTTTTAATGGTGGTTATTTACGAAATACCAAAGACGACACCGTGATTGATGCCGATGTGAAGCTGTTTACCTTGCAACCGAAATTTTTTGTGGAGCTCGATGCGGAAGATTTGCCAAAGTTTCACCCAAGCATCGGTGTAGGATATACTTTTTTGAACTTTGAGGTAACCGATATGTTGAACCCAGATAATCCAGGCTCGACTACCTTTACAGAAACTGAAAGCGGTTTTAACGTCAACGTGGGATTGCTTTATGATCTTACCAACAAACTCTTTGTGCAGGTGCAGTATGACCTGATTAAACTGAAGACCGATGACGGTGTGCCTGACATTCCCTACAACAAGAACATTCATCTTTTAAAATTTGGGTTGGGGCTTTATTTGTAGAATCCTGTCGATAGTGCCCAGGCAATTATCAATGTCAGTAAACAGTATGCAGTGGCAGTGGCAGATGTTTGGGTTTTTATTTATGCAGTATAAATGTTAGTGTATAACACCAACAATGGCGGAATTGGACTATGGCCATCGTAAGGCTCTAATTATTTACGTACTCCAATCCTCTGGTCGATTGATAATAAAACGAATTTTCGTTTTTATATTTCTCAAATTCTGATTGACTTACTAAAAATTTGTATGTTCCTTCTGAATATAGTTCTCCATTATAATCGATAGATTTGATCAGCATTTTAATTCCATCTTTCAAAATAGTTAAATCAGGTAATGGCTGGTATTTATGACGTAATATACTTCCATCATCATTTATAATCAGTTCGCCCGTACTTCCATTAATAATTTGGTATTTGCCATTTTCTTTGATTAAAAACAGGATCAGTTTTTGCCCTTTTTTATAGTCAGTTTTGCGTATATCACAGGTCCATTGTTTCCCAATAGTAACGTAGATTGTTTTTTGATCTTTACCCTTAATGAAATCTGATATGGTGAAACCATATTTTCCGTCATAAATTTCATCAATAGTACCTTCAACAATTAAATCTGTCTTTGAAGTAACGATAGAGTATGGTAACACCATCTTATCAAAATAATTAGTATTTGAAAGCGAAACGCAAATTATTGTGAAGATGAGTGTTTTCATAATCATTCAAGGTTTGGCAAATAAGCTAAATTGAACCTTACTATTTTAAGCTAAACTTATTTGTTTGTGACTGGCAATTTCTGCTTTCTTCCAATGATAAAATACAGCAGAGCTCCGAAAAAGTTGCTTAATAAAACTACTAAAAGCCAGACTATTTTGTTGTTTCCAGAAAATTCATTTCTAACAATATCTATCAGTGCTATAATAGTTGGTATAATACCTAGAAATACGGTAGTTAATATTATAATTATTTGCCACGGTCCTATGGCTAAAAAATAGTTCATAAGTTTTGATTTGAGTTATATCCATAATTTTAGTCAGCATTAAAGCAGATATTTTAGTGCATGGACGATTTCTGAAAGATAACAAATTTAGTAGGACTTTGCTAATGCCCCTTTGCACTTATTGCTCGTGTAAGACTCAATCCCCTCAAGGTAGAACCGTAATCACCTTCCTTTCTTATTGACCAATCTATAGAAAAATTTGCTAAAAAAAATGTTATTATTTGAGAAGCTAGAATAATTTTAATACTTTAGCAATCAATGAACTATAATTGAAGAATTATGAAAAATTCAACAGTCAAAAAGTTCATCCCCACGTTTACACTTCTTTTTTTTCTATCCTCATTAATTTCTCATGCGCAAGTTGGCATTGGTACAACCTCCCCTGCCGCTGGTTCTGTATTGGATGTGAATAGTGCCGACAAAGGTGTATTGGTGCCTCGTGTGAATATTCCCGACTTGACTTTAATTGCCCCTATAACGGGTGGTGCTACAGAGGGACTTCTGGTTTGGAATACCAATACAACTACAGGTGTTGGCTTTCATTATTGGGACGGCAGCGCCTGGCTTCCAATCGTAGCAGGAAAAGTCGGTTGGGAAATAACTGGTAATTCTGGAACTACTGCTGCAAATTTCATGGGAACCATCGATAATCAACCTCTAAACTTTAGAGTCAATAATGAAGTTGCTGGTTTTATAGATTCCATAAATGAAAATCAGAGCTTTGGCTACGAAGTTCTTAATAACAATACTGGCAATTCAAACAACGCCTTTGGATATCAAGCACTGACCGCCAACACTACCGGAAATTTCAATACGGCAATTGGTAATTTAGCTCTGACCTCTAACACAACTTCTAATGGTAATACCGCTATAGGGCGTTTAAGTTTAAACCAGCAGGATACTGGTAATGGCTATAATACAGCATTAGGTACTGAAGCAATGCAATCTAGCACTACCAGTTCATTGAATACAGCCGTGGGTTGGCGAGCACTTCGAGATGCGACTACAGGTGAACAAAATACAGCTATAGGTGTGGGTTCTATGGAGTATGGTAACGGTACAGTTGGAGCAACCGCTGTTGGTAGATACTCTCTAGCCTACGACTCTTTCTCTAATTTTACAACTGCCATCGGTTACCATGCCATGTCACAACAAAATTTTGATAATGGTGGCAACCTATGGAATTCATACAATACGGCGGTGGGCGCTGTAGCGCTTCGTAACAATAATCCAACTGCTATTGGTGAAGGAGATTGGAATACGGCTATTGGTTCTTTTTCTATGTTCGGCAATACCATTGGCCGATTCAATACCAGTTTAGGTGTTTCTTCTCTGTACACAAATGTAGATGGAAATTACAACACAGGGATTGGTGTCAATGCCATGCGACTTAAGAATTCGGGTGATTATAATACGGCCGTGGGCAATGGATCTTTGTTCAATAACCTTACGGGCAATAGAAATACGGCATTGGGCGCAGCAGCTCTTAATGCGAATGACGGCAACAACAATACAGCAGTGGGCATTGACGCCATGGGCAATAGTCCTTCGGGAGATTATAACGTTGCCATGGGCGACTCCGCTTTACGAGACGGCAATACAGGCGATTATAATACCGCTATCGGTACGGAAGCCTTACGTCTCAATACCACTGGTACCGAAAATACCGCTATCGGTCATTGGGCACTACGCAACAATCAAACTGGTGAAAATAATACGGCCGTGGGTTCCTTCTCTCAAGGATTGAGAAATTCAGGAGACTTTAATACATCCGTGGGCTATTCGTCGCTTTATAATAGTACATCGGGCAGCGAGAATACCGCTCTGGGCTACAGAGCTTTGTTTGGATCTGGAGCCACCACCTACCTCGGTAATACGGCTGTTGGCTTTAATAGTATGTATGGGATTACCACTGGGAACCAAAACACTGCGGTAGGTCATTATGCCTTGACAGCTATTACCACAGGCGTAGGTAATGTAGCGGTGGGCGGTGGGGCCATGGACCAAAATACGGTGGGCACCAACAATGTCGCTTTGGGTTTTTGGGCGCTTCGCACCAATACGTCCTCTAGCTTTAACATCGCTATAGGCAGGGAAGCGATATATAGTTCTTCATTTAACAATGGCAACGCGGCTTTTAATACGTTTAATGTTGCTGTTGGCTACCGTTCGCTTTACAGCACCAACCCTACCAGTGTCTCAAATGCCGCTTACAATGTTGGATTGGGTTATGCCGCAGGCATCAATAATTCCATCGGTACACGCAATACGTTCCTTGGAGCAGCATCGAGTTCCTTGGGTGGCAATTTTAATCAATCGACCGCTATTGGATTCAATAGCTTAATTACAGCCAACAACCAGATTCGTTTGGGCTTTACGGGAACCACCTCCATTGGCGGCTATCAAAACTGGACCAATATATCAGATGGTCGACTTAAGCACCGTGTACAGGAAGATGTCAAAGGATTGGAGTTTATAAATAAACTTCGACCTGTGACCTATACCATGAATGTTGATGCCATTAAAACGCCAAAAGTAGATGATATGGAAGAGCTGACTTATAATAATGACATTCGCAACACCCGCCATACAGGTTTTATTGCACAGGAAGTGGAGCAAGCCGCACAATCGGTGGGATTTGACTTTAATGGTGTAGACGCTCCAAAAAACAGTGAAGACTATTATGGTTTACGTTATGCCACTTTTGTGGTCCCTTTGGTAAAAGCGGTACAGGAACAACAGGAAGAAATTGAAGAGCTGAAAGCTTTGGTCATGGAGTTGAAAGCACAGTTGGATGAAAACAGATAACGTTCTGACCCAATATCACAAAAGAAATTAATAAACCTTGTGAAACATCTTTATAAAATGATTTTATGTGCATTCATAAAATCATTTTGATGTGATGACATTATATATACGCTTTCGATGTATGGATATAATCCATTAAATCTTAAGCTTATGAAATCAATCTTTACCCTTTTTGCAATTCTTATTTCCCTACACATGTCAGCCCAGCTGACCTTGGGTTTCAACTTCAATCCTTCCAATGATGGCAATCTGTGTTCAGTGGCGCATGATGATTCTTACTTGTACGTCTACCAGTGTTTTGCTGCAGTCATCAATAAGTATGACAAGACTACCGGCACTTTCATGAGTAGCATTCCATTTCCACAGGCATCTGGCGCCAATGATGTAGACATCGAAATTGTCACCACCGAATTTGTTATGAATGCCACAAATATACCTGCCGGAAGCCTGCTCGTGTTTGATGGTGAAAGTGGTGCGGTTGAAATCTACGCCATCTCGGTTTCAGATGGAACGGTGATTACTACTCTCAATACCAATTTTGGAAATAGCCATGTGGTAGGTGGCGACTTCAATGCCACAAATTCTAATTTTTATGTGGTACAGGACAAACTGGCAAGTGCCACAGAACGTAATAAAGTGGTAGAGTTGGACAATATCAATGGCAGCAACACATTTAGTTTTCAAACCTCTGACGACGGTTTTATTGTCAATTATGGTGATTTGTCATGCTATAACAATCAATTATTTGTGGTGAGCAGTGATGAAGCTGATATGGCTGTGTACAGCATTACTGGTGACTTGCAACAACTCGTGACACTTCCCACCGAATTTAGTTCTTACCGTTCCGTTTCCATACAAGACGGTACTGGTGAGATGTGGGTGTGCACCTCATCTCAAGTCATTTCCTTTGAAGGCCTTAATGAAGCTTTATCTATAAATGAGTTGGCAGTGGAGGATTCTTTTTCCATAGCTCCAAATGTGGTCACGAACACATTGCAAGTGCATCACCTTAAACAGCCTACATTTTATCAGCTATACGATGTACTCGGCAAACAAGTTGGTAAGGGAAACATCCATCCACAACAACCCATCGATGTCAGCAATTTGTCTCCAGGTTTACATCTGTTGATGTTGGATAATAAAACCGTACTTAAGTTTATCAAACAGTAAAAACATAGGGCAAGTGAGCTTTCCTTATGGCGAAGGCTCGCTTGCATTTATAAACTAATCATTCTTCCCCCGCCTATTCCTATTTCGATTACGGTTACGGTTGCGGTTTCTATTTGATTTTTTAGTGCTTGAGTCGGAGCTGGAAGCGCCATCACCCGGTTTTTTGTTTTTGGGTCTGGAGTTACGGTTTCTGTTCTGTCCTGGTTTGATGGGTTCGGTGGAGGCATTAGGGTCGGGTTCGAAGCCTTCAATGATTTCGACAGGGATGCGCTCGCCTACCAACTTTTCAATGTCTGCCAAATATGAGGTTTCATCAGCGCTTACCAAGGACACGGCTTCGCCACTGGCGCCTGCCCTACCTGTTCTGCCGATACGGTGCACATAATCTTCAGCAATGTTGGGCAATTCAAAATTGACCACGTGCGGTAATAAAGGAATGTCCAGACCACGTGCGGCAATATCGGTGGCTACCAATACACGGATGCTTCCTTTTTTAAATCCGTCCAAGGCTTTTGTTCGGGCACCTTGGCTTTTATTACCATGGATGGCTAGTGCAGAGATGTTGGCATTGTTGAGCTTTTTGGTAAGGTTGTTGGCGCCATGCTTGGTGCGTGTAAACACAAGTACTTGTTCCCAATCACCTTCAGAGATGAGATTTATAAGAAGTCCTGCCTTTAATCCCTTTGCAACCCGATACACTTTTTGCTCTATGGCATCTACCGTCGTATTTTCAGGGGTGGCTTCTACCTGCACGGGGTGGTACAGAATATCGTTTGCCAAAGCTTTGATGTCTTTTGAAAAGGTGGCCGAAAACAATAAGGTCTGGCGTTTGCTGGGCAACAAGGCCATGATCTTTTTCATATCGCGCAGAAAGCCCATGTCGAGCATTCTATCGGCTTCGTCTAGGACCAAGATGTCTACATTTTTGAGGGACAACAATCCTTGGTTGTGCAAATCGAGCAAGCGGCCTGGGGTAGCAATCAAAATATCGACGCCTTGTCGCAAGGTTGCAACTTGTGGTTTCTGGTTGACACCTCCAAAAATGACGGTGCTTTTGATATCGAGAAAGGCGCTGTAATTCTTCACATTGTCATACACCTGTGCGGCGAGTTCGCGTGTAGGTGTGAGTACCAACGAGCGAATGGGCCTGTTATGAAGCTTTTTCCCTTGAGAAAGAATTTGTAGCATGGGCAAGGTAAAGCCTGCTGTTTTACCGGTACCTGTTTGTGCCGATGCCAAGACGTCCTTGCGCTCTAATATGACAGGGATGGCTTTTTGTTGTATGGGTGAAGGCGTAGTGTAGCCTTGTTGGCTGATGGCTTTAAGCAAAGCATCAGATAATCCTAAAGAGTTGAATGACATAGTTTTTATTTGGTAAATGACCGTCTAATTGCTAGTGTCATTCTGTATTTGGCGGCAAAGGTACGCTTTATTTTTTGGCTTTTGTGGTTTGGTATCAATTGTGATGCCGCATTATCCTTTTAATTGAGACTTTGAGTTGTGTGTTGGGGAAACATACATATAAACTTAAAACCTATTGCAAATATTTAAGAAGCATGTGGGCATTTCTAGAGTTTTTTAAACGTTTCAAAGCTTCTTGCCGCAATTGCCTTATACGTTCTGGGGTCATATCTAGATAGGCAGCGATTTCACTGAGATTCATAGTGTATTCATAACCAATACCATAACTCATTTTTATCACTTCCTTTTGACGTTCACTTAAAATGTTCAGTGCTATTTCTATATCGCATGACAGCGATTGCTTTAGTAAATTAGCTTCGGGACTTGCGAAGGATTCGCTCTTTAAGGTATCCTGCAAGGTTAAATTTTCATCCAGTTTTAGAGGTTTGTCTATAGACATAGGAAGGCTATTGATCTCTAGGCAAGTTTTTACTTCGCTTTCGCTTACCTGTAACAGTAAGGACAATTCATAGGCAGAAGGCATATATCCATATTCTTGCTGATAGATATCTATTTCTCGCCACATATGCTTTATGAGCTGCAGTTTATTAATAGGCAAACGTATGGTGCGCATGTTGACGTCTATGGCAGACATAATAGATTGTCTAATCCACCACACGGCATAAGAAATAAACTTAAAGCCACGGGTTTCGTCAAATTTATAAGCGGCATTGACTAAACCAATATTGCCTTCGCTAATAAGATCGGCAAGCGATAACCCACGTCGTTCATACTGTTTTGCCACCGATACCACAAAGCGCAGATTTGCGGTAGTGAGTCGCTCTAATGCCAACAAATCTCCTTTTCTAATGAGTACAGCCAGCTCGGCTTCTTCTTCTGGGGTAATCCTACTGATCTTATTGATATCGCTGAAATATTTATTCAGGGACTCATCTGATCGTTTGGTAATTTGCTGCTGTATCTTTAGCTGCCTCATTCATTTATCTATTTGGAAAAAAAAAGCCACTCCATTATAGAGTGGCCTTCAAACTGGAAGGTAATTAAGCTTTTTCTACTTTGATGGCACTTAAGCCTTTTACACCTTGTTCCACATCAAAGCGTACATGGTCTTCTTCACCAATATCTTCAGTAAGCGCAGAGACATGTACAAATATGTCGCGGTTGGTTCCTTTTTCTGTAATAAAACCAAATCCTTTGGCTTTATTGAAGAATTTTACAATTCCTTCTTTCATAATATAAAAAATTAAAATGTTGAGTGAAAAATACCTTACTTCATATATCCATCCGTCGGCCAATTACTTGAGCAAAGGAATTTTAGGACCAACTCCGGTGGAGTAAGGTATGTTAGTTATAAAAAAATGAAATAGGAAAGGAAGTTAAACTCGAACGGATAAAGTTCTCTTCTAGATATGATTCTACTAACCTTACAAATGAACGCTTTTAAATCGGTACCACCTAATTAATAGTTACTTATTTATGGGCATTAACCCCTTCAACAATGATACTTACTCCTTAAAGTGCATCATGGTCAAAGAAATTACTCAGTCCTCATTAAGGTTCTGGATCATCATTGTCACTTTTTAGTACAATGGACATCATTTTGAATCGTTGATTTGCCTCTAAAGTAAAAGGCACGTAGCTGGGTATAATCATACAGTCATCGCTTTTCATATAAGTAGAGATGTTTTCCACTACGAGCTCTGCCTTACCATCTAGAATCTTTATAAAGGTAATATATGGAGAAGCATCAGCTTTATAGACTTTACCATAATCAACCGAGATGGCTGCAATGTTTCCTGGAGGCTCCCTTAACAGGTATATTATCACAATTTTATTGGATTCATACTTAATATTTTCCTTGATATTAAATGGAACGAGTTTCTCGAATTCAAAGTTTTCCATAGTGTGAGTGTATAAAAAAATGAAACTGCACGTCAACTTAAAAAACAAGCACTTATAGATTTTAACCTCTATATTGAATTGGCCGTAATTCTATAATTAGCCTTTAATATATCGATCACTTCTCTGCGATTCTTTCTTAATTTATTTTCTAAACGTGAGATTAGCTGTGACTCTTGTCCACTTTTAAATCTCACATCGTCTTGTGTAAGGTGTGGATAGTTTATTTTTAAAGTCACTGTTTGTTTGTTCCAGTTGCCACGGCACTTAAAATCTTCGTGGTCTGTGATATGGGTTGTTTGATTTTTCATAATAATTATTTAGGGCACATAAGTGTGTGAGGTAAAGATGCTGCAAAATCTTTTTGGACTGAATTGAGAGCTGTGCAACACTACTACAGTCTAGATGATACGAAATCTCGGTAAGCAACGTTAAAGGATTCAAAAATATTGAAAACCATTACTGTTCTTTCTCTCGCTCATATTGCTCCTTATAGGCTGCCTTGGCTATTTCCCTACGTCGCAATTTAGAAGGTTTTGTATAATGCTCGTTACTACGCAGTACCTTCAGTTGTTTTGTTTTGCGTACCTTGTTACGATAGCGTTTCAGAACGCCATCAATACGTTCGCCAGGTTTTATCTTTATAATGAGCATACTGTAGGTTTTAATTAAAAAAGCCACTCTACAAAAGAGTGGCCCAAAAAATTTCTGTTTTAAAGCCTTTCAACATTTACGGCATTGAGGCCTTTTTTGCCCTGTTCTACCCCGAATTTTACTTTGTCGTTTTCATAAATTTCATCTAGCAAGCCAGATTCGTGTACAAAAATGTCTTCGTTAGAATTTGTTTCTTTGATAAAACCAAACCCTTTGGTCTTGTTGAAGAATTTTACTGTTCCTTCTTTCATAATTTAAAAATTTAAATGATTTAAAATATACCTTGCTGACCCTTAATAATAACACTAAACAGGCCAACACGGGAATGATACCCTAAGCCTTATCAGCAAGGTACTTGTTAGTGGTATGATAAAATAGAAAAGGAAGTTAAACTAGAACGGATAAAGTTCTCAACTAGAAAATGATTCTACTAACCTTGCAAAGGAACGTCTAAATATTGGTACCACCTAATTAATAGTGGTTTATTTGTGAGTAGGTTGATGGTTGATGGTGGGAACGTTTATTGTAAAATAGAATTTTTTTCTTACATTTAATCCAATAATTCTCCGTAGGCCAACTACCCCGATTGGTTTTAGTTACTAGCTGAATGTTTGTTGACACTAACATTTAAAAACGCTGTATGCTTTAGGCATAATGATATAGGTTTTGTATGATACTAACTAAACCAACTGATATGAAAAAGTTATTATCCTTAATAATAATCTTATGCTCTGCTGGAACTGTTTCACAGGAAAGTGAAGACCATCCCAAAAAGGTTATCAGGGTCATTTCCGAAAACGACTTTTGGCTATTTAAGAATAAAACGGATGTTTTCTACACACAAGGACTTAAAATTGAATGTTCGCACCTTCTTAAGGATTCCAGTAGGTTAAAAAAGTGGTGGCCATTTGTATTAGATAAAAGTACTGAAAACATTACGGGTTTCAGTATCGGACAAAATCTCTATACGTCATCAGATATTACAGTGCCTTCCATAATGCTAGATGACAGACCCTATAGTGCTTGGCTTTATATATCGAAAAGTGTAATCTCCAATGATAGTGCGTCGGCTAAAAGGCTATCTTCAGAAGTATATCTAGGTGTGATAGGGCCAATGGCTCTTGGTGAAGAAGTTCAAAGTACATGGCATGAATGGATAGGGTCACCTGACCCAAAAGGCTGGGATAACCAAATAAAGAATGATATAGGAATTAATTTGCATCTAAAATATGAAAAAGGTCTTTACTCCTATGCCTCACCAAATTTAACTGTTGATTTTGTTCCAAATGCAGAAGTACTTGCTGGAACCGTTATTAATACTGTCGGTGTTGGCACCACCACCAGAATTAGCATCTTCAACGCCTCTTCCTATTTTCAGAATATCTACAGCGAAAGATCCATCATAAAGGCATTTAAAGAGCCCATAAAACCAAGTTTCATTAAGAGTTTTAAAGATTCAAACATCTCATTGTTTACTACAAACTCGGCGAATGTCGTTGTTTGGAATTCATTGCTCCAAGGTGGGTTGTTCAGTCAAGATAGCCCTTACCTCATAGATCACAAGGATATTGAAAGAGTGTATATCAATTTAGAATATGGCATTTCCTACTCAAACCCCTATTTCAACATTTCTTACACCCGTGCTTTTAGAACCAGAGAGTTTAAACAACAGGAATTCAATCATCAATGGGGAAAATTCCAGGTACTGATTAAAATATGACCCATATTACCTTTTAAACTTTAACCAATATAAAAGCAATCATTAACCAATACCAACCAATTATGAAAACTATTTATAAATTACTGCTTTTACTACTACCTTTATTCGGATTTACACAAACAGAAACCGTTATTGACTTTAATAGTTCTGTTATTACTAATTCATACATTATTGACAAGGGCGCTAAAATTAATCTATCATTTGTAGCTAAAAATGATACATATTTATCGGTTTCCTATGTAAAAGACTACAATCCTCAAGGCACTTTAGTTATTCCAGATGCCAATGCTGCAGGTGTCACTAGTATGGGAACTCCAACATCTCCTATCCTAATGACTTTTGCAGCCAACACCAAATATACCTTTACCGTTAAAGCCTTTAAAAAAACAGACAACACTCTAATAGATACTCACACAATTGAATTTGTAAGCCGTTCCAAATGGTATTGGACACCAACCTTTGGAGTGAGCATGGTGTCTTTGGTAAAGCGTGATACTTACAAATCTGTGCTGAATGCAGATGGTGCTGACCCCGCTACTTACACCATTGTGCGTGATGGTAGCCAAAAACATTTTGATGCCATTCCGAGTGTGATGTTTACATATTCTAAACTGGAACAAGATTTTAGTTGGGGCGTTACAGGAGGACTGGGTACAGACTTTGAAACGCTGTCTACTTTTGTAGGTTTATCTGCTGTGGTTGGACAAAATTTTGTATTGACCGCAGGACTAGCGTTTCATGAGCAATTAAGGCTTAACTCTAACTATGAAGAAGAGCAAGTGATTAACACCGATTTGAACTTTGAGGAATTAAACACAGCCTACCATCGATTCAATCCGTTTATATCCTTAACATACAGGTTGAATTCTAATCCGTATAAGAAGTAGTTAATAAAAGCCGAGCAGAATTACATTGGTTAGGGTTTTAAACTATGGTAGAGTCATCAAATTATACATATGCTTCGCCACAAATCGCCATGGCGTACTGTCAAAATAGATAACCTCTAGGATATGTTCCAATATGATGGCGCCACCTACGTATAGCAATACGGGGTGTATCTTGCCATTTGCTAGTTTATCCCAAATCCATGAGATGATAATCAGGCTATCGGCAAGCACCACTGCAAACCAAATATCCGGACGCTCAACACTTGGGAAATAATACCGAAACCGAAACCAAGCTGGCCATAGGAGTACTATCACGGACAAGAGCATCAGCCTTTTGTGCACAGCGCCATTTTTTCTGTAAACAATTGCTGCGATAACAAGTCCTAAAAACATCAACGCCGTGGTACAATTGCCGATGATTCCTGAAATAGCAGTATCGCCCAATCCTGACTTCAGCTCTTTTTGTACAGCATACAGGCCTGCGGGCATGATGGTGATGCCAGCAGCCAGCGCTATAAAAAGGCCAGCAACCCCCAACCTCATATGCAGCTTATAGTTTCTTCTCATGATGAGCAGTGATTGGACCGTAAAGAGCAGCACCCATAAGAGTGCCATGGCACCATGGAAATAGATGATGAATGGTGCGTGAAACGTACCGCTGCTGACTGGAATGATAAAGGGTTTTGCAAATCCTACAAGGATGGCGAACAGGCCCAACAGCCCGATGGACATAAAAAACGATGACCTATGTTTCATACAGTGACATACACAGCGGTTAAGGATTAGGCCATGACAGGTTGAAGCACATGATAACCAACGTGTTAAAGCCCCACTAAAATAATGAATTTTGGAATTGAATAATGCGGGGTGGGTTTCTTTTTTTAAAGGCACTGTTAGAACCTTATTACAACGACATTAACATAAAAAAGCCAAAGCAGTGACTAGCTACTTTGGCAAAAGTCAATTGACAACAACTTCCTAGAACGGAAGCGATGTGTCGATATAAATGTATGAAAAAAAGTGATTGGTGCTGTGGGTGGTTTGGAAAATTTTGTGGTTTAGGATAGTGCTTAAAGTTAAATAATACTATTTACTCAATACTCAATACTCAATACTCAATACTCAATACTCAATACTCAATACTCAATACTCAATACTCAATACTCAATACTCAATATTCAATACTCAATACTCAATACTCAATACTCAATACTCAATACTCAATATTCAATACTCAATACTCAATACTCAATACTCAATACTCACTACTCAATACTCAATACTCAATACTCAATACTCAATACTCAATACTCAATACCCAATACTCAATACTCAATACCCACTACCCACTACCCACTACCCACTACCCACTAAATACTAAACACCAAAAACCAATGACTAACAGCTAATAGCCAAAGGCTAACCGTCAATATCTAACAAGTCTAACGTGTCTAAAAAGTCTAACTAGTCTAACAAGTCTAAAAAGTCTAACAAGTCTAAAAAGTCTAAACCCCCTTCCCTCGCCGTCTTTTCATTTTTTAAACCCCTAAAAGATCATCAATTAACTCATTTTTCTGAAAGTTATATCTTACATTTTTAATTAAAGTTTTGTTAATTGTTTAGGATTTTAACGTAATTTATAAATATCTGTTTTTGTAAGATTTATCAGATTTGACGCCACATTTACGCATTTTGTCCGATATTTTTGCGTTTCATGGAATCTACTCAAAAACCATCTCGCCAAAATAACCGCGTTTTTCATATCGTTTTTTTGATAAACTTTGCCATGTCAAGTCGCTGAAAACTAAAACATAATCATCCAGCATCTTGTCAATTGTTTAACCTAAATCTTTGTTTAATGAATTAAATTTTAACCTATGAGTAAAACACCCAACAAAAGAGCAAGAGTCTCTAAAAAGGCGCAGCTCGCAGAAAACGTAAAGAACCAATTGTCCAACGAGGCTCAAGACCACAATTTCGACAACGAAACGGTAGAGTCTCAACCGAAATCGGAAACCCCGGTTCAGGAAGATCAAGAAACAAGTACTAACAACCAGCACAGCATCGCGGTGTCTAGCAAAGTGGAAGAAGAGGAAGATAAACGCAACAAAAGGTATGCGGCGAGTATGACAAACACCATCACCCGTTGCGGAGAGTTCATCTCTCTGGCAACTACCATGGAACCTAATTATGCTACCAACATCCCTATGTACGAATTGGCAAATCTCAAAATCATTCAGAACAATGCAAATGGTCACATGGATACGGTAGAACAAGCAGAAACATCATACAAATATGCCGTAGCCATGAGAGTTGCAGAATTCTCGGGCTTGGCACCACTTGGCGCACTCATCATCGCCGAGATGGTATTGGCTAATGCTTTACCAGAAACTATTGAACAATTACGAACACTCATGCGTCTATTGCGTGGCGAGCGTAAAGTACCTAAAGATCCTAGTAACCCGATGGCAAATTACCGTAGCGTCAGTCAGTTAAATTATGATGATGTTACTACCAACTTCCGTCGTTTATTATTGATGATTGCCGCAGACCCTAATTACAACCCAGCCACAGTTGCCATTCAGTTGGTGACACTTCAGGCCAAGTTAGTAAGTTTAGAAACCGCAAATGCTAATGTACAAACCAAAAAGGCAGAACTCGATGCAGCACGTATGGCGCGCAATGAGTTTTTCAATGCCCCAGTCACAGGTTTGGTAGCAGTGTTTATTAATGCAAAGAAGGTGGTGCTCACTAATTTCGGTAGAAAGAGTGAGCAATTTGCGAGAGTAAAAGGGTTGGAATTCAGAAAAATCAGAACACGCTAATCCAACCAAACCTTATTAAATTCTAAAAAACCACGAATTCTTTATGGAGTTCGTGGTTTCTTGCATCCCCACGAAAGTGGGGACCTCGAATGCGGGGACCTCTTTGTCATGCTGAACTCGTTTCAGCATCTCATGACAGTAAGCCAAAACCCATGTTGTTATCGCGAGGCCGAAGAACGAAGCGATTAAATTTCTAGACAATTAATTGCCACGTCATATTTCATTCCGTTACTTTGATCTCTCCTTGTATCACCTTATCAAACCTACTCATTAAATCAAAAACATCACCATCTATAGCCGTCCATAACTTACCCGTATATCTGAAGTTGAAGTATAAATTGTCTCCTGAAGTTGAATGATTAAATAGGAAAACTTCCAATCGATTACCCCTTTTGAAATTAAGTTCTTTATCAAAAGCATTTGGAGAATTCAAAACTTCTAGAAGAAGTTTTTCATTAATATCAAACATCGGATTTAGAAAATAGGGTATTGCAGTTTCACCCATAAGCTGCAAGTTTTTGTTTTTAGTTCTACTATGCAGAATCCAGTAATGATTGAGTTCATCAATTTGAAAGCTTTCACTCGCACAGGTGCAAAATTTTATTTTATTTGAAATTATACACATACTTTTTCTTTATATAACAGAAAAGTTGTTTTTATTTTGGATGGTAATTGTTTTATATTTTAGGAATTTTTGTTGGAGGTAATTAAAATTCAATTCCCACACAGCCTAACCACTGTTTCCAAATATAATCAGCCATTTCTTTTATAGACAATTTCTTTTCTTGTTGATAATTTCCAAAAGTATTGTCTGTCCAGTACATATTGAATTCGTCATGTTCAAGATTAAAATATCCTTCAGTGTTGTTACCGTTGATTAAATTAATTTTGAAATTTAAAGCGAATTCTGAACGATTTAGATAATTAAAATGATATGTATTCTTTCCATCAGATTTGGAAAGTTCCAATGTTGCTTCAGTATTGACTTTATTTCTATTTACAATTAGACATTCGAAAGAAATGTTATTGTCTTTTAATACTCTTGCCTTAATATTATCCAAGTTAACTACTTCATCTATATAATTCTTTAAATTCTTCTTTAGTTCATCAAATCCATTTTCAACGAATTCCATTTTTTCAATCGAATCAAAGTCCTTTTTAATTTTATAATTGCGTAAATTACTTTTCACATTTTGAAGCGGTATCGTTGGATTCAAAGTTTCACTAATTGTACCCAACTGTAACAAAAGTCTAACTTCTTGGATGATGTTTAAGAATGCTGTATTCATATTGTTCCAATCAGATATAGGCTTTCCATCTTTAGGCAATGCCTTAAATTGTTTGAAAGGAGTGTTGGTCCAATCACAAGGTTCTAAAATTATTGGAATAATGGTAAGTTGATTATCTTCTTGCATTTTGAGAGCTCTCTTAAATTCTTTATCATAGCAATAATTTGAATTAATATAATCTGGACTTAAAAGTGCTATGAAAACATCTGATTTCTCCAATGATTCAGAAATAATGTTATCTAATTTTCCACCAGCAGGAATAGCTTCGTCAGTCCAGGCTTCAATTAATTCTTCCCTCTTCAATTGCGCTAAATGCACATGCAAGCGTTCTAAATAGTTTTCGTCCTTATGACTGTAGGATATAAATGCTTTCATTTATTATCATTTTTTAAATAAAAATCGATTTAAGAGGTATAATTTTCTTTAACTTCTTTTTCACTATTCCACTTATTAAAGAAATTGATAGCCGCTTGACCTTTAGGATGACAATCTTTATGAACTGACACCCCATTATAAATGGTAGTTTGACCTCCATTTTGATGTTCATCGACATGATGGATTTCTAAATCATCCCATGCAACTTCACTTTTGCATACTTGGCACTTCTTGTTGTCTCTAAAATATATTATTTCTCTTTCTAATTGACCGTAAGTTCTAACATTATCTTTTCTAACCGGTTGTAATATTGAGAACATTTTATTTGTAAAAAATTTATGTCTCTCTTGAATCGTTTTTGCATTTGAGGATTGAGTTTGGGTTAAAGAACCATAGTTGAACCAATATTCACCATCTTTTGTTTTCTTGGCCAAAGCACTTTTCTTTCGAAAATCGTCAAATGCCGAAATGAAGTTTGTTTGCCAGCTTTTAGTGTAATCTTCACTTAAACTATCCACCAATAAACAGATGTGTATAGCTTCATGTCCTCTCAATTTTGGACCTCTGTATCCTAAAAAAAGTTCATATACTTGGTCCAATAGACGGCCAAATTTTGCCACTTTCGGAGATTTCATATCGAACCCTAAATTACTGTAATAATAATCATCAATGGCGCTTGTACCAGTATCCATCCAATTACCTTTTGTGGCTTCTTCTAAAAACATCATTCCAATTTGAGCACAAAGTTGTCGTACTTGTCCTCGATCTGTTTTGTTGCTCAATTTTTTAAAAAAATCATAACCTGGATATCTTGCTAACTCTCGTTTGCCACCAAATTTTAGAACGAACTCGGTGTAACCACCTGGCCAAGCATCTCTTTTTTCTTGAGCATTTAAAGGCAATCCTGCTTGCAAACGAATAAAGAGGTCTCTTGCTTCGTCCTCATTGTCTGTTGTTACTTTTACTAAAAACAATTCGGTATTATCAAACTTTTCTTTTAAGTTGTCGTCTAGACCAAGATAATCGCAATGTGCCCACGGGCACGGTAAATCACTGATGAACTTCGGAAATCTTGCTACTTTGTCATCTTTAACCGGGTCGAAAAGTTTAAAAGCGTTTTCTCCAAAAAGATATAGTGCATTGATGCGTTGTTGACCGTCTATAATTTCCAAATCTTCTCGTTTCATACCTGCAATCTCCTCCTTTTTATGATGAAGATAGATTAGAGGTAACGGATAGCCTCGAAGAACACTGTCAATCAATTTTTTCTGCTGCGGTTCTTTCCATACAGCACCTCTTTGATATTCAGGATTGACCGATATCATGTTTTTGCGTTTAAGCTCTAATAAATCTTTAATTTTTATTTTGTCTGAATTTAGTTCCATTTTTACGTGATTGGTGATGTTAATTATTTAAATTTTTTATCTTTCTTGGACTTTTAATGCAATCAACTCTATCATAAAATTTTCTTCTTGTATATCATAATTGTGATTTGCCTGATATTTGTTTTGACCCAATCCTATTACCACATTATTGTGGTAAATATTCAGATAATCAAACACTAATTTTATTTGATTTTCATTAACCTCAATATTCTCTCGTTTATAGAATTCTGCCCAGCCAGCAATATCAAAACTGTTCCATTGTATCCTTATTCTTCTTGTTGGACCATTATGCATATTGTATAATAAATTCCAAAACAAATCATAAGTTACTCTATTATCAAACAATTCCTTTAGTAAATTTATGCGCTTTTCCATTGCAGTTATATTTTAATATATGTCCCCCCACTCAAACAAAGGGTCTTCTTCAGTTGCGTGTTTTTTTATATAATCTTTAAAATGGTCTCTTGGGTCTTCTATGCCTGTTGCAATACTTTCAAATGGAATGTTATGTAACATTCTATATTTGGTTAAGAATCGATACCCTTTTTTTCCTAAATAGTCCCAATTATTACCAAAATCAGCTAAATAATTGTAATACAACAATACCTGTTCTGCATTAGATAATTGTGCTCTTAAAACTCTTAAATATTGTCGGGATTCACTGTACGATATTAACTTCTTCTCTTCTTGTTGTATCACATATTTTACTGTTTGAAATAGATGTCTGTAATAATGTGCCAATCTGGACTCATGTCCTTCAAATGGATAAAACTTTAAATAATATTCATTTTTTCTAAATTTTGAATCCTCTGCTTTATTCCTATTATAAAATTCTTCTTGTTTTTGTTTTAATATGTTAAATAATTTATCCTTGAATTTTCCAGGGCAATCTCCAAAATCTATCTTTTTTGAGTTTTTACCGTAAAAGAATACTTGGTAGCTATAATCAATTAAGTCTTTAGGGGTAAGTTTTAATTCTATATCATTTGATACATTCTCTAATATATGGTACAAGGCATTAAACTCGTTTAGCATGCCAACAAAGATTTTTCGACCATCAATATCTCGTAGAAATTCCTGCGCTCTATACCCATGCCCTGTAGCATCTTGATATGGTACTTTTTGAAAATCGAAAAATGAAATCTTCATTTCTTGGACATTCCCTCTATGCAATTCAATCATTTTGTAGTATTGATTTTCAAACTTTTGAAGCTGAAGAGTATCATTCTGAATTTTAAACTCCTTGTTAGTTTGTTGTATTTCTTCAAACTGATTTTTTAAATCAATTCTCTGTAGGTATAAACTAATGATAATACCTGCAAACGCCAATCCAGAAAAAGCAGCGTTAACAGCTCCAAACATATCACCAAAAATCCCTCTTTGTTCTTTACATAAACTTAATCCATAGTCATAATTAAAATACCAAAGACTAAAAACAAGTAGTATAGAAAAAACAACTGTTGGCCAAAAGTATTTGTATTCATTCTTTTTCCCTCTTACATTTCTAAACCAGATTAAGGCTTTAGTTATTCCCTTATGTTTTCTAAACCACAAGAATCGTGACTTCTTCTTATTTTTCCCACTAGCACTCATTTTATTAATTTATTAAATCAATATTTCCAAAATCAAACCCTTTTAAATTCTCAATACAATTTTCTAATCTTAAAATTTTATAAGTAGTCATACTCCCATCGCTATAACTCATATCTGACAACCAATTCAATTGGTGATGTAAGAGATTAAAATTAGGAATACGTGAATCAAAATATTTAAATATTTCGTCGTGCATGATACTGGGATATTCAAAATTGTATTTATCTCTGCTGACCATATGTCCATATAGAGATTTAAAATTATCAGAATCGATTTCTTTTAAAAACTGGATTGCTGCCTCTTTGAGGCCATTGAAAATATAATAAAATAAAATAGTTGGTACCTGATAATGGAAACCAAATAGAGTATCCGAAGTTTTAACCATTTCATTATTGATATATCGTTCTGGATAACCGTTTGCTATTAAATAGTCCTTCTTGTAAAAGTCTGCAACTTTTATAAATTTTAATTCATCAATTAGTTGTAGTGTATCATCCGGTAACTGCACATCATCAACTTGATACGTCTTATAACTTCCTTCAAATCCACCATACTGATAATGCAATTGACTGTGGTTATTGTTCAAAAACTGAAATAACCTGGCTACTCTGTTATAATCATCTATTTCCATAATTACTCAAACTCCAATCTAGGCAACCCCGCCACAATATCCACAGTCTGCACACTAACATTAATAATGCTCAACAGCAAATCAAAAATATAGCTTGGGTTGTCGTGCTCTTTGCTCCAATCGTTGGGGTTGTTCGTAATGCCCGATTTCTTATCGGTGGTCACTTGATAGCGTTCCATAATCCACTCAATGGCGCTTTTACCATTTACAACATAGTCATAGGCTTTTTCTGGGATGTTCTTGATTTTGATACGTCCGTTATAGATAATAGTATCCTTTTGGTCTTTTTTAGGGAACTTCATTTTGGATACGGCATAATGCGCATAGGCATCTAAATTGATTAAGGCTTCCTGACCTTGAATTTCTACCTCTGGATAGGCTGGTACACTCTCGTAATTAATGTGTAAGTCTGCCAACGCACGGCCTGACTTTGAAAATTTCCAGAAATCATTTGGGCTGTCAACCAAAGGAATACGTGGTAACATTTTCTTTAAATCGTTGGCAAAGGTTTCTCGGTAATCTGGGCTGTGCAAAATGCCATAGACATAATAGAAAATATCTTCTTTGGTAACCGATTTACCATATTGCTTTTGGGCACGACCTAAAATGAAATCACTGACCCCATCGTGCCGTATGTACTCGCTTTCTCCTTCTTGGTCAAACAGTCCAGGGGTTTGTTTGGTTTGTTCTTCGTAATAATGTAGAGGAAAACATTGTGTCTTCTCTAAAAAATCATACGATATTAGTTTGTTGGTAATTAATGTCGAGAATGATTTGCTCGAACCAATTCCTGAAATAGTGATTACCAGATTCTCTTTTCTTTCAGGAAAAAACACTCTATTTAATCCTGGTCTTTCTATCAAACTATCATCATAATATAAATTTTGAGAAAAGAATGGTCGATAGATTCCAGTAAAAAACTTGTCTTTGTATAAATTTAAATTCTTGTTTTTTTCAAGGCTATTTTTCAGATTAACTGTCCAACTGATTTTAGTCGAATCACTACTAATATAGTCATTGACTTTTAACTCATCATTAATCTTTTGCGCTTCCTTAAAACCAATTCTCTGTTCGTTATAAAATCTTAATGAGTCATCTAAATTCTTATGTAATTTATTTTTTGAAAAATTGTAAACCCAAAAATCTCTTCCTGAAGATATTCCAGGACCATTTATTGTAAAATAGGATTGAACATTCTTTATTTTTTTTTCAGTTTCGATAGGAATCCATTCATCGAATGCTTCATTACGTTGATTAATCCAATCTCCATGTTCATTTGGTTTTAGAGTCTTTAGTTTCATTTCAGGATTTGAAATGTAACCAAATTCTGATATGATTTTCAGTTTATCCTCGCGCGATAAATAATCGCCAATATCGTGGTATTTAATAACTGCCTTGTCTTGTCTTTTCTCTGGATTTTTAACCAAAATAGTTATCGAGATTGGAGTTCTTGAACCCTCTTTAAAAACGTTTCCTGCTTCCTTACGCCTTAATTCACCCGAAGTACGGGCATTTCCTCTTAAATTAAAGACATAAATACTGTCAAATTCCTTTTCCAAAACTTTTCTAAAGCCATCTTGTGAATTGCCATCTAACCAAGTACCATTGGTTACAAAACCAATAATTCCTCCTTCATCATCTGCTAATCTATCGGTACTCCATCGGAACGCTTTGATATATGCATCGTATAAAGATTTGTTCAATCCTGCTTTGGATTCCTTGGCATAGGTGTTGGCAATTCTCGCATCTAATAATTCATAACTTTGGTTTTGTGCATTGTCGTTTGCATCCTTTTGCCCAATAGAATATGGTGGATTTCCAACAATGACGCGAATGGGTCCCTTTTTCTGTATTTCCAAACGTTCCGAATTTTGTGGGAACATTTCAGAGAAAATCACGCTGTCTTTAGTTTCGCCTAATTGGAAGGTGTCCGTCAATACAATACCATCAAAAGGGACATAATCACCTTCGTTGCCCATCACATCGTGGTAGGCATTTTCTATATTGACATCGGCAATGTAATATGCCAAAAGCACAATTTCATTGGCGTGGAGTTCACGGTCGTATTTACGTGGCAAGTCTTCTTTTTTAATGAGGCCAGACTGTATTAATCGGGTAATAAAAGTACCTGTACCTGTAAAGGGGTCGAGCACGTGTACGTTTTCATCAGAAATGCTTTGCCCAAATTCTTGTTGCAAGACATCGTTTACAGAATGCAAGATAAAATCAACCACCTCTACAGGGGTATAAACAATACCCAATTGCTCAACCATTCGTGGGAAAGCCGTTTTAAAAAACTTGTCGTACAACTCAATAATGATGCGTTGTTTACCTTCAGCATTATCAATACCAGCAGCACGCATACGTACCGATTCGTAGAATTTATTCAAGACTTTGGTGTCTTTTTCCAAAGCACCTTCTTCTAGCAAGCCTACCATTTTTTGCATAGATTGGGAAATGGCATTATTATCTACAAAAGAATAGCCTTCAAACAAAGCCTCAAAAACGGGTTTGGTAATCATATGCTGTGCCAGCATTTCAATGGCTTCCTTTTTGGTGATACTGGAGTTAATATTGGCTTGCAGTCCTTTCAGGAAAAGTTCAAAAGCTTCCCGATGTTCTGTCTTTTCTTCAGTGAGGTAAGTAAAACGCTCAATCAATCGTGTGGCAATCTCACCCACATTTTGTGCCCATTGTTCCCAATACCTGCGGTCTCCTACTTTTTTCACCAAACGTGCATACAACACATTTTGTAAAGCCTCAAACTGTAAGGCGAATTGCTGGTTCAGCTTATTGGTTTTATAGCCATCTTCGTTTTCGTTCACCCAATTACCATCTTCATCAAAGGAATAGTCAGGGCGCCCTATCAAAATTTGATCTGGTCGTTTCTTGTTAAGGTCTATCTTATTGATAATGGCGTTAAAACGGTCATCGTGCGCCCGTAGGGCATTGAGAACTGTCCACACCACGGCATAACGCTTGTTGTCGTCAAGGGCTTTGTCTGCTTCTATATCCGACGGTACCAATACAGGAATAATAATATAACCATATTTCTTGCCTTCCGCACGCCGCATCACACGACCCACGGATTGCACGACGTCAACTTCTGAATTTCGAGCAGATAAAAACATCACGGCATCCAATGATGGCACATCCACACCTTCGCTTAAACAGCGCACATTCGTAAGAATTCTACAATGGTCAGAGTCTTCCTTTAACCAATTCAATAGTTCTTCACGCTCTGGTGCTGCCATCGTACCATCAATGTGCTTGGCTTCCGTAGCAATTCTAGTATACTGTTCCTTTTCTGGCAAGGAGTCAATATAGTTTTCAGAAACGGTATTGAAGTAATTAGCAATAGTAGTCGATGCTGTGGCATCGGAATAAGCCGTAGGATTGATACGGGAACAAAAAGCTACAGCTCGCTTCATCGGTCCTGGGTCTATGTCTCTCAATGCACCATCGTCGCCTAGCATTTGTTTGGCAAGGGCGTTGATACAACCTATAAGTTTTGAGGCGTCATCAGCATTGATTTCCTGTTCTTCATCTGAAATCATTTTTTGTACCGATGGTGGCACATCCTTATCGCTTAAGGTAAGAATGAGAACCTTATAATCGGTCAACAAATTCCTCTCTACGGCTTCACCAAAACCAATGCGGTAAATTTCTTCACCATAAATGGTCTCATCGTCCATAGAGCAAAGGAGAATATCGTCTTGGGCTGCCTTGTCTTTGACTTTCGGGTCATAGAGTCTTGGCGTTGCCGTCATATACAAACGCTTTTTACCTACAATAAATTCATTGCTATGAACCTTTGTAAAAGCTGATTCGTCTTCATCGCTTAATGTCACACCCGTAGTTCGGTGCGCTTCATCACAAATGATTAGATCGAAAATAGCGGCATCACCTTCTTCTTTTTGAATCGCTTTTTGCGCCCTGGCAATCACCTCTATAGATTGATAGGTGGAAAACACGACGGTCATGCCACCTTTGTTATGTTCCTTATGGTATTTGAATTGGTTTTTGATAACCTCTGTATCAGTTGATGCTGGTAAGGCCAAATCAATGACACTATAGAAATCGGCATCTTCGCCTTTTTGTTTCTTCTTGGTGATATCAGGCTGTGAACAAATGCAAATAGGATTAATGGGTTTAATCGCTTGGGCTGTCCATTCATTTAACGTTTGCCCTATCAATGCTATGGATGGTACTAAAAACAAGATTAATCCTTGGTGATTGGTTTCATGTTCAGCAATGCGAAGTGCTGTGAACGTTTTACCAGTACCACAAGCCATAATGAGCTTTCCACGGTCTTTTTCTTTGAAATAGTCATGGGTACTATCCAAAGCGGTTTTTTGATGTTTTTTGACTTCATACTTTTGAGTTCGAGCTGACACTCCAGAAATGCCCTCATCCAGTTTATCCCACTGCACTGGAGCCTCTTCCAAATGAAACAATCCTATCCTTGTTACTGGAATATTTTGATTGAGTATAACATTTTCAGCATTAGAACTCCACCGTTTTCCTGTGGTATCAATCCATAAACGATGTGAGAAACGAACCGTTTTTAAGTTCTCATCTTTAAATTGTCTGCTAGAGGTAGACAAAAATCCATCCACCGCTTTTTTATCGATGGTTGTCCCTTCTGCATAACATTTACATTGTATGGCCCAATATTTATTATCATTCGTTAAGGCTACGATATCGATACCCGTATCATTACCGCCCAAATCTTTACGTCCAGGAAATTCAAACCACAGCCATACTTTTTTAAATTCATTGGCATATTTTGGATCCGTTTGGAGATAGGCTGCCATCAGGCGTTCGAATTTATCGCCTTTATCTCTTTCAGAAAATGCATATTTGCGGTATTTGTCAAGTAGGGTTTTGAATCTTGCCATTTATAAGTCAGAAGGTTTTATAAGTTCTTAAGTTGCTGATATATTTTTACCATCGCCAAAGTGTCCAGTTTACAATATTCCAAAAGGTGCTTTCTTACTGCAGCAGCATCCTCAAAACTTTGTGGTTGCAGCATAAGTCTGCCCCATGTGTCCAAGGCCATAGTGCCGTTTTGGATTTCTAGTTCACTGTAAGAAAATTTTGGTTCTAAAATAGGTAAAACATATTTGATTGAAGTTCTTCCTTGAAATCTATAATCAACATAACTAGTGAAAAATAGTTTTTCCAAGTCGAACATATGGTTGTTAATATAATTTAGATAGGGTTGAAATTCTGGATGCATACGCATCATATCGTTATTTCGTCCAGTTTCAAATGCTGCATACCAAGATATAAAAGTACCTTCAACTCCCGTAAAATTTTGCATTTGTTGTAACATCTTTACTGGCAATTCCATCACCTCCGACAAATATTCAAAATGCGTGATATCACCATTTTTATTCATAGTATGAATAGAAACTTGAAACGTAAGATGTTGGTGCGGGCTCAAACCATCAACTTTTGGAATTGCGGTTGGAAAAGTTTCATAATCTATAAAATGAAGAGGAAACTCTAGATTTTCTAGAGCATTTTTAATTTCAATTTTATTAATCATAGGCGCTTGCCCTAGCAAAGAATCCACTTGAAGTCTTTGACGTTCGGTCAAATCTACATTTGAAGGCACATCTTTAATGTCAATTACTCCTAAATCTGTAAGTTCATGTATTTTTTTTGCACGAATACCATTTAACTCATAAATGCTATGTTCGGGAATATCATTAAAGTAATCAAAAGCATCACAGTGGTTACTTCTTGTATTTTTTACACAGGAGCATTGTGTGGGTTGTGCTGCTTGATTAATAAATTTTAATGCTCCATTTATTTCATTGACTGTTTCAGAATAGATGGCATTTACTTTGTCAGTGACGTCTTCAACTATTAATAATTCTGATGGGTCGATGTCTCCATTCTTTACAAATTCTTTGTTTAAATAAATAATGTGTACCTTATCAATAGTATAGCCGCATTCGGTCATAACATACTTTTGAAAGCAGGCATCTTTAAGATGATTATGTTTGCTATCCGTATGAATGGATGTCGAGGATTTCACCTCATAAATAGTATAAGTGCCATCGTCATTTTTCTCTAGAATATCAATAATTGCCAATGCGCCTTTTGAAGTTACAAATGTGGGTTGGAAAAAATATTGATATTCCTCTTTTAACTTATCGCTAGTATAATTGGCGTTTTTGTTTCCGCTTAAATCCAAGCCGCCTTCAAACAATTGTTGCGCATATTCTTCTACCTCATAACCTTCTTGTACCAGTTTTTCCAAAAAAAGTGAGGTTTCACCATGCGGATAGTCTTGAGGTTTGTTTTTCAATAGCCACAAAGATTCTGGGCATTTCAAGAATTGAATGAAATTGGTTTTAGTCAGTTGCATAGAGGGATTTATAACTAAATCTGATTTTAGCTATTAACATTACTAGGGAGAGTCTAAATATATAAAGAATATTTCAAACAAACCCCACAAAAATTTCCAAACCACCCACAGCATCAATCACTTTTTTTCATACATTTATATCGACACATCGCTTCCGTTCTAGGAAGTTGTGGTCATTTGACTTTTGCCAAAGTAGCTAGTCACTGCTTTGGCTTTTTAATTATAATAATCACCCTCATCTAATAGGCATTTCAGCCGTCATTAGCCGTTACCACCGTCGTAGATGGCGTTACCACAGTTATAATTCCCGTTACCACCGTTATATTTCTTGTTACCACCGTTATAATTCCCGTTACCACCGTTATATTTCTCGTTACCACCGTTATATTTCCCGTTACCACCGTTATATTTCCCGTTACCACCGTTGTATTTCACGTCACCACTGTTATAATTCCCGTTACCACCGTTATAATTCCCGTTACCACTGTTATATTTCTCGTTACCACCGCTATATTTCCCGTTACCACCGTTATATTTCTTGTTACCACCGTTGTATTTCACGTCACCACTGTTATAATTCTCGTTACCACTGTTATATTTCCCGTTACCACCGTTATAATTCCCGTTACCAACGTTATATTTCACGTTACCACCGTTATATTTCACGTTACCAACGTTATATTTCACGTTACCACTGTTATATTTCCCGTTACCACCGTTATATTTCTCGTTACCACCGTTGTATTTCCCGTTACCACCACTTTATATACCTCATTCCGCCAAAGGCGGAAAACCCCAATCGGCAGTATAAGAAGTTCAAAGCGTAAAGAATCTTTGAAGCCTTGGAAAAGATTTAGCTTTGAACTTCTGGTTTTATTCGAAGAATAACTGCAAAGCACATCATGAGTTCCATTAGTACAATGAATATGGATGAATAAAAAAGCAAAAGAGAATGACCCTGTAAACCGTTAACCGTAAACTGTAAACCGTAAACTGCCCACTGCCTACTAAACACTCACTCCCCCAACAACCCTTGAGCCTTTTGGATACTGGTAAGCAACTGCTCCTCTTTAATGACAATATCGGTCATGCTGATGGAGAGAAACAGCGCAATACGGCGCATGGAGGTCTCGCTATTATCAAAGTCCATAGTGATCAAGCCGGAGATCATGAGGTTGGCGAAATCTTCATAATCGCGCTGCTTGGTATAGACATCATTAATGGCTTGTATCTGGTCCAATGGCATAGTGTTGAACAACCCTGTCTGGATACCCGTTTGGTAAGCACTGTTCACAAAGCTAAGCGTATTGACACCCTTAAAGAAGCTGGGCTTAAAGGGTAATGAATCGGCCTGCGCCATATAGTGCCGCGAACTGTCGCGCACCATACGGTGGTAGGTCAGCACCTGGTCAATCTTGGCTTTGTTATCGGACAGCTCGGCTTCTAGCGTGGTCTTCAGACTATCGAACTTACGTGATTCGCGTCGGCTTTCGGACCAATTGGAAATGATAAAGCCCAAAAAGACACCAATGGTCACAGAGATGATCTGGATAAATAGGTCGGTGGTTTTGCTATTGAAACGTTTCATGAGGACGGTTGAAATTTGGGTTTAAGATAGGGATTTTTTGGTAGCTGTTAGCAACTAGCTTTTGGCTGTTAGCCTTTAGCTTTTAGACGGTAGACGGTAGACCGTAGACGGTAGACGGTAGACGGTAGACGGTAGACGGTAGACGGTAGACGGTAGACAAAATTAAATTTTTCTTTTCATTTAGTACAAAGTATTAAGTATTTAGAATCAAAGGCCAAAAGCCAAAGGTTAAAGGCTAAACAAAATATTAAACAAAAAGATATATTATTATTGTAAAACAATAATTTTTTATATATTTGCAATAATAAAATAAGTTTACTGCCATGAAAAAAACCAAGGTTATTTCAAAAATTCTGTTCTACCTAACACGAGGATTGGCGTGGGTGTATATATTGACAGCTGTCTATGGAGGTATCAGCTGGTTCACTAATACCAATAGCACTATAGAACAAGACCGTATGATTATTCAGTATCCGTTTACGGACAGTTCTTTTTTGATTTTAGACAACCACCTGACCTATGTACTCTTTTCCTTCTTGCTTCCCGTTGTGGCCTATGCCCTATTTTTCTGGTTGCTCTCCAATGCTTTTAGGGTTTTTTATCAGGACAAATTGTTTGTAAGGGAAAATATTGTGCATCTGCAGCGGTTTTATAGTGCCAATATCTTCTTGCCGATAGTACTCGTGGCGTTCTCTTCCTTTTTTATAACTGTGGAGAGTGAAATGTTTTTGATTGTGATTTTACATCTCTTTTTGGGTGTATTTGCATTCTTTATGTCCGAAATTTTCAATCAAGGATTGAACTTACAAAACGAACAAGACTTATACATTTAGCGTATGCCTATTATTATCAACATCGATGTGATGCTCGCCAAACGAAAAATGAAAAGCATGGATTTGGCAGACGATATCGGCATCACACCTGCCAATCTTTCTGTGCTTAAAACAGGTAAAGCCAAAGGTATTCGGTTCGAAACACTGGAGGCCATCTGTAAAGCACTCGACTGCAAACCTGGAGACATTATAGACTATGTAGAATAGCGCTTCGCATTAAATAACATCAAATGAATACATTGAAAATAGACAATGTATCTGTTGTGTATCGCAACGGATACCAGGCACTTACTGCCTTAAATCTGGAAATAGAAAATGGAATTTTCGGGCTACTGGGACCCAATGGCGCAGGAAAATCATCTTTGATGAAAACCATTGTGGGTCTGCAAAAACCCAGTGAGGGCAGCATCCATTTTAACGGATGTGATGTTGTAAAACATCCGCTTGCCATACAAAAACACTTGGGGTTTTTACCTCAATATTTTGGAGTATATCCCAAAGTTTCAGCCTACGATTTACTGGACCACTTGGCAAAACTCAAAGGGGTGCAACATAAGCAAGAACGCCACCAGCAGATTCTTGGGCTTTTGGAAAAGGTGAACTTATTGGAACATCAAAAAAAGGAAGTGCATACCTTCTCGGGCGGCATGAAGCAACGTTTTGGAGTGGCTCAAGCCTTATTGGGAACACCTAAAATTGTGATTGTAGACGAGCCAACCGCCGGATTAGACCCGGAAGAACGAAACCGCTTCAATACCTTGTTGAGCGACATCAGTGAGGAGATCATTATAATGCTATCGACGCACTTGGTAGAAGACGTCCGCAACCTCTGCTCAAACATGGCCATTATCAATAAAGGCGCCATTGTATCACAGGGACGTCCCAATGATTTTATCGCGGAATTAAAAGGGACGCTTTGGCAAAAGGCCGTTAAAACTTCTGAACTGCCCGAAATGGAAGCCAAGCACCAAGTCATCAGCAAGCAATTGATTGAAAAAGTGATGTACGTCACCGTGCGGGCAACGGAGGCTCCCAATGGATTTCACCCAGTTGCCCCTACGCTGGAACATGTGTATTTTAACCATTTAAAATAGGGCAGCATGAAAACGGTCTTTTGGAATGACATCTTTACCACCCTGAAACAGAAAAATACCTATATCGCCTTATTGGTCTATGCAGGCATAGGTTTCATGACTGGCTACAAATTCAGCATCAAAGTGGGTGACGCCATTGCTGCCAATGCGCCCTACTCTCTCGGTTTTATGATAGGCCTGATGAGCTTAATGATAATTTTAATGGCGACGGTGGTGGCTTTTACATTATTGTTTAAGGAAAGTGACGCCAATTTTGGTTTGATTGTGTTTGCTACACCTATTGAAAAACGCCATTTTGCAATGGCCCGTTTTGGCGCATTTTACATACTCACGCTCTTTGGCTTTTTTATTCTGGTAATGGCGTATGCCCTGGGGCTTTATATGCAACCCTTAAACCTGATGAACCCCGGGTTTCAACCGTGGCATTTTTTCTATCCGTTTCTAATATTTGGCGTGGTAAACGCCTTCCTGATATGCAGTTTGTTGTTCTTTGTGTCAAGTAAGTTTCAAAATAAACTCCTGCTTGCTGTGACGGGGCTTTTGCTCTACATTCTATACATGCTGGCCATGGTATTTTCTAATGCCCCATTTATGGCACAGGCTTTACCGCAATCAATGATGGCACAGCGTATGTCGGCCATTGTGGATGTTTTTGGGCTGTCGAGCTATTTTTTTGAAGCAAAAGACCTCACGGTGCTGCAGCGAAACCAAAGCGTTGTGCCATTTACCAATTATATAGTGCTAAACCGAGTGGTGGTCGCGCTGCTTGCGATGGGAATTGTATGTTTTGGTATTCGGGCTTTTTCAGTTTTGCCGATAGATAAAGGAACGTCCAAAAAAGACAAAATGCCTTTAGCATCAGTTTACACCCAGATACCTTTTACAACTGCCTCAACAGGCTTCAATCTAAAAACCCGATGGAACGCCATCGTGTCCTTTATAAAAATTGATACGATCTATCTTTTCAAAAGCATTGCCTTTATAGCTGTAGGGATGCTGCTTTTATTTTATGTTGGCATGGAAATGTATGGTGATATTGACGGAGGGATTAGAATGCCGCAACTGTATGCCAGTTCGGGCAGACTGGCACAAACCATTAACGCGACATTCTATTTTATGGGCGCTTTCGTAATGGTTTATTTTGTGAACGATATGTATTGGCGAAGTACGGCCACAGGATTTTCCATCCTGCAAAACACAACCTATTATGCCAAGGAAAAATTGTTAGGGCACCTCGGAAGCATAACGCTACTGGTATCCGTTCTTACGATGATCATGATAGTTGAGGCCTTGGTGTTTCAGATGTGGTTCCAATACTTTCGAATCGATGTCCAAGCCTATGTGGGCGTGGTGGTTTTTAATATGTTACCTGTAGTATTGTTATCGCTATTGCTGCTGTTTATAAATAGCATCAGTAAATCCAAAGCCGTGGCGCTCGGTATGTCCCTCTTGGTCTTTTTGTTGTTTGCCACACCTATTTCAAAGAGTTTTATTGCCAATCCTTTGCTTCGGTTTTTGTCGGGATACCGAGGTCATTACAGCGAATTTTTAGGGTACGGTCCTTACCTGCCACTATTTTTATGGCGATGGGTTTTTGGGTTATCCATCGTGGCCATGCTTTTTCTGACGTCCTTTTCGGTAAAATCTTCGGGGAAGAAAGGGGGAACCTATGTGGCTCTGTTTGCATGCATTGTAGCAGCATTGGTAAGTGGTTCACAATTTCTTGAAGGTTACGAATATAAAAACGACGATTCCGCAGTAACGGAAAGGGTGAGCTATGAAAAAATGTTCAGAAAGTATCAGCACATTCCACAGCCTACCATATCAGAAGTGAGTACTGAAATTGATCTGTATCCAGAATTGCAACGCTATCGCATTAAAGGGCACTATGTAATGATGAATAAACATTCACAACCCGTCGATTCGTTACTGTTCACCATCCCGAAAGATTTTGAACTGATATCCCTCACCTACCAATACAAAAACGAAACTGTTCAATTGAAACAAGCCATTTCCCAACTTTTCTTAAAAGAGCCAATCGCTCCCACAGAATCAGCAACTTTGGAGTTCGAATTAGCGTATCAATGGCATGCGGTCAACAACCACGACAATTTCAACGCCATTGTAGAAAATGGGTCTTTTATGCGCATCAGTCGTTATTTCCCAAAAGTGGGTTATGATTCTGAAAAAGAAATTTCAGATAAAACGCTTCGTGAAATGTATAAATTGGGAGATGAGACGCCGTTAACCGCTTTAGAGGCGCCAAAAATGGGTACGGATGATTTTATCAAACTTTCGATGCAAATTTCCACTCCACAACATCAAATCGCTGTAGGTACAGGAGAGTTAAAAAAGGAATGGCAACACGAAAACCGAAATTATTATCTGTATACAGCCGAAGATATCCCGTTTCGATTTGCGGTATCTTCTGCAGAATACGAGGTAAAAAGAGTGCAGCATCATGGTGTGTCCATCCGGGTGCTATACCACCCATTACACGATACCAATGTCTCTCACCTCATCGAAAATACAAAACTGACACTGGCGTATTGCATTGAAAATTTCGGGCCATATCCCTTTAAGTCGATAACCTATGCAGAAGTGTCATCGTTTACACAAGGTTTTGCAGGCACTGCCTACCCTGGAGTCATTTTTATGACAGAACACATGACCTTTAATGCCAATATCAAAGCAGGTAAAAATCAGGATGTGGTGAATGAATTGGCAGGTCATGAAGTGGCACATTTATGGTGGGGCACCAACCAAATTGACCCCGATTATAGGGAAGGTTATGCCATGCTCACTGAAAGCTTGGCAATGTACACGGAAATGATGGTTTACAAGAAAATGTATGGTCATGAGCAAATGATGGAACGGCTTGCTATTCATCAACAAATTTATGACGCACAAAAGGGATTTAGCGACCAAACCTCTCTGTTAAGAGCCAATGGCACCGATACCTTTATAGCGTACTCCAAAGGCGCAGTGGTGTTTGTGGCATTAAGCGAACTCATTGGGGAGCCACAGTTGAATAAGGCATTGAGAAATTTTCTTGCAAAACATGAACATCCCAACCCAAAACCGATTGCAACAGATGTGCTTCACGAAATTCTTGAGGTTTCCGATAAATCATATCACCCTAAAATCAAATCCTTATTTGAATGAAAAATTTGAGGAGCTTTTAGCTTTGGCTGTTAGCCTTTAGCGACTAGAACAAAGTATTTAGTAGATAGAATTAAGAGCCAAGGCTAATAGCTAATGGCTAATAAAAATTTATGATGGCTAACTATTTAGGTCTCAACAGATATGGGAATTTGACCACCAAATTCTTACAATTATCGACGAACGGTAAGAAACTTTCGATATATTTGACTCCCGACATAGATATTATTATTAACAACAAAGAGCCAAAAGCTAAAGGCTAAAGGCTAACAGCTAAAGAATAGAATTAAAAACCAGACACCAAAAACCAAAACCGTTGAGCACCGCTTAAATTTCGCTCAACACCCCCTAACCCAAATTGCTTTCGAGTCCATCTTTTTGCGAAATAAGTCAAACAAGAGCGTGATAAGAGAGTAAATTAGTAACCCTAAACTAGAATTATATGGCCTATTTTGATGTAAATAAGACCACACCTACTGATGAAGGTACCTATATGGTACAAGTACTGACCCTCAAAGGTTATATCCGCGAAGCCAAAGCAAGATGGCAAAAACAAAAAGGATTTAATTTGATCTCCTCTTCCCTTCAGCCCGATGAATTTATTAAAGCGTGGTGGGAGTATTAGACCGCTGACGCATTAGATCATTAGATGAGTTAGAGCTTTAGAAAGTTAGACATAAAGCTAAATGATTCCCATATAGAATCAAAAGTCGAAAGCTGAAAATGTAGTTACGTGTTTTTGCTATTAGGCTTGATCGAATCTAATAATCTCAAAGGTCTAAAATCTAATAAGTCTATAAATCTAACTCGTCTAACTGTCTAAAATCTAACTCGTCTAATCAGTCTAACAATCTAACTGGTCTATAAACCTAATAGTTTAACAATCTAACACGTCTAACTGTCTAATGATCTAACTCGTCTAATCAGTCTAACAATCTAACTGGTCTATAAACCTAATCGTTTAACAATCTAACAAGTCTAACTGTCTAATGATCTAACTCGTCTAATGATCTAACTCGTCTAATCAGTCTAACAATCTAACTGGTCTATAAACCTAATAGTTTAACAATCTAACAAGTCTAACTGTCTAATGATCTAACTCGTCTAATGATCTAACTCGTCTAATCAGTCTAACAATCTAACAAGTCTAGAAGTCTAACCATCTAATTTTCTAGATTCTGTAGCAACACCTACCCTACAATCCTTGTAACTTTATACCAAAGTAAAACGGTTATGAAGTTCACCTCCTATTACAGCCAACTCGTGAAAGCCCATGGCGTGCCGCACGTTGGCAGCAAAGAACATTTTTTGATAATGAATATTTTGTTCCTTGAAGCAAGCATGCATGCGCTGGAGACCCTGCCCTGCGAAGGTCAAAGCCAAGTGAACAAAAACAAAAAAATGGAACAACTGAAATGGAAGCTCCGCGACCTCACCAGAAGACAAACCCCGGAAGAATTATTTAGAATGGTGATGGAATGAAATAGACGGTAGACGGTAGACGGTAGACGGTAGACGGTAGACGGTAGACGGTAGACAAAGTTAAATTTTCCCTACTTATTTGGTAAAGAGTTTTAAGTATCAAGAACTAAGAGTCAAGACCTATTACATCTTACTGCTTACTGCTTACTGCCTATTGCTTAAAGCCTACTGCTTACTGAACACTGATAACCGATCACTATCAAGTGTTAGCTGTGAGCCTTTAGATGTTAGCAAATCTAATTGGTCTAACTGGTCTAACCCGTCTAACCCGTCTAACCCGTCTAACCCGTCTAACCCGTCTAACCCGTCTAACCCGTCTAACTCGTCTAACTCGTCTAACCCGTCTAACCCGTCTAACCCGTCTAAATCCATGTATTTCATCGAAAAATCTGTTAATATATTGATAATATTGTAAGAATTATCTATATTTATTACGGCTGGATAAGCTTGTTACGGATAAAAAACACCAATTCGGATTCTATAAAGGAGTTTTCTTTGGTGTTTTTTTTGCTTTAAAGCGATACCTCTTACCTATAATTTTTCAAATCTTGTACACTACAGATTCCTACTTCTAGTTTCCTGCTTCCTGCTTAATACCTCTTGCTTACTGCTTCCAGCTTTGCGTTTCTAACTCTCATCCCACTTTTTCATATTAATCTGTAGGAAAAGACTAAAATAGTTTTATCTTGGCGACCTCAAAACCTTAACACAATTTTAACTAAATGAAAAAACTATGTACGCTCTTGATCCTAGCGCTCACAATGCAACTAGGACAGGCACAAATCAAGGTGGGCAATGCCGCTTTGGATTATGGGGAAACCATCACCAACAAAGATGGTAAAGTGATTCACATTGCAGGTGTGGTGGGCAACACCATCTATGCCCTCGCCAATGAAAAAAAGAAATACTTTTTGCAAACCTTCGACAACAGCACCATGCAGCTGAAAAAAAGTGTCTTGGTCGATTTGGAAAAGATTGACAACAAAAAAGTGAGTCTTCAGGACTTTGTAGTGATTGAAGACAAAATCTATGTCATGGCTACTTATTACAACAATAAGGAAAACCGTAACGTATTTCTTGCAAAGGAAGTAGGTACTGACCTAAAATTGGGGAAAACCACAACCATTCTCGATGTAGAAGTTCCTAGCGACCGACACAGAGGGGTGTTTGTGTTTAAACCGTCCTATGATGACGTCAACTATTTTGTATCGCATGTTGGCATCATTGAAAAAAAGGAGTTAATGACCTATGAGTTTGCCTTGTTGGACAAAAATTTGACGGCGGTGGCTTCAGATACCTATAACCAATCGTTTGAAGACCGTAAAGATTTAGAGTTCGACTATTCGGATGTCAACATCAATGAGCATGGCGATTTGTTCATCACCACCACCGAAACCTATCGCGACAAATCGGGCAAAACAACCGTAAACAACATCACACTTCATACCTACCTTGAAAGTAAAGGCTATGAAAAGCAGGAGTTGGTGATTAATTTGACAGGAAAAAAAGCGCTTAACTGCAACATTATCGAAACAAGTGCAGATGGGGTGCACATGGTAGGCTTTTACTCGGATTTGAAATCGAGCGGTAGAGCTGAATATGGTTTGGAAGGTATTTTTGATATTGCTGCCAACTTCAAAACGAATAGTATCACCAAACAGACCTTTAATGAATTCACGATGGACACCAAAACCAAGATTTTGGGCGAGCGTCGTGCCAACAAAGGCAAAGACTTAAAACCTTTTTACCGCAACACACACCTGATTGAAAAAGAAGATGGTGGTATTTTTGTGATGTCTGAATTTTACACAGAATATGTGGGACGCGCACAAGGCATTGGCCCCTTAGCCTTCACACCGATTACCTATACAGCGAATGAAATCATTGTAACCTCCTTGAATCCTGATGGCACCTTGCAATGGAGCAACGTGATTCCGAAAGAACAAAGTGTGACGGTAACTCAAATGAGCTTGGCCCTGGGCATGATAGGCGGCAATGGCAACGTGACCGTGTCGGCAAGTTTGATGTTCCCATTGACGGTTTTGGGAAGAGGTCCAGAATACTTGAGTTCGCTGCCATTATACAACAATGGGAAATTGACTGTATTGGTAAACGACGACCCTAAAAACATCGGGATTACCGATATTGATGAAGTACGCCGTGTGAGCAATGTGAACAAGATGATTCCAGCCCTGTTTATTTTTGATGGCGCTACTGGCGATATGGAGCGTTTGGACCCGGACGATTTCGAAAAGAAACAAATTGTGGTGCAGCCACTGACCCACTTTATGATCAGCGACCGCGAAGCCATAATCTATGGTTCCAACAAAACGGGCGCCAATCTGGGAGTATTAAGTTTAAACTAGTTTATTAGACACCTTTTTAGCGAAAGAGCCTCAAGTAATTGGGGCTTTTTTTGTGGGCATTTGAGCAAAAAATTTATAGTATAGAGTACATATTAAATCGTAACTTTAAACAACTGTTTATATTTAGTTAGTTGGAAGAAGGCCATGTCATGAAAGTGTCATGGCTTTTTTTTATTGTAAATCAAAAAAAGGTCCCTTCGCCAAATTTGATTTGGTGTGCCTCATTATTGTAATTCTCTTTACTAAAGCCCATCTTTTAAAGTCAATAATAAAAGGTAATCAGTTCACAATTACTCTTTTTTACTTCTAATTTTAAACAACAATAATTCGCATTTTATAATTACAAGCGAATGATCTTAAATACAAACTTTAAACAAGAATGACATGGCAGAAATAAAAATAGAAAAGAAAAAACCGGTATGGCCCTGGGTCTTATTGATAGTGATTCTTTTGGCAATTGCAGCCTTTATTATCTATCAAAATCAGGCTTCCGATGATTTTAATGAGGATTTTGATGACGAGTATAGTGATGCTGAAATAGAGAATAATGAAGATGACACCATATATCAAGACAACGCTATCTACGATACCATCAGAAACGATGAATATGGCACCGCGGCCATGACAGCCTTAATGGAATCGATGAGAGATTCAACGCGTTTTGGCACAGACTCCACTTATACCAAAAATGCCCTTAAGAGTTTGGCTCAACTGACCGTTTCAAAAGCGGAGGCTTACAATCTCGAATCGAGTGCCGCTTTGACCAACTTGCAACAATATGCAGAATCCAACGTCAGCTCAGAATCGCGTATGGATAAAAACAATCAACTGCAAACGCAACTTAAAAAAGTGACAGATGAGGTGGTTCAAGTCATTCAACAATTGCAGCCAAAAACCAACATAGCTGCTGAAACGGTGAACAGTCTGAAGAGTACCGCAAACAAAATCAGCGCCACGGCGGCCCTATCAAAGCAGCAAGAATCGCTTCAATCATTCTTTAGGCAAGCCCACGACATCCTGCATGACTTACAATCTTAAAATTCAAATACCATGACACAAGAAAAAAGACATCTCTATAATTTAAATGAACTGTCTGATTACAAAATTTCAGACGGCTACCCAGATGTGAGAGGCTGGGACGTAAAAGACATCGATAACCGCGTGGTGGGCAAAGTAGAAAACCTGTTGGTAAATAAAGAAGCCGAACGGGTGGTTTATCTAGATGTGGAAGTGGACAAAAGCATCATCGATGCCAATCATGACCCTTATGGCCCTTCTCGAAACGAACAAGTGAGGGAATTTGTCAACGACAAAGGCGATAATCACTTAATCATCCCCATTGGCTTGGTAGAATTGAACACCGATACCAATTATGTTTATACGAATACCATAGATCACCTCACCTTTGCATCGACCAAACGGTATCGCAAAGGAGATACAATCGATAGGGTCTATGAAGCACAGGTAATGGATTCATATAATAGAGCGGATGATGTGCCTCTAGATACCGCGAGAATCCGTCAAATCGTAAGGGAAGAAATCAGGAAATACCATAATGACACCAATTCCTATTGGGATACCATCACCGAAGAGGAAGTGAAAATGCATAATAGGTACAGTGAGGATGTCTACGATGAAGACGACTTTTATGAGCGTCGCGAATTTGACGACAGTCGATTTAAAAAACGCACCCCAGGTTTATAGAAACACTACCCTCATCATTGGGCTCTATATATGATTGATAAAAAACCCACGTCAATTGATGCGGGTTTTATTTTGAGGTTTACATTTTAGTTTAGTAAAAAGCCGTAGCACTTTCATACCACGGCTTTTTTATTCTGAACGAATGTTATTCTGAATTCTTATTACGGTAATCCGTAGGCAACATCCCGAAACGTTTAGAAAATATTTGAGAAAAATAACTGCGACTGTTAAAACCTATTTTATACACAATCTCCGATACGGAAAAATCAGAATACTTCAAATATTCAGCAGCCTTTTGGAGTTTGATCTCTTTTGAATAGCCATTGACAGTCTGATGATATAATGTTTTAAAACCTTCTTGAAGCCTGAATTCTGAAAGCGAGACCTGTTTTGCCAAATCCTCGACATTAATTTTATCAGATATTTGATCACTGATAATTCTACTGGCGCGATGTACTTTTTCAATCTGGTCATCGGATAGGTTAAAATGACCGCCGGCAAGTTGTTTTTCATGGTCAGCAAGCAATAAGCTCAAAATAATAAGCAAATGCCCTTCCAATTGCAAAGTTCTAATAATACCCGTAGTTCTACTGCTATTGATATCATTGAGCAAATCTGCTATTTGAAGATTATGAGAGCCCTTCAGAGTGTGATAATCTTTAGCAGAAAACTCAAAAACTAATTGTAGTCGTTCATTAAGATAGCTGATATTATGATGTTTCTTATCCAAATACTTTTCAGGCACTATTTGAATGAAGGTAAATTTCAAGGCCGAATCCTTCGGAAAAATATAAGTATTGGTGGAATGTGCTTTATAACGGATGATGGAATTTTGAAACGTACCGATATTAGATTTTTCAGAATGATCATTTTGAAAATATAAATTCCCCTCACTCACATATATAAAATCAATAGGTGTTTCAGTTTCAAAGGATATATGTATATGGGTGTCTTTAAAAAAAGAAACATCCCATTGGATGAAGGTGAGTCCCCAATCGAAAGCGATGGTTTTCACTAAACCTTTTCCTATTTCATTATCAAAAGAAAGAAATGTCTCGCCCCAATGGGTTTCCATTGTAGCATGTAAGGCTTTGTGTAATTGCTCGGGAATCCCTTCGTCGTTCCAGTATAAATTGATACGGTGATGTTGATTCAAGAGTATTTTGAGTTTTTTAATTGCAAAAAAAATGGAATACTCGAATAATGCGTAATGAAATTGAAATTTAATTTAACGTTTTTACCCTTCAAAACATTGTTTTCTTGTATACAAAATGTAGAATGTGTAAAAATTTGTACTTTAGTGTTACAACTTAAAAAAGTTGACTAACTAACAACTTACATTTGAAAACTATTGTAGTAAATTCCTTGCCTTTAATGGATGTCATTAAAGACTTTGCAAGGCTCTTCAAAACCGACTTTGTAGAATGCTGCGAAGATTACCGGGTAAAAATTCCAAGGTTATGGGGCTCCGGAGAAATAAGTGGTATCAATTTCCCTTCTGGTATTGGTCTCTTGCAATATGACTGTACATTTAAAGAAGATTTGGAAGTACATTTTGTGGTGAACGATGTACACCCGTTAAAGTTTCTCTTCTGTTTGGAAGGCTCATTTCAGCATCGTTTTGAAGGAGAAGATAACATCCATGATCTAGGCACTTATCAAAATTGTATGATTGCCAATCAGCACCATTCTGGTCACGTATTGTATTTTAAAGCCGGTGTAAAAACAACGATTCAAAGCATTGAAGTAGACCGCAAACGCTTCAACCAAAAAATGGCTTGCGACATTAAAAATGCAGAACCGCGTATCAAAGAAGTATTATTGGACGTATATGCAAATGAAACCTTTTACCATGAGGGTTATTATAGCTACGATATGGGCAAGATTTTTGATCAAATGCAGGCACAGAAGGAACAGGGATTGATAAAAAAAATATTCTTGGAAGGACGTTCTTTTGATATTTTTGCCAATCAGCTCTTACAATACAAGGATGACGACATGGAAGCGTCGCAACAGCACTTGCTCCGTCGCGATGAAGTAAAGTCCATTCACCAAGCAGTAGCCATAATTGAAAGCTCAATGGCCACATTGGGTACCGTAAAGGAATTGAGTAAAGAGGTAGGCTTAAATCCGAATAAATTGCAGAACGGTTTTCAGACGCTTTACGGACAGACTGTAAACGAATTTATTCAAAAAATACGATTGGAGGCCGCTAGAAACCTTTTGACGCAAACCCCTTATTCGGTGCAGGAAATTATGGAACGTGTGGGATGGAATAGCAAAAGTTATTTCTCACAGATTTTTAAGGATACCTTTGGGATGACGCCTAGCGAATTTCGCAAAAAACATCAAAAGGCAAGATAAAGCCTAACAAGCTAGCAGTTGCTGTTGATAACCTTTGGGAGTACATTGATACTTCTCTTTAAAGATTTTGCAAAAGTAGCTACGGCTAGACCATCCTAGAGCATAAACAATTTCGGATACGTTCATGGAAGTCGTTTTTAAAAGCTCTTCCGCCTTTAAAAGGCGCATATGGTTGATAAAACTACAAACGGTACGTCCGTGCATTTCTTTAAATCCTGTTTGTAATTTGGAAGCACTCAAGCCCCATGTATGGCAAATATCCTCTATAAGATAATTGTCTTCTGGTGCTTTTGAGATAAGGTCCGAAATTTGCTTGATGCGCTCAAGTTCCGCCACGGTCAAGGCAGATAAGCGCGATGGGTCCTCTATATATTTTAGGAACTGTTTCATTTTTAGGCTTAAAAGAATATTGATATATCCAGCCGCCATAAGCTTATCAGACATTTGCGTTTTAGCCATGTCCATCAGTTTTTTCACATATTCGCCCAATTCCAGATTTGGCAATCCAGTGTGCAAATAGTAACTAACTTCAGACATTTTTTTGAATTCCTCTTCAAATTGTACAAAAAATGGATTCAAATCACCATTCACGTTATGTTTTGCTAACTTTACAATACAAAATTGGTACGTACTCTCTCCTTTTAAATGAAGAAACGTCTGTCTGCCTTTCTGATCGTGAATGATGGCACTTTGAAAATTCTCCAACTTATTGGCTGCACCACCACTACTCGAAAGTGTAAGCGTATCTTTTAAATTATATAAGAAATGTAAATACAGACCATCCGTGTCATTGAGGGAGATGGTAATCTCCTTTTTAGTGTCAAAATCCATCTCAATCCAAGAAATATAGTCAGATAATGGAAAAATTTCGCAAAAACCTTCTAAATCTTTGCTCCAACTGTTGGCGAGCTTGGTCTGCAGTAAATCAAGGGTTTTCATAAAGCTTGATATCTAAAAGGTTAAAACGATGACTATGACAATCACAGTCGCTAGCGGCATCAAAACCGTGGTACCGATGAACCACACCACGACGGTTGATAATAAGGTCAGTTGGATTAAGAAACCATTTTTTTAAAAAAGGTGTCATAAAAAATGGCTTTAAAATTAATATTGTTAAAAGTAGGTGTTAATTTCTACGTGTTGTAACGTTTTTACCACTCCCTTTAATGATTTTCAATTGAGTTACAGTTGATAGCATATGAGCACATGCCAAAAAAGCCCTCAAATGTTGAGGGCCTGCATCCTTAAGCTGTTGAACTTAAAAATGCATCTGGGAAATAATTTTCTAAAGAAGTTGGGAAGAGCGACTTGGTTTCATATGCATAATTTCATCAGAAACCTCCTGTACGTTTCTAAAAGTCCTTTTGGCAATACGTTTGAGTACCTGGTCAAACTCTCCTGGATAATAATTGACATCATGCCCAGTCAATTCTGGATAACGATGACGATAGTGACGATGGATCTCGGCCCATTTGGATTCTATCGCATCCGGCTTCAGTGAAGTGGACAAAGAAGTTTCAGTAGTGGTACTGCTATTCCATGAGCCATTGATACTATTATAGATTTTCATGATGCATAGTGTTTCGATGATGTCATAAATGTATTCCTTAAATAATCACTGGCATAGCTGTATCCATTAGAAAAATAACCGATATAAGTTATTCTTTCTTCGTGCTTCAAGCATCCAAGTAGGTATCATAAATTCATGACAAAACTGTAACATTTCATACCTTTCAGGGTCTACTATAAAAACCCAAAATTTAAAACACTCTCCCATGCTCTCAAAATTTGAAGCCCATCACAGAATGATAAGACAAAACAGATGGTATTGGTATTTCTATATACTGTGTCGTCTATCATTGGCATTTGGCTTCTTTGCTGCGGGCATGGTAAAAATTGTGGGCGAACGCTTTGCCAGTGGCTTATCCATTGTACACCCTATGGGAGCATATCTGGAAGCATTGCACCATACAGGTTACTACTATACATTTATAGGTGTGGCGCAGATATTGGCGGCAGTGTTGCTCATTATTCCGCGCACGGTTACATTGGGAGCTTTAGTATACTTACCTATCATTGTCAATATTTGGATACTTTCCTTTGCCGTTCGTTTCGACGGTTCCTACATGACGGCGCCCTTGATGACCTTTGCCAACATATATATCCTCGTCTGGAACTACGACCGACTCAAATACATCCTGCCCCTCAAAATCGTTCCTTCCTACAATCTTATTCAAAAACCTGCAAAATGGAACAATCGCTTTCCTTTCTTGTTTTTTTCAGGCGTAGCTTTGGTTTTTGTCATCGTGGTATTGCGGTTTGCCCTTTTCCACGACATCATGCCCCGAAACTCTGTGAAAGATTGTCGTCAACAGTTTATAGGGAAGGACAATCAAAAAGCAGGTTTTGAGTTTTGCGATTGCATTCACAATCAAGGCGGCTCGCTAGACCATTGTTTGGAATTATTGGAAGATTGATGGTTATCTTAAATGAAAGAACTCCAAAGTCAGCGTCTTTACGGATTCAGTACATCAGTACCGATGCTTTTAATGCGTGATAACTAACAGTGACTTGAAATAATGATGCAATGCAGCTTAAAGAATAAATATTTAATAAAAAGGTAAATAGATGATAAATTCTGCACCCTCGTTATCCGAACCCCTGGCTTCAATATGACCTTCGTGGTTGGTAACAATTTTTTTAACGATAGATAAGCCTATCCCTGTACCTTCAAACTCTTTACGACTATGGAGACGTTTAAAAACATCAAAAATTTTCTCGCCAGAATTTTGGTTAAACCCAATACCATTATCCTTCACATGTATGACAGTGTAGGTAACATTCTGGTCGATGTGTTCATTCTCAATGGAAGCGCCATCAATTTGGGTAGCAGAAAATTCAACAGTCAGTTGTCGATTGGGATGCCTAAATTTAATGGCGTTGGAAATCAAATTGTACAATACCTGCTTAAATTGAAAAGGGATGACTAAAACCTTGGTCGATTCTTTGAGGATAAGTTGTCCATCTACCGCCTTTAATTCCTCTTTAAGATCATTTTTGATTTCCTTGAACAGAAGCTTAAAGTCCAAGGTTTCAAGGGCCCTATCACTATCATTGGTACGTGAGTAGGCGAGCAAATCATTGATCAAGGTTTGCATGCGCTTGGCAGAAGCTTCTAGTCGGTCCAATTTGGTTTTGCTTTTTTTAGATAGATTGTCGTAATCATTTAGAACGATCTGTGAAGCAAAGGTTCGTATTTTTCTTAAAGGCTCCTGCAAGTCATGACTTGAAATATAGGCAAATGATTGTAATTCATCATTCGACTTTTCAAGTTTTAGGTTAGATGCCTTTAATTCCTGTGTGCGCAATTCAACTTTTCGTTCAAGCTCATCAGAGAACAACTTTTTATCATGAATGTCCACAGAGGACCCTACGGAACTGTCAAAACTTTGATCATCGGCGAGCTTGGGCATAAAGTAGGTGGCAATCCATCGGTAATTACCTTGTTTGTCCCGCATCTGCAATTCAGCCTCCCAATTCTCATTGACTTCCATATGCTTCAGATAATCTTTGAGCGCTTCTTCACGCTGTTCGGGATGCACAAGGTCCATCCATCCCAAATCTTGCAATTCTTCAGGCGATTTACCCGAATAGTCAGACCAAGCTTTGTTAAAATAAACCGCATTCTTGGTTTTATCTGCCATAGCGATCATCAACAAATTACCTTCTGCAATTTTCCTAAAGCGCTCCTCACTAGCCACCAAAGCACGATGTGCCAAAACAGCTTTGGTAGTCTCGTTCATGATAATCATGATACCCACTATCTCGTTGTTGGCACCTTTTACAGGACTCAAACCGTAAGACCAGTAAGCCTCTTCAAGTGTACCGTTTCGTTCAATAGGAATAAATTGGTTACTATCCCAAGTGGCATCACCTCCCTGTTTCAAATTGATGAGCCCAGGGCCAAAGTCATCCCACACTTCAGACCAAAATAGCTCCGCCGGCACACCTAGATTGGAAGGGTGTTTACCATTGGCACCTAAACTTTCCTTAAAAACATCATTATAAAAACAAATCAACTCATCACCCCAAACCATAAGCATCGGAGATTTGGTATTGAGCATGATATTCACGCAGGTTTTTAAAGTCGGGGACCACTCTATCATGGGGCCCAATGAGGTGCTCGACCAGTCTTTGGAAGCTATAAGTTGCCCCATTTCACCATGGCTTTCCAAAAACTGTAAATCTTTTGCGTATGTGGAGTCGTTCATTTAGGTTGCGATTAAAAATTTCTGATGACCATCGCCTCTCTTGATAATGGAGAGTGCATTTTTGATGACCTCTACTAAAGTTAGGTAATTGCTCGGCTTACGTATAAAGTGATTGGCACCTTCTACTTCGAGCGTTTTAACGGTCTCTGGATTGTAAGAAGTGGAGTAGATAATGATTTTTATATCATCATATGACGATTTAGAGCGTATATATTTAAGGCATTCATGACCATCCATAACAGGCATATTCAGATCCAAAAAGATGGCATCAGGTCGATGGGATGTCAGATTTTCTAGTTGTTTCACAGCATCTAATCCATGTTCTGCAGTCTTTAATTGTACCTTTTGGCCGAGATCTTCCAGTACTTCCTCAAATAATACGCGATCATCTTCATCATCATCAACCAAAAGAAGAAATATATGTTGTGTGCTCATTTATTTAAAATTGCGACTCCTTCTTATGTCAAAAACAAAAATAAAATTTTTCGCATTCTCAAACAATAGAAATGTTAACTCAAATGATAATAAAACACCTTGAACATGAAGTTCTATACACGAACACTGCCCACGATATTTCGTCCTTCGCTATTGTTAGCATTTTTCATCAAACCACTTAAAATCACTGTATGCCCAGTCTGCACAATTTCAAACAAAACGTTCTACTCCTCTACCAAACGCATCAATAAACCTTCCGTTTTGTCAAAAGAAGGACGTGGTGCTTCAAGGTCCACAATTTTTCCCTGCGGATCTATCAAAATAAACCTAGGTATAGAGTTAATGGCATAAGCAGTCATAAAATCACTGTCAAAAGAATTGTCGGCAAACAATTGCACGCCGCCCAGTGCTTTATCGGCCACCATTTGTTTCCATTTGCCTTTCACATCTTCCTTATCAACTGAAATACTGACAAAGACAATGTTTTTGCCATGAAATCGTTTCTCCAAAGCTTTGAGATAAGGTACCTGCGAAATACAAGGCGCACACCAAGTTGCCCATACGTCAATATAAACATACTTCCCTTTAAAATCAGAAAGGCTAACGGTTTTACCATCAATACTTTCATAACTAAAGGATGGAGACATATCACCATTTTTGAGTCCTTTGGAACTCATAATTTCCGCATACTGTTTTTCAGCAGCCTCAATAAAAGGTTGGTGTTTGGTCACCCGTTTGATCAAATCGAGATAGTCCTTGGCTCGTTCTTTTTTGGAGGAGATTTTTGAATAAAAACCGTTCACCAAACTGATGGCAACGGGCTGTGAAGGTACTTTTCGCAATTCGGCCAACATGGCATCCACGGTGGGTGCGGCATCAATACGATCACTGTAGATGGAATTTACCAAATAGCGATAATAGGGCTGTTTTTGATAATCTTCAGCATGGTCCAACTTTACTTTTTGGAGGGGTTTATAAAAATCATCAGACGGTTGTACTTCTCCGCCAATATAAAATTTATAGCTATTGCAATAGTTCTGAATCGATAGCAAACGGTCGTACTCCAAAGATTTTTTTTCGGCACTCTCAAAAAAGGCCTCCACCTCATAGGTTGCCAAAGAGGCAAGATGTGTGCTCTTAACATTCTCAAGGTTTTTATGGTACTTGGCTTCATCCACCTTGTAAAAGGCCTGCAAGTCTTCGGTGAGTTTGGCATCTGCTACAGATTTGTTTGCCAAATAGTTATTGCGCTCTGCACCTTTTCCCTCAAATGTTAAGCTGTTCTCAAAATGATTGGCGTCAAAGGTGATGGTCAATTGGTCTTTGGGATAGAGATAGATATGTTGAGAATTTCGGCCATACATCAGTGTATAATAACCATCTTCAATTTTTGCGGACATCTTAAAATGACCATCAGCATCCAGTTCAGCAGAAACCAAGATTTGATTGTCCAAATGCATCACGGAAATTGTGGTGACGTTGGCATTTGTAACAGCGCCAGTAATAGCAACAGTTCCAGTGGAGGCAAATAGTGAACATGTAACAAAGATGCCAAATAAGAGAGTAATAATGTGTTTCATAAAAATTGATATAAACTCAAATATACATATTTAGCATAAATCATGGCTATAACGATGGCATTTGAATAGGTAACACCTCATTTCTCATTTCTCATTTCTCATATCTTCAAACTTCAAACTCCCAACTATTTCACTATCTTTGAATAAGCCCCTACAAAAAAAACAATGAAAAAGAAACTCCTAACATTCGGTATGATGTGCTGGCTATGCCTGGTATGCCAATATACCTATGCGCAGTTAGGCGACTTCAATTTTTCAGTGACCACAACAGATGAGACTTGTGCAGGGAATGGCTCAATCTCCATGACGGTATCAGGCACCACTCCTAATGCGACCATCGTATACCTCCTGTATCGATACCCCGACACAGGAACCCCCATAGCTCAAACTTCAGCGAATAGTTTCAACAATTTGAGTAGTGGTAATTATTTAGTGGTAGCACGACAAACCTTGGGCAACGAACAAAACACACAAAATGCGGATGCCACCATCAATGACCTGACGACCACACTTAATTTCGAAATCGCTCAAGCCTTTGCTGGCAATTGTGATGCAGCCGATTTGGTAGTGAATGTCTTGAATGGGAATGCGGCCTCCTACGAAATATTGTCGGGCCCTGTAACCGCACCAGAACAACCTTCCAATGTGTTTGAAGACATGCCACCCGGCACTTATGTGGTAAGGGTGTACGATGACTGCAATAATGCCTTAACGAAGACTTATACCATTCTATTGGAAAATTTTGAATTCAATCTTGGCATGGTCACACTCCCCTCTGTGTATGATAATTGCACCGAAGCCACCATTAGCAACACGCTCATTCCAGAAGAGGAAGAAGGTGTACTTGCCTATCCTATTAGTGTCGAGTATATCATTACGCCACCGGACGGCTCGCCTGTTATCAACTTGTCACATACCTATAACAGCGGACCAGAATCAGAATTGGTAGTGTCAGAATTGATTCAGTTATATGGGAATCAAGAGTTCTATGTCCAAGTGATAGCACAAGATGTTTGTGGTAATATTGAGTCGGTTGTAAATGAGGTAGACCCAAATCCAAATATCAATGCTTACACCTCTCCGGGAGAGTGTGGTGTTGATCTCAATGTGCAAATTACGCACTTTCTACCACCACTGACCTTTCAATTCACCCAATCACCCAGTGGCTTCGACCCAGAAGCTTACAATGGCAATCATCCTGGTCCATTTCCAGGTCCTGTGGTAGTGTTTCATAATGATACAATGGGAGTACCCTATGGTGAATATACATTGGTAGTAACCGATGCCTGTGGTAGAACGCGAACTCATAGCTTCGAATTGGAAGAAGAACCGATTGAGCCGGAAGTCTCTGCAACCAATGGTGGTTGCGATCCAGAGTTCGGAACACTGACAGCAAGCATCCCAGACCGAGATATCATGATGGCTACCTTCACCTCGGTACCTTCAGATTATCCTGGCACCGCGCCTGTGGATATTTCCGAGCATATAGATAATGGTACATTGATAGTCCAAAACCTACCGCAGGGATCTTATGAATTAGAATTGATAGACAATTGTGGCAATACCTATATAGAACAATTTACAATACCGGCATTTTCCGAACAACCTTTGAGTGTCACAACGACGCCAAATTGTACCACCGAAACAGGCACCTTAAGAATAGGTAGTCCTTATGGCAAATTGGTGTCAGTAATGATAATCACGGCACCTGCGGCTTTTGCGCAATCCTTGCCTTATGATTACAGTGCTAACATATTGCCAATTGGAGTGTTCTATGCGGGTGAGATGCCAGAAGGCACTTATACAATTGAATTGATAGACAATTGTGGAAATGAGTTTGAGATGACAACTACAGTGTCGAGTTATCAAAGCAACCCAACCATCTATGATCTGCAAAGAAACTGCGGGTCCTTTAATATCGGTATTGACGATCCTGACGAATCAGTTTGGGACCAAACCTACTGGTTTCAACGCTTTTTTCCAGATACGAATACTTGGGGACATCCGTATACAGGGGCAGGTTACACAGAGGGCACTATGCCAAACAGCACAAACGCCATTCAAATTCAAGACGAAGAAACCATCTTCAATATTTTTCTGACGGGTCAATTCAGACTTATAAAGGCATTCCAACCGTTCAATAATCCTACCCCAAACCAACGCTGTTATGATGTGTTTGCCGAATTTGAGGTGTCTTCGGAATTGGTCATTAATGATGTGTACAATCTCAACTGCGAAGGCGCAACCGGACCTTCCGATATTTTGGTGGATGTCACTGGTGTAGAACCATACAGCTTCTCCATCGTATCACCTATTACTATTGACAATGGTAATAACAACATATTTACCAATTTAAGCCCAGGCACCTATGAGATTAGGGTTGAGGATGTCTGCGGAAGTATTGCCACCACAATCGTCAACCTGGAAGACTTACTACCTGTTGTAAATATTTTTACACCTTCAGATATGGTCATGTGCAGTGAAGAGGGAAATACTCAAGCTACCTTTGATTTATCAGAACAAAATGAGGATATCCTCAATGGACAAAACCCGAATAATTATACCGTTACATACCACCTTAACCAACAAGATGCCGATACAGGAAACAATCCCCAACCGGAAATCTTTGGCAACAGTGTTAGCCCGCAAACCATTTACGCACGGGTTATTCATAATACACTAAACGTTTGTTATGCTACCACATCATTCCAACTTATTGTGGGGGACTACCCATTGTTAGGCCCGGATGAAACAACGAGTGTGTGCGATGGCACCATAGTAACACTATCCACCACGGCAGGTTATGATAGTTATGTATGGTCTACCGGCGCAACCACTCCATCCATCAATGTGGACACGGCTGGAAATTATACGGTAACCGTCTCAAACAACTACAGCGATTTTTCTTGTGAAGCTACACAAACGTTTACTGTACTGATGTCGGGCATCGCCACTATTGATAATGTGATAGTGGAAGACTTCCTACCTTATGGAAACGCTTTGACTGTACAAGCTTCAGGACCTGGAGATTATGAATATTCGATAGATGGCATCAATTACCAACCCGAAAATTTCTTCACTAATCTATCCGTTGGAGAATATACGGTATATGTAAGAGATAGAAATGAATGTGGTGTGGTAACAGAAACCGTTTACGTTATGGACTACATGAAATTTTTTACACCGAATGGTGATACCTTCAACGAACATTGGCAAGTACTGGGTTCAGAATACGAACCAAACATGGAAATCATCATTTTTGACCGTTACGGCAAACTTCTTACAGCGTTCAAAGGCGAAGATATAGGTTGGGATGGCACCTACAATGGCCACAATATGCCGACCAATGACTATTGGTTCGTCATTACACGTACCGACGGACGCACTTACACTGGTCATTTTACCCTAAAAAGATAGCCCAAACTTAAAAAGAGCTCCTTAAGGTCTCCTTAAGGTCTACCTAAGGTCTAGTTAAGGTCTACTTAAGGTCAGCCCGATTCATGTCTAAAAATTACGAATATTATAAAAAACACCCTTCAAAATTCAGACATATTAAAAAATAAATCATTCCTAAACAATCCATAAAAGCAATCCGAACTTAATTAGTAAATTCACCACCTTTTGCATCAGAAAACTATCGAATGCACGTTAATAAATCTGCTAACAATACCTCATCAACCATGACTAAAGTAGGAATCGACGCCATTAGCTATTATGTACCCGCTCTTTATCTTTCTATTTCAGACCTTGCGGCAGCTCGCAACATTGAATATGCAAAGCTCAACAAAGGCTTGGGGCTACATCGCATGGCAGTACCAGATGCCGATGAAGATGCGGCATCCTTCGCTGCAAACGCGTTGCTTAAACTCATTAATGAAAACAGTTTAGACCCAAAAACCATAGGAAGAATCTACCTCGGTACCGAAAGCGCTTTGGACGCAGCAAAGCCTACCAGCACCTATGCCGTGGAAGCGGTAGAAGCTGAATTAAAAGAAGTGTATGGAGAGCGTTGCTTTAAACATTGTGACATTCTAGATATGACATTTGCTTGCATAGGAGCTGTTGATGCTCTTCACAACTCCCTTGACTGGATTCGTGCTGGAAAAAACCGAAAAGCCATTGTCATTGCTTCAGATTATGCCAAATACGAACTCAACTCTACTGGTGAGTATACGCAAGGTGCAGGAGCCGTAGCTATGCTACTTTCCGAATCTCCATCCTTAATTTCCATTGGAGACACGTGGGGCGTAGCTTCTCAAAGCGTCGGCGATTTCTTTAAACCAAGGCGCCTATTTGACAAAGTAGAAGTATTTAAAAGCACTGCTGCCCTATTGGGCACTACACTTACTGATGATGAAGCTAAAAACCTGATGGAAAAAGACACTTCGTCTTTTTGGTCAGACGGTGAAGCGAAATTCAATATCTTCAAGGAAGAACCTGTCTTTGATGGTCCTTATTCTAATGAGTGCTACCAAGACCGTATCAAAGAGGCCTTTGAGCACTTTAGAACTCAAAAGAAGGTCAATGTGTTAAAAGATTGGCAGCATTTGCTATTTCACCTTCCCTACGCCTATCAAGGACGTAGAATGATTGTCAACAATTGGATATCTTGGCTAAAGGACAATAACTCCATTAATAAGCTCTATGAAATCATTGGACAACCGTCTTCACAAGCAGACAGCGAATGGATACGTAATGCCAGTAAAACAGAACTATATCGTGATTTCACATCACAAAAGATAGAATTAGGTGAGTGCGCTTCATCAGATATCGGAAATATGTACACCGCTTCCATATTTATGTCTCTTTTGAGTCTGTTGAATATGGCGTATGACAAAAACATACATATTGCAGGAAATACAATAGGCTTTTTCAGTTATGGAAGTGGCTCTAAATCAAAAGTGTTTGAAGGAATTGTAGAGGACAATTGGAAATCTGTCATAAAACCTTCAAAATTATTTGAATATCTTCATCAACGTCAATCTATTGATGTATCGACTTATGAAAATCTTCATAAGCGAAAACTAAAAAATTCGGTTTCAAACCAACAATATATATCATTGAGCAATATTGAGACCACACCATTAAAAAATGGCTATCGCTACTATAGTTTTCACAATTAGAGATTCCATTTCAATTCAGTAATACTACTAAATCGAGAGACATAAGTACACCTCTATCCATGATTTTTCGATATTAAGCTGCCTCTCGTTGCATATATCTCATAATTCGTTCCAATCGAAGGAAATAATCTTCAATATCGGTATGGTAATCATTAAGCAATTCGCAAATAGGTCTTCTATTTCTTTTGTGTGAGAAGGTACATATCAAAAATAAGAAAGCCATAAAGGCCAGCATAAAGGCCTGGGCGATAATACTCTTTTTACTTATCTTTCTTTTAGTCATCTTCTTTTTTGGGATATTGACGACATAAGCCTCATAACTATTGTAGCCTAAATAATGGCACAAAGATTCCACCACATAAGGCTTTAAACAGACCTCTTGATTTAAAAAAATTCGTTTGTAGTAATTTCGTAAACTCTTTTCTCCAAAAGGCTCATGGCTATCTTCTAAAATATAGTCAGAAAGATGTCGCGATAAATGTGTAGGCTTATCTGATGAAATGGTTTCTTGTGCTTTTTCAAAAGCTTGTTGTAACAAATTGCTGTGCATAATTATAGGATTTGAGAGATTAATATTTGCTTGCTTTATTGAGGAAAACCGTATGGAATTTAATTTCCACAAAATTTCCACGGTATTTCCCTCGCTTCCCAGTGATCGATACTAAATTTGTCATAAGAGTTTTGGGATAAGCCTTATATCGCGGTAAGGCACGCGAATTCAAAAACTTATAAGGAGTCAAGGTTTAAAGTTGTATAGCCCTGGGAAGTGATTATACTTCTTTAATACCGAGCTCCATACTTCCCAGAGAAGAGGCAACTCTTCATAAATAAGTTGGTTGTTTCTGACGCATCTTTTGGGCGATGGTCTCACCACACTACCAATGTTTAATCTTAATACTTACAAAATGAAAAAAATATCTGCAATAATCTTTACGGTTTTCCTCAATTTGGCATTATTTTCTTGTACCCCAACTGCATTACAAGATGATACCAATGAACCTCAAGCATGCTGTGGTGATGGAACAAATATTCCTCCACCTCCGCCATCAACTGGTGTTGGTGGATAAATTGAAAATACTTAGTACATTAGAGGAATGAAATTTAAAAACACTTCATTCCTCTATATTTTTTTCCTCCTAGTCTTAATTCTATTAGGTCAAAACATTGTTTTTGCTCAAAATCAAAATGAAAAAGATACGTTACTCTATTACTATAATTTGGCCGTTAAACCTAAAGAGGCAAATCACTTATCTAAAGCTTATAAGTTTTACAATAAAAAAGTCAAACGAGATTTAGAAGCCAAAGATACCCTAAGTGCCATTAGCGACTTAAGAATGATAGCAATCATTCAAAGTAGCTTAGGTTCCTATTACGAAAGTGAAAAATCGGTGATGAAAGCTATTAGGCTTATAAATTCACAAAAAAATAATGTTGATACAACAAACGCGATGACTGGCCTATATAATCAATTAGGATTGATTCATCGTTCTCTCTATAATTATGATCAAGCAATAAAATATTATCAAACTGCAATTGCCAAAAATCAAGTTCCTTCAACTAATTATGTAATTTTAAATAACATCGCAAATATATATATTGATAAGGAGGACTATGATTTAGCAGTAATAGAACTTCAAGATGTTTATTCAAATAGCATTAAGAATAGTGATACATTAAGAGAAGCCATTTCTCTAAACAATCTTGGGTATGCAAAAACAAAACTTAATAACCCTGAAGGATTAATAGACATTCGAAATGCCTTGAAAATGAGACAGAAAATGAATGAAATAACCGGTCTATATTCAAGTTACAAAACGCTAACCCAATATTTTCAAAGTGCGAATCAGAAAGATAGTGCATTGTTTTATGCCCGTAAAGCTTACAAAACAGCGAAAGCCATAAACAGTGCAAGTTTTCTAGAGGATGCGCTTTCTAACCTTATCAATGTTGAAGGAAATAATTTGGCAATCGAGTATAAAAATATTACAGACAGTATCGCCAAGGCAAAGCAATTACAAGAGAATAAGTTTGCTGAAATACAATATAGCTATTCTGAATATGAGAGAAAAGCCCAAGAAAGTCAACTCGCAGCATCAGAGCAACGAACCAAAACCCTTGTTTATCAATTCGCAGGACTTACAATATTGCTTATGAGTATTTTTCTTTATATCATATTAAGAAATCGACATAAAAAAGAAAAACTGATAAAGGTCTACGAAACTGAAACAAGAATATCCAAAAAGGTTCATGACGAAGTGGCAAACGATATTTTTAGAATCATGTCAAAACTTCAAACTTCAAAATCAAATGATGGTCACTTTCTTGATGAATTGGAAGATGTTTATGTTAAGACAAGAGACATTTCCAAAGAGAATAGTGACATATTACATTCGGATTTTAAATCGCAACTTGAAGATTTGTTGAACAGTTACCACGATGAGAATGTAAATATCATTACAAAAGGACTTAAAGATGTAGATTGGAAGTTGCTTTCAAATCAAAAAAAGGTTGCCATTTATAGAGTCCTCCAAGAATTGATGACCAATATGAAGAAACACAGTAAAGCCACTTTAGTTGTATTAAAATTTGAGCAAACCAAAAAACTTACTATCGCGTACAAGGATAATGGTATTGGCACCACCCTTCATAAAGGTAGTGGTTGTACAAATATGGAAAACCGTATTGCATCTGTTGACGGAATTATTAACTTTGAATCAGAGCCTGGAGCAGGCTTTAAAGCAACACTAACTGTCTAGATTCTATGTTCAAAAAAGTATTATTGTCTGATGATTTGGGTGGCATCAATGAAGGTGTATTTGCAACCTTGACCCAACTCGGCATTAAGGACATTCAGAAAGTACAATATTGTGACGATGCCTACATCAGAATCAAGAAAGCGGCTTTGGATGGCGTACCCTACGATCTTTTGATTACAGACCTTTCATTTGAACGCGATTACAGAGAGCAGAGTTTTAAGTCTGGTGATGAATTGATCGAAATCTTGAAAAAAGAATTTCCGAAACTTAAGATCATTGCTTTTTCAGTGGATGATCGGCTCCAGAAAATCAAAACTATCTTATACACTTACAAGGCCGATGGATATGTTGGCAAAGGGAGGAAAGGGCTGCAAGAACTGCTGGAAGCCATTGAGGCCATTGTTGCTGGCAAGACATACTTATCGCCACATTTGGAAAATGCACTAAACGCAAAAAATGACTTGGAGATTGATGATTATGAATTGGAAATTCTCAATCTGCTCTCACAAGGCAAATCACAAGAAGAAATCAGTCGATCTCTTAAGCAATTGAACATCACACCAAATAGCGTTAGTTCGATTGAAAAGAAAATCAATAAACTTCGTGTCCAATTTAAATCAAATAATGCCATACATCTCGTATCGACTGTCAAGGATTTGGGACTAATTTAACCACATATAAAACCACAATTAGAAAATATGAATTAATTTTTAAGGAATTTATATTTCATATTTCACTGTTAATCAATTGTTTATATTTTAAAGATGGTTTTTTTTTGGCAAATTGAGGATTTCCGTAAGGAAAAATACTTTGCTTATTCTAATATTGTAATTAATAAGCTGGTTAGCTTTGTTACGGGAGATTATATGAAAGGTGTATCGTTTTTGATACACCTTTCTCTTTTAACAAAAAACCTAAATAATTCTATAATGAATTATCTATAATATTCTGAACCACTTCTGGGTTCAAAAGAGTAGAAATGTCTCCAAGATTTGAAGTATCCTTCTCCGCAATCTTTCGCAAGATTCGTCTCATTATTTTTCCTGAACGTGTTTTTGGAAGTCCCTCTGTAAATTGAATTTTATCAAGTTTAGCAATAGCTCCTATACGGTCTGATATCAATTGGTTGATTTCCTTCTTTAAATTATCTTGATTTCTAGTTTCACCTGTATCTTTTAATGTCACATAACCATACAAGGCACTGCCTTTAATATCGTGTGGAAAACCTACAATCGCAGATTCTGCTACTGCAGGATGTTCATTAATGGCATCCTCAATAGGCGCAGTGCCCAAATTATGACCTGACACAATGATTACATCATCAACTCTTCCTGTTATTCTATAATAACCAACCTCGTCACGCAACGCTCCATCACCAGTAAAATACTTGTTTTCAAACGTTGAAAAATAAGTGTCCTTGTAACGCTGATGATTTCCCCAAATCGTTCTTGCCATACTAGGCCAAGGATATTTAATGCACAGACGCCCCTCTTTTTGGTTTCCTTTCAATTCTTCACCTGTTTCATCCATCAATGCGGGCTGTATTCCTATAAAAGGTAAAGTTGCGTATGTAGGCTTTGTGGGCGTTACAAATGGGATTGGAGAAATCATAATACCACCTGTTTCCGTCTGCCACCAAGTATCTACAATCGGACTACGTTTTTTTCCAACTGTTTCATTGTACCAGTGCCAAGCTTCTTCATTGATTGGCTCACCAACGGTACCCAAAACTTTCAGTGAAGACAAATCATACTTTTCAACCCATTCTGATCCTTGTTTTGCTAATGCCCTAATCGCTGTTGGAGCGGTGTAAAACTGGTTGACTTTATGCTTTTCCACAATTTGCCAAAAGCGTCCGTAATCTGGATATTGAGGAACACCTTCGAACATAATGGTTGTTGCACCATTAGAAAGAGGACCGTAAACAATATAGCTATGCCCAGTGATCCAACCAATATCTGCAGTACACCAATAGACATCATTTTCTCTATATTGAAAGATATTTTTAAATGTGTAGGCAGTATATACCATATACCCAGCAGTGCTGTGCACCATACCTTTAGGTTTTCCTGTGGAACCTGAAGTATATAGAATAAACAAAGTATCTTCAGAGGCCATTATCTCGGCAGGACAATTGGTTGAAGCATTATCTAGCAATGGTTGCAACCAAACATCACGTTCATCTTTCATATTGATGTCGCTATTGATTCGTTTGGCTACCAATACATTCTTTACATCTGGACACGACAACAAAGCTTCGTCAACTATTCCTTTCAAATCAATTGTTTTGGCACCACGATAGGAACCATCCGCCGTAATCACCATTTGACAATCGCAATCATTGATTCTGGTTGCCAATGCTGTCGATGAAAACCCTGCAAACACCACCGAATGAATTGCTCCAATGCGAGCACAAGCCAATACTGAAATTGCCAACTCTGGAATCATTGGAAGATAGATGCAAACCCTATCCCCTTTTTTAACCCCTTGACTCTTTAAAACATTCGCCATTCGACAAACTTGCTCATATAATTGCCGGTATGTGATGTGCTGTGATGCTTCATCAGGATTGTTGGGCTCGAATATGATGGCTGTTTTATCGCCACGAGTTGCCAAATGTCTATCAATGCAATTTTCTGTAATATTAAGCTTGGCTCCTTCAAACCATTTCACTTCAGGTTTGGAAAAATCCCAAGACAATACGTTGTCCCATTTTTTTCGCCATAGAAAATGTTCTTCTGCAATTTCTTCCCAGAAATTTTCCGGTTCGCGTATGGACTTTCGATACACTTGAAAATATTCTTCAAGCGTTTTTATATGATAATTACTCATTTATATAAGATTTATTCTAGCAATTTAAGATTTCTCTTTCGTATTAAGAAATCAATTATTTGTTTAAATTCAGATGGAGGAGTTTACCTTGAAACTCATTTTTCATCGATGAGAAGTACAAGATTTCAATATTTTGTAAATTTCTTTTGAAATAAACATTGAAAGTATATATTAGCGAGCTAAACTATCCCGCTTATGTTTAAAAAGCTGTACTGCCTCGCTCTTGTGATAAGTATTTCTTTGCCTTTATTTTCTCAAAAAAATGTAGAGCCAACAGAAACTGAAAAAACAAACGCCTCAAAACTTAAAGCTTTATATCCTGATGATCACGTTGCCTTGCAAAATTACAGCGACGTCATCACTTTCGATTTGGATAAAAGAGAACAGAAAGTCACGGTTGAACAATTTACCGAACAAGATTACATCAATATGGATTCAAGGGCAGATATCCAGATGTATTCATTTTATGATGGCGAATCGACGATAGGTGTTTTTGACATCAACTATAAAAATGGAAAGCCTACTTCATTTTATCTCAAAGATGAAGCGTATAAAAGCTCTGACCTTTTTCATAATGATGCTCGGGTGAAGTATACGCACGTAGATTTTCCTCTGAAAGGCTATCGCTATCTAACGGAACTGCGAAAGCATTATAAGGACATTAAATATTTTACCAAGTTATATTTCAATAGCGAATATCCAACGGTAAAAAGAACAATATCCATCGAAATACCAGAATGGTTGGATGTTGAGCTCAAAGAGATGAATTTTGAGGGATATTCCATCAAAAAAAATGTCACTACTGATAGTAAAAGCAAAGCCAAGACATTCACTTTTACAATGGAAAATGTACCTGCCATGTTCGACGAAAGCAACGCGCCAGGCCCAACTTACATCTATCCACATATTTTGATTTTGGCTAAATCATACACATACAATGATGCAGTACAGCCTATTTTCAATTCAACTCAAGATTTGTACAATTGGTATAAATCTTTGGTAGACGAATTGGAAAATGACAATTCTGCCTTCAAGGACAAGGTTACAGAATTGACGTCTAGCGCCAAATCGGATGAAGAAAAAATCAAAAACATTTATTACTGGGTTCAAGACAATATTCGATACATCGCTTTTGAAGATGGTATTGCAGGCTTTAAACCTGATGAAGCCTCAAATGTTTACAACAAAAAATATGGCGACTGTAAAGGGATGGCCAATTTAACCAAACAAATGCTAGTCGAAGCTGGTTTTGATGCACGCTTGACTTGGATTGGGACCAAACACATTGCATATGACTACTCCACACCAAACCTTTCGGTTGATAATCATATGATTTGCACGCTGTTTAAAGATGGACAAGCTATCTTTTTGGATGGTACAGAAAAATTCAATGCCTATGGAGAGTATGCCGATCGTATCCAAGGAAAACAAGTGATGATTGAAGATGGTGACAAGTTTATCTTGAAAAATGTACCAACACACGATGCGCAATTCAACAAAGAAAATATCAATTACACTCTAAAATTGAGTGAAGAATCAATTTCAGGAAAGGTTGACAAGACTTATAGAGGTGAAAGCCGTTCGAGTTTATTGTATTATTTCAACACTTTGAAAAATGACAAGAAAGACGAATTTTTGGAGTATTACCTAAATAAAGGCAATAGTAACATAAAAGTTTCTGGCATCAACACTACCGATTTGTTGGATAGAGATGCCAACATCGATATCTCTTATGACATCAACATCAAAAACGCTGTGTCTTCTTTTGATGATTTGATTTATGTAGATTTGGATATTGACAAGGAACTTTCTGGTTACGAACTTGAAAAGCGAAAAACAGATTATATGTTCAGTTCCAAAAAGGATTTAGAGTCAAATCTACGGTTAGAAATTCCTATTGGTTATAAAGTATCTCATTTGCCTGAAAACATTTCAGTAAAAAGTAAAAATTATGATATGTCTGTGGCCTTTTCAAAAGAAGGGAATGCCATTGTGTACAAGAAACGATTCAAGATCAAAAATGCACAGATTGAAACCGCTGATTTTGAAGAATGGAATGGTTTTATCAAAAAACTGAATACACTTTACAACGAACAAATTATCCTCACTAAAGAATAACCAATGAAGATCAAATTACTATTAGTTTTAGCTCTTGCCTATTCAAGCGTAATGATGGCACAGAGCAAGGAAGAACTTGCTGCAAAAGAGTTTTTTTGGGGTGCAAATGATTCCTATAAAGATAAAAATGACATTCCTGACAAGTGGAAAAACGAATCGGCTGTTGTTATTTACAAAAATGAAAATTATGATTTTCATAAGTTTGGAAAGAATGTGACTTACACTTCTTCTGTAAGAAAGCGTATCAAACTACTCGACAAAGCTTCTGTCGAAGAGTTTTCAGAGTTTACATATACCAAACGCTTTCGTTCCAATAAAGGGCGTTATAGCTGGAGAGAGAAAGGAAATAACTTCGTAGGCATCAAAATTGTGAAACCCGATGGCACAGAAACGGAGTTGGACGTAGAAAATGAAGCTGTTGAAGTAGATGGCGAAACGAAGGTGGCCATTTCAAATCTTGAAGTTGGCGATATCATTGATTATTACTTTTACCGATTAGAGCCTTTTAAAAGCACTTATGCTTTTGGTTTTGACCCCGTAGAAGTTAGTTTAGGAGAGGAATATCCGATAATGGATTTTAAATTGTTTTTTGAAACAGAAAATGATTTTTTCATCAACTTTAATTCCTACAATGGGGCTCCAGAATTAAAACAAGTGGAAACCGAAAAAAGAAGTATCAGACGCTATGAGTTGATTGCTTCAGATATTCCAAAGAACGAATATCCTCGATGGTTTTATCCTTTGGTAGAATTGCCTTCTTATAAATTTCAGGTGTATTTTGCACGTTCTGGTACATTTGAGGACAGAGCGATGGCATTTTTACCAGAAAAAGAAGATATTATCAAAAAATCTGTTTCAAAGGAAGAAGTTCTGAATCTTTACGATACTAGGTTTAAACCAGATGGTGATATTGGTGACATCAAAGATTTCTTTAAGGGGAAAGATTACACTTCCAAAGAGAAAAAAGTAGCAGATGCGTATTACTATATGCGCCATTATTATTTAACTCGTTTCATCGAGGCATTTTACGCACAAGAAGCCAAAATCAGTTATAATCCATTTATGTATTATGGTATAAATCCTGTGTTTATTCAAAATCAAAAACAATTCATTCGCCATTTTACAGAATTTTTAAAACGTGAAAAGATCGATTATGAAATTGTCATTGCAAAAAAGCGTTTCGATGGTGGTATTGAAGATTTATTGATTGAGAAAAATATCAATGTCCTTGTAAAAGTATTGACGCCTAATCCAATGTATGCGGCATTTTTTGGTGTTCACACCAGCATCGATGAGTATTCAGCTCAAATTGAAGGAACGGATGCATACTTATTGTCAGCCACCAAAAGTAAAATTGACGTTATTAAAGACGGAAAACTACCTGCCTCCAATCATAACGATAATGAAACCAAAAAGAATATTGAAGTGTCGCTTAATGAAGATTTCAGTAAAATGAACTTCAAAGTCGTGAATAGTTTTAAAGGTTTTGAAAAGGAAGCACAGTTGAGTGAACGTTTGCTTTATAGCGATTATGTTAATGAAGATTATGAAAAATACGAAACAGAATCGCTGTTGGATTTGATCAAAAACAAGAAAGAAAAAGCAAGGTTCAAAAAAGAAATGGATGCGCTAAATGAAAAACTGCACGAGAAACAATTGGAACGTTTCAAGAATAATGCTCAAAGCGAATATAATGTGAAAGAGGCAGAAGATTACAGCTACAGCATCGATGCTACAGGCCGTTATGGATTGGAAACTTATTTCACATTTACTGAAAGCTTTAATGCTCAAAATGATAATTTAGTGAAGAAAGCAGGTCCTAATTACATAGTTGAAATTGGAAAACTAATTGGAGGACAAATAGATTTAACGGAAAAAGAGCGCAAAAGAACAGAGAACATCTATATGGATTATCCGAGAAGCTACAATTATGAGATACGCTTCAGCATCCCAAAAGGATATTCCGTGTCAGGTCTTGATAAATTGAACAAATCGGTAGACAATTCAACTGGTTCATTTAAGAGCACAGCAACTGTTGAAGGTGATGAGTTGGTTATCAACACCTCAAAAAAATACAAACACAACTATGAGCCAAATAAAAATTGGCCGCTGATGATTGCATTTCTAGACGAAGCCAATCAGTTTACCAACGAAAAGATTTTATTGAAGAAAGAATAGTCTATCTTAAACGAGTACAAAAAAAGCCATCTGTTCTTACTGAAAAGATGGCTTTTTTTATGCTTTCAAACGATTAATATATCCTTTGAACTCTGTAATAACTTTTGGCGCTAAAATCAACGTGGCAGTCATCGTGGGAATCGCCATTAATGCAAAAGTGCCATCAATGAGATTAAGCATCATCGGTAAAGGTGTAATGACTGCCATCACAATGCTTGCAATGTATAAATAATTGTAGTAATGCTTATTTTTTGCTCCAAATAGAAATGACATACATTTTGAGCCATAGTAAGAATACGTAAATAAAGAGGAAATACTAAATGTGGCAATACAGATAAGCAACAGATATTTTCCATAGCCTGGCATTGCGTCATTGAATGCTGTGGCTGTTAAACTAACACCATTGACATCCGTTGTTTTCCAAACACCTGTCACCAAAATTGCCAAAGCTGTCAGAGTGCAAACAATCAACGTATCAATGGCAGGACCCAACATTGCAACCAATCCTTCGCGAATCGGTTCATCAGTTTTTGAAGCTCCGTGCGCCATCGGAGCTGTACCAATACCTGCTTCATTGCTAAAGGCTCCTCTTCTTATGCCAAGCAAAATCAAACCGCCTAAGGTTCCCCCTAAAAAGGCATCCCCTTTGAAAAAATTTGCCGAGAAAGCATCCGTAAACATTAATTTCAAATAATATGGAACCTCTTCGATATAAATCCCGAGAATTATCAAGACCAAAATAAAATAAAGGATGACCATTGCAGGCACCAGTTTTTCAGCCGTTTTGCTGATACGATTTAGACCTCCCAAGATAACAATGGACGTGAGAACTATCAATACAATACCAATGGCGAGATTTGTCCAATCATTGACTTCGACACCATTAGGTTCAAGTAAAATGAAATTAATGGCTTGTTTCAATTGATTCACATTAAAAACAGGTAAAGCGCCAATCAAACCAGCAATGCTAAAGAAAATTGCCAACGGTTTCCAATGTTTCCCTAAACCTTCCATAATGAAATACATCGGACCACCTTGAATTTTGCCATCGCTATCTTTTCCTCTATAAAGTACTGCCAAAGTACAGGTGAAAAACTTCGTTGACATTCCAATAATTCCACTCACCCACATCCAAAACATAGCTCCGGGTCCACCAATATGAATTGCGACGGCTACGCCAGCAATATTACCCATCCCGATGGTGGACGACAATGCCGTCATCAGTGCCTGAAAATGACTGATTTCTCCTGGATCGTTAGGATCATTGTACTTTCCTCTTAAAACTTGAATGGCGTGAGCAATGAATCGGAAAGGTAAAAAACGGCTCAATAAAAGTAAATACAAGCCACCTCCAATCAATAAAATCAATAAGGGCAAACCCCAAGCATAATCGGAATAGAGTTTTAGTATGTCATCAAGAGTTTTCAAGAAATTGGTGTTCCAAAGGATTAAAGATATTGTTTTCCATTTATAAACTTTAAGATTGAAACTCAAAAAATAAGTAATGATTGCAAAAGTTATTAATTTTGAATTTTAACATTATATTTACAATTACAACTACTGTCATTGAAACCTAAATCTACAAGATTATACTTTCTGGACGCCGTTAGGGCCTTTGCCATCTTGATGATGTTACAAGGTCATTTTGTAGATACATTGCTTAATCCGCTTTACAGGGACAATTCTTATACTGCATATACAGTTTGGGCTTATTTTAGAGGAATTACTGCTCCCACATTCTTTACCATTTCCGGTTTGGTTGTACTATATCTGATGCTTAAAGCCAATGAAAAAGGTGATGATAGCATACGGGTCAAAAAAGGATTGACGAGAGGTTTGATGTTAATTGGCATTGGTTATTTGTTGCGTATTCCATTCTTTTCGTGGTTTAAAGGTCAATTTGACACTTATTTTTTGGTGATTGATGTGCTTCAATGTATAGGGCTCTCATTATTAATGTTGATAGGGCTATATTTTTTGGCACAAAAAAACAGTAAAGTTTTATCCATTTTACTGCTTGTGACGAGTTTTATTATTTTTCTATGTGAGCCGTTGTATCGAGATTTATCCTTACCGAATGTACCATTAGTTTTTTCCAACTATTTGTCCAAAGCAAATGGTTCTGTATTCACCATTATTCCTTGGTTTGGATATGTGGCTTTTGGTGGATTTCTGGCTACAATGTTTTTTCGATATTCACAAAAAAAGAACTTCCGAAAAATTATGATTGGATTGTTTTTTGGTTTGGGGATTCTGCTTCTCACCTATTCAACTGAAGCTTTACATATAATATATCATATAACTCATATTGAACTATTTGAACGTTCAGCAAACTATAACTATTTATTTTTAAGACTTGGAAATGTATTCTTGTATTTTGGTTTTTTCTATTTGCTGGAAAATTATCTAAAACAATCCATCATTACCAAAATTGGTGAAAAAACACTCAATATATATGTAGTGCATTTTATTATCATCTACGGAAGTTTTACAGGTATTGGCTTGAAGCATTTTTGGTACAAGTCTTTGGAGCCCTGGGAAGCCGTTTTCGGCGCCATTGCATTTATGATCGTTGTCTGCTTGATTGTGTTTTATATGGGAAAAACAAATGCTTTCATATATACGCATTTAAGACGTCTTTTACATTTGGTTATTAAACCCAAGAAATCCGGAACAGATTACGACAATCTTTCAGAAGACGATTTTACCTAATAAGAAGCCAGAAAATGCTCGACATTGCTTTTAATACGTTCTTCTATATTTGAGACATCTGCTTTAACAAACTTCTCTCCCATTATATTCTCATAGAGCTCTATGTAACGCTCGCTAACAGTTTCAATATAATCATCTGACATTTCTGGCACTGTTTGACCTTCCAGACCTTGAAAATTATTGGCTATCAACCATTGACGCACAAATTCTTTTGACAGTTGCTTTTGCGCCTCTCCTTTGTTTTGTCTTTCCTGATATCCTTTTTCATAGAAATATCGTGACGAATCTGGTGTGTGGATTTCATCAATCAAGACAATCTTTCCATCTTTTGTTTTGCCAAATTCATATTTTGTATCGACTAATATAAGTCCTCTGCTAGCTGCAATTTCAGTTCCTCTTTGAAATAACTTATGAGTATAATCTTCCAAAATTTCATAATCCTCTTTGGAAACAATGCCTCTCTTCAGAATATCTTCTTTAGAAATATCCTCATCGTGATCGCCTTTTTCAGCTTTGGTTGCAGGAGTAATTATTGGTGAAGGAAACTTGTCATTTTCCTTCATTCCTTCTGGCATACTGACACCGCACAATGTTCGTTTACCAGCTTTATACTCTCGCGCTGCGTGCCCTGACAAATAACCTCTTATGACCATTTCCACCTTAAAAGGTTCGCACAAATGACCGACCGCCACATTAGGATCTGGAGTGGCTATCAACCAGTTCGGTACCAAATCTTCTGTTTGTGACATAAATTTTGTAGCAATCTGATTAAGAATTTGACCTTTGTACGGAATACCTTTAGGCATCACTACATCAAAAGCACTCAAACGATCCGTAGCAACCATCACCAATAAGTCATCATTGATGTTATAGACTTCCCTCACTTTTCCTTTGTAAAGATGTTTTTGACCTGGAAAATTGAAATTGGTGTCTATGATGGTTTTCATTGTTAAAAAGAATTGAAGTTGTTTTAAGAATACAAAAATAAGGTTAGTTGGCAATAGTTTAAAATAAAAAAGAGCAGTAATTACCGCTCTTTTCGTGTTTTTTAGTTTTTAGAATCTGATGTTATAAGTAACCCCAACACCTAATACTTGGATTGTTATGTCGTTATCTGCAAACGTGTTTTGGTAATACGCATAGAAATTCCAATCATCGTTGTGGTAACCCAGTTGAGGATTCAGATAAAGACCTCCATCAAGATTGTCCACGCCAGTTAAGAAGCCATAACCAAAATCTGCTCCTACAAACAAACCTTTTGGCTGAAAATAGTATCTCGCAAAGGCTGCAGCAGGCACGACACCAAAATCATCCACTCCATCTTTACCAAAGAAATTGCTGTATCCTGTAGTAAGACCAATACCAAAGTTAGGCGTTACAAGGTGCTGCCCTTTCAATTCTAATCCGAAAGAGAATGATGATGCATCATCCACATCTCCCATGGGAACTCCAGCATTCAAGCCGAGTTTCAACCAAGAATTTTCCGAAGTTACGTTATCATTTACTTTAACTTCCTGTGCAAATGTTACACCTGCAACCAGCAAAGCAATCATTAAAACTAGTTTTTTCATTTTTTTTATGTTTAAAATTATTAAGCTGTCAGCTGACAAAATGTATACCAATTGAAACACATTTTTTAAGAATTTGCGAGCTCAATTTTCAACTAGTTGATTTTAAAAATGATAGTTTATAATGTCATACTAGTTCTCAATGTCAGTAAGAATATGACATTATCGACTATTGGCAAAATTATTCTCTATTCTCAATACCTTTATACGCTTCAATGATCTTTCTGACCAATTTATGACGAATGACATCTTTTTCGTCTAACATAATGATGCCTACTCCTTCTACATTCTTCAGAATCAACAAAGCTTCTTTAAGACCCGAAATGGTGCGACGAGGCAAATCTACCTGTCCAGGATCGCCTGTCAGTAAAAACTTGGCATTTCTACCCATACGTGTCAAGAACATTTTCATCTGATTGTGAGTGGTATTCTGACCTTCATCCAAGATCACAAAGGCGTTGTCCAAAGTTCGCCCACGCATAAATGCCAATGGTGCAATCTGAATTGTTCCATTTTCAATAAATGTTGCCAATTTTTCAGCAGGAATCATATCGCGCAGCGCATCATATAGTGGTTGCATATACGGATCTAGTTTTTCCTTTAAATCTCCTGGTAAGAAACCTAAATTTTCTCCGGCTTCAACAGCAGGACGCGTTAAAATGATACGCTTAACTTCTTTGTTTTTCAAGGCCTGTACTGCCAAGGCGACACCTGTATAAGTTTTCCCTGTTCCTGCAGGACCTATGGCAAACACCATATCATTTTTGCGCATACTTTCCACCAATCGTCGTTGATTGAGCGTTTGAGCCTTGATGAGCTTACCACCTACACCGTGCACAATGACTTCTCCACTTTGATCGGACGTTGTATAATCTTCAGTGCTGTCACTTGTAAGGACACGTTCAATCATATTTTCATCAAGTTTGTTGTATTTGCCGTAGTGCGCTGTGAGCATTTCCATACGACGGTCAAATTCTTCGAGAAGATCTTCATCGCCATAAGCTTTAATCTTGTTACCTCTGGCGACAATTTTTAGTTTGGGAAAGTACTTTTTTAGGAGTTCGATATTTGCATTTTGCTCACCGAAAAATTCTTTTGGAGCTATTTCTTCCAGTTCAATTATAAGTTCATTCAAAAGCTGTCCGATTTATTAAATTATCTGTTTTGTTTTATTAGTTTTGTGGTGCTGATTCAGCGACCAACTTTTAACCTGTTTATACAAATCTAACGGAAAAAATCAAACGTCGTTGTCTTCTTTTATTTAAAAATCAAATATTTTTCAACAATAGGAGTTTATAAAATTAACGACCAACAATTCTAAAAAAACCGCATTCATCAATCTATGGCAATCATTACATTAACGACTGATTTTGGTGAAAAAGACCACTATGCTGGCGCCATAAAAGGTGCCATTTATAGTGAATCAGAAGATTTTAAAATTGTTGATATCTCGCACTCCGTTCAGCCATTCAATATTCTTGAAGCGGCTTACATCATACAAAATGCTTACAATAGTTTTCCGAAAGGAACCATTCATATTATTGGTATTGATTCTGAACTCAATCCGGAAAACAAACACATTGCCGTAAAACTTGATGACCATTACTTTATTTGTGCCAATAACGGCATTATGAGTATGATATGTGCCGAAATCGCTGCCGAAAAGATTGTGGAAATCAATATACACGACAAAGTAGCAACGAATTTTCCCGTCTTAGATATTTTTGCGAAAGTGGCCTGTCATATCGCTCGTGGTGGTACTCTCGAAGTGGTTGGCAAAGTGATAGACCACATTAAACCCATAAGGAATATGCATCCTTTTGTGAATGATGAGAAAAATCAAATCATAGGAAATGTGATTTATATTGATAATTATGGTAATGTCATCACCAATATCAGTCGGAAGTTTTTTGAATCGATTCAGAAAGGACGCTCTTATGAAATTTTCGCAAGAAGCTATAAATTTAAGGAGATTTTTAAAAAATATAGTGATATTGTTAATTTTGACACGCCTATTGAAAACCGGAATGACGAAGGCAAGGCATTGGTATTGTTCAATTCCTCTGACTATCTTGAGATTGCCATTTACAAAAGTGATAATTCAACGGTAGGAAGTGCTTCTACGTTGATGGGCTTGCAATTAAGAGATACTGTAACGGTAAATTTCAGCAAATAGGAAGTGCGCAGTAAGCATTTTTTAGACGGAAAAGTAAAAAAAATATGTTAGTAAGAATTGTAAAAATGAGTTTTGAACCTTCTAAAATAGAGAAGTTTCTTGCTAATTTTGACGCCAAGAAAAACCATATCAGAAATTTTGAAGGTTGCGAGTTTTTGGAACTGTATAGAGACCAACAACAAACCAATATCTTTTTTACCTATAGCTATTGGGACGACGCAACTGATTTGGAAAATTATAGGCAATCTGATTTGTTCAAAGATGTTTGGGCAGAGACCAAAATCTTGTTCAATGACAAACCAGAAGCTTGGAGTGTGGATAAGGTGGTCAGTTTAAAGTAAACTGTGGTCAGTGGTCAGTGGTCAGTGGTCAGTGGTCAGTGGTCAGTGGTCAGTGGTCAGTGGTCAGTTAAAAATAAAAAGCATTCGTGTATTTGTGGCAAAATGCACAATCGAAAATCGTAAATAAAGATAAATGCTCGCCATTTTAAAAAAAGAAATCAATACATTTTTCGCCTCACCAATTGGCTATTTGGTGATTGCCGTATTCTTATTGCTGAATGGCTTGTTTCTTTGGATGTTCAAAGGCGAATTCAATATCTTGGACAATGGTTTTGCTGATTTGTCGGCCTTCTTTTTATTATCGCCTTGGATTTTGATTTTCTTGATTCCTGCTGTAACGATGCGCAGTTTTTCCGACGAAAAAAAGCAAGGCACATTGGAACTGTTGCTTACCAAGCCTATTTCAACCTTAAAAATTGTTCTGGGTAAATACTTTGGCGCGTTTATTCTTATCATCATTGCATTGCTTCCTACATTGCTTTATGTTCTTACCATTTCAAAACTGGGAGCTACTGAAGGTAGTTTTGATATAGGAAGCGTGTTGGGCTCCTATTTTGGACTCTTATTTCTGGTGGCAGCCTACACAGCAATTGGAGTTTTCTCATCAACATTGTCCGACAATCAGATTGTGGCATTTATTATTGCTGTGTTCATTTGCTTTTTCTTCTACTTTGGTTTTGAAGGGCTTTCCAATTATAAAATCTTTGGAGATGCTCTATATCTTGAAAAACTAGGTATGGAGTATCATTTCAAAAGTATGAGTAGAGGTGTTTTGGACACGCGCGATTTATTGTATTTCATCAGTATCAGTATATTTTTTATTCTTTTAACCAAACTAAATATCCAAAAGAAGTAAAATGATTCCATCAGTAACGCTTATCGTTTTTTTATTGATTGTTTTTATACTTGTGTTTCTTTTTGTCAACACCATTGACAAACGAAAGTGGCTGACCTTCATCATCAGCGTCATTGCGACTCCTTTTGTTTATTTCTACGGATTTTATCCCATGGTGAACATTTTCAGCAGCTATCACCACGAAAAGTATTTTGATTCCAGCAGCTGGAAAGACAATCCATCTTTGCGTTATGAAATGAGCGATGATTTGGTGGAATCCAAGGAATTGATTGGTCGCTCAAAGGGAGATGTCAAGTTTTTGTTGGGCAATTACGAATGGTTAAGCTGGAATGATTCCATCCACGGAAAAGATGCCAATTATTGGAATTATGGTTTAGGCATTGAGCCAGGAGCTATGAACGACCAGAAGGATAATATGCTTATCGTGTTCAAAAATAATAAAGTTGTGGACGTTGAACTTTACCAAGCGCCAATTTTAGAATTAGAGCCAACTGGTTCTGAACAAAACGAGGATGCTGAAGAATAAATCAAATATAAAGCATATTATTATCCTTCTTATCATTCTCATTGTTGTGAATGTTATCGGAAGTAAGGTTTACAAGCGTTTTGACCTCACACAAGATAAACGGTATACCTTATCAGAATCAGCGCTCAATACGGTTAAAGATGTTGATTCACCATTGATTATTGATGTATTTCTTGAGGGTGAATTTCCTTCGGAATACAGACGTTTGCAGACAGAAACACGTCAATTGCTTGAAGAGTTCTCAATCTATAATCCAGAAGTAATATTCAGTTTTATCGACCCATTGGAAGATGAAAAAACAAGAGATTCCAACATTCAACAATTGATTGAACGTGGTTTGGAACCTTTGCAATTATCCGTCAAGGAAAGTGGCAAATCATCGCAAGCTCTTGTGTTTCCCTGGGCTTTGGCAAGTTACCACGACCAAACCGTTAAAATTCCTTTGATTAAAAATTTGATTGGCGCCACAGCTGATGAAACAGTGACCAATTCCATACAAAATCTGGAATATGCTTTTGCCGAAGGATTCAAGAAATTGGTGACACCAAAAGATAAAAAGATTGCCATTCTTAAAGGAAATGGCGAACTCGGTGATGGTTATATCTATAATTTTGTTACCAGCATTCGCGAGCATTATTATCTGGCACCTTTTACGTTGGATAGCGTTGCGAACAATCCTCAAGCCACTTTAAAGGCGATCAATGATTTTGACCTCATCATTGTAGCAAAACCAACAGTTCCTTTTTCTGAAGAAGAAAAAATGGTATTGGATCAATATACGATGAATGGTGGCAAAAGTTTATGGCTGACAGAATCTGTAATTATAGACAAAGACAGCCTGTATAACGATGCAGGACGTGCCGTGGCTGTGATGAGAGATTTGAATTTGAATGATGTATTCTTCAAATATGGCGTCAGAATCAATCCTGTGATGGTGAATGACCTCTACTCTGCTCCTATTTGGTTGGCAATGGGTGAAGGCAGTCAGGCACAATTTCAACCTTTGCAATGGCAATATTCTCCGTTGGCTTCTGCAAATCCAAACCATCCGGTTACGAACAACATCAATTTAGTAAAATTTGATTTTGCAAGTCAGATAGACACTTTGAAGAATTCTGTCAATAAAACCATTTTACTTCGAAGCTCCGATTTGACCAAACTTGAAGGTGTTCCAAAAGAAATTAGTTTGGATATGGTAACACAAGAACCGAATCCTGAAACATACAACAAAGGTCCGCAACCACTTGCTGTGCTATTGGAAGGTGAATTTACGTCCGCTTATAACAATCGAATTAAGCCTTTTGAACTTAAAGATGTAAAAAACACAAGTGTTCCTACCAAAATGATCGTAATCGCTGATGGTGACGTTATCAAAAATGATTTGGTAAAAGGCGTGCCGCAGGAATTGGGCTTCGACCGTTGGTCTGGTAGGAAGTTTGGCAATAAGGAATTCTTGGAAAATGCCGTCAATTATCTTTTGAACGATGATGGACTTATAAACATTCGAAACAAGGAAGTGGTCATTCCATTTTTGGACAACCAAAAAGTTGAGGGTGAAAAAACCAAATGGCAAATCATCAACATTGGATTGCCATTGGTGTTTTTGGCACTATTCGGACTCGTATTTAACTATTTCCGCAAGAAGCGATATACCTAACAGTTGTTAATAAGTTTTGTTTTAGAAAACAAGCTGTTTGGGATATATTTGTAATACTAATTAATCAGAGCAAATTAAACGCATATAGATGAAATTTATAGTATCAAGTACGTATTTATTAAAGCAATTACAAGTTCTTGGTGGTGTCATCAACAATTCTAACACACTACCTATTTTAGATAATTTTTTGTTTGAATTAAAAGATTCAAAATTAACTGTGTCTGCAAGCGATTTGGAAACTACTATGTCTTCAGTTGTAGATGTAGAGAGCGATACAGAAGGAAGCATTGCTTTGCCAGCACGTTTGTTGCTCGATACCCTAAAAACATTTCCGGAGCAACCCTTGACGTTTGTGGTTGAAGACAACCATACTGTTGAAATCAGCTCCAATCACGGAAAATATGCGTTGGCTTATGCAGATGCCAATGAGTTTCCTAAAGCTGTATCATTGGAAGACCCTAGCACAACTACTATTGCTGGTGATATTTTGGCAACTGCTATCAGTAAAACTATTTTTGCTGCAGGCAATGATGATTTACGTCCTGTGATGAGTGGTGTCTATTTTCAATTTTCTACAGAAGGATTGATTTTTGTTGCAACTGATGCTCACAAATTAGTGAAATATGCACGAGAAGATGTGAAAGCCAATCAAACAGCGCAATTCATTATGCCTAAAAAGCCTTTGAATCTTTTAAAAGGGATCTTGGCTGGAAGCGATGAGCCTGTAACTATTGAATACAATGACAACAATGCCAAATTCACTTTTGAGAATTCTGTGTTGGTTTGCCGATTGATTGATGGGAAGTATCCTAATTATGAAGCTGTTATTCCGAAAGAGAATCCGAATAAATTGGTTATCGACAGAACACAGTTTTTAAACTCTGTACGTCGTGTGAGCATTTTCTCCAATAAAACAACGCATCAAATACGTTTGAAAATTGCTGGAGCAGAATTGAATATTTCTGCTGAAGATATTGACTACTCAAACAAAGCTGAAGAGCGTTTGACCTGCGATTATCAAGGTGATGATATGCAGATAGGTTTCAACTCGCGTTTCTTGACAGAAATGCTTACCAATCTTAATGCTGACGACGTGCAGCTTGAAATGAGCTTGCCCAACAGAGCTGGTATTTTGACACCAACCGACGGATTGGACGAAGGTGAGAAAGTCACGATGTTGGTAATGCCTGTGATGCTCAACAACTAAAAAATTTAAAAATCAATTGAATATAAAAACGCCCGCAAATACTTGCGGGCGTTTTTCCTTTATCCTATTTAAAACTAAAACCACTAACTAATAAAACTAAAAGATAAAGGATATGTTGGTGTTTCGCCATTGCTCGCTTTAACGGCATTGATGATAGGCCATACAACGGCTACAATGCCTAATATGATGAATCCTAATATGCCGAGTCCAAAAAGTAAAATCAATGGAAAGCAAATGATGAAATATACGATAAGACTCAACTGAAAATTGATAATGTTCTTACCGTGTGTATCCATTTGGTACACTCGCTCCTTTTGGGTAGCCCAAATAATAAGCGGTACCAATAAACTTCCAAAGCCTGTAACCAAAGTTATTAATTGGCTTAAGTGCGTAATAACGATTAATTGTCTGTCTTCTCTCATGATCTTGATGGTTTAATTGATTGATGTACTTATAGGACGTTGATTTTCCTAAAATGTTACAACCTACCAGCAAGTTAGTATTACAATTTATTTCGTTGTATTCCTAAAGACAAGATTAGTCTTAATCGTTTTAACTTTTGATTTGTTTGCAGACTTACTCTTAATGCGCTCCAAGAGAAGATCGACAGAAGCCTTTCCAATATCCATAGCGTGCTGTGAAATGGTGGAGAGTTTTGGCTCTGTGAATGGCAATACATTTTCATCTGAAAAACCGATGATGGACAAATCCTTTGGTACATCGATACCTTTCTTCAATGCTTTGTGAAGTGCGACTACCCCTGTAGTGTTATCAATGGAGAGAATGCCATCTACCTTTGGGTGTTTCTTGAACATCTCTTCTATGGGATGTTCAATATCATCGTCTTTGCCAATGTTAATGACAATGGGCTTGCTTTTATATTTTGGAGCTTCCTCCAAGGCTTTTAAGTAGCCATTGACACGAAGTTTTCCGACGCTTAATTCTTCAATATTGCTCAATAGGACTATTTGTTTTCTGCCTTCGTCCAACAGATGTTCTGTGGCTTCATAGGCTGCACCAAAATCATCAATGATGACCTTATCGCAATCTACATTATCGGCTACCCTATCGAACATAACCACTGGAATGCCTTGCTGCACCACACTTTCTATATGCTGTGACTGATTTTTGATTTGTGTTTCTTCAGCAATTGATAAAATGAAACCATCTACACTACCGTTGCCCAAGACTTCTAAACTCTGAAGCTCCTTTGCATAGGATTCGTGGCTAATGCAGATGATGATGTCATAGCCTTTTTTTGTGGCCTCCTCCTCTATGCCATACAACACCTTTGCAAAGAAGTGGTTGAGGATGTTTGGGATGATGACACCCAAGGTCTTGGTCTTGTTACTCTTAAGGCTCAACGCCACCTTATTTGGCTGATAGTTGAGCTGCTTCGCCAATACCTTAACACGCTCTATGGTTTCTTTGCTAATCTCTTCGCTTTCGTGGAGTGCCTTTGACACTGTAGATACAGAGACGTTGAGTTGTTCGGCTAGTTGTTTGAGTGTGACCATAGTGATTAGCGTAGCTTAAAGCGCCATATAAAAATACATTGTTTATTTATAATACAAAATGGTTGTGTGAAATTTTTATAAGGTTTTTAGTGAAACGTATGGCTGTTAGAACGTGGAACATTATAGTTTGCAGCAGAATTAGACTGGTTAGCGTATAGTTAGATTATTGAGGAATGGATTTCTAATCTGCTAGATCTGATTTCCACTTTGATGGAACGCCTTTCCACTGGATTGGAAGAGGCTTCCACTGGATGGAAATGGAGTTAAATTAGAGGGAGGCACGGATTGCAAATCCGCCCCATCGGGTTTTTGATTAAATCACCATATATTATTAAGTATCAAACCATTAAAAAATTCGCAGGTGCTCCAGAGTAAACCGTAGAAGCCCCAGAGTAAATCGTAGCACCCCCAGAGTAACCCGTAGAAGCCCTATCACAACAAGTAGGACCCCCAGAGCAATCCGTACACAGTCCATTGTAACTCCCAGACCATAGATTGTAACCCGTAGAAGCCCCATCGTCATGCCCAGTCGCGTCAGAGTAAAAGGTTCGATTCACAGAGTAACCATCATCTCTCCCAGAGCAACACTATGATAGGCCATAGCAAGCATAAGTTCATAAATCGTAAAAGGCAGCAGACGTAGAGTGAATTTAAGAAAAACTCATTTCGTCTTTGTCGGCATTCCCAATGCAAAGTCTAACGAGTCTAACAAATCTAACATTCTAACACGTCTAACAATTCCGATAATTCTCAATCATCTCAACATTAAGAAAAAAACAAAAAGGGATAAAGAAGAATGCTGATGATGAGGCTTTTGGGGGGATTTTTTTTGGAGTTGGTTACGGAGCCTCTGCGTAATATTACGGAGGCTCTGCGTAAGGTTACGGACGCTCTGCGTAACGTTACGGAGCTTGTGCGTACGGTTACGACGCGAGTGCGTAAGGCTACGAAGGTTCTGCGTACGATTACGATGCGAGTGCGTAAGATGACGGAGGGATTGCGTAGAGTTATGGGGCTTGTGCGTAAGGATAAGGAGGTAGTGCGTAAGAATGGGGAGGGTTTGGGTGGAATTTACTGTTGTGGGCACATGATACAATCGTGCGCCAGCAGGGGGCAATGACGGTTAACTAGATCCTCCACTTTCGTGGCGATAAAAAAACCCCAACTCTTTTCCAAGAGCTGGGTTTTTTAATTTAACTTACTTTAGAATCAAACTACAGATGCCTTAAAGGTTATCAACATAAAATCCGTTAGGAATAAGCTGCGTTCCGAACTGACGGATAAAATCGCCAGTGGTACTATAGATAAAAGCTGCACCATTAGAGACATAGTCTTTGGCATCGGCTAGGTAAATGGTGCCATCGTGTACCTTAAACCCGTATAGCGTGACAAGTCCGTCAGCACCTGGCTGAATGAACGCTGTGGTTGGCAAGGTCGTGTCGGTAATGCCCATGGCATACACATTGCCATTCAATGTATAATAGAGTGTACCATTATCGATTTCCAGATTGCCAGGATGTTCACCAGCTGCGAAGTCGGTAGTAGTGGTCACCGCGTTTGTATTAAGGTTAATGGTTTGCAGTTTGCCAAGCGTTTCATCGCCTGTCCAATCTGGTTTTCCAGAACTAATGACATAGAGTGTGCCATTGTGCGCTACCATGCCATCAGGTACATCACCCACGGGAATCGTGGTGGTAAGGCTGGATGTCGCTGTATTGATGACGCTTACGGTATTGCCGTGACCGTAACCACCCTTGTGCGCCACGTAAAGTGTACCGTTATGTATCAGTAGTTTTTCTGGACCTTCCGCAACGGCGATGGTGCTCTCTACTGTATGGTTGGCAAGGTTCAACACCGCAATATAATCATCAGCCGTGTCGAACGGGTCGCCCCAGTTGGATATAAACGCCTTGTCTCCGTTAAAGACCATATATCTTGGGTTCAAGATTTGATTAGTGATTGTCGTGATATGTTCGAACGAATAACGGTCTACCACCTCAATACTGCTGGAGTTGCTCACAACAATGTAAGCTTCCTCATCGTGAAATGCCATACTCTGTGCCACATCGCCAAGGCCTGAACCATTGACCGCAAAGAATATGTTATGATAAGATTCTTCATCACTATCTACAAAAGATACCGAGGCATTATTGCCGTTAAAACTGCCTTCATTGAGAATAAATAGCCCTTGGTCATAGGTTCCTAAAGGTTCTTGAGGTGCATCATCCCTATCGTCACTGGTACAGGACTGGAATAGTGTTGCAATGGCTATTGCCACAAGGGTTGCGTAATGGGTGTGTTTCATCATTGTTTAAAATTTAAGTTGCATATAGATATTAAAATTTCTTCCGGGCATCGGTCTGTTGAGAACGCTTTCATACGATTCGTCCCAAAGATTCAGCACCTGTGCGCCGAGTTTATAGGTATTGTCTTTTCCAAGATTGTATTCAGCCCCAAGATTGGCCACCATATAACTATCGAGAATGTGCTCTGTGGCGTGGTCTGTGGTGGTAAACACTTCGTCTGTATTCAGATATTGATAATAAGCCGTGAGTTTTTTAAACTGATAACCCACAGATGCGGTCCATTTATAAAACGGCACGTAGATGAGTTGGCGGCCCGTGTCCTTGTTTTCAGAAACCGTATAGACAAAGGTTGCCGCACCTGTAACCGTATGTTTTCCGAAAGATTTCTGAACATTAAGGATGGACTCCACACCATAAATCTCGACGTTGTTTGTATTCTGCGGACGTGAGATACCTGAAGCGTCAGGTACCCATTGTAGCAAATTGGTCACACTGTTATAATAGCCAGTAACCGTCAAGCGATTCTGTTGCCATTGGAAAACATTTGTGAGCTCCGCTTGGTAGGAGTCTTCCGGTTGTAAGTTTGGATTGCCGAGTCCTTGCCAATACAAATCATTATAGGTAGGAATGCGAAAATTCTTTGAAGCGTTCAGTTTGAGTTGGTACCACGAATTCAATGTAGCACTCATCCCAATGGAATACAACAACGGATTTCCGAATCGGTCATTTGTTTCTTGTCGTAGACCGATTTCATACAAGAATTTTTCCGAAAGGATATGTTTGAAATTGACAATGCCAGCCGTGAGATTCCGTGTTTCCGAAGCGATGTCAGAGCCTTTACCATCATTATGTGTATAGTTGGCACCAACCGACAACAACATTTTGTTGGTCAAAGCGTAATCCAAAGCATACTTAAGAAAAAAGCTTTCGACCTTCCCAAAGGAATAGCGTTCGCTGGCAATATTTCCGTAGAAACGATACTCCTCTGTAGTGCTTGCCACCTTTAGATTTGTATTGAATTTTTTATAGCGACCATCCCATTCCAAAAGTGCACGTGTGTTAAAATCGGTGTATTTGGTTTTGAGGGCATTTGGTGTTGGCACCGAGAAGTTGCGACGACCATCGTAGACATTTGCCAAGACTTTAAGCGTGTCCTTCTTATTCAGTTTCGTAGCCGCACCAAAACTGACGTTTGTATTGTGAAATTGGCCGTTGACGTTATGACGGTCGGTGTCAGGGTACGGATAATCATTATCTGACGCATTTCTGGCAATGCCGATGAAACTACTGAACGTTTTTGTCGCAAACTGCGTTTGGTAATCGAGTCCGTAGGTATTGTATTCGCCATAATTTGCGAACAAGGCATTCTGCCAACCCGTTCCAAAGGAGAAATCGTTCACCAAGTTAATAGTGCCACCGATGGCACCGCTGCCGTCTGCAATGCTCGAACCGCCAGTTTGTACCTCAATGCGGTTGTAACCTCGTGTGTTGATGGTGTTAAAATCTGTTTGTCCGGTGGTTTGCGAATTGATATTGATACCGTTCCAAAGTACAGCGGTTTGTGCAGCCGTTGTACCTCTGAAGGATGGCGACGACACCATACCGAGGCCATTTTCCTTAAAATACACAGGACTGTTGAAGTTGAGGAAATTGGTGAGCGAAGCTTGATTTTGTTTCAAGACGCTGTCTTTGAGCACCACCACATTTTTAGTATAGGTGGAATCTTTAAGCTGGTATGCCACGATGTGCACTTCGCCCAAGACCGTCAAAGAATCCGTCTGTGCGTAGCTGGTAACAATGATGCCAAAGCATCCCAAAATGAAAGCACTAATCTGTCTCATAACTCCAGAGCCTTTTACCCGAAAGCCCAAATGTGTTTGTTATGCTTTTGGCAGGTCTCCTGGCTTGTTTAATGTTATCATACCTTCCCAGTAAAAAACCAGTGGTCATTGCAGTGGATAACATCTCAAATGAGGTGCCCAAATGTGTTGGGCATAAACTTACAGTTGCGGGAACAGCTCAAGATTTGTGAATAAAACGAACATTAAAGTGATACTGTTTACTGACCACTGCGACTGTTCACTGAATACACGCACTTGATTCCCTTTTAATTGTTCTGATTGACATCAGATACAAACCAAATGCGGGGCAAAGGTAGGGAATTTTTGGTGAAGGAAAATGAATGTTTAATGTTTCAGTAATTAGAAGTAAAAAAAATCAATGTGTCACTAATTACCATCCGAAATTCCCAAGGTATTGAAAAGACTGGCGATGGCTTGTAATTGTTTCGTTTGAATATCAATTGCTTTAAGACTCGCCTCAATCAAGCTTTGCTCTCGTGATGCAACAAGGAAAAGCGAACTTTCTCCCAATTGAAACTTTCGTTCTTCAGCAGATACCAAAGTTCGGTAATCTTCTACAACGTTGGTTGCCAGTAGTGTTTGACTTTCTAGAGACGCAATCTCGGCATCAATCTGCTCAAGTTTATTTCTTAAACTCAATCTTGTGGTCGCCAAATCCCAATTGGCATCCTGAAGTTTGATGTTTGCCAACTTAAGATCGCCACGTTCTTTCCTCAAAAACAGTGGAATATAGATATTTAATGAGGATTTATAATTGGCCGTGTTGAAGGTATCCAATTGGTCTACATCTTGAGAGAGAAAATTATACTGCAAATCAATTTTAGGCAACAGCTTGTTTTTATACAGAAACCTATCGACTTCCAAACTTTGGATTTTGGCATCAAGGCTGTTCAGTTTTGGGTGATTTTCCAAATTGCTTTCTACCATTTCGAGTGTTTCGATAGACAATGAATTCTGCAAAGACAGACTACTCGGAAGTTCTGGCACGATATTGTCTTCTAGTATAAGCGGAACGTCATTCAACCACAAATAATTACTAACATTCAAAGCCGTTTTTCTTCTTTTTAAGGTTGCAGCCTCTAGGCTTAACTGTCTATTTTGATAGGTGATTCTTGCCTCTATACTATCTATTGCAGCTTTTTCACCTTCCTCAACACTACGTTTTGTACCCTCAAAACGAACCAACGCATTTTCTAAAAACTGTTTATATAGTTGCTCTTGATTATAGGCTTCGACCCATTGAAAATAAGCCAAACTCGCTTGATACAGCACATCATTCACCAGCAAATTACGTTCTGCCTGTGTTTGATTTACGAAAAAACGTGCTTTCTTTAAAGTTGCCATACGCTCATTCATAAAGAGTCCTTGCGCCAAAGATAATGACACACCAGCGCTGTAAAGTCCATCGGGCGGCACAGTTAGGCTAGGGTCTAGATAAGCACCAGTATTTTCTTCAAAGGTTCCCTTAAACTCAATACCATACCAAGTAGGTATCTTAAAAGTGGTGTTTAAGAGGTCATAATATTCCGTGTTTTTGAATTTTTTACGACTGTAATCAACCTCAACTTTAGGGTCAAAACCACCTCTAGCCCTTAACAGAGTAGCTTCACCTTCAGAAAGACGCAGGTTTGCCTGTTTCACCAGCGGATGGTGCTGCTTTACATAGCCCAGATACTCCTCAAAGGTCATAATGCTATCCTGTAAGCTATTGGTTTGACCTTTGACGCAATGTGCATAGGTCAAAAACAACCATATAATGATATTTGTATAGAATCTTACCATTTATTTCTTCTCTGTTGTAGTGGTACCCGTATTCTCCGGTGCATAATAATTAGGCGGAAACCCGTTAAGTTGTCGCCATATCTCATAAAAAATAGGCACATCGTTGAGCAATGCCATTGTGAAGGCACCACCACCTACCCTCACGTTCTGCGGCCAAGGCTCGGCTTCTGGGTCTGGAGCAATCAAGACCCTAAACTTTCCGTTATTGCTGATAAAGGTCTCAACGGCCACAATTTTTCCTCCAAACGTTCCAAATGAAGAGTTGGGCCAACCGCTGAACACGACAGATGGCCAACCATCAAACTGAATACGCACTTTTTCGCCAACGTGCATCAATGGCAAGTCTATAGGTGACACGTATGTCTCTACCGCCAATTCATAGTCAGACGGCATAATATTCACCAAACGCTCCCCTTCCTTAATGGTTTCACCGATACCAGCTTTGATGGCCTTATTGATATAACCATTTTGTGGGGCCAAAATATAATTCATACTACTACGCATTTTGTAGTTTGTAGACTGATTTTCCAATTTTTGAACTTGTGCCATTGCTTCAAACTGACTTGATTCCGCCGTATATCTATCACTACTTGCCTTGGCAATTTTATCGGCATATTCGGCACTCAACCTGCTTATTTCAACCTGTGCATTAATGACATCGTTCTGACTGGCCAAATATTTGTTTTCTTGCGAAATGAGTTTGGCTTCGGTTTCTTGAAGTTTAAGTCGTTTCTCCTCAACGTCGGTCACCGCTTTAAGACCTTCTTCTTGAAGCGTTTGTGTTCTATTAAATTGACGTTCTGCAATCGCTTTATTGGTTTTTGCAGCTTCCAAATCGATACTGTCGCTCTTCGTTTTTAAGCGAGCTTGCCTCAATTTATTTTCTGCCTGTTGAAGTTTCAATACACGTTCTCTATCCAAGGCTGCAATTTGACTATTCAGCGCATTTATTTTACCAGAATATGATTCTACTGAACGAGTTTTTGCATCACGTTGTGCCACTGTACGGTCAACCAATAACGGGTCTTGGTACTCGGTTTTGATTTCAGAAATGTACAGGATGGTATCACCTTTTTTAACATAATCGCCTTCCCTCACGTACCATTTTTCAACTCGACCAGGAATTTGCGATTGTATAGTTTGCGGTCTTTGGTCTAAAGATAACGTAGTTACATAACCACGACCAGACACGTTTTGCGTCCAAGGCAAGATTAGAATTATAAGCACCAGAATACCGAAACCGAAGATAAATCGGTTAAATATCTTATAATGTTTGTTCTTAAAAGCCTTTGGAAATGATTTAAAATCACCCAAAGAGACTTTTTTGTTAAGTTGATTATGGGAAATATTAAGCATTTGGCATATTTGTTAAATATCCGTTATTCAATTTCAATATTTTGCTGCATCGCTGTTTCCACAAATGATTTCTCGACGCCACAATAATGGTCCACGGATGCTTTGAATCTGTAAGATAAGCCACAATTTTCTCGGCATCTTGAGTTTCAAAATTTTCTAAAGGATCTTTCAACAGCAACAATCGAGGTCTATGCACAATGGCACGCGCAATAACAATACGCTTTGAAACTGTATATGGTATTTTCTGTCCTTCGGAATGAAGAATGGTGTTGAGCCCATTGGGTTGTTTTTTTATAAAAGGTAATAAGCCAAGACTCTCTACCGTTTCATTGATAACATCCTGCGAAATCGATGTGTCACCCAAAGTGATGTTCTCTAGAATACTACCTTCAAATGGCGATTGTTCTGGCAATACTTGCCCTACGTGACAGCGATATTTGTTAGGCCAAATACCTTTTATGGAATTATTGTTGATATAAAGCGAGCCTCCACTTGGAGATTCAAGTCCAGAAAGCAATTTTAGTAATGTTGTTTTGCCAGAGCCAGAAGGACCATCCAGGAGTACACATTCTTTTTTATCAATAGAAAAACTGATGTCTTTTAAAATTGCAAAACCATCTCTAGTGGTAAACTCGATGTTCTCCAATTCAATCTTCAAAATATCTTTAGTTTCAAAAGGATTGATGCCCTCTTGTGCTTCCAATTCCTTGTCAACAACCTGACCCAATTTTTCTAACGAGGTGAGTACATCATACACTGTTTCCAAACCAGTAATCAATTTTTCAACGGAATTGATAATCAATAGAATGATGATTTCTGCGGCGACAAATTGTCCAATATTCATTTGCTGATTCAATACCAACAAACCACCAATAACCAAAAGTCCAGCAGTTACAAGCACTTTGAAGCCTATCATTTGAATAAACTGAAGCAACAGCACCCTAAAGTGTCCCTCGCGAGCATCGAGATAATCGGCAGTTAGCTCATCATTTTTATGCATAGCCAATTGGGTTTTGCCAGATAATTTGAAACTTTCCAGTGATCGCGCCACTTCCTGTAGCCAATGTGCCACTTTATATTTCTTCTGTGATTCCTCGAGACTTGTATTCAAACCTTTTTTGGCAGTGAAGCGGTAAACTATATATATCAACAGCACCAATAGCATTCCGTAAAGGATGAAAAAGGGATGGTAAAAGGATAGCAGCACTAGACCAAATACAATCTGTAAAATGGCCGCAGGAAAATCAATCAGGATTTTTGACAACCCTTTTTGGACCGTTAAGGTATCAAAAAAACGATTTGCCAATTCTGGAGGATAATAATCGTAAAGTTCACTCGATTTGATTTTAGGAAATCGATAAGCAAACTCGAATGAGGAACGTGTGAAAATCTTCTGCTGTACATTCTCAAGAATACGCACTTGCATAATCTGAAGACCACCCTGAAACACCACACCTAGCGTCACTAAAATTACCAATACAATCCATGATGTTGACACTTCAGCACCTTGCAAAAGATTGATAATGGCCTGAATACCTAAAGGAAGTGATAATGCCACAAGTCCTGCGAAAATCGCATAATAAATAATTTGTCTAATATCTCGCTTGTCGAGTTGCAATAACCCGATGAAGCGTTGTACTGGTGTCATTTTTTCCTTCATTGGCTAGTGACATTAAGGGTTTGAAGCACCAAATTTTTACAGAATTCACTCGGTTCAACTGACTCATTACAATCAGTGATGGTATGGAAATGTTTTTTAAGAAAATGCTGGTGCAATGCACTTTCAACAACAGTGCTTGCCAGAGAAGCAGGAAATGGATATTCTGGTCTTACGGCTAGGATTGCTTCTTTTAATCTGGTGATTACCCTTTTATAGATTGCGAAAAAGCCATCCTTGTTATCATCGTCGACCTCCTTGGTAAGAAATGATTTTGAATATTCATTTATCATAATGTTAAACAGTCTACCTTCATCGATATGGGTAAAGCTGTCGTCGGCCTGAATAGTCTGGGATACAATAGAAATGATGGTTTCCAGTTTTTTTTCAGCATTAGAAATGCTGTAAGTATGCAGTACCACTTGGTAATCTATCCAGGCCCAATACCACGATGTCAAATAAATCAAAAGTTTGTGCTTATTTTCAAAATATCGATATACTGACGCTTCGGTAGAGTTTATTTTATCACTTAATTTTTTGAAGGTGAAAGATTCAAATCCTATTTCATCCATTAAAAGGATACTGTTTTCCACTATACGTTTTCCCAGTTCTGAAGATTCAGGATCCTTTATATAGAGCTTGTCATTGACTCTAATCTGAAAATTTTGAAATAATTCTTGCATCGAACATACATTTGCACACAAATATAATAGTAATACTATCTTAAATAAATAGTTATAACATTACTTTAACGAATGAAGGAGAAGAAAATCATTCATTTGCATGTCATCCATTTCTCAATAACCACCAAAAATCAACAAGTTTGATTATTGAACCGTCTTTCTCTTTTTAGCCAAAGACGCTAATATACCACCAGCCAATGCAGCTGCGATAAAGCCAAGAGACAACCATTCCGGAAATTTGTAATGATGCACCAAAATCAGTTTGACACCCACAAAGGTTAATATGGCAACCAAGCTATACTTAAGGTAACTGAAACGATCTAACATATTGGCAAGGAAGAAGTACATAGAGCGCAAACCCAAAATGGCAAAGATGTTTGAACTGAACACCAAAAACGGATCGGAAGTGATGGCAAGGATGGCTGGTACACTATCCAAGGCAAAGAGAATATCAGTAAACTCAATAACAATCAATGCTATGAACAACGGCGTGGCCGCCTTGATGTGTTTTAATCTCACGAAAAACTTTTGACCATCCATATGTGTGGTGACTGGCATCACTTTACGAAGACTTCTATATACAAAGGATTTCTTCGGATTAAAAGCTTCTTCCTTTGAAAACAACATTTTAAGTGCTGTGTAAATCAAAAATGTACCAAATATATAGGTAGTGAAAGTGAACTTCTTGATCAGAATTACTCCGAAGAAAATCATCAATGCCCTGAAGACGATGGCACCGAGAATGCCCCAAAACAAGACCCGGTGCTGGTATTTTTGAGGAATTTGGAAGGACGCAAAAATCACAGCAATGACGAAAATATTGTCGATACTCAACGACAATTCTATTAAGTAACCTGTGATGTATTTGAGGGTTGCCTCACGAGGAGTTAGCTCATCGAGGTTGTCAATAAGTCCGTTGCTGTAAAGCCAATAAATGACACCAGAGAATATAAAGGACATCCCTACCCAAACGCTCGTCCAGATGCTGGCTTCCTTGACACTGATGACGTGTGGGTTTTTATTGAAAACTCCCAAATCGAGAGCCAAAAACAAAACAATTGCCAAGAGAAAAACTGCCCAAACCACCATACAAATTGCTGCTTATAATTTGGTATCGAAATTACGGCATCAGGAGGGATAAAAAAAATAAATTAACAGAGCAACTGCACAATTAGCATCCAATAGAAATCAAAGTTCTTCCGCCAATCCGACCAACAGTCCATCAGCAGAACGGATATAACATAAACGATACACATTTTCATAATTGACCACTTCATCAACAACACGAGCGCCAAGTTTTTCAAGCTTGCCAAGCATATGATCCAGATTTTCGACCGTAAACATCAATCGCAGATAGCCGAGCGCATTTACTGGTGCAAGACGATGATCGGACACCACTTTTGGTTTCAAAAATTGGGACAGTTCTAGCCTACTATGACCATCAGGAGTTACCATCATTGCGATTTCCACCTTTTGACCTTTTAATCCCGTGACACGACCAGCCCACTCCCCTTCAATCATTTGTCGATCTTCAAGGGATAGACCAATTTCTTTGAAAAATGCTATGGCATCGTCGAGAGATTCAACAACGATGCCCATATTGTGCATAATGACTCCTTTTTTTGTTGTCATATTTATTACGATTTTAAATAGTATAGTAATGGATTATGCATCCGGAATTTCAGGCTCTACCAATCTTTTTAGTTTCTCCAATGATTCTTGCCAGCCCAGATAACACATCTCGGTAGGAATGGCTTCAGGGATCCCTTCTTGAACAATGTTAAGTTCTGTACCGCATGAAACTTTTTTTAGTCGGACTGTAGTGGTCATTGTTCCAGGAAGGTTTGGGTCATCGAATTTATCGGTATAACGAATCAATTCGGCATTTTTGATGTCTACAAACTCACCTCCAAAGGAATGGCTATTGCCTGTGGAAAAATTAGTGAAAGACATCTTGAAAGCACCTTTTTCCTTAAAATCAAAATGGTGCACGGTGCAAAGGAAGCCAAATGGAGGCAACCAAGAAGCATATGCCGTAGCATCAGAAAATGCCCTAAACACCTTTTCTGGTGTGGCCGTAAGGACGCGGTGTAATGTGACTGTGTTGTTTGCCATAATTTCTAAATTTTAATTCTGTTCTGTTCTAACTTATAATAGTTTTTGAACTATTGTTCTTTCACAAAGTTCGGGAGAAAAGAATTAACTATTAGGGTGTTAATACGGCTATATGAGGGGGTGATTATGCCAGTTTTTCATTCCAGTTTGAAGATGAACTCCTCTACCTCTGCCCCTCTTGCATGGGCAAAGCCCTTATCGCTACCTACTTTCACAAAACCGCACTTTTCCAACACTTTTTGGGAACCATAATTGTCAAACACCGTACGTCCATATAAGGGTCTTATTGTTTCTTGAAGCAAAAATTGTTGCAGTGCTCCTGTAGCAATGCCCTGACCCCAAAAAGTGCGGTCGATCCAATAGGTCACTTCAGCATCACCGAACATCACAAATTTGGCAATACTACCCACAATGGTATCTCCAAGAAAAATGGTTTGGTTGTTGACTGTTTTATCAGTTAATAATGCAGTGTATTTGGTGATGTATGCTTGTTTATCCGTTGGATCTTTAGGCATAAATGCTGCGAGATAACCAGCTTCCTTATCTGCCTGAAACTCAAAAAGAATATCTAAATGTTGTAGTTTGGTTGGTTTTAGGTGGATGGTGGGCATATTTGAAAATTTAAATAATAGTAGATTTTCTTTCGACCCTATAAAACTCTAGCCACTGTAAAGGTTCTGATAACAGATGTCTGTTAAATTCTAAATGGATTACTCTTCTTCTTTTTCCGTTAGATGTTCTGCTAGAAGCGTGTAATGTCAATGGTTTCATCAACATAACCCCGCCTCTTTCTACCTTACATACTACGTCATTTTCAATGTTCCAATCTCTGGAATCCGAACGAATTATCCCTTTTAAATGAGATTTTGGAATTACCTTTAAGGCTCCGTTATTCTTATCAGTGTTATCTAAATGAATCCGCATAGTGACGGTATCTTCCAAAATTTCAATAGGCGGTTGTACTCCATATTGACCTTTCTTGTATGTCCAATTTGAATACCCATTAATTTCGGCTTTTTTATCAACAGAAATACTCAAATCTTGATGATATGCCACAAACCAATTCGAATGATTTGGCTTGTCAAAATAGATGGCTTTTGTTAAAAAATAGTCAGATTCAAAAAGTTCATTAAGTAGATAAATTAAGTTTTTATTAAACAGTAGACTTGTTAATTCGGGTATGTTGTTAATTAATTGCCTTATTGCAAACAAATCTTTTGTACTGACAAGACCATCGCCATTGATTTCAGCGTTTTCAAGACATGCTGAAATTTGGGTTATTTCTTCATCGGAATATAAGTAGGGAATCAGCACATAACCCTGTTCATTAAGTTCATTTTTATAATTGCTATAGCGCATAGTAAATCTAAACATTGTTTTCTACACACTAAAATACCTATTAATCCTAATTCCAATTGCTTTTAATGATATTTTTTGAGGAAGAGTTATAGGTGAAACTGCATCATCTCTTATGCCAAACAAATCCACTCGTACGCCTTAAGCAACCACTCGGACGCAAAGAGCATACGCAAGCACCCAGAACCTAAACGCACGGACGCCAAACTCAACCGCACGGAAGCAAAGAGCATACGCACGCATGTAAAACAATAAAGGGCACCATAGTTAATGATACCCTCTATTTCTAACACGAAAGGCTGGTTAGTTTTTGACTAATCTGATACTTTGGCTTCCGGTTACGGTAGAAATTTTTGCGATATAAACACCTTTAGGAAACGCTTTTGAATCTATTGATGCGTCTAGAGAATTTGGAATCAGTGTGGCCACTTGTTTACCCAACACATCATAAACCGTAATACTTTCAATCAGGTTGCTATTGGATACAATGTTCCAATGATTGTTAGTTGGGTTCGGATAAATTTTGAATTTTGATTCTGACGCCTCATCAACTGACAAGTTCATATTAGGTCCTACCACAATGCTTCCAAGAGCGTCATACGCAGCATCAAATGACGGGTCAGAATTGATATTAACGCCCACAACTTCAAATCCATACTGAATGTGCTGACCTGCCGTAGATTGCGAAGCATCCAAAGCAATGGTAAAGTCTCCTACGCTCATGTCATACGTATAGGCCGTAAATGAGCTATAGTCGGCTGCAAATACTTTGATAAATGCCGTAGAAACAAAAGGAACAGATAAACCTGTACTATTTAAAGTATTGCTGATGACTTCACCGTTAAATGTAAAGGATGTTGCTGCCAAGTTATCATCTTGAATGTAAAAAGTAGCATCCATCACTTTATTTCCTTCAAGAACTCCTGAAGTCTGCCAATATGGATCGGTATCTCCAATTCTATTGGGTTTTAAAGTTAACGTGTTGGCACCCGTATCGACAATCGCAATCAAATCTGCAACGCCCCAAGCACTACCAAACTGGTAAGCACCGCCGTCTACAGGTTTATTGGATACGTTCATAAACCCTCCCCAACCAGGCGGAGTGGTTGTTCCAGCAGTACTGGAAGCGTCAAAATTAATTACAGTTTGAGCTGTAATCAATTGCAATCCCATCATAAAAATGGCCATTAAAAAGTAATTTTTCTTCATACAGAACTATTAAAAGGTTAATACTACTTAATCTTTGAACACTTTGACGTAATCCACCACAAATTTTTGTGGAAAAATGTTGTCATCTACCTCTGGCCCACCAAAATTGCCGCCTACAGCCATATTTAGTATGACATAAAATGGTTGGTCAAACGGCCAGGTGTTTTCGTTTTTTTCTTTTGGTGAAAAGGTATAGACTAAAGTATTATCTATATAAAAGGCTATGGCATCTTTGGTCCATCGACATTTGTACAGATGAAAGCCATCTTCTATATCCTTAACGGTGGTGATTTTTGTATTGACAGACTTACCGTGACTGTCTTGTGTATGTAATGTGGTATGGATTTCGTGCGGTGCCTTCCCTACATACTCCATAATGTCGATTTCACCACTTTTTGGCCATCCAACTTCAGAAATATTACTACCCAGCATCCAGATGGCGGGCCAAATGCCTTGACCTGTGGATAGCTTGGCACGCACTTCAATAGTTCCATATTGAAATTCAAATTTTCCTTTTGTGGTAATACGCCCAGATTCATACAATGAGTCTTTAGTGGCTGTGATGACTAAATGACCATCTTTGACCGCTACATTCTTCTTTGTGTAATGTTGGCGTTCGTTATTGCCCCATCCACAAATGTGAGGACAACCATTACCGAGTTCGTAATTCCAGTTTTCTTCATTCAATTCAGAACCGTTGAACTGTTCCTCAAAAATGAGTTGCTGCGCATTGGACATCCAACCACACAACATCAATATAAAAAATACTCTTGCCTTTATCATTTTAAAGTGAATTGAGACGTTAAACTTGCAGTAGAATCACCACCGACAAATACAGTAAAATCTCCAGGCTCTACCACAAACTTACCATCATTGTCATAAAAACCTAATTCTTTATCAGTGAGCATCAACGTGATGTTCTTTGTTTCATTTGGATTGAGTTCTACCAATTCAAATCCTTTTAATTCTCTTACAGGACGTGTGATGCTTGCAAACTCGTCGCGCAAATACAATTGCGCCACTTCCTTACCTTTTACCTTACCTGTATTCTTCAAATCAAAAGACACCTTCACTTGATGGTCTGCTATTTTTTCAACCTTAAGATTAGTATATGCAAATGTAGTGTAGCTCAATCCATAACCGAACGGATACAATGGCTCATTGCTCACATCTGTATAGTGCGACCAAAATACCTCGCCTGGCGAAGGCAAGTTAGGTCTGCCAGTACTTTTGTGGTTGTAATAAATAGGCACTTGCCCTACGTTTTTAGGAAAGGTCATTGGCAATTTTCCACTCGGATTATAATCACCGTACAACACTTGTGCAATGGCATTACCACTTTGGGTACCCAAATGCCACGCTTCCACTATCGCAGGAACGTGTTCATCTGCCCAGTTGATGGTCAACGGACGACCATTATTGAGTACCAACACGATGTTTTTGTTTGCTTTATAAACCTCTTCCAATAACTCCTGTTGTACACCTGTAAGATTTAAATCGGTTCGGCTACGTCCTTCACCAGTATGCAGACCGTGTTCGCCAAGCACCATCACTACCACATCAGCATTTTTTGCTGTGGCAATGGCTTTAGGAAATCCGCTTTTATCGGTAGCGTTGATGGTCAACTCTTTCGGAAACAACGTTTCACCTGTTACCACATCAGCACCTTTGGCATAGGTAATAGTATTGCCAGTATAGGCTTTCAAACCTTCGAGTAGTGATACTGCTGTGTTGTCATCTGCCCCGATACGCCAGCTACCCAACGGACTGGTTTTATCATTTGCCAAAGCACCTATAACGGCAATTTTTTGTCCTTTTTTCTTCAACGGTAAAACATTGTTGTCATTCTTCAACAATACAATCGATTTTTTAGCCATATCAAGCACCGCATCATTGATACGCCTGCTGCCAGTCACTTGTTTTTCTGTTTCTTCGTTGCAATATTTGTATGGGTCGTCAAACAATCCCAATTCAAACTTTACTTTTAGAATACGCTTAACGGCATCATCAATCAAAGATTCCTTGACTTTACCTGATTTTACCAAATTGACCAATTCATTGACATAAGCATACGATTCCATATCCATATCAGACCCAGCCAGTACAGCCAATTCAGCTGCTTGGTTTCGGTTTTTGGCTTGTCTGTGAGCAATCATTTCATTGATGGAACCCCAATCTGACACGACAAATCCATCAAAATCCCATTGTTTTTTTAGAACGTCTCTTTGAAGATAAGCATTACCCGTTGCCGGAAGACCATTCAATTCGTTGAAAGAGTTCATAAACGTTCTTGCACCAGCCTCAACAGAAGCTTTAAATGGAGGAAAAATGATATTGTTTAATGTTGATGTTCCTACATCGACTGTATTATAATCTCTACCAGCTTCAGAAAAACCATAGCCAGCAAAATGCTTTGCACAAGCCGCAATGGTATTGGCTGCTGATAAATCATCGCCTTGAAAACCTTCTACTCTAGCTACAGCAATTCTGGAACCCAAATAAGGGTCCTCGCCCGCTCCTTCCATAATACGTCCCCAACGTGCATCGCGAGAAATATCGACCATAGGTGCAAATGTCCAATTGATTCCGGCCGCAGCAGCTTCTTCAGCAGCTACTTGCGCTGATAATTTAATAGCTTCTAAATCCCAACTTGCAGCTTCTGCAAGAGGAATCGGGCTAACTGTTTTATAACCGTGAACTACGTCAAACCCGATTATCAAAGGAATTCCTAAACGTGTTTCTTCAACGGCGATTTTCTGTACTGCTTTGACATCCTTTACACCTCGAACATTGAGCATAGAGCCTACCAATCCTTTTTTGAGGTGATCATATTTTTTCGCAGCATCTCCATTGGATGGTACAGGACCAGTTAGGTCCCAGAAACCATTGTATTGATTCATCTGTCCAATCTTCTCCTCCAGAGTCATTTTACTCAACAAATCATTGACTTTGGCATCAATATCATCAATTTTCTCAACCCTTGGATCTTCTTGCAATTGAATAGTTGCATTGGCATCCTGACAGGACACCAATGCAATATTCAGACTAAAAAAAATAAATATGAATATGAGTTTTTTCATCTATTGATATACTCTTACATAATCAATTTCCATTGTAGACTCTGTGAAAGCAGGATCAACAGTTCCACCAAGGCTTCCACCCATAGCAATATTCAATATCAAAAAGAAATCATTGTTGAAAGGAGTTGTTGCATTATTAGGAACCGTATGGAACACCGTATCATCAACAAGCAACGTTATCATATCTGGAGTCCATTCTACAGTATAAAGATGAAATTCAGTTGTAGCTGTTGGATTCGGTGTTGTGTTTGCATTACCACCACCAGGTGATACACCAGGATAATGTAAAGCACCCAAAGTAGTTTGCTTATCTTGTCCTGTTTGCTCCATTATATCAATTTCACCACAACCAGGCCAAGGGTTGACATCATAATCTGCTCCCAACATCCATATAGCTGGCCATGTACCGATACCTGCAGGAAGTTTAGCCCTAGCTTCTACTCGACCATAGGTGAACTCATACAGATTTTCAGATTTCAATCTTGCAGAGGTATAGCCACTACCTTCAGCTTTTGCAGTAATTTTGAGATGACCGTCTTCAACTATTACATTATTTGCGCTGTTCGTGTAAGTCTGTAATTCACCATTGCCCCAACCGCCTGCACCTAAATCATAGGTCCAATTATTAGAATCTGGAGCTCCGGCTGTATCAAATTCATCTGACCAAACCAAGTTATTGTAGATAGATGTAAATTCCTCATCAGCTGGCTCTTCAGAAGTAATAATGAACCACCAGTTGAATTCCGCATTCCCATCAGTAGTAGTTAACAACAACTCGTTAGGAACCGATCTATTAAATATTTGATACTGATGATTACCGCCTGTATAATATCCCATGAACGCAGTGCCAGACAAAACAATTGTTTCAACACCTCCTGGAGCTGTAATTTGCCAGTTGGCATTATAGTCATTTAAAGGATAATTTAAAACATCAGCTCCTTGCAACTCGCAAGCTGGGCAAGCACCATTCAACTGTTGAATCAAACCATCGCGACCAAATACTGTTCCTGCAGGATTATTTGTTGGGTCGTCATTCGTATTATCTGTTATATGCGTAAATGTCCTGTCGATATTAAAGACATAACGATCATCATACATACCTGTACCAGCCTTTTCTTCAGGACCAGCACCATACCATTCTACAGGAATGGTTCCAGCTACTGGACCAAGCCCGAAGTGACCTTGTGCTTCAGATTTAATGCGCCATGTTCTACTTCCATCTCCTACCAACTTATCTAATAAATCTTGAGGTGGAGAATAGTTAACCTGCACCTCTACTTCGACAGTAGTAGATGAAGATACACCACCCGTACCAAAAGCCAATACAGTTACTTGATAAGTGTTCACTCCTTGGTCAGAAAATAAGATTGTTGCTTGTCCATTCGTCGCATCCTCTTGAAATCCAGTTGCTATGAATCGGAAGGAAGAAGCATTGTCTGCATTAGCCTGAAAATTCACTGTTCCGCTGCCATCACCAAAAGGATTATCAGCATCTTGGCCAACAATATCATATGTGACAACTATATTAGTAGGTGCCACGACATTCCCGAATGACGGATCATCTTCTTGACAACTTCCGAAAGCTACCAATAATAGTAATAAGGCTATATAATTATTTAATTTTTTCATAATCTCTCTTTTTCAATTATAATTTCACCAATTTAAACTGCCAGAATACACCGGCTCCTGCTTCAATGTATACATCCATATTATTAGTATCTACCAAAGTAACATTATAGGTGATGCTTAATGGTACAGCTACATTTGGCAGTTCTCCTTGATTATTTGCTTTAGGAATTCCTATAAAAGCACCTGTACCGTTTAATGTTACCGTACCTGCTCCTGCATCATATGTGTATGTGGCAGCATTGGAACCATCATGTGGTGCTACTGGAGCACCACAGGCGTCGCTGCCACCTTGCCATGGTTCTATCCAAGAAGCGGTCCCTAAATCGTTCATAAAACTACCATCAGCACCAAAAATGTATAAATCATCATAATAACAATCTCTCAATGCCACACAAGCAGTATCGCAATTCCACCAGCCTATATCACCAACAGCAGGACCAACACCCAACGATCCAGCTATTTCCGCCATTTTCCAAGTTCCGGTAATTGGTGAAGAAGGAGCACTGGTTCGAATCATTCTATACTGCCAGAACACACCTGCTCCTGCCTCTATATAGACACTAATGGTATTATCATCAATAACAGTTACATTGTAAGTAATTGAACTAGGAACTGCTACGTTTGGCAATTCGCCTTGGTTATTTGCTTTAGGTAATCCTAAAAAGGCTCCCGTACCATTTAAGGTAACAGTATTAGCACCAGCATTATAAGTGTAAGTTGCAGATGCTGAACCGTCATACGGAGGCGCTGGAGGTCCGCAAGCATCGCTTCCACCTTGCCATGGCTCAATCCAAGAGTCTGCACCTAAATCATTGGTAAAGCTTCCATCAGAACCAAAAATATACAAGTCATCATAATAACATGCCCTTGTAGTGACGCATCCTGCATCACAATTCCACCAACTCGTATCACCAACTGCTGGACCAACACCTAAAGCACCTGCTTCTGGAGCCATTTGCCATGTTCCCACTAAACTAAACGCAGTCGAAGGTGCTCGGTAGAAATATAAATTATCGACAAAAATTGTTCCACCAGCGGGATCCCCATCAAATTTAAATTGAATGATATCAGCAAAGTTTACCAATGGATTTTGATCTGTAAAAAACGATAAAGGAATGTCAAAAGACGTCCATTGTTGTGCAGTTAAATCTAAATCGTAAGCCGTTTCGTTCGGTCCAGAACTGATAGGAGAAATTTTGGCATCATTGTCATCTGCAGTCCAGATATCAACATGTAGATATTCCATAGCGGAAACATCTGTTGAGCTACCCAATTGAATTCCTTGATAATTTAAATTACCATATTGAATAATTTGACTAGTACCAACCGTTATTTCATTGAAAGTAGTGCTTTGTCCCCAATTTGGGTAGAAATCTGTGCCCGTCAAGTTATCATAAGCATTACTATAAACTGAAATAACATTTTCAGCTGCCCTTGATGGTGGTGTTGGTGCAGCTGCCAACGGTTGCAAAATAGCGGTGACTTCAAAATCTTCGGTATATGAAAGCGTTTCAATGGCACCACTGAAAGCCGTTACTGTAATAGTATAAATGCCAGCTTCTTGATAGACAAATGAAACTGTTTCTTCATTATTACCTTGAACGACTTCACTTCCAGCCTCTCCAAAATCAACTTCATAATAAATAGCCAAATCAGCAGAAGCAGTCACATTTACTTGTTTTGATATGGTTGGGTCGTTCTCAATTGTAACCATCAAATTTTGTGGTGGCTCAAAGGAAACAACCAAAGGCTGTGTAACTGTTGTAGATAATCCATTTAACCCATATGCCGTGATTGTGATATCATAGCTTCCCTCTGCGTAAGTATGGGTTACACTCGATCCTGGATTGATATCTTCGGCGCCTTCAGATCCATCACCAAACATCAAGTCAAATTTCGTGACACCTTCACCTAGAGGAGTCAGTGTAACCAACCCAGTATTGTCACTAGTAATACGTGCAGCAGCAGACACATTCGTAGGTGCTGCTATACCATCGACATCTAGCGTATTGTCGTCTTCGGAACAAGCAATTACCATGAAGACCATGATAATTGCGCTCATTAAGTACTTAATTTTTTTCATATGCATTTTTTTTAATATCCATCATTTTGTGGCCAACGATTACCGGCCAATTCAATTTCTATTCTAGGTATTGGGAAGAGCACATTTCTACCAGTAAAACCTGGTATTGAACTCGTTTGACCTGTTCTAACTTGATCGAAGAAGCGATGTCCCTCGCCTGCCAATTCCAGGCGTCTCTCATTCCATATATCTTGTGTTAAGGCGGAACCAGAAGATGTGATATCATGATTCGTATCTCCAAAAGCACGACGTCTCACCCTATTCAAATACGCTTGAGCTGTGCCATCTCCCAACCCACCTCGACTGTAGGCTTCGGCAGCCATCAATAGTACGTCTGAAAAACGTATGGCTCTGTAATTATTACTATGGTTGATGTTTTGATCTGGCAATACGGCTTCCGCATAAGGCAAGTATTTGTGATTGAAATACCCAGTATGCTCATTTCCTTCGGTAATGGTAACATCAGGTCTTGAAGCCATAAAAGCATTAACATCAAAAATGGTAGGCTCTCTTCTTGTATCTCCATCTTCATAAGCATCATAAAGCTCCTGAACCGGTACATTAAAGCTGAAACCATAGGCATAAGGTGAATAATTACCGCCTAGCCATCTCACTCCCATAAAACCTGCGGCTACATTTCCTTCAACGCATTGAAAACAACCAAAGCTTGCTCCTTCCTGTCCTCCCGAATATTGTACTTCAAAAACCGACTCTATATTGTTTTCATTTGAATTCAAGAAAATTGTTGAATAATCGCTAACGAGATCATATGGTCCTTCATTAATCACTCTATCAAGCACTGTTACCGCCTCTGGAAATTTGTCTTGATATAAATAAATTTTTCCAAGCAATGCTAGGGCAGCACCTTTTGTTACTCGACCATTTTGGTCTTGTTGCCAAGGCAAATCATCAATGATGCTGTTCAAGTCTTGTTCCAATTGAGCATAAACTTGTGCTTTTGGGGTTCTATCTATTGATTGCGATTCTTCAATAGAAATACGACCATCCAAATACATTGGCACATCTCCAAAGAATTTTACCAATTCAAAATAATAGTATGAACGCAAGAAAAGGTTCTCGGCAAGCAATTGATCTTTACCACTAAAATCAGTTTTATCCTTAAATTCAATAATGTAATTTGCTCTACTAATTCCAGCATACATCCATTGAAATACGCTACGCAATGCGCCATTATCCGCGGTATGCGTCATATCATCAATTTGTTGCCAATCCAAAACGTCTGTAGCATCTCCACCACCGCAGAGCGTATTATCTGATGCGATTTCGCCAAGAACATTGCTCAAATAAGTGGTCGAAAGTAAATCATATACCCCAACCAACGCGTTCTGGTAATCTGATTCTGAATTAAAATAGTTCTCACTGTTTTCTTGGCCCTCTGGCAATATTTCCAAGTAATCGTCGCATGCATAGCAAATCATGAGTACCATTACTATTGTTATTTGTTTCAAAGTTATTTTCATGTTTATATTATTAGAATGAAACATTGATTCCTGTTGTAAATGTTCTTGTGTTTGGATACTGACCCAAATCAACTCCTGATGCTACAGGATTCGCATTTGATACATCTGGATTGTAACCTCTATACTTGGTAAATGTGTAAAGATTGTTTACAGCCGCATAGATTCTAAATTGATCTAATCCAATACGTTCCAAAAATTTCTCTGGAATTGAATACCCTAACTGAACATTCTGTATTCTTAAATAAGAACCATCCTCTACATAAAAAGATGACCATAATTGATTATTAGACGCTAAACTTGATGCTCGAGGCACTTCATTCGAAGTACCTTCACCAGTCCATCTATTTAAGTAGAAATCAGGTTTATTACTGTAAGTCAAAAAACGCTCATAACTTCTAGCAACATCATTACCTATAGAGGCGTATAATGATGTTCCAAAATCAAACTGATAGAAATTCAGATTGAGGTTAAAGCCCATTGTCACATCTGGTATTGGATTTCCAATAACTGTTAGATCGTCACTGCTTCCATATTCAATGACACCATCTCCATCAACATCGACATATCTCAAATCACCTGGTTGTGCATTTGGCTGCACCGCGTGGGCATCAATCTCTGCTTGGTTCTGGAAAACTCCATTAGTTTGTAGACCATAGAATACACCTATCGGTAATCCAGTCTGGAATCTTGAAGTTGCTTGATTTAAATTAAACAACCCTCCTGAAATAAATCCAGCTGCATTATTAACGCTTAATGCCTTATTTTTTACGGTTGTCAGGTTGTATCCTAAATTTATACTAAAATTATCAGTAAACTGATGGTCAAAATTCAAACTGAAATCAAACCCCTTATTTTCTATGGTACCGGCATTAACAAATGGTGGTGAACTTCCACCTGCCGATGCTCCCAAAAGAGCCGACACATCTGGAACCAATAGTAAATCTTCTGTTTTCTTACGATAATAATCCAAAGTCAAACTCAACTTTCGATCAAATAGCGATATGTCAAAACCAACATTGGTTTGATAATTTGTCTCCCATTTTAAATCTGGATTGGCTAAAGCTCCAATGGCATTTCCATTAACAATTAAGTCATCAAAAGGGTAGGTTGCCTCACCTGTAGTTCCTTGCAGCAATCCTAACCATCTGTAATCTCCAATCTTATCATTTCCTGTTATACCCCAACTACCTCTAATTTTCAAAGAATTGATTAGATCGACATTAAAGAAATCTTCATTGGAAATTACCCAACCTCCTGAAAATGAAGGAAAATTACCAATACGATTATTTGGGCCAAACTTGGTTGAAGCATCTCTTCTTATCATTGCAGAGAATAGATACTTACTTTTATAATCGTATTGTAACCTACCAAAAAGTGAATACCATCTGTTTTCATTTCTACCATCACTTACATTTACTAAACTTGAAGTGACAACACCGTCAACAATTTGAATGATGGAGTTGGAATTACCTAAATATGCATTGTCCCAAGTCTCTGGACCGCTGTTTAAGGGACCTGAACCAAAGAATCCTTTGTAAGTTTCACTTCTGATTGAAGTTCCCAATAAAACGTTGAAATTGTGATCACCAAAGGACTTTTTGTAATCTAGAAAGTTCTCAAATATGAAATCAAATGTATGTTGTCTATTTTCTGAAACTGTCCCATATACATCTCTTGTACCATCGTCATTTCTGTCCAAATCGAACATTGTTGGATCATTAGTATCCAAACTTACATTGTTGTTAACCTTACCAGGACCATAATATGAAAGAGGCGAAAAAGATCTTCCGCCATAATCTGAATAATTGAAGTTAAATCTACTGGTAAATTTCAAATCATTGATTACATCATATTCTAATTCCACTTTTCCAGTAAAACGATCAGCAAAACCTTCGTTATAAGTATTATTGATTAAGGCAAAAGGATTAATAATTTCACTGCCTTGCTCTACCCCAATGTACTCAAATCCCCTTGAGACACCCGTTCCATCCGTACCATCATAAATAGCCGTAAGAGGAGAAGCATTTAATGCATAATAAAGAACAGACCCTCTATTTCCTTCAGGGATTCCTTGACTTCTAATATTGGTATATAACAAGAATGTATTCAACTTCAATTTTTCAGTCAAATTGATCCCCAAATTATTTTTAACTGTCCATCTTTGGTAATTTGATTTATCACTAGCTATAATACCATCTTGTGTAAAATAACTAGCGCTAATGCCATACGTCACTTTTTCAGATCCTCCTGTCGCACTCAAACTATGACTTACCAAGGGAGCACGTTCAAACAACTCATCTTGCCAATCTGTATTAGTGTCCAAAAGTTGGAGGTTTGGATAAGGTATAGCATTTCCATCTGCGGCTTGTATTTCATTAACATAAGCCGCATATTCATAATTGTCCATAAGATCTATGGTGTTTTCAGCTTCCTGAAAGGAAAAAAAGGAATTATAAGAGAATTTAGTTTTTCTATCTTTCCTACCACTTTTAGTGGTAATGAGAATAACTCCATTAGCACCTTGCACACCATATATAGCTGTACTAGCATCTTTTATGATGTCCATCTTCTCAATGTCATTAGGGTCGATGATACTTAAATCAGTCCCGATATTTACACCATCTACAATAACCAAAGGTGAATTATCGCCATTGGTAGTAATACCCCTAATTCTAATGTTTAAGGAGGCACCGGGTGAACCAGAATTTGATGTCACCTGCACACCCGAAGCATTTCCTCGAAGAGCATCTTCGATTCGCCCTGGGTTTGTTTGGGTAATTCGTTCTGCTTCGATACTAGAAAAAGCACCTGAAACTAACTCCTTTCTTTGAGTACCATAACCGATTACGACAACTTCATCGAGTGCTTCGGAATCTTCCACCAAGACTACGTTAATAGGATTACCATTCTTTACGGTAACCTCTTGATCAACATAACCTAAATACGAATACACCAAAACAGAATTGATGGGAACATCTGTTATAGTATAATTACCGTCAAAATCGGTGGTAACACCTCGATTGGTGCCCTTAATTAAAATGTTTACTCCAAGCAGTGGTTGGTCAGAGACATTTTCTTTTACAGTACCGCTCACTGTCACATTCTGTCCGAAAGTAACACAAGAAATAAGCAATACTAGTACGCGTAAAATTTTTGCTGTCATATTTAATTGAATCTGTTTTTACAAACATATGAGATTACATTACGATATGCACAAAATGCGACACTACAAAAAATATACATCATAAAAAAGATAACGAATTTTTGAGATTTTATCAATTAATTAGCGAAAACACTGCTTTAACAAAGTATTAAGAATTTTGTTACTACATCGAAATAGTATTGAAGTTTTTCGCGTTGTAGTGGTAATGTATGGGTAAAAACACAGAATGTAGTGTGGCTACATTTCCAAGATGTAATTTGTTAAGCTATAATCGTGAGGTAAATCCATCTTTTTTCGCAAACGATATCGTTTTACTTCGACACTTTTAGGAGAAATATTCAACAGTGGTGCTATCTCTTTGGATGACAGATTTAATCGAAGATAAGCACATAATTTCAAGTCATTTGGAGTGAGTAAAGGATGTTTGGACTTGATCTTTTTCAAGAAATCTTTATCAGCATTATTGAAAGCCTCTTGAAAGAACTTCCAGTCGTCTGTATTGTTGAGGTTTTTGTCAATAATCTTGATAACTGGCTTAAGGGTTTTGGATTCGTTAGTATTTTTAAGTTCTTCCTTAAGCGTATTTAAGAATTCATTCTTTTTAATCAAGCTCATTGTTGAGATGGCCAACTCCCGGTTTTTATTGTCAATATCCTGCTGAAGTTTTTCGTTTTCGACTTGCATCAATTGCTGTTCGCTTTCCAATTGTTTTAACTCCAATTCACGCTTATTCTTTTGGAGTAGCTTCTCTTTCTGTTTTTTATAATAATTTCTATACAGATTATGCATAAAAATTGAAAAGAGAATGACGCCCAAAACATAAATAAACACCATCAAATTAGTGATATACCAAGGTTTTTCAATCTTAAATTGATACGAAGACATATTTGAAGTCATCGTGTTCCCAACACGTGCTCTAACATTGAAGGTGTAGTCACCATACGGAAGATTTTTGAACAAGACGGAAGAATTGGTTGTCCAATCACTCCACTGGTCATAATAGCCTTTCAATTGATACTGATATTCAGCCACTAGATATTTATCGTATTCTGGTACGCTAAAAAAGAACTCGAAATTGTTCTGTTCGTTTTCAAACTCAATCGATTTTTCTTTATCAATCAACTTACTATTTCCATCTATGGCATAATTGGAGATTTGGTTGATACTGATATCATATGATTTTTGATTGAGTTTGTCCAAATCCATAATTACATAACCAGATGATGTTCCAAACAAATATTTATTCGCTTCCAGATAAGAAACAGTTTCATAACCCACCATTTCTTTTCTCAATGACTGCGGGAATGCAATTGATGTGATATTTGGCACATTACTCAATTTTCCAGGGGATAGATAATTCAAGTTTTTATCTGTAAATCCCCAAAGTTTGCTATGATGTGGGTCTGGAATCAATTTCCCTGAAGTGTATCCGTTAGGCTGAAACATTTTACTCAAAATAGAATCTTTTGAAAATGAATGTTTCACGCTATCATATACAAATACACCTTGCTCATAGGCGTACAAAATGTCGCCATTATATTTTATCAAACTAGAATTGAAGCCTTTTTGTTGCTCATCGTCTTTTTTTACGGAACGTACCTCTTTCAATTCATCATTAACATCTAACTCAAAGACACCTTTATATTCGTGGCTAAATAAAATCGTATTTTTGTTAAGCACCTCAAAATACTTGGTAGAGATATCAAATCCTTCCAGTTTATTTTTAAAAGTCCAAGACCCATTCTCTCTTTTCAACACATTGATTCCAATATAGTTACCTTGCAATAGAATATCAGGATTATTGGGATATGTTTTGATGTTCCAAGTACCTGGAGTGTTTGCAATCAATTTGGCATTGCCGTTTTCAACAATGAATGTTCCTATATTATGTCCGCAGAAAAGTGTATCATCAATTTCCACCAGGCACCACACCTGCCCTTTTGTACCTTCAACAAATGTAAATTCATCTTCCGATAGTTGTTTATAGAACAATCCTTGATTGGTACCCAAAAACAACTGATTTCTATAAATAATCGATGTGTAAACCGTTCCCAATTTTCCTTCTTCATCATTGTAAATACTGAATGGTGAAGATGTATTGATTACGTTTATCCCATTATCTAGACCCAGCCAAATATTGTTTTCTTTATCCTCAAAAAGAGATAAAACGGTATTGTTGCCCAAACCTTTGGTCTGATCTATGGAATACTTTAATTCTCCATTTTTATTTAAGTAAACCATACCGTTGGAAATGGTGCCAAGGATGAAGTCTCCATTTTTAAGTTGAATACTATTATAAACACTCAAACTGGATATGAACTCCGATGCAGGCACTTGCCATTTTGACAAGGTATTTGATTTCCAAATGAAGAAACCCTTCTCTTGGGTCTCCAGAAGTAAATTTCCATCGCGATTGAAAATGTTAACGAGAATATTCTGTCTAATAATTTCATCATCACAAATAAGTTTCGGCGTGCCATTTTCAACCTTAAAAACACCCTCATCAACACTTTGATAATAAATGCTCCCATTAACCTTGAACATTTTTGTGATTGTATGTTTAGAATTGATGGTTTTATAAGTATCATTCTTTGAATCGAAAACGTAAATTCTGTTTAATGACTGAAAAAGAATAAAACGGTCCACAGAAATGATGTTCCAAAATTGTTCATCTTCGATAAGGTCGATTTTCAACTTTTGAGTCAGCGAAGCATATTTTAAATTCCCAAACTCATCGCGTTGCCAATAACCAAAATCCATATAGCAACCAGTGTATATCTTATCACCTACAACATTAACTGAACGTAAAATAGATTCATTTTCAGAAGGATATAACTGCCATTTAGCACCATTAAATTCCAACAGGCCTTTATTATTGGCTACATAAATGTATTTGTTACTTGCTTGCGAAATGGACCAATTTTGATTTTCACCTCCGTACTCCTTTGAAACAAATAAGTCAATAGGAGGCAATTCTTGCGCCAAAACAAGTTTGGTTAACAAGAAAAAAACAAATAGAAAATGATACTTCTTTAAAGTCAATTAAGCAAAATAAATATAAATACTAATTACGATTGCACATATGACCAAGCCAACTGGTTTGACGAACTTCCACGGGGAAATATCCACCTGTTTAGTATATTCCAACTCAAACGCCTCTTTACGTGGTCTGATCGCTCCAATAATCAACATAATGATAATATTAAGTACAAAAAGAATTGCCATCACGTGCAAAAAGTGAGGATAAGCTTCTGCCTCGACTAATTTTAAAGCAGCCGCATCAGTAATACCTGAAGCTTTGGCTTCTTCAACTGCCTTACCTACAAAATGTGGTTTTAAGAAGAATTGGCTCAAAATATACAATAAAGAGCCTGAAAGTACTCCAATTTTTGCGGCAATTGCAGGAACTCTTTTGGTGGCATATCCTACTACTATAATTGTAAATATTGGAATACTGTAGATACCATTTACTTCCTGAAGATATGCAAATAAACTTCCCGCATTGGCAATCAAAGGCGCGATGAACATTGCTGAAAATGCCAACACAATTCCGAAAATCTTTCCATAGCGTACAACTGTTTTTTCATCAGCATTTTTATTGATGTGCTGTTTGTAAATATCCAGTCCAAACAAAGTTACAGAGCTATTTAGAACACTATTAAATGAGCTCAAAATAGCACCGAATAATACGGCAGCGAAGAAACCAACCAAATATTTCGGCAATACAGCTCTTACCAATTCTGGGTATGCCATATCGCTTGATGCCAGACCGCCTTCAAAATAGTGATAGGCAATAATTCCTGGCAATACCAAAATCAATGGTCCTAATATTTTGAGAAATGACGCCAGCAATAATCCTTTTTGCCCTTCTGCTAAATTCTTTGCGCCTAATGCTCTCTGGATAATTTGTTGATTGGTTCCCCAATAGAACAACTGTACAAGCATCATTCCTGTAAAAATGGTACTGAAAGGAACTTCTTGCCCTGTCTCACCCATCGATTTAAACTTCTCCGGATTGGAACTCATCAAAATATCAATTCCATTTCCTAAACTTCCATCTCCTATTGCAATCAACCCAAAAACAGGTATCAACAATCCTCCTATAATTAATCCGATAGCGTTGATACTATCCGAAACCGCAACCGCTTTCAATCCACCGAATACGGCATATATAGAACCAATGATTCCAATTCCCCAAATACATATCCACAAAGCTTGTGTGCTAGACACATTAAGTAGTTCAGGCACGTTGAACATACCACTTATTGCCACCGAACCAGAATATAAAATTACTGGTAGCAACACGACCACATATCCTGTCAAAAACAATCCTGACGTAATGGTTTTGGTTGTGACATCAAATCGTTTTGATAAAAATTGAGGTACAGTCGTCAAACCTCCTTTGAGGTAACGTGGCAACAGAAATATTGCCGTAACCACCATTGCGATTGCCGCCAAGGTTTCCCAAGCCATCACAGACAAACCATCTGTATAGGCACTACCATTTAAACCAACAATCTGTTCCGTTGATAGGTTCGTTAGAAGTAAGGAACCTGCGATAACGCCTGCTGTTAGGCTCCTTCCGCCAAGAAAATAACCGTCTGAAGATGTTTCATCAGTGCTACGTGTCGCAAAATAAGATATGACTGCCACCAAGAGTGTAAATCCGACAAAAGAAATGATACCAAGCATAATATGGAATGTTTTAGTTAGTGTTTAGTTGTGCTTCAATATATACAGGCAAATGATCTGATGGATATTTTAAATTTTCATTATCACTTAAAACTGCATATTTATTGACTTTAATATTTTTTTTACTGACGAAAATGTAATCGATACGTCGTGTTACAGCCTCATCAAATTTGAATCCATTGAACGTGCCGGAAGGTCCAAAAGGTTGCATCTGGCTAACATCTTTTGAATCCTCTAATGTAGCTTTAATTAGTTGAATGTTCTCTGTTTCTGGTTCCAAATTGAAATCACCCATTAAAAATACAGGTAATTTTCCATTAGCAAATTCCTTAATTTTACTTAAGATTAAACACGTACTGTTTGCTCTGGCAGTCACTCCAACGTGATCAAAATGAGTGTTGAACACCCAAAACCGTTCCTTGTTTTTTATATTTTCAAACAATGCATAGGTACAAACCCTATTGCACACAGCGTCCCAACCCATTGACACCTTATCTGGTGTTTCAGAAAGCCAAAATGTAGAGCTCTTAATTACTTTAAACTTCGTTTTGTTATAAAATATGGCGGAGTATTCTCCAGAATCCTTACCATCATCACGTCCTACACCAACAAAACTGTAATCATTCAACAAACTATCCATATCTTTCATTTGATTTGGCATTGCTTCTTGAACTCCTAAAATATCTGGCGAGTAGAATTTCAATTGGCCTATAAAAAATGGTTTTCTGTTTTCCCAGCTATTTTCTCCTTCCTTCGGATAATCAAGCTTGATATTATAGCTCATCAATGAAAGTTCTTGAGCATTTGAATTCAAAAGAAAAAGAAAAGCAACAATTTGAAATAGATGTCTCATAACTTGTTATTCGATGTATAAAATTTCGCTTTTTTCTGAAATTCCGTTCTCATTAAAAGCCTCAACTTGCAGATAATAAGATTGGTCTGTATTCAAGGCTCTCAACTCGTAATTTGGCGTATCGTACATCATTGCCGAAAGGTTCAACTTGTCTTTTGAAATTCCCCAATAAATCACATATCCTGTAGCATCTTTGACCTTCTCCCAAGTGAGATTGACATTGCGACGGTCGGCTTGACGCACAGCCTTAAAGTTGGGAGGCGTGATTGGTTTAGATTCCAAACCTTTTCCAAACACCCGAAATTCAGAAATAGACAGATAGTTATTGGTACAATACACGTGATTGTATCGGATATATCGTACCTTCTCTGATTTTTCCAATTCGATATACGCGTGAGGCATATCTTTTTTGTTCTTTGAATAATCTGCAATAGTTTTCCAGTTTTGTCTATCAATGGATGACTGCAATACAAATTGTTGCCTCAAAGTGTCAGGACGTCCATAAATATCACTGTTAAAGTCTTGAAAATTGATTTGTATAGCACTGACGTTCATCGGTTTTTCCAAATCAATTTCAACATAAATGGAGTCATTATTACTTTCAGAAACCCAATAACTTCTTATTTCCTCGTCATTTATTCTATTGATGTTGAAATCAGTAATTTGTTCCTGCATATAGCCTTTGTCACTTTCGTCAACCACATTTATTTCTTTGGTTACTAACGGAGAATTGGTCTTAACAGGTTTATTATAAGACAATAACATCCACCCTGTAAAACGTTCTTTGTGATTATCCACTTTTGTATTTGGCAGGTAATGCGGATAGTCACCATAAGCAGTATTGACGTACATTTGTCCATTGTCTTCAAAACCTGCTGGATACATTCCAAGACGTCTTTCAAACTTAAAATTGACGGAAATAGCCATGGTTGAAAAATGCCAATAGTTGCCATTGTTATCCTTAACTGTACTGCCATGACCTGACCCTTTTAAAAATCCTCCAGGTTTGTACGAAATGGGATTATAAGGCGCATACTCAAATGGTCCAAATGGACTTTTACTTGTATACACACCATCGGCATAGACATTCCACTGTGTGCCAGGTGCACCATATTCAAGATAATAAGTGCCGTTATGCTTCATCATCCAAGGACCTTCAATAAAAGGTTTTAAATCTGATGTGTGGTCTTGTCCAAATCGTTCCCAACCATGTTTTTCGGGATCCAAATTAAACAAATCTTTTTCTTCGCCTATTGGCACAAAATAATTATCTGGGTCTAACTCCACAACTCGAAGTGGCCATTTATTTGAAGATTCTTCATATAAATAAACTTTGCCATCATCGTCTACAAATAAATTAGGGTCTTGAATTTGACCAGGCACATTGATGATTGCAAAATTCGTTTTCCAATCTCCAAGTTCGGGATTATCAGTTTCAATAACTGGTCCATAACCAACAGGGTCGCCATAAACAATAATTTTATCCTTATAAACCGCAGCTGCTGGTGCGTTGCTACCGTGAAAATACCAGCTTTGTGGTCTAATGAATTTCCAATTGCTCATATCATCAGAGACCCAATATCCGTGAGAGCGCGTGACAAACATATAGTATTTCCCTTTAAAATTGACAACAGCTGGGTCTGCACCTGAACGATACGAGACCTTGTTTTTCGCTCGATAGTGAGACATATAAGAATAGTCGATATCGATGGGGTTGCAATAGGTTTTATAATTTTTATCTTGAGCGGATTTCTCTTCAGATGAAACATCTCCCTTTTCCTTTTCAGAATTACAGGAAAAACAAAAAATGAATAAGGTTAAAAAAAGAAATCGCTGTATCATAATTTTTTATTTGTGTCCGATATCGGGTCGTAAGAAGTGCCTGTTTTTCCTCGCAGACGCTCAAAGTTCTTATAGTTTCTATCAACCGATTCTTTACTTGATTGCTCAAATTCTTTGTTGGTGACTTCATATTGCTTTTGCAATTCCCCCAATCGAACTCTTAATTTGGATTCGATGGTATCATAATTCTTATCATCAATTAGATTTTTAAGCTCCTTCGGGTCTGCTTTTAAATCGTACAATTCCCATTGGTCAATATCGTCATAAACGTGAATCAATTTGTAACGTTCGGTACGAACTCCATACATCCGCTTGACCATATGAAACGCAGGAAAATCATAGTAGTGATAATAAATAGCATCTCTAAATTCATCATTATCCGAATTTTTCGTCAGCAATGGTCTTAACGATTTTCCCTGCATATCATTCGGAATTTCCACTCCTGCAAAATCCAAAAATGTTTCGGCAAAATCCAAATTCTGGGTGAGTGCATTCACTTCAGTACCTTTTTTAATAACTCCTGGATATCTTGCTACCATTGGCATCGCCAGTGATTCTTCATACATAAATCGTTTGTCGAACCATCCTTTTTCACCTAGATAAAACCCTTGGTCTGTCGTATAAATAATCAATGTGTTCTCTGAAAGTCCATTGGCATCGAGATAGTCCAAAATCTTTCCTACACCTTCATCTACAGCTTTAATCGTTGCCAGGTATTCGTGAAGATAGCGCTGGCCTTTCCAGATTGCCAATTCCTTCGGACTCATATTGGCATCGTGCATCGCATCATTCTTGGCTTGATAGGCTTTGTCCCAAGTAGCTCTTTGCTCTGGTGTCATTCGTTCAAAATCGGTAGTCCAAGGGTTGTGAGCCAACTCATTACTACCTTTTTCCTTGGTCATCTTCAAATCGTGACCTTCGTACATATCTTTGTAGATGGTCTGTTGTTGTTCTTTTGATGCGATGGAACCTTCGTGGTCTGTAAAATAAGTATCTGGCAACGGAAATTCGACGTCATCATAAACATTCAAATGGCGCAACGCTGGCATCCAATTGCGATGTGGCGCTTTGTGGTGTACCATCATCATAAATGGTTGATTAGTTCCTTTTACCGAATTCAGATATGAAATTGCATCTTCGGTGATAATATCCGTAGCATAACCAGTGATGCGTGTCGTATCGACTCGCTTTTTCTGTTCATTATATGCAATAAAATCCGGGTTATAATAATTGCCCTGGTCTGTCAATATTTTCCAATGGTCAAAACCTTGAGGAAGTCCGTGTAGATGCCACTTCCCTATCATCGCAGTATTGTAACCTGCCTTTTGAAGCATTTTTGGAAACGTAGGTTGACTGCCGTCAAATTGGTCACCATTCATTCGGAAACCATTCACGTGGCTGTGTTTTCCTGTAAGCACTACTGCCCTACTCGGACCGCAAATGGAGTTTGTACAGAAATTATTCTTGAAAATGGCACCATCATTGGCTATTCTATCTATGTTGGGCGTCGGTGCCAATTTACTAATTGGGTGGCCATAAGCGCTGATGGCCTGCGTTGCGTGGTCATCGGCCATTATGAAAATGATATTCGGGCGGGTTTGCTCTGAAACGGATGAAGGTTGGGTGCTGCTTTCCTGCATTTTGGTCTTGCAGGTAAACAATGTTAGAGCCACAAATAACACAACTAATCGCTTCATATCTTCGTTACTATTTTGGTTGTTTGAATCACTTCTCTATTGAAAACCGTTTGGTTGAAAAATGTAAATACATCATCCAAATGATCAAAAGGAATCGAAGACAACTCGTGCTTTCCTCCTAAAACCTTATAGAAATAAAACGGCTTTTCAAGTTTCTTCAATCGTTCTACAATAGTTGCCGAACCATCGAGCATCAAATAACCAACTCTCGAAGGCGCACACAAATGATGCGGTGCACTTCCGAAAGGCACCAAATTATCTTCCGTTCCGTGGAAAAAAGCCGAAGGCAAAGCATTCGTCATTGTGATGTAATCTGCATTTACCATCGCTCCTGCCAATGAAAATACACCTGCAAATTTGATATTTTGATAAGGCTTTAAATCGTCCACAAAATATTCACGCATATAAACAGCGTTCAGCATACCTTCTGCACCAGCGCTACTGCCACCAGCAATGATTCTTGTGGTATCAGCGCCAAGCATCACACGGTTTTGATGAATGAATTTTGCAGCATCCAAAAAGTCAATTGCTGCATTTTTAAAGGTCAATAATTTTTCAGATTTTGGACAATCGCAACCAAAACCAGTTACTTGACCTTTTCGAGTCAATCGATATGAAATAAAAACACCTAAATAGCCGTTTTCTGCGGATAATTGAGCTAATTTCACCTCACTCGGATAGGTTCGGTCGCCTCCAACGAAACCACCTCCGTGCATCCAAAGCATCACAGGCAACGAATCTGTTTTTTTATAGTTTTTAGGTGTATAGACATCCATTTTGAGCGTGTCTTTCCCTTTGATGGCATAAGTGTACGTCGTCACTTTCGCCTGTGAAAACGCTGTGCAAGAGATTAGAAGCAGTAGGTAAAATGCAATCTTCTTCATCATTTCAATCATAATTTTTCTATTAACAAACCGCTGATGACGGTTTTTCCTTCTATTGGTTTCAAATTTATCGTTAATCCTTCAGAATTTTTAATCTTTAACAAACCTGAAACAGTAATTCCATATTTGTCTGAATATTGTTGCGACATATTAAAGTTTAAAGCAAGTGTTTCATCATTCACAATCACATCAAAAACACGCTTTGAATCTTTATCAGCTGAAGTCGTCTTTGATTTCAAATTGTAAATAATATCAACTTCACTTTTCAATTGCGGCTCTACAAAATACAAGGTTATTCTGTAATTTCCATCTGGAACGTCAACTTTATAAGTCGAGCAACCTTCAAGCATCGTTTGATACAATGGGTCGGCATTCGTGTTTTTGATGTTCTGCGGAATGCCTTGATGGTTTTCTTTATTGATATTGAATACTTCACCATCTATATGACCAAACAAGCCTTTGCTATATAGTCTATCAGCAACAAATGTGATGCCATTTTCCGAATCTTTGACGTTGAAATGCGAACCGATATTAATGCCCAATCGTTCTGGCAAGTCAGTTGATAAATCTTGAATCAACGCAACATCAAGGTTTTCAGTTATTTCAAATGAATTTGAAACCATTCTCAAAGTATTTTTTCCTTGTGTGAAAGGAATTTCAGCTTCCGCAATACCTTCTACAAACTTTAATGTTTTTAGCAAGTTTCCTTTCAGAAATAATTCAACTTCTTTTTGGTTGGAGAAGAAGGTTACTTTCTGGTCATTCTTTCCAACAATGTTCAACGTAGCATCTGTATGCAGTGACATATGAACAAAAGGCTCATTTTTATCCAAAACCGATTTATACCAATAATAAATATCCTTCGGCTCGCGATTATACTGAACCAATCCTTTTTGATTGACGTGCGGAATGGCATCACCACGGAACTCGGAGCCAAAATCGGCAAAATTCCAAGCTGTCATTCCTGTCACAAAATCGCGCTCCTTCACTTGACGATAATAACCTGAATGTAATTTTAGTTGATATTCCTGTGAAAAATCATATTTCTTTGGTGTGTCGGTTGAAATGCGTGCATCAGTTCCAGGACCATATTCTGATACCATTATAGAACGATTGGGATAACGACGATGCTGTTTATCCAGAAACACACCTAAATCCTCAATTGTGTCGTGATACCAACCGAAATACAGATTCCAACCAATCAGCATTGACAAATCGGCAATTTTTGTTTCGTTGTACAATTCATTAAAATGAAGCGCCATCACCGTTAAACGATTTGGAGCCAATTTTCGTGTCAAATCTTCCAGTTGTTTCGCCAATTCATACGTATAAACCTTGGCATCTTCTTTTTCCTCTTCGGTATTTCTATCGAACGCCAAACGCAGGAAAATCTCGTTCATATAACCGAACATCACCACAGATGGGTAATTATAATATTGTTTGATATGCTCCTTTTGCATATCGATACTTGTCTGAAAAAATTCCTTTGTATTGGTCACTTTATTTACGATAGGAATTTCAGTCCAAACCAAGATACCAAGTTCATCGCACAACTTATAAAGTTCACGTCTATGAGGATAATGTGCAAAGCGAATGACATTTGCACCCATATTTTTTATCAGATGAATGTCTTTTTCCTGAAGGTGCAAAGGAACGGCGTTTCCAAAACTCTCATAATCTTGATGACGATTGACACCGATGAGTTTATATGGTTTTCCATTGAGCGAAAAACCAGTATTTGGGTCTACAGAACACCATCTGAATGCGATGGATTGTTCTCTAAAATCAATTGGATTTTTATTTGAATCCGATAGTTTTATCTGAAGTTTGTAGAGACTTGGAGATTCTGGACTCCAGAGTTTTGGGTCTTGAATTTTTGGGAATTTTATATGGACTTCTGTGGAAGCATTTGCATTCAACTTCACTGTTTCACTTTTCGTCAGAAGTACTTTGCCTTCATAAGAAATTGAAAGCTCTAACTGTGTTGTAGATTTTGAATTATCGAAGTTATCAACCAAAACGGTCACGTCAACTTCAGCACTTTCATTAGAAACGTTAGAATAATTGACGTAAAAGCCATCAGAAGCAAAATCGTTAAGGGAAATGTGTTGTTTTGGAACCGAAATGAGTTCGACATCGCGATAAATGCCTCCATAAAACGTAAAGTCGGCATTTAACGGAGGAATATTGTCATCGTGCGAATTATCGACTGTCACTTCAATCAAATTGAAATCGTCATAATTCAGCCACTTTGTAATGTTGTAATTAAAGGCCGTGTAGCCACCTTTATGCGTCCCGACCTCTTGACCATTTACAAAAACCTTTGCATCCTGATTGACGGCGTTGAATTTTAAATAATGGATGTTGTCAGACTGTGATTTTGAAAGAAAAAGTTGTTTTTTATAATACCCTTTGCCGCGACGATAACCAGGCTCGTCATCAAAAGCATCCTTGTCATTCCAAGTATGCGGAATGTTTATCGTTTCCCAGTTGGTCTTATCTTCTGAAAACTGCCAACCTGAATTAATGATTTGTTGTTGTGAAAATGATGTAAACGAAAAAACCATCCACAATGCCATCAAACAAATGATGTTTAACTGAAACATTGTGAACGGTTTAAATTTCATAAGTTAATCAATTACTTAATAATTAATTTAGAAGTCGTTTTCTTGTTGTTTGCTGTCACTTCCAGAATGTAGGTACCAGCAGATAATTGTGTATTTTTACTAGAATTTCTTTCCCAAACATAAGAGAAGTCTCCAGCTGGTTGTTCTTCATTCAAAAGAGATTGAACCAATCTTCCATTGATATCGAACATCTCTATTTTCAAGTTAGATGCTTCATTCAAGAACAATTTCACTTCAAATCTGTCTGAAACAGGATTTGGGAACACATTCAATTTTGAAATCAAATTAACTGACTCAACAGAAAGTGGTGCATCACTTGTAATCATTTCGATGGCTCCTAAATAGTAGAAACCACTGCCATTGTCGTTATTAGGACCTGGTGCTGCCGTGAAAACAATCGCATTGCTACCGTTTGGTTGAATATTCATAACAGTTGCAGTATTCATTGTATTGTTCGAAGCATTTAAATAACCAACAGATGCTGATGAGCCAGCTACAGTATATATAGCTTCTCTATTGTCACTTACATTGTTCCTTGATGCAAAAATTGAGAACGAATAGTATTTAGTAGGATCAAGACCTGTCAGAGTAAAACCTCCTGTAGGCTCGGTCGCCCCTTGAAATACTGCAGTGTTACCAAAAAAACTATCTGCAGCAGCAGAACTTGGAAAAGGTAGTGATGCATCTGGTGTAGGATTTCCTGCTGTATTAACTGTATTGAATGCGTCGTCAACAGTCAACGTTACACCTGTACTAGCCCCAGAATCATCAACTAAAGCTAAAGTGATGCCTGAAGCACTTGCTGCATTAGCCACAGCAACGTTATTCCAATTTCCAGTTGTAGTATTGGTTGTAATACCAAAGTCAACGTATGTATATTGCTGTGCAAAAGACGCATACGAGATTAAAACGAAAATAAAAGTAATTTTTTTCATGAGTTTTTGTTTTTAGTTAATAATGATTTTGCTTGTTACCGATTTATTGTTGTAATTTATAGACATAATGTAGATACCAGATTTCAAAGTACCTCTTGTCACTTGAATTTGATTGTTACTTACTGTTTGATTACTGGAAAATACATTTTTACCAAGCATATCAGTCATCGTGACGTTCACATTTCCGAAAACAGCTTCAGAAAACTGAATTGTGCAATTTTGGATCATCGGATTAGGAAATATCTTTGTGGTTGCCACTTGAAAATCTTCAACAGATAAGGCTGCATTCATGACAGCTGTGTGAATTCCTTTTCCTAAAATTCTTTGGAACAATATCAAATGCGCAGCGTCATTCATGTGTATGCCGTCTCCTGAATCATATTGTGGCAAAATGCCATTGTTATCGGCAACTGGAAATCCAGTCCAGAAATCAACAGTATTATCGTTACCAAATAGATTATAGGTCTCGGTAATCATCTGTAATTGAATATTTAAGTTGGTTGTATTGGCACCAAAATTTCTTGGTTGTGGTGTTGTCACCCATAAAGGAACATTGGCACTTGCGGCATCAGCACTAATCAAATTATAATTTGCAATTTGGTCAGCCACAGGATAACCACTTGCCGCATCGTTGGATGGCATATTGATAATTATACCACCAGGATTCAAAGACAAAGCTTTCGTAATGTTGCGTTCCGTATCAATGGTTCTATTAACACCAGCAGGAATGGTTGAACCTGTAGGCAGAATGTTATAGGTTGCAAATCCACCAAGAGCCAAATTGATAACTTCATATCGCGTATCGCCTTCCACCAAATACGTTCTGTAACGGTTTACCCAAGCATTATTTCCATCAGAAGGGCCTGTTCCTGCAGCGGTTGAAGAACCCAAAACAACAATTCTAAAAACATCACCTTCATTCGGAATAATTTCGAATGTACCATCACTTGTATCTGCCAAGCCTTCTCCCGAAATACGAATCAAGCAGTCTGTAGAAATTTGGTTTGGCACCACATAATCATAATACTGCAAAGAACCTGGTGCTGTTGCAACAACATTCCAATTGGCTCCATTATCTGAAGAAAATTCAATTTGCATATCAGTAATAGAAATGCTTTCCCACTTGATCCTAACAGTTTTTCCAACTTCCCATAAATGACCACCATTTGGATAGGTCAAAGCCAATTCTGGGTCTGGAGTGGTATCACCAATTGGCGTATCACTTTTAATCAATTGCAATGCTCCCAAGTAATAAAATCCAAAACCATTGTTATTGTTCGGACCAGGTTGCGCGGTCAATGTAATTTCTCCGCTTGCATTCGGCTGAATATTCAAGATATCCGCAGTATTGCTAGTATTATTGGAAGGGTTCAAAGCTTGTGAAGCAGTGGTTGAACCAACAACGGTATACAGCGTTTCACGATTATCGCTTACACCGGTTCTAGAACTGAATACTGAAAAGGAGTAGTATTTGGTGGGGTCAAGACCAGAAAGCGTAAAACCACCTGTTGGATTGACATTTCCATTGAAACCTGCATCTGTAGCTCCAAAAAAACTATCACGAGTAGCAGATGAAGGAAATGGCAGAGCACCATTCGGGCTTGTGGTTCCGTTAGCGTTAATATGGTCAAAAGAATCTGTCAACGTCAACACAGCACCAGTTGTATTTCCGTTGCTGTCAATAAGGTTCAAAGTCAAACCATCCTGATTTTGGGTCGAAACCACCAGATTATTCCAGTTGCCCGAAGTGACCGTTCCGGAGTTTCCAAAATCGATATAGGAATACTCTTGAGAGTAGCCTATAAAGCTGGTTATCAATAAAAGGGAGAGTAAAATTTTTTTCATATAATTATTGTTTAAGTTTTATTTAAGTGTGAATGTATGCTTGAATTTAAAATCTGAACTTGGTGCGATGGCGATCTCAAATTCGCCAGATTCAACCCCAAAGATGTTTTCATTGTTATAATATTTCAAATCTTCTACCGAAATGGTAAAGGATACTGTTTTGCTTTCTCCTTTTTTCAGGAATATTTTTTGGAAACCTTTCAACTCCTTTACAGGTCTTGTGATGCTTCCGAATCTATCGTGAACGTACAATTGTACAATTTCATAGCCATCAACAGTTCCAGTATTCGTGATGGTTGCTGTTGCAGTCAATTTGTCGTTCATACCGATTTCATTGGAAGATAATTTCAAATCTGAATATTGAAACGTTGTGTAGCTTAATCCAAAACCGAAAGGAAACAATGGCGTGTTTGGCACATCGATATAGTTTGACTTATAATCTTGTGTCGGATTGTTATCAGGAATCGGACGACCTGTGTTTTTCATACTATAATAAATTGGAACTTGACCAACATTCCTTGGGAATGTGATGGTCAATTTTGCCGAAGGATTGTAGGTACCAAAAAGCACATCGCAAACGCCGCTTCCTCCCATCGTTCCAGGAAACCAAGCTTCTAAAATAGCATCCACTTGGCTGATTTCTTCGGAAAGATTCAGCGGTCGACCATTCATCAACACCAAAACTATTTTTTTGTTCGGAACCGCTTCACGTATTTTTTTGATAAGTTTTGGCTGAATTCCAGGAATTTTCAAATTGGTTCTTGAAGCTGCTTCGCCACTCATTCCGTGGTCTTCGCCCATCACAAGCAACACAACATCTGCTTTTTTCGCTGCATCGATTGCTTCCTGAAAGCCTTTTTCATCATCTTTTACAATGTCACATCCTTTCGCATAAATGATTTGGTTGTCTTTCAGAAATTCTTGCAAACCTTCAAAAACACTTACGGATTTACCTTTTCTATCGCCTGCGCCTCCCCAATTTCCATTGATGTGATACTCATCTTTTGCCAAAGGACCAATCAACGCGATGGTTTTGGTTTTATCCAATGGCAAGGCGTTATTATTATTTTGAAGCAAAACAGACGATGCAGCAGCAGCTTCACGAGCTGCTTTCAAAAATTCGGGTTTGTAGATGGTTTCCTGTTGTCTTTTTTCATCTGAATAATGGTAAGGGTCATCAAACAATCCCAACTTAAACTTGGTCAGTAAAATACGTCTGCAAGCATCATTTATGGTCGCTTCATCAACTTTACCTTCCGCTACCAAATCCTTCAAGAATTTTCGATAGAGATGTCCCATCATATCCATATCGACTCCAGCGTTCATCCCTATTCGAGCGGCATCAATACTATCTTTTGCAAATCCGTGTGGAATCATTTCATTTACAGAGGTATAATCCGACACGACAAAACCGTCGAATTTCCATTCATCGTGCAAAATATCACGAAGTGTGAATTTATTTCCAGAGGTTGGAACGCCATTCAATTCGTTAAAAGCCGACATAAAGGTTTCGACACCTACGTCAACCGTCGCCTTAAATGGAGGCAAATACACATTTCGCAACTCGTCTTCACTCATATTGACCGTGTGATAATCACGTCCAGCTTGGGCTGCGCCATAAGCGACATAATGTTTTGAACAGGCCAAAATCGTATTGTTTTTTGATAAATCATCACCTTGATAACCTTTCACATAAGCTTTTGCGATTTCACTTCCCAGATATACATCTTCGCCAGCACCTTCTGAAATTCGTCCCCAGCGAGGGTCACGAGCAATGTCAACCATAGGTGAAAATGTCCAATGCAATCCTTCCGCAGAAGCTTCTTCCGCAGCAATCCGTGAATAATTTTCAACCATATTCATATCCCAACTCGCAGCCATTCCAAGGTTTATTGGGAAAATGGTGCGGTGTCCGTGAATGACATCGTAGCCAAATAATATCGGAATGCCAAGACGTGATTCTTCCACGGCAATTTTCTGCAAATCACGCGTTGCTTTTGCTGTGTAAACATTCAGCATCGCTCCCATATTGCCTTCCTTGATGAATTTGACATTATCTGTACTGACGGTAGGACCTGTTTTGTCCCATCCACCACCATACATCACGGTTTGGCCAATTTTTTCTTCCAAAGTCATCAATTTCATCAGTGAATCGACCTTGGCTTCGTAATTAGGTTGCTGCGCAAAAACTCCCAATGTGAGAAATGCTGCGGTAAATTGTATGGTGACTTTAAGGTTCATCTCTTAAATTTTATTCTGATTTGACAATTTCTGTGCGTTCCGAAATTCCATTGGCATTAAACGCCTCTATCTGAAAATAATAAGCATCCGTTCTATCGGCTCCAGTAAAAAAATATTCATTTTTACCATAAACCATAATACTTCCGTACATTTTATCAGGTGATTTTCCCCAATAAATTACATAACCATCTGCCAACGGATTCTGTTGCCATTTGAACCAAATGCTGCGACGCTCGCCATATTTTTGAGGACTGGAACGCAACACCGTAAAGTTTTGGACTTTTTCAGGCTTTGCTCCTACTCCTTTACCGAATACTCGAAAGCCACTCAATGCAAATTTTCCTGTTGGCATATGCAGATTTTCAAGCTTTAGATAACGTGCTTTTGCAGGCGTTTGAAGTTCTATATAATCGTGAGGCACATCGGTTTTATTCTTGCTTTTATCAACAATAACTGACCATTTTTTTCCATCATTTGACCCATATATTTTATATTGATGAAATTTATCCAATGTTTTACCCATAAATTCCACATCTTGGTCAGCATAATTGATTTGAATGGCGTTGATGGTCGACACTTCGCCTAAATCTGTTTGAAACCATTCACCTTTGTCACCAGTTTTGGCACTCCAATAAGTTTTAATGTCTTCATCCACAGCGAAATTGGCGTGATAACCTCCTAGGGTAGATGAAACTTGAACAGGTTTTTGATAATTGAGCAACATCCAACCTGCAAACATATCTTTAGTAAAATCCTTTCCTTTCGAAAATTCTGGAAGAAACGTTGGATAATCACCATAAGAGGTGTTGCAATACATCACATCGTCCTTGTCAAATCCAGAAGGCCAAATGCCGATGCGTCGTTCAAAATTATTTTTGGTTGAAATAAATATGGTCGAAACGTGCCAATAATTATCAAAATTGTCCTCAAACGTTGCGCCGTGACCAGCACCACGAGCAAAACCTCCTGGTTTATACGAAAATGGGTTGTGTTGCTGATACTCGAATCTATCCAACGGGCCCTTGCTTACATACACGCCATCGGCATAACCACTAAATTCAGTAGCTGGCGCGCCATATTGCATATAGTATTTTCCATTGTGCTTCGTCATCCAAGCACCTTCAATAAAAGGTTGCAAAAACACATTGTCGTTGTATTCCCCAAAACGCTCCCAACCGTGGTCTTCCGGAAACAATCGAACAATTGGAACGGTGTAACCTTCCGATTGCATTGTTTTTGTATTGATTTCCGTCCCCAAAATTGGCCACACGTTACTCGAACCCCAATAGAGAAAGAGTTTATCCTTTTCCTCTTCATAATGAAATGCTGGGTCCCAAGCACCAACCATTAAGGTATCGACTGCAATTTCCCAATCATCTTCTGTGGGATTTGTGCTCTTCCAAATAGGGAAATCAGACTTCCAGGTCGAGCCATACACATAGAGCGTATCTTTCATAGCCCAAGCCGCAGGTGCATTCAAATCGTGTGTATAGGTATCATCTAATAGGAATTTTCGATATACAAATTTCCAGTTGAGCATATCATCACTGTACCAATAGCCTTCTTGATTCGTAGAAAACAAATACAGTTTTCCTTTGAAATTGACAATTACTGGGTCGGCCGTGGCGCGATGTTTTCCTTGTTTTGAAAACACTTCGAAAGGCGTATAACCATAATCAATATTCACAGGATTGCAATAGGTTTTCTGTTGGCCTTGCATCGACAACGACACAGCCAAAAGCAAACAACTCAATCCTATTATTTTTTTGATACTCATAGTTTCCTTTTTTAATCCAAAAGTTCAAAACTCACCGCTGCTCCACCGCCTTTTGCAAGGTTCAATTTCAATTTTGACTTGCTTGTGACCGTTTGCGTTTTGATGTCGTAACTTTTTGGATTGTTTTTCCAATCGGCATCTTTTCCATCTTGATAAATGGTGGCCTTGTATTTTTTTCCTGATGTGAGGAAATCCAATTTGATTTCGGTGGTTCTGGCATTTTCATCAGTAATCGCTCCCAAATACCAATTTTCAGAGTTTTTATCTTTTCTGACAACCGTTAAATAATCACCTGGTTCTGCTTCCAAATAATTGGACGTTTGCCAATCTGCTGGAACGTCTTTGATGAATTGAAAGGCGTCCAAATGCTTTTCGTAATTCTCTGGCAAATCTGCAGCCATCTGCAATGGCGAGTACATTGTGACGTACAAAGCCAATTGTTTTGCCAAAGTTGTATGAACTTGCTGTGTTTTACTTGGGTCGTAAATGTCCATCTTGATTTCGAAAATCCCTGGCGTATAATCCATTGGTCCGCCCAACAATCGTGTAAAAGGTAACACGGTTTCGTGATACGGCAGATTTCCATCGCTCCAAGCATTGAATTCGTTGCCACGAGCTGCTTCCGCAGCAATGTAATTTGGATACGTTCTATGATAACCTGTTGGCCGTGTGCTTTCGTGAGAGTTGACCATCAACTGATTATCAGCCATTCGCTGTGCGACAAAATTGAAATGGTTGACCATCGTTTGGCCATCGTGATATTCGCCACGAGGAATAATTCGTCCAACATAACCTGACTTTACAGCTGGATAACCATATTTTCTCATTACATCCATCGCTCTATCCAAGTGGCGTTCATAATTTGCCGCCGAACCAGACGTCTCGTGGTGCATAATCATTTTGACGCCTTTCGATTTCGCATAATCTGAAACTTCTTCAATATCAAAATCCGGATAAGGCGTTGTAAAATCGAAAACATCTTCTTTCCAATTGCCGAACCAATCTTCCCACCCGACATTCCATCCTTCGACCAAAACACCGTCAAAGCCGTGTTTTGCAGCAAAATCAATGTATCGTTTGGTGTTTTCGGTAGTTGCGCCGTGTTTGCCTGTTGGAATCATATTGCCAGTTCCTGCATTTTGAGCATTTTGGCTACCTGCATAATCCCAAGTGGATTTTCCAACGTGCATTTCCCACCAAATTCCTACATATTTCATTGGTTTAATCCAAGAAGTGTCTTCAATTTTGCTGGGTTCATTCAAATTCAAAATCATTTTAGAAGCCACAATGTCTCGAGCGTCATCACTCACCATAATGGTTCTCCAAGGTGTCACGGAAGGTGTTCTCAAATAAGCTTTATCACCAATGGCGTTCGGAGGTAAATTGGCAGTCAGTTTGAAGGCCGCTTTATCCAAATCCAAATGCATCACTGGATAATTGTTTACAGCAGCTTCAAAGATGTTGATGTACAGTCCATCTGAAGATTTCATCATCAATGGCGATTGTACACGATACTGACTTTCAATGGTTTTCAAGGCGATGCCATTATTTAAATCTAATCTTGAATTGTCAACCTCCGAAAGTTTTGTTTCGTTGTAATTGTATTCCTGACTATCATAATCTCCTGGAATCCAAAAGGTTTTATGGTCACCTGTCAAATCAAATTCTGTGTGTTCTTCCGAAACGATAAAGTATTCCACGTTTTTTTCAAAAGGAAATTCATATCGAAATGCCACGCCTTCATCAAATACCTTGAACACGATGTCCATTTTTTTCTTTGAATCCTTCTGTTGCAAATGAACGGTCAACTTATTATGATGGTCGCGAATTGTTGATTCTTCACCAAGAACCGGCTTCCAAGTGGAATCTTCGGATGTTTGTTCAGTATCAATCACAGAAAAACCTTTGGATAAAGAGGTGCCATCTTTAGGGGAAATTCCCATTTTACTGGTTTCAACGACTGATTTTCCTTTATACGAAACTTTGTAAGTCGGTTCACCAGCAGCATTCAAGGCAAAATCAAGTGTGATGTCCTTGGATGGTGATTGAACTTGTTGTGCCATCGAGATATAGGCAACAGATAAGATGAGCGGAACGATTAATTTTTTCATTTGGATTCGTTTTTAGTCAATTCGAATTTAGAGGATAAACTTGCATTGGAATCAGTGCCCACAAAGACTTCGAAGGTTCCTGGTTCCGCAACGAAATCTAAATCGTAATTGTAGAATTTCAAGTCTTCAACAGTCAGTTTAAACGTAACTGTTTTCGTTTCTCCTTTTTTGATGTCTACTTTTTGGAAACCTTTCAACTCACGAACAGGACGTGTAACAGAACCAACAACATCCCGTAAGTACAACTGCACCACTTCCTTACCATCATACTTTCCAGAATTTGTGACATCTACAGAAACATCTATTGTACCATCAAAATTGATAGAGGTTGCGCTCAATCGTAAGTTACTGTAATTGAATTTTGTATAACTCAAACCATAACCAAAAGGATACAAAGGTTCATTACGGACATCCAAATAGTTGCTTCGGAATTTTTCAAACTTTCCTTCTGTGTTACCCAAAGGTCTTCCAGTGTTTTTGTGATTATAGAAAATTGGCACCTGACCAACATTTCTTGGCCACGTCGCGGTTAACTTTCCTGAAGGATTGACGTTTCCAAACAATACATCAGAAATTGCCAAACCTGCTTCGCTACCAGGGAACCACACATTCAAAATAGTTGGGAATTTGGCATCTTCTTCAGTCAACACCAACGGTCTTCCCGTAAATAGCACTACGACAACAGGTTTTCCGGTTTTCATCAAGGCATTTAATAAATCTTTTTGTGCCTGTGGAATTTCAAGATTTGTTCGGCTACTACTTTCACCACTCATTTCAGCAGATTCACCAATGGCCGCAATAATGACGTCCGATTTTCTGGCGATTGAAAGCGCTTCGTCCAATAGTTGTTTGTCTGTTCTTTTATCGCGAGGAATGTCTTTTCCGAACATTGTAGCTCTTTTTTCGAACTCTAAATCATAATCTAAATTGCTTCCTTTTTCGTAGAGAACATTTACGGAGTCACCAACAACAGTTTTCAAACCATCCAACAACGGATTGGACAATTCTTGTTTTGTCGCCACACTCCAAGTTCCAGCCATATTCACAGCCGAATTTGCCAAAGGACCTACCAAAGCGATAGTTCCCGATTTTTTCAATGGAAGCACGCTATCCGAATTTTTCAATAAAACCATTGATTCAGCTGAAACTTTTCTGGCAAAACTTCTATGTTCATCTGTAAACACATCTGATTTTGGACGATTGACATCACAATATTTGTAAGGGTCGTCAAAAAGTCCCAATTCATATTTGGCAGTGAGTATGCGTCTAACAGCATTATCAATATCAGTCATTGAAATTTTTTCCTCTTCCAAGGATTTCTTCAAAGTAGTCAAAAGCCCTTCACCCACCATATCCATATCCACGCCAGCTTTCAAAGCCAAGGCAGACACCGACTGCAAATCGCCTACGCCGTGTTCCACCATTTCATTGATACCTGTATAATCCGTCACGACAAAACCGTCAAATCCCCAGTCATCACGTAATAAGTCGGTCAACAACCATCGGTTACCTGTTGCAGGAACACCATCGATTTCGTTGAATGCCGCCATTACCGAGCCAACGCCTGCGTCCACTGCAGCTTTGTATGGTGGAAAATACTCATTGTACATTCGAATACGGCTCATATCGACCGTATTGTAATCTCTACCAGCTTCTGGCGCACCGTATAACGCGAAATGTTTTACACAGGATAGAATGGTGTTATTTGAAGTTAAATCATCACCTTGATAACCAGTAACCATCGCTTTTGCTATCTCACTTCCGAGGTAGGCATCTTCACCAGAACCTTCGGAAACACGCCCCCAACGTGGGTCGCGGGAAATATCAACCATTGGCGAGAATGTCCAGTTGATACCATCAGCACTGGCTTCTTTTGCCGCTATTTGCGCTGTTTTTTTAATCATTTCCTTATCCCAAGAAGCCGACAATCCCAATGGAATAGGAAATGTTGTTTCGTAACCGTGAATCACGTCCATTCCAAAAATCAACGGGATTTTCAAACGGCTTTTTTCCATGGCTACTTTTTGTACCTCGCGAATCTTTTCAACAGATTTGATGTTGAAGAGCCCTCCTACCTTTCCCTCGGCTATTTTAGAAGCGATATCAGAGCTTTGTGCTTGTCCCGTCGTAATATCACCTGAAGAAGGTAAGTTGAGTTGACCAAGTTTTTCATCCAACGTCATTAAATCCAAGATTGAATCGACCTTCGATGCAAACGGATTATCTGAAGTATTGGATGTATTGGTTTTTTTATACTTATCATTATCGCAGGAAATTATCATTAGTCCTGAAACCGCAACAAGCAATAGTTTTTTAGTTAGTTTGATTGTGTTCATTAGTTTGTTTTAATATTTGAAAAAAGCCACGGTAACAATTCAGGCTCTGCGAAAGCAGAATCCCAACTGTTGTGATTATCTTTTGCGATAAGTGAAAAATTTGGTTTTCCACCATATTTAAGGATGCCACTGACCATATCTACAGATGCTTGCGGGTTCACAACATCATCATTGGCACCGTGAAAAAGCCACATTGGTACTTTTTTGGCATAAGCTTCAGTAGATTCTGGATTTCCCGCCCCGCAAATAGCGAAAGCAGCTGCAAATACATCTGGTTTTCTATATAAAATTTCGAAAGTTCCCATACCTCCCATTGACAGACCACCAACATACACTTGATCTTTTTTGACATAGTTTTTGGCAAGTGTTTCATCCAATAATTCCATCGCCAATTTCATAGATTTAGTTGGTGGTAAATCCTTTGGAAAAGTTAAAGAAATAGGTTTTGTGCTTCTATCTACTTTGGCATTTGCCCAATAATCTTCCTGCGGACATTGAGGAAAAATGACGATAGCTGGAAATGTTTCACTATTCTCGATGAATAATTTACTGCCATGAGTAAGTTGTTTTTCATTATCACTCCCACGTTCGCCAGCACCGTGAAAAAAGAATATCAACGGATAGGTTTTAGATTCAGAAAAATCCTTTGGGAGAAGCATACGATATTTCAAAGTATCTCCATTTTTGATGTAAAGTTCTTTTGAAAATAGACTTTCCTGCGCAGAAAGATGACTGAAACTTGCAAAGATTGCGAGGCCAAATAAAAATTTCAAAAAGTGTCTGTAAATATTCATACGGTTAAAATTCAACGTCTTTAAATTCAAATTGATGTGATGGCTCTGTTCTGAACCTATCCAACCAGGGCGAATAGGTTTTAACAGAGATAGATTTATTTTTGGTATCTACTTTTATAATCCGAAGATATCCCGAATCACCTTTTTCAACCCCTTTAATCTGTTTCTGGTAGTTGGCAAGCATTTGGTACACAAGATTCCCATGGTCGCCTTTGTTTATCAACTGCCCTACACCACTTCCTGTGATGTGACCTGTAAAGACCATGATGATGTTTTTATGTTTTTTTACCAAACTTTCCCACAACCCCGCACCATCATTTACGCGATCATCACCAGTCAGTTTTCCAACACCATAATTTTGAGGTAACGCCCAATCATTTCCATCCAATAAGGTATTATCATGAAAAAGATAGGCGTGCGTATTGATGATAATTTTATGGCTTTGATGTTTCATAATTATGTCATTTGCCCAAGCCACCGTTTTGTTTCGAGGTCCAAATTCAAGAGAAAAGACCAACCACTTTTGGCCATTTATGTCAAATTCACTACAGGTATTATCAATGGTTTCTTCTGGAAATGTCGCTATAGCATTTGATTGGCTGGCATAATCCATGTAAGGAAAAAAATGGTTTGCCCAGTAAGTATTTCTAGTATCTGCAAATTTTCCGGGAGCACTTCCCATATCATGATTACCGAGTGCGAGACTGTAAGGAATCTTTCCTTCTAAAAGCTTAAAACCATTTTTGGCAATTTGCCATTCTTTTTCTGAATTGTTCTGTGTGATATCTCCCTCATGAAGAACGAATGAAAATCTTTCAGAATGTTCTGAAATCCATTGCATTTGTTTCAGAAATACTTCTGGAAACTCTTCAACATATGTTTGTGTATCAGGAAGTACTACAAATTCAATGCTGTTTTGAGCCTTGACTGAAAAGCCAAACCACAAAATAGTGACGAATATGTAGCTAAATAATTTCATATTAATATGTAAAACCTAGTGCGTCCAATCCATTTTGAACATCTTCATTCTGCATAAAGAGATTCCAAAGTAGTCTTGTTCTATGATTTTCAATCATTATAATTTGCGGTCCTTGGTCAATAGCCAAATAGGCATTAGCTACCCAATAGCTATATCTTGGGCTGAAAGCGTCGTAAAAACCCGCAGGTCCCATTAAATTCTTTTGATAGAAAAAATGCATAGCAGCTAAAGATTCTTGTGGCGTGTAAGGAATAGAACTAACGGCCGCTGTTGGTGAAATCACGCCAGTATCGTTTGAAGGGCTATGTGCTGTGTATCCTAAAGACCCGTCAGCATTTCTAGTATAACTTGCCGTCAAACCCCAGCAATTTTGTCCATAATCGGTGTGATTTTGTGGATTTTGAACACAATATTGATAATTGATTCTTGAATGATTTCTAGCTGCATTCATGTAATTTCCATACTGATCACTCAAAGTTGTTGGATCCAAGCCGAGAAATGAATAGTGGCTAAAAAATAAAGGACCACCATATGTTGGATTACCTGAATGTCTCAAAACAATCGGAATTCCATAAGGATTGGCACCAGAAACAATGCCACCATTACTAGCCCAACCTTCGTGATAGGCTTCCGATGGAATTGAATAATCTGGTGAGGCGGCTCCTAGAATAAATGCTATCATGGTTTCATTATAGCCTTTGAGTTCTAGGTTAATGGCAAATCCATTGTTGGGGCTCCAATGCCATAACAATTTATTTTGGCCATTTGTATACCAATCCCATTCTACACTTTTCCAGAGCATGTCAGCCTGATTGGCTAATGCCACCTCTTCCACAGATCCAGTCTTGAAATATTCTTTCACACAAATAAGCCCTTGTGCAAATAAAGCAGTTTCTACCAAATCGCCACCATCGTCCTGCGCACTGAAGGGTATTACATTTCCGTTAGTACCATTAATCCAATGTGGCCAAGCACCACGAAAACGATCGGCATTTTCAAAAAAATTCAATATGGTTTGTAGCCTAGCAACAGCCTCTGCTCTGGTGATGTATCCTCGTTCAATCCCAACCAGAATGGCCATTAAACCAAATCCACTTCCCCCAGTAGCAACCACATTCTGGTCTTGAGTTGGGTTTGCTGGAAGATATCGCTCACGAGCGGCACCAGATTGGGTTTGGGCATAATTCCAAAAGTATTTAAATGTTTCCTGTTGCGTCAAATCCATAATCTCTTCATCCGTTAGGGCTTGTACGGGATCTGGACTATCATCTGTAGGTTCTGGGGAATCGTCCGTCGGGTCAGGATTATTAGGTTGCTCGTTTGAATCACTCGAACAAGTGTAAGCCAAGATCGAAATAAATAACAAACAGAATATCTTTTTCATTTTTTTAACTTTTATTTTTTGATAATTTCCCCTCTAAAAAAACTGAATTTTAGAAGCATTTACTTTCCGTAAGAAAAACCGAGTTTATCTAATCCTTTTTTTACATTTTCATTTTGCATGAACAAATCCCATAGCATACCTGAACGATAATTTTCAATCATTACGGGAATAGGGCCTTGATCGATAGCCAAATAGCGTGGTAAATACCACTTATTATCGATACTGAAGGCATCGTATGGTCCATATTTACCAATAAGACTATCTTGTTTGGTGTACAGATAATGTAGCATTTTCATACTTTCATCTGGCGTATAAGGAAAAGACGACAATGCTGCAGTTGGCGAAATAACGCCCAAATCATTACCCGGTCTGTGGCCTGCATAACCTCTCATAGAATAACTAGAAGTCAATCCCCATAAGCTGTCTCCATACCCTTTATAATTTTCAGGATTTTCAACCGCATAATCATGATGAATTTTTGCATGATTTTGGGTCAATTTCCAGTAATCTGCATACTTGTCTTTTAAATTTGTTGGATTCAAACCTAGATAAGAATAATGGGCCCAAAACAGTGGTCCAATAGCACTTTCATCGTGTTCATAGTAGTCTAATACTAGATCTTTTCCATACATTTTGCCAGTAGACATAATGCTGTCGTTTCTTGCCCATCCTCTATCATAGACTTCTTTTGAAATTGAATGTGTTGGGGAAGCCGCGGCAAGTACATACATAATAAGACATTCGTTGTAACCACCAACAGGGAAATTCATATCCCAATTATCAGTTGGCGACCAATGCCAGTAAAGAACATCTTCTCCTTTAGTGTACCAATCCCACTCTACTTCTTTCCAAAGTTTATCAATTTTTTCAGCAAGTTGTTTTTCTTTTTCATTACCGTCCTTGAAATATTCTTGAACTGCAATCATACCTTGCACCAAGAATGCAGTTTCCACCAAATCACCTCCAGTATCTTTTTTACTAAATGGAACAATTTTGCCATTTTCGCCATTCAGCCAATGTGGCCATGCGCCATGAAAGCGATCCGATTTTTCAAGAAAATCGATCATTTTCACATATCTTTTGAAAGCCTCTTCTCTTGAAATAAAACCACGCTTGACTCCAACGAGGATTGCCATAAAACCAAATCCAGAACCACCTATGGTGACAGTATTTTTAGGCGATGTAGGATAGATATCATCCATATGTAAACGTTCTCTTGCCAGCCCGGAGTTCGGCTCGGCACCATCCCAGAAATAGTTGAAAGTTTGAAATTGAACACTATCCAACAGAGATTCGTTAGAAATGTGGTTTTTAGAATTGAATTTATTAGCTTCTTCGTCCTTCTTATCACCTGATTTACAGCCAAAAACTAGGGATAAACATCCAATCAAAATGATCAATATTTTGGTTAATAATTGCTTCATAAAAATTAATTGATAAATTTTAGCTGCACTCCTTGTGAGAAATGCAGCTAAAACAAAAAATAGACTAATTCAAATATCTTGACATAAAACCATTACATAAATGGAATCAATTATTTAGATTAATTCATCAGTGCTGTAACTTCTGCTTGGCTTAACGCCGAGTTAAAGATTCTTAAATCATCCATATAACTTAAATCAGAATTATGACCCCAGCCAGTAAAGCGAGGTGCACCAGACATAATAGACATTATATCACAATCTGCCCAACTTATACCAGGAAATGTATTTTGACTAACAATAGTTCCGTTTATGTAAACCGTGGCCTGTGTAGCAGAAATTGTGAATGCCATATGAACCCAACCCGTTGTTACGGCAGGATCAATGTCAGCAGCTGCACCTCCATCAAACCAATTTTCACCAGCTCCATTTCCAACATTTAATTTAAAACGTTGTTTACCTCCGGCATTTTCTCGGAAAAATCTAAAACCACTATTTCTATTATTTTGTGCTCCAGGATTTGCAGTATCCGGTGGACCAATTACCAATATTCCAGCTCTGTCTGGTGTTGCATTAACTTTATACCAAAAAGCAGCGCTAAATTCGTTTCCTAAAGACATATCTTCAGTAGCGACAGTTAAATAGGAGTCTGTAGCACCGGCATAAGCATTTCCTTCATATGCCATAGAAGTACCTGTAAAAGATGGTGAACCAACGGTTGTCACTTCGACCCCGCCAACCACATCATTATAGTTATCGTCAAATGGCAAGTACATTGTTTGTGAAGCTAGAGCCATCTGCTGTTGAATCTGTTGTTGTGTCAAAGCAATATCAAAAACTCTCAACTCATCCATATAACTTAAATCTGATTTGTGATCCCACCCTGTAAAACGAGGAGCTCCTGACATTATAGACATAATATCACATCCAGTCCAATCTACACCAGCGAAAGTATTAGAAGATACAACTTGACCATTTATATAAACAACAGCTTGGGTCTGAGAAATTGTAAAAGCTAAATGTACCCACTCTGTATTTGCAGGATTGATGTCAGCTGCTGCGCCTCCATCAAACCAGCTTTCGCCACTTCCTGTTCCAACATTTAATTTAAAACGTTGATTTCCTCCTGCGTTTTCACGAAAAAATCTGAACCCACTAGTTCTGTTGTTTGGTGCTCCAGGATTAGCTGTATCTGGTGGGCCTATAACTAAAATTCCAGCTCGGTCTGGAGATGCGTTCAATTTATACCAAAAAGATGCAGAAAATTCATCACCTAAAAATCCACTGGCAGGGTAAGTCAAATAAGAATCAGTGGCACCAGCGTATGAATTAACGCCAGCAAATGCATCGTTCGAAAAAGTAGGGTTTCCTACAACAGTTGCTGAAGTGGAATTCACCAGATTAATATAGTCTCCTTCAAACGGCATATACAAGACCTCTCCATTTTGGGGATTATACGGGGCAACATCTTCCTTTAAAAATTCAGTTGTTACTGTTTCAACGTTTCCGTCGGAATCAGTTGCGGTTAGAGTAAATGTGTGCATACCCGTACCCACATTGTCATAAACTAAATCTTGCACACTCACTAATTGTGGGTCGACAAAATTGCTCATATTATATATTTCATTTCCATCTACTAAAACGTTTACATTAGAAATCGCAATGTCGTCTTCAACAGTAAATTCGATAGAAATCGATGTTATCGGGTCTGATGATTGAATTATTGTTGATCCATTTGGGTTTGGACTTGTAAGAATTATTATTGGACCATCCAGCGGGTAATCACTAAACTCGGGTTCATCAAAATCTTGACAGCCAATGAAAAACAACACTGGTGCCAAAAATATTATTTTAACAAATTGAAATAAATTATAATTTTTCATTCTATTTCTTTTTAAGTTATTTAATTTTAATAATTAGGATTTTGCACCAAAACCCCTCCGGATTGATCAATCGCTTCTTGAGGAATTGGATAAAATTCATGTCGTGGTTGGTATCCCAAGGCTCCCAAAACGGATGAAGCATCTCCCCAACGGACTAAATCATAAAACCTATATTCTTCGAGTGCAAACTCAACTCTTCTCTCTTGCTTAATTGCATTCCTCATGCTAGATTGACCAGATGCGGTGGTATTACCAAGCCCTGCTCTTGATCTTATCTGATTGACCAAGGTTGAAGCTTCAGAAGTCATGCCTAACTCATTCGCTGCTTCTGCCGCCATCAGGATTACATCTGCATAACGTATGATTTTTATATTTTCCCATCTATTGGCATTCATATTGAAAGAGTTTCTTTGAGCTTGTTTGGTATAAGCTTTTTTATTCCAATATGGTTGTGCTAACGGTGGAGATTCAGGTAAAACGCCGCTTCCAAAACCACCATCATCTTGACCAGATTCTAAAATTGTATTTGATTTTCTAGTGTCTCCAGGCTCAAAGGCATCAACCAATCCTTGTGTAGGCACATTGAAACCCCAGCCTAAATTCCACACTCCAGTACCCCTAACTCCCTGTGAAATAAAATAGTTATCTGCATAATTTTGATTGTCGGTCACCAATTGTTGAATTTCAAAAATTGATTCTACACCATTATCACCTTCAATCTCAAACAAATTAACCAGGCTTGGATCCAAACTATATGCTCCCGAACTTATAACCTCATTACATTTATCATAAGCTCCTTGCCAGTTTTGTTGGTATAAATATAATTTAGCCAATAAGGAGTTTGCAAAACCTGAAGTTGCACGTCCAGGATAGTTAGACCATGTCAAGGGCAAATATTGAGCTGCATAAATCAAATCTTCTTCAATTAGGGCATCAATCGCAACTACTGAAGATTTGGGAGCAATTGCATCTTCAGGATTATCAATGGTCGCAGTTATAAGGGGGACTTCACCATAATCTCGACGTAATTCAAAATACATCCAAGCTCTTATCGCCCTAGCTTCAGATTCATTGATCAAACTACCGGGATCTTCAGCTCCGGAATCTTGAATAACGTTGATTATTTCATTACATGCAAATATAATTTGATAGTGTGAATTCCACCAACTAGTACTTAACCCATTTGTTGCAACGTATTGAAAATCATTAAAAGCTGTTCCATTAGCGGCCGAATCTCCTGCGGTACTGCCCTTGGCTGCGTCATCTGACCTAATACTGCCAAACCAATATCTCTGCCATTGGCCAACACCAGAATTTCTCATTAAGGAGTATACTCCAAAAACCGCTGTCTCTTGACCACCAACACCCAATTCTTCAGGGTTGGCAACTTCGCCTAATGGAAGTTGGTCGAGCATATCGTCATTACAAGACACGATAGGGAAAAGTCCCATCAAGCAAAGTATTGCAATTCTTTTAAATTTCATCTTTTTCATATTTTAAAATGTTATACTAAAACCTAATGTTGAAATCACTGGGATTGGGTAACCTCCATTGTCGATACCGAATGCAATAGGTGATCCTCCTGCTTCGGGTGAAAATCCCGAAGTATCCTTCCAAGTGTAAAGATTTTGAATGTTAAAATAAACCTTCATTTGTTGGATAGTCACATTTTTAACATCAAAAGGATCAAAATTGTAGCCCAACTGAACGTTTCTAATCCTGAAGTAACTGCCATCTTCAATCATATATGTTGAAGGCAATCTGTTATATTCGGACGCATCATAAAGCCTTGGCTCCCAGTTTGAACTCCCGGATTGAGTCCATCGATTCGCTCTTGCCGCTCTATAATTAAATTGTGCAAAGGAATTACCATTACCCCAATCTCTATATATTTCATTGCCATATACTCCTTGGAAATCCATATTTAGAAAGAAATTTTTATAGTCAAGATTCACATAAAATCCATAAGTAAAATCAGGAGTTGGATTACCAATGACCGTTCTATCATCTGGCGTTATCTCACCGTCACCATTCACATCTCTATACTTAAAGTCTCCAGGCCCATAGCTTCCCAGAGTGCTTGGAGGTGAAGCCGCTATATCCGCATTTGATTGGTATAGACCATCTACAATGTAACCATAGAAATGACCAATTGGTTCTCCAGTAATTGTTCTGGAAGCAGCACCAGAAAAAATTGCTGCATCCTGTCGAGTTGAAACTACTTCATTATTTATAGTTGTAATGTTTCCACCGATTGAATAACCAAAGTCTCCGCTTCCTGAAGTATCTCCCCAATTTGCTTCAAACTCGAAACCCTTATTTCTGATTTCACCTGAATTGTCAAAAAATTGTGCCGTTCCAATATCTACAAAGACCAATAAGTTTTCAGTAAGACGATTATAATAATTGGCATTGAATGTCAATCTATTATTAAACCATTCCGATTCTAGACCAACTTCCCAAAGTTTTACAGTCTCCCATTTAAGATTTGGGTTTTCTTCAAACCTTTGAATATAACCAGGAATAACATTTTCCCCGAATACAGCAGTCGCCCCTTCATTAACTCCAGGGTAAAAAGGATAATTTACTGGCACAAATTGATTTCCTAATTCTCCAATGGAACCTTTCAGTTTTAATAAATTTAAAGTAGAGGAATTTTCGAGAAAGCTTTCTTCAGAAACAACCCAACCAGCTCCTATAGACCAAAAATCTTGCTCTCTGCTATTTGGTGCTAATTGTGAAGTTGCATCTCTTCTATAGGAACCGTTCAACAGATATTTATCATCATAATTATACAGTGCTCTTCCAAGCCAGGATGTTGTGGCTCTGGTAAACTGATTTGAGCCAGACGTTCTTGAGGTTGGGTCCCCATAAGGAAAAACACCAACATACCAAAATCTCGGATCATCTGGTATAATTCCTACGCTAGGATCATGTTCTACACTACCTGAAATGCCCTCAACATTGGTTTCTGTTGTGGTATATCCAAGTGTTGCACTAATTCCATGTGGACCAAAATCTTTCTTATATGTTAAAAGATATTCTTGTTGAAAATTAGTAACCAAATTAGAATTTTGATTAACTCTAGTAACCTGGTTACCATTAAAACTAACAATCTCATCAGTTTCCGCAGTATAAATATTTACTATTGGAGTATAGGATCTTCCCCTTACATGATCATAATCACCATATAAATTAGTCCTGAAGGTAAAATCTTTTAAAAATTTAACCTCTCCAAACACACTACCTACAAAACGGTATCTCTCGGCTATGTTCTTATTTTTGGTCACTTCTGCTACCAAGAGAGGATTTCCTATTTGAGCTCCCCCTATTTCAATAGGTAGTTGATTATAAAGACCGTTATATTCAGGTCTTGAGTCATAGTGAATTGGATCAACAATTGGTGTCGCATTAAGCGCCGAAGAGAATCCGCCTGTGTTAGGGAGTTTATCTTTGTAGAAATTTCCTGTCAATCCTATCTTTATATTATCAGACAAATTAAATTCATCATTCAGGTTCATAGTCAACCTCTGCAGGTTTTCCTGCTTGATAAGACCATCCTCATTTCTATAACCTAAACCAAATGAAATCTTATTCTTTTCTGATGCACTTTGAATACTAATATTATTAGTTTGGATAAAAGAAGACTCTTTAGAAATTTCTTCAACCCAATCGGTATTACCTGTAAATAAGTCATAGTACGAGAAAGGAGCTAAACCTTCATTCATTAATCTTTCGTCATATAGCTCACGGAATAGTGCGGCATCGGCCATGTCGGGTGCATTGACTATATTTTTAAACCCTAAAGTTGAATTGAAGTTAATTGTTAATTTCCCAGCTTTAGCCTTTTTGGTTGTAACGATTATAACCCCATTTGCACCCCTAACGCCAAAAATCGCCAACGAAGATGCATCTTTAAGGATCTCAATAGATTCAATATCATTAGGATTTACGAAACTTATATCGTCTGCAAAAATACCATCTACTACATACAAAGGCTTGGTGCTATATCTACTACTTGTTCCTCTAATTCGTATATCAGGTTCTTGGCCGAGTGTTCCTGAATTTACCACCGATAGTCCGGCAACTCTACCTTGTAAAGAAGCTACTGGATTGGTAGCCGGCTTATCAGCTACAACATCTCCAGAAACTTTTACAATAGATCCTGTTAAATCTCTTTTTTCAGCTGTACCGTAACCGATAACAACAACTTCTCCTAAAGATTCTACATCTGTTTCCATTGTAACATTGATAGTATTTTGAGAACCGACCGTAATTGAAACAGTTTTAAATCCCAACGAACTGAATTCTAAAACTGCCCCTTGATTAACCGTAATTGAGTAGTTACCATCAAAATCAGTATTTGTGCCATTCGTGGTGCCTTTTTCAATGATGTTGACACCAGGCAACGGAAGTGAGTCATCCGCACTTGTTACTGTTCCTGTAATTTTCTGCCCTTGAGCATGAATGAAGGAACTAACTAAAAGAAATAGAAATAATAACTTGAATTTAGCTTTCATATAGTGTTTGATTTTCGTGTTAGTAGTGACAAGATAATAAGCAATTTCACATAATTTAACAATTTATTTACATTTTACATACGTCAAACGTGTTAAAGTGAGTCAACATCAATAGTGACGTAGCTCCAAGTTACAAAAAAAAGTTCGAAATCGTTTGAGGTTTAACTGAATGACGTATAATTGACGTAGTACAAAAATGCCAATTCGATAATTTGAAGGGGTAGCTATTTAAAATTTACAAGATAATCCGTAAGGTTTTTATCAGATTCTAAATCTAACTTGCGCTTTAGTCGATAGCGTTGCGTTTCTACACCTCTTGGCGAAATATTCAAAAGTGGTGCAATTTCTTTGGTTGTCAAATTCATTTTAATGTAGGCACAAATCTTTAAGTCTTTATGAGTCAGTTGAGGAAACTTTTTCTTTAATCCATTAAAAAACTCTTCATGGACTTGATTGAAATTATACTCAAATACCTCCCACTCATCCTTTTGCCCTATTGAACCATCTACCTTCTTTAATATCTTTTTATAGGAAAATGGGTTATCGAAATTCCCTTTATGTTGTATAAGCTCATTTTTTAACTCTAACAACGCCTCGTTCTTTTTGACCAGTGCCATTGCAGTATTTGCCAATTGTTTGCTCTTTAATTTGATTTCATTTTTAAGAGCTTCATTCTTAAGTTCAACTATTTTACGATCATTTTCTTTTGTTTTTTCCTTCAACAATTCGCGTTGTTCTAGTTCGAATTGTTGAGTCAAGAGTTCCTGCTCTTTCTTAATTTTTCTTTTATGAAGTGTGTAAAAAATGACGACCGAAATAGCAGCCAAGAAAAGAAATAGAAAAAAACCCTTTATAGTTTTATACCATGGAGGTAAAACTGTTAATTGAAATGACGTAGTTGGTGAGGAAATTCCTGAAGAACTTGTTGTTCTAAAAAGTAATTTATAATCGCCACTGTTTAAATTTGATAATTCCAATTTTTCTCTTTCTAGAGGGTACCAATGCGAAGAGTCTAAATTTGCAATGGAATACTCAAAAAAGTGATTTCTGGAGTTGGGAGAAGAAATTGAAATACTGATGTTTTTGTTTTTAAAAGGCACTTCTATTGAAGAGGTGCCATTTAAATCCATAAATTTTTTATCAAGTTCCAAAGATTCAATAATTGGTTTGAATAAATTGTCTTTTTCGGAATATCTCTGGCTATTTATCATCATAAATCCATCATTTAAATTTAATGCATAAATAGAATCCTTGATTAAAGAAACCCTTTCATAGCCAACAATTAATCTTTTTTTGAAATATCTATCTGAAAGTGTAAGATGATAGCTTGGATCCGAAAGAGACTTCAGTTCAATAACTTCTTTGTTCTTCATTGCAAGAACTTCATTCTCTTCTTCAGAAATGATATATGAGTCTTTACTGAAATTTTCGTTTAAATATTTAAAAGGAACAATGCTATCTAACAATGGCTCATATTTTTTCCAACCGTCATTAGTTTTAAAAATCGTATTTGATTTTAATTTGAATGTTCTGATATTGTAATCTGACGTTAAATCTTTCTTTCCATAATCCTTTATTTCGGTGATGGAATCATGTGAATTATTGAACTTAATTTTAAACAGCCCTTTGTAGGCATGAGCTGCCCAAGCAGTATTTGAATCTTCGAACACCAAAAATCGCACTGGCATTCTTGGACCTCCCAAATGTTTGACCTCCCAATCACCATTCCTATAATCAAATTTTACGATTCCCGTGTAAGCTCCTTGCATGTAAAGGTTTGATTGCTCTGGCACCTTTTTAAGAACCCATCCTCCTGTTTGGGCCGAAAGCAACTTAATCTCTTTGTTTTGAACCAAATAAGTACCATTATTATGGCCACACAATAGCTGTCCTTCTATTTCCTTAAGTTCCCAAACCTGACCTTGAGAGCCTTCAATAAATCTTAAGATATTATCTCTATCAATATAATAAAGACCAGTATTGCTTCCTATATAAATAGTTCCTTCGAATAAAATGACATCGTATACAGCACCAAGCTTTCCTGTAACATCATTATAAAAAGAGTGTGGACTGTCCAAATTAATTGAAGCTATGCCATTATCTAAACCAAGCCAAAGTTCATCTGTATTATCCACAAATTGGTCGAGAACGGTATTGTTCATCAGTCCATTTTCTTTGCTTATATGAAATAGTACATTTCCAGAAGTATCTGTGATATATATTCCATTTTTTATTGTTCCAAAAACCATGGTGCCATTTTGCAATGATGAAAAAGCGTTCAATTGCTGCTCTTTGATAATTGAATTTATTTCAGAGTTCCAAGGTTTAAACTTACCGTCTTCATAAATAAAGCAACCCCTTAAAGAAGTTGAAATCATTAAGCTTCCATCATAATCGCTAATGGCTACAACCTTTGCATCAATCATTATTTCATTGAAAATGAAACGCTTTGGAGTTTCGTTTTCGAGTATAAAAATTCCACCCTTCAATGTTGAAATAAAAAGATCATCATCAACCACATCTATGGAAAGAACTGTTGAAGAAGGCTTTATTTGAGAAATCTTATTGTTTTTGTAGATATAAACATTAAGGAACGATCTAAAGACCACAGCATCTTTATAGGGGATAATTTGCCAAAATTCTTCATTGAAAAATTCTTTCTTGTCAATTAAATGGCTTAATGATTTGTAAACTAACGTTCCCTTGGAGTTTTTTTGCCAATAACCGAATTCTTCATAAGAACCTATATAAATTCGGTCTTTAAGAGGTAAGACAGAGCGAATGGTGGTTTTGTTGGGAATTTCGTGCAGGCTCCATTTAAGACCATCAAAAACCAATAACCCATTATTGTTTGCAACATAGATTTTGCCGTCATTGCCTTTGGCTATTCCCCAATTTTGATTACCTGCGTTATATTCAGATAATGAATAATTTTGAAAATATGGTGAATACTGTGCGTTTAGTTGATTGAACATCAAAAAACTAAACAACAATACGTAAATGAAGTATGGAACAGATTTAGAATACATCGGCAAATTTCAAGAATAACTTGACTGAAATGATTGCCTAAATGTAAAAAATTACTTCACAATACAAAAATCATCATATTTATCAGTTTAGTACAATAATGATCATCTTACATTTTATTGATTCGACTTCTAGTACATGGACAATCACTCATACCTTGTAAGAAATCAACACCTATGGTTATCATATGTGTCCCAGAATTGTAACCAGCTAAATCGTTCATAGTGATTTGATAAGAATAAGCAAAATAGAATTTATTCTTCATGATTCCTGCCATCGGACCTAAATTCAAAGGTTTTAACGTTTGATCGTTTAAAAATCTGTATGAAGCTCCAACCCAAAAATAATCATCGTATCTTCCAAATTGTCTGTATTTGAAGTTAATATCGGTAGTAGAACGTCTATCGCTACTAAACAACTGATAGAAAACAGAAGGTTCATACTCCACCTTTTTATTGGTATTGCTTCCGAAAACATAACCCGAATAAATTTGATAGTTCAAAATCAAACTTGGCTCTATTCCTCTGAATTTATCAATATCCTTTTTGAGGATATTATTCGCATTGAAACTGAAATAAAATCCACCATAGCGATAAAGTGCTCCAACATCAAAGTTATTATTTGAAACTGAACGGTCATCTGTTATACTTGGATCTACAATAGGGATTTCATAAGTAGGCTCAAAATTCTGAATATCAATCTTGAAATTATTGATGTTGTAAGATATACCAAAGGACAAATATTGTTTTGTATAATAGTCAATTACTAAATGATGTGCAAAAGAGAATTTAACACCTTTCTGACGTGTATTTCCATTTTTATCATTATATGCAGAGATTCCTATACCAGAACGATTAGAAATCCTAAAATCAGCATAAACTGATTGGTTATCAGGTGCATCCTTGATTCCTACCCATTGTGTGAGTCCATTGGCCCTGATTCTTAAATTGTCTCCAATTCCTGCATAAGTAGGCGAAATTACAAAATCATTATCCGCCAAGTACTGTGTCCAAACTGGCAAATTTAACTCCTGGCCGTAACTTGCTGTCACGACCAAGATCAGTATATATCTAAGTAGGTTTTTCATCATAATGCTAGTTTATAAATCAAATAATTTGGGGGCATTCATTTATTATCTATAGAGTGTAAAGTGACCTACAAAATCACGGTCGTTCGTGGAACTGTTCAGTCTCACCACATACCAGTAATCACCTGTTGGCAATTCTCTGTTGTTGTATTTTCCATCCCAATACTCACCAACTCGATAGGTCGCCACTTTACGGCCATATCGGTCAAAAATGTCGAATTCCAAGTTTGGATAGTTATCTGTACAACCAGGAGCCCAGCCATCAGTAACACCATCATTGTTTGGTGTGAAATAATTTGGAATACAGATATCAACAAACTCCAAGTACAGAGAGGCACTCGCCATACAACCCCAACTATCAGTGACGGCAATGGTATAGGTTCCTGATTCTGTAATGATGAATTCATTGGTAGTTCCGTAATTTTCACCATTGAATGTGTAGGTATAATCCCCAGAGCCACCATTTGCGTTTGCGATGATTTCGTTCAAATCACCTTCGCTCAACGTTATAGTCACAGGTTGAATTTCATCAATATCAAAAAACTCTGTTGTTTGTATACAACCATTAGTATGCCTTACATTGATAAAGTGGTCAACGCCGGCTGGAATATTTGTAAAGATATTACTTGACTGATAAGGTCCTCCATCCAACGAATAATCCAATTGCGAAAGGTCTGTATTGCTTTCATCTACAGTAACAACCACCATATTTGTACCAACGTTGTTTTCACATAAATTCTCTACTTCAATCAATGGGTTAATGGTCACAGATTCAGGGAATGTAATGTTCCATTCAGATTCACAACCTTCAGCATCACGAACAAAAACAGTATGGTCTCCTCCACCCAATCCTGTAAAATCAAATTGTGTTTGTGTCAAAGTCCCTGTGGTGTAAGTGCCATCATAATTATCAAGATTCACACTATAAGGCGCTGTCCCTCCAGAAATATCAATACTAAATTCACCCAAAGCATCACCTTCACAAACTTCTGGGAACATACTGTCGGCCACAATACTGATTATGACAGGTGCAGGTTCGGTAATGGTAAAATTGAAAGTTAGATAACAACCCAAAATATCCTGAACAATCACATCATAATTACCAGGAGCCAAATTTTCAAACACATTGGTTTCAAAAAATTGATTCAGTTGAGGAGAAATAGCATATTTAATAATACCTGTGCCTCCAGTTGCAAGAATTTCAAGCGAACCATTGTTGCTTCCGCTACAAGACACATTGCTAATGTTGAATGTCGCCTCTAATGGAGCAGATGGCTCTGTAATGGTAACAGGAGCAGAAGTTTCCTCACAATCACCACTTAACACATTTACAATATATGTTCCAGCTACAAGCTGCGTAAATACACCAGGACTGTTTTGAGTTGCAGGAATTGCATTGCCTGCCGAATCTTGAAGTGTGTAAACATAATTGCCTAAACCACCTTGAGCATCAGCTACTACAGAACCTGTATTATCACCAGCACAATTGATGGTTGGGTTACTTGCAGTCAAATCAATAGTCAGCTCTGGAAGTTCATCAATGGTGATTTCATTGGAAACATTGGCCACACAACCATTCGCGTCTCTCACATAATACTCATAAGTTCCGGCTGGAACAGAAAAGGTGACAGATGATGTAAATGTTCCTAAAACAGGTGAAAAATTACTGTTATTACTATAGGTATAATTTCCAGTTCCGCCTGATGCGCTCAAGGTCAAAGTTGCTTGCGTTAAACAAGTAGGAGTAGTTGTCACTACCAAATTAGCTTGAATAGGCGTAGGTTGCGTGATGACGATATCCGTTGATGTCATCTCACAATTATATCCGTCTGTGATAGTTACATTATACGTTCCTTCACCAAGACCATTAAACACATTGGATGTTTGAGGTCCAGAAGAACTTGGTGTTGGCAATATGCTATTTAAGGTATAAGTGTAATTTCCACCTTGTCCACCTGAAACATTCGTCACAATAATGGATGCATCCTGATCACCAAAACAAGACAACAAAGTTGTATTTGGTGTGAACATTGCAGTGATTGGATTTGGAACCGATAGTGTCACATTCACAGAAGCAATACAATTTTGTGCATCTCTAACATTCACAGTATAATTTCCTGCCGATAAATCAGTAAATGTTCCGTTTGACGAGTAAGCCACAGTGGCAGCACCTGTCAATTCGTACTCATAACTTCCCCAACCACCTATAGCAATTGCTGAAATGGTTCCAAGATTATTATCACAAGTGACATTGGAGGTTTCTGAAGCAGCCAATACCAGTTGTTCTGCTGGTGACGAAATAATCACTGTTGAAGTCGCTGAACAAAATGGACTTGCCGTTTCTGTTATGACAACTGTGTAAGAACCGGCTGTCATTCCTGATACAGTTTCAGGATTGGTCGATGTATTGGTAGCAACAGGGCCCAAAACCGAAACTCCTGAAGTATTGAAAACTTCATAAGTATAAGGTCCAGAATAACCATTCACGTTGATGGTAAATGAGCCTGAATTATCACCGAAACAAATTACAGGAGTCGATGTCGTTGTAAATGTTGGAGGAACTGCCGTTGGCAAAGACACCTCAACCTCTTCCGTACATAATGTATTGTTATCCGTGATTGAAATCGTATATAATCCCGATGGCACACCAGAAAACACATTACCTGCTAAACTAATAGAAGCTGGATTTGGACTGATGGCGTAAGAATAGGAACCAGTGCCTCCCGAACCTGTAACTGTGATGACACCATCATCATTGTTACAGCTTGGAACAGTCGTTACAGATGGTGTTACATCCAATGGTGGTGCAATGTTGATCGTAATAGTGTTACCACATCCGTTGACATCTCTAATCTCTACAGTATGTGCACCTGAAGTTAAATTAGAAACTGTGAAAGGTGGTACTCTTGTTTGAAATGCGCCACCATCAATGCTGAAACTATAAGGAGACATTCCTGCAGAATCTAATGTTACCTCAATTTCGAATGAACCTTCAGTTGCAGTACACTGATTAGTAACAGTGCCAGAAATTACTGGCGATGGATCAGCAGGCAACACAACTACTGGACTTGTAACAATACATCCATAGGCATCAATGACGTGAACGTAATAATTTCCTGCATCCGTATTGAATACACTTGCAGATGCCCACAAAGTATCATTTGCAGCAGGTGCAGTAGCTGTCGTTGTAATCTGATATTGATAAGGAGACGTTCCATTTTGACCAACAGCACTAATAACACCCGAATTTGCATTACAATTTGCATTCTGATCTACCGAAGTTGTCAAACTTAAAGGAATCGCTGATTCTGTGATATTAAATGGAACAGTCACCACTCCACAACCATTGTTAGGTCCAGATGTTTCGGTTATGAGTACGTAATAATTACCAAATGGCAACGGTCCTAAATTTGTAACGTTTAGAGAACCATTGGCAGGAACTACTCCTGTTCCACTCACGCCAGTGGTATTTAATGACAACGAATCAAAAATTTCATAAGAAATATTTGTTGCAGAGCCATAAACGCTATTCACCGTAAACGAAACATTTCCGTCAGCACTTCCTGTACACGTAATGTTATTTGCAGTTACTGCTGTGGCTGTTAAAGTTGAGTTGGTAGGAATTGGAGCAGCCGCAGGCTCATAATAACTACAATTGGTTGAGGCATCATACACGATAAAAGTATAAACCACACCAGGAGTCAAACCTGTAAATGTTGCTGACTGGCTTCCTGGTGAATCTTCAGGAATCCAAGTGCCTGCTGGATTTGGATATACAGAAGATGGTCCTTGATAGATGCTAAAGAAGAATGGTCCTGCACTCGGCAATGATGAACCTATACTTACAGTAGCTTCTCCACCTGATAAACAATCAACCGTTGTTTCAATATTGATATCCAAATCGGTTGGCGGTGATGCCACAAGCACATCTTGAAACAACACCGAACATCCATTGGCATCAACGACATTTATTTGATATAATCCAAAATCAACCACATCAAAAGTAACAGATGTAGAACCTGTGGCGTTCAATTCTGAATTTGAATAGCCATTAGTTCCCGTTACAAAATAGTTATAAGGAGCAGTTCCACCTGTAACAGCATCAATAATGATTGAGCCTTGAGAAACACCAGCTGCAGTACAAGTGATGTCAACAGTATGGTAATTAACAATAATTGGATCTGGTTGATCGATTACAACAGTTTCTGTGGCTGTACAAGATTTTGCATCAGTGACCGTAACAGTATAACTTCCTGCAGGTAAGCCAGAGGTTTGTGTACCAAAATCTGTTCCTGTGGTATCGTTATAAACATTGATCACAAATGGTGGTGTTCCTACAGATGTGTCAATTGTTACTTGAATTGCTCCATTGGAATTTCCATTACATAAAATATCTTGAGTCTGTGCTACCAAACTTAATGCTGGAGGTGACAGTGGAAGAACGGTTTGTGTTCCAGATTCCACAACGCAACCACTAGCATCGGTAATTTGAAATTGATAAGTTCCCGAAGTTCCTGTTGCATATGTGAATGGTGAACCTGTTGCTCCCAAAGACGAATATGCGCCTCCATTAAAAGAGACTGCATAGGTAAATGGTGGTGTTCCGCCTGAAATGGTTCCTGTAATAACTGCATCTGGTGACGAGGTACAATCCAAATCTTTTGTAAGAACAGTACTTACAGTCAAAGGAGGTAGCGGTGAAATGGTAAATGATTCACTGTAAACACAGTCATTTTCATCTCTAACCTGAAATGTATAGGTTCCAGGAGATAAACCAGCAAACACATTTGAAGTCTGATATGAAGTTGCAGCTGATGATGGAGCAATTATTTGATATACCAAAGTTCCTACTCCACCCGTCACACTAGCAACAGTAATATCCGCTGTGTTGGTAGGACACGTTACAGGAGAACTGCTAAATGTCATATCCGTTGGTGGATTTAAGGCATCAATCGTGATAACATCTGCTATTGAAGTACATCCACTACTATCTTTTATTGTAATGGTATATGTTCCACTTGTCAATCCTGAAAAAGATGTTCCATTTTGGAAATTAACACCATCAATACTATAGGTATAAGGAGGTGTTCCACCAGTTACATTTGAAACAGTAATTGTTCCGTTAGATGAACAAGTGAATGGTGCTGTCAATGTTGCTGTTCCTTCAACACCTGAAGTTGAGTTGATAGTTACTGTTTGTGGATCAGTCAAACAGATCGAACCGCCTAATGTGTACTCCAAAACAACGTCATAATCACCTTGTGAAAGACCATTAAATACTGGTGAATTAAAGAATGTTGTTCCTCCATCGATACTATATCTAATAGAACTTCCATTGGCATTCGAAACGTTAATGGTAATATTTCCATTATTGCTACCCGAACATTCAATGTCTGTCGTAGCTAGGGTAAATTCTGGTGCAGGTGTTGAATCCACCTCAATAGTAGTTGTGGCACTACAGTTATTTGCATCCACTACCATAATATTATAAGTTCCAGGAGCCGTAACTATTATTTCTGGAACCGTCTGGAAATCTGTGGTACTGTTAACAAAGTAAAAGTAGGGAGGCGTTCCTCCCACTGGATATATTGTTATTTCACCATCAGTACACGTCAACGGACTTGTGACTGCAGCTGTAACGGTCAATAATGGTGGCTCCGCGATGGTAACAGTTCCAGTATACTCACATCCATCTTCTGTAGAAACATTTGTAGTATAAGTACCAGGATTTAAGTTGGCAAACGTATAATTGTTTGCATTGATAGGTCCTACACTGTTTACCAATGTGGCTCCGTTATAAATCGAGAAAAAATATTGCGGACGAACATCGTTGGCAGCCAACCTAATCGTTCCTTTATCTCCGTGACAAAGTGGTTGATTTACGATGGTAGAAACCGTAAAATTACGTTCCCTTATTTGAACATCAGGCACGGTGAACACACAAGGGTTTGTTGGTACTCCCACTTGTCTTATGTAGGCTGTGTAGATTCCAGGGGTGTTTACAGAAAATACGTTACTAGATTGATAATTAACACCATCAATACTGTATTCATATCCTGAAGGCACGCCATTTACTGTAATGCTTCCGGGCGTGGTACAAATTATATCTGTCGCTGTTACCGTAGGACTCAATAAATTCTGATAGACGTTGAAATAAAATTGATTGAAACATCCACCTTCATAATTTATTGTCAATCTAAATTGACCAGATGTATTGGCTGTAAAGTTTGGACCTGTAGCAACTTGATTCCAAGTACAAGAAGGATTCTCATTGGCACAATCGGCATTTGAAACAGCAGCACAACTCGATTCATCCAACTGTTCCCATATAATTGAAGTTGCTCCAGATATATTCGTTGTAATGTCCCTAAAATCATTGGCACCACACAAAAATATTAACGGCAATAATTTTCCATCATTAGGACAAGTCACAACTTCATCCGCAAATGGAATCACAGGATTTGGAATACTTCCTCCATAAATACCAACTTCAAACTCTTGAACGATAGATTGACATGGCGCCGTTGCCGTATTATGTACATAATATGTTCCTGTCGATGTTACGGTTATAGATTGAGTGGTTCCAATTACAGGGTTTCCTGATGGATTTGTAGACCATGAATAAGAATCATATCCATTTGCTGCTGTTAAAGTCACACTACTACCACACAATACAATATTTTCGGAAAAAGTACAATCATCCAAATCCGCGAGAAAGTTGGTGGCTTGCGGTGTAATCAAGCATCCAGTATTACTGCTAAAGCTCGGATCATCAGTAATTTGAAAGTTGGGATTGAAAAATCCATTATAGGTAGCAAAAGCTTGATTGTTAATAATATTAGAACACGCATCAGCCAATTGATTACAAGTTTCAACGGTCATAACCTCTATTCTAATTTCATAGACAGGGTCATTTTCTTCAACCAAATAATCTTCAATATCAAATATAATTTCCCTTGTTGCTGGATTGTAACTTGCCACCGTAACACCAGGAGGCAATACCAAATCGGTAGGATAATTAAAAATGATATTTATAGGAAGGATATCCCTAATCTGAAAGTTAGTGGCATTATCATTTCCAGTGTTTTGAAATCCTATAACATAATTCAGAGGTTGAGACAAGCCTACGGTTTGACCTCCAATATTGTTGCCCAAGTCATCCTCTACAATTTTTGTGAGGACAATATTTGGCTCTATAATTTCAACCGCAAAAGCGAAGAAATATTGAAAATACACGTCTTGGTTACTCTCCAACCGCACCAATGCCGATGTGGCATCATTTGCAATGACTGTATTTCCTGGATTTGGAACATGCATCACACCGGTATCGAAACCAAGCGTATTGGTACTGTTTGGATTCCGTGTTGTGACTGGTAAAGCACTCAATTGCGTCACCGAACTATTAAAAAAGTTATTCGCAGGTCTGTCTGCAGCTGACATTGGTATGCCATTGAGCACCAAGCGATCGTTCTGGATTGGTTTGTCACCTTCCAATGTTGCAAAAGCAAAATTTGCTCTTACAGGCGCTGGTGCAGGAATGGTTCTAAAACCAGAAATTGGTATATCCACATTCACAGAACTACTGATGGCACTAAAACCATCAAAACTTGTAATGGATTTTCCTGGAAGTGTTGGATCTTCATATACAACGAAAAGAGACCAACCAGCCGAATAACCAGTACCGTTGTAGGGGTCGAAAGTTCCGGTTGCACCTTGTGCACTTGAAACATTCGCAATAGTATAAGTTCCAAGGTTATTAGCCAGACCCGTTACGATATCAGTTACATCTGCGTAACACGAATAAGGAAAACTTTGCCCAGTGGCAGTACCATTTGCATCATAAACAATAGTACCCGTAACATCGTGATAACCGCCTGTAGGTCCTTTAAATTTTACATTGGTAATTGATTCCGGGCCACTCGTCACAGCTCCCCAATACAATCCTGCATATTTAATTCGATAACAATTAGGATTTGGGATATCCAAGTCTGCGCTTGACGAACTGAATGTAGAATTATCTCCATCAATATCGATATATCTCATATCCACATTGTGATTATAAACAGAATTATCGTTAAAAGCGTTGTTGCTCGGCCCCAGGATGTTGTTTCCTATCAAAATTATATCACCCTTTAAATCCTGATTGAATCTAGGAGTAAAAGGCACATAGTTTTGGGCAAATGCTTGCATACCCAAAAACAGGAATGAAGCAAGAAGAGCTAATCTAGAAAAAGTAGGTTTTTTCATGGTCTTAAGATTTGGTGGTTACATTTTCTCCAAAGGGCGTTGGCGAAAATGTTTTGGGCCTCAATTATTTATATTAATTTTCAATTTTCACTATTGACATTTTTGTGTTATATGGTCTATCTCCTTTTGACGACAATGCATTGTTCGCCTCTTCTATACTATCAAATTTCTGATAGTAGATATAATATTTACTGGTATTAACATCATAAAAGAAATCTATATCTCTGCGTCCTGATGCCACCACTTTGGTTACAAAATCATCACGTTTGTCTTTATCATTATGGACTGCTACAATCATATAATATCCATTGTCTACATTTTTGACATTTTTAAGAATCTGAATATTACTACTTTGCTCTTGGCCAAAATCAAAATCTTCAGTTTTCAATGGTGTTGTTGCCAATTTGGTGTTTTGCTTAATGATGCTCAAAGCCGCTCTATCTTGCTGATATCTATCCTCTTCACTGTCATAAGCAGCACGTTTGATACGTCGTTTTCGCTCAAACTCTGTAGCTTCTTTAATTTGCTCCAAATTTGATGTCAAAGTTGCCTTGGTTTGAATAGCTGTCAATTGCTCTGCTTTAAGACGTTTGATGGTGTTTTTATAGTACAGATTGACTTCGTCATTTTCCAAAGGAATAATTCTGAATCTTTCATCGTATAATCTTTCCAACTCTTTGATTCGCTCATTTCTTGTAGCAATTACCTCATCCAAATCCGTTTTTAAAGCTTCCAAAGCGTTGTTTTCGGCAGTAAGACTTTTGAATGGTTTTGGCTCCATAAAGATGCCTTGATCACTCAAATCATTCTCCTCCTTCAAATCTTTTAAATCTTGATTCTTCACCGCAATCGCCTGTCTGAACTCATTTAATAACTCTGTTTGACGATTTTCCGAATCTTCTGCCTGCTTTTCTACAGATGTCATTGAGACACCCAATTCATCGGTTGGTACAACAGACAACTCTTGTGAATCCTTGTTACCTTTAGCTTCGGCTTCAGACTCTAATTGCGAAGCTTCTTCCTGCACTTTTTGTTCGGCCTCAAGTTTAGCTTGGGCTTCAGCAGCTTCTCTTTTTTGTGTTTCCTCTGCAATTCGGGCTTCCTCTGCCAACCTTTCAGCTTCCGCTTTAGCTTGAACTTCTTCCCTCGCCTTCTGTACCGCTTCTTCTTTTGCTTTTGCTTCAGCTTCTGCTTTTAGCCTATTTTCTTCTGTCAATCTTGCTTCTTCCGCTAGCCTTGCAGCTTCTGCCTGTGCTTCAGCTTCCAATCGTTCAGCTTCTTCCTTGGCTTTTTGTTCTGCTTCAATTTTAGCTTGAGCTTCCGCAGCCTCTCTTTTACGTGTTTCTTCTTCAACTCGTGCCTGTTCTGCCAATCTTGCCGCTTCTGCTTTAGCTTGGGCTTCTTCCCTTGCCTTTTGTTCTGCAGCAGCTTTAGCTTCTGCTTCTGCTTTTGCCTTGTTTTCCGCTGCTATTTTAGCTTTAGCCTCTGCCACTTCTTTGGCAAGAACTTCTGCTTCCAATCGTGCAGCCTCTTCTTGTGCTTTCGCTTTGGCCTCTTGTTTGGCTTTAGCTTCTTCTTTCGCTTTAGTTTCAGTAGCTACTCTTGCTTTATCTTCCTCTAGTGCTTTTGCTCTAGCTTCTGCGTCGGCTTTAGCCTTATTTTCGGCAGCCAATTTTGCTTGCGCCTCTTTTTCGGTTCTCTCTTCCGCTTCAATTTTAGCTTGAGCTCTATTTTCCGCAGCCAATTTTCTATTTGCTTCTGCTTCAACTTTTGATATTTTTGAAACCGGTTTTCTTCGTTTTTCAGATGAAATCAATCCTGCCACTTCATCATCTCCACCATAATCATAATTGTTATTGTTTTCAAACCTGTAAGCCAATGTGATTTCGTGAGATGGACCAAAATCGGTCAAAGCACCAAGAGCCTTCTCGAAATTATATTCAATGGCAATATTTTTTGTGATATTGATTCCCAGACCTCCTGATGCGCCATATAAGTTGTTGTATCCTACTTGCGCCCAAATTCCTTTGGGAACAGTTACCATCGCAATTCCAGATACAACGGTTTTATCCTTTTTAAAATCTGACCTTAATAAAGCTGTGAATTTGCTTTCATCAAAAAAGCCAGAGCTGTCTATATAACCAGTATACATCATATGTGCCTGAATACTTTGTTCAGGATTGTCTTCAATAAGCTCGGAAGAATTGATATTGTACAGTGCCAAGTTGTTAACGGAAACACCAAAATCCAAAAATGCTGTTCCGTAATTGATTCCTGGATTTACAGTAAGTAAAAAGTGAGAAGGAATATTCTCCAATGAAGGATCTGGAAAGTTTGTGACCACTCTTCCGTCATTAATGCCACTTTTATAAGCACCAATGTTTAAACCGAAAGTCAAATTGCTATCTCTATCCAATCGGGCGTTGTATGCAAAATTCAAAACGCCTCCAAAAGTGGTCAACACACCATAATTTTGCTGAAACAATCCGATTCCTGCACCTATATTTTCTGCAAATCGACCTGAATAGCTTGCCAAATGTGTTTGAGGTGCGTCTTCAAACTGAACCCACTCTCTTTTATTTGTGATACTGATGAATTTTGTTTGTTGTCTTACGAAACTAAAGGTTGGATTAAAAGCATATTGGTTAAAAGTCAAAGAATTTCTTATTGGCAATGCAAGCGCAACCACTCCGTCTTCTTCTTGGGAGTAGGACATCCATATGGAACAGATGAATAACGCTATGGTCAATAAATAACTCTTCATATCATTTTATAATCGTGATGGAGCCTTTCTTTTCTTTTTGATTTGGTGGTTTTATGATATAATAAAAAACAAGGTTGACACTTGTTAAGTTCAGTTGATTTTGCGGCCAATTATTCTGATAATCATTGGTTTGAAACACAACCTCTCCTCTATTCGTCAAAATCATCACTTCAGTGTTTGTTCCACTTACATATTGTGTAGGTATTACCCAAGTATCATTCACTCCATCACCATTCGGACTTATCACATTTGGGATATTTGCAACATCCGGAAATGGATCTACAGGTTCACTGATAGAAAAAAGTATCTCTTTAGAAACCACACAACCCGACGTTTGATAAATAATTACCTTATAATCACCAAATTCAGACGCCTCATAAGTATCATCTTCTGCGCCAGGAATCAACACATCGTTTAAGTACCATTCAAATTCTGCATCAATGGCATCAGTAGTGACAAAAACGGTTAAGGTTTCTCCTATTTCCATTTCATTTTCTTCAGAAACATTGATATCGCTCGAAAAACCTTCGCTTTCCAAAACGATTGAGCCTGATGCTTGACAGCTTCCCAAATCAACCTGAACTGAATAGGTTCCTGATTCATCTGTTTGGTACATTTGTTCGTTAGCATCCGGAATCAAAACACCATCTTTATACCATTGATAGCTATTGCCACCAAGCGTACTCAAGGTTGTCATTCCTTGCTCTGGACAAAACGGATTTCCTAAACTAGAAGAAATAGTGGCATTTGCTTCTCCTGAAACCGCTTCGCTTATGGCTACACGATTTGAGAATGAGTTTGATGTACACGTTCCATAATTGGTTCTTGCAAAATAGGTTCCCGGTTGATCAACTGTCAGTGTTGGTCCATCGGCCACAAAGACTGATGTTGTAGGACCAGTTTCTTTATACCATTTAAATGTCAAAGAAGGATAGTTCAAAGGCGAGTCATTGTCGCCAAAACCTGGATTATCAATAGTCAATAAATAACTTCCGCCTGAACAGTATGCTGCCGTAGACACCAAATTATTGATTGTAAATGGACTGTCTTGACTCTTGTAATAAGCCGCAAAAGTGGCTGAACCCGAACTTGTAGCCACTGGAGCAGAACTTTTAATTCGTAATCTGTAACCTTCACCTGCAGTGGTTGTAGGCAAGGAAAAACTCAAGGTAGCTGGAGATGTTGTTACAGCGCCAGGATTTGATGTGAAAACGACTGTTGCATTTGAAAAATTTCCTGTTGCGTCAGACATTTCAATGGAAAATTGATTTGTTGGTCCAACAGCTGATTCGGGAGAAAAAACAAAAGTAACATTATAGGTATTGAAAGAACTACTCGCACAAGCCTGACTGAAGCCAAGATTAGGCGCACCAATAACAATTTGAGCGCTAGTATGTCCTGAAATCAACAGGACAAACAAACAGGTCAAAAAGTATAGTTTTTTTAATGTAGTAGTTTTTTGCATTAAGCTTGGTTTTATCAAATTGGGGCAAACTTTTGAATAACTGTGCTTTATATCTATTCCATTTAATCAGTGAAACCCGTAATGATTTCATCAAACGAGTCACTGCTATCTCAATAAGTTTTATTAAATATTAATCTTCTGGATCGTAATCGTTAGAGGCAATGATTTTATTGATTCTCAACCTAAAATCTGGACGTTTAGAGTTTTTGGCATCAATAAAGGTCTCTGAATCAGCTCCTTTTGAATAGACGTTAAAAAATGCTCGATTGCCATACCAGTTTTCCAAATCAGCATTATTGGAATTATGTTCTGTGAAAATATTTCCTTTGCAGTTGTTAAAATACATTTCACTGAACTTTATTTTTTCCAAATTTTTACTGTTGACAGTGATATTACTGTCCAAAATAACTGCTGGATAAAAACCAGATATTACGGTTTTGTTCATCTTAAGTGATGCATCTTGAGCTATGTATAAAGCTTCTTTAACCAATCCAACTTTGATATCCGAAGCCAAATCTTCAGAAATGTTAACCAAGGTCAGGTTTTCAGCATCAACAGAAGTTCCTTTTTTCGTTAAATCCACTTCCTCTTTTTTATCATACGAAGCAACATACATACAACGAGACCCATCTGCACCAGATACATATGGTGATCTTATGGCTAAAGAATTGGTGATTCTACACTGTGTACCAAAGTTGAACTCATAATCATTACTGCTCGATCTGTAGGAAACCATTTTATCCATAACGACCTCACCTCCGATAACGTTAAATGAATTCCCTTCGCAGTAGCTAACCATTACATTTTCTACCTTTGTTCCATTTCCTACACCCGCCAATGTGAGTGCATTAAAATATCCGAAATCCTTTGTTCTTTTTCCTGCAAATTCAATTCTGACATATCTTAATATCCCAGAGTTAGCTTTGGGATTGTTTCCTCCATAACTGATATGTTCATAAGATGTGGGTTTCAAACCAAAATTTACTGCGGAAGTGTTTCCAAATTTATTGATAGGAGCATCTCCAAGAATGAAGATTCCACCCCAATCTCCTGCTTTTTTTACACTTCGGTTAGAGGTAAATATAATCGGGTCGGTCTCCATCCCATCAGCGATTATTTTAGATCCTTTGCTAATGGTCAAAGAGCCATTGGTCTTAAAATCACCAATGATAACAGTTCCAGGTTCAATAGTGAGTGTGGCACTGTCGGTCACAAATACGCTTCCCAATAATAAATAGGTGTCTCTTTTATAGAGTTTAGTATCTTTTGTGATATTGCCACTTAAGATTTGGGTAGGCTCACCATAATCTACATTATTTGGTCTAAATTCCGTCCAAGAATTCAACCAATTGGTAGTACCTATTATACCTTTTTCTTGTTGAGCAAACAGGTTGCCAACAACTAATAGTAACAAACAAAAAAGTTGAGTAGAGTTTTTCATAGTAAGTTTTTAGTTTTCAGATTAGGGGTTTCCATTAACTATTTGAATCAAACTTATAACTAAATCCTACGAAATACAAATAATATCGATGAAATGCATATTTTTTTTATTATTTAGAATAATTTTCTTACAAATAAATATTGTTTGATAATATCACTTAATTCTTAGTATGAATTTTCTGATGACATTCAAAAATAGTTTCATGACAAAATCCAAAAGCTAACCTTACACATTCATTAAAAAAAAAAGCCTCATCAATTTGACAAAGCTTTACAGTAAATTGAATTTGGTTATTTCAATTAATTTCGATTGAACTCGTTATAGGTGTGTAATGATTTCAGAGTCTCTTCATAAAACAATATAGCAGCAATTAAATTTGACTTGTCCGAATAAGGCAAAACTTTTCTTTGAAATTCAATGGTACTATCAAAATAGGTTTTTGATGCCTGAATGTTATCTTCCAATGCTTTACGGTTTTCTTTTGTGTCAGGAATCCCAAGTGTACTCATAGTCACTCCAGGTTTGGTTGCAAAAGCGATATTTGGTAAAATTTTTACAATTACCTCTATCCTTTCGTTGTACAAATCCAACAATTGACCTTTTTGCATTTTGTCCAACTCATCGCGATCATGATATTTAGCGATTGATACCTTTCCACTGATAATGCTTTGAGGTTCATTTTTTTGAGCAAATGCTGAACCTACAATAAGTAGAAACAAGAAACCAATTAGAGTAAATTTAGCTTTCATAGTTAAGATTTAAGGGTTGAATATCGCAAATTTATGTAATTAAACGAAAAAAGCAAGCGTTTTGTCGATTTTTTTAATAAAATTTAAATTTTATGCTTAAGTAAATTCAACTTCTTATTCATTAACATTTGAAAAACAAGTATTTAAATAACATAAAAATTAAAGGGTATCAATAAAATATTGGGACATATTAAAAAAGTGTCCCTTGTGCTAAAGAATTAGAACTGGCATACCAACCTATATTAAAAGTCAATAATTTTTTCCTTTGCCTCACTTCTTCAATAACCGAATTATTTGGATGAATAACTATTGAGTATGTATTCATTTACTTCCCGATGCAAAAGTTTGCGAAAATGTTACCTAAAAGTTCATCGTTAGAAACTTGCCCCGTGATTTCACCAAAATGATATAATGCCTGACGAACATCTATGGCCAATAAATCTCCCGAAAGTCCTATTTCGAGTCCATTCTTAACTTTTTGTGTTTCTTCAAACGCTTTCAATAGCGCATCATAATGGCGTGTATTAGTAACAATGGTTTCGTTATTACGAAGTGCACCAGTGTTAATAAGGTTAAGCAATAAATCTGTCAAACGCTCAATACCAACTCTTTTTTTAGCTGACAACAGTAAAACATCTGGAATTTCCTTTTGTAAATTATCTAATTGAAGATCCGTCAGAATATCTATTTTATTAGCAATTATTATCAATGGCTTTTGCGGATACCTATTTCGAATCTTCTCTATCTCTTGTTTGACTTGTTTGAGATTCACTATGCCCTTCGAACTATCAAATAGATAAATAGCAACGTGCGATTGATCGATTTTTTCAAAAGTCTTTTTGATACCAATACTTTCAACCACGTCATTAGTTTCCCTAATTCCTGCCGTATCTATAAATCTAAAACCAATTCCTCCGATAGAAATTTCATCCTCAACGGTATCTCTGGTGGTTCCGGCTATTTCTGAAACAATCGCTCTGTCTTCATTCAATAGTGCATTTAGTAATGTCGATTTACCAACATTTGGTTCACCAACAATAGCAACCGGAATTCCATTTTTAATGACATTCCCTACCGCAAATGAATCAATCAAACGCTTTAGGACAAAAATGATTCGATCTATCAATTCCCTAAATTGTGTCCTGTCAGCAAACTCAACATCCTCTTCAGCAAAATCAAGTTCCAATTCAATCAACGAGGCAAAATTGAGCAGCTCTTCTCGAAGTTTTGCAATTTCAGAAGAGAAACCTCCACGCATTTGTTGCATCGCAATTTGATGAGAAGCTGCACTATCACTTGAAATTAAGTCGGCAACTGCTTCTGCCTGGCTCAAATCGAGCTTACCATTCAAAAACGCTCTTAATGTGAATTCACCCGGTGTGGCCATTCTACACCCGTTTCGTAGAAAAAGCTGTAAAATTTCTTGTTGAATATATATACTTCCATGACAAGAAATTTCAACCACATTTTCCCCTGTATATGAATTAGGATTTTTAAAAATTGAAACCAAAACTTCATCAAGCGTGCGATCATTTTCTAGAATGTGTCCTAAATGAATCGTATGAGTTTTTTGCCTTATCAAATCTTTGCCGGAAACCGAATTAAAAAAACGGTTGCAAATTGAAATAGCTTCCTTTCCTGAAATTCTAATTACGGCTATAGAGCCAACTCCAGATGGCGTGGCAAGTGCAATAATGGTATCGTTATAATCCATAAAACAAAAGTATACAAAAATGAGGTGTATACATTTAATGAATATATTTCTTTAGGATAACTTTTTATATTTGCAATACAAAAATTTATAATGATGAGAAAAATAATTAGCATTTTGACAATTGCACTTCTTTTGATGGCTTGTGATGAAAAAGCTGAAAAAACAGATGGGTATGTAATTAACGGGACAGCGAAAGGAGTTTACAATGGCATGAGGGTATACTTAAAAGCTTCGGACGAACGTTCGAGCCAAAAAGCCCAAGATACAGCTATTGTAATGGATGAAGTTTTTAAATTTGAAGGTAAAGTTGATTATCCGCAAATGTGGTACATCTCTGTAAGCAATGTTAACGGTTTTGTTCCTATTATGGTAGAAAATGAAACGATTGAGGTTAATTTTAATAAAGAAGTTATTGACAACTCAACTGTTACAGGAACCAAAGCCAATGAAGCTCTTTCAAAATATTCAAAAGGCTTTAAATTATTGTTGGATAAACGTAATGATATCAGCAAGCAATTTTCTGCTACAATGAATTCAACAAATACCGAATCTAGAGAAGAAATATCCAAAAAACTTGGTGAAGTCAATGCAGAACTTTCCACATATCCTTTTAAATTTTTAAAAACGAATTCCGATACTTATTTTTCTTTATCATTAATTGACAATATTTTAAAATCAAATCCAATAGAATTTAATGAGATAGACGAGGCATTTGCAAAACTCGATACTGATATCAAAAATTCTCCATATGGAAAAACGGTACAAGCAAACCTTGAAGCCTTAAAGAAGAAAAACGAAGGTTTGGCAATGCTAAATATAGGTAAAGTTGCACCCGATTTCACCGCTCCAGATCCCGATGGGAACCAGATTTCTATGCACAATATTAGAGGAAAAGCCACCATTATTGACTTTTGGGCATCATGGTGTGGTCCTTGTAGAAGAGAAAATCCTAATGTTGTGAAAGTTTACGAAAAGTTTCATAATAAAGGTTTGGAAATCATAAGTGTTTCTCTGGATAAACCAGGTCAAAAAGACAACTGGCTAAAAGCCATTGCAGACGATAAGTTGAATTGGCATCACGTTTCAAACCTGAATTATTTTCAAGATCCTGTTGCACTACAATATAATATACAGTCTATTCCTGCAACCTATATTTTGGATGCAGAAGGAAAAATTGTTGCAAAAAGCTTAAGAGGTCAGGCACTCGAAGATAAAATAGCAGAAATGCTTAATTAATAGAAAAAGCCTTTAGAAGTTCTGAAGGCTTTTTTTTATTAAATCTTTCCTGTCTTATGTAAAACAAATAACAAAATAATTGGTATTGCCAACAATCCTATCATCATCAAATCTGTTTGAAATAAAGACGGCATCAACATTAATGTAACCACAAAACCTCCAATGGCTCCTCCGAAATGGGCATCATGACCTATATTACCAATTCTATTTTTCATTCCATAAATTGAATAGAGTAGATAAGCGATTCCAAAAACGAAGCCAGGTATGAAAAAATTAATTTCCATCCATGGATCAAATAATATTGCGGAATATATTACACCCATTACGGCCCCACTGGCTCCAACTGCACTATAATGATATTCATCTTTATGAAAATAAAGCGATAGCAAATTCCCTAAAAGTAGGCTCGAAATATATATAATAATGAAATGTGTAGTCCCGACATAATATATTACACCATTCGCAAAAAAGAACAGAGTAATCATATTAAAAATTAAATGTTTCGTATCCACATGTAAAAACCCAGAACTAAACATCCTTATCTGCTCTCCTCTTCTGATGGCTCCAACATTAAATTTATATCGCTCAAAAAAACCGTAATCGCTAAATCCTTTATATGAGATTATTACATTGGCTGCAATGATAATAATAGTGACTAAACTTAAATTGCCCATAAACTCTAAACGTATAATTATATTATAACATATATTTGCTGTTGCAAATCTAATATTTATTAATGCAATTTCTTGTCTACATTCTTGTTTATCCTTTCTTGTGGCTTATTTCAATTCTACCATTTAGACTGTTATATGCGTTTTCAGACTTCCTTTACTTTTGGGTTTATAAAGTTTTCGGATACAGAAAAAAGGTAGTAAGAGACAATTTGAAACTCGTTTTTCCTGACAAATCTGAAGCTGAAATTGCTGATATTACCAAGAAATTTTACAGCCATCTGTGCGATATGATTGTCGAGGCAATTAAATCACTGACGATTTCAGAAAAAGCAATGAAAGAACATTTCAAATTTACCAATGTGGAATTGTTGAATGATATTGAAAATAGTAACAGAAGCACTATTTTGATGTGTGCTCATTATGGCAGCTGGGAATGGATTTTTATTTTAAATACTTACGTTGATAAAAACACAAAAGGATACGCGGTTTATAAACGCTTGGCAAATCCTTATTTTGATCGATTGGTAAAACGAATTCGCGCAAAATACAATAGTCATTTGATTACCACTAAAGAAACCATTCCTGTTTTGATTAAGGCAAAAGTTAATGGAGAATTGACCATCAGCGGTTTTGTTTCTGACCAAACGGCAAAGCCACATACAGCGCTCCATTGGGGCGAATTTATGGGCTACAAAGTGCCGATGCATACTGGTGCGGAAATGTTGGCAAAAAAGTTGGATTTGGCGGTTGTATTTTTTAAAGTGAAACGTTTGAAAAGAGGTTATTATGAAACTACTTTTGAAGTCATCACTTTAAATCCGAGAGAGTACAAAGACTATGAAATAACTGATAAGTTCTTTCGATTGGTTGAAAAACAAATATGGGAAGCTCCTGAATATTATCTATGGACTCACAAACGCTGGAAACACAAGGATATCGTTCCAGAACAATTCAGATAATTAAAGCTCGAACCACGAATTTATAGGTGTCTCGTTAGATGAGTTCTTCACTTGGGATGAATGAACAAACTCGTTGGTTGATTTCAAATATTCATACTCTTTAGCCCAATCTTCAAAATGCATTGCCAACGACTTGATACTGTCGCAAACATATTCAATTTCGGCATTGGTTGTAGTAGGATGAATTGACATACGAATCCAACCAGGTTTTCTAGTGAGTTCGCCCAAAGAAATTTCATTGGTCAGTTCGTGAGAATGCTCAATATCTACATGCAACAAAAAGTGTCCATAGGTTCCTGCGCAACTGCAGCCTCCTCGTGTTTGAATCCCAAATCTGTCATTCAACAATTTCACGCCGAGATTGTAGTGTAAATCATCAATATAAAAAGAGATGACACCCAACCTATCTTGATGTTGCCCAGCAAGAATCGTCAAATTTTCAATTGATTTCAGTTCTTCAAATATATAATCAATCAATTCGTGTTCACGATTGAGGATATTCTCCACACCCATTTGTTCCTTGAGCTTGATGGCCAAAGCGGTCTTAATGGTTTGCAGAAAACCCGGCGTTCCACCATCTTCTCTATCTTCAATATTGTCAATGTACTTGTGTTCACCCCAAGGATTTGTCCAACTGACAGTTCCTCCACCAGGACAATCAGGAATCATATTCTTGTACATTTTTTTATTGAAAATCAAAACCCCAGAAGTACCTGGACCTCCAAGAAACTTGTGTGGCGAAAAGAAAATCGCATCCAAGGATTCTTCCTCATCTTCAGGATGCATATTGATTTCGACATAAGGAGCGGAACACGCAAAATCTACAAAACACACGCCGCCGTGCTGATGCATCTTTTTTGCTATATCGTGATAAGGTGTTTGAATACCTGTGACATTTGAACCTCCCACAACCGAAGCAATTTTCAAGGCTCTATCTTGATATTTTTCAAGCAAAACTTCCAGATTTTCCATACTGAAAAGCCCATCTTCACCTGGCGGAATTACTTCTACCTTTGCGATGGTCTCCAACCACGAGGTCTGATTGGAATGGTGTTCCATATGCGACACAAACACCACTGGTCTAATTTCGTCAGGAACTTTTGTGAACTTTTGAAGGTTTTCAGGAATTTTCAAACCTAAAATCCGTTGGAATTTATTGACAGCATCCGTCATTCCACTACCACAAACGATAAGAACATCATCAGCATTGGAATTGACGTGGTCTTTAATGATGTGTCTTGCCTTATGATAGGCCTTTGTCATTGCAGTACCAGAAACTGTAGTTTCGGTATGTGTATTTGCTACAAATGGCCCAAACTCGTTGCATATTTTTTCTTCAATGGGACGATATAATCTTCCTGAAGCAGTCCAATCTGTATATATTATTTTCTGTGTTCCAAAAGGAGAAACGAATTCTTGGTCAACACCGATGATATGTTGACGAAATTGATTGAAATATGCTTCCAATTCAGATGCTTTTACTTTTGGTTTTTCAGTAGAAATCATATCCATTGAATTAATTGACAAAGGTACTAAATATTTGCAACAGCCTTAATTTCAGCAATAATCTTATCAGCCAACTCATCAGCTTCTTGTTGCGATGGTGCTTCGGTATAGATTCTAATTATTGGTTCTGTGTTGCTTTTTCTCAAATGCACCCAACTATTACTAAAATCAATTTTAACACCATCAATGGTATTGATATTCTCATTTTGATAGCGCTCTTCCATAGCTTTTAAAATAGCGTCAACATCAAGTCCTGGTGTCAATTCAATTTTCTTTTTGCTCATAAAATAGTTTGGATAGCTAGCTCTCAACTCGCTGGTGCTCATTCGTTTTTCTGCTAAAAGACTCAAAAACAATGCAATCCCTACAAGTGCATCACGTCCATAGTGCAATTCAGGATAAATAATTCCTCCATTGCCTTCGCCTCCAATAATGGCATTATTCTTTTTCATTATCTCTACAACATTTACCTCACCTACAGCACTTGCCTGATAGTTGCCACCGTGTTTTTCCGTGACATCCTTCAACGCTCTTGTAGAACTCATATTGCTGACCGTATTGCCTGGAGTTTTACCCAACACATAGTCTGCACAAGCCACTAACGTGTATTCTTCACCAAACATCTCGCCTTTTTCGTCCATAAATGCCAATCTATCAACATCTGGATCGACCACAATACCTAAATATGCCCGTTCTTTTACAACAGCATTTGCCAAATCTCCCAAATGCTCCTTAAGAGGTTCAGGATTGTGAGGGAAATGGCCATTTGGTTCGCAATACAACTTTATAGTATCAACTCCCAAACGGTCCAGCAACAATGGCACGGCAATGCCTCCAGTAGAATTAACGCCATCTACAACCACTTTAAAATTGGCATCTTCAATGGCTTTTTTATTCACCAAAGGCATTTTCAATACTTCATCAATATGCATATCGATGTAAGCTTGATTTTTGGTAATCTTTCCAAGGCTATCCACATCAGAAAAATTCATTTGGTCTGTTTCGGCAATCTCTAAAATTTTTGCGCCATCGTCGCCACTTAAGAACTCACCTTTTGCATTCAACAATTTAAGAGCATTCCATTGTTTTGGGTTATGACTTGCAGTCAAAATGATGCCACCATCAGCGTGTTCCATCGGCACCGCAACTTCAACAGTCGGTGTGGTTGACAAGCCTAAATCGATAACGTGGATTCCTAAACCAACCAATGTATTCATTACCAAATTCTGAATCATTTCACCAGAAATACGTGCGTCTCTACCAACCACTACCCTATAGTTTTCTTTGTTTCGTTGCTGTTTGATCCAAACGCCATAGGCAGATGCAAATTTTACGGCGTCAATTGGTGTCAAATTGTCTCCAACAGCACCTCCAATGGTTCCCCTGATTCCTGAAATTGATTTTATAAGTGTCATAGATTGATTTTCGGTTTAAAAAGCAAATATACAATTCAAAAACCGTAAACCTAACCTCTTAATTTGTAATTTAGACGAATGAATTTTTTGGCTCACATTTATCTTTCTGGAGAAAACGAATTGGTAACAATCGGTAATTTTATTGCGGATGGCATAAGGGGAAAACAGCACAAAAAATTTCCAGAACAGATACAAGTTGGGATTTTGTTGCATCGACAGATTGATACTTTTACAGATGCGCATCCCATTGTAAGACAGAGCACTAAAAGGCTACACAAAAACTACAGCCATTATAGCGGTGTTATTGTTGATATTTTGTATGACCATTTTCTGGCTAAAAACTGGTCGAAATATTCAAACGAACCTTTGGACAGTTATGTAGAACGTTTTTATGAAAGTCTTGAAAAAAATTTTGAAATACTACCATCAAGAATTCAAAAGATGATGCCGTATATGATGGCAGATAATTGGTTGTTGAATTATGCCAACATCGAAGGCATACAGAATGTATTGAATGGAATGAATCGTCGCACGAGGAATATTTCTGGTATGGACAGAGCCACTTCTGAATTGAAAGAATTTTATACCGAATTTGAACAGGAATTCACAGATTTTTTTGAAGAATTACGAGCCTTTTCAGCCTTAAAACTAAAAGAGATAGAAGCTTCATTCAAACTCAAGAATATATGAAGAAAAAACAAAAAAAAATATTGAAAATCATCGCAGGAACCATTATCTTCTTGACATTGCCTACGTTGTTACTGTTTGGTTTTTTATATCTGAAATATGACGAGGATTTGCCTGTTGGTATCAAAGGAGAAAAGGCAGAACAATTGGCAAACAAAATGCTCACTGCACTTGATTCTGAAAGCTATAAAAACACTGAGTATATTGAGTGGACTTTCAAAAAAAGACATCATTTCAAATGGAAAAAAAATAAAGCCACTTGCACAGTCTACTGGGAAGATTATAAAGTAGATTTAAATTTTAAAAACACAGAAAAAAGCAAAGCTTTCGTTCATAATTTTGAAGTTGTGGATGAACAGGCAGAAGAACTAATTGACAAAGCGACAAAACTGTTCAACAATGATTCTTTTTGGTTAGTGGCGCCCTATAAAATATTTGATGAAGGCACCGAACGAAGCATCGTTACATTGGATAATGGAAGCGATGCTTTATTGGTAACCTATACTTCAGGCGGCTCAACACCTGGCGATTCTTATCTATGGCACTTGGATAAAGATGGAAAACCTGTAAGCTTTCAAATGTGGGTAGATATTCTTCCAATTGACGGATTGAAAGCAACTTGGAATCATTGGACCACAACTGAAAGCGGTGCTCAATTACCTACTTTTCATAAAATGATGGTTTTAGGGCTTGAGATTACAGACATTAAAGGCATCAGCAACTAAATCTTCACGATGCCTTTTACTTTTCCTGTGCTACAATCCAGAAGTAAAGCTTCACCTTTTTTAACACCATAAGTTCCTATTGGCACTTGATACTTTCCAACGCCATTACTCGATGACAGCAAAGTGATTTTAGTGCCATCACGTGAATCAACCATAGGATTTTTGCAAGATTGACCGTCTAGCGAGACATTAGCTGGCGCACTAAATTCTTCTGGCGTATTTTCAGCCTGTCGAATTACATTCTGATTGTTCATTGTTGAATTTGCTGTTTTGCAGTTGACAAAAATCAAAAGCATTAGCAACGCTTTTATCGGAGTGAAATTTAGTCTCATAATTCAATAGATTAGTGAATTAAAAGTAATCAATTTTCAAATCCAAAATATAATTGCAAGGAGAATTTTTCTTGAGAATTTTATGACCCTTTCTGCCCTACAAAATGATGGTCTTTGTGCTTAAAAAGCACGTTGAAAGTGGTTAAACTTCCATAGCATCTCGTAATATATTGCTGCAAATCGATTTTTTCCTGTTCATCAAGATTGCTGCTATTGATTTTTTGTTCCATCACACGCAGTCTATCTCTCAACATTGTAATCTTATGAAAAAAGGTATCGATAGGCACTTCACTTGCTTTTAAATTGGTATCGGCTGGTTCCAAAATCAGTTTTCCGCCCTTAAACTTATCTGCAATGGTAACGGCTTCGCTCACATCGCTCCATTTTCTCAAAATAGATTTCAGCGTGCGCTCCACTTCATAAAAACTGATGGTATCCACATCATCTTCAGCAGCCTCGATGACTTCAAATTCACTATCCAATTCAATTGTTTCCAATCCGTTGTCTATAAACGTCACCCAATAATGTCTTGACGTCACATTTGTAATGACACCTTTTCCAAATTCGTTATGATTTATGCGAGAGCCTATGCCTAAAAGTTTCATATTTTATGTATTTTGATTTGCTTCACAATAATACTAAATCCGTCTTATACCTTCACAAGAAATTAACATCTAAAATTGTACCTTTGCATCTTTGTCAAAAATAGTCCATTTATCAAATTCAATGAGCCAATTCGAAGATAATATTGAGGTTAAAGGCGCCAGAGTTCATAACCTAAAAAATATCGATGTGTCCATTCCCAGGGAAAAACTTGTAGTCATTACAGGTCTTTCAGGAAGTGGCAAGTCGTCATTGGCTTTTGATACGATTTATGCCGAAGGACAACGACGTTATATTGAAACATTTTCGGCTTATGCACGGCAATTTTTAGGTGGATTGGAGCGACCAGATGTCGATAAAATAGATGGTCTCTCTCCAGTTATCGCCATTGAGCAAAAAACTACCAGCAAATCGCCACGTTCTACCGTTGGGACGATTACTGAAATTTATGATTTTCTCCGTTTGTTGTTTGCAAGGGCAAGTGATGCCTACAGTTATAATACTGGCGAAAAAATGGTAAGCTATAGCGATGAGCAGATTCAAAGTCTTATTAAAGAACATTTTAACGGCAAGCGCATCAATATTTTGGCGCCTGTGGTTCGTTCACGTAAAGGTCATTATCGTGAATTGTTTGAGCAAATTGCCAAACAAGGATTTGTAAAAGTCAGAACCGATGGCGAAGTGAAAGACCTTGTGAAAGGAATGAAACTGGACCGTTACAAAACACACGATATCGAAATTGTCATTGACCGTTTGAAGATTGATGATTCTGCCGATAATGATAAACGCCTGTCCGAAAGTATTCATACAGCGATGTATCACGGCGAAGATGTGCTGATGGTTCTTGACCAAGACACAGAAGAAGTGCGGTATTTCAGTCGAAATTTGATGTGTCCATCTTCGGGAATTTCTTATCCAAATCCAGAGCCAAATAATTTTTCATTCAACTCACCAAAAGGTGCTTGCCCTAAATGCAATGGTATTGGAAAGTTGTATCAGGTAAATGAGAAAAAGATTGTTCCAGATGAAAACCTCTCTATAAAAGCTGGTGCTTTGGCACCTCACGGACCTTATAAAAACAGTTGGATTTTTAAGCAATTTGAAACGATTGCACAACGCTACAATTTTGAATTGACCGACCCTTACAAATCGATTCCTGCAGAAGCAAAAAAACTGATTTTGTATGGCGGAAATGAAAAGTTTTCTGTGGAAAGCAAAACATTAGGTGTCACTCGCGATTATAAAATCGATTTTGAAGGTGTTGCCAATTTCATCGAAAATCAGTTCAATAATTCAGATTCGGCCTCTTTGACGCGTTGGGCAAAAGAATATATGGACAAAGTAAAGTGTGATGAATGCGATGGCACAAGGCTGCGTCAAGAATCGCTTTATTTTAAAGTGAATGGACAAAATATTGCTGAACTTGCAAACAAAGACATTGTTGATTTAGCTGAATGGTTCGGGAATTTATCGTCACATTTGACAGATAAACAACTTCAAATTTCAGAAGAAATCATCAAGGAAATCAGAACACGTCTTCAATTTCTGTTGGATGTTGGGCTCGATTATTTGTCCTTGAACAGAAACTCAAAATCATTGTCTGGTGGTGAAGCGCAACGCATTAGATTGGCCACTCAAATTGGCTCTCAACTGGTTGGTGTACTTTATATTCTCGATGAGCCTAGTATTGGTTTGCATCAACGGGACAATGAAAAATTGATAAAATCTTTGGTTTCCTTAAGAGATATTGGCAACTCCGTCATAGTTGTGGAACACGACAAAGATATGATAGAATCTGCCGACTATGTGATTGATATTGGTCCGAAAGCAGGAAAGTATGGCGGCGAAATCATCAGTATTGGTTCGCCCAAAGAATTGCTGACACATCATACGCTGACGGCAGATTATTTGAATGGCACCAAAGAGATTGCAGTGCCGAAAAAACGTCGGGAAGGAAATGGCAAGTTCATCGAACTGAAAGGCTGTACTGGTAATAACTTAAAGAATGTTTCGGTCAAATTTCCATTGGGCAAAATGATTGGTGTCACTGGTGTTTCTGGTAGTGGTAAATCGACCTTAATCAATGAGACGCTCTACCCTATTATGAATGCTCATTACTTTAATGGTGTCAAAAAACCGATGCCTTACAAGAGCATTTCTGGTTTGGAGCACATTGATAAAGTCATCGACATTAACCAATCTCCTATTGGGCGAACACCAAGAAGTAATCCTGCAACGTACACAAAAACGTTTGACGAAATCCGAAGTTTGTTTGCCAAAGTTCCAGAAGCGATGATTCGAGGTTATAAACCAGGACGATTCAGTTTTAATGTGGCTGGTGGACGCTGTGAAACCTGTCAAGGCGGTGGTTTAAGAGTGATTGAAATGAATTTCCTTCCAGATGTGTATGTGGAATGTGAAACCTGCCAAGGCAAACGTTTTAACCGCGAAACTTTAGAAATTCGCTACAAGAGCAAATCTATCAGCGATGTATTGGAAATGACCATCAACGAGGCTGTGGAATTTTTTGAGCACATCCCTAAAATCCATAAAAAACTCAAAACCATACAAGATGTTGGTTTGGGCTACATCACTTTGGGTCAACAAAGTACAACGCTTTCAGGAGGTGAGGCGCAACGGATTAAATTGGCCACCGAATTGAGTAAACGCGACACCGGAAACACGTTCTATATTCTTGACGAACCCACAACAGGACTTCATTTTGAAGATATCAGAGTACTGATGAATGTGCTTAATAAATTGGTAAATAAAGGAAATACTATTCTGATTATCGAGCATAACCTGGACGTTATCAAAACAGTGGACTATATTATTGATGTTGGTTATGAAGGCGGTAAAGGTGGCGGGCAAATCATTGCAGAAGGTACTCCTGAAGAGGTTGCGAAGCACAAAAAGAGTTACACTGCTAAATTTTTGAAGAAAGAGTTATCAAATTGACGATTTCTTCCAGAATGTCTTGAATATTGTCAATTTTTAAAGATATTAACCATCATTTTGTGATTGCGTTAATATTATTTCTGTTTAAATCAAAAAAGCTATTCAATTATTGATTACATTAGTAGAATAACTCTAAAACTAATTATTATGAGAAGTCTTCTTTGGCTGGTAGCCGTTATTTGTATTATTATATGGATTTTAGGATTTTTTGATGTTGTAGCAGGAATGTCTGGCAATAGCTTAATTCACATCCTATTGGTGATTGCAGTAATTGTAATCCTTTATAATATAATTTCAGGTAGAAAGCCACTTTAAAAAACACCTAATAAATGATCCAAAAGGCAAATCGAACGATTTGCCTTTTTTTTCTTTTAAAAACAAATAATCCTATCTTAATTTGTCACTAATTGTCATTTCTGCTTATTTCTTTTAAATTTGTCGGTTTGAAAAAACGAACCAACTACAGACATTAATAAGATATATATGAGACTAGAGAAACATAACAAAGCATGGAATGAGATAAAAACCAACGATTCTTGGGCAATTTTCAAAATCATGGGTGAATTTGTCAATGGTTATGAAAAACTGAGTAAAATAGGTCCTTGCGTTTCCATTTTCGGATCTGCACGCACCAAGCCCGAACATAAATACTATAAGTTGGCCGAAGAAGTTGCGAAAAAAATTGTTGAGCATGGATATGGTGTCATAACTGGCGGCGGTCCTGGTATCATGGAAGCTGGAAACAAAGGCGCTCATATTGCAGGAGGAACTTCGGTAGGTTTAAATATTGAATTACCTTTTGAACAGCACGATAATCCTTATATTGATCCTGATAAAAGCTTGGATTTTGATTACTTCTTCGTTCGAAAAGTAATGTTTGTAAAATATTCTCAAGGTTTTGTCGTAATGCCTGGTGGTTTTGGAACTTTAGACGAACTTTTTGAAGCGATTACATTGATCCAAACCAATAAAATAGAAAAATTCCCAATTATTCTTGTAGGAACAGATTTTTGGACTGGTTTAATGGATTGGGTAAAAGCTACGCTGTTGGATTCATTTATGAATATCAGTCCAAAGGATTTAGACTTGGTCCATTTAGTGGACACTCCAGATGAAGTGATAGAAATCTTGGATAGTTTCTATAAAGAGTACGAATTGAGTCCGAACTTCTAAATTAATGAAGCGTAAATCAATCATTTTAATCTTATGTTGTGTTTTCGGGCTCAAGGGTTTGTCTGCACAAGAAACTTTTAAAATGATGTTTTACAATTTGCTCAATTACCCCTTGCAGGATGTGCCAACCAATCGTATCCAATATTTACAGATTGTTTTGGCAGATTACCAACCTGATGTTTTTATGGTTTGCGAACTCAACAATGAGAATGCATCCAATGACATTTTAACGATGCTGCAAACCATCAATCCCTCTTATTCAAAAGCCGTTTTTGTCAATAATACTTCCGATGATTTAATTAGTGACCAAAATGATTTGCAAAACATGCTGTATTATGATAGCGACAAGTTCATTCTAGAAAGTCAAAGCGTAGTTACGACGATTTATAGGGATTTCAATCATTATAAATTGAAATTAAATACTTTAGAACAAGGCACTAATCCATTATATATTGATGCTATTGTCTGTCATTTAAAGGCTTCAAGTGGTTTTGAAAACGAGCAAGATAGATTACAGATGGTCAATGATTTGGTTGCGTATTTAGAAACCTTCCCTTCCGATAGCAATGTAGTATTGGCAGGTGATTTTAATATGTATACAAGTTCTGAAAGCGGTTTTCAAGAACTAGTAGATGCTACCAATAACATCACTTTTACCGATCCTGCCGATCGCGTTGGAAGTTGGCACAGTAACGCAACTTATATTGACGTGATGACGCAATCAACACGTACTCAAACCGGTCTTGGTGGTGCAACAGGTGGTTTTGACGATCGTTTTGATTTCATTTTAACCTCTGAAAACCTCATCACAAATACCGATTTATTTTACGTGTCCAATAGCTATAAAGTATTCGGTAACAACGCAGTGGCCAGTTGTTTTAACAGGGAAATCAACTCGATGGAATGTGGTGGCGGCATTTATTCTTTTCCTATTAGAGATGCTTTATACAATTTTAGCGACCACCTTCCCGTTACTATAGAGTTAGAAACCAACCAAACTTTGGGCACAAATGAGTTTGTACGGCAGAAACCTCTAGAATTTATTGATGGTAATATGGTGGAAACTACTTTACGACTAAAATTTAACAATCAATCAATATCTAATCAAACTTTAAACGTTTATGACAGTCTTGGTAAGCAAGTGAAAGTCCTAAATACACACAACTCGATGTACATTAATGAGGACGTTACCATGTTGGCAACTGGAATGTACTACATCGTTTCACCTCAATTGAATATGAAACCTTTAAAGTTTGTTGTAGTAAATTGAAATTACGTTTTTGTCTCCTTTTCTTTTGTTTGAATGCAATGTTCATCTTTGGTCAAAATCAAATTGACATCGATGCACGATTTGATATACCGAATAAAACCATAGCAATTAAACAGCATATTCGCTACCAAAACACATCTAATGATACGTTGCAAACCATTTATTTGAATGATTGGAACAACGCTTATTCAAGTAAAAAAACACCTCTCGCACAGCGATTTTCAGAAGAATTCAGCACCAAGTTTCATTTCGCCAAAAGCGATGAACGTGGCTATACCGTTATTACTTCTTTGGTAAATGAGGTAAAGGATACATTGACATTCTCAAGGCTTAAAGAACATCCAGATGTAATTGAAGTAGCCTTGGCCAAGCCTCTGAATCCTTCGGAATCTTATGACATCTATTTGAACTATAATTGCCTGATTCCGAATGATACTTTTACGAATTATGGTGTGACTAGCAATGGCGAGCTCAATTTAAAATATTGGTATATTACTCCTGCTGTTTATAATGGTGCGTGGCAATATTACAGTAATAAGAATTTGGACGATATGTACATTCCTGCGGCAGACATCCAAATCACTGCTGAATTTCCATTCAATTACGCATTATATTCCGAATTGGACAAAAAAGATCTTCAAAAAACCGATAGTACACAGATACTTACTCTTTTCGGTAAAGACAGAGTCGATACAAAATTATTCCTCAACAAATTCCCAAAGTTTAGATATACCCAAACGGATAAGTTTACGCTCATCACAGATATTAGAGAGGAAAGCTTAGAACCGAATGAAAAAGCTTTGGTGAATGATAAAATTGTTCATTTTATTGATAAAAATCTTGGTTCCTATCCTCACACATTTTTGATGGTTACTGACATTGAATATGGTAAAGATCAGTTGTATGGACTGAATCAATTGCCCAATTTTCTGCGTCCTTACCCTAACAGTCTTCAGTATGAATTAAAAACACTGAAAACAGCGCTCAATAATTACCTCAACAATACATTGTTGCTCAATCCACGTAAAGATTACTGGCTAAAGGATGGGTTACAGATTTATTATTTGATGAAGTATGTTGAAGAATATTACCCAGATTTGAAACTTTTAGGTACGTTGTCCAAAGTTTGGGGCATCAGGTCCTTTCATGCAGCAGATTTGTACTTTAACGAACAGTATAATCTGTTTTATACCCAAATGGCTCGTACCAACAGAGACCAATCACTTGGTACTTCTAGAGATTCCTTATTGAAATTCAACTCAAATATTGCCGGGAAATATAAAGCTGGTATTGGGTTGAAATATCTGGACGATTTTGTGAATGCCGACATCTTGGAAACTACCATTTTGGAATATTTGGAAGATTCCAAAATGAAACTGACATCGTCTTCAGAATTTCAAAAGCTGTTAAACAAAAAAACAGATAAAAATATCGATTGGTTTTTTGATGAATATATCAAAACCCGAAAGAAAATTGACTTCAAGATTACAAACATCATCAAAAGTGAAGATTCCATTACGCTGACCATTAAGAACAAACGTCACAACTCAATGCCTATTTCCTTGTTCACATTGAATAATGATTCGGTTGTTTCGAAACAGTGGATTGAAAATGTCAAGGAAACAAAGACCATTACCATCCCAAGAAACGACATCAACAAATTGGTATTGAACTACGACAACTCGGTACCTGAATATAATCTACGTGACAACTGGAAATCTTTGAAAGGCTTTTTCTTTAATAACAGACCTTTGCAATTCAGGCTGATTAAAGATGTCGAAGATCCTTACTACAATCAGGTGTTTTTGATGCCTTTGGTTGAATTCAACAACATCTACGACGGAATAACTTTAGGGGCAAAGTTCTACAACCGAACCTTATTGCGCAAGAATTTCAATTACAAGTTCTCCCCGCAATATGCCACCAAATCTAAAACCTTTACAGGTGGTGGCTCGGTGTATTATACCCATAATTTTGAAGATCAAAATCTTTATGATATTTCTTATGGTATAGGCGCTGGCTACTCTTCTTTTGCACAAAATGCATTTGTATCCAAGATCACTCCTAGCCTTTCCTTTAATTTTAGAAATGATGATGATTTTAGGAGCAATGAACGCAGCACAATCAACTTGCGTTATGTTGACATTTCGAGAACTGTGGGAGACAATGCCGTCGTTGAAATAACAGATCCAGACTATCGCGTATTTAACATTCGATATGTGAATTCCAATTCGGGGATCATCAATTTCAATAGTTGGTTTACCGATTTTCAGGTGGCGAAAAATTTTGGAAAGTTGTCCATCAATTATGAATACAGAAACTTATCTGAAAGCAATAGACAATTCAATTTTAGATTCTTTGCTGGCACATTTCTCTACAACAAAACCGATGAAGCCTCTGATTACTTCAGCTTTGCTTTGGATAGACCAACGGATTATTTATTTGATTACAACTATCTGGGTCGTTCGGAATCTACAGGGATTTTTAGTCAGCAAATCATCATTGCAGAAGGCGGTTTTAAATCAAAACTCTCTCCTGCCTTTGCAAATCAATGGATGACGACAACAAACGTGAGTGCCTCCATCTGGAAATATATTGAAGCTTATGGTGACCTTGGATTGGTGAAAAATAAAGATACAGATGCGAAAGTAGTGTATGACTCGGGTATTCGTCTAAATTTGGTTACTGATTATTTTGAGCTGTTTTTCCCTGTCTATTCAAATCTGGGATGGGAAATTGGTCAGGAAAATTATGAGCAGAAAATTAGAATCAAATTTACAGTTGATCCTCAGACCTTGCTAGGTTTGTTCAGACGTAAGTGGTATTGATTTTACTTTATAAGTTCAAATCCTAGCCAATCATTTACTTTCAAGAAGCTTATACCCGCAGCGCCAATACTAACAACTGATAGTTACAACGTTGTAAAAACAATTAAGTTTAGCTAACTTTGCAAACATCCAAAATCACGATTCATGCAAACAGAACCCAACACTACAAAAGAGATGACCTTTGAGGATTTTCAAGCCGAAATCCTGAACGATTATAAAATTGCCGTGACCAGTAGAGAATGTAGTTTGTTGGGACGACGCGAAGTTTTGACCGGAAAAGCCAAATTTGGAATTTTCGGTGATGGAAAAGAGGTACCACAAATTGCCTGGGCAAAGGTCTTTAAAAATGGTGATTTCAGGTCTGGTTATTATCGCGACCAAACCTTTATGATGGCAATTGGCCAACTCTCCATCCAGCAGTTTTTTGCTGGATTGTATGGTCATCCTGATTTGGCGCACGACCCAATGTCTGCCGGACGTCAAATGGGTGGGCATTTTGGCACACACAGTTTGGATGCCAATGGAAATTGGAATGACCTCACCAAACAAAAAAATTCTAGTGCTGACATCTCTCCTACAGCTGGGCAAATGCCACGCTTGTTAGGTTTGGCACAAGCCTCAAAAATATATAGACAGGTAAAAGGCATCGATACCACTAATTTTTCTGACAAAGGAAATGAAGTGGCTTGGGGAACCATCGGTAACGCGAGTACCAGTGAAGGATTGTTCTTTGAAACCATTAACGCTGCGGGTGTATTGCAAGTTCCAATGGTCATCAGCATTTGGGATGACGAATATGGTATTTCTGTGCACGCCAGACATCAAACCACAAAAGAAAATATTTCTGAAATTCTGAAAGGATTCCAGCGAGACCACGAACATTCAGGTTACGAAATCATTAAAGTGAACGGTTGGGATTATCCTGCGTTGGTTGAAGCCTATCAAAAAGCATCTCACATCGCAAGAGAAGAGCACGTGCCTGTGATGATACACGTAGTGGAATTGACACAACCGCAAGGCCACTCGACCTCTGGCTCGCACGAACGCTATAAAAGTGAAGAACGCTTGGCGTGGGAAGCAGAATATGATTGTAATGCCAAATTCCGAGAATGGATCATCAGCAACAACATTTCTACGGAGGCTGATTTGGAAGCGATGGAAATTAACATCAAAAAAGAAGTTAGAGATGGTAAAAAAGCTGCTTGGAATGCATTTGTCCAACCTTTAAAGGCTGAACAAAAAGAAGCTGTTGAGGCGTTAAATGCCTTGGCTAACTCATCACCTAATGGTGTCTTCATTTCAAAATTAGCAAATGATTTGGATGCCATCGGCGAACCGATCCGTAAAGACATTCTTTCTGCAACCCGCAAAGCATTGCGTTATGTTGTAGGTGAAACATCCAATGAAAAAACAAGTCTACAACAATGGATCAATTCCTATGTAAGTAAAATTCAACCGAAATACAGTTCGCATTTACATAGCGAATCCAAACAATCTGCCTTGAATATTTCTGAAGTGAAGCCCTCTTATGATAGCTCTCCTGAAGAAGTGGACGGACGTGTGGTGATTCGTGAAAACTTTGATGCCATTTTCAGCAAATATCCACAAGCATTGGTGTTTGGAGAAGATGCAGGACATATTGGCGACGTCAACCAAGGGCTCGAAGGTTTACAAGAAAAATATGGTGCGTTGCGTATAGCCGATGCTGGTATTCGTGAAGCAACAATTTTAGGTCAAGGCATTGGTATGGCGATGAGAGGCTTAAGACCGATTGCCGAAATTCAGTATTTGGATTATATCCTGTACGCCTTGCAAATTATGAGTGATGACCTTGCAACGCTTCATTACAGAACACAAGGCCGTCAAAAGGCGCCGTTGATCATTCGTACACGTGGACACAGACTAGAAGGCATCTGGCACTCTGGTTCGCAAATGGGAGGTGTTATCAACTTGGTAAGAGGTATACACGTCTTGGTACCTCGTAATATGACAAAAGCAGCAGGATTTTATAATACGCTTTTAGAAGCTGATGAACCTGCGGTAATTGTGGAATGTTTGAATGGGTACCGATTAAAGGAGCCTATGCCAAGTAATCTTGGCGAATTTAAAACACCTCTTGGCGTTGTTGAAACCATTAAAGAAGGGACAGACATAACTTTGGTAAGCTATGGTTCTACCTTACGTTTGGTGGAGCAAGCAGCCAAAGAATTACAGGAAGTCGGCATCGATGCAGAGATTATTGATGTGCAATCCTTATTGCCGTTTGATATCAATCACGATATCTTAAAAAGTGTTGAGAAAACGAATCGTGTGATGGTGATTGACGAAGATGTGGCTGGAGGAGCTTCAGCGTTTATTTTGAATGAAATTATCAACACGCAAGGTGCCTATCAATATTTAGACAGTCAGCCAAAAACCATCACCGCACAAGCACATAGACCAGCTTATGGTACGGACGGCGACTATTTCTCTAAACCTTCTGTAGAAGATATTTTTGAAGCCATCTATAAAGTGATGCACGAAGTAAACCCTACAGATTATCCTCAATTGAGATAAGCTATGTAATTATAGATTAAAAAAAAGCCTTTCAAAAAATTTGAAAGGCTTTTTTATTTATATTTAAAATCATTTTAAATAACAATTACAAGCAATTTTTAACTACTAACAACAATCACATGAAAACAAATTATACCGATTTAGCTTTATTGCTATTAAGAGTAGGGTTCGGAGGTTTTATGCTCACGCACGGCATTCCAAAAATCAATATGCTATCTGACCCATCAGCTTTTGGCGATCCTATTGGTGTTGGGTCGACCGTATCTCTTATTTTGGCGCTTATTGGGGAAGTTGTAGCGCCCATTTTAATCATTATCGGTTTTAAGACAAAATGGGCAGCCATTCCTGCCATCATCACTATGGGCGTTGCAGCATTTATTGTTCACGCAAAAGATGATTTGGGCACCAAAGAAATGGCATTACTTTACTTTATTGCCTTTTTAGTGATTTTCTTGGCTGGGCCTGGAAAATATTCCTTGGATGGTTCTAAAGGAAGATAATTCGTTTAAATTTAAATGCACTAAAGCAGAATGTCCAAAATGACATTCTGCTTTTTTATGTTCATACAGCATCATTAGATCATTAATGATAGAACACAATTAAGAATATAAATCAACGTAAGGAGAAATTTGATATCTAAAATCAATTATATTTATGTTAAAAACTAGATCCAGGTATAGTTTATAAAGCTTCAAAATAAATATGCTATCTAAAAATCGCCTGAAATGAGAGATCTCAATTATGTTTTTTTAGTATTGGCTCTTATTGCTGAAATCGTTGGGACTATTGGTGGTTTCGGCTCTTCAGTGTTTTTTGTTCCCATTGGCAATTTCTATTTTGATTTTCATTCGGTGTTGGGTCTTACGGCATTGTTTCATTTGTCGAGCAATTTGAGCAAAATCTTCCTTTTTAAAAAAGGCCTGAATAGGCGTCTACTGCTTACCATAGGCGTGCCTTCTGTGTTGTTTGTTATAGTTGGCGGATTGATTTCGAAGTATATTAAAACCGGTTATTTAGAATTAATATTGGGCTTTTTTCTCGCTTCGTTAAGTCTGTTTTTTTTAATAAGAAGTAAAACAGTCATAACGCCTAATGACAAAAATGCGGTAATCGGTGGAACTTTTTCTGGTTTTTCTGCTGGACTCCTCGGTACAGGAGGTGCGATAAGAGGTCTGACATGGCTGCATTTAATCTAGAAAAGAGCGTGTTTATAGCTACTTCAGCATTTATCGATTTTATGATAGATTTTTCGAGGACCTTTGTGTACTATAATAATGGCTACATTCATAAGCATGACTTAAAGTATGTACCATTTTTGTTCGTCATTGGTGTTTTAGGTACTTATATAGGCAAACGCATTCTAAAACATATTCCGCAAGAGAAGTTTCGAACTATTTCACTGGTATTGATTTTATTGATTGGGTTGGTTACAATAGTGCAACAGATTTTGAGATGAATCAATTACCATTTTGTCATCAACCATCTGTAAGTTGTCAAAACTATTGACATTTCAGTCAATTAAGTAGACATTTTTGTCTACTCTTTGAACATTTTTGTCTACTTTTTTGACATTTTTGTGTATTCTGTGGACATTTTTGTGTATTCTGTGGACATTTTTGTCTACTCTTTTGACATTTTTGTCTACTCTTTGGACATTTTTGTCTACTCTTTGGACATTTTTGTCTACTCTTTGGACATTTCTGTCTACTCTTTGGACATTTTTGTCCACTCTTTGGACATTTTTGTCTACTCTGTTGACATTTTTGTCTACTCTTTGGACATTTTTGTCCACTCTTTGGACATTTTTGACACCAATAATAATTATTTAGTCATATTTATTGATCAAATGATTAAACTGATCGACAGCTATTTAATTCGATTCAGCATTTATGTTATTGAGGGATTCAGCTCAAATAATGATGCTCTTTCATGGAACCATCACGACTTTTCAGCAATTTCACTAACTTGCTGTCTACAATTTTAATTGTCCACAATATGACCAAACATCGCATCTATACCATGGCATTTTCGGGTGTGTATCCGCACTATATTACTAAAGCTGAAAAAAAAGGACGGAGCAAAGACGAGGTAGACACTATAATACGTTGGCTTACGGGCTATACACAAGAAGCCGTTGAAAAGCACCTTGAGCAGAAAACTAATTTTGAAGATTTTTTTGACCAAGCACCTCAACTTCATCCGAATGTTTCAAAAATTACAGGTGTTATATGTGGCTATCGCATTGAGGAAATTGAAGACCCTTTGATGAAAAAAGTACGCTATCTGGACAAACTGATCGATGAGCTCGCGAAAGGCCGCCCGATGGAAAAAATACTGCGGACTTAAGCACAAAGAAAAAGCCAAATTCAACATATGTGAATTTGGCTTCTCTCTAAATAATCCTCAAAAGATTATTTCAACCAACTATTAATTGTTCCGCAGCGCATTGATCAATTCATTTTTGTTCATCTTGCTGCGTCCGTCAATACCAACTTCTTTCGCTTTATCATAAAGCTCTTGCTTGGTCCTATCTTCATAGGTACTCGCCTTTCCTCCTTTTTCACCGGGATTCTTGGTGTTGGCAATTCGGGCTGCTTTTTGTTTACTATAGCCTTCATCTCGTAGCGCTTCATAGCGCTCATCATTTTTGATGCTTGGCCCGTGATTTTTTTGAGGTGCCATAGTCTGAAAATTTAAGTTGTTTTAAAATTAGTTGTTATCAAACGAAACTTACGCCGTTTGTTCTTCGTGTTTACCTTCGTAAACTTCCTCTACCAACTTGTCATTGAATGCTTTCAAATCATTTGGTGTACGGCTCGTTACCAATCCTTCATCTACCACTACTTCTTCATCTACCCAATTGGCACCAGCATTGATCATATCTCTTTTGATTGAGCTAAAAGATGTGATCTTACGTCCTTTCAGTACATCTGCTTCAGCCAAGATTTGTGGTCCGTGGCAAATAGCTGCTACTGGTTTATGATTTTCAAAGAATGATTTTACGAAAGAAATCGCTTTATCATTTCTTCTCAATTTATCAGGATTGATAACACCTCCTGGCAGCATTAACGCATTGTAATCAGATTGACTGACTTCATTCAAGGTTTTATCTACCTTATATGAGTTGCTCCAATTTCCATCGGCCCAACCTTTTATCTCGCCAGACTCTTCAGAAACTATATGAACCTCTGCTCCTGCTTTCTCAAGGGCTGCTTTTGGTTCTCTCAATTCACTTTCTTCAAATCCGTCAGTTGCCAAGATTGCAACTCTTTTTCTATTTAAGTTTTCCATTGTTGTTTTGGTTTTATAATTAATAATTAATTTCTAACACTAATTTACCATCATAAAGAGCGAAAGTCAAGAAAAACACAGGGTTTAACCTAACTTTAGCGATTAATGTTAAAACATCTTAAAATGAAGAATTCAGAAGAAAAATTGTTAATTGAAGATGCGAACGACGAGCTCCTTGAGTAAATCGCCTTGAGGCACGGCATTGGCACCAACGCCTTTTCCTTTCACGTCAAAATCACGCAAGGTTGACACGACTGCACTGACCTTTTTCATAGGATAATTTCTGGCCGCAGTGATGTATTCATTCACAAAATACGGATTGATTTTTAAGGCCGAAGCCACATTGCGAGGCGACTTATCTGCCAAGCCGTGAAAGTGCAGAAGTTGGGAGAAGAAATTGAACAGTAATGACACGGTCACGACCATTGGATTGTCCTTCGGATTATCTGCAAAGTATTTAATGATTTGATGCGCCTTAAGAACATCACGTTCGCCAATGGCTTTGCGCAGCTCAAAATTGTTATAGTCTTTGCTGATACCGATATTGTCCTCTATATGTTGTGGTGTGATTTGTGTTCCCTTCGGTAGGATGATTTGGAGTTTCTCGAGTTCGTTGTTGATTTTACTTAAGTCTGTACCCAAGAATTCCACGAGCATTAATGCTGCTTTTGGTACGATGGTATAACCTTGACCGCTCAAAACCCGACGGATCCAATCGCCTACTTGGTTTTCGTAAAGTTTTTTACTCTCAAAAACGACGCCAGTTTTCTTGATTTCTTTGTAAAGCGATTTGCGTTTATCGATGGTCTTATATTTATAATTGACAACCAAAATTGTGGTAGGCTGTGGCTGCTTTACATAGTCGGCCAACTTCTCAATGGTGCGCGATAAATCTTGAGCTTCTTTGACAATCACCACTTGATGCTCTGCCATCATTGGATAGCGTTTAGCATTGCTCACGATATCTTCCACAGTGACATCACGACCATATAATACCATTTGGTTAAAACCTTTTTCTTCTTCGGAAAGTACATTTGCCTCTATATATTGAGAGATGCGATCTATATAATAAGGTTCCTCACCCATCAAAAAGTAAACTGGCTTTAGCTTTTTGTTGTTGATGTCGTCTATTAAGAGTTTGATGTCGTCCAAAGGAAAAAAATTTCAATTTAAAAATCCCAAATCCCAAATCGAAAAAGTATTGGAATTTGGTACTTGAGATTTGTTATTTTCTATAGAAAATCAGTAATTTCGATGAATGCAGCCACTCAATTTCCCGAAGTTTCAGTTTCGATTCAAAAATAGCGAAAATAAAATATCTATTTTCGATGAGATTCGTAAAAAATTTGTGGTACTCCAGCCCGAAGAATGGGTGCGCCAGCATACTGTCCATTACTTGATGACTGTTAAGAATTATCCCAAAACATTGATCAATGTAGAAAAAGAATTGACCATCAACGGATTGAAAAAACGCTATGATGTGGTGGTTTTTAATACAGATGGCAGTATACATTTGATTGTGGAATGTAAGGCACCGCAAATTACCATAGATCAAACCACCTTTGACCAAGTGGCGCGTTATAACCTGTCTTTAAACGCTAGTTATCTAATGATCACCAACGGACTGCATCATTATTTTTGTTTGATGGATTTTGAGAATGAACGTTATCAGTTTTTGAAGGACATTCCTGTTTATAGTAGGCAGTAGCAGTGGTCAGTGTTCAGTATTCAGTATTCGATATAAAGATATAAATACCTTACTTTTGAAATGTGGAAGTTTGAACTTTAAACCCAAAACTTTGAATAGTTATATTTGAAAGTAGCCGTAGTTATATTGAATTGGAACGGAAAGCAATTGCTGGAGCAGTTTTTGCCTTCTGTTGTCGCATATTCTCAAGATGCTGATATTTATGTGGCGGACAATGCTTCTACTGATGATTCGGTGTCATTTGTGAAAGCAAATTTTCCATCGGTTTATGTGATTCAGAATAAAGTCAATGGTGGCTATGCCAAAGGATATAACGATGCTTTGAGGCAAATAAAAGCCGATGCTTTTTGTCTTTTGAACAGTGATGTTGAAGTGACAGAACACTGGTTGCAGCCGATAATTTCCACTTTTGATAAGTATCCAAATATAGCGATCATTCAACCAAAACTTCTCGATTACAAGCGAAGAGATTATTATGAATATGCTGGCGCAGCTGGTGGATTTATAGATAAGTATGGCTATCCTTATTGCAGAGGACGCATTTTTGACACCGTTGAGCGCGATGAAGATCAATATAATGATGCTGATATTTTTTGGGCATCTGGAGCTTGTTTATTTATAAGGAGTCACATCTTTCAACAATTGAATGGCTTTGATGAATCATTTTTCGCACATATGGAAGAAATAGATGTGTGTTGGAGAGTTCACAACCTTGGATACGCTATTAGGTATGTACAAGATTGTGTTGTTTATCACGTGGGAGGCGCTACCTTAAAAAACAGTAATCCGAAGAAAACATTCCTCAATTTTAGAAATAGCCTTTTCACCTTGACTAAAAATGCTGGTGGAAACCTGTTCAGTTTAATATTGGTTCGATTGCTTCTGGATGGTTTGGCAGCGCTCAAATTCTTAATAGAATTTAAATTCTTTCACATTCTTGCCATCCTCAAAGCGCACTTTAGTTTTTACAGTCACTTACCTCGTTTATTGAAACAAAGAAAACAGCTTGAAAACAGTTACAATTATTATCAAATCAGTTCAATTGTTTGGACTTACTTCGTCCGAAAACGCAAGGAATTCAATTGTTTATAAAAAGTGTTAAATTTTTTGTTAATAGATAGCCAAGCAATCCTTTTTTGTATAATTTTGAAATGTTAAATTTTAAATTATTTAATCACGACAACTATGAAAAAACTAATGTTATTAAGCGTGTTTTCAATGTTCATATTGAGCTCTTGCGTATCTAAAAAACAGTACGCTGAACTTGAGGCAAAACAAAAAGAAACACAAGATTTATTGAACTCCGCAACTGTTAAATTAAATAGTTGTTTGGCCGACAAAGCTGCCGCAGATGCGAGAGTAGCTGGTTTGCAAGAACAATTGTCAGATTTGCGTAAAACAAACCAAGATTTGATTGATACTAAAGGTAACTTGACCACTTTGACTCAAAAAGGTGCTGAAAACCTAGAAAAATCACTTGAAAGCTTGAAAGAAAAAGATTTGAAAATTACACGTTTGCAAGATGCATTGACTCGTAAAGACAGTGTGACTTTGGCAATCGTTACAAGTTTGAAGCGTGAAGTTGGAATCAACGATCCAGACATTCAAATCAATGTTGAAAAAGGTGTGGTTTATATCTCAATCGCTGACAAATTGTTATTCCAAAGTGGTAGCTACAATGTTACAAGCAAAGCAAGAGAAGTTTTGGCTAAAGTGGCAAAAGTAGTTAACAGCAAACCTGATTTTGAATGTATGGTAGAAGGTCATACCGACACTGTACCTTACAAAAGCGGTGTATTGTTAGACAACTGGGATTTGAGTGTGAAGCGTGCGACATCTATTGTAAGAGTTTTGGAAGATTTAGGTGTTCCATCTAAACAATTGGTGGCTGCAGGACGTGGCGAATATGTGCCATTGGTATCTAACGACACTGCCGAAAACAGAGCTACTAACAGAAGAACTCGTATTTTAGTATTACCTAAAATTGATCAGTTCTACGAAATGGTAGAAAAAGAAATGAAAAACCTTTCAGAAGGAAAAAAATAATAAGCTTTTATAAAGCGTATTTTGAGCCCAATCGCACTGATTGGGCTTTTTTATTTCCCAAATCCAAACAAAAACTTAAATGATTTTACCATTTAAATTATCCAACGGATATTTGCAGCTTCAAAATAACCAATCGTGAGCGAACATCATAAACAACGCATTTCCTTAAGTCTATTTTTCCTGCTTTCCGGCTTTTGTTTCGCTACTTGGGCCGCAAGGATTCCTACCATCAAAGATTTGTTCAGTTTGAACGAAGCAGAATTAGGAAATGTATTGCTGACATTGCCCATAAGTTCATTGATGGGCTTGCCACTCTCTGGTTGGTTAGTAGCGAAATTCGATAGCAGAAAGCCTTTGATTGTATCCTTTGTATTGTTGAATATTGCGTTGGCACTCATTGGTCTTTCAAATTCCATATTGATGCTGGTTGTTGCTGTGTTTATATTTTCATTTTGTATGCGAATACTCAATATTGCTATGAATACGCAATCCATCAGCGTCCAGAAAAGTTTTGTCAGAAAGATTATTGGGTCGTTTCACGGACTTTGGAGTTCTGGTGGATTGATAGGCGTTATTTTCTCAACCTTTATGGTTAAATATGGTGTGAGCTTGCAAAACCATACTTTGATTGCAGCTTCGTTTTCATTGATTGTTGGGTTGATTGCTTATCCTTTACTTTTGAAAAATGACAGAGCTGCAGAAGGCAACAAGCTTCAATTACGAAAGCCAGACAGGCAGATTGTACTTCTTGGAGTTTTGGTGTTCTTTGCTGCTGTTTGTGAAGGAGGAATTTTCGATTGGAGCGGTGTGTACTTCAAGGAGGTCGTTAAGGAAGATTTATTTACACTCGGCTATCTTATTTTTATGGTCTTTATGGCGCTCTCCAGATTCTTTTCAGATGTATTGATTGAAAAATTAGGGATGAAACGAATGTATATCATAAGTTCATCATTTATTTCGGTCGGTATAACTTCGCTGATATTATTCCCATATTTTTGGCCTTCCATTGTGGCATTGAGCATTACAGGTTTAGGTGTCGCAGCTATTTTCCCGATGACGTTTATGCTAGCTGGAACATCTAAAAAATATTCGGCAGGTATGGCCATTTCCATTGTCGCAACTTATGCAATTGTTGGAATGTTAATTGGTCCACCACTCATAGGCTACATTGCCCACGCTTTTAACTTAAAAATTGCCTTTATAATTTTCTTGATTTCAGGGTTGATGTTGATTCCTGTATCTCAATTGTTTTTCAAGAGACAAGCAGATACAGCCTAGAAGATTTCCAAACTCCCCTTGCCTTCCCTGACTATCACAGGCTGCTCTTCTGATAAGTCGATAACGGTTGAGGCTTGGTTATCTCCATAGCCACCATCGATGACCAAATCGACAAGATTATCCCATTTTTCATAAATGAGTTCTGGGTCTGTGGTGTATTCAATTATCTCATCTTCATCACGAATGGATGTCGAGATAATAGGATTACCCAATTGACGTACAATTTCCAACGCAATGTTGTTATTAGGAACACGAATACCTACAGTTTTTTTCTTCTTAAATGGATGAGGCAAAGAGCTGGCGCCCGGTAAAATGAATGTGTATGGTCCTGGTAAGGCACGCTTCAAAATCTTGAAAGTTGATGTGTCGATTTGTTTTACGTAATCACTCAAATTACTCAAATCGTGACAAACAAAGGAAAAATTGGATTTTTCAAGTTTCACGCCTTTGATCAAAGCAACACGCTCCAAGGCTTTCATATTGGTAATATCGCAACCCAAACCGTAAACCGTATCCGTAGGGTAAATAATCAATCCGCCTTTTCTCAAGACATCAATTACTTTTTTTATTTCCTTCGGATTTGGATTCTCTTCGTAAATTCTGATAAAATCGGCCATAGCATTCGTATTGAACAATACACCTACAAAGTAATCAATATTTTTAATACCTTCAGAACTTATTTAAGTGAAATTGGTGATATCAAAGTGTTTTCGGCATAAGATTGTAACAATCTCAAAATTATACAGTCTTAATACTATGAGACCTTTACCAACCTTTCTGTGCTTCTTTCTTATTTCGACGAGTCTGTTTTCCAACGATTTATTGGACAATATTGTTTTTTCAAAAGCAGAAATTGTCAATGAATACACGACACGTATTCCTTTTAAATTGATCGATCATCTCATTGTTGTTGAAGCTGAACTTTTAGACAAAAAAGGCAATTTTATCATAGATACTGGCTCTGAATCCTTGATTTTGAATAAGATTCATTTTGAGTCCTATAATCCTTATTACAAGAAATCAAAAGAAACTTCGGGCGTATTGAATACTGTGGACAATCCGCTGGAACGTCAGTTGAAGGAGTTTGTGATTAAAAATTTGGTTCTCACCAATAAAACATCAGATATCATTGATTTATCTCATATCGAAAAGACAAAAAAAATGAATCTTTTGGGAATCATTGGATTCAATGTCTTAAAGGATTATGAAATTTTTATTGATATGTACCTGAATCAGATTACGCTGTCAAAAGTAGATTCAAAAGGCAATACTTTAGATGAACATATTTATCTGGAAACGATTGTAGATAGTGTCGATTTCAAACTGAAAAACCATACCATTGTGCTCGATACTTATGTGGACAAACACAAATTGAGTTTCGGTCTCGACACTGCTGCCGAATACAACCAAATAAATAAACGCTTGAACAAGAAGGTTTTGAAATTTTTCTATCCGATGCGACATCTAGAGTTAAGCGATGCCAGCGGTCACACGGTTGAAGTTTTGGCAGGGAAATTGTACAGGGTAAAATTGAGCGACAGCATATTTTTTGCACCAATGGAAACGGTCTTGAGTAACCTGAATAATCTGAACGAAGCATTTGGAACGTCATTGGATGGAATTTTGGGTTACGAATTTTTCAAACAAAAAAGAACCATCATCAATTATCAAAAACAAAAGCTTTATTTTGTAAATTATCCTATAGTTAGAAATTGAAAAGCTTCATAAAACATACCATCCTATTCGTGTTTTTAGTGACAAACACATTGGTTTTCTCTCAAAAAGAGAATCTAAAAGGTTATTATATTGAAGGAGGCGAGGTGGTTTTTATCTTTAAAGAAAGTGATTACAAAAAAGTGACCAGCGACACTAGTGGTCACCAAGAATCTCTATTTGATATTACAGTTGAAACGGTTGCTGTTTCAGGCAATTTCAATAATTGGTCTAAAGATGCCTGGCCAATGAAAAAAATTGATGAACATACGTACCAATTAAGAAAGCATCTCGATGATTTTATGGGTGAGTTCTCTTGGGATTTCAAATTTATCATCAATAATGATTACTGGGCAGAACCTACTCATAAAGACCCAAATATTGGTTGGGCCGTGAAAGACAACAGCAATTTGCACGTTTATAATTTGAAGCTTTATACTGCGTTCCCAGATGAAAATGGCAATGTCAGGTTCCGATTGAGAGGTTATGAAAATGCTGAAAAAGTAATTGTTACTGGCACATTCAATCGATGGAATGAAGACCTATTCAGGATGTATAAGATCGAAAACGGATGGGAAATCATTCTAAAACTGGCTCCAAACGACTACCAATATAAGTTTATAGTTGATGGCAATTGGATGGAAGATCCAACCAATCCTGATAAGGTTTTCAATGAATTTGGAGGTTACAACTCTCACATCGATGTCAAAAAAATGACAACCTTTCAGTTGAAAGGTTATAATGATGCCAATAAGGTGATTTTGGCTGGAAGCTTTAACGATTGGGACGAAAAAGAGTTGAGAATGCAAAAAACTTCAGAAGGTATCTGGGAATATTCTCTGCCATTGTCAGGTGGCAAGCATCATTATAAATTTATCGTTGATGGCAAATGGATTGTGGACCCAAACAATACTGTCAAGGAATATGATGGTTATGGTCACATCAATTCTGTATGTATGGTAAGGTAGCTTATCCTAAAACATCCAGTTTTGCAAATCGCAACAACAATTTTTTGACGCCTCCGTGTTCAAAATTGATTTCTGCTTTGGTATCAGCGCCTACACCTTCAATTTTAAGGACTTCACCTTTGCCAAATCGCATATGTTCAACGATATTGCCCACCGCAAGTTTTCCATCAAATAGATTGGTATTTGCACTTCCTTCAGATTTGCCGATGGGTTTTAATTTTGGTGGTGGAACGAATTTAGGAGGTTTCTCCGCAGTAGAGCGCTTTGCAGGTTTCTTGAACCGTATTAGGTTTGGCTCTATATCTCCAAAAATATCTGCAGACAACATCGGATTGAAACGTCTATCATCAATTGGCGTCAAGACTTCCAAGAATTCATCATCAATTTCCTCAATGAATCGACTTGGCTCTGCATCAATCAGTTTTCCCCATCGATAGCGAGACATTGTATATGTTAAATAAGCTTGCTTTTCAGCTCTAGTCAATGCCACATAAAACAAACGTCGCTCCTCCTCTAGTTCACTGCGTGTATTCATACTCATCGCACTCGGGAATAAATCCTCTTCCATCCCAACAATATACACATAAGGAAACTCCAAGCCTTTCGCCAAGTGAATGGTCATCAAGGCCACCCTGTCATCATCACCTTTATCATTATCCAAATCGGTTGCCAAAGCGACATCTTCCAAAAATTCCGTGATACTTCCTGTTGCATCAGCCAGCTCCTTTTGCCCTTCCACAAAATCCTTGATACCATTGAGCAATTCTTCAATATTCTCCATCTTGGCAACGCCTTCTGGAGTGCCATCGTTGTTGTATTCGCGAATGATACCACTTACTTTTGTAACCTGGTCTGCAAGTTCGAACGCATTGGCTGTTTGGTTCATCACCTGAAAACTTTCAATCATCGTCACAAAATTCTGCAGCTTATTTTTTGTAGCGGAATTGATATTGACATCCAATTGTCCGATGTTCTTCATCACATCAAAAATGGAACGATTGAAATCATTTGCAGCAACAATCAGTCTGTCAATGGTAGTTTGACCAATGCCACGCGCAGGAAAGTTGATAACGCGTTTCAAAGCTTCTTCATCAGCAGGATTGATGACCAATCTTAAATATGACAGGACGTCTTTGATCTCCTTCCGCTGATAAAACGACAATCCACCATAAATACGATACGGAATGTTTTTCTTTCGCAAGGCATCTTCCATCGCTCTCGACTGCGCATTGGTACGATACAAAATAGCAAATTCAGAGTTTTTCATCTGTTTTTCCATCTTGTTCTCAAAAATAGAGCTCGCCACATAGCGACCTTCATCACCATCAGTCATCAAACGATTGACCTTTATTTTCGCGCCTTCATCATTGGCTGTCCAAACTATTTTATCGAGTTTGGTTTTGTTCTTGTCGATGATGGAATTTGCTGCGTTGACAATATTCTTTGTCGAACGATAGTTTTGCTCCAATCTGTACACGTTCACACCATCATAATCTCTCTGAAAATTCAAGATATTGTTGATGTTGGCACCACGAAACGCATAGATACTTTGAGCATCATCACCAACCACACAAATATTTTGATATCTATCTGATAACGCTCTCACAATTAGATATTGTGAATGATTCGTATCCTGATACTCATCCACCAAAATATATCGAAAACGATGTTGATATTTCGCCAATACATCTGGAAAACGCGTCAGCAACTCATTGGTTTTCAATAATAAATCATCAAAATCCATAGCACCAGCTTTGAAGCATCTATCGACATAATTTTTATAAATTTCACCCAAACGAGGGCGCTTTGCCATCGCATCTGCTTCAATCAATTCAGGATTTTGAAAATACGCCTTCACCGTTATCAGACTATTTTTGTATGAAGAAATCCTGGAATAAATCTGTTTGTATTTATAGACATCCTTATCGAGATTCATTTCTTTGATGATGGCTGAAATCAAGCGTTGTGAATCTTGAGTATCGTAAATAGTGAAGTTATTTGGATAACCTAACTTATCAGCTTCGATGCGCAGAATTTTAGCAAAAACCGAGTGAAACGTTCCCATCCACAGATTTTTTGCTTCGCTTTCACCAACAATCGATGCAATCCTCGATTTCATTTCGCGCGCTGCCTTGTTGGTAAAAGTCAACGCCAAAATGTTAAAAGGGTCTATGCCTTCACTCATCAAATAGGCAATGCGATAGGTCAGCACTCGGGTTTTGCCGGAACCAGCGCCAGCAATGATGATCATTGGACCATCTTTTTGCAAGGTTGGTGCTAATTGCGCCTCATTCAACTGACTTAAATACTTCTCCAAAACGTACTAAATTTTCAAGTCGTGAAATTAACCAATGATAGCGTTTTTGATCAGGAATTTTGTGAATATTTATAAACAATTCTCTTAATAAATCATTTTTTATTGCCTTTACCAGTCATTGCATTTTTGAGACCAGCACTGACGTTAAGCCATAAAAAATTAAAAATCGATTTGGTTTGGTCTCTCACAACATAATCACTACCATTTAAAAAATCTCCTTTCTCTTCGTCACTATCATTTTTCACGAAAAGATTAGCAATCACTGTAAGTAGCTTATTCTCTTTTCTCTCTTTTTTTTGCATCATTACAATTTTAAAATCATCATAATTGACTTTGAGATTGACTTGCGAGTCTGTTTTGTCACCATAAACAGTGAAATAGGTCTTGTGGAGTGCGCCCTCGAGTCGAACATTCATTGTGGGTTCTGAAAATGCATTCATTTTAGCAGCATAGAGTTTTCCAATATCGGCTTTGAATTCAAAATCATCATTCTCGTTATTTACGTCAAAATCCCATTTGACATTTATGGGCGTATTCTGCATAAATTTCGCATTTATATCTATATCAAGGGGCTCACTATAAGTATTTCCAAGACGATATACTATGGCATTTAGATCAGAATATTTTACGGCATCAACCACTGCACCAGAATTGATCTTTTCTGTATATTCAATTATTCCATCGTTGATCTCAACTTTATCCATAGCTAGATCAAATTTCAAATCTCTTAACATTTTACTGTATAATGGTTTTATGATATTGTCATCAGCAACCTGTTTATCCCTATAAATATAAAGCTCTGGTGATTGAATACTCATCAATGGAGATTGAAAAAAGAATATCGAATCTTGCTCGTAACCAAAATCCAAATCATCAAAAGCTACTTTGTCAACAGATAAATCGAAATGATCTCGCTCATTTTTGAGAAGTTTTGAATATTCTTCTTTGGAATATTTGGTTTTCAAAGTGAGTAAATCTAATGACGCCTTCTCATTTGAAACTTGGATTTTATTTACATTTAGAACATCAAAATCATTCATTTTAGAGAAAAGATTTTCCACAAGAAGCTCGTAACTAGAGACTTTGAAGGGTATTTTATTTTGGGACGTTGACTCATCAAAAAGAACTTCTTTAAAATGCAAAGTGAATTTATCAGTCTTCAAAAGCAATGAATCAGTCTGCCCATCAAACATTTGAAAATCACCATTTGTAATCATCACTTTTCCAATGGTAACGGTTCGCGTTGATTTTTGAAGTGCTGATGATTTGTAATTTTTGGAATCCACTAATTTGTTGTGGTAAAAATTGATTTTTGGATTGTTTATTTCAATACTTCCAATCGATATTTTATTATTGAAAATGTAATCCAAATAGCCAACATCTTTAATAAATATAGAGGACATTTCGTTTGTGAGATTGATGCTGTCAGTGGTTTTACCGTAAATGGTGAGTTTTGGTTTTTCAAGTTCAAGGTTACCGCTTAAAACAGCAAAACTTAAATCTTCGTAATCAACCTCTATATGACTTGGCAAAGATTCCGCTAAAAATGCTTCAATTTTTGAAGTTATGACATTCTGTGCCACTACTATTGCCAAAATACCGATGACCACAATGGAAATTAAGCTTATGATGATAATTTTTTTTCGTTTACTCATTTCATAAAGATATGCTTTTAAGACCATTTAATTTTAAATATATTTACTGAAAAGTTAACTGATATGAATGATTTTTGGACGGTTTTAAGCAGTATAAGTTGGTGGATGTGGATTTTGATTGTTTTGGCAATTGTCGCCATTCGAGATGTCTTTTTTCAGAAGAAGCATACCATTAGCCATAATTTTCCAATAATTGGACATTTTAGATATATGTTGGAAAAAATTGGGCCAGAGTTGCGCCAGTATTTGGTTGCCAACAATCGCGAAGAATTGCCTTTTAACAGAATTGAACGTGGTTGGATTTATGCATCTTCTAAAAAAGAAAATAATTATGAAGGTTTTGGAACCGATAGAGATATTTATGCACCACAACATCTCTTCATCAACAACGCGATGTTGAGCTTTAAGATCAAAGAAGATCATCCCAATTATTTAAATAATAGTTTTTTGCCTTGTGCCAAAGTAATGGGAGCCTATAACAAAAGACGCAAACCCTATCGTCCTGCGTCTGTCATCAATATTTCTGCTATGAGTTTTGGTTCATTATCCGCAAAGGCGGTTGAATCGATGAACAAAGGAGCACAATTGGCTGGAGCGTATCACAATACTGGTGAAGGCGGACTCTCTCCGTACCATAGCAATGGTGCAGATGTGGTGTTTCATTTTGGAACCGGGTATTTTGGAGTAAGGGATGAATATGGAAGGTTCTCGTTGGATAAAATGGTAAAATTGGTCGAAGAAAAACCTTTTATCAAAGCAATCGAAATCAAATTGTCTCAAGGTGCAAAACCTGGAAAAGGTGGCGTATTGCCTGCTGCGAAAATCACCAAAGAGATATCTGAAATTCGTCATGTCCCAATGGGTAAAGATGTACTTTCACCACCTACACACTCTGCATTTGAAGATATAGAAGGTTTGATGCAACTGATTGAAGATATTGCAGAAGCAACAGGCTTGCCTGTCGGAATCAAGGCTGCCATCGGAAAATTGGATCAATGGGAACGATTGGCCGATTTGATGGTATCTACAGGAAAAGGTCCAGATTTTATAACCGTTGATGGTGGCGAAGGTGGCACAGGCGCAGCTCCGCCGAGCTTTGCCGATCATGTGTCTTTACCTTGGACTTATGGTTTTAGCGATTTGTACAAGCTGTTTCAGAAAAAAGAACTTACAGAAAGAATTGTTTTTGTTGCAAGTGGAAAACTCGGTTTGCCAGGAAAAGCAGCAATGGCTTTCGCTATGGGAGCAGACTGCATCAATGTAGCGAGAGAAGCTATGATGAGTATTGGCTGTATCCAAGCGCAATTGTGCCATACCAATCACTGCCCAAGTGGTGTTGCCACACAAAGCAAATGGCTTCAAAACGGTATCAATATTCCGCTTAAGTCAGAGCGTTTGGCACAATATTTTAAAACCTTTAGAAAAGAATTGTTGGAAATTACGCATGCGGCAGGTTATGAACACCCTTGCCAATTTACAATGAAAGATGTAGACCTCAATGTGGATGATTCCTATTTGTCAAAAGAACTTGACAGAACGTTTCAGTATGAAAAAACACCTGTTCCTTTTGAGAGTATGCAGCATTTGAAGGATTGTATGCATTTAGGCGGAAGAATTTAATATCAAATTTCCTGTAGACAGAAATTCCTTGTAAAGTTTGGAAAAAGACCTTAAGTTTGAGACTCAAAATTAAGATCTATGGATTCCGAACGAATAATCGACCTATTTTTATTTGCCATTCCTGCACTGATAACAGGCTTGATAGCTTATTATTTTTTCAAAGAGCATACCAAAAATGAAGATGGCAGAAGGCGTTACTTGCTTCACAAAGACATGCAAGTAAACTCCATGCCTATACGGTTGCAAGCATACGAGCGTATGGCTATTTTTCTGGAAAGAATCACACCTGCAAAATTACTAATTAGAGTTGCTCCAACATCTTCAAATAAAGATGATTATGAATCCTTACTTATAGCAAGTATCGAACAGGAATTTGAACATAATCTTTCACAACAAATCTACTTAACAGATGATTGTTGGAACATTATATCTGCTGCAAAAAATGCTACCATTCAATTAATTAGAAAGGCAAGCTTATTGGAAAAAACAGATACCGCAAACAAGTTACGAGAAGTTGTTCTTACCGAAATGATGGAAAAACGAGCGCCCAGCGACGCAGCCTTGTCTTTCATCAAACAAGAAGTAAGCGAAATGTGGTAACATCTAATCAGTTTCCAACTGACTGGTTTCATCATCTTTAAATTTGGCAAAATTAAAACCACTTTGCCACCATTGATTCATTTTGTCTTTATCAAATATCAATGAATTGGTCGTTAGAACTGTAGGCGTGTAGTAGAAATTGATGATGGCGTTTTGATTGGTTGCCACAAATTTGCCAATCCTAATGTTTTGACTTTCAATTCTATCTAACATAAATGCAAACATATTTGTGAGCAGAGAAAAGGAATTCAGCGAGGGCATTCTATTAAAAGTTGTGGTTTCCGTTTGCAAAATGATGGCGTCAACCGTCGTTGCTCCCCGTTTAATTGCCTCTTCTATAGGCACCATAGAGCCCAATCCACCATCCGCATATTCGCAGCCATTTTTTTTTACAAGTGACATAAAAGGTGTGTAATTGCACGAAATCCATATCCATTCACAGAATTCTTCATATTCAAAATCCTTTATGGATTTATATTCCACCTGATTGATAGACAAATTTGCAACTGTTATAACAACATCAATGCTTCTTGATTTCAACTTATTAAAATCTTCTTCAGAAAAATTCTTTAATATTAATTCTTTTAGATGGTAACTTTCGCCAAAAGTCTTGCTGCCTCTCATAATATTCCGAAGCACACTAAAGTGATTGATACCCACAGTCTCCACGCCTTTCTTCCTCTTAATTGTGAAAGGACAAATACTGAAAATGGAATCTTGGTTCACGCTTGTGTAAACCTCTTTTATTTCTTGAATTTTGTTCAAAGCCAAATGAGATACCAACAAACTCCCTGTTGATGTACCAATAAAAATATCGTAGTTGAGTCTTTTATTTTCAATAAGATATTGCGCCACACCACCTGCAAATGCACCTTTGCTTCCTCCACCTGATATGACCAATGCTCTCATTTCTATTTATGATTCTATGTTCAAGATTTAAAGTTTAAAATTCAGGGCTCGAGGTTTTATGAAATTATCCTTTATTCGTCAACTTATCAATGATTTTCTTATAACTTTCAATTTGGCTTAATTCATCCAATAAGTTCTTTGAAAATTGCTGCATTCGCCAATTGTGATGTTCAGTGCCATCCACAAGGTTTTTAATGGAATCTTCATCAAATCCGTTGATTAATTTCAGGAAATTAAAGGCGTTCATTCGAACTTCAAAGCCAAAATTTGCACTTGTGTAATTTTTCAACTCGTCAAAAACTTGCTGTTTCTGTTCTGATTGATATTCTAATGTATTCAAATTCAAGGCCAGCCAAAGCATACGTACATTATAATCACTGAATCCTTTAAGGTCTTTGGTTTTCTCCAAATATCTCGAACGATCTTCTGGAAAATTCATCCACAAATTATACAACGCCACCTCAATAGTCGTGTAGGACTTGTCATTCAGCAATGATTCATAGCTTTTTTTAAGCTCTAACGGGATTTCGGTCAAATTTTGAGCAATGGCCTGACGAACTTCCCAACTGTTCTTAAAATCCTCTTCTTTGACATTATATGATTCTTGCGAAAGGATTTTCACCTTTGCCTTGCCAGAAATGTCAGAAACGAGATAATCATTGCATTTTGATGGATAGGTATCACAAGAAACATCCAAATATTCTTGAATGAATTCAGACTTTTTCAGGCTTTTGACCATCGCATCTTGAGGCAATTCGACCACTTTTAGCCACGTTTCAACAAATTCTGTCAAATCTATACCACTGCTTTTTTCGACTTCTTGTATAAAAACACTGGTTTCTGCCGACTCAAATTGATAAGCTGTTAAATAGTTTTTCACGGCTTGTTTAAAAGCCTCCTCGCCTATTTGCTCCTTCAATATATGCAAAGCCCAACAACCTTTTTTGTAAAAAGTCAAACTACTGGATTTCGGGTCGAGTATCGAGGTACTTTGACCCAATTTTTCCTGCTCTAGCAATTCTTGAGCATATTCGTACAATTGCCAATAGTAATAATCATCCCCAAAAATGTGACGCTCCGCCAACAGCGCATAAAACGTTGCAAAACCTTCCTGAAGCCAATGATGTTCGCCGCTTTTTGCAGTGACCAAGTTTCCAAACCAATGATGTGCCAATTCGTGTGCATTGACATTTACATAGTTTCGATCTTTAAAAGCAATAGAATCCGTCATAAGCGCATCCGAAAAAATGGTGAGCGTGGTGTTTTCCATTCCTGAATACAAAAAGTCCTTGACAGGCACTTGTTTATAGATGTCCCAAGGATACGGTACGTCAATTTCATCTTCCAAATAATCAAACATCTGTTTGCTGTAACGATACGTTGATTCAACTTTCAAGGAATCTTCGGGATAGTAATAATATTCCAATGGAATGCCGCTTTTTGAGACTTCTGTTTTTTTATTGTAATTTCCGATGGCAAGCGCAACGAGGTAACTGCTCATTGGTTTATTCATATTGAAATGCCAAGTTTTTATAGAGTCAGATGCTTCAACGTTTGATAATTCTCCATTTGCAGTTACTTCAAAATCTTTGTCATACGAAATTGATAAATCGAATTCAATTTTATCATTCACATCATCGATACTTGGCAACCAATTGCTTGTGTATTTGCCTTGTCCTTGTGTCCAGATTTGATTGTCAACGAAATACAGAGCACTTTTCGGAAAGGAGAAAAATATAATTTCCACATAATAGTTTTTGCCAGTTTCAAATTTTCTTTCAGCAGGCGTATAAAACACTATCTTATTCCCATCTAAATTCTTACTGTAAATTTTAAAATTACTTTCTTTAAATTCATAGTGATAAGTATTTCTCGCATCAATATAAACTGAATCGATATCCTTAATGATATCAAATTCATATCGTACTTTCATTGCTAGCCTTTTCCCCTTTGAATCAAACGAAACAAACGCATTAATTTTTTTAAAATCCACATAATCCGTTTGTTGTGCAGACATATTTGAAACAAAAAACAGAAAGAAAATTAAAAGAAATTTGTTCATAGGTAGGTTCAAACAATGATTAGACCAAAATAAGAAAATTTCAGGTTTCATCTTTGCCACAGAAGAATTATATTCGTTTTATGAACACCAATCTCCAAACTCCGATTGATTATCTCAAAGGCGTTGGGCCAAATCGAGCGGATTTGCTGCGAAGCGAGCTTGGCATTCATACGTATCAGGATTTGATTAATTTGTTTCCGAATCGATACATTGACCGCACACAGTATTACAAAATCAATCAATTGCAGCGGAATAATGCAGACGTACAGATTATTGGTCAAATCATCAATTTGAAAGATGCAGGCGAAGGTCGTGGAAAACGCTTGGTTGCAACGTTTAAGGACGATACTGGCGTTATGGAATTGGTTTGGTTTAGAGGCCACAAATGGATTCGAGAAAGCATCAAATTGAACAAGCCGTACGTTATTTTCGGAAAAACCAATTGGTTCAATGGTGTTTTCAATATGCCACATCCAGATATGGAACTGCTGGAGAAACACGAAAAAAATCTTCGTTCGGCAATGCAGCCCATTTATCCATCCACAGAAAAGTTGTCGAGCAAAGGCATCACCAATCGTGTGATGTCCAAAATTATGCAGCAGTTGTTCTTGGAAACCAAAGGACGATTTGAGGAAACATTGCCTGATTATTTGCTGTCAGAATTAAAATTGATTTCAAAAAGCAAAGCACTTCTCAATGTCCATTTCCCAGAAAATCAAGAGTTATTGGCGAAGGCTCAATTCCGATTAAAATTTGAGGAATTGTTTTATATCCAATTGCAACTCATCATCAAAAATCTGATTCATAAATCAAAAATAAAAGGATTCAATTTTGAGAAAGTTGGCGAGTACTTCAACACGTTTTTCAATGAGCATTTACCTTTCGATTTGACCAATGCTCAAAAGCGTGTTTTGAAAGAAATCCGTTCCGATTTAGGAAGTAATGCCCAGATGAATCGATTGCTGCAAGGAGATGTTGGTTCCGGCAAGACCATAGTAGCACTGATGTCAATGCTCATAGCACTTGACAACGGTTTTCAAGCTTGTTTAATGGCTCCGACTGAAATTTTGTCAGTCCAACACTATAATGGATTACTTGAATTATTCAATGGTTTGAATATCAGTATTAAATTACTCACTGGTTCAACCAATACTTCAGATAGGCGAGAAATTCACGAAAATCTAAAAAACGGCAAATTAAATATCCTAATTGGCACTCACGCCCTACTCGAAGATTCTGTAGAATTTCAAAATTTGGGGCTTGCAATTATTGACGAACAACATCGTTTTGGGGTAGCTCAAAGAAGTAAATTGTGGCATAAAAATGAAACTCCTCCGCACATCTTAATTATGACCGCAACTCCAATTCCAAGAACCTTGGCAATGTCTGTTTATGGCGATTTGGACATCTCGATTATTGACGAATTACCTCCAGGCAGAAAGCATATTAAAACCGTTCATCGTTTTGATAAAAGCAGGTTGAAAGTCTTTAAATTTATCAAGGATGAAATTGCCAAAGGAAGACAAGTTTACATCGTTTATCCACTCATTCAAGAAAGCGAAAAAATGGATTATAAGGATTTGATGGATGGCTATGAAAGTATTTCAAGAGAATTTCCGATGCCAGATTATCAAATCTCAATTGTTCACGGCCAAATGAAGGCTGCGGACAAAGACTACGAAATGCAGCGTTTTGTCAAAGGTGAAACACAAATTATGGTAGCCACCACAGTTATTGAAGTTGGCGTCAACGTTCCGAACGCATCAGTGATGATCATCGAAAGTGCAGAGCGCTTTGGCCTTTCACAGTTACATCAATTGCGTGGTCGCGTAGGTCGTGGCGCGGAACAGAGCTATTGTATTTTAATGACGGGCCATAAATTGAGTGAAGACAGTAAAACACGCCTTCAAACGATGGTGAACACAAATGATGGTTTTGAAATAGCTGAAGTAGATTTACGATTGCGCGGTCCAGGCGATTTAATGGGTACACAGCAAAGCGGCGTCTTAAACCTTAAAATAGCCGATGTCATAAAAGATAAAAATATTCTAAATCACGCGAGATACTATGCACAAACCATTCTAAAAAAAGACCCATCGCTTTCTTCACCAGAAAACAAAGTATTGAGACATACATATGCCCAGTTAAGCAAATACAAGAATATTTGGAATTATATAAGCTAAAAAAAGCCCAGTGAAAACTGGGCCTTAAAAACATAATTGAACGTTTTTATGATTGATTAGCTACATTGCGTTTAACTGCTTTAAATATTTTTCAGAATTGGCTTTCACATTTGCTGGAGGATTCATTGACAATGATTTTTTGAAATTCTTAATTGCATTTTCCTTATCCCCAACTGTGTAATAATATTCCCCTAGACTATCATAAGCGTTGGCACTTTTTGGATTTAATACAATAGCTTGTTTAAAGTATTTTAGAGCATTCTCATAATCTTTGGCATTCAGCATCTGATATCCAAGAAGATTTAATTGATTTTCGGTAGCCATTCCCATAGCTTCATCCATTATCTTGGCATAAGCTTGTTCATTGCCTTGTTTTCTTTCTAATTGTGCTTTCAACGCAAGATTGTTGAATGTTTTCTGACTATAAAATTGTCCTTCAATGGCATTGTCTATCCAACTTTCAGCTTCTTTATAATCTCCGCCATTGTTCAACACAAAAGTGGCCGCTTGTTCCCAAGTCTGTCTATTAAAACCTTCTTGGTTTTGAAGTTTTTCTTTAATTTCTGCAACTACGGTTTTATTGAGATCTACTTCAATTTTAAATGGAATCTGCTTCTTTTCCCAATTGAGAGCTATAATTGCCGAGCTTGGCTTTACCTCCAAAAATTCATATGTCAATTGCTCAACATGGGGAATTGATTTGGTATTTACATCAACTCTTAAAGCATCTTCTTCGGGTTTATAAAAAAAACTGCCCCAAGCAGTACTGTTTTTTGAGAAAATAATCGTCGCTTTATTATTTTCCTCAATTATCATGTGCAATCCGTATGTACCAGCCTTTAGAGGCTTCCCCTCAACATTTAAATCTGTGGATGTAAAAAATGTTGTATTCTCGTCGGCTCCTGCGCGCCATGGCGATTCTTTAGCGGTTCCAAACCCTAAATTATTCATGCCATATGGTACAAGATTTCCCCATATTTCACGACCATTCACGCTTGGTCTGGAATAATCTATTTGAATTTTAGTAATTCCAACCGTTTGAGAAACGGAAGCCTGCTGACTTCCTCTTGGAAGGTTTAATTGAGCTTTAGCCTTTGTAGTAGCAATGGCCACAATTGCTGTCGCCACAATGAAAGAATAAATATGCTTCATAATGAATTGGTTATTAGTTAATAATCTAAAATTAGAAGCAAATTTAATAGGTCTCTGTTAGGAGAAAGTTAAAACAGAAAGCTCGTTTGTTAATTAACTAAAATTTAAGAGGATAGGTAATGAAAACGATGATTAATGTCACTCGCCCAAGACTATTCATTCACCAATTCACTCACAAAATTTTCAAATTCTTCTTTGAATTCAACATATTTTTCACCTGTTGCAGGACCATTAAAACCTGTATGAATCTTTCGAACTTTCCCTTTTTTGTCGATAAAAATTGTTGTGGGATAAGATAAAACATGATTGAGCATTGGCAATTTTTCTTGTGCTTTTATTTTGTCAGATGTCCCATATTGCGCCAATAAAACTGGGTAATTAATACCTACACCATCTTCCAATCTTTTGATACCTTTAAAGGCTGCTTCTTCAGTTTTTGCATACTCAAAAGCCAATGCTACGAATTCAATATATTGATTGCTATTTTGCTTGTAATATTCAGAATAAAATCTGCTTTCATCAAGACAGTTTGGGCACCAGGTACCCATAATTTGGACAATCACAACTTTATTTTTAAATCGAGCATCAGTTAAAGATACCTTTTTTCCCGTTTCGTCTGGGAACGAGAAAGCAATTTTATCATAACCATCCTTCAAATAGGTCAATTTATTGGCATCAGGCAATTCGAAGTTTTCATTTCTCTTTGCGATAAATGGCTCGTTAAAATGATTTCCTGAATAAAATGTGCCCTGCATAGCATTATTGGAAACCGTTGCAGTAAACAAAAATGCGTGCGCTCCATCAAATGCGGAGAGCTTCAACTCATCACCATCCATCACGCCTTCCAGAAATCTATAATCTCCGGTAGTTGTTTCAAACGTTCCGGTCACCTTTGTACCTTCCTGATTAAATATGCCTTTTGCCAAATATTCATCTCCTTTAACTCCTTGACTAAAAACCACTTCCCAATTACCAGTCAAATTGGTAGACGGAGTATTTTCAGGAATATTAAAACGATTTTTTTCGCCATAATAAGCCTTAAATGGAAGAATTCTGTCCAGACTTTCTTTTATGAAATCGCCTTGCAAAATAGAGTCGGTCATTTTAAGTGCAAAATAGCCTTCAAAGACAGGCATTTGTATAAAAACTGAATCATTTCGATAGGTGATATCATCCACCAATATGACTTCATCAGCATTGAATATCTTAAGGCTCTTGTTTCCTGTAACGTCAAAGTTAAACGGAAGCACCTCACTATCTGAAATCTCCAACTCACCTCTCCAAACTCCTTGTTTCAAGGGAGTAACTTCTTCTTTGGTTTTACAAGAATACAAGGCTAGGATTGAAATAAGGTAAATTAAATTCCGCATAAATCAGTAGTTCACAGTTTAAAGGGTCGAAATAAAAACAAAATACTTATAAATAAAAATTATTTAGCATTTCTATTACAATTTGCTATTAGTATCTTTACACCCTTAATAAATTTAACACATGAAGATTTCTTATAACTGGCTAAAACAGTTTATAAATGTTGATTGGTCAGCTGAAAAAATCGGTGAACTTCTTACCGATTTAGGCCTTGAAGTTGAAGGTATTGAACCGTATCAATCCGTTAAAGGCGGATTACAAGGAATTGTTGTAGGCGAGGTTTTAACTTGCGTGCAGCATGACAATGCAGATAGGCTGAAAGTTACGACCGTAAATATTGGCGAAAACAAACCTTTACAGATTGTATGCGGCGCTCCAAACGTGGCTGTAGGCCAAAAAGTTCCTGTTGCAACCATAGGAACGACCCTTTATACCGCTGAAGGTGAAGCTTGGACTATCAAAAAAGGAAAAATTAGAGGTGAAGAAAGCCATGGAATGATTTGTGCAGAAGATGAGTTAGGATTGGGCAAATCGCATGACGGCATTATGGTTCTAGATAATAGTTTGCAAGTTGGGACGCTTGTCGCTGATGTTTTCAAGGTTGAAAATGATCAGGTTTTTGAAATCGGATTGACCCCAAACAGGGCTGACGCGATGAGTCATTTTGGAACTGCTCGCGACCTTAAGGCTGGCCTGGTTCAAAAGGAGATAAATGTTGAGTTGATTACACCTTCGGTCAGTTCATTTCATGTAGATAGTAGAACTCTTAAAATTGATGTTGAAGTTGAGGATAAAACATTGGCACCACGATATTGTGGTGTGACAATTTCTGGACTTAAAGTTGCCGAATCACCTTCTTGGCTTCAAAACAGATTAAAAGCCATAGGTTTAATGCCAAAAAACAATGTAGTTGATATAACCAACTATGTTTTGCATGAGCTAGGCCAACCGCTTCATGCTTTTGACGCTTCAAAAATCACAGGAAATAAAGTGGTGGTGAAAACACTTCCGACAGGTACAAAATTTACCACACTTGATGGTGTGGATCGTGAATTGCACGAAGAAGATCTGATGATTTGCAATGCTGAAAACCCAATGTGTATTGCTGGTGTTTTTGGCGGAATTGATTCTGGCGTAACCGAAAGCACCACAAGTATCTTTTTGGAAAGCGCTTACTTCAATCCCGTAAGCGTTAGAAAAACTGCAAAGCGCCATGCCATGAATACCGATGCGTCTTTTAGATTTGAACGAGGCATCGACCCAAATATCACTGAATATGCTTTAAAACGCGCTGCCCTTTTAATTCAAGAGGTCGCAGGCGGAAAAATCACTAGCGACATCATTGATTTGTACCCTAAAAAGATTGAGGATTTTCAAGTTAGGTTATCATTTGAAAATGCAAGCAAGATGATAGGTGAAGAAATTCCAAAAGAAATCATCAAACGCATCTTAACATCATTAGACATCAAAATCAATAATGTTACTGAAACCGGACTCGGATTGACGATTCCTGCATATCGCAATGATGTATCACGTGAGGCTGATGTTATTGAGGAAATTCTTCGGGTGTATGGTTACAACAATATCAACACGACCGAAAAACTGAATGCAAGTATTTCCAATATGTCAAAATTTGAAGATTATAAACTTCAGAATGTTATTGGAAACCAATTGGCTGCACAAGGATTTTTCGAAATCATGTCAAATTCACTGACGACTCCAAATTATATAAAGTTAAGCAACAATTTGAACGAAGACCACAATGTTGCCATGCTTAATCCTTTGAGCAATGATTTGAGCGTGATGCGCCAAAGTTTGTTGTTCTCCGGGCTTGAAGCTGTAGAACACAATATCAACAGAAGACGTTACGACCTTAAATTGTTCGAATTTGGAAAAACTTACCACAATTATAATGGCAATCGTGAAGAATTTAAACATCTATCGATTTTCGTTACCGGAAATAAAAATACCGAACGTTGGAATTCTACAACAACACCGAGTGATTTTTTCTTTCTTAAAGGAACCGTTACAGCTGTACTAAACCGTTTGGGAATCTCGAATTTCAAATCTTCTCCCATTCAAAATGATGCTTTTAGTGAAGGTGTCAGCCTTTCATTGGGTAAAACCAAATTAGTGGAATTTGGATTGATTCATAAAAAAGCCTTGAAACATTTTGGAATCACTCAAGATGTTTTATTTGCAGATTTTGACTGGGACAACGTTCTTTCAATGGCGAAACACAACAATATCAAGTTTAAAGACATCCCGAAATACCCTGAAGTGAGACGAGATTTCGCATTGCTGCTTGATGAAACCATTACTTTTGAACAGATTGATAGCATTGCGATGAAAACCGAGAAACAATTGCTGAAAGATGTTGATTTGTTCGATGTATATCAAGGAAAAAATCTTCCAAAAGGAAAGAAAAGCTATGCAGTGAGTTTTATTCTTCAAGATGAACACAACACTTTGACGGATAAACAGATTGACAAAATAATGAGCAAGCTCCAAAGCAATTTTGAAAAGGAACTTGGCGCCGAATTGAGATAACGATTGAAGATTGAAGATTGACAATTAAGTGCATTGGTCAGAATTACCTATGGTGTACATGTTAATTGCTCCTTCAGTATTTTAGCAATTTCAAAAGCCATTAAAGGCGGAACGGCATTGCCAATTTGTTGGTACTGGCTCAAGCCTTTTTCCCAGCTCATTTTAGTGCGCATACCTTCAAAAATAAAATCATCTGGAAAAGATTGTAACCTCGCTCCTTCTCTTGCCGTGAAATTTCTATGAAGATGCGGATGTATAAAATTGCTTTGAAAACTCGCAGCAATGGTTGGCGCTGGTTTATCGGCAATCAAACGCAAATTATTTTGACTGAATTTAATTTTTGATTTCGCTGTCGGATTTCCTCGCTGTACTGCACCATGTGTTTCCCAAACATCCAATAGATTTTTTCCTGGCTGAATGGCTTTAAAACGCTCAATCAACCGTTTGGTGTGTTTCATGGCGATGTGGTTATAAACTTTGTTAGCTTTATTTCGCATCCGCATTTGATAGTTATTTTGAGGTGCAGATGCATAATCCATCACTTCTTTTCCTTCTCCAGCTTGTATTGGAGGTAAATCTGAAGTGGCTTCATCTACCGTTATTTCAACATCGACACATCGTTCAGGAAATCTAGGTGATTGATTCAAATCTTTTCGTATACCAATAATAATTACGCGCTCTCTTGCTTGCGGCACGCCATAATCAGATGCTTTCAAAATCTTATAATCAACCTCATATCCATACTTTCCTGCCAACTTCAATTCTTCAAGTATTTGAAGCATCACTTTTCCAGATTGCATCGACAATAAACCTTTCACATTTTCCATCACAAAAGCCTTCGGACCGTACCAATCAATAGTTTTAACAAATTCATAAAACAACCTGTTTCTTGGGTCGTCTTTTACTTTGTTGCGCTTTTTATTGGCCAAACTGAATCCTTGACAAGGTGGTCCGCCAATAATTACATCAACAGCTGTTTTGTTGATATAAACATCAAAATCTGATTTCTTGAAATTTGAAAGGTCTCCACACAGAAAAGGAATTTCTGGAAAGTTTGTAGCGAAGGTTTTTTCGCAATTTTCATCAATATCTGAAGCCAATAGAGAATTAAATCCAGTCCATGAAAAACCCAGGGTCATTCCTCCGCAACCAGAAAACAAATCAATCGAAGTTAGCATATCTATTTTATCTTCGGCAATAATACTAAAATCATTCTACAAATTTGAAACCTTATTTCATACGTAAGAAAACCACCTAAATTTAGATGGAAAATATTATACTTTTTTTAAGGAATAAACTTCAAATTATCCTTAATTTTAACATTCTAAAATTCATAACACTATGGCAACAGTTACACTTAAAGGAAATAAGATACACACTTCAGGAAATTTACCATCTAAAGGTGACAAAGCTCCTGATTTTAAATTGACTGCAACCGATTTATCCACTAAAACCTTGAACGATTTCAAAGGACATAATTTAGTGTTGAACATTTTTCCAAGTGTTGATACTGGCACTTGTGCTACTTCCGTTAGAAAATTCAACAAAGAAGCAAGTGAATTGCAAGACACCAAAGTATTATGCATTTCACACGATTTACCTTTTGCATTTTCAAGGTTTTGCGGAGCAGAAGGACTTGATAATGTAGTAAGCTTGTCGGATTTTAAAGATGGAAGTTTTGGTAAAACTTATGGTCTGGACTTTGTTGATGGTCCGTTGGAAGCGTTACATTCTCGATGCATTGTCGTCATCAATAAAGATGGCAAGGTAGTTCATACGGAGCAAGTTCCTGAAATCGTTGATGAACCTAACTACCAAGCTGCCATAGACGCACTTTCATAATTGCATCAATGACCCAAAAGAAAGAATCATTCCTGATAAACAGGTTAAAAAGTGTGCGCTATGCTTTTAATGGCGCACTCTATTTATGTAAAACAGAGTCAAGCATTAAGATTCAGCTATTCATAACTGTTTTCGTGACTATTGCAGGCTTTTATTTCAATATTTCCAAAACAGAATGGCTCTTTCAAATTGCAATGATTGGATTGGTAATGAGCATAGAAGGCATCAACACAGCCATTGAGTATATTGCAGACTTCATACATCCAGATTTGCATTCTAGCATAGGTAGAATCAAGGATATTGCTGCAGGTGCAGTTTTTATTGCTTCTATAGCTGCTGTGGTAGGTGCCATCATTATTTACTACCCGAAAATTGTCTTAATGTTTATCTAAAAAAGGGGATTTCCAATGATATTTCAATGTTCATAAGTCCCTTTAAAATTATACTATTTACTTATAGTTTCCGTTAGGATAAACGTCAGTAATTTGTATTTTTGTTTCAATCTAACAACGTGTTGATGGCGAAGAAGAAAACCAAGACGAAAAGCAGTACTTCAACTAAAATCAAAAAACCGAGTTTCAAGTTATCAAGCCAACAAAAACTAATTTTTGGAAGCTTGCTGATTATTCTTGGTATTTTGATGTTCATTGCCTTTCTCTCCTTCTTTTTTACTGGTAAGGTCGACCAGAGCACACTTACCGAAATGTCATCAAGAGACGTAAAAGCAGAAAACTGGCTGAACAAAGTCGGTGCTTGGGTGAGCGATTTCTTCATCATCAAGGGCTTTGGAATCTCTTCTTTTATTTTTTCCGGATTGCTTTTTCTTTCTGGGATTTACGTTACGCTCGACCTAAAAAAAGCCAAACTTCGCAAGCATTGGATTTGGGGAACACTGATTGCCATTTGGTTTTCAATTCTCTTCGGATTTTTTGCACATAAATATGACGCACTTGGCGGCACCATTGGTTTTGAAATGAATAGTTTCCTTCAGGATTACATTGGTGTGATTGGAACGGTGTTGTTATTGGTATTTGGATTGATTGCCTATTTGGCGATTCGATTTAAAGTCACTGGTCAACATTTTGTGGATTTATTTAAATCTGCCAAAAAGGATTTGAAATCAGATTATCAATTGGAGAATGAAGACAATGGCTATGCAGCCATTGATAATGATTTGACAGCTGAAGCTGAAGATATCAAGTCTGCTTTCGACTTAACACCAGTAAAAAGTGAACCTACCATCGAAAAACATTCAAAGCCTGCAGTAGTTAATGAAACAAAACCTGTATTTAATGAGCCAATTAAAGCTCCAGAGAGTGATGTTGCCATTGAGGTAGAAGAGATTGCAGAAGAAGAATCTGAAATTGATAATCTCTCCAATAAATTGGTGGAAGACTTTGGGCAGTTCGACCCAACTCTTGAATTGAGCAAATACCAGTTCCCTCCTCTCGATTTATTGAAAAAATACGATTCTGAAGGCATCACTATCAACCAAGAAGAGCTTGAAGAAAATAAAAACAAGATTGTTGAGACCTTAAATAATTATAATATCGGTATTGCAAACATTAAAGCAACTATTGGTCCGACAGTTACACTTTATGAAATTGTTCCAAATGCTGGAGTGCGTATTTCAAAAATCAAGAATTTAGAAGATGATATCGCATTGTCATTAGCTGCTCTTGGCATTCGTATCATCGCTCCTATTCCTGGCAAGGGAACTATTGGTATCGAGGTTCCGAATAAAAATTCAACTATTGTATCGATGCGTTCGGTCATTGCATCACAAAAGTTTCAAAAATCAGATATGGAATTGCCAATTGCCTTTGGTAAAACCATAAGCAATGAAACTATGGTGGTCGATTTGGCAAAAATGCCTCACCTCTTAATGGCTGGTGCTACTGGTCAAGGTAAATCAGTAGGATTGAATGCGGTGTTGACGTCTTTATTGTACAAAAAACATCCAGCGGAAGTCAAATTCGTATTGGTCGATCCTAAAAAAGTGGAGTTGACTTTATTCAACAAAATAGAACGTCATTATTTGGCAAAATTGCCTGACAGTGAAGAAGCCATCATTACAGACAATACTAAAGTGATTCACACTTTGAACTCCTTGTGTATTGAGATGGACAACCGTTACGAGATGCTGAAAAATGCAATGTGCCGTAACATCAAGGAATACAACGAGAAGTTCAAGGCAAGAAAATTGAATCCTAATGAAGGTCATCAATATTTACCATACATCGTTTTGGTGGTGGATGAGTTTGCCGACTTGATTATGACCGCTGGCAAGGAAGTAGAAACGCCGATAGCACGTTTAGCGCAATTGGCGAGAGCTATTGGTATCCATTTGATTATTGCCACACAGCGTCCATCTGTCAATGTAATCACTGGTATTATCAAAGCTAATTTCCCTGCTCGTATTGCTTTTAGGGTAACTTCCAAAATAGATTCAAGGACTATCTTGGACAATTCTGGTGCCGATCAATTGATAGGTCGTGGAGATATGCTGTACACCCAAGGAAATGAGTTGACACGTATTCAATGTGCCTTTGTGGACACACCAGAAGTGGAGAACATAACAGAGTACATTGGCAACCAAAAAGCATATCCAGATGCCTATCTTCTGCCAGAATATGTAGGTGAAGAGAATGGCACAAGTCTTGATATAGATATAGCCGACAGAGATAAACTGTTTAAAGAAGCTGCAGAGGTCATTGTTACGGCACAACAAGGATCGGCATCACTGTTACAGCGCAAGCTGAAATTGGGCTATAACAGAGCTGGTAGATTGATAGATCAACTGGAGGCTGCAGGGATTGTTGGTCCTTTTGAAGGTAGCAAGGCGCGACAGGTTTTGGTACCAGATCTTGTGGCTTTGGAACAATTATTGGAAAATGAAACCATCTAAAAAAATACAATTTATTTAATTATGAAATATATACTTTTTGCATTCGTTTTATTGATTTCTTTCTCCACTCAAGCGCAAGATGGCGCAAAGGCAAAGGCACTTTTGAATGAGGTGAGCCAGAAAGTTAAGAGCTATAATAACATCAGTATCGATTTTAAGTATGTCTTGAAAAACACCAGCGAGAACATCAATCAAGAAACTCGTGGTGATGTGGTCATTGAAGGTGATAAATACTTGTTGAACATCCTGGGAATAACAAGAATCTTTGATGGCAAAACATTATATACCATTAATCCTGAAGATGAAGAAGTGACCATTTCTAAAGACAATTCTGATGATGAAGGTACCATTACTCCTAGCAAAATGCTGTCGTTCTATAAAGATGGATATACCTATAAGATGGACATCGTTCAGAACGTCAATGGCAGAAAAATTCAATATGTAAAATTGAGCCCTATTGACACTAATTCTGAAATCAAAAGTGTCTTGTTAGGTATCGATGCACAGACCAAACACATCTACAATCTTATTGAGACTGGCAAAAACGGCACACAGACAACCCTAACTGTTAATTCTTTTAAAACCAACGAGCCTATTTCAAAAGCCTTGTTTACTTTTGACAAAAATAAATATAAAGGCTACTACATTAATAAGTTAGATTAAGGTTGTCGCTTATTCCAATCGATGAAAATATTAGATAGGTACATACTCAAGACCTACTTGAAAACATTTATGAGCGTGTTTATAATACTCATGCTCATTTTTGTTTTACAGACGGTTTGGCTCTACATCAGCGAGTTGGCTGGTAAAGACCTTGATATGATGACCGTCGGGAAATTCTTGTTGTACTTTATGCCAAAGTTGATGCCTTTGGTATTGCCGCTCACTATCTTATTGTCATCCATTATGGTGTTTGGGAGCTTTGCCGAAAACTATGAGTTTGCCGCTATGAAATCAACTGGGATTTCATTACAGCGAGCTATGCGCGGCTTGAGCATCTTCATCGTGGGACTTGCCATCACGACTTTCTTTTTTGCCAACAATGTAATTCCTTGGGCTGAATTTGAGTCTTACAATCTCCGTAAGAACATTGCACAACTAAAGCCTGCCATGGTGATAGCAGAAGGTCAGTTCAACGAGATTGGGAACATCAACATTAAGGTGGACAAGAAAACAGGCGAACAAGGTCAGTTTTTGGAAAAAGTGGTAATGCACATCAAATCAGAGAAACGACTTGGTAACTACAAAGTTATTATCGCTGAAAGGGGTGAATTGGTAAGCAATGAGAACTCAAACATCTTGCAATTGGTCTTGCATGATGGTCATTATTACGAAGAGATTTTCAGCAAAGACCCAAAAGAATCTCAAAAGAAGCCGCATGCAAAGAGTTATTTTGAAACCTATACTATTAATGTAGATTTAGAAGCACTCAATAATGTTGATTTAGAAGAGAAAAGCTTTAGCGACCGATTCAATATGCTGAATGTAAGCGGATTGAATTATTACATTGACAGTCTTCAAACGGATAGAAAGAATGACTTAAAAGGTTTTTCGGATATTCTCTATTCAAGGTCAAACATCAATAGTCTCAACATTAATGTAGAAACCAAAAAAGATTCAATTTATAAAGGTGACTTCCTTTCTTTATTTGACACCAAAACAAAAAGTCAACTTTACAATTTGGCCATTAATACAGTTAACAGTACCAATCAAATAATCAGTACTAAACAACAAAATTTTCAATTTAAGCATAAGACGCTCAATAAACACATTATTGCATTACATGAAAAATATGCTTTGGGTTTTGCCTGTATCATCCTATTTTTTGTGGGCGCTCCTTTAGGTGCTTTGATTCGTAAAGGTGGGGTTGGGCTTCCTATGGTCATTGCCATTTTGCTCTTTCTTACCTACCACTTTATTGGAATATTTGCCAAAAACAGCTCGCAGGATGGTACGTTGAATCCGGTGTTTGCGACCTGGCTCTCCACTTTGATCATGTTGCCTCTAGGCATCTCGTTGACCAGACGTGCGACCAAAGACAGAGGTCTGTTTGAATTCGGAAGTTATTTGGATCCTATCAAAAAGTTCTTGAAACTAAAACAAAAAGTCCTGTATGACGAAGACGGTAAGGACATTTCCTATACATATTTTGAAGGCTATAGCGACGAGAAGTTGATTGACATTCTTAAAAATTATGATAGCTACAACTTCAACAAAGTCAGCAAGGCCAAGGCCTTTGCGGTGCTTGAAAAACGCGGTGTAAGATTTGATACGTTGGCTGCTCATGGCGTTGTGGTTGACGAGAACTTTATTTCATCCTCTGCTAGAGCTAAAGATTGTATAGATTATTCAAGATTTGCCTTTATCTTTTATATTATAGGTATAGCGCTGCTTGTTCTTCACTTTGTGTTTAAGAACAATAAATTCCCAGAGTTTGCTGCTGCCTCACGAGATTTGAGCATTATCTCACTTTGTATCTATCTGCTTTATTTCGTAGTGACCTATATTCTAACGAAAAAATTCTATAAGCAATTCAATTTTAAAGTAAAACCTTTAAGTCTTCTATTGATGCTTTTTGGCTTTCCTTTTTATATGATTGCGCACTTCCTGTTGAGAAACAAGATACGCGAAGACTTAAACCAAAGTGCTTTAGAAAATATAAATTAAGCCGTATCTTTGCGCATAATTTATCGTAACATGAATACTACTGTTTTGGAATCAAAAGTACAGCTCAATACCATAGCAGAAGCCATAGATGACATCAAAAAAGGAAAAGTCATTATTGTGGTGGACGATGAAAACCGTGAAAATGAAGGCGATTTTATTGCCGCTGCCGAAATGGTCTCTCCCGAGATGATCAACTTTATGGCGAAACACGGTCGTGGTCTTATTTGTGCGCCTCTTACCGAAGACCGTTGCGAAGAGCTAGACCTGACCATGATGGTACAAAATAACACTGTATTACATCATACCCAGTTTACCGTATCGGTTGATTTGATAGGTCATGGTTGTACTACGGGTATTTCGGTGCACGATAGGTCAAAGACCATCAAAGCATTGGTAAATTCTGATACGAAACCACATCATCTTGGAAGACCAGGACACATTTTTCCGCTACGCGCGAAGAATGGCGGTGTGTTGAGACGTACAGGGCATACCGAAGCCGCTGTAGATCTGGCGCGTTTGGCGGGCTATCAACCAGCAGGAATTTTGGTCGAAATCTTGAATGAAGATGGTACCATGGCGCGCTTACCGCAATTGATGGAAGTGGCAAAGAAATTCGACTTGAAAATCATTTCCATTGAAGATTTGGTCGCGTACCGTATGGAGCATGACTCACTCATTGAGAAAAAGGAAGACTTTGACATTGAAACACGCTTTGGACACTACCGTTTGCGAGCTTATGAGCAGACCACCAATCACCAGATACACATTGCACTTACCAAAGGACACTGGACTGCTGACGAACCTGTTTTAACACGTGTGAATGCCACGCTCGTCAACAATGATATTCTTGGAACGCTTACCAACAATGCCGATGAAAAGCTGGACGATATGTTTAAGGTCGTGAACGATGCTGGTAAGGGCGCCATCATTTTCATTAACCAGCAGGCAGAAAGCATGAACTTACTGAAACGTCTTAACTTGCTGAAAGAATCTCAAGTTGAGGGCAAAGTGGTAAAGGCACCAAGTATTGAGATGGACTCTAAAGACTTCGGCATCGGCGCACAGATACTGCACGATTTAAAAATACATAAGCTGCGCCTTATCAGCAACAGCCAACAAACCAAACGTGTTGGGATGATAGGCTATGGATTGGAGATTATGGAATACGTTAGTTATTAAATAGGGTTTATAACTGATAAAAAAACAAAACATGACCCAGCAACCCAAACAACCACTAACGCCAAAGGGCTATGTAGCCATTAACAAAATGCTTCACACTATGTTCTTGACCGCTATGATAGGCTTCGCAGTAGTTGTGTCAGTACTTACAGATTCATGGCAGATAGTTTTAGACTTTAGTGATATCTTCATGATCATTGTACCCATCGTAGCAGTGTCAGGTTTGATGCTCTCAAGAGTTGTGTTCAATAAACAGTTGGAAACAGTGCAATCATTGACAGATCTAAAATCAAAAATGGAGCGTTACCAAACTGCCCGTTTGATTATGTATGCTTTGATAGAAGGTCCTGCCCTGTTCGCCTTGGTTTTGTTTTTAAATTCAGAAAATGCGTTCTTCCTTTTGATAGCTTTAGGTATGATTTTATACTTTATAATTCTTAAACCTACAAGCCACGGTGTCGAAACCGATTTGCACCTCACGCCTGCCATGCGCCAACAGTTCAGAAATCAAAACGAAGCTATACTATAAATAAGTTTCACGTATGTAAAGCATCTAATTTCTTCAAAAATTCTGACGAGTGTTACATTACGAAATGTATTGAGTATAGAAATCCATTCGTTGACGACAAAAGATATTACCTTTACGTCAGAAATTAAATCATTAACTACATATACAAACTCGATGAACACGATAGTAACAATGTTAACTACGGTAATTATATCGTTCACAACACTAATAAATTCATCTACCAAAAGAGTTGCAAAGCTTACAACAGGTATTAAATCGTTGATGCATAAATAAAATCTTCAACTACAAGAATTACAAAACGTACTACAGTAATTATATCGTTCAAACCAATAATAAATTTATCTACCAAAAGAATTGTAATGTCAACTAAAGGAGTAATACCGTTGAACATCGAAGTTGAGACATTCATAACGTAATTTTAATTATTAGTAACAGAACTTATATCGCGAACTTTAAGCTTTTAATGCAGTTAACAATATTTATTTCTATAGCAAATTTAGACTTAATCACTCCGTAGCTTATAGTCAAGAAATAATTTTTAATAGCTCTATAAGACAGCACTGGCTTATATAATTATTTTATTATATTTATAATTATGTCTTAATAATGTCAAAACATCATTAGCAACTTTTGGAAATGATTATATGAAAAAAACAATACTAATTTTAATTCACCTGTTTCTAACTAAAATAATATACGCCCAAGTCTGTCAACTAGATTTTACCTTTGGATCAAATGGTATTGTTATTACTGACATTTATAATAGTGGTTCTAGAGACGAAGCATTTTCAGTTATTTTAACTGAAAATGAAACGAAAATCCTTGCTATAGGAAGAACTTTTACTAGCTCGGAAAATATTGACATTGCGTTGGTTCAATACAATCTTGATGGTTCGCTAGACACGTCTTTCGGAACAAATGGTCAAGTTATTATGGACCTTTCTGGAAACATGGACGTAGCTAATTCCGCTCTATTGCAAGCCGACAATAAGATTCTTATAGTTGGTGAAACTACTAATGCACATAGAGATCTTTTCGTAGCACGTCTTCACCCTGATGGAGCTTTAGATACATCATTCGGTGTTAATGGAATTTTTATATACGACAATGGATACAGAAATATTGGCAAAAAATTAGCATTTACTCCTGATAACAAGATTATGGTTGGAGGTGAAGTTAATTCTAACTATGCACTGCTTCGTTTAACATCTGATGGAAATTTAGATACAACTTTTAATGCCGACGGAATAGTCACAACGGATTTAAATGCTCCTACATCTGAATGGAACGAAATGCATGATATGATAATACAACCTGATGGAAAAATCTTGGTTGGTGGGGAGAGTCAATTAATTGAAAATTGTGAAGATTATTATTATACAGATAGAGCCCTACTTAGATATAATACAAATGGTGTTCTAGATTGGACATTTGGTAATGGTGGAGTTATTTACGGCTCGTATCTAGGTGCATGTGGTTATAATGACACTATTCAGTCAATAAACCTTCTGCCTGACGGCAAAATTATAACAGTAGGTTATTTGTTCAATTATTACATCTCTGGGTCTTATTACGTTGCCGTTCAAAAATTCAATTCAAATGGCACTTTAGATACAGGCTTTGGGACCAACGGCTCTACTTATTTGAATAATTTTGGCGAAGGTAACGATTCTACTATACAAAGAGGGGAGGGTAACGATTCTATCATACAAGAAGATGGTAAAATAATTATAGCTGGCTATTATACATATTCTTCTCCAACACTTCCATTGCAAGCAAATTTCCGCTTGTTTCGTTTAGATAGTAATGGGGCTTTTGACAATACCTTTGGCAATGTAAATGCATCATATGCTACTGTAGATACGGACATAAATAACAATTCCTATGATATTTGCACAAGCTTGCTCCGTCAATCAAATGACAAATTAATATTGGCAGGATCTACCAGGCCTAATTATCCATCATCAAATTATGACTTCACTCTAGCCAGATATATTGTTTCAGACGCCTTGGGTACGCCAGATAATTTAACTGACAACCCTTACTACACAGTCTATCCAAATCCTTTTAGCAATAACATAAAACTTAAAGGAGTAAGTACTTTAGACACTTTTGTTAACATAGAAATATGTTCAGCCGAGGGTAAAAAAGTTAAAACAATTACAAACTATAATTTACAGAATGAGTTAGACTTGTCATCCTTTAAAAATGGTATATATTTTCTCAAAATATATAATCAATCGGGCATTCAAGTTATTAAGATAATTAAATACTAAAGATTTAATTCAATATTTGAATGAACCATTTTATTCACATATATCTTGTAAAAACTAATCTGTAAGCTATCAGATATGGTATTTCAAATAAGACTTATTTCCTACGGAAACAAACTTCGTTTTATAAATGAATAAATACAAAACCATCGAAGTTAATGACTATGAAAAAATGCTAAAGGAAATTAGCGCTACTAATGCATTAGATTTTGAAAAACACGATTTATTTATTTTTGGAAGTGGTGGACAAGACAGAAAATTTTATTCTGAATTAAGAACGAATCCGAAATATGAAGTACTCTGGTCAGGTTGGTCTGGACCCAAATGGACAAAATTTCTCTCATTCATTCCAGGACAAGCAGGACTTGTTAGAATATTAGATCAAAGCTCTTTTTACGAGTTATATAATGAACTGGCAGTTTATAGCGTTTCAGATGCCATCTATTTAAGAAAGCAATTAACAGACGAATTAACCCAACAGGTAAAAAATAAAACTTCTAGCATCAATTTTGAATCATTTCTTGAAAACGAACCAATCTCATCCGTTTTAACTTCAGAAACCAATGACACCCTGATAGAAAATGGCAAAGAAAAGTTTTTATACGAGTACATATTTGGCAGAGAGCTAAACCAGTCCTTAAAAAACATGATCAGACGCAAAAACGAGGATGCCACAAAACTCCACCTCTAGCCCACTCATTCAAACTCCTCCAAAACCCATGCCTCACCTCACAGCAGCCATACTAACCTCCCTCATCACGGGGATTGTCCTATGGTATTCCGAAATACAATCAAACAAAAGACAGAAAAAAGACATATCAGGCAAATATGTCTTGAGAGCTAGTTTAATCTATAAAATCACTGGAATAGTCACCACCATCATCGGACTTACATTCACCAACCTCATGATCTTAAATTGGAACGACGACATACAAATAATAGCACCCATCGTTTCAGGTATGTTTTTGATTCCTGGCGTCGCCATTACCATGTTTTATTATAACTATAGAGTGGAGTTCGATGACACCAGAATTACCGTTACCAATTGGAAAGCCACAAAAAAAACCTTCCATTGGCACCAATTATCAAAAGTTCGCTACCTAGGCTCATTAAAATGCCTCTACTTAAAATCCAGCACACACAGCACATACATCAACCAAGATTCCGTCGGATTTATTAACTTTATGGAAATGCTCGAATCACAAACCAATTATACAGCCAAAACATTGAAAATCAAATAAAGATACCACCTATTTTAACTTGTAGCCACTGCAGTGACCTTTAATTTAAAAAAATGAAAACATCCATTATCAACAGTACCATACTAGGCATGGCATTTTTCTTCCTCGCGTCATCTGCCTTTGCTCATCCTACAGGAAATATGGTAACCATTGGCGACGCCGTGGTATGGTCGTATATAAATCCACTAAACGACCCAAACCATTATGCATGTGTGATGATCTATACACGAGGCTCCCAACCAAAGGTCTATTTGCAATCTGAATATACGGCCAGCGATTTTATGCTCTATAGCAAGCAAAACGAACTCTACATCATCGAAAGACGGTTTTTGCAGGCAACTAATGAATTTCAAGTCAGAGTCCTAAAAGCTACAATCGATAAACAGCCCACAGTTATATGGGATTGGTTCAAAGACCATTACAGAATAGGAGAAGGCGGTTTCTTCATGCGTTCAGACCATGAAATGGTTTTTGCAAAATACCCCGACGCATATAACCTTAAAAAAGGTGAACAGCCCACCACCTATTTCCAATTCGAGCATCCCATTAAAAGAATCCGCGCAGTAGAGCATAACCAAATCCTTTTATTGGCCGATAACGCCTGTTATCTGGTAGATCAAAACGGAAAAATCCTAAAACAATGGAATGACCTCATTGACCAAAAAGTGAAACACCCACCTATGAACCACAATCAAGTGTTCGATGCCGACTATTCTAATGGAGAATTACTGCTATCCTATTGGGGCAAACGATGTTTCGATGTCATCGATTCAAACAGAAAACGCTATACCATTCTTCAACAATCCGAACCATTGGTACCACACTGGGTCGCCTTTTGGAACAAAGAAAAATTACTATTTTCATCCAGATTAATTTTCGACGGTACCACCCCACAGCCCCACTTAACCCTACTCAACCCACAAAACAATCAAACACTCCTATGGACCACACCATAAAAAAATCCATATACGCTCTCGCCATTCTCTGGCTACTATCGTTTCAATGCGCCATAGCACAACTACAAAACAACCAGGCTACAGATACCATCACCACCATCCTGTTCAAGGTAACCTCGCCCCATACCGATAACGTCTCCTACCTATTTGGAACCCACCATGCTTTCGGAAAAGAATTTTTTGACTCCTTAAACATAGCCCATCAAGCCCTTGCATCAAGTCAAATAGTCATAAAGGAAAACCTCAACATTCCCGGTCAAACCGCCCAAGACATTATCAACCGCAGAACCAACACCACACCTTGGAACAAATATTTGAGCAACCAAGACCTCGCATACATCAAAAACCTCTTCGCTACCAGCCCTACAGATTATAACAAAATGACCCCCACAGAAATGTACACCTTTCTCAACAGACATTTCAAACAGCAAGTATGTCTCAACAAAGCAGCAGATGACACCTCGCTTTCTTTAGACGATTATATAGCCACAAAAGCCGTTGAGCAAAACATACCACTCTACGGGCTCGAAACAACACAGCAACAAATCACTTTACTCAACAAAGACGTCGAGAGATTGCCCCAAAAAAACCACAAGCGAAGACTCTCCAACATCATCAAAAAAATCAAAAACAAAAACATAAACAACTGCGAAGAAACAAAGTGGTATGCACACATGGCTATCCACTATCAACTACAGGCACCCTGTAGAAATCACCTTATATTGACAGACAGAAACGCCCTATGGATGGCACAAATAAGCCAAAAGCTTCAAGAAAAAAACTGCTTTATCGCCGTTGGCTTAAGCCATTTAATGTACAGTTGCGGCCTCATCAATCAATTGACCCAACTAGGCTACACCGTCACACCAGTTTACCTAAAATAAAACCATTATTCACATTAAAAACTAATCAACCACGCCACCCTCTCCTCAAAATCGAACAATAACAAAACCCCAAAAAGCATAACAAAAAGTTCCTCATATCCCGTTAAGATAATGAGATATAGAGTATATTTATCCTCATATAACGAGTTGTACACAATTAAACCAAGCATTCCGCTGAAAAGAAAAATTGAGGGAATTACCTAAAGATATTATTGACGAAATGAAAAACCGGTTTGACTCGGACTTAATTTCTGCGAATAAAATTTTAACGGAATATTTGAAAGAATACGACTATTTGAATTCTGACCGAATTATTCGCTGTGTAATATTTCTAACTCAAAACGGAATCGAAAACTTTGAAAAAAATTTGATTTTAGCAAAAGTTGACCCAAGAGATGTGATGTTTTGGGCTGAATATGAGAACCATAATGAAAATCACCCGAATAGAATTCTTGACTTTAATAAAACTTTTTCGGAAAATGGTGTTTAAGGAAAAAACAAAGGATAATGAACTTTATGTTTATCTCAATGGAAAACTGATTTACAAAAAGTGGTTAACTTCTGGAGAATCGAAAGTATTTGACGTAATGGCTTATGACAAATACACTCTGGAATCAATAAAAAAAAGAAATAACTGTGTACAACACCGGCTATAATTCCTTGCGGTTGAATTCCTTATCGGAATTCAACGCAAATTTGCTATCTTCGGTTTACGACCGACACGAGCACAAAGTGCAAACTGGCGAAGCAAACTAAAGCCAAACACGTTGGCAGTAATTTGAAAAAACAAATTTGGACAAATTCGACAAAGAAATATTGTTTGAGTATATCTGGAAACTGATTAGCTTCTTTTATGCAATAATGATTCTACTTTCCGCCCTTGTTGGAATTATATCGATAATCTATATTTTAGATGGAATGGTGGATAAAAAAATTAGTCAAAGCGGACTAATCAAAGTATGGACATTCATTGTAAGTTATATAATTATAAGGAATTTAATAAAACCTTTCTTTATGAGAAAAATGAACAAATCCTAAATCCAATGTTGACGGAATTAATCATAGACAAGTATGTAGTGAAATCTACTGGAGCGGATGGTGGACATAAATACATTTCGACTGAAATTAATCTGAAGGGAAAAACAAAAAAACTGACAATTCTCTTTGCTGATAAATCGGACGAAAAAAAACTGAAGGAGAATGAACAAATAAGAGTGAAAGGCGAACTTCAAGATAATACAGAAGAATATGATTTGATAATGAGTAATGCGACTCTTAAAAAATAAAAACTACTGCCAACACCAGCTATAATTCAGCGTGGCCTATGCCCTATTTCGAAAAATACGTAAATTTAACCAAGCTGATTTCTCTGCGGACAAATCCAGCGGATTTATCCACGCCGAAATCATAGCCGAACCGTTGTGGTTAATTTTGACCAAAATATGCGGAATCTACTAATTCTCAAAGTCAAATGAAAAACATAATAGCAACAATATTAGTTTTAGCCCTACAGTCTTGTGGTAGCACACCAACAGTTGTTGATATGGCTGATGAAAGAAAAGCAGAGTATCGCAAAAATGGTAGTTACTATATAAAAGACAAAAAGAATTTTATGAATTCTTTTATAGGTACTTGGCAATATATTAATGATAGAACAGAATTTAGAATAACATTATCGAAAAAAGAAAAGTATCATTATACAGCACCTTTTAATGTAAATTATTATAAAGATGGAATGGTAATTCAATACCAAAAATACGAGAATGGCGAATTGATATACAATTCACCCGTAGGAACAAATCCGAATGGTGTTATAGAAGAGTTTGGAAAATTATATATGTCTTTTGTAGATTACGAAAAAAGAAATACTTATTTATTAGATTTAATTTTAATCAAAGAACCTAACAAGAACGACAAATTAAAGTTTACTTTATCCAGTATTATCTTAAGGAATGATCCAAAACCAAAAAGATTAGAATATTGGTTAAGTTTGGGTGAAATAAATCCAGGTGAGTCGTTTTTTAGTGTTCCTGACAATATTATAATGACTAAAATGTAAAAAAACGAACCGCAACAATGCCTATAAATAATTGCACGTTCTCGCCTACGTCCGTCACGAGCACAAATCGCAAACTGCCGAAGCAAACCATAGCCCAACCGTTGAGCAAACAAGTTACAATAATGAAATCAAGATAGAATCCACACAATAATCACCTACTAAACTCCTAAAAATAAATATTTGTATGGCACAAGATTGGACTTCATTTACAACAAAAATCGCCGTTAAATCAACCTTGAATACCGTTTATAACGCTTGGACAAAATCCTCTGAAATTGAAAAATGGTTTTTAGAAACCTGCACGTTTAAAGACACCAAAAATAATATTTTAGATAGTAACAAAAATGTTACCACTCACTATAACTATGAGTGGACATGGTACTTGTTTGAAATTTTGGAGAAAGGAAAAATCACTCAAGCAAATGGGAAAGATTTTTTTCAGTTCACTTTTGCAGGAGATTGTTTAGTAGATATTCAACTTAAAGAAATTGGAGAATACATTCTTGTCACCCTTAAACAACATAATATTCCAACGGACGAGAAATCAAAATTTAATATCAGAATTGGATGTTTACAAGGGTGGACTTTCTATCTACTAAACTTAAAATCATTTTATGAAACAGGATACGACTTACGAAATAAAAATCCAGAATTAAAAGGAGTCAACAACTGAATAAATTAAAAAAAAACCTGCACACAATAATGGCTATAAGTAATTGCTCGTTCTCCCCTACGTCCGTCACGAGCACGAAGTGCAAACTGGCGTTAGCAAAATCCTAGCTCATTTCCACGCACCGAGCCATATATAAAAAACGTTACTCTCCCTCGTGATTTTTTGTTGCCAATAGCGCATAGCCGCCCAAAATGGTTGTATATTAGAAGCATTATAGCGCATATAAACAAGTTGTAGCACATTTAACCGAACCAATGAAAATAGGAATTTTAATCATAATTGTAATCTTAATTTTGGTTGTTGCATTTTTAGTTTTGAGAAATAAATCAAAAAATCTTGAAAACACTATGACTGAATTTGTTCGACTTGATTCTCAATCTGAATCTACTCAACATCTTCCTTTATTGCCTGAAAATTGGATATCTGAAATTGAGCAAAAATGGAATGATAAAGAATGGGGAGTTTATGACAATGAACATTATGACATTTGTGAGAAAATTTGCAATGACATTTACTCAACAAATAAATATTGGGAAAAGAATCAAACTCACGCTGATTTTTTAAATGAGCTGACTAAAGAACAGAGGATTTATTTCACTCTAATAAACTTTGAATCTCAAGTCAACAACGGAGGAGTTTACCAATTTTTGTTTAATTACCCAGAATTGTCAATACTTGCATTAGAAGGAATGCAAGTAACTGGAATGGAAAAATTGGCTACGGATTATAAAATAGTTTTGAATGAATATTTTGGTAAGTTCGATACAATTCAAGATTTGTATTCAAAGTTTCAGAATAATAAAAGTGATTGGAATAAACGATTTACAGCATTCGCAGAAGGATACAAAGAACTTCCTTCGGCTGAAAAAATAGAAGATTATTTTTACGAGGAAAGTTTTGTCAAAACATATCAGCAGGACTTGACGAAATACGTAAAAGCGAATAGAGATAAATTTTATAAGACAAAATAAAAAAACGTGCTACAACAATGGCTATAAGTAATTGCTTGTTCTCGTCTACTTCTGAAAATCCTCGCGGATTTTCAGTTTGGTGTGTACTTGCAAAGTTAACCGCTAAACCACGCAACTACTCATAGCCCAAACGTTGGGCATAATTTAACGCAACCAAATCGGAAAAATCTCATCTAATGTGAAAACAAATGTTATGAAAAAACTATTAATCTTTACTTTAATTGGATTTACTTTTTTAGGTTGTGATTCTGACAAAGATGAAGTCCTAAATGATTCTGATTATGCAGAATATATAATTGAAAACTCTATTAATTCAGAAATCAATTTTATGGCAGAAGAAATATATACGACTAACGAAATACAAGAACCCGTTTTAAAACTAAAATTAATTACTTCTGAAATGTTTCCTTGTATTAACTACGGATTGTCAACTACTGAATTTATAAACGGTAATGAATTAATTATAAGATTTGAGCAGATAGTTGAACCCGAATTATGTTTTACTGCAATCGGACCTGCAACATCTTATATCGAATTACCTGAAAACACAAATAAAATAAGCTTTTTAAATGGAAGTGTAATTGATAAGTATTCTATAAATATTAATCAAGAAAAAATATCTTTAACGCTTATCGAAAATAATTTCACAACTTCATTACACGACAAAACTTTTAGGATTCCTGAAAATTCATTTGCATACGTTTGCGGAACTAATACAACTAATACAAACATTTATACAGATTTTTCAGAGATTATAGAGCAAAATGCTGATTTCATAGAATTTGAATTTGAAGGAGAAGGAAGAATTCCTTATCCAGAAACAACTGATGGAAATTGGGTCAATCATCCTTCAAAATATTATAAGTACACAGATTCGGTCGAATTTAACAATTTAGCTAATATAATGAATGAATATTCTTCAGAAAACATCGAAGAAAATTCTGGAGTTACTATTTCAATATATGGTTGGAATAATATCAAATTTTACAGTTGGATTGAAAATTAAAAAACTATGCCCAACACCGTGTATAAAAAATTGCTAGTTTTAGCTAACACAAAGTTGGTTGCCTGTTTGCCGGCTTCCGATTTTCCTTCGGAAAATCCTCGCGGATTTCCCGCAACGAGCCATACACAAGACCGTTGTAAAACATTTACCTAAACCAAATGACCTTTTCACTAAATCGAAATAACTGATTAGGAAATTGAATTTTTATTAAAAAAACTATGGGAATAAATTTGAATAAATACGTGATATGAAATTGAAGACAATTGTACTTCTGACAATTCTTTTAATCAGTAAAACCTTTTACTCTCAAGAAAACAGTAGAGAAAAAATCTATTTTACATCTGACAGTTTACAGTTTATTCATTTATTGCCAAATCAAAAATTTGGTTTTATTTCATATAAAGGTCACTCACCATTGTCCTACCATAATGACAAAAATCAAAAAAAAGGTAGTATAGATGGACCGTATTTTACGATTAATGAATTTGGCTCAGGAACATATTTGATTGAAAACAAAAAAATTCAATTGAATTTCATTAAACCAATACATTCGATTGATAGTATTTCAATTATAGAAACTAATAGCTTAACAGATTCAATAAATGTTAAATTATCTTTCAAATCTTATTCAAATTCTGGAAACGATGACGAAATTGGAATTGGAAGTACTATAAAATCAAAGAATGGCTTAATTAACATAAATACGATGTTTGAAAGTTTTGCATCATTCGCAGTTAAAAAAAGTAACATTCCTTTAAAATTAATAATTAACGAAAAGTATAATTTAGAAATAGCAAGCAACAATAATCAAGACATTACTCTTTTTGTGAATGACTTTAAGAAATTCACGACTGACAATATTGAAAACAAAGTGTTTGAATTTAATACTCTGACTGAACAAAAGAATGAATAAAAACGTTTTACAACAATGCCTATAAGTAATTGCTTGTTCTCGCCTACTCGGAAAATCCTAGCTCATTTCCACGCACCGAGCCATACACAAAACCGTTGGCAACAAGCTAAAAAAACGTCAGAAATCAATAATCCTGCAAAATGACAAAAATAATTTCAAGCCCTAATTGCGGAAATTCACCAAAAATGGAATTTCTAAAAGAATTCAATATTGCCTTTGCAAAAGGAAACGTAAAATTTATTAAGGAAAGTGTCACTGATGAAATTGTTTGGGATATAATTGGCGACAGAAAAATTGAGGGAAAAGAAAAGTTCACAGAAGAATTGGAAAAAATGAAATCCGAAAAAGCGACAGAATTGATAATCCACCAAATCTTATCGCACGGAAAAGAAGGAGCAACAAACGGAATTATTAAAATGCAAAACGGAAAAAAGTATGCCTTTTCAGACTTTTACAAATTTAAAGGAGCAAAAGGTGCAAAAATAAAATCGATGACATCATACATAATTGAAATAAAATAACAATAAAAAGATTTGTTTATATTTAGAACACTATCAACTTAAACTGTTCATAAAATGAGAATTAATCTGTTCACCTGCTTGATATTGCTCGTATCATTAAATTCATTTTCACAAAAAGAAAAATACACGTCAGACCTAGACACCTTATATCTAAAAAATGGTGAGAAAAGAGTCGCATACATAAGCATTACATCAGGTAAAGATTACATCGATAAAATAAAGCTCTGTAAAAAAAGAAAAAAAGATATGTTTGGCCGAGAAGTTGGCAATGGTGATTGTGTAAAGTATAACCCGGAACAATTGGATCCAGATAGACTGGTATATGGTTTTTCGGCTGCAAGAAAAAAAGATGCAGCTAAACAAGAGTATGAATTAACTCCTAAAGTTAGGGTCTTTTTTAAAGTAACTACCAAATCAAAAGAAACGAAGTTTAAAGATTACACCCTCCTGCGTGAAGGTGATAATTATGACTTTTATCACGATATGGTAAGTTACAGTTACATGTCTGGAAACAATTGGAAAACAAAAATCAAGAATTACACTTGCCTCACAAACAAGGGAGAAAGACACATCTTAAAATGTTTTAGAAGTGATAATTATAAATTCTATGACAAGGAAATTGTTGAATACTTTAGCGAATGCGAATCAGAGTTAAAAAATGTTTTAAAAGACATGAAATTGAGAGACCCTTTTCCCTATGAAGTCGTAGACGATTGTACCCATTAACTTAAGAACATGAGAATATGGTCTTGGCCTTTAGCTAATGAAAATAGCCTATGGATGGATTTTCATAAATCCGTATCAGACGGTTATACGTGACCGTTGGCAACCATTTGAGAAACCAATGAATATTGGATATACTTCAGTTTTATTTTTTACAATTTTTCTCATTTCTTGTTCTGATAATAAGCTGATTAGATATGAATTCAAAAACTCTGAAATTGAACAAAAGCAAATGAGCCGTGGCATATAAAACCATTTTTTTGAATGCATCTTATGCGGTTACACCACACGGCAGCATGCCCTAAAAAACAAACTATGCAACTCAAACATAAGCTATTAAGCACTCTTTGTGCGCTTTTGCTCTGCCACTCCTGCTTGGTCCCACCGGCACCCAAAGGTCACACCTACAAACCACAATCAGATGAATATACAGATGCACCCACCCTTGCAGTCTTCAGCACACCAGGAAACAAATTCTATTTCCTTCAAAATGTAAACCTCTCGGATACATTATACATAAAATCAGATATTTTCGAAAACCCAACGGAATATTATCAAATGAATAATTCAGACCATTTTGGAAAAGAAGTAAAGGCTTTCAATTTAAAAATCACAGATGGCAAATATTACACAAATCCCGATTATAAAAGCGTATCAATAAAAATAAAGTCTCAATCAGAAGAAAAAATAATTGATTATACCCTTGAGTAGATTAGGTTTACTTCGTAAATATTGATGTTTAAACCAACAAGTCTTACAATCTAAAAGGTCTAAAAGGTCTAAAAAGTCTAACTGTCTAAAAAGTCTAACTGTCTAACTGTCTAACTGTCTAACTGTCTAACTGTCTAACTGTCTAAAAAGTCTAACTGTCTAAAAAGTCTAACCATCTAACAGGTCTAAAAAAAAACCACAGCTCAATTAATGAGCCATGGCTTTTTTAAATAACTATTTCCGTTCAGGAAAACAAGAAGAAACCTCTATCTTACACTGATCTTTCTAAACACTAATCCCTTCACCTTCGCATACTGCTCACTCTTTCTACCAAAGTTGATCAGCACCACGTTCTTTGCCTTGTTAAACACATCACAAAGTCCAGTAACGGCAGTATTAAAAAACTCATTCCTCGCAGCACGTGCAGCATCAAGTTCCGCCTCGGCCACCAATGCATTAGTGTTTACACTGCGCAGTACCTCAAGCTTCGCCTGTAACGTCACCAATTTGATGGTCTCCGTCGCAGGGTCATAATTCTCATCAGCACCCACCATGGTTAAAAACGTTGCAAAGTTAGACACAATCATATCAAAATCCATCTGGCTCACACTTCTGTAATTTGTATCAGGCTTTTTTGGATCCTTCGGAGTCTTACGTTCGCCTCTCAATAATCGCATGATGGTACGCAATTGTTCCACTGTTACCTCACTCGCACCATCCATCGTCACCTCCGCAATCACCAACGCACACACCGCCTGTAATCCCTCAAACTCATCTTTGCGCACGGCCACAGCATACTTCCAGTTCACAAAAGCCACATCCACAGCCGCCACAAGTGCATAGGCCTCGGTTTCCATCACCTTCAGGTTAGCCAATTGATAAAGTGGCTTGTTCGTAATATACTTCCCGCCTAAAGTGGTGGCATGGGCTATAAAATCTCCACAGTGCGTAAGAACATTGGTGATACTGGTACTTACACGTTTACGCACTTTTTCATCCTCCTCCTCACGCATCGTTATAATGTGTGCATTGGTTGACGTCTGTTCCTCCTGTACCGACGCTTCTGTCGTTGGTTCAGGCTTTCCTTCTTCACTCGCGAAGTCGTGGCTTTGAGCCTCTTCGGTCAGTACTTGTTTAATAGTCTCTGCGAGCGGTGCCGTTTTAGACACCTTTGCTCCGTTCTTGATTGTTTTTCTCATAGGTTAAAAAATTTAAATCATAGAAATGGGTTTAAAAGTTAATGTCAGAAGCCCAACTCGGGGTCATATCGTGTCATAACTAACTGACAGGGGCAATATTACAAATTAGAACAATACCATCCGAAGGCTTTAAATTTTGAAATTCAACTCGTTAAAAAGCAAATTACATCGATAAAGTGAGTAAAAGCCACGCCACCGTTGAAGAATGTAAGAAAATTTACTCTTGCATTTTTATCAGTAAATTTTGAATTAAAAAATCAAAATCGAAAAACAGGTACTTAATTTTTATGAAAAATTCAGTAAGAAAATGATGAAAATAATGAAAATCACTAAAGACTTTTCGTACAAATTTAATGGTGGGACGTCGAGCATTTGTAAATTGTTAGTTTTAGGTGATTTATGAAAATAAAAAAACACGAGCATCATCACTCGTGTTTTCAATCATCTTTAATAAAATTTGCAGTCCCTATCCTGCAGTTTTATCAAAGGTATTCACCTCACCAGAACCCGTATCGGTCACTACGAGCTGGCTTTGCGTAATAGATTGTATAGTGGCCGTTTGCGATTCGGTACCTGCCATTAAAGTAATGTTGATGCTATTTGTTAAGGTGTAAGTTCCTGATACCGCTCCTGTAGAAACGCAAGCCCCAGCGTCATCCTCAAAACTTTCAAGAGTAAAAGTACCGTCATTTCGAAATTGGATATAGCCTGTTTTTTCGCAAGCCGTGTAAGAACCGCCAGACCTTGCTTCAAAATACCATTTTCCCACCAGCAATTCTGCATTGGTCATCTGTTGCGAGCTGTCACCATCATCATCACCACTACAGGCTACAAGACCTAAAGCCAAAATAAGTACCATTAATAATTTGTGTGTGTTCATAATATTCAAGATTTAAAGTTAATTGTTTGTTCGTTCAAGGCTGTCCAGTCGTCGTTCGAGCGCCTCTATTTTCGCGTTTTGTTGCTCAATTATTTTCTGTTGTTCCTTAATGGCATTAATAAGTACAAAATCCATCGCGCCATAATCGACACTTAGATAGTTTTCTTTGGTGCTTCCATCTTCAGATTGGTAGGTCCATTCATTCACCATATAAGGAGCTACTTTTTGAAGTTCTTGCGCAATGGTGCCAACGCCAGTTTCATTGGGCATCCCAGCTTTCCCGTTATATGTAAACCATACAGGATTGATTTTGTCAATCAAATTCAATCCATCCGTAAACTCACGTACATTCGTTTTCAATCGTGCATCAGAAGCCACCGTCCATGCAGAAGAAGTTGGTTTTGCGGCGGAATTTCCTGACAACTGCAACTGATACGGAGTATTTGTAACCCCAATACCCACATTATCAGAAAAGAAATTTCCAATACCTCCAAAACCCCAACTAAAATAGGTGCCATTGTACCAAATAGCCTCACTGCCATTGACTCGCAGTGCTACGCCAGTAGCAATATTTCTATTGAGATTAGCTTCACCTCCTACTTGAAGATTACCATTTACACGCAGCATATTATTATCAAACTCACCATAAATAAGGGCATTGTTTGAATCGGCATTTGAATTTTCTATATAAAGTTTATTGCTTCCCAATTCATTATAAGCGGCATTAGTACCTAAAAAAATATTGCCACTACCAATTATATTACTACGGCCAGATGAATATCCAATAACTGTATTATTTTCCCCGCCAGTATTTTCATAGAGTGCCAAACTACCTATAACAGTGTTCGCTCCACCAGATATCAAATTTCCAATTGCGAGGTATCCAATTCCAATGTTATGATTCCCTGTAGTCTTATCGCTCAGAGTGCCAGGACCTATTCCAATATTATATAAGCCATGAATATTGCTATGCAAGCTTCTTCTACCAATCGCTACATTGGAAGATCCAAGCAAATTTGCGCTCAAAGCTTCCTCTCCTAATGCAACATTATTTCCTCCACCAGTATTATTATACATTGCATTGCTACCAATTGCTATATTGGGTGTTAAACCAGTGGTTTGGTTTAGTGCACCTGTACCAATGGCCACATTATTTCCAACATTATTAGAAGTATTGCTCATAGCATCCACACCAATGGCGATGTTAGAATAACCATTGTTGTTTTGAAGGGTATTGTTACCTATTGCTATTTTGAATTGACCACCTATACTATTAGCAAGTGAGCTGTGACCAATTGCAATGTTATTAGCACCGTAATCATTATTGTTGAGTGCATTATATCCAATTCCAATATTTCTTAGATCATCAGAGGCATCATATGCCCCAGCACCGATACCTAGAAAAATGGAGGAGCCATTGTTGGTGCCATCATTGTCAGACTTACCGTCCAATAGATCATCAATTTTTTCAACGCCTTTAAAAGGAATCCAACTGGTTGTGGGTTGATCCCAATAATAAAAACCTTTGGCAGGCGTACCATTACCAGTTACAAAAACCAACATGCCATCCTGTGCGGCCGTAGGGGGCGTAGCTGGAAAGTTATTAATCTTCGGAATCAAAAGACCATCATTGTTCGATGGAGTTATCTGATTTGAAGATCGTACGTCTAATTTAGCATTGGGGCTCGTGGTTCCAATTCCTATTTGTGCATTTAAATACTGAATGCTTATAAGGAAAAAAGTTGCAATTATGATGGATGATTTCATGACTATTGTCGTTTTAGAAGGAGAGTTCAAATACATTACAGCTTGTTTTCCAAAGCACTCAATCTAGATTCAAGGCTTTGTATCTTATCAAGCTTTTCTTTCAATTCCTTGTTTTCAGATTTCAGCGCATCAATCATTTTCTGTTGTTCCTTAATGGCATTGATAAGGATGAAATCCATAGCGCCATAATCAACCCCTAAATAATTCTCTTTGGTTTTGCCATCTTCAGATTGGTAGGTCCATTCATTCACCATATAAGGAGCTACTTTTTGAAGTTCTTGTGCAATGGTACCAACGCCAGTTTCATTGGGCATCCCAGCTTTACCATTGTAAGTAAACCATACAGGATTGATTTTGTCAATCAAATCAAGGCCATCCTTAAACTCCCTAACATTCGTTTTCAATCGTGCATCAGAAGCCACGGTCCAAGTCGCTGATGTAGGTTTTGCCGCAGAATTTGTTGACAATTGCAATTGATAGGGTGTCCCGGCAACACCAATACCCACATTATCAGAAAAGAAATTACCAATTCCTCCAAAGCCCCAACTGAAATAAGTACCATCATACCAAAGTGCTTCAGCACCGTTAACACGAAGTGCAACGGAAGCACCTGCAATATTCTCATTTAGATTGAGTGGCCCCTGAACAGATAAGGTATAATCTGGTGTAGGCGTATTAATACCTACCCTATTGGCGCTAGCATCCACTCTCAAAGTGCCAGCATCTACTTCCAAATCACCTCCATTGTCTGACTGTAGGTATAAGGCTGAATTGGTATTGGTAATAATTTCATTACCATCAATACGAAGCGTACCTCCTATTTCCAAGGCACCAGTTCCTGCGGTTCCGTTTGCATCATTGGTTGCAGTAATGGCTGTACGTCCATTAATTCTCAAAAAGTTGTTATCGAACTCTCCATAAATCAAAGCGTTGTTCGCATTCGCATTAGAGTTTTCTATATAGAGTTTATTACTTCCTGTTTCATTCGATCCAGCATAATAACCTAAAAAAATGTTCCCACTTCCTAAATTGTTAAGACCGCTTCCAGAACCTAAACCAACATTTTGTTGACCTATCAAATTATTTGAAAATGATGCATATCCTATTGCTATATTATTTCCTCCTGTTTGGTTATCACTTAAACTACTAGCTCCAATGGCTACATTAGACCCTCCACTTATATTATTGGTAAGAGTCCTGTGACCGACAGCGACATTGTAGTATCCAGAATTATTTTCCAATGAAAAACTTCCTATACCAATATTTTGGTCACTATTTGCTCTATTTCTCATAGAATTGACACCTATAGCAACATTATGTTCTCCAGATGTATTCATATTTAAACTTGCGAGCCCAATTCCAATATTCCTATTGTTGCTGGCATCATCATTATCACCGGAACCAATACCAAGAAAAATAGATGCCCCATTGTTCGAACCATCATTATCTGATTTTCCATCCGTCAAATCATTAATACTATGAATCACAGCCGTATTTCCATTAGTCCAAGACACATTGCCAGCGCCGTCGGTTTGCATGATTTGGTTGGCAGTGCCACGAGAAGCTGGCAAAGTATATATATTTCCAGCGCCAGTTCCAATAGCCACATTGCCAAGAAAATATCCAGCGAATGAGCCAGCTTTTGTTGCTTCGGAAAAAACACCATAATGAGTGCCACCTGAAGTAGGATCGATGTAATTATGGATTCCATATTTAATACCAGTACCAGGTCCTCGCAAATTATTGAACATACCATACTGATCACCAGAACCATTTGCAATCATATCACTAACATAACCATGGTGCGGGCCTGTCCCAGACCCAAAGAGCGTACTGTACATCCCAAAATGAAATCCGTTACCACTGTTGTTGTTTCTGGAATATACACCGTATTTATTGGCATCGCCTCCGCCTTCTATATTAGTAAAACTGCCATGATGATATCCACCCGAAGAACTGTTCATATAATTATAGGATATGAATTGTTCTGTAGAAGTGTCATTGCCTAAATTGTTATAAATACCGTATTGGGTGCCCGAGCCTGTTCCCGTAAGGTAATTGTAAGTCCCATAGTGAGTTGCATTGCCGTTATTACTGATTTGATTATAATTTCCATATTGAGGACCTGTGCCATTGCCAGAAACTACAGTATAAGAACCATAGTGCGTCCCACTACCACTACCAGAGATGGTATTCCTTACTCCGTAGTGAGTATTATTGCCTGAATTCTCCATAATATTATAGGTACCTGTTTGAAGACCATTTCCTGCTCCCAACAAGTGATTTACAGTACCTTCGTGCCAGCCATCACCAGTATTATTGATGTAGCTTAAAATTCCACGTTGCAGTCCGCTGCCCGAACCTGACAATTCGTTGTAAACTCCATCGTGCAATCCAGTCCCTGTACCTTCTATGTAGGTCTGTACACCTCTATGTAGCCCATTACCATTTCCCGTAAATGTATTTCTCACTCCGAAATGCGCACCATTCCCTGTATTGCTCATCAAATTTTCAATCCCAAACTGCCATCCAGACCCATCACCTTCTATATTATTAAAAATGCCATGTCTTGGTCCATTTCCAGCACCTCTCATCCTATAATATCCACCAAATTGTGAAGAGTTGTTTTCGACAGATATATCCACGTAAACTCCCCTCTGTAAATTTGTTCCCGTACCAGAAATCGATGCGACATATCCGCGTTGCTCTCCTGTTCCAGCACCAGTGATGGTGATATAAGAGCCAGATTTCCATCCTGAACCGTTACTGCTCAAAATAGCATTCAACCCTCTGTGGTCACCATTCCCATTTCCACTTATTTCTGTATCAGTGCCAATTTGATTTCCGTTTGAATCATTTACAATCAGATTGCGAGTACCTCTTATAAAACTGTTTCCATTACCAGTGAAAGAATTGACAGTCCCTATTTGATTTCCGCCTCCAGTGACACTTATTTGGTTATAAGTTCCGTACTGCGGCCCCGTTCCACCATCAAATAAATAATTGTACATTCCATAATGCGAACCACTTCCATTATTACGAACATTGGATATGAACGCCGTGTGATTTCCATTCCCTGATGAGTTAAGAAGAGACACATGCCCGTATTTGGGAAAATTATCTGTTGAATTAATATTCACGGTAGAACCAGATTGAAGAATATCAGTTGTGCTGGTCATGGTTATTACCGAGCCATAATCTGTTTCTGTTGCAATATCCAACGGATAATCTGCGATATTTTTCCCAATAGCAAGATTGCCTAACGTATATTTATCATCATTGATATTGTCCGGACTAGTTGTGGTACCTTCTTCATAAAAATCATGGTCGTCACCTCCGCTATTTAATACAGGCACCCAATCAGGAATGCTTTGATCCCAATACCAAAAACCTTTGGTAGGCGTTCCATTACCTGTTACATAGACCATCATACCATCTTGTGCAGCGGTGGGTGGTGTGACAGGAAAATTATCAATTTTGGGAATCAAAAGTCCATCATTATTAGAAGGTGTCGTTTGATTCGAAGAGCGAACATCCAAAGTAGCATTCGGACTCGTGGTACCGACACCTACTTGCGCCTGTATGGCGAACGATGCCAAAAGAATAAAGACTAGGGAAAGAGTAGTTTTCATCAGTATAGGGATTGGTTTATATTATGTTTTTTCGACATTAATTTTCTTGACTATTCTATTTTCGTCCACTATAATCAGATTATAAATCCCTTTTTCCAGTTGTTTGATATTAAGGTAAATATCCCTGGAAGGAACTGCCTCTAGTGAACCTTTTAGTGGGGGTTTCTTCATTTGTAATCATTAGGGGTAAATTCTTCTAACTTGCTATATACCAAAGCTAAACATCATGATGCATGACGCTTATAAACATTGTAACAGAAGCTATAAAGATTGTAACATAGTGCTTAAAGCTGTATGCTATAAGCCTCAGGCGGAAAGTAAAAAAGGATTAGCCCGTTAAGTCTTTAGAATGTAAGCTGAACACTGCTGACTGTAGACTGCCAACTGAACACTGAAAACTGACTCATTGATGTTTCTTAACATAGTCCGTAGGCGAACAGCCGTAGGCTTCCTTAAAGCATTTGGTAAAGTAAGAATGGTCATTGAAGCCTACCGTGTAACCTATCTCGCTGATATTAGCATCGGATTTTTTGAGAAGTTCTGCCGCCAATTTCAAGCGTTGCGAACGAATGAATTCGGTGGCGGTCAACCCTGTAAGCGCCTTGAGTTTACGGTGCAGCTGCATGCGACTCATGCCTACCGCCGAACTGAACTCTTGAACATTAAAATCAGGTTCGGTAAGATGGGTCTCCATGATGTCTCGTAGTTTTTGTAGAAAGATTTCATCAAGATTTGTGATGGCCAAATCTTTAGGAACAAGAATTAATTCCTGTGTGTATCGTGACTTTAATTGTTCTCTCGTGGTGATCAAATTGTTGACACGTGCTTTTAGATGATTGGATTTGAAAGGTTTTAAAATATAATCGTCAGCACCTGTTTCAAGACCTTGGTATTTGTCTTTATCTTCAACCTTAGCAGTCAAAAGAATCACGGGAATATGGCTTGTCCGTTCATCAGATTTCAATTTTGACGTCAGTTCAAAACCATCCATTTCGGGCATCATCACATCAGAAATAACGATGTTGGGTACATGTTCTAATGCCAGTTTCAAACCTTGCTGACCATTTTCCGCTTCCAGAAGTTGGTAATGGTCTTTGAATAAGTCTTTCACAAGCATACGAATATCGGAATTGTCATCGATGATAAGCATTAGATTATCATCTGAAATATCTTCTGTAAGCGTATCTGCAACTGTTTCAGTTCGCAAAATCGAGCTATTTTCAACACTCTTCAGTGGCAAGAGCACTTCAAAAACCAACATTCCCTGGAACTGCGATACGCTGATGTCACCGTGATTTAATTCAACCAATTCTTTAACCAAAGAAAGCCCAATTCCCACACCTGTGGCATTCTGGTTGACTTGATAAAACCTATTGAAAATTTGCTGCACCTGCTCTTTTGTCAATTCGTCCGTTGTGTTTTTTACTACCAACCGAACACCTTGTGCTTCAGATTTGGCATCAAACATAATCTTCCCATTTTCTGGGGTATATTTAAAGGCATTCGATAGCAAATTGGTAACAATTTTCTCAATGACATCGGTATCATACATGCGTTGTCCAAGCTGCCCAATGGTCGTATTATAGTCGATAGATTGCTCCGAAGCGTTATGCTGAAAGGAGTTAGCAATTGATTTCAGCAATACTGAAAGTTCTCCTTTTTGATTGTTCAATGTCAAATGACCTGATTCAAGTTTTGCCAAATCGAGCATTTGATTGACCAACTCTTCCAATCGATTGGAACTTCTATAAATAGTTTCCAATTCTTGCTTGTCTTGTGGTTTGATGTCAGGTTGCTCTAATCGCTTTTGGGAATAGCCTGAAATCAGCGTTAATGGTGTACGAAACTCATGGGAAATGTTTGCAAAAAGCTTCGACTTGAAGTCATCCAATTCTTTAAGTTTGCGATTGGTTTTTAGTCTGTTTCTATAGAGCATAAAGAAGAACAATCCTACCAATGCGATAATACCAATTCCCGCCAACAGTAAATTACGCTGATTGGTTTTTTGTTGCTCTATCAAGTCATTTTCTGCTTTGAGTAATTGGATTTCCTTTTCCTTTTTCTCTGATTGGTATTTGGCTTCCAATTCTTTGGCGCTGGCAATATTCTTTCTGGCTTCCAAGGTGTCGCTCACCCTTCTAAACTCTTTGCTATACTGATATGCCTGTTGATAGTTTCCAAGGCTTTCGGCATTAGAATACATGAGTTCATACACGTCTTTCAATTCCTCATAGGCATTCATCCGAAGAGCAATAGTTTCTGCCTCGAGTGCCAATGCGTTGCTCTTCGAAGGATTATTAGCGTCTTGCAAAACATCTGCCTGTTTGACAAGTGCCATCATCAATCCAGCATCATGTTTATGAAGTCGAGTCAATTCTATTGCACGTTCGCCTGCTTCCAAAGCTTTGTCTTTTTGCCCATTCTTATCATAAATATCACTCAACACGACCAAAAAATTGGCTTCTTGTATAGGATATTGATTCTCTCGGTAATAACTAATGGCGTCTTTGACATAGTCAATGGCAACATCATAATTTCCTCTGTCAATCTCTATAATGGCTAGCTTGCCAAGAATAAATTTCTGTTGGGTCTCATTCTTTTCATTCTTAAAAATGGTCATAGCCTGCTGCTGGTAAGAAACGGCCATTTCCAAATTCCCAAAGGACTTGTACACGTCCCCTATAAATGATAAAGTAAAGCCTCGTCTATAGCCTGTAAAATTATGAGCCTCGTAAATACTGTCAGACTTAAGGAGATATTTCAGTGCTAATTCTGTCTTGCTTGAACGCAGGTTGTAAAGTTTTCCCACCTGTCCGTATATAGTAGCGGCCTCCTCCCACAAGTTATATTTGAGTGCTACTTTTTCGCCCTCTTTTGCGAATTCAAGCGCAGCATCTTCTCTACCCAAACGTGCGTTCTCTTGTGTCAGTCGATAATAGACCTCAAATACCAATTTCGGATCTTTGGTTTTTTCAGCATATGAAAGTGCCTTTTGCAATTGGTCATTGATATAACCTGCAGCATTGTCTCCTTCTTTGAGAAACAAACTAAAATAACCAGCCTTTACACGATAATAATCGCTATATGCTCTGGAAGAATTGACGCTTTTTGCATAGTCAAATAGTTTTTGCAAATAAAGTTTACAGCTATCTACATCTTTCTTTTTGTAATAATAGATGAGTTCTGTATAGCTATTGCATTTGGAACTATCTACTACTTTTTCATTTTTAACAATACGCTTTAGTGAATCCACATTCACTTCTGTCTGTGCAAACACTATAAAATGAAAAAAACAGAAAAGTGAAAGTAGTTGTAATCGCATAACAAGAGATTGACCAGATTAAGTTACGCAATTATAATCAATTTACGTTCAAAACCTTAAAGCTATTGTATCACGACGTGTTACATATGTTATAGAATAGGTCAAATCATTATTCAAGTACTTCGAATTCATGCATCAGTCCTTTTTCTTTGGCGTTGGGCACTTCTGAAATCAACACGTATTTGCCTGGTTTAAGATCAACGGAAAAATAGCCCTTACTTCCTTCAGTAGCGTCATTAAAACCACCTAAAAATGTTATACCATCGGGTACAGGAGTGATAAAGCCTTTAGGATCATACCATACCATCCATGCTTCTAGTGCTTTTAAATCAGCACGATCAGATATTTTGGCCAAATGAACATCGCTAGTTGCATAATTTTCATGAAGTTTTTGATTGATGACATTTACCTCAAATACATGTTTTCCAGTAGCGATATTTCGATCAAAATGAAAACCATCTTCTTTAATATCTATCACATCAGTTGATTCTGGGGGTTCGTTTCCACTATCTTTTTCAGAAACACGAACTTCCTTAACCATACCCATGGTAGAATGAAACTTACCATTGGGCATTTTTACGTAACATTCCATTGCGTATAAACCAGGTTCTAAAAACAATGCAGTTTGTGTTGAATGCTTGGGTGCTATTAAACCAGAACCTCCACTTGGAATACATTCGCTGAACCATTTTGGCATTTTCCCAAGAGCTGCAAATCCTTCTTCAACCTTACCTTCGTTTATCAAATCCATGCCTTCTTCAAAGACTGGATCGGCTTCGTTTTTATAATTTTCCAGCGTGATGCCTTCGGGTAATTTTACAAATCTAAAGAAATGAGTTTCACTGGCACGATTGTCATATTCAAAAGTATTCCATCCCGAGGGTATGGTGTCTGCCATTTGAAATTCCATACTCCTGGTGATGATACTGATTGGTAAATCCGTAATTGTAGCCTTTTCTTCATGCTGTTCAGTTGGCAATTCTTTTTTATCGGATTTACAGTTGAATATAAGACATACCAACAATAATGGTAAAAAGATTTTCAAAGTTTTCATATAGATGATTATTAGTTGATGATTAGTTTTTTTAGTACTTGTTTTGATTCCGTAAGCACCTTAAGATAATAAATTCCTGCGGAAATCCCACTGACATCCAATTGATTATTCGAAATTCTATTTTCCAAAACCCTTTTTCCTAAACTATCATAGAGCTGAAGATCGGTAATTTCTAAATGTGTTCGAATATTTATAATGCCGTTGGATGGATTGGGATAAATTATTACTTCTTCATTGAATTCAAATGACTCATATCCCAAGGTTTCTGCCTCTAATTTCACTACCCAATAATCAGACGCCCCACTTCGGTCATCAGGGTCAATGTCAATATTGGAAGAAGTAGTAGTACCAGCTAGGATATAACCACCATCCGTTGTTTGTGTTACGCAAAAACCATCATCATCACCATAACCTCCTAAAGATTTTTCCCAATCAAGGTTACCATCTTCCGTAAGTTTTACCAACCAATAATCCTTTTCACTGTTTGGAATGATACTTCCACTTATATCTCCATCATTAGACCTTGAAAATCCCAAAACGATATAACCATTATCAGAAGTTTGGTCTATGGATGCAGCCTCATCATTTTGAGAACCGCCATAGGCAATATCCCAATCCAAATCACCGTCACTGTCAAGCTTTACTATCCAATAGTCCCTTAATCTACCGCCTCCAGTTATCCCATCAGATCGTGTATAACCTGCAATAATGCATCCTCCATCATTAGTGGTTACGATAGATTTTGCTTCTTCTGAAGCATCACCACCCAAAATGGCTTCCCAAACAATACTTCCATCAAAAGCAAATTTTAGTATCCAATAGTCGTTTTGAGGACTGCCAGAATCTCCTTCTCTTTGTGTAAACCCACAGACCACATAGCCATCAGTTGCGACGTCAACAGAATAGAAACCATCACTATAAAATCTGGGAGTTGTTGATGTACCATAATCGGGGCCTCCAAATATGGTGGTTGCCCAATTAGAATCGATATTGCCAGAAGCATCAAGTTTTGCTGCCCATGCATCGTAATGAGACCCTAACCCTACATAACCTGTCGCAATGTAACCTCCATCTGTTGTCTGTTTTATGGCATAACCATTATCAGTGGTACTCGTACCATAAAACTTTCCCCATTGCATCTGCCCAAGATTGTCTAACTTAAGAATTACGATATCGTCAAAATCATTGTAATTATCAACTCCTGCAAAATCATCTGAATTTGAAGATCCAATCAATATATAGCCTCCATCAGTAGTTTGCTCTATGTTATGTGCTTCATCATGAGCACTTCCTCCGTAATTGTTTTCCCAAACAATGGTTCCATTAGCGTCTAATTTCACCACCCAAATATCACGACCACCATTATTGCCATTAACCTCGCCACCACCAGACAACGAGTAGCCAGCAACAATATAGCCTCCATCAGTTGTTTGCTTTACTGAAAATGCTATTTCTCCACTAGTTCCACCGAGAGACCGCTCCCAACTTATATTTGGTTGAGAAATCATATAGTTTGAGAAGAGAAATGTTATTATGAATAAAAGATTGTATAACTGTTTCATGTTATTGTGTTTTTAAAGATTCTTTAGCTCTTCTAAATTCAATTCCTCTAAAATTCTAGGCAGATCTTCTTTACTCACCTCTTGTGTTTCAATGTCAACGGCAAACCTTTCATCATAAAACATCGATAAACTATATTTCTCATTTCCCTTGAGATACGATTCCTTGACTTTGATGCCATTTATGATTTTAGACTTGGTATAGCCCCAAGTATTTTCTTCGTTGTAGTCCATTTTGCTTGACATTCGGTAGGGACTTACAGAGCCCGCACCTTTTTCACCTGCACCATCAATCACCATCACTCGAATTCTTTTGTTTTTGATACTATATGTATTACCACAGGAACCTAAACCTGGAATCATATTAATCGTTGAAGATGTAAGCGGCATACCTAATAATGTATCAGGTGACCAAGTCTTAAATTCCTCCTCCGTTAAATGGCTTTCTTCTTTAAGAGTATTGATATTATCTACCATCGCCTCTGACTCTTTAGCCAACTCTTGCGCATTTTTAATATCGTTTTTAGCCTTATTCAATTCATCTTTTGCTTGCTTGGCATTGTCTCCGCACGATACGAGCATCATTCCCAGAATACAGATACAGCCTAAATATTTTAATCGTCTAAATATCATAATGTGTGTGTTGTTTTAATAATTAGTGTTAAAAACTAGGCGCGTTATATTCAAATGTGCCATCCACCAAGTGAGGTTCTTCGACCTCATCACCATTTATCGTATGTGTGTACATAGCAGTCCCAGTAAAACTTCCTTTGATGTGTTCTAGGACCACACCATTGAATTCTATTGCGGTGATATTTATTGAAACGGCACTGGCTTGAAGGGAAATATCCTCAAAACCAAATCCTATGTTATAACCATAAGGACTGTTATCGGTGATTTCGTAAGTCCCGACTACTGCAGGAGCAGCAAAGCTTACCGACATCAATTGATTGCCATCGAGATATTCAACGATGACCGCATTTCCATCAGCATTGGGAGCAATCAATCCATAGACATTTTGCCCAGCACTATTTTCATCATCGGTTATGTTAAACGTTCCATTTTTACTATTTCCAGAAACACTATAATTTACAAACACTTCCGTACTCGGTGGTTGTGAATCATTGGAATCATCACTGCCACCACAAGTGAATAGCCATAAAGAGAGTGGCAATACGAATAAGAGTTTAATAATTGTTTTCATAATTAATCAATTTTATTCAGTTAATGTATATTCAAAATCTACTGTTACATTGCAGAAAGAATCGCCGGGAGGTGATGTTGGACCAGTAAAAGTTTTAAATAAAAACTGGTTACCAGACTGCCCGATACTTCCTTTAATATGTGCTACAGTCGTTATGCCCAAACTATTGGTAGTTTCTTCATATTCCGTAATGCTAACAACCACGTTCTTTGACAGTAAATCGGTGAGAATGTCATTGGAACCATTGTTGTCAGCATCATAAAATGCTCTATTGGAATCAAATGATAAGACCATATTATAAGTTGGCTCAAAAGAAATGATTCCTGTAGACGTGGTTTCAAATTCTCCCAAAGTTCGAGAACCTGTAACCGCTGGAAGTTTCATGGTAACATCATAATAATTGTCGTCAGAAGCAAAATAGGAAAATGTCAAATTGACAACTTTTACTGTTCCCTCATTTGTGTCTTCCTCATATACATGCCCTAGAATCATCGAAGCTCCTGTTTCGTCATTATCAGGTACATCTATCCTAAAAACTCCATTCAAATTGCTGGCAGCACTACCAGATATTGTATATTCAATGAAGTTGTCTCCTTGTGGATTATCATCACCTCCATCAGAGTCATCATTATTGGAGCACGAGATGGCTATAATTCCTATTAGAATTATTGATATTATTTTGAGAGCGAAAAAAGGTTTTTTTGTGTTCATAAGTGATATGTGTTTTAAGTTCATTATTATTTAATTTTTGTTCATTCCGAAGAAGTTCATGTTCTTATAATCTTTGGTATGGATGGATGTAGATTGTTTGGTCAACTTTTTCGCAGTGATGCTCACATTGTTTTTGGACTTCTTTTTGTCTTCCATATGCATTTCCATAATCAATCCTTTGGAAAATTGTTCAATGATGCGAGGGTCTATGTCAGGTAAATCGATATTCTTGGCACCACTGAAGTTCATGAAATTGCTTAAAGCAATAGGCGCTTGTGAGGTGTGATAAACTTTAAACACATAACGATCATCTTCCATTTGAAGACCTTTACAGTTATATCCCAACACAGTTTTGGATGGTAACTCGGTTATTTTGTAATCCATCTTTTCCGTTGATTCCTTCACATCAGGAATTGGATACAACTGCATGTAATTGGTGCCATTCGCATCCATAAACATGACCATGGTTTTCAAGTCGGCATCAAAGAGCATGGTAGCATTGCCCATATCTTTTGTTTTTTCGTCTACCATTTGTGTGGCTTGGTAACTGGCGCCATCTTTTATCAAAAAATTCATGCCCATGTTATCTTTTTGGTTTTTGCCCATGTGCATTTCGGTTTCATAAATCCAATCAAAATCATAGGTGCTCGGCAAGTCCGAAGATGATACTTTATGGTTTTTGATACTGTTTCTTACGGATTTGGTCATGCCTTTGCTATCACTGGTATCGTAATCATCCTCATCAATGTCTTTACTACCAGAATTAGCGCTGCCATTGGCATTGCCCATCACCATCTCCATCAATCCTTGCCCTTGCATTCTTACTTCCCGAGCCTTTGGAAGCGTAACATCAACAGGTTGGTAATCATACACCATGACACTCTCTCCTGGTGGTAGCATGTTACCCATTTCTAAAGCATCACGATTTCCTGTATCTGTTTTTTTTGTGTAGATTTCAACTAATCGGCCGTTGTCATCAAACAGGACATAGCTACCTTCATAACCTGGTTCGTTCAAATACTCAAATTTGGTATAGCGTTTACCTCTTAAAGTCTGTTTACTTTCTTTAAAATCCTCATATCTAAAATCATCGGGCTTGTAGATAAAAGCAAACTCCACAATGCCGTTAAATGGATTGGCCGTCATGCCCATATCCTGTTGTTTTTGTAGCTGCGCCATAAATGGCTCTGGTGGGAGTTTATAGGCTTCAAGCATCATGGTTGGCATCATCATTCCTTGGCTCTGTAAGGCTACAATAGAGCTTTTAGTGTACTCACCATCCTTGAAACCATAAATAAATCCCTCGCTATCCACATAGTTAGGCTTTGGCATATCATTTTGTACAGATCGTACTGCTACAGCGTCAGCATCAAAATATTGTGTTTGATTAAGTTTGCCGTTTTCATGAAGTTTGATAACCACATCTTCACGATAAAAGGATTGTTTGGCATTTTTATGTTTTTCTAATGCAGTATTATCCCCTTCAGAAGAAGTGCTTTCTTCAGAGGCATTATCATCAGATGTATCTCTTTTCTTGGTAGCATCGTCAATAGTTTTTTCCGTCTTTTTACTAACGGCTTCATCCGTTTTGCGAAGTATTGTACGTTCGGCGGCTTGTTCGGCTTTCTTTTTTAGTTTCTTAAGGATTTGTGCCTCGGATGAAAATCCTATAAAAAGGCAAACTATCAATGTGAATATGTGTTTCGTTCTCATCTGTCTTAAAATTTGAATTACAGTTATATATGTTACAATTGTTCAAACTTGCTATCAGAGAGATCGCAGAGAATTGCTAACTTCTCTGGTCACCTAACATCACTGCCATTTCCACGACAATAGTATGCTAGACTTTTTGGGGATTCTATTTATTAGTACCTTGAAATAAAAAAGGTAAACATCGAATGCTGATTTTTTTTGTTTATTTGTGTAAACGAAGATTTTAACCTCCTTTATGTTAACCTTTTTCTTCAAAAAATAACTAATGGATAGAGACCAAGTACAGCATACCATTGAGCGCCTCAAAGAAGGTGACAAAACGGTACTTGAACATCTCTATAAAGAACATAGAACACCGTTTTTAAAGTTTGCTTCTAAATACAAACTCTCCAAAGATGAATTGCTGGATATTTATCAAGACAGCATCCTCGCTTTTGTGGACAATGTAAAGAACGGCAAAGTGGAAAACCTCAACAGCTCTATAGGAACTTACCTATTTGCCATTGGGAAATTTATGGTGTTCAAACGCTTGAAACGATTGGAAATGGTTGATGAGTCGCCTATTGATATGGAGAGATTGGAGTATTATCATCGTGAAACCCACGACAATAATGTTTATGATAATGAAGAACTAGCGCTTTTCAAGAAATGTTTTGAACAATTAGGCACACAGTGCAAGGAGTTGTTGCAACTCTTTTATTATAGAGGATTTGATCTAGAGGAAATTCAAGCAGCGCAAGGCTACGATAATTACAATGTGGTGAAAAGCCAAAAATCGAGATGCTTGAAACATTTAAAGACTTTAATTAGCAAACACAAGAATGGATAAGGAACGATTGATAGCAAACTACGTTCTCAACAAATTGTCGGACGAGGAAAAAATTGAGTTTGAACGATTGATGGAGACGGATGCCGACTTTATAGAGCAGGTGGCGTTTGAAACAAAACTCAAAAAGAGCTTGTTTGTATCCGAACATCAAAAACTGAAAGGGCAATTGCAAAACATTGAACGAACCAGTTCACCTAAAAACCGCAACACAGGATGGTATTGGATAGCGGCATCGATTGTTGTTTTATTAAGTATTGGTACCTTTTGGACCTTCAGCTCACCTTCTAATGATGCGCTTTTCGAACGTTATTACCAAACGGCAAGCAACACATCCTACCCTATCGTTAGGTCAAATGATACCGTTTCAGATGTGATGACCAAAGCTTACATCGCTTATGCAAGCCAAGATTACCTAACAGCGCAAAAATTGTTTTCTGAAGCTTTTGATCAAACCGATGCCTCTGAATTATTGTTCTACAAAGGCATAAGCCAACTGGAATCAGGCTATTTTTCTGATGCCATTGAAACATTGAAAAAACATCAAACTTTTAAGGATACATTATTGGAGAAAAGTCAATGGTATTTGGCTCTTGCTTATCTCAAGTCTGATAATCTTACTGACGCTAAAACTATTTTAAATGGTCTTACTGCTGATGCTTCCAATTACAAATACACAGAGGCAAAAGAATTACTATCGGAATTATAACCGTCTGTACACCACAAAACCAATCACAGGGACCAACAACAACAACAACCACCAATAGCCATTGGCACTGGATTTAAAGGCATCCACATTCCCAGAAATCACAAAGCCTGACCAATAGTATGGATGCTTCAACGCTTCATCAATTTCTGAATTGAGATAATCGCGTTTGGCCAATTTCAACGCTCTATGTTTTGGCGCGCCATTGTCAAGGTGTTTGTAAAAGGATGCCATAATACTCGCAGTGGCTTTGTCGTCCACCTTCCAAAGGCTCATTACGGTCGAAGGCACTCCGGCATAGGTAAAGGCTTTTGAAACACTCTGTACACCTTCACCATTATAAATCATACCAAAGCCCGTGTCGCAAGCACTCAAAACCGCCAAGTCTGCATTCAAAGTTTCATTATAGAGTTCGCCGACCAACAAACGTTCACCACTGAAATCGAGATGTGAAAATTCAGGATTTTCCAAATCAATACCAGAATGCATCGCCAAATGAAGAATATTGAATTCTGGAGATTTCTCAATAAATTCGTGCTTGGTGGCATTCTGAAACAATTGCGATGGTACGATATCTCCAATGGCGCTAACCTCTTTCATCACTGCAGGAAGGTAATTGGCTGATATTTGGTTTTCAGATTGCCCTGTAAAAATCCCGACAAGCAGGTCTTTTTGGCTTGGGACTTTTAGTTGTTCAGCATAAAGTTTTAGAGAGGAACTATAACTTATCACTTTATCGCTTTCGAAATAATCATCCATCAACGCTTCAAAAGGCAACATCGCCAATGACTGTCCTGCAATAATGGTGATATCATCAAATTGGCTTTCATTCATTAAGTCGACCAACGGCTTCATAGCTTCAGGAATCACCACCTCCGAATCAAATTTAGACAGCGCATTCACATACGTAGAAATCGAAGTCGCCACATCATCATCCTCATTCAAACGCTTCAACTTACAGTCGGTTTTGCTAATCTGAAATACAAATAAATCGCTCTCCACAAATACAAACTTATACGCTACTTGGTCTGTATCAAGTTGCTTCTTAAAACCCTCCAGGTCAAAAGTCTCCTGACTCCTATGATAATAGGGTTCGTAGGTTTGCTGAATGGCTTGCTGCTGTTTTCGCAATTGTGTTTTTAAATCGGTGATGCGATGGCTCAAAGAATCGGACGACAAGCCTGATTCCTGCTTGGAAGTATAGAGTTTGTTTTGATAATAATTGATGAGCGATTTCAATTCCAACTCCTTGTATAAAATGGAATCAGGAATATTCAACCGTTGCTTTGATTTGCTGTAAACAAACTTTGACCACGTCAATTTGGAAGTATTGTTCTCAAGTGTTTGAAGGATGTCTGAAAGCATTGTAGATTCTTGCTTCAACATTCCGCAGGATATCAATCCCTTTTCGATGTCCTTATAAGATTTATACAGTTTGGAATTATACATATCACCGATATAAATTTGGTTGAACAATTCTGAAGTGAGCATAAAAAGATTATAAGCACTTTTGAAATCGTCCTCTTCTGAAGTCTTTTGATAATGCTTCAAGAAATGCGTACCCATCATCAGCAAACCATCTAGGGTTTCATATGTATAAAACTCTTTGAGTTGCTCTGGTTTCAAACTCGAAAAAGAATAATCAGTGTTCGGTGTTTTTAAAATGCATTGCATTGCTTCGTCAAAACACCGTACAGCGTCCTCACTGCGCATCTGTCGTGATAAAATGGCACCTTCTTCGCACAGCACTTGAAACTTCTGATGGTCGCTTAAGTTCTCTTTGGAAAGAATGACTTCCGAGAGTTTTAAAGCGTCTGTATTCCGTTTTTGCTCGGCCAATAATCGAAACAATGCCAACTGATAAGGCGTTGGGTCGGTGTAAAATTTTGCCTCACTCTCGGTTGCCAAGGTGATGGCTTTGTTCAAATATGTGATGCGTTCAGCGTCTGACAATTCTGGTAATTGCGACTGCAAATAGTACAGATTAATCTCGCCTTCCACATCCCACATATAGTAGCGTGTCGATTCTTTCAGCAAATTTTCAGAAAGTCCAATGTATTTCTTGGCCTTATCTTGTTCGTTGGTTTGGTAATAGATATCTATATAGGCGGCATAGAGTTGCCACAGGTCGCGTCGGTCCAGGGTTTTCTGTTCACTTTTTTTATGCGACAGACTCATAGAATCCAGCAAATGTTCTTGTTTTTGAAGGTAGTTTTCCGCCAACTTATAATCACCATAAAAGCTGTACCAGTCGGCCAACTTCCTATAGGTTACAAACCGCTGGCTGAAGGCATCTTCGTGCGTACTGACTTTTTCCCAATACTGTTCGGCATCGCTTAACAGTCTAAACTCCTCACGACGCAATCCCAACTTTTTGTAGTTCTCCACTACTCTATCATAATTGGCATAAACGTCAAATAGGTTTTCAGGATGATGTGTTTTATAGAGCGCATTTGATCGTTCGTAATAGGCATTGGCTCGCTCTGGGTCGCCCATTTTGGTGTGGATGAATCCAAGGTCATCGATGATGTAAAGTACCTTTTGATGATGCTCTGGAAAGGTATCAAGTACAATTTCCAAATTCTTTTCAGCCTCTACCAAAGCCTTGTCCCACTTGCCCAAATAACCATATTGATGATAGATACGATTCTGAACCAAATGTTTTAAATACAGATGACTTTCTTTCGGAAGTTGCTGGCAATAATCGCGTGCTTTTAAGGAATTTTCCAAAGCACTGCTGTGTCTATCCTGTCCGCCGACGATTTCCGAAGAACAAGACAAGGTATAATAATACTTTGCCCGAATGACCTTCATAAAATCACCACTATGGGTGTTTTCATTTAAGGCAAGCTTTCGAAACTTTAAGGATTGATCGTATTCACCTTCAAGGTCTAGCGAATCTGCGATGTGTGTATTGTCGCTCACTTGCGCTAACAGCAAACAAGGCACCATCAGGCACCAACACATCACAAGAAGCTTTAAGTAATTCATCTACAGAAATAAATCACCTAAATATAAACAAAATGAATGGCTAAAAAAGAGAGGCTATGGCAGTTTTCATTTTCTCTGCACGCTCGTGCACCTGCTCTTCCGTCCAGGACATCTTAATCAAACAGGAAATGTTTCTGCCAATGTAAAGGTCCGATTGGTCAAAGCTTTTGGTTTTGAGGTAACTTAAACCAGCTTCCAATTCTTTGGATAAGGGATGTAAGGTTTTCAGCTGCTTCAAATGATCCCACTTGCGGACGTAATGCCAATTGTTATCATAATAATGAAAGCAGCCATCGATTCCGGCAGATTTCAATGCGGTCATAGCTTGTCTTGCAGCTTCCAAATCGGGTAGGAAGAAATTCAAAAAGGCATAACTTTCTTCGCCACCATCGGGAACGATGCGAAAATGCACTTGCGGAATCGTCTCCAATGCTTCACGTAGGATGGTATAATTCTTCTTTTGTATCTCAAGAAATTCTGGTAGGCGTCTGGCCTGTGCCAAACCCACCGCAGCGTTCAATTCACTGATTCTAAAATTATAACCCAAGAACGGATGTTCTTCAGCACCTCTGTCATACCCGACGTGGTCGTGTCCGTGGTCAGAATAGTGGTCGGCGTTCTTATGATAATCATCATTATTGGTCACCACTGCCCCACCTTCGCCGCAGGTAACGGTCTTTACATAATCAAACGAAAAACAACCCACATCACCATAGGTGCCCAAGGCTTTGCCTTTGTAAGTACCGCCAATGGCTTGACAGGCATCTTCTATCAACAGTAATTTATGTTCGTCACAAATGGCTTTCAATGCATCTAGGTCAGCCATACTGCCGCACATGTGCACTGGCATAATGGCTTTGGTCTTTGAAGTGATGGCTGCTTCCACAGCCTTGATGTCCAAGGTGAGCGTGTCATCAATATCCACCAAAATAGGAATGGCTCCCAGCATCATGATGGCTTCAAAACTCGCCACAAAAGTAAAACAAGGCATGATCACCTCATCTCCTGCTCCCACACCAGCCACGGCAAGAGCCATCGTCACTGCCGATGTGCCACTGTTCACCACCTGCACGTGCTTCACGTTCAATTGCTTCTGCAATTCGCTTTCCAGTTCCTTGGCTTTCCAATGGCCCTGACGCATTCCGTCAAAACCATAGCGCATCAGTACACCTGTATTTAGAACGTCGTTAACTTCTTGGCGCTCCAAATCACCAAACATTTCAAATCCTGGCATGTGCTCGTTTATTTAGTCGTTTTCAGAAAGTCGAAAAATTGCGCCACAGAGGCATCGTCTGTAGCGGTCAAGGGTGTACCCACCTCTTGTTTATTGGTATCTACCACCAGCATTAATGGGAAAGTCATCGTCTTATTGTAGTGCTGCACCAGTCGGCGTTGTTTGATCTCATTGATACCGACATTCTTACTGGTGTTGTTACTGCCTTCCATCATCAACAACACATATTTATCAGCCACGGCTTTAAAATCAGACTGCGCCAATTCTTCTGTATAGAACTCCAGACATTCCTTGCAACCCGGCTTTGTAAAGTAAATCAAAATCGATTTGTTTTCCTGTTTTGCCAATTCGAGGGCCACATTAAAATCTTTGTTCCAAGATAAAGGCACTTCCTGTGCTTTCAGTGATAAACCAAAACAAAGTGTCAGCAGTATGATAAAGTTACGCATGGGTAATAGTTGTTTATGTATGTCACAAATATAATTGAAACTTATCCCTGTTCAAAAGGAAAAGATGCTTTTAACTACAATTCCACCACTGCTTCGTGCACCTCTTTACGCACTTTCTTGAAGCCGGCAAACATATCATCGGGATGCCTAAAGCCTACGGGCAGTAGCAGCACACTCTTTAATCCTTTATCTTTCAGGTTTAAAATGGTGTCAAACTGCGCTGCATCAAAACCCTCCATAGGGCACGAGTCGATGCCCTCTACGGCACAGACGGTCATGAGGTTGCCGAGGGCGATATACACCTGACGGATGGCCCACTCCTCACGTTCCGTTGCGCTCATGTTGCGGATGGTCTGCTTCAGGTCGGCGCGGTATGGTGCGAGGATGGATTTTGGGGTGTTACGGATGTCGGTCACATTGTCAAAATGCGCATCCACATCGGTGTCAGAGATGCTGTCTTGCACACACAGCACCAGCAAGTGCGAGGCATGCAATACCTGTTTTTGCCCAAAGGCGAGCGGCACGAGTTGCTCGCGAATGTCCTTGTCCTCTACCACCACCAACTTGATGGTTTGCAAACCGAAGGAGGTCGCCGTGAGGTTGAACGCCTGCTTTAAGGTATGGAGTTGGCTGTTTGAGAGTGTATGTTGTGGGTCGAACTTCTTGGTGGCATAGCGCCATTCCAATCTTTCTATGATATCCATTTTGTGTTGAACTTTTTGCAAAGATAGGGATTGTGTGGTGACTGCACCACCGCTGTGTGCGTGTATTGATAATGGTGGTATTGAGGGAAGTTATGGATGCTATTTTGGGGACGCGTGCGGATGCTCTTGGCATGCGTGCGGATGCGTTTGGCGTGCGTGCGGTTGCTCTTGGCGCCCGTGCGTTTGCATTTGGCGTGCGTGCGTTTGCATTTGGCGTCCGTACGGATGGGTTTAGCTAGCGTGCGGTTACACTTGGCTTGCGTGCGGATGGGTTTGGCGTGGGTGCGGATGGACTTGGCATGCGTGCGGATGGGTTTGGTATGCGTGCGTTTGCACTTGGCGTCCGTGCGGATGGGTTTGGCGTGTGTGCGGATGGGTTTTGCCATTGTGGGTTGTCTTGAACCTGAGACTCTAAAAGAGCAACTTTATTTTCTAACTAATGAAATCTATTAATTGTAAATGTGTATATTAGCATCTCTCCCTAATAATATTGACAGGTCTTTAATGACTTGTTCAACCCATGTTTTTTTTAAATATAAACACACTAATTCCTTGGTTAAATATGGATATAGAAAAATTCAAAATGGATTTTAAAGTTTTCAAGATTGATGAAAGTTTTTATGAATTGAGAAACAAAGGGTATGATGATGTTATTGAAACCATTAAGAACAATCATATTAAGAAACTGCGTCATAAGTTTAATAATTTGGACATAAAATTGGTTGATCCCAAAATAACTTCACTTGTACAAAATGAGTTTGATTTTAGAGCATACTCATTTCGACAACCTAAAGAAAAATTTTATCTTAAAGTTTTTTTACCAGATGAATTAACTGATGATCAAAACTTCAATATCGTAGAGTTTTCATTTGTTTTATTTATAAAATACCATGGTGAAATATATTGTATAATTAGTGGGAGTGGGATGAATGTCATAAAAAAATATCTTCACCCAACTTTTGGAATTGAAATATATCAACGTTTAGCCAAACCAACAGAAGACAATGTGTTAGAATTATATGTACGCAGTATAGCTAATAATATATCTTCCAAAAAGGAAACATTTAATTTAAATCAAACCATTTTGGAAACTTTGGTTTATTCTGATATACCTACCAAAATTAAGCTAAAAATGAGGAGTGATTTGAAAGCCAATGAATTCAAAGAATTCAAATTAGATAAAAATTTAGCTCTCATGGAGGTAGGATCTTATTTCTACTTAAGAAGTAAAATCAATTTTGAGGAACTGAAACATTTAATCTCCAAATTAGACAATATTTATTTCGATTATAATCCTCAAAAACTGACACTTTTTAGCAAAGTAAATGATTCCAACTTAATTAAAAATCTAGATGACTATTTGATAGAACTTGTCATAGATGATATTCAAGCACATATAAATCCAGAAAAAGTAAAATATGTGATGAATGAGATTATTGAGGTGGTACATCCCAGTAAACTCGAAAGATTTTACGAGTGTGACAAGTTTGTAATCAAATATAAATTTGCCAGAGGAAACAATTATTTAGATGTATATGAAAGAGCCGACCTATATTATAAGGCGACAAAGTATATTTATGACAGTATTGAAAATATAAATGAAAGGTTCGAAATTAAACAAAGTATATATAAATTAAACATTCTAGGTTACGTGAATCAAAGGGAAATCACTTTTGCTAATTTCTTTTCACACGTGACTGCCGAAATTGATTTTTTGGGGTATAAATATTTTAAAATTGATGGACATTGGTACATACTAGAAGATGCTTTTTTGAATTTAATGAACGAGGATGCAAAAAGTTATTATATTAAATACTTATTAAAAGAAAATCTCTTAAAACCATGGAACAAAGATGATGATGAAGATGCTTATAATAAAAGCCATGACAGGCTCCCAAACTATTATGTATTAGATAAAATATTAAAAGACAATATTGAGCTTTGTGATATTTTAACGATACGAGATAATGTAGCATATTTTATACATGTAAAAAATGGTTTCAACACTACAATGAGAGACTTGTACATTCAATTGATTCTATCGGCAAAAAGGCTTTCAAACGATTTAAAAAACACTAAAGGAATAAGTTATCTAAAAAAGACTTTGACAGAATACAATAGAAAAAATCCCAAGAAAAAAATGGATGTTGAATCCTTTTTAAATAAAGTAGCAAAAAAAGAAATTTCTATAAATTTTGTTATGGCCTTTAAAAATAATCATCACAAAACTTATCCAATTTTAGAAAGAATAGACCGATGCAAGTCTAATATTGCCAAATATTCTATAGTACAAGCCGTTAAGGAAATGCAAGCTTTTGATTTTGGAATTAGCTTGATTGATATTTCAGACTTATGAATTAGCCAATCCATGAAAAGTTTTTTGGTTTAATTAAAAATATGGTGGATATTGTTCAAACAAATAATATCAAATAAATGTTTTCATTTCATTTTCAAAATTTTCTAGGAAAGCTCGACATTCAATATCCGAACTATAAAGGCATACCAAATGATAGTCCAGTTTACATATTTTACAAAGAGAATTCTGATTTAAGTAAACATGAAATATTACGACGATTCTATAACCTTTTAAAATTAAATGATATTACTTATCTAAAACCTGAAAAAAACCTAACTAGTGAATGGATTTTTGATTTGTCTGAATTTAAACGCTCCTTTAGATGTCTTAATGATGTTGATTATTTAAAAGGAATAATAACTATAGAACCAGAATATTTCAGAAAATTTAATGAGTCTCTCGAGGAAGAGCAAGATTGTGACATTGAAGAGGAAACATCAATTAAATTTTCAATAAAAAAGGAAGAATTAGACTTGCTAAAATATAATACAAATGTAATAAGCGATGAATTATCTATCTCATTAAAAAGATTTCAGAAAGACCATCCAAATTCCGATAAATGTGGTTTTTTGATGATGAAATTTGAAGACTCGAAATTGCAACAAAATATTATTGGAGTATTAAAGTCTCATTTAGCGAAAAAAGGAATAACGCTTTTAAGGGCTGATGAGAAATGGTATTCTGACGATCTTTTTGAAAATATTAAAACATACATGCAAGGATGCTCTTTCGGAATTGCACTTTTTGATAGAATAAATACAGAAGAATTCAATCCTAATGTTTCTTTAGAAATTGGCTACATGATGGCACTGAATAAGCCTGTACTTTTATTAAAAGATAAAACATTAAAATCCTTACAAACGGATTTGGTTGGAAAACTATATCATCAATTTGATTATCAATATCCCGAAAGCACTATCCCTCTCGCTTTAGATAAGTGGATTTCGGACAAAGACATCAATTAGTTTATTCCGCCATTATTGATGTTTCCAAACACAGCAAAAAAAACCACAACCCTTTTACAAGAGTTGTGGTTTTCCACGTTAAAGACAGCATCTCGGCTTACTTTGGCATCAGGTTGCGAAACTTTAAACCATTTACCGCCTTAAAGATGGGGCTCTTATAGCCAAATAACAACTTAAAGTAGCCTTTGACATCAAGCGCCACAGGTACCAAACCAGTCTTTGGAGCATAGAACACCTCATCGCGTAGAATGCGTGCCAACTTCAGTGCTGCATGGGCTTCTTGTGCAGTGGCATTGGTTGCTTCAAGTTCATCACCAAAGGCTGTTAATCCCGCTATGGTAAATTCAGCCTCGTTGCTTTCAAAGTCGACAAATCCTGCACAGGTGGCTACAATTCCTTTCCAAGCCTGAATGCGATTCCCAAATGACTTATGACTGGCACTGATATGCTTATCAGTACTGTCTGGGTCAATTGGGATGCCTCGCTTCCCATTCAAGATGTTTGCATAAGTACGGAAATCTGAAATCACCTTTGCATCGGCACCACACGCCATGAGCAACCCATATACTTGGGCCGACTTTGGCGATGCCATGTCAAAGGTTGTTGAACGTAGGTTGATGGCCGTTTCGAACTCCTGCTTCTTCAGTTGCACCCCTGCGAGGGCTTCACTGGCAGTGGTTTGAAGCGTTTTCAAATTGGCAAGTGGTAGCCGAGTACCAGGAGGATTGTAAGGCGGTGTGCCAACCTGCACGACGTAGCCGATGAGTTGACCAAAGGTGTTGAAATTAACACCATGACCAGACTCTTGCTTCGCCCGCTTGCGCTTGGCTTTAGCCTCCTCCGGGGTAATTTCGGTTTCTTCCTCTTCAACCGGGGTTATAGACTCCACTGTGTCGGAGGACACAATGTCATTAGCTTCAAGGGTCTCGGTAGGCATTGCCTTCTCCGGAGCGTCCATAAGCTCGCCCATAGTCATTTTTCTGGGCGTACCGTTGATGCGTCTCTTCTTAATCTTTGTAGACATAACGTAGGTATTAAGTTGTCTTCGACAACGCCACTGCATCTATTGCAGCCAACTGCCGAAGTAGTTTAGGGCACGATGCTTTTGTTTTTGGTCTTCACAGATTATAAAACATCGGCATCGCCATCTTTGAAACCCTGCCCTCTTTACAAGGGCTTGTGATAGAGCTCATTGACGGCTGCAATTTGTGTAAAAAAACAATACGTTCATCGATGCCATTTTCGGCATTGAAAATTCAATAATTATAAAATCTTACAAAATTGTAGGAGAAGTGGCGTGGCTGTTACGGAATTTCCTACATTGACAAATGTTAAAATTTGTGAGTTTCGATGAAATACATTAAAAATTTAACATTTATGATAAAAATAATTAAGCTCAATCATTCAAATACCACACATTGGTTACATATCCTATTTAAAAATTGCGATTCTTCATCTTTTTTTCCTTTCATTCCATTTAATTTTTACATTTAGGGCATAATTTCAACATGCAACTTAAATTGAAGCTGCGTTGCTAACTTGGGTATCGCCACTACTTAAGCCAAGACAAGCCTAGAAATAACTTGCTGAATAAATCCATGATACTCATGAATAAAAACATTCAGTTTATAAAAGGCTTTTTAAAAGGAAAATATCGTGGTAACCTGCGTGTGTTTTTAAACAAATCTGCCTTTGTGCGAGGGCTTTTTTATAAAGGTTCTTATGCCGCAAGCAACAGTGATTATTGCTATGGGATATGGATGAAACACCTTAAGCATTTGCATTTGGTGAACAAACCGTTTCCCAAGGCTGTATTAGAAATGGGTTGTGGCAATTCACTAGGTGTGGGATTGGCAGCGCTGATATCTGGTGCCGATCGGTTTTATGGTTTGGAGCGTACGCAGTTTTGGAATCACTCTACCAACTTACGCGTTTTTGATGAATTGGTAGAGATGTTTAAAGCGCGAGAGGTTTCTGTGGATATTGCTTCTACTGATAACGATGAGAAAATTCAAACGAAATCCTTCCCTTCTGACCTATTAACGGATGCACATTTGGAGCTTGCATTATCCAGTGAACGTTTAGCGCGTATAAGAAAAGAGGTGGAAAATCCTTTTGACTCAAATAATAAGTTTATTACATCCATCATTCCATGGACCAGCCAAGACCAAGTGCCGAAGGCTTCTGTAGATCTGATCTGTTCGCATACTGTACTGCAACATGTGATGGATATAGAAATGGCTTACAAATCGATGGCGCATTGGTTGAGAGAAGGTGGTTGTTTATCTCATACCATCGATTTTCAATGTATGAATACTTCTCAATATTGGAATGGTCAATGGACTTACGATGCCAAAGCTTGGAATTTAGTCACTGGTGGTACGGATTTGATCAACCGTGAGCCAGTTTCAAAACACTATGAATTGCTGAACAGGAATGGATTTGAGATACTCTATGAAAATGCCATTATTACCAAGAGTGAGTTGGCTATTGATGACTTGGCTGAAGAATTCAAATGGTTCAGTGAAAAGGACCTAACGACTTCGGGGCTGTATTATTTGGCGACGAAGACCAATTAGGGGATTGCAATGCACATACTCATTATAAGCCTTAAGCTTTTGACGCTGCTCAAGAAAAACGGTTTGGGATTACATGCTGTGATCCCAGATGGTGGTCCTGGGCAAGCATGAAACCCTCATCTAGCTTCGCTTGATTGGTTTTGTGTTTTCATCCGCTTACAAAAGCAAGCTTTTGACGCTGCTCAAGAAAAACGGTTTGGGATTACATGCTGTGATCCCAGATGGTGGTCCTGGGCAAGCATGAAACCCTCATCAAGCTTCGCTTGATTGGTTTTGTGTTTTCATCCGCTTACAAAAGCAAGCTTTTGACGCTCCTGAAAACACAAAACCCGCAACTCTCGTTGCGGGTTTCTTTTGCGGAGAAAGAGGGATTTTGTTCCAACCTCCCTCTTATGGCATTTTGCAAATGCCTAAAGCTTAAAAACAAAAAAACCACACAAGTAAACTTGGTGGTTTTCTATTTTCAAGCTTTGCGCTTGATTGCGGAGAAAGAGGGATTCGAACCCCCGGAGGTGTGACCCTCAACAGTTTTCAAGACTGCCGCATTCGACCACTCTGCCATTTCTCCTTAAGCGGATGCAAATATATGATGATTTTTTTATTGCTACCAATCTTTTTTTAGGATTTTTTATTAAGCACTATCTTTAAAAACAAAAAAACCTCCCTATCAATGAGATAGAAAGGTTTCTTTCCAAGATTTAGGACGGTTTATTTTTTGCCCGGCGCTTTCTTTGGTTTGGATTGAGTGCTAGCAGGCTTTTTAGGAGCTGCTTTTTGCTCTTTCTTCGGATTTTGGTTCTGTGTTGCCATGATGACATTGTTTTAGTTAAACCAATTTTTAAAAACTTAATCTAAAGTAGTTGTAAATAATGGCGTCACATATCGCAATCAAATAAATAAATATCCCAAAAACAAAAAGTTCCCAAAACAATTTGTCTCGGGAACTTTTTTTAAACCGAACCTGGCATTTTACCAGTTGTCGATTTCATCTTTCAATTCTTCTTTACTCTTTCCGTATTTTTCTTGAACTTTTCCGGCTAACTTATCAAAGTTGCCTTCTGCTTCTGTATATTCATCGTTGGTGATTTTACCATATTTCTTTTTAAACTCACCTTTAATCTGTTTCCATTTTCCTTCAAATTGATCTGAATTCATAATATATTGTTTTTAGAGTTAAACTTAATTGTATACTCAAATTTACCCTTAAACTTGCTTCATGGATGACTCAAAAAAGTTCGGTTTTGACTCAAAACATTATTTAAGAACTATTTAACATGGAATCACATTTGGTGAAATACAGACCTAAAATTTTTCGGCGCAATTAATGTTTATAACTTGTATCTTTGAAATCAAATTTTCTGACAATGAGATACTTTTTTACTCTGTTATGTTATGCAGTAGGCTTAGTGGCAACCGCTCAAAATACAGCCATCGGAAATAATGAAAAACTGACCTTTTCTGCCTCCTATAATATGTCTGGCTTGCTTACTGAAATCGCACAGGTAGTTATGGAAACTAGCGAAGTTAAAACGTCGAATAGTACACTTCTCAAATTGAAATGTACGGCTGCCACCTACTCTAGTTTTGATAGTTATTTCAAAATACGTGATTTGTATGAAAGCTATGTGAGCCCAACAACGTTGACGCCTTACCTATATAAGCGAGACATCAATGAAGGTAGTTATTACAAGTTTGAACAATATAAGTTCAATCATAAGTCTAAAAGTGTGAGCAGCACTATGAAGAAACGTAAAAGTGAAGAGAACAAAACCGTTTCCATTGGCTCCAATACACGCGATATTGTATCGACTATTTACCACATTCGTAACTTGGATATCTCGCAAGCGTCTCCTGGTGATGCCCAGAATTTTACTTTTTTGTTTGATAATGAAGAGTTAGTAATCAATGTAAAATATTTAAGAAAAGAAACCATTAATACCAATCTTGGCAAAAAAGAATGTTATAAGTTAGCCGTAAGTCTTAAAAATGATGATGCATTGAAAGGTACCAACGAAAACTTATTGTGGTTGACGGCTGATGGAAACAAATTACCAGTGTATGCAAAATTCAAGATAGCCGTAGGTACTGGAGAATTGAAATTGAAATCTGCCACAGGTTTAAAAAACTAATATTATGAGACGACTTTTTATCATCCTAGGTTTTATTGCCTCTATTTTGGCGGTGATTCTGTCTGTGACACCTTTATCTAAAATAGCCTACATTCCGGCATTATTTGCATTGGTGTTTGGTTTGGCAGCCTTTTACTTTTCGAGACAGAAACAATATCCAAAGAAATCCATTCAATTGATTTTTTTATTGACCATCATTTCCTTGATTCTCACCACGTACAAGGCTATTTTTAGTGTGGCGGAAGTAGGTGATTTGGAAACGCTGGAGCAAAAGGAAAAAGAGTCGGAAGAAAAGGCAATTCAAGAGTTGGATGAATTGAATATTGAGGATATTGAAACCAATGATCCTGATGAGATGCCAAATTTTAACGGAGATAATTCCGATCAGTAATTAAAAGTTTTATGTAAATTATATTAAGGGAATGCTTCGGTTTTCCCTTTTTTTTCACGTTATTTGGCTTGCTATTAAGGGATTATTATGAAAGTATTACTGGTTGTGTCAGTACTTACTATAGTAGGTGCATGTGCTCACAAACGCCATAGTGAGAAGTTAGCCGACTTAAAAGACGGCATTCGGTTTGAGCAAGAAAACCACATTTCTGAATTTGCAAGCACCATAAAAGCCAGTGATCTAAAATCTATTGTCTATGAACTTTCTTCCAATGACAATGAAGGTCGAAAAACAGGTACTTACGGTCATAATAGGGCTTCCAAATTTATAAAGGATTATTACATCAAAAAGCAAATCGCTTCTCCATTGGGAGGTGAGAATTATTATCAAAGCATTCCTAAATCTTTTCTGTCTAAAGACTTCAATAGTTCGCAAAATGTGATAGCCTATATTAAAGGTTCCGAGTTTCCCGAAGAAGTCTTAATCATATCTGCACATTCAGACCATCTCGGTATGGAAAACAATATTGTCAATCCAGGAGCTGATGATAATGCTTCCGGCACTGCAGCAATTATGGAAATTGCCGAGGCATTCAAGACAGCACAATTGAATGGATTTACACCAAAACGAAGCATCGTTTTTTTACATCTAACTGGTGAAGAAGAAGGACTTTATGGCTCTCGATACTATATTGAGCATCCTGTTTTTTCATTGAACAATACTGTTGCCAATCTTAACATTGATATGATAGGACGTATTGATGACAGACACAAAGACAATCCTAATTATATATATCTCATTGGGTCTGATCGTATCAGCACTGAACTCCATTATATATCGGAAGAGGCAAATGCTGAATTCACCCAGCTCGACCTCGATTACAGGTACAATGCCGAGAATGACCCTAATAGATACTATTACAGATCCGATCATTATAATTTTGCACAAATGGGTATCCCTGTCATTTTTTACTTCAATGGCGAACACGAAGATTATCACCAGCCCAGCGACACAGCCGACAAACTGAATTATGACCTGCTCGAAAAGCGCACCAAGCTCATATTCGCTACGGCATGGTATGTTGCCAACAACACTCAAAGGCTGGTGCCAGAAACATTATAATTTTAGTTAAAATGTGTTAAAGAGAAGAGTGCAAAAAGTTCATATTTCGTATTTTGCAAGCTTATAATAAATAATCCCCTTTTATGAAAAAATCTCTCCTATTGGTTAGCATCGCTTTTATCGTATTGAGTTGCGGCAGCCAGCAAAAAAATGGCAATGCAGATGCAACTGCTACAAAAAAGGAAGCCGACCCGACAGCTTATGGCACCACTATCACTTCAGCCGAACTCCAAGAAATGCTCTACACTTATGCTTCTGATGAGTTTGAGGGACGTAATACTGGCGATAAAGGACAAAAAATTGCAGTAGAGTATCTAAAAGATAAGTACGTTGCTATGGGTATCTCTTCTGCATTACCAAATGGTAATTATTTTCAAAATGTACCATTGGAGAAACAGAAATCTCCGGATGTGAAACTCACATTAAATGGAAAATCCTTTGAGAAGAATGAGGATTTCGTGGTGTATGGCTCTTCAAGTTCCCAAAGTTTTTCAGCAAATGAAATAGTCTATGTTGGTTACGGAATAGACAGTGATACTTATTCAGATTATAACAATTTAGACGTTAAGGGTAAAATTGTAATAGCACGTGAGGGAGAACCTAAAAATAAGGCTGGAGTCTATACTGTTTCTGGCACTACGGAAGGCTCAAAATGGTCTAATGGCAGACAAGGGCTTTCTTCCAAAAGAGATGCTGCAAAAGAACGCGGCGCCAAAGCATTGTTCTTAATGGATTCTGAAATGTTTGATAGATACCTACCTTATTATAAAGCTCAAGACGATTCAGGAACGGCTGGGAGAATTTCATTGAAAAACACAGAACAGGAAATGATAACATTTTTGATCAGTGCCGAATTGGGCTCTGAATTTATAAAAGACATCAATGAAAATACGACTCCTCGAGTGGTTGCCAATAAAGTTTCTGCAGAAGTAACAAGTAACTCTGAAGAATTGTATTCGGAAAATGTAGCAGCCTTTATTAAAGGTTCAGAAAAACCAAATGAAATTATCGTCATTTCGGCCCATTTAGATCATGAAGGCATCAAAGGTGGAGAAATCTATAATGGTGCAGATGATGATGGCTCTGGCACAGTGGCAATATTGGAAATAGCCCAGGCGTTCAAAAAAGCTGTTGATGATGGCTACAAACCAAAAAGATCGATCTTATTTTTACATGTTACTGGAGAAGAAAAAGGTCTATTGGGTTCTCGCTACTACACAGATTTTGATCCTATTTTTCCTTTGGAAAACACTGTAGCCGACTTGAATATTGATATGATAGGCAGAGTTGATGCGAAACACAATGAAAACAGAAATTATGTATATCTAATTGGTTCAGATAAGTTGAGTTCAGAACTGCATAAGTTGTCAGAAGAGGTTAACAATAAATATTCAAAAATGACCTTGGATTATACTTATAATGATGAAAATGATCCAAATCGCTATTATTATCGCTCTGACCATTACAACTTTGCAAAAAACAATATTCCGGTGATTTTCTATTTTAATGGAACACATGATGATTATCACAAACCTACAGATACACCAGATAAAATTCAATATGATTTATTAGAGTCAAGAACTCGCCTGGTATTTTATACCGCTTGGGAATTGGCAAACAGACCAAATAGAATAGTGGTTGATAAAGCAACCGAAAAGTCTGCTAATTAATTCTCATATTTAATCAAAAGTTACGAGCCTTTCAATTATAAGAAAGGCTTTTTTATTTGTTAAAACATTCTAAAAGATATTTTTTGCATTCCTCTTTTTTGTATCTTTATGATGTATTGGGGTGCTGATCATTGTGGCTGAGATTATACCCATTGTACTGCCTCTGATAATGCAGAGCATAGGAATACAACAAGCAAAGGGAACGAGCAATTTAATAATTGTTGTTCCCTTTGTTATTTTCTGAAAACGCTTGGAATAAAAAAAGCCCTCACTCTCGTGAAGGCTTTTGAAACTGGGTGGAAGATGGGGCTCGAACCCACGACCCTCGGTACCACAAACCGATGCTCTAACCAACTGAGCTACAACCACCATTTTCAATTGGACTGCAAATGTATATTATTTCCGTTTTTCTACAAAACTTTTTATTCAAATTAAGAATAAAAAAATAAATGTTCATTCTATATTAAATCGAACAAGCTTTCAACACCTGCATAACGTTCCACAGTGAAACCCTCGCCATACTCTACTCCTATCAATCTACCCAAATCTCTTGCTCTGTATTTTACGCTATCTGTAAAGTTTTTACTGGATATTGGCGTTTCGGGCAGTTTACTTTTTGGATCATAAAATTGCGTTTGGTATGCCAAAACAGCTTTCATTTTGACATCAATAAATCCTGAAACATCGACCACTATATCTGGCTCGATATTCTTCCATTGAATATAATGATAGACCTGTTTAGGACGCCAATGTTCTTGTGACTTTCCATCCATTTCAGTTTCAATCTTCATCAATCCACTCAAAAAACAGGCATCGCTTACCAATTGACTTCCCCTTCCGTGATCGATATGTCGATCTTCAACAGCATTGCACAAAACAATTTCAGGTTGATACTTACGAATCATTTTGATGACTTCCAACTGATGCTGTTTGTCATTCACGAAAAACCCATCTGCAAATGCTAGGTTTTCTCTAACAGCAACTCCCAATATTTCTGAAGCTGCAGCGGCTTCAACACTTCTGGTTTGCTCTGTGCCTCTAGTACCTAGTTCTCCACGAGTCAAGTCAACAATGCCAACTTTTTTCCCTCTTTGAACTTCTTTTGCTATTGTTGCACCACAACCCAATTCTACGTCATCGGGATGGGAACCAAAAGCGAGTATATCTAATTTCATATTATTTATGTTCATTTTTTAGTGCATTCTCAATACGTGTATCTGGCAACAGCCACATAATGGCCACCAAAATATACATTGCACCACTAATCCAAATATTCAGGAAGGCTCCAAAGATTCCAATGATATATAACACAGGTGAAATCTTCCCTTTCAAATCTTTACCCAATGCTTTTGCCAATAAAAATTCTTTTCCGTGACTGGAAATAATTAGGCTTTGCAAGATGAAATAGGCGATAGCTGCAAATAAAAGGACGACACCATACAAAAAAACGGATGCCGTTGTAAAGTGATTTTCGCCCATCCAACCCGTAACGAAAGGTACCAGAGACAACCAAAACAATAAATGCATATTAGCCCAAAGTATTTTGCCCGTTACGTGTTTCACCGTTTGCATCATATGATGGTGGTTGTTCCAATAAATGGCGAGATAGATAAAGCTTAAAACATAACTTCCAAAAACAGGAAGCAATCCTTTTAAATCTTCAAACTCCCCACCGTGAGGCACTTTCAACTCCAGTACCATAATGGTTATGACAATTGCCAAAACACCATCTGTAAACGCTTCTAACCTTCCTTTCGTCATAAAAATGTTTATTCTTGAGTTTGCAGTTTTGTTGCCTTTACTTTAGCAACGGCTTGCTCGATATCCTCAATCAAATCTGGTTTAGATTCAATACCAACTGAAAATCGAATTAAATTATCACTGATCCCAATAGCTTTTCTTTCTTCGGAAGATAACAATGCGTGGGATGTTTTATGAGGCGATAGCATTGTGCTTTCAACACCTGCCAAACTGCCTGAAGGTTTGATGAGTTTTAATGCTTTTTGGAATTGAGAAGCATCCAAACCTTCAGTCAATTCAAAAGATAGCATTCCTCCAAAACCTTTCATTTGAGATTTGGCTAGATCATATTGTGGATGCGACTTCAAGCCTGGATAAAAAACCTTATTGACATCTTCATGCTCCGAAAGATATTTAGCCAATTTCTTCGCGTTCCTGTTTTGAGCCTTCACTCGCAATGCCAAGGTTTTCATACTGCGTTCTAACATCCACACCGTGAAATCACTCAAGCTTCCACCCAAATTTTTTGCGACGTTCCAAATAATCTCCTTATGAGCGTTGCTACAAGCAACAGCGCCTGCAAGTATATCAGAATGCCCAGCCAAATATTTAGTGGCAGAATGTATGACGATATCGATACCAAAATCGATAGGGTTTTGATTCACAGGACTCGCAAAGGTATTATCGATGGTTGTGAGAATACCTTTTGATTTGGCCAAATCTGCCACACCTTTGATGTCGGTAATAGTCAACAATGGATTCGATGGAGTTTCGATATGAATAAGTTTCGTATTTGCTTGAATCGCTGCTTCAAAATCAGCCACTTCATAGCCATCTGTGAAGGTGTATTCAATTCCATATTTATGAAATTCTTCCTTAATAAAATTACTTGTGCCGCCGTAAAGCGTATTCTGTACCACGATATGGTCGCCTTTCTTAAGAAACGCCAAAAATGTTGTACTGATAGCTGCCATTCCACTGCCAAAAATCATAGCTGCTTCGGAATGCTCCAAAGCTGCAATTTTCTTGGAAAGATATTCTTGGTTAGGCGTATTAAAATAGCGAGGGTATCTTTTGACATCAACTTCATCAAATTGATACGAGGTGGAAAGATAGATTGGTGACACAGCACCCTTGAATTGTTCGTCCTTTATTTCACCAACGTGGGTGCAAATAGTATTTAAACCGTACTTGGATTTTGACATTGCTTTACAGATTATTTGGTGTTTAAAATTACAAATTATCTACTAGACTTGGGTGGTTTTCCAAGTTCCTTTTTTAAACCAAATATAGCCTACAATCGTAACCAAAACCTCTGCTGCAGTGATAGCACAAAACACTCCGATAGGTCCAGCATTGAAGGTAATAGCTATCAAATACGCTATCGGCAACTGGAATAGCCAAAAACAAATCAAATTGATATAGGTTGGTGTTTTGGTATCTCCTGCTCCATTGAACGATTGAATAATCACCATACCATATCCAAAGAAAATGTAGCCTGATGCCAATATTCTTAAGCATAAACTGCCATATTTTACGACTTCAGGGGTTGTGTTGAACCACGATATGATTTGTGGCGCAAACAGCAAATACACGATGGATACCATTCCCATAAAAAAGGCATTGTATTTTGAAGTGATGTGCACAGAACGTTCGGCTCTATCTGGCTGCCCTGCACCAAGATTTTGTCCCACGAGCGTTGCGGCGGCATTGCTCATTCCCCAAGCTGGCATAATGGTAAACATCATCACACGAATGGCGATGGTGTAACCTGCCAATACTTCGCTACCAAATTCACTCATAATTCGCATTAAAAACACCCAACTCGAAGTACCAATAATGAATTGACCTATTCCTCCGAGCGATACTTTTATCAAATTGAGCATCACAGCAGAACGTACGACCAAGTCTTTAATTCTTATTTTTATTTTACTATAGCCATAAAATAAAATCATCAATTGAAAAATAACAGCTGTTCCTCTTCCAATGGTGGTGGCAATGGCAGCTCCTTCGACTCCATACGCAGGAATTGGTCCAAAACCAAATATGAACATTGGGTCCAAAATAATGTTCAATCCATTCGAAAGAATAAGTGTCCACATCGCAACTGATGCATTGCCGGCACCTCTAAAAATAGCGTTGATAAGGAACAATAGCATAATGGTGACATTACCACCCAATAACCATTGGGTGTAGCCATAACCTTCGGCTATCAAATCAGGTTCGGCTCCCATCAGACCCAAAATCTCTTTAGCATAAATAATTCCAACAGCGCTGACTATGATGGACACTAAAACTCCAAGAATGATAACCTGTACGGCAGCTCTCGAGGCACCATCCAAATCTTTTTCGCCTACTCGCCTGGCAACAATTGCGGTTGCTGCCATACTCAATCCAATGGCAACTGCATAAACCAGTGTTATGACTGACTCCGTAAGACCAATAGTCGCGACGGCATTGACACTTACTTTTGAAACGTAAAGAATATCAACCAACGCAAAAATCGACTCCATAAGCATTTCCAATATCATCGGAATGGATAACATAAAAATAGCTCGTCGGATACTGATGGCTGTTAAATCTTGTTCTTTACCTCTAACTGCTACGATAAAGAATCCTATAAATTGTTTGAAAGATATTTTATTTGATTGCATAAAAGTTTATTGAAAGTGAACATTGCTGAAGGCAAAATGCATTCAACCTAAAAGTGTCGATTTCAAGAAGTTCGACAAACGGCATATTTTATCTATACAATCATAGGCATCGCAAATATCTTAAAAATTAACCGAAAGTTCAAAACGATTTTTAGGGATTGTAAGTCATTTCCATTATATTCGTAATTGCTATTAATAAATTACTAACCAATGATTAAAGCCGCTATTTTTGATATGGATGGGGTGGTTGTCAATACCGAACCCCTACATCACAAAGCCTACTACAGAATGTTTGATGATGTTAACATCAATGTATCTGATGCTATGTATGCCTCTTTTACTGGGCAGTCTACTCTAGAAATCTGTAAAAAACTGTGCAAACATTTTAAGTTGCAACTTGGACCACAAACTCTCGTGGAACTGAAGCGTGACCATTTTAGAGTACTATTTGAAACCGACTCTTCACTGTCTCTGATTGATGGTGTATTGGATTTGATAAAAGATTACCACAGCCAAGGTTTAACACTTGTTTTGGCATCCTCTGCTTCAATGGAAAACATCAATAATGTGTTTACCAGATTTGATTTGGACCAGTATTTTGAAGCCAAATTGAGTGGAGCCGATTTAAAAGCTTCAAAACCGCACCCGGAAATATTCGAAAAAGCAGTTGAAGCTTCTGGTTGCAAACCTGACGAATGTTTTGTTATTGAAGATTCTACAAACGGAATTGAAGCTGCAAAGGCTGCTGGTCTGTTTTGTGTAGGTTTTGACAGTTACCACTCTCACGACCAAGATTATTCACTGGCTGACATGGTGGTTAGTGATTTTGAAGACATTGTGCTTTCTAAAATCTCATCAATGGTTCCTGTTGATTGTTAATTGAATATTTATCTTCTGATGATACTAAAACCCTTCATTTTATGGAGGGTTTTTATTTTAATTTCGATTCTTTCATACTAAAGTTGTAAGCTTTTAGAAACTAGAAAATTAAATCAAAATGAGGTAGGTTAATAATTGAATAACACTATAAAATCGCTTTTTTAACAGTCATTCCAACGGACATTTTTTAATTTTATCGAAAATTTAAAAACTACTCTTTTATGAAAAAACTACTACTCAATTTATTCTTTACGTTTGGTGTTTTGGGCATCATCTCCGCACAAGACTTTACTACACCAGATACTGGAATAACCTATAGCCTTGATGATCTGGTCACAGCAAGTCCATCAACGATCTCTGTATCAGGAACTACATATACGTTGGTGGGAAATCTTACCATTTCAGCTACAGATGCCTTATTGATAGATTCAGACATTACTTTGGAAATAGGGGCAGATCTATTGATTACAGTTTTTGGAGACTTTAGCGTGGATGCCGACAATGTTTTGTTTACGGCAATCGATACAGCAGCGCCTTATGATGGTTTTCGTTTTGAAGAATTCTCAACTATCAGTATCCAAAATTCAACAATCCAATATGGTGGCGGAATGCGAGTGCTGACCGAAACTTTCAGTATCAATAATTGTGTACTTACCAATAATGTTTCTGGTGTATCTACTGGAAGTGTTTTGTCGTTTTCTCGTGGAACACCTCAAATCACTAACAATGCTTTCACATTTAATGAAACTCCAGCTATTAGTTCTGGGGCCAACACACAGGTTTCGGCTTATATCTTCAATAATTATATAGAAGGCAATAACCAAGCAAACAACAATCGTCCGCAAATAAATATGGGAACCACGATGACTTCAGAGCCATTGCGAATCATTGAAAATACGATTATTGGTGATCGAAATTTAACAATGGTTGGAGGAATTGCAGTAGCCAATTTAGTTGGAGGTAGCATCAACGCCATTATTGATGATAACGTTATTAGAGATAACCGATATGGATTGACGATTGTCGGGAACAATTCTTTTGCTTATGTAAGAAACAACGTCATCGAAGACAATGATTCACAGGGCAGTCCAAACGTTGGTGGTAGTGGTATATCATTGAGTACTTCTGCAGCTGGAATGGAAGTTATTGCGAGTGGTAATCAATTTCGCCGTAATCTTTGGGGAATCACTGTGATTGGTCAGGCGTCTATCAATCTGGGTGATGGAGCAGGCAACCCAGGACAGAATGTCTTTTCACAAAATGGAAATGGAGGTACAACCTATGCACTTTACAATAACACTGCAAATACGTTGATGGCAATGAACAACTGCTGGATTGAAGAAAGCGTTCCTAACACACTTGCAGATGCCGAATCTGTAATTGTTCATCAAAATGATATGGCTTCCTTAGGTCTTGTGAATTTTGACCCTGTGAATTGTGATTTTTTAAGTGTTGAAGATGTATTGACCGAAGAAGTTAGCATCTATCCAAACCCTACAGATGGAAGATTATTTGTATCAAACAATCAGATATTTAATCAAATGAATGTTTACAGCATTGATGGTAAATTAGTAATGGAAAAAACGCTTCAAATAGGAGAAAATGAATTGTTCTTCAATCTGAATTCTGGAATTTATCTTTTGGAATTGAATGGAGAGACTTCCAGAGCAATCAAAAAACTAATTATCAAATAAATAGTCAGTTTTAATAAATGAGAAAGCCCTAATCAATTGTTAGGGCTTTTTTTATGTCAATCCACGATTGTAACAAAATACTTCTTCCGTAGCCAAAAAGAAACTCTTACCAATAAGATGAGCGCTGGCACCTCCACCAAAGGCCCAATCACACCTGCAAAAGCTTGACCAGAATTCAATCCAAAAACCGCAATTGCAACAGCTATTGCCAATTCAAAATTATTTCCAGCAGCCGTAAATGCCACAGCTGCAGTTTTATCATAATTCGCTCCCATTGCTTTTGTCAACATGAACCCAATGATAAACATCAAAGCGAAGTAAATCAATAATGGCAATGCGATTATCAATACATCCATCGGGATTTCAATAATCAATTCCCCTTTTAAAGAAAACATCACTACAATGGTAAACAACAAGGCAATTAATGTTAGTGGAGAAATCATCGGAATAAATTTAGATGTGTACCATTCTTCACCTTTCAATGTCACAAGAATTAGTCTGCTTAAAATTCCCAAAACAAAAGGAATACCAAGATAAATGGCCACACTTTCCGCAATAGTGGCAATGGAAATATCCACAATTGCACCTTCAAACCCAAAATATGGTGGAAGCACTGTAATGAAAAGCCAAGCGTAAAAACTGTATCCAAACACCTGAAATATACTATTGAGAGCCACCAGCCCAGCACCATATTCGCTACTGCCCTCGGCAAGGTCATTCCATACCAACACCATTGCGATGCATCTTGCCAGCCCTATCAAAATGAGACCTACCATATATTCGGGATGGTCTCCAAGAAATAGAATGGCGAGGATAAACATCAAAATCGGTCCGATAATCCAATTTAAAAACAAGGAAATAGACAGGATTTTTATATTTCTGAACACTTTTGGCAATAAAGAATAATTCACCTTTGCCAAAGGTGGATACATCATCAAAATCAGACCAATGGCAATCGGAATATTGGTAGTTCCACTATTAAAAGAATTAATGGTGTCTGGTAATGAAGGTATACAATAACCTAGACCAACGCCTATAGCCATTGCAGTAAAAATCCACAACGTTAAATATTTATCGAGAAAACTTAACTCTTTATTCGATGCCATACCTACGCTTTGATATTTGAAAACACATAAAAAAGCTCTGTTGCAATCTGGATGCTTCGCTCGTTATACTTTTCCAATTGTTCAGGTGTGTTATCGAACAGTTTTGGGTCTTCGAAAGTAATTGGAATGCGCTTTTCTGCACCAGCAATAAACGGGCAGCCTCCATCTGCTTGAGAGCAAGTCATCACTGCCGCGAAGCCAGAAACGGGATTGAAGTCATCATCATAGGTTTTTGAAAACCCAATGATTGGATGCTCATTTTGAGAATATTTGATGCTGTAAATAGGATTGCTTCCTTCGGAAAGCTTTTGTATCTCAAATCCAGAATTTTCAAGTGTCAAGACGACAGCAGGAAATAATGCCGTGGCTTCCGTACCTCCTGAATAACAAAAAACCTTGTCTATTTCAAAATAAGACGCCATAGTTTGTGCCCAAACCTGTGACAGATGGCTTCTTCTCGAGTTATGCGTACATATAAAGTTAATTCTAACCTCATCATTGCTATTGACTTTGGCCTGAATGAACTCTATCAATGGCTGAAGCGTTTCTTTTCGTTCTTCTGAAATGGTTTCGACATTCAAACCTTTAATGATTTGATTGATTTTTGGATTCATATTCAATTCTTTAGCTGTTTGATGCTTTAATTTGATTAGCAACAATTACCATCAGACGAACAACAAGGTTCGGGACTCAAATCTGCCAGTTTTACTTTTTCTTTCTTTGTAGATATACCGCATTTATCTTTCGCTAAACAATCGGTCTGTTTTGTGGTCAATAGAAAATTGGTTCCATCAAAGTCGAGACCAAATTTTCCGATGGTTTCACCTTGATATTCCACTTCTATTGGTAAATCTCCGAGCCCTAAAACCTGTTCTGACAGTTCGATGATTTTGAGCAATTTTTCAGGATGCAAGCGATGATTGTAATCATTTGCGCTCCATAGTTGGAAGTTGGCAACTTCTTCTTTTCTTACAGTTCCACCGCAATCGATGAAATGTTTTGACACTTTACCGACTTCTGTAACGTGGAAGTGGCTTGGTACCAGCTCACCGTTGGGTAATTGGAAAGCTATTCGTTTAAGTTTTAATAATTCGGATTTAATTTCTGATAGTTTCATAATTAATTGTTTTATTGCGATTATACGATTAATATTAACAAATTTTTTAGCAGCAGCCTTCTTTGAGGTCTAAATCTTGGTTTAAAAAGTCACTCATCAGGTTTTTCATCTTCGCCCAATTATCTGTGTCAATACAATAGCAAACACTTGTTCCCTCGACATTACCTTTGATAAGGCCCAAAAGCTTCAACTCCTTTAAATGTTGAGAAATTGTCGGTTGTGCTAAACCTATTTCATTAACCAAATCACCACAAACACACGTATTGATTTTGAACAGATGTTGCAAAATAGCAACCCTTGCAGGATGACCAAAAGCTTTCGCTATCAAAGCGATCTCATTCTGTTGGTCGGTGAACATCTCTGTTTTGGCTAATCCCATTCTTAAACATTTATATATTGCAATATTACGATTAATATTGTTTTCAGCCAAAGAAACGACAAGAAAAAACCATTACTCTTTCAAAAGCAATGGTTTTCCTTAATACTCAACTAATTGTTTTATTTATTGTCTTGTAGGATCAAAAGGAAAATTATCTTGATTATCCGGAGTACCATCAAGGTCACTGTCTCTTACTCCATTATCTATCACCAATAATTGAAAGCTAATTGGTAAAAATGTATTGAAAACTTGGGAATCAAATTCGGCAGTTGGCGCAACCGAAACTGATACTGAAGTAAAGGTAACATTCAAAGTCGTATCATACATATTTCTTGCCCAAATGCATGCCGTCATATTTCCAAACCTCAACAATCTTGCTCCAAAAAATATTGTAAATACACTCATATTTTGTTGTGATGTAGTCGTGCACACTACTTCAGGCGTTCCGTTAAAACCATAAAAAGCAAACATTGAGTTGATTTCAGAAGCAAGGATGTCGTTAATGCCTACCTGTCCTTGAAATGAAGATGATGGCACATATCGCCAAACGACATTATTATCATTTCTTATGACATTAACGCCTATACTTTGGGTTTGTGGCACATAAATTTCTTGCGCAGAAAAACCAGCTGGCATTTGGAATCCGAGAGCTGGATACTGACTATGAATGAATTGACCACCAGGATTTGCAATGGTTGGTATTTGTGTTAAAGGAACTGCCAATCCGTGAGAATAGTCCCAATAGATGGCTTGCGCTCCCGAAACATTGCTACAAATTGAGGATTGAAAATTTTGAATTTCTTGTTGGTCATTGTTATCATCCTTACTACAAGAAGTTGAAAAAATCAAAGCAAAGATAATTACTAGGGCATTTAAGTGTTTCATTTGTGATTGTTTTTCCTCTCCATCGGAACATCACAAATATGTCATCACTTTTTTTCTTTTAGCAGTTTATTTTGTTCTTCCATCAAATCGGAAAGTTTGGCAAGAAGCTCAATATCTTTAGGTGTTTTGACGGTTTTATCATTTGGGTCGTGAGCTTTATTTTTCAGACTGTTTAAAAATTTGACAACCACAAACACAGTAAATCCTATGATTAAAAAATCCAAGCCAGCTTCCAAAAATGCACCATATCCAATAGCCACTTCATCCGAAACAATCTCGCCATTCGTATTGGTAACCAGCTCTCTTAAAACCAGCTTTTTATCTTGATAATTGAGTCCATCCGTCATCAGCGATAATGGCGGAAGCAAAATTTTCTTCACCAAAACGTCAATTACCTGATTGAAAGAAGCACCAATGATGATACCGATAGCCATATCCATCATACTTCCTTTGACCGCAAATTCTTTAAACTCTTTAAAAATCCTCATAGATATTTAAATTTTGGATAGACTCTGTAGTTTATTTTTTATAAAAGACTTTGTATTTTCTGTAGGCGAAAAATCCTAAAATAGCCACTATCGCAGCAGTTAAAGCAATAAATTGAAAACTGATGATTTGATCACCACTCGCATACGCGTGCAATCCTGATAGGTAGAAATTCACTCCAAAATACGTCATCAAAATACTGGCAAAAGCAATAATGGATGCCAAATTGAATCCATATCGACCACGAAGACCTGGAACCAATCGCATATGTATCACAAAGGCATAGACCATAATACTGATGAGCGCCCAAGTTTCTTTCGGATCCCAACCCCAATAACGTCCCCAACTTTCATTTGCCCACATTCCTCCAAGGAAATTTCCAATCGTCAATAGCACCAATCCGACCGTTAAAGCCATTTCGTTGATGATGGTCAATTCTTTGATGTTGAGAAGCATCTTATCCTTATTATTTTTTGTGGTGAAAGCCATTAAAAACAGTGACACAACTCCAAGAATCATCCCAAGTGTAAACGGTCCATAACTCATCACAATCACGGCCACGTGAATCATCAACCAATAACTATCTAAAACAGGTTGCAGATTGGCGATGGCAGGATCCATCCAGTTCCAGTGTGCGACCATTAGAATAGTAGAAGTTACAAATGCGCCTGATGCGATTGTCAAATCTGAATTTTTACTTTTTCCTAAAATTGCCAAAACAATTCCAGATATATCGTCCTTATCAATTTTTTCGCTTTTTCTACTAATTCCCACAAGTAACCCGAACAACATTGTCGACCAAGCCACATAAATCATCGATTCATAAGCATCGCTCCAAGGTGCGTGACCCGAAATATACCACCGTACACTTAATCCAATGGTATGTAATAAGAAAAGCCCAACAACAACCCAGCGAAAGAACTTTACAGTAGAATTAACGAATTTATTTTGATCATAAAATATCTGCAATATGACAAAAATCAGCATCAATACTCCAGCATACATATACCAACTGAACAGTTTTTTAAAGATGTCGTACTTATTATATTTAATTTCTGTATCGATCTTCTTATCAGACAGCATCACTTCGCTTCCATATTTCTGTTGCGACTTCTTGATACCTGTCAAGATATTTTCGGCTTTTGAAAAATCACCTGTTTGCTTTGCATTATTAAGTGTCAACATATAGGCACTAAAACCATTGTTGATGAAGTTACCATAAAGTGTGTCTTCAATTTTTTCGCGATAGCCTTCTTCTCTGAATTCCTTTGGCGAAATCCATTTGTTGTTATCATCATTCGGTACAGGAAAGATTTTGATGGCCCTACCTTCAATAACATTGTAAAGCAAATTAACACGCTGGTCGGCTTCTTTAAACTCTTTTTGTGAGCCATTAGGAATTTGGGCTTTATAAGCTTCGTCCAAATAAGGAGACAATTTATAACCTCCACTTTCATCAAAGAAATCAACTAAAGTCACATATTTTTGATCCTTCGAAACTCCAATAATGCTTCTGATGGTATCGGCCTTTTTCGGTTTTAAATAAATAATTGGCACATTATACCACAACAAAGGACTTTCATTGATGGACAAAAACACTTGGTTGGCATCGAAATCTTCATAAGTATCGTGTTTGCTCAACTTACGCAACATTTCAGAAGCGTAGGTATTCATTGGCATCATTCGTCCACTATAATCCTGAACAACCATATGGCCAAATTTATCCGCGTGCCCCTTCGGTGTGATATTAGCCGTTAAAATAGAATCAATTTGTGCTTTTAATGGCTTGCTGAAATTGTGTCCATCTTCTGAATGTACTTGAGCAAATCCAAGGGTTGATATGAAGAGCAGCAATACGGTAACGACCTTGTGCTTTTGTTTTTTTACTTTTTCCAGCATTCGCTTTAAATCGGCAAAACGTGTGTTCTTATCAAATAAAATAGCGAGTAACGAAAGATAAAGTAAAAAATAACCAACATAGGTAATCCAGGTTCCCCAAAAATCGTGGTTCACAGAGAGAATTGTTCCTTTTTCATCTGGGTCAAAACTTGCCTGAAAAAAGCGATACCCACGATGATCCAAAATATGGTTCATATAAATGTGATAATCAAAATCTCCTTCTTTTTCGTCCAGAACAGTCACTTTACTTTCATAAGATGAATAACTCTTTTCGGTTCCTGGATATTTTTGACCAATAAAATCATTGAGTTTGATGCTAAAAGGCAACTCCATAATTTTTGAACCATATTTCATCGAAATGTCCAAATCTCCCATCTCGATTTGCTCAAATGGATTGTTCATTCCTGTTGCACCCAACAACTTAAAACGTTCTGTTTTACCATTGGCAGTAACTTTCATCACCACACCATCTTCATCGCCTTTTAAAATTTGAGGTTTCTTGACAATATCGAACGTTCCTTTAACCACTGGCTTTGGAAACACTATTGCCATATTCCCGATAATATAACGAGAACGCAGCATCAAAGGTTGAACGCTATCTTTGACCAAAAGACCTTGCGCACGCGTGGCCATCGTCATATATTCACCTTCAAATGGCGATTCAATGGTCAATCCGTCTGGTGTGTTGGTAATATTGATAGCTCCTTCGGTATGCTTATCAAGCGAAATCAGAACATTGTGAATACTTTGTACCTGACCTGCTTTCAAAAAATGATTGTGCGATTGTCCGTCGCCAGCTTCTACAAGTTTCAGATATTCCTCTCCACTTTCATCAGGAACGATGTCTTTTTCTGCTCCTTTGATAAACTTTTCAAGTTCTATGATAATAGGCTTTCCGTTGTATTCTGTTTCAATCTTAAAATCATTATCCAATCTTGGCGAAAAATCCACCTCTTTCTCAACACGACGTCGCTGTGCCACGCCATTTACCGCATAATCGCCATCAATATAGGCCGTAATGTATGTTTTTTGAGATAGAAATTGATTCTCGGTCGCTCCTTCCCTAATGGCCATCATTCCTTCATAACTAATATATCGCGTCACAAAAGCTCCAACAATGATGAAAATAAAAGACAAGTGAATTAATAACGTTGCCCACTTTTCTTTTCTCCATAGACGATATCTAGAAATATTGCCAATAAAATTGATCACGAAAAAGACCATAATCGACTCGAACCACCAAGCATTGTAAATCAATGTACGTGTATAAGGCGTTGGAGACGTATCCATATTTCTGTCCATAATGGTTCCTGTTGCCATAGCGACAGCAAAAACAACAAACAAAATGGCGGTTAGACGGGTTGAAAAAAGAATGTTAGCAAGTTTTTTTTGCATGATAGAAGAACTATAATTTGAAGCCAAAATTTTAGCTGTGCAAATTTAGTGCTTTTAGTTGAGTTGGATTGGGTAAAAAGGTGTTAAAATTCTGATGTTTCTATGATTCACTTTATCCTTGCCTGAAAGATATTCAAGTAGAGAAATGTACCCATTTTTCTGGCGCGACGTTTGGCATTTTCAGCGATGTCACCTTCAAACAATTCATCAATAGTCGCAAACCAAAGATTCAACCATATTCCAAAATGAAGTTCTATAATGCTATGATTGTTTTCTTTATCGACCTTTACATGTACTTCCAAAGGATTGCCATAATATTTATGCTCAAGTTTTTTAGTGAGAAACAAACTCGTTTCCCAAAAGCTTGTCAAACGATTGATGTGCTCATCCCAATCCTTGATGATCGGATTGAAAAATGGTCCTAAAACGGCATCTTTCCTTACTTTTTTGTAAAATTCAGAAACAAGCAAATGTACATCGTCCCTATTTTGAATATCGTGCTTTTGCATTGTTCACAAAGATAAACCACAAGGCTTTTATTTCATAGTTAACTTATTTATTTTAGCAGAATGATTTCAGTAGTACTTCTTGGCGCTGGAAATGTTGCCACACATTTATTCAAAGCATTTCAAAAATCTGAAGACGTTGTTGTAAAACAATGGTTCAACAGACATTTGGAAGCCATTCAAACCTATAAAAATGAGGTAGAAGTCACAGATGCGCTATCTGATTTAAAAGAAGCTGACGTTTACATTATTGCGGTAAGCGATGATGCCATTTCAGATTTGTCATCAGAGCTTCCTTTCAGGGGACGACTGGTAGTTCATACTTCTGGCAGTGTTGGCATTCACGATCTGGACAAAAAGAACGAACGTGGTGTTTTTTATCCGCTTCAAACTTTTAGCAAGGATGCAGATGTTGACTTTAAAAATGTGCCGATTTGTATTGAAGTGATTGACAAGGAACATTTAAAAGTCTTGAAATCATTGGCTGATGCGCTCAATAGTAAAAGCCAACGTGTCAATACAAACCAACGTCGTGCATTGCACTTGGCTGCTGTGTATGTAAATAATTTTACGAATCAATTGTACCGGGTAGCACACGAAATTACAGAATCGGAAGGTGTGGATTTTGACATTCTCAAACCTTTGATATTGGAAACAGCCAAAAAGGTTCAGAACTTGTCACCATATATGGCACAAACTGGTCCAGCAAAACGCAATGACAAACGCACCATCAAAAAACATTTAAAACTCTTGGAAAACGAGCATCACAAAGCTATTTATGAGCTCCTCACCTCCTCTATTCAACACACGCATGGAAGAAAAAAGTTATAAAGAATATCTCAATCACATTACCACATTTTTGTTTGACGTCGATGGCGTTTTGACAGATGGAACCATTGCATTGACCACTTCGGGTGAAATGTTACGGACAATGCATACAAAAGATGGATATGCGATGAAAACAGCATTGCAGGCAGGTTATAACATTTGTATCATTTCAGGTGGTTCAAACGAAGGTGTTAGAATGCGCTTGAAAGGTCTCGGAGTAACCGATGTGTATCTCGGAGCACACAATAAGATTGAGCAATTCAAGGAATATCTTGAAGCTAATAACATCAAGGCTGAAAACGTGCTGTATATGGGCGACGATATTCCTGATTTTCCTGTGATGAAGTTGGTAGGGTTGCCAACCTGTCCGCAAGATGCAGTTCCTGAAATCAAAGCGATTTCAAAATATGTATCGCATAAAAATGGAGGAAAAGGCTGCGTAAGGGATGTGATTGAACAGGTTTTGAAAGTTCAAGGTAAATGGAACAGTGATTTTAGTGCGAAATATGATTAGTCGACAGTCGCAGCATTCAGTCATCAGTCTAAAAAATAAAATATGAAAACATTCAAATATGTTTTAATTGCAGTTTTGATATTTGTAGTAACAGTCACTGGGTATTACACTATTAAAAGATACATTATCAACGACGGATTAAAAGGCATCAGTCCAGATAACATTTTAAATATCTGCTTGTTCTTGATTTTGCCAATCATCATTGGTTTGTTCATAATAAAACGTCTTGAAAAGAAACGTTAGAAGACATAAAACAGGTTTTGGATATATTGGGTCTGGAAATAGCCTTAATGTATTCAACAGAAAACCTCATCGTCCATTTTCTGAATTGAAGTATAAATTGAATTCTGAAAGTTTAAAACTTCTTCAAACTGAATTTGATTCCGAAGAGCTAACAGATGCTCAAAGAGCGCAGATAAAAGAAAATGTCAGAAAATCAACTAAAGGCAAATCCATTAAAATTGCAATCGTAACCTTTATTTTTATTCTGCTATTCATTATTATTGCCATCGAAATGCTAAATGGTGTTTTAAATATAGATTAATCTTAATTACGTATCAAATATGAATTTTATGACTTCAAAAATTTTATTTTTCTTCTTGTTTTTTACATGTATATCATATTCTCAATCATTTACAGGTGAAGACATTTTAGGAGCATGGATAGTTGAAACGGCTGAAATCAATCCAAAAATTTTTCTTGAAAACAAAAAAGAGACGCAAGAGCAAATAAAGTCAGCCCTCATAGGTTCTAAATTTTACTTTACTAAAACTGATTTGGTGAAAATGGAGTTAAACGGCGAGTTACCTGAACCTTTCAATAACAAAATGTTCAACCAGGTTTTTTATTACAGAATAAAAAATAATCTTATTCAAATAGGTCACGATAAATACTCTACCGATATTATGACTATTGCAGTCAAATCAATGCCAGATGGATTCATCTTAGATTTTTTAGGAGTTACAGCAGAAATTAAACCTATAGACAGTAAATTCAAGCTTAAATTTGACAAAGAAACGGAAAAGTCATTTGAGTTTATAAGACCCTCAAAACCATTGCTTTTTGTCAACATTCCTGAAAACGAAATATATAATTATGACCAAATACAGCGTCCACCTGTTTCATACAATTGTGACGATACTTTGATGTTGGAAGAACAAAAAGATTGTTTAGCTGACAGTTTCGTTATGTATGTTAATAGAAAGTTCAACACAGGTTTAGGCAAGAAATTGGGAGTTTCAGGAAAATTTAGAATCGAAACTGAATTCATAATTGATAAAGATGGTGACATTATAAACATTAAATCAAAAAGCCCAGTTGAGGAATTGTCAAATGAGGCTACAAGGATAATAAATTTGATGCCTCGATTTAAGCCTGCATTAATAAATGATGAGGCAGTAAATGTATCTTATCAACTTCCTATCACATTTTCAATTCAAGATTAATGGCCATTCTCAACCTCATCCGCTGGAAAAATCTTTTAATGATTGCCTTAATGCAATTGCTCGTCAAATATGCGCTTTTGGAACCTTTTGAAGCAGATTATATGTTCAATTGGTTTGGAATTACCTTGCTTATTGTGGCAACGCTTTGCCTTGCCGCTGCTGGCAACATTATCAATGATATTTATGATTTGGATACGGATAATGTCAACAGACCAACCAAGGTGATTATAGGTAAAAAGGTATCTGAAAAAACGGCGTATAATCTGTTTTTTGCTTTCAACATTATCGGAATCCTGATAGGTTTCTACTTATCACATTTGGTGGGAAGAAGTGGTTTCTTTGCACTTTTTGTCATTATTTCTGGCTTGCTGTATGTGTATGCTTCATATCTGAAGCAAACGCTTTTGGTAGGGAACATTGTGGTTTCTGTTATGGTCGCTATGAGCATTCTGATTGTTGGGCTCTTCGAACTTCTGCCTGCCATCACACCTCAAAATCAGCAGGTGCAATTGTTTTTCTTTAAGATATTGCTCGATTATGCGTTGTTTGCCTTTATCATCAATTTGATTCGGGAAATTGCCAAAGATCTGGAAGATGTTGATGGCGATTACAAAGCTGGTATGAATACCTTGCCCATTGCCATCGGACGTGAGCGCGCCGCAAAAGTGTTGTTTGGACTGACATTTATCCCGCTTTTTGGGGTGGTGTACTATGTGATGACCTATATGTACAAACAACAGATTGCTGTTGGCTATTTCTTGCTTTTCATCATTGCACCTTTACTTTACATTTCAATCAAATCTTTTAGTGCCAAATCAAAAAAGGAGTTTCACCACATCAGCAACATGCTTAAATTAGTGATGTTGTTCGGGATGCTCTCATTACTTTTATATCGATTTATTTTGATGTCATAATGCTCAATCAAAAATTAAAAAACTATACCATCATTCTTGCTTCGGGTTCTCCCAGAAGGCAACAGTTTTTTAAAGATTTGGGTATAGATGTGGAGATTCGGCTTAAGCCTGTTGTCGAAGAATTTCCACAGCGCTTGGTCCACTTTGAAATCAGTGATTACTTGGCACAATTGAAAGCGATTCCTTTTAAGGATAGTTTAAAAGCAAATGAAATTCTCATCACAAGTGATACCATCGTTTGGCACAACCAAAAAGCTCTTGGAAAACCACGAAGCCGCGACGAAGCATTTCAAATGATTCAATCAATGAGCAACACCACGCACGAGGTCATCACATCTGTTTGCTTTACAACTTCAGAAAAAGAAAAGACCTTGAATTCTGTGACGAAAGTGACTTTCAAAAAACTCACGGATGACGAAATAAACTTCTACATAGATACCTACAAACCCTTTGACAAGGCTGGTGCTTATGGCATTCAGGAATGGATTGGACTGATTGGTGTGACAAAAATCGAAGGTTCTTATTTTAATGTAATGGGTCTGCCGACAGATTTGGTTTATAAAACCCTCTCGGAGATTGTTAAGTAAATCAAAAAAGCAGCTTTGTTTAAAGCTTCTGATTTATCTTTGTGTTTCATTTTTTAAATACCGACTATGTTTTTTGAAAAATACCAATTCGAGCTCATCACCACAGGATTTTTTCTATTGTTTTTGTTACTGGTACGATGGATTCTAGTGATGCTGATCACAAAGATTTCTCGTAAACAAGGCATCAATTTGGCACGTATCCATTTGATGAATCGCTACGTATCAGTGACCTTACTCATTATCGGATTGCTGATTGTACCTTTTATTTTTGGTACACACGTTAAGGATTTGGCGCTCGTCTTCTCCTCTATTTTTGCGGTCATTGGTATCGGTTTGTTCGCCATTTGGTCTATTTTGAGCAATATTACTTCTGGGATTATTATGTTCTTTTCATTTCCTTATAAGGTGGGTGACAAGATTCAGATTCACGATAAAGATTTTCCTTTGGAAGGCATCATCGAAGATATTCGTGCGTTTCAATTGCATTTAAGATTAGACAATGGCGATTTGGTCACCTATCCCAACAATTTGATACTTCAAAAGGCAGTTACTTTGGTTCAAAAAGATGCCATCGATGAACTCTTTGAAGATGGAACAGATTTGATTTAATCACGTTAAATAAACATTAAAACCAGCCTTTGCGCTGGTTTCTTTTTTATATTTGGCACTAATGCCAATTGAAACTGATTATGTCCAAACGTTACTCGTTGCTGTTACTTATTGTATTCCTTTGTTTTTCCATCCAAGCGCAACAGCCGAAAAAACCAACCTCCTCTGAAATTTATGAATCCATCGAAAAGCTCAATTTTCTTGGGTCTGTTTTATATGTTGCGGCACATCCTGATGATGAAAATACGCGTCTGATTTCTTTTATGGCGAATGACCTTAAGGCTAGGACGGCTTATCTTTCATTGACGCGAGGTGATGGTGGACAAAACCTAATTGGTTCAGAGTTGCGTGAGCTTTTGGGCGTTATTCGTACACAGGAATTATTGGCAGCTCGCCGAATTGATGGTGGCGAACAGATGTTTACAAGAGCGAATGATTTTGGCTATTCAAAACATCCTGATGAAACCTTTGACATTTGGAATAAAGATGAAGTTTTAAATGATGTGATTTGGGCAATTCGAAAGTTTCAACCAGATGTCATCATCAATCGTTTTGACCATAGAAGTCCAGGTTCTACGCACGGCCATCACACTGGCTCGGCAATGTTGAGCGTGGAGGCGTTTGATTTGGCAAATGATAAAAATAGCTATCCTGAACAACTCAAATACGTTTCTACTTGGCAACCAAAACGTCAATTTTTCAATACATCTTGGTGGTTTTATGGCAGTCAGGAGAATTTTGACAAAGCCGATAAAACGAATTTGTTAAGCTTGGAAGTTGGCAGCTACTTCACTTCTTTGGGTCTGTCAAATAGCGAGATTGCCGCATTAAGTCGAAGTGAGCATAAGTCGCAAGGCTTTGGAAATACGGGAAGTCGTGGAAGCGAAATGGAATATCTCGAATTGATCAATGGCAATCTGCCAAAAGATAAATCCAACTTGTTCGACGGTATCGATACGTCGTGGAATCGTGTGAAAGGCGGCAAAGCTATTGGTGATATTCTGAAGAAAGTTCAAGAGAATTATGATTTCAAAAATCCTTCGGCATCAATTCCTGAATTGATGAAAGCCTACCAACTGATTTCAAAATTGGAAAATCAGCATTGGAAAACCGTCAAACTGGAAGATATTAAAAATGTCATTGCTGCGTGCGCCGGACTTTACCTAGAAGCGGCTGCCGATTCCAACACTGCCACGCCAAACAGCAATGTAGCTCTAAAATTGGAGGCTATCAACAGAAGTCCGCAGAATATGAAGCTCAATTCCGTGAGTTTATCTGACGGAAATACTATTCAAAAATCCATCGAATTGAAACAAAACGATTCGCAGCGCTTTGACGCAGAATTTAATGTTGCAGCAAGTACTGCTGTATCCACTCCGTATTGGCTCAATGAAAAAGGAACACTTGGAATGTACAACGTGAAGGACCAAATGCTCATCGGTTTACCGGAAACACCGCATCTTACAACGGCAACCTTCAATTTGACCATTGCTGGACAAACCATCAGTTACTCAAAACCTATCATTTACAAAACCAACGACCCTGTAAAGGGCGAAGTTTACAAACCATTCGAAATTATTCCAGAAGTATCGGCTAAAGTTGCTGAAAAGGTCATCATTTTTGAAACCGATAAACAAAAAGATACCCCTGTGCTGGTGAAGGCTGGAAAAGACAACTTGGAAGGCTATGTTCAAATGGCGTATCCTAATGGTTGGAAAGTTTATCCTGATAAACAGAAGATCGAAATCAAGAACAAAGGCGAGGAACAAACCTTAATCTTCACCGTCATTCCTCCGAAAGAACAAAGCGAAGGCCTTTTGACGCCAATGGTTCACATAGGAGAGAACGTTTATACCAAAGAATTAGTCGAGATTGATTACGACCACATTCCATTGCAAACAGTATTGCTTCCTAGTGAAAGCAAAATTGTGCGATTGGACATCAAAAAACGTGGCGAAAACATTGCCTACATTGAAGGTGCTGGCGATGTGGTTCCTGAAAGTTTGAGACAAATCGGTTATAACGTTGCCATCATCAAACCTGAAAACATTTCGCAGGAAACATTGAGTCATTTCGATGCGGTTGTCGTAGGTATTAGAGCTTATAATACGGTGGATGCGCTTAAATTCAAACAGCAAGCATTGTATGACTTTGTAGAGCAAGGCGGCAACTTAATTGTGCAATACAATACCAGTCGTGGATTGATTATGAATGATCTTGCGCCTTATGAATTGGAACTCTCTCGAGACCGTGTCACCGACGAGAATGCCGAAGTGCGTTTCTTAAATCCTGAACACGAATTATTGAATTTCCCAAACAAAATTACACCAAAGGATTTTGAAGGCTGGACACAGGAACGCGGATTGTATTTCCCTGACAAATGGGGCAGAGAGTTCACACCATTATTATCTATCAATGATAAGGGAGAATCACCTAAAGAAGGTAGTTTGCTGGTTGCCAAATACGGTAAAGGGCATTATATCTACACAGGTTTGAGCTTCTTTAGGGAATTTCCTGAAGGTGTTTCTGGAGCCTATCGTTTGTTTGCCAATATGCTTTCCATTGGGAAAGAAAACATAAAAACGGATAAAAAACTCAACGATTGATATGAGCAACCATATCCCAGAACGGCAACCTTGGCTTAAGCTTTACACGTTAGTGCTGGTGGCAAATGTGCTGTACATCCTCTTGTTTTACATCATTATGAAATCCTTCTAAACTATGCAAACTTTAGATTGGATTGTACTCATCGGCACGCTGTTGACCATCGTTATTTACGGTACGCTCAAAACCAGAGGTAGCAAGGATGTACAAGATTATGTGCGTGGTGGCAACAGTTCTAAATGGTGGACGATTGGACTTTCGGTAATGGCGACACAAGCCAGCGCGATTACCTTTCTATCCACACCAGGACAGGCGTTTCACGATGGAATGGGCTTTGTGCAGTTCTATTTTGGGGTGCCTCTTTCCATGATTATCATCTGTATGGTGTTTATTCCTATTTATCATCGGTTGAAGGTGTACACGGCTTATGAATTTCTTGAAAATCGTTTTGATTTAAAGACCCGAAGTCTTACAGCCATCTTGTTTTTGATACAGCGTGGACTGGCTGCTGGTATTACCATTTATGCACCTGCCATTATCTTGTCGGCGGTTTTGGATTGGAACCTCAACTATCTCAACATCATCATTGGTATTCTGGTCATAATTTACACCGTTTCGGGTGGTACGAAGGCGGTGAGTATCACACAGAAACATCAAATGGCGGTCATTTTTGCTGGTATGTTTGTGGCGTTCTTTTTAATCATCAGTTACTTGCCTGCCGATATTACCTTTACCAAAGCACTGGATATTGCAGGCGCGAGTGGTAAGATGGACATTCTTAATTTTGAGTTCAATCTTGAAAACAGATATACGGTGTGGACCGGTTTGATAGGTGGGACGTTTTTGGCACTTTCCTACTTCGGGACCGATCAAAGCCAAGTGCAGCGCTACCTTTCTGGCAAGTCGATGAAGGAAATGCAAATGGGTCTTATTTTTAATGGACTGCTCAAAGTACCTATGCAATTCTTTATTCTGCTGGTGGGCGTGATGGTTTTTGTTTTTTATCAATTCAATGCCTCACCCATCAACTTTAATCCTGCGACGGATAATGTCGTTTTGTATTCATCCTGTATTGATGACTACAGAATGCTTCAGGCGGAGCAACAACAGATTTTCGATGAGAAACAAGTGATCGTTCAGCAATATTCAAACTCAAATCCTTCTAAAGAAAACATCAAAGCGCTACAAAAAATCAACCAAAAAGACAAAGCCAACCGCGAAGCAGCGCGAATCGTCATAGATGAAGCGGCAAAGGAGTTTGACACCAAAATAGAAACCAACGATAAAGATTATGTGTTCATTCATTTTATATTGAACAACTTGCCACGCGGGTTGATTGGCCTTCTCCTTGCCGTGATTTTGAGCGCTGCTATGTCTAGTACTGCCAGCGAACTGAATGCGCTTGCCTCAACCACCTCTTTGGACATCTACAAACGCAACTTTGCAGAGGGCAAGGAGGATGCACATTACGTCCGTGCCACAAAGTGGTTTACCTTCGGTTGGGGCATTCTCGCCATCATCATTGCGTGCGTGGCGTATCTGGCGGATAATTTGATTCAATTGGTAAACATCATCGGGTCTATCTTTTATGGAAACGTCCTCGGAATATTTCTTCTTGCTTTTTTCTTTAAGGCCATCAAAGGCAATGCCGTGTTCATTGCTGCATTAATTACACAAACCATCGTTGTCATTGGTTGGTGGTTCGATTGGATGCCGTATCTTTGGTTAAACTTATTCGGGTGCGCTTTAGTGATGACGATTGCGTTCCTTATCCAAATTAGCATGACTTGCAATGAAAGAACAGTCTCTTAAACCTGTACAGTGGGGCATTATCGGACTTGGCAAGATTGCCAAAAAGTTTGCTGCTGACGTTCGTAAAACTAAGGGCGCCAAACTTTACGCAGTGGCGTCGCGCGATTTTGAAAAGGCGGAGTCCTTCGCTAGTGAATTCGGGGCGCATTTGAGTTTCGACTCGTATGAAAATCTCTTGAAAAATTCAAAAGTAGAAGCGGTGTACATTGCTACGCCTCATAGCCTTCACTTCAAACATACAATGTTGGCATTACAATATGGCAAGGCCGTACTTTGCGAAAAGCCCTTTGCAATGAACTCTCAAGAGGTAGCAACCATGATTGCGACCGCCAGAGAACAGAACATTCTTCTTATGGAAGCCTTGTGGACTTACTTTTTGCCGCACTATCAGTTTGCCTTGCAGCAATTGCAATCGCAACATTTTGGAAAGATCACGAAGCTTGAGGCGGATTTCGGTTTTGCGCCATTGATCGACTTTCGCTCGCGCGTGTTTAAGAAAGATTTAGGTGGTGGTAGCCTTCTCGACATCGGTATCTACCCTATTTTTGCGGCGTTGAGTACGCTCGGTAAGCCCATTGATATCGATGCCAAGGCATACTTTCTTGAGAATGGCGTAGACGAAAGCTGCGAGATGGTGTTTAATTATGATGATGGTGTCAAGGCATTCCTCAAAAGTACTTTGGTGGAAAAAACTCCGACAGAAGCGATTTTCACTTGCGAAAAAGGCATCGTTAAAATCAATTCGAGGTTTCACGAACCTTCAAGTGTGACCTTGATGGAGAACGGTAAGGAAGAAACCTTTACGTTTGACACCAAAACCATCGGCTACAGCTATGAGATTGAACATTTTAATGAGTTGTTTCGCAATGGCATCACTGAAAGCCCTGTGATGACACATCAAATGAGCAAAGACCTAATAGAACTGTTGGACAAAGTGCGCCAACTCATTGGCTTAGATTACAGCACTACCCGATAAGAACTCGTATTTACTGCGCTGCAGGTTTACTGCGCTGACCACGCTCCTCTTTGAGCGATTTTAGAATGGCCTTCATTTCGTCTTTATACTTATCCTGGCGGTCGCTTAAGGTCCAAACAATTACCTGATACCACGTATCAGCCCCTTCATAAATGCCGTACTCATAATAAATATCTACGCCATCAATAGTGCCGTCGATGGTGGAAAAACGCGCTGGCATACCATTCACATTATCTTCCACAAAATCCGTTTGGGTAGCATTGATAAGGCTTTCATACAGCCCATCGCCTATCAGGTCGGTGTAGCCATCCAAGTCGATGTCGTAATAGTCTGCAAGTTCATTAAACTCCATAAGTTCTTGTAGCTCGGCCTTGGATTCGTCGATGACGATGACGTAAAACTCCTTAAAAATATGCTGATACTGCAAGGAGGCATCCTCATGCAGGTCGCTGCCTTCCGACAGAAAGGCGGGAATGGTAAGGCTGTAAAGATTATCAACGGTAACAGTCTGTACGCCCTCTTCGGAGGCACAAGAAACGAACAACAGCGCAAGGCTGAACACTAGAACTCTGTAGATGTGTGTCATGTAGGCTTTTTAAATATGGGCTTTAGTGCCCTTCGTTGAGCAAAATACGAAATAATTGCAAAGCCGCAACCCCATTTTTTTGTTTCATTTGACATACATATCATTACCAACTAGAAAAATCACAAATCAACCCATTTTATAAACAACTGATAATAAAGTAATTATTTCACTCCGAAGCATTGTGACAACACTCCGAAGCATCCCGACAACACTCCGACGCGTTTTGCCAACACGCCGAGGCATCACCGCTAAAATCGGTAGCCTTACCGCAGGATGCGGAAGGGTAAACTTTAAATTAAAAATTTGTTGAAAAAGTCTCTGCGAGAAGCGCAGCAAACCGGTAAAGCAAGTTGCGGTTATACACCCACCGTTTAGATTCCCACCATTTGATGTCTTGCTTTAATGTTTCTAGGGTCATATATCAAAACTAGCATAATTTATATGCAATCAATCACAAACATCAATCGAAACATTGCCTTTTTTTCTTCCTGTATCGACGTACTCGTGGGCTGCAACAATCTCCGCAAGCGGAAAGCTTTGATCTATATAAGGTGTTAGTTTACCTTGTTCGGCTAGTTCTTTCAAGGCATCTAGATGCTCTTGTGTAGGGCTGGTCATTGTTGCAATAGTCACAAACTGCCCGTTTGGTTTCAATACTTTTTTGGCTGCGGACTTCGATGTTTTCCCTACAGCGTCAAATACTAGATCAAACTTGTCATTGAGCAATGTATAATCTTCTTGGTGATAATCAATCGTTTTATCTGCACCAAATGATTCCACCATAGCACTATTCGCACCACTGCACACCGCCACAACGGTGGCGCCCTTTGCTTTCGCAATCTGTACGGCATAACTACCCACACTACCCGACGCTCCGTAGACTAGCACATTTTGTCCCGCACTTAAGTTGCCTTTATTGAGCAAAAACAATGCGGTCATCCCTCCTACCGGTATGGCAGCAGCTTCTTTGAGACTTAAATTTTTTGGCTTATGGGACAATGCTCCCTTTTTTCTGTCCTGTGGAATGCAGAGATATTCCGTATAGGTGCCAGTTTTGAGACCTGTAGGCGTACCGAAAACCTCATCGCCAACTTTATACTTGACAACGTCCTTCCCTACAGCTTCCACAATGCCTGAAAATTCGTGACCAAGAATGGTCTTTTTTGGTTTGAACAGACCAAACATCAGTCTGGCAAGCAGCCAAACCCCAGCAGGAAAATCTGAACTGCGCAAGCGTACATCACCCGAAGTAACGGTTGTAGCGCATACTTTTACAAGAATTTCATCATCTTTTGGTTGAGGCTTTTTGATATCTACCAATGTCAATACACTTGGCGGACCATACTTGGTGTAAACAACTGCTTTCATCTAATTTAAAGTGTAGAACGGCATTGTGTGACCGTTAGTTAGGACTTTAAAGATAGTATTTTTAGTTTAAGGGCTTGGCGCAGTCTGTTTTAGGGTAATCAATATCTCATGTTTATCTATAAATTAAAATTGTTATTGACTTGTTTTTCGAATCCTAAAATTCACTACTTTCACTTTAACTAACTCCAACTACCATGAGCAACGATTTAGAAAATTATGACGAGCACCTTGAAGATAATTATGATGACTTTGAGGATGACGATTACGATGATGATGACTATGAATACATCACCTTCGGAACAGAGATGGGCAGAGATCTTGCCCCTAATGTAAAGCAGTTCCTTGCCGAGTATTATGGTGATAAAATGGCTGATCTCGATTCTGAAACCTATGTAGATATCGAAGAGATTATCAAGGATGCCTTTTTTTATGAATGCGATGGCATCCCAGATTTGCTGTACAACAACAGAACCATATCGCATCAGGAATTTGATGAATTCTATGAAAACTATAAGTATACACCAAAGTCCTTTGCATGGCCTGCCCGAAAAGAAGAATGGTTCGACAGAACATTTGGTGAAGAGGATGAGGAAGATGAACATAAAGAGTTTGAAACCTATCTAAAGGAAAGTGACCCAATTGATCTTAACGAACAAGAACAGGCCATCAAAAATATTATTGATGCTGCCGACAATATGCTAGATTGGCATTCAGGCTTTGCTGATTTTACCAAAAAAGGTTATGATAAACTATCACCAGAGATACAGCAATATATGGATAACCGAATTGCTCTAGACCTGGAAGTTTTAACTGCGGAAGGTTTTGTAAAACTTCAAGAAACCATTTTCTGGCTGATTACGGAAATGCTGGATAAATTGTATGGCACTATCGAGGCCGACCTTCGAGGTGATGAAGAAGAGGAAGAATAATAAAAAATCAAAAACACCTGATAACTATAAATTATCAGATGTTTTTTTGACTAACTAAATTAACTAATATTGAACAGTCACTCTTGCCATCCCATCAACTTGATAGCATAAACCTTCGTTACAGGCGGTTGATGTGCACCAACTGGCCATTACAAAGAATTTTTGTTCAGGAGTAATGCGCGTTACTGCCAACGAAACACCTACGTAATACCAATTGACATATTCCAAATTACCTTGAACGCCATTGATCATTTCAGTTCCGTAATCAGCAGAAAAAGTTCTTGAAGCATCTGCTGGATAGGTAGTGTCTTCGCCATCACGAGTTCTAGACAAATCATAAAATTCTACCGTATAACTTTCGGCATACGGATCCATGTCAAACTCAATACCATCAATATACATACAGGCAGCAATAGAACCTGATTCTGTTAAAGTATAACTACTACCATCGCGAACATGACCAATAGGCATAGTAAATTCTCTTGTGGAGCCAGCTACGGGAATATTTGTGGTAGTAAAACTCACCTCATTGCCATAGGCCGTCCCTCCAGAATTTGTAGCATAAGCTCTTAAATAATAAGCGGTGTCAGCGGACAAACCTGTTACATTACTGACGAATAACCCTGTACCAGAACCATCAACACTCACATTGTCATTGATAGTAGGATTCTGTGTTGTGCTCCAACACACACCTCTGGCGGTTACTTCTGCCCCACCTTGACTGCTGATATTTCCTCCAGCCACTGCTGTGGTGTTTGTGATATTACTAATGGCAACCGTAGTTAAAGTAGCTACTTGTACAGTGTCATCTTCAGAGGATGAGCAAGAATTTAAAATGATTCCCGATAGAAAAAGGATACTTAATACTTTTAAGCGTTTCATGAAGTTCGATTTTTGAGTTTATTTTTCAATACATCGAATGATGTTTGAAATGTCATCAAAAAATCATGGAAAAAATCTCCTTTTGATTAACTAGTGTTTAAATTTTATAAGAAAGCAAGAATATAAATGGCTTCCGTTAACTCGACAAGCGCTCTTTCAACTGATCGTACCAAACACTGCGTTCATTCACCACTAGGTCGTACTGCTTATCATTTTTAGTAACGATTCGTAAGCCATTGTCAATAAACTTGGCTGTTTTACGTTTTTGAACATCTGCGATGTCTTGATACGAAATAGCAGTCTGCCCACCTTGTACATTAAACTTATGGGATTTGAAGATAAGATGTGTATTGGTTAAAAAAAGCTTTCCTCCTACACCTTCAATACCACGAAATAAGTTGGCTGGTCCTTCTACTTCTACTTTTTCATCGTCGTCCAAATCTGGCGTGATATTCTGGCCTAATGTCCTGAAGACCTTCCCTCCTAATTTTTCATTCAAATAAGGAAACCCAATTCCGAAGAATAACCCGAAAAAAACAGCTTGAAATAGAATACCATTAGTAGAATACATTTCTCCGTCTGTACTATAATTCATCAACCATAATATCAGTCCATAAAATACTCCAGCGCATACAGCAAAAATCAATCGATATTGCCACTTCATCTTCACCATGTTATTCCCCAATTCCATAAAATCTATTTATAAAGTAAAAGTTCTTAATCAAAACTGTCTACTGCTTACTACCTACTACCTACTACCTACTACCCACTAAAAACTAATTCTTATCCTCCAACAAAGGCACAAACCTAAACTCCCCAAACTCGTGCTTTTCAAAATCCTTGAGGCCTGTTCTGATAAACAACGTCATCACTTGCACATCGTCTCCCACAGGAATCACCAATCGACCACCAATGTTGAGTTGGCTCATCAAAGGTTTTGGAACAAAAGGCGCACCAGCCGTCACAATAATACCATCAAAAGGGGCTTCCTCTTTTAAACCTTTATAACCATCACCAAAAATGAGTTTTTTTGCACGATAGCCCAACTTCGGTAGAAACTTGCTGGTAATCTTGAACAACTCTAATTGTCGTTCGATACTATACACCTTCGCTCCCAATTCGCAAAGTACTGCCGTTTGGTAACCACTGCCTGTACCAATTTCCAATATCTTTGATCCTTCCTTGACTTGCAACAATTCAGTTTGAAATGCCACAGTATAAGGTTGCGAAATGGTTTGATCGGCAGCAATGGGAAATGCCTTATCCACATAAGCGTGGTCCAAGAAACCGGAATCCATAAACAGATGTCGAGGTATCTTGCCAATGGCGTCCAAAACCTTTTGCTCCTTGATGCCTTTACCTTTAACGGTCTCAACGAGTTGTTGACGTAAACCCTTATGTTTAAATGTATCTTTCAAGCGGAATTGTGTTTGTGGCTAAATTAATTCAAACATTAGGAAGTTCAAAGTTTAATGCTCAAAGTTTAGCCGAATTTATAATTTCTGAAACTAAAATCTTATTTTTGTTCAAAACGTACAACATATGTTAAAAGCTGGTGTTCTTGGTGCTGGTCACCTTGGAAAAATTCATTTGAGATTGCTCAATCAATCTGAAAAATATGAATTGATTGGGTTTTATGATGCTGATGAAACAAGCGCTAAAAAGGTCGAGGCTGAATTCGGTTATAAATATTTTGATTCCATCGAAAAACTTATCGATGCCGTGGATGTTGTAGACATCGTAACACCTACACTGTCTCATTATGATTGTGCCAGACTCGCCATTACCAAAGGCAAGCATATTTTTATAGAGAAGCCAATTACCAACACGGTTGAAGAAGCTGAAACCATCCGAACGTTAGTTGCCGAGAACAGTGTCAAAGGACAGGTTGGTCACGTGGAACGTTTCAACCCAGCGTTTAAGGCTGTCAAAGACCAGATTCACAATCCGATGTTTATAGAAACCCATCGATTGGCAGAGTTCAACCCTCGTGGTACAGACGTGCCTGTGGTTTTGGATTTGATGATACACGATATTGATATCATCTTGAGCGTGGTAAACAGTAAAGTGAAACAGATTTCAGCTAGTGGTGTTGCAGTTATTAGCGACACACCAGATATTGCCAATGCACGTATCGAGTTCGTAAACGGCTGCGTTGCCAATTTGACGGCGAGCCGAATTTCCTTAAAGAATATGCGCAAAACACGATTTTTTCAGAAGGATGCTTATATTTCTGTAGATTTTCTTGAGAAGAAATGTGAAGTGGTCAAGATGAAGGATGCCCCTGTAAACCCTGGCGATTTTGATATGATTCTTCAAAATGCGGAAGGTATCAAAAAGCAAATCTATTTTGATAATCCTGATATTCCGAATAACAACGCTATTCTTGAAGAACTGGAAACCTTTGCAGATGCCATCAACAACAATACAAAACCAATTGTGACGCTTCACGATGGTACAGAAGCACTTCGTGTGGCGAATATGATTATTGACCAATTTTAGTCTTTAGATAATCATCGGTTGAATTATTTCAATCTATAAATACATTCGTGCATTCGTGGCAACTACTATTAAAAAACAAAAAAAAATAAATAAGATTTTCGCTTTCGCGGAAAAGACAAAAACAGATTTATGAAAAACATCGCAGTTATTGGAGCAGGAACTATGGGCAATGGTATTGCACATACGTTTGCTCAAAGCGGATTTAAAGTACAATTGATTGACATCAACGAAGCTTCTCTAAAAAGAGGTTTGGACACCATCACCAAAAATTTGGATAGAATGGTTTCCAAAGAAAGCATCACAGAAGCACAAAAACAGGAAACTTTATCGAACATTACCACCTTTACCGATATGACAGAAGGTGTGGAATATGCAAGTCTGGTGGTGGAAGCTGCCACAGAAAACATCGATTTGAAGTTGAAGATTTTTAAGCAATTGGATGAAGCTTGTTCTGAAGATACAATTTTGGCAACCAATACATCTTCAATATCAATTACACAAATCGCCGCAGCAACTTCTCGTCCAAAACAAGTCATAGGGATGCACTTTATGAATCCTGTGCCGATTATGAAATTGGTAGAAATCATCAGAGGTTACAGTACAAGTGATGAAGTGACCAAAACCATTATGGATTTGTCCAAAACCTTGAACAAAGTACCAGTTGAGGTCAATGATTATCCAGGATTTGTCGCTAACCGTATTTTGATGCCGATGCTTAATGAATCGATTGAAACGCTTTATAATGGTGTGGCAGGTGTTGAGGAAATCGATACGGTTATGAAATTGGGTATGGCACATCCTATGGGACCATTGCAATTGGCTGATTTTATTGGTTTAGATGTATGCCTTTCCATTTTGAATGTGATGTACGATGGCTTCAAAAATCCGAAATATGCACCTTGTCCATTGTTGGTTAATATGGTAAGAGCAGGAAAACTTGGCGTGAAATCCGGTGAAGGTTTCTACGATTATTTAGAAAGTAAAAAAGCGGAGAAAGTTGCGAAGCAGTTTTTGAAGTAAAAAGTCACAGTCACAGTTTTCAGCTTCCCACTGCGACTGAACACTGAACACTGAATACTGAAAAAGATGGCACAAATCATCCCTTTTAAAGCTGTAAGACCCACACGAGACAAGGTAAGTCTTGTGGCGGCTCGTTCGTATCAAAGTTATACGAAGGAGCAGTTGGAGTCGCGTTTAAGGGATAATCCGTTTTCTTTTTTGCACATTGTCAATCCTGGCTATAAATACGATAGAGAAATTTCTGGGGAGGCAAGATACAACTTGGTTCGAAACCGTTATCTCGAGTTCATTGAAGACGGCATTTTCATTCAAGATGAAAACCCCTGTTACTACGTCTATAAAATTGTAGACCGAGAAAAGCAGGAATTCAATGGTATTGTGGCTGCTACAAGTGCTGTTGATTATGAAAATGACGTTATCAAACGGCACGAAGACACCATTCAGCATCGAGAAATCATCTTTAAAGAGTATCTCAAAACGGTTGGTTTCAATGCCGAACCTGTACTCCTCACCTATCCTGACAATGATTTCATTGCAAGCATCATCAAAGACACTCAAAAGCATCGAGCAGAATTTGAATTCACTACCACTTATCGCGACACGCATTATCTCTGGAAAGTTGATGATAAAACATTGGTAGAAAACATACGCAATGAATTCGAGCAGATGAAAACTATTTACATTGCAGATGGTCATCATCGTACGGCGTCGTCCTATTTGTTGTATCGCGATTTAAAAGCCAACAATCCCAATCATAATGGTGATGAGCATTACAACTTTTTTATGAGTTACCTCATCCCAGAATCTGATTTGAGAATCCACGAATTCAATCGTGTTGTCAAAGATTTGAATGGCTTGACCAAGGAAGAGTTTTTGATTCATTTGGACACTTTATATCGCATTGAAAACAGAGGAAAGATGCCTTACAAACCATCGAAAAAGCATCACTTCAGTATGTATCTGGATGGTGAGTTTTACTCGCTCTATCTTCGGAAAACCAGCTACACCATTGAAACGTCCTTGGATGCATTGGATGCGCAAATTCTTTATAAGACTATTTTGCAACCTATTTTGGGCATTCAAGATTTACGCAATGACGATCGCATTTCGTACATCAATGGTAAAAAGGACATTGTCAATATGAAAGATAGTGTTGATAGTGGTTTTTATAAAGTTGGTTTTGGTATGGTTCCTGTGAACATTGATGAGATGAAACACATCGCGGATGACGGTTTAAAAATGCCTCCAAAAAGTACATTTATCGAACCAAAATTGCGCAGTGGAGTAACGATTTATGAGATTTAGAATGACAGAAATACAACAAAACCTTCAAGATATTTTAAACGCGCTTCCTGAAAAAGTCACATTGGTCGCAGTTTCAAAGACCAAACCCAATTCTGATATTATGGAAGCTTATAACGCTGGTCACAGAATATTTGGCGAGAACAAAATTCAGGAAATGGTCGAAAAGTATGAATCACTTCCCAAAGACATTCAATGGCATATGATTGGTCACGTGCAGCGCAACAAAGTCAAATATATGGCTGATTTTGTAAGTCTGATTCACGGAATTGATAGTTTTAAGTTGTTAAAAGAAGTAAACAAGCAGGCAAAAAACAGCAAAAGAATCATCAATTGTCTACTTCAGATAAAAATCGCCGAAGAAGATTCAAAATTTGGAATGACAGCAGATGAAGCAACAGAAATTTTGCAATCCAAAGAATTTTCAGAATTAAAAAACGTTTGCATTACTGGTGTGATGGGAATGGCCACATTTACAGACAATCAAGAGCAAATAAAAAAAGAATTTTCATTTTTAAAAGCTACTTTTGAAAAGCTCAAACAATTGAATAGTCCAAACTTTAAACCAGAAACCATTAGTATGGGAATGAGTGGCGATTATAATTTGGCAATTGAATGTGGAAGCACGATGATAAGAGTGGGAAGCAGTATTTTTGGAGAACGAAACTATCAGTGATTAATGATTAGTAATTTATGATTTTTGAACTTTGAACTTTGAATTTTAAACCTTAAACTTTAAACCCGAAATTCGGAACTTTAAACCAATAACAAGATTTACGCAATACTCGACATAGAAACTACTGGCGGAAAGTACAATGAAGAAGGTATAACTGAAATAGCAATCTATAAGTTTGATGGCCACAAAACTATCGACCAGTTTATAAGTCTTGTCAATCCGGAACGGGAAATCCAACCCTTTGTAGTTAATCTTACTGGAATCAACAATAATATGCTTCGTACGGCTCCCAAGTTTTACGAAGTGGCAAAACGAATAGTTGAAATCACTGAAGATTGTATTATTGTGGCCCATAATTCTGAATTTGATTATCGCATACTTCGAACGGAATTCAGCAGACTTGGTTTCGATTTTAAGCGCAAAACGCTTTGTACGGTAGATTTGGCCAAAGTACTGATACCAGATCAACCTTCCTACAGTCTTGGAAAACTTACTCGTGCTTTGGGAATACCAGTGAGTGACAGGCACAGGGCCTCTGGTGATGCGATGGCGACGGTGAAATTGTTCAAGATGCTATTGGCAAAGGATGACAAAAAGACGATTATTTCAGATGCCGTAAAATGCGAGCCAATGTTCAAAATGGAAACCAACCTGAAGAATATTATTGACGGGCTCCCTACAACCACTGGCGTATATTATATACACAATGCTCAAGGTGATGTTATTTACATTGGCAAGAGCAAAAACATCAGAAACCGAATCAATCAGCACTTTACAAATACCAGCAACAAATCAAAGAAAATTCAGGTCCAAGTGGCTGCTGTCACTTATGAATCTACAGGGAGTGAATTGGTAGCAATGCTGAAGGAAAATGATGAAATCAAAAAAATTAAGCCAGTACTCAATCGTGGTCTGAAACGAAACGGTTTTACTTACGCTCTTTATAGTTTTGTAGACGATAAAGGTTATATCAATCTGAAAATTGATGCAGCGGATGGGCGAAAAAAATCTATTACTACGTTCGCGAATAAACAAAGTGCCAAGAGCTTTTTATCTAATGTAATTGACAAATTTCAACTTTGTCAAAAGCTTTCGGGTCTCTACAACACAAAAAGCAGTTGCTTCAAATATGACATCAATGAATGTTTTGGCGCGTGCATCGAAAAAGAATCGCCAGAAGATTATAACCAAAGAGTACAAGAACTCATCGATAACAACAGTTTCGAAGCTAAAAACATCGCTATCATCGATAGAGGTCGTGAGATTGATGAGCGCAGTGTTCTTCTAATAGAAAATGGAGTTTTTAAAGGTTTGGGATTTTATAACCTCAACTATCAAATCAACAATCTGAAGGTTTTGGAAACCATCATTACTCCGATGGAAAACAACCGCGACACCCAACATATTATCCAAACTTATTTAAGAAAAAATAAGAATATTAAAATTGTGCACCTAAACAAATGAAATACTTTCTTCTAATTGTCCTGCTTCAACTTTCTATCAAGAGTCAATCTCAAAATGAATTTAATTCACTAGATATGTCTGTAACGAAATCGGATTTAGAGATTAATACCTTTAGTAAAGATTCTACAGCCAATGCCATCATGTTATTTGAGAGCGGTAAAAGTTATTTGGATAAAAACAATTTCATGTTAAAAACTGAAGTCAGCAAAAAACTTAAAATACTTAACCGACAGGGTTTTGGAAAAGCAGAAATCAACATTTACCTCTATAAAAATGGCAGTAAGAAGGAAAAAATTTCAAATATATCGGCCACAACCTACAATCTTGAAAACAATTCAGTCACCAAATCTCAACTGGATTTAAAACAAGTATTTGAGGAAAAGTACAATGATAATTATACCATCATAAAGTTTACATTTCCCAATCTTAAGGAAAATTCAGTTATAACCTATAGCTATACTTTAGAATCTCCGTTCATGTATAAATACAAAGACTGGTATTTTCAGGATGACATTCCAAAACTTTACAGCGAATATAGAGCAAGCATTCCTGCAAATTATGATTACCATATCAAGCTAGTGGGTTTTCTCAAATTAGATGTCAACGATGCCAGAATCGAAAATAATTGTTTAGAGATCGGTAACGGGGCTTCTGCAGGGTGTGTGAATTACACCTATGCTATGAAAGATATTCCTGCTTTTGTTGAGGAAGACTTTATGACTACAAAGTTAAATTACCTGGCAAGGGTAGAGTATGAATTGAAGACTTTTAAGGGATTTGATGGAAGTGTGAACCACTACACCAAATCGTGGAAGACAGTCGATTCCGAATTAAAGACCGATAAAAATATTGGAAGGCAATTGAGCAGAAATGGAATTGTGAAAGACTTATTGGATGCGTCTATAGTTAATGAACCTGATCCTTTAAATAAAGCAAGAGCTATTTACAGTTTTGTTCAGAAGACTTATACTTGGAACAATAAATACGATATCTTTAATGATGTGTCAGTTAACAACCTAATCGACACAAAATCTGGCAACGTCTCTGAAATAAATATGCTGTTGCACAATCTTTTGGATGAAAATGGTTTTGACGTTAAACCTGTTTTATTATCTACACGAAATAATGGTTTTGTCACAAAAGTTTATCCTGTTCTTTCCGATTTCAATTATTTAATTGTTCAGGCCACAATTGATGGTAATTCCTATTTGTTAGACGCTACAGATGACTACTTATCATTCGGTGAACTTCCTCCCAGATGTCTTAACCAAGATGGTAGATTATTGGATTTTAGAAATGGAAGTTCTTGGATAGACATTAAACTTGAAAATACGTATTCTGTGATGTATCGAAGTGATTTAAGCCTGAATATAGATGGAATACTAAAGGGGAATGTAGAGAAAAAATCAACTGGTTATCAAGCATTACCTTTAAAGAAGGCTTATTTTGAAAACAAACAAGCATACATCGAAGGATTGAACGATAAAACTGAAGACCTATCAATTATGGATTATTTCACATCCATTGAAGACAAGACTGATTTTGAATTTAAAGAGAACTTTACTATACAACAAAAAATGGAATTTATAGGTGACAACATATATTTGAATCCTTTTATCTTTAAATTCTTCGCAGAAAATGTTTTCAAGCTTCAAGAACGCACCTATCCTATCGATTTTGGTTATAAAGACTCATATACCTTTGCAATGAAGTTAACTATTGATGAAGGCTTAGAGGTTTTAGATCAACCAAAAGAATCAACCTTAAAGCTTCCAAATAACAAAGGGAGCATTATTTTTACTAGCAAAATTGAAAACAACGTGATGCTTCTATATTTTAAGTTAGCATTTAATGATTCTTTGTACAACCCAGAATATTATTCCTCAATTAAAGAATTTATGGGGAATGCAGTAGATATTCAAAATAATTCACTTTTAGTACTAAAGAAGAAATAAACAATCTTTTTAGTACTTTTGAGTATGCTCGAGTCTAAAGATAAAAACTGGAAAGCCAGACTACATGAGATCATCTATGAAGCTGATACTCCTGAAGGCAAGCTGTTTGATATCATCCTATTGATAGCAATCATTGCGAGTATTGCATTGGTAATGCTCGAAAGCATCAGAGGTTTTGATGTTAAATATCATGATTTTCTCGATACATCAGAATGGATTATAACCATTCTTTTTACACTAGAATATATCGCGAGAATCATTTCTGTAAAGCGGCCATGGAAGTATATTTTCAGTTTTTATGGTATCATAGATTTTCTTTCAACAATTCCTAAATATATCTCTATCATATTTGTTGGTACGCACGCTTTAGTGGCATTGAGAGCTTTGAGGCTACTTCGAATTTTTAGGATATTGAAATTGGCACGGTATCTAGGCGCTTCAAACATGCTTGCTAATGCATTAAGGGCAAGTCGTGCTAAAATATCAGTATTCTTATTTGCAGTGCTCATAGTCTGTATCATTTTTGGCACATTGATGTATCTTGTAGAAGGTGAGGCCAGTGGTTTTAGCAGTATTCCTGTGAGTGTTTATTGGTGTATTGTAACATTAACAACTGTTGGCTTTGGAGATATAGCTCCGGTTACACCTCTAGGACAGTTTATTGCAGCCGTTATTATGGTTTTGGGATATGGTATTATCGCCGTACCCACAGGAATTGTTTCTGCTGAATACGCCGCTCAAAAACCAAAAGAAGGCGAATTAAAACCTGCTCAACCATTGGTTCATCTTAATTCGCAAGCATGTCCAAGCTGTTCGGCCGAAAGACATAGAGATGATGCCAAATACTGCTACAAATGCGGTCATTTCCTAGAGGATTATTCATGACACTTGATGAAAAAAGAAAAGTATCTCATAAGTATTGTCGGTCCTACAGCTATAGGAAAAACGGCTTTGAGCATCAAACTTGCCAATCATTTTAAAACGGAAATCATTTCTGCCGATTCAAGACAGTTTTTCAAAGAAATGTCAATAGGGACTGCGGCTCCTACTTCATCAGAATTGTCCGCCGCCAGGCACCATTTTATTCATCACAAATCTGTAAAAGAAGATTATAATGTTGGTGAATTTGAAAGAGATGCCATTGAAAAGCTCAACTATTTGTTCAAGGAGCATGATGTTGTGATAATGGTAGGTGGGTCTGGTTTATATGTCGATGCCGTGGTGAATGGTCTTGATGATTTTCCAAATATAGATCCAAACATTCGTGAATTTTTGAATCTTCAACTTGAAACGAATGGGCTAGAGTATCTACAGAATAAATTGAAAGAATTAGACCCAATTTCTTATCAAAACACTACTATTGATAATCCTCACCGCGTTATCAGAGCGCTCGAAGTTTCCATCGGAACTGGCAAGCCTTATTCTTCTTTTTTAAATCAAAAGAAATCGAACCGAAACTTTAACACCATCAGCATTGGATTAGATGCCGATAGACAAACTATTTATAATCGTATCAACTTGCGTGTTGATAAAATGGTGAAGGAAGGGCTTTTAGAAGAAGTGAAAGCGTTGCTTCCAATGCGGCATTTGAATGCATTGAATACTGTTGGGTACAAAGAATTATTCCATTATTTAAATGGTGAATGTACATTGGAATTTGCCGTTTCAGAAATAAAGAAGAACTCAAGACGATTTGCAAAACGCCAACTCACATGGTTTAGGAAGAATAAAAATATACTCTGGTTTGATTTTGAAAGTGATATAAAAAATATCATCAAAGCCATTGAAAATCAAATCGAAAAGGTGTAATACAAATGATTTATTTTACGCCTTTTAGAAAATAAATTTAAAAAACACTGAATTACAATGAATTAATACTACATTTGCAACTAATTAATTTTTTAAATTTTATTATGAGTAAAGGTACCGTAAAGTTCTTCAATGAAACTAAAGGTTTTGGTTTTATCACTGAAGAAGGAAACAACAAAGAACACTTTGTACACATTTCTGGTTTGATCGATGAGATCCGACAAGGAGATGAAGTAGAGTTCGAATTAACCGAAGGTAAAAAAGGATTGAACGCAGTAAACGTAAGAGTTATATAATACTTCCGCTTAAACTTTTTAAAAGAAAAAGCCTATCAGTTCGATAGGCTTTCTTATTTCCAGTCATTTCTAAACTGAAAATATATTTTTTATGCTTTTTGATTGACAACCAATCTAAAACCTTCACCATGAATGTTGAGAATCTCTACATTCTCATCAAGTTTTAGATATTTACGCAGTTTGGCAATATAAACATCCATACTTCTGGATGTAAAGTAATTGTCATCTCTCCATATTTTAGTCAAAGCCAACTCACGTGGCATCAAGTCATTTTCATGAAGAGCCAATAATCGCAACAATTCGTTTTCTTTTGGAGACAATTTTACAGGTTCTTTGTCCTTGTATTGTAAAAATCTCAATTTTGAATTCAATTCAAAGCCACCAATTTTGAATTCGGTCTGTTTGCTATCTGCTACGACATCTGTTGCTTTACGTTGCATGATAGCCTTGATTTTCATCAATAAAACCTCACTATCAAACGGTTTGTTCAAATAATCGTCCGCCCCTACCTTATATCCTTTCAATACGTCTTCTTTCATTGCTTTTGCAGTAAGAAAAATGATTGGCACATCAGCATTTTTCTCCCTGATTTCTTTAGCGAGGGTAAACCCATCTTTATAAGGCATCATAACGTCTAAAATACATAGATCGTAATCGTCTTTTTTAAACTTTTCAAAACCCTCCATACCATTCTTTGCATGAACAACTTCGTAGTCATTCATTGCAAGATAGTCCTTTAAAACGGTTCCGAAATTTGGATCGTCCTCAACTAATAGAATCTTTTTGTTTTGTTCTTCCATAATTATGATATTAATGGTAGCTTAATTGTAAAGGTACTACCTTTTCCTTTTTCACTTTCTACTGATATATGTCCTTGGTGGTCTTCGACTATACGTTTTACATAAGCCAATCCCAAACCGTGTCCTTTTATATTATGTACATTTCCAGTATGCTCTCTATAGAATTTTTCGAACACCTTTTTCTGTACCTGTTTTGACATTCCGTTACCTTGATCGGAAATCTTTAATAAAATGTTGGTTCCTACAAGCTCTGTAAAAACATCTATTTTTGGTGCGTTATCAGAGTACTTAATGGCATTGTCTAAAATGTTAACAATAACATTCGTAAAATGAGTTTCATTTGCCAACACTGATGACTTTTCAGCATCCAAATGCGTTTTAATATAACCTTGTCGATCTTCAACTATCAACTCGACGTGAGTGATGGCGTCATGAATTAAATCATGCAACTTCACCCTTTCTTTACTGATATTCAACTCGTTCTTCTCAAGCTTCGAAATACGTAGCACGTTTTCAACTTGTGCATGCATACGCTTATTCTCGTCTTTAATCATATTTAAGTATCGCATCACTTTCTCTTGGTCATTGATGATTTTTGGATTTTTTATCGAATCCAAAGCCAAGTTAATTGTTGCAATGGGTGTCTTAAACTCATGCGTCATATTATTGATAAAGTCAGACTTAATCTGCGAGATTTGTCGTTGCTGAATCAATTGATGAATGGCACTACCAAAGGCAAAAATGATAATAGACGTAAAAACTATTGATAAAATGGTCATCCCCAAAATATTCCGAAACAAGAACTTATTTCTATCAGGGAAATTAACGTACAATCTATAAGTGCTTTCGTTGTTGTTATCCAGAAAAAGAGGAACACCATAAGTGGAGCCCTTAATCATTTCAAAGTTGTTCGATTGCACCTTTGTTGCTAAATCCTTATCATAAATTGCAAATTCGAATTCTGTATCAATACCATCATCGTGCAACTGCCTTTTGAGCATATTTTCAACATCTTCTATCGAAACCCTTTTATAAATTGGGTAATTTTTAAATTGATCTCTGTATGTAGTTTCAAAACGTTTCTTATCAAGTTCTGATAACTTACTAAATTCAAAAACTTTCTTTTCCGAAGGAATATTTAAATTTCCTTCGATAGGATTTCGATTGTAAATGGTGGTTTCTCGCTGACTGGATGTTCTACTGATACTTACGCTGTCTAAACCAATGTCAAGGAACAAAGATGGTACTTTATAACTTTCCTCTAGAATTCCGTTTCTGTAAATAATTGTTTGATTTTGGGATGGATCTTCAGTGATAATGCGCAACTCACTAAAAGCTGTGGAATCTGCAACGGCTCCACTGGCAATAAGTCTATACATTTTTTCAGAAAACCTCTTGAATTCCTTGTCTTCAATAGCATCAGAAACAAAACTCAAAGAACGTTTGGCGTTGAGTGTGAATTGATTTTTTTCGTTTTGTAAGCTATTGTTAATGAAATATACTTGAACGAAAATTATACCAATGAGGGATAGACTCATTAACACAATCAACATAATGAAAAGCTTTTTGCCCATCATTCAAATTTAAGATTTTAACATTTACCATTAGATGCCTTTAACCTTACCTTAACAAAAATGTTAACAGCTAGAATTTGCTTATCTTTTCCAGTATTTGTCTATGTATAGCTATTACTTGTTTTTTGGTGTTTTCTAAATATTCATTAACAATCACAAAGTCTGATTTTTTGATTTTCTCTTCATCTGGCATTTGATTATTGACGATATCAAGAACTTTCTTTTTGGTTGTATTATCTCGATTCATTACCCGAGTCATTTTATCATCAAGACTCGCCGTAACTGTAACGATATAATCATAATCTGATTCTTTCTTATGCTCAAAAATTATTGCAGCCTCTTTAATAACATATTTAGAATCTTGTTTTTTCATCCAACGAATGAAGTCTTTGCCTACCTTCGGATGCACAATGGCATTCATTTGATTCAGCAAATTAGTGTCATTGAAAATCTTTGAAGCGATGAAAGGTCTGTTCAATTGGTTTTCTAGATATGCATCGTCTCCAAATAATGCAATCAGCTTACGTCTGATTACTTTTGAAGTATTCATAAGTCGTTTAGCCTCTTTATCGGCTATATAGATAGGAACACCCATATCTTCAAACATCCTTGCGACCGTAGTCTTACCGCTGCCAATACCGCCTGTCAATCCTACAACTATCATTCGATTATGATAAATTCAATTTTATTTTGTTTCATTCTGGTACTCTTGACAAGCTTTGGCTTTTGAACCAATTGAGGTATCATGAAGGTTTTGTCGGTATTTTTCACATTTGAATAATCACATACCACTTTGAAATCCAAAGCTTTTATTTTTTTATAATCTTCCAGACTTACGTAATATGCCACAGTAACTGTTTTTGGAAAATAATTGATTTTGATATTGCTGGGCATATTCTCAAAGGTCACTGGAACCTCAAAGGTACCTTCTGTAAATTTTTGAACGGAACCAGACACATTGACCTTTGATTGGCTCAACTTTACATTCTTTAATTCCTTGTCGAGCGTTAAATTAACTATTGCGCTGATCGGCTTGTTTACATCGTTAAGCTTTAACTTGGTTGCCATCACCCTGGAAATTTTTTCGACAGACTTCTTCGGCCCAATAACCTTAATGGAGTCTGGCTCAAGTTTAAGGCTATCCAATAAATCGTAACCTGATTCGTACGATATTTCCGTATCCAATTTTACAGGCACGGTTTTGACGGTCATAACTTCATAAGGAAAATTTAATGAATCTGGTTGAATGGATAGCACTTCTATTTTTGAGCCAAGTTGGTTCTCTATTTTGGACCTACCTTTTTTAGTATCATATGAATATAATAATCCTTGTTCTTTAACTTCTTTGTTAAAGTCTACAATCAAATTATGTCTGTAAAAATTTTGAGCCAACAAGCTAAAACCATATGCTTTCACTTTTACCTTAACGATAGAATCGAAATCGGTAGAAATACTGTGCTGTTCTGGAACGTTGGTATAAGACACATGAAAAGTTACGATTTCAGTATATGATTTTGACAGTTTTACAATCACTAAAAACAAAAAAGATAACAGCAAAAAAAAACTAAAAACATTGAGTTTTTTGCTTTTAATAGATTTAAACAATTTTGACTTTAATTTAGTAACCATTTTCAAAAAATAAACTTGGAAAGAGTGCTTCAGGTGATTTTTTGACTAATTTAAGTTTTAAAGTTGACTTTAAAAACCCATAACCATAACCGAAAAATTGAATAAAAATTGCGAATATGCATTGTATGGCAATAAAAAAACTTTTAGTTGATATTAATGCCGCCACAAATACCGCCACAAAATAAAATGAAAATAACAAAAACAGCCACTTTATCTGGAAGATTAAAAGTGTTAATGACACTAAAAATAAAAGACTGAAGACAGTTGGGAACCAATATGTGATTTTAGTGGTTTCAGGATGCCAAAAATTTAAAATTGGACGCACCGAACCAAATTTAAAAACTTGTCTGTAGAATGTTGACCAAGAAATTCTACGCTTATGATACACAAAAGCATCTTTAAACAAAACCGTTTTATAACCAAGTTTGTTCAATCTTATTGCCAAATCTGGATCTTCACCGGGATGAATACTTCCAAATCCACCAGAATCTTCAAAAGCTCTTTTTGATATGCCCATGTTAAAACTTCTTGGTTGAAAATTCTTTTGCTTCTTATTCCCTCCTCTAATTCCACCTGTTGTAATAAATGACGTCATGGCAAAATTTATTGCCTTCTGTAGATTTGAAAAGGATTCATGTGCAGCATCAGGACCTCCAAAACAATCAACATAATTTTCTTGAAGATTTTCTTTAACAACGTCTAAATAATTTTCAGTCAACAAGCAATCAGAATCCAAGATGATGTAATAGTTGCCTTTAGCTTGTCTCATCCCAAAATTTCTAGAATCACCAGGCCCTGAATTGTCTTTGAAAAAATATTTGATGTTTAGATTTGTCTTAAACAAATCAATTATTTTATCGCATTTAATGTCAGAACCATCCTCTACAATAATGATTTCAATACCTTCAGCTCCCTTTAAAATTGTAAAACTATTCAAAAGTTCCTGAACCTCATCAGGTCTATTAAATACTGGAATTATAAACGAAAAAGTCAAAGCATTCATACCATACAAAGGTAACTAAAGAAAACACAAAAGCCACCATATGGTGGCTTTTGAAAATTTAGTCTATGTTAAAATCTATTGCTTAATAACTCTAACTGTTTCAGTAGCATTATTAATTGTCACTTTAACAAAATAAGCACCTTCTTGTAATTGACTCATATCTACATTGCTTTCTAAAGAGTTTGGAGCCGTTCTCAAAACTTCTTGTCCAAGCATATTATAAATAGATACATTTTGAATGTTGCTTTGGGCTTTTAAGTTCAACTCATCATTTACAGGATTAGGGAAATAAGTAAACGAATTTGGGTTCTCTAATTCATCTACAGAAAGAGTAACACAAGTTACCGCTAAATGGAAATTGCCAACATCATCAGAATCATAACCCCCAACAGCTATGTAATAAGTTGTTGTACCATCTGATGTAAATGTTGTTTCAGCAGCCCAGTTCTCCGCTGATCCACCACATTCGTCATATCCATCATCTACCAATGTTAGGTTACCAGAAGTACCTGTGTAAACAAATATTTCAGTATCAAAATCAGTTTGTGCAGTACCACAAGTAGATAATGTTATTTCTTCAGAAACACCAGAACCAGTGTAAGAATACCAAACCCAAGGAGAATCATTATCAGCAAAAGTATCATCCTCAATCGTGGCTACACTTGGAGCATCTGATTCGTCTTGTGTCGCATCTATAGTTGTTCCTGTAACATCATCACCACAATTTAATGCAATTGCATTTGCGAACAGGTCATTTGCTGGAGGAGGTCCAGTAGTAGTAAAGCTATATGGTCCAACCCATTCACTTGTACCGTCTGCATCACAATCTGTTTGAACATATAAGTCATAAGCAGTTGTGCCTGTCAAACCATTCACAGTATCAGAAGTATTTGCAGTATTTCCAACAATTGCGCCAGCAGTGCCTTGAGGCGTACCATCAGGCTGAACTTCCCAGTTATATCCTATTGGTGTACCTATTGTAGGAGCATCCCATGAAATATCTGCACTCATTTCAGCTACGACCGCATCTAAATTAGAAGGTTCTCCACAAGCAGGAAATGGTGTGCAAGATGCAGTAATACTAAAGTCTAATCCTGGATTTCCGTTAATCCAATTTCCAATTCTTATAAAGTATTCAGTTCCTGAATCAGCATCAAAACTGAGCAACACTGGGTTTTCTCCTGAACCTGCACTCTCGAAACATGTCGCTAAAGTAAACCCGGCGCAAGTACCATCTGTACTGCTGTAAACTTCAACTTGAGCGCCTTCTCCAGCAGTGGATGAATTCACAGTCAAATCTACTGTGGAATCATTGCCGGTAAATTGATACCATACATCATTGCCTATTGAGCCTACACAAGAAGTACTGGCACCCCCTGTCGCACTAATAGTTGTTCCGTTTAAAGGTTGATTGCATGCTAAACCAATTGCATTTGAGCATAAATCATTAGACGGTGGTGCAGGTGGAGTTCCGACACAAATGTTAAAATTGGTCTGCGCTGTTCCTGTACCTGACGCCCATCCATATACTCTAACGTAATAAGTAACGCCCGATGTCAAACCTGTTAAATTGAGAGTGTTCGGGTCACTAGTAGCCGTAAACACTAGGGATGCACATCCTCCAGTCCCATCATAAACACCAATTCCCATATCGGTAGATGTCCCTACCACAGCCACTACATCGGACAAAGAAACTCTATGTTCTGCACCAGTTGCAACGAAAGAAAACCATACATCATTATTTGGCGTTCCAGATACATCGTCAGCTTGAGGTGATGCTGTTGCCGATACAGTGGTACCAGCAGTAACATTCCCACAATTCAAATCTGCATTAACAGTCAAAGCAACCGCATTGTCGCATTCATCATTTGATGGTGGTGCAGGTGGTGTTCCAACACAAATATTAAAATTGGCTTGAGCCGTCCCTGCGCCAGAACCCCATCCATATACTCTTACATAATAAGTAACACCAGCTGTCAGACCTGTCAAATTAAGTGTATTTGGATCGCTTGTAGCTGTAAATACCAATGAGGCACATCCTCCTGTTCCATCATAAACTCCAATTCCCATATCTACCGAAGTTCCAACAACGGCAACAACATCTGTCAATACAACTGTATGTGCTGTTCCAGTAGCTAAAAATGAAAACCAAACATCATTATTTGGTGTACCAGAAACATCATCTGCTTGCGGTGAAGCAGTAGCTGCCACGGTAGTACCTGCCGTAACAGTTCCACAACTTAAATCAGTATTAACTGTTAACGCAACGGCATTATCACATTCATCATTTGAAGGTGCTGTAACTGTCAATACTCCAGAACCATTACCATTATCTCCCCATTCACCTCCGAAAGAACCGTCTGCTTGGATTCCTCCATAAGTGTAGAATCCTCCATTAAGTCTCCATCTACTCGCATAATAATAAGTTCCTGTAGCAGATATAGAAGCTCCTAAATTTAAGGAATACTCATCATTATTACCCACTTCGGCATTAAAATTCGCTACTATCCAAGTCCATCCAGCACCACTTGGATCCGTGTCCGCTGTACTATACCCAATCCAAGCTTCAATTCCTGGAGCTTGACCTGCTGTCACATCTGTCAATCCAGCTTCATACGCTTGCGCATAAACTTCAAATGGAGATCCTATTCCAATATTCCCATTAGGTGGCCATTGTAAATTATAATAATCTAAAACATCCGTAGGTGGGGTTGCTGAAACAATTGTAGGAGATTGAAAACAAAACCCCCAGTTCCAATCTGTTCCAGCAGGATTATCATCATATGAAATTCTATATCTAAAACCAGCCAATTGAGTAGATGTAAAACTGGAAATATCCAAAACAGGACTCACATAAGTTTGCGAAATTCCTGTACAAAAATCGTCGTCAACCGCTGTATCTGTGCCCAAAGTATCAAATGAAGGTCCCCAATTAACCCAAGCAGAACCATCAGCATCCCAATATTGGAACACAAGTTCGTCATCCGCTAGATAACGATATACGTAGTCAGCAGAAACTGTCAACCATACCTCGCCTGCATTAAAGGCGGTGGTTAAATCAATAATTGGGGATTCAGCGGCAATATTGTCTTCATGAGATCCTCCAGCATCATCATCGTCAAAAGCAAAGTTAGCAGTAGTTGTTGGATCCGATTCAAACGCTAACGGATCTGTGCTATAATTCCCTGTAACCGTCCAATTGGCATTGGGCCAATTCGCATTTTGATTTAATGTTTGCGCAATTGTAAAATTTGAGAACGCAAACACCAATAAAAGAAAAGAAAATAATGTAATTTTTTTCATGAAAAATTAGTGTTTAAATTGTAGATTATTTGAAAGCCAAAAGATAATCATTAAAAAAGTATTTCTTTAGTTAAAAATCCCCTAACCGATAAACGGCAAAAATCATCGGTAAAACATATGATATTTTTATAAAAAAAAGCTGTCAAAAATGACAGCTCTTATTTTAAGATGTAAAATTTTTATTGTTTTATAATCCGAATTGTCTCTATCAAATCGTTAATTGATACTTTTACAAAGTAAGCACCGGTTTGCAATTGATTCATATTAATAACAGTTTCAAGAGTATTTGGTGTGGTTCGCAAAACTTCCTGTCCTAACATATTAAATACTGATATGTTTTGAATATTGCTTTGAGATTTAACAGTCATTTCATTCTTTACTGGATTAGGATAGTAGGCAAAAGCATCAGCACTTTCAAATTCATTTGTTGATAGCGTTGCATCATTCACCTGTATCGTAAATGTACCTTCGGTTCTAGCTTCGGATGAGGTTCTTGGCGCAACACCATCACTCCATACTCTGATAAAATATACGTTATCTTCTACTAATCCTGTTAGATTAAACGACTCTCCTCCATTTCCTTCTTCACATGCAATAGAATCATTATCTAATTGTGTACAAGCATAATCAGCTGGATTAGTAATGTTTACATCGTACACAGCCACATTAGCCTGATCTGAAGATCCCGTTATAGTAGTTACAATACTCACATCCGTATCAGTGGCCGTAAAATAATACCAAACATCCGATTTGAAACTAAATGAATCACATGTGGTATCATCTATATTGCCAGTAGAATTATCAGTTGCACCAGCCGTAGTTCCACTTGTTGGCGTATTTAATACTAGTTCAATAGCATTTGAACAAAGATCATTTGGTGGTGCAGGAACACTTTCTGAACATGTCAAAGTCAATTCAAAGTCTCCGATGGCTGCACCATATCCTTCAACTAGAATGTAGTATGTTGTTGCACCATCGGATGTGAACGTGCCGTAAGATTGGACACTATTCATCTCACAAGTATCGGAATCATCATTGAATAAAACCTGCGCTCCTGCGGTTAACGAACAATCTGTATAAACTCTGATAGCAGTGTCATAGTCTGAATTACACAAGGAAACCGTGATATCTTCAATATTCCCAGAGCCTGTGTAAGAATACCACAAATCATCGGCGGCATTAGAGTTTCCACCACTATCTGTAGCTCCTAATGTCGAACCTGTGACAGTTTCATCACATATCAAAGCTATAGCTCCAGAGCATTCATCATTTGGAGCTGGTTCTGGGGCATTGGTTAAATTAGTATAAGAAGTGGTATGGCAATCTGTATCTTCTCCACATGTATTATCGTTGTTCCAATGCACCTCCACATTTGAGACGGTTGCAGTCCAATTCAAGGGTGATACTCCGTTAGCTAATACGGTTGTACCATCAGCTGCATCAATAACAGTGACATAACCGTGACTGCCATCATTGTTAAGAGTTATGGCTATTTCATAATCTTCACCTACAGTAAAGCCAAGAAGATTAGAATACTCACCGGAATAGTTACAAGTCGCTACTTCATGGACAAACCCATCATTATTAATAGTAACATCAGTTGTGGGATACAATTCTGCATTTAAACATTGAGCATTAAATTGCCAAGTAAAGGTTATCATGACAATGATTAAAAAAGTAATTTTTCTCATAAATTGGTTATTTTTATTAATAATAGTTTTGAATGCTCAAGTTATTGATTAAATAAAACATAAACAGTAAATTAAGAATCAAATCGTTAAAAAACAATATAAATTCGTTATCACGTCTTATTCTTCCTTCGTGAAAGTATCCATAACAGCATCACTGACACCCATATTACTAAAACCTCCATCATTAAATAAGTTTTGTAGTGTGACTCGTTTTGTTAAATCACTAAAGAGTGTTACAGTATAATTTGCGCAGTCAAGAGCTGTAGCATTTCCTAATGGTGACATTTTATCTGCATAGGCGATAAAACCATCAAAACCTTTAACGCCTTGTCCAGCAGTTGTAGGTGTTGGTGATTGAGAAATAGTGTTAACACGTACTTTTTTATCTCTTCCAAAAAAATAACCAAAGCTTCTTGCAATACTTTCCAAATATGCTTTGTTATCAGCCATATCATTATAATCTGGAAATACGCGCTGTGCTGCCATATAGGTGAGCGCAACAATACTTCCCCATTCATTCATAGCATCTGCTTTGTAAAGTGTTTGCATTACCTTATGGAATGACATTGCGGAGACGTCCGTTCCTTTCTGGGTCCAATCGTAATTTTGGTCCGTGTAATGCTTACCTTTTCTAACGTTTATAGACATTCCGATGGAATGCAATACAAAATCCAATTTACCTCCAAGGATGTCCATTGATTGCTTCACAAGATTTTCCAAGTCTTCTATGGAAGTGGCATCTGCAGGAATAATTTGAGAACCTGTTTTTTCAGCCAATTCATTGATTTGTCCCATTCTCATCGCAATTGGCGCATTTGTCAAGACAAATTTTCCTCCTTCTTCATGAACACGTTCAGCTGTCTTCCATGCAATTGAATTAGCATCTAATGCTCCAAAAATAATTCCTCTTTTTCCTTTAAGTAAATTATATGACATAGTGTGTTTTTTATTGGTTTTCTAATAGTTTTAGTAGTTTCCTAATCGTAAAAGATTCTAATTTATCAAAGTTAATAAAACTTTAAACTTTAATTTCAATCTTTTCAGTTTTAATTCAAGAGTTGTTTGGCATGGGCTATTGCCGATTCTGTTAATTTGAAGCCACCAAGCATTTGTGCAATTTCTACGATTCGATCTTCAGAATTCAGTTTTTTCATTTGAGTGACGGTAACTCCATCGACATCTTGTTTAAATACTTTATAGTGAGTATCTCCTTTCGCTGCAATCTGTGGCAAATGAGTGATGGAAAAAACTTGCATTGAGTTGCTCATTTGTTGCATGATAAACGCCATTTTATTTGAAATTTCGCCAGAAACTCCAGTATCTATTTCGTCAAACATAATTGTGGGAAGTTGAATGTATTTTGATAAAATAGATTTTATTGCCAGCATAATTCTCGACAGTTCACCACCAGAAGCACTTTTTTTGAGTTCATTGAAATTGCCTCCTTTATTGGCCGAAAACAGAAATTCAAGTTCGTCTGAACCATTCAAATAATATTTTTGACCTTGATGGAGTTTGATGTTAAATCTTGAATTTGGCATTCCTAAAGTTCCAAGGATTGCTTCCAACTGCTCAATGAGAGTTGGAATAACAGCTTCTCTGTTCTTATGGATAGTTATAGCCAAAGTATTCAACTGTTCATTTATCGTTTTCAACTCTGACTCCTTTTGCTGAATGACAGCATCCAGGTTTTCTGCATCATTTATTTTAGCGGCAAGTTCCTCTCGAATGCTTATCAACTGGCTTTCGTCTGATACTGAATGTTTCAACATCAAATTATGATAAATCTGAAGCTTTGAATTGACAACCTCCAATCTTTTGGGGTCAGCTTCCAACGATTCCCGAAGCGCTTCTATCTCACTAAAAATATCATCCAATTCTATCAAACTGCTATTGATGCGCTCAAAAACTGATTGATATGCTGTCCCATAACTTGTAAGCCTGGAAAACTGTTGCTTTAATTCGGTTAAATTATTCATTAACCCAACTTCCTCATTACTCATCAAGGCATTGGAGTTTGATAATTTCTCCTTGATGTCTTCAATATTATTTAATGTTTCATACTCTTCCTCTAGAGCATTCATTTCTCCAACCACCAATTTAGCATCTTCCAGTTCTTTCAATAAAAATGAATTGTAATCGTGCTCCTTGATGGCTTCAGATTTCTTTGACTGCAAAGTTTTCAATTCAGTTTGAAGTGAATTATACGTTGAAAGATTTGATGCATATTTCTCTAAAATATCACCATTTGAAGCCAAAGCATCTATGACCTGAAATTGAAAATCATCGTTGGTGAGCTGCAAAGTTTGATGTTGAGAATGGATATCCAACAATCGTTCTCCCAAAAGTTGTAAACTGTCAAGATTTACAGGAGTGTCATTGATGAACGCTCTAGATTTTCCAGATGGAAGGATTTCTCTTCTGATGATTGTGAGCGGTTCATAATCTAAATCTTCTGTCTTAAACAGTGGTTTGAGATTATAATTCGCCAAATCAAATGTGGCTTCAACAATACATTTCTCCGTAGCATTTTTGACATTGCTCAAATCGGCACGTTTTCCTAAAATCAATGATAAACCACCCAATAGAATGGATTTTCCTGCACCGGTTTCACCTGTAATGATAGTCAAACCATTGGTAAAATTGACCTGTAAATGGTCAATCAGAGCATAGTTTTTTATGGTGAGTGAGGTTAGCATTTTATTATTTCAGGTTGAAACATATGTAGATTCCAGAACAGAAACTGATAATCCTAGAATGTAATCGTTCTCCATTTTGAAGAGTACGTTGGCGCTATTCTATTAAGAACATCAAGAACAGAAGTTACGTTGACACTCGGTCCTCCGCTAAAAATATCAGATATTTCATCTGATTTCGCATCAAAAAATACACGAAGAAGAAATGAGTTTGGACGTCTTTGATTCATGGTATTCAAATCGCTCATCAAAGAAGCAATTTTTTCCTTTCCAGCTTTAGGATTGTCAGCCATGACGTCGAGCCCGTTGATATGGTAATCATACATCACGCTTCTGTATTCTTTATATGTTGGTGATAAAATGTTGTCAATCAGAATAAATCGCGTTTGAAGTCCATCTTCCAATTTCCAACCTTTGAAATTGCCTTGTTGTGAATAGTTCAGAATTGTTTGCGCTTGCCTAAAATATTCATCACCTCCATTTAAAGCGAATGTATCTGCATCCAAGCCTAAAATCATATACACATGAAATGCCAAAACCGATATCAAATTTGACTCATACTGATTGGCATTATAGAGAAGGTTTTGGAATTCCAAATATTGAAAATCAAAATTCTTATCATTAAAGTTATAGACAGGAGTGCTATAAGTAGACTTGAATACAGGTCGTGAAGATTGCACTTGTATCGAAGCCTGAAAATTATCAGTATCATAGTCGGTAATGATAATGTTCATGGAACATTCTATTTTTTCCTGTGCTTTATAATTTTTATTGGTCCATTTGGTATTGTTGATGAACTCTTTTAATTGACGCTCCAAAGTTTTAAACACCTGAACATTTTCATTTCCTGTTTGTTGAGCGTTGACAACGATGTTGCAATTCAATTCTTGAGAAAATAATTGAGAGGCAAACAATAGGGCTATTAAAAATATACCTTTACGCATGGATTTGCTTTAAAATTTGATTCAAAATATCATTGGCAACTTCAGCTTTGGTCTTTAGGTCATGCTGAATAATGTCATCACCATCGGTTATAAAAGTAACTTTATTTGTTGAACCTCCAAAACCAGCACCTTCATCCTTTAACGAATTTAAGACAATTAAATTTAAGTTTTTGGATTTCAATTTTGATTTTGCGTTTTCAATTTCATTATTTGTTTCGAGTGCAAAACCAACCAAAAACTGTTGCTTCTTAATTGCTCCCAAAGATTTAAGGATATCTTTAGTTTTTATCAATTCAATGGAGAACGTGTCTTCTTTCTTTTTTATTTTGATATCTGATACATTTTTCGGTTTGTAATCTGCCACAGCAGCGGCCAATACTGCTATATCAACTTCATCAAAATATTGATGTGCAGTTTCATACATCTCTTCAGCACTGGTGACATTAATTACTTTGATGAAACTGTGGAAAGCTTTTTCGTTGGTTGGACCTGCAACCAATATAACTTCCGCACCAAGTTGAGCAGAAGCTTTTGCAATTTCAAACCCCATTTTTCCACTAGAATGGTTTCCAACAAATCGTACAGGATCTATGGCTTCATATGTTGGTCCAGCTGTAACCAGCACTTTCTTCCCTTTCAATGGAAGCTTTTCTAAAATATCATTTTCAATAAAGCTCAAGATATCTTCTGGCTCTGCCATACGACCTTCTCCCACCAAACCACTTGCAAGTTCTCCACTTGTGGCAGGAATCATAACGTTGCCATAGGACTTCAAAATTTTAAATGACCTGATGGTCGATTCGTGCTTGTACATATCCAAATCCATGGCTGGGGCAAAATATACTGGACATTTAGCCGACAGATAGGTTGCCATCAAAAGATTATCACAAATACCGTTCGCCATTTTGGACAAGGTATTGGCCGTTGCAGGAGCAATGATGAAAAGGTCTGCCCATAAGCCTAATTCAACGTGATTGTTCCAAACAGCATTTTCATCTTCTTCATTATAAAAAGATGAGTGAACAGGGTTTTTAGATAAAGTTGAAAGAGTTAAAGGTGTTATAAAGTCTTTAGAAGCAGGCGTCATAACCACCTTTACGTTAGCGCCTGCTTTTATAAATAACCTGACGAGATTGGCAGTTTTATAGGCAGCAATTCCGGCGGTAATGCCTAGAAGAATGTTCTTGCCGCTTAAAACTGACATCTATTATGAATTTTTTTCGTCGTCTTCAGTGTTTCTGTAATAAATCTTGTCGTTCAACCATTCTTGAACTGCAAGAGCATGAGGCTTTGGTAATTTCTCATAGAATTTAGAAACCTCAATCTGTTCTTTGTTTTCAAAGATTTCTTCCAAACTATCATTGAAAGTTGCGAACTCTTCAAGTTTGTCAACCAACTCTCTACGGATGTCCGTGTTGATTTGTTCTGCTCTTCTAGAAATTACGGAAATAGCTTCATAGATGTTGCCTGTAGGAGCATCAATCTCATTTCTGTCATAAGTAACAGATGTTACAGGAGCGTTTGTTTTCTTTAAATCCATCGTATCTTAAAATTAACTTTTTGTATTGTATTGCTGTGATAATGTTTGTAATTCGGCACTCATTTCATCAACGTCTGATAAGTGAGTTGAATTAGGGTATGACTTTTTAAAAGAGTTGTAAAAAGCCAATGCATTATTGACACGTGCTTCTTTTTTTCTTTCTGAACTATTGATTGCCAATTTATAGGCAGCGTCCAAGCGGTAAAACATAGCTTCTTCTCTAAAACTTGTTCCTGGAAACTGCAGTAAAAAATTATCAAATGACTTTATCGAAGATTCGTAATCAGTGATAAGGTTATATTGCTTCGCTATTTCAAATTGCTTTTTCTCAAGTTTATAATCCAATTCTTTAACCATCTCATTTACTTGAGATATGTATTGAGATTCTGGATATTTGTTGATGAACAACTGTAATTTCTCTAATGCTTCGTGGGTTTCTTTCTGCTCTTTACTATAAATCGGAGACAATTCGTAATAACTTTTTGCCGAGAGAAACAAGGCCTCTTCTGCCTTTTCGCTTTTCGGATAAGCAGTTTCAAATTGTTCAAACCTATATGAAGACAGATAATAATCTTTCATCATATAAAAGCAGTTGGCATGCATATACATAAGCTTCTCTGCTTGAGGCTTTCCTCTATATTGCGGAACGATTTGTTCGAAAAGACGATTAGCTTTGTTATATTTTCCTGCTTCATACAGTTCTGTGCCTTTGGCAAATTTCAATGACACATCTTCTGATTTCAGTGCTTTTTGATATTCACTACAAGAACTTAACGTGATGATTATTAAAAGAGTAACTAAAAAATTCTTCATATTAAAAAAACAGATTGCAAAAGTACGTATTTATAACGTATTATAAAATAAAATTTTATCGCTAAAATAAGGCTCTCAACAAGCCCAAAAACATGTTTAAGTTATTTTTAACTTTTGAATGAGACTTGCATTAATCACATGAAATAATAACTCAAGTCTATTTCATCTCTTTGACAATCTTCTTTATCTTGGCTTTCAAAACATCCGAAGCTGGCACCAATGGCAATCTCACTGTGTCTTTACAGAGTTTTAAAGCTTCCAAAACACCTTTAATTCCCGCAGGATTGTTCTCTTCAAAAATGGCGCTAGTGGCATCCATCAGATTAAAATGAATATCATAGGCTTCTTTAGCCTTTCCTTCCAAACCTAATTTTATCATTTTAGAAAATTGTTTTGGAAAGGCTTGTCCAATCACCGAAATCACTCCTGCTCCACCAGCAAGAACCACACTTAACGCAAGGTCATCATCTCCAGAAATAATCAAAAAATCTTCTGGCTTATTTTTTAGTAACTGTAAATATTGTGCTACACTATTTCCTGCTTCCTTAACTGCAATGATATTCTCAAAATCATTTGCCAAACGCAATGTTGTTGCTGGGAGCATATTTGAAGATGTTCTTCCTGGAACATTATACAAAATCACTGGTAATGGAGAAATTTCAGCAACTGCCTTGAAGTGCTGGTAAATTCCTTCTTGTGTCGGTTTACTGTAATATGGGGAAACAGATAAAATGGCATCAATATAGCTCAAGTCGGTGGTTTGAATTTCTTCAATAACTTCTTGCGTATTGTTGCCACCAATTCCCAGTACCATAGGCACTCTACTGCCATTTGCTTTATGAATAGTATCTATAATTTCCTTTTTCTCTTTTTTCGTGATGGTTACACTTTCGCCTGTAGTGCCACTTATGACCAAATAATCGGTTCCATTTTCAATATTGAAATTCACAATCTTTGCCAACGCTTTGTGGTCAACGGATTGGTCTGATTTGAAAGGTGTGACTAAAGCGACTCCTGTTCCAAGAAATGATATCATTATAATTTATTTAATACGGTTAGATATTTTTTTAATTCGATTTTAAACAATTCAAATTGATTGGATTTTACATCAATTACAAAGTCATAAAGTTTCAAATTCTCATTGGAAATACCGACTTTAAAATTTGCTTTGGACGATGCTGTCACTAAATTCAACTCAACTGAATGCTGATTATAAAAACAGATCAGAATATCAAATTGGGTGTCGATAAAATTCTGCAAATCCATATTTTTAATGGCTCCATTCCACCCAAAATCTTTCGGGCTAAAATATGTGTCCCAAAGTTTATCTGTTATTTTATTATCTTCAACAAAAGTGATGATTTTAGTTTTCGGAGGCAAAATATCCAATTCCTTTGCAAATGTCCTAATGGCATCTAAATCACCAAATTCTTTTAAAGTCAATACAACTCCAATAGATGAAATTTTAGTATTGGTGAATTTTACATTTCTGGAATTTAACAATCTGTTAATATGTTTTTGATTGGATCTTTCCTTAAATGCTTTAAAAATCATTTACTTTTGTTTTGCACAAAGGTAATAAAACGCACTGCATTTTTTGCCACACCATAATTAACTTATCTAATGAAAAATAAGCCATTGCTGTTCTGTTTTGCACTCTTTATTCTCATATCGTGTAAAACTACCAATACTTACAATAAAATAGAAGGCAAACGAATCACCATAACCGATTCCTTACCAACCGATCAAAGTGTGGAAGCCTTTATTAAACCTTATCGTGAGCACGTTAATAAAAATCTGGATAGTGTCATCTCATATGCAGTGAACACCTATTCTAAATCGGATGGCCATTTAAATACAGCCATCGGAAATTTTATGGCAGACGCAATGTATGAACAATCAAATCCAATTTTCAAAAAAAGGACAGGAAAAGATATTGATTTTGTGCTTTTAAACCACGGAGGAATCAGGGCAATTATTTCAAAGGGAGGTATTACTATCAGAACTGCTTTTGAAGTAATGCCTTTTGAAAACGCAGTTGTTGTGACGAAATTGAAAGGAGCACAAGTTAAAGAATTGTTGGATTATTTAATTGAAGCCAAAAGGGCGCATCCAATATCAAAATTGAAAATTGTTTTAAATAAAGATGGTAATTTGGAAAACGCAACAATCAAGGGGCAACCCATTGATTACAATAAATCTTATTTCGTTTTGACCAATGACTATTTAGTGAATGGTGGTGACAGAATGGATTTTTTCAAAAAAAGGGATACACTTTACGTGTTAGATTATAAAATCAGGAATGCACTTATCGATTATTTTACAAAAACCGACACGATTAATCCTGTGATTGATGATAGATTTATTCAACTAAACTGATTCAAATGAAGAGAAGAGAATTTATTCAACAAACAGCTGCAGCATCGGCATTGGTAGGATTAGGAGGCATTGGTTTACAATCTTTTTCATCAACCACAAAGAAAATCACTATTCTTCATACCAATGATGTTCATAGTCATATTGACCCATTCGGACCTGAAGACGGACGTAATCCCAATAAAGGAGGTGTCGCACGAAGAGCTGGGCTTATAGCCAACATTAGAAAAGAAAACCCTAACACACTGCTATTGGATGCAGGAGATATTTTCCAAGGAACACCCTATTTTAATTATTATGGCGGTGAATTGGAATTCAAATTGATGAGCATGCTCAAGTATGACGCTGCAACCATTGGCAATCATGATTTTGATAACGGTATCGATGGATTATACGCACAAATGCCTCATGCGAAATTTGAATTTATTTCTTCGAATTATGATTTTTCAAATACGGTTATGGACACTTATGTTAAGCCATACAAAATATTTATGGTTGATGGCATAAAGGTTGGTGTTTTCGGACTAGGGATTGAGTTGTCAGGACTGGTGGACAAGAATCTGTACAAGGAAACCAAATATTTAAATCCGTCTGAAATTGCCAAAGATATGAGTCGCATCTTAAAGGAAGATAAGAAATGTGATTTGGTTATTTGTCTATCTCATTTGGGATATAACTATTCTGAAGATTCAGAAAAACCAGATGATCTCAAAATTGCAAAAGCTTCGAAAAACATCGATCTTATTATTGGAGGACACACACATACTTTTTTGGACAAACCAACTATTGTAAAAAATGCTGAAGGGAAAAATATTCTTGTGAACCAAGTAGGCTGCTACGGAATCAATCTTGGTAGGATAGATTTCTATTTCGATGCCAATAAAAATAAAGCTGCCGAAGGCGTTTCCATAATTGTCTGATTAAGCTGTCAATCTTTCGGAACCTTTGATAAGATAATCCTCTACAGACATTTTAGGTTTCACCTTGATTATTTTGTGATGATTGTAAACATATGTAAACAACAAAATCAAACTTGCCAAATGCAGCATATTGCTCACGAATTCGAATACCCAGAAAAAGACATACATATTGCATATGTAGGTCAATACATCAGAAAATACAAAACAAAATACCATCACTAAAAAAATAATGGATTGCGTTGTTTCTTGACTTAAGTAAACTGCAAAGGCAAAGAAAGTCATCGCCAGCAGTATAATTCCATGGCACACAGATAATACCATATTGATGTTATCCGCAAAATTCTCCTTGATTACACCATACAGTACATAGAGAAAGTAAGAATTGAGCAAAAACACAACAATCAGATAAATCGATACGAGACCTTCGTACTTAATACGCTTGAATTTTCCTAGCAAAACAAAAACCAGTAAGCTATAACTTCCAAGATAAAATGTGGTTGATAGTTTGCTTGAAAGCTCACCTAAATTAAATACATAAAATAAATCTCCTAAAAAGGAAAATAAGAAGATCGTCAAGAACACATTGGCCATCCTATTTCTATAGATGTAGTACAATGTCAACAATATAAGGATACTTGTGATTCTCGTAATGTTTGGAACCAATGAATTGCCATAATATGCTGCAATACCATTAATGGTAAAGATCATTATGAATATTAAAGCCAAAACACCGTTGGGCAAACCAGTGTAAACTTGTTTCATAGTAGGTATCAATAAGTAGGTTCACAAATATAGCAAAAAAAACGAATTTAAACGTCATAATTATGCACTTCGTCGAATTTTTTGTTAAATTTTTTGTTAAAAACAATTAGACTTGGATATCCTGCTGAATGGTCTTTTGTTCAGATTCTAGCGGAATTCTTGCTTGTAAATAAAAAAACAAAAATGCCAAGACCAAGAATAATGAACACATAACGTTTAGAATATTAATATCTGAAATGTAGAAATATGTCATCTGGATCACTTCTGAAAAGAAAATAAATATGGCTCCTAACAATAGATTCATGGACTTTTGGGTGTTTTTAGACATATAATTAATCATAGCAACTGTCAAAAGAACCATAATAACCGCATTGTAGAAAAATTCCATTGAGAATTCATTCACTGAAAGCAAATTCTTCGTAGTTCCAGATAAAATTATTACACAGAAAACATCCAAAACTGTCAATACAATTAAATGGATCCAAAATTTTCTAATAACGGTTTTTAACTCCATATCTCGCAAAACCCTTATTATCAAAAATATGTAGGATAGAATGTAAAATCCATTTCCCAGATAATAAAAATAGTCAGGTGATGTATCATAATCTATTTCAATAAAATAGGATATAAAACCCAGCAATTCAGCCAAAGAAAAACATAACAGAAAAAGTAGGAAAAACAATCTTTTTCTTTCCACTCTAACATAATATAGTAACGTCAATAGTAAGACTAACGAAACTCTGGCTCCAGATGCTTGAAATTCAAGACTAAAAATCTGAAGGCTCAAAAATATCAAGCATAAAGTGATTAAGGTGATTTTTAATATTCGTTCTAACTGCATACAAGTATTTATCTATTTATGAGACAAATATAAATAATTAATACAATTAAACGAATAAAAATGCATTTTATCGATGAAATAATGTATTGTGTACGAATTTACATAATTAACTCTTTGAATTTATACTCATCGATGATTGGAATTCCCAATTGCTCGGCCTTGTTTTTTTTGCTTGGCCCCATGTTATCACCTGCAATAATATAATCGGTTTTGGAAGATATTGAACTTGAAACCTTTCCTCCGTTATCTTCAATGAGTTTCTTCAATTCATCACGAGATAAAGACTCAAAAACTCCTGAAACCACAAAAATTTGTCCTTGAAGTTTATCGGTCTGGTTTGCCAATTGCTCTGCGGAAATCTGTAATTGAACTCCAAATTGTTTCAACCTATCAATAATATGTCTATTTTCTTCGGAATTGAAAAAGTCTACAACACTTTCAGCAATACGAGTACCTATTTCGTCAACTGTCACCAAATCAATAATTGTAGCTTGTGAAAGATTTTCAATCGATTTATAATGCTTGGCCAACTTTTTTGCAACAGTTTCGCCTACATAACGAATCCCTAGCGCAAATAAGACACGCTCAAACGGAATTTGCTTTGAAGCTTCAATGCCTGAAATTAAATTCTCTGCACTTTTCTCCGCCATCCGTTCCAATTGAATGACTTGTTCTTTTGTCAATTCATACAAATCTGAATAATTTGAAATCAATCCAGCATTTACCAGAAGCGCAACCGTTTCTCCTCCAAGTCCTTCAATATCCATCGCTTTTCGGGAAATATAATGTTGGATTCTTCCAATGATTTGAGGTTTGCAACCATTATAATTAGGACAATAGTGTTGTGCTTCACCTTCTGTCCTTACCAATTCTGTATCACATTCAGGACAATGTGTGATGTATTGTGTAGGTTGCGAATCGGCTGGACGCTTTGCTAAATCGACTGCAATAATTTTTGGAATAATCTCGCCACCTTTTTCAACAAAGACCTCATCGCCTACTCTAATATCCAGTTTTTCAATTTGGTCAGCATTGTGCAACGACGCTCGCTTTACAGTAGTTCCAGCCAATTGAACCGGTTCTAAATTTGCAACTGGTGTAATGGCTCCCGTTCGACCAACTTGATAGGTAATTTCGTTTAATCGTGTTGAAACCTGTTCTGCTTGAAACTTGTAAGCCATTGCCCAACGTGGTGATTTGGCTGTATATCCCAATTCTTCCTGCTGTTGCAAATCATTCACCTTAATCACTACGCCATCGGTTTCATAAGGCAAATTGTGCCGATGGACATTCCAATAATCGATAAACTCAAAAACCTCATCCATCGAATTGGCAAGTTTGGCAGCCGTTGGGACTTTAAAACCCCATTTTCTAGCTTTTTCCAAACTTTCAAATTGTGTGGAAATATTGATATTGTTTCCTGTAATATTATAGAGTAGACATTCCAAAGGTCGCTTGGCAACTTCAGCGCTATCTTGCAGTTTCAAACTTCCAGAAGCTGTATTTCTAGGGTTTCGGTAAGGCTCCTCTCCTATTTCAATGCGCTCTTCATTCATTTTATTGAATCCTGCAAACGGCAAGACAATTTCGCCTCGAATATCGAATTTCGTTGGAAAATCTCCCTGAAGCTGTAATGGCACAGAGCGAATGGTTTTCACATTGGTTGTCACATCATCACCTTGCACACCATCACCACGTGTCACAGCTTTGGTGATATTCCCATTCACATAAGTCAAACTTATTGACGCGCCATCGTACTTTAACTCACAAACGTATTCCACCTTTCCTTCAACAACTTTCTTTATACGGGTTTCCCAATCGAGCAAATCTTCTTTAGAATATGAATTGTCAAGCGAATACATTCTGTGTTCGTGCTGAACCGTCTCAAAATTTTTGGTAACCTGCCCACCAACACGCTGACTCGGGGAATTGGCATCAAAAAATTCGGGATGCTGTGTTTCCAATTCCTGAAGTTGCTTCAATCTGACATCAAATTCATAATCGCTTATGGTCGCATTGTCTAGCACGTAATAATTGTAATTGTGCTGGCGCAATTCGTTTCGTAACGTTTCTATTTGCTGTTTGATATCCATTAAAATTCGTTGTAAAAAGTTATTCTTTTGCCTTATATTTAAAGCATCTAATATACTAAAATGCCTTTCAGGAAATTACCAACCTTAATTGTTTTTATCAGTTTTTTATCAAGTGTTTTGGTCGCTCAAAATGAGATTACAAAGCTTCCGATAATTCCAAATCCTTCAATTTCACGTCTATCTGAAGGAACTTTTTCCATAAATAATATGACAGGAATTACTTTTGACAAGGAATTAGAAGCATCCGCCAATTACTTAAAAGATTATATCGAGAAAGGTAGCAACATCAGACTTCAGAAAGGAAAAGGCATATTTTTCATAAAAGATAATTCCATCAAAAATCCTGAAGGTTATTTGCTATTAGTAATACCCGGAAAAATAGAAATCAAGGCAAAAACGGACCAAGGTGCATTTTATGCGGTACAGTCGCTTCGGCAATTACTTCCAGAAACCTTTGAAAACGGTAGCTATTCAAGCAAAAATGTATATATTCCTGCTACTTCGATTTTTGATGAACCAAAATTTCAATATAGAGGTATGCATCTCGATGTTGCGAGGCATTTCTTTTCCGTGGAATTTATCAAAAAATACATCGATATGCTGGCAATGTTGAAGTTGAATACTTTCCATTGGCACTTAACAGATGACCAAGGTTGGCGCATCGAAATCCAAAAATATCCAAAGCTGCAGGAAATTGCTGCTTACAGAAACGAAACACTCATTGGACATTACAATACTGACCCGCAGCAATTTGACGGAAAGCGTTATGGCGGATTTTACACGCAAGAAGAAGTCAAAGAAGTCGTCGCCTACGCCAAATCACGTCATATTACTGTGATTCCGGAGATTGAAATGCCTGGTCACGCGCAAGCCGCCATTTCTGCCTATCCTGAACTTGGATGTACTGGCGAGCAAATTTCAGCCGCTACAAAATGGGGCGTTTTTGAAGATATATTTTGCCCAAAGGAGGAAACATTTGAGTTTTTGGAAGGTGTTTTGGATGAAGTATTGGATTTGTTCCCTTCGGAATATATACACATTGGAGGTGACGAAGCTCCTAAAACGAGATGGAAAGCCTGTCCACATTGTCAAAATCTGATAAAAGAAAAAGGATTGAAGGACGAGCACGAACTTCAAAGTTATTTCATCACACGTATGGAAAAGTTCCTGAACGAAAAGGGTCGACAAATCATAGGTTGGGATGAAATTCTAGAAGGCGGTTTGGCTCCAAACGCGACGGTTATGTCGTGGCGAGGCACCAATGGCGCTGTGGAAGCTGCCAAACAGCATCACAATGTCATTATGACGCCAACTTCGCATTTATATTTTGATTATTACCAGTCGGAAAATGACGATGAACCATTGGCCATTGGTGGATTTTTGCCTTTGGAAAAAGTTTATAACTTCAACCCTATTCCTAAAGAATTGAGCGATGAAGAAGCAAAATTTGTTCTCGGAGCGCAAGCGAATCTTTGGACAGAATACATCACAACCGAACAACAAGTGGAATATATGGTGTTTCCGCGTATGCTTGCGTTGAGCGAAATGGTTTGGTCAAAACCTGAAAACAAAAATTACGATGATTTTGTACAGCGTGTAGAGCATTTCCATAAGCGATTGGATGCTTTGGGAATCAATTATGCGAATCATTTGTATGAGATTGAAGGTAATTTGACAGCGAATGGTTATGAATTGAAAACATTGACAAATGGAAAAAACATTCGCTATTCGTTGGATGGTTCGGAGCCAAACTTGGATTCAAAAATTTATTCAAATCCTATTCCTATCAATGAGAACACATACATTAAAGCAACTGTTTTTGATGATGGAACGAAATTGGGCAACACATTCTCACAAGCTATCAATCCGCATTTAGCGTTTGGAAAAAAAATCACTTTAAACGTTGAACCGAACAAAGCGTATTCTGGAAGTGGAGCAACTGGACTTATCAACGGCATTTCTGGAAGCGACAAACGATTTGGCGATAAAGAATGGCTGGGATTTTGGGGCGATGATGTTGAAATTACGATTGATTTGGGTGAGGAAAAGCAAATCCAATGGATTAAAACGCGCTTTTATGATGCTCAAGGTCAATGGATTTACGCACCAAAAAATATTGAAATAACTTTTGATGATGGTCGAAGATTTCCAATGAGGCCTGACACTTCTATTTTACATCCCAAAAAATCGATAAAATATGTTTCAATAGTAACTAACATAAAATCCCGCTTTTTAAAAATCAAAGTCAAAAACTTTGGAACCATTCCAGAAGGCAAACAAGGAGCTGGCAACAAGGCGTGGACATTCATTGACGAAATAATCATCAAATGATACTCGAAATTTGCACATCCAATATTCAATCTGCCATCAATGGCGAAAAAGCTGGTGCACATCGCATTGAATTGTGCAGCGAACTGGCAGTTGGTGGCATTACACCTTCATACGGATTAATCAAGCAAGTTTTAGAACTTGTCAACATTCCGGTATTTGTACTTATTCGACCTCGAAGTGGCAATTTCACCTATTCCGTTGACGAATTTGAAATGATGAAAAACGATATTCAACTATCTAAAGATTTGGGTTGCGCAGGAATTGTTTCAGGCGCTTTAAATAGTGACAATACCGTTGATGTCGAAAAAACCAAGGAATTAATCGAAGTTTCAAAACCTCTTGAATTCACGTTTCACAGAGCATTTGATTGGACACCAAATCCTTATGAAGCGTTGGAGCAACTCATTCAATTGAATGTCAATAGAATTTTAACATCTGGCCAAGAATCATTCGCAGAAAAAGGTATTTTTGTACTTCAACAGTTGAAAAAGCTAGCCAACGGACGAATTACAATCCTTCCAGCAAGCGGCATCAACAGAGATAACGTTCTGATTTTTAAAGGTGGTGGATTTGATGAAATTCACTGTTCAGCAAGCTTACCTTCGGCGGTCAATCCGAGTCCGAAAGTGGCGATGAACAGTTCGAAATTTTTCGATGAAACCATCCAATACAATTCAGATGTTGAACTTATCCAATCGATTTTAAATATTATAAATGATAAAGCATAGTTTCGTTTTACTTCTCTTATTGAGTCTTTGTTTCAGTTGTGAGCCCACATATCACTCACCTCGCACTACTTTTATTGATTCTGACTGGAGCTTTAAAAGCCTTGCCGATAATACGTGGCGAGAAGCTTCTGTGCCTGGAGATGTGTACTCTGATTTGTTCTCCCACAATTTGATTGCAAACCCTTATGTTGCGGAAAATGAACTCAATGTGCAATGGGTTGCAGAGAATGATTGGGAATATAAAACGAACTTTAGAGTAGATGATAGTACGTTTACAAAAAAGAACATTCACCTGAATTTTGAAGGTCTGGACACCTTCGCATCGGTTTTTTTGAACGACAGCCTTATCCTTCAAACGAACAATGCGTTCCGTAGTTATGATATTGATGTAAAACCATTCATCAAAAAAGAGAACAAATTGCATATTGTCTTCAATAGCACGCATTATTTTGAAGAAGAAGGCAAGAATAAATTGAATTACAAACTTCCGGAAGGCGAACGTATTTTTATCAGAAAGCCGCAGTTTCAATATGGATGGGATTGGGCACCTAAACTAAAAACATCTGGCATTTGGAAACCCATTTCATTGACATCTTGGAATGATTTAAAAATCAATGACGTGTTCTTGGTTCAAAATTCGATTGAAGAAAGTCTTGCCAAATTGACTGCTCAAGTGGAATTTACAACTTCACTAAATGAAGAATTGACTTTTGAAATTGTAGTCAATGATGATGTGGTTGCCAAATCGAAAGTGCAGGTAGATTCTTCTACAACCAAGTATGAAGTGCCTTTTGAAATTGAAGACCCACAACTTTGGTGGCCACATAACATTGGCGAGCCTTATTTATATGATGTTGGAGTTCGAATTAAAAAAGGTTGGTCCATTTTGGATTACAAAGGATTATCCAAAGGGTTGAGGACGATTGAACTTGTTACCGAAAAAGATTCTGTTGGAGAATCATTTTATTTTAAAGTGAATGATGTTCCTGTTTATGTGAAAGGTTCTAATTATGTGCCTCAAAACAGTCTTCAAAATAAGGTTGCAGATACTGACTATGAAAAATTGTTGAATGATGTTGTAGATGCCAATATGAATATGATACGAGTTTGGGGAGGCGGCATTTATGAAGAAGATACATTTTATGATTTGTGCGACCAAAATGGAATTTTAGTATGGCAAGATTTTATGTTTGCCTGCGCTATGTATCCTGGAGACAAAGAGTTTATGGACAATGTCACACAAGAAGCTATTGAACAGGTTACGCGTTTGAGAAACCATACATCCATAGCCTTATGGTGTGGCAATAATGAAAACTCTGAAGGTTGGGAAAATTGGCATTGGAAAGATGGATTGTCTAAAGCACAACAAGCCGAAGTCTGGAACAATTACATCAAACTGTTCAACAACATCCTGCCAAATACAGTTAGAGACTTGACCGACAACACTTCCTACTGGGAAACCTCGCCAAAATTTGGTCGTGGCAACCCGAATTACAACACTGAAGGTGACACACACGATTGGTTTGTATGGCACGATGCCTATCCTTTTGAGCATTTTGAAGAAAAAGTGCCTCGCTTTATGAGCGAATTCGGTTTTCAATCGTTTCCGACTTATGAAACCATTAAATATATAAGTCAAAATGATTCTGTAAAAATGGATTCCTTGAGGTTTTCTTTGCATCAGAAACACACCAGAGGTGCCGAATTGATTAATGAGTATATGAAACGTGATTTTCCTGTGCCAAGCAATTTTGAAGATTATGTATATATGAGCCAGGTGCTGCAAGCGTATGGCATTACCAAAGGCGCAGAAGCTCACCGACGTGCAAAACCTTACAATATGGGAAGTATGTATTGGCAGCTGAACGATTGCTGGCCTTCCGTTTCTTGGTCGAGCATAGATTTTCTAGGGAATTGGAAAGCGCTTCATTATCAAGCTAAAAAAGCCTACAAAAATGTGATTACATCTTCAATCATTCAAAATGACACATTGAAAACCTATATTATCAATGACGAAATGAAAGAGCAAAGAGGCTCTTTATCCTTGCGAATTATAGATTTTAAGGGAAATGAATTGTGGTCGGTTTGCGATACAACCAACGTGCAACCTTTGAGCAGCGAATTGAAATATGCCTTGGATATAAAATCGTTGAAATTAAAGAAAAATGAGGTAGTTTTTGAAGCTTCCTTTAACAATAGTGTGTCATATTTCTATTTCTCAAGACCGAAAGATTTAATGCTACATACTTCTGAAATCGAACAGACCATCACTAAAACCGAGACAGGATTCATCATTGAGTTGCAAAGCGAAACGCTTCAGAAAGATGTGTTTTTATATACAGACACAAAAGGACATTTCAGTGATAATTATTTTGATTTGATGCCAAACGAACGAAAAGTCATTGAATTCCAAACGCGTAATTGGGAATGGAACGATTTAAACATCAAAACCTTAAATCAATTTGTAAAAGCTAAAAAGGAAATCACAAAACCTAGCGAAGCTATTCAGTAGACTTTACAGCTCTTATCATTCTGTCGTTTCCAAAAATATCTTTTTTAAGTTGAACAGCTTTAAAACCATTGTTTTCTAGCAATTCAACCATTTCGTTTCCTAAATATTGATTGATTTCAAAAAATAACCGTCCATCACTTTTGAGATATTCTTTCGAAAAGTTTGTGATAGCTCGATAAAACATCAAAGCATCGTCATCTTCAACAAATAAGGCCAGAGATGGTTCATAATCGAGTACATTTTTCTTAATTTCCGCCTTTTCAAGATGCCGTACGTAAGGAGGATTGGATACAATGATATCGAAATTTAAACCTTTAAAAACCGAATTCCAACGTTCCTCATTCAAAATATCAGCATTTATGAATTGAACATCAACCTCATTCACTTTCGAATTTTCTTCGGCTATTATTAGAGCGTCTTTGCTGACATCCAAAGCAAAAACTTGTGCGTTTTTAGCACTTTTTGAAAGGGAAATGGCAATACAGCCACTGCCTGTGCCTATGTCTAAAATGTTTAAGGATTCATTGTTCTTTGACGATTCCGTTACAATCCAATCTACCAACTCTTCAGTTTCGGGACGAGGAATTAACGTATGTTCATTCACCTTAAATGGCAAACCGTAAAATTCTGTTTTACCAAGAATGTATTGAATGGGTTGCTCCAATTTCAATTTTGAAAGCGCTTCAAATAACGATTGTTCCTCCTCTTTTGTAACAGTAAAATCTGGCTGAAGCGAAAAAGCCAATCGCTGAAGCCCTAAATATTCATCTGTTACGATATAAAAGAAACTGTCCACTTCATTCTTTCCATAAATGGCATCCAATTCCTTGTGAAAAATATCCTGAATATCTTTTAACCTCATAATTGCTTTGTCATATGCACATCACAGGAAAAGTGCCCTGTGTTGCCCAAAGGTTTGTCGATATGAACAAATCCAACCGATTCATAAATGTGGATGGCTGCCTTCAATGAAGGAACCGTTTCCAAATAACAGGTTTTATACCCGAAAGATTTCGCAGCTTCCAAACATTTCAAAATGATGGCTTTGCCCAAACCTTTTCCACGAATTTCAGGAGAAAAATACATTTTCTGCAGTTCGCATACATCAGCTTCAAAATCCCGAAGTGGCTTGATGCCAGCACCTCCATAAATTTCGTCGTTTTTCTCAATCACATAATAGACTTCATTATCACCTTGATAAGATTCAAACATTTGTGATGTTTCCTCATCAGCGTAGGCAGTTCCTACCAATGGCAATCCAAATTCAGGGAAAATGGACTTGATGACACGCTCGACGCCTGCATTATCGTTTGGCTGAATTTGTCTGATTGTAAAATTATCTTCACTCACTTTAAAACCTTATTTTTGTTTCGATAAAAATCGTGATGAAGATACACGAAAAATACATAAAACGCTGTATTGAGATTGGCAAAAATGGCTTGGGCACCACAGCTCCAAACCCAATGGTTGGTTGCGTCATCGTACATAACGACAACATAATTGGTGAAGGCTACACAAGTCCTTATGGTGGCAATCACGCGGAAATCAATGCACTAAATTCAGTTGAGGACAAGTCGCTGCTCAAACAATCTACACTGTATGTGACTCTGGAGCCTTGTTCTCATTTTGGAAAAACACCGCCTTGTTCAGATGCTATCATTAGATATCAAATTCCGAAAGTGGTCATTGGCACCATCGATACACACAGCAAAGTTGCAGGAAAAGGCATTGAAAAACTGAAGAATGCTGGCTGCGAGGTGTTGGTTGGCATTTTGGAAGAAGAATGCAAGATTCATCACAAACGATTTTTTACATTTCACAACAAAAAACGTCCTTATATAATATTGAAATGGGCAGAAACCAAAGACGGTTTTATTGCTCCAAAGTCCAAAACCGAACAAAAGCCCGTTTGGATTACCAACGAAATTTCGAGGCAGTTGGTACATAAATGGCGAGCTGAAGAGCAATCAATTTTAGTTGGAACCAACACTGTGGTGGAGGACAATCCGAGTTTGACCGTTCGAGATTGGACTGGTAAGCATCCCATTCGCGTGGTTTTGGATAAAAATTTGAAACTGGACACAACATTAAATGTTTTCAATAATGATGCTGAAACCATTATTCTTTCTGATGAAAACATCAATTTTGAGCAACCATTAGCAAAACAAATTTGTGCCATTTTATTCCAAAAAGACATCAATTCGGTCATTGTAGAAGGTGGTAGACAAACACTACAAACCTTCATTGATGAAAATCTTTGGGATGAAGCACGAATGTTTGTTGGCAATCAAATGTTTCAAGAAGGCACAAAAGCTCCAATAGTTTCTGGGAAATTACTTTCAGAAGAACATATCTTGGAGGATATTTTAAGAATTTATGATAATGGCCTTCAATGTCAAAAAACATAAGTCATTTTGATTGAATCTGACATTTATAAGACGATAGCCAAAGCTTCAGAGGAAGTATTGTTCAAGGATAAAAACAGTAAGTTTTTCGGTTATGCGTTTCCAGTTCTTACTGAAGAAGACGTGAAAGAACATATTGAAGCGCTAAAAAAACAGCATCATTCGGCACGACATTGGTGTTACGCCTATCAAATAGGTACAGAGGAAAAAGACTTAATTTTTAGAGCCAACGATGATGGAGAACCGAACAATAGTGCAGGAATACCAATTTATGGCCAAATACAATCATTTGAATTGACAAATGTGCTGATTGTAGTAGTGCGTTATTTTGGTGGTACAAAACTTGGCGTGAGCGGATTGATCAACGCTTACAGAACGGCAGCGCAAATGGCACTGGAAACTTCAAAAATTATTACAAAAACCATTAATGTTCATTTTCTGATTTCTTTTGACTATAAGAATATGAACAAGGTGATGCGCATCATCAAAGAAAAGAATCTGAATATGGTAAATCAAACTTTAGAATTGGATTGCCAAATTGAAATTTCTGTTAGAAAAAAAGACTCCGAAAACATCCATCAACTATTTGATGCATTACACGCAATTGACATCAAAATTTTAAACGATTAATCTTGCAGTTTGTCTAAAATATATTTTGGACATCGCGTAGGCCTATTCTTATTAATATCCATAAATACCAAAGAAGTATTTCCGGTCGCCAAAAGTTCATTTTTTTCATTGACAATTTCGTAATCAAATTCAATGGTTGCCGAAGGAATTTTTACTAATTGTGTTTTTACTTTAAGCAAGTCATCATAACGGGCTGACTTTTTGTAATTTATAGATAAGGATATAACAGGTAGCATAATTCCATCTTCCTCCATTTGTTTGTAAGACACTCCAAATTTGCGTAGCCACTCTACTCTACCCACTTCAAAGTATTGGGCATAATTTCCGTGATAAACAACACCCATTTGATCTGTTTCTCCGTATCTCACCCTCAATTGAATTTCATCGTATTTTAGCGATTCTGCCATCGTTTTTGATTTTTTTTTTGTAATTTGAACAAGTTTTAAACATGAGAAAAAAATTCTAAAAATTCAATGGTATTTCATTTTTTTATTAAGAATTTTGTTCACATATTTGTCACACTAAAACATTCAAGAGAAATCCGTATTTCTCTTTTTTTTGCTAATCAACTGTCAATAAAAAACTAACTTTAAGAATGAATTTAACTGCGCAAACAGTTTGGGAAAATTGCCTGTCTTTTATAAAAGATAACATACAACCTCAAGCATACAAAACTTGGTTCGAACCCATAGCCGCAGTTAAACTTACTGATAATGCATTGAGTATTCAGGTACCAAGTAAATTTTTCTACGAATGGCTTGAAGAACATTATGTAAAAATTTTAAAAGTTGCCCTTACCAAGGAACTTGGTGAAACTGCCAAGTTGGTATACGTTATCAAAATGGAAAACAGTTATGGCAACAGACAACCATTTACAGAGAAAATACCAAGTTCAAACAGAGGTGCCGTAAAATCCCAGGATGTTGATATCCCTTTACAAAACAAAAATCCGGAACTCAAAAACCCTTTTGTAATTCCAGGTATTCGAAATGTAAAGATTGAGTCTCAACTTAATCCAAGTTATAACTTTGAAAATTTCTTGGAAGGTGATTCTAATCGTTTGGCAAGAAATGCAGGTTTGGCTGTTGCCAACAAACCTGGAGGTACGTCTTTCAATCCTTTGCTAATTTTTGGAGGAGTTGGTTTGGGTAAAACACATTTGGCGCACGCTATTGGTGTTGACATTAAGGATAAATATCCAGAAAAGACTGTTCTTTATATATCTGCTGAAAAGTTCACACAACAATATATAGATTCGGTAAAAAAGAACAATCGTAACGATTTCATTCATTTTTATCAGATTATCGATGTGTTGATTATTGATGATGTTCAATTTCTTTCAGGAAAATCTGGAACACAAGATGTATTCTTCCATATATTCAACCACTTGCACCAAAATGGCAAACAGGTTATTCTAACGAGTGATAAAGCACCTGTAGATATGCAAGATATTGAACAACGTTTGTTGTCTCGATTCAAATGGGGACTTTCTGCCGAATTACAAACACCAGATTTCGAAACTCGTGTATCAATTCTGAAGAATAAACTCTACAGAGATGGTGTGGATATGAATGATGACATCATTGAGTACGTCGCCAAACATATCAAAACGAATGTTAGAGAGCTTGAAGGTGCCATTATTTCGTTGATTGCACAATCTTCTTTCAACAAGAAGGAAATCACTGTTAATCTTGCGAAAGATATCGTAGAAAAGTTTGTTAAAAACACTAAACGTGAAGTTTCCATCGACTATATCCAAAAGGTAGTTTCTGATTATTTCCAAATGGATGTCAGCACTTTACAATCCAAAACAAGGAAACGTCATATTGTTCAAGCGAGACAATTGGCAATGTTTTTTGCCAAAAAGTTCACCAAGGCATCTTTGGCGAGTATCGGTTCTCAAATAGGAAAAAGGGATCACGCTACTGTACTTCACGCGTGCAAAACGGTGGACAATCTTTCTGCAACCGACAAACAGTTCAGAAAGTATGTTGAGGATCTTTCCAAAAAGTTATCGCTCTAATTTAGCAAAGTTATGACTAAAATACTAATGGTTTGCCTTGGGAACATCTGTCGTTCACCTTTGGCACACGGTATTTTGGAATCAATGCTACCACCTGACCAATTCTATGTCGATTCAGCTGGAACTGGAAATTATCATATAGGTTCTCCACCTGACCATCGCTCTATTAAAGTGGCGAAAAAATATGGTATTGATATTTCGAAACAACAATGTAGGCAATTTCAAGCTTCAGATTTTGATCGTTTCGACTATATTTTTGTAATGGATGCCTCGAATCTTCAAAATGTAAAACGCCTTGCTAGAAACAGTTATGATATCGCTAAAATTCGATTGATTCTTAATCCGGAACTCAATGGTTTAAGTGAAGTTCCAGATCCATACTATGGAGATGACTCTGATTTTGAAAAGGTTTTTCATCTACTCAATGATGCTTGTACTTATATTTCTGACGAGCTTCAAGAATTGCATTAAGAAAATTCTCAATTTTATATATTCCTTTTTTTGTAAATTAGGCATTTAAACTCCTTAAATTAACAAAATGAAACAGTTCTACGTTTTTATTTCGCTATTAGCCTCTATTCATTTAAATGCTCAAGTTATCGATATCGAAACTTTTGCAACTGGATTTAGCAATCCAATAAGTATTAAACACGCTGGAGATGACAGACTTTTCGTTGTTGAACAAGCTGGCGTTATTAAGATCGTCAATTCAAACGGAACAACTAATTCTACTCCTTTTCTAGATATCAATTCTATTGTAATAAATGGCGGAGGAGAAAGAGGCTTATTAGGTTTAGCCTTTCATCCAAACTACGTTTCAAACGGATACTTTTATGTAAATTACATCAACAATAGTGGAAATACCGTTATTTCTCGATTTTCCAGAAGCACTAGCAATCCAAATACTGCTGATTCAACGTCTGAATTGCAAATTTTGAGCTATACTCAACCCTTTACCAATCACAATGGAGGTGATATGGCTTTTGGACCAGACGGCTATTTGTATATATCATCGGGTGATGGAGGTTCTGGAGGAGATCCTGGAGATAGAGCACAATCACTTACAACTTTATTGGGAAAACTGTTGCGAATTGATGTTGATAATACCAGTAACGGTAACAACTATGCCATTCCTGCAGATAATCCTTTCGCCGGAAGTACTAGTGCAATGCAGGAAATTTGGGCCTATGGGTTGAGAAACCCTTGGAAATTTTCATTTGATAGAAATACGGGAGATTTATGGATTGCTGATGTAGGCCAAAACATACGTGAAGAAATCAATATGGTGGCTTCAGACCTTGCTGGTGCAAATTATGGCTGGAGATGTTATGAAGGTAATGCTGTTTATGATACAAGCGGCAACTGTCCTGCTACGAATACTTTAACTTTCCCGGTAGCCCAATATACCCACAGTGGAAATGGCTTGTTTAAATGTTCTATCACTGGTGGATACCGTTATAGAGGAACAGCTCAACCAACGTTAGATGGTTTGTATTTTTTCGCCGATTATTGCAGTGATGAAATTGGAGTTCTTACTGAATCAGGAGGAAGCTGGAATATGTCTTTTGTCGGTCCGTTTAATGGCAATGGCTGGACAACTTTTGGTGAAGGAAATAATGGTGAAATTTATATTGCAGGTAATAGCTCTGATACCGTATATCGAATAATTGACTCCAATCTGGGTGTTGAAGAAAATGATTTATTCGCTTTAAAACTATATCCAAACCCTACCGAAGATTTACTTATTATTGATTCTACAAATTCTTCCACAGCTATTCAATCTGTAGAAATTTATAGCATTCAAGGGGAACTGGTTTCAACATCAACTGATTTTGGTTCACAAAGAATCGACATCCCAACCTCTCATCTTACAAGTGGAATGTATTTTGTTGAAATTACGAATGCCGAAGGAAATAGTGTTTTGAAAAAACTTATCAAAAATTAATGACATCACAAGTAGGTAAGTTGTATCTTATCCCAACAGGTTTGGGAGACAATCCTCCTTTAGAAGTATTGCCAATTTCCATCAAAAAGATAATTGAATCTGTAGATGATTATATTGTCGAAAATGAAAAGACAGCACGACGATTTATTAAATCCATCAGTTCAAAAAAGTCGCAGCCAAGCTTGAGGCTTCATATTTTGAACAAATACACTAAAGAAAATGAAATGTCAAGTTTTCTTGATGCTTGTTTGGAAGGAAAATCTATGGGTTTATTATCTGAAGCTGGATGTCCTGCCATTGCAGACCCAGGCTCTGATATTGTAAGGTTGGCGCATCAAAACAACATTCATGTGGTTCCTTTAGTGGGACCTTCAAGTATTGTTTTGGCATTAATGGGTTCAGGAATGAACGGACAAAGTTTTGCATTCAATGGTTATCTACCGATTGACAAACACGAACGAAAGTCAGAATTAAAACGTTTGGAGCGCTTGTCGTTTGAGCAGAATCAATCACAACTTTTTATCGAAACGCCATACAGAAACAATAAAATGCTTGAAGATTTATGCCAAACATTGCAACCTCAAACTAGAGTTTGTGTAGCCTGCGACCTAACACTTTCTACTGAATATATAAAAACGATGACTGCAAAAGAATGGACGTTTGCAAAAGTTGACTTTCACAAACGTCCAGCAATTTTTATCATTCACAAAGAATAACTATAGCGTTACCTTCGCTTTTTTGTCTGCAATGACCGAAGAAGTATCGTAACCAGAGAATTTTTTCATATAAGACCTGATGGAAGACCCGAAAGCATCAGAAAATGTGTCGTTTCCATAGCTTCTCAAAAACTTCTTCACACTCCCTGGTCCAGCCAAATGTGCAGCGGCCAAAATACCAGATTCAGTGATTTTTACACCGTTGATAGTTTTGCCTTCAAACCTAGTAATATCTTTGCGTAAAACCCATTTGTTGCGCTGAAGATTCGCCATAAATGCTTTCTCCTGCAATTCAGGATTGAACAAAAATTGGTCTGCATTATAGATACCGATTAACTTTAATGTCTCAAGTCCAAATTGATATTTACCTAAATAACCAAAGTCATTAATTATATGATATTTACCTCTAGATTCCTTATATGCTACAGCTTCTTTAAATCCATTATAAGCTTTTCCCAATAACGGAGAAACTTCTACATTCGCCATAATATCATCCATCTTAACCTCGTCAGATAGCATAGCGATATCTTTATTCACGGTGTAATCAAGCGTCAATCCTTCTGTAGAAAATTTGGTCATATCTAAAGAAGTGTTAGGAAACAATGCAAATGCCAATACAGTAAAAATTGCTACTGTGATTGCTAAATTTTTGATCCAATTACTTTTCATAATTTTTCATTTATAGAACAACCTTCTCTATTTCTAATTGTTCTAAAATTTCAGCCTGCAAATATACAACTTTTATTTAGTTGCTGACTTCTAGACTGTTAATGTATGTTAAAAGTAGATGAAATGCGCTTTTAAGCCGTTTTTACTGTCCAATTCCAAAGTTGGAAAAGGCACTTTTATAACGTTCAAAACGTCAAAGACGGATTTCAAGATGTGGGAATTCGTTTTTATTTTTGTCAAATCTACGTCTAAACTTAAATAGTATTGACGTTTACGTTGAGGACTTATAATCAAGTTATTAACATCTTCTTTACCAGATAGCATTCCGTCTGCTCCATATCCAACGGCAACATTCAACCATTTGGGAATTTTACTCTCTTTAAAAAATGAATTGATATTGGCACTCAACCAATACGTTTGTCCATTATAATCCTTCAGAACTTCCTCCAGAAATCCATTTCCCAATTTTTCAGGATTTTGAGGTGCAAAATCTGTTTGATGAAAAGAATATTTCAATGTCAGTCGTTGTTCATCCCAAAGCAATTCCTGGCCGACAAATAAACCGGTACCGGAGACATTGGCAATCATATCTCCCCAAGAAAAACCCCATTCTGCACTAAAACCGTCGAAAACCTCAACTGTTGTCAAAAAAGCCAAGCCCAAAGTTGAACCATAAATGAGTTGATTTTTTTTGCTTTCTCCACTCCACTCCAACACATTGGCGCCAACTCTGCTCATTTGATAGGAGGAAAACACGTGCCCAAGCTTGTCCATTTGCAGCCATTCATCATTATCATTAAGTGTATGAAACTTTGATTGTGGATAATCGGCATACCATAATTGATTCAAACCAATCAATGAAATAGTTGCCAAAGATGCTTCCGTGATATATACTGCATTCCGCCTCGACGTGTTTAAAGTATCACTCGGCTTTAAGAAAGAATTAATTTTTGATTGGGAAAAGACAGAAACAGATAGAAAAAAAAGAAAAATGGTATATGTGAGGAACCGTCCCAAAGTTATCTGTTGACACCTTGTTGATTGATCCATCGCACATATTCCTGGCGGTTTACATTATGTTGCGACAAAGTTTTCGCGAACTTATGATATCCGAAATTTTTCACATCTGCCACAAAATAAAAATAGTCGTGACTCTCTGGATTCAATACACCATCTATTGCCGAAATATCAGGCATTGCAATGAGTCCAGGCGGTAAACCTGCATATTTGTAAGTGTTGTAAGGAGAGTCCAGTTCCAAATCTTTGTAAAGTACTCGTTTAATCACTTGATCAAAATCATTTGTACTTTTCTTGATTGCAAAAATAACCGTGGGGTCTGCCTGAAGGAGCATCCCAACTTTTAACCGGTTTAAATAGACACCAGCCACACGCGGTCGTTCATCAGCTTTTGCAGTTTCCTTTTGAACAATGGATGCCAACACCAGTACTTGATTTGGCGTCAGATTCAGTTTTTTAGCTTTATCCAATCGAGCATCGGTCCAAAACCGATTGTATTCAGTCAGCATTCGGTCGCGGAATTGTTCAGCCGAGGTGTTCCAAAAAAACTCGTAACTATTAGGAATATACATTCCAAGAGCAGTCGCATTGTTAAAACCGTTTGCCTTCAAAAAGTCAGAATCCTTCATTACAGAAATAAGCGATAAACTATCAGCTTCGATCTGTGTTGAAATACGAGCTGCCAAATTTTCCAAGGTTTCCTGATTATTGAAAGATAATTTCAACGGCACATTTTTGCTTCTGATGCTGTTGATGATATCATTATTGTTCATATGTTTTTTAATGATATACCTTCCAGCTTTTACATTAGTGTTGTATTTCTTTTGTTTGGCAAGCACATCAAAGCTTTCAATGTCTTTAAGTAATGGCTCCAACTGTAATTTCACTTCATCGTATGTAGCATTTGTTGGAATAAGTACATACGCCTCTTCATTGTTAAAAGCCGTGTTCGAATTGAACATAATGTTGTAAATATTATAGGATACAATAGCGGCTACAATTAACCCTATGATTGCTACAGCAAGAAGTATTTTTTTGATATACATTTAACGATTAATAAGTTGAAATAAATATTCGTTTTGATAGTGTCCGTTAATGGAACTCCAATCTTTTTTAAGGCCAACTTTCTCAAAACCTTGATTGGTAAACAGAGAAATACTGGCTTTATTGTTTTCAGATATGTTACAATATAACTGATGAAGTTTTAAATGTTTGAAACTGTAATCTATCAACAATTGAAGCGCTTCTTTCCCATATCCTTTGTTGCGATGATTCTGCTCCTTCACCAAGATACCAACGCCAGCTCTGCTGTTTTTGACATCGAAATCGAACAAATCAATCATTCCGACGGCTTTGTCCTGATAATTTGAAATAACGAGCCGCAACTGCTTTACTTCATAAATATCCTTATGTGAATTCTTCAAATATTGCTTTAAGATGAATTTGGAAAACGGTGTTTGCGTGTTACTGATTTCCCAAAAGGTCTCATCATTTTCTATGGTGTATAAAAACTCCAAATCTTCAGGCTCCAAAGCGCGCAAATAGATATGTTCTCCTTTGAGTGTCATCATATTTCGCCTTTAAAGACTAGTGTTGCAGGTCCAATGAGCCAAATATTCTTATATCCTGTACCATTTTTTTTGAATGACACTTCCAATTGACCTCCTGGTGTTTTGAGTATGACGCTATTTTTTTCAGTTTCACCAATGTAATTCATTGCCAAAGCTACAGCCGTAACACCAGTTCCACAGGACAATGTCTCATCTTCAACACCTCTTTCATAGGTTCTCACCAAAAAAGAATCAGCGTTCAGTTTTTTGACAAAATTTACATTGCTGCCTTCTTTAAAATACGGTGCGCCATAACGAATGCGTCTGCCCTGCTCTTTCACGCCCAAAATTTCCAAGTTTGATTCCAATTGAACGTGGTGTGGCGAACCTGTATTCAAAAAAAGATGGTTTTCAAGCTTTTCAATCGTTTTGACATCTTGCATTTGAAGTTTTACCAAATCATTTTCAATCACAGCGTGATGCAATCCATCAATGGCCTCAAAAGTCGCCTTTTGTTTAACGATACCCAAGAAATTGGCAAAAGCCATAATACATCTTCCGCCATTACCGCACATACTGCTTTCATTCCCATCTGCATTGAAATAGACCATTTTAAAATCTATTTCCGGATGATTTTCCAACAGAATCAATCCATCGGCACCAATTCCAAAACGTCTATCGCACAACTTGGCAATCAACTCAATATTGCTTTTGTCAAATGATTCTTGACGATTATCAATCATCACAAAATCATTGCCTGTACCTTGATATTTATAAAATTCTGTCTTCATATAGTTCACGGCAAATATAAGAATAATAGATTGCTTTTTTGATTGTTAAACCAGCGTTAAAGTAGGCGTTAAAAATCGTTAAACATCCATTGCTCATTCAATAAATAATTAATTTTAGTCGTTAATATCACAAATAATTCTCTAAACAATATTTAAAAAAATGAAAAAGATTTTAACCTTGCTATTCGTATCGGTTTTGGGTGGAATCATAACATTATCTGCCTATAAACTTTGGATTGAAAAAGATTCCAAATTTTTTGTTGCCACAAATGAGGCACAACCTACATTCATTCCAACCAATAAAACAACATCAAATTTGCTTTACAATGCAGATTCTGTTGATTTTACGCAGGCTGCCGAAAATGCAGTACACGCTGTCGTTCACGTAAAAAACACAACTGTGAGTCAAGGTGGACCAGTGACGCTTCAGGATTTATTCTACGGAAGAAGCCAGCCACGTACACAAGTTGGTACTGGTAGCGGTGTGATTATTTCGCCAGATGGCTATATCATTACAAACAATCACGTCATCAATGGAGCGAGACAACTTTCTATAACATTAAATGACAATAAAATCTATCCAGCGAAACTTATTGGTACTGATGAAAAAACAGATATCGCACTTTTAAAGATCGATGCAGATGACGATTTGCCTTATGTAACCTTTGGTGATTCAGACCAAGCAAAAGTGGGCGAATGGGTTTTAGCCGTCGGTAACCCTTTTAATTTAACATCTACTGTTACTGCTGGAATCATCAGTGCTAAATCTAGAGATTTATCTGGTGTGAATGCACAATCCTTTATCCAGACAGACGCTGCGGTGAATCCTGGAAATTCTGGAGGTGCATTGGTAAATATCAATGGTGATTTAATTGGTATCAATACAGCCATCACTTCCCAAACTGGTTCATACATAGGTTATTCATTTGCTGTGCCAAGTAATATTGCTCGTAAGGTCGTTGAAGATATTATGGAATTTGGAGATGTTCAAACTGGTATTTTAGGAGTGAACATTTTAAACAGAAATTCTAAATACGCCATCGAGAATGGCTTGAACGAGATTGATGGTGTGTACGTGAGTGGCATTGAGGAAAATTCTGGTGCCGACAAAGCAGGATTAAAAAATGGCGATATAATCAAAAGAATTGATAATATCAGAATTTCAAAATTCGCAGATTTGAGTGGTTATTTGAATACAAAACGACCAAACGATGTCGTAAAAGTAACCATTCAAAGAGATGGCAACGAAAAGATAATTCCTGTAACCTTATCAAAATATGAAATAAGTTCGGTTGAGTACTTGGATATGCAACTTAAAAATATTCCTAAACAAGCAAAGGAAAAATATAATATAGACAATGGTGTTCTGGTAATCAAAAACAATAACTATTCGCTGTACAAGAATTTAGGTATCAACGAAGGTTATGTTATTACTGAAATCAACGGTGAAAAAATCAATTCTGTGGAAGACATCAACAAACTTCAACAAAAATATGGTGACAACCTCACAAAAATCAGCGTTATCAATACCAATGGTCAAAAAGAAAGTTTTATTTTCAGATAAAACCGGTTAACAATAGATGAAAAGACCCTTCAAGATTCAAAATTTTGAAGGGTTTTTTATTTTTCAAAAAACCTTACGAAAACGTTTGAAATATACTATTTTTGCAAAAATTTTAAAAACAACACACTAAACCTTTAATTATGAGTTTGAACGGGACTTATGAAAACGAATTGGCTTTTCAAGCCGACCGAAGACGTGCCACAGTAGAGTTTATAAAGATTGTAAGCGATCTTTGGTACGACAAATCTATTGAGTTGGTGCTCTTTAGGAATCAATTAATAGACAAAAATGTCAGCGAGATTCTCAACTTGCACGAATATGCTGGGGAATTTGTTGGAAAACCAATTTCGATTTTTGATTCTGTAGAAATAGCCCAAGCTATCAAGCAGTTGGATATTCCACCTGCCAAGTTAGATATCGGAAAACTTACCTATGAGTTCCATCTAGAAGATCAGAAATATGGTAATGCCACTGCATTTGTAGCAGATAAACTGAAAGGAGCAAGTAAATATGAAGGCATTAAACCTAAAGATGTGATTTTATATGGTTTCGGCAGAATTGGGCGATTGGTAGCAAGAGAATTGATGACCAAAACAGGAAAAGGAAGCCAAATGCGTTTGAGAGCCATCGTTACACGTGGTAAAGTTGATCAAACGGTTTTGGAAAAAAGAGCCTCTCTGTTAAGGAATGATTCCGTTCACGGTGATTTTTCTGGAACTGTCATTGCAGATGCTAAAAACAGTGCTTTGATTATCAATGGAACTACCGTAAATATTATTTCTGCTAATAATCCTGAAGACATTGATTATACTAAATACGGAATCAAGAATGCTTTGGTAATTGACAACACAGGAGTTTTTAGAGATAAAGAAGCTTTGGGCAGACACCTTAAATCTAAAGGTGTTGATAAAGTATTGTTGACAGCACCAGGCAAAGGTGTTCCAAACATTGTTCACGGTGTTAACCATTTGGATTATGATCCTGAAAAAGTCGATATTTTTTCAGCGGCATCTTGTACTACAAATGCCATCACTCCCGTATTGAAAGCTGTTGAAGACACTTTGGGTGTGAAACACGGACATATTGAAACCATTCATGCGTACACTAATGACCAAAATTTGGTGGACAATTTCCACGATAAATACCGTCGCGGAAGAGCTGCCGGATTGAATATGGTGATTACTGAAACTGGAGCGGGAAGCGCTGTTACGAAAGCCCTTCCTTCAATGGATGGTAAATTGACTTCAAACGCCATTAGAGTTCCTGTACCAAATGGATCATTGGCGATTCTAAATTTGGAACTGGAGAAAGAAACATCTTTAGATGGCATCAATACCATTCTTAAAAAATATGCTTTGGAAGGTGATCTGGTTGAACAAATCAAATATGAATTGAGCGATGAGTTGGTTTCTAGTGATATCGTTGGTATTTCTGCACCTGCTATTTACGACAGTAAAGCTACCATCGTCAGAGCTGACGGAAAAAATGCCCTTTTATATATTTGGTATGATAATGAGTATGGTTATAGTCATCAAGTAATTAGGTTGGCAAAATATATTTCTAAAGTAAGACGTTATACATATTATTAATAGTAAAACATCTATTTCTAAATATCAACCGTATATAAAAATAGCCTTACTTATGTGAGGCTATTTGTTTAAAATTGAAACAAATACTAATAATTATTCTTATCTTGTTCAAAATTAACCACATCAAAAAAAACTTTAAATGCACTCAATCAAAACTTTAGCTGTTGTCTTATTTTCTTTCTTGATTTCATCCCAACTTTTCGCTCAAGAAACTTCTAATGATACAGATGAAGACAAACTTTCTTTATATGAAGGTTCCATCGACAATCAATTCGAATACGTAATTCAAAAATCATACAGTTATCAGGAATTCAAAAACGTCAAAAAAACTTGGCTCTACGAGTTGAAAGCTCATACTTTGGATTCGTTAAAAGCCCTTCAAAATGATTTGGACAATACACAGAAATCGGTTGACAGTTTGGTTTTGGAAATTCAAGGGTTAAAAACAAACCTTTCGGACACAAAAATGAATTTAGCAAATACGATTGAGGAAAAAGACAATATGGCGCTTTTTGGTATGCCGATGAGCAAATCAAATTATAGTACTATTATGTGGAGCATCATTGGCTTGTTATTGATTTTATTGTTGGTGTTTATCTATAAATTCAGAAACAGCAATGCCGTTACCAGACAGTCCAAACTTGCCTTGTCTGATATTGAAGAGGAGTTCGAAGAGCACAGACGAACAGCGCTTGAACGCGAGCAGGTAGTGAGACGACAACTCCAGGACGAGCTCAATAAACAGAAGAAAACGAAATAAAGAATCCAAGAATCCGAAAAACAGTTTTCGGATTTTTTTTTCGCATCTTTGCACTCAATTTCATAGCAATGCGAATAGATATTATTACTGTTTTACCTGAACTTCTCAAAAGTCCCTTTGAAGCCTCTATTTTAAAGCGTGCTATCGAAGCCGATTTGGTAAGTGTGCATTTTCATAATTTGAGAGATTATACATCAGATAGATATAAATCTGTTGACGATACACAGTTTGGTGGTGGCGCAGGTATGGTTATGATGATTGAACCTATTGATAAATGCATCAGCAAATTGCAGTCCGAACGATCTTATGATGAAATTATCTATATGACACCAGATGGCGAAACCTTAAAACAGGGAATTGCGAACCAATTATCACTAAAAGAGAATATAATCATCTTATGTGGACATTATAAAGGTGTAGATCAAAGAGTTCGTGATAAATTCATTACCAAAGAAATTTCCATTGGAGATTATGTACTATCAGGCGGTGAACTTGGAGCTGCAGTGCTTTGTGATGCCGTAATAAGATTAATTCCTGGTGTGTTGGGCAACGAAACTTCCGCATTGACAGATTCTTTTCAAGATAACTTATTGGCGCCACCTATTTATACAAAACCCAGAGAATATAAGGGCTTGAAGGTTCCTGAAGTTTTGTTCAGTGGCAATTTTCCAAAAATTGAAAAGTGGAGAGAAGAACAGGCCTATTTAAGAACAAAGGAGAGACGTCCTGATTTACTTGAAGATTGATTTTTCAGGTTTCTTACAGTAAAAACCGATTTCATTTCTTCAAATAATTATATATCAATAAGATAATCAACAAAAAAATTATCCTTAATTGATTGCCAATTATTAATTATTGATTATTTTTGCGTCCAATTTCGGATTAACCTCTGGCGAAGTACGCGAATGTTGGTTTGAATCAATCTTATAAAACTTAAAAAGATGAATTCTTTAGTAAAATTTGTACAAGACGAATTTGTAGAAAAAAAGGAAATTCCAGATTTCAGCGCTGGTGATACTATTACAGTGTATTATGAAATCCGTGAAGGTGACAAAAAACGTACACAGTTCTTTAAAGGTGTTGTATTGCAACGTAAAGGTTCTGGTAGTTCTGAAACATTTACCATCCGTAAAATGTCTGGAACCATTGGTGTAGAGCGTATCTTCCCAGTAAACTTACCAGCTCTTCAAAAAATTGAAGTAAATAAAAGAGGTAAAGTTAGACGTTCTAGAATTTATTATTTCAGAGGTCTTACTGGTAAAAAAGCAAGAATCAAAGAAAGAAGAGACTAATTCAAGTCTTCAATATAAAAAAGCCCGAAACAAAATGTTTCGGGCTTTTTGTTTTTTCACTCTATTTGAATTAATACTCTTTTGCAAACTTGGTCCAGCTATCATCATTCGTACGATTATCAATATTAGGATCAAACAACGCATTGTCAGTTCCTATATAGGTACCTTGGTTTGAAACCCAATAATAATTGGAGCCAGACGGCACATTATATTGTTCTCGTGTTTCGTGATTGCCTATTAAGGTGGTTTCATTGATGCCACGAATGGTTTTTGAATGTCCTACGTCATTCATATTACTACGATTCAAATATCCTTTGTGCGATATATCCAAAATATCACTATATGTATCACCTATAGAACGAGACGTATTCCCAGCAGCTGCAATAGCCTGCATACGTCGAGCGTGAGCTGCAGCACTTTGTTGAGCTGCTCTATTCCAAAATTCATTGGTTTTTTGAATATTTTGCATCAACTGCCCATTCATTACCTGTATCCATTGCGGATTAATTTGAGCATTTGCCAATGAATAAATATATGCATTCTTCGCTTGCGCAAAGTAATCATCTGAAGCCTCTATTTCGGTAGTTTGAATTGTCCAATTGACCACTTGAGATTTAATGATATCATATCTCACCATAAGAATCATTGATTTGGAACCTTGATTGTTTTCCCATTCCGTAGCCATCGCTTCTACTCTTCTTTGCGACCCAGTATTTGGCATTGCATTGAATAATTTTTGATAAAGCCCAGAAACTTCCGGAACGTCATAACTTGTCAAAAATTTATACCCTTGAGATTGTGCATTCGGTTTGATGACTTGATTCAGCAATTGCTGATTTGATATTGGTTGTCCAATGGCATGTCCACTCATTTGAATAGTTTCCAAAACCATAGGATCATTGCTCCAGGCATAAGATTCCGATTCCATTTTATGAACCTTCAGGCCTTGAGGCCCTTCAATATAAATAGGACTATTGACACTGTTGACGTTCCAACTTTTTGGAATCGGATAACGCGTTTGCACCAATCCGTTTTTTGGGTCTACGTATTCATTGTATTTTGTGGTTTCGATACCCTTCATAGATTCCGATTGAAGCATAGCAATAGTTTCAGTTGTGTTGTTCATCCCATTATTAGTTTTTGATTGTTTGTTCGAATCAGAATTGTTTTTTTGGGCGTTTCCATTATTGCAAGCAAGTAGAAAAAATATGCCGATGGAATAAAAGGTGATTTTGATTGTTTTCATTATTTCAGTTGTTTCATTTATATAGTATCGAAGGGTTCGGAAAATGTCATCATTTTCAACTTCAAACGTTATTAACTTTTGTTAATAACCATAGTTAATATCGATTTGATAACTAAATTGTTATATTTTTTGATATATGACAATATAATTTGTATTTTAGTAAAACGATTAACAACAACATTTCTAATGTTGGTTTCAGCATCGAAAATTGAATTAATGTTAAATCGTATAAAGTAACGTTCTTTATAAAAATTGTTTTTTGAGGTTATTTCAGAGTCACGTGTATGCGTGCTATAATTGGAACAACCATGATATCTTAAAAAGTGTCGCATGTGTTACAGGCCGCAACTATTAAGATTGAAAGTTTCCAAAGAGGTCTGTAGCGAAAGCAAAGGCAAGGTAGGAAGCAATGTTTTGGAAATTATAAGTCGTGCAAACGAGGTGTAAGAGAAGAAACATCAAGAAAAACAATCAACTGAAACAAAGTAATAACAGGTCAATACATTTTGAAAGTTATGAAACGTTTCATTGAAATAGTGAAATTTGAATTTGATAGGTGATACAGAATGTATATTCTTATCAACCGTACAGCAGAAATGCTGTTAGAATCACAAAGTAACTGTTTCAAAAAAGCCATGTCAAAGTAGTTTTGCTACAGTGATATGGCTTTTGTCTTTTATAATCTTTCCTGCTTTTTATTAGAGGTTTCATTTACTATATTTGTAAACTTTGATAAAATTATATCCCAATTAACTAAATAAATTCATGGCAAAAGCATCTACCATTTTTTACACTAAAACAGACGAAGCACCCGCTTTAGCAACCCAATCATTTTTACCAATCATTCAATCTTTCACCAAATCTTCCGGAATCAACGTTGTCACTAAAGACATATCGCTGGCTGGACGTATCATTGCAAACTTCCCCGAATTTTTGGAAGAATCCCAACGCATACCTGATGCTTTAAAAGAATTGGGAGATTTGGCAACGAAACCTGAAGCAAACATTATAAAACTGCCAAACATCAGTGCCTCGATTCCACAGTTGACGGAAGCTATTGCTGAATTGCAAGCCAAAGGTTACAAGCTTCCAGATTATCCTCAAAATCCGAAATCTGACGAAGAAAAATCAATAAAAGCTCGTTATGACAAAATTAAAGGTAGTGCGGTAAATCCTGTGCTTCGCGAAGGAAACTCTGACAGAAGAGCGCCAAAGGCAGTAAAAAATTATGCCAAAAAGAATCCTCATTCTATGGGTGAATGGTCTTTTGATTCAAAAACCCACGTTTCCACTATGGAACACGGTGATTTTTTCCATACTGAAAAATCAGTCACTTTAAAGAATGATGATAATGTTAAGATTGTTCTTAAAACAACCAATGGAAAGGAAACCACTCTTAAAGAAAGTACTCCTTTATTAACTGGTGAAATCATCGATGCTTCTGTAATGAGCAAAAAAGCGCTTCTGGAGTTTCTCGATGCACAAGTAAAAGATGCAAGGTCAAAAGGGATTTTGTTTTCATTGCATATGAAAGCAACAATGATGAAAGTGTCTGACCCAATTATTTTTGGTCACGCCGTTCGTGTGTTCTTTAAAGACCTTTTCAAAAAACATCAGGAAACTTTCCAGACTATTGGTGTCGATGTCAATAATGGTTTTGGAAATTTGGTAGAAAAACTCAATAAACTTTCCGACAGTGATAAAAAAGCCATTCAAGATGATATTGATGCAGCACTTTCAAATGGACCAAGTTTGGCAATGGTAAATTCTGACAAAGGAATTACCAACCTGCACGTACCAAGTGACGTTATCATTGATGCTTCAATGCCTGCAATGATTAGAAGCTCTGGAAAAATGTGGAATTCTGAAGGTAAATTGCAAGACACAAAAGCTGTAATTCCAGACAGCAGTTATGCTGGTCTATACCAAGCCACAATAGATTTCTGTAAGGCAAATGGTGCTTTTGACCCAACAACTATGGGAACTGTACCAAACGTAGGCTTGATGGCTCAAAAAGCTGAAGAATACGGCTCACACGATAAAACATTTGAAATTTCTGAAAATGGAACTGTAGCTGTCGTTGACAAAAACGGAAATACACTTTTGGAACATACTGTTGAGGCTGGAGATATCTGGAGAATGTGTCAAACAAAAGATGCGCCAATCAAAGACTGGGTGAAGCTTGCCGTGACAAGAGCACAAGCATCGAACACACCTGCTGTATTTTGGCTTGATAAAAATAGAGCGCACGATGCAGAACTCATCAAAAAAGTAAAAGAATATCTTAAGGACCACGATACAAATGGTCTTGATATTAGAATTCTAGCTCCTGTTGAAGCAACAAAATTTACTTTGGAGCGTATCAAAAATGGAAAAGATACTATTTCAGTTACTGGTAACGTATTGAGAGATTACTTAACTGACCTCTTCCCTATTTTGGAATTAGGTACAAGTGCAAAAATGCTATCGATTGTACCGTTGATGAATGGTGGTGGTTTGTTTGAAACAGGTGCTGGTGGTTCAGCTCCTAAACACGTTGAGCAATTTGTAGAAGAAAACCATTTGAGATGGGATTCTTTGGGAGAATTCCTTGCTCTTGCAGTATCCTTGGAACATTTGGCAAAAAGTGAAAACAATCCGAAAGCTCAAATACTGGCAGATACTTTGGATGAGGCAACTGGAAAGTTATTGGACACAGGTAAATCACCTTCAAGAAAAGTTAAGGAATTGGACAATAGAGGAAGTCATTTTTACTTGGCGCTTTATTGGGCTGAAGCGTTGGCTAATCAAAATTTAGATGCTCAATTACAGGCTGAATTCAAAAATGTGCACGATGTACTTTCAACGAATGAAGAGCGAATCGTAAACGAGTTGAATGAAGTTCAAGGTCATTCGGTGGATATTGGTGGTTATTACGAACCAGATAATGATTTGGTAAGCAATGCTATGAGACCAAGCCATACACTTAATGCAGTCATTAAAAATATGAATGAATAAAGTCAATTATTGTTTACAATAATTTAAAAAACATTAAACAATATTCTATAAAAGCTCCTTATCTTTGAGGAGCTTTTATTTTACAGTCGATTGATGGATAAATTCACCAAAACAATACTTCAGGTTATCATTTTTGTAATTTCCACATTTATGGCTGGCCAAGAAAAAGTAACATTGAGTGGAACGATTACTGACCAAACCAGCAACGAAACCCTTATTGGTGTAAACATCATTTTTACAGAATTGCAAACTGGCACTACCACAAATGAGTATGGTTTCTATTCCATAACATTGCCACAAGGTGAGTACAAAGTGCAGATAAGCTATCTCGGTTTTAATACCATTTCAGAAACCATTTTCCTTTCCGAAAACAAAACAATCAATTATAAGCTTTCTGAATCTTCCGAAAGTCTTGATGAAATTGTCATTACAGAAAACGTCGAAAAACTCAACATCAAAAAACCTCAAATGAGTGTCAATGCTTTGTCCATTGGCACGATTAAACAGATGCCTGTAGTTTTGGGAGAAGTGGACGTCATCAAATCGCTCACGTTGCTACCAGGTGTTACGAGTGCTGGCGAAGGTGCTTCCGGTTTTAACGTTCGCGGTGGTGCCGTAGACCAAAATTTGATTCTTTTAGATGAAGCGACCATTTTCAATTCATCACATCTTTTTGGATTGTTTTCAGTTTTCAACCCAGATGCTATCAAGGATTTGAAGTTGTATAAAGGTGGGATTCCGGCTAAATACGGAGGCCGCGTATCTTCGGTCTTGGACATTTACCAAAAAGAAGGCAACAGTAATGAATTTCATATGAATGGGGGAATTGGTCTCGTTTCCAGTCGATTATTGGCAGAAGGTCCAATCAAAAAGAAAAAAGGTTCATTTCTTTTGGGTGGAAGAAGCACTTACGCACATATTTTTCTTCCATTATTTGATTTGGATGACAATTCCGCGTATTTCTATGATTTGAATACTAAATTAAGTTATCGTTTGAATGACAATAACAATATTTATCTTTCTGGATATTTCGGAAGAGATGTCTTTTCAATTTCAGATAGTTTCGAAAATATTTATGGTAATGCTGTTATCAATTTTCGTTGGAACCACTTGTTTTCAGATAAATTGTTTTCAAATGCATCACTGATTTATTCAGATTATTATTATGGACTCAACTTGAATTTTGTTGAATTCAATTGGGATTCCGGAATCCAGAATTTCAATTTTAAGTATGATTTGAAGCATTATCTGACGAATAAGTTCAAGCTGGAATATGGTTTGAACAGTATTTACTATCGATTCAATCCAGGCGATATTCAGCCATCCACACCTACTTCAGGCTTAAACCCATTTAAATTGACCGATAAATATGCGTTTGAAAATGCGTTGTATTTAGATGTGGAACATCAATTATCAAATAAATTAAGCGTTAGCTATGGATTACGGTTCAGTTCCTTTCTTCGATTGGGTCAGGATGAATTGAATGTTTACGAAAACGACAATCCCGTAAATTTCAATGAGGAACTTCAAATTTATGAGGAAGCAGAACCAATTGGCACCGAAACTTTCAAGCGAAGTGATGTCATCCAATCATTTGCAAATTTAGAGCCTCGACTGGCTCTCGCCTATCAGTTAAATGAGAATTCTTCTGTAAAAGCAAGCTATAACAGAATGAGTCAATATTTGCACTTATTGTCTAATACAAGTTCGCCAACACCACTCGACGTTTGGACACCGAGTGGAAAATATGTAAAGCCACAATTGCTGGACCAATTCGCCTTTGGGTATTTCAAAACTATAAATGATAATGACTATTCTTTGGAAATTGAAAGTTTTTACAAAACAGTAAAAAACCGAATCGATTACATCGATGGTGCAAACCTCATTGCAAACAATGCCATTGAACAAGTTATCTTGAATGGCGAAGCAAGAGCTTATGGCCTAGAACTTTTATTTCGAAAAAATGAAGGTAATTTTAAAGGATGGATTGCCTACACACTTTCAAAATCCGAACAAAAAACAGAAGGCAGAACAGCTTTAGAAACAGGTATCAATAATGGTGATTGGTATAACACACCTTATGACAAAACACACGACATTTCTGTTACGACGTCCTATGAATTCAATAAAAAATGGAGCTTGAGTGGAAATTTCCTTTTTCAAACCGGACAGCCTACCACATTTCCAAATGGTCAATATGAGTATAACGGCATCACAATTCCTAATTATGAATCCAGAAATTCAAGTAGGTTGCCCAGCTACCACCGATTGGATGTCGCTTTAACCTTTAAACCGAAGCCCGATTCTCAAAAACGTTGGAAAAGTGAATGGGTTTTCAGCGCTTACAATGTTTATGATCGAAAAAATGCTGCATCGATTACGTTTAGGGAAAACCGCAATACGAGTGCCAATGAAGCTGTTCGTCTAGCAATTTTCGGTATCATCCCTTCAGTATCTTATAACTTTAAATTTTAGATGATGAGACATTTTCTATATATCATTTTGTTTGCAATTTGTTTCTCGTGTGAAGATGTCATTGATGTCGATTTGAATGAAGCTCCGCCAAAATTGGTCATCGACGCTTCCATCAATTGGTTTAAAAGTACCGCAGGAAACGAACAAAACATCAAGCTAACACTCACAGCTCCTTATTTCGAAAACAGCGTTCCTCCTGCCAATGGAGCGCAAGTGAGCATTGTAAACAGTCTTGGCGAGTCTTTTGTCTTTACTGAAATTGACAATTCTGGCATATATAGTACATCCAGTTTTTTGCCGGAAATCAACGAAACGTATACGCTCACAATATTGTATCAAAGTGAAATCTATACTGCTTCAGAAACACTCAAATCTGTCGTTCCCATTGACTTTGTTGAGCAAAATGATGAAGGAGGATTTTCGGGTGAAGAGACAGAATTGAAAGCCTTTTACACAGACCCAGCTGACGAAGAAAATTACTATTTTTTTGAGTTCATCAGCGACATTCCAGCAATTCCAAGTCTTGAAGTTTACAGCGACGAGTTCACAAATGGCAATCAAATTTTCGGTTTTTATACTGAAGAAGATTTAACGACAGATGATGTCGTTACCATCAGAAACTATGGCGTGTCAGAGCGATTTTACAATTTTATGTTCATTCTTCTTCAACAAAATGGCCAAGAAGGTGGAGGACCATTTGAAACCCAACCAGCAACTGTTCGCGGCAACTGCATCAATCAAACCAATCCAGACAACTTCCCGCTGGGTTATTTCAGACTATCCGAAGTCGCAGAATTTATATATACGGTCGAATGATTTGGGCGTTACCCATTTTTCACTTCTCGACTCAAAATGAGTCGTGCTGTCCGCTATATCTTTTTATGTCAAACTCACTCAATCGTTAAATGGCATAAAAAGGATGCCGCTACCATCACTAACGCAAAACAAAATTTGTATTTTTGACGTATGACGTTTATAAAAACAACAGAGCAAGATTCGCACTATAATCATCTCGAAAAGATGAGCGTTAATGAGTTGTTGACCCATATCAATACCGAGGACCAGTCTGTTCCATTGGCTGTTAAAAAAGCCATTCCACAAATAGAAAATCTTGTTGAAGTCATCGTAAAAAAATTAAAAGATGGTGGCCGTTTGTTTTACATAGGCGCAGGTACCAGTGGTCGTTTAGGCATTATAGATGCTTCAGAATGTCCACCTACATTTGGTGTTTCGCATAATTTAGTCATTGGACTGATTGCAGGAGGCGATGCTGCCATTAGAAAAGCCGTCGAATTTGCAGAAGATTCCACCACACAAGGTTGGGAAGATTTAAAATCGTATGCCATTAACCAGAACGATGTGGTTATAGGCATTGCCGCTTCTGGAACAACGCCTTATGTCGTTGGAGCTTTGAATAAATGTAATGAACAACATATCGTGACAGGTTGTATCACTTGCAATCAAAATAGTCCATTATCCCAAACCGCTAAATTCCCAATCGAAGTCATCGTCGGACCGGAATTTGTAACCGGTAGCTCTCGTATGAAAGCTGGCACAGCACAGAAATTAGTATTGAATATGATATCCACTGCCACTATGATTCAACTAGGCAAAGTACAAGGCAATAAAATGGTGGATATGCAATTGAGCAATAACAAACTCGTAGATAGGGGTGTCAAAATGATTATGCAAGAGCTTCAAATTTCGCAGTTAGAAGCTCAAAAGTTATTGGACAAATATCATAACGTTCGTAACGCCATTCAAAACTACAAAAATGATGGAGCAGCCGAGAACAAATAAGGATTTGCTTTTCAAAGGGATTAAAACTATGGCCATCTGTGTGGCATTGATGTTTTTAGGACCTACCCTTCTATATATAGCTTTTAGCAATCAAGACAAGCCAACTTACCCAATTGTATTAATTATTTCTATAATAGTTTGTGGATTGGCCGTATTTTTTCTTTTTAAAGGGATTTTGATTATTCTTAAAAGTTTATTTCATAATTAAATTATCATATGCATAAAGTAAAAGACCCACTATAAAGAATAGCGGGTCTTCTTATTAAAAATTAATTGAATTATTGGTGTTTTCTAATATATTCAATTTTTTCAGCGTCGTTTTTAAAAATTATCGGCTGAACATTTACATTTTCTAGAACTTCAGCTTCAAATCTCCATTTGTCATATTCAGAATTTACATTTTCTACTTTAACAGTTTTATTTTTAGATCTATATGTAAAATCATTTCCTGAATTCTTTACTGGCAAATTACCTGGAAGCGGTGTTGGCAATATGTTTGTTTTTGGACTATCTGCTATTTCTCTTGCAGCTACACACGCAACTGTCGCTTGAAATCCATTAGAGACTACTGAATAGTCAGAAAACAAAAGGATCGTCATATACCTTTGTGTCGATACCACCGTTCTACCTCTTAAAGATGCAGATCCTGCTGTTGGACTACCTGTTCCTGTAAATCCTGATGTGGTAGCAACTCCTCCACCATTACCTGTAGCGGTAGTAATAGGCGTACTGTTAACACTATTCCCATCAAAAATTTTCAAAAAGTCAAAATTAGTCTCTAAACTAAAACCATTAGTTGTATTGGCAAACGTAACTTGCGCTTTGTTACCTGCCCCAGCATCAATATAATAAACATCATATCTGTGCGCGGAATAATTACCAGTTGCTCCACCATGATCGACTAATGTTTGTCCGCAACCAAGGTTAGTGGTAGAAGAATAAGTATTGTTCAAATTAATTGTATAGTTACCACTATCTGTTGAATAGCCGGTTACATAAAAATAATATGTTGTTGGAGAAGTATTTGTTGTAAACACAACCCTAGATTGGCTATTCGTTAAAGTATCATCATTGGATGCTATACAACTCAATGTACCACAAGATCCAGAATACACTCCCAAAATTGTGTCGAAGTTGCTTCCTTCTGTATCAACACTTATTTGTTGTGCACCTGAACTAACATATCTAAACCAAACACCAGGAGCTGTATTCAAAGAGTTGCTCGAACATGTACTTGAAGGGGCACCGGTCAAAGTTGCAGATGAAGTAGAACCTGTTAGTGTCTGTCCCAATGTCATTGTAGTGGCATTAGCGCACAGATCGTTTGCTGGTGGAAAAATTTCTGTCAATGTCAAGTTATAGTTGCCTGACACCCCAGTAGCAGCAGTAATATAAATACGATATGTAGTACCCGCAGCTGCAGTAAAAGTTAATTCAGATTGAGGCGTAACACCTGTTGGACCATTATCATTAGCTGTCACACAGGATAAGGCACCACATGATCCCGATAAAATAGCCAATCTCGTGTCAAAATTACTTCCAACTGTAGAAACACGTATAAGTTTACTTGAACCCGTTCCGTTAGTATAAGTATGCCATACTCCAGGTCCTGAATTCAAAGAAACACTATTACAGCTTGAAGTAGGCGCTCCAGTGCTATTACCATATAATGTAGTACCAGTAACTGGGGTTCCAATGCTTACTGATGTGGCATTTGCACACAAATCATTTGCTGGAGGAAATACTTGAGTGACATTTACTGTGTAATTTCCTGTTGTTAATGCACTTGAACCTGTTACATATACTCTATAAGTTGTGCCTGCGGTTGCATTAAAAACTACTTCAGATTGTGGAGTAACTCCTGTTGGGCCATTGTCGTTAGCAGTAACACAGCTTAATGCACCACATGATCCGGAATATATAGCTAGTCTAGTGTCGAAATCACTTCCAACAGTGTTTATTTTCAACATCATATTTGAAGATGGCGTAACGGTATGCCACACTCCAGGACTGGCATTCATCGAAACACTATTACAAGATGATGTTGGAGCTCCTGTAGTAGATGCCGTAGTAGTAGCTCCTGATGCAGTACCGCCTACAGATATAGATGTTGCATTGGCACAAAGATCATTTGCCGGAGGAATAAATTCTGTTACATTCAACACATAATTACCAGTATTGGCTTGAAATCCCGTAACATAAAAATAATAAGTAACACCTGCCGCAGCAGAAAACGACACTTTAGATTGAATATTTGAAGGGTAACTGATATCATCGTTTGCAGAAACACATGTCAAAGATGAGCAACTTCCTGAAAACACTCCGAGTTTAGTATCATAATTACTTCCTTGTGTATCGACAATCATGCTCTTTGGGGTTGGCGAGGTAAATTTATACCATACTCCTGGGGCAGTATTCAATGATAAGGAATTACAATTTGAAGTTGGCACACCCGCTGTAGTAGCATTAGCAGTTGAACCTGTTACAGAATCACCAACATTTACTGTGATGGCATTGGCGCACAAATCATTTGCTACAGCAGGCCCTGTACAAGTGGTATCACTTACAAAAGTACCTGAAGAATTTCCAAAAGTTGGCGCGGACCATGTTCCTGAAACTTGCGCACATTGTGGTTCATTTGCGGCACTTCCAGAATTATATTTATGCGTTCCGTTCCATGAAACAACGTGTCCCAAAATACTAGTTGACCCCGAAATATTACATGTGGTATATCCAGAAGCATTGGTACAGCCAGATTGAGCACTCACAGGACCAGTATTATAAACGCGACCTCCATAGGCAATTTGTACAGCAAAAACCTGTCCATCTCCAGCACCAATAGACATTACATTCCAAGTTCTCCCAGTAGTTGGAAAGCCTCCAGTTCCAGCAGTACGAACATAAGTACCCGTAATCGGTGATACTGGAGCTCTAGAAAGATTTTTGGCTATATAAATATCCGATTCTTTATTATCCAATGTTACATTTGTAATGACAGGATTTAAGCCATCACTTTCCACAGAAAATTCAAATGTTGAATCAATATCGCTGTATCCAACCGAAGAAAAAGATAGATTGCTAACAGTGTTGTCCAAGGTTAATTTTGGAGTTCTACTTTTAAGTTCAATAGTTTCACCTGAATTCAAAGCAAGGATAGCAAACCCTTCTGAATTAGGTGATAGGTTAATAACAATATTTCCACGTGTAAGACCGTCATTAGTAGTAAACATTCCTTTGTAAACCCCGAAATAAGAGTTATCATATTGATCGGATGCGATTCTTTCGCTTAAGACACTGTTTTCGTTACCTTGTTTTTCTTCAAAGGTATCTTTGGAACAAGCAAAAGCTAAAAGGCACAATAATAGCAATTGTAATAATTTGTACACTTTCATAAATTCATAGTTTTAGTTTATAGCTTTATTAAATAAGTGATTAAATGTATATATTTTTTTAACAGTTAATGTGAACCGTAATACTTCTAGGCATGAAATGCATAAAAAAACGTCAAAAAATATAGCTGATATATCAATATTTAATAAATTATCAAAATTGAAAGTTTTTTCTTGTTAAAAGTGGTACTAGGACAAAAAAAAAGAACCGTTGACATAGCAACGGTTCTTTTTTATATTTAATATGAATTATTTATTATTTTGATAATATGCTGCTTTAGACTTTTCAGTCCATATAGATATCCTTGAAGATGTATTCGGGACTTTAGGAGTTATATTCTCGTTAACAGCTGGCATGTAGCTTAAACTATTTTTCTGTTGTCCAGAATTTTGACGACCAGTGACGCAATTAACCGTAGCTCTAAAACCTCGATCTACAACAGAAATATCTGATTCAAATACCACCGTCAAATACCTTCCTGTGGAAACAACCGTTTTTCCTCTCAAAGAAGTTCCAGTGAATCCGTCAGGGGTTGCTGTAGTGCCGTCTGTTGTAGCGGTTATCATTGGTGAACAGATATCTTCACCATCATAAATTCTCATAAAATCAAAACCGCTTTCGAGTGCAAATCCATTGACACCATTGTTGAAAACCAAATTAGCTGTCATTCCTTCACCTGCATCTATATTATAAACATCATTTCTGTTATTAGAATAATTTCCGTTTCCTCCTCCATTATCGGTAATTTCTTGCCCACAAGCGGGGTTTGTTGTGGATGTATAGGTAGGTGTCCCACAAGTAACGCTCAAGGCATAATCTCCTGTATCCCCTTCATAACCACCAATGAAAAAGTAGTATGTTTCACCTTCCGATGCGGTAAAAGTTAATTCAGATTCTGGAAAATCTGGAAAATCAATATCATCATTATTAGCTACACAATCTAAAGCTCCACAGCTTCCTGAAAAAACTTTCAAATGCGTATCATAATCGCTTCCCAAAGTACTAACAGTAACTTCTTGACATTCTGTGGAAATGAATTTATACCAAACTCCTGGCACATCATCAGAACCAAAAACATCATCACTACAAGAAAGTGGTGAGTCTGCATTTGTAGCAAATTCAGAATTGCCCACAACAGAATCTCCACAAGTTATTAAACTCGCATTAGCACACACATCATTTATCACTTCAATTCCTGAACAATCTGAATCACTTTGGAAAGTACCAGAAGATCCTCCATAAGTTGGAGCGGACCATGTACCACTAACTTCAGAACAGCCCAAATTATCGTCAAAATTATCGTAAGTATGTGTACCGCTCCAGGTTACAAGATGGCCTAATATGTTGGTACTACCGCTAATATCACAGGTATCAGTAAAATTTCCATTATCTACACAATTATCTTGGGTCCCTGTAGGAGGTGTATTATAAAGTCTACCACCATACCATATTTGAGCAGCATAAGTTTGATTATCCATACCAATTGACATCACATTCCAAGTACGACCACTTGTAGGAAAACCTCCCGTTCCATCAGTTCGCATGTATGTACCAGTAATTGTATTGAGTGGTGCTCTAGAAAGATCCTTGGCAACCAATACATCAGAATCTTGATTATTGAATGAAACCTCCCTAATGTCAGGATTTAAGCCATTACCTTCCACTGAAAATTTAAATGAAGTCTCTATATCGTTCAATCCTGATGATGTGAAAATAAGATCCGACACTCTGTTATCAACAGTAAGTTTTGGAGTTCTGCTTTGGAGATCTATAACATCTCCAGAGCTCAAAGTTATTTGTGCAATTCCAATACTGTTTGGAGACAACGTTAAAACAATTGAACCTCTTGTAAGGCCATCATTAGTTGAAAATAGTCCTTTGTAAACACCCAAATAGGAATTGTCAAATTGGCCTGCTGACAATCTTTCATTAAACCCATCATGTTGTTCAATCCTATCTTTATCCTGTGAACAGGATAGTGCTAAATAGGAAAGCACTGTCAAAAGTAATAATTTGTAAATTTTCATAAATAATTTGATTAATAGTTAAAATTAGTGGAATATATTAAAAAGCAGTGATTTATAAAATTTATAAAACATTATATTTTAGTCCATTATATTTTTTTAGATTAAGTGCTTCATTTTATCCATGAAAAATATATATACTAGAAAATTAGATGCATAAAAAAGGTTAGAAGTTATAATTTTATAAAAAAAAGCCCCCAACATTTCTGTTGGGGGCTTCTGAAAAAGGCGACGACCTACTCTCCCACGAGGTGCAGTACCATCGGCGCAAACGGGCTTAACTTCTCTGTTCGGAATGGTAAGAGGTGA
>NZ_JALNMI010000004.1:0-158306 GCF_023156585.1 Subsaxibacter sp. CAU 1640
CGTCTTGGTGCCTGGAGAATGTGAAGGTTCGTACACGGTTACCAGAACATGGACAGCTACTGATGACTGCGGCAACAGTTCGACTGCCTCACAGGTGATCGAGGTCGAGGACAACACAGCGCCGGTATTAGTAGGTAGTTTACCACAAGGTGAATCTAATGTAAATGCATGTTACGCACAAATACCTGAAGGACCATCAGTAGATGAAATAGCTGCTCTATTTGAGGATAGTTGTAGCGACGTTATCATTGAAAAATCTGAACAGACTTTTGGTGATGATTGTGGTTGGATTAAATTATACGTATATCAAATTCAAGATAGTTGTGGAAACATGGCTGAAGAAGTTAAAGTATACTATAATGGTAGCGACCAAACAGGTCCAGATATTGAATTACCTGAAGTAGATACACTTTGCGGAACGTCATTCCCGAAAAGTTTAACTGCGAATTGGACAGATAATTGTTCTGGTAGTGGAACTGTAACAGCTCAATTTACCGAATCGGTAAGAGATGGCTGTATGGACTATGCTGATTATGTTTTTGAAGCCACAGATGCATGTGGAAATAAAACTATAGAAGTATTGAAAGTGATAAGAGAATTCAATACATATGGAGAATGTGAGACTGCATTCGCAAAAGATCCAAATGATGATATAAGTACATGTTTTATACCTCAATTTAATAGATGGGGTTGGACTAATCATTATGATTCTGAAGGATTATATACGCTGGATCTATATGCCGGAGCAGATCATTGTGATGTTGATGATAGAACACCTGTTGGTAATGTAGTAGTAGATTATTCTAATGGATATGTTACATTAACATATAACATATTTGCGGGATATACTATGACTGAAGCTCAAGTTTATATTGGATGTGGTCCATATCCATTCAATAATAATACTCCAACAGTAGCTCCAGGTCAGTATCCATTCAATCTAGGATCTTTAGATCATGTAACCAACTACACTTTAGGTCCAATTCCTGCAAGTGGAAGTATTGATGTTATAGCTCATGCTGTTACATGTACTGTTGAATGTGAATGTTCTAATAATCCTGTAAGTGGAGGTACTTATACTCCTACAATTAATACACCAGTGGGATGTGGTGAAGTACCTAGCAGAGAAGTTGCGGATAATATTAAATTAGATTTCACAGCTTATCCAGTACCATTTGACAATGAAGTGAATATCAAATACAACTTCAAGTTTGATACTGAAGTTAGTATAGATGTTCATGATACTAAAGGATTACTTATCTTAAGTGAAACGAATCAAAATTACAGAAGAAACAAAGATCATGTCGTTAAACTAGATCTGTCTAGAGGCGGTGATCAAATATTCTATGTAACTGTAACCACGAATAGAGGTGCAGTAACTAAAAAGATTGTGTCTTCTGGAGTGAAGAGATTCTGATAATTTAGAAGTTAATCAATAACAAAAAAGGCAGCTACATAGCTGCCTTTTTTATTTGGAGGTTACATTATAAAATTTCGACGATAGATTGAAATTTAATTAATTTAATCAATCTGAAAACTTTTAAAGAAAATACGAGATCTAGAATTTTGAAATACAATTAAAATACGAGAGCACTGGTAGGTTGTCCTATTTAAGAAAATCAAACTATAATCGTCTTTGCCCAAGTTACGGCCTCTTCCAGAGTATCAAAAACTTCAAATGGTTTGTTTAAGAACAATTTCTCAATTTCGGCATTGCTCTTTGCTTTAAAATCTTTAGAGACAACGGCAAAGCCTTCAAGATTTTCGATTTTTGAAGTTTCAAAATATACAGCTGGATCTACGGAATATGAGTTAATCCGATGTGTAATATAGACAAATCTTTTGTTTTTGAAATAGGTGTCTACAACATTCAGTAGAACTTGGTTGTGTGATGGCATAATAGTCACACCTTCCTTCATGACTACTATCAAATAATTGTCATAAATATACATATTACAAAAATCAAATATTAATTCATCCACCATACTTTAAAGTTACAAAAAAAATAAGAAAATGAAATAATAGAAAAGGCCCCATAAATTAGTATGGAGCCTTTTTTCAATAGTCTAAAATATCAAGATTCAGTATGCTCTTCAGATTTTTCTATTTTTATAGTTAATTCATCATTATTCGAATCAAGATCCATTAGTATTTTGTCTCCTTCGTGGATATTTGCTGTAATTATTTCTTCGGCCAACGCATCTTCAATATACTTCTGAATCGCACGTTTTAAAGGTCTGGCACCATAGTCTTTATCAAATCCCTTTTCAGCAATGTAATCTTTTGCTTTAGGAGTTAACTCCAAAGTATAACCTAGATCTTTTATCCGAACAATTAATTGAGCTAACTCGATATCGATGATCTTATTGATATCTTCTTTCTCAAGAGCATTAAATACCATTACATCATCAATTCTGTTCAGAAATTCTGGTGCAAACGCTTTTTTCAACGCATTTTCAATGACACTTCTAGCATTATCATTGGCTTGAGCTTCTTTTGCAGCTGTACCAAAACCAACACCTTGTCCAAAATCTTTAAGCTTACGAGCTCCAATATTTGAAGTCATAATAATGATTGTATTCCTGAAATCAATTTTACGTCCTAGACTATCTGTCAGATAACCATCATCTAGAACCTGAAGGAGCATATTAAATACATCGGGATGTGCTTTTTCAATTTCATCCAATAATATCACCGCGTAAGGTTTACGTCTTACTTTTTCAGTCAGTTGACCACCTTCTTCATATCCAACATAGCCTGGAGGAGCACCAACCAATCGTGAAATTGAGAATTTCTCCATATACTCGCTCATATCTATTCTGACAAGCGCATCCTCGCTATCGAAAAGTTCTCTTGCCAAAACTTTAGCAAGCTGTGTTTTACCAACACCTGTTTGACCTAAAAAGATAAATGAGCCAATTGGTTTATTTGGATCTTTTAATCCAGCACGATTACGCTGAATAGCCTTAACTACCTTGGCTACGGCATCATCCTGACCAATAACTTTTCCTTTGATGAGCTCTGGTAATTTTGCCAATTTATTGCTCTCTGTTTGAGCTATTCTGTTGACTGGGATACCTGTCATCATGGAAACTACATCGGCAACATTATCTTCAGTCACGATTTCTCGATGCATTTTGTTTTCTTCCTCCCATTTTTCTTGAGCCAGAGCCAACTCTTTTTCTAGACGTTTTTCGTCATCACGTAGTTTAGCCGCTTCTTCATATTTTTGTTTCTTAACTACTGTGTTTTTGGTTTCTTTGACATCTTCTAGCTGTTTTTCAAGTTCTAAAATCTGTTTTGGAACCTCAATATTGGTTATATGAACTCTAGAACCAGCTTCATCCAACGCATCAATGGCTTTGTCCGGTAAAAAACGTTCGGTCATGTACCTATTTGTCAATTTAACACAAGCTTCAATTGCTTCAGGTGTATAATCAACATTATGATGCTCTTCATATTTTTCTTTGATATTATTCAAAATCTGAATTGTTTCCTCAACCGAAGTCGGTTCAACAATTACCTTTTGAAAACGTCGTTCAAGGGCACCATCTTTTTCGATATACTGTCTGTACTCATCTAACGTTGTAGCGCCTATACACTGAATTTCACCTCTCGCTAGAGCCGGTTTGAACATATTTGAAGCATCCAAGCTTCCTGTCGCACCTCCAGCACCAACAATGGTGTGTATTTCGTCAATGAACAAGATGATGTCGTCATTCTTTTCCAATTCATTCATAACGGCCTTCATACGCTCTTCAAACTGTCCACGATATTTAGTGCCAGCTACCAAACTTGCTAAATCTAAAGTGACGACTCTCTTATTAAAAAGAATTCGAGAAACTTTACGTTTTACAATCCGCAGTGCTAGACCTTCAGCAATAGCAGATTTACCAACACCAGGCTCACCAATAAGTAGCGGATTATTTTTCTTGCGACGACTTAAGATTTGAGAAACACGCTGTATTTCTTTTTCTCTACCAACCACTGGGTCTAATTTGCCCTCTTCAGCAAGAATTGTTAAATCTCTACCGAAATTATCCAAAACAGGTGTTTTAGATTTTTTAGTTGATTTTGAAGTAGATTGGCTAAAAGGGTTCTGTTTATCGTCATCATCATTGGTGTCATCGTCAGAAAACGATTCTGCCTTTGGTGATTCTATATAATCGTCATCGTTTGTAATCATAGATTTGAATTGTTCTTTTACATTATCATAATCCACCTTCAACTTGTTCAAAAGCTTTGTGGTAGGATCATTTTCATTTCTTAAAATACATAACAATAAATGAGCAGTGTTGATTGAAGTGCTCTGAAACAATTTTGCTTCCAAAAATGTGGTTTTCAATGCACGTTCCGCCTGTCTGGTTAAGTGTAAGTTCTTTTTTTCGTTAGATGTTGTTAATGTAGTAGGGTTTGCTGGGCTTAAAATTTCAACTTTTCTTCTCAAATGGTTCAAGTCGATCTCTAAGGCGCTCAAAATATCTATTGCTTTGCCGTTGCCATCACGCAACAAACCAAGCATTAAATGTTCTGTGCCTATAAAGTCATGACCCAAACGCAAAGCTTCTTCCTTACTGTACGCTATAACATCTTTGACTCTTGGGGAAAAATTATCATCCATAGTTATATCCTTTCTGTATAAAAATAATAAAAACAAGTGTATAAAGGCAAAAACTGTACCTTAAATGTTTTCATCTGTGCTAATAGACATAAAAACTTTCTCAATTCAAAGTAAATTATGGCTTACTTATTAAACAAATAAATTGAAATATTGTTAATAAAAAAAGCCAAAAAAATACTTTTTAAACTCGCATAAACTCTATATATGACGTATCTTAGCACGGTTTGAAAATATTCAAAAATTTAATTAAATTTATATATGGCAGAAGGAGAAAAACTGATCCCAATTAATATTGAAGATGAAATGAAATCGGCCTACATCGATTACTCGATGTCGGTCATTGTGTCACGTGCATTACCAGATGTAAGAGATGGTTTAAAGCCTGTTCATAGAAGAGTACTCTATGGGATGCATGAATTGGGAGTAAGATCTAATACAGCACATAAAAAATCAGCGAGAATTGTTGGTGAAGTTTTGGGTAAATACCATCCACATGGAGATACATCTGTATATGATGCTATGGTGCGTATGGCTCAAGATTGGAGTTTGAGATACATGCTGGTCGATGGTCAAGGAAACTTTGGTTCTATTGATGGTGATAGTCCTGCAGCGATGCGTTATACAGAAGCACGTATGCGCAAGATTTCTGAAGATATGTTGGCAGATATTGACAAAGAAACTGTAGACCACCAATTGAATTTTGATGATACGCTCCAAGAACCAACAGTATTGCCTACTAGAATTCCTGGGTTGTTGGTGAATGGTGCCTCTGGTATAGCTGTAGGTATGGCGACCAATATGCCTCCTCATAATTTAAGTGAAGTTGTTGACGGAACCGTTGCCTACATTGACAATCCTGACATCGAAGTTGATGAGTTGATCACGCACGTAAAAGCCCCAGATTTCCCAACGGGAGGAGTTGTTTATGGATATGATGGTGTTATTGAAGCCTTTAAGACTGGCCGTGGACGAATTGTTTTAAGGGGAAAAGCTTCATTTGAGGAAGTTCATGGTAGAGAGTCTATCATTGTGACTGAAATCCCTTATCAAGTAAACAAGGCAGATATGATCAAGAAAACTGCCGACTTGATCAATGAGAAAAAGATTGATGGGATTTCGATGATTCGTGACGAATCGGACAGAAATGGAATGCGTATCGTTTATGTATTAAAGCGTGATGCCATTCCTAACATCGTTTTAAACACCTTATATAAATATACTGCGCTTCAATCGTCTTTTAGTGTGAATAATATTGCACTCGTCAATGGAAGACCTCAATTATTGAATCTGAAAGATCTGATTCATTATTTCGTTGAGCACAGGCACGAAGTGGTAGTTCGCAGAACAACTTATGAATTGCGCAAGGCGGAAGAGCGTGCGCATATATTAGAAGGTCTTATCATTGCTTCAGATAATATTGATGAAGTTATCGCTATTATTAGAGCTTCTGCAAATGCAGATGAAGCACGCGAAAAGTTGATGACCCGTTTTGAATTGACTGAAATTCAAGCAAAAGCCATCGTTGAGATGCGTTTGCGTCAATTGACTGGACTGGAGCAAGACAAATTGCGTTCAGAGTATGAAGAATTGATGAAGACCATCGAAGACTTGAAAGATATTCTTGATAAGAAAGAGCGTAGAATGCAGATCATCAAAGATGAATTGCTTACCGTGAAGGATAAATATGGTGACGAGCGTCGTTCTGCCATAGAATATTCTGGAGGTGATTTGAGTATTGAAGATATGATTGCTGACGAGCAAGTTGTCATTACAATTTCTCATGCAGGTTATATCAAACGTACATCGCTTACCGAATACAAGACACAAAATAGAGGTGGAGTAGGGCAAAAAGCTTCAACAACGCGTAACGAAGATTTCTTGGAGCATTTGTTCGTAGGAACAAATCATCAATATATGTTGTTCTTTACTCAAAAAGGTAAATGTTTCTGGATGCGTGTTTATGAAATTCCCGAAGGAAGCAAAACTTCCAAAGGACGGGCGATTCAAAACCTTATCAATATTGAACAAGATGACAAAGTAAAGGCCTTTATCTGTACGCAAGATTTAAAGGATGAAGACTATATTAATAGCCACTATGTCATTATGGCTACTAAAAAAGGTCAAGTCAAGAAGACATCTCTGGAACAGTATTCAAGACCAAGAACCAATGGTATCAACGCCATCACTATTAAGGAGGATGATGAATTGCTAGAGGCAAAACTAACAACTGGTAACAGCCAAGTGATGTTGGCATTAAAATCTGGTAAAGCTATCCGTTTTGAAGAAGCCAAAACCCGCCCGATGGGTCGAAATGCTTCAGGTGTAAGAGGTATCACGCTTGCAAACAGTAAAGATGAAGTCATAGGAATGGTGGCCGTTGAAAATCCGTTGGAAGAATCGGTTTTGGTAGTTTCTGAAAATGGTTACGGAAAACGTAGCTATATTGATGATCCTGAAGATGGTGAAGCGGTTTACAGAATCACCAATCGAGGTGGAAAAGGTGTCAAAACTATTTCAATTACTGAAAAAACAGGTAGTCTGGTAGCAATTAAGACTGTTAGTGATGATGATGATTTGATGATTATCAATAAATCTGGGATTGCCATTCGCATGGAGGTCAAAAACTTAAGGGTTATGGGCAGAGCAACACAAGGTGTGAAACTCATCAATCTAAAAGGTAATGACTCAATTGCTGCAGTTGCCAAGGTTATGAAAGAAGATGAAGAGGAGATTGAAGCCATTGAAAACGAATCTACATCTGCCGAAAATACTGGTGGAACAGAAGATGGCACAACTCTTGATAATTCTGATGCAGAAAACAATAATTAACACTAATAATTAAAATAACTAAAAATGAAAAAACAAATAATTGTTGCTTTGGCGCTTTTGGTTTCATCGTTTTCTTTTTCTCAAAAAGATGAATTAAAAGATGCTGAAAAAGCTATAAAAAGTGGAAACTACGCTGATGCCAAGTCTGCTATAAAGTCAGCTGAAGCATTAATAGGAAGCGCTGACGAAAAAACAAAAGCAAAATTCTATTTTTTAAAAGGACAGGCTTTCTACGCAAACGGAACTGCCACCAATGACGATGTAAATGTTGCTATTGAAAGTTTTGATAAAGTTGTAGAGATTGAAAAGAAAGATGGAAAATCAAAATATACTGATGAAGTAAATGAGACAAAGCAATTAATGTTGAATTCTATCTTGACAAAAGCTAATAAAGCTCTGGAAGACAAAAATTATTCGGCTTCAGCTATAGGCTTTGAAAAGGCCTATCGTATGTCACCTAAAGATACTCTATATCTTTATGTAGCTGCATCGGCTGCTATCAATGCTCAAGATTATAAAACTTCATTGAAACATTATGAAGAGTTGAGAAGTTTAGGTTTCACCGGGCAAGAAATGGAATACGTAGCAACTAACAAAGAAACTAATGAAGTAGATGTTTTTGACAACAAAACGATGAGAGATTTATCCATTAAATCAGGAACTCACGTGGCTCCAAAAGATAAAAAATCTGATTCTAAAGCGGCGGAAATTATAAAGAATATAGCACTGATTTATATTAATAATGGCGAGAATGAGAAGGGACTTTTGGCCATTAAAGAGGCTAGGGAGTCTAATCCTGACGATTTGAGTCTTCTCTTGTCGGAAGCAAATGTTCATTTGCAAATGGGTAATAGGGATGAATTTAAGAAATTAATTGAGGTGGCTACTCTCAAAGATCCAAAAAACCCAGAACTTCAATACAATTTAGGAGTTGTTGCTGCGGAAGCTGGCGACGTAGAATCAGCTAAAAAGTATTATGAAAAAGCTATTGCATTAGATCCTGAATATGCAGATGCATATAACAATATGGCAGTATTGAGTTTGCAAGGAGAACAAGCAATAATAGAGGAAATGAATAAACTTGGAACATCAGCTGCAGACAATAAAAAATACGATGAATTAAGAGAAAAGCGCTCTCAGATTTATAGAGATGCCATACCATATCTTGAAACAACCTTGAAATTCAGGCCCAAAAATATTGAGGCTGCCAAAACACTTATGAATATCTACAGTGCTTTGGGAGAAACAGCTAAATTCAAAGAAATGAAAGCAAAAGTTGATGCTCTTCAAGGTGAATAGAGGTACTTTTACATTTTAAATAAAAAAGCAACTCAATTGAGTTGCTTTTTTTTATATAATCTTTTTTATAACCCTTAACTTGTGGGTATGTTGCCGTTTATCATTGTTATATATTCCTGTATGATCAAGGCGGTCGATACGCACTTTTCCGTGTGCATGTATGATATGATTATCCTCCATAATTATTCCAACATGCACTATTTTTCCCTCATCATTGTCAAAAAAAGCCAAATCTCCAGGCTCGCTTTCCTCAATAAAGCTCAAAGCACTACCTTGAGTTGCTTGTTGTGAAGCATCTCTTAAAAGCTTATATCCATTAAGTTTGTAAACCATTTGTGTTAAACCAGAACAATCAATTCCAAACGGGGTTTTTCCTCCCCATAAATATGGCGCGTTTAAATAGTTGAAGGCAGTTTCTAGTAAGTTGTATTTTGGTTTTGTACCTTCAACAAAATTTCCATCATGTTGGTGTTTCAGAATATCTAAACCGTTCAATGTTGAGCCTAATGGAATTGTGTGCAATCGATCGTTCTCGTCTTGTACAAACTCAACCAAATCTGTAGATAATTTTAAAATTGAATCATCTAGAGTGCAATAATCTTCTTCGGAAATAATAACGTATTGCTTATTGTCAATCCAGCCTTCATATTTATCATATGCAAGTCGAATTTTACTCCAAGATTTGCGTTGCTCCAATACTTTAAAAAATTCACCATACAATACTTGAGAAACCATCTCTGAAGTATCGGCAGGATCTAATCTTAAAGGAACAATGCTTAAGCTACAGATTCCGTATTGCATCAAGAGTGTTTAATTGCGTTCAATGACAATTGCAGATGCACCACCACCACCATTGCATATGGCGGCTGCACCCAGTTTTCCATTGTTTTGTTCTAATACATAGATAAGTGTAATGATGATTCTAACACCAGAACAACCCAGTGGATGGCCTAGAGAAACTGCTCCACCATTAACATTAACGTTTTTATCGGTAAGACCCAACAACTTCATATTGGCGAGTCCAACAACAGAAAATGCCTCATTGAATTCGAAGAAGTCAATATCATCCAAAGAAACACCAGCTTTGGCCAAAGCTTTTGGGAGTGCCTTTGCAGGAGCTGTGGTAAACCATTTTGGTTCTTGCGCTGCATCAGCATAACTTTTTATGGTGACAAGAGGTTTTAATCCTAACTCATCTGCTTTCTCTTTGCTCATTAATACAACTGCACCAGCACCATCGTTGATAGTGGATGCATTTGCAGCAGTAACGGTACCTTCTTTTGTAAAAGCAGGTCGAAGTGATGGAATCTTATCTAAAAATACATTGGTGTACTCTTCATCTTTTGATACAATCTTTGGGTCACCCTTCCTTTGCGGAACTTCAACAGGAACTATTTCGTTATTGAATTTTCCTGAATCCCATGCCTCGGCTGAACGCTTGTAAGACTGAATGGCAAAAGCATCCTGGTCTTCACGAGAAAAATTGTATTCGGTAGCACATGCATCTGCACATACACCCATGGCATTTTGATCATAGGCATCTACCAAGCCATCTTTCTGCATACCATCTTCCAATGTACCTGGACCAAACTTTGTTCCAGTTCTTGCATGAAAATAATGTGGAATCAAACTCATGTTTTCCATTCCTCCAGCCACAATTATATCGGCATCACCAAGAGCAATTGCTTGGGCAGCTTGCATCACAGCTTTCATACCAGATGCACACACTTTGTTCACTGTAGTACAAGGAACAGTATTTGGTATACCAGCATAAAGAGCGGCTTGCCTTGCAGGCGCTTGTCCTTCACCAGCTTGAACAACATTACCCATTAAAACCTCCTGAACCATCTCTGGTTTTAGATTGATTTTTTCCAATGCTCCTTTGATAGCGATTGCTCCTAATCGTGGCGCAGGAATGGTTGATAATGCTCCTAAAAAACTACCTATTGGTGTTCTTGCTGCTGATACAATGACGACCTCTTTACTCATTTTTTTACTGTTTATTTTTAGTGACAGCAAAATTAATCAATTTTTGACAGAATTTGGAATGAAAACAAGATTATAACCTGACAGAAACCGTTATATTTATTACATTTGAAAGCCTATTCAACGTTTTTTATGAAGGAATTAATCAATAAATGGTATAGAAATCATGCACTTGTATATAAGGTGCTATTATTCATATCTACAACATTTTTGATTGTCTACTTATTTCCAAAAAGCGGAAAGTTTAAATACAGTTTTGATAGAGGTAAACCTTGGCAGTCGGAAAATTTATTGGCACCATTTGATTTTGCGATTAAAAAGTCTGATGATGAGCTTAAGAAAGAAAGAGATGAAATTACCAAAAATAGTGCAGTCTATTTTTCTATCAAACCCGAAGTTGCCAATGATGCATTAGACAAGTATGACCAAAAATTTAAGGATGTATTTGAGGAAGTTGATGAAAACAAACTGAAGCTTTACAACGCAGGCAAATCAATTTTAAATTCAATCTATGAATATGGTGTAATTGAAGAAACCTTTAATTATCCACCTAGTAAAAAGGTAATTATACTTGAAGATCAAAAGCAGAAGGAAATAACATCGTACGAAAATTTGGTAAAAATTGAAAACCTTCGGATAGACTTAGAAAAGGCTATTGATAATAAGGGCTTCACACAATATAAAAACATATTTCTTTCTTTGTTTTTTGATGTTATCAATCCTAGTTTGACACTCAATAAATCAATTACCGAAAATGCGCTGCAAGAAGAATTGGGTAACATTTCTCCCACGCGCGGAAGTATTGAAAGTGGTACATTGATTATTTCTAAAGGTGAGTTGGTTGAGGGTAATAAATTTGATATTCTCAAATCTTTAGAATCCGAATACGAATCACAAGTTTGGAGTCAAAAGAACTATATTTGGGTAACAGTGGCTTATGTGATTTTAGTAGCATTATGTCTTTTAATGCTTTTATTATTCTTAAGAAAATATAGAAAGGAGGTATTTCTCGATAATACCAAAGTAACTTTTATATTTTTCAACGTTTTTTTGATGGTTTTACTGACCACTCTAATAATCAGTTATAATTCAAAGTATGTTTATGTTGTTCCTTTGTGCGTTTTACCCTTGGTTTTAAAAGCTTTTTTTGATGCACGTTTGGGACTTTTTACATTGGTATTGACCGTATTGCTACTTGGCTTTATTGTTCCCAATAGTTATGAATACATGTTCTTGCAAATCATAGCTGGTATTGTAACCATTTTGACAGTCTCCGAACTTTATAAACGTGCAAATTTATTTATATCTGTTGGGCAAATCACTTTGGTTTATATCATCGCATATTTTGCCTTTTTCGTAATTCATGAAGGAAATATTTTTGAAATAAAAGTTGAAACATTTGGCTTGTTTATTCTATGTGGTTTGGCAACCTTGTTCGTACAGCCTTTAATATATGTTTATGAGAAATTGTTCGGATTAGTTTCAGATGTTTCTCTATTAGAGCTTTCTGATACCAATACCAAATTGCTCAAGGAGTTGTCCAATAAAGCGCCAGGAACATTTCACCATTCATTAAATGTCGCGAATCTGGCTGAAGCTTCTGCCAATGAAATTGGAGCAAATGCTATGTTGGTTAGGGTAGGAGCGTTATACCACGACATTGGTAAAATGAAGAACCCAACATACTTCACCGAAAATCAATCTACAGGCATAAATCCTCATGAGGAATTATCTGCCAAGGAAAGTGCGGCAATTATTATCAATCACGTCATCGATGGAATCGAAATTGCAAAAAAGAATAATCTTCCTGATAGAGTTATTGATTTTATAAGAACACATCATGGTACAAGTTTAGTTTATTACTTCTATATGAAGGAAAAAGAATTTCATGCTTTAGCTACTGAAGACGATTATCAATATCCAGGACCAAAACCATTCAGTAAAGAAACAGCAATATTGATGATGTGTGATAGTGTAGAAGCTGCTTCGAAAAGTTTAAAAGATCCTTCTTCAACTAAAATTAATCAGTTTGTAGAATCGATTATTAATAAACAAATGGAAACAGGCCAGTTTTTAAATGCCAATATTACTTTCAAAGAAATAGAATCCATTAAAAAAGTATTAAAAAATAAATTGGCTAACATATTCCATTTGAGGATAGAATATCCGGAATGATTATATCTCCATAAAAAATTCGAAAAAATTGTTGTGTTCTTTATAATGATAACTTACATTTGCATCCGCATTTGCGGCAACGTTCTTTATAATAAAATTTAGGAGAGGTGCCAGAGTGGTAATGGAGCAGATTGCTAATCTGTCGACGGGAAACTGTCGCCGGGGTTCGAGTCCCCGTCTCTCCGCAATTTTTTATAATGTTTCGGGGTGTAGCGTAGCCCGGTTATCGCGCCACGTTTGGGACGTGGAGGCCGCAGGTTCGAATCCTGCCACCCCGACAATTATTCAGAGTTGTATACAATTCTTGAAGGGTCGCATAGCTCAGCTGGATAGAGCACCTGCCTTCTAAGCAGGCGGTCGAAGGTTCGAATCCTTCTGCGATCACAAAAAAAGCAAGACAATTAGTCTTGCTTTTTTTTTAATATGTCTTATTCTGGATTGTCTTCAGTTGCTTCCCGAGCAAGAGGTACTTCATCAGGCATTTCTGCCAATTCTTTATCCAAATTAAATAGTGATTCATTTGAAGCTTTAGGCCCACCTGCAATTTTCAGTTTGTCCAGTAAATCCATCACTAATTTTTCTTCTTCGATCTGTTCTTTTACAAACCATTGTGCAAAATTATAAGTTGCCCAGTCTTTTTCTTCATTGGCCAAATTCACAATCTCATAAATTGAGTTTGAGTTGTCAACTTCGTGTTTAAATGTCTTTTCGAAACAATCCTGAAGGTTCTTTGGATTTGATGGAGGTGCTTTAATTGCTTCAATTTTTACAGATCCACCACGATCCATAATATATCTCATAACTTTCATCATATGATTGCGTTCCTCGTTAGCGTGTCGAAACAAAAAGTTCGCAACCCCTCCATATCCTTCACCATCCGCCCAACATCCATAAGACAAATATATCTGTGCAGCTTCAGCCTCCTTGGTAACTTGACGGTTCAATATTGCTTCAATTTTTTTTGATAATCTGTTGGTATCCATATATAAACGTTTAGTCCATCTAAATAAGTTATAATAACTGTTTCTATTAGACTGTTTTCGGTCAAGTTTTAACTCATTCAAAAAGATAATGATTTAAGGAATGGCTACTCTTAATTGATGATCATAAATTGAGGCTTCCACCTTTAGAACTTTGTCCATTGGTTCTCCATCTATCTGTAGGGGAATTGGTGTATGAGACGATATAACCACATTTTCTGTAGAATAGCACTCCGCAAATTCGGGATTTAAATTCGCTTCATCATATAAAGTCTTTAGTATTTCTAATGTGTCAAAAGTTTTAAAAATCAAAACTTCAAACTTTCCATCATCAATTCTACCTTGGGGATTTATGGTGGCTCCTGTACCATATCGCTTTGCATTGGCAATTGCCAGTAAAATTCCAGTTTGCTGAATCGTTTTTCCGCTAATCTCAATTGTAAACTCAAATGGAGAATCACTCTTAATGAGGGTAGGGATGCTTTGAAGTAAATAGCCAAATTTTCCACGAATATTGGAATTTTCGAAATTCTCAATCAATTCAGCATTCAAACCTAAATCTGAAATATGAAGACAGGTATGGCCATTGACTTTTAAATGGTCAATTTTTATGAAATTTGATCCAAGGGCAACATCTACTTGAGCTTCAAGTTCATCAGGAAGTTCTAAATTGTGCGCCAAGCCATTAGCTGATCCTGCTGGAATGATACCAATAGGGATGTCATAATCCTTTAAAATGTGAGCCACGAGATTAATGGTGCCATCTCCACCAGCAACCAAAATTCTGTCAGGAGTGATTGCCTTAATTTGATCTTCAATTTTCCAAGCATCATTCTCTCCAGAAGTTTCAAAAGTATCTAATATCCAATCCTTTTCCTGAATTTTTTGACGAACCATATCAATCAAATCAGATTTATCATTTGATCCAGATTTCGGATTGACCACTAGTAAAATATGTTGCTTTGTATCCACTTGAAAAATATTCTTACTAAATTTAATCATTAATAGCATTTGAATTATTAAAGCATTCACAAATTTTGAAGATTGACTTAAAATTATATCGTGGTTATATGAATGATGAGGAACTCATCGTTTTTGGGCACGTTTTCAAATCTTGGGCTCCAGATAGTTATCGTATTGATAGACGAGGATTTAGGCACGCGGTTTCAGTCTTTAGAATGTTCACGATTTCTCCTTTGAGTAATGCAAATATCACTCTTACTTTCAGAAACACTATTGTAAAAACCAAGACCTTGGATGATGGGTATTTTAGATTTACCATCCCATTTAATGATGAAGTTGAAAGTGGTTGGCACGAATACTCTGTCAGTTGCGAGTTTAATGGCTTCGGAATTATTGAACGTGGCGAATTATTAAAACCTTTTCAAAGTAAATATGGTATCATTTCTGATATTGACGACACATTTTTGATATCGCATAGCAACAATTTTTTTATGAAATTGTATGTGTTGCTTTCCAAAAACATAAACAAGCGGAAAATTTTTAATGACGTCGCCGATCATTATCGTGCATTGAGTACTTATGGACACACCAATAAAGTTGCATCAAATTCATTTTTTTATGTGTCGAGCAGTGAATGGAATCTGTATGGATTTATCGATGAATTTGCACGGCTTCATAATCTACCAAAAGCAGTCATTAAACTAAAGAAAATCAAAACAGGAATTTCAGATTTCCTGTTTACAGGTCGTGGCAGCCACGATCATAAATTTGAGAAAATCAAGGACATAATTTCGTTTTATCCAACACTTACATATGTTTTATTCGGCGATGATACGCAGCAAGACCCATTTCTTTATGAGAGAGTCTGCAAAGTGTTTCCAAAGAATATTCGTGTAGTTTATATTAGGCAAACATCAAAAAATAAAAAATCTGAAGTATCTAAAGTCCTTAATAATATTGAAGAGCTATCTGTTAAGACTCTTTATTATCGCGATAGTGGAGAAGCTATCAAACATTCCAAAGAAATAGGTTTGCTATAACTGCAATGTAAATGCATCATTTATTTTTCTGATAACAGCAATGTCATTTTTTATTGTTGATTAGTTTTATTAAAACAAAAAAGCATAAACTATGAGCAATAAAGATTTATATAACGCAGAGGCCAAAAAGAAAATTAAGGAAATGGCCGAGAATATTGATTTTGCTATGATGGCAACGAACCTTAAAGAGACACCTCTCCATATGATTCCAATGAGCACCAAAAAAGTGGATGAGCAAGGAAATATCTGGTTTTTGAGCAACAAGAATAGCAATCATAATGAAAACCTTTTGAGTAATCCAAATTTGCATTTGATTTACTCAAACAAAGGCGATATGCAATTTTTGAATGTCTATGGAATGGCCACAATCACCACAGATCAAAAAATTATTGATGAGCTTTATGGAAAGGCTGATGATACTTGGTTTGAGGGCAAAGATGATCCAAATATTACTGCAATTTCAGTAAAGCCTACGGAGGCCTATTATTGGGACCCAAAAGACAATAAATTGGTGACATTGGTCAAAATGGGTGTTGGAGCCATCACTGGCAATGAACCAGATTTAATGGATCAAGGCAAAATAAAGCTTTAAGAAAATAAGACTCGAATCTCATTTTCGAGTCTTATTTTTTTCACTTATCTTATTTCAAAAATCATTCTGTTTGAAACTGGTCAAGTTCACAAAAAAGGGTATCTATTGTATTCCAGGGAAATTCTATTTGGACCCTTGGCTACCTGTAGATTATGCGGTCATTTCTCACGGACACGCCGACCACGCACGTTGGGGAATGAAGCATTATTTGTGTCAAACGGATTCAAAAGCCATCTTAAAGCATCGTATAGGGCCTGACATATCGATAGAAAGTTTGCCTTACAATGTTCAGAAGTCCATTAACGGAGTTTCGGTAAGTTTTCATCCTGCCGGTCACGTCATTGGTTCGGCACAAATTCGATTGGAGTATAAAGGTTTTGTTGTGGTTTTTACTGGCGATTATAAGGTGAAAGATGACCATTTAACAATTCCTTTTGAACCCATCAAATGTCACGAATTCATCACAGAAAGCACCTTTGGATTGCCCATTTATAATTGGTTGAGTGAAGCTGAAATCCAACAACAAATGCACGATTGGGTCAAGCTCAATAAGGCTCACAATCGTACAAGCGTCTTTATAGGCTATTCTTTAGGAAAAGCGCAACGCATTATGAAATTGATGGAAGGTGTAGACCAACTGTTCGTTCATAGTGCTATTCATAATTTGAACAATGCCATTGAACGTTCGGGGATTCAACTGCCTGAATCTACATTATTGGAGTACGATTTCAAGAAAGAGGTGCTTCAGAATAAAATCGTGATTTTGCCTCCAGCGCTGTTGGGTTCAAGATTATTGAAAAAAATACCAAACGCAGCCACAGCCATTTGTTCTGGCTGGATGCAAATTCGAGGAAACAGACGGTGGAAAGCTGTGGATGCTGGTTTTGCAGTAAGTGACCACGCTGATTGGAATGGTTTGCTTTCTGCCGTAAAAGCTACGGAAGCTGAAAAAGTCTACGTCACACATGGAAGTCAGGCAACATTTTCCAAATATTTGAACGAAATAGGCATAGAGTCCTACGAAGTCAAAACCGAATACGGCATCGAAGAGGAAGAAAAAGAAGATTCAAAAACCATCAAAACTGAAACAGAATGAAGCATTTTTCAGATTTGATAAGTTCCATAGAAATCACCAATAAAACCAATGCAAAGATTGATGCGTTGGTAGACTATTTCAGTACAGCTTCTGATAAGGATAAACTTTGGGTGATTACGCTTTTTACAGGGAAACGTCCGCCACGACCGGTCAAAACCGCATTGATGCGACAATGGTGTATGGAGATTACTGGTTATCCTGAATGGTTGTTTTTGGAAAGTTATAGCAATGTTGGCGATTTGGCTGAAACGATTGCATTGATGTTGCCAGACCCAACACATCATATAGAGAAATCATTGGATGAGTGGATGAAAGAGCTCAAAAAATTGACTTCAAAAGCGGACGAAGAAAAAAAACAGTATGTCCTGAATGCTTGGTCGGGTTTGCAAATGCAGGAACGCTTTATATTCAATAAATTGATTGGAGGAAGCTTCAGGATTGGAGTTTCAAAGAAAACACTGGTTAATGCTTTGGCTAAATATTCTGGGATTGATGCCAATCAATTGATGCATAGCATTATCGGTAATTGGGATATGGGTTCCATTTCTTTTGATGAGTTGTTGCAGGGCGAACATATCAATTATGACAATTCTAAACCCTATCCATTCTGTTTGGCGTATGCTTTAGAAAAAGAATTGCAGGATTTGGGACATCCGAAGGATTGGCAAGTGGAGTACAAATGGGATGGCATTCGTGGACAAATCGTTAAGCGTAATGATGAAATTTTCATCTGGTCTCGTGGCGAGGAATTGGTGACGTCTCAATTTCCGGAATTGGTGGAGGCAATGGAAGTTTTTGATGATGATTTCGTCATTGATGGCGAAATTTTGGCACTAAAAGACAATGCTGTGCTCCTGTTCAATGATTTGCAAAAACGTTTGAATCGAAAAACCATCAGTAAAAAGCTATTGGAAGAAGTGCCTATCGGATTTTATGTCTATGATTTGATGGAATGGAATGGCGAAGATATTCGGGAAAAACCAATGAGTTTTCGACGTGATTTACTCGAAAGATTATTTTCCTTGGAAAAAAGAGCGCCACACACAGTTTTGTCAGAAATTATAGAATTTGACGAATGGAACGACTTAAACGACATCAGAGAAAAAGCTCGTGAATTCAATAGTGAAGGTTTGATGCTCAAGCAGAAAAATTCACCGTATCACACCGGTAGAAAAAAAGGGGACTGGTGGAAATGGAAAGTCGAACCATTGACGATTGATGCCGTAATGATTTACGCTCAAAAGGGTAGTGGTAGGCGAAGTTCAAAATACACAGATTACACCTTTGCAGTCAAAACAGATGATGGCTTGGTAACAGTTGCAAAAGCTTATTCTGGACTGACCGATAAGGAAATATCGGAAATTACACGTTTTGTCAATAAAAATGCCATTGAAAAATTTGGACCTGTACGAACAGTGAAGCCAGAATTGGTATTCGAAATTGCTTTTGAAGGCATCGCATTCAGCAATCGGCATAAATCTGGTGTAGCATTACGATTTCCACGGATTTCAAGATGGCGAAAAGATAAACCTGTGGATGAAATTGACACGATTGAAGATGTCAAAAAACTAATAACCGACCCAAGTTGAAACAATTTCAAGAATCAGAAGGCTATAAAATTATTGATGCGTGGATGTCCGAAAAAGGACAAAAACCATTCGATTTTCAGATGCAAACTTGGGAATATTATGGAAAAGGTTACAGCGGAATGGTGGTGGCACCTACAGGCTTTGGCAAAACCTTTTCAGTGTTTTTGGCGGTTGTCATAGATTATTTAAATCATCCTGAAACTTACAAAAAGGGCTTGAAATTGCTTTGGATAAGCCCGTTGCGCTCCTTGGCTAAAGACTTGGCAAAAGCGATGAACACTGCTGTTGAAGAGATTGGTTTGGATTGGACAGTCGAAGTGAGAAATGGCGATACACCGCAAAAAGACCGTCGAAGGCAAGAACGCTTGATGCCTGATGTTTTATTGACAACTCCTGAAACGCTCCACATTTTATATTCGCAAAAAAACAATTCCAGATTTTTTAAATCGGTGAGATGTATCGCTGTAGATGAATGGCACGAACTGTTGGGCAGCAAACGAGGTGTACTGACGGAATTAGCGTTGTCGCGCATTTTAGCAATTTCAAAATCATTGCAGATTTTTGGAATTACAGCCACAATTGGCAATCTGGAAGAAGCCTTAAAAGTCTTGATTCCTTATGTTGGTTTCAAAACGAAAATGATAGTTGCCAAAGAGAAAAAAAAATTGAACATTATTTCAGTGTTGCCAGACGAAATTGAAGTCTTGCCATGGGCTGGTCATATGGGCGTCAAAATGACATCAAAAATCGTCCCGATTATCTATGAAAACAACACGACACTCATCTTCACAAATACTCGAAATCAATCAGAAGTTTGGTATCAACACATTCTTAAGCAGGCTCCAGATTTGGCTGGACAAATAGCCATTCATCACGGCTCCATCGATTTTGAATTGCGCAATTGGATAGAAGATTCTATTTCTGACGGCCATTTAAAAGCAGTGGTGTGTACGTCATCCTTGGATTTGGGTGTCGATTTCAAGCCTGTAGATTGTGTTATTCAAATCGGTTCACCTAAAGGTATCGCAAGATTTATGCAGCGTGCTGGACGTAGTGGACATTCGCCTTATGAAACCTCCAAAATCTATTTCGTACCAACACATTCGTTGGAATTGATTGAAGCATCGGCGTTGAAACAAGCGGTAAAAGACCGACGAATTGAAAACAGAGAACCAATGGTTTTAACGTTCGATGTGTTGATTCAATATATGGTGACCTTGGCGGTTGGCGAAGGATTTGACCAAAAAGAATTATTTCACAGTATCAGTAAAGTTCACGCCTTTCATTATATGACGGAAGAAGATTGGCAATGGGCTTTGAAATTCATTACAGAAGGCGGAAACACCCTAAAATCTTACGAAGAATATCATAAAGTAGTTAAGGATGACGATGGTTTATATAAAGTAAAGAGTCGGCGTATCAGTATGTTGCATCGAATGAATATTGGTGCCATCGTCGGTGATGCCATGCTAAAAGTGAAATTTTTTTCTGGAGGTTATGTGGGAATGGTGGAAGAATATTTCGTTTCAAAATTAAATCCGGGAGACCATTTTATTTTGGCTGGACGTGTGTTGGAAATCGTGACGATTAAGGATATGACAGTTCTTGTAAAACGCAGCAAGAGAAAATCTGCCATTACACCCAGTTGGATGGGAGGAAGGCTGCCATTGTCTTCGTATTTGAGCCAATATCTTCGGGAAAAATTATCAGAATCTCTGCATCCTAAAACCACTGAAAAAGAGTTACGTTTTTTGCATCCTTTGGTGAGTCGTCAAGAAGCACATTCACATATTCCAAAAAAAGATGAGTTTTTGGTCGAAATGATTGAAACCAAAGATGGTCACCATTTGTTTATGTATCCATTTGAGGGCAGGTTGATTCACGAAGTGATGGCTGCACTCATCGCGTATCGCTTGAGTTTGTTGAAACCGCTCACGTTTACCATTGCTATGAATGATTACGGATTTGAACTATTGAGTGACCAGGAAATTCCGTTAAATGAGAAAAGTATTGAAGCTATTTTGTCAAAAGACAATTTGATGGATGATGTCATCGGAAGTATCAATGCTTCGGAAATGGCTTCGAGAAAATTCCGGGATATTGCCGTAATTTCTGGATTGGTGGTGCAAAGTCAGCCAGGAAATCGAAAGAACAATAAAAGTCTTCAGTCATCATCTGGACTCATTTTTCGTGTTTTGGAAGATTATGAACCTCAAAATTTATTGTTACGACAAGCTTACACCGAAGTTTTTAATCAGCAGTTGGAAGAAGTTCGATTGAAGGAGGCTTTCGAGCGCATTTCAAAAAGTAAAATAATCATTAAATTCGCAAAATCATTCACACCTTTAAGCTTTCCGATAAAAGTTGATAGTTTGCGCGAATCCGTGACCAGCGAAGATTTGGACCAACGTATCAAACGCATTCGAGATGAAGTTTTGAGACAGACCCAAATTGATTAATGGTTACCAAAGAGATTCTTTGCCGCGACGAGATTTTGACTTTGACCAATCAACGTGCCTTATTCTGGAAACGTGAAAATATGTTGGTTTTATCAGATTTGCATATTGGTAAGACGGCTCATTTCAGAAAAGCTGGCATTGCTATTCCTTCGCAAATTCTTCAGAACGATTTAAAACGATTGGAATCATTGATTGGAAATTTTGATGTAGAAACGGTGTTGTTCGTCGGCGATTTGTTTCACGCAGAAATCAACAAGGATATGGATGAATTCATCAATTGGAAACAAAAATTCAGCAACATTAAATTCGAATTGATTAAAGGCAATCACGACCGATTAAAAGATTCCTTCTATCAAAATTTGGAAATTTCAACCTTCAAAACCCATAAAGATGTGTTGCCTTTCCGTTTCGTACATGATGCAAACCATTGCAATGACGACACATTTTGCATTTCTGGGCATACTCATCCCGGAGTAGTTATTTATGGTCGTGGGAAAACGCGAATTAAGTTGCCATGTTTTGAACTATCAGAAAATCAATTGGTTTTGCCCGCCTTTAGTGAATTTACAGGATTGAATACCATACGGTCCTTTGAAACTTCTGTATGTTATGGTTTCACGGAATCTTCATTATTTGAGTTATAAAAACTTCGGATAGAAGCAACTATAATCTATGATAAGGAAGTATCTTTAAAGTCTAAATTTTAAATTATGAAAAATCTATTGAGAGCTATTTTGGCTGGTTGGGGTGCAAAAAAAATAGGTGGAGGTGGATGCGGATGTATCGGTACAATCGTTGTTTTCTTAATCCTATATTGGCTTCTTGGTTATGTATTCAATGTGCTTTAATCTAATATAGATCAATTCGTTTGATAACTGGTTGATATTATGTGGTCTGCAAACAAAATGTAGTGTATTTCATCGATGATTATGTATTTTATCGAAATTATTTTACATTTTATCGAATTTTTTAGTTGTCAATAATTGATTTTGACATATATTTGCTCCATAATAATTTCATTTAACCCCAAATCGAATGAAAACCAACCTACTTAAAGCTGTTGCTTTTGCAATGGTTATGACTCCACTTTACAACTGTTCTGTAGAACCAGTTGAACAAGAACTACAACTTGCAGAAATTGCAAATGAGCAAACACTTGACGATACACCATGTAGTGGTGAAGATCCAAAAGCAAGGGTAACCAACGACAGCGATAACGTCGTGAATTTTGAAATTTTTGACGGCAATGGTGCACTGGTCAACTATGTTTATGGATTAAATCCTGGTGAAACGTCTGATTGGAGAACGTTCCCTGTTGGAATAACCACATTTTCCATTAGTACATCAGAATCATCCAAACCTGTAAGAATTGATATGGGACTTTGCATGGCATATGATGTGACTATCAATGAGAACAATCAACTAGATACTGACGTTCCTATTCAACTTTAGTACATACAATTACAATCTTTTCATTTTTTAAGTTAGTTGTGAAAAACAAATAGGTATCACCTCCATCCTTAATTTTAGTGGTGTTCCTGATTTTTTGAACGCTTTCAGGAAAGTTACGTGTGGTAATATTAGCTTTTTTAATCGCCATGCTTTTGATTTCTTTTTTGTTGTAAGGGATTAAGGTGACTATGATAAAGCTTCTTCCTGGAAAAGACATAAATTCATTGCTCGTATAGAGATGCGAATGTTTATGAAGTTTATGAATTCCTAATTGTGAAGCTAGCGACTTAAAGCCTCCAGCCTTTAGAATAGATGCGTTAGGTTCGTATAGGTAGGATAGAGGCTCATGGTAGTTAATTGCTAATTGCAATTCATCTTCAAAATTGAATTGAAATTGTTGAGTTTCCGAGGTTTTAATATTTGCAGTATGAACAGTAATATTGCCAATGAATTCTTTTTCAAGAATCCAAAGTAGCTCTTTCACTTCATTGTCAACAGCCACGACATGAACGTACTTAACAAACTTAAGTTCTATGATTCCTGCAGATATATCAAGTAAAGGAGACGTTTTTATTAAGATATTATTAGAAAACTCAAATAAGGAATCAAGTTCAGAAGGAACATCAGGCAAACAGTCATTCAAGAAGAATACTTTGCCTTTATTTTCATGCCTTCTCGATGGATCTATGTAAATCCAATCATAAAAGTCATCAGATTTTTTAAGATATTCTATTCCGTCAACTGCATGTGTAAAAACATTGGTAATTCCTAGTTCTTGATAATTGTGTTTGACAATTTCGGATAATTCTTCATTTATTTCACAATGATATACAGCGTCAAATTTTTTTGAAAAATAAAAACTATCGATTCCAAAACCTCCAGTAATATCAATTATGGATTTTCCATCTATAATTGAAGCCTTGTATTGAGCAGTGACCTCCGAAGATGTCTGTTCAATATTTAATTTGTTGGGATAATATACGTTTTCACTTTGAAACCATGTTGGAAGCTTCTTTTCAGATTTTTTTTTAGATTCAATCTGTTCTATCAATTCTTTGGTATCAACATTCTGAAAAGAAGTACCTTTGAAAGCAAGTGTTGAAATATCAGAGTTTAAATTATTATTTATAAAGACCTGTATTTCATTATTTAATATAGATTTATTCAAACTAAAACTTAAAGATCTTTAGTCAAGTGTTTAACAATTTTGTATTCGGATAAAAACTCTTTTGAAATGACCTTTAGAGTCGTATAAACAGGAACAGCAAGTATCATTCCTCCAATGTTGAACAGTAGTCCTCCTATGACAATAGCAATGAAAATCTCTAAAGGATGAGAGCGTACACTTCTTCCGAATATGATAGGTTGAGAAAGCAAATTATCAATTAATTGAACAATAGCGACACCAATCAAAACTTTTACTAAAAGGGGCAATAATTCACTTGAAAAGTCTGCACCAAGGTTATTGGAAACAACCACAAGCATGATAAGAGCAGCTCCTATGAGTGGACCTAAATAAGGAACGATGTTGAGAAAAGCACAAATAATTGCAATAGCTAATGCATTTTTCACGTCCAAGTATAGTAAAAGAAAAAGGTAAAGAACAACTGCTATCATTGTTTGCAACATAAGTCCTAGAAAGTAGCGCGACAGCAATAACTTTATTTTCGTAAAGACTACAACTGACCGACGTTCATTACCTCTATCGGCAAATGATGTAACGGCAGTAGTAATTAACCTATCATCTTTGAGTAAAAAGAAAGATATAAAAAGTACCGAAAACAGTCCGGCCACAATATCTCCAACATTTTGAAAGAAAACCTGAATAACACTTGAGACGAACTCAGAATTAAAATTTTTGGCAAATTCAGTTCTTTTTAATGTTTCAACAATATTAATTTTATCCACTCCCAAATATTCACTGGCCTGAATGTTTAATTCATTCAAATCTGTTTTGACCACATCAAAATTAATCTCCGAAATGTTCTTGCTTTGTTCCAACACGATTGGCAGGAATATGCGGAAAATCATGAAGAAAAATACTCCAATAAAGATCAATGTTGTAAATGAAGCCAATGTATTTCCAAATTTTAACTTAACCTTTAAAAAAGTTACCAAAGGCCTGCAGATCAAAGAAATAACACCAGCGATAAATATAAAAAGAACTAACGATTTTATCTTGTAAAGAATAAAAAGTAGAAGCGCAACACCTGCCACAACAGCCAGGGTTTTCAAGTTTCCTTTTGCAATCGTTCTTGAATTCATTTCGTAAATATAGTGTAATTTACAGTTCGAAAATAACCCAATTGCAACTATTCGTTGTTCAATTGTTTGGTGATTTCATATAAAGCTATAGTTGCAGCTTGCACCACATTCATACTGCTATTGTATCCAAACATATCAATGTGAAGTATATCATCACTTTGTATCAAAACATCTGCAGAAATACCATGATTTTCGTCACCAATGATCAACGCCAAAGGTGCTTGATGAAAATTATAAGCGTGAATTGGTTTGCTGTCTGTGGTGATTTCTAAAGATACAATTTTATAGCCTTCAGATTTCAATTTGGTAACTAATGGCACGATATCGTCGTGAGTTTCATAGTTCACGAATTTTTCTGTGGACCTTGAAGTCTTGGTCATTCGTCTTCCTATTGGAATGTATTGTCCACAAAAAATTAATTTCTCGACACCGAAAGCATCTGCCGTTCGAAATAAACTACCGATGTTTGGAGCCTTGGTGATGTTGTCGCAAACAAGAATTATTGGGAATTGTTTTGATGAAAATGAAGTGCTGTAATGGTCTTTTTGCATTGGTATCAATGTTCAAAAACGTACTTTACGATATTAGCACCCATTTTTAATGCTTTTTCTCGCAACTCGATAGGGTCGTTGTGCACTTCGGCATCTTCCCAACCATTGCCAAGATCGCTTTCATAGGTAAACAATACCAATAATCGTCCTTCGTGAAAAAGACCAAAGGCTTGCGGACGCTTATTATCGTGCTCGTGAATTTTCGGTAAACCTTCAGGAAATTTATAAACAGCGCTGAAAATCTCGTGCGTCTTTGGAAGCTCAATAAGTTCTTTGTCCGGAAATACTTTTTTGAGTTCTTTGGTGATGTAAGGCTGCAATCCATAGTTATCATCAATATGCAGAAAACCTCCTGAAATCAAGTAATTCCTCAAATTTTCAGCATCTTCATCACTGAAAAACACATTTCCGTGACCTGTCATATGAAGCATTGGATATTGAAAGATATCAATGCTACCAGCTTCGACCACTTCTGGTTTTGAATTGATTTTGGTATTGATATTGGCGTTGCAATACGTTATCAAATTGGGCAACGAAGTAGGATTGCTATACCAATCGCCACCACCTTTGTACTTTAAAACCGCGATCTGCTGCGCCGATAAGTTCATCGAAACAATCAAAAAAGCTATGGCAATTACTATTCTCATTTTATTCATTCACAAATGCAACACTATGGCAGGCCACAATGGCAGCAGTTTCAGTGCGTAATCTGGTTTCTCCCAAAGTTACTGGAATAAACTTATGTTTTAAGGCAATTTCAATTTCTTTAACACTAAAATCTCCTTCCGGACCAATCAAAATCGTAATGTCTTGAGTCGCTTTTAACTCGTTTTTTAAGGATTTTCGCTGGGTTTCTTCACAATGCCCAATGAAAAGTGCTCCCTCAAAATCCTGTTTGATGAAATCCTTAAACGAAACGGCATCATTCAATGTTGGTAGATAAAGCTGATTGGATTGCTTCATTGCAGACTGTATAATCTTCTCAAAACGGTCTGGCTTGATGACTTTTCGTTCGCTATGGTCACAAATGATAGGAGTAATGGTATCAATGCCTATTTCAGTGGCTTTTTCCAAAAACCATTCGTATCGATCGTTCATTTTGGTTGGAGCAACAGCCAAATGCAATCGATAATTTCGCCTATCCTGAAAAGTTTTAGAACTAATGGTCGCAATGCAATTCCTGATGTCGGCAAGTGTTATTTGTGCCTTAAATAGCCACCCTTTCCCGTTGGTAATGTCTAATTCATCACCAACCGACTTTCGCAACACCTTCACAATATGCTTGCTTTCTTCATTGGAAAACGTCAATTGCGGCGTGTGCTCATCAATATCAGGATTAAAGAAAAGTTGCATTAATTCAGGGTTTCAGTCACTTCAAGCACCTTGATTTCCTCTATCAATTTGGTCGGATGTGTTTTAACAGCAACGTAAAACGAATTTTTCTCTGGCAAATCAAAAGCAAAAATCTCTTCAACATTATGATTGTCATTGGCAAGTATGGCTTCCAACTCTGAAGACTCATTTCCTGTTGTAATCCAGCCCAAATCGCCACCTCTATTGGCATTGGCATCCATAGAATACATTTTTGCCAAGTCTCCAAACCGAAATCCTTGTTGGTATTTGGAAATTATTCTGTTCTGTAAATCCTTGATTTCTTCCTTGCTTTTTTTGGAGCCATCGAAGTAAACGTAACTGTATCTGTAATAAGGGATTTCGTATTTATCGATGATTTTATAATGCGTTTTTTGAATATCAGAAGCAATGACTTTACTGCTACCTTTTCCCATTTTAAAGAGGTCTTTAGCAAGTTGGGTTTTGTGTTTTTCTTTGTTGAAAACGTACAATTTCCCTTTATTGGACTTGTTTGTTTCAATAAATTTAGTGGCTTGTGTTTCATTTTGTATGGAATCCAATTGCGATTGGATACCCTTTTTTTGAGCAGTTGCAGAAACAGTAAACACTAGGAAAGCGGTGTAGAGTAGGTGTCTAAACATAGTTGGTTTTTTTAGATTTTGATTCAAATTTAAAATGAAAGGCTTTACCTCGAACAGATTTGTCCGTAAGTTTTTAAGAATCGATTGTTTATAACCTTAATTTTCAATTCAAGGTGCAGGGTTCAAGATTCAAAGTTCAGGATTTAGGATTCAAGAATTAAGAACCAAATTCCAAAATAAAGTCCAGTGAACTGTCATCCGTCATCGGTCATCTATCCTTCAAGTTAAAAAGCCATCATTAAATCTTCAATCGAGAGGAAGCCACAACATCATTCTTCGAAAAATCGCCTTCCAAATATTTCAAATACCCAACAATCGCAATCATCGCAGCATTATCTGTAGTAAATTCAAATTTAGGCACATAAGTGGTCCATCCAAACTTCTTCTCACCATCTTTCAAGGCTTGACGAATACCCGAATTTGCCGAAACACCACCACCTATGGCAATATGCTTAATGCAAGTTTGTTTGCTTGCCAGTTTAAGTTTGTCTATCAAAATTCCAATAATTGTATACTGAATAGAGGCACAAATGTCGTTCAGGTGTTCTTCGATAAACTTCGGATTATTTTCTGTTTCTTTTTGAATGAAATATAAAATGGCTGTTTTCAAACCTGAAAAACTGAAGTTGAGACCATCCACTTTTGGCTTTGTAAATTTGAAAGCTTTCGGGTTGCCCAGTTTGGCTCTTTTGTCTATTTCTGGTCCAGCAGGATAGCCTAAACCAAGCAACTTTCCACTTTTATCAAAGGCTTCACCTACAGCATCATCAATGGTTTCACCTATCACTTTCATATCAAAATAATTGTTGACTTTAACTATCTGTGTGTGGCCACCAGAAATGGTCATTGCCAAAAAAGGAAAAGGTGGTTTGTTGAAGCCTTCTTCATCAATAAAATGTGCCAAAATATGTGCCGACATATGATTGACATCTATCAAAGGAATGTCTAATCCGTAGGCCAAGGATTTTGCAAAGGATGTACCTACCAATAATGAACCCATCAATCCTGGTCCTCTGGTGAACGCGATGGCGCTCAATTGCGATTTGTCCACATTGGCCCTTTTCAACGCTTCGTGCACAACCGGAACGATGTTTTGTTGATGTGCCCGAGAGGCCAATTCTGGCACCACACCTCCATAAGCTTCGTGAATCGATTGGTTGGCGACAATATTGCTCAATATTTTTCCGTTGAGCATCACAGAAGCTGCTGTGTCATCGCAAGAGGATTCAATCCCTAATATATAAACATTTAGTGGCGACATTAGTGAAATTTAGGCACAATAATTGTTAATTTTGGTGCAAAGTTATAACTTTAAAAACGTATCAAAAAATTCTTCAAAATACTATCAAAATTAGCAGCAATCTTTTTGCTGCTTTTCATCATTTTGATGTTGGTGGTATCTATTCCCGCTGTTCAAACTTATCTTGGAAAAAAGGCCACACAGCGCATCAACAGCGACTTCGGAACAAATATCAATATTGAAAGAATCGGGTTAAAGTTTAACGGTGATGTTGAGTTGAAAAGTGTTTATATTGAGGATTATAGAAAGGATACACTCATCAATATCAACGAACTCAACACGTCAATTTTAAGTTTCAGAAACATTTATAACGGCAAACTCACGTTTGGCGATATCAATATCAATGGCTTAACGTTCAACATCAAAACGTATAAAGATGAGCCTCAAACCAATTTGGATGTTTTTATTCAAAAGTTTGAAGAAGACAATCCTCAAGAAGAAGTAAAAACGTTCCTGTTGTCTTCGAGTGATATCTCGATTTATGACGGAACGCTTCGGATGATCAACGAAAACAAAGAAAATCCGAAGATGCTAGAGTTCAAAAAATTGTATCTCAACGCCACCAACTTCGTCATTCACGATAGCGACATCAGCGCAAGGATCAACACTTTTGCGTTTTATGACACGCGCGGTTTGGTTATCAAAAATATGGTCGCCGATTTTGAATACACACCAGAGCATCTGTATTTTGATGATTTAAGTATCAACACCACACATTCCATTTTAAAAGGGGATGTCAGGTTTACTTATGGTCCGGGCGATATGCAGGATTTCACCAATAAAGTTCAGGTAAAGGCAAACTTCAAGGATTCAGAAGTGCTTTTAGACGAACTGAACACGTTTTATAACGAATTCGGAATCGACCAAAAAGCAACATTGAACGTCAATCTTTCGGGTACTTTGAATGATTTGGATGCAGAAAATTTAAGATTGACCACCAATTCCAGAACACGAATTTTTGGTGACATTAACTTTAAAAATCTCTTCAACACCAAGGAAAATAATTTCGAATTAGATGGCAGGTTTGATAATCTATCCTCAAATTACTATGATTTAAGAGCCCTTCTGCCAAATCTTCTAGGTGAATCCATTCCTTCGGTGTTTTCTAAAGTGGGCAATTTCTACATCACAGGAACGACGAAGATCACACCAAGTTACATCGATTCCAATCTCGACATCCGCACAGACATTGGTCACATAGACACCAATATGTTGCTATCGGAAATTGAAAACATTGATAACGCTAGTTATAAAGGGAAGGTAGTTTTTGACCAATTTGACATCGGCAAACTCCTGAACGACCCGAAGGTAAAGGAAACATCCTTTGATTTGGATGTAGATGGCAAAGGTTTCACAATTGATAATCTAAAAACAGACGTCGTTGGAAAAGTATATTCCTTGAATTACAATGGTTACACTTATATGGACGTAGATGTCAGTGGGCAAATAGGAAATAACATTTTTAATGGTGAATTGATTTCTGAAGATGAAAACTTTAAGTTTCAATTTGATGGTTTGGCCGATTTGTCAAAAAATATCAAAACGATGGACTTTACGGCCAACGTCGAATATGCCAACTTAAATGCGCTCAACTTTGTAAAAAAAGATAGCATTTCTGTGTTCAAAGGCAAAGTCATTATGTCTATGAAAGGTACCAATATCAATGATGCTTATGGTACGCTCAACTTTAGAAACACCACTTACATCAATCAAAATGAAGAGTACTTTTTTGAGGATTTTGACATTACTTCAAAGTTTAACGATCAGGTTCGCACCATTGATATCAATTCTACAGATATCATCAAAGGAAAAGTAAGCGGTATTTTTAAGTTTGAAGACATTAGTAAATTGGTAGAAAATTCTGTAGGGAGTATTTATACCAATTATAGACCTCACACAATCAAAGATGAACAATATCTGGATTTTGATTTCACTATTTACAACAAAATTATTGAGGTATTTGTGCACGATTTGGAACTTGGACCGAACACATCCATTAAAGGTAGGATTGAAAGTAACGAACGTGGTTTTAAGCTGGCATTCAAGTCACCACAGATTAAGTTGAATGAGTATTTTGCAAACAATGTCGATCTGAAAATTGACAATTCAAACCCATTGTTCAACACTTTTGTTGAGATAGATTCGGTGAACACTAATTTCTACAATGTCTCAAAATTCAATCTCATCAACGTTACACAACGTGATACCTTGTTCATCAAATCAGAGTTTCAAGGTGGTAAGTTCAATAAGGATAATTTTGATTTAAGCTTGTTTTACACCATTGACAAAGACAATAAATCGGTGGTCGGTTTCAAAAGGTCAGGCGTAAGATTTAAGGAAAATGATTGGGTCATCAATGAAAACAGAGACCGATTGAACAAAATTACCTTTGATAGGCAGTTTAAGCAATTCAATATTGCCGAAATCATTATGAGCCACGACGATGAGGAAATTGAATTGGCGGGAGAAATTCGGGATTCTACGTATAAAGACATCAAACTTAACTTTAAGGATGTAGACCTTAATAAAATAACACCACGTCTCGATAGCATCCAGTTTGCAGGTAATGTTAATGGAGAGTTGCAAGTACTGCAACAAAATGGTACATACCTCCCAAGTTCTAATGTGACCATCGACCGCTTAAAATTTAATAATTACGAATTGGGCAACTTGCAGGCAGACATCATCGGTAATGAATCTTTGACCAATTATGAAGTTGATTTACTCTTGCAGAACGACAATCTCAAATCATTAATTGCAAAAGGATATATCGACGTCAGTCCACAAGTGTCCCGATTGAATGTAGATATCGATTTTGATGAATTTCAATTGGCGCCACTCAATGCTTTTGGGGCTGGTGTCATTACCAATATTCGAGGTTTGGCGTCGGGTACGGCTCGAGTGACCGGTAGCCTTGACAAACCTGACATCAATGGTAATTTGGTTCTCAATAACGCTGGTTTGACCATTGCTGAACTGAATGTCGATTACGGTTTTGATTTCGATTCAGAGGTGCTTCTCGAAGAACAAAAATTCATCTTTCAAGATGTGGTGATGACTGATACAGAGTACTTCTCAAGGGCAACGCTCAACGGTTATATGAGCCATAATAATTTCTCTGATTGGCGACTTGGGTTAGACATTGATACCAATCGTTTGCTCGTGCTCAATACCGAAGATTCTGAAGATGCCTTGTATTATGGTACGGCTTTCGTGAGGGGACAGGCAAGTATCGACGGACCTACTGAACAATTAGTCATTAGTGTAGATGGTAGCACAGCAGAAGGCACAGTCTTTAAAATACCGTTGAATGATACGCAAAGTTTTGGGGACAATTCCTATATTCATTTCTTAAGCCCTGAAGAAAAGGCTGCGAAATTGAGAGGAGAAGTGGTCACGGAAACAGAAGTGAAAGGTCTTGAATTGGATTTTGATTTGGATGTCAACCAAAATGCCGATATCGAAATTGTGATTGACAGAAAATCAGGAAGCACGATTCAAGGTAGTGGTGAAGGAAACTTACTCATCGAAATCAATACCAATGGTAAATTTAATATGTATGGCGACTTCGTTATTTATCGAGGAACCTACAATTTTGCCTATGGAGGTTTGGTACAGAAAAAGTTGGAAGTGGAGCGAGGCGGAAACCTTCAATGGAATGGCGACCCAATGAAGGCGCAGGTCAATTTGAGAGCCATTTATAAAACCAATGCAAACCCATCGGTATTGTTAGATAATCCTATAAATCGAAGTATTCCTGTGAACGTGGAATTGAATCTTTCTGGTCAACTCGAACAACCAGATTTAGATTTTACATTCGGTTTTCCTAATGTCAGTTCTACCATAAAGTCAGAGTTAGATTATCGTTTAGAAACTAAAGAAAGTCGAGATTATCAAGGTGTATTCTTATTGGCAACAGGCTCTTTTGCCAGCGAATTAAGTCTTGGTCAGCAAGCGTATGGTACGGTAGAAGATAGGGTAAACAATCTTTTCAACAGTTTGTTTTCTGATGAAAATGATAAGGTACAAGTGGGTGTGAATTTTGAATCAGGTGAGGTCACGCCAGAATACCAAACAGATGATAGATTAGGGTTGACCTTAAGTACTAAAATTAGTGACCGCGTATTGTTCAACGGTAAAGTGGGTGTACCTGTGGGTGGTGTTAATCAAACCGTAATTGCTGGTGATGCCGAAATAGAATTGTTGTTAAATGACGATGGCACGCTGTCTGCAAAATTCTTCAACCGAGAAAATAACATTCGTAATTTTGGTGAAGAAATAGGCTATGCACAAGGCCTTGGATTGTCTTATAATGTAGAATTTGACACCTTTAAAGAGTTGCTGCAAATTATCTTTTCTGGTAAAAACAAAAAGGAAAAGGAACAAGAAAAAATTGACCAAGAGGCCACTAGAAAAGAGGAGGAGCGTATGACGCCAGATTACATTACCGTAAAGCCGAGCTCCGAAAAGAAAGACAATTGATCTTCCTTATTCCACCACATTTACATTAATCATCTTATCTGCCTTAATCAATAGTTTATGACTGCTGCTCGATAGATTGGTAATGTACACCTTCTTGCCTGCGGTATGATAACGTTCGGTCAGTTTGTTTACCGCTTCAATGGCCGACATATCAACAATACGACTTTCCTTAAAGTCAATCATCACTTCTTCAGGGTCATCGGCAACGTCAAATTTATCATTGAACATTTTAATCGACCCAAAAAACAAAGGTCCGTAGATTTCATAATGTTTCACGCCCTTATCATCAATATGTTTTCTGGCCCTGATGCGTTTGGCGCTATCCCAAGCAAATACCAGCGCAGCAATAATCACACCTACCAATACCGCCAAAGCAAGATTATGCAACAACACAGTAATCAACGCTACCACCATTCCTACCAAGATGTCTGACTTCGGATATTTATTAATGATTTTAAAGCTCACCCATTCAAACGTTCCGATAGAAACCATAATCATCAGCCCAGTCAAGGCAGCCATCGGCAATTGTTCTACCAATGATGAGCCAAACATAATAAACAGTAACAACACCACAGATGCCACAATGCCAGACAATCGAGCACGCGCACCATTGGAAATGTTGATAAGACTTTGACCTATCATCGCACAGCCACCCATACCGGAAAAGAAACCAGATGTAATGTTCGCCACACCTTGCGCCATAGCTTCTTTGTTGGTGCGTCCTCGGGTCTCGGTAATTTCATCAATCAATTCCAACGTCAACAAGCTTTCAATCAATCCTACACCAGCCACAATACCAGCATAAGGCAAAATCAACAAGAATGTATCAAGATTATAAGCAATATCAGGAATATTAAAAGGAGGGAAGCCACCATCTATAGAGGCCATATCACCGACGGTTTTGGTATCAATGCCAAACAAGGTCACCACACCAAATACAATTAAAATCGCCGCCAAGGATGCTGGGAAAGCCTTTGTAAGTTTAGGAAGTCCCCAAATAATCAACATCGTCAGCAACACCAGTCCTAACAAGATCAATAACGTATTACCAGTTAACCAATTACCCGAAGCATCCTTGAATTGGTCCAATTGCGACATAAAGATGATGATGGCAAGACCATTCACAAAACCATACACCACTGGCAGTGGTACCAGTCGCATCAGTTTGCCAAGTTTCAAAGCACCTGCCAATACCTGTATAATTCCTGCCAACACTACGGTAGCAAACACATATTCCACACCGCGACTTTTAGCAAGGGCCACAATCACCACAGCCACAGCACCTGTAGCACCCGAAATCATACCAGGACGTCCACCAAAAACCGAAGTCACCAAACCCATCACAAAGGCAGCATACAAACCTACCAACGGCGACAAGCCAGCAATAAAGGCAAAAGCCACCGCTTCGGGTACCAATGCAATAGCAACCGTAAGCCCAGAAAGAATCTCGGTTTTATAATCTACTTTTTGAGAAAAATCGAATAAACGCAAATAAGGTTTCATATGTTTTGGTTTAGCAACAGATGTCTTTATTTTTTTGAAGCCGCAAAAGTAAGCATTGCATTGGGTTTTAACAGCATAAATTGCTTTTATATTCTGAATTCTGAAGGGATAAAGGTTATATTTGTTTGAATAGATATAATCGTTAAACCCCTTTGTAAAAATACATTCAATGAAATTTGTCCTTACCGCTTTGTGTCTTTTTTCACTTCAAATAGGGTATTCTCAACAGTATGATTCTGTAATAACGGAAAATGAGAATGTCGATTTGAATAATGACATTTATAAACCTGGAAATGTTTTTATTTATGATTATGAGATTATTTACGGTGGAAAAAAGCATAAGCTGAAAAAGAACGGCAGTAAGTTTGACGAATCAAAACAAGAAAGGGTCATTGATTTTGAGTTCGCTTCATCTGACTTTGATAGTTTAGCGGTTGAAAAGATTCATCTTTTGGTAAAGCCTGTTGCTGATGCAGACAGAACCAATGAAAACCAAACCCAAATTTCATACCTGCAAGGGCCTGTGTTTTCTTCACTTTCATCAACCGGAGCCGTCGAAAATAATGATAATGTATGGATTCATCCCATCAGAGACGGATTCTTTAGTGCTTTGGAAACAGCGCCTTTTCCGTTTATTAAGAAACCAATTAAAATTGGAATGGAATGGAATGACCAAATGAGCATTGGAGATGGTTGGGGAAATGAGTTATGGGGTGCTTGGGAAGGCGAATTACTTTTGACATACAACTATAAAATAATTCGTAAAGAGACTATTGCAACTCAAATAGGAGAGATGGATTGTTTTGTAATTGTAAGTACCGCCACATCAGATATTGGGACATCAAAATTGACAAGTTATTTTTCCGAGACGTATGGTTTTGTAAAACTGGAATATGAGTTATTAAACGATTTGAAAGTAAATATGTGGTTGATTGACTTTCATACTGGAAAGGAATTTAATGACACAAGAACCTTTTTTAAGACTAAAAAGTACATTAAAGAATAAAATTGTAAACATCTTGGAGAAAAAATCAATCATTCAAAAAACCTCAAAAACCGTTACGGACAGTTCTGAACAACTATTGGCGCAACTCAAAAACGGACTGTTTAAAATAGGAGATATCGGTACCGGCACAAAAAACAAATTTGTCAACTATGTCAAAGAAGTGTTCGACGTATTGCCACTCATAGAAAAGGCAGGTTTCAGAACCAACAGACTCATCGTAAGCGTATCAGTGCCGCCATCTATCGAAATACATTTCAGCAGATTTAAAGAATTGAGCCCCAAGGAAACAGAACAAATACTGACACAGTATTCAGACCGAAAAATGTTTAAATTGATATTCAAAGCAAACTGTCCTCCGAAGATTTGGTCTTTAGCGAAACCTGTATCGAAATCTCAATCCCGCCGAAAGTTAGCATTAAATACCTCAACAAAGACATCGCAAAACTCACCAAAATAGAAGCGGAGTTTGATTAATAATAGAATTGGACTTTTTTAGAATATGGATTTAAAAGACATTAGAGAAAATTACAGAAGGTTTGACGATTATAAAATTGAAAAAATTACGACTCAAGAATCAACGTTTTAAAGACCAAGAGTGCTGTGTATACAAAGCTGAGGCATTCAGTAAACTGCTGTATCAAATCTAATTCCATTTTGTCAAAAGGTTCCGTCAACCTTTCAAAAGGTAACTCCAACTTGTCAAAAGGTTCCGTCAACCTTTCAAAAGCTAACTCCAACTTGTCAAAAGGCTGCGCCAAAAAACGTCTCAAAACCCCAGTAAAACCTAAAAAACAGCCTAACAATGCCACCAAAAAGTCATCCTTCAAGCTTCACGCGTCACGTTCAAACTTTTCAAAAAACATTCCTGAACTCGTGACAATACATTACCACTCTAAAATCTCCAAAATCCGCAACTTTTTCGCTAATTTATAGATAGTTATTAACGAAAACGTTTGAGATTTTAAGGTACTGTTAAATAATCTGCAATAGCTTTAAAAATCTAGTTTTTGTTTAGTAGTTTTACTTTTATTAACTAAACATACATGTCAAAAACGATTAAAAGAATAGGTGTCATGACCTCTGGTGGCGACTCGCCAGGAATGAATGCCGCCATACGTTCTGTAGTTCGTACTTGTGCCTACCATAATATAGAATGTGTAGGTATCTACAGAGGTTATGAAGGAATGATAGAAGGAGATTTTAAAGCCATGGACGCACGTAGTGTCAAGGGCATCATCAATAAAGGCGGAACCGTCTTAAAATCTGCTCGCTCCAAAGAATTTAGAACAGAAGAAGGTCGCAAAACTGCACACCAAAAACTCACAGAAGCAAACATAGATGCATTGGTGCTCATCGGTGGTGACGGTACCTTTACCGGTGGACTTATTTTCAATAAAGAATACGATTTTCCTATTATAGGCATTCCAGGTACTATTGATAACGATATTTATGGTACGTCCCATACCTTGGGCTTCGATACCGCATTAAATACAGTAGTAGAGTGTATCGATAAAATCAGAGATACAGCCAGTTCACACAACAGATTATTCTTTGTGGAAGTGATGGGCCGAGATGTAGGTCACATCGCTTTAAATGCAGGTGTTGGAGCAGGAGCAGAGGAAATCCTCATCCCTGAAGAAGATTTAGGTTTGGATCGTCTGTTGGAATCCTTACAGCGTAGTAAACAATCCGGTAAATCATCAAGTATTGTCGTGGTTGCTGAAGGTGACAAAATAGGAAAGAATGTCTTCGAATTGAAAGATTATGTAGAAGAAAATATGATTGAATATGATGTCAGGGTTTCTGTTCTTGGTCATATGCAGCGTGGTGGTTCGCCATCGTGTTTCGATAGAGTGCTTGCAAGCCGTATGGGAGTAAAAGCTGTAGAAAGTCTTCTCGAAGGAAAAACCAACTATATGGTGGGCCTTCTCAATGATGTGATGGCGTTGACGCCGTTAGAGCAAGCCGTAAAAGGAAAATCAAAAATCAATAAAGAATTATTGCGCGTGTCTGATATTATGACGACGTAACAGTATAAAATCAATAGCATTAAATAAAAACAACTAAAAATGTCAAATTTAAAATTAGGAATCAACGGATTCGGTAGAATAGGAAGAATAGTATTTAGAGCAACCCTTAATAAACCAGGTGTAGATGTTGTAGCCATCAATGATTTGTTGGAAGTAGACCATCTTGCTTATTTATTGGAGTATGATTCAGTACACGGTCGCTTTAATGGAAAGATAGAAGTAAAGGATGGTCACTTGGTAGTTGATGGAAAAACCATCAGAGTTACTGCTGAAAGAGATCCAAAGAATTTAAAGTGGGATGAGGCTAGTGTAGATGTTGTGGCAGACTGCACAGGTATTTTCACAACGATGGATACTGCACAATACCATTTGGACGCAGGAGCCAAAAAAGTGGTGATTTCTGCTCCAAGTAAAGATGCGCCAATGTTCGTTATGGGTGTAAATCATAATGAGGTAAAAGCTTCTGATAAAATTGTATCAAACGCGTCTTGTACTACAAACTGCTTGGCTCCAATGGCTAAAATTCTTGATGATAACTTCGGAATTGAAGAAGGTTTGATGACCACTGTTCACGCTACTACTGCAACACAATTAACAGTAGACGGACCATCTAAAAAAGATTTCAGAGGCGGACGTAGTGCTTTATTGAACATCATTCCAGCATCTACAGGAGCTGCAAAAGCTGTTGGAAAAGTAATTCCAAAATTGGATGGTGTCTTAACAGGAATGGCATTTAGAGTACCTACTGCTGATGTTTCAGTAGTAGATTTAACCTTCAGAAGTAAAAAAGAAACCTCTTTGGAAGAAATCAAAAAAGCATTTAAAGATGCGTCAGAAGGAGCTTTCAAAGGTATTGTAGGCTATACAGATGAATTGGTGGTTTCTCAAGATTTCGTGGGAGAAACTCGCACATGTGTATTCGATGCTGATGCGTCCATAGAATTGAATTCTAAATTCTTCAAAGTGGTAGGTTGGTATGACAACGAGTTTGCATATTCCACTAAATTAGTTGAATTGGCTCAGCACATACATTCCTTATAATATTTAGTAAGATTCCGTATAAGTTCACTATATTTATATAGTTCCAACTCGTACGGAATCTTTATTTAAAACACACACATGATTTTAATAGCTGATAGTGGTTCAACCAAATGTGATTGGATTGTTGTAGATAATAATGGAAAACAACTCCAAGAAAAAATCCGCACCAGCGGATTGAATCCCGAAATTCTTAAAGAGAAAAAACTCTATAAAACCATACGCAAAAGCGAAGAACTCGCTGCCATCAAGAGAAATGTCACGCATGTTTTCTTTTACGGCGCAGGTTGTGGTACTGAAAATCCGAGATTGATGTTAAAAGGTATTTTGGAAGATGTTTTTCAGAATGCTGAGGTGGAAGTTACTGAAGATACCATGGCAGCCGTAAGAGCGACACTAAATAGTGATGATGAAGCTGCAGTGGTTTGTATACTTGGAACAGGTTCTAATTGCAGTTATTATGATGGTACACGACTACATCAGAAAATAGTGTCTTTAGGATATACCTTGATGGATGACGCTTCCGGAAATTACTACGGAAAGCAATTAATTCGCGATTATTACTTCCATCATATGCCAGAAGCCATCCGCGTATCATTTGGAGACAAATACAACATGGATGCGGATTATATTAAATACAATCTTTACAAACAACCTAGCCCAAATGCCTATTTAGCCAACTTTGCAGAATTCATGTTCCTTAACAAAGACTCGGAATATATCCAAAATATGATTAAAGAAGGTGTGAGAGTTTTTGCTCGAAATATGATTCTTCAATTTAAGAATGAAATAGAGAAAGTTCCTGTGCATTTTGCTGGCTCTATTGCGTTCTTTTCTCAAGAAGAAATACGAGCAGTAGGAGAGGAATTAGGATTTAAGGTAGGAAACTTTGTAAGGAGACCCATTGAAGGGCTTGTAGCATACCATACAAAACGGTTGTGATGGAAATAGCAATCATTGCACATGATGGAAAGAAAACTGAAATGGTGCAATTTTTAAACGAGCATCGTTCTATTCTTGAACAAAAACAAATTACATTGGTTTCTACGGGAACTACAGGTAAAAAAGTAAGAAAAGCGGGGTTTGAAGTCACCCGTCTACTGTCTGGTCCTTTAGGTGGGGACGCTCAAATCGCTGCTAGAGTTGCTGAAGGAAAATGTCAAATGGTATTGTTTTTTAGAGACCCTCTTGAAAAACATCCACACGAGCCAGATGTTTTGATGTTGATGCGTCTTTGTGACGTGCATGATGTACCACTAGCTACCAATCCAGCAACAGCAAATTTATTAATGAAAGGATTATAGTTAGTCCTTGCCAGTATAAACTCTATTTTCCTGCTCTTCCACTCGAATAAAAGTGGTACGTTTGGTCAACTCCTTTAAGCGTTGTGCACCAACATAGGTACAAGTGCTTCTCACTCCTCCCAAAATGTCTTTAATAGTATCTTCCACTTTACCACGATAAGGTACTTCAACGGTTTTGCCTTCACTGGCTCTATAATCAGCAACACCGCCTGCATGTTTGTCCATGGCAGTGGCTGAACTCATACCATAAAATTGTTTGTAGGTTTTCTTTTTTCTGATAATGGTTTCTCCACCACTTTCGTCGTGACCGGCAAACATGCCTCCAAGCATCACAAAATCGGCTCCAGCTCCAAATGCTTTTGCAACATCTCCAGGTGTTGTACAACCACCATCGCTGATGATTTGGCCACCTAAACCGTGTGCGGCATCAGCACATTCAATAATTGCGGATAATTGAGGATACCCAACGCCAGTCTTAATACGCGTTGTACAAACAGAACCAGGACCAATACCTACTTTGATGATGTCTGCTCCAGCTAGCAGTAATTCTTCTACCATTTCACCTGTAACGACATTTCCTGCGATGATTACTTTATCTGGGTATTGTGAGCGCGTTTCCTTCACAAAATTCACAAAATGTTCAGAGTAACCATTAGCAACATCAATGCAGATAAACTTCAAATCCTTATTCAATTCAGTAATAGCTTTCAGCTTTTCAGCATCTTGCTCACTGGTACCTGTACTGATGGCAATAAAATTGGTAATATATTTTGGTGCTTTACTTAAAAACGTCTTCCATTTTTCAACTGAATAATGTTTATGAATGGCAGTAAAAAGTTGTTGCTTGCCCAATTCCAAAGCCATTTCAAATGTTCCAACAGTATCCATATTGGCAGCCATAACAGGTATGCCTGTCCAGTTGGAAGCACTATGCATAAATTTGAATTGACGTTTTAAATTTACTTGAGAGCGACTATTTAAAGTAGAGCGTTTAGGACGTATCATAACATCCTTGAAGCCTAATTTGATATCGTATTCTATACGCATGTTTTGGTTGGATTAATGAATCTCTAAGTTAGGCATTTAGATTGATTGTGTTCAAATCAAATCTATGTTTTTTCTACAAGTAATCGTTTATTTTACAGCAATCATGCTGATTTCAACATTCACAAACTTTGGCAAGTTAGCCACTTCAACCGTTTCTCGAGCTGGAGCAGTTGCATTATCAAAATATGTTGTATAAACTTCATTTATCTGCCCAAAATTGTTCATGTCGCTAATGAAGATAGAGGTTTTGACAACGTTTCCAAAGGTCATATCAGCAGCCTCAAGCACAGCTTTCATATTTTCCATGACTTGTTTGGTCTCGGTTTTAATGTCAGACATCACCAATTCACCAGTTTCTGGATGGATGGCAATTTGACCAGAAGTAAAAAGTATGTTTCCTGATAAAACAGCTTGGTTGTAAGGACCAATAGGTGCTGGTGCTTTTGGTGTATTGATGATTTTTTTCATTTAAATTTCTTTATTGATTTATTAGATGAAAATTATAACTGTCTGTCAGGACGTTTACGTTGATCGTATTTGAGATCTTTCAACAAGTTGGATTTGATTCCGATGAAAAAACTCCAAGAAGTTCTGGTGCTAAAAGGAATCCAACTGAAATTCATTCGCCAACTCAACAAATCACGTTCAAAACGCAATTGTGTATAGGTGAACCCTTGATTTTTGAAGTCATAACCAGATGATGCCCCAAGTGTCCAACGCGGAGAAATTTCAACATCTCCAGAAAACATCAAGGAGTTTGATGATATTTCATTTTCTCGTGCATTGTTTGAATAGTTGACTGCATAAGCTAACCGAAGACTCCATGGAATTTGATAATTATACAGTTCGCTTGGTGTCTTTTCTTCATCATCTTTATCGCTGTCCCTCAAACGTTGGTCTGCAAAATCCTGTGGTTTTCCAAACAAATCATCTGCGCGACCACCGCTTTGCAGCGATTCTTGCTCTTCCCGTCCATCGAGACCATCATTATCTTTATCTCCCGAGAAAGTGGAATTTGACAATGAATAGCTGATATTTAAATTAGCATTTGTCATACGGAAAAGACTTCCTCCATTATTGATATTAAATCTGTCAATTTTTCGGTTATTGTTGTCCAAAGCGTAAGGATCTAACACCATTCCGAAGTTAATATTCATTTTATTGTTAAGAATAGTTGTCCCTCCAGATACTCTTACGGGACTCCATTGCAAAGAATCTCCAGCTAAATTATAAGAAGTAGAAAAATTCAAATTATCCAGCAATTTAATCTTTTTTGCTTCGGTTTCTGTGGAATCTTTCGGTCTAACTTTCATCTCAAAATTATTGGCTAATGAAAGCCCAATGGAACTTGAGAAGTTTTTATTAGGACTACCAAAAATAGAATTTTGAAAACGGGTATATTCCTCAACCGTTGTGCCCTCGGCGTTAATGACTTCAAAGGTGTCGTAATACTGGTCAAAAGCAGGATTGATATTATAGCTAATAGCAGGTCTCATCACATGTCGAATCGCCTGTATTTTTGCGTCTTTTTTAAACGGAAACATTCCATAAATGGTGGTACCTACACTTGTACTAAAATTATAGGTTCTAAAGCTGTCAAAACCTCTGACATCTTCATATAAAACTCTATCGGTTTCTTCATCATAATATGGTCTCACCGTATTAAAAGTCCAGTTCTCATCGAAATTGGTACTCGCGCTCACACTAAAGTACTTAAACATTTTAAAGTTTGTGGAAATTGGAATCGAATGTTTGACACCCATTAAAGCATCATCGAACATTTCTTTCTTAAAAAACAAGCTGTCTGTTGTTTGGATACGATTTTCTGCCCTTACGTTATATTGAAAATTGATATTTTGAAGAACACCTTTTTTGGTTCCGACAGAGGGTTCAAAAGGAAAAATACGACTAATGCTTCCTTGAAAAGTCGGCAATGTCATATTGATTTGCTGTGTTTGCGTATTCTGGGAATGTGTTGCTGTAATGCTATAATTGATGCTCGGTTCAGTATCATAGGTTTTTGAATAGGATACAGAAGATGATAAAGTATTATTCAAAAAGTTGGATTGATTGATTTGGTTGACGGATTCCTGATAGTAGCGACTGCTACCAAGGTTGACTGAAGCTGAAAAACGAGAACTGGGATTGGCTTTAGCATCTTGTGAATGAGTCCAACGTATATTATATATTGAACTCTTTGAATAATCTGGAAACCCGCGTTCGCTACTGATATTATTCTCATATCTAAACCCAACATTTCCATTAAAACGGTATCGTAGTGCATATTGAGACTCTAATCGTAGCCCATAGCTGCCATTTGTCCAATAATCACCCAAAACTGCCAAATCAACATAATCGCTTATGGCAAAATAATATCCACCGTTCTGGAGTCCATATCCTCGTTGACTCTCTTGACCGAATGTTGGGAAAATGATTCCGGAAGTTTGTTTATTGGTTAAAGGAAAATAGGCAAATGGTAGACCTATAGGTGTAGGTACATTATAGATATACATATTTGTTAAACCAACGACTACTTTTTTTCCAGGAACTACTTTTGCTCTTCTCATCCTGAAATAGTATTCGGGATCTTCACGACTTTCAGAAGTCGTAAATTTTCCTTCTTTCAAAAAGTAAACGGAGTCATTTTCCTTTTTGGTAAGTTTAGCATCAATATAGCCATCCATTTGCTCTGTTCTTGAATTGAATATGAGTGCCTTTTTTGTTTTAGTATTAAAGATGATCGAATCTGGTTCAACTACATTTTCTCCTTGCTTAAAAACGGGCGCTTGAGAATAAGTGCCCAAAGAATCCTTTAAACGGCCTGCATACACTAAATCTTTACTATAATCAATAACAATAATACCAGATTTGATTTCCATATCCTGGTATTTAACCTCGGCTTCATTATATAAATAAATTTTCTGCTGACGTTGGTTTATTGAAACATAATCTGTGGCTTTATACTTAACAATGCCATCTAAAAAATCTTTCTTTTTTGGCAGAATGGTGTCTGAAACTATCGAATCAGTCTCTTTTACAGCTAGTGGAAGAGTTTTCAAAGAATCTACCACCAAAACTACACTATCTCTTTCCGTTGATTTTATCGGTTCGTTCGATTTTGGTAAATCTTGACCGAATCCAAATGTGTTAATAAGCACTGTAAAACTTAAGGCAAAAAGTATGTCGAAGATGTTTGTACGCAATGCTTTTAGTGTATTTTTGTAAAAGTATGGCTCGGTTTTTGAAACCCCAAAATTACATATATTTTTTTGTGATTATCAATTTATAATCACAAATTAAAATAAAGCAAGATTAATAGCCGTTAAAATCTTTATGAGAACGAACACACTTTATACAATCGTATTAATAGCAATCATTTTTACATGTTTTTTAACATCTGCCCATGCATTTCAAAAACACACTGATAAATTTGTTGTAGTCCTTGATGCTGGACATGGAGGCCATGATCCCGGCAATATGGGAAATGGTTTTAAGGAAAAAGACATTGCTCTAAACATTGTTTTGTCTGTTGGGAAACAGTTGGAGAAAAATCCGAACATAGAAGTAGTTTATACCAGAAAAACCGATGTATTTGTTGATTTGTTTGTAAGAGGTAAAATTGCCAATAAGGCAGATGCTGATTTATTTGTATCTGTGCATTGTAATTCTCATAATAGTGCAGCCAACGGTACTGAAACATTTGTTTTGGGATTGCACGCCAATCAACGCAACTTTGAAGTAGCAAAAAAAGAAAATGAGGTAATTTTTCTAGAAAAAGATTATCAGAAACATTACGACGGTTTCGACCCAACCTCACCTGAATCTGTTATTGGCTTAACGCTCATGCAAGAGGATTATCTTGATCAAAGTATTCTTTTGGCAGATATGATCGAAGGCAATTTCACTAATGATTTAAAAAGGAAAAGTAGAGGTGTTAAACAAGCAGGATTTATAGTGCTGCATCAAACATATATGCCAAGTGTTTTGGTTGAAACCGGTTTCTTGACTTACAAGCCAGAAGGAACTTATTTAAATTCTTCGTCGGGTCAATCAGAAATGTCAAGCGCCATTTACAAAGCTATCATGAGTTACAAGTCTATTCTAGACCAGAATGTAGGTGAAAATATTTATTCAGAAAGTACAACACCCATGGTTGTCAAAGAAAATGTACCAATAGAGGAAGTTGAAGTTGAAAAGACTGAAGTTGTTTATAACAACATCGTATTTAAGGTTCAGCTTGCCGCTAGTTCAAATAAGCTTGAACCGAAACCATTCAATTTTAATGGACTTTCTGAAATTTCAAGAGAAAAAGAAGGTAGGCTTTACAAATATTTCTATGGTTATACTTCTGATTATAACAAAGTAAAGGAATTACAAACCACTGCACAGAAGAAAGGTTATCCAGAATGTTTCATCGTGGCATTTAAGGATGGAAAACGGATAGAGCTAAACGATGCGCTGAAAACGACAGCAAATTAAAATCATTCTTACTATATTTATTGCTAATTTTGTGAGCAACTAAATCGTCTGAGCATTGAAAATTTCAAGAGAAGTCAAAACCGCAATATTAGTAATATCAGGAATCGTATTAATGATTTTCCTGTTCAATTACCTCAAAGGCATCAATCTTTTAGATAGCAATGCCGAATATCATACCACTTTCGATTATAATGCATTGGACAGCTCTGCTCCTGTGACAATTAAAGGTAATAAAATAGGAAAAATTGCCAGTATCGAATACGATACAAAAACCGGTAAAACAAAAGTCACCATTTCCGTAAGAGATGATATTAAGTTTTCTAAAAACAGTAAAATCAAACTTTACGAAACGGGTTTAATGGGAGGGAATGGTCTTGCCATTGTTCCCGAACCAGGTACAGAATTGGCTGAAAGTGGCGACTATCTGGAATCCACTGTAGAAGCTGGGCTCATCAGAAGTTTGACTGAAAATTTTTCGGGCATTAGTAGCAATCTAGGCAACACTATGCAATCTGCAGATACATTGCTTATTAATTTGAATAAGTTGGTGATCGATGATTCTGAAGAAGGATTGAAAAGAACGATTGCTGAATTGAATGCTACAATTATTTCCTTTAATAAATTATCTGGAAGTATAAACTCACTTGTTTCTAAAAATGATGAGCAATTGACTTCGGCCATTAAGAATTTCAATACTGTTACATCGGATCTAGCCGTCTTAAGCAATGATCTAAAAGATGTTAAATTATCAGAATCTATAGCAAAATTGGAGAACACTCTTGAAAGTGTTAATACGTTAATGGCCGATGTAAAGAATGGCAATGGTACACTTGGAAAATTGATGACTGATGATAAACTTTACGATAATCTCGAAGGTGCTTCAAAACAGTTGGAACAATTACTTCAAGACTTTAAACTGAACCCTAAACGATATGTTCATTTTTCGGTATTCGGAAAGAAACCAGGAAAGTTTGATGCTGAAGAAAACATTATCGAAGACGAAAAGACACAACCAGAAAACAACTAATCCAATCAGATGGAATACCTTCCAAACATTTTATTCGCAATTGCGCTAATTGCTGGAATCGGATATTTTGTAATGAATGTCAAAAAGCTCGTTCGCAATATCAAACTAGGTAAGGATGTAGATGTAAGCGACCATAAATCAAAACGATGGAACAATATGGCGATGATTGCTCTTGGGCAATCTAAAATGGTAAGACGTCCTATTTCAGGCATTCTTCACGTCATAGTTTACGTTGGTTTTGTTATCATCAATATTGAAGTTTTAGAGATCATTCTCGATGGTCTTTTTGGGACGCATCGTATGTTTTCTGATGTATTGCCAACTTCAGTTTATGGTTTTTTGATTGGAAGTTTTGAACTATTGGCAGCACTTGTTTTTGTGTCTGTAATTGTGTTCTGGTTTCGCCGAAATGTCATTAAAATCAAGCGTTTTTGGGCGAATGAAATGACCAGTTGGCCAAAGAATGATGCCAATTTCATTCTTTACTTTGAAATGGTGTTGATGACATTATTTTTGATAATGAATGCTTCGGATGTTCAATTTCAAGCAATGGATAGTGGCAACATCATAAGTCAGCATATTGCATCTTGGTTTGGAAATACTTCAACGGAAACCTTACATATTACTGAAAGAACGGCCTGGTGGCTGCATATTTTGGGAATTTTGGTGTTCCTGAACTATCTCTATTTTTCAAAACATTTACATATCCTTCTAGCATTTCCTAATACGTACTTTGGAAAAGTTCGTCCTAAAGGCCAATTTGATAATAACGAGGCTGTGACCAAGGAAGTGAAAATGATGATGGATCCAAACGTTGATCCTTTTGCAGCAGCTCCTGAAGGCGCAGAAACACCAGCAAAGTTTGGTGCCAGTGATGTGCAAGATTTGAGTTGGGTTCAGCTCCTCAACGCTTACACCTGTACGGAATGTGGTCGTTGCACGAGTGAATGTCCAGCCAATCAAACAGGGAAAAAATTATCGCCTCGTAAAATTATGATGGACACTCGTGACCGTCTCGAAGAGGTTGGAAAAAATATCGATGCCAATAAAGGTGAATTTAAAGATGACGGCAAGCAATTGTTGGATGATTACATTACACGCGAAGAATTATGGGCTTGCACGACTTGCAATGCTTGTGTTGAAGCCTGTCCTGTAAGTATTGATCCATTATCTATAATTATGGATATGAGACGTTATCTTGTGATGGAGCAAAGTGCAGCACCTATGGAGCTGAATAATATGATGACGAATGTTGAAAACAATGGTGCGCCTTGGCCTTATAACCAAATGGACCGATTGAATTGGAAGAATGAATAATAAACATTCCCTTTACGACAATCCAAAAAAACTAATCACTTATGGTGTGATATTTATGTTGATTGGGATTGTGCTACCTTTTGTTTGGAGCGGTAGACTGGATTTTGCTTTTGGAATATGTTTCGGTTCTGGAGTGGCGCATTTTGGAATGGGAATGCATAAAAGATATAACAACAAGTAGATGGAAAATTTGAAAGTGCCTACAATGGCAGAATTTATGGCAGAAGGCAAACAACCTGAAGTGTTGTTTTGGGTAGGCTGTGCCGGAAGTTTTGACGATAGGGCAAAAAAAATAACCAAAGCCTTTGTAAAATTGCTTAACAAAGCCAATGTTGAGTTTGCAGTTCTTGGTACAGAAGAAAGTTGTACTGGTGACCCAGCGAAGCGATCTGGCAATGAATTCCTGTTTCAAATGCAGGCTGTCACTAATATCGAAGTGCTGAATGCTTACGAAGTTAAAAAGATCGTGACTGCTTGTCCGCATTGTTTCAATACTATTAAAAATGAATATCCAGGATTGGGCGGCAACTATGAGGTGATGCATCATACCCAATTTTTAAAAACACTTTTAGATGAAGGTCGATTGACAGTTGAAGGTGGCCAATTTAAAGGAAAACGTATTACATTTCACGACCCTTGCTATTTGGGACGAGCCAATAATGTATATGAAGCGCCAAGAGATTTGATTCTGAAACTCGAAGCAGAATTGGTAGAAATGAAAAAGTGTCGACGCAACGGACTATGTTGTGGAGCAGGAGGTGCGCAAATGTTCAAAGAGCCCGAAAAAGGGAATAAAGATGTGAACGTGGAGCGTACCGAGCAGGCGATCGAAGTAAAACCTGAAATCATTGCTGCTGGATGTCCATTTTGCAATACTATGATGACTGATGGTGTGAAAGCAACCAACAAAGAAGCAGAGATTGCTGTGATGGATGTTGCCGAGTTGATTGCAAATGCTCAAGACCTATAATGGCCACTGAAATATTTCTACTTAACATTTCTGGACAAGATAAACCTGGCTTAACGTCTGGCTTGACCAATGTCTTGGCACACTACGACGCCAAAGTATTGGATATCGGTCAGGCAAATATTCACGATACATTGTCACTTGGCTTTCTATTTGAAATTGAATCTGGCGTAAAATCGGCGGCAGTTTTAAAGGATTTGCTTTTTAAAGCTTACGAACTTGGTGTGAAGGCTAAATTCACACCTATTTCTTCTGAAGATTATGAAAAATGGGTGAGCAACCAAGGAAAAGACCGTTATATTGTTACAATTCTTGGCGAAAAATTGACCGCTGAACAAATCTCGAAAGTCACCAGGGTCATTTCAGAAAAAAACCTGAACATCGACGCCATCAAGCGCTTGACAGGTCGATTGTCTTTGGTAAAGAAAGATGAGTATCCACGAGCGTCCATCCAATTATCCATAAGAGGTAAAATCGATAATAAAGCGGAATTCACGGAGAAGTTTCTTCAAATTTCGCACGATTTGGATGTCGATATTGCGTTTCAAGAAGATAATATTTACAGACGTAACAGACGTTTGGTTTGTTTCGATATGGATTCTACCTTGATTCAAGCAGAAGTCATTGATAAGTTGGCAGAATTGGCTGGTGTGGGTGATGAAGTGAAAGCCATCACCGAATCTGCGATGAATGGAGAAATTGATTTCAAGGAAAGTTTTAAGCAGCGAATGGCACTTTTAAAAGGCTTGAGCGAAGAAGTTTTGCAGGATGTGGCTGTCAATCTTCCCATTACCAAAGGAGCCAAGCGTCTCATTGATGCCTTGAAGAAATATGGTTTTAAAACCGCTATTCTTTCAGGAGGCTTCACCTATTTCGGTCATTATTTACAGAAAGAACTTGGTATCGACTATGTCTATGCCAACGAACTTGAAATTAAAGAAGGTTTACTCACGGGAAATTACGTCGGCGAAATTGTTGATGGCGATAAAAAGGCCGAATATTTAAAAGAAATAGCTCAAAAAGAAGGCATCGATATTGCGCAAACAATTGCAGTAGGCGATGGTGCCAATGATTTGCCAATGCTCAACCTGGCAGGTCTTGGAATTGCTTTCCACGCAAAACCGACTGTTAAAAACAATGCGCAAAGCGCCATTTCAAGTATCGGATTGGATGGTATTTTGTATCTTTTGGGATATCATGACCGTCATATCGATTTGTTTGAATAAATTGTCGATTACAAACCTTTTTTTAACTACAGCAATTGAAACATTATGAAGAAACTTATACTCTTTGCATTATTTTGTTCCTCTTTACAGCTCTTTTCTCAAGACAAAACGATGGACGAGGCCATAAACATGATGGCTGAAGATACGTGTGAGTGTATTAAAAATGACCCAGAGTCCTTCAAGCCTGAAATATCTATGGACAAGAAAAAAATGTCTTTAGGCTTATGTCTATTGAAAAGTTATAATGTTCGGAAAAATGAATCAACAGCATTGGCTAAAAATGGTTTAAATAATTTTGAGCAAATCGGGGAACAAGTAGGGTTGAAACTGGTTGAGATTTGCATGGAAAATTTCATGGGACTTTTTTCATCAAATGATTTGGAAGAATTTGTGAATGATGATGACGATGATTCTTATGGTACAATGCCACCACCTCCGCCACCGCCTGCTCTTAAAAATGAGAACGACTTACAGATGGAGGGAGATTTAATTTCATTAAATAATGACGCCATTTCTTACATTCAAATTAAAGATGCTTATAATAAAACGCACCTGTTTTTGATTTGTGAACAGTTTGAAGGCTTCGAGCTTCTAAAGAAATCAAATTATCAGAAATCCTTTAAGGTTTATTACAAAGAGTCTTATTATTTTGATTTGAGTGAACGTAAGTATGTCAAAAAGAAAGTGGTCAAACACATCGAATTTCTTTAATAAATAAGCCTCTCAATTCGATATCAAAAATCTGAATTCATATGAACTTTACAAATTCACAAATTGAAGATTTTACGATACCTTCTTTGGAAGAAGTACATCTGAAACCAATCTCAAAAAACTATTTCAAAATTATTGTCATCAATAAGATAGTGGTTTATGGTATTTTCTTTTTGATTCTTTTGATGTTGAATCGATTTGTTGATGATGTCGCTTTTCAGGATAATTTTTGGGTATTGTTCGGTGTACTTTGCATCTTTTGTTTTATTGATTTTACAACGTCTTATATTGCCTTCAAGAATAGAAAATATGCCATTCGTGAGCACGATGTTATTTATGCCAAAGGTTTTTTAACGCGTTCCATCACAACGGTTCCGATTTCTAGAATTCAGCATATTGAAGAATCCAGAAGTTGGCTGGCAAGACAATTACATCTATCGACATTGAACATTTTTACTGCTGGAGAGTCTGGAAGTGACTTAACTATCAAAGGCTTGCCTAAAGACGAAGCAAAGCAAATCAATGATTTCTTAAGTTCAAAGGTCAATGGAAGAATTTGACTTTTCACAACCGAGCAGGCAATCATCAAAAGGTATCATTGTCATTTTTGCGGTCAATGCGGTAAAGTGGTTAAGGGCGTTATTTCCCGCTTTGGTGGCACTGGGTTTTGGATTGTTCCGAAAGAATTCTTTTTTGACGTGGTCGCCTTGGATGATTGCACTTATCATTTTCGTTCTTCTTCTGCTTATGCTAGGTGTTGCCGTTCTAAAATATCTGAACTTTAAGTTTCACGTAGCTGATGACGATTTTCATTTGGATACAGGGATCATTGAAAAAGACAAAACCATCATTCCGAAATCAAAGATTCAGAATGTTTATATCCAACAGAATTTCCTTCAGCAAATTATAAACGTGGTCTCCTTAAAGGTTGAATCGGCAGGTGATAAAAAATCGGAAATTGAAATCAATGCCTTGAGCAGACCGATGGCGCTTCAATTGAAAAAAGCGCTGTTTGACCGCAAATCTGCGACTGTTGAAACAAATGACATTTTTCAGGACGAAGTGGAGGCCAATGTGTTCTTTAAAATATCAATCAAACGCTTGTTTCTTGAAGGCTTGTTACATAATCATCTCAAGAGTTTTGCAATCATCACATCGTTTGCTTTCGGTATTTATTACGAATTTAAAAGCATTATCGAGGACTTGCAGATCAATGACAATTTAGACCAATTGACCACTTATGAAGATGGCTTGGCGCAAGTGTTATACTTGAACTTGCTTTTAGGGTTTATCGTACTGATAATTTCAATTGTGTATTCTGTGGTACGGATTGTGATTGGTAATTTCAACTTGGAAGTCATTGAGAACAACAAAACCATCGAAATCAGCAAAGGCTTGCTTAACAAGGTATCGTTGACTTTGACTCCTGATAAAATCCAGAATGTGATTGTAAAAACCAATGCGCTCAAAAGAAGATTGAATCTACACTCGCTATACGTGAAGCAGGCAATGACCAACGAAAAACAAAGCAAGAATTTCGGGATTATTGCTTTGGAAGATGTGCATATTCAGCATTTGTTGGATAAACTTCTTCAAAACTATCACACATCTGATGAAAAACGAAAGCCATCTAGTTATTACAAACGCATTATGGCGTTTTATTCTCTATTGTTTCTAGTGCTGATTAACCTCATTGCTGTAGTATTGTTTGATTATAATGCCTTGTTTGTGAATCTGTTTCTCGTACCATTTATGGCACTGTCCGTTCATTATCGCTATAAAAAGGCTTATTATAACATTACAGAGCCGTTCTTGACGGTTGGCAGTGGCTTTATTGATACCAAAAAAGAAATCATCAATATTCATAAACTTCAGGCAGTGAAATTGGTGCAAAACATTTTTCAAAAGAGAAGAGGCGTGGCGTCAGTGATTGTTTATACGGCTTCAAAATCTGTGACCATTCCTTATGTAAACGAGAAACAGGCCAAATCTATCTATGATTTTTTATTGTTCAAGGTGGAATCTGAAGGTAAAAATTGGATGTAAAGATGTACTTTTGAAGTTCAAAACTTAATCTTATATTTTCATTTATAGTATAAGTTCAATGCAATTAAGAGCGGTCGTAATACTTTTTATATCTATTTTACTTGGAAACACCATACAAGCACAAATAGTTAAAGACACATTGCTCTCTGACCCAACCGAGTTTCACCTTAAACAAATCATTATTCCAACTTCATTAATAACAATAGGTGTTATAGGCTTGGAAAGTCATACTTTAAAGGATATCAGTGAAAGTATCAATAATGAAAGGGATGAGCACATAGATGACAAGTTTACCATTGATGATTTTTCTCAATATTCTCCTATTGCGGCTGTCTATGCACTTAATGCCTTTGGTGTGCAAGGAAAAAGAAATTTCGGAGATAGAACTTTAGTAATTGCTACTGCACATTTGATAATGACGTCTTCCGTGCACATTATAAAAACCACATCAAACCTACAACGACCGGACGGAAGTGCTTTTAATTCCTTTCCATCAGGACATACCGCAACAGCTTTTATGGGTGCAGAATTTTTATGGCAAGAATACAAACATCAATCCGTTTGGTATGGGATTTCGGGGTATGCGGTGGCAACCCTAACAGGAGCTTTTAGGATGTATAATGACCGTCATTGGTTCAATGATGTGGTCACTGGCGCAGGTATAGGGATTATAAGCACTAAAATCGCTTATTGGCTATTACCAACTTTTCAATCAATTTTTAAGAAAAAAAACACTAAAAATTTTAATAATGAAGTATCCAATTTCAAACCAATTGTTTTACCTTGTATAGGAAATGATTTCGTAGGAATTGGATTATCAGCAACATTTTGATATTATGCTAGTCGATTTTAATATATTACCAGAAGAGTCCAGAGTTTGGATTTACCAAGCTAACCGATCTTTTACTGATGAAGAACTCTCTGAACTTCAAACCAAATTAGATACTTTCATTGAAAACTGGACAGCCCACGGAAGTGATTTGAAAGCTGGCTATACCATTAAATACAAACGTTTTATAGTTATAGGCTTGAATCAGAACTTAAACAAAGCTACTGGCTGTTCTATAGATGCATCCGTACATTTTATTCAACAACTTGAGAACGATTACAACGTCGATTTAATGGACAAAATGAACGTGTCTTACAAGCAAGGTGAGTTCATTGCTTACAAATCTTTATTGGACTTTAAGAAGATGGCAAAGGACAAAGCCGTCTCAAAAAATACGATTGTCTTCAATAATTTGGTGACCAACGTTGCCGAATTCAATGAAAATTGGGAAGTGCCTGCAAGTGAGAGTTGGCATAGTCGCTTTTTGTAAATTCAGTGTTCAGTGATCAGTATTCAGTATTCGGTCCTATATAATCTGTCAACTGCTACTGGCCACTGCCAACTTTCTTAATAACCTTCTTGATAAAACTATCTTAAAATACTATACTCTTCTTGCCAAATATACTATTTTGGCATAGTTTTTAGTTTTATTCGAAAGTATATAGAAAGCCCGAGATTTTATGCGATTGATTTTCCCCCTCATCACTATTCTTTTAGTCACTTTAAACTCTTTTTCACAAGGGAATGATAACCCTTTAGCCACAAATGATGCTGCCAAACAAACCAAATGGGTCGATAGCATCTACAACAGTATGAGCCTTGAGGAAAAGGTGGGCCAACTGTTTATGGTACAGGTGTATTCTCAAAAGAAAAACCTCGATAAAAATAAGATAGTCAATCAGATACTCAACCAAAAAATTGGGGGCATCATTTACACGGTTGGCGACCCCGAAAGTCAAGCATTGTTGAACAATGAGTTGCAAGCCGCATCAAAAATTCCCTTACTGATTGGTATGGATGCCGAATGGGGTTTGAGTATGCGTTTAGAATCGACTTATGCGTTTCCTTGGAATATGACGCTCGGTGCCATTAGCGACAATAAATTGGTTGAAGAAACAGGGCGTTACATTGGCGAGCACTGCAAAAGGTTAGGAGTGCATTTTAACTTTGCGCCAGATGTGGATATCAATACCAATCCGAAAAATCCTATCATTGGTAATCGATCGTTTGGGGAAGATAGAGATAACGTCACTGAAAAAGCTTCGGCTTTTATGAAAGGTATGCAGTCTGCTGGAGTGTTGGCAAGTGCAAAGCATTTTCCTGGTCACGGCGATACGGATAGTGATTCTCACAAATCCTTGCCGACAATTAATTTCAATGAAAAACGTATTGACTCCATTGAGTTATATCCTTACAAACGTCTCATTAAAGAAGGACTTTCCAGTGTGATGGTAGCGCATCTCAATGTACCAAGTTTAGAGCCGCGTAATGGTGTGCCTTCATCGTTGTCAAAAACCATCATTCAAGATATTTTGAAACAACGTCTTCAATTTAAAGGCTTGATTTTTACTGATGCTTTGGGAATGAAAGGTGTTTCTACTTATAGCAGTTCGGCAGATGTTGATTTGGCTGCGTTTTTGGCTGGTAATGACGTGTTGCTGATGTCTGAAGATCCAGAAAAAGGTGTTGCAAAGTTAATTGAGGCTTACAATGCCAAAGAAATTACTGAAGAGCGTCTGGCACATTCTGTCAAAAAAATATTGATGGCGAAGTATAAAGTTGGCCTGAATAAGTACAGTCCAATTGGTACTGCCAACTTGGTTAAAGATTTGAATCGTTTAAAAGATGATTTGCTGTACGAAGAATTGATGGAAAACGCCATCACTGTGACACGCAACAAAAAAGAAATTCTACCATTGCGTCATTTGGAAACAAAAAAGATAGCATACGTAAAGTTTGGAGACGATACTGGTTCGGCGTTTTATGACGAGTTAAAAAAATATACAAAAGTTCACGAGATTTCTGGTAGTTCATTGGAAGAACTTCTTTCAAAGCTAGAAAACTATAATACGGTTATCATTGGCTTGCACAAATCGAATGCAAATCCTTGGAAAGACTATAAGTTTACAGATCAAGAATTGGTTTGGTTGTATGAAATTGCAAGAACCAACACAGTCATTCTAGATGTCTTTGCAAGACCTTATGCGTTGAACGATTTAAAAAGCATCGAAAATATTGAAGGTATCGTGATGAGCTATCAAAACAGTGAGATTGCGCAACGCAAGTCGGCACAATTGATTTTTGGTGCCATTGCAGCCAAAGGTCATTTGCCTGTTTCAACCGGAGAGAATTTTAAGGTGAAAGATGGTATCACTTATAATGCCATTCAATCGTTGAGTTATGGGTTGCCAGAGCGCGTGGGTATGAGTTCTGAAAAACTGAAGAAACTCGATTCAATGGCATTGTTGGCTATCGACCATAAAACCACGCCAGGATTGCAATTGTTGGTCGCTCGTAAGGGTAAAGTAGTTTACAATAAAACCTTCGGAAAACACACTTATGATGACAAAGAACCTGTAAAGCCTGAAGATATTTATGACGTCGCATCACTGACCAAAATCTTGGCAACCTTACCATTATTGATGGAATTGGAAGAGAAAAATGCTGTGACACTCGACACTAAATTGTCCAAGATGCTTCCGGAGTACGCTACTTCAAACAAAAAGAATATCACCATAAAAGAGATGTTATCTCATTATGCGCGACTACGTCCTTGGGAGCCTTTTTATGTAAAAACTTTAGATTCAGCAAAAAAGCCAAGTGCTAAATATTATCGACGCAAGTCAAGCCCAATGTACAGTGTTAAAGTGGCTGATGAAATTTACTTAAGACACGATTATCCCGACACCATTCAAAAAATCATTAGGGATAGCGATCTCCTTCCGACGCTTCGTTATAAATACAGTGATTTCCCTTATTTCATTTTGAAGAAATATATTGAGGAGTATTATGACAAAACCTTGGACGAATTGGTGCAAGACCGTTTTTATCAATCGCTTGGCGCCAATCATACAATGTACAATCCTGCGCCGACCTTTAGTGATGAAAACATTGTTCCTACTGAAGTGGACAATTATTACCGTTATCAAACCATCAGAGGGTATGTGCACGATATGGGTGCAGCGATGCAAAATGGTGTAGGAGGGCACGCTGGTATTTTCAGTAATGCCAATGATGTCGCGAAGATTATGCAAATGTATCTACAAAAAGGCTATTATGGTGGCAAACGCTATCTAAAGACGGAAACAATTGATAAGTTCAATACGTGCTACTATTGTAGTAAAGGAGTAAGGCGAGGCATTGGTTTTGATAAGCCCCAACCTAGTGGCGATGGCCCAACTTGTGGCTGTGTTTCGATGGACAGCTTTGGTCATACGGGCTTTACAGGAACGATGGCTTGGGCTGATCCTGATAAGGAAATTGTGTATGTCTTTTTATCCAACAGAACTTATCCTGATGCCAATAACAATGCCTTGTTAAAAGAAGGCATAAGAACTGAAATTCAACGTCTGATTTACGAAGCGATTATCGAGTAAGTACTTTTACAATCTAACGTCTAACAACTAACATCTAACCACTAAAACATGAAAATAGGAATCGTATGTTACCCAACCTTTGGAGGCAGTGGCGTCGTCGCTACCGAACTTGGTTTGGCACTCTCAAAACGAGGTCATGAAATCCATTTTATTACCTACAGCCAGCCGGTGCGCTTGGATTTATTGGGCAATAACGTACATTACCACGAAGTCAACGTACCAGAATATCCACTGTTTCTTTACCAGCCGTATGAGTTGGCTTTGAGTAGTAAGTTGGTAGATATGGTAAAGCTGCACGGCATTGAGATTTTACATGTGCATTACGCTATTCCGCATGCCTATGCGGCCTATATGGCAAAAAAGATGTTGCAGGAAGAAGGTATTTATGTGCCGATTGTCACCACCTTGCACGGTACGGACATAACCCTTGTAGGTAGCCATCCATTTTACAAACCTGCGGTGACCTTTAGCATCAACAAATCGGATGCGGTGACGTCTGTTTCTGAAAGTTTAAAGGAGGATACTTTACGTTTATTCGATATCAAAAATCAAATAGATGTCATTCCTAATTTCATTGATTTGAGCAAATACAAAACGCATTTCACCGACTGCCAACGCGAACTTATGGCAAGGGAAAGTGAAAAAATCATCACACACATCAGTAACTTCAGAAAGGTAAAACAAATACCAGATGTTGTGAATGTGTTTTACGAAATACAAAAACAAATGCCAGCCAAACTGATGATGGTAGGTGAGGGCCCAGAAAAGGCAGGGGCAGAGCAACTGTGCAAAAAGCTCGGCATTGCAGATAAAGTAGTCTTCTTTGGTAACAGTAATGAGATTGATAAAATTTTATGCTTTAGTGATTTGTTCTTGTTGCCATCACTCACTGAAAGTTTTGGTTTGGCAGCCTTGGAAGCTATGGCATCTGGCGTACCAGTGATTTCAAGCAATACAGGAGGCATCCCTGAAGTAAATATTGAGGGCGTTTCAGGATTCTTAAGCGATGTAAATGATGTGGAAGATATGGCCAAAAATGCCATCCATATCTTATCAGACAATGAACGTTTGAAAGAATTCAAGGCCAATGCCAAACAGGAAGCTAAAAAGTTTGACATCCATAACATCGTGCCGCAGTACGAAGCTTTGTATGAAAGGACGTTGAAGTCTTGTAGTAAGTTTGTGTAATTTTTGGTGCTCCATATAAAAAGATAACACCTATCTTTAAAGTCAATTGAACCATCAACAATGAATCACATCCTCACCCTTCTTATCACTCTCTTAAGCATCAGTAGCTTTGCTCAAGAGCAGGAGTACAGTCTTGAGTATGTTACTGCCGTGCTAGATTCCATAAAGATTGCCGACATCAAAGAACCTTGCGACTGCTCTGACGGTATGGAAAAAATTGCCGATATCATGGTCAAAAGTATGGAGGGTTACACCTCTCGGCAACAGATTATGAGTGATACTCTTGGCGTCAAAATTGTAAACATCACCACCATAAAAACCCAACAGGTGGCCAAGCGTTGCCAAGGCGAACTGCGCCTAACAGACAACGATATCTACGACTGCGAGAGCTTTAAACTATTGGAAGAAAAATCCAAAGTGCTTAATAGGAAGTTTGGTAATTAAATCATCCCCAACTACTGTCGTCATTATTTTCCCATCAATCTTCTTGACTCATAAGGATATACTCAAAAAAAACCTTACATTGTACATCAATCAACCTGATTAAGTTAAGATACCTTATGAGAAATCTATCAACTCTAGTTGCGCTATGTTTGTGTGTTGTAAAAGGCATAAGTCAAGAAAATGTCATCATCAATGGCTTAAATAACCCTTTGGGTATTGCTGTGAATGGTGATGAACTGTTCATCTGCGAACATCACACCACAGCGAGTATGGGTTCCATATCAAAAATAAATCTTACAGACGCTAGCCCTGTAGCCGCACAATTGATAACAGGTCTCACTTACCCTCGCGCTGTGGCAATGGTAGGAGATGAGTTGTACTACGCAACAAATTATCTATCAAAATTCAATATTAATGATGCAACACCCACACCTCAACAAATAATGCCTGTCTACCCACCGCGTGCCTTGTTTTTGGTGGGTAATTATTTATATGTATCGGGCGAAACCAGCATCCATAGACTAGATGTTACGGCCAGTACACCTGTGCTTACCACAGTGATAAGTGGCTTAACCTCTCGCACATTGGCATTTGCTTTAGATGGTGACGAACTTTATTTTGCCTATTCTAATAGGGTATCAAAGTTTAATGTCACAGATGCCAATCCAGTGGAAGAAGTCGTAATTTCTAATCTAGAAGGTAACGTTTATGCTCTAGCCATTTATGATCAGAAATTATTTATTGGCATGTCTTTGATACCAAAGATTGTAACACTAGATGTGGAGAATGGTGCATCGCAGGTAGAATTTTTTATGACACCCACTGTGGGCAACACAGTAAATTTCCTGGTCATTGGTGATGATCTTTATGTGGCAGGCGGTACAGGTAACAGTATCTATAAAATTGAAGATTTGCCAACCCTATTAAGTGTAGAAGAATCGCAACCTTTTATGGCAACCAAAGTGTATCCCAACCCTACAGACGATATAGTTCAGTTAATGGGATTGACAGAAAGTTGCAACTATGACATTGTAAATACCCTTGGCACCAAGGTAAAGCAAGGTCTCCTAGATAGAAATGGTACACTCGATATCAATCAGCTCTCGGCAGGCATTTATTATTTAAGACTAAAGGGTGCCTCACTCAAAGCACAGACCTTTAAAATAGTAAAGAAGTAGAATTTGTGAAGCTATTCAAATAGATTCCTATCCACAATAGCGATACTCTTTACTATCGCTCATATATTAACAGCTATGAAAGACGGATTTTTTAAAATGGAATGGTTGATAGAATTGATTCAAAAACAAGAGTCTGAAAGAACGGATTGGATTGAGCAATTGAAAGCGACTGAACCACAACATAGGGTGAAGCAAGCCTATATATCGTTTATAAAATTTACCTCCGATGATTTTGATGAGAATATAGAACTATCACATTCTACAGAAGGAACTATTGTTTTAGATGTTTTAAAAGATGGGCGAATAGGAGGTATCGAATTTTTAAAATACGTTCCCCATTATTAACTATCAACCATCAACTATCCACTAAAAACCACTTCCTCGCGTTTTTCCCTCTTTCCAACCCTGCCTTTTTCCATCAATTTCGCCCTTAAAAAGGTATCTTACTGGGAAAAATGACACTACAAATGTTAAATTTTTAAGCATTTCAACGATTATATTTTAAGGAACTGAAGATGCTTCAACAGGCAGATTCTTCAATCCTGTCGTGGGGTTTGTCATCATTTTTGATACACTTTATCGTCATAATTTGCATATAATCGGATATATCTGCACTTTATCCGATGTTTTTCGTATTTCCCAACTCGCTATATTTACCAAAAAATCGGACCACGAAAAACCGGTTTAAAAAATTAACCTAAATCTAAAAAAGATGAAAACCAAAAAAACATCAGAAGCAACAGAAACCTCTTTCGAGGACATCAAACAAGGAATTAATATTACTAATGAAGCTGCGTTGGCTGCTATAGCAGAACGGAACAATGCTGCTGAAAAACGACCTGCAACACGCCTAGGCGAGAATGATGAACAACCTATTAAGTCTGCAAAGAAAGACCGCAGCATTGCGGCTACGGTGGACAATGGTAAAAAGTTTAATGCGAATATTGCCACCTTTGTACCACAATGGTTGTCCAATAATGCGTTGATAGTGTTGGAGAGTCTGCTAGCGATAGTTGTACTGGCAGGAGAGTTGGTAACCAATGTGAATGATAAAGTTGTAATGCACGGTAACCTTTTGAAGGTGCGTTTTATGCTTTTTAATAACATTGATGCGTTTGGAACGCGAGTTTTAAATGAGTTGAAGGCGAGTGGTGCGCCAAGCACTACCATAGTGCGTGCCAACCATATCATCTTAAAGATGCGTGGGAAACGTATTATTGCCATTGACCCTAATGAGACTGATGAAAAACACATCAGTGCGTGCCAAACGACGTTTGTAAACCAACTGGAACATTTTAATGAGCTGATAACGCTAGTGAGCACTGTACCGAGCTATAACCCTGTGGTTGCTGAATTGCAGTTGGCCGCTTTAAAATTACGTGCTACAGAAATGCTAGAAGCCCTTGAGAATGCGGAAGTGAGCCAAGCGGAACTGACTGCTGCAAGACGTGAGCGCAACAAATGTTTTAATGAGGAAACCGTAGGACTGGTAGATCGTTTTCAAACGGCGAAAGCTTCGGCGAAGGCGGTGTATGGTACAACGAGTGCGGAGTTTAAGTCTATTAAAGGATTGGAGTTTAGAAGGATTGAGGAGTAAAAGCCCCCTCTAACTTCCCCAAAGGGGGAGGATTAAATTGAAGTTGAAATTGAAACCACAGCTCTTTAAAAAGGGTTGTGGTTTTTTTGTTTTTTTGTCTTGCTGAATTTAATTTGGCGTTCAGGCTCACTGGCGAATAACAAAACCCTAAAAACAACACCAAAAAGTGCAGATATCCCGACAATGAAAGGTTAAAAACACTATTTTAGTGCAGATATAACAAGTTACCCAACATTTGAATGAAAGCCCGAAAAAGAATTGAAAATACTGAAGTACTTGAGTTTCTAAAACCTGATTTACTCGCTGAAATAAAACCATATTTTGGACTTGGAGGTTTTAACTTTAATCAAAATATTAAGGACTTTGAACAAAATTGGACTTACTCATATTTTGAAAAAGAAATACCAAACGGATTGAATTTTAAACTTGACGAAAATTACTTTTACTTAAGTGTTAACACCAGAAATAATGAGATTCACTTTGATATAGATTTGTTTACTGGAAAATTAAGCTCTATAATTTGTGGTAAAGGTTATAAAGGCAAATTAGATATTGGAGTCGGAATTGGAAGTTCAGTTAAAGAAGCATTAAAAAAGGACAAAAGTTTAGGATATAACTTGGATACTGATTGGATTGACAGAACTCCTTTCGATGGTTTAATAATTCATGTTCCACAGAAATTGCAAGCGGAATGTTGGGATTGTGCTTCCAGAGGAATTGAACTACCTGATTTCGAAATTGAACATATTGAATTAATTGATTTAGATTTCGCTAAAAAATTCTACGAAGGAGAACTTTATTTTGAATAAAAAAACGTTGGGTAACACCGTGTATAATTCATTGCTTCGGATTTTTCCTCTGGAAAATCCTCGCCTTCCCTTAATTTGTTTCTTTTTTCCATATCTTTTCTCTAATTTAACGCAACGAAATCATGCACAAACACGTTACCTGCAATTGAATGAAAAGCGGAATAATCATATTAACTATACTTCTTTGCGGATTGACGCAAAATTTTCAATCGGATTCTAAAAAGGAAACCAAGTATATACTGAAAGGCAAATTAATAAACGGTTTTGACGGACTTACACCTCTGTGCGGAATTTCGGCTTGGGCTACGGTTCTTGAATTTGAGATAATTGAATTTTCTGATTCGGAATATATAGACAAAACAATACCTATTATTTTTACTTGTCCAAATTCAAAAAGCAACAAACAATTTAAAGTCGGAAAAACTTATGAGTTGATTTTGACTGACAAAAATCCGTCTAAATTTGAATGGACAATGCTTGAATCAAAAAGAGAGATTCTGAATCAATATGAATTGAATAAAGAGTATTGGTTTGTAGAAAATAAAAACAGCAGGTAACACCGTATATAAGCTATGGCTTGGTCAGTCCATACATGGAAAATCCTTGAGGTTTTTATCTGCAACTGAACCGAAGATTTTACGAGGCTAATTTCTTCATTGGTTTCATTTTTTCTTTTTAACGAATAAACACTCCTTTTGTCGGTTTTGTAAAAGGGTGGTGTAGGAGTGGTTGAAATATTTGGTATGTTTGAGATACTCTCCCTAGTAATTTTAATAGAATAGCGCATAGCATTTCAATATGGTTGTTTCATTGGAAGTGTTACAGTGAATAATAAACTAATTAGCTATAATTTATGAAGTCCAAACTTACCATTAAGAAATTCAAACGAATTTATGACGAAATACAATTCACAAATTTTGCTTTTATCAATTATTTTACTGGTGAAAATAGTAGTGGTAAAACTAGTGTTTTGAATGCAATTTCATTTTTAATGGATGGTAGTAATTCAAAACATTTTTTTAGTTCTGTAAGTAAAGTTGAGCTTATAATTAACGGTAAAATTCAAAATTTGATATGGAATGAAAAAAATCCAAACAGAGTTGAGCATCAAGGAGAATTACAACCACTTATTTTTTATTTAGTATCAAATGTAGAACAGGAAAAAGGCGCGAATAATTTAGGCGGCCATGGAAAGTTTGATGAAAATATTTCCATTCATGACCAAAAAAGTACTAATGATTTTAATGAATTCATGAAAGAATTTAATTTAGAAGAGGTAACTCCAAAAAAGTTTGTTAATCAAAGTGATCCATTTGACCAAGACACTGGAAAATTAATCTTCGAAACTGGAAAAGGAAATATTAATCCGCACATGTTAGCCGATGGTCTTAAAGTCCTATTTAATTTTAAAAAAAGGTTGAAAATTTGGTTTGATGCGATTAAATCAAATGATAGAATTTCTATTTTAATAATTGAAGAACCAGAAACAAATCTTCATCCCAAATTACAAAAACAAATTCCAGAAATGTTAAATAATCTCTATGAAAATTTAGACATTAAGGTAAGGGATAGAACTTTTTTTTTCATTTCAACTCATAGTCCATTTATCATCAGTAGCTCTGCAAGATACGCTAACCAAAAAGTCTATCCTTTACAAAACGGTAAGCCGTTATTAATTGACTTCTCAAAATTAACATATAGTGAGACGGACGTGAGCGAAGGTTACGAAGGTTCACAATGTGCTTTTGTAGTTGGTCAAATGTTAGGCGCTGAAATTACTGACTTAGGATACCCGGAAAATTATGTGATATTAGAAGAGCACTCTCTTCAAGTAATACTAGATAATTTAAGAAATAAAGGAATTATCAAAAATATTCAGTTTGTATCTGCTTCAGGTATTTCCAAATCAATTGATCTCGCCGAGACCGTTTACGAGCTTGAGAAGATAAATACTCTTATAAAATGTAATCCTTATTATTTTGATAAATATTGCATTATTATAGACCATTTGGATCCGAACATTGATTCTAAATTATCGAAACGAATTCTATCATTGGGTAATAGAATTGGCCAGAGATTCGTTCAGCTTTCCAAACATTCTATTGAGGAGTATTATTCAAATATTGATCCGCAATTATATAACGAATATAAAAAAGAAATTGGCGCATCAAGCGCGAGTTCAGTTGGCAATATAAAGGCGAAATACGCGATTAAGATTGCCAATCTATTATCTAATGCAAATGATTTTTCAAAATTATTTATGAATGAGTTAGACTTTTTATTGTAAAACTATAGCTAACAACGTGTGTATTTCAAAGCCTTCGCTATCGCACAATTCCTACCGTGTAATATCAATCCAAGATTGCAAACTCCCCAAAACCCTCCTTAAAAAAAATAAATCCCATCCAATCAAATAATTGCTTAAATTAGAGAATGAAATCTCTACTGGCATTTTTGATTTTTTTAGCAGTTGTTAATTCGGCAAATGCTCAAGACACCTGCGCAAGCATTAAAATCACCATTTCAGAATTTGACGAATTGATAAAAGGCTATGAGCAAGACTCTATCAACTTCACGCAAGACATTGCAAAATATTCAAAGCTAAAGGGCAAATCTAATCGCGAAAAGTACAATAAAGCAGTAGAATTTCTAGACATTGCCAAAAAAATCCAACTTTGGGCCATAGAGGGCAAAAAACAATGGCTGGCCAAATTAGAAAATTGCTCTGAAGCTAAAAATTGAAATAAATCTTAATAGCACAGATTTTCAATCCTTCAAATTTTATATCTTCGGAATACATAGAAACTAAATCATACACAAACTGCTATATGAAAAAAACATTTGCTATAGCATTAATAATTTTGAACAATTTTGCTTTCAGCCAATCTCATAATTGTAATACAGATAATAATATCTTAAAAATTTATGAGTTTGTTCAACTCAATTTGGATTCTATAAAAAGCTATACAAAAAATGACATCATTAAAGTTTCAATTGATTTTAAAGATGCATTTGTAGAAAACACCTCCTATTCTGTTGTCAATACCACTCAAGACAGTGTTTCGCAAAAAACAAATCAAATTACAGTTTGGAAACAACTGGATACTTACATTAAGGAAACATATAAATTTTGTCCTAGTTTAGATTTTGAATCGGAAGAAAATCTATTAACTAACGTATCTATAATAATTCCTTTGAAGGAAGATTTCTTGGAAAACGTAATTGAAGATTCAAAAAATACCAACTATACAAATTATCTGATTGAAAATTTTAAAAAAATCAATGTCAATAATAAGTTCATAGTGAAGGTCAAAAAATTAAACTTGGGCGCAGAAAACAAAACAGCTATTATCAAGAGTGAACTTAATTATTACAATTCAGATATTATTCAAATTGCGCCGAATTACTATCTTCTTTTTAGTGTGGCATGCACCTCTGAAAACGGGATACCTTACAACGAATTAAAATACAAACTGTACAAAACTAGAGCTATAAATAAGTCTGATTTAATATTAAAAGACGACGTCAGAATAGACGATAATGGAATCGCAGAATTATTCTTTGAACAGAAAAACAAAATAAACGGAGAGACCATTAATGAATATGAACTAGATATTGAAATAATATTTGAATGAATACTTTAGCTAAAACCATATATGAGCTATGCCTTGGTCAGTGAAAATCCTTGCGGGTTCATCCGTAACAAAACCAGAGCCAAAACGTTGTCAGTAATTTAAATGAACCTCAAACTAAACATATTAACCCTTCTTATTTGTGGATTTTACGGATTTACACAAAATAATGATGAATTGGATTCAAACTATGGCTGCTTGGAATCTAAAGTCTATCTAAAAACAGAAATTCAAGAAAAACCTAAACGAATACTATTCTTTAAAACTCGACTTAAAAAGGTAAAAACTATTGACAGAATCTTGGACGCGGACTCAAATATTGTGCTGGAGAGAATTACCAAATCAATTGGACATGGAGACGCTTGGGAAATTAAGTCTTTTAACCGACTAAAAATTGAGAATAATAAAATAGTTGAATACCAATTAACCAATAAACCTGATTACGGAAAAGCTATTTTTTACAACAAATGCGGACTGAAAATTGCAGAGAAAAAATTAGACGCGAATCTTGTAATGGAGAAATTTATGTTTGAATAAAAAACTACTGCCAACACCGTATAAAAAAAATTGCTAGTTTTAGCTAAACCAAAGTTAGTTGCTCGTTTGCTAGCTTCCGATTTCCTTTCGGAAAATCCTCGCACACAAACACGCAACTTTCCATACACAAACACGTTAGGTGTCATTTGAAATGAACGCAGAAACAAAAAGGAACATAAGAGATAGATGGATAGAATCGCTTTTTGAAATTGCTCATTTGGAATTTCAAAATAGGCTTTGGCTTAAATCTGAATATGAAAATTCAATTGGAGATTATAACGAGTGTGTTTGCGGATATTTTGACGATTTGGATTTAGATAATGGATATTCTGACTTTATTGCAAATGGAATAATATCGGAATCGGAATATAAAATTGTAACGGAATTACACTCTGAATTTAGAAAATATACAGAGCGGACTGAAAAGCAGAATTTATCAGACAAAAATATCCTTAAAGATGTGGAATGGATAAATATTACAAACATCGGATTAAAAACGTGGACTAAATTAAAAAGGAAAACGGAATCAATTCGCGATAAAGAATTAATAACTGAATTGGAAAATAAATATCTAAAAGAAAAAAACGCCACCTAACAAAGAACTGAGTTAAAAAACAAATCTTTTTAAGCTAATCTTGACACAAAGTTTTCGTCGTACGGCAATCCGCTCTTTGCAATGGCGAAGGCCTGCTTGAGCAACTTGTTTGCCACGGCTATCAATGCCAGTTTTTTACTTTTGCCCTTTGCCACTATCCGTTCGTAGATCGCCCTGCAGGCCCTGTTGTGCTTGCAGGCCGAAAAGGCACACATAAACAACAGGTTCCGCAATTTCCTGTTGCCCACCTTGCTGATCCTGCTCTTGCCCCTTACACTGCTGCCGGACTGCCTTATGGTGGGCGTGATGCCCACATAGCTGCACAGCTGCGAAGCGCTTTCGAACTTGCTGAACCCGTCGGTGATGACTATCAGGAACAGCGCCGTTTTCACGCCCATTCCGGGAATGCCCTTGAGCAGGGTCAACTGATGTTGCTGGTCGCGTTTCACCAGTTCCAGCAGCCTCGACTCCAGCCCTTCCAGTTCTGTGTCCAGGTGCTTCAGGTTGCGCTTGAGCGAGCGGTACACGGCCTTAACGGGAATGCCAAGTGTCTCCTCTCCGTGGAGCTTGTTCTTGGTCTGCGTGCGCATCTTCACATAGCTGTCCAGAAGCCTGAAGAGCTGCAGGCACTCTGCCTGTACCTCCGTAAGGGCACTGTACATGGGCACCTGGTTTACCCGTGCGTACTCACATATAGCCTTGGCATCGCTCTTGTCGGTCTTTACCTTGGCCAGTTTCATCTGTATGAAGCGCTTTACCGAGAGTGGGTTCACCACCGAGACCGCAACACCTTTGCCATATAGGTGCTGGGCAAGCCTGTAATGGTAATAGCCGGTCGCCTCCATGACCACCAGAGAGTGTTCTGGCAAGTGTTTCAACAGTTTCCTGAACCCTTTCTCATCGTTGGCAAACTGCAAATGGCCCGAACCCTCGCTGTAGACATCAAATACCTTCTTGCTGATGTCAATACCGTAAATTTCTTTATCTTTATTCATAAGAACTGAATTTGGAAAGGACAATCTACTTACACATCAACATCTTAAAATCGAGATCAACGTCTCACAGAACTGAACGATATTTAAGTAGAAAAGAGAGGGGATTATCAATGTTGACGAACTTGAATGTTCTACGGCTATAGTAACCTTATTCCTCTCTTTTGTTCTTTCTGATTATCTAATAAATTTAATGATTTGTAAACTTAAGACGGCTATAGTTCATTGCGGCGGAATTTCCTATCGTAAATTCCTGCGTATTTGCTAACTTTGGTTTACGGCGGAATAGTTCTGGCGAACCATTCCGCAACGAAACCATAGCCAAAACCGTTACAAGCAAGCTAAACCAATCTATGAGTGAAAGTATATTATTTGATATTTTAAAGAAATCTAAAGACAATAAGGAAATAATCGGAATTTGGAAATACAATGACGATGACGGATTTTGGGCTGGATATGTAAAAGATTATAATGAAGAATTAGTTACAATCCAACACTACACCAAATATGGAAAATCTGACGGAATTATTGTTGAGCGAATCGAAAATATAAAAAGTGTTGACTTTGACGATGATTATGCAAAAGCAATGCAATGTTTGATTGACTATTCATCGGAATTGGATAAAGACGAAAAATTCGAATTGGAATTAAACGACGACGAGGAATGGCAAACGGGAATATTAAAACAACTCGTAGGAACTGACCAAATTGCTCGTTTGGAAATTAATGGCTCGGACTATTTTTCTGGATTCATCACCAAACTGTCTGAATCGGACTTGATTCTTCATTGCGTTGGTAAAATGGGAGAAGACGAAGGAACAGTAATTTACCGAATTGAAGATGTGACTGCTGTACGAGTTAATGACATTGAAAATCGGAAAAGAGTAATGCTGTTTAAATGGAGAAAAGCCAGCTTGTAACAATGTATAACCGCAATTTGCTTCGCCAGTCGCTACGCTCTAGTCGGTGGATTCTACTTTTTCCGACACGAGCACGAAGTGCGAACTGGCGAAGACAAATCGAGCTTGCGAGATTCAGCGTAGCTAATCCACTCGCAGTTTGCTGCGCCGAACCTAAAGGTTTGCTAACGTCAGTTCTAAACCGAAAAACATTATCTTTAATCCCGTAACTGACGGTTATACGAGACCGTTAGCTGTAATTAAGATGAACGAACTAAATCAAATCGAGAAAATAAAAATCAAGCTTGAGAAAGTTAGAATTTTAGATTTAGAATTTCAAGAATTTGGTGCAAGTTCTCACAAATATCAAATTAACAAACCAGCTACTGAAAAAGAAGTTGAGAAATTCGAAATTAAATATGGGATTGAACTTCCAAAAGGTTACAAACAATTTTTATTAGAAGTTGGAAATGGTGGTTTAGAATATGAAGAGAACGGAAATCTTAAACCTGCTGCTGGACCATATTACGGAATATTTGAATTATTTGATAGCGCAGAAATATTTACTGAATCCTACGCTTTAAGACAAGAAGTTTTTTTCAACTCAAATATAACAGAAAGTTATTGGAGAAGTATTACTTGGGATAAATTTGATTTAATATCAGATGAGGAATTTGATCAGTTGTATAATAAACTCCTTTCTGGAATTATGATTATCGGCTATGGTGGTTGTTCTAACTATCAAGGTTTAATTTTAAATGGAAAAGATAAAGGTAAAGTTATATATGTTTACGATGAAATAGAATACAAACCACATATAGCTGATGAAGGTTATTTTCTAGATTGGTATGAATCTTGGCTTGATAAAATAATAGAAAAAAATAAAACTACAGCTAACAATGTATAACCGCAATTACGGCGGATTCGACTGCGTCCGACACGAGCACGAAGTGCGAACTGGCGAAGCAAAGTCCTCACAAATTGTATATCTTCGGTTCACGGCACACATGAGCACTAAATGCGAACTGCAAGGGCAATTTTCAACCACATCGAGGATTCAGCGACGCTAAACCATAGCCCAGACCGTTAGAATAAATACTGATCACCAAATTGATTCACAATAAAAATGAAATTTTGATTTACACCCTATGAATAAAACTCTACCATGAGATCAGACACTATTGACAAAATTTTGTTAAATCCAATCAGCCGGTTTATAAATAATTCAACCACAAGTGGCATTGTATTATTTGCCACTGCCGTAATAGCACTGATTCTGGCCAACTCTCCTTTACAAAATGCTTATCATCAGTTTTGGGAGCACACTTTTTCAATAGGGTTTGATGAATATGTAGTGTCTAAATCTTTACACCATTGGATCAATGATGGGCTTATGTCTATTTTCTTTTTTGTGATAGGGCTAGAGCTCAAAAAGGAAATAATGATGGGTGAACTTTCAAAACCTAAAAATGCTGTTTTACCTATTTGTGCAGGGTTGGGGGGAATGGCAGTTCCGGCATTATTATATTTAATGCTCAATCCATCAGGAGAAACTTCTGCCGGATGGGGAGTACCAATGGCCACTGACATTGCATTTGCTCTTGGGATACTCTACATGTTAGGTGATAGAGTTCCTGTATCGTTAAAAGTATTTTTGACAGTACTATCTATTGTTGATGACCTAGGTGCAGTGCTGGTAATTGCCCTTTTTTATACATCAGACATTTCTTTGACGAGCTTATTATTTGGACTGGGTTTTCTTGTTGTTCTTATTGGTGCTAATTTATTAGGAGTACGCAGCGTGATTTTTTATGGAATAGTAGGAATTGGTGGTTTGTGGATGGCTTTTTTACTTTCGGGCGTTCATGCCACTGTTGCAGGGATCTTGGCAGCCCTTACTATTCCGGCAAACGTAAAGATCGAAGACAAAAAATTTGTGATAAAAATGAATGCCCTTACCAATGATTTTGAAAGGAGTACACCTAATAATGTTTCGCTTCTCTCCTACGAACAGCTGCACATTGTGGATAGGATAAGGTTTTATTCAAAAGCTGCGTTAACTCCCCTTCAGCGACTAGAGCACTCTATGGCACCGTTTGTGGCTTTTGTAGTGATGCCAATTTTTGCACTTGCCAACGCAGGCATAACTTTTTCTGGAGATTTTGCCCAAAACTTGTTTAGCAATGTTAGCCTGGGGGTAATAATGGGCCTTATACTAGGAAAGTTTATGGGAATTGTTACGATTTCAAAAATATTGGTCAAGCTAAAATTGGCCGTGCTTCCTGTTGGATTTCAATGGCGACACATTTATGGAACAGCTATGCTAGCAGGTGTTGGATTTACCATGTCCTTATTTATTACGGACCTTGCATTTATAGATTCGGCATATATTCTTCAAGCCAAAATAGGAATTTTTGTAGCTTCTCTGTTTTGTGGTATTGGTGGTTATTTAACATTGCGAAAAGCCCAAACATGATAGATGCGCATGAATGAACCTAATTAAGGGCAAAGCCACTAACATTGTATAAGCGTAATGCGGGGTTAAGTGGTGGAATTAAACAGTTGAGATTTTGATACAAATCTGTACAAATTGAAAATAGAGTGCTTTGAAACCCATACTACGCTTATACTTGACTGTTAGACAGCATTTGGAAATACAATTTGCAAGTTTAAGAACTTCACATTACAAATCAACCCTTTGAGGATTATATAACTCGATTTCTCTTTCAAAGTAAACTTCTTCTTTTTCGTTTGGCTTATTTAACACGTCGCAATAGTAAACTTTTCGAGCAAAAAGCCTAACTTTTAAAGGCTTTCTTGGATTAATTTTTGTGCAGACTATGTCTCCTGATTTAAATACATTTTCCATAATAAATTTTAATCATTTTTTACCGTTACGCAAAGCATTTTAAATGGCTGGTTTGCTTCAATTGAACTTTCTGTATATCCAGGGATAAGTATTGAATCACCTTTCTGCAAAAAAGTTGAGTTATTATTAATGACTACCTCTGCTTTGCCTTCTGCTATATACATAAACCTAGAAAAAGGGGACTTTTTAAAGGCTTGAACTTTTCCAAAATCAAAAAGTAGATATTGAATGACAACAGCATTTCTTATCAATATATTTTTAACTACAATATCATTTGAGTTATAACCTAGGATATTTGAAAGATTAAATGAAATTGCTTCTTCGAAATCTTCATTGTTCATTCCCATCACTATTCTGAATTTTGCTTTAACTTCCGCTTTAAAACTTTAGCAGCTCTTTTTTCTTTTACTGTTGTTGCCGCTGGTGTTTTATCATTTTTTTTCTTTCCCTTATTTTCTTTTGACATCTTATTCTAAATTTTTTGATTAGTGAATAAGATACCACTAATAGCAGCTAGCTAGTTACATTAACAAAAGTATAAGTTGTAGATATCACAGATTATTTGACAAGGTTAGGATATCAGTCAATTATGTAAACATAGATTAATAGGCTGTAAACTTGATGGAAATAATAGTCTCAACTTTGTAGAAACAATAAAAAAATTATATTATGAACCATTTACAGATTAATGACGCCATAACCTTAAAAGAAAAGGGTACTAAACCAAATAAACAGGCACAACTTAAAACTCTTTTAAAACCAATAATTCAAAAAATTAGGTTTGCTATTAAGGATAAGCCGATACATTTAAACTTGGCTAAAAATGGAAGAAGTCAGATAAAATTTATACGAAAAATAAAACCCATGAAATGGGAATAAAAAAAGCAGACTTTTAAGTCTGCTTCTTAAAGCCAAATAAATTAATATTTGGTCTTCCCTAATTGATTAATAGCATTACAAAGATGGTTGTCAATGACCATAATTTCGTTACATAGTAAATACCTTTAGTTACAGATATTACTGATTTATAAATTTTTAATAAAAAAAGAGCAGATTATAATAAACTGCTCTTTTAATAAACTTTGGTTTTAATTAGACTGGTTTGATTTTGTAACTGTTGTGTAGTTTGATTTTAAAATCCCAACCACTTCGTCACGGCCTTTGTCAAGCTTATTCTCTAAACGTTTTATCAAATCTAATTCTTTACCGCTCTCAAATTTTACATCTTCTGATGTAAGCTTTGGAAACTTTTCTTTTAATGCTTTGGATTGTTTGTCCCAATCACCACTAAATTTAAACATTTCACTAGACTTTCTTTCACCTTCTTTGTTCTTGGTTTCCATAATTATGTATTTAACGTACTGCTTACTTGCATTACTAATACAAAGATGAGGACTTATGTCTTAATGTCTGTTACACAAGTAGTTTATAAGATTACACATCTTACAGATTTTCTAGATTACTTTTCCTTTTTTGACCAATTTTTTTGTAGTAAGAAGGAGTGTGACCAGTAATCTTTTTAAATTGGTTGGATAAATGAGCGACACTACTGTAATTTAATTTATAAGCAATTTCGGTAAGATTGAGTTGGTTATAAAGAATCAATTCTTTTGCTTTTTCTATTTTGTGCTTAATTATAAAATGCTGAATTGTAATGCCTTTAACTTCAGAAAATAGATTTGATAAATAAGTATAATCATAGTCTAATTTTTCAGCAATGTAATCTGAATTATTAAGCTTTGGAATCTCTTCAGAATAATGAATCATATCTATAATGACATTTTTTATCCTATCTACAAGAATACTTTTGTTATCATCCATTAGTTCTAAACCAGATTTTGCCAAATTAGATTTTAGCACATTCAGAAGTTCCTCGTTAATTTCTTCTTTTGTCTCAACCATACCTAATTCAATATTGGTGTGATATAGCCCAAGCTTTTCAAGTTCATTTTTAACCATAAGCTTACATCTTAAACTCACCATATATTTAATATAGATTTTCATATCGAAATGAATCAATTAAAGGATTGAACTAAAGATAGGTTATAATTTATGATTAATACTAAAACTGAAAACTCATTTGAATAAAAACGTTGCCTAACAAAGCATTTAATTTCAATAAAAAATTGTGGACAAAACGGATATTACTCATGTCTAACATGAGGCAACTTACTAGAATCCGGTCTGCAAAGTCTCAGACCATAAAACATTAACCCCAAACAAAAAAAATCTTCAATAAAAAATAAAAAGTCATTTCCCTAGTGCGTTTCGTCAAAATTGTAGTGTGTTTTGTAAAAATTCGTTTGCGTGTTGGAAAAATCGAGGTGAGGGTTGTGAAAATCGAAATGCGTGTTGTCAAAATTTAAATATTTTTAGTCAAAACTCAAATACGTAATGTCAAAACGCGAGTGCGAATTGTCAAAATGGATGTGAGCGTTGTCAAAATCCGTTTGTATTTTGTCACAGGGCTTGTGTGTGAACAAACTGCTTAATTATCAAGTGTTTGCAAAATACGTTGTGATGGTGTTTTGGTGCTTTGTATTGGGAATGTTGCCGTATTTAATGCTATTATCCAATCAATCATCATTTTAAAACCCCACAAAAAAAGCCCCCTTTTCAGGAGGCTTCTTAATAGCTGTATAGACAGTGTTTTTTTATTAAAATTGATATCTGATACCTATCCCGATATCAAAATCAAGATTATCATCTCTATAATCGCTGTCGCCTAGTCCAAATTCTGGTCTAAAATCTAACGAAATCATCAATGGGATGTCAAAATTATATTCAATACCTATATCACCAGCAAGGAACAAATAGGTATAATCGTCATCAAAACGGTCGTTGCCCACGCGGTAGTTATAGCTATAAGACGCAAGACCGGCACCAGGACCTACATACCAGTTAAAACCGCCGTCAATGTTCCAAACCCAGTGGTACAGACCGGCAAGCTTAAACCCGTCGTAGTTTTTTCCGTTGCGAAACCCTAGGTCAAACTCCAGTCGGTTGTTGTTGCTGCCCACGGCACGCTGGTACGACACCTCCGCACCAAAACCGTCGCTGTCTCCAAGGCGAAGACCTATGGCATTATCTGCAATTTCTTGCGCTGATACTAAAGCTGTAAAGCCAAAAAAGGCCATTGCTATCAATACTAGTTTTTTCATAATTTTTCGTTTTTAAGTTTTAACAAAAATACTTTTTTAACATTTTCGTATGAAGAAATATAACGTCAAAATTCTGTTAAAATTGAATCCTTTGGTTTAATTTTAGCACAAACTTACTGTCTAACGCTTGCACTTTTTAGCTTGAACACTACAAATGTTAACTCATTACTCGACCAATTGGCCACAAAGCTAAAGGGGACGCTGCATTACGATGCGCTCACTACCGCCATTTACGCTACAGATGCCTCCGTGTATCGACGGCTTCCGCTTGCGGTGGCGTATCCCAAGGATGCGGGTGACATTAAACTGCTCATACAGTTTGCGAAGCAGCACGGCACGGCGCTGATACCCAGAACTGCTGGCACTTCGCTGGCTGGTCAGTGTGTAGGCGAGGGCATTGTGGTAGATGTGTCCAAACATTTTACGAAGATTCTCGATGTGAATGAGCGCGCCAAGACCGTGACGGTGCAACCTGGCGTGGTGCGAGATGCGCTGAATAATTATTTGAAACCTTTCGGATTGTTCTTTTCGCCGAATACCTCTACGTCGAACAGATGTATGATTGGCGGAATGGTGGGCAATAATTCGTCTGGCACAACCTCTATTCAATATGGTGTTACGAGGGATAAAGTGCTGGAGTTACAGACCATTTTGAGTGATGGAAGCGACGCCACCTTTAAAGCAATGTCTAAAGAAGAGTTTCTTAAGAAGACAGAAGAACGCACGCTCGAAGGACATATCTATAAAACGATTTATAATGAATTATCTCCGAAAGAGGTTCAGCAACAGATAAGAGACAATTTCCCAAAGCCTGAAATCCATCGTCGCAATACGGGCTACGCCATTGATGAACTATTGAAGTATGATGTGTTTGATGGCGGCCTCGACGGCTTTAATATGTGTCAACTGTTATCTGGCAGCGAGGGAACATTGGCATTTACGATGCAAATCACCTTGCAACTCGATGATCTCCAATCCAAGGAAAGCTTGATGGTGGCAGCGCATTTTAATAGCATTGAAGACTGTTTGAATAGTGTGGCACTGGTGATGCAGCACAATCTCTATACCTGCGAGATGATGGACAAGACTATCCTCGATTGTACCAAGCACAACAAAACCCAACAACAGAACAGACAGTTCATAGTAGGCGATCCGCAAGCTATTTTGATGTGCGAAGTGCGCAGCAATAGCCTTGTAGATGTTCAAACGCAGGCTGAAGCATTGATAAAGACTATTGAAACGTCCCGTTTGAGTTACGCAATGCCTGTACTCGAGGGCGATGAAATCGATAAAGCGATTGAATTGCGAAAAGCAGGTCTTGGATTACTTGGGAATATCATTGGTGATACCAAATCGGCTGCTTGTATTGAAGACACGGCTGTCGCGCTACCTGATCTTGCCAATTATATCAGTGATTTCACCCGTTTGATGGATGGTCACGGACAGAAAGCCATTTACTATGCGCACGCTGGCGCTGGAGAATTGCATTTGAGGCCTATTCTCAATTTAAAAACCGAACAGGGCGTTGCCGATTTTAGGACGATTACGACTGACGTTGCGAAATTGGTGAAGAAATACCAAGGTTCTTTGAGTGGCGAACACGGTGATGGTATTGTGAGAGGCGAATTTATTCCGATGATGATAGGAGAGGAGAACTATCAATTGTTAAGACGCATCAAGACAGCGTTTGATCCCGACAATCTATTTAATCCAGGAAAAATAGTCGATGCCTATGCTATGGATGAAGCACTGCGCTATATTCCCAATCGTGAAGAACCGGACATCGAAACGCTGCTGGATTTCTCCGCTTCCCTAGGTATTTTAAGAGAAGCCGAAAAATGCAACGGTTCAGGTGATTGTAGAAAGTTACCTGAATTTGGTGGTACAATGTGCCCAAGTTACCGCGCCACACGAAATGAAAAAGATACCACACGCGCACGAGCCAATGCGTTAAGGGAGTTTTTGACCAATTCTGATCAAAAGAATAAATTCAACCATAAAGAATTAAAGGAGGTGTTTGATCTTTGTTTGAGTTGCAAAGCTTGCGCCAGCGAATGTCCAAGCAGTGTGGATGTCGCGAGTCTCAAGGCCGAGTTTCAGTACCAATATCAAAAGGAAAACGGTGTTGGTTTTAGAACCAAACTCTTTGCCAATAATAACAAATGGAATCGTTTGGGAAGCAAGGTTCCGCAACTCACGAATTTCTTTTTTAGGAACGGTTTGACGTCTTCCATTATTAAATCTTCCTTGGGAATTTCTAAAAATAGAAGCCTGCCATTGATTTCAAATAAAAGTTTAGATAGATTCATTCAAGAACAAACAAATCAAGAAGTTAATCAAGATTATATCAAAACAGTTTATCTCTTCAATGATGAGTTTACTAACCTGTTGGATACACCCATTGGAATCGACACGATTGAACTGTTACGAGCTTTAAATTATGAAGTAAAGTTCACAAAACATCAAGAATCTGGCAGGGCATTTCTATCCAAAGGCTTGCTTGAAGAAGCCAAAAAACTCGCCAATGAAAACGTTGCCATTTTCAAGGATTTGATTTCAAAAGATACACCGTTGATTGGTATAGAACCATCAGCCGTTTTAACCTTTACGGATGAATATCTTAAGTTGGCTGATGATAAAACGGCGGCAGAGCACATCGCCAACCATACCTTTCTGATCGAAGAATTCCTTCAACAGGAAATTAAATTGGGAAACATTTCTTCTGAACAATTCACCAAAGACTCCAAAACCATCAAGTTTCACGGGCATTGCCATCAAAAGGCATTGAGAAATCAATCCAGTAGTTTCGATGTGCTGAATCTTCCCGAGAATTACAAAGTCACGATCATTCCGAGTGGCTGTTGTGGTATGGCAGGAAGTTTTGGCTACGAAAAAGAGCATTATGAGGTCAGTATGGCCATTGGTGAACAAACGTTATTTCCAGCTGTTAGGAATGCATCGACCGAGATTGTGATTGCTGCAAATGGCACAAGTTGTAGGCATCAAATCAAAGATGGTACGCAGCGAGACGCTTTGCATCCTGTCACGGTTTTAAGAAGGGCTTTGCTTTAATCTTTTTTGGGACCAACAATTGTTATGGCGGCAATCAGATCTTTTAATTCCACATCTTCCATCTCCTTGATGTCTTCATCAGCAAAGAATGGTGTGAGCTTATCGAAGTTGTAGTTATAGATTTTCCAACGTTTGAATTGGTATTCTAACGCGGTGAAGTTTTCAATCCAATCGCCAGAATTCAAATACGTGGTTTTACCGTTTTTATTCTCTTTCAGTAACATTTTCGGCTGATGTATGTGACCGCAAATCACATAATCATAACCGTTTTCAATCGCTAGGTCAGACGCCACCTCTTCAAAGTCGTTGATATACTTCACTGCAGATTTGACGCTGTTCTTTATCTTTTTCGAAAGGGAATATTTCTCTTTTCCCATCCCTTCAAGACACCAGTTGACCATTCGGTTCAAAAGAATCAAGATGTCATAGCCATAGCCACCTAACTTTGCAAGCCATTTGGCATTCTGAATAGAAACATCAAACACATCACCGTGAAAGAACCACGCCTTTTTACCATCAATCTCCAACACTTTCTTATCGACGATCGAGATATTACCAATGACCGTTCCGCTAAACTTACGAAGCATTTCATCATGGTTTCCGGTGATGTAGATGATCTCAACACCTTCCGAAGCCATATCAATGATCTTCTTGAGCACACGAAGATGCGATTTTGGAAAGTAACGCTTACTGAATTGCCAGATATCGACAATGTCGCCATTCAAAATCAGCTTTTTCGGTTGAATGCTATTAAGGTAGGTAAGGAGCTGTTTGGCGTGACACCCATAAGTTCCGAGATGGACATCGGAGATAACAGCTATTTCTACTTTACGTTTTAGTTTCAAGAGGTTAAGATTCTGCCACAAAGAACAGACTTTAAGGTTACCTAAACTTTAATCTCTAATTAATTATATATGAGTATTTTGTTACCAAATTGTTACCTTGGGAGTGCGAAGAGCAACTGAAATGTGTTCAAAAATGGATTTTTCTATGTCCTTTAATACCGTTACATTAGCGTAAAATACTTTTTATGGCAGGAAATACCTTCGGAACCTTGTTCAAACTGACTACTTTTGGTGAATCTCACGGACCAGCTATAGGTGGCGTCATTGATGGATGTCCTTCAGGAATTAAATTGGATATGGATGCCATTCAAAATGAACTCAAACGAAGAAAACCAGGCCAGTCGGAGATTGTCACGCAACGAAAAGAACCAGATACTGTTGAATTTCTTTCAGGTATTTTTGAAGGCAAAACCACAGGAACTCCCATTGGCTTTACGATAAAAAACACCAATCAAAAATCAAGAGACTATTCGCATATCAAAGACGTGTATCGACCTAGCCACGCGGATTATACCTATGAAAAGAAGTATGGTATTCGCGATTACAGAGGCGGAGGACGAAGTTCGGCACGTGAAACCGCTTGCAGAGTAGTTGCTGGTGCGATTGCAAAGCAAGTGTTGAAAGACATCACAATTACCGCTTATACATCTTCTGTGGGAGATTTGTTCTTGGAAAAACCTTATCAAGATTTAGATTTTACAAAGATTGAAAGCAATGATGTGCGTTGCCCTGATGAAGCGGTTGCCAATCAAATGATTCAAAAAATCAAGGCCATAAGAAAAGAAGGCGATACGATAGGAGGAACTGTCACTTGTGTTATTCAAAATGTGCCTGTCGGATTAGGTGAACCTGTGTTTGATAAGCTGCACGCCGAACTGGGGAAAGCAATGCTATCCATCAACGCCGTCAAAGGGTTTGAGTATGGCAGTGGTTTTTGTGGTGCGAAGATGAAGGGAAGCGAGCACAATGACCTTTTCAATGCAGATGGCAGTACGAAAAGTAATTTGTCGGGAGGTATTCAAGGCGGCATCAGCAATGGAATGGATATTTATTTTCGAGTTGCTTTTAAACCTGTGGCGACCATCATTCAAAAGCAAGATGCTTTAGACAACCAAGGAAATATTGTTGAGATGCAAGGCAAAGGACGCCACGATCCTTGTGTGGTACCACGAGCTGTGCCTATTGTGGAAGCGATGGCTGCTTTGGTTTTGGCTGATTATCAACTCTTGCAAAAGCACGAGTCTAACAGATAGATTCAATAAAGAATTATAAATAAGGAGATTCCCGCTTTCGCGAGAATGTTGCATATGAAAAAACTAGCATTACACTGGAAGATTATTATTGGAATGGTACTCGGTATCATTTGGGCATTGTTATCGAGTTCGTTGGGCTGGAGCAGCTTTACCATCGATTGGATTGACCCATTTGGAACCATTTTCATCAATCTATTAAAACTTATTGCGGTTCCTTTGGTACTGTTTTCAATCATCAGTGGTGTGGCAAACATTGGTGACCCAGCCAGTTTGGGGCGAATGGGAGGAAAGACGCTTATGATCTATTTGTTGACCACTGTGTTTGCGATTTCTTTGGGTTTAATTTTGGTCAATACCGTTAAACCGGGAAAACTTATTGATGAACAAAGCAGGATTGACAATCGTATCAGTTATGAAATTTGGGCATCATCACAAGGTTATGAAATAAAAGATGGCATCAACTATTTGAAAGATCCAGAGTTTTTTCAACGTGCTCAAGAGATATCAGATTTAACTAAAAGTGAACTCAAAGAAGCTTCAGTCTCTGACAAACTAGAAAATGCCAACAAACAAAAGAACAAATCCCCTTTACAGCCTTTGGTAGATATTGTTCCTGACAATTTTTTCTATTCCCTTTCTAATAATGGTTTGATGCTTCAAATCATATTTTTTGCACTCTTTTTTGGAGTTTGTTTGTTATTCATTCCAACGGAAAAAGCGCAGCCAGTCATTAATTTGGTAGATAGCATTAACGAAGTGTTTCTAAAAATGGTGGATTTGGTGATGCAAGCCGCACCGTTTTTTGTATTCGCATTGCTTGCTGGTGTGGTAAGCAAAATGGCAGGTGATGATATTGGGAAAGTGGTAGAAATATTTAAAGGCTTGAGTTGGTATTCGCTGACCGTTCTGGCAGGCTTGCTTATTATGATTTTCATCACCTATCCTGGAATCTTAAAAGCATTTGTAAAGAAAATACCTTATACTGGATTTTTCAAATCGATGAGTCCTGCACAAACCCTTGCATTTTCAACCTCAAGCAGTGCGGCAACGCTACCTGTCACGATGGAATGTGTAGAACAAAATCTCGGTGTCAATAAAAAAATCAGCAGTTTTGTCCTTCCGATAGGCGCCACCGTCAATATGGATGGTACCAGTCTTTATCAAGCAGTTGCCGTGATTTTCTTGGCACAGATGCATATGATTGATTTGACAATTGGACAGCAATTGACAGTTGTTATGACGACTACATTGGCGTCCATAGGTTCTGCTGCTGTACCAAGTGCTGGTTTGGTGATGTTGATTATTGTTTTGGATTCCGTTGGGTTAAATCCTGCGTGGATTGCCATTATTTTTCCTGTGGATAGAATTCTGGATATGTTCAGAACTGTCGTTAACGTTACGGGCGACGCCACAGTGTGCACCATTATTGCCAATGGTGAAAATATGTTGGATTATAAAGAACACGATCCTACGGAAACCTTTGATTTGGATTCTTAAATCTTGACGTGTATTGCTTTGCGTTTTTTTCTTTGACTTCTAAAGTTAGGAATATTGAATATAACTACGGAGACACCAATTAGCGCATAACTTACGCCTTGCAATGTGGTAATATTCTCCTTAAAGTAGAAAACAGCCAATAAGAAGTTGATAATTGGATTCAGATAGATAAAAACTCCAACGATAGATGAATTAAGCCCTTTCAAGGCATAAATGTTGAGAAACATTGGGATAATAGTAAACACTATCGCTATGACCACAATCATTCCGTAGAAAAATGATGTCTTTTCCATATCAGAAACATACACAGGGAAGAATGGAAGCAGCAAAATCACCGCAAAACCTACTTGCATAGTCAATATTAAAAATCGATCCATCTCTTGATTTTTTCGTTGCAGTACTAAATAAATTGCATAAGTAAAAGCAATGATCATACTGTAAAACAAATCCATAAAATTTCCCAAGGACAGCAATAAGCAACTTACCAAGCTCAACACTACAGAAAACCACTGGATTTTGAAAAGCTTTTCCTTTAGGATTAAATATGCCAACACCATCGTCAGAATGGGGCAGATAAGGTAAGCCAGAGAGGTTGCACTGACACTGACGTTGTTCATTACAAATATGAATATAAACCAATTAAGCGCTAGAAAGAGTCCGCTTATAACGTTGATAAACCAAATTTTCTTTTTGGTTTTTGTAGGCAACGATTGGTAAAGTGCAATGTTCTTTTTTAAGAATTTTGGACGCAAGATTAAGGAAACAATCAGCATTATGAATACCGAAATCAATGAACGGTAGCTTAAAATATCAAAAGCAGGAAATGCATCCAACGATTTTAATACCAAACTAAAAAATCCCCAAATGGTAAAAGCGCCAATAACGGCGGCATAGTATTTAGTGTTCATTTGTACCTTAAATAGAAGCCGCAAAGGTATTCTAAATCGGTTGTTGAAAGTTCTCTGAAAACGATAAATAAATCATAAAAAAAAGCCTCAATATCCAACTGTATCCTTTTTCAAATCTGTTTTAAAAACCCATCTTACGCTAGACATTCACAAAACGGGAGCTTGATTCTTCCCAACTAACGGAAGTTGGGCTCAAACTGGATGTTGGTATTAAGGCTTTATTGAATAAAATTATAACCTCAAAAGGTTAAAAAAAATAAATGTTTAGTGTAAATAAGTTCTGAATTAGTTAACCCATACTTTCAATGAGTTAACTGTAAGCTGTTATATTTCAATATTTTGAAAATTGCAGCTCACAGATGATTTTTGCATTTATACTTGATTGAACAATAAAATTGGATGTTCAACGAGAAATTTATCACGAGAAGTTAGTGTTGTGTACTTTTAAATCATTAAAATAATGTGCTATAAATCAATACTTTGTTGAAAATTTAAGTTTGTTTAGTAGTTAAATTAGTTTTAAGTTAGTTGTTAAATTGTTAGAAAAGCCCTATTCCCCGAATGAGGGCTTTTTTATATTCTATAGTGGAGATTATAGAAACTTTGCTTTTAGCTCTGGCGTAGGAATCATACATTCTTCCTTTTTACCGTACCATTTGTACCTGTTTTTGGCAATATAATCATACACCCAGTTTCTGATGAAAGCAGGTACAATCAAAAACCCAACCATTAGATTTCTAGGGAAACCCAATTTTGAAGCAATCTTTAAAGCAGCGGTCGATTTATAGCTGATGCCATTTTCTTCAGAATAAAGAAGAATGGAGTCAATTTTATTGATGTCAATTTTAAATTCTTTGATGATTTGCTCCCCAATGTCGCTTTGAAGTGCTGCAAACCGGAAAACATCGCTTTTATCGTGTTTAATAATGTATTGCACTGACGCATCGCAGAGGTTACAAACACCATCAAAAAGCACTAATTTTTTATTTTTGGGAAGCTGATTCATTTCGCTGATTCTACCAATTCCAATTGTTCAACACTTACATTGGTCGTAAACATACCATAATTAATAACAGCCTTGTTTTTTTCGAGTTTGTCGATACTTCCGATGGCTCTTCCATCCTGCAATCTCACCCTGTCGCCAACCTTGAAAATAGGTTTTGGTTTAGGCGTTTCTTCAATTTTCTTCTTCGCAGCTTTCTTTTTTTGTCGAATAACTTCTACCTTTTTCTCGGCTTCTTTGATGACCTGTTGCTCTTTGGCTTTTTGAACTTTCATTTGTTTCGCAGAAATCTTTTTGCGCTTGGAATTCTCAATCTGAACCAACTTAAATAGTTCATCCATCAATTCGCGTTTTCGTTTGTTTTCAAAGTAGTTCTCGGCCAAATCATTCATCTTTTGACCCAAATAAATCAAGCGTTGATTACTGTCATAAAGCTCTTGATAGCTTTCGAGTTTCTTCTGGATTTTGGCGTTTATTTCCTCGAGTTTTTCGGCTTCAGATTGTTTTTTCTTTTCGTTGAGTTTTAAAGATTGTTCTGTTTTTTCAAGTTTTGAACGCTCTTTTTGCAGTTTGGCAATGGTGGCATCAAACCGAACTTTACCTCGTTCAATTTTCTTTTTCGCGCGATTGATCAAACCATAAGGAATGCCGTTTTTTTGAGCTACTTCAAAGGTAAAGGAGCTACCAGCTTGACCAAGTGCCAATTTAAACATTGGCTCCAAGCTTTTCTCATCAAACAGCATATTGGCATTTTGCATAAAAGGCAATTCATTTGCCAACATTTTAAGGTTTGAGTAGTGCGTCGTAATAATGCCGTAGGCTTCACGATGGTAAAACTCTTCCAAAAACGTTTCAGCCATTGCGCCTCCAAGTTCTGGGTCGCTACCAGTTCCAAATTCATCAATCAGAAAGAGCGTGTTTTTATTACATTTCTTCAGAAAATAATTCATCTGTTTCAAACGATAACTGTAAGTACTCAAATGGTTTTCGATGGATTGATTATCTCCGATATCTGTCAAAATCCTATCAAAAAGACACACTGTACTTCGCTCGTGTACGGGAATCAAAAAACCACTTTGAAGCATTGCCTGTAGTAATCCAACTGTTTTCAATGTGATACTTTTTCCACCAGCATTCGGACCAGAGATAACAATGATTCTACTTTCTGGAGTCAATTCTATAGATTGAGGATAGGTTTTGACTTTCTTTTTTTGATTTGAAACCAATAACAATGGATGGTAGGCATCCCTTATATAGAAGTGTTTGTCGTCATTAATTTGCGGCAAAATGGCTTTAATGGAGTTAGCATATTTCGCCTTGGCAGAAATAACATCCATTTCTGTTAAGAATTGCTGATACTGCTCTAAAAGAGGTGTAAATGGCCTTACAAATTCTGTCAATTGTTTCAAAATCCGTTTGACCTCTTCCTGCTCATCAAACTCCAGATTGTTAAGTTCTCTTGTATAGCGAAAAGTAGCTTCAGGCTCGATGTATACAATACTTCCCGTTTTGCTTCCGCCGAGAATGGCACCTTTCACTTTACGTCGATACATCGCCTTGACTGCCAAAACCCGTTTGTTATCTACAACTGATTCGCGTATATCGTCTAGATAGTCAAGTGAATTGTAAGAATTCAAGGCAGACGTAAAACTCTGATTTATTTTGCCTTTTACTTCATTGATTTGCTGGCGCAAATATTGCAGTTCAACCGAGGCATTGTCCTTGACATCACCAAACCGGTCAACAATGGTATCAATTTTTTCAATAATTACTTTAGAAATCTCAATATTGGATGCAAACAAGTAGAGTTGAGGATAATACTCTTCAAACTTTTTCAGAAAGGCAATGATCTCATTGCACGAAAGGGACATCGAAGCGATCTTTTTGAAACTCATCGTTTCAAGAACAGAGTTTTCAATCTTCAGATATTTGATTTCCTTTGTGATGGGTTCAAAACCGTGGTTTGGAATGCGATTGTCATTCTCAAAAGATGATAAATACTCATTGGTGTGCTGTAATGAATTGATGACAGCCTCTCTGTTTGACAACGGTAAAATATCCAAGGTATGTTCTTTTCCTAAAGACGTGAGACAATAGCCGGAAACTTGTTCCAGGATTTTGGGGAATTCAATGTCTTTTAATGTCTTTTCGTGAATGTGAATCATTCCTTATCTTTATACTACTTTTGAAAAACAAAAGTAGAACTTTTAATGGACGTATCGATACATCAAAGCTGGAAACCTTATCTGCAAAAGGAATTTGACAAGCCTTATTTTAAAGAGCTGACGGATTTTATAAAATCTGAATATCAACAATACCAGTGCTTTCCTCCGGGAAAACAGATTTTTTCTGCGTTTGATTGGTGTCCTTTTGACGAGTTAAAAGTGGTTATTATTGGTCAAGACCCTTATCACGGTTTTGGACAAGCAAACGGTTTGTGTTTTTCCGTCAATGATGGAATACCTCATCCTCCATCTTTGATAAACATTTTCAAGGAGATAGAGACTGATTTGGGTGTTCCATATCCTGCTTCAGGTAATTTAGAGCGTTGGGCTAGGCAAGGAGTTCTGTTGTTAAATGCAACGTTGACAGTTAGAGCTCACCAAGCTGGTAGTCATCAAAATAAAGGATGGGAGCACTTTACGAATGCTGTTATAGAAATAATCAGTGAACAGAAAAAAAATGTGATTTTTATGCTATGGGGAAGTTTTGCAAAACAAAAGTCTAAACTTATAGATACCTCAAAACATAAAATATTATCAACAGGCCATCCATCGCCATTAAGCGCAAATAGAGGTTATTGGTTTGGTAATAAGCATTTTAGTAAGACTAACTCCCTGTTGGAGCAAGTTGGGCAGAAGGCAATTGTTTGGTAACTGAAACAGAAACAGGTTTTTTGGCAATGATGGTCTCAAGTACTTGATTCTTATCCGAAACTTCTTTTTTTGTGGTTTTATTGCAACTAAAGAATAATAAGAAAAAATTTAATGCAACTAAAAAAGCAAGTGTCAGAGTAATTATCATTATCATAGCATTCCAGTTAATGTCAAATTGAGGGTTTGACAATTTGGTAAACAAATATAACTACTTTTTTTTATATACACACAAAAGACAGAAAAAACTTAAAGGTTTGTTAAACATGATTCCGTAACTATCAAATCTCTTTAACAATTTGGTCATATCTTTTTGTTTTTTTCAAAATACCAACTTGTAATAACTCACTCTGTATTTTTTCTATAGTAAACGCGTCCAAAACATCCTGTGACCATTCTGTCAATTGCAGCCACTCTTGAACATCTTCAAGCTTCAATTGGTAGCGATTGGCAATGGTTCTGTCAATACTAGGTATGTATTTAAATTCTGCCGTGGTATTATTGATGATACTTAAAATGGTTTTAACATCATCCAAATTGGTATCCAAAAATTCATTACGAACAGCGATTACAAAGCAAGGCCAAGGTGTAGGCAAGGTGTCGATACATCTAAAAACCTTATCGTCTACCAATGGTTTTGTCATAAAACGTTCCCACATAAAATAATCTGCATCCGCATTCGTTAGTGCTTTTACTGCTCCTTCCAAATCTTGAATTACTTCAAACTTCAAATCGTTTTTTAAATCCCAATGATTATTTTCAGCATTGATATAAGCCATTAGGTGAGAGCCAGAGCCAAATCGGCTAATAGCTGCTCGCTGTCCCTTTAAATCTGAATTATTTTCAAAACTTGAATTATAAGCCACGTGGATGCCCCAAATTAAAGGCGACTGCACAAACGTTTGTACAATACTGCTTGGGTTTCCTTCCACAATATCCTTAATGATGCCTTCAGTCAAAATTACGGCCATATCAATGTCCTTATTGCGAAGGGCTTTGGTCATTTGTCCAGTTCCGCCGTGATAATCCTCCCAACGCAAATTGATGCCTTGTGCTTTGTATTCACCATTTTTAAGGGTTAGGTACCACGCTAGATTAAAATGTTCTGGAACACCACCTATTTTAATTGTTTTCAAATTTCAACTATTTCTAAATGTATAAATTATTCTAATCCTTTAAGCAATTATTCAACTAGCTTATCAAGACAATATAAAATTAAATCGTCTACCACTTCTTTTGGTCGGCTTGTAAACTCTCCTGTAGCTCGGTTGGCTATGATAGCATTCATTGATAGTGCTTTATGCCCTAATAGTTTTGAAAGACCATAAATGCCAGCTGTTTCCATTTCGAGATTGGTAATGGCCATTCCTTCATAATTAAAACTTGCTAGCTTATCATTAAGGTTATTATCCTGTATAGGAAGTCGTAGTATACGACCTTGTGGTCCGTAGAAACCGACATTGGTTCCTGTAAAACCAATATGTGTTCTATCTGAACTAAATTTTTCCAACAAAGATTCATCACATTTTACAACATATGGCTTCGATTTTGATGCTGCCCAATTGGTATGTGCCATTAGGGCATCTGAAATCTTTTCAAATTGAACGTGACTACTTTTATAAAAGTGTAGTAAGCTATCAAAACCAGCAGCATATTCACTAATCAAAAATGAATCGATTGGAATGTGTTTTTGAATAGATCCAGAAGTTCCAATGCGTATGATATTTAGTGAGGTCAATTCAGGTTTAATTTCTCGTTTTTCCAAATCGATATTCACTAAAGCATCCAATTCATTGAAAACGATATCAATATTGTCTGTGCCAATTCCTGTGGAAATTACTGTGATTCGCTTGCCTTTAAACGTTCCGGTTTGTGTATGAAATTCGCGTTTTCTCGTTTGAAACTCTACCTTTTCAAAATGTTTGGTAACGCTATCCACTCGATCTGGGTCACCAACTGTTATGATGGAGTCTGCTATATGTTCTGGCAGTAAATTTAAATGATACACACTCCCATCTGGGTTCAATATTAATTCGGATGCTTTTATTGGCATTTATACGGTTTTAACAAGTTTGTTTTCGGATTTGCTAAACAGGAAATCATATTTTTTGATTCCGCCATAAAACATATCGCTTTTCATTTCGGAAATGTAGTTGTGTTGCCCCAAAATGGCTTCGTGCCCTTTTCGGTTAAGCTTTAAATGATCTCGACTTTCTTCAAAAAAGATGGATAATTTCTCTATAATTCTTTCCAATTGGGTGTCTCCATAACCATAATATCCCTGATAGTTCAGGGCGTATCCCATTAAATGTTTTTTCGACTTGATATCATATTGTTTAACAATATTCAAAAGATTGAGTTCCAATCCTGACAAACCCGTTTTTGAATCGGGAAAACGTTGCAAGTGCGCCTTCAAACAATTACTTAAATAAGGGAATGATGATGATTTTACAATGACTGGTTTAAAAAGATTATGATCTTTACCACAATAAGTTTTCCATAATGAAGTGATTAAATCAATGTCTTTTTCTTCAAGACTTATTTTAGCTTTGTAATGCTTCTGAAGTTGTGCTGTCGATAATTCTGCCAGACCTTTAAGTTCTTTTTCGCCCTCAACGCGTCCACTGCAAACCAAATAGAGAGGAAGCTTGACACCTTTTTGATAGATTAGACTGACCACAGCCATCAAATTAATATGACAGAACAAATCGTATTCAAACCATAAAACAATTTCCGAATACTTATTTGGATTGTTTAAAACTGAAATTTCACTTCGAAACTCTTCTTCATTAACTTCGATATCATAAAACTCTAACAGAAATTGCTTTCTTGATTCAAAAAACTCATCAGAATCGATGATTTCTGTAGTTGGACCTTCACAAAGCATTTCTTGCCAAGTAAGAAAATCTCCTTTGATATCTATATCATTAAGGAAATTGGTCAGGCTATGACCATTAGTAATATGAAGAGTTTGTTTCAATACTTATCCTCCTACACGTTTTACAGCAAATCCCTTTTCTTTGAGCAGTTGCATAATTTTATCCCTATAATCTCCTTGAATGATAATCTTGTCATCTTTGAAACTGCCACCTACGCTCAATTTGGTTTTGAGCTCTTTGGCCAAAAGCTTAAAATCCTCTTGCGCGCCATTATAGCCTTCAAGAATAGTAATAGGTTTTCCTTTACGCTTCTCGTATTTACAAATGATTGGGTCGTCTTGAAGCCAAGTATCTGAAGTTTCTTCTTGTGGTTCAGCTTCTTCTGAAATATGTTCTGGGAACAACTTTTTAAGTTGGTCTTGCAAATCCATTTTTTTAAAGTTTGCAGTCAGCGGCCTACAATTTTCAGCGAACAATCATAGATTGACTGTAAACTGAACACTGTAAACTGAGGACTTATTTCTTGATTAATCCCAAATCGACCAAGCGCTCGTGTAAAAATTCACCAGCAGTTATATCTTCGTACTGTTTTGGGTTCTCTTTGTCGATACAGCTGTCCAACACATCAAGCTTCATTTCACTGATAGGATGCATAAAGAACGGAATGGAATAACGAGAAGTGCCCCAAAGCTCTCTCGGCGGATTTATCACTTGATGAATAGTTGACTTCAATTTGTTGTTTGTGTGACGAGATAACATATCACCAACATTAATCATCAGCTCATCTGGTTCGGCAATAGCATCAACCCATTCGCCTTTGTGATTTTTAACTTGAAGTCCACGGCCTTGCGCTCCCATCAACAAAGTAATAAGGTTAATATCTCCGTGGGCTGCAGCACGTACAGCATCTTTCGGTTCTTCTTTGATAGGTGGATAATGAATTGGTCGTAAAATAGAATTTCCGTTGTGGATATAGTTGTCAAAATAAGTTTCTTCCAAATCCAAGTGCAATGCCAAAGCTCTCAATACATATTTGGCTGTTTTTTCCAACATTTGATAAGCTTCTTTTCCAACTCTATTGAATTCTGGAAGTTCCGCCACTTCCACATTTGCAGGATATTCTTTAGCGCGCTCTGGGTCGTCATCTACATATTGACCAAAATGCCAAAACTCTTTTAAATCGCCTTGTTTTTGACCCTTGGCACTTTCCTTACCAAACGACACATAGCCACGCTGACCACCAATACCAGGAATTTCATATTTTTCCTTTACTTCAAGAGGCAATGAAAAGAAGTTTTTTACCTCACTGTAAAGGTTTTCAACTAATTTATCATCAAGAAAATGACCTTTCAGGGCTACAAAACCTATTTCCTCATAGGCTTTTCCAATTTCATCAATGAACTTTTGCTTTCTCACAGGGTCGCCTGATAGAAAATCTTGAAGATTTACACTCGGTATGGCATTCATAATATGTATATTTAAATTTATTGCAATAACAAAAATAAGTAAAATACTCATAATATAAGCATCTTGTTTCTGTCTAAAAAAAAGATGCATTACACATACCAAAACCAAATTTTAGTTACTTTTGAGTTTTATATCTAATACCAAAACTATGCTAACCTCAATAAAGAACCATATTACCTACGATAAAAGGAATTTGGATGATAGGATTCTTTTACAACTGTATAGAAATATGCTGAAACCTCGATTGATAGAGGAGAAAATGCTGATTCTATTGCGGCAAGGAAAAGTGTCCAAATGGTTTTCTGGTATTGGTCAAGAAGCTATTTCTGTAGGTGTTACGATGGCATTGCAAAACAATGAATACATTCTGCCAATGCACCGTAATTTAGGTGTATTTACTACCCGGAACATTCCGTTACACCGCTTGTTCAGTCAATGGCAAGGCAAAGCTAATGGATTTACAAAAGGTCGCGACCGTTCATTTCACTTTGGCACACAGGAATTTCATATCGTCGGAATGATTTCGCATTTAGGACCTCAACTGGGTGTTGCAGATGGTATTGCTTTGGCGAGCAATTTAAAAGAGAAAGGGCAAGTCACAGCTGTATTTACAGGAGAAGGTGGCACAAGTGAAGGTGATTTTCACGAAGCTTTGAACGTGGCATCCGTATGGCAATTACCTGTGATATTTTGCATTGAAAATAATGGTTATGGCTTGTCTACACCAACGAAAGAACAATATAACTGTAAGGATTTGGCCGATAGAGGCAAAGGCTACGGAATGGATTCGTTTGTATTGGATGGTAACAATATCATCGAAGTGTACACAAAAATGCTCAAACTTGCTGAAAGTCTGCGTAAGCGTCCAAGGCCGATTTTGATTGAATTTAAAACCTTTAGGATGCGCGGACACGAAGAAGCCAGTGGAACAAAATATGTTCCTTCTGAATTAATGTCTGCTTGGGAAGCTAAAGATCCTATTTCTAATTTCAAAGATTATTTATTGACTCAAAAGATTTTGTCTACCACAAAAGACGAAGAGTATCATAATGAAATTAAGGCTGAAATTGAAGCAGGATTGAAGTTAGCATTTGAAGAAGAAGCAATTGTACCAAATGAAAGCGTTGAATTAAATGATGTTTACAAAACATTTGAATATCATCATTTTGAACCAAAAGAAGTTAAAGAAGAAATTCGTTTTATCGATGCTGTATCTCAAGGATTGAGGCAATCGATGCAACGCCATAAAGACCTCGTGATTATGGGTCAGGATATTGCTGAATATGGTGGCGTTTTTAAGATTACTGAAGGTTTTGTAGAAGAATTCGGGAATGAGCGCGTGAGAAATACACCAATATGTGAATCTGCAATAGTTGAGGCCGCAATGGGATTATCGATTGCGGGAATGAAAGCCGTGGTTGAAATGCAGTTTGCCGATTTTGTAAGTTCTGGTTTTAACCCAATTGTCAATTATTTGGCTAAATCCCATTACAGATGGAATGAAAAAGCGGATGTAGTGGTGAGAATGCCTTGTGGTGCTGGTGTTGCTGCAGGACCTTTTCATTCGCAAACCAACGAAGCTTGGTTCACCAAAACACCTGGTTTAAAAGTGGTGTATCCAGCATTTCCGTATGATGCAAAAGGTTTGTTGGCAACAGCCATTAACGATCCAAATCCTGTCTTGTATTTTGAACATAAGGCTTTGTATAGAACCATTAAACAAGAAGTGCCTACAGATTATTTCACCATTCCGTTTGGACAAGCGTCATTATTGAAAGAAGGCAATGACATTACCATCATCACGTATGGTGCTGGTGTGCATTGGGCTTTGGACACTTTGGAAAAGAACGATGATATCGATGCTGATGTTATTGATTTGCGTACGCTACAACCTTTGGACACAGAAAGTATTTACAAATCTGTTAGAAAGACAGGAAGAGCGATCATTCTTCAAGAAGATTCACTTTTTGGAGGTATTGCCAGTGATTTATCGGCATTGATAATGGAAAATTGCTTCGAACACCTCGATGCGCCTGTAAAGCGTGTTGCCAGTATGGAAACACCAATTCCTTTTATCAACCAACTGGAAAATCAATATCTAGCAAAAGGCAAGTTTGAAGCTGCTTTGAGAGAGGTTTTGGAGTATTAGCTTTTTAGGGTTGCCACTCCTACACGAATATTTATTTGTAATTGACTCTTATTCAGCCATACAAGGTTTAGGGAAATCATTAGTGTATTCGTGGCTAAAAAAACACACTCTATTTTGAATTAAATCGTATCTTTAAATCATAACCAATCCACATAAACTCTTGAAACTAAAATGTTTTATTATTCTATATCTATTCTCGATTGGTTGTGAAAAGGAAAAAGCGGAACCGCTCAAGAACTACACTTGGGAAACCGTAAGGGTTACTGCCACAGCGTACAACTCCACAAAGAGTCAAACAGACCACAATCCGCACGTTGGTGCCTTTGGTGATAGTTTAAAACCAGGTATGAAGTACATTGCCGTGTCCCGCGATTTATATCGAAAAGGTATGAAACACAACACACCTGTTAGGATCGAAGGTCTCAAAGGTTTATATCTAGTAAAGGATAGGATGCCTTCACGTTGGAAAAACCGTATTGATATTTATATGGGTACAAACGTCGATTCTGCACGTCAATGGGGACGCAAGAAGGTCAATATCGATTATCGTATTGAACTTCCCGATACCACAAAGCTGCGTTAATTTCTTGTTTGTGCTTCCGAAAGTATAAATGGATAAGCTTCCTTCATTTCTTTCACTTGTTGCTCATTTAATTGACTTTCTGTTTTACCGAAAACATTCTTTCCATAATCTTTTCGAAGTTCATAATATGCTTGTGTCAGCACATCCTGAACAACCACATACATTTCGTATGAAGTGAAATTATCATTTGACAAAGAAATAATAGCTTCTTTAGGATTATCTGATGATTTTGGATCTTTCAAACCATTACAATAGCTGCAAGAGGTATCGCCATTATTGTCTAAAAAAGCTTTGGCTATTTGCTTTAAGTCTTTGATTGAGGCTTTATCTTCTTCTATGAACAATTCATCATTTCCATTGATGGAAACCCTTAAAATATTGCGTTCGTTGATATCAATATTGCAATTTGTGTTCGGCGGACACATTTCAGGGAGTTTTCTGTTGATGCCTTTATCGGCAGAAATGGTCGTGGTGACCAAGAAGAAGATCAATAATAGGAAGGCAATATCTGCCATAGAACCAGCATTTACTTGAGGTGCATTGTGTCTTGGAGTTTTCATAATGAGCGATTTAATGGTTTTGTTAAAGAAATCACAAATACAATGCCACAGTCAGTTTAAGATTTCAAATTTAAAATTCAAGGGTCAAGGTTATCTCTATGAATTATTGAAAATAAAAACGGGCAAGTGATGAGCTTGCCCGTTTTCAACTACACTGATTGATTGATGATATTACTTTCTCGAGGTTTCCAGGTCGTCGTAGAGTCCGTTGGAATCGTCTATGATTTTTGATAACGCTTTCATAATTGTTTGATTTGATTGATTCTGATTGATGATGCTTAAGCTCGTTAACTTGTGTAACGTCTTTTATTGTTCCAAGTTTCACCTTTTGTGTTGTGAAATAATCCTGCTGGTTTGTTCATTGATGTTTTCATAATTGATATATTTTTTGATTGATGAATTGATGATGATGTTAAGCTCGTTAGTTTTTGTAACGTCTTTTGTTGTTCCAAGTTTCACCTTTTGTATTGTGAAAGTTTCCTGTCAGTTTGTTACTGTCTAAAGTTCTCATAATTTCTAAAATTTTAATTGGTTATGTTAATGTTTATATCTAAAAGACGAGCAATTAAAATATTTGTTACAGTACTTTGTTAAACAAGGTAATGATTTAACACTTTTTAACACTTAACAAACATTAAATCAGAAGGGTATAGGTATATGTTAAATGTCAAAATGACTGAAAAATAGTGTTTCTTTATTGAAAAATTGTCAGTTTTTGACCTTAAAAAGGGTTTGGTATTCTATTTGAAATGTATCAAGCAAACAAAAAATAATTGTTGAACTATAAAATTTGATAACTATGACAACTTTAGTAAAAATGCCTAGAAATGGCAGTGAAGTTTCCACTCAAAGAAACCGTTCGTCTTTACCAAGTTTATCATCTTGGGTTGACGATTTATTTGAAACAGGTTTGGGTACAGGATTTCTTTCCAATTTCAATACTGGAATGACATTGCCAGCTGTAAACATCAAGGAAAATAAAGATGAATACTTCTTGGAAATTGCCGTTCCAGGAATGAAGAAATCAGATTTCAATATCAATGTAGAGAATAAAGTGTTATCTATTTCTTCTGAAAAAAGTGAAGAAACGGTTAATGAAGATGAAAACTATACTCGCAAAGAGTTTGGTTATTCATCCTTCAAAAGAACTTTTACATTGCCAGACACTGTAGAATCAGAAAACATCAACGCGAAGTATAATGATGGCATTTTGACCATTCATTTACCAAAACGTGAAGAGGCTAAAGAAAAGCCTGCCAAACGAATAGATGTTTCCTAATTGATACTATTTATTCGGAACATTTAAAAGAGAGACCAACACGGCTTCTCTTTTTTGTTAAATGTTTTCAACAATGGCAACCAACAACTGCTATTATGTCTTAATTTTGTACGAATTTTTTATTTGAAGAAAACCGCTGTATGTCAGATATCATAGAATTAGAAAACCAACAAGAAACCAAAAAGAATCTTTACGATTATCAGCTTGCTGACCTCAATCGTATTTTTGAGGTATTCGATAATTCGAAGGACAACTTCAACCTGTTGTACCAATTACCAACAGGAGGAGGGAAGACGGTTATTTTTTCTGAAATCGTACGTAGATATATTCAGAACCACAATAAAAAAGTGGTCATTCTTACACACCGAATTGAGTTGTGCAAGCAAACTTCAAAAATGCTTACCAGCTTTGAAGTAAAAAACAAAGTCATCAACAGCAAGGTAAAAGAGCTTCCAGACCAAGACCAATACAAATGTTTTGTGGCGATGGTAGAAACGCTCAACAACCGTTTGAATGATAAAAAGTTAAAGCTCGATGATGTAGGGCTCGTAATCATTGATGAAGCGCATTACAATTCCTTTAGAAAACTGTTCAAGTTTTTTGAGAAGTGTTTGATTCTTGGGGTAACGGCAACGCCTTTAAGTTCCAACATCAAGCTTCCTATGAAGGATAATTATGATAAATTAATTGTTGGTGATGACATTTCGACTTTAATCAAGAATGGATTTTTGGCACAGGCCGAGATGTACAATTTTGATGTGGAATTAAACACTTTGAAGATCGGTATCAACGGTGATTATACCGTTAAATCATCAGAAGCACTCTATACCAATGCCCATATGCTTGGCAAATTGATGTTTGCATATGAAGAAATGTCCAAAGGCAAGAAGACTTTGATTTTCAACAATGGTATCAATACGTCCAAAGAAGTGTATTATACCTTTAAGCGTGCTGGTTATAACATACGTCACCTCGATAATACCTGTAGCAAGCAGGAACGCAAAGAAATTCTCAAATGGTTTAAGAATACACCTGACGGAATATTAACATCCGTAAGTATTTTGACTACTGGTTTTGATGAGCCTACTGTAGAATCGGTGATTTTGAATAGAGCCACACGTTCTTTGACCTTGTATTTTCAAATGATAGGTCGTGGATCGAGGATTCTGGACAATAAAGATAAATTTATGGTGCTCGATTTGGGGAATAATGTTGTGCGTTTTGGTCCTTGGAACCAACCTGTAGATTGGCAGCACATCTTTAGGTATCCTGATATGTACTTGGATAACATTCGTAATGACGAAGACATCGAACGCGATTTTGTGTATGTGATGCCAGATTCTATCCGAAGGAAATTTAAAAAGTCAAAGGATATTGACTTTGATATGAAGGCAGAATATAATGATGCGGTAGGAAAAGGGTTGAAGTCTTTTACAGCTATTGAGCGCTCCATTGAGCAACATTCTCAAATCTGTATCGATAACAGCGAGACCATTCAAGAGGCGCGTGCTATGACCAAACTTTTGACTGACGACATAGGTTATCGGATCAAGCAATATGGCTACTGCATTATGAACAGCACTCAAAACTATAAAGACTGGCTAATGGACGAATATGTAAGGCGTCTTCGGTTGAGTTTCAACGGAAAGTTTTAACATATTCTTTCAAATTTTAGCTCCTTTTATTCGTTAGTTTTGACATTGGGAACGGTTTTTGTTCTGTAGAGAAGGTATGGACAGAATTACATCTTCAAATAAATGGTCAATATTCATCCTAGGCTTGTGTATGCTGCTTGCTATGCCTCTTGCGGCCCAAGTGGATAGTTCATCTAAATCAATTCCTATTCCAGCGGAAGAAAAAAAAGAGGAGAAGAAGGAGGTAACACCCACACCTATGATTGTTATTCCTGAAGAGAAGCCTAGTCTTACCAAGCCAAAAGAAAACATCAGTGGGATTCCCGTAAAGAATAAAGTGACGATGAAACCATCTGAAAAGGAATTCTCGATGATGGAGAAGAGCGACCTTATTGACCCTGGTACTATCTATGAAGAGAAATGGACCAACGAAAAACGCAAAAGACAGCTCGAGATGTATGATGACATTCCGCCTGAATTATTGGGTGATCAGTTTTTAGGTGAATTTAGAACCGACAGCGGCATGGTAACTGTGGTTTGTCGAGATTTTGGTGAGCAAGATGGCGACCTTATAATGGTCTATCATAATGATAAGGTGATTTTATCTCGATTAGTACTGACCAATGGTTACAAATCCTTCGAAATTCCGTTGGTGCCTGGCATCAATAAGATAGACTTTCAGGCCCTTAATCAAGGGAGTTTGGGCTTTAATACTGCCGAATTTAAACTGATTGATGACAAGGAGAAACAAATATCCCAAAATCAGTGGTTTCTTGCCACCAGTAAAAAAGCTACTCTAGTTATTACCAAAAATTAGGCACTTTATGCCAAAGGAAAGAATGGCCCTGTGGGAACGGCGTGCAATTCCAGTTCTTTTACTTTATCTTCAATAGCTTTGACGGTTACCACTTTATTGGTATGTATGACAAATACCGTAGGTTTAGAGCCGTTTTCGAACATAACGTCTTTGACGCCATCTAATTTCATTAAATTTTCTTCTATTTGTTTGAATTCATCAGGGTGTTTTGCATCGGTGGTGAATTTTTTTCCGTAGTTACCGGGAATGACGTTTTCTGATAGGAAACTCATAGTATGCGTGTTTATTAAATGTCTATTAAAATTAATTATTTTGATGGACTTTCCCTAACAATTTATTGATAGAAATGTATTTGATTAAGCGTCAGGCGGTGTCCCAGTGAGTAGTTTTGTCTATGTCCTAGTCTCTTTTGTTTTTCTTTTATTGGTATTCTTTGTATTATCCTTTGCATCGTCGTGGATGAGAGGATGATCTGTTTCGCCAAGACCGACTATCTTGATGATGTTTACAACAGCGTTATAGAGCATAATGACTACCGAAATAAGTGCACCACTCAATAACGATGATAGGCCCAAGGTGCTGTAATAGATAGTAGCATACCAATTGGCCGGCACATCATCTGCCTCTGTGATGGGCAGGTTGAAGAGTTGAAAGCATATCATTGCCACAATAAACACCGCAGTGTCTATGCGTGCTATGCGGAGCACTTGCGTATAATGGTCATCTTTTAAGCGCGACTTTGATGCCGAGCTGACACTTAAGAGTGTGAGCAAGAGGGCGAGGATGGTTGCCGATGCGAGCACGATGGTGTTGCAAAGGGTGTTGATGCCGGGCAGAGAGGTCTTGATGAGTATCTTGGCCTCATAGCCGCTGATACTACCAAGGATGAACGCCCCGATGCCTGTGATGATGGCCGCTACAATGCCACCGTACAAGGCACGTTGATTGTACTTTGTAAGCTTGAGCATGCTATGATGTGTTTTTTAGAGGATTGTGATACTAAATTAAGAGAAGTGTATGGGATAAGTGAACTCATTTGCGGTAATTGTTAACCTTAACGTTGAATTACATGGATTTACGGAGGAAGAATTTGTTCCGATCATGCGAGATTTTGTTTAGACGATGAGTGTTTGTGGTTTGAAGATGGAATTTAAGTTTTTTATATTTTGAATATGACTCCCAGATTTAAACTAAGATGGAAATTTTTTCCACTTTTTTGATCAGTACTATCTGTGAATCCAAGAAAATTATAATTTTCAACAACTCCTAAAACTTGTGGTGCTATATTAAACTTGTATCCAATGCCTCCATTAACTCCGAATTGTGTGGTGCTTGCCAAGCTTTTGATGTCTATATACCCATTTCCGTCGTTATAATTGGCCTCAGCTTTAGTCAAAATTCCGATTGCTGGACCATAGTGGGCATACCAGTTTCTGTTTTTTCCAAAATGGAAATTTAGGGTCAAGGGAATGGTGAGGTAGTTAGTTCTTTCTGAATATTCGTTGACGAAGATGAAAAAGTCGGTGCTGTTGGTTCCCATTTTTTGATAGAGCATGCCAGTGCGCAGGCTCCATCTACTATTAAAATGGTAATTGGCGTATGCTCCGAACTGAATTCCGTTAATGGATGATGAACCGAATAGGAAAGAATCTAATTGATATGAAATGCTGTAGCCGATGACGGGTATTATTTCTATATCTCCTTTTTCTCTAACTTGAGCATTGCATAATAAGCTGCTAATGGTCATTACAAAACAGAGTAGATACTTCATGTGTGAGTGGTTTTTCATTAGATACGGTCTTCTCTATTTGGTTGCGTGAAAATACTGACTAATTGTTGAGTTTTTTGAGTTTCTGATTTTATTGTGCGAGAATCACTTCGGCAGTTTGCACTTCGAACTCGTGTCCGAGAGTAAAGTCAGAAGCAATAACTTATGGCCGTTGTTGTAAATAGTTTTTAAACGTAATTTTCTGGATCTTCTCTGAAAGAAGTCAATTTTTCCTTATATGATTTTAAATATTTATCTAATTCTAAATAATCCATTTCACCATTATTTTCAACTTCAGATAACCATTTTGACTATTCTACTGAAGTCAATATTAAAGACATTATTCTTGTAGCAGAGTAAAATTCAGATTGTGTAAGTTCGGGAAAACGTTGAGATATTTTCGGTGGTATTTTAATGTCTGAATCCCAAAATGATATATAAGTATTTAGCTTGTTGCAACGTTTTCTGTGTATGGTTCGATGGGTGAAAATTACTTTTCAAGTATCTCCACTAGCTCCACCTCATACACCAATGTAGAGTTGGGGTGAGGGAAGCTGTGCTCTCCACTGCGTTTACTTAATGATGGTGGTACAATCAGTTTTTTGAGTTCGCCTTTCTTCATGCCTACCAATCCTTCGTCAACACCTGCGATGGCCTGGCTACCACCCACCAATACCTTTACAGGATTCGGCAAGGTACGAGAATCGAACAACAAGGAATCATTAGTGTAAGACATAGTTTCATGTATCAGCACTTCCTGTCCCACCTTGGTAGGCACGCCGCTACCTTCTTTAAGTATTTTATACTGAAGTCCTGAAGCAGTAGTTATAAAACCATCGGTTTCTTGCTTTTTATCAGAGTTGCAGTTAAAACTTATACAGCATATAAATAAAATGATTAGTACAGTCGATGTTGTAGTTTTGGTCATAGCTTTAGTTTTAGAGACTACAAGTTAAATTATTTTCAAACAGATATTCACAATATGTTATATTAATAAAAACACCTTTTAAGTTTTAAAAATTGCTTTTCAAATAAATGATAAGATAAGATGCTCACCAATATTGTTAAAACCAATGATACAAGTACTATTGCAATCCAATTTGAAACATTCAGATACTTAAAGATCTGTATGACTGACAGGATGACGATGGTATGATATAAATATAATCCGTATGTGTAGGTGCCCAATTTACTAAACCACAAATCATCTTTGATATGTATAGAATGAGATCCTAATGTGAACAATATCACTGTAGCAAACGAAAATGCCAAAAGTGAAGGATAAACATATGGCAGCCATTGCACATTGATATTAGGCAAGGTAAAAACGATAGCAATGGTCAAAGCCAAAAATAGATACTTTATAAAAAGTGGAATTTTTTCTGCATATACTATATAGGAGCCTTTACAAATAAGCATGTACGCTGGTATGGCCCCAAAAGCAAAATAATCTAGATTAGAGAATAAATCAAAGAGACCAAAGCCAAAATAGCTATAAATCGCTCTTGCACTATTCGAAATTATGATACTCATAACGATCAACAACGGAATGCGCTTAATTGGCAGAAAGTAGAATAAAAGACCCCATACTATATAAAAGTGTTCTTCTATGCACAGCGTCCACATAACCCTTAAGGGGGCTCCATCCGGAAATGAATTGGTGAGCATCATCATATAGTTTTCTCCAAATACCATCGATGTTAATAAATGGGGTTCATAGCCTTCAGTTACATATGGAATGTTGAGAGCCCTAAAGATATAAGGTGATAGATAGGCGAAGGCTATCATCAGATAAAATAAGGGCCAAATCCTTAAAATGCGTCTTGCAAAGAAATTTTTAAGAGAAATTTTTTGTGTTTGTTGCTTCTCATAGAGCAAAATATAAGTGATGAGAAAGCCACTTAAAACAAAGAAAAATGTAACTCCTATACCACCACTTTTTAGAAAAAAATCAATAAATACATTTCCAGATTTAGGCAGATGAAGTAAAAACACCAGTAGAAAAGAAAAAAATCTTAACGCATCAAATGTATGAAAGTGTTTCCTACCCATCTAAAAAATTATGTTGTAGCATTTTTTATAGTACTTCTTGATTAAATGGTGGCACACGATATCGTCATCATAATTGGGTTTAAAGATAGTAATTTAGAGATTAGACTTTAAATGAATCTCAATATCGAAAATTATATACAACTCCGCACTTTATGTCTCTAAAATCTAATCGCCCTAAAAAGCTAAAGTGCCTAACACCTCTAAAACTTCTAATAAATCAAATCTTGTCGCAAACATACTTTTTAGGGCAGGATATGTCATGTGGTAAGTTGAAACTGTCATGTTGCACGTTGGATATGTCATGTGGTAAGTTGGAACTGTCATGTTGCAAATAGGATATGTCATGTTGCACGTTGAATATGTTATGTGGTAAGTTGGATATGTCATGTGGTAAGTTGGAACTGTTATGTTGCAAGTTGGATATGTCATGTTGCAAGTTGGATATATCATGTGGTAAGTTGAAATTGTCATGTGTCACGTTCAAACAGCTTTATTACATAATCTTAATACCATCCATCATAATAAATTTTCGTAAATTTGTACAACTACATTTACGGAGTCATCCATTTATAACATCCTTTTGATGAAACATACCCATCAACCCAAAATAGTCATCATTGGCGCAGGCTTTGGTGGCATCACCATTGCAAAATCTCTTAAAAATAAACCCGTAGAAGTGCTCCTCATAGACCAGCACAACTACCACAACTTTCAGCCGCTCATGTACCAGATAGCTACAGGTGGTCTAGAGCCAGATAGTATTGCCTACCCAGTAAGGCGCATCTTCAGGGAGCAAGATAATATCAGTTTCAGAATGGCAAAAGTGGAAAGGGTAGAGGCTACCGCAAAAGTGCTGCACACCAGCATCGGCGACATCAGCTATGATTATTTGGTCATCGCCACAGGTAGTACAAACAACTTCTTTAATTTTGAACCGGTCAAAAACAAACTGCTGACGCTCAAGTCCATTCCAGATGCACTCAATATGCGCAGCTACATCTATCAAAATTTAGAAAAAGCCTTGGCAAATGATACGAGTCAACCTATTGAGGAGCTGATGAACGTCGCCATAGTAGGTGGTGGTCCCGCCGGAATTGAATTGGCCGGTGCCTTATCAGAAATGAAGCATTATGTATTGCCAAAAGATTTCCCAGATTTAGACTTCTCAAAAATGGAAATCCATCTCTATGAAATGGCACCAAAGCTGCTCTCGGCAATGTCTGAACAAGCATCCAAAAAAACGTTGCTCTACCTACAAAAATTAGGAGTCAATGTCTTCTTAAATGCGAAAGTAGAAGGTTATGATGGCAGCGTCCTGAAGATAGCCGATGCCGAAACCTTCAAAACCGAAACCGTCATCTGGACGGCAGGGGTAAAGGCGGCACCCATAGAAGGGCTTCCCGAAGCTTCCATTACAGGAGGCAGCCGTATTTTGGTTGATGAGTATAATGCGGTCAACAGCACAACCCATATTTTTGCCATTGGCGATGTGGCAGCTTGTATCACCAAAGAAAATCCAAGAGGTTTGCCTATGTTGGCGCCAGTGGCACAGCAGCAGGGCAAACACCTCACCAAAAATTTGATGCGGTTGATTAAGAACAAGCCGATGAAACCATTTAAATACTTCAACAAGGGCGTCATGGCCACCATAGGCCGTAACAAAGCCGTGGTCGATTTGCCAGGCTGGAAGTTTCAAGGTACCTTTGCCTGGTTGGTATGGATGTTCATCCACATCATGTCGCTGGTAGGTTTCAGGAACAAGGTAGGCGCTTTCTTGGATTGGATGGCCAATTACTTTACCTACGATAAACCTTTGGGTTTGATAATCAGGCCCTATAAGCGCCAGGAATGACAATTTATCAAAGCGATTATTAAATCTTTGAAAAGAGTTAAGTTGATATCAATATATTGATTATCTTCACCTCGCATTGTATCCACTGAAGTATTTTTTAGCAATCAATCTCTGCCATTGCCATTCTAAATGATGTTTTAAGTAATATAATCACCCGTAACTCATAATACATCATAAATTAAAATTTCTCAAAAACAAGAATGGCTAAATCACAACAAAGCTTTAACAAAATTGAAAAAGAAAAGGCTCGTGCTAAAAAGCGTGAGGAAAAACAGAAGAAAAAAGAAGCCCGCAAGTCTGAAGGCAGCAAGGGTGGCATCCCTATGGCTTATGTAGATGCCTATGGCAATCTCACCGACACACCACCAGATCCAAACGACAAGATCGAGGTAGATGCTGAAGACATTGTACTCGGTGTTCCAAAGAAAGAAGAAGCAGAGGAGGAAGATCCAGTACGAAAAGGCAAAGTGTCCTTTTTCGACAATTCTAAAGGCTTCGGATTCATTATCGATGCCGAAAACAATGAGAAATACTTCTGTCACATCAGTGGTTTGATTGATAAAATTGCAGAAAATGACAAAGTAGAATATGAGCTTGAAAAAGGCCTTAAAGGGATGAATGCCGTTAAGGTGAAAAAAATCTAAAGAATTTCCTGTAGTTCGATAACGTCGGAAGGTTGCATGTCTCCCAACAGATGACGCCCTATCCGAACGCGTACCAATCGCAAGGTTGGGTAGCCCACGGCATTGGTCATGCGTCGCACCTGCCGATATTTTCCTTCAGTAATCGTAATGGATAACCAAGAAGTGTCGCCGTGTCGATTATCACGAATACGCTTCGCACGTTCTGGAAGTTGAGGCGTATCGATACGGCGTACTTTGCAAGGCTTGGTTTTGTAAAATTTACCTTCAAAAGGTATGTACAGTCCTTGTTGCAGTTGCAGTAATGCATCTTCTGTTATAAATCCATCAATTTGAACATAATATTCTTTTTCTACAGAAGAACTATTGATGGTGTTGCTCACATTGCCATCAGTAGTAACCAACAACAAACCTTCAGAATCCTTATCCAATCGACCAATGGCCATAACGCCTTCAGGAAAGTTGTGGAATTCCCGAAGAAACTTGCTGTTGCGTTGATGTCTCGCATTGCTATCAAACTGACTCAAACACCCATAAGGTTTAAAAAGCTTAAAATGACGATGCATAATTACTTTAGATAGAAGCGTTCAACAAATTATAAACAAGCTCTTTAGTAATTTTTTGACCTTTCGCCTTACTTCGGATATCTTCAAACGACACCCTAAAATCACAACCTGTTTTATAGGCAGTGCAACCATAGGCGGTCTTGCCTTTAATCACAGTTCCTTTTTTGCATTTGGGGCAAGCCACTACATCAGGAACAGCAGCCTTCACCTTTTTCTTTTTCGGTTTGATGGGTTTTGCAGATGTCACTGCTGAAATGCCAGCGCTGCTGCTATCTGTACGAACTTCATACACCAAATCATCTACCATCTGCTTCATATTATTAATGAAGGCTGCAGCACTGTAAGTACCTTTTTCAATATCCTTTAATTGCTTTTCCCATTGACCCGTAAGCTCGGCGCTTTTTAGAAGTTCATTCTGTATGGTATCAATCAGCTGAATGCCTGTAGGTGTAGGTAATATTTGTTTCTTATTCCTTACGATGTATTTCCGCTTGAAAAGTGTTTCGATGATATTCGCACGCGTGGATGGTCTACCAATTCCATTTTCCTTCATTAAATCCCGTAACTCATCATCATCTACCTGCTTGCCTGCAGTTTCCATCGCTCGTAGGAGGGAAGCCTCCGTAAATTGTGAAGGTGCCTTGGTTTGTTTCTCCAAAAAAGAAGGCTCGTGCGGCCCTTTTTCACCCTTCACAAACGTAGGAAAAGCTGCGACTTCTTTTTTAGTATCGTTAAGATTTTCAAATACCACACGCCAACCTTTGCTCAACACTTCCTTTCCGGTAGCTTTAAACTTCACATCCGTAACTTTACCAATCACAGTCGAATTCGAGACTTGACAATCCTCATAAAACACAGCAATAAACCGACGTGCAATAATATCATAAACTTGTTGCTGACTTGGATTCAAAGGGCCTTCCATCCCAGTTGGAATGATGGCGTGATGATCGGTAACTTTCTTGTCATTAAACACTTTTGCTGACTTCTTGATCTTTTTGCCCAAAAGGGGAGTGGTCAACTCTGCATATTGCGTTAAATTTTTAAGGATGCCTGCCACTTTTGGATACAAGTCATTTGGTAAAAATGTGGTGTCAACCCTTGGATACGTTACTAATTTCTGTTCGTAAAGTCGCTGTACGATGTTCAAGGTGTCTTCCGCAGAAAAACCAAACTTGGTATTGCAATACACCTGAAGTCCTGTCAAATCAAACAGTTTAGGCGCATATTCTTTGCCTTTCTTTTTTGTAACAGATGTTACTTCAAAATTATGTTCCTTAACCTTGTTGGCAAGCTTTTCACCATCTTCCATTTTTAAAAAACGGCCTTCTTCATAACTGAATAAGGTATCGCGATACATAGTTTGCAATTCCCAATAGGGTTGAGGCACAAAGTTTTCAATCTCTTTGAAACGGTTCACAACCATAGCCAGAGTTGGAGTTTGCACTCTACCGACCGACAAGACTTGTTTGTGTCCACCATGTTTTACAGTGTACAAGCGCGTCGCATTGATGCCCAATAACCAATCGCCAATGGCACGAGAAAATCCAGCATAGTAGAGATTATCATACTTTTTGGAATCCATCAAATTGTGGAAACCTTCCTTGATAGCTTCAGTAGTTAAAGAAGAAATCCATAACCGCTTCACTTCACCTTTGTAATCTGCTTGGTGTAACACCCAACGCTGTATCAATTCGCCTTCTTGGCCAGCATCACCACAATTAATGACCAATTCCGCCTGGTCAAAGAGTTTCTTGACAATGTTGAATTGTTTTTGTACACCTTCATTGTCAACAACTTTGGTCATAAACTTTTCTGGTAACATCGGGAGGTTGTTCAAATCCCAGCTTTTCCAATAAGGTTTGTAGTCATTGGGCTCCATCAAGGTGCAGAAATGTCCAAACGTGTAGGTAACAGCATAACCATTGCCCTCAAAATAGCCGTCGTGTTTGGTGTTCGCACCCAATACAGAAGCGATTTCACGAGCAACACTAGGCTTTTCAGCAATACATACTTTCACGAATTACGAGGATTATTAGTTCAAAAGAAGTTGCAAATTACGGAAATTTATAAGTTTAAATAGGGTTTTAACAGTTGATAAAATACATTATTAAAACACGAATACTTATATTTATAAATTCATTGATTAACCAAACATTCCAATATGAGAACATCTGTGCTGTTAGCGCTTGTAATGAGTTGTTTGCTGATTCCAACCACAAACTATTCACAATCCAAAAGAAAAAAGAAAAATAAAGACAAGGAAGAAGCTGTTTCGCAAACGCCTCCGAAGAAAAAAGACAACGGCATCAAGGATTATAGCGAAGTCATCACAAAAGATGCAGTTACAGATGATGGACTTTTTAAGGTACACATACTAAAGGATAAATATTATTTCGAGATTCAGGATTCTCTGCTAAACAAAGATATGTTGTTGGTGAGTCGTATTGCCAAACTACCTTCAGGATTGGGTGGAGGCTATACCAATGCAGGCTCTGAAACAAATGAACAAATGATCGTTTGGGAACGCTTTCAAGATAAAATATTGATTAAGGTGAAATCATATAATGCGGTGGCCAATGATAGTTTGCCAATCAATATTTCGGTTCGTGCCAACAACTATGAACCGACCCTATATGCATTCAATATTGAAGCTTTTAGCAAAGACTCGAGCGCTGTGGTTATTGACGTTAGCAAATTTTATAATTCAGATGTAAAAGCCATCAGCGGTTTATCAAGTGGAATGCGTGAGGCATATAAAGTTCGAAATTTGGACGATTCACGCAGTTTTATTACTTCGGCCAAAAGTTTTCCATTGAATATTGAAGTCATTCAGGACTTTACCTATAATGCATCCAAACCACCCATCCATCCTGAAACGGAAACCATTAGCCTTCAAATGAATCAGTCGATGATTCTCTTACCAGAAAAACAGATGCAGCCACGACTTGCCGACCCAAGAGTAGGTTGGTTTACCGTGAATCAAATTGATTATAGCAGTGAACAATTAAAATCTGACGAAAAAACATACATACGTCGCTGGCGCTTGGAACCAAAAGACCCAGAAGCTTACAAAAGAGGGGAGTTGGTAGAACCCATTAAACCCATTGTGTATTATTTGGACCCAGCCACACCAGAAAAACTACGTAAATACATCAAACAAGGTATTGAAGACTGGCAAAAACCATTTGAAACTGCAGGTTTTAAGAATGCTATCATAGCCAAGGATCCACCAACCGTAGAAGAAGATCCGGAATTTAGTCCTGAAGATATACGCTATTCAGTTATTCGCTATGTTGCCAGCACCACAAGAAATGCTACTGGACCAAGCGTTTCTGATCCACGAACAGGTGAGATTATTGAAAGTGATGTGATTTGGTATCATAACCATTTGCGTTCCTACAGAAATCGTTATCTATTGGAAACAGGAGCAGCCAATCCATCCGCAAGAACTTTAAACACTCCAGATGAAGAAATCGGTGAAATGATGCGAATGGTAATTGCCCACGAAGTAGGTCACGCATTGGGATTCCCTCACAATATGGGAGCTAGTTGTGCCTATGATGTGGAAAGCTATCGCAATGGTGCATTTACACAAGAAAATGGTATTGCAGCCAGTATTATGGATTATGCGCGCTACAACTACATTGCGCAACCTGGAGACACTAATATCCGTTTTATTAGACAAATTGGGCCTTATGACCATTATGCTACCAATTGGGGCTATCGTTGGATTCCAGGTGCGACAACCGAAGGTGAAGTGCCAACTCTTGATGCTTGGATTATGGAAAAAGCTGATGATCCACGTTTTAAATTCGGAAAGCAGAGCAGTAGTTTTGATCCATCTGCACAAACAGAAGATATCGGTAATAATTCGATTAAAGCCAGTACTTACGGACTCAAGAACCTTAAATATGTTTCAGAGCACTTGCCAGAGTGGACCAGTGATGTCACCAATAATTATGATGATTTAAAAGAATTGTACGATGAACAATTATATGTTTGGAATCGATACATAGGGCACGTGACCACCCATATTGGTGGCGTGTATGAAGACACCAAAAAACCAAACCAAGGAGGTATTATCTATACACCAGCAACAAAAGCACAACAAAAAGAAGCGATGGCTTGGTTACACTCCAATGCTTTCAGTTTGCCAACGTGGTTATTGGACACTAAAACCTTGCAATCTACTGATTATGCAGGTTACACGGAGTTGTTCAGAAGGTTTCAAGTGAGACATTTAAATTCAGTTTTGGACTTTGACACTTTGGGACGTTTGATTGATGGAGAATTGGTAAGCGCTGAAAATTATTCGGCGTTGAATATGCTTCAAGATGTGCGTAAGGGAATTTGGAAAGAACTCGGAGTAAATTCTAAAGTAGATGTCTTCAGACGTAATCTGCAACGTGCATATATTGAAAGAATGAAGTATCTGATGACGGAAGAATTAAATCCAGAACGTACGCGGAAATATTTCAACGTGAATCAATCAGACATTAGAGCATTGGTGCGCGGAGAATTGAACACACTTAAAAATGCCATAAAAGCAAATAAAGGAAATGCATCAGACACTGAAACAAAATATCATTATGAAGATGCCATTAAACGTATTGAATTGATATTAGATCCAAAATAAATTGACAAAACCACCTTCCAAAATGAAAAAATCAACCTTATTTCTCATCCTCATTTTTACACTATCTATTTGCAGTCTATATTCTCAAAAAAAGAATTCAAAAAATGAAGACAAACAAGCATTGGATACCATCAATATAAGTGGTCTAAAATGGCGTAGTATTGGGCCAGCACTGACTTCTGGACGAATTTCGGATATTGCCGTCAACCCAAACAATCCTTATGAATATTATGTAGCGAGTGCCGCAGGAGGTGTTTGGAAAACAGTCAATGCAGGCAACGAATACACACCCATTTTTGACGGTGAAGGCTCTTTCTCTATTGGATGTGTGACGATAGACCCAAACAATTCCAATGTCGTTTGGGTAGGAACCGGTGAAAATAACAACCAACGTTCCGTTAACTATGGCGATGGTGTGTATAAGTCTACAGACGCTGGCGTTAGCTGGAAAAATATGGGTCTCAAAACCTCAGAGCATATTGGGCGAATTGTAGTACATCCTGACAATTCTGACGTGGTCTATGTTGCAGCCATTGGTCCTTTATGGAGCAAAGGAGGTGAACGAGGACTTTACAAGACCACCGATGGAGGCATTACTTGGAATGCAGTATTGACGGTAGATGAGCATACAGGAGTCAACGATGTGGTAATGGACCCACGCAACCCTGAAGTGTTGTATGCATCAACATTTCAACGTCGCAGACACGTTTACACCTATGTAGGTGGCGGACCAGGTTCAGGTTTACATAAAAGCAGCGATGGAGGAGCTACTTGGACAAAACTTGAAAATGGATTACCAAATACCGAAATTGGACGCATCGGTCTTGATATTTCACCAGCCAATCCTGAAATTATCTACGCCATCGTCGAAGCTGCCAATGGAAAAGGTGGATTTTTTAAATCCACCAATCGCGGCGCCAGTTGGCAAAAAATGAGCAGTCATGTTACGAGTGGCAATTACTACCAAGAAATAATTGCAGATCCCATTGATGAAAACACGATTTATTCAATGGACACATGGATGAGCGTTTCAAAAGATGGTGGAAAGACATTCAACGTAGTAGGTGAAGACTATAAGCATATCGATAATCACTGCATGTGGATTGATCCAAAAAATAATAAACATTGGCTGGTAGGAAGTGATGGTGGTGTGTATGAAACCTTTGATGAAGGCAAACATTGGGACTTTAAGGAGAATATTCCTGTGACACAGTTTTACAAAGTTGCTGTCGATAATGCAGAACCGTTTTATAATGTATATGGTGGCACGCAAGATAACTTTAGTATAGGCGGCCCTTCGAGAGTAATGACAGACCATGGTATTACCAATTTTGATTGGTTTATCACCAATGGAGGTGATGGTTTTGAATCGCAGGTTGACCCTGAAAATCCAGATATTGTATATGCACAATCTCAATACGGATTTTTGGTTAGGTATGATAAAAAGAGTGGTGAAGCAGTGGGAATTCAACCTAAAGAACGCGAAGGAGAAAATGCCTATCGCTGGAATTGGGATGCTCCATTAGTTGCAAGTAAACATAAAAGTGGAAGGATTTATTTTGCTGCAAATAAAGTATTTAGATCTGATGATTATGGAAACAGTTGGCAAGTGATAAGTGAAGATTTATCACAACAAATAGATCGTAATAAGTTAATGGTTTATGATAGAGTTGTCAGCATCGATGCTGTGGCAAAAAATGGTTCAACGTCGCCGTATGGTGCAGTGGTTGCCTTGTCAGAATCACCAATTGATGAAAATTTAATTATTGCAGGAACAGATGACGGATTGATTCAAATTACTGAAGATGGTGGCAACACATGGAGAAAAGTTTACAATATTTCCGGTGCACCAACACAATCTTATGTGAACAATGTACATGCATCAAGACATGACGTAAATGTTATTTACGCAGCCTTCAATCATCATAAATATGGAGATTTCAAACCTTATTTATTGAAATCGTCAGATAAAGGTCGTACTTGGACCAACATCAGCGGCAATTTGCCAGAGCGTGGTTCTGTTTATGCTTTTGAGGAAGACCCTAAAAATGCGGAACTGTTATTTTGCGGAACAGAGTTCAGCGTCTATTTCTCACCAAATTCTGGTGGAAGATGGAAAGCTTTAAGCAATGGACTTCCAACCATTTTAGTAAGAGATATTGCCATACAGGAACGTGAAAATGATTTGGTTTTGGGAACGTTTGGTCGTGGTTTTTATGTATTGGATGATTATTCTTCCTTAAGGACTATTAAAAATACACCTCCAAAGGAAAAAGCGATGATTTATCCAATTCGTACAGCATTAATTTGGGAAAAAAGCACACCGCTTGGTTTGCCAGGAAAGGCGTTTCAAGGAGATAATTTCTATACTTTAGATAATTTGAATCCGGAAGTAATGATCACGTATTATTATGATGAAGGGCATGAGTCTCTTGAGGATAAACGTCACAAACAGGAAAAAGAACTCATAAAAGACAAAAAAAGCACACCTTATCCAAGTTACGAACAACTTAAAGCAGAACGTGAAGAAAAGGAACCACAATTACTTTTTGCATTTAAAGATGCCAATGGCGCGATTGTTAAAAAAGAAATCAGACCTGTGAGCAAAGGTTTACAGCGTTTTAATTGGAATTTGAGGTTTGTACCACAAAATCCTGTAGACTTCAGCTCACCATCATTTTACAATCCGTTTGATGGTAAAAGAGAAGGCACACTAGTTGCACCAGGAATGTACACCGTGGAAATGCATTTATTCCAAAATGGCATGTCAACAGTACTATATCCAGCCACATCATTTGAAGTCAAGGCTTTGAACAATACGGTGATGCCGGCAGAAAACAGAGCTGATAAAGTTGTCTTCCAAAAGCAAATTGCAGCTTTGGAAGCCGATTTGGAAGTTTGTCAATTTTTGATAGGAGAGATGAACGATAAAATTAAATACATTAAAGAAGCCATTAAATTATCTGAACAACCAATGGACAACTTTTATAGCAAGGCATTGTCGATTGAGAACAAAATCAAGGATATTAATGTTCAACTCTATGGAGATCCAATAAAAGCACAATTGGATATTGACCAACCACAAAGTCCAGCCAATCGATTGGGCACCATAGGTTACGAGCAAAAATATTCAACCTCAAAACCAACGCAAACGCATAGAGATAGCTATAATATTGCTAAAGAACAAATTAAATCCATAAAAATGGAGGTAGAGCATATTTCAAAAGTTGATATGAAGCAACTCGAAGAACAACTGATAAAAGCCGGTGCGCCATATACGCCAGGTCGAGGTTTGAGGGAATAAAAGGAAAAAGTACGATCAGGGATTAAAGAGTTCATACATAGATGAATAAGCTCTAAATTTGTGAATAGTTTAGCATTGTTTTGGCTTAATAGAAGGAATTATTTTGTATATTCAAACTATGAAATATGCATTTTACATAGTATTGATGTTTATGGTTGTCGGCTGTGGAAATGGTAAGAATTATTCTGCACAAGAGGATGAGGCTTTTGAGCGATTGAGGCAGATAATTGATGATAAAAAACTTGAAATTAAATCTTATTTTGCAAGACCCATGGCTACCACAGCATTCATGCAGGTAGCAAACACCAATATTTTAGGACCAGGAAACACAGCTTCAAGCATTGATATTGCATCCAACTCAAATGGCTTTAAAATAGATGGAGATACAATAAGTGGATATTTTCCTTATTACGGCGAACAACGATTTGGTGGAAGTTATCCAGGCACAAACCATCAAGGAATAGAATTCAAAAGTGTGCCAAAGGATTATAAAGTCTCTGTTAATGAATCAAAGCACGTAGTAAATGTTCGGTTTAATATTGAGGATCAATTCCGAAGTAATGAAACTTATGACATTTTTATTACATTATATCCGAATAAAAGAAGCAACATTCAAATTAATTCTTCACACAGAACACCAATTGAATTTACCGGGACAATGAAAGTATTACGAGAGGATAAGGTTACCGTTAAATAAACTTGTTTTCACAAAATTCTATTTTACATAATATAAATTATAAGACAATGTAAAATATACTATTATCTGTACTTTAAATGGTTCAGACCACATCGTCACACTCTACGGCTTCAATATAACAAGCATACCCATCCCAAAGATCTGAATTGAAAATACCGACGTTTCGTTCAGCTTTAATTAAATTTCTTGTTGCCGATATTACACTTTCAAACCTATGGATATCTTGATCGATATATGTCACATAATATTCACGCAGACTATGGTAATGTCACGCGAAGGTTTTTTTGTATTTAAATGTGAATAGTATCGCTGTTCTACCCATTTTATATTTAATTGTAATTCTTTCAACATTCTGTCCCTTCCTGTGCGCTTATTTATGAAAACTTTCTTTTTTGGCGTCTCCAAATCACATAGAAAACGATCATCAAGATGGGTAGAATTATAAAGACCAAAACATCGAATAAACTGGTGATATCAATAGGATTATTGTCATCCGGATTTTGAGTGCCAGGTGGCAATTGAATTAGAAACAAGTGTATTATATTAAGCATCATTAAAAAGTTTTAAGATTAATCTGAATGTATAAAATACAAAAAAACCATCTAAAATTTAGATGGTTTTGGGTTTAAATATGTGCTAATTTTAAGTAAGTTTGACGTTTATCGCAACAGGTCCTTTTTCTCCATCTGCAATGTCAAACTTTACATGGTCATCATCCTTTATGGGTTGAAGCAATTGCGACTCGTGCACAAAAACACGTCTTTCTCTGGAGTTTTTGATCTGAATATATCCAAAGCTGAATTTCTTGCTAAAAAAATTGACAATTCCTTCTAAATTGATGGTTTGTTTATATAAATCAGTTGATTTTATTCTTCTTTTCGTTGACATAAAAGTTAATTTATTGGTTTCTATATATACGAAAAGCATCAAAAGCAAAGACTTTTAAGGTGTGGTAAAGTATTGTTAAATTAATTCGACATCAACTTATACTCTTCAAACAAAAAACCAGAAAATAACTGGTTGTCTTCTGGTTTTTAGATATAAATAAAATGTTATTTAGATCATTTTGTGTATTCAGATTTGTCTGCTTCTAAAACGATATCTTTAGTTGTAACAAACAGATCATTTTGCTCTTCCACTATCAGAATATTGTCAATTCCTTTTTTAGCTAATCTCTTTCTGCAGGATTTGCTCAAAAAAGGATCATTATCAAAAAGAAAGGCTTCCAAGGCATATTCTTCCTTTCCTGGTTCTTTGATAGTTGGGTGAATGTGTTTCAATTCTCTGTTTCTTGTAAAATTTCCAGGAATGAATGTGTAGAACGTATATTTTCCATCAGCATCTGTTTTGACCCAACCTCTGTGATGAATATAGCGTTTGTCATTTTTCTTTCTTAAATCATAAAATCCATTTTCATCTGGTTGTGAAATGTAGATGATAACATCTTTTGCAGGTGTTACACCGTCGCTTTGATAGACCGTTCCTGTAATCTTCAGTTTGTCTTGTTTTGAAGCAAAATCTGGAATACTGTCAGTATTATTCAGTTGCTTTTCTGAATAATCATATAAGGCGTGACGCTCTAAATAATCTTCTGTAGTACTCAATTCTTGAGCAATGATACTGGAAGCAGAAGTCATCAAAATTGCGATAAAGCAGATAAAGTTTTTTAGATTTTTCATAGGACTTTTATTATTAATCAGTTTAAAACTAAATATTTAAGTCCGACAGGTCTAAAAAAACTTATAAAGTCAAAAAAACTACGATAAAGTGAAATTTATGGTCAAATTCTTCGATGAAAACCTATTTTGATTTTGCTGTTATTTTGCAGAATTTAACTCAATTTTGAAGGCCACATCCCATTTTTCAGAGTTATCAGGATTGAATTTTCTTTTCAATACGGTCAAATGATTTACGCCAAATGAAGCACTATATGTTTGGTGTTTAAAATAATTCCAATTGCGCTGAAATTGATCGATGTCATCAGGTTTTGCAATCGTAATATGAGGATGAGTTATAAATGGAGTTAGACGCTTTGAAAACTTCAAGCGCTTTCTAAAAATCTCAACTAAAAATTTTTGAAGAGCTATGATTTCTTCCCTATTATGCTCAAGATATATGACATTGGTACTTTCAAAAATTTTAAAATTGTTAATATTCACAGTGAATACTTTCATCCAAGCGCTGTATAAGGAAAGTTCTTTCTTCAGAATTTCTTCGAAAGATTCATCAGCAACAACCCTTATCATCGTAATATGGGGTTTTGAATTTACATATTTAGCATAGCCAAATTTAGTTTTAGATTCTCTTTTGATTCTTTGTATCTCATTACTAACCTTTTCACAAGGTTCAATTATTATAAAAAATTCAAAAAGCATCATTTACTATTTTCGGAATCTATTAAAGATAATAAATTTTTTCTTCGTGTTAATGAAATAAACACCAGTCAACAGAATGATTGCAGCAATGATGGACTGTGTGGTAATCAACTCATCGAGAAAATACCAACCCAGAAGTAGCGCTATAATAGGATTGACATATGTGGAAGTGGCCACTTTTTCTGGAGAGACTATTCGTAACAAATAATTGAATGCAGTGAAGGCTACAATGCTTCCAAAAAGAATGAGCAAAACCATAGACCAAAGTACGTCATTGCTCCACGTGTTTGGTGCAGACCATTCTTCGCCAAAAACCATACTAGCCGTGAACAACATCATCCCTCCCATCACCATTTGATAGCCAGTGTTGATGAAAAAGTTGGAAGGTAAATCTGCCTTACCGACAAAGAGACTGCCATAAGCCCAACTGACCATACAGGCAAAAATCATTACCATTCCTATAATGCTTCCTTCCTTATTAATGACTTGTTTTTGGCTTACCAACAAATAGATGCCAACAATGCCCAGAATAACGCCTATGATAGACATTGGCTGGATTTTCTTTCCTTGCAAAATTTTCATCAATATCAAAACCACTAATGGCTGTGCTGAAATTTCCAAGGCGGCAAAACCACTATCGACATATTTTAATGCCCACACCACCACTCCATTTCCGAAAGTCAAGAATAAAAAGCCTGCAATGGCTGTATTGATGAGTTGCTTTTTCGTTATGGCCAATGAAAGACCCATCAATTTTGCAATCAAAAAGATGAGGCATCCAGCAGTTGTGAATCGAATCGAAGCCAACATAAAAGGAGGCAATTCTGTAACCGCAATTTTATTCAGAAGATACGTTGAGCCCCAAATCACATAGATTGAAAAGAACGAAAGAACGATAAGAGCGGTGTTGCGTTGCAAAAGATTAAGATTGGTTTTTCAGTTGTAAAATTAAGCATTTAATGCTTCTGCTTGCCTATTTAAGATTTTATAATATTGAGTTAAAAACGTTAAAAAAATCTAAAATTTAACAATTTGAACATCTTAAAGGTTTTTACATCCGTAGTTATAGAAAACCATTTAAACTATAATAATTATGAAAAAACTTTCAATAACACTTTTAGCAGTCGTTTTATTATCATCTTGTGTTTCTAAAAAGAAATACGTGGCGTTAGAAACCGAAAATGGACAGTTAAAAAGTGAACTGACCAAAACGAAAGTCGAAAAAGAAGATCTTGAGGCAAAATTTAGTGCCATTCAAGCAAGAGTAGACCAATACAATAAAAAAATCAACTCTCTTACAGAAGAAAACAACGCCAAATTGGTACAAGCCGATGGAACAGTGATCTCTGAAAACACTAAAAAGAACATGAGAGAAACTTTAAAGAAAGTTCCACCAGCTTATTTTGTAAACGTGAAAACGTTGAAAGATTCGATGAATTTGGCAGTTTCTTATAATCTTAAAAATTCAATGGACACTACTAGTCTAGAAGAAGATGAAGATATCGCCATTGATATTAATGAAACAGTAGTTATGATTTCAATTTCTGATAAAATGTTGTTCAATTCTGCTAGCTATAAAGTGAGCAGCAAAGCAAATGATATTTTACAGAAAATTGCCAATGTGATCAATTCTGAACCAAGCGTTGAAGTGATGGTAGAAGGTCATACAGATTCAAAAAGCATCCGTACCTCGAGTATTGCTGATAACTGGGATTTGAGTGTATTGCGTGCCACTTCGGTAGTTCGTAAACTACAAGATGACTACAATGTAGCTCCAGAAAAATTGATTGCTGCTGGTAGAAGTTTTTACCATCCATTGGCAGAAAATGATACAAAAGAAAATAGAGCCACTAACAGAAGAACGCGTATTGTGATTCTTCCTAACATTGATAAATTCTTTGCATTAATGGCTTCAAATGAACAATAATTTATTTGAACGAATTAATTAATCCGAGAAAAGACTGTTTGTTTCAAGCAGTCTTTTTTTTGGTTTTACTATTAAATTTTCAATCCAAATTATTTATACCTTCGTTTAATTTATTTCGCTATTCAAAACCTTGAAAAAAACATCTTCATTCAGTAAAAAATTTCTCTTTGTGTCACGTTGGGGAGAAATCTTGGACACAGCATATGCGGCATTGTCAGAAGGAAACGACGTCAAATTATACATTGAAGACAAACATTGTCGAGAAATTGGCACTGGCTTTATCAAGAAAGTTAAGGATTGGAAAAAGCAGATTGACTGGGCAGATGTCATCATTTTCGATTATACCGGTTATGGCAAGGTTTGTAATGAATTAAGAGCTTCTGGAAAGCTGGTGATTGGTGGCAATGAATACACAGATTCATTGGAGCTCGATAGAAATTTTGGTCAGAATGAATTGAAGAAGCATAAAATAAAAACGCTTCCTTATAAAGAGTTTGTCAATTTTCAGGATGCCATTGAGTATGTTCAGAAAAATCCGGATGCATATGTCATTAAACCTTCTGGAGAAACCCAAGAATTGAAGCAACTTCTATTTGTAGGTAGTGATGACGAAGGTTTGGATGTTATTAGGGTTTTAAAAGCCTATGATAAATCTTGGGGAAATGATTTTGGCAACTTTCAACTTCAGAAAAAGGTCAAAGGCGTTGAGATTTCTGTTGCGGCATTTTTCAACGGAAAGGAATTTCTTCGACCGCTAAATATCACATTTGAGCACAAAAAACTATTCCCGAAGGAATTAGGTGTTTCTACTGGCGAAATGGGTTCAAGTATGTTTTGGGTGCACGACTCCCCTATTTTTGATGCCACGCTTAAAAAGTTTGAAGCCACCTTGGCAAAAACCAATTTCGTTGGACATATAGATATCAACTGTATCGTTAATGGCAACGGAATTTATCCATTGGAATTTACTTCGCGTTTCGGCTATCCGCAGATATTCATTCAGCGAGCAGGTATTTTGGAACCTATTGGGCAACTTCTTTATAAGATTGCTAAAGGCGAAAGTTTTAAAATCAATACCAAAAAGGGTTTTCAGGTTGGTGCTTTTATTGTGGTGCCTCCTTTTCCGTATGATGACAAAAAAGCGTTCGAATTGTTTTCAAAAGATGCTGTAGTGGTTTTTAGAAAAGATATGAAAGAAGGCATCCATCCGATGCATCTCAAGAAAATTAATGATGAATGGCTCATTACCGGAAATACTGGAATTGCCCTTTTGGTGACAGGAACTGGACTGTCTATGAAAGACGCTCAAAAAATGATGTATAATCGCATCAGTGCTATTATCGTCAACAACGGTTATTATCGCACGGACATTGGAGATCGCTGGTTTGAGGATTCTGACAAACTATTTTCTTGGGGATTGCTGTAATATTATATTAAGTGGAAACAACTTTCAGTTTACTTAACTCAAATGATTCGAAGCAGTTTTTTGACATTCTTCCGAAAGATTGGCAAGATGAGATTGTTCCCTTTTGGGATAATTATAGAGTTGATTCCAAAATATATGTTATTAAGGAAGATGAACAAATCATTGGTGGAGGCGTCGTTTTTTCTACCTGCCCACCAGATGTTGACTATTATAAAAAGGAAGCACAACAGTGGTTTGATAAGAATTTTCATTATTTAGGATTTATCTGGATTGATAAAAATAAACGCAATAGAAATCTTGGTTCTTACTGGCTTTACGAATTGAAAAAAGCATACCCAAATCAAAAGTATTGGTTATTGATTGAAGAAGAACATCTTCATCGGTTTTATCAAAAAAATGGATTTGTTTTAGATAAAATGATTGTGAATAACGGAACACCAGAATGGTTATACACTTTTGAATCTGCTCAATTTTAAGGCAATAAAATCCAATGGAATAGCATTAATCGGCCATACTTTTTTACATTTGTGTATTCATCAATAAAATTGCTACATCCATGAAAAAAATTACAATAGGTATTTTCTGCCTTATTTCTTTATTGTCTTTTGATGGTTTTGCACAACATACTGTGGCGCGCGATTGGAATGAAGCTCTATTAGAGGCTATAAGATCTGATTTTTCAAGACCTACTGTGCATGCAAGAAATCTGTTTCATACTTCTTTAGTGATGTATGATGCATGGGCTGTTTTTGATTCAGAAGCTGAAACTGTTTTACTTGGCAAGACTTTTGGAGGTTTTAATTGTCCTTTTAATGGAATTACCACTCCTTCAGATGTTGATGCTGCTAGACATGAAGTATTAAGCTATGCAGTATTTAGGTTGCTGTCGCATCGTTTCGCCCTTTCACCTGGTGGACAATCGACACTTAATTCTTTTAATGATTTATTGGCATCTTATGGTTACGACAAGAATTTTACATCAATTGATTATAGTTCTGGTAGTTATGCCGCTCTTGGGAATTATCTTGGTGCCAAAATGATTGAATTCGGTTTGCAGGATAATTCCAACGAACAAAATGGATACGCAAATGAATACTACATTCCTTCAAATGAGCCTATGATTATGCAATCAGGCTTCTATGCGGATAGTTATGATTTGGCCGACCCTAATCGTTGGCAACCACTGGCGTTTGATACATTTGTAGACCAAAGTGGTAATGTATTTCCGGCCGCCACACCTCCATTTTTAGGTCCAGAATGGGGAGATGTAACACCATTTTGTTTGAAGAATGAAGATTTAGAAATTTTAAATGATGGATTTGATAGCTATGTTTACAACAATCCTGGACCGCCAGCCTATATACAGAATTCTAATGAAGATGGCATAGACGATCCATATAAATGGTATTTTTCGCTTGTAGCATCATGGTCGTCGCATTTAGATCCTGACAATACTACAATGATTGATATCTCACCAGGATCACAAGGGAATATCAATTTTGAAGATTTACCACAAACTTTTGAAGAATACAAACTTTTCTATGACTTTATGGAAGGTGGAGATCCAAGCACTGGTCGTGCTTTGAACCCAGTGACCAATATGCCTTATGTGCCAAATATGATCAAACGTGGCGACTATGCACGGATACTTGCTGAATTTTGGGCCGATGGACCGGCGTCTGAAACACCTCCAGGACACTGGTTCACGATTCTAAACTATGTGAGTGATCATCCTTTATTGGAAAAACGATTTGGAGGACAAGGACCCATTCTGAATGATTTAGAATGGGATGTTAAAAGCTACTTGTCATTAGGTGGGGCAATGCACGATTGCGCAGTTGATATTTGGGGAATTAAAGGGTACTATGACTATATAAGACCAGTATCCGCAATAAGATATATGGCATGGAAAGGGCAAAGCAGTGACATGTCATTGCCAAACTACGATCCTCATGGTTTACCGTTGATTCCTGGAAGAATAGAGCTCATTGAAACTGGAGATCCTTTATCTGGAGATTCTGATGAAAATGTCGGAAAAATCAAGATTTTTGCGTGGAAAGGACCTGATTATATTTCAGATCCAGAAACAGATATTGCACATGTGGATTGGATTTTAGGAACAAAATGGTGGCCGTACCAACGTCCTACATTTGTTTCACCTCCATTTGCAGGTTATTTATCAGGACATTCTACTTTTTCAAGAGCTGCAGCTGAAAATTTGAGTCTTATAACAGGAAGTCCTTATTTTCCTGGAGGCATTGGGATATTTGATGCTGAACAAAATGAGTTTTTAGTTTTTGAAGAAGGCCCGACTCAAGATATTGAGCTGCAATGGGCTACATACACAGATGCTTCAGATCAGTGCAGTCTTTCAAGAATTTGGGGTGGTATCCATCCTCCTACTGATGATATTAAGGGAAGGATTATTGGACATAAAATTGGTATTGACGCTTATAATTTGGCATTGGACTATTTCAATGGAACTTTGAGCGTTGTTACGCCAGAAGAAAATCTTTCTGCTACAAAATTATTTCCTGTTCCATTCAATAATAGTTTGAATATCAGCTCAAATTACAACGGATTGATGACCATCCATCTGACTTCAATTGATGGAAAAGAAGTTTTGAAAAAAACTGTCAATAAACAAGTGAATACTGTTTCTCTGAATACTGAAACTTTGCCGACAGGCTTCTATTTTGTTAAATTGATGGACAACAATAGCAACCTGATTTCAGTAAAAAAAGTCATCAAAAACTAAAGTTTTACAACTGCATGAGGTATTTTTGCACTACAAAATAATACCTCATGTTTCCACTTGTAAAAACCTTTAGAATTGTTGCATTTTTCGAAGGAATCTCATATTTGCTTTTGTTTTCGAATATGCTCATTACAAAGCCTAATTTTCCAGAACTTTACAAAGCAATTTTATATCCTTTGGGAATGACCCACGGCTTGCTGTTCATTGCTTATATAATTCTCGCAATTCTTGTTGGCTCAAGACTTAAATGGGATAATAAAACATTGTTTATTGTTCTATTGGCCTCTGTAATTCCCTTCGGAACATTTTTCGTTGAGAAAAAGTATCTCAAACCAATATCATAATGAACGAGTTTTACGCACATTATTTTTGCGACTATTTTACCGAATTGGGGCTGTCTGATAGGATGGTGACTTTTCTCAATATGGTCACTTTATTGCTGATTCTGTGCATCCTAATTTTCATTTCTGATTTCATCGCAAGAAAAATTTTAGTTCAAGCCTTCACCAGGTTTGCTAAACGTTCGAAAACTAATTTTGACGATTTATTGGTTAGCCATAAGGCACCAAGAAATATTGCACATTTAGTTCCATTGTTTTTAACTATTGAATTAGTGCCTCTTGTTTTTTATGATTACCCGCAATTTGAAAGGATATTCACTGTTTTCTTAAAAGTTTATGGCGTCATTTTGACCATTTGGATTTTAAGAAGCATTTTAAGAGCTCTTGAATCTTATTTTAAAACGGTTCCAAGGTTACGCGACAAACCAATTGATAGTTATATTCAAGTGGTCATGTTATTTGTTTGGATCACCGGTTTTGGGCTGTGTTTCGTAGTGTTAACAGGAGTTCCTCTATGGACATTTTTTACCACACTTGGTGCTGCATCCGCAATTTTACTTTTAATCTTTAAAGATACCATTTTAGGTTTTGTGGCCAGTATTCAAGTATCCATCAATGATTCTGTCAGGATTGGTGATTGGATTACGATGGATAAATATGGCGCTGATGGTGATGTCATCGAAATCAATCTTGCTACGGTACAGGTTCAGAATTTTGATATGACCATCACTCACATTCCTACCTATGCATTGCTTTCTGATTCTTTCAAGAACTGGCGAGGAATGCAAAATTCAGGTGGAAGGCGAATTAAACGTTCCATTCTATTGAAGGCAAAGAGTATCCACTATTTATCTGATGAACGGGTTGAAGAATTAAAACAAATACAATCGATTAAAGAATATTTGAATACCCGCCAAAGCGATATTAAGAATTACAATACTAACAACGATATTGACAAATCACTGCTCATCAATGGTCGAAATTTGACAAATCTGGGTGTTTTTAGAAAGTACGTTCAAACTTATATCCAGAATCATTCAGGTATCAATAAAGAAATGTTTATCATGGTGAGACAATTAGCTCCTACTCCTCAAGGAATTCCATTGGAACTTTATGCCTTCAGCAGTGATAAACGTTGGGAAAATTATGAATACATTATGTCTGATATTTTTGACCATGTCCTGGCTGCAGTTCCTTATTTTGATTTAGAGATTTTCGAACTGGCACCCTCTATTTCTTACCCTGAAGCATAATAAAAACCGTTTAAGAAAATAAGTTGAATTCTTCTTAAACGGTTTCAATATTTAAAACTAAAAATCTATTAGTTTTTCGCTTTTTCCATTGCTTCTTGTTTCATTTGCTCATTTGCAATAATCGCAAGCTCAACACGTCTGTTTTTGGCTCTTCCTTCAACAGTGTTATTGTCGTATTTAGGTTGATTTTCACCGTACCAATTGGTTGTGAATCTTCCTGATGAAACACCTTTACTTGACAAATAAGAAGTCACAGATTGAGCACGTTGTTTTGAAAGTGTCATGTTATAATCATCTGCACCTGTATTGTCAGTATGTCCTTCGACCAAGATGTTCGTGTCTGGATATTCTTTGAAAATTCCGGCCAACTTATCCAAAGTAGCAGCTGATTTTGTGTTTATATTGTATTTATTGGTGTCAAAATAAACACCACTACTCTCATCAAAAACCACGTTAATTCCCTCACCTACGCGTGTTACTTCAGCTCCTGGTATCTCTTCCTCAATTCTTTCTGCTTGTCTGTCCATTCTGTCACCAATATAGCCACCTGCAACGCCACCAACGACGGCACCAATAATGGCACCAAGCGCAGTGTTGTTTTTATCACCGACATTGTTTCCAATAACTCCACCTATTACGGCACCACTTGTCGCACCAATAACAGCTCCTTTTTGTTTGTTGTTTGCATTTCTTGTTGCTTCACAACCTAAAAACAACGAAGCGCTAAAAAATATTGTAATAAGAATTTTACTATATGTTTTCATGATATACTATTTATTGGGTTATTCTTGTAAAATTTAAATTGATTTTGAATGGTTTCCCTTCAAAATTTACTGTTTGAACCAACTGCATTGAATTGTCATCCAAATAATTCAGTGTCATTCTATAACCTGTATTTTTCTGGATGTCATTCTTTTTCTCATCGGTAAATTTCATGGTGAAATCATAATTACCTGTGTCTTTACCTATTTCATTCGCTGACCATCGAATATATCTTTCTCCAGTCGGGCAATTGGCATTTATGATGTTATAACTTCCAGTACTGTTGTTTGAACGGAAAAACCACTGGCTCCCCTCAAAGCAAGAAGCAGTTGTATCGTCAAATAATGTCGTATTGAAGGTACCAGGCGAATCGTAAGTCACTTTGGTAAGTGTCCATGTACCGTCAACTGTTTTTCGTGCAGTTTTTTCTTGTTTTGATAATGAACAAGAAGTTAACAGCAGCGTTATTGTAACTAATGTTGCTAATCTTTTCATATTATGGAGGTTTTAAATAATTGATCAAATTGAATTGATACCTTTCAAAGTAACAACAAATCATGAATTAGCTATGCCTCAAATACAGCAATTGTTAGCACAAAAGCTATTGCTTCATTCTATCCTTTACAAATTCAATTTGAGTTTTTCCATGTGGTTTTGGAATTCCGTCTTCATCCAGGTTTACCATTATAATGTTATCTACAGTTAAAATGGTTTCGCGTGTCATTTTATTTCGAGCTTCGCATTTTAAAGTGAGGGAAGTTTTTCCAAATTTAATGACCTCAATGCCTATTTCAACGATGTCTCCTTGTTTGGCAGAACTCATAAAATTTATTTCAGAGATATATTTTGTGACTATTTTTGAATTTTCAAGTTGAATTATTGTGTACAGGGCAGCCTCCTCATCGATCCAAGCAAGCAACTGCCCTCCGAAAAGTGTTCCGTTTGGGTTCAGGTCTTCAGGTTTTACCCATTTTCTGGAATGAAATCTCATAGTTCTTTAAAATGTCAGTAATTATAGGTTAAAATAATTGAGGATTGGAATCACCATTAGGGATTTTTAAATCGCTTCCCAATTCTTTGTTCAGTTTATCAATAAAATAAGCTGAAAGCAAAGGCGATTCCTTTTCTATATTTTGATGAATAAAGAAATCAATCTCTTTGATGCCTTGGTCTCGCCACTCTTTCAATCTTTTTACCCATTCATCCAAGCGATCACAATCAGTAGGATGATTTGCGCCAACGTATCTCACGAAGGCAGTTGGGTTGGTCAATCTCATATGCATCAAATCGCGTCTTCCTGCAGTATCAACAATAACATTAGAAATGTTGTTGTTTTCCAACAAATCATAAAGCTGATTAGCTACAGTTTCATTGTTGTACCAATCTGTATGTCTAAATTCGATAGCCAAAGGAAATTCTTTTGGCCAATTTTCAACAAAATTGACAACACGATCAAAATCTTTTGGAGCGAAGTTATTGTGCATTTGAAGAAAAATGGTCCCGAGTTTTTCTTTTAGGTTTGAAGCTGAATTCAAATAATCATCAACGACTGACTGAACTTCGTTCAAACGTTTCCAATGGCTGATTTCTTGAAAAAGCTTCGGAAAAAATTTGAAATCATCAGGTGTTTTTTCGTACCATCCAGCAAATGTGTCTGTAGGGAATATTCGATAAAAAGTGGCATTTAACTCAATGGAGTTAAATTGTCGTGAGTAATATTCCAACTCATCTTTTGTACCTCTCGGATAAAAACCTTTTAAATCTGCCTTGTTCCATTTGGCACAGCCTACATAGATTTGTGGCGGATTCTCATCCTTAACTTGGTTGAGAACCCTAGCAGTATCGATATGATCTTGAGGAATACTAAAATCTATTTCTTCTGGGTTGCCTACACTACCAAATTTCATAATTATTTATTTTACTCAAAGATACGGCATATATGAGTTTATTTGAAAAATTTTGGGAAGTTGTTAATAAAGCGGTTAACAACAATTGAGAGGTCTTTCCTATAACCTATTCATTCTTCCTATTTTTAAAAAAAACAAACGTCATGTCTAACCGAACTACTCATTTACTGAACATTCGTCCAGAACTTTCTGACGCAATTATTTTTGAAAACATGAGCTCTGATGAGCGATTTCAAAACACTACGATAAGGCCAATCATCAAGCTGCAACATGACTTGTTGATTGAAGTTTTTAAAAATTATGTGGCAAAGCATAAAAATGTGTTTTATGAACTATCTTTGCAAAAACAATTAGACTACATCGAAAACGCTATACATAAGGACATGAAATTCCGAAATTCGATTAAAGGAATGATTATCGGACAGTTTACGGTTGAAGAATATGCCATTTATACCCAAAACTCTTCAGCTTTGAATAAACGAATCATGAATATTGTGAAAGAGCGTTTTATTGGTCATATACAAGTATTTGAGCCTACCATGGCGAAAGCTATATGAAAATAAAACAAGAACTACTGCAGGCGTGCATGGATTACGCCAACAAACGCATTTCCAATTACAAAACTGAAATAGAAACAATCAAAGATTCTATTGAAAACAATGACAAAGCCGGTGATGATGATGATGATTCTGGCAACGGCAAATTGTTCAATGACTTGGAAAAAAACTCACAGCATCTGAATGATGCCAATAAGATGTTAGAGATTTTAAAAAATATCAGTCCCAATTCGGTTTCGGATAAAGTGATTGTAGGAAGTGCGGTGAAAACTTCCACCAACAATTTCTTTATATCTGTTAGTGCAGGAAAAATAGACATCGAAGACGGAAGTTACTTTGCCATTTCACACCTCTCACCTATTGGAATGCTGTTATTGGGTAAAAGTAATGGAGATGTGATTGAGTTTAACGGTAATAAATTTACCATTAAAGAAGTCATATAAGCGATTCACCATTTAAGTTGGTGGTCAATACCTCGCTCATGTAATTGAAGAAGGGTCTAACTACTTTAAAAGAGGCATTGACATCTTCAACAAAATCATTTGAAGTTACTTGATTGTCCGTATAGGTTTTAGTGAAGATATATTGCTTTTTCCGAATCAAGTCGATAGCTGGATGCTCCTTATCAAAACCTTTCGGAGCTGTCTTTAGTTCATCTCCTACAAAATTTCCCCAAACTTCCTTAAAATTATTGTTGGATAGAATCTTCCTCATTTCATGATCATCAAATTCAAATTCTTTTCGTATCCTAAAAAGATCTTCTTTTGATGGTTCCCAAAAACCAGTCGCGATAAATGATTCATTATTGGGTTGAATATGCAAATAATAACCACCTCTCAATTCTGGTTTTTTTCTATGGAATGAACCACCAAAATGTGTCTTATATGGTGATTTATCTTTAGAAAATCGAACATCGCGATAAATACGGAACAGTTTCGTACTATCAACTTCATCGTGTTGATTAAGCATTTCGAACAACTGTTTGTAAACTTTTTTTACGCCAGATTCTATGACCTTAAACTCATTTTTATGGTCATTAAACCAATCTCTATCATTGTTTTGTTGGAGTCTTTTAAGGAAATCTAGAACCTTTGGAGATACTTGTTGTTTTTTCATATTAAAAGAAATATCAATTTAAATGTACAAAAAAGCCCCGACTTAAGGTCGAGGCTTTTTTTACATAATAAATTTATTAAAAATCTGTCACTTCATATGATTCAATGACCATTACATCTTTATCCTTGTTATAATATTCCACAATAAAATTACCTTTTGTATCAAAATATCCTACTCCAGGAAAACCATTTATTGTTGTCAAATAAAAATGATTGCTTTTTGTAATTCGGGCTTGTCCATATGGCACATTGTCCGAGATCATATTAAATCCATAAGGATCAGACTTGAACGCAAATCTTTTATCATTAAAGTTATAATAAACCGTTTTGTCGGTGACATCATAAAAAGGGTCGGAATCCCTATCAATCTGAATGGTTTTGGTGACTTTAATTGGCGTATCCACTTTATCTCCATCAGGTGTATTGCCAGGACGTTGCTTTGTTTTAATTTCTTGCTCCTTTTTAGTCGTTACTTTTGACGTGCTTTGAGATACAGGCACCCCGTTTTTCATTACCGTGGTTTTAGTAGTGGTTGTCTCCTCCATTTTATCAACAGGTTTCTTCTTCTCTGTTGGCTCCTGTGAAAATGCCGTAGTAATCATTAAAAATGAAAATATATAAACTAAATTTTTCATGGTATAGTTTTTTAAAAAGTTAAACTTAAATCGAGTTATTGTTTTATCATCAATATTTAGCTATTGATATATGCTCTCTTTTAAATTTACGATTTAACTAATAAATTGGTTGGTAGCTTAACACATTTTAACATAGATATATAGCTACTTTGTTAAGTGATGTTAAAATTGCTTTAGAGATTTAAGAACTTAAAATTTAAGTTATTCCTGTTTATCAGAAAAACTTTGAATTTTAAGATCATTATTGAATTCCAAAGTTCGAATTGGAAATGGAATGTTTATGCCTTCTGCATCAAACGCTTTTTTGATTGCAATGATGGCCTTATTGGACGCGTCTAGTTTATGGACATTTCGAGTACCTTCTATCCAAAACCTGCATATGAAATTGATTGAGCTGTCTCCAAATTCAGTAAAATAAAATTCAACTGGTTTGTTGTCATCAATTTTTCTAAAGGTGTTGCTCAAGGTAGTCTTCACAAGTTTTTCAACAAATTCTAAATCTGATTTATAACCCACACCACAACCTACTGTCACTCTAATATAGGGTGTCAATGAAAAGTTTTTCATGGGCGTTTCCAAGATTGTCTTGTTCGGAATAAAAACAATGTTATTATCAGTTTCTTTAAGCGTAAGATTCTTTAAATTGATATCAATGATTTCCCCTGCAAAATCATTTGTCTCAACCCAATTTCCGATTTGGATTTTTTTTCTGAAAGAAATCATTATTCCAGAAATGGTATTTGATAAGGTGCCTTGCAATGCTAAACCTATCACCAAGCCCAAAACTCCTGCGCCTGTAATCAAAGAGGTTAAGGTCTTACTCAAATCCAAAATGCCCAATGCCAAGAAAATGCCTAGAGTAATGACTGCAATATAAGCCAGTTTTGAGATTATATTGACTATAGATTGTTGTTTGACGCGTCTAGCTGTGATTTTGTTGACCAGCTTGAAAACGTATTTGGCCAAAATATAAGCGATGAGAATAACAAGGATTGCCAGAGCCATATTGGGAAGCCCTTCAACAATTGCGTTCATCCAACCAATTAGCTTATTTATTAACCCATCGTATGCTTTACCCAGTTCTTCTTTCATCATAATAAATTTTATGTTTTTAAATTACAACCATTTTTTTCTACGGAAATACAGAAGCATTAATAAAAATATCACAATCATTACACCCCAAAGTATATAGTAGCTGTATCTATAGTGCAATTCTGGGATATTGTCGAAATTCATCCCATATATACCTGCTATAAACGTTAGAGGAATAAATATGGTAGCAATGATGGTTAATACCTTCATTACTTCATTCATCTTGTTGCTAATGACACTCATATACATATCCATCAAACCCCAAACCATCTCTCTATACAAATCTATGCTCTCATTTACCTGTACAATATGGTCGTATAAGTCCCTTAAGAAGCTATGCGTTTTTTGTTCTATGAACATACAGTCAGTTTTCTCCAATCTATTGATAACTTCTCGAAGAGGAACCACTGAACGCCGAATCTTTAGTATTTCTCTTTTATGAACCTGAATATTATTGGACATATCATTATTTGGTTCAGAATTGAAAACAGCATCCTCCAAATCCTCCACCTTGTCACCAAAAATATCTAGGACAGTAATATAATGGTCTACCACAGCGTCTAAAATGGCATACATCAAATAGTCCGAACCCGAATTTCTGATTCTCCCTTTTTCATTGGAGATTCTTACTCTTAAATCATCAAACACATCTCCGTCCGCCTCTTGAAAGGTCAGTACATATCCATCTCCAACAACCATACTGATATGCTCAAAATATAACGTATCATCACTTTTATGGTATAGCATTTTAAAAACGATGAACAGATAGTTCTCAAACTCATCCATTTTAGGCCGATGTTGAGTGTTTACTATATCTTCCAGAGTCAGCGGATGAAGCCCATAATGATTTCCCAGCTTTTCGATTTCAGATAAATTATTGAGTCCGTTGATATTGATCCACGTAACAGTATCTTTTTGTTTAAAGTTAAAGGCATCCTCAACACTTTTGGAATTTATAACTTTATATAGAGTTGGGCTATAATTGATGATATCAACATCTGTGATTGAAGATGATTTTTCACCTCGATACGACATCGTTCCAGGAGACAAATTCCTGACCTTATATGATTTATTTTTCTTCTTTTGCTTCATACTTTTTTTGATATATTGAGATGAATATCTAAAAATATAAAATCTTTTAAAGTTATATAATGATTGCCAACATTTAATTAAAATGGAACATCCTCAACATTAACGATTAATTAAGACTTTTTATCTTGTTTATTGCATAAAAATTAGCTAATATGCACTTTATTATAGAAACGAAATTTTATGGGAAGACCACCAACAAAGCCAATAAAATTTAGAGATGGATTTTATTTAGAGATACGGAATAGAGGTGCAAATACAGGAATTAAACTTCATAGAAATACTGAAGAGCAAATGCTCCGAACGATCAAAGACTACGAGCAAACCAAAGATGTCATTATTTTAGGAGAATCCAAGAATGGCAAATGGGTAGAAAAAAACCCAGTGATGCACGTTGTGGAGGATTAGCCGTTCATTGTTTAGTTATTAAATGTTGAGATAATTTAAGCTGATATTAAAATATTTCATAAATTGTTACGAATTATCTCAAGATATTTCAATTGTATTTTAACTAACTAAACGATTATTTATGACGAATTTTTCAACTAAACCACCTGTGTGGTTTTGGATTGTTAGCGTCCTTGCGCTACTTTGGAATTTAATGGGAGTTATCGCTTACCTAACTATGGCTTTTGCAACAGATGAAATGATTGCAAATATGACTCCAGAACAACAAGAAGCTTTTGCTATAGACTATCCTGCATGGGTTACAGGCGCTTTCGCACTAGCAGTTTTCTGTGGGTTTTTAGGCTGCATTGCTTTATTGATTCGTAAAAAATGGGCTTATAGCTTATTAATTATTTCTGCTATTGCAGCAATTGCACAGCACATTTATATCTTTACAAATATTGATATTCCAGATTATGTGATGCCGATTATGGTTATTATAGTATGTATATTGCTAATCTTTTTTGCGAAACACGCAATCAATAAAAATTGGATCAGATAACCCATCACCAACAATTTTATTCAAAGGCATTAGTACCATCTAATGCCTTTTTATTTGACAATTAATGTTAGATTTGTTTGACTAACTTTTATTCTCCTCGCCATTATGGTTATATCTACACTAGATTGGGTTATCATCGCAGGTTTCCTGATATTATTTGCCTTTATTGGCATCTATGTTTCAAAGCAAGCTGGAAAGGATTCAAAAGCTTTTTTTCTATCGGATAGAAATATGCCTTGGTGGTTGCTTGGCGTAAGTATGGTTGCAACCACTTTTGCAGCTGATACACCCAATTTTGTAGCAGGCGTTATCAGGGAAGACGGTGTTTTTGGGAATTGGATTTGGTGGAGTTTTTTGCTCACTGGAATGCTTACCGTGTTTTTCTATGCCAAATTGTGGAGAAAAAGTGGCATTACAACCGATTTGGAATTTTATGAATTGCGCTATAGCGGAAAAAGTGCAGCCTTTTTAAGAGGTTTCAGAGCTATTTATTTAGGCGTTTTTTTCAATATCGTGATTATGGCCAATGTTTGCCTTGCCGCCATAAAAATTGGTCACGTGATGTTCGGTCTATCATCTTGGGAAGTACTCTTGATTGCCTCTCCTATCGTGGTGATTTATTCGGCTTTTGGTGGATTGAAGGGTGTGTTGCTCACTGATTTCGTGCAGTTTATCATCGCAATGGTGGGAAGTATTTGGGCAACGGTCTATATTCTTGATATGCCTGAAATCGGAGGATTGGACAAACTGTTGTCGACACCATCTGTGGCTGCTAAAACTGCAATGTTACCTGATTTTTCCAATCCTGAAGTACTGATTCCATTATTGATTGTGCCATTGGCAGTACAATGGTGGAGCGTATGGTATCCTGGAGCAGAGCCTGGCGGTGGAGGTTACATCGCTCAAAGAATGTTGGCTGCCAAAGATGAAAAGCACGCCACTTGGGCCACTTTGTTCTTCAATTTTGCACACTATGCATTAAGACCTTGGCCTTGGATTATCATTGGGTTGGCATCTATTGTGATTTATCCGAATATTGAAAGTTTGCAAGCAGCCTTTCCTGATTTGAATCCAGCATTTGTCAAGAATGATTTATCGTATCCAGCAATGTTGACATTTTTACCTGCCGGACTTTTGGGAATTGTCATCACATCGCTTATTGCCGCTTTCATGAGTACCATTTCAACACATCTGAATTGGGGAAGTTCATATATGGTCAATGATTTTTATGCTCGATTTGTAAGACCCAATGCTTCAGATAAAGAGCAAGTTGCCATAGGAAGAATTTCAACTGTGGCAATGATGGTATTAGCTGCACTATTATCTCTGGTTTTGGAGGAAGCGCGTGTTGGATTCGATTTGTTATTATCGATTGGAGCCGGAACCGGATTGCTGTTCATTTTGAGATGGTTTTGGAGTAGAATCAATCCTTATAGTGAAATTGCGGCAATGGTCATTTCGTTTTTAATTGCCCTGTTTTTCTTTATCAACAACAAAATGCAAGAACCCATAGTTGAGATGAAAGGTTATTGGCAGCTTGTAGTTGGAGTTGTCATTACTACTATTGGTTGGATTATCGTCACGCTCATCACAAAACCTTCTGATGAAAACACATTGAACTCTTTTAACGCACTTATCTTTGGTAAAGAATCCAAATTCAAAGGTTTTGGAATGAAGATATTGGGATTCTTTTCAGGTGTTGTCGGTGTCTATTGTGCATTGTTTTCCATTGGCAATTTTATTTATGGAAAAACTGGATTGGCAATTGGACTTTTAGTTGTGACTCTGCTATGTGGAGCGCTCATTATCAAATCATTCAAACAGCCTAAATAGTTATCGACGTTCCTTTAGAGTTTCAATAACATTATTCAGCTTAAATCCTTTGGCCTGAATCAGAATCAGAAAATGAAACAGCAAATCGGCACTCTCATTCAGAAATAAGTCATCATTTGTATCTTTTGACTCAATGACCAATTCAACGGCTTCTTCACCAACTTTTTGGGCAATTTTATTGATACCTTGACTGTATAAAGCCGACACATAAGAATTCACTTGATTCGAGTTGTTTATTCTATCTTCAATAATTTCTTCCAATTCAGACAAGAAACCAAATGTATTTTCATTTGATTCATTCCAGCAGGTGTCAAAACCTTTATGACAACAAGGACCTTCAGGTTTGGCAGAAATCAACAGTGCGTCATTATCACAATCCACTTTTATATCAACCAAATTCAAAATATTGCCACTAGTCTCACCTTTTGTCCATAATTGCTGTTTGCTTCTGCTAAAGAAAGTGACGTGCTTCGTTTGAAGGGTTTTCTCAAGTGATTCTCGGTTCATATAACCAAGCATCAATACTTTTTTGGTTTCTACATCCTGTATGACAGCAGGAATTAAACCGTCTTTGTTTTTATCAAAGTTTATTTTCATATCGAATAGGAATTTGCTGCAATTGCAGTTCTTTTTTTAATGTTTGAATTTCTATTTCACCAAAATGGAATATACTTGCGGCAAGCGCGGCATCAGCATTTCCAATTTTAAAGGCATCAGAAAAATGCTGAATATTCCCTGCGCCACCAGAAGCGATGACTGGAATGGTCAACAAATCATTCAACTCCGACAATGCTTCATTGGCATAGCCATTTTTCGTTCCATCGTGGTCCATCGAGGTAAAAAGAATCTCCCCAGCACCTCTTTGTTCTGCTTCTTGAGCCCAATCAAATAGGTTCAATTCCGTCGGAATATTTCCTCCAGAAGAGAAAACTTGCCATTTTTTGTTGATTTGCTTGGCGTCAATGGCGGCAACAACACATTGGTTACCATACTTATTTGAAACCTTGTCAATCAAAGTCGGATTTTTTATTATTGATGAGTTCATAGAGATTTTATCGGCGCCATTTTGCAACAACATATCTACGTCCTCAACCGATGAAATGCCACCACCTACTGTAAATGGAATATTGATTTCTTCAGCGACCTTCAAAACCATCTCGATTAAGGTTTTACGTCTTTCTTCTGTAGCAGAAATGTCCAAAAACACCAGTTCATCCGCACCATCTTCAGCGTACTTTTTCGCTAGCATCACAGGGTCGCCAGCATCTCTCAAGCCTTTAAAGTTGATACCTTTGACCGTCCTTCCGTTTTTAACGTCTAAACAGGGAATTATTCGTTTGGTTAACATAATCAAATGAAATTTTTTAAATCCGCAAGACTAATTTTGTTTTCATAAATAGCTTTACCAATAATTACGGCTTCGCAACCCAATTCTTCCAGTTTTTTGATATCCCCAATCAAGGAAACTCCACCAGAAGCAATTAATTTTATGGATCTTTCTTCATTATCAGAACATTCATCAAGGATTGCTTTATACAAATCGAATGATGGACCTTGTAACATACCGTCTTTTGAAATGTCTGTACAAATGACGAATTGGACGCCTTTCACATGATAATTTTTAATGAACGGAATAACTTTGTGAGAGCTTGACTCTTTCCAACCATTCACAGCAATAAGTCCGTTTTCGCAATCAGCACCAAGGATTATTTTATCCGAACCATAAATCGACAACCATTTTTCAAAAGTTTGAGGTTCTTGTACTGCGACACTCCCAACAGTTACTTGCTTTACGCCACAATCAAAAGCGATACGCAGGTCTTCATCTGATTTTAGGCCACCACCAAAGTCAATTTTCAAATTCGTTTTAGAAGCAATCAGTTCCAATGGCCTATAATTCACAATTTGCTTTGCTTTCGCACCATCCAAGTCAACTATATGCACGTACTGAATACCAGAATCTTCAAATGCTTTTGCAACTTCCAAAGGATTTTCACTATATACCTTTGAAGTTTGATAATCACCTTTTGTCAACCGCACACATTTACCTCCAATAATGTCAATTGCTGGTATTATTCTCATGATTTAATTTCTATAAAGTTTTTTAAAATTTGTTCGCCTGCTGCGCCGCTCTTTTCAGGATGGAATTGCACACCGTAAAAATTATCTTTTTTCAAGGCGGCACTATAGCTGATGTCATAATCAGTAATTGCAATAGTTTCTGACGACAGCTCTGCGTAAAAACTATGCACGAAATATTGATATTCATTGGTTTGAACAGTTTCAAACAAGTCTGACTTCAAATTTCTAATTGTATTCCAGCCCATATGAGGAACTTTGAGATTATTTGAAAATCGCTTTACATTCGTTTCAAAAATATTGAGACCATTGGTTTTTCCTTCTTCAGTATATTGGCACATCAACTGCATCCCGAGGCAAATACCAAAAACTGGCTGTTTCAAGGTTGGAATCAAACTATCCAATTGAGAGTTTTTCAACATCTTCATTGCACTACTCGCCTCTCCTACACCAGGAAAAATTACGCGGTCTGCTGATGAGATGTCTTCTCTGTCATTCGATAGGGTCACTTCGATACCCAATCTATTGAATGCAAATTGGATGCTTTTTATATTCCCAGCCCCATAATCAATTATGACTACTTTCATTTTTTTTAATTCTGTTATTCTTTTAAAATAAACCTTTGGTGGTAGGTAAGACCATTTTTTCAATATCTCTTTTAATGGCCATTTTAATGGATTTTGCAAATGCCTTAAATATAGCCTCAATCTTGTGGTGCTCATTGGTGCCTTCTGCCTTAATATTCAAATTGCATTTTGCACCATCAGTGAAAGATTTAAAAAAGTGATAGAACATTTCGGTGGGCATTTTTCCAATCATTTCCCGTTTGAATTCAGCTTCCCAAACCAACCAATTTCGTCCACCAAAGTCAATTGCGACTTGTGCCAAACAATCATCCATAGGCAAACAAAACCCATAACGTTCGATTCCCAATTTGTTTCCCAATGCTTTTTCGAAAACCATTCCCAACGCAATTGCTGTATCTTCAATGGTGTGATGCTCGTCAACTTCTAAATCACCGACAACATCTATTTTCAAATCCAATTGTGCGTGGCGCGCCAATTGGTCTAGCATATGGTCAAAAAATGCAATACCTGTTTGAATGTTGCTCTTTCCTGTACCATCAAGATTCAATTCTATGGAAATATCTGTTTCATTGGTTATCCTAACAACTGAAGATTTTCGTTCATCACTCTTCAAAAACAGATAAATAGCTTCCCAATCATTGGTTTCAAGAGCAATATATTCATCCAAACTATTGGGTTTGACAGTTATTTCAGTGGTTCCTAAATTTGAGTTATCATTGATGAAGATTGCTTTTGACCCCAAATTTTTAGCCAATTCAACATCAGTCAATCGATCACCAATGACAAACGAATTTGCCAAATCATAATTTTCAGTAAAATACTGTGTCAACAAACCTGTATTGGGTTTTCGAGTCGGTGCGTTTTCTTTTGCAAAAGTTCTATCAATCAATTGTTCTTTGAAAATAATGCCTTCCGACTTGAAGGTCTTAATGATAAAATTGTGAACTGGCCAAAAGGTGGATTCAGGAAATGATTCTGTACCCAAACCGTCTTGATTGGTAATCATTACCAATTCATAATCCAACTCTTTCGCTATTCGACTTAAGTATGGCAATACTTTTGGGTAAAATGATAGTTTTTCAAAACTATCTATCTGTTCATCAGATACTTCATTGATTAGCGTTCCATCCCTATCTATAAATAATACACGTTTCATTTTATAGTGATTTTAATATGGCTATTAGGTTCTTACATTCTTCTGGCGTTCCAATCGTAATTCTCAAGCAATTTTCACACTTCGGCTGTGAAGATATATTTCTGACCACAATACCTTTTGCAATCAATTGATTGTATCTCTTTTGTGCATCATCGACTTCAACCAATATAAAATTGGCATCGGTTGGAAATATTTTGATGACAAAATCTATGGAATTGAGTTCCTTAATGAGAAAACTTCGTTGATTTTTAATTGTTTGTATTTGCTGTAACGGCGCATCCTTTTCGTTCAATTCGTTGATGACTTTATCAATCGTCAATTGATTGATGTTGTATGGATATTTTATCTTATTTAAGATTGAAATAATTTCGGTCGAAGCAAAACAAATTCCAAGTCTAATTCCTGCCATTCCGTAAGCTTTTGATAGCGTTTGTGAGACAATCAAATTTGGGAATTTTTCCAATCGCATTGACCAACTTTCATTTTGGGAAAACTCAATGTACGCTTCGTCAATGACAACAATTCCGTTGAAATTTTTTAATAATTCTTCAATTTTTGATTGGCCGATACTATTCCCTGTCGGATTGTTAGGCGAACATAAAAACAGAATTTTGGTGTTTGCATTCGATAGGCTTAAGATATCATCTACATTCGGCTGAAAGTCTTTTGTCAATTCTATTTTGATGATTTCTAAATCATTCAAGTTTGCAAGCACCTCATACATTCCGTATGTTGGTGGCAATATCACTACGCTATCTTTTTTAGGCTCACAAAACATTCTGATAATCAAATCCAAAATCTCGTCACTGCCATTTCCAAGGAGCATATTATCAGTAGAAACACCTTTTAGATTTGACAACAATTGCTTTAGTTCCAGTTGTTGCGGGTCTGGATAACGATTGATGCCGTTATCAAAAGGATTTTCATTGGCGTCCAAAAAAACCATTTCTCTGTTTGCACCTTTGAATTCATTTCGTGCTGAAGTGTAAGCCTTCAAAGCTTTTATACTTGGTCTTATGAAATTCTGAATATTCATCTTAAATATCTTTTAATCGGATTGAAACTGCATTTTTGTGCGCCTGTAAACCTTCGGCCGCTGCCATATTTTCGATAGTTTCACCAATGGTCTTCAGTCCTTCCCTTGTTATTTTTTGATATGTGATACTTTTTTGAAAGCTATCTAAATTGACTCCTGAATATGCTCTAGAAAAACCATTAGTTGGTAATGTATGATTCGTTCCGGATGCATAATCGCCAGCACTTTCCGGAGTAAAATTCCCCAAGAACACCGAACCTGCATTCACTATTGAATTCGTAAAAAACTCTTCATTTTTCGAGCAAATAATTAAATGTTCTGGTGCATACTCATTAATTAGCTCCAATGCAATCTCTTCATTTTCAATATAAATCAGTTTTGAATGTTCAATTGATTTTTGAATGATTGATTTCCTCGGAAGGTTATCCATCTGAAATTCCAGTTGGTTTTGAACCTGCGACAACATCGTTTTAGAGGTTGTTACCAAAATCACTTGACTATCTGAACCGTGTTCCGCTTGGCTTAACAAATCTGAAGCCACATAAGAAGGATTGCCAGAATCGTCCGCAAAAACCAGCAATTCACTTGGTCCTGCTGGCATATCGATAGCCACACCATATTTGGTAGCCATTTGCTTTGCAACAGTGACAAACTGATTACCTGGACCAAATATTTTATAAACCTTCGGAATGCTTTCTGTTCCAAAGGTCAAACCAGCTATAGCTTGGATTCCACCTACTTTATAAATCTCGGTAACACCACAAAGTTGTGTCGTATATAAAATTTCGTTCGCAATGTTTCCATTTTTGTCTGGAGGTGTGCATAAAATAATGTCTTTGCAACCTGCAAGTTTAGCTGGTACAGCCAACATCAATACCGTAGAAAATAAAGGAGCAGTCCCTCCAGGAATATACAATCCGATTTTTTCTATGGCTTTTTTCTCTTGCCAACACAGTACTCCAGGCATCGTTTCCACTTCAACTCTATCAGTTCGCTGGGCATCGTGAAATTTTTCAATGTTTCCCTTGGCAACTTTAATGGACATTTTCAATACTTGAGAAATTTTGCTTGAGGCATTACTAATATCCTCCGCTGATACTTTCATCGATAAAGATTCAACACCATCAAACATTGAAGTATATTTTGCTATGGCTCTATCGCCATTTCGCTGCACGTCGGCAAAAATTTCATTGACAGTAGATTCAATTGCATCTATTGTTGTAGTTGGTCTCATTAAAAGTTGAGACCACTCTTCTTTTTTAGGGTTTTCTATTATTTTCATAACACCATATTTTCTATTGGACATACCAAAATTCCTTCGGCACCATTCTGTTTTAATTCGTCGATAATTTCCCAAAACTCGTTTCTATGGATAACCGAATGCAATGAACTCCAACCTTCTTTAGCAAGAGGTAAAATTGTTGGACTTTTCATACCTGGCAGTATGTCGATGATACGTTCAAGTTTGTCATTAGGTGCATTCAGGAGAATATATTTACTTTGACGACCTTTTAAGACCGATTGGAAACGGAAATGCAATTTGTTCAAAATGAGTTGATTTTCTTCTGATATTCTACTCGAAACTGCTAAAACCGCTTCGGATTTCAAAAGAACTTGAACTTCTTTCAAACCATTTTTAAACAAGGTACTTCCACTGGAAACAATATCTACGATGGCGTCTGCCAAACCAATATTTGGAGCAATTTCCACGGAACCATTGATGACGTGCAGGTTTGATTGTATATTGTTCTTCTTCAGAAACTCACTTACAGTATTGGGATAGGAAGTTGCAATGCGTTTACCTTGTAAATACTCAATTCCAGTGTATTTTGTGGATTTTGGAACAGCTACAGATACCTTGCAGGATGAAAATCCAAGCCGTTCAACAATCGAACTATTTCCTCCATTTTCAATCAGAATATTTTCACCGATTATGGCAGCGTCAACAATGCCATCTTGCAGATATTGAGGAATGTCTCCATTTCGAAGGTAGAAAATTTCCAATGGAAAGTTTCGAGCGGATGCCTTTAACTGGTCTTTGCCATTATCTATGGAAATGCCAACATCACTTAAGATTTTTAACGAGTCGTTGTGTAAACGACCTGCCTTTTGGATTGCAATTTTTAATTTACTCATTTTTCTTTCTTTGGTTAAAAGTGTTTGAGCAAATCGTTTGGAAAGAATTCCACCTTGGTGGAAATAAAAAAACCGCCTGACTTACTCAAACGGTTTTAAAAATATCTTGGATTTATTCAATACATTTTCAGCTCGCTTGAGTGCAAGTATGAAAATGATGATGATGGTTTTGAATAAATTTCATTTCTGTATTTCTTATCGCAAAGATTGAAAATTAATTTTTTCAATCCAAAATTTCAATTATTAATTTTTTGTTAACCTTACTGATTTCCCAAAATTATAGGCATTCCAGAATCACCAGAACCAATAACAATTACTTTGCTGTTATTTGATTCTGAAAGTTTTATAGTTGCTTCTATACCCTTGTCCTGAAGAATTTTATCAGTTAGTGATGCACTCAAAATCTTATTGGCATCAGCCTTACCTTGCGCTTCGATGATTTGTCTTTCAGCTTCTTTTTGAGCAGTTACCAATCGAAATTCGTACTCCAAGGATTCCTGTTCTTGTTTCAATTTTCGCTCAATCGCATCTTTAATAGTTGACGGCAAAGTTACATCCCTAACCAAAACTTCATTCAATTGAACATACTGTTTATCCAATATTTTCTTCGTTTCTTCAAAGATCTCATCTTGTATAGCATCACGTTTACTGGAATATAATTGTTCGGGCGTATATCTTCCCACAACACTTCTGGCTGCACTTCTAATGGCAGGCTGAATAACGCGTTGCAAGTAATTTTCACCAAGATTTTGATGGAGTTTACCCAAATCATTGTAAACCGGTAAATACCAAGCAGACGCATCAATTTGAATTTCTAGACCATTTGATGACAACACTTTCATTTTTTCAAACAACTCCTGTTGCCTAACTTCGTAAACAATAACATCATTCCAAGGTGCAATCACGTGAAACCCTTCTCCAAGTGGTGGTTCATCGGTTACGACGCCTCCTCCAAAAGTCTTATATAGTACGCCGGCTTCTCCAGAGCCTATGGTCACGGCAGATTTCGCCAATAAAATAATTAAGACAATAATTGCTATGATTGCAGGTAGTGCAATTTTAGGTAATCTATCCATAAAAAGTGAGTTTAGTTAAATTAATCCGTTGTATTTTCTGATAAACCATTCCAGAGAAAGGCACAAAACGATAACGGCAAGTAAAAATTTCCAATCGATTAAAGGTACGACATTTTTACTACTTTTTTGAATGGTCACAAAGCGCTCATCACTTATCAGTTCATTGATGATGTCATCACTTTCATTTATAAAATAAGGCTTTCCTTGACTATTGGTCGCAAGGCTTTGAAGTTTTGTTACATTGGCATTCAAAAATTGTTGCTCAACATTATAATCCAAAATCTTAATCTCACCAGAATTTGAAACGTTTTCATTTTTGACTGACACTGTAAACGCATAATCACCAGAAGGCAATCCGCTTAAATCAACTTCGTAACTATTGTTTTTCAGAATAAAAGGAAATGTTCTTGTAGCTTCAGTCTCCTTGTTTTTGAGAGTGATATTAAGTGTAGCACTTTTATCAAACTCATAATTTTTGTTGAAATACTGCGCACTTATCTGTACGTCATCGTTTCCGTTGTAGAATGATTCGTAGACGACATTCAGACGCGTTTTCTTTTGGTTTGAACTCAAATATTGAACGAGTTTCCCCATAAAATCATCAAAGCTGGCAAACGATTTGGTATCCAAGTACGTTTGTGCGCGCCATCTCCAGATACCTTCACCTAAAAGTAAGGCCTCTCTCCTATCATTCGCTTCAAACGATAGTAGTAATGGTTCATTCAGTTGTGTTCCATTGACTGATTTAAACAAAATGGTTTCCGTTGGAACTTTGAATTTAGTGACACCAAATTCTGATTTTAAAGGTGGAAAATCACTAAAATCCAAATCATCGATGATAAATGGCGAATAATTGATGTTAAGAATTGGTTGAAATTCTTCCGTTTGATTTGTTATTGTTTGAGTGTATAAATTTTGAAAACCGTTGAGTGCCGACCAATTAGTTTGAGCTCCAACAATGGTAAATTTGTTCAATCTTAACTTTTCAACTTCTTCATAAACTGTTTTAAAGTTGTTGTTTGGTTGATATAAAATAACCAATTGAAAATCATTTGATTGATTTAAAAAATCATTGGGTTTTAAAATCGTGGCTTGTCGTTGTTCATTACTTTCAATTGACTTTTTTAATGCTCCCAAATCTGGGTGAAGTACATCTGAAACTATGGCCACACTTGTCTTTTGGTCAATAACTTCAACTGCGAAATTCTTGACATTATTTGCAATATTTTTCTCACTTTCGATGGCAACAATTTCTGCCTTGTAACTGCTCACTCCAACTCTATCGGCTGGCAAGGTCAAATTGAAAACCTTTGAAGCATTTTCTTTGCTGAAATTTACTTTTTCGGAATAGACGGTCGCATTACCTGATGAAACTCTCAATTCAGAATTGACATTTTCGGTTCCAGAGTAAACAGTTATGATTTCCACAGGAAATTTATTTTTTAAATAAGCATATTTATTGACGTTCAACTGCTGGATTTTCAAATCCAGATACTGTGTTGTGTCTCCTAAAATCACAGGAAAAATAGGCTGTTTGAACTTGCTGGTTGCATATTCGTAATCATTTCCATAGGTTTGATTTCCATCGGATACCAGCAACGTTGGCGAAGTAGAATTAGCAAACACTTGAGACAAACGTTCAAATAGCAATGATGGATTTGATTGTTTTTCGTTAAAAGTCAATGAATCATTGGCATTGACTTCCTTCCCGAACGTGTAAACCTCCAAATTGAACCGCTCATTCAACTGATCATTCGATCTTAAATTTTGCAGTAGTGTCTTAACTTTTGAATCTTGTTTCAGATAGCTTATGGATTCAGAATTATCAACCGCAATAACAAGATTTGGCTTTTCATTGTAGTAAGTGATTTTGTCGAATTTGGGATTGATGAGCAACAGCAACACGGAAAATATTGTCACAAATCTCAAAAAAGCGAGCAACATATAGATTGTTGATCTTTTTTTGGACTTATATATATACTGAAAAAGCGCTAATGATAGCGCTATAATTCCAGCTAATATGATATATAAAACCGTTTCTTTTTGCATTAACTAATTAAGAGTTTTGCCTGCCTACTGAATACTGAACACTGCATACTATGTCAGCATACCACCATCCACATTCAATGTCTGTCCTGTAACATACGCACTCATATCGCTCGCCAAGAACACGCATACATTAGCAATATCCTCTGGAGTGCCTCCTCGTTTTAATGGGATGGCATCTCTCCATCCTTTAACGGTTGCTTCATCCAGTTTTGCAGTCATTTCAGTTTCTATAAAACCTGGTGCAATGACGTTGCTTCGGATGTTTCTTGAACCCAACTCCAATGCCACAGATTTAGAAAAACCGATAATTCCAGCTTTTGATGCTGCATAGTTGGTTTGTCCTGCATTTCCTTTTACACCAACCACCGAACTCATATTGATGATAGAACCTTTACGCTGTTTCAGCATTGTTCTTTGAACGGCTTTGGTCATATTAAAAACTGACTTCAAATTGACTTCAATAACCTTATCAAAATCTTCTTCTGTAATTCGCATCAAGAGGTTATCTTTAGTAATACCTGCATTGTTCACCAAAATATCAATACTTCCGAATTCTTCAACAACAGCGTCAGCCAATTGTTGTGCTTCATTAAAATCGGCAGCATTACTCTGATAACCTTTTGCTTTGACCCCTAAATCATTCAATTCTTTTTCAAGTGCATTTGCCGATTCAACAGATGAGCTATATGTAAATGCCACGTTCGCTCCGTGTTGAGCAAAAACTTCTGCAATTCCTTTTCCAATTCCGCGAGAAGCACCTGTGACGATTGCTGTTTTTCCTTCTAATAGTTTCATTTGAAATAGTTATAAGATTAGTTGTTGACCAAATATAATAATAACAAGTTGTATGAAATAAAAAACCTCATAAAATTATGATGAATTTATGAGGTTTTATAGGTATTATTTAGTTTGGTTTATCCCAAAACTTCTTTTACTTTTTTACCGATTTCGGCAGGAGAATCAACTACGTGAATGCCGCATTCGCGCATAATTTTCTTTTTCGCCTGTGCAGTATCATCACTTCCACCCACAATTGCGCCTGCGTGTCCCATAGTACGTCCTGCAGGAGCGGTTTCACCAGCTATAAATCCGATGATAGGTTTTTTGCTTCCACTGTTTTTATACCATTTTGCTGCATCAGCTTCCAATTGACCACCGATCTCTCCAATCATCACAACAGCTTCAGTTTCTGGATCATTGATCAACAATTCAACGGCTTGTTTTGTAGTAGTTCCAATAATTGGGTCGCCACCAATACCAATTGCTGTCGTAATGCCCAAACCTTGTTTTACCACTTGGTCTGCAGCTTCGTATGTCAACGTTCCAGATTTTGAAACGATACCAACTTTTCCTTTTTTGAATACAAAACCAGGCATAATTCCAACTTTGGCCTCACCTGGAGTGATAACACCTGGACAGTTAGGCCCAATCAAACGACAATCTTTATCTTTAATATAATCTGCGGCTTTAATCATATCAGCAACAGGAATTCCTTCAGTAATACAAATAATTACTTTAATCCCAGCGTCTGCAGCCTCCATAATGGCATCAGCAGCGAAAGCCGGTGGAACAAACAATATAGATGTGTCTGCTCCAGCTTTTTCCACAGCATCCTTCACTGTATTGAAAACAGGTCTGTCTAGGTGTGTTTGACCTCCTTTTCCTGGAGTTACGCCACCCACAACGTTGGTGCCATATTCTATCATTTGTGTCGCATGGAATGTTCCTTCGCTACCTGTAAAACCTTGCACTATAATTTTTGAATTCTTGTTTACTAAAACACTCATTGTATTGGTTTAATTTATGATTTTAAAACGCCACAAAAATAAGGTTTTTTGAGGGTTATTTATGAATTGATTGTCTTATTTTAAAAATGATTTCAGACTTGCTGGATCTTCATCAGCCAATTGACTTATTTCGTAGCCTTTAAATAATTTCCCCTTTTTTATTTCCCAAATCGAGATAAAATGGGCTAAAGGCTGTTCTTCATCAGGGTTTTCAATAGGAGTGACATAAATGGTATATCGTGCTGTAACGGATTTACCCTCTTCGAGTAAGTGACTCAATTTATACTTAAAAGACAGATATGCTTTTTGAATATTTTGCAGCATAGCTTCGATGCCGTCATAATCTAAAGCATTGAATCCTTTACTGCTATTCCAATATAACTTACAATCCTTATGAAAAAAAGACATCGCATTGTCATCTTTTGCCAGGTCTAGATTATAAAATTGTTTGATGATTTTTTTGGCAGACATTTAAAGGTTTTTTAATTTTTCTATGAGTTCTGGAATTCTTTTGATATAGGCCATTTCCTTGAACTTCTCACGTGCATCCTCGGCTGGTGAGCCAAAATAGGTTTTGTTTTCTTCCGTAGAATGACCTAATCCAGATTGTGCATACAAAACCGTACCCTTGGCAATGGTAATTCCACTTTTTACGCCCACTTGGCCCCAAAGTGTGACCTCGTCTTCAATTACAACACAGCCAGCAATGCCTGTTTGCGAAGCAATCAAGCATTTTTTACCAATAATGGTATCATGTCCCACTTGAATTTGATTATCCAATTTCGAGCCTTCACCAATAGTAGTATCACCCGTGACGCCTCTATCAATTGTACAAAGCGCACCAATATCAACATTATCTTTTATAACCACTCTTCCACCGGAAATTAATTGGTCAAATCCTTCAGGACGTTTTTTATAGTAAAAGGCACTTGCTCCAAGAACAGTTCCTGCATGAATGGTGACGTTGTTACCAATAATTGAATCATCATAAACACTCACATTTGAATGAATAACACAATTTTCACCTATGGTTACATTGTTGCCAATAAAGCAATTAGGCTGAATGATGGTATTCTTGCCAATTTTAGCTGAATTAGAAATAGATGAACTCGAAGATTGAAAAGGTTTGAAATGTTTTGTCAGTTTATTGAAATCCCTAAAAGGATCGTCACTTATCAGTAATGCTTTACCTTCTGGGCATTCCACTTCTTTGTTAATTAAAACAATGGTTGCTGCTGAATTTAAAGCCTTATCGTAATATTTAGGATGATCAACAAAAACAATATCACCCGCCTCTACTACGTGAATTTCATTCATTCCAAGCACAGGAAAATCATCAGCACCAACATAAGTGGTTTCGATGAGTTCTGAAATTTGCTTTAAAGTATATGGTTGAGGAAATTTCAATTGAAATTATTCTTTAATTCGCTCTTTGTAAGTACCCTTTTCTGTCTCAATTTTAATCTTGTCTCCTTCGTTAATAAACAAAGGCACATTGACTTCTGCTCCAGTTTCTACAGTAGCTGGCTTTGTAGCATTCGTTGCTGTATTACCTTTAACTCCTGGTTCTGTAGCAGTTACTTCCAAAATAACCGTTGCAGGCATCTCAACTGAAAGAGGCATATTATCTTCAGTATTGATTAAAATAGTTACTACCTCACCTTCTTTCATTAAGTCTGGACGGTCCAACGCAGCTTCTGTTAAACGAATTTGAGTATAATCTTCTGTATTCATAAAATGGTAAAACTCACCATCATTGTACAAAAATTGAAACTTATGTGTTTCTACCCTTACATCTTCAATTTTGTGTCCAGCAGAAAATGTATTATCCAATACTTTTCCGTTGGTCACACTTTTCATTTTTGTTCTTACGAACGCAGGACCTTTTCCTGGTTTAACGTGTAAAAACTCGATAATTTTATAAATATCATTATTATATCTGATGCATAATCCGTTTCTAATGTCTGATGTACTTGCCATAATATTGCCCACGAAAGTGGGTTTCTTTTATTTGTTAATATTTAGTTTTTCAATCGCTTCTCGACTCCTCTCGAAGTGACAGTATTTATTTATTTTTTAGTATTCAAAATTCAATTTGATTTAAAATATCCTTTCATAATTCCTCTATGAGAATTTTTGATGAATTGAAGAATTTCATCACGCTCTGGAGTTGCTTCCATTTCGGCTTCGATAATTTCTGAAGCTTGGGTATTATTGTAATTTTTTTGATAAAGAATACGATAGATGTCTTGTACCTCTCTGATTTTTTCAGATGAAAATCCTCTTCGTCTTAATCCTACGGAATTGATTCCAACATAGGATAAAGGCTCACGTGCTGCCTTCACATAAGGTGGAACATCTTTACGAACCAAGGATCCACCAGTTACAAATGCATGATTTCCAATGGAACAAAATTGATGCACTGCTGTCATTCCCGCCAATACAACGTAGTCGCCAACCGTGATATGCCCTGCAAGTGTGCTATTGTTTGAAAAAATGCAGTTGTTTCCAACGATACAGTCGTGTGCTACATGACAATAGGCCATAATTAGGCAATTGTTTCCAATGACGGTTTTCATTCTATCAGTCGTACCTCTATTGATAGTAACACATTCTCTAATGGTCACATTGTCGCCAATTTCAGTAGTGGTATCTTCATCATTATATTTAAGATCCTGTGGAACTGCCGAAATAACTGAACCAGGAAAAATATTGCAATTTTTCCCAATACGAGCACCTTCCATAATTGTGACGTTACTGCCTATCCATGTTCCTTCACCAATTGTCACATTGTTATAAATAGTTGTGAAAGGTTCTATAACGACATTCTTTGCAATTTTAGCACCTGGATGCACGTAAGCTAATGGTTGATTCATTTCTTCTTGATTATTTTACTTTTGAAATTTGCGCCATTAATTCAGCTTCTGCACATAGTTTTCCATTGGCATACGCATATCCTTGCATATGGCAAATACCACGACGTATAGGTGTAATTAAGTCACATTTAAAAATTAGGGTATCACCTGGAACTACCTTCTGTTTGAATTTAACATTATCTATCTTCATAAAAAATGTCAGATAATTTTCTGGATCTGGAACAGTGCTCAAAACCAAAATTCCACCTGTTTGCGCCATTGCTTCTACAATTAAAACGCCTGGCATAACTGGTGCTCCTGGAAAATGTCCTGCGAAAAACGGTTCATTCATGGTGACGTTCTTCATACCTATAACACCAGAATCTGTAAGTTCAAAGATTTTATCAATCAATAAAAATGGTTGTCTATGTGGCAGCATCTCCATGATTTTGTTCACGTCCATCAATGGCTCTTGATTCAAATCGATATTAGGAACATTGTTGCGTCGCTCATTCTTGATGAGTTTTGACATTTTTTTCGCGAACTGCGTATTGATATAATGGCCTGGCTTGTTGGCAATGACTTTTCCTTTAAGTCGCACACCAACCAATGACAAGTCTCCTATGACATCCAGTAGTTTGTGTCTTGCAGCCTCATTTGGATAATGAAGCGTCAAATTATCGAGAATACCGTTTGGTTTTACAGCAATGGAATCTTTTTTGAAAGCCACTCTCAACTTTTCCATGGTTTCGGGTGACAATTCCTTATCAACATATACAATGGCATTGTTTAAGTCACCGCCTTTTATCAAACCATTCTCCAAAAGCATCTCAATTTCATGCAAAAAGCTGAAAGTCCTAGCATTTGAAATATCTTCTTTGAAATCTCCAATATGGTTTAATGTGGCATTTTGTGTTCCTAACACTTTAGTACCAAAATCGACCATTGTGGTCACCTGATATTCTTTTGCAGGCATGATGACAATTTCACTTCCTGAATCTTCGTCAATATAAGATACCACATCTGTAACTACATACTCTTCTCTAAACTCTTTTTGTTCTTCAATTCCAGCTTTTTGAAGTGCTTCGACAAAAAATTTGGAAGAACCATCCATAATTGGTGGCTCTGAAGCATCCAACTCAATAACAGCATTGTCAATATCCATTCCTACCAAGGCGGCCAATACATGTTCAGAAGTTTGAATGGTCACACCATTTTTTTCCAGACAAGTGCCCCGTTGTGTATTGGTCACAAAATTTGCATCAGCTTCAATCACAGGACTTCCTTCCAAGTCTATTCGTTTAAAGGCAAACCCAAAATTTTCCGGAGCCGGCTTAAATGTTAAGGTTACATTCTTGCCTGTGTGCAAACCAACACCTGTCAAGGACACATCATTTTTTATGGTCCTCTGCTTTATTTCTGTTTTAACTATTGCCATTTACTTTTTTATCAATTTCATTTATTTCTCTCATAATTTTTGGAAGATTCTTAAAATAGACATATGACTTATTGAAATCGCCATATGCCAATGCTGGTGAACCTTGCAACACCTCATTATCTTTTACGTTTCTACCAATACCCGATTGAGCCTGAATCTTCACATTATTTCCAATGGTTATATGCCCCACTATACCGACCTGACCACCAATAATACAGCTTTCTCCTATTTTTGTTGAACCTGCAACTCCTGTTTGTGCGGCAATTACAGTATTTCTTCCAATTTCAACGTTGTGTGCAATTTGTATCTGATTATCCAGCTTAACACCTCTTCTAATAATTGTTGATCCTAAAGTGGCCCTATCAATAGTAGTCGCTGCCCCTATATCCACATAATCTTCCAAAATGACGTTTCCTGTTTGAGGAACTTTGGAATATTCTCCCTTTTCATCTGGAGTGAATCCAAATCCGTCTGCACCAATAATGGCACCGGAATTGATAACACAATGGGCTCCAACTATGCACTCAGAGTACACTTTTGCACCTGCAAACAGAATGGTATTTTCTTTAATGGTAACATTATCTCCAATATAACAGTTTGGAAATATTTTGACATTGTCTCCTATTTTGACATTTTCACCGATGTAAGTGAAAGCACCGACATAAATATTCTCGCCAAGTGTTGTCGAATCAGCAATAAAAGAAGGCTGCTCAATGCCACTTTTATTCATCTTAATTTGATTGTAATATTCCAATAACTTTGAAAAGGATTTGTATGCGTCATCAACCTTGATAAGTGTCGTCGAAAGTCCATTTTCTGCTTCAAATGTCTTGTTGACTATCGTAATGGAAGCTTTTGTTGAATAGATGTAAGATTTGTATTTAGGATTTGCCAAAAAGGTCAAAGAGCCCTCGGTTCCTTCTTCAATTTTAGACAGTTTTGAAACTTCAACATCGGGATTTCCGACAATATCACCTTCCAGAATGCCTGCTATTTGTGTGGCTGTAAATTTCATTAAACGCAAAAATAGAAAAAATGTCGCATATTTTGTTGATTGACCTAAACTAGTTTATCAGCATGTTATTAGCATGCAGGACGAGTATGTTGCATCAATTGTTACAATGAAAACAAAATATCACTTTGGGTAGCAGAGATAATACTTTGTGACTGGCTCTGACAGTGCTTTCAAGTTCAATTGGTCGGAAGCTTTCACAATATCATGAATTTTTCCGGTTTTAAGTAGAATGTTAATTTGTTGTGCGTCGTGCTGATAAGCTTGGTTTGAAATTTCTCCCATAAACACAAAGTAATCAGCTTCATATCTTGAAATCTTATAGTTGTCCATCAACTTTTTAAGATGTTTTTCTTTAGATTCAGGCTTAATGGTTTTGTTTTTCAACTTTATCTTTAACAAATCTCTATTGATAATCATTTCAGAGAGATTCTTCAACACAAAATCTTCACAAGATTGCCATTCTTTCATTGCAGAAATGATATCATAATCATCCAACTTCGAAAATTTTTCTAAAGTTTGCTCGTTGAAATTTTCAACTGAAATGTCATTATTGAGGAAATATGAGAGTGCTGTATTAGCAGGCAGCTTCTGTCCTTTTTTGGTCAATTCTTTGGCTCGCTTCAACATTCGCATCAGAAGTTGTTCGGCTGCCAAGCTCGTTTTGTGCAAATAAACTTGCCAATACATCAATCGTCTTGCAACGAGGAATTTTTCTACACTATAAATACCTTTTTCTTCAATTACCAGCTCATCATTCTTAACATTCAACATCGTGATAATACGTTCACTATTGATATTTCCTTCTGCTACACCTGTATAAAAACTGTCTCGCTTCAAATAATCGGCTCGGTCCATATCCAATTGGCTAGATATCAATTGACACATAAATCTACGAGGATATTTGCACTTGAAAATTTCTATGGCAAGCGTTAAACTTCCGTTAAATTCAAGGTTTAATTGCTCCATAAATTTGAGCGAAATTGCCTCATGCGAAACGCCATTTACAATACTATGTTCCATGGCGTGACTGAACGGTCCATGACCAATATCGTGCAATAAAATAGCAACGTATAATGCATTTTCTTCATCTTCTGAAATCGCAACTCCTTTAAAACGAAGCACATTGACCGCTTTTTGCATCAAATGCATACATCCAAGTGCATGATGAAAACGCGTATGATGCGCTCCTGGATACACCAAATAGGACATGCCCATTTGCGAAATTCTTCGCAATCTTTGAAAGTATCGATGCTCAATCAGTTCAAAAATCAATGCATTCGGAATGGTAATAAATCCGTAAATTGGGTCGTTAAATATTTTGAGTTTGTTACTTGATTTCAAACGAGAAAATTTACATTAAACTTTAAACAAATATACATGAACACTATAAATATTCTTTGGGTTGACGATGAAATTGATTTACTAAAACCTCATATTCTTTTTTTAGAACAAAAACAATACAAGGTTACCACCTGTAAAAGTGGCACGGAAGCCATTGAAGTGATTGATGACAACAATTTTGACATTGTGTTTCTTGATGAAAATATGCCTGGACTGACAGGTTTGGAAACACTAAATGAAATCAAGGAAAAACGTGCCAACCTTCCTGTGGTGATGATTACAAAAAGTGAGGAAGAATATATCATGGAAGAAGCCATTGGAAATAAAATTGCTGATTACTTGATAAAACCTGTTAATCCCAATCAAATTTTGTTAAGTCTGAAGAAAAACCTTGACCATTCTAGGTTAGTATCTGAAAAAACCACCTCAAATTACCAACAGGAATTCAGAAAAATAGCCATGGATCTTTCAATGGTGAACAGTTATGACGAATGGGCTGAATTGTATCAAAAGCTCATCTATTGGGAATTGCAGCTTGAAGATATAGAAGATGTTGGCATGACCGAAATACTCGAATCACAAAAGAATGAAGCCAATCTTCAGTTTGGTAAATTTATTGAGAAAAATTATGAAGACTGGTTTGATGATGGCGCAGATGCTCCGACGATGTCGCATAAACTTTTTAAAGATAAAGTTGTTCCAGAATTGAGCGATAAACAGCCTACTTTATTTATTGTCATCGATAATTTGCGTTATGACCAATGGAAAGCCTTTGAGCCTGTGGTAAATAATTATTACAAAAAGATTTCAGAAAAACCATTTTACAGTATCCTACCTACAGCCACACAATACGCAAGAAATGCTATTTTTTCAGGATTGATGCCAAGTGATATGGAAAAGAAATATCCTCAATATTGGAAAAATGATACTGACGACGGAGGAAAAAATCTGCACGAAGAGGACTTTTTACAAGCCCAGCTAAAACGGTTAGGATTACAAAATCTGAAGACTGAATACCACAAAATAACCAACTTAAAACAGGGGAAAAAGCTTGTTGAGAATTTCAGATCTTTGAAAGACAATAACCTTACGGTTGTAGTCTATAATTTTGTAGATATGCTCTCACATTCCAAAACAGAAATGGAAGTAGTGAAAGAACTAGCATCAAACGACAAAGCTTACCGTTCCCTCACTGTGAGTTGGTTCAAGAACTCACCACTACTTGAGATGATTCAGCAAGCACAACAATTAGGATTTAAATTGATCCTTACTACCGATCACGGAACCATCAATGTCAAGAATCCTTCAAAAGTGATTGGAGATAGAGACACCAGCTTAAATCTTCGTTACAAGACAGGACGAAGTCTCACTTATGAAGAAAAAGATGTTTTGGTGGCAAAAGATCCAAAATCCATTCATTTGCCATCCATCACAATGAGTAGCTCGTTTATTTTTGCGAAAGGAGATTTGTTTTTGGCTTATCCCAACAACTTTAACCATTATGTAAGTTATTATAGAAATACCTATCAACATGGTGGTGTTTCATTGGAAGAAATGGTCATTCCATTTGTTGTTTTGAATCCAAAATAATCCTTGAAACGCAAAAAAATCCGTTGAAATACATATTTTTTTAGTTTTTCTCAAAATTTATTCTTATTATTGTCGCAGAAAATGTTAGAAATGCATAAATCTGTCGAGTTTCAGTATCAACTTGGTGACATTGAATTAATTACAAAACAAGTCTTGGATGCCTTAACTTCAAAAAATATTCTTCTTTTTGGAAGTATGGGAGTTGGCAAAACAACTTTTGTAAGTGCACTTTTAAAAATTCTTGGGAGCCATGACGATGCAAGCAGTCCGACATTTTCAATAGTAAATGAGTATGAGTTGCCAAATGATATGATGTATCATTTTGACATGTATAGAATAAAAGATGAAGATGAAGCTTTACAGTTTGGTTTTGAAGATTATTTGTCTTCAAATCATTGGATAGTTATTGAGTGGCCAGAAAGGATACCAAATTTACTTCCAGAAAATGCGGAAATCATCGAAATTATTTTAAATAGCGACTATACTAGAACCCTCAAATTGAATAATAAAATAGACTTAACTAATAAAAATATGGCAAAAAACTGCATCAACTGAAAAAATCAGTAATAGCCCTCCAATAAAGGCTTTCCGAAAGGATTTACGGAAAAACCGTAACAATTCAAGGACTGTTTCAATAAACTTTAACATTTGCTTATAATAATAGGTAAAGGTGTTAATGTTACTTTTGAATCATAATTAATTAATTAAATCCCTTGAATTATGAAAACTAAAAAGTACATCGTCGCGATTGCTTTGTTCGGAGGAATGTTATTTGCAGCTTCTGCTACAAATTTAATTGACCTAAATGGACAAGGAACAACACAAATTGAAAGAGCATCTATTAAAATCCCTGCGGGAGGATAAAAAAGTTCTAAAAAAACAATTTATTTTAGGGAGTGTGTTGGCTATTTTTATAGCGACATCTCCCTTTTTGTTTTATTTATACGAGTATGTTCCAGAATCAAAAGTATGGGACACCTTTCTATTTACTTACAATAGTGGGTATTTTGAAAACACTAAAACTGCCATGTGGATGTTAACTGGCAAAGTCGTTCCCTTAATCTTTTTAATTATTTGGTTTTTCACTTGTCGTCAATGGTGGTATCATTCATTGTTAGTTCCAATAATTATGTATGTATATCAGATTGCCGTTGCTATTAAACAAGATACAACATTAGACGAGTTCGATTTAATATATATGGTTCCTATAATGGCATTAATTGTTCCATCCATTTATTTAATTCGTGCAAGGGTCTTCAATAAACTTAATGATGCCAACAAGACATTTGAAGAACTTGAAGAAGAGTTTATGATTAAACCAACAACCTTTTGGGGTAAGGTCAAACAATATTTTTAATTTTATATTTCAATAACTTCAATTGAATAATTATTTGTAATTTGAGTCCTCAATTTGATCTCAATGAGCAAACAATTATCCCCTTTTACCAAAGCACAATTAATTCCGCAGGAAGAAACGTTGGAGATCTTCAAAAAACGAGGCGATTTATTTATTGGTATTCCTAAAGAGACCTATTTTCAAGAAAAACGAGTTTGTTTGACTCCTGATGCGGTCTCTGCTTTAGTCACAAATGGACATAGGGTTTTAATAGAATCTGGTGCAGGTGATGGTGCTAATTTCAAAGATAAACAATACAGTGATGCTGGAGCAGAGGTCACTAGAGATACTGCCAAAGTTTTTTCCTGCCCTATCATTTTAAAGGTTGAACCACCTTCATTGGATGAAATCAAATTGATAAATCCACAAACCTTACTAATTTCAGCACTTCAACTCAAAACCCAAAACAAAAAATACTTTGAAGCATTAGCCTCTAAACGTATTACGGCATTGGCATTTGAATTTATTAAAGATGAAGATGGTGCTTATCCGGCGGTAAGAGCGTTAAGCGAAATTGCAGGTACCGCCTCCATTCTTATTGCTTCAGAGCTGCTCTCAAATATCAACGGCGGAAATGGATTGATGTTTGGAAATATCAGCGGAGTACCTCCTACAGAAGTTGTAATTATAGGCGCGGGTACAGTCGGGGAGTTTGCAGCCCGTTCAGCTATTGGACTTGGAGCGAATGTCAAGATTTTTGACAATAATATTAGTAAGCTTCGAACAGTTCAATCCAATCTTGGACAAACTTTATATACTTCCACGCTTCAGCCTAAAAATCTTATCAAAGCTCTTAAACGATGTGATGTTGCTATTGGAGCTGTAAGAGGCACCAATAGAGCACCCATTGTAGTTACCGAAGATATGGTTAATACAATGAAGGCAGGAGCTGTAGTAATTGATGTGAGTATTGACATGGGTGGTTGTTTTGAAACCAGTGACGTCACAACCCATGATCGACCCACTTTCGATTATAATGGTATCATTCATTATTGCGTTCCCAACATTCCTGCACGTTATTCACGCTCTGCTTCAGTTTCCATCAGCAATATATTTACACCATACTTATTAAAGGTTGCAGAAGATGGTGGCATTGAAAATGCACTACGTTTTGATAGAGGTTTAAAAAATGGATTGTACTTTTATCACGGAATTTTGACTAGTAAATCTATAGCCGATTGGTTTGATCTTAAATATTCTGATGCCAATCTTTTGATTTTCTAAACAATTAAGTTACTTTTTAAATGAAATTTATTAACCGTGTTGGGTATTATTTAGGTGGGTTTTCTGTAGGGCTTATCATTCTAGCTTTTTTTTTACAAGGAAAAAAAACATCTTGTGACTATGGACCAAATGCAAGAACCACTAAAAATATCGCCGATAAGAATAAATTGTATTCTGACGAGGTTAAAAGAATAATGACCATATACGAAATAGATACGTTGACTGTTTCAAACCTGGTAAGGTTTGGGGATGTAGACTTCTCCAGAAGCAATACAAAATTGAAGGATTGCAAAACCTATCTTATCAACAATACCTTTAAGGAACACAAGGTGGAATTATTTGTAAAAAATTGCGATTCAATAGCGATAATTGAAAATATCACTGTAAAAAAATAGCTCGAAGTACACTCGAGCTATTTTAAATTTTATCTGTTAACAACTATTTTCTTGGTGATGGTCTTTTGATTATCCGTCAACTTTAAAAGATAGAGCCCGTTAGAGTAGTTTGATAAATCCAAAGTCCGTTCGATACCAAAACGTCCATCTTCTTCAGAAATCATTTCATTAAATATCATCTTTCCTGATAAATCATACATTGAAATATTAGTCACAGTCAATATTCCAGATATGCGGATATTCAAATTTCCAGAAGTTGGATTTGGATATACCAAAAATTGATATGCTTCCGGCTCTTCGGGTTCCTCAATGCTTGAACAATCGTTTACAAATACCATTACTTCGGCTGTGTCGTAATCTAGTTCGTTATAAACTGTCACTGAATATTCAGTATCTTCAGAAGGACTCACAGAAATACTCTGTGTAGTTTCACCAGTATTCCATAAATACTCCTCTCCACCACTTGCAGTAAGTGTTACTTGTTCATTTAAACAAATTGTTTGATTTTCACCAACAAATGCTACTACTTCAGGTACAACATTAACTCTTACCTCTTTATAATCATAACAATTATTTACATAACCTTTTACTGAATAAACAGTATTTTCATTAGGACTTACGGCTATGTTAGGTTGTGTTGCCCCATTATTCCATTCATAAGTATTTGCCCCTGTTGCGGAAAGTGTAACGAATTCTCCTTCAAGAATTGTCACGTCAGATCCATTTGTAATATTAACTTGAGGATTTGGATGTACAATTACGGTAACATTATCTGTATCATAATTAGAACCGATATAAGCCGTCACTGAATACATTGTTGTACTATTTGGATTAACATATATGGACTGTGTTGTTTCTCCTGTACTCCATAAATAGGTATCACCTCCTGAAGCGGTTAAAGTAACACCGTATCCAGCACAAGTATGTACATTCGGTCCTGCATCGGCCGTGACAGCATTCGCGGTGGCGACCGTGACGGTGACACTGTCGGTGGCCTGGCAGCCCTGTCCGTTGGTGCCAGTTACCGTATAGGTCGTGGTGGCCGTAGGGCTGACGGTGATGCTCGCCGTGCTAGCCCCGTTGCTCCACTGG
>NZ_JALNMI010000004.1:158406-262652 GCF_023156585.1 Subsaxibacter sp. CAU 1640
GGCTCACCGTGATGCTCGCGGTGGTGGCTCCCGTGCTCCAAAGGTAACTGGAGCCGCCAGTGGCAGTAAGGGTCGTGCTACCGCTCTCGCAGATCGAAACATCCTGACCTGCATTGGCAGTGATACCCGTTGTCTGTAAAGTCATACCATTTAGATAATATTCAAGATTTGTATAGCCATCCGGTTGAACTATATTCCTATCATTAGCATCATTTGGGTTGAGTCCATTTAAGTTTTCCCAGACATTTGGCATCCCATCATTATCTGTATCCCAACCTGAACCTCTGGAATTATTTGGCAAATTAGGTTGAGTCCATGATTTATTATAAGGATTAGAGCTAATATTATTCAGTACATTTGAAATTTTTAAAATGTCAAAACTGTCTTGATATATCCCAAAACTTCCATCAGCATTTAAATATTTATTGGCTCCAACGTCATTTGTCACGCTTGTATAAGTTTCACTTGCCGACTTTATATTAGGAGCAAATCCTAATAATTGGTGTCTTGTACTTGTAAAATTACTATTTGGCAATGCTAAACCGACAACACTAAAGTTTGTCCATAATGCTCTATCATCTAGTTGAGGCGTTGGAAATAGTTCAGGGTGATAATTATTTGCAGTGTAAATACTAGGCACAATCCCTTGAACAACATTCGTTCTAATAGATGAGCTATAGGAACCTAATTTATAATAGTTACCTATATTATTAATTCTTGGTGCTCCGCCATTTGCATTGCATAATCTATTTTCCCAATTGAAGTATACATTATTTATAAGATCCCATTGTAAGCTCCCTGACATATTTGGGGTTCTTTGTGATGTGTCAACGAAAAGATTATTTAAGATTGACATATCTCCCCTTGGATATGCACCTGTATATCCTGCAATAACTTGTGTAGCGTTTTCAGAAAACACACATCTTTGGATCGTAATATTTGTCAAAGGACCACTATAAGAATTCATGGAAATAGCCTGATCATCACAAAAACTAAAAGAGCAATGATCAAATATTAGACCGTTTGTTCCATCTGAAATAAAGCCATTGTGATCATAAACATCATTCACGCCAGTGTAACTGCCATTTCTGAATCTAATGTATCTCCAAATACCGTTATTACATGCCTGACCATTATTGCCCATTTGGATTGGTTTACCACTTACAGTAATTCCTCCTTCAGGTGCCGTTTGTCCAGCCACGGTAAAATTTGAATTTGCAATTCCTAGTTCAAGCAAACTGGTTAGTTGAATTCTACCGCTTACTTCAAAAACAATAGTTCGAGGAACAGTCATTAGCAATGCAGCTCTTAAGCTACCTGGACCAGACGCATTTAGATTGGTAACCTTTACAACAATACCTCCACGACCACCAGTAGTATAAGCTCCCGCTCCTTCTGCAGTGGGAAATGCTAATTGGGATTGAACCGAATGAACTGCGGAAACAGTTAAGAAAATGAATGAAACAATTTTTACATAATGAGGGGTGCATGTCTTAATCATATTCAAGACACGCAAAAGAGTTCTTGGGGACTTCATTTGCTATTAAAAATTTGGGGCAATGTTTTGCGCTATTAATCTTTAGCCTTAAAAATTTGCTATTACAAGGCCAATCTAACTAAATATTTTAAAATTATACGATAAATGAACTTAAAAAACGATTAAGTGTAATTTTTATAAGGAAAATTCTTATAAAAAATATTTAACTTACATATGCTATTTAAAAATATAAGTAAATACTTACGAGCTTAATCACTTGCTACTCTTTTAACTACGTGTCATTCTAGACTTTGGATTACGTTATGATAATTTTAACATTTCAAGAATAAAATATCAATTTTTTCATCTAACATTTCTACCTTTGATTATTAGGATTCAATAAGATGGTTATGTTATCAATGATGAAAAATCGTTATCGACAGACAGTTTTATACTCATCCGATTCAGGTTTCCCAAAAAATTGTTACTTCGATTACAGACAACAACTAATTTTTATTCACATATTTGTATCTATGTATTAATACATTTTAAAATATGAAATTCAATATCCATATCACATTTAAGCGATCTATATACCTAAGCTAGATACATCCATGAATTATTCCGCTAGCATCATTGTTCCTGTTTATAACGCCGAAAAATATCTCGATCGATGTATTAATAGTTTACTTAATCAGTCATATGAAAATCTAGAAATCATTTTAGTAAATGATGGTTCAACTGACAATAGCGGAACTATTTGTGACAGATACCATAACAGCTATAAAAACATTCGTGTAATCCACCATGAAAAAAGCAGTGGTTCCGCAAGTCGTGCTAGAAACTCTGGATTGTTTATTGCGTCTGGAGATTACATTTCGTTTGTAGATAGCGACGATTGGATTCATCCAGAGATGATATCTATAATGTGCTCATATATAGAAAAATACGAAGCAGGCCTTTCGGAGTGTGAATTGCTGGAGACAGCAGATTACATAATTAAATCTCTACCCGAAAATATTGATAACCACTGTATATTTGAGGATCGGTTAGAAACGCTTAAAAGAATAATTGACACTCAAAGATTTTCGGTCTGTGTGAGAGTTTATAAAGCTTCGATTTTAAAAGGTATAAAGTTCCCTGAAGGTGTAATATCCGAAGATCTTTATTTTACTCTTGATGTTAGCGAGAGAATCAATAGTATTGTGAAAATCGATCTCCCTTTATACTATTATCACTTAACTCCTAACAGTATTACCAGAAAAGACTATAACTTAAAACATCTAGACACTTTAAAATCTAGCTTATATCTAATTAATACCATTTCAGAAAAGGAAACTGATTCCGAACTTCAGTTGAAGGCACGTTCATTTGTTGTAAATGAACTTGTTTATCATTATAAAATGTTGAATTATTTTCCGAGTTTAGATAAAAAATTTGAACATAGGAAACGTCTAAAGAAGCAAATAAGAGAAAATTTAAAAAGTGAAATTTCATACAATCTCTATACAAAATTGGCTAATGCTCTTCCTGTTAAAACGTTCGAGATGATAATCAGTTTGAATAAATTCAAACATCGAGTTATGAGGACAAATCATTTTTCATGATTTTTACTTTATTTTTGATCTTGTTAAAATCCTTTCATGTCTAGAGTTTCAAAATCTATAAAAAATGCCAAAGTTGGAGCCTTCTTTTTTTTAGTCTCAATTTTTGCGCAATTTTTTACTAGAAAAATATTTTTGGATTTCCTTGGCGATGAATTTATAGGCCTTACCTCTACCTTAAGGAGCATTTTGGGGTTTCTGAATTTGGCCGAACTTGGGATTGGTACAGCCATAGGTTATGCTCTGTACAAACCAATTTTTGACAACGACCAATCGGAGATAAACAAAATCATTGCACTTCTGGGCATTTTATATAAGAGAATTGGTCTTTTTATATTAGGTACTGGAATAGTTCTGTCTCTCTTTTTCCCCTATTTCTTGGGTGAAACGCAATTTTCATTGGGACTGATATACTTTATATTTTTCTCATTTTTGACATCTACTCTTTTAAGTTACTTCTTCAATTTTCATATGACCTTATTGGAAGCTGATCAAAAAGGTTATGTTGTACAAGTTTATTTTCAAAGCATTAACATTTTAAGGCTTCTTGTACAAGCTTTGATTGCCTACTATCTTCAGAACTATTATGCTTGGGTCATTATGGAGTTGCTTTTCTCAATAATCTTAAGCATTATTTTAAGAAAGAAAATTACGCAGCATTATCCATGGTTAATTATCAATTCAGATGAATCTAAAGAGTTGATAAAAACGTATCCTTGGATCATAAAAAAAACAAAGCAGCTTTTTGTTCATAAGATGGGTTCATTTGTAAAAGATGGAACGGATAACATTTTAGTTTATGCTTTAGTCAATGTTCAAAGTGTAGCTTTTTTCGGGAATTATCAGCTCATATTCGTAAATCTCATTAGTTTAACACAAATTGTATTTTCAGGTACAGGTGCTGGCATTGGCAATTTGGTTGCAGAAAATGACCAAAAAAATATCAAAAAAGTGTTCTGGGAAATGATGGCCTTACAGTTTTTTATAGCCGGCTTTTTTAGTATCGCAATTTATTTTTTAATCAGTCCATTTATCGTTTTATGGATTGGGGAAGAATATGTTTTAGGAAGGCTTATTGTAATATTGATGATAGGCAATTTCTTTATTTCTTTAGTAAGGTCACCTGTTCAGTACTTTCAAAATGCCTATGGTTTATTTTCAGATACTTGGGCGCCAGCTTTAGAAATAGTAGTCAATTTAGTAATATCACTTATTTTTGGAAAGCTTTGGGGGATATCGGGTATACTGTTGGGAACCTTCACTAGTTTAATAATTATAATTATGATTTGGAAGCCTTATTTGCTTTATTCAAAAGGTTTTAAGTTAAGTGTTTGGAATTATTGGAAAGGTTTTCTACCATTGCTGTTTATCTTTTTTTTATCTGCATTTATATTAAATTTTATATACCAGAATTTCCTAAGTCAGAATAGTTTGAATTTCTTTAAATGGAGTGTGCATGCTTTTATATTGAGTATCGTCATTTTTACTGTATATGGGCTATTGATGTATGCTTTCTCGAAAGGCTTCAGGGATTTCAATAAAAGAATTTATCACATCATAAAAGCAAAAATTAAACAGTCATAATACAAATGCGTCAATAATTAATGAATCAAGCACCGAGGAGAAAAATAGCATTTGTAATAGCTTCATTAGCACCAGGTGGTGCCGAACGCGTAATTTCCAATCTCAGCAACGGTTTAATAAACTCTTTTGAAGTTGTTATTGTTACTTTTGAAAACTCAAAACCATTTTATGAATTAGATGAACGAATTCAGGTAATTCCATGTCTTGAGTCGATCAAACAGCCATCAAATTTTTATCAATCACTTAAACTCAATTCAACTTTAATCTCAAGGCTCTATCAGATAATTAAAAAAGAACAAATTGACATTGTAATTGGTTTCATTACTTCTGCAAACATTCTTTCTATCATAGCCTCAAAATTAAGTGGAGTTCCCAACATAATCTGCGAACGCAATAATCCTTTAATGGAGGATGTTCCAAAGTTTTGGGTGTTTTTAAGAAAGTTTATGTATCCCTTGGCAGATAAAATAGTTCTTCAAACGCAAGGAGTAAAACGTATTTACCAAAAAAAAATAAATCCAAAAAAATTATTTATTCTTCCAAACCCTATTGCTACAGAATTGACCAATTCTAGAGATTCAAATAATAATGGAAAAGAAAATCTAATTTTGACAGTAGGCCGATTAGATAAAAACAAATGCCAGGAAGATTTAATTAATGCATTTGGTAAGATTAAAAAAAATGGCTGGAAGGTGTTATTGATTGGAGATGGATACAGAGAAGCAGAATTAAATCACCTCATTGAATCTAACGAATTATCAGGTAAAGTTGAAATTATATCTCAAGTTAAGGACATACATAAATATTACAACAAGGCTTCTATTTTTGTGTTTACCTCTAAAACTGAAGGTTTTCCAAATGCACTATTGGAAGCAATGCATTTTGGATTACCAAGCATTTCAACAGATTGTGATTTTGGTCCATCCGATCTTATTGTTGAAGGAGAGAATGGCTTTTTGGTACCTGTAAACAACGTGGATATGTTAGCTGAAAAGCTTACTCTTTTAATAATCGATCGAGAATTAAGAAATAAATTATCGTGTAAAGCAATTGTTTCAACAAATAATTATGCTGCTGAAAAAGTGGTGTCAAAATGGGAAGAATTAATAAATTCAACATTACATTCTAATTTAGATAAAACAGATTACATTTGATTTAAGATTATCCTCTATTGAAAATATTAAGAATTCTCATATTAATGTTGATTTTATGGAATTTACCATCCATAACACTTTTTGCTTTTAGTGAAAGCCTGGGGAGTCTAATGAGTTATCTTACCATTGGTTTGTTGGGTCTTTATTATCTATTCGAAAAAAAAACACAGCCGAACTGGTGGATAATTATCCTTGCCCTTATGTACTTTACAATATCCAGCTTCCAATATTATGGACCTCCTATGGATTTTATTCTTGAAACAATAAAATATTTTGTATTTGTAATAGGTGGTTACGAACTTGTTAAAAGAGTAAACAAAGAACAGCTTTTCATTTTTATGACGTTAGGGGCGTTAAGTGTAGCCGTTGAAGCATTTTTTTTCCCAAGTAAATTTGGTAGATATGCAGGCTTTTACCTAAACCCCAACGAGGCAGGGTTTATTTGCCTTTATGGATACGCTTTAGTCTATAGTTTTAAAAATGCCAGTATTAAGTTATTAGGACAATTCACATTTACTTTGATGGGATTATTGACTTTCTCTCGGACATTCATTGTTATTTGGGTTGTTCTCAATTTAGTGTCACTAAAAATCAGCTTAAAAAATATAAGGATATTAGGAATTGGCGTTTTGCTGTTCGCAACACTGTTGTTTATCGATGAAACGGTTGGACTTAACAATCCGCGCTTTGATCAACTAAAAAGTATAGTCAATAATGAAAGTGTCTCAACAAGTGAAGTGGGTGAAGATTCACGAATGTCAACCTGGTCTCACTTTTATGATAAAATATTAAAATCTCCTTTTATAGGAAATGGATATGGCACGTTATCTGGTAAATTGGGCTCCTTGGGAGTGCACAACACATATTTAATGGTAATTGGCGAAGCAGGCATTATTCCATTTCTCTTGTTGATTTTCTACATAGGTTATTTGGTCTACTGGAGTATATATTTTTTTAAGAAAACCCCATATTTAATAATGCAAACAATTGCACTTGCATTATTTTTATTGACCGATCATAACTTCTTTGTTCACTATTATGTCGCATTTGTTGCAATGTGGATTCAATATCAAATAGCTGAACAAAAAATGATGTTCAATAATTATGATAGTGAATCGAAAATAGGAGCCTTAATAACATGAGCTTTTAATAATTCTAAAAAGTTAATTTTTCAATTAAACGACTTTATATGTGCGGTATCTACGGAACAACTATAAAATATAATGAATACCAAATAAAAGAGAAACTAAAGCGTACTTCTTTTAGGGGACCAGATAAAATGGGTTGGGAATTTTATCCTGGCAGCCAACAAGTAACCTTTGGACATAATCGTCTATCAATAATAGATTTGGACCCAAGATCCAATCAACCTTTCACCTATGAAAATCACATTCATATAGTCTTTAATGGCGAAGTTTATAATTTTAATAGCATTAAGAAAAAGTTAATTGAAAAAGGCTATAAATTTCGCACTACAAGTGATACCGAGGTTATCTGTGCTGCCTATTTGGAATATGGTGAAGCGTGCGTAACCCATTTTCATGGTATGTTTGCCTTTGTAATTTATGATGAAAAGAAAAAAGTATTTTTTGGGGCAAGAGACCGTCTAGGAAAAAAGCCCTTTTATTACTATCTGAATAATAAAGATTTTGAATTTGCAAGTCAAATTTCTTCTATCCAAATGTTTCATTCTGACTTAAGTATTTCGAGCAAAGCAATTTCTTATTATCTAGCATGGGGAAATATACCCGACACGCAATCCATATTCAATGAAATAAAGAAGTTAAGAGCAGGTCATTCTTTCGTTTTCTATTTAGAGACAGGAACTTTTAAAGATAAACCTTATTGGGATATAGATTATAAAAATGAAAACCCCTTTAAAGGGACATACGAAGATGCAAAATCGGAATTAAATACAATTCTAGAAGATGCCGTTTCGAGTAGGTTATTTGCTGATGTGCCCGTTGGTGTTTTCTTGTCTGGTGGTGTGGATTCATCATTGGTTTCGGCGATTGCAACCAAAACATCTACGTCGACCGTAAAAACCTTTTCTGTAAAGTTCAATGAAAAAGGATTTGATGAGAGTCAGTACGCAAAAGATGTTGCTGACCATTTAAAAACAGACCATCATATTATTGAATGTAACTATGACGAAGGTATAGAACTTATTAAAAACTTTACACATTTTTATGACGAACCTTTTTCAGATTCATCAGCGATTCCCTCAATGTTGTTAGCAAAATATACTAGAGAACATGTAACTGTTGCCCTTTCTGGTGATGGTGGTGATGAAAGTTTCATTGGATATCACAGATACAAATGGGCAAAAAAAGGAGGGCAATTTTACAATCTTCCTTTACCTCTTCGTCAGTTTGGCGGGAAATTGTTAAGTTTGGCACCTCATTATCGTTTGAAGGTTATCGCAAAAGCGCTTCAATATAAAGATCGAAACGAAGTATATTTGAGTGCAATGACTGGTGTCGATCAATCATATATCAAATCCAACATTGATAATAGAGACGTTGAAGAACTCAAATATCTTTATCACAACCATAAAAACTTTTTTGAGCGTATTTCTGATTTTGATATAAAGACATATCTCAATTGGGACATTAATACAAAAGTTGACAGGGCAACCATGGCATTCTCATTGGAAGCCCGTGCTCCATTGTTGGATCATCGCATAGTCGATTTTGCCAACTCCTTACCTACCGAGTTTAAGTTTCATAAAGGTGAGCAAAAAAGAATTTTGAAAGACCTTTTATATGAGCACGTTCCAAAGCACATTTTTGACAGACCAAAAGCCGGATTCACTATGCCATTTGAGCGTTGGTTCAGAGAGGATTTAAAGGATTATGTTTTAGAAGAATTGAATGACGCATCCTTAAAATCAATACCAGGAATTGATGTTGACAGGGTAAAATTCATGATCGATCAGCACATGGATGGCTCTTGGAATCGTTATCCGCTCATCTGGAAGTTATTAGTGCTTAAACAATGGCTTATCAACAATGGTAAAGGTTTTATGATGAAATAATGTTATGCCAAAATCTAAAATCAACATTGCATTTATTCTCCCTTCTTTGGTTGCAGGTGGTGCAGAACGAGTAATCTCTACGGTTGCGCAGCATTTGGATAAATCAAGATTTGAAGCAACCTTGGTTATTATCGGTTTTGAAAAAGATAAAGCATACGATACTTCAGCCATCAAGACGATTTACTTCAATAAAAAAAGAGTCCTATCGGGAATCCCAAAATTATTTAACTACATTGCCACAAACAAACCCGATATTGTCGTTAGTTGCATGAGTCATGTTAACATCCCGGTTGCAATGATACTCACTTTTTTTCCAAAGATAAAATTGATAATTAGGGAAGCAAACATTAAAAGTATTACTGCAGTTTATCATGGTTCCAACAAATCTTGGTTTTTTAAGCACGCATTGCCCTACTCTCAAAGTAGAGCCTCGATGATTATTTGTCAATCCAAAGACATGTCAGAAGAAATGACAAGTGAATTTAAAATTGAATCATCAAAGTTATGTGTGATAAACAATCCTATTTCTGATGGCTTTGAGTCAAAAACTAGAGAGTATGATGAAAGCATATTTAACTTTATAACCGTTGGTCGCCTACACGCTGAAAAAGGTCATAAACGTATATTAGAAACGTTATCAAAAATTGAATTTCCTTTTAGGTATACTATAATAGGTACTGGAGAAGCGGAGGCAGATTTAAAACAACTCGTAAATGATTATAAGTTGACTTCTAATGTGACTTTTATACCATATACCAATGAGGTTCAAAAATTCTTAATAAAAAGTGATTTATTTCTACAGGGATCTTATGCTGAAGGTTTTCCTAATGCGCTTTTGGAAAGCTGTGCCGTTGGAACTCCAGCCCTCGCCTATCAATCTTTGGGAGGTACCAATGAGATAATTGAACATGGAATAAATGGATATGTAGCTAATGATGATGCGGATTTTTTGAGTTACTTGAATAAGTTACACCAAGATTATCATTTTGACAAACAAAAAGTGAGAGATTCTGTTCATAAAAAGTTCAACAAAGAAAAAATTATTGTTCAATATCAAGAGCTATTTTTTCATGTTATGAATGAAACCATTCCTACATGACCAATAAACCTAAAATATCTATTTTGACAATTGATTTTGGTATGGGTGGAGCTCAACGCTTTATAAGCCTACTCTTGCCACAATTGGTCCAAGATTTTCAGGTTAGTTTAGTTCTTTTTGTTGATTATATCCACTTTGAAATACCTGAAGAAGTTGAGCTAGTTATACTTAATCCTGATTCCAAAAGCTCTAATTCATATATTTCAAAAATACAGCGAACATTTGGTCTGTTTTCTAAATATAAAAATTTCGTAAGAAAAAATAAGATTGAGGTTTCGCTATCGCTCCTACCTGTTCCGAATATTATAAATAGCCTTTTAACCATTAGTAATAAAAGGGTGAAGACAATAATTAGTGAGCGGTGTTATTCTTCAGAAATGTATAAGGATAATGGTGTTCAAATGCTTTTAGCCAAAATATGTTTTCCAGTTTTATATCATCGTAATAACCTTCTATTTTCTAATTCCATTCATATCAATGAAGATTTGAAACAAAATTTTGGAGTTAAAATGCCTATGAAAGTTGTTTATAATCCTATAGAAGTAAATGATAAGGTTAAGCTTCGAACAGAAGCACGTCCCAACGCAAATGCTTTGAAAATCATTAATTCTGGAAGAATTTATGAAGCCAAGAATCAAAAATTGATTGTTGAAGCAATGAATATGTCTGAAAAAGGCGGATATTACTTAACTGTTTTGGGTGATGGGATTCTTCAGGAGGAGTTACAAAAGAATATCCAAAATTCAGGTCTGAATGATTTTGTCGATTTAAAAGGTAAAGTTTCTGGTGTTAAAACATACTTGATTGAAAATGATTGTTTTATTTTATCTTCAAATAACGAAGGTTTTCCAAACGCCTTATTAGAAGCCTTGTCTGTTGGGTTACCATGCATTTCGACCAATTGTCTCTCTGGACCATTGGAGATGTTGAATGACAATGAACCTGTGAATATATCTGCAGGAGAATTCCATGAAGCAAAATACGGTATATTAGTCAATGTCAATGACGCTATTGGGCTTAATAAAGCAATGGAATACTTAAAAAACGAACCTGAAATGCGTCAAAAATACTCTCGTTTGGCATTTGAACGCGCCAAAATGTATAGTTTGGACAACATCTACAATGAAATAAAAGAACTTATCATAAATTAGTATAGCTGTTATATGTGCGGAATTAATGGAATAGTTTATAAAAATTCAGTTGAAGAATCAGTTGCGAGAAGACAGCTTAAATCCATGAATGATTTAATTATACATCGTGGCCCTGATGATGAAGGCAACTATATCAAGTCGTCAGATAATCATACAGTCGCCATGGGAATGAGACGACTGTCAATTATAGATTTGCATACTGGAAATCAACCTATGTTTTCTGAAGACGAACAAATAACTCTAGTTTTCAATGGAGAAATTTACAACTTCAAAAAACTTCGTGAAGAACTGGTGTCAAAGGGTGTAAAATTTGCAACAAAAAGTGATACTGAAGTTGTATTGAAACTATATGAGACTTATGGCGAACAGAGTTTCGCAATGCTTGATGGCATGTTCGGATTGAGTATTCATGATAAGAAAAGAGATAAAATATTTATTGCTCGCGATTTTTTTGGCGAAAAACCGTTATATTATACCCATACTTCAAACTCCTTTTTTTGGGCTTCAGAGCTTAAATCCATCATTCAAAATCTGTCTGTAAAACCACAAATCTGCAAGGAAGGATTGAATCTATATTTTCGCTTAACCTATATTCCAGCTCCTTTTACTATCTATGAAACTATTTACAAGCTGGAGTCCAATAGCTATTTGGACTATGATTTAAAAACCTTCAGTCTTGATATTCGAAACATTCATGAGATTAAAAATACAGAGAAGATAGATATTTCATTTCAAGAGGCAAGAAACAAAACAGCAAACATGGTATATAAAAGTGTTGAAAGTCGTTCTATTTCTGACGTTCCATTAGGCACTTTTTTATCAGGCGGTGTGGACTCTTCCATTGTTTCTTATTGCTTGGCCGATATGACTTACTCAAAAATCGACACATTCTCCATAGGTTTTGAGAAAAAATCATATGATGAAACTGACAAATCGCGTATAGTGGCAAAACTCATCAATAGCAATCATCACGAGTTTATTATTAGCGAAACTGATTTAAAAAGTTCTGTAGACGAAATTCTTTTAAATTTTGACGAGCCTTTTGCAGATTCTTCCTCACTCCCAACCTATTTGGTTTCCAATAAAACAAAGGCACATGTGAAGGTAGCTTTAACAGGAGACGGAGGTGATGAAATTTTTGGCGGTTATAATAAATATTATATAGGCAAATTAAATCGTAAATACACATCATTAGTTCCTGAATTTGTACATAATTCAATTTCAAATGTTTCCAATTCTGTATTAAGACGAAAAGATGATAACAGAGGCTATAAATACAAAATAAACAAACTCCTAAAGTCGATAGACTATAGTGACGAGTATTATTGGGATATTATCTCTCTCGGATTTGATAAGGAAGATATCAATGCCCTTTTAAGTGAAGAATTTCAACATCTCAATACTTTTTCCTATTTTAAAGAAAAAACCTCAATTGCTAATCCAAAATCATTAAGTGATTTTAGAATGATTGATAAGCATATAAGTCTTGAAGGCGATATGCTCGTGAAAGTAGATAGAACCAGTATGCTCAATTCTTTAGAGTGTAGAGCGCCATTTTTGAATAGAGAAATTTTTGAATTCACCATGAGTCTGCCTGAAGATTATTTGATGAAAAAATGGAACAAAAAGTACATCCTAAAAGAAGCATTCAAAAATAAATTTCCTGATAGATTTCTTGAAAAATCTAAACACGGTTTTGGAGTTCCTGTGGGAGATTGGCTAAGACAAGGGCTTAAAGACGAACTTTTAAGATATTCTGATGCTGATTTCATTGAAAAACAAGGGATTTTTAACTATTCAGGAATCGATGCATTGATAAACAATCATCTTACAGGCAAGGCCGACAATACTTTCAAGGTTTGGTCATTTTTCTGCTTTCAAAAGTGGTATTTAAAAACCTATAATCCATTTTAGTAATCGGTTATCCTCATTCAATGAGGAGTCATTAATTCCCTATTAAAGCAATTCATAAGAAAAAACAGGCATTATAAAGTTTTTTTTTTACTGAACAGTTGTATTTTCAGATATTTACAATTCAAATCTACATATTCTGAAGTTTAAAAAACTAAATTGCATAAGCTAAAAACCTATAAAAATGTCACAAGAGCTTTTAAAACAAATCCAGTCCTATTTAGATAAGCCTTTAAGAAAGGTCGGTTCCATTGAAACTATCAATCATAAAGATTTTTATAAAAATTACATGACTAAAAACAAGCCTGTGGTCATGACTAAAATGATGGATGATTGGGAGGCAACAAAAACATGGTCACTCGATTTTTTCAAGAAGATAGGAAAAGATAAAAGCACCTTTATCTCCAAAGGAAATAACTTTCAAGAAGATACCAAATGGGAATACGGCAACTTTTTGGAATCAATTGAACGGATTGAAAAATCAGACGATGCCTCTAAAGGTGGTTACTTAATGAATCTTTCTATTTTGAATATGTTTCCTAAATTGAGAGACCATGTTGATTTTTCACTTATATCGAACTTTAAGGTTAGAGATTCTTTATCATTTTGGATTGGACCTAAAGGAACATTGACAGGTTGGCACACAGACCGATTAGCAGACAATATATTGGCACAAATAAAAGGTAGTAAGCTGGTATTATTAGCCAATCCCAATCAGAGCAAATACATGTATACTAGCGACAAATACGAACCTGGTTCCCGCTTAAGCTCCATTGACATGAAAAATTTTGACGAGAAAAAATTTCCGCTTTTCAAAAAAAATGCCGAAATCATGTACTATGTTTTGGGTCCTAAAGAGATGATTTTCATACCTAAACAATGGTGGCATTGTGTTTATGGATTAGAAATTTCAATCAGCTCTAATAATTTTGGTTTCTCGGCTGTGGATGATATGAAACAAAAAGCTAATGAATTTTTAAAGCGAAAGTTGCACAACGTGGGGCTGTATGGAAAAAATTGTGTATGTCATTACTATGATGACAATGGAAAAAGACACAAATATGGTGCTAAAAAATCGAGTTGATTTCCATTGAAGCCATCTTCCTTTATAGGGATTTTGTTCGAACAAAACCAACCCAAATTTTGAAAAAATTAATCCGTATCACAACCGTACCGTCTTCTTTAAGAACGCTATTGAGAGGACAGCATAAATTTATGAGCCAATACTATGAAGTTATTGGCATTTCTAGTGATGGTGACGCATTGGCCGAAGTGAAACAAAACGAAGGTATAAGAACTCATGTTGTTGAAATGACTCGGTCTATAACGCCATTAAAAGACATTAAAGCCACCTATCAATTGTATAAATTTTTTAAAAAGGAAAAACCTTTTATAGTTCATACACATACCCCGAAAGCTGGAACAGTCGGTATGTTTGCGGCAAAGTTGGCTGGAGTGCCTCATAGAATTCATACGATTGCCGGGTTGCCTCTATTAGAAGAAAAGGGAATTAAGAGAAAGGTTTTGGATGTTGTCGAAAAATTCACATACAGTTGTGCTTCCCATATATTACCAAATTCTTTTGGTCTAAAAAAAATTATTTTAGAAAACAATTATACTAATGAAACTAAAACAGAGGTTATTGGGAAAGGTAGCTCTAATGGGATTGACACATCACATTACGATGCATCACTGGTTTCTATTCAAACCAAAGCCGAATTAAAGAAAGAACTTAAAATTTCGGAATCAGATATTATTTTTATCTTCATTGGAAGGATTGTAAAAGATAAAGGAATTAACGAGTTGGTTGAAGCTTTCAATGAATTATCAAAAGTTAACACCCACTGCAAATTGTTGTTGGTAGGGCCAAAGGAAGATCATCTCGACCCTTTATTGCCTCATACTGAAAATACTATAAAAAACAATAAGAATATTTTGGCGGTGGGCATTATTAAAGATATTCGTCCTTATGTTGCGATATCGCATGTTTTAACCTTTCCAAGTTATCGGGAAGGCTTTCCTAATGTGGTTTTACAAGCTAGTTGCATGGGTTTGCCCTGTATAGTATCAAACATTAATGGCTGTAACGAAATTATTGAAGAAGGTGTCAATGGTATGATTGTTCCTGTTAAAAATAAAACAGCTTTACAAAAAGCCATGCAAGAACTATTGGACAATGCAAAAAAGAGGGATGACATGTCAAGATATTCACGTTCTAGAATTATTGACCGCTATCAACAAAATTATGTTTGGAACGAACTTTTGAAATTTTATAAAAAATTAGAGTGAAGCTATATCAACATTTTTTTAAACCAATACTAGATGTAGTTGCATCCTCATTTGCACTCATAATATTATCTCCTGTTTTTTTGGTTGTATGGATTGTTCTCGCTATTATGAATAATGGCAAGTCCTTTTTTCTTCAAGAAAGGCCTGGAAAGGACGAAAAGATATTTAAAATCATCAAATTCAAAACCATGAATGACAAAAAGGATGTGAATGGTAACCTATTGCCTCCTTCTGAACGCCTTACCAAAACCGGTATTTTTATACGAAAGTATTCGTTGGATGAAATTCCACAGTTATTAAATGTTATTAAAGGCGACATGAGTCTGATAGGCCCAAGGCCTCTTCTAGTGCGTTATCTTCCAAGATATAACAATTTTCAAAAACAACGACATAACATTAAACCAGGAATAACCGGATGGGCACAAGTTAATGGTAGGAATGCCATTAGCTGGGAGCAAAAATTTGAGTACGACGTTTGGTATTTGCAGAATCTTTCATTTTTACTCGATTTAAAAATCATATTTTTAACGATCCAAAAGGTTTTCAAAAAAGTAGGCATTAATACTGTTGACAATGATATTATGCCAGATTTTATGGGAACACCAACCAATAATGGAACATATGGCAGTTAATATTTTATTCACTTGTGCTGGCCGTCGTAATTATCTTATCAATTATTTCAAAGAAGCTTTGAATGGTCGAGGAAAAGTTTTTGCTGCTGACATGAGCCTTTCAGCGCCGGCCATGGTGGATGCAGATGTAGCAATAGTGACACCAAGTATTTATGATGATATTTATATATCAAACCTTAAGAAATTGATAAAATCATATGACATAAAAGCTGTCATTTCTTTGAATGATTTGGAGTTACCAATTCTTTCAAAGTATAAATCGAAATTGGAACAACTTGGCACCAAAGTCATTGTTTCAGAAGAAAAAGTAATCAACATAGCTTTTGACAAGGTTGAGACTTTCAAGTTTCTTAATCATATTGGATTACAAACACCAAATACTTATACCCAATTAGATAAGGCTGTAAACGCATTAAAAAATAAGGAATTAAATTTCCCGTTGGTTGTTAAACCTCGCTGGGGCAGCGCCTCTATAGGTATTGACTTTCCAGAAACCGTTGAAGAACTAGAACTTGCGTTCAAATTGCAAAGATTAAAATTGAAAAAATCAATACTTAATACTGCTAGCCAGAATGATTTTGACAATGCCATCCTTATCCAAGAAAAACTTGTTGGTAAAGAATTCGGAATGGACGTCTTAAATGACTTTGAAGGTAATTATATTGGCACATTCGTTAGAGAAAAATTAGGCATGCGTTCTGGAGAGACTGATAAAGCAATATCGGTAATCGATGAGCGATTTAATATGCTTGGTAAAGAAATTTCAAAAAATTTAAGGCATATCGGTAACTTGGACTGCGATGTTTTTGAATTCGAAAATCAACTTTATGTTTTAGAGTTAAATCCAAGGTTTGGAGGTGGTTATCCTTTTTCACATGAAGCAGGAGTTAATACACCAGCTATTTATATTGAATGGCTTATGGGGCAATCAAATATTTCTGGTTATATTAAGTATGAAAGCGGAAAGGCGTTTTCAAAATGTGACAGAATGCTTGAAATTCCAAAAGGCTAATTAAAGATCACACTTTGTGCCTTTTCAGTCCCTTTTATAACATATTCCTTCTTTGAACTTTTTCTCTTATAAATTGATATATCCCCGAAGCTCTCGCTGTTGAGAAAAAGAAATGAATATACTATTACTTTAAGATGCTGATATTTATTATCCTGAAGGCTTATCCTTTCATAGTTAGAAGAAACCTCAAAGGACTGTAAATCGTTGATTCTGTATTTTGCCTCTGGGTGGCCGTTTTCATCTTTTTTTAGTTTATAGAGAAGTTTTCTGTAAAAGACGTTTACATTTTTGTCCCTTAAATAACGTTTTGTTTCAAAAAGCCACCGCACGGCCAATGCAATTGTTGAAGCTCTAAATGATTTAGAATCATATAACAAATGATAGTCAAAATCATACGTAATATTGCACCATTCATGTTTAAAATCAAAATCGCCTTTTGAAAAATCGGCTATTTTCATGTCATTTTCATAACACCACTCTATAATTTTTACAATCGTGGTCTTTCCAATATTAAATTTGTAATAATCAGGATCAAAAACTGTAATTGAAACAAACACTATGTCGTCTGAATGAATATTTAGCGTCACAGCAATAGGCAAATCTTTATTATAGATAACGAAAAGTGAAGCACGGTTTTCTTTCATCATTTCATAAGAAAACTCATTATGAAATGCCCATTTATCAGGCCTCAAATGATGATAATTGACCTTTTTTCCTGAAAACCTGTCCGACAATAATTCATGAAATTGTCTGAATACGACATCAAACTCTTCTTTGCTGATATCGTCAGTATAAAACCGATAAGAAATGTCAAAGCATTTTTCTAATCGTTCTTGCCTAGAGCGCAGTCCTCTCCTATTTTTACTGCTGATACGACTATTTATATAATCTTGAGCTGTTGGAAATCCCTTGAAATTCAATAAAAACCCTTGATATTGAAAAATCTCATTTCGCTTCAATGCCGATTTAGTGTTATCAAAAGATTCTACTCCAAAAAAATCGGGAACATCATAAATCAAAAATGCCTTTTTCCTAAATCCTTCTTTTTGATAATCGAGGGTATAATAAATACCTTTTGTCAGATTTTTGCCAATATTAATATAAAGTGGAAAAAATTTTGTTTTGTAAAAAGAAACATGATTAATAAACCCAAATTTAAATTCTTTTCTCGAATTGTTGAAATGCTTAGACCAAATTTCAACGAATAATTTCGATGTAAATGGGTTATTCATAGTCGGTTACGTGGGTTGTGGCGTTTTATGATACAAATGTAAAAATAATTTCAACTATATAACAGTAATAAAAAGCCGAAGTTTGGAATCTTAATAATTTAATTACTTTTGATGCAAATTATTTCGGTTTATGAATGGACAGTTTGTTGTGTCGCTAGATTTTGAAATTCATTGGGGAGTCTTTGATCAACGAACCGTTGAGATTTACAAAGAAAACTTAATTAATGTACCCACTGTTATTGAAAGACTTCTAGAAATGGCAGACAGATATAATGTAAAGTTAACCTTTGCGACTGTCGGTTTTTTATTTGCAAAAGACAAGCAGGATTTACTCAAACATGCTCCTAAACAAAAGCCGACGTTCATAGATGATAAGTTTTCACCATACCCACTGATTGATTCTATTGGCAATAGTGAAGATGATGACCCATTTCATTATGCCCACAGTTTGATAAAAAAAATCAGGGATAATGGTAATCATGAAATAGGAACGCATACATTTTGTCACTACTATTGCCATGAATTGGGTCAAACGGTTGAACAATTCGAAGAAGATCTTAAAGCCGCTATTTCAATTGCATCGAAAATGGATATCAAATTGGAAAGTATAGTTTTTCCTAGAAACATGATGGACCTCCGATATGAACAAGATAAGCCGTATGCGGAAACATTTTATAAGCTTGGCTTCAAGTCATTCAGGGGAAAAGAAAAGGCTTATATCTATAATATTTTTACCCAAAAATTTTATCATGGTTGGTATATTTTCAAGGTATTGAGAATGATGGACGCTTACGTGAATATCACCGGCATGAATACCTATAAAATGAAAGCTTTATATAAAAAAGGGAAGCCCCTGAATATTCCATCAAGCCGACTTTTGAGAGCATACAACCCAAACTTTTCATTCCTTGAACCTCTAAAAGTTAAACGTATTACCAATGGAATGCGTTTTGCCGCAAAAAAAAACGAAATGTTCCATTTATGGTGGCATCCTCATAATTTTGGAACATACATTGATCAAAACTTTAAAAACCTTGAAATTATATTTCAAGAATACGCTTGTTTAAACAAAAGCCATAATTTTCAAAGTGAAACTATGACTAGCTTGACTAACAAAATGATTAATGACCATTGATCGTGCAATGCAGTTTATAACGGTCTCGCTAACTAGCTATCAACGTAAAAAAGTGTTTTTTATCGTATTTATTAGGCACATTCTACAATATTGAATGATATTTAATCAAAATTTCGCAATTTGATTACATCACATCCCTCAAATTATTGAGAAATTTGATAGAATTGAAAGTAGAATTTTCTGGTCCCAAGCCTCCCTCACTAGACAAGAAAATTGAATAGTACTAAACTTATGTAATGTATACTTATGGATACTAAAATTTGGTTATCCTCGCCACATATGGGTGGCAAAGAGCAAGACTACATAAATGAAGCCTTCGATACCAATTGGATTGCTCCTTTGGGACCTAACGTTACAGGCTTTGAAGAAGATATTCGCCATTATTTAGGAGATGAAAATTTTGTGGCTGCCTTAAGCTCCGGAACTGCGGCTATTCATTTAGGACTTATACTTTTAGGTGTCGACAAAGATGATGAAGTTCTTTGCCAAAGCAAAACCTTTTCTGCTTCTGCCAACCCAATTGTTTATCTTGGGGCAAAACCAGTTTTTATTGATAGTGAAAAAGACACATGGAATTTATGTCCTGAACAACTTGAAACTGCGATCAAAGAAAAGATTAAGAAAGGAAAAAAGCCCAAAGCCATAATTTCAGTACATCTTTATGGCATGCCATATAAAGTTGAAGAAATCCACAAAATAGCTTCAAATTATGAAATTCCAATTTTAGAAGACAGTGCTGAATCTTTGGGAAGTATATACAAAGATAAAAAGTGTGGAACTTTTGGAGACATTTCCATATTATCTTTTAATGGGAACAAAATCATAACAACTTCAGGTGGAGGAGCTCTTGTCACTAAAAATGAAAATTTCAAAAAGAAGGCAGTATTTTTAGCAACTCAAGCAAGAGACAATGCTGTAGAGTATTTACATTCAAACATTGGCTATAACTATAGAATGTCTAATGTGTTGGCAGGAATCGGTAGAGGACAAATGACTGTTTTGCAAGACAGAGTCATTGCGCGAAGAAAAAATCATGAATTCTACAGAAGAAATTTAGAGAAATTCAATGAAATATCATTTTTGGAAGAGCCAGATGGTCATTTTTCAAATAGATGGTTAACCTGTATTTTGACCGATTCTAATAAGATACGAGAAGGTTTAAGAATAGCTTTGGAAAAGAGAAATATTGAATCAAGACCACTATGGAAGCCTATGCATCAGCAACCTGTTTTCAAAGATGCTGACAAATATTTAAATGGTGTTTCTGATGAGTTATTCGAAAAAGGCTTATGTTTGCCAAGTGGCTCTAACTTATCTGATAATGAACTTGATAGGGTTTTATCTACAATTTTTGATTATTTTAGTGCATGATCAGTAGACTACTACATAGAATATCTCAACGATATGCGTCAAAATGGTTCATTTTGCTGATAGACCTCTGTATCGTAATATTCACCTTTTTCTTTGCATATATCATCCGTTTCAATTTTCAGATAGAATTTGACGTAGATGAGCTCCTCAACCAACTTCCGTATGTTTTTTTTGCAGCATTAATAAGTTTCTTGCTTGTTGGGTCTCATAAAGGAGTTGTTAGATTTACCGGTTTTAAGGACGTTGTTAATATTATTATCGGTGTTAATATTTTGGCTACCATTTTAATAATAACGACATTTTTGAGTAGACAATATGATTTCGAAGAATACTATAATATTCCAGGTTCCATCGTTTATATTCACCTATTACTGAATATTCTATTCTTAATTGGGTTTAAGTTCTTTGTGAAATCATTGTACAATAATCTTACTCAAGATTTTAAGTCTCAAAAAAATGTGTTGATTTTTGGTGCGGGTAGTTCCGGAATGATCACTTATGATGCCATCAATAATGACCCTGCGAGTCAGTCTGAAGTGATTGGGTTCATTGATGACAATGATCAGAAAATTGGTAAAAAGATTAATCTGTTAACCGTTTATGCCTTTAACAAGATCAATCCAAGTTTTATTGAAAAGCATCAGGTTGAAGAAGTCATCATATCAATACAAACGATAGAGTCGGCTCGATTGTTAGAGATTACAGGCAAACTTTTTTCATTAGGTCTAAAGGTGAAAATTGTTCCTCCCGTTAAACAGTGGATAGATGGAGACTTAAGTGTTGTTCAAATTAAAGAAGTAAAAATTGAAGATCTTTTGGGAAGAGAACCTATTTCTATTGCAAATCCTGAAATGATTGACGAGTATGAGAATCAAATAATTTTCATTACCGGTGCAGCTGGTTCAATAGGAAGCGAAATTGCCCGTAAAGTTGCTCAATACAACTATAAAAAGCTGATCTTGATTGATTCTGCCGAATCCGCATTGTATGATATTGAACAAGAATTTGTTCAAAGTGGAAAAAGTCGATTTATTGCTGTCATTGCAGATGTAAGAGATAACAAAAGAATGGAGCAATTGTTTGATCAATATAAACCAAAAATTGTATTTCATGCAGCGGCTTACAAGCATGTCCCACTAATGGAGAATAATCCTTATGAAGCTGTAAGTGTAAACATAATTGGAACCAAAAATATGGCAGATTTGTCGGTAAAGCATAGCGTTAAGAAATTTGTGCTTATCTCAACTGACAAAGCTGTCAATCCCACTAATGTAATGGGTGCGACAAAAAGAATTGCTGAATTGTATGTCAATTGTCTACAAATTAAAGGTAGTACAAAATTCATTACTACCAGATTTGGCAATGTATTGGGATCTAACGGCTCCGTTATTCCGTTGTTCAAAAAACAGATAGATTCAGGAGGACCGCTTACGGTAACACATAAAGATATTACCAGGTACTTTATGACCATATCTGAAGCTTGCCAACTGGTTTTGGAGGCAGCAACAATGGGTAACGGTGGCGAGATTTTTGTTTTTGACATGGGCAAATCAGTTAAAATTTATGATTTGGCCGTAAATATGATCATCCTTTCTGGCTTAAGATTTCCAGAAGATATTGACATCAAAATCACTGGACTTAGACCTGGAGAAAAAATTTATGAAGAACTTTTGGCAGACGGAGAAAATACACGGCCTACCTATCATGAGAAAATTATGATTGCAAAAACAAAAAAGTTAGAAGTGGTCGAAATTGAAGAACGAATTGAAAGACTGTGTTTGACAAATACCAAAATGCAGAATTTAGAAATAGTTTCAATTATTAAGGAAATAGTGCCCGAATATCGTTCAAACAATTCAACATTTGAAGTTTTGGACATAAAAAAATAAAAACTGACAAAAAATAAAATTATGAACCCTAAAATCAACACTAGTAACCTATTATCAAGCGTTTCAATCCTTTTTATTGTTATGCTATCATCTTGTGCCTCTAGAAAGGAAATGGTTTATTTTCAAGATGAACCACTTACTCCTACTGAATTTAACAATATGAATACAGAATTGGTATATCAACCAAATGACCTTTTGACAATAGACATTAATGGCGCAGATCCAGAAACAGTACAACCATTCAAACTACCTCCAGTAACTTTTGAAGAGAATATGTCTGTAATAAATGCACAAGGAACTTTGAGAGTGCAAGCGTATCTAATTGATGTTAACGGCAATATAGAATTTCCAATTTTAGGTACCTTGAAAATTGCAGGAATGACAAGAACCCAAACCATTGCGTTTTTTAAGGAGAAACTTTCTGAATATGTTAAAGATCCAATTGTAAATGTTCGTCTTGCCAACTTTACCATTTCTGTTCTAGGAGAGGTAAACAGGCCTGGAGTCTATACTATTCAGGATGAGCGAATTTCTTTGAGTGAGGCTTTGGGCTTGGCGGGAGATTTGACCAACACTGGTAAACGTGACAACATTTTTCTTATTCGTGAGGTAGACGGCAAAAAGAAATTTGCAAAACTCGATCTTACTTCTATTAACATTGTCAACTCTCCGCTATACTATTTGGTTCAAAATGATGTTATATACGTTGAACCTAATACCGCAAAAATTAGGTCGTCAACCTATAACCCTAATACAGCACTGGTAATATCGGCTATTTCTACTCTGGCAACTATTGCCGCTATTTTGATTAGATAAACAACGCTTTTCTGGAATTTTACTTATGATTCAGTCACCACAAAATAAAAATAACAAAGAGACGATTATTAATATCTTTGAATTATATCTTTCCAAATGGAAACTAATCGTGTTTTGCTTATTGATTGCATTGGGTATTGCTTTCTTAAAGATAAGATATAGCACATATGAATATCAAGCAAATGCATCCATCAAACTTAAGCAGGATGAAAACTCTAAAAAGCTATCTGAAATTTCAGCCATTCAAAATTATGGCATTTTTGCTAATGATTATTCAAAAGTCATTGATGAAGTCGAAATTCTGAAATCTCGCTCAATCATCAAACAGGTTGCGCAGGATTTAAAACTAAATATCCAATATTTTGTAAGTGGCAAGGTGAAATTGCAGGAAGTTTATGTAGACCCACCCGTAAACATCAACTTTTATGCTAAAGACTCTGTCGTCAATCAATACAATCAATCCATATTCATCAAGATTGTTTCTGATAACCAATATGAACTTTCTAAAATCAATAACAATAAAATACTTGAATTCGAAAAAGGTGAAACATCGCTACACAATTTTGGGGAAAAGACCAGAACAGATTTTGGAGATTTTGTATTGACCCCAAATCCTGGAACTTATGGCTCTTCAGTAGGTTCATATATTGAAATAAAGCTAATTCCTTTGAATAGTATCGTCGAACGGTATTTGGGTAAAATCAAAGTTGAAATGTCCAAAGAATCAAATGTAATAAAGCTTTCATTAAATGAAGAGATTAAAGAAAAGGCACGTTTGATTCTGGATAAACTCATCGAAAAATACAATCAAGATGTCATTAATGATAAAGAAGAAGTCATAAAGATTACTTCAGACTTTATAACGAATAGGCTGGAAGTCGTATCTAACGAATTGGAACAAGTAGATTTTACTGCAGAAACTTTGCAGAAAAATAATAGGTTAACAGCGTTGGCCTCGCAATCCAATATTTATCTTGAAAGCGAAAGACAGAACGAAAATAAAATTATTGAAACTGCAAATCAACTTCAATTGGTTGATTACATGAAAGACCATCTATCGGAACATAGTAAACCATCTGATTTGCTGCCAGCAGATGTAGGTATAGCCGATAATTCAGTATCTCAAATAACCAATACACACAATGAACTGGTTTTGCAGAGAAATCGCTTAATTAAAAACTCTAGTGAAAAGAATCCAACCATTGTTAATCTTGATAATCAGATAAATGCGTTAAAAGAAAACTTGAACCAAAGCTTGAGCAACATTAGAACAGCAAACAATATTACCTTAAATACCCTTAACAGAGAAGATGCTCGGATAAGTGGTCAAATTTATTCAGCACCTACAAAAGAACGCCAATTTAGAGACATAAAGCGTCAACAAGACATAAAAGAGTCTCTATATCTATATTTGCTGCAAAAAAGAGAGGAAACAGCAATATCGCTGGGAATGTCTTCATCAAACGCAAAAATTATTGACCAAGCGTACACCTTGGATGGTCCAGTCTCCCCTAACCCAAAAATCATTTATTTGGCCGCAATCATCTTGGGATTGTTCATCCCTATATCTTTGATATATGCAAGAGACTTAATTGACAACAAAATACATTCTAAAGATGATTTGATAAAATACATCAGTGCACCATATATTGGAGACATACCAAAATCGAGTAATAAAACAAGATTGATTAAGAAAGTGGATTATTCGCCAAAAGCAGAAGCATTCAGGATTATAAGAACCAATGCGGAATTTATGATGCAAGATGTTGACAAAGCGTGCAAGACCATTTTTGTGACATCAACCACGAGCCAAGAAGGCAAGTCACATACTTCAATAAATCTAGCAACTTCTTTCTCATTCTCTGAAAAGCGTGTTTTGTTGATTGAAACAGATATACGTGTGCCAAGAGTTAACGATTACTTAAATATTGATAGTAAAAAAGGTTTGACAGACTTTATTTCTGATAAGACTTTGGGTATTGAGGATGTTACAACCAAACTTGAAGATAATCCATATTTGGATATCATTCCGTCCGGTACAATTCCACCAAATCCTGCCGAATTGTTGATGAGCGACAGAGTAAAATATCTTTTTGAACACGTCAAAAAAGATTATGATTACATCATTGTTGACACTGCGGCTGTTGGATTGGTTACCGATACATTATTGATAAGCAAATTTGCTGATTTATTTCTTTATGTTGTTAGCGCAAATAACATAGACAAACGCCAACTACATATTGCACAAACTATGTACACCGAAAAGAGGCTCCCAAATATGGCAATTTTATTAAACGGAACTGAACATAAAAAGGGATACGGTTACGGATATGGAAAAGCTCCGAAAAAGAAAAAAGGATGGTTTAAAAAATCCTGAAGATGTTAAATCTTTCTTCTTTCTTTTTCTTGTTTTAATAAATTAAGTTCTCTACTTGTTTGACCGGCAACCGATGTATTCTCTTCTGCACGACGAATCAAATATGGCATTACATCTTTTACCGGTCCAAAAGGAACATATTTAGCTACATTATATCCTTCTGAAGCAAGGTTAAAACTGATATGATCACTCATGCCATACAATTGACCAAACCATACGCGATTATCGTTTTTCGCTATATTTAACTGATCCATAAGTTCCATTGCTTGATAGCAACTTTGCTCATTATGAGTTCCGATAAACACTGATAGGATATCCAACCGTTTAAGAATATATTCTAGAGTTGTGTTGAAATTGATATCTGTGGCTTCTTTTGTAGCACAAATTGGAGAATCATAGCCTTTTTCTTCAGCACGATCACGTTCTTTTTCCATATAAGCTCCTCGAACTATCTTTACACCTATAGTAAAACCATCCCGTTTGGCACGACTATAGAGCTCTTTTAGATAATCTAATCGATCCCAACGATACAGTTGTAAAGTATTGTAAACAATAGGAATATCTTTATTGTAGCGACGCATCATATCTTCGCACAAATCATCTGCGGCATCTTGCATCCAACTTTCCTCACCATCAATTAATATTTCTACGTCTCGTTCTTTAGCTAATCTACAAACTTTATCAAATCGATTGATAACACGACCCCATTCATTTTCTTCTTCTTGGGTAAAAGGTTTTCCTTCGCCTTTCTTCTGATAAAGATAAAATCTTCCAAAACCAGTTGGTTTAAACACCGCAATGGGCATGGCCTCTTTCTCGTCTGCAAATCGAATAATTTTTAATGTTTTTTCAACAGCAGAATCAAATGCTTCTTCTTCTTCCTTACCTTCCACCGAAAAGTCCAAAACCGAACAAACACGTTTTGTATACATTTTATCGATTACAGGAAGACAATCATCTTCATTCACTCCACCGCAAAAATGGTCGAATACAGTAGAACGTATCAAACCTTCTACGGGTAAATGAGCTTTTAGGGCAAAATTCGTAGCCGCAGTGCCAATACGGACCAAAGGTTGATGAGATATCATCTTGAACAAAAAGTAGGCTCTTTCGAGCTCTGAATCACTTTTCAATTGAAAAGCGATTTCGGTATTGTCAAATAATCGATTTTCTGGCATTGTATAGAAATATTCGCAAAAATATACATTCGTTCGCTAATAATTAATCAAAAACCGCTTATTTTGAAGTTCAAAGTAAACGCTTCTTAAAATATGATATCCATAAAAGCCTCCAATTATTCTGTTCACTTTAATAATACTGCTTACAGACAGCTAAATTTATATCTTGAACAGAATGTGTTTTCTAAATTATTTGTATTGGTTGACACGAATACAAACCAGCATTGCTTTCCAAATTTCATGTCAAGGCTTGAAACAAATTTGAATATCGAGATTATTGAAATTGAGGCGGGAGAAGCACATAAAACCATTGAGACCTGTTTAGGTGTTTGGAATGCCCTATCAGAGCTTGGAGGTGATAGAAAAAGTATTTTGATCAATTTAGGAGGCGGTGTGGTTACGGATCTTGGTGGCTTTGTAGCAAGTACTTTTAAGCGTGGCATTAAGTATGTCAATGTGCCCACCTCACTTCTGTCAATGGTAGATGCATCAATTGGAGGAAAAAACGGAGTGGATTTAGGAGTGATAAAAAATCAAATTGGTGTCATAAATTCTGGTGAAATGGTTATTGTGGACACTACTTTTCTAGATACTCTACCTCAAAATCAGTTAAAATCTGGTTGGGCAGAAATGCTAAAGCATGGCCTAATTGCTGAAATTGATTATTGGAAAAAACTTTCTGACCTATCTCAATTAACTCTTGAAGACTTGGATCAACTTATCTACAATTCTATTATTATAAAAAATACAATCGTCAATAAGGATCCTTATGAGATTAAGGAACGAAAGCATTTAAATTTTGGACATACACTAGGTCATGCAATTGAGTCTTACTTTTTGAGTTCCAAACACAAAAATGAATTGCTTCATGGAGAAGCTATAGCAATAGGAATGATATTAGAATGTTACTTATCTTATAAACTGTTGAATTTTCCCAAGAGCGATTGTGATGAAGTGAAAAATGTCATAAATAGTCTTTTCCAACAAGTAGATATTACATCTAATGACTATGAATCTATAATTGAACTGTTGAAATTTGACAAGAAAAACGAACATGGCAATGTTAACTTCGTGCTCCTTGAAGCTTTAGGCAAACCAAAAGTGAACTGTTTGGTAGAAAATGATCTTATATTAGAAGCCTTTGATTACTACAAAAATTAACTTCACAGATATCGCTCTTTCAAAATATTGCAGTGATGGATTTCATGCCCCAAAATTATAAAACCCAATGCTCTAACAGAAATGGTGCTATTGCTAGCCGTTCCCGTTTGTTCCAACATCTCATCATCAAGGTTGTCAAAAAGAGTTATAGTGGCTAGCCTAACCGCCCTGTATTCATCTAACAAACTTTCAAATGATCTTATGTTTGCTTTGCTTGGTCCAACATATAAATCCTGATCAAAACCAGGCAAAGACGTCTGATCATGTCTCGCAATCCGCAAAGCTCTATAAGAAAAAATTCTTTCAGTATCAATCATGTGTAGTATTACTTCTTTTATTGTCCATTTTCCATCTGCATATCTGTATATATGTTTGTCAACATCAATAGATTGAAAAAAAGTAAAAACATTCTCTAAATTGCTTCGGAAACCATCTTTGAGATTCAAGCCTTTTGCTTTAGAAATATAGGTTTCGTAATATGGATTATATTCGTTTGATTTTAAGTGTCTAGATGTCATCTCATTGATTATTTTGCTTCATAAGTTTGAATAAAAAACCCTTTGTTTGAATAAAAACAAAGGGTCTGTTTAGCTATTAATCGAGCATTTGACATATTACATATCATTAAAGATCGTATGCATCAAACGCTTTTTATCATTGATACTTTCTTCAAGCGAAATCATGGTTTCCGTTCTATAAACACCTTCAATATCATCAAGCATAAAAATCACTTCTTTAGCATGTGTTGTATTTTTAGCTCTGATTTTGCAGAAAATATTGAATTTTCCGGTCGTAATATGAGCAACAGTTACATAGGGTATGTTATTGATTCTTTCGAGAACAAATTGTGTTTGGGAAGTGTTATTTAGAAAAAGTCCTACGTAAGCAATAAAGGAATACCCCAACTTCTTATAGTCTAAAGTCAACGAAGAGCCTTGAATAATACCTGCATCTTCCATTTTCTTTACACGCACATGAACTGTTCCTGCAGAAATTACCAATTTCTTCGCAATATCAGTAAAGGGAATTCTAGTGTTTTCTATCAACATATCTAGAATTTGGTGGTCAATTTCGTCTATTTTATACTTACCCATTTTTTATTTTCTTTAAATTTTTTACAAAAATAGGAGAAATTGTTTGAAGATAAATCACCAAATCAAAGATTTTTTAGAGTTTAAATGATAATACTTCATTATTTAATAAAACGAAATCGTTTTCGTATCCTTCGTAAATCACCTGTTTGTCGTGTGTCAAAACCACACTACTATTGGCATCCACTTCTTTATGCCCATAAAAATCAGTTAAATCTGAAATTTTTTCAACAACAGGTATAAATTTCAACTCATCACCTATCAATAGTTCCTTATATTGGACAGCCAAATCAACATTGCGATCACCAACTTTAGCATTCCGAATTATGAAGTCATAGAACAACTTCTCATTTTGTGGAATATTAAAGTATGATTTATAATTATAGCCAGTCAATTCTTTAGACGAAATATATTCTAGCGCCAAAAGCATCGATTGGAATATATACTCTCTCACGACCTCCCTATTGTAATCATCAGGAAAATGTCCTGCTTCAAACAAAACAGTGGGAACTTCAAGACTTTGAAAAGTATCACCCACACATTTAAGATTAAAAGCATCGTCATAAATCCCGACCTGATGAGGTATCTGCGTTTGCAAATTGTCATTCATCAAAATAATAACCTCCATGGCTTTCTGTCGCGTTTTAGTTATGGAGCGTGCTTCATCCTGGGCTGGAGCGAGAAAAGATACTGTAGCGGGATTATCAGTGGTTCCAGCGCTGAAAATAGTTCTTTGTCCATGAAGATTGAAACATACATTTGGTTTTATCTTTTCAAAACAGTCTCTTAGACAAATGCTTTCTGGTTGCGAAAGGTCCTGCGCATCCCTATTAAGGTCGATATAATTCGCATTGAGTCTTGTATACATTTTGGCCCCATCTGGGTTTAGTATCGGAATAATGTGTATGGTGCAGTTGCGTAATATTTGTTTTACAGCGTTTTCAGCAGAATTAGCAAACACATTGCACAAATCAAAAATGGCTTTGGTAGTTGTGCTCTCATTACCATGCATTTGAGACCACATGAAAACATTTTTGCTACCCGAGCCAACAGTTATTAGGTGTATTGGTTCTCCCAAAACCGAATTACCAACAATCTCCAGTTTAAAATTTAAATTGAGTTTTTTTAAAAGGGGAGCTATATTATCACCATTAATGTAACGTCCAAATAATTTAGATTCTTTATGTGCCTGAAACAGTCTTTGCAGAGTTTTTAAATCCATTGGAAATTATTGTTTCACAAATGTAAACAATTACAATTTTACATTTGTGAACAACAAAATGAAGCCTTTTTGTTTACAATATTAAACAGCATAAGTCGGATATGTCGGTGAAATTACAAATTAAATCTCACAACTTTAAAACAATCTATTAAAATGTTTATTTTCAGTTATTTAAATATATTTAAGTGAACTTATAATTTATATTTTTGTTTGATTATTTGTTAATTACTTTTCTATAGTCAACATTAATATTTACATTTGTAAAACTCAAGAACCATATCTATAGTTTACAATGATAAACAATGAAGAATTTGCGAAACGGTTAGAAAAAGTCATCGAATTTTACGGTGAAACAGCCTCCTCTTTTTCAGAAAAAATAGGTGTACAGCGCTCAAGCATTTCGCATATTTTATCTGGTCGTAATAAACCGAGTTTGGATTTTGTTTTAAAAGTTTTGTCGGAATATCCCGAAGTGGAATTGTACTGGCTGTTAAATGGCAAAGGAACTTTCCCATCCTCTGCTCTAACTTCAAATGCTTCTAAAAGTGAACAGCAAAAAATTGAAAGGTCAGATTCAAATGTCGAAAGAACTCTTGAGAATCTTCCTAAAGACGACAAATCCATCGAACGCATTGTGATCTTCTATAAAGATGGAACATTTCAAAATTTTGAGAATTTGAAATAGAAGTTAATTCACATGCTTCAATTATCTGCTTTTACTAATTTTGCTGCTGTTAAACCTAATTTATGCGAACATACTTTTCCTTATTTTTATTGATCTGTTTAACAAGTTGCTACGAGAAAGAGCGAAATTGCACCGATTTTAAGACAGGAACTTTCACTTTCAATTATACCATTGATGGTGTCGAGAAAACAGGAAAGTTTGTAAGAACTGAACATTATAATATTGATTATTATGAAAACAAAGTAGATTCTGCTTCCATACGATGGATCAATGATTGTGAGTTCATACAGACTAAAATAAATCCGAAAAGCAAATCAGAGGAAAAGGCAATCCATATGAAAATTTTGAGTACAACAAAAGACTCCTACACCTTTGAATACAGCCTAGCTGTGCCTCCTACCAACAAAAAGAAGCGTGTAGAAAAAGGTACGGCGACAAAAATCGATTAAATCAAACGTTTCAATTTAAATTTAGGCCAACGTTTGACTGTCATAAAGGGCTTTTAAAGTAAGATATTAGAATAATTTCGTCTGCCCTTTTTCATCCAAAAAGGTTTCGTCGTCATCGTCATTCTTCCTGGTAAGATTTGTGATTTCCATTGGCGGATTTTGTCCAGAAGGTTTGCTCGGCGAATCTTCTTCATTCACTTCCTCCTCATCCACAACATCTATCTCGTCTGCGTGAACTTCTTCTGGCTCTTCATACGGTAACGGATCCAACAAACTGACTTGTTTAATTTTTTCGGTAGTGAACTGATTACCCAGGGCTTTAATACCTTTTATGGAAATGAATTCCTCAAAATTCAATTCTTCATTGTCACGCTGTTCCTTGCCTCTTGGTTTAGCAAACACGACTTCGGCAATCGGTCGCCAATCGGTAGAAACAATCTCTAATTGGGAATTAGGATGGTCAGAAATAAAGACTTCTTCCCTATTTTCGTTTTCAATCAAAAAGCGTTTTACAAAGTAACGTTCCTTTTCGCCATCATAATACAAAGCAGAAATTGGTTTTTTTGGCACCCACTTTTCCAAGACAATCATATCATCATCAAATCGGGTGGTAAGCTCTGGGAGAATGGTCTTAATCACACCAGCTTGGGTTATGATCAACAAACGGTCTTCTCCTCTAAACTCTCCCATCAATTCGCCACGCTCATCAACATTCAAACGTTGAACGGTATCATCAAACCAAATTTTACGAGGTTTTAAAGTGGATATACCGTGCTCTTTAAGTTCGATTTTCTTAACAGCGTGTTTTGTGACTTGATTTCCTTTGGAATTTCGGCCTTTGATAAGCACATCTGAAAAATCCAAATCCCACTTCAGTTTTTTGATACTTCCCACCTGGCGCAAGAAAATAGTCACGACTTCTGCCTCACCATTCGGATTGGCTGAAAAATAAAGCACGGTCGAACCTTTGGTTTCGTTGGTCAAATCATATTCTCTATCGCGCGTTATACTTGTAACCGCAAAACGTTTCACGTACGATGGACCTTTACTGCCATCGCGATAAATCATATTATAGATGGTGCGTTTGTCCTTTTTCTTAAAGACAGCCACGTGGATAATATCTTTGCCAACGAACTTTTTATCATCGACCTTGGAAACCATCATTTTACCATCATTGGTAAACACAATAATATCATCAATATCACTGCAATCGCACACATATTCATCTCTGCGTAAGGAGGTTCCAATAAATCCTTCTTCCCTATTGACATACAATTTCGTGTTGCGCATCACCACTTTTGTAGCATCGACATCATCAAACAATCGCAATTCGGTCATACGCTCACGACCTTTGCCGTAATCGTTTTTCAAACGTGTGAAGTAAGCAATGGCGTAATCCGTCAAATGCTCCAAATCATATTTCACTTGAGCAATTTGCTCCTCCAAAGCTTCAATACGTTGCTGCGCTTTGTCAATATCAAATTTTGAAATACGTTTGATTCTAATTTCGGTCAAACGCTCAATATCCTCTTGGGTAATGGCACGTTTTAAATGTGCAATATGAGGTTTCAAACCTTTATCGATGGCTGCAATAACACCTTCCCAAGTTTCTTCTTCCTCAATATCGCGATAGATTCTATTTTCAATAAAGATGCGTTCCAAGGATGCAAAATGCCACTGTTCTTCAAACTCATCCAATTTGATTTCCAAATTAGATTTCAACAACTCAACCGTATGGTCTGTAGATCGTTGCAGTATTTCAGTGACACCAATAAATAAAGGTTTGTTGTCTTCAATTACACAACCTAATGGTGAAATGGAATTCTCGCAATTGGTAAATGCATACAAGGCGTCAATGGTCTTATCTGGTGAAATTCCTGAAGGCAAATGCACCAAAATCTCAACTTCTGCAGCCGTATTGTCCTCTATCTTCTTGATTTTGATTTTGCCCTTATCATTGGCTTTCAAAATGGAATCAATCAACGAAGAAGTGGTGGTACCATAAGGAATTTCGGTAATGTTGAGTGTGTTCTTGTCAAGCGTTGAAATCTTCGCGCGAACACGCACTTTTCCGCCTCGCATTCCATCTTTATAATCACTGCAATCTGCGATACCGGCTGTTGGAAAATCAGGTAAAATGGTAAACTTCTTTCCTTTCAAATGCTTAATGGAAGCATCAATCAATTCATTAAAATTGTGAGGTAGAATCTTTGTAGACAATCCCACTGCAATTCCTTCACCACCTTGTGCCAACAGCAAAGGGAACATCACCGGAAGATTGATAGGCTCCTTACGACGACCATCATAAGAGGCTTGCCATTCGGTGATTTTTGGATTGTAAACAACATCCAAGGCAAATTTAGACAAGCGCGCCTCAATATAACGAGAAGCTGCTGCGCTATCACCTGTCAGGATGTTTCCCCAGTTTCCTTGGGTATCTATCAATAAATCTTTTTGTCCTATCTGCACCATCGCATCACCAATACTGGCGTCACCGTGTGGATGGTATTGCATCGTATGTCCAACGATATTCGCCACTTTGTTGTAACGACCATCATCCAAATCTTTCATAGACTGCATAATGCGTCGTTGCACTGGCTTAAAACCATCTTCAATGGCAGGCACAGCACGTTCCAAAATCACATAGGAAGCATAGTCGAGGAACCAATCCTCAAACATTCCCGAAACCCTCGTTATGGTCTCGTTGCCTGTAGATTCTTGTGGTTGTTCGTTATCGTTGTGTAGTTCTTCGTTCTCTAAACTCATTATAATTATAATGGATTTGCATTCATCTTTATCATCTTGCTTAACGACTGCCTAATGTAGCGTCTCTTCTTCTTTGGAACCAGCGAGATGTTAAAGGTTTCTTTCTTCTTTCCGCCTTTTCTGTCTTTTATGTATAAGTCCAAGGTTCTATACAGCAAAAAATTATTGAATTTAAAAGCTGCCAATCTATCCTTGTCAAACTCAACAATGTGTTCTCTGTAGTTGGCATATTCTGCCAATAACAATCCTCTGTTAATGACGATGACCTTTGAACCATCACTATCATACTCAAAATACCTTGAAACTCTGTGTACCAAGAAGAACACTGCGGCGAAAAATAGAATGATGATAGCAAACGTCAGTATCGGACTTGAGGTCAAATGCCTGAAAGAGCTGAATAGAATAGCAGATACTATAGCAAACACTACCAGTATGAAATATACCGACACTATCATATTTCTTACCTTGGAGTTGTTAGTTCTCATGTGCTTCTTCTACGATATCTAATTCTACTTTAAGGTTGTTGATAATGAAATCTTGACGGTCTGGGGTGTTTTTGCCCATATAGAATTCCAAAAGATTTTCGATAGACATATCCTTATCGAGCATCACTGGGTCGAGACGGATGTCTTCGCCAATGAAATTCTTGAACTCATCTGGTGAAATCTCGCCCAAACCTTTAAATCGGGTGATTTCGGGTTTTGGTTTTAATTTTTCGATGGCATTACGACGTTCTTCATCAGAATAACAATAAATCGTTTCTTTTTTGTTTCTGACCCTAAACAACGGCGTTTGCAAGATATACAAATGACCTTCCTTTATCAACTCTGGAAAGAATTGCAGGAAAAAGGTAATCAACAGCAAACGAATATGCATTCCATCCACATCGGCATCTGTAGCGATGACGATGTTGTTATATCTTAAATCTTCAATGGTTTCTTCGATATTCAGCGCAGCTTGCAAGAGATTGAATTCTTCATTCTCATACACAATCTTTTTGCTCATACCATAAGAGTTGAGAGGCTTTCCCCTCAAACTGAACACGGCTTGCGTATTCACATCCCTGGATTTTGTGATGCTACCTGAAGCCGAATCACCCTCTGTGATGAAAAGCGTGGTCTCTAGATTGCGTTCGTTTTTGGTATCACCAAAATGCACTCGGCAATCTCGTAGTTTCTTGTTGTGCAGACTGGCTTTCTTGGCTCTGTCTTTTGCGAGTTTACGAATACCTGACAACTCCTTACGTTCGTGTTCTGCTTGAATGATCTTACGTTGAATGCGTTCCGCAGTTTCTGGATTTTTATGAAGGTAGTTGTCGAGGTGTGTCTTTAGGAAATCGTTGATGTAGGTACGTACTGTTGGCAAGTCGCCTCCCATGTCGGTAGAGCCCAACTTTGTTTTGGTCTGGCTCTCGAAGACGGGTTCCATCACCTTAATGGAGACGGCAGACACGATTGATTTTCTAACATCGGCTGCATCGTAACTTTTTCCGTAGAACTCACGAAGGGTTTTTACCAAGGCTTCTCTGAACGCTGCCAAGTGCGTTCCTCCCTGGGTGGTGTTCTGTCCGTTGACGAAGGAATGATACTCTTCGCTATACTGTGTCTTGCTATGTGTGATGGCCACCTCGATATCATCACCACGTAAGTGAATGATAGGATACGCCATATCTGCTTCGGTGATGTTCTCTTGCAAAAGATCCTTCAATCCGTTTTCTGAATAGAACTTTTCGCCATTGAACATAATGGTAAGTCCTGGATTGAGGTACACGTAGTTTTTGAGCATACGCTCTACGTACTCATTCCTGAACTTATAATTCTTGAAAATGGTATCATCTGGTACAAACGAAACCTTCGTACCCTTGCGGCGTGTGGTATCGTCGAGGAGTTCTTCATTGGTGAGATTCCCAATATTGAATTCTGCGGAAGCGGACTTCCCATCTCTATTACTTTCGACACGGAAATAGCTGGAGAGTGCATTGACGGCCTTGGTTCCTACCCCATTCAATCCGACGGATTTCTTAAAGGCTTTGGAATCGTACTTACCACCTGTGTTCATCTTTGAGACGACATCTACCACTTTACCAAGTGGAATGCCACGTCCATAATCGCGCACAATGACTTTATTGCCCTGAATGCTGACCTCAATGGTCTTGCCGGCGCCCATCACATACTCATCGATAGAGTTGTCGAGGACTTCCTTCAACAAGATGTAAATACCATCATCTGCCGAGGAGCCATCGCCGAGTTTCCCGATGTACATACCGGGACGCATACGTATGTGCTCTTTCCAATCGAGCGAGCGTATGTTTTCTTCGGTATATTCGGTGTGTTGAGACATAAGTGGTGTGCGATTTTTAGCTAGGACGCTAATATAACATATAGGCTTAAAAGATAAAACCTGTGTGTGGGAAAGTAATTAACAATTGGATGTTAGCTATTAGCTGTTAGCCTTTAGCTTTTAGCTGCTGGCTGTATACCGTTAACTGTAAACTGTGAACTATAAATACTAGCTGCTTTTCGACTTAACCGCAAAATAGATGATGGGGATGATGATGACTGCGGCAGCGATGACGAGGGATGTGATGAGTACAAATTTGAAGACGTAGTAGAACAGTACGAATGCGATGATGGCTACGATGATGCCGATGATGAATCCTTTCATAGGGTGTGTTGGGTTAAATTGTTTGTATTAAAGGTAGGGATTTTTTGATGAAAGATGGACGATTTACGATGAATGATTAACTCTTATACTCCAATTAATGATGAATAATTACTCATTAATAATTGTTGATTTTTGATGGTGGTTTTTTGACCCTGTTTTTGGGGTGTTTTTGAGGTTTTACTGGGGTTGCGGAGCGTTTTTCTAGACTACAGAGTACAACTATTAGACTACAAAGTACAATTGTTAGACCATAGAGTACAACAATTAGATGACAGAGTACAACTGTTAGACTACAGAGTACAATTCCTTGACATAATAGTACAAGTGTTTGACATTAAAAAACTATTGTTTGGCAGAAAAGTACAGTTGCTTGGCAGAAAAGTACAGTTGCTTGGCAGAAAAGTATAATTGTTTGGCAGGAAAATACTATAGTTTGGCAGGAGAGCACTTTTGTTAGGGTGCGGAGTACTATTTGTTGGCAGGAGAAAATTGTTGTTTTATTCCAATCGTCTTGAATGTAATATTTGTTTTATCTATCATCTACGTTCATTTTTTGCTGGTCCAAAAAACGAACCAAAAAAGACCTTCCCAATCGAGAGGTATTTTTGCTCACTCGAGCAAAACCAGCATAACAAGGCTAAATTCGCTCCAAGGCTTCACGAATTTTTAACGCCTTGCTATGCCTATACTGCCGATTGGGGTTGCCGCCTGTGGCGGCATTGGGTTTTATGCTTTTAGCGCATCGCTTGTGTCTTTTAGCCTTTCAAGGTGTTTATAAGCATCTAACGGAAAGTCTATTCGCCATTTTTTGAAATAGCCCTCTACTCCATTTTCGTCGAGTATTTTTTTTGCGGAGTCATAGACATTAAAAATAAAACTCTTTAAAGTGGTTTCGCCTTTAAACATAGTTTCGTAGTCGTCAGTGCCTGCCTTATTCCAGGTTGTCCAATCGTCGTACCATCTTAATTCTAGTTCTATCGTATGGTTGTCAATTTTATGAATGACCAGTTGATGTTCGCCCGGTTCTGAAAAGAATGGGATAATGACTTTGCTATTGCTTGTTAACAGCGTAATTGCCGCCTGTAGGGTTGATGATAAACTGTCGTGCAAAAAGGATGCATCGAATTCTGTTTTGAAATCTCTAGCGGATAGGTGCGCCACTGCCCAGCCGTGGTCTTCTAATATGTATTGGAATTCGATTTTCATTGATGTTCTGAAAACCAATTTTCATCATATTCAGCGTTTGTTTGATATTCTTTATTTGTTCCGAAGTAGATAATGTCTTCGTGAAAAAAGAATAGAGCCCATTCTAGACTTTGGTCAAACACCGTTAAATCATCTGGGCCGCCATAAAATAGAGAATCCCAATACTTCACAACGAATTTCCATTTTGTTATCATTCCGATTTGATTATCCCACGACAAGTAGACTTCTTTGTCAAAAGGCAGCGCTCGGCGATATAACCACTTGGTTATCTCTTTTTCGTTACCGTTAAGAATATAAGTTTCATCAAAATTCCTAAAGAGACCAGCCTTAAATGGTAATTGGTCGTGAATGCCACAGTCATTTAAATAAGTAGCCAAAAATTTAGCTCCGTCTTCATCAAGCGGCTTTAACTCCGCAAGATGTTGTTCAGACAGCAAATCATAGTTTTCGTCCGTAAACCTCCAATTAAGGATGAATTCGTCCATAGGCATGATATGTTTATTTAATTCCTTGAATGTCATTTTTAATCTGTTTCAAAAACTTTAATTTCCAGCTACCAACCGAAGATAGGGAAATAATGTGGTATTTTTTTGATTGTTGAGGAGATTGCTTCGTCGTGCCTCCTCGCAATGACGAGGTCCCCGCTTTCGCGAGGATGAAAAAAAACCACAGACTCTTTCGAATCTGTGGTTTTTGAATTAAGGTTGGGATGCTTTTAGTCTTTGATGCGTCTGAACTTAAAGCGTGCTACCTGGTGATATAGCCTCCTGTAAACATATTCTTGCATGGTTGAAACATATTCTTGCATGGTCGCAACAAATGATGGTGTGGTTGCAACAAATTATGCCACGGTTGCAACAAATTATGGCTCGGTTGCAACAAAATATGGTTCGGTTGGAACAAATTATGACTCGGTTGCAACATATTCTTGCATGGTCGCAACAAATTATGCCATGGTCGCAACAAATTATGCCGCGGTTGCAACATATTCTTGCATGGTCGCAACAAATTATGGCATGGTTGCAACATATTCTTGCATGGTCGCAACACATTCTTACTCGGTAAAAACTAAATTGTGTCTAGCGTCCCCAAAAACAAACCCTCATTCCCCTTCAAACACCTTCAACAACTCCGGTATATAGTCCTTCCACTGTGGGTATTGGTCTCTGTTCGCCTCAAAAACCTTGATGGAAGCCTCCAGTTGCGGCAAGTAGATAAAATGTTCAGCCTCGGTATGATAGGTGCGCAATCGGTTCTCACGTTCGGTGTCCTGCTGCATCGCCGCAATGCGTATCTCCCCTAGCCGTACAAAACTCTCCACCACATATATGTACCAGTTGCCCACACCTTTCGAGGCCATTTTCTCTTTTAAGTCGTCGGTAAATAAATGCGAGGATTGCTCAATCCGTTCTCTATAAGCTTCCAAAGGCGCATTCACAAACGAATGGCTAAACTCGTGCACGGTCAAAAATGTAGCGGTGCGCTCAAAATCAAATCCGTAATGGTCATACGTATGTGTAGCATTCACAGGCACTTCCACATAAGGGCTCATCACTTCATACACGGTCTGCCCGCCATCTCGCGTCACCGTCGCACTGATGCCGCGTGCCTCGTTCTCTTCAATGGGCCAAATTTCCAGAGGGCTCACCAGCGCCACGTATTGCTTGCGTGTATCGCCATAATACCGCTCCATAGCATCCGTAAAATTGGGAGGAATCAAGGCTTGCAGCTCCTTAATAGCACCATTGTAAAAGGTAGAATGCATTTCAAAGAAGGTGCCCACCGCTTCTTCCTTGTAAAACTGATACAGCGTTTGAAGATACGCACTGATTTTAAGTTTGAGCGCCACTTTTTGTTCGTCCGTGAGTTGCAAATCCATCATCTCAAAATCTTCTGGCGCCTTGCCCGTACTGAATTCAGGAATTTGAAGTAAAATCGGCATCATAATGTCATTGCCATAGCCGTAACCCACCAGCGCATCGCTAAACTCCGCCGTATGTTTGGCAAAGGCTTCCGTTTTTTTATTCTGAAATTGTTCCAATGCCATCGCCACCATCGGTTGATAGGCTTTACAGGTATTGAGCTTGTAAGTTTCCCATTGTGTATTGGTCTTACGATAGGGCACCGCCAAAAGTTCCGCCAAAAAATAGGTTTCAGTATTCTGATGAAAGCCGACTTTAAACTTGGATTCAGTGATGTGCGCCGTTTTACAAGAGGTGAGCATTACCAAACTCAACAGAAGCGCCAAATGTTTTATCATAAGAAGTGGTTTACGGTACAGACTAACCAAAACAGCCTTTGTTACAGTTCATAACGACGATTAGTGCTTCAAATGAACGGTTTCACCCGTCTGCGCACTCTTGATGGCAGCATCCAAGATTTCCACCACCAGCATATTATTCTCAAGAGACGATAAATCAAACGGCTTTACCGTAATTTCTTTTCGGATGACCGCCGCAAAAAACGAAAACGGATCGTTATAAGGCTTGATACGTTCTTCTAATTTAAAAACCTCTTCAGAAAAACCATCGTACCCTTCAGAAATACGCAGTCGCATATCATTTCGGTTGTCAGCATAAATCACACCGTCGAGTCCATAGATTTCCATATCCTTCCTACCGATGGGCCAATCCCAAGATGCCTGTATAATCGCATTGGCCTTTGGATAGGTCAAGATAATTGTCGCATCATCATCCACCTTCGGATTGTTTTCTGGCTGTTGCTGTTGCGTCACAGCGGTGACAGTTAAAGGCTTTTCACCCTTCATCAACCAAGTCATTAAATTGATACCATAACAGCCGAAATCGGTAATAGCCCCTCCTCCATTCTGCACAGGATCGGTCAACCAATCCAAAAACTCTTTGTTCACGCCAATCTTTTTCGGGCCCTTATGACCATCATGAACTACCACCTTTCTAATCTCCCCAATGGAATCTTTTTGGACCAAATCATACGCCATATGATTTGTAGGATACCAGGTAGTTTCATAATTTGTCAATAAGTGAATATTGTGTTTCTTTGCCAAGGCTTGCATCTTTTTTGCGTGGTTGAGGCTTACTGCCAAAGGTTTTTCCACCATCACGTGAATGCCCAAAGGAGCAGCCTTTTCAACGACTGCCAGATGCTCATAAATACTTCCAAAGGCAGAAACCGCTTCGGGTTTGGTTTCCTTAATCATCTCATCCATTGTGTCATAAACCATCGTCATCGCAAATCCGTATTGGTCTGCATAGCGCTGCGCGAGCTCTTTATTAGTTTCTACAATACCCACAATTTTGATATCGCCCAATTTCTCACTACTAAAAATCCAATGCACGTGAGTGTGCGTCAAACCCACCACACCAATCTTAACTGGGTTTTGTTGGGCACGTATAGCAATTGTAAAATTTAAAAATAAACATACAGCTAGGATGAACTTTGACTTCATAGGGAAATTATTTGAAGATGTAAGATATGAATTTGGTGATGAAATTTGTTCAGTAAAGTTAATCCGCACAATTATACGTCATACCACCGTTGGTGATTTTGCACCTGGTTTTGCTTAATACCAATCGGGCTTTATCTGTTGTCACAGAGCCATCATCTGCCACACCGCGTTCAAAGTTTTGGTACTCACTGTTCTTTGTATCAGGCTTTCTGATGAATGTGCCTGGCCAGTCGTTACTAACATACCGCAAGCGAAGTAAGCCTTTATCTGAAACGAACACCTTTACCTCTATCCACTCGGTCAACACATCAGGATTGTAGCCTTCATTCTGCTGAAAAAGTGTGTTGTTTTCAATCTTAAAACGTGTATAAAAGTTTGGAATGGTAGGATAAAACCATTCGTCTTGAAGCCAAGTAAGATTTGCCACATCTTCGTTTTTCCAAACTTCATTTGGATATGCATCTGGCAATTCGACTGTATTCATATTGCTAAACCAGTCGCTGATGCCATCTACTACAGGCACAATAATGGGAAGTGCGCCGGCAACAATGCCCATAGCGGTTAAATAGCGTTTGGTAGAAGTTTTGAGGCCGTTAAATTTTGCTTTAAGAGCACTGAATGATTGCTTCATAGTTGGTCGTTTTTATGTTGAACAATCTGATGTCTAATGACATAAAAACAAATTTAAGCGATTTAGGAATGCAAAGTGCATTTGTAAATTACTTTTATAAAATGATTTAAGTCTTTTTTTCTGCCCTTGTCGTCAACTCCTTATTCCTAATCTTCAATAAAGACGCCACATATCCCTTTAGAAAAAGAATATTCACAAATTCGCCCAGCAATCCGTAAGGCGATTTAAAATGAAATTTATCAATCATCAAGGTGCCATCTTGAGTCTTTTCAAAAATGTGTTCGTGTTTGAACGATTCAAATGCACCAGAAACCATTTCGTCCACAAAATAATATGGTCTATTGAATTCTGTGATTTTTGAAGTCAGGCGTTGTGTAATGCCAAAATGCTTTGCTTCCCAAGTGACAGACTCGCCAAGCTCTATCAACCCAGAAGTTTTGCCTGCAATGGCTCTTTCGTGGGAATGTTTTAAGGATTCTTGATGAAAATCGATATCACGCGACAAATCAAAGCAGGTATTGATATCTGCATTAATGAGTGTTTGAAGCGTGATGAGTGGCATTTAATTAGTTTGTAAATCGCTTTACAAACTTAATGAATGCGATTGAAGATATGCCACTTCAAAGAGGAGTTTTATTCTCTGTCGTTGAATTTATATCCTTAAACAGAAGCATATCAAGTACCTTGGAAGACGCTCCGTTATAAAAGCCCGTCTCGTGAGTATACTCTTTTGGATTGTTAAACGTACCAAATAAGATATCGTAGATAGACACATCGGAATAGTTATAGGCGTGAATACCCTTGGCGTGATGAACAGCGTGCGCCTCGGGACGTTGTATAAAATAACCAAGCCATTGAGGTGTTTTAATATTACTATGCTGAAAAACTGCCAAAAAAGTTGTGGTAAGAATGATTAATGTTGAAGCCTCCGCAGAAAAACCTGCAACAACTACAAGACAAAGACTGCCCAAAAATGTGAAACCAATCATATCCATTGGACTAAAATAGAAAGTTCCATACGTGTCAACTCGCTCTGCACTATGATGCAGTTGATGGAAAATCCTCCAAAGAAAATTGCTTTTGTGCATACTGTAATGCCAAACAAAAACACCAAACTCATAAATCATCACACCAACAACTGCTCCCCAAAAAGTACCAAGGGATGACAAATTGAAAATTTGATATTTCGCCAAATAACCATCCCAAATTATTGGGAGATAAGATGACAAGAAAAAGAATAGAAAAAAAGCAAAGATTCCTTTAATCTTCCAATATTTAACCTTTGGAAGTTTCCTGGCAGGAAACAATGCTTCAATAAGCATCAAACCTCCATACAATGCAAAAACAATGTATGAAATAGGGTCAAAAATTAATTCAAAAGGAGTCGGGAGGTTGGCAAGTATAGATTCCATAATTGAAAGTTTTATTTAAACAGACTGAATGGTACAAATATAGAAATAAAATTTTATTTTATACCAACTGGTTTGTTTATTTTTTTAATCTTTGCAATATGCCTAAAGATGGACAACTTACTAAAGACAGAATATTAGCTGAATCTAGGTCACTAGTTCTAAAGAATGGGTTTGCAGCTACCAGTATTGACAATATCCTTGAAAAAACAGGTCTTACAAAGGGAGCATTTTTCTATCATTTTAAATCAAAGAGTGAATTGGCAAAAGCTTTGATTGAAGATTTTGCTGGAGAGGATATTTCGTATATGAACAAAGCTCTGGATAAAACTGCTACCATCAACGAAAAAGATGCCCTGGAGCGTTTGTTGCAATTTATACAGGAATTTATTGATATGATGGCTGATTTATCAGATCCGCCTCCTGGATGCTTGTATGCTTCCTATCTTAATGAAACCAACCAATTCGATGAAGATATCAGGAGTTATATAACTTCGACTATTTTGTTATGGAGACAAACATTAGAGCTTCTTATAGGCAATGTTTTGGAACAACGAAAAATGAGCATTGAAGTAGATTCAAAGTCATTGGCTGATATGCTGGTCGTTATTTTTGAAGGTTCTTATGTGGTTTCAAAAGCAGTGAATGAAGCAGATTTAACTGCCAAACAATTAACACACTTAAAAAACTACTATCAGCTTCTTTTTAAAGAAAAGAAATGAGGATGCTACGATATTATTAAACATTAAATAAGAAATGCATCACATCGCCATCCTTTACGATGTAGTTCTTACCTTCTACTCGCATTTTTCCGGCTTCTTTTACTTTGGCTTCACTGCCGTAAGATGAATAGTCCTCATAACCTATCACCTCTGCACGGATAAAACCTTTTTCAAAATCTGTGTGAATGACACCAGCAGCTTGTGGTGCAGTGGCGCCAACATCAACGGTCCAGGCACGTACTTCCTTAACACCAGCGGTGAAGTAAGTTTGCTGATTAAGTAACTTATAAGCCGCACGAATCAATTTTGAAGAGCCTGGTTCGTCTAGTCCAATATCTTGAAGGAACATTTGACGCTCTTCGTAATCTTCCAATTCGTTGATATCTGCTTCCGTACCTACAGCCAATACCAAAATTTCAGCATTTTCATCCTTTACAGCATCGCGAACTTTCTCCACATATGCATTGCCTGTCGCAGCCGAACCTTCGTCAACGTTACATACGTACATCACTGGTTTGTCTGTGATGAATTGGGCTGGTTTTACAAACTCTTCGTCATCTTCTTTAGAAAACTCCAAAGCACGCACTGATTTGCCTGCTTCCAATCCTGCTTTGATAGCCAATAGTACAGCCTCTTCTTTTTGAGCTTCTTTATTGCCTGTTTTTGCAGCACGTTTTACTTTCTCCAGTTTTTTATCAACTGTTTCCAAGTCTTTCAGCTGCAATTCCATATCGATGGTCTCTTTGTCTCGAATAGGATTCACACTACCATCTACGTGCACGATATTATCATTGTCGAAACAACGCAATACGTGCAAAATAGCATCTGTCTCACGGATATTTGCCAAGAATTGATTACCCAAACCTTCACCTTTGCTTGCTCCTTTTACCAAACCTGCAATGTCTACAATCTCCACAGTAGCAGGCACCACACGTTGCGGTTGCACCAACTCTTCCAAACGCACCAAACGAGGGTCTGGCACATTCACGATGCCAATGTTTGGCTCAATGGTACAAAATGGAAAGTTTGCACTTTGCGCTTTTGCGTTCGACAAACAGTTGAACAAGGTTGATTTTCCTACGTTTGGTAATCCTACTATTCCGGCTTTCATTTCTTTAAGATACTAGATGTTAGACACAAGACCCAAGATTTCTTTAGCTAGGATTTTGCGAGTGCAAATTTAGACAATTATCTCAATTAAAAGGCATAAAAAAATCCCGAGCTTTCTCGAGATTCATTTCTAATTTTTTACGGTATACTACGACCGAAAACTGAACACTATTCCTCCGGATGCATAAAGCGTTGTTTGCCCAATAACTCTTCTTCCGTTTCCACGTGATCATCATCTGGAACACAACAATCTACAGGGCATACAGCAGCACATTGAGGCTCTTCGTGGAAGCCTTTGCACTCTGTACATTTATCAGGAACAATGTAGTAAACTTCATCGCTCACAGGCTCTTGCGCCTCATCAGCATCTACTTCCTTACCATCAGGCAGTACAATGCGACCTCTTAAACTTGTTCCATCTTTATATCTCCAATCGTCTGCACCTTCATAGATTGCAGTGTTTGGGCATTCTGGCTCACAAGCACCGCAATTGATACATTCGTCTGTTATAATAATTGCCATAGCATATTCTTTTTCTAACTTTGCACAAAAGTAAAGCCAAAACCATTCATAACCAAATAGCGAATGCATTTACAACAAAGAATTAACGCTTTCAGTCAACTGGGAAATTTCTTGAGCCAATTTAACCGAGAACGTATCGAAAAAGATACTTCTGTAGCACATAATGATTTGTTTTTTGATGGTTTTCAACATCAGATGCAATTGGCCTATGAACACAATGGTTGGTTCACAAAAGAAAATGTATTGTTCGCTTTAGAAGGATGGGCTAATCTATTGACAGAAAGTAATCTTACGGAATGGTTATCAAAGTATGACTTTAACGATGTGTCATCGAAAAAAGTCGCGATTGTAATGGCTGGGAATATTCCGTTGGTTGGTTTTCACGACTTCTTGTGTGTATTGATTTCGGGCCATCACGTATTGGTGAAGCAATCATCAAACGATAAACACCTTCTCCCCTTTTTATGCAAATATTTGGAGCTGGTAGAACCTGATTTCAAAGGCAAGATGTCATTTACCGAAGAAAAGTTGACAGACTTTGATGCTGTTATTGCCACAGGAAGCGATAACACAGCACGATATTTTGAATATTACTTTAAAGGCAAACCATCCATCATCAGAAAAAATCGAAATTCTGTAGCTGTTCTAACAGGAAACGAAAGTGAGGAGCAATTGACAGCATTATCAGAAGACATCTTTAGATATTACGGTTTGGGCTGTAGAAATGTTTCCAAATTATTTGTTCCAAAAGAGTACAACTTTGAAAGTTTTTTTAAAGCGATGTATGACTGGAATCCTATCATCCATCAAACCAAATACGCCAATAACTACGATTACAACAAGGCGGTGTATTTGATGAGTGAATTTGATATGCTGGAGAATGGTTTTTTGATGATTAAAGAAGATAAGAGCTATGGTTCGCCCATTGCAACGGTTTTTTATGAATATTACGATAACCTAGATCATCTTAAGAAAAAACTTCACGATGATTCTGATCACATTCAATGTGTCGTTTCTGAAGGCATTTTGGATTCAGAAATCAGATTTGGCCAAACCCAACGACCGGAACTTTGGGATTATGCCGATAATGTTGATACTATAACGTTTTTGTTAAAAATATAGTTGATAAATTATCATATTCATAACATTAATTTCTTCAGAATTTAGCACCTTTGCAAGTGTTCAAAAAAACAACACTTTTCCATTTTAGTGAAAGCAAAAAACATTTTTTTCAATGAAAAAACACAATTTTAGTGCTGGTCCGAGTATTTTACCGCAAGAAGTTTTAAGAAAATCTGCCGAGGCAGTTATCGAGTTGGACAATTCAGGTTTGTCCTTATTGGAAATCTCCCACAGAAGCAAGGCTTTTGTTGACATTATGGAGAATGCTCGATCCTTGGCATTGGAACTTTTAGGTTTACAAGGTCAGGGCTATAAAGCATTATTTCTTCAAGGTGGTGCCAGTATGCAATTTGTGATGGTAGCATTGAATCTTTTGGAAAAAAGAGCTGGCTATTTAAATACAGGAACTTGGGCCGACAATGCCATAAAGGAAGCTAGAATTTTTGATGATGTGTATGAAGTAGCCTCTTCTAAAGAAGCTAACTATAATTACATTCCTAAAGGTTACGAAATTCCGGAAGACTATGATTATTTCCACTGTACCTCTAATAATACCATTTTCGGAACACAGATGAAATCCTTTCCGGATTCTCCAATTCCAATGGTGTGTGATATGAGTAGCGATATTTTTTCTCGTAATCTTGATTATTCAAAATTTGATTTGATTTATGCAGGCGCACAGAAAAATATGGGTCCTGCTGGGACAACATTAGTAGTTGTGAAGGAAGATATCTTAGGGAAAGTTTCTAGAAAAATTCCTTCAATCCTCGATTATAAAGTACACATCAGCAAAGGCAGTATGTTCAATACGCCACCTGTGTTTCCTATTTACGTGTCTATGTTGACAATGGAATGGTTGAAAAAGATGGGAGGTATTTCTGCTATCGAAAAAATAAATGACCAAAAAGCACGATTGATTTATTCTGAAATTGATTTGAATCCATTGTTTGAAGGCTTTACAGTAAAAGAAGATCGTTCTACTATGAACGCTACATTCAATTTGGTAAATGACAACCTTAAAGAAACTTTTGACACAATGTTGAAAGAAGCAGATATCAGTGGTTTGAATGGTCACAGAAGCGTTGGAGGTTACAGAGCGTCAATGTACAACGCCTTGCCTTTGGATAGCGTAAAAGCATTGGTAGAGGTTATGAGCGAATTGGAAACAAAAGCATAAACTAGTCGGCAGTTTTAAGGAGCGGTTGGCAGTGTATTTATAAAGAATAAAGATTATATAAATAAAAGTATGATGTTAAAATAGAAACTTTGAACATTTAACTTTGAATTTAAACTTGAAGAATGAAAGTATTAGCAAATGATGGAATTTCAAACAGCGGAAAGGTATCCCTTGAAGAAGCAGGATTTGAAGTCATCACCACAACAGTAGCACAAGAACAATTAATCAACTACATAAACGAGCACAACATTGACGTCATTTTGGTCAGAAGTGCCACAAAAGTGAGAAAAGATCTTATTGATGCTTGTCCAAGTATCAAAATCATTGGTCGTGGTGGCGTAGGTATGGATAATATTGATGTGGAGTATGCTCGTGGCAAAGGATTGCACGTCATTAACACGCCAGCGGCATCTTCAGAATCGGTAGCAGAATTGGTTTTTGCGCATTTATTTGGAGGTGTGCGTTTCTTGCACGATGCCAACAGAAATATGCCATTGGATGGTGATACACAATTCAATACGCTTAAAAAGAATTATGCGAAAGGTAGAGAATTACGTGGCAAAACGTTAGGAATTATTGGTTTTGGTCGAATTGGTCGTGAAGTAGCAAAAATTGCATTGGGTGTTGGTATGAAAGTCATTGCCAGCGATAAGTTTGCAGACAAAGCAACCATCAAGGTTGATTTTTATAATGGTCAGTTTATCAATGTTGAAATTGAAACCCAACCAATGAAAGATTTGTTGCAACATTCAGATTTCATCACCCTACACGTTCCTGCACAAAAGGAATATGTGATTGATGAAAAACAATTTAAACAAATGAAAGATGGTGTCGGCATTATCAATGCAGCTCGCGGTGGTGTTATCAATGAAGTGGCTTTAATTAAAGCGCTTGATAGCGGTAAAGTTGCCTTTGCAGGATTGGATACTTTCGACAATGAGCCTACTCCGGCTGTTCAAGTCTTGATGAACCCAAAAGTGTCATTGACACCTCATATTGGTGCTGCCACGAATGAAGCTCAAGATAGAATCGGTACTGAATTGGCATCACAAATTATCAGTATTTTAAAGACTGAAAAAGTCTAAAAGTTATCAACATAACTTCATAAAAAAAACCTATAACTGCCTATGTTATAGGTTTTTTTTATAATTTACAAACTCAACTTAAAACTTAAAGAAAATGTCTGGAATTTTAGATTTATTGAACAGCCCTGTTGGAAAATCAATCGTTAGTGGTGTGGCTGGTCAAACAAACCAACCTGAAAGCAAAACACAAGATGTGTTGACAATGGCGCTGCCAGTTTTGATGCAAGCGATGAGAAGAAATGCCTCCACATCTCAAGGTGCTGATAGTTTGTTGGGAGCACTAAACGGTAAACACGACGGCAGCATCTTGGAAAATCTGGGCGGACTTTTTGGAGGTGGTGTTGATGACAACGTATTGAATGATGGTAGCAAAATATTGGGGCACGTTTTGGGCAATAAGCAATCGAATGTTGAGAATGCCTTGAGCCAAAAATCTGGGCTTGATGCTAACTCTGTTGCACAAATTCTAAAAGTAGCTGCTCCAATTCTTATGGGAATTTTAGGCAGTCAAGCCAAACAGAAAAACGTCAATAGTCAAAGTGGTCTAGAAGGAATGCTAGGCGGTTTGTTAAAAGGAAATTCACCTCAAAATGAGCAAAGCTTCCTCGAATCAATCCTAGATGCTGATGGTGACGGCAGTGTTATTGATGATGTCGCCGGAATGGTACTAGGAGGTGGCAACAAAAAGAAAGGCGGCCTGGGAGGTCTTCTGGGAGGATTGTTTGGAGGTAAATAGTTTTTTATTTGAAGTGTGTCTCAACCAAAACACACTTTCACTCACTAAAAACCTTTGACAACTAAATACAGTTGTTCTATAAAAGCCAAAACAAATACTTTTGATTCATCATTGAAATAAAGGTTTGTTTTGGCTCTTCTTTTGTATAAAGAATATAGTTTGAAGTCAACTCTTTTTTTCGTAACTTATAAAAAAGAATTATTATGAAATCATTAAGCTATCTTTTAATTATTTGTTCAATATTCATTGGTTGTGATAGCAGCAAAACTGCATCTACAGCATCCTCAACCAACAAGTCGAATGACATAAGAAACGCAATTAGCGAAAGCCAAGACACTGTTCGCATTGCCAATGACAATTTGGAATACGAAATCATTATCATCGAGCCAGGTTTTAATTCATGGCTAGCCAGTACTGCAAGACCGGAAGGGTATTATTCACAGCAGTTTATGGAGGCCAGAAACAGACAATATGTTATTGAGTGGAACAATAGGGTACTCCAACCTCATCGTTTCAATCCTAATCTATATGAAATGCAAATTAACTATGATCCTGCCGTAGACTATGGTTACGATGTGAATTACAAACTTTACAATTATTTCATTTATTTCCAATTGACTTACAATCAAAAATTGGCAGGCTACATTCCGCGCATTTAGAGTATATTTGCAGCGCAAAATAGTCTATGGAAAACTTCAAAAAGCGTTGGGAAATACAGCATAATTGGCAATTGATATTTCCATTTCTCGCCATTTTAGCCAACTTTTATTTGGCTTACAAACTGGCTTCCATCATTTTAAAAGGATTAGACATTCTATATATCGCTGTTCTCACCATCGTCTTGTATTTTGTACTTCTGAAGTTTTTCCTCTGGTGGTTCAAAAAAGTGGAAGACAAATGGATAGTGGACTATAGATGGCAAATGATTCGAATTTTTTTGGTTTTTGCCATTACTGGTTCTTCTTCAGCATTCATCAGCAAACCTATTATGCTCTTTTTAGGAATTACTAAAGAAAACTTAAACCCTTTTGCTTATTGGTTTTTATATGCTATCATTGGGCTGTTTTTCTACCAAATTCTATTGGTATGCTTCGGATGGCTTTTTGGCCAGTTTCAATTCTTCTGGGAATTCGAAAAAAAAATACTCCGTAGATTTGGCTTGAAACGTTTTTTAGATTGATGCGGAAATTTAGCGAACATATTGCTTTTAGAATTGCCACGTTAGTATTGGTACTTACGCTGTTGGTACCAACTGGAGTTAAATTTTCGCACGTTTTTACCCATCAACATCATCATCACGAAGTATGTAAAGGGGAACCGGAAACACATCTTCATAATGCCGATTTTGATTGTAGCTTTTATAAATTCAAATTAAGCTCACCATTTACCATCCCTGTTCTTCAGGCCGAATTAGTAATGGTGGAGATAAATACTCTTAAAACTGAAGCTCCTTATGCGTTTTTAAGTGAGTTTCAACAACTGCATTTCTCACTTCGTGGGCCGCCACAAATTAGTTTATCATAACATTTTCTGAAGGATTTCAGAAGCTTTTTTTTAAACTAATTAAAATCATTCATATGAAATTATTTTTCAATGTATTGCTATTATTGGCAATACCATCAATATATGCACAACATAGCTTGTCTGGCACAGTTACAGACAAAACGACAAACGAACCTATAGTTTTTGCCAATGTGTACCTTCCCCAATTGGAGAAAGGCGGCACAACCAATGAGCACGGTGTTTTTACCATTAATAATTTACCCAAAGGCACTTACAAAGTGGTCATTTCCATCATTGGATACGAAACTTTATCGCAAAACATAAGTTTACCTCTAAATGAACCTATTGTTTTTGCTTTAAATCCGTCTGCCATAGAGATGGAAGAAGTGATTGTTTCCACCCCTTTTCACAAGCTTCAAAGCGACAATGTGATGAAGGTAGAGCGCGAAAGTGTCAGCGATTTAAAATCAAAAGGTTCAGTGACCCTTGCGGATGGGATATCCAATATTGCTGGTGTAGAGAGCGTCACTACCGGAATTGGTATAGGCAAACCAGTCATTCGAGGATTAAGTTCCAACAGAGTTTTGGTTTATACCCAAGGTGTTAGACTCGAAAATCAGCAATTTGGTGATGAACACGGACTCGGTGTCAGCAATGCTGGCATTGAAAGTGTTGAAGTCATCAAAGGACCTGCTTCCCTACTCTATGGTAGTGATGCTCTTGGCGGTGTTCTGTATTTAAATCCAGAGAAGTTTGCTGAAGCCAATAGTTCAAAGGCTGATTTTGGCGGAAATTACTTTACCAATACGCAGGGATATTCAACAAATGCTGGCTTTAAGTCATCGGGAGATAAATTCAAGTTTCTGTTTAGAGGAAGTTTAACAGAGCATTCCGATTATGACACTCAAGACTACCGCGTGACCAATACGCGCTTTAGAGAACAGGATTTTAAGGCTGGTTTTGGTTTTCAAGATAAAAAATTCAAGACTGAAGTACGTTACAATGTCAATCATTCAAAATTGGGTATTCCCGAAGAGATTGGTGAACAATCGACTGCCAGAACGCCTTTACTGCCCTATCAGGATATTACCAACCACGTGTTGAGTTCAAAATCTACAGTATTCTTTGACAACTCCAGTTTGGACATCAATTTAGGTCTTTTGTACAATGATAGAAATGAATTTGAAGAGCATCATCATCATGAAGGAGAGGAAGAACATGAAGGCGGTGAAGAGCACGAAGGTGAAGAACATCATGAAGACGAAGAAGGCGAATTGCACCCTGCTCTGCAAATGAAGCTTAAAACCTTTAATTACGATGTGAAATACCATCTCCCAAAAATGGGCAAGTTTGAAACCATTGTGGGTGTACAAGGTATGAGCCAAAGAAATACCAATTACGGCGAAGAACAATTGATTCCAGATGCAACTACAAATGACATAGGAGTTTTGGCAACATCACATATTCATTTTGAAAAAGCCGATGTTCAATTGGGCGCTCGTTTTGATAATCGAACTATTGAGGTGTTGGATGGCATCAATCGTCAATTCAACAGTTTTAATGGTGCTGTTGGTGTCAAAACTGATATTTTTAAACAAGTAACGGCACGACTTAATCTGGCAACGGGCTTTAGAGCACCTAATTTGGCCGAATTGACTTCAGACGGTACGCACGAAGGTACCAATCGTTACGAAGTAGGAAATGCTAATTTAGCCAATGAGCAGAATTTTCAAACTGATTTATCCTTGGAATATGCCAATGAACATTTTGAACTATTTGCCAACGGCTTTTACAACACAATTCAAAATTACATCTATATCGCTCCCACTGGCGAAGAGATTGATGACACGCCTGTGTTCAATTATGTACAGAACAATGCACGATTATATGGCGGTGAAATTGGGTTTCACTTGCACCCTCACCCACTCGATTGGTTACACGTAGAGAGCAGTTTTGAAACCGTCACCGGTCAGCAAGAAGATGACTCTTATTTGCCACTGATACCAGCAAATACGCTCAACAATACCATACATGTGGAACTTAACAACAAATGGCTGCAAAAAGGCTATGCCTTTGTGACTTTAAGATCAACATTTGAGCAAAACAATGTGAGCCAATTTGAAACCACTACAGGTGCTTATGATTTGTTGAGTGCAGGGATTGGTGGTATGGTTAAATTGTTCAAGAAGGATTTGGCAATAGCTATTTCAGGTACAAATTTGACTGACGAAGCATATATCAATCATTTGTCGCGATTAAAGTCTGAAGGAATTTTTAATATAGGAAGAAATTTTAGTTTAGGCTTGACCTATTATCTGTAAAGTGGCAAAACAAAAAGAGCCAAGAATCGTATATATCTTGGCTCTTTTAATTTATAAACTGAAGTATTAATTATCACTTCTTACTTTAATCGGAATAGGTTCTTTATCTTGATCTTTCTTAAACACATACGTCAAGAACCACATAATGGTAAATGATGGTATCACATCAAACCCAGGTAAAATCTCTTCTACGAAAGATAAGATACCGGCTATTCTACCTTTGCGTCCACTATACATTTTTGACATCAAGTAACCAGAAACTGGCGCCCAAATAATGTCAATGAAGGTAATCATCCCGACAAGATCAAAAATGATTCCCAGTACCAACTTTTTATTTCTACTTAACTTTTCTAATTTCATTCTGCAAATAATTGATTTATAATTGTTTTATAGCAAGAAACGTACCAAAATATATTAGGAAAACTTATTGCTAATCAGCTTCAAAAACTCATTGCGTGTTTCAATCTTTTCAAACTGACCTCTAAATCCTGACGTTGTAGTAACAGAGTTCTGTTTTTGTACGCCACGCATCATCATACACATATGCGACGCTTCAATCACTACCGCAACGCCTTGAGGTTTTAAGGTATCGTTGATACAATCGAGAATCTGCTCTGTCAATCGCTCTTGCACCTGCAATCGCCTGGCAAAAACATCGACAATGCGTGGCAACTTGCTCAACCCGACAATATGTCCGTTGGGAATGTAGGCAATGTGTGCCTTTCCAAAAAATGGCAATAGATGATGTTCACAAAGTGAATACACTTCTATATCCTTTACAATTACCATCTCGTTATAGGTTTCTTCAAACATCGCGCTCTTTAGAATCTCTGCGGCATCCTGGTGATAACCTTGCGTGAGAAACTGCATTGCTTTCGATGCGCGCTCTGGAGTTTTGAGAAGTCCGTCTCGTGAGACATCTTCGCCTAAATCTGTAATAATCTCCTTAAATCGGTCTTTGATATCTTCCGTAACTTTGATATTGTACTCTTCAAAATGTTGGTATGGCATTCGCGTGGTTTTAGTTTGTTTGATAAATGTACATAATAATTATTGGTCTTGAAACCTTCTACAAGCTTACTGTAACATTAACAATTCTAACGGTTTTTTAACGTTTGTTTATGACAATACCCTGCTTGTCATAAGTAGATTTGTTTTACTAACTGTAACAAACCAATTGTTCTATAGTCTTTAAGATTATATAACATCATCAATCAATAAACTATGACCATCCGCTTTATTAGTTTTCTGATGTCCATACTATGCATCTCATCAATGCTTGGACAGGAAAAGAAAACCTTGCAAATTCAACGCACCGACAACCCTCCCAAAATAGATGGCGTCCTGGATGACGCCGTGTGGGCAAGCGCTATGGAGGCGAAAGATTTTACCCAGTTTCGGCCCACAATGGGCGTCAAGGAAAAACCTGGCCAAGAGACTGTGGTCAAAATGACCTATGATGACAATGCCATTTACATTGCTGCCTATCTTTATGACAATCCTGCCGAAATAATGAAGCAAATGACCAGTCGTGACAACTTTGGTCAGAGTGATTTTTTCTTGGTAGTCTTTAACCCAAACAACGATGCACAGAACGATACCGAATTGGTCGTATTCCCAACAGGCACACAGGCCGATGCCATCGCGAGTCCGAGCAATGGAGAGGATTTTGGGTGGAATGCCGTTTGGGACAGTGCCGTAAAGATTGTAGATGATGGCTGGATTGTTGAAATGAAAGTACCGTATGCCGTGTTGCGTTTTGCCAATCAGGAGAAACCTACTTGGGGACTGCAATTTCACAGGCAGTTTAGACGTACTCGTGAGCAATACACTTGGAATCCTGTAGATATTTCACAAGGGAATATCGGTTTGTATCACGGCGAAATGGTAGGCCTTGAGAACATCCAACCTCCTACTCGCTTGTTTTTGTATCCGTTTGCCTCTGCGTTGATCAATTCTTCTGACGGAAAAACGACAGATGATTATAGCATAGGGCTTGATGTGAAATATGGTATCAGTGAAAACTTTACATTGGATGCCACCTTGATTCCTGATTTTAGTCAGGCAGGTTTTGACAATGTGGTGCTGAATCTTGGGCCTTTTGAACAACAATTTTCAGAGCAACGCCAATTCTTTAAAGAAGGTGTCGATTTATTCAACAAAGGAAACCTGTTTTATTCGCGTCGTGTGGGAAGTGCGCCTACTGGTGATGTCAATTTACAGGAAAATGAAGAACTCGTCGACTATCCGGATAAGGTGAAGACTTTAAACGCCATCAAAGTATCAGGTAGGACTAAAAAAGGTTTGGGCATCGGTTTTTTTAATGCGATTACTGAAAAGACATATGCTACCGTAAGAGACACTCTTACAGGAAACACACGTGGTGAGGTGGTAGAGCCCTTGGCCAATTACAACATCTTGGTACTCGACCAGCAATTTAATCAAAACTCATCGGTAAGTCTGGTGAATACCAATGTGACACGCGATGGTCATTTTAGGGACGCCAACGTTACGGCTGCGCTGTTCGACATTACTACCAAATCCAATAAATATAACGTCAGCGGTGGCGCCAAAATGAGTTCGTTGAATCTTCCTGACGGGTCTCGCAATGGCTTTAGTTCGGAATTATTCCTAGGAAAGGTAAACGGCAATTATCGCTACAGCGTCGGGCATTCTTTGGCAGATACCAAATACAACATCAACGACTTGGGCATTCTGTTCAGAAACAATTACAATAACTTTTCTGCCGATGCGTCCTATAGAATCTTTGAGCCAACAGAAAAACTCAACAACTTCTATGTAGGCACTTGGTTTAACTATAACCGTTTATTTGATCCTAGTGTCTATACAGGCAAGAATACGGGCATCAACATCAACGGAACCACTAAAAAACTGCACAGCTTTGGGCTAAATGCCAATTGGCAAATAGGTAAGATCTATGATTATTTTGAGCCACGCACACCTGGCCGTTATTTTATTGTGGAAGATATTGTTAATACCAATGCTTGGATTTCGACCAATTATAACAAAACTTTTGCACTGGATGCCAACGTGGGCTACGCAGGCATCTATGAGCCAGGCAGGGATTTTTACAACTATTGGTTTGGGATTGAACCAAGGGTACGCTTTAGCGATAAGTTTTTGATGCAGTATTCGTTTTATATGGATGATTACCGCAAAGACCGTGGCTTTGTAACCAAGGTAGATGATGACATCATCTTTGGGCAACGCCGTAGGCTTGAGGTGGTGAACAGTCTTTCGGGAAATTATACCTTTAATCCGTTTCATTCGCTCAACCTGACCTTTAGAAACTATTGGTCTACCGTTACCTATGAGCGCGACCTTTATGTTTTACAAGAAAACGGACGTTTATCGCAAGAAGATGGTTATACGGTAGATGACATCAATGACCCAAATGTCAACTTCAACACTTGGAATCTCGACTTTAGTTATTCGTGGCAGTTTGCGCCAGGCAGTTTCCTGACAGCCTTGTATCGCAATCAATTGTTCAATAGAGATGTGTTTTCCAAACGGAAATATTTCAACAGTGTAAAAACCTTATTTGAGCAGCCTATTGAGCATACCCTATCCATCCGTTTGGTGTATTTTATTGATTATAATAACATCAAAAACGTCTTTCAGAAGAAAAACTCTTGATGCTTGCAATGCAAGCATTAAAGTAGTATGTTTGAGGTTATGATTACAGCTACAAACATTCATAAATATTACGGCGACCTGCACGTATTAAAAGGTGTCGATTTGCACATTGCCAAAGGTGAAGTCGTCTCGATAGTGGGCGCTTCTGGTGCTGGTAAAACCACCTTGCTGCAAATACTTGGTACACTCGACAGGGCTTCTACGAAAGATAAAGGCGAACTCATCATCAACAATGTAAGTTTGAACAGCCTGAACGACAAAGCCCTAGCCAAATTCAGAAATGAGCACATTGGGTTTATCTTTCAGTTTCATCAGCTGTTGCCAGAGTTCACAGCTCTAGAAAATGTGTGTTTGCCAGCATTTATCAAAGGCACTGCCAAGGCCGATGCCGAGAAACGTGCCATGGAACTTCTGGCCTTTTTAGGTCTGAAAGACCGCTACCATCATAAACCCGGCGAACTATCGGGTGGTGAGCAGCAGCGTGTGGCTGTGGCAAGAGCCTTGGTAAACAACCCAGAACTTATATTTGCCGATGAACCCAGTGGTAACCTAGACAGCGAGAGCGCTGATAATTTGCATAAACTCTTTTTTAAACTTCGCGACGAGTTTGGACAAACCTTCGTCATCGTTACCCACAATGAAGAATTGGCTGACATGGCCGATAGAAAGCTTGTGATGGTTGATGGGAAGATTGTCTGATTTAAGCTTCCTAATAACCTGTTCAAACAGTCATTGCTTAACCTTATTTTCGACAAGAACAGGAACTACAACGATATGAACAGTATTTTCAGCAGCGTGAACACCATTTCCAGCGATGGGAACAGCTAAAACATCGTTGGGAACAGCATTTCCAGCAATGGGAACAACTAAAACACCGTTGGGAACACAATTTCCAGCGTTGGGAACAACTAAAACACCGATGGGAACACGATTTCCAGCGTTGGGAACAGCTAAAACATCGTTGGGAACAGCATTTCCAGCGATGGGAACGGAAAAACATCGACGGGAACGCGTTTTGCAATAATTTTCACTTAAGTTTTATTTCTGTTCGGCCTTTGAATGAAATTGTTCGTTCATATGTTTTAAAAGTGTATTTTAGTGACATTCTAATACTCTAAATCTATATGAAAAGAATCAACAACACCATAGCGCTTCTAGCCTTTCTACTACTGGTGTCCTGTGGGCTAAAACCTATAACTTCAGAATACACATACATTAAAACCGACCTTCAAAATGTGAAGTTGGATGAACTTGGCAACGGAATCATTCTCATATATAATGGCGCTAATATTTTTCATAAGATAGATAATACGGCACGTTTGAATATTTGGCTCAATGACCAAGCTCTTGGACAGTTAAAACCTAGCGAGTATGTAATCATCAATCTGAAAAGTGGAGATCATCATTTTAAGGTGCTGCATAAAGATGTTGTGAATATGAGAAGCGAACACGATGTTGAGATAGATGCCACTACCAAAGTCATTAAAATAAAACCCAACATTACCTCAAATAAGCTAGAAGTAACCAATGAACTTCCAGAAAACTTTGAAAAATTCAAGTATGCTGAAACTAGATAATCATTGCCTATCTCGCGTTTTTGGAGTCTTGCTGGTGCTAATCCTGACGTTAAATGTGTGCACCTGCAAAGGCATTGCGCAAGAACAGGATACTGTGCAATCTACAACCAAATTTGATTTCTCAAAAATTGAAAAATTCCGCAACACAAAGCTCCAAGGTCAAATCATAAATGATTATGACAGCATTTTCAGTCCGTCTCAAAGAATAGAGCTCACAAAGCTTCTATATGATTACGACATTAAAACCACCCGACAGGTAGTAGTTGTAACGGTTGACAGTATAAAACCTTATTCCGACATCCAAAAATATGCAACAGATTTAATGAACTATTGGGGCGTGGGAAATGCCGAAACAAATAACGGACTCGCAATTGTGCTGTGCAAGCCTTGTAGAAAAGTAGCAATAGCCACAGGATATGGCACTGAACTCGTCCTGACAGACGACATCTGTAAAAAAGTGATAGAAGAAACCATCATTCCTGAATTCAAAAAAGGAGACTATTATCTCGGCATTAAAACAGGTGTACTAGAGCTGATAGAACGATGGGAATAAAAGTCTCCTGGTTTAATCATTAACTTTAATCCCGTAACTGGCGGTTATACGAGACCGTCAGCAAATATTAAATGAAGAACTTAACTATTATATTTACATTTTTAATCACACTAACAGGTTATGCTCAATCAAATTATTCTAAATGGAAAACAGAAAAATTTGAAAATAAAAAAATTTATGTTGATTTGAAAAACGCTTTAGAAAATCCATTAAGCGTAAAAATTTTGGATTTAGGTGGGCAAAATTTAACGGAAATCCCCAAAAGCATAAAAGAATTTAAAAATCTTCAAGTGTTACTTTTAGGCTGGAGACCAAAAAAATATTTAGATAGTTCAATAATAAAAATGGCTCAAAATATTGGAGGTGGATATTTTCATCTTGACCGCAATAGAGGAATCGTTCTTGATTATAATAAAATTCAGCAATTACCATCCTAACTTTGCACTCTAACACAACTGGAATATCTTGAACTGAATTATAATGATATTAAAAGTTTTCCTGATGAAATGGTTAACCTTGAGAATCTGAAACAAATCTCTCTATTTGGAAATTCGACAATTTTCAGGAATAACGAAATCATTGAGGAAATGGAATTAAAAATGCCAAATTGTGAATTCCTGACTGCTCGAAATTTTATGAAAGAGAGAAAAAAGAAAGAACAAAACATTTGCTAACACCGTATATAAGCTATGGCTCGGTCAGTGCACACTTGGAAAATCCTTGCGGATTTTCAGTTTGGTGTGTACTTGCTAAGTTTAGTGCTAACCCACGCAACTACTCATAGCCGAGACCGTTGTACACAATTAAAGACAAACATTTCGCTGAAAAGAAAATGATGGAATTACCAAATGATATTATTGAAGAAATGAAAATCCGCTTTGACTCGGGTTTTGATTTAGCGAATAAAATTTTGACTGAATCTCTCAATGAAAATGAATACCTAAATCACGAGAGAATTATTCGATGTGTAATCTATCTTTCAGACGGAATTCAAAGTTTTAAGCATAATCTGAAAGTAGCTAAAACTGACCCAAGAGATGTTATGCTGTTTGCGGAATATGAACAAATGAATAGAATCAGAGATTTCAATAAAACCTTTGCCGAAAATGATGTTTAAAGAAAAAACGAAGGATAATGAACTTTATGTTTATCTGAATGGAAAACTGATTTACAAAAAGTGGCTGAATAGTGGAGAATCGAAAGTGTTTGACGTAATGGCTTATGACAAATACACTTTGAAAACAATAAAAGAAACGGAATAAAATAACTGTGTACAACAACGTATAAAAATAATTGCTATTTTGTGCTTAAATAAAGGTCGGTGCATATTTGCCAACTTCTGATTTTCCTTCGGAAAATCCTCGCTGACAAACACGCAACTATTCTTATACAAAACCGTTGTGCATAATGTAAAAAAACAACGAAAATACATCAAAATTGTCAAATGAAAAGCGGAAAACTAAACTCAAATATTACGGATTGAAACGGAAAGAAATTTTTTGGCTAATAGCTACATTTGGTATTTCAATAATTATTTGTCTGATTTTGCTTGGACTTAATTGCTTTAGCTCATCGACGACTGACATAAATGTTCACGACACTTATTTCGTTGTGGAAAAAAGTGAATTATCCCTGCTAATTATCAAGCTTACTTTTTTCTTTGTATATCTAATCAGAATGCTAAAAAGAAAATTCAAAAATTTGACGGCAAATCTGATTTTTATGATTGCCAATGTCTTTATGAATTTTTCAGTTGTTGGATTATTTTCACTAATCAAATCATTTGCTCGTTCGACAGGGGTGATTGAAAATAATATGGAAAAAAATTCTATGTTAGATAGTGGTTCAACAGAATATATTATTTTGTGGTTGACATTTCTAATGTTTCAAATATTCTTGCTGATTTCGCTCGGATATACAGGGTTTAAAACCGGACTGAATTACAAAAAGAATGGATAAAACACTATGCACAACAATGTATAACCGCAATTACGGCGGATTCGACTACGTCCGGCACGAGCACGAAGTGCGAACTGGCGTAGCAATCCACTCGGAATTGCTAACGTCTGTGCTTAACCGAAAATTATTAACTTTAATCCCGTAACTGACGGTTATACGAGACCGTTGGCAATAATTATGAAAAAATCGATAATTCTAACGACAATACTTCTGATATTTTCAATGTCCGAAATTTGTGCGTGTAGCTGTTTCAAAAAAAGTGTGACAGAAAACTTTAAAGGAGCTGATTTAGTTTTTACTGGACAAGTAGTAGAAATAATTGAGCATAAAATGATTGATTCAATTCCAACCGACGATGAATTGAAACCTTTCAAAATCCGAAAATATAACCGAATTGAATTTAAGTTCAAAATCTTGAAATTATACAAAGGAGATATTGATTCGGAATTCGTTTCTATATATACAACAGGCGGAATTATTGACTGCGGAAATTACTTCCCAATAAATTCCAAGCAATTTGTTTATTCATATATTACAGACGTAAGACTTAATGACTATGGTTCCGACAGAAAAGTTAAGCCCTATTATTCGACAAGTACTTGCAGTCAAACCAAAGAATTGAAAAGAACCAAACGCCGTGAAATAAAGGAAATTGAACAATTATCTGGAATAAAATAACTATTGCCAACACCGTGTATAAACCATTGCTGGGTCTGTGCTCATCTGGAAAATTCCTGCGGAATTTTCACGTAGATTTGTACTTGGAATGGTCCGGGCAATCACACGCAACGGTCCATACACAAACCGTTGTGAGTAATTATGAGAAACCGAATTACATTCATATTATCAATTTTAATTTTCATTATAGGTTGTAAAAACGAGGAATCTGTATCTGAAAATAAAAATGCAGAAATTGGTCAGTTTAGATTTATAATTTCCGACACATTGGCTTATGGAAAAAATATTGCGAGAATATCTGAATACAATCGTAATTTAAAAGAAAACGAAACTTCTTTAATATCAGTAATAATCAAAAACGAACTGGAAGACGGAACCACGAAAATTGACACTTTTAGTGACGGACTAAAAACACCATTTTTTGGAATTAGTAAATACCGCACTGGAAAACATAAAATCGAAATTAAGGTAGAAGAAAAAATATTGAGAACGAAATCACTTCCGAACGACTCAATGTCTCTCGAAATAAAAGACATATATTACACATACGATTTTGATGTGTTTGTAATGGATAAAGAATATAAATCTGAACTGAACGAATTGTTGCGAAAACAAATGGATATTGAATATAGTGAAAACCCAATATAAAATAACTACTCACAACAATGGCTATAATTCATTGCGGTTGAATTCCTTATCGGAATTCAACCGCAAATTTGCTATCTTCGGTGCACGGCAGACATAAGCCAGAACGTAAATGCTTCTAAAATACGTCAAATGTCGTATTGTACAAAGCGTACTCCTCTCCTACTTTTACAGCTTAATTCTAAAACATTAAGCCATCAAATCATTTTCTAACATTCTAGACCAGCAATTGCAAAACTATCGTAAGTGGGACTTTTTGGTCTTTACGCTTCTCACGTTGTTGGCAGTGCTAAATGGGCAAACCACAGTATTTTACATTATTTATTTCTTTTGGTGGAATGAATTGGCCCGTATCATCATCGACACGTTTATGTACAAACGCAACCCTAATGCTAAACAAGATGGAAAACGCATGCTTCTGTTGGCACCACTGGGTCAAATGTTCATTTATTTTGTATTCATTGTGGTCTTTTTTGGCTTTATGCTCAATTGGGATAACACGCACATTACCATGATCAATATACAGGTCTTGGGGTTCAATAATTGGTTTTTTAATCTGAATTTGTTGTTTGTAATTGCGGAACGTATTTACATACATAAAACACATCAGCCGGTAGATGTTTCATTGGGTATTTTTACACCACCCATGATTGTTTTGCACGTATCCATCATTGTGGGTGGTGTATTGATGTTTTTTGTTGTCAAGAACTTTCCAGATACCTTCACACCAAATAATCTCTGGGGTTCGGTAATAATAATCTTGCCGTTTTTGGGTTTCAAAATGTTGATGAACTGGTGGATGGAGCCTGTAAAAAAGGTTTATTAAGCTTAATAATATACTGACAAGAAAATGTTTTATTAAAGCAATTTATAATGACATTTACATATAAAACAATCAAAAATTGATTAACTTAAGACTTTTGACATCTAAAGTAATAAGTTATGAACACTCCAGATTTCAGTAAACTCCGTTGCATCTACATTAATTGTACCTTAAAAAAATCACCAGAAAAAAGTCATACATCTACCCTGATAGAAGTTTCCAAAAATATAATGGAAAAGGAAAAAGTTCAGGTTGAAGAAATCAGGTTTGTAGATCATGATGTTGCTTATGGTGTGTATCCAGATATGACTGATCACGGCTGGAAAACGGATGAATGGCCAACACTTTTCAAAAAAATCATCAAAGCCGATATTCTTATTATCGGAACACCTATATGGTTGGGAGAAAAATCATCAGTAGCACAGAAATTGATAGAACGTCTATACGCTATGAGTGGTGAAAAAAATGAAAAAGGGCAATACATTTACTATGGTAAAGTAGCAGGCACCATCATTACAGGCAATGAAGATGGCATAAAGCATTGCGCTATGGGCATTCTCTATGCCATGCAGCATATTGGTTATTCCATTCCTCCGCAAGCAGATTGTGGTTGGATTGGTGAAGTAGGCCCTGGACCAAGTTATGGTGATACGGAATGGAATGATAAAAAATTATCTCCTCCTGCGGGATTTGACAGCAACTTTACCAACAAAAACACTACGTTTATGACTTATAATCTGTTACATTTGGCACACACGCTAAAAAGCCAAAATGGTTACAGTGCTTATGGAAACTCAATTGCATCATGGGAGAACGGCAATCAATGGAATTTTGAGAATCCAGAATATCGTTAGTGGCTGAATTAGGCGCATTTATTTTGTATTCCGTAAATTAGTGCATCAAACCAGCTAATTGACCAATCAAAACAACCCTTAATGAGTGCTTCTAACCGATCGAAAGCTCCCAAAAAACCTGTCAGCAACGCAAAGAAAATTTTTAGAATCGTCCTTCTTGTTTGCACCGCCATCTCACTTTACTTTGTGCCTTGGTCTGTGGTCTGGGCATATCTTCAACCACTTCCTGATACCATTCAAGAGCAAGTGGACGATGCTACCAATAAAGGCTTCGACGGTATCATCGTATATGTAGATCAAAAAGGAAAAGCTCCCAAAACCTACACTGCTGGCTATCACAACACCGAAAAGAAAATCCCTGCACGCCCTGATGCCTTGTTTAAAATTGCGAGTAATGACAAGCTTTATACGGCATTGGCCATTGCAAAATTGGTACGAAGCGGCAAACTATCATTAGACAAAACACTGGCTGATTATTTTCCAGAGCTTGCTGATAGAATTGAACATGCTGATAAAATTACTATCAAAATGATGGTACAGCATCGCAGTGGCATTCCCAATTACACCAATACCTATATGTATTGGGCAAACCCAAAGGACAATGACGAAGAACGACTGGATTTGGTGCTCGATACACCTGCCAGCTTTGAGCCAGATACGGACTATGAGTATAGCAATACCAATTATCTCCTACTCTCCTACCTCATTGAAAAAGCAAGTGGTACCACGCGTTTTGAGTATCTCAAAAAAGAAGTTTTGACACCTCTTGGCTTAAATAACACATATGGTTCCATTCACGATGTAGATATGGATGATGTGATGAGCGGTTATTACGTGGGTTATGATGCCGATTTAAAAACAGATGACAATGATTGTATGCTGGCAACTGCTGAAGATCTTGGCAAGTTTTTAAGAGCATTGAATGAAGGCACTGTCTTTACAGACCAGAAAGAGCGAGACATCTACTCCTCCATTTATCGCTATGACCATACAGGGTTGATTCCCGGCTATCAAAGTATATCAAGATATGATAAGGAACTTGATGCTGTGGTGATTCAATTTACCAATACGGTGAACTTTGAAGGTTACAATTGGAACATTTCTGAAGTACTTTATAATAGAGTGATAAAACTTCTTGAAAAGGAAAAAAGTTGATATCTTTAATGAAGTATTTGATGAACAGATTTTTTTATAAATTCAGCACCACAAATGGTGAAAAAATTGCTTCGATGTCATCTTTCATCATAAAAATTTAAACTACCTAATAACCGTCTTCAATCCCTTTTTATTACTGGTTTTAAGTATTATTTTCACTACTTTTTCCAATAGTTTTTCGAAACAAAATTCACAAACGCTTTTTGTTGTAACATTCTGATTAACAAAGTTTAACATGCCTATATTTCCTAATTGTTAATAAAATGTTAGGAACAAAAATGGGGTCACTTCATTTCGTTTAAAATAAATTAGGAATTTTACACCTGTCTTGGTTTAATAACCCCAACCTAATACATTTTTTTATGGAAATTATTTATATCACTAAAAGAGATTTTAGCCAGAAACCTTTTGAATTAAGTAAGATAACACAAGCTATCTTTAAGGCGATGAAAGCGGTAGGCCATGGCCAGGTTGAAGACGCTCAACTCATTGCAAATAATGTACACGATGCGTTGTTGGTGCGTCTTGGCAATGACCCAGAATACACGCCTACTGTAGAGGAAGTTCAGGACATTGTGGAGGATAAATTAATGGAAAGTGCATTCCACGACGTGGCAAAAGCTTACATTATTTATAGAAACAAGCAGGCGCAGAGTAGAAAGAGCAACATTTTTGAAAAGCGCATCAACCTAAAGCCTTACGAGTACCCTCAACTATATGAATATGTACCTGCTATCAGGCACTCTTATTGGATTCACACAGAATTCAACTTTACAAGTGATATACAGGATTTCAAATCAAATTTGAATGAGGTTGAGAAAAGTGTCATCAAGAATACGATGCTTGCCATTTCTCAAATTGAGGTAGCCGTAAAATCATTTTGGGGCGATATCTACCACAGAATGCCTAAACCAGAGATTGGTTCTGTAGGTGCAACCTTTGCGGAGAGCGAAGTGAGACATCACGATGCGTACTCACACCTTTTGGAAATCTTGGGTTTGAACAAAGAGTTTGAAGAACTTAAGAAGAAGCCTGTGATTATGAGACGTGTGCAGTATTTGGAAACGGCTCTTAAAAACTCAAAAAGCGATAATGACAAGGAATATGCAGAGGCAGTGCTTTTGTTCTCTCTCTTTATTGAGCATGTTTCTTTGTTCTCACAGTTCTTGATCATCATGGCCTTCAACAAGCATAAAAATATGCTTAAAGGTATCTCTAATGTGGTTGAAGCGACATCTAAAGAAGAACAAATTCATGGTGATTTTGGTATTGATATCATCAACATCCTGAAACAAGAGCATCCAGAATGGTTTGACGATGCTTACCACACCATGATCCAACAAATGTGTGAAGATGCCTTTGCATCTGAAAGCAAAATCGTGGATTGGATTTTTGAAGATGGCGAACTTGATTTCTTACCTAAAGATGTGGTAAATGAATTCATCAAAAACCGTTTCAACAAATCACTTGAAAGCATCGGTATTGAAAAAATATTCAAGATAGATCATGCACTCCTCTCTCAAACCGAATGGTTCGATGACGAGATTATTGGCACAAAGCATGGCGATTTCTTCGTGAAACGCTCTATCAATTATAGTAAAAGAACACAAAGTATAACTAGCGACGACTTATTTTAATCTATGGAAAACAAAACCCTCTACCAACAGCAAGAGCAACAGGCTCAAGAGAACCAAGCAAAACAATTGGTGAATGCCAGAAAAGAATTCTTAACCAACTCTACATCAGAATCTACTGAAGAAGGTGGTTTTGAATGGTTGAATGAACATAGCCAGCAATTTTTATCATCAGGATATTTGACTGAAGGTGCGACACCTAAAGGTCGTATTCGTGAGATTGCTGTGCGCGCTGAACAGATTCTTGGAATGCCAGGCTATGCCGATAAGTTCTTTAACTATATGTCAGAAGGGTTTTATTCATTGGCATCGCCTGTGTGGTCTAACTTTGGTAAAGAGCGTGGTCTGCCTATAAGCTGTTTTGGGTCGCACATTGATGATGATATGGGGAATATTCTCTATACACAATCAGAAGTTGGGATGATGTCAAAGCTTGGTGGTGGTACTTCTGGGTATTTCGGGAAAATCCGTCATAGAGGTGCGCCTGTTAAAAACAATGGTCAAGCTTCTGGTGCCGTGCACATTATGCAATTGTTTGAATCAATGGTGGATGTGGTTAGCCAAGGTTCTGTGCGTCGTGGTCGCTTCTCTCCTTATTTGCCTATTGAGCATCAAGATATCAAAGAGTTTTTGGAGATTGGTACAGAAGGAAATCCAATTCAGCAACTGACACACGGTGTTACCGTGACCAGCAAATGGATGGAAGAAATGATTGAAGGCGATGTTGAAAAGCGTTCGCTTTGGGCAAAGGTGCTTCAAAGTCGTGGTGAGATGGGCTATCCGTATATATTCTTTACCGACAATGCCAACAATGGTCGTCCTGAAGTATATAAGGATAAAAGTTTGCCTATCCACGCCAGCAACCTGTGTACAGAGATTATGTTGCCGTCTAATGATGATTGGTCTTTCGTTTGCGTATTGTCGAGTGTGAACTTATTGCACTATGATAAATGGAAAAACACGGATGCTGTGGAAACAATGGTATATTTCTTGGATGCCGTGATTACGGAATTCATTGAGAAACTCGAGGCTTACAGAGATTCATCAAATAGAGATGATCGTCAGACCTTCCTATTTATGGAGCGTGCTTATAATTTTGCAAAAGACAATCGTGCGCTAGGTCTAGGTGTTTTAGGATGGCACTCTTTGTTGCAGTCTAAAATGATGTCATTTGATAGCCAAGATGCTTTCAACCTTAACCACGAAATCTTTAAAACGCTTCAAGAGAAATCTTATAAAGCATCATCAGAATTGGCTGAAAAATTTGGTGAGCCAGCAGTGCTTAAGGGTTATGGCAGACGTAATGCTACCTTAAACGCCATTGCGCCTACCACCTCCTCTGCTTTCATCTTGGGGCAAGTTTCCCAAGGTATTGAACCTATTTGGTCTAACGTGTATGTAAAAGACATTGCGAAGATCAAGACCACCATAAAGAATCCATTTTTGGAAGCATTGCTTGAGGATAAAGGTCAGAACACGCCAGAAGTGTGGATAAGCATCAGAGATATGGATGGTTCTGTACAGCACCTAGATTTCTTGACGGATGCTGAAAAGGATGTGTTCAAAACCTATTCTGAAATAGACCAATTGGATATCATTTACCAAGCGGCAGGACGCCAAGCGTTTATAGACCAAGGACAATCGGTGAACATCATTGTGCACCCAGAAATGCCAGTGAAGGATATCAACAACATACACGTTACGGCGTGGAAAATGGGCCTAAAATCACTGTACTACCAGCACAGTATGAACGCTGCCCAGAAGTTTAAACAGAAAAAAGAGTGCACAAGTTGTGAAGCGTAAGCAAATTGCAACTTGATTGAGAACCCCAACGCCCATCCCAAGGCTTTGGGGTTTTTTAATTTTTATGTTGAAGTAATACAAACAAAAAAAACACCTCCTACAAATAAGAAGTGGTTTTCTCTGAATATCAACACTACTTGTCCGAAAGCCTGATCAGTCCTACTCTCCAAAAAGTTAAAGTAAAAGCTAAACGTTGCCAACACGATTATAAGCAGTTTCTTCTTCTTACCTACTTCAGAAAGCGAGGTGGCTAAACCACACCTGATTCTATTTAAATCTTATTTATTATCTTTCACATATGGCTATACAATCTAAACATAACGTTGATTGCAACAATTCTTTACATTTTAATAAGGCATCAAACTTTAAAAAAAACTGACAACTTATCAACTAAAAGACACAACCATGAAATTGAATTTAAATGGAAAAAATACACTGCATAAGTTCTTGGTCATTCCGATCATATCATACGCCCTAATATTTATTTCTTGTAACGAAACCCCTAAAACAAAAGAAAATAAAGAAAGTGAACTAATCATGAAAATCAATGCTGTTCAAGAACAGGTGATGGCACAAGGAAATGTAACTACTGAAGAAGAGCAGGCACTGTTAAGCTTATGTAGCATTGTTTCACAAAAGGATGGTTTAGCTAACTATAGTCCAGAGAACAGAATGGTATTGAAAGATGTGGAAAGAGCCCCTATATATGAGGGTTGTGAAGATCTTTCCGCAGAACAAACGCAAGAATGTTTCAGTCATAAAGTATCAACATTTATACATAAAGAATTTAACTTGGATGTAGCTAAAGAGTTAAATCTATCAGAACCAAAGCAAGTAGACGCTTTTTTTATCATCAATGAAAACGGAAATGTTACTGGCCTAAAAGTCAGAGATGCAGATGTCTCAATACAGGCTGAGATATTGAGGGTATTAAGAAAAATTCCTGCTATGAAACCTGCAATGCACAATGGTAAAAATGTAGCTGTACTGTGCTCGATTATCGTAACGTATGGCAATGACATAAAAATAGAGAATGTATATATTCCCGAATTACCAACTGATTAAGCATAAAAATTTTAGTGCATTAGCTTACAACAGTCATATTTCGATATCAATTGTGCTTAATTTCCATTGAGCAAGCAGAAACATGACCTTCTCCATAATTATCTAATAATTTTATATTTTTAGATTCATGCAACCAGAATCTTTCAGATTCTAATTGAATATGTTCTCTATAAAACACTATTTATAATATGAAAATAATAAACCTCCTAGTGATTTTCATTGTTATTTGCGGCTGTGCACCCCATAATTCTAAAACGATTGATAACTATGAGATATCAAATTCTGTTACTTTAAAATTAACTCCATTTGATTCTCTACAAGTAAACGAATTGAGATTCAGACCTAAATTTGATTCTGATGACTTACAAAAATTTATGTTCAACAAATATGGCGCATGGAATCACTCCATACAGTCTGATAGAAAAGAGAATATTTTAGTTTGGGAGAATGTAAAGCTATTGGATGATAATGAAGAGTTATTCACTATAGCGGTTGGTGGAGATCACGAGAGGTTTAAAACAATTAAAATCAATGATCATCAAAATTATGGTCAAATATTTTATTGTTCCGCAATAGTTTTAGATTCTAAAGGTTTCGATTGCTTCAAACCATCTTCTTATTTAAAGAATAAGCTTGCTACATATTTAATTATGGGAGCTAAATCTGTAAATAAAACTAATGTTCAATTTGAAAAAGAAAAAGAGAAGGTAAAAAAATAAAATTAAACAAGCTCGAGCACAGATTTTTCAATCCGTGCTCACAATATCAACCTAAAAAGCCAAATTTTATTTTGCATGTTCAATTTTTTATAGAGTAATGCAATTACCACACCATCGAATAAAACTCTAAATACCCTAAATAACTCAATGTCAAAAACACGGTATCAATTAGCCCATGCACAATAATATTGATCCATATATTTTTAAATCGATAAAAGATATATCCAAAGAATAGCCCAAACAGGAAAGTCATGGTCAAACCTGCCAAACCTTGATAAAGATGCGGAATGGAAAACAATACGGCAGAAATCGGTATAAAAACCCAATGTCTTCTATTGAAAATATCGCGCAATTTAGCAAAAGCAAAAGCTCGAAACAGCAGCTCCTCGCCCACTGCAGCACTTATCCACATCTTCAATAACCATGAAAAATAAACAGCGGTATCTCCTTCTATAAATCGAAAAGCTGTATAATCAGCCGGTTCATTGAAAATTTTGTTCACCAATGGCTGAAAGACAAAGTCCATTGAAAGTTCTAATACAAGGTAGCTCAACAATATTATTTTCAGTGCTTTTGAATCAAGCTTTCGAAATCTTAAAGGTTTTAAGCTTCGCTTGGTATACCAGGTAACAGCAAGTATATACATGATGATAACACAAAATGTATAGGGAAATTTGGTCACAGGATTGTAGACCAATAATAAGCCAATGAGCAACAGCAAAAGGCTTAAAAACCGTTGGCCAGGTCGTAGTGCCATAGATTTTCTTTTTTTACTAAATGTAGTCAATTAATCAATAGAATGATTCAAGTGGCATTCAATAAAATTCGCCTTCCCAATGCATTGTAACACCTGCACTTCTCAATCGTCTTAAAAACATCAAAAACTGCAATCATGAAACGTATTATAATTCTGTTGATCATCAGCTACAGCACTAGTTTTTTAGCACAAGAAACAACACGTTCTACCTCAAAGGACAGCCTTCTCATCATCGACCAAGATCCAGATAAAGGCTTCTATAGTAATTATCTGTTGTTCATCCCAAAAGGCACACCGCAACATCAAACCAGCTACTTATTGGTAGAGCCCAACAATACTGGAAAAACTTCCGACACCCTCGAAGTGCATACCGCTTACGCCATAGATTTAGCATCGGTTAATTCCATTGGCAACAATATTGCGTCCATGCTCAAAATTCCCTTGCTTGTCCCCATCTTTCCCAGGCCAGATGCGCAACCCCTACTCTACACGCATGCCTTGGACAGAGACGTCATGCTAGAGCAAACTCCCATTTACAAACGCTTGGATTTACAACTGCTCGCCATGATAGACGATGCCAGAACTATTTTAAAGGGTATGCACATTTCCACGCACGACCAATTGTTTATGAATGGTTTTTCGGCATCGGCTACATTCATCAATAGATTTTCCTTTATACATCCAGAAACAATCAAGGCCATGGCAATGGGTGGTTTTAATGGCGAACTCATGCTTCCTCAAAACAAAATAGACAGTGCCGAATTGAACTATCCTCTTGGCATAAATGACTTTGAGGAATTATTGAATAAAAAATTTGATAAAGAGCAGTACCAAAATATCGCACAATACATTTATATGGGTGCACTAGATGATAATGATGCCGTGCAGTATGATGATGCCTATAGTGATAGCGAGCGGCACCTCATCAACAAACACATAGGTAGCAACGTCCAGGAGAGATATGGCCATTGTCAAACACTATATATCGAAAACGGCATCACAGCTATTTTTAAAACTTTTGACAATGTGGGCCATTGGACCACTTCAGAAATGAATCTAGCAACCATAAACTTCTTTTTAAAGCAGATGGAGTAATCACTAAAAGCCTACACATTCAGGCAAACAGAAGCAGTTTTAAGGTTTTCCATAAAGTATTCATTAACTTTAAGTTTGAAAACAGCTTCATTAGCATGATACAATTAATCACTTATTTCGGAGCCATCGGCCCAATTCAAATTCTCATCGGCGGCATTCTCTATTTAATCTTCACTATATCGGCATTGGTATTGGCACTTAAAAATGAAACTTCCGTGAGGGTGTTTTTATGGATACTAATGATTCTTTTTTTACCTTTCTTCGGAAGTTTGATTTATTTAATGAAGCGTTTTATAAATAAAAAGAAAGCGTCAAACACCGCATAATCATCACGCAATCGTTGATGTTTTCCACCAACATTCAAAAGGTTTACAATAACAACCCAAAACATTTGCCAAGGCATTTACACAGTTTTTTGGACAGTCTCTAAAAAACCCTTTCGTCAAGTCTGAATTAGTTCCCGCCAACTCTGAATTAGCTCTCGCACCCTCTAATTGCAAAGACAGTTGGTCATCGGTCACCCGTCACCCGTCTTCAACACACATTTTCCCAAACGTCCTCTAAAACTCCCTCATAAATCGTAACTTGCAGCCGCTATGAAACACCTCTCCCAAACAGACCTTAAAGACTTCCTAGACCAAAAGGTAGAACAATATAACAACACCAAGTTCATTGAGTCCGACCCTATCCAAATTCCACATCTATTCTCTAAAAAGGAAGATATAGAGATCGCGGGCTTTTTGACGGCAACCATCGCTTGGGGCAACAGAAAAAGCATTATCAACAATGCACACCGAATGATGAGTCTATTGGACCATAGTCCACACAATTTCATACTTAATCATGAAGAATCAGACCTGGAGAAAATTCTACCGTTTGTTCACCGTACTTTTAGCGGTATCGATATGGTTCAATTTGTCCAGAGCTTGCAACATATTTACAAGAATCATGGTGGCATAGAAGCGGTTTTTCACAAACATTCTGAAGAACACTCAACGCAAAACGCCATTCATCAATTTAAAAAGGTTTTCTTTGAAGTTGAGCATTTGCAACGTACCCAAAAGCACATCAGCGACCCTTTGAAAAACTCTGCGGCAAAACGTATCAATATGTTTTTGCGTTGGATGGTTCGCACAGATGCCAGCGGTGTCGACTTTGGGATCTGGAACAGCCTCTCCCCTTCTCAACTTTCGTGTCCACTAGATGTACACTCTGGCAACGTCGCACGAAAACTCGGTCTTCTTCACAGGAAACAAAACGATGCCAAAGCCTTACAGGAACTCGATACGGCGTTGCGACATCTCGACCCAAAAGATCCTGTGAAGTATGACTTCGCACTCTTTGGACTTGGAGTTTTTGAGAATTTTTGATTATATTCCCGATATGAAAGTGTTGTTATTGATCCTAATTTTCGTATCAAGCATAAGTCTCTATTCCCAAAAGGAAAAAGACAGTCTGTTAAAACGTGATTTGAATAAGGTATTACAGACCTTGGAATTCATGGCTGAACTTGAGATATACAAACCTAAAATTGATAAGAGTCAATCCTTCGAAGACTATTTTGACATGAATATCTCAAAGGACATTGATTCTCTCAAACTTAAGATTATAAATTTCTTGGAATTAAAAAAACCGCTGTCAGAATATACTCATCAAAGATATTATGAAATAGTATATGATAGAATTATGGTAGAATTTATTAATCTGATAGAAAATTACGGATATCCATCCTTCGGAAGAATAAATAGGTTTAAAACCACTCACCAGTTTAAAAATCCCATCAAGTTTATTCAACTAGCAAAACCCCACATGGCCAGAAAACTACTAAAGATAGCAAAAACTGAACTATCTTTAGGAAACATGTCACAATTATCTTATGATTTAATAAGCTGGAAGGTGGATGGGGTTTTTGACCAACGTCTCTTGACAGATCCAAGAATTAAACAGCTTCCCAAAGACAGTATCAAAGATTTTGAAGTCGTTTGGCCCAAATCAGATTGATCTTATCCAATATTGCTCGTTTATTTATATATCCTCTAAATGTTGAAATTTCCTTAATGATGGGTACTGAAGTGAATATAAAGGCATTCTTTCAAACAACTCCTTTATTTAAGATTGGACATTTCAGTATCTGAAACAGTAGATTTCATAGCTTTTATGAAAAAAAAGAAAAAAGACACTTTGCCTAAAAGTAATATTGATTAGTAAATTTAAACAAAAAAGCCTGAAAACAACTTTCAGGCTTTTTTATCATTTCATTCTTAAGATTATCCTTTCAACCACGCCTTGCGCAATGCAATCTGCGCTGCGGTGGCATTCTCGTCTTCCATCAAAGTCTTTTTGTTGGTGTACGCTTGTGCTAACTTGCCTTTAAACACGACTTCTTTGCCATCGCGCTCTACCTTCACTTCAAAGTCTTGTCCTGGTTGCCACTGGTACATGCTACCAAGCAACAATTGGGCTTTTTCAATAGTAAATTCGGTACCATTGATTTCTTTTACAATATCACCTGGCATCACACCTTGTTCTGCCCAGAAGCTATTGTCTTTCACACCTTCAGAAAAGAAAATGTGGGTTTGCTCTTCATTGGCATCAAAGATAAAACCAGCAGAATTTTGAATATAATTGGTTTCTACTTCGCTGTTACTCATGGTCAATCCCACTTTTTTGAAGAAGTCTTCATAATTGATGGGGGTTGTCCCTACCACATGGGTCTGCAAAAAGGCGCCCACAGATGGGTATGTCATTTTTGTAATCTCTGCGATGATGGAATCATCATCAAACGGTTTGTCCACGCCATACTTGTTAGACAATTCTTTCATCAACGATAACATGCTACGCTGTCCATTGCTCTCTTCACGCATCAAGATGTCGATGCACATCCCTATCAATGCACCTTTTGAGTAAACATTGATGTAATTCTTTGAATATGGTTCATCCATGATGTTTTCGCTCATCACTGTAAAACTCATCTCATCATCAAAATAATGAGATATGTTGATTTTACTCATGATTTCGGCATAAAACTCATCATTGGTTGCCAAACCTTCATAGACTTGGAAGTGTTGTGCGAAATACTCGGTAACACCTTCATACATCCACAAATGCTTGGAAAACGTCGGGTTGATGTAGTCAAAATAATGAATGTCTTCAGAATGCACCGAAAGCGGTGTGACAATATGAAAGAACTCGTGGGCCACGACATCAATCATAGATTTGGCCAATTGTTCTTTAGAAGATTGCTCTCTCAATACAACAGTAGTCGATTTGTGATGTTCCAAGGCTCCGAAACCTTTAGGTGATCCTTCTCCGCCAGCAGCCAAATACAAAAAGATGTCATAACGTGGTGTAGAGTTGATGTCACCCAAATATTTCTTTTGAGCTTCCATCATCTTATACACTGTTTCCTTTAAGCTTGCAGCCGAATGTACTTTATTTGGAGAATATACACTCAATACAATCTTTATGTCTCCTACCAAGAACTCTTCGATGTCTAACTTACCGTACATCATAGGATTATCCATGATGTCAAAATAACGAGGTGCGTAATAGCTGTTAGTAATGGCAGCACCATCAGGACTAGATTTCACACCTGTTGATTGCAACGCAGAACTATGCTTAAAGGTAGCTGGCGCAGTAACGTCCAATGAATATTCTGCATTCTTTAAATTGTCAAAATAGCCGAGATATCCATATAAATTCAACACATAGTTATTTGGTTCTATATTGGTACCTGCAGGAGAGAATGGCATCTCACCTCCTATGCCGCCTACCACTTCTTGGTCATAGGTATCATTAACATAATAAGTAATTTTATCCAATTCTTTGGCATTGGCAATTACCCAAGTATTTTGATCAGGATGTGTAACCGTCAATTCGTTGCCGTTATAATCAATTGCTTTAAAATTATCTATAAAACGGCCATAATCACCCAATGCATAGGTGCCAGGAACCACAGATGGCATATAATACGTTACTGTTTCTTCAACAAAACGACCTGGATTAATAACTACAGGCAATTTATCATTAGAAACTTTAGTAATATCGATTGAAGTGACGATTGGATTGGAGGTCGCCAAGTCATTCTTCACTTTTGAAGCCGAGCCACAACCGAGCATTAAGGCTCCCATAAAGGCAATACTTAATATTTTTTTCATTTCTTTGAATTTGATTTTTGAGTAAGTCACGCAAAACTACAATCTGTTACACTCTAAATAGTGAACATTTTGTTAAAACTTGCTATTAAACTTAATACGATGTCGCAACCACTCATCAGCATCCTAACACCCTTCAAAAACACTGAAATATTTTTGGCAGAATGTCTGGATTCCATAATTTCTCAAACATATGCCAATTGGGAATTGTTGATAGTTGATGATGCTTCAACCGATCATAGTTATAATTTGATAAAAAGTTATTCTGTCAAAGATGAAAGAATCAAATTGATGAAAAATGATGGCAATGGAATTATTGATGCCCTACGTTTTGCGTTTGAAAACAGCAATGGCGACTATATCACCAGGATGGATAGTGATGATGTGATGCCGAAAAACAAATTGGAAGTATTAGTAAATAATTTGATGCAGCACGGAAAGCAACACGTTGCGGTTGGAAAGGTAAATTATTTCAGTGACGAAGGCATTAGCGACGGTTATGCACGCTATGAAAAATGGCTGAATGATTTGACGCAGGAAGGCGCCAATTATTCTGAAATATATAAGGAATGTGTCATTCCTTCCCCTTGCTGGATGATTCACAGAGATGATTTAATAACTTGTGATGCCTTCAATCCCAACCATTATCCCGAAGATTATGATTTGACTTTCCGATTTTACAAATATGGAATGAAATGCATTCCTTGTGACCAAGTTTTGCACCACTGGAGAGATTATGCCACCAGAACTTCACGCACCCACGAGCATTATGCACAGAATTATTTTCTGGACATTAAACTGCACTACTTTTTGGAGTTGGATTATGACCCGAATAGAGTGCTGACGGTTTGGGGAGCAGGTTTTAAAGGAAAACACATTGCAAAAATGCTCAAAAAGCGAAAGATACCGTTCATTTGGATCTGCAACAATCCGAAAAAAATAGGCAAACATATTTATAAGATTGAATTACACAGCTTTAAATATCTCAACGAACTTGAAAATCCGCAAAGCATTGTCACCGTTGCCAATGAATGCTCACAAACACGAATCAAAGCGTATTTTAATGAGCAGAGAATGTTCCCAATGAAAGACTACTTCTTTTTCTGTTGATGACATTTGTGAAAGGTCGGTATTTTTCAAACGTTAAATTTCCCTAAATCCATCCGTTGTAATCTTTCAGCATTTAATATATTTGGTTGCACAATAAATCACACTCACGGAATGCAATTCAAACATCCAGAAATTCTCTATGCGCTGCTGCTCCTGGTCATTCCCATTATTGTGCATTTATTTCAGTTGAGACGTTTTCAAAAGGTTGAATTCACAAATGTTGAGTTTCTTAAAAAGATTACACTTCAAACCAGAAAAAGCTCTCAACTCAAAAAGTGGCTGACGCTTTTAACGCGTTTGTTGCTTCTAGCCTGCGCCATTATTGCGTTTGCCCAACCATATCTGGCGGATTCAAATACGTTCAATGCAAAAAGTGAAACGGTCATTTATCTTGACAATTCCTTTAGTATGCAAGCAAAAAGTAGCAATGGCTCACTGCTAAATAAGGCTGTGCAAGACCTCATCGAGACAATGGATGACAAGGAGCAAATAACCTTGTTTACCAATGATAATACCTTTGTAAACACTACTACAAAAGCCATTAAGAATGATTTGATTCAGTTAAAACATTCGCCCAATCAACTATCTTACGAGGCTGTGGTTTTGAAAGGGAAAAATGCATTTTCAAATGACAAAAGCAGTATTAAAAATCTCATTCTGATTTCAGATTTTCAACAGAAGGATGACCCATTTTCAATAGAAAAGGATAGTTTGGTGCGTTTTAAATTGGTTCAACTCAAGCCAGAAAACCTCAACAATGTTTCGATTGATACTATTTTCATTTCCAACTTCAATGTCGATAATCTTGAGTTGACTGTCAACCTAAACAATGAAGGTGCTGCAATCGAAACACTTCCTGTTTCGCTTTATAATAATGATAATCTTGTAGCAAAAAGTGCTGTCAGTATTGAGGACAAAGCCGAAACAACGTTTACCATTCCGTTGGACAATGCTTTTGATGGTAAAATAATTATTGAGGACACCAATCTTCAATATGACAACAGCCTCTATTTCAACATCAATCAGCGTGAGAAAATCAAGGTGCTTTCCATCTATGAAGCCGATGATGTTTTTTTGAGAAAAATTTATACTGATGATGAATTTGAATATACATCAGTAAGGTTCAATGAACTCAATTATAACACCTTGGAATCTCAAAACCTGATAGTTTTAAATGAGTTGAAAGACATTCCAAATTCATTGACAATTGCCTTAAAATCATTTACTGAAAATGGAGGTTATCTCGTAACTATTCCTTCAAGCGAATCATCACTAACTTCTTACAATCAATTATTTGCCAATTACTCATTGCCTAGCTTTAATAATTTGATTTCATCAGAAAAGAAAATAACGAACATCAACTTTTCGCACCCATTGTTGATGAATGTTTTTGACAAGAAAGTAAGCAATTTTCAATATCCAAGGGTTGGCTCTTTCTTTCCAACAAACTCAAACAGCTCATCGGTTTTGAGCTATGAAGATGGTGCATCTTTTTTATCAGAAGCTAATCATTCCTTTGCCTTTTCATCGCCATTGAATGAAGACAATTCGAACTTTAAAAATTCGCCATTGATTGTTCCTGTACTTTATAACATAGGAAAACAAAGTTTGAAAGTGCCGCAACTCTATTACACTATTGGGCAAGAAAACACAATCGATATCTCTACGCAGTTATCGCAAGACAATATTTTGACCCTTGTGGTTGATGAACATTCTGTGGTGCCTTTGCAACAAACGTATACTAATAAAGTAGAATTGAAAACCAGCGAATATCCTGATGTCGCTGGGATTTTGGCTGTAAACAATAAGGAAACGACGTTGCAACATTTAAGTTACAACTATAACAGAAACGAAAGTAATTTGAGTTATTTCAATCTTTCTGATATGGATGATTTGGATGTTCAATCGAGTGTTGCTTCAGCTATTGAAGACATAAAAAGTGCCACTAATGTGAACGAGCTATGGAAATGGTTTGTTATTTTTGCATTGATTTTTTTAATCATCGAAATGCTCATCTTAAAATTCCTTAAATGAACGTACTCATAAAATCTGCGACGATTGTTGATACAAAGAGTGATTTTCATAATCAAACGGTTGATATTTTAATTGAAAAGGGCGTCATAACACAGATTGGGAATTCTCTCAAAAATCCAAAAAATTATAAAGAAGTTCATCTAGAAAACCTACACGTTTCGCAAGGTTGGTTTGATAGCAGTGTGAGTTTTGGAGAACCTGGTTTTGAAGAGCGTGAAACCATTGAAAATGGATTGAAAACAGCTGCACTTTCAGGTTTTACATCAGTTGCAGTGAACAGTAACACACAACCTGTGGTTGATAGTTTTGCTGATATTTCATTTTTAAAAGGAAAAGCATCACGAAATGCCGTGAATCTTTACCCTATTGGCGCATTGACCAAAGAAAGCAAAGGTGAAGATATGGCAGAGCTGTTTGATATGAAAACCGCTGGAGCTGTTGCCTTTTATGATTATCAAAAACCTATTATCAATCCAAACCTGATGAAAATTGCGCTGCAATATGCCAGCAATTTTGGTGGTTTGATATTTTCTTTTCCACAAGAATTGAAAATCTCTGGATTAGGTGTGATGAATGAAAATGTGACAAGCACCTCGTTGGGACTTAAGGGCAATCCTGCATTGGCCGAAGAACTTCAAATAGCACGAGATTTATTTCTGCTGGAATACACTGGAGGAAAACTTCACATTCCGACGATTTCGACTGCTAAATCTGTGGAATTAATTAGAAATGCCAAAAAACAAAAACTTGATGTGAGCTGCAGTGTAGCTATTCATAATTTGATGCTGACAGACAACGAATTGAATACGTTTAACACCAATTACAAAGTGTTGCCTCCATTGCGAACACAAGATGATTGTGATGCGTTGATTGAAGGTTTGAAAGATGGCACTATTGATATGGTAACCAGTGATCATAATCCAATTGACATCGAACATAAAAAAATAGAATTCGATCACGCTAAATACGGTACCATTGGTCTCGAAAGTGCTTTTGGAGCGTTAAACACGGTCTTTACACTGAAAAAGAGCATTGATTTGTTGACCAAAGGAAAAGACCGATTTGGCCTTGAAAATACATCTGTAACCGTTGGAAATACTGCAGATTTGACGCTGTTCAATCCGAATGGAAGCTATCAATTTTCAAAAAAAGACATCATCTCAAGTTCTAAAAATGCCATTTTAGAAAACCACGAACTTAATGGAAAGGCATACGGGATTTTCAACAATAACCAATTGATTTTAAATAAATGAACCAACAGACTGTAGAAGAAGGAAAAACTTGGGCAATTGTATCTTATTTCACTTTTATTGGCTTGATTATCGCTGTAGTAATGAATCTTGAAAAGAAAAATCCTTTCACCTTTTTTCATATTAGACAAATGTTGGGATTGATTCTTCTTTTAATCTTCTCAAATTTGGTTGAAAAGTATGTCAACAGTTGGCTAGGCACCGCATTTTGGGCAGTTACATTTGTGAGTTGGCTGTATGGAGTAATCATAGCCAGTCAAGGTAAAGCTGAACCTATTCCTGTTTTGGGACCACTTTTTCAAGATTGGTTTAAAAATTTAAAATAATAATGACTGAACTTTCCTTATATCACATCACTCGTCCATCAACCTTAAAAGAAAATGCCCCTCTTTTGATAATGCTTCACGGTTATGGTAGCGATGAGGAAGATTTGTTTTCATTTGCTTCAGAATTGCCACAGGAGTTGTTTATCATTTCGGTAAGAGCGCCCTATCCTATGCAGCCTTATGGCAACGCTTGGTATGCCATTAATTTTGATGCAGAAATGAATAAATGGAATGATAATGTACAGGCTCAACAATCTGTCGATTTGATAGCAAGATTTATTGATGAAGCTTGTGAAGCTTATCCAGTAAATAAAACTAACGTCACAATGCTAGGCTTTAGCCAAGGAAGCATCTTGAGCTATGCTGTGGCACTCACCTATCCTGAAAAAGTGAAGCAAATAATTGCATTGAGCGGTTATATCAATGAAGAGATATTGCCAGAAGATATGCAGACTAAAGATTATTCAAATCTAGACTTTTATTGTTCGCACGGAAGTGTTGACCAAGTCATTCCGGTAGATTGGGCCAGAAAAGCTCCAAAATTTCTCGATAGCCTTAATATTAAGAATACTTATTCTGAATTTCCTGTTGGGCACGGTGTGGCTCCGCAGAATTTTTATGATTTCAAACATTGGTTAAGCAAACGACTTAAAAACTAGAAAAGCCACCAAACACAGAGCTTGGCAGCTTTTCACTTTCTCATAGCAATCTTAAACTTAAGACCTACAATCTATTTACGTAAATAAATCAAATAGGGTTTTATAAATAAAAAAGCTTTCCAAATGGAAAGCCTTTTTTTGATATATCTAAAATATTTATTCTTTAGAAAGATAAACTGAAGAGGCCGCGGCTAAAGAATTATTGACAACAGGTGATAAATTTCCACCAGTCCCAATATTATTGAAAGCTAAAATACGGCCTCCACCATTACCAGCTTCAGCAATAAATACTGTACCAGTTGAAGCATCATAGGCAACATCAACAGGATTTCCCATCAATGTATTGCTTCCTGCTACCCTTACTTGTTGACCAACTGCAAGTGTACCACCATTTGACACAGCACTGAATTTTGCAATGAAATTAGAAATGACGTGAAAGCCTCCATCATCTTGCGTGTTCGCAGCATCACCAATATCAGTCATAATCATTGTTCCATTCGAACTGTCATAAGTAAGTCCATGGGTTCTCACAATACCTTCAACAACGACTCTTTTTGAAGCTGATAAAGCAGTATTTGAAGTATTATTTAAGAAATTATTAAAAACCGCTAATTCATTATCAGCATCTACAACTGCGTACAAATCGTTGCCAATAAATGTAATACCCCAAACTTTGAAATCTACAGTGATTGTATTTCTCAACGTGAATTGTGTTCCATTACTTTGATACACATAAAAACGTCCGTCAGGTGTATTTGTATCTCCATCTACATCAGCGTTATCAGCTACAACCACAATATTACCACTAACAGCAGTTTCTCTTGGGCTTTGCATGTCTGCACTACCAATTATATTTGCCGTAATCGCAGTATTTGTAGTCAATGCTGAGATATCGGTAAACGCTTCGAGATTTAAACCTGATCTTGATGCTTGAAGCACTACATCACCATTTGGATCATAAAATATCCCATCGGCTGCTGTGGATGTTGTGAGCAATGTAGTTGTTGTAATATTTGAAAAATCGGTTACATCGTAATATGTAATATTTCCGTTTGAATTGTTGGAAGTAAATAGCCTGGTCATAGATGGTTCTGGATTTTGATTTCCACTATCATCATCATTGCTACAAGAAAATGAAGCAATTGAAATGACCATTAGCAAACTCAAAAGTTTGATTGAATTTAAAGTTTTCATAAAATGTTTTTTAAAGTTTATACCACTATTTACGAAGCCTCTTATCGACTAGTTTTAAGAGTTACCAGCTTTAACAAAATTTTGTGAACAAAATTAGAAGGTCATTTCAAATTATATATTGATAGTCATATTATTAACGATATTATGCATAAAACAAAAAAGCTGCTCCAAAACATAATGAAGCAGCTATTTAAATGCAAGTTATCAATGTTTCTCTTTAGGGACAAAAATTGTTTACTGTATGTTTCATCAATCACCTACAGCATAAAATGCCCAAAATCCATGCCAAAATCTAGGAATATTCGGCTACCTTACCTTTAACACCTTTAAAAAATCCTTTGATAAATTTCATGTCTGCTTTAAAATCATCGGTTGGGTAAAAAGGCTCTGAAATTTTATTTTGCTTGTTTTCAAAATCCAGCGTAAACATAAAGATTGGCACATTAGCTTTTTTCGCGATAAAGTAAAAGCCCGTTTTCCAAGTTTCGACTTTCTTCCTAGTACCTTCTGGAGCTAAAGCCAACCGGAATTCATCATGTTCATTAAACAATGCTGCAATAGCCTGAACTTTATCCTGTCCAGGAGTTCTGTCTACCGAAGCACCTCCAACACTTTTGAAGTAATAACCAAAAGGCCAAACGAACAATTCTTTTTTTGCGATAAAGTTTGCTTTGATACCAATGACCTGACGAAGCAACAATGCTATGTAGAAATCGTGCCAACTGGTATGAGGTGCAGCAATGATTACTGCCTTCTTAATTGTATCTTTTGACATTGTAGTGTTACCAACCACTTTCCAGCCCAAGAGCTTAAAATAAATCCACTTGGACAACCGTCTCATACTACATTTTTTGGTACAGAGATTTTAATTTCTCTCTAGTGATGACCTGCTTCCAATTCTTGCCTATTGCATTCATCCACAAAGGTTCTAGACCAAGAGCCACATCAATCATTATATCAAACTGTTCATCAGTTAAATCTGCGCATAAACCTTCCGGAAGTTCTATACCATGGAGGTTTTTCATTTTATTGAACAGCTCAACACCTTCAGGGTAAAACTCTTCCAAATGATTAAAAACAATGCAGTTGCCGATACCATGCTTGGTGCCAAGTAGATATGAAAGCCCGTAACTCATGGCGTGAGCGACTCCTACTTGGGAATAAGCAATACTCATACCTCCATGCCAGGATGCCATCATCAATTTATCTTGTGATTCTTCTTCGGATAGATTGCCTTCCACAAAAATTTCTTTACACAACTCAAATGCTTTTTCCCCATAGCTTTGGCTGAAGGCGTTCAGAAAAGTACCGTTAAGAGACTCTATACAGTGAATGTAACAATCCATACCTGTATAAAACCATTGTTGCTTTGGCACATTCTTGGTCAATTCTGGATCTAAGATAACTTGGTCAAAAGGTGTATAATCAGAATTGATCCCCAATTTTTTTTCTGGTCCTGTCAAAACTGTAGTTCTCGAAACTTCTGCACCAGTTCCTGAAATAGTCGGGATACCAACGTGATAGACAGCAGGAGTTTTTACCAAATCCCATCCTTGATAGTCTTTAGATTCACCTTCATTGGTAAGCATAATTGAAACAGCTTTTGCCAAATCTAGAATAGTGCCTCCACCTATACCTATAATACCTGAAGGTCTGTCGTTATGTGTCAAAATAATCTTCTCAACCAATTCATCTACTTGAGATGTCTTTGGTTCTTCAGCAGCAGAAATAAAAATCAATTCGTCATCATAAGCCAAAGGAATTCGAGTCGTAATAAAAATATCTCCCTTGAATACATCATCCACCAAAAATATAAATGGCGCAGTCGGACTTAATCTCTTGGATTCCAATATTTCACCTAACTGATTAAAACTGCCTCGTCCAAATACAACCCTGGACACCATTGGGTAATTTTTATAACTCATACATTAATCGTTCTTAACCATTGCATTACGTTTTTTTCTGCTCAAAAGAGGAATTATCTCTAACAGATTGCCAACAGTTTTATAGCTTTTATCTTGTGTTTCGTTATCACTCACTTGCTCATGCATCCATGTGGTATGAAAAGGTACATGAATGGCCTGTGCCTTAATGTTGACCAAAGGTAGAATATCAGATTTCAAAGAGTTGCCAATCATTAAAAATTCTGATGGTTTGATGTCCAAATGATTCAATAATTTTGAATAATTAGCTTCCTGCTTATCACTCAAAATTTCAATATGATGGAAATAATCCAACAATCCTGATTTTTCCAATTTACGTTCTTGGTCTAACAAATCGCCTTTCGTAACGACTATCAATCGAAAATCCTTTGACAATGTGAGCAATACTTCTTCTACGCCTTCCAACAATTCAACAGGTTTGTTGAGCATATCTTTACCTATTTCCAAAATCTTTCCAATGGTAGCGTTTGAAATGTTTCCATTTGAAAGTTCGAGAGCCATTTCAACCATTGAAAGAACAAACCCCTTTATACCATATCCATACAAAGGCAAATTTTCTATTTCCTTCTTGAACAGTTCTTGGTCTATTTTATTGGCTGTTTCATAAGGTGCCAGTAGTTTGGCAAATTCCAACTCGGCATCTCTAAAATATGTTTCATTGACCCAAAGCGTATCATCTGCATCAAAACCAATAACCTTTATGTTGGTGTAATCTATTTCCATAAACGTTTGGCTCTTTCTAAATCTTCTGGTGTATCAATCTCCACACCTTGCACTGTGGTTTCAACCATCTTAATTTTCTTACCGTACTCTAAATATCGAATACATTCTATCTTTTCTGTAGCTTCAAGAAATTGCATTGGAAGTCTATAAAAATCCAACAATGCTTGCTTTCTAAATGCATAAATACCTTTGTGTTTGAAATAACGAGCACCAGCTTCCTTATCTCTTGGAAAAGGAATCGGACTTCTTGAAAAGTAAAGAGCAAAATTGTTTTGGTCCACAATGACCTTCACCGTATTAGGGTTGCTTATTTCATCCCAATCATCAATCTCTACCATCAATGAGGCCAAATCTATTTCTTTTTGGACATCATGTTCAAAAACACCCAGAACTTTTTCCAAACTTTCTCTTTCCGTAAAAGGCTCATCACCTTGAACATTCACTACGATGTCTACATCCAAATCTTCTACGGCTTCCGCAATTCTATCACTTCCAGATTGATGTTCCTTCTTGCTCATAATAGCTTTCCCTCCATTATTCACAATCTCGTCATAAATCAATTGGCTGTCGGTAACCACGTAAACATCATCAAACAATTGTGTAGCAACCGTAGCTTCATAGGTTCTTAAAATAACGGTTTTTCCGGCCAAATTTTGCATCAATTTAGCAGGAAAACGAGACGCACTGTAACGTGCAGGAATCATTGAGATGATTTTCATAATTAAGAATGAATTCTAACCAAAAATAAAACTTTTTGGAGGAAATCAAGATTTTGATGGTCTAATCTTTTTATAAAATTTAAAAATGATGTAGAAGACCACAACCACCAATACCAATGCAACAATAGGAAGAAAAATGGATACCACAGACATGATTATCGAAGCTCCTGTCTCTACGGTTGTTACGAGCGGATTTCCAAAACCAGCGGTTGAGACCGAAGAAGCAACTCTAGTGGCTCCAGATGTACTTTTGATGGCTGCTGCTGTACCTCCACCAGCTATGATTGCCAATGCCCAAGTGACCACAGGACTTAAATCCGCAACAGTGGACACCATTACCGCAGTTCCTGCGATGGTGGCAAGAGGAATCGCAATTGAGTCTAACAGATTGTCCACGAAAGGAATATAGTATGCTATGATTTCGACGAATGTAGCTACTCCTAAAGTAATTAAAGCCGTCAAACTGCCAATCCACTGCCATGATTCATTGAGTTCCCAAACATTGAAATAAGAAGCCAAGCTCAAAGCAAACAATGGTAGAAATACTCTGAACCCAACCGAAGCGGCAAGACCTATTCCCAAACATATACTTATAATTGTTTCTGTCATTCTAGTAGTTAGTGTTTACATAAAGTATTCGTTACTCAACAAAAAATTCATTCTTGAAGCCTATCAAATATAATTTATTTTTCGCTCTCGTTACAGCGGTATATAGCCATCTTAAGTATTCTTTATCAATTCCATTGGGTAAATATGGTTGTTCTACGAAAACAGTATTCCATTGTCCTCCTTGCGATTTATGACAGGTGATGGCGTAAGAAAATTTCACTTGCAACGCATTGAAATGCTTATTGTTCTTAATTTTCAAGAACTTTTTATAGTTTGATGGTTCATCTTCATAATCTTTTTGGACCTCTTGATATAACCGATTGGAATCTTCGTAAGCCAACGAAGGAGCTTCAGCCTCAATAGTATCCAATAACAATACGGTTTCAAACGGCTTCATTCTTGGATAATCTGCCATTTGGACTTTGACTTCCGCAAATCGAAATCCATATAAATCTTGAATGCTATGAATTTCCAATACCTGAATGATATCGCCATTGGCAATAAACCCTGCTTCAGTAGTAGGTTTTATCCAGAAATAATTATTCTTTACCACCATGAGAAAGTCACCAACTGTCAATTCATTTTCATTGTTCAAAATGCGCTCTCTAATTTGTTTATTGTAAAGATTCGCTCTTTTGTTGCTCCTAACGATGATACTGGTTTCCTCATGACCTTCTTCGCTATACGCATCATTAATGGCATCCATAATTTCGTGTCCATCTATCAATCTTATAATATCGTCATAACCCTTCAGATCAAACTTAAAGGCTTCCATAAATTCACCATCCATAACTTCGCGAAGATGTGTCGCATTCATTAAAATACCAGAATCTTGCCCTTGCCTCACCACTTCATCAAGCTCCATGGTTTTGACTCTTTTATTGTAGTACAAATCGAGCTGACTGGCATCCAAAGCCGGACTCAAATCAGACTTTACAGGTGGCAGCTGTGCTTTATCTCCTATCAGCAATAGTTTGCATTTATGACCTGAATAGACATATTGCATCAAATCATCCAAAAGAGAACCATTTTCAAACAATTTTGAGTCGGCAGGTGCATCGGGAATCATCGACGCTTCATCAACTATAAATATGGTATTGCGGTGCTTATTGGGCTGCATCACAAACTTGACGCCTCCTCCTTTATCTTTTTTTGGAAAATAGATTTTTTTATGAATCGTAAAAGCTTCTTTTCCCGAATAATTAGATATCACTTTGGCAGCTCTTCCTGTAGGAGCTAAAAGAATGGCACTTTTTTTTACTTCCCAAAGATTCGAAACTAAAGTCCCGATAATACTTGTTTTTCCCGTTCCTGCAAACCCTTTTAAAAGATACAGTCCATTGGGTGAATCATCAAAAACAAAATCTGAAAGTTGATTTAAAACAATGTTCTGCTTATCTGTAGGTTCAAACGGGAATTTTGTCTTTAACAGTCGATAAAATTCAGAAGCATTCATGTATAATTTTTTGAGAATTGGAAAAGCCGAAAGATACTATTTAATTTATTGGCTATAAAAGCTTAAATGAGCTAAAATCATTTTCTGTCAAAATTCAATTGCTCTTTATGCCGCCAATTTTATTTCATTTTTGCTGTTATTGGTTTTTGTGAATAAAAAAAAATTGTAGATTTGCGTAATACCTAAAACTATAAAATAATAAACAAGCTAACTATGAGAGACATCATTATTGCGATAGTAGTTGTTATTCTTCTTACGATTGGGATCGTTTGGTTGATTGACAAATTTGTACCAAAAAAACTGAAGGTTGTTGTGAATCTTGTATTATGGATCATCATTTTCGTATTGGGATACTTCACCTTTATGTCTGTTTATGGTGAAATTCAATTCAACCAGCTTAAAGAAAAACGCTATGCAAAGGTTATTGATAGAATGATTGACATCAGGGATGCACAGTTAGCCTATAAACAAGTAAATGGAAAATTTACAGATAGTTTTGATGAATTGGTTAAGTTTATTGATAATGGTAGATTTACAATCACACAAAGGAGAGATTCAACCGTCAAGGATGAAGTAATGTCAAAACAGTTCGGTGTTTACATTCCTAAAGATATTGTCATCATCGATACGTTGGGCACCAAACCTGTAAAAGACTCTCTTTTTGGAGCCGATACGCGTTACAGGGAAATGATGAACGTACCAGTTGGGGAGCCCGGAGCGAAATTCAAAATGCAAGCTGGAACTCTAGACGACATTGCTGTTTTTGAAGCTAGTGTCGATAAATCAGTAATTCTTTATGACCAAGACAAAAATCTTGTGGATAAAGAGAAGCAAGTTGTTTCCGTTGATGGCGTTAATGGACCAACGTTGACAGTAGGTTCAATGAACGAAATCAAAACTACAGGAAACTGGCCTAAAAACTATTCAAAAGAAGAATAAATTGAATAAAAACAATATTATAAACTTGTCCATTCAAATCTCTTTGAATGGACTTTCTTTTTGTATCCTAAACAGGAGTACAAATCTTATTGAGTTTTTACAGCACAAATCGACCAATAAAAAAGCCAATCCATTTGAATTACTTGATTATCTTAAGCAAGCATTAGAAAGCTATCCGCAGCTAAAACAAACGTTTTCTTCAGTACAAGTTATTTACCAAAATGAACTTTCAAATTTAGTCCCAAAAGAACTTTTTAATGAAGAACATCTGGCAGACTATTTAAAGTTCAATTCAAAAATCCTGAAGTCAGATTATATCTCTTATGATGAAATTGCCGTAAATGAAAGTGTGAACGTATATGTTCCATACATGAACATCAACAATTTCATTTTTGATACGTTTGGTGTTTTTGAATATAAACATGCTTCTACAATTTTAATAGATACTTTTCTTCAGAAGGAAAACGATTCAGAAGCTGGTGCTGTTTTTATGAATGCCAATGAAACTACATTTGAATTGATAGCCATCAAAAACAACACTTTATTGCTTTATAATAGTTTTGAATTTTCCACAAAAGAAGATGTCATTTATTATTTGTTGTTTACGATGGAGCAGTTAAAATTGAGCCCAGAAAGCGTTAAGTTGAAGCTCATGGGACAAATAGTTAAAGACGATGATATTTACAGCATCATTTATACGTATGTGCGACATATTGAGTTTTACCAACCTAAATACAGTTTTGATTTCAATGAACATTCAAAACCATCAGAGCAGCACAATCACGCAGTTATTTTAAATAGTTTTTAATGCGAATCATTTCAGGAACATATAAAGGCCGACGCATCAATCCTCCAAAAAAATTACCAGTACGCCCTACTACTGACATGGCGAAGGAAGCATTGTTCAATATTCTGAATAATCTGTATTATTTTGATGAAATCACTGTATTGGATTTGTTTGCAGGAACTGGAAGCATAAGTTATGAATTTGCCTCCCGTGGCACACAACATATCACAGCCGTAGACCAAGATTATGGCTGTATTAAGTTTATCAACGAAACAGCAGAAACCTTTGAAATGCCAATACAAACTATCAAAGGCGATGTGTTTAAGTTCTTGGAGACATCAAGACAACAGGCAACCGTTATTTTTGCTGATCCTCCTTATGCCTTCACAGTTGAAGAATTTTCTAAAATTCCGCAATTGGTTTTTGAAAATGAGCTGTTGGAAGACGATGGCATTTTGGTGGTTGAACATTCAAAGCTAACCGATTTATCTTCTGTAGAAAATTTTCATTATTCGAAAAATTATGGAGGAAGCATGTTTAGTTTCTTCGAAATGCCTACAGACGAAGAAGAATAAAAAACAAAGCTCTTTGAAAGTTTCAAAGAGCCTGTTTAAGTAAGTAAATCTGTAAGCCGAATTCTGTACTTTCTTTTTTAGAAAAGAATTCTAAAAAAAATTAGAATAAATTTAAAAAAGAAAATCCTTATCATTTATCTGAATGCATTGTTGCCAATACACTTTAGCTGCCTACCCTCCAACAATCGAGCGTGCCGCCCTCAAGCGTTGGTATACATGGCATTGCACCGCATAGAGTTTACCTGATTTCACTACAGCATGACCTGTACATTCTTTCTGTTGCACTGTTCCTGACCTCACGGTCGATGGCCATTAACCATTATGTTGCACTATGGTGTTCGGACTTTCCTCCACGTCAAAGACGCAGCGATAAGGCGAAATACTTGCCGACAAATGTACACAAATTGTTAATAACTACTCTCAAATATGGGTTTCTTACTTCTTAATTTTGCCTTGAATTTTTAACTTTGTTACTTCAAGATTTTTCATGGAGCATTTCGTAGTATCAGCACGTAAATACAGACCGCAAACCTTTAAGGATGTTGTGGGTCAACAGGCTATTACCAATACGTTGCTGAATGCGATTGAGCATAATCATTTGGCGCAAGCTTTATTGTTTACAGGTCCTCGTGGTGTTGGTAAAACCACTTGTGCGCGTATTCTTGCCAAAATGATCAATAGCGATGGCTCTGAAAAGGAAGATGAGGATTTTGCTTTCAATATTTTTGAGCTAGATGCGGCTTCTAACAATTCAGTTGACGACATTAGAAATCTGACTGACCAAGTTCGCATTCCGCCACAAGTTGGAAAATACAAAGTCTATATCATTGACGAGGTGCATATGCTATCTCAAGCAGCTTTTAACGCCTTTTTAAAGACATTGGAAGAACCGCCTAAACACTGCATTTTCATCCTTGCAACGACCGAAAAGCATAAAATCATTCCAACCATTTTATCACGCTGTCAGATATTCGATTTTAAGCGCATTACTGTCAAAGATGCTAAAGAGTATTTGAAATATATTGCAGAAGAGCAAGGTGTGGATGCGGAAGATGATGCTTTGCACATCATCGCTCAAAAAGCAGATGGTGCCATGCGTGATGCTTTATCTATTTTCGATAGAGTGGTTAGTTTCTCTGGAAAAAACCTGACACGTCAGGCTGTGACCGAAAATCTGAATGTATTGGATTATGAAACATACTTTACCAGTACAGATTTGATTCTGGAAAATAAAATCCCAGAATTGTTGATACAATTTAATGAAACGCTTTCAAAAGGTTTTGATGGACATCATTACATTGCCGGATTGGCATCACATTTCAGAGATTTGATGGTTTGCCAAAATGATCAAACCGTAGAACTACTTGAGGTTGGAGATGAAACCAAAACCAAATATCTCGAGCAAGCGAAAAAAGCGCCTTATAGTTTTCTATTGCGTGGTATTGAACTTGCTAACGACTGCGATTTGAAATACAAAAGCAGTAAAAATCAACGCTTACTTGTTGAACTCACTTTAATGCAGCTTGCCTCTATCACTTTTGATGGAGAAAAAAAAAATAGCAAGCATTACATAATTCCCGCCTCATATTTTAAATCCAAAGGCATCAAACCTGTTGCTATAAAGGTTCCCAATGAGCAACCAACAACTATAGTTGAAACTTCTGAAGAACCAAAAAAAGCAAAGATCGCAACTCCCGATCCAGTCGTTCAAGAGCCTATTCCTGTTATCGATTTAAAAAGTGATACCCACAGAACTTCTGGTCTATCTTTGAAAAGTATCAGAGCAAAAAAGGAGCATCAAATCAGACAAATGGATGTGGTGATTGACCCGAACGACCTTCCACGTGAAGAAGTGAAGGAACCAGAATTTTTGAAAGCATGGAATGATTATGTGCGAGGTCTGGAACAAAAAGGCGAACGAATTATGGCTTCCATCCTAACAATGGGCACTCCTAAACTCAACGATACCACAATCCATCTTGAGTTTCCAAATGAAACGCTTAAGGTGGAATTGGAACGAGCACAATTTCCTTTAATGGAATATTTGAGAAAGGCGTTAAAAAATTATGATTTATCTTTGGATATATCTGTAAATGAAGAAATTGAAAAACAGTACGCATTTACGCCTATAGAGAAATATCAAAAACTTAAAGAAAAAAATCCCAACATCGAACTTTTAAAAAAGACTTTTGGGTTAGATATTTAATACGAATGAAAAAATTAATCTTCCTTATTTCGATTATGTGCGTGGCTTTTTATAGTTGTGATGGTCGGAAAAGCAAAAGTGTTTCATTAAAGGAATCGATTCAAGAATTTAATCAAAAGTTATCAGAATCTCCTATTATTGATTATTACCCAAAGGAATACACAGAGATTGTCACAGATACTATTATTTCAAATAAAGTAAAGGTACGCATCAAGAACTTTTCGCTTCCTTATGAAAGTATTTCGATGTCGAACAGTGAAAAATCGAACATAAAAATTCAAAAACATCATCGTGTTTTTGAATCTGAAGTGATTGTTTCTACTCAAAATAAGGAAATTTTGAGCACGCACATATCAGTAGAGAAGTTCAGAGAATTATATCCAGATGATTTTTGGACCAACGTTACCTTGCAACATGTTTGGGTAAACCAAGAATTGTCATCTCCTGAAATGATCAATTTGGATATGTCATTCATCAATCCAAAAAGTAAAGCATTCAAGGTTTACAGAATGACCATTGATGGAAAAGGACAACAACAAATTCAGTTAATCGAAGAACGCGCTTAAGATGCTTGGACTTAAATTACCTACAGACCCACGATGGGTGAACATAGTTGAAAAAAACATTGAAGATATCCTAACAGACCACGCCTATTGCGAGCAAAAGGCCGCCAGTACAGCTATTTCATTGATTGTCAGCTTCCCTGAATATACTGATTTGGTGCAGGAAATGATAGCTTTGGTCAAAGAGGAAATTAGCCATTTTAAAATGGTGCACGATAAAATTCTTAATCGAGGCTGGACTTTGGGCAGAGATCGAAAGGATGAGTATGTGATACAATTATTGAGCTTCTTCCCAAAAGGTGGCAGTAGAACGACACAGTTAGTACACAGGTTGCTCTATGCAGCGTTGATTGAAGCCAGGAGTTGTGAGCGTTTTCGTTTACTTTCAGAAGAAATGAATGATAAAGAATTGGCTGAATTTTATCGAAAATTGATGGTGAGTGAAGCCAACCATTACACCATGTTTCTGGGTTTTGCAAGGCAATATGGCGACCGAAAAGAAGTAGATGCCAAATGGCAGCAATTGCTTGACTTTGAAGCAGACATCATGAAAAATTTGAGCAAGAAGGAAACGATACATGGATAATTTTTCTATATTTAGAAAACTATATCGCTTCAAAACTCATAGACATGAAACATTCCTACTTATATATCTTTTTACTTTTTAATGGAAGTCTATTTGCCCAAAACAATCTACTGGGTCAGTGGTATCTATATTACATTGAGGTTGATGGTGTACAGCAATATAGTATTATTCCGAACAATTATAATAATGACTATACCTACAAAACCATAAATTTCAATGATAATAATACTTTTGATGGATTTGTTTGCTCTAATGAATATCAAGGAAGCTATTCAGTAATTGATGATAGTCAGGTTGATATTGGGAACTTCGCAGCTTTAGCTGGTTCTTGTTTATATCCAACAGAGTCTAGTTTATTCTTGTATCCATATTTTAACGTCTTAACAAATGGAGGAGGACAACCAAACAATATTTTCACTTATGCCATTTCGGGTTCTGGTGATGATGAAATACTAGTTCTTACTAATCCCGAAAGCAATAAAGCAGTTTATGGTAGAATTCGATTACCTGAAAGTAGACTACCCGGAGTTTGGTATCTACACTCTATTACAAGAAATGGCATTGAGAGTACCAACGACTTCAATCCTAATTTCTCAATTGATTTTAAATTTTATCCTGGGGTTTTTACTGGTTTGTCTTTTGATGGAAATTCCATTTGCAACGGTTATTTTGGTGATTACTACTTAAATACCCAAACATCTTTAAGATTTGGATACTTTGGAAGAACTCTTGCCCAATGTAATGATATAGACGCTGACTTATATGAATCTTCGAACTTTTCCTTTTTTGATGATTATCCCAATAGTTATTCGATTTTAGATTTCAATATATCAAATTCTGGAGATGATGAAATACTTGTTCTTACAGATGAAGATGGTGATTTTTTGACTTATGGAAGACAAACTTTATCGGTAATTGATAGAGATTTTAATGAAACATCTATCCGTTTAATAGAAAACCCTGTTTTCAACTCATTACAACTTAAATTTGTAGAAAATTTAGGGAATGTATTCAATTATAAAATTTATTCAATTGATGGAAAACTGATTAAAAGTGGAAACTTGAATGATTCTAATGATATAAACGTCGAAGATTTAAATTCAGGACTGTACTTTCTTGATATAATCGACAAATCCGCTTATAGACAACAATTGAAGTTCATCAAGAAGTAAGCAGGAATCATTTCACTTCTTGATGTTATTCTCTTTAATTCTAAACTCAACAATCTTCCTAATTAAATCTAAAGGGAGTGGTTTATCCAGAGGAAATTGGACAGAACCCTTACCTTGTTTATATCTTGAAAGTTCTTTTATAAAAGCTTCGTGGCCTGTAGGTGTGGCATAAAACCCGATATGATTTTTATATCCTGCGAAATATACCAAGGGTTTTTTGTTTAATTTGAAAGCTGGCATTCCATAGCTAATTAATTCTTCAGCGTCCACAGCGACAATTTTGATTTCATGATATATTTGTCTCAATTTCTCTTGAGTCGATTCTGGAAACTGTTTGATATAATCTTCAATTTCTTTCATAACAACTATCAAAAATAAAAAAGCTCCAATCATTAGATTGAAGCTTTAAATATAACTTAAAATTTGTTTAGATTTTTATTCCGATACCAATCTGGATGTTGTTGTTTTTTGCTTCAATACCTTCAAAATCTTCATCTAGAATATTCGTGATTCCGTATGAGAAACGTGCATCTATAAAGAGTTCATCCGTAATCACGTACTCGACACCTCCAATTCCTGAAAAAGAAAATGTTGAAAAAGCATCTTGATTTTTCCAAGTCTTCAAACTTGCCATTGGACCAGCTCCAATAGTGAATTTATCTCCAATATGAAATCGAAGCATCAAAGGCATCTGGATGTAATCGGCCTTTAAATCGTCAGCTTTACCACCTTCTGCTGAATATTGTAATTCCACTTGAAGAGAAATAAGTTCCGTAAATCCATAATCGACAAAACCACCAAAAGTAAAACCATTTCTATGCAAATTTTGAAAATCAGCGTCTGGCGTAAAGTCGAGATTTGAAATGTTAAGTCCTGCTCTAACACCATACTTGGTTTCTTGAGAAAAAGTTAAAGTTGAAAGACTTGCGAAAAGTAAAAGGGTTATTAGTTTTTTCATAAAAAGATGATTTGAGGCTGTGAATATAATTTGAAAAGCGTCAAATTCAACTAAATATTAGTTATGTAACAAGAAAAATAAGACCAAATGCCTATTTATGCCATTTTAACACTCGAAACTGTTTCAAAATAAACACTTTTGATAATTCCGTCGGAAAGCCCAATTTTTGGAACGTAAATATCCTTTGCACCACTCCATTTCATTGCAGAAAGATAAATTCTTGTCGCTGGAATGATAACATCTGCCCTATCTTGATTCAGATCTAATTGTGTAATCCTTTCCTCATAAGAATAAGTTTGAAGCATGTTATAAAACGAAGTCAAGTAAAAGTAAGTCAGTGGTTTGCCAGCTGCTTTGCCGGAAATCTTAAAAATTTTATTGATGTTGCCGCCAGATCCTATTAAATCAACCTTCTCATATTCATTGGTGTGGTGTTTGATCCACTGTTCCAAATCGAACCAAGCTTCTTTTTGAACAATGTCATTTAACAATCTAACCGTACCAATCTTGAATGATCTAGAGGCAACCGTTTTGCCTTGGTGGATGACGGTGAACTCTGTACTGCCTCCACCAACATCTACATATAAATAGGTTTTACTATCATCTATATATTGATTCAAATCTGTTGCAGCAATAATGGCGGCTTCCTCCTCTCCATCTATAATATCAATTTTTATTTTACATTGCTTGGCAATATGTTTTGCCACTTCAAATCCATTGTCTGCCTCTCGCATCGCAGACGTGGCACAGGCCTTATAGTTTGTTACCTTATGAGCTTGCATCAACAATCGAAAAGCATTCATGGTGTCTACCAGCCTTAACTCATTTTCTTTTGAAATTTGCTGCTGAAGAAAGACATCTGCACCCAACCTGATAGGCACACGTACCAATGAGCTTTTTTTGAACAATGCCGGTTTTCCCTTTTGCTCTATAATATTTGAAATAAGTAAACGCACAGCATTTGAGCCAATATCGATAGCTGCGTATTTTTTGATTATCAACATTCTAACTTTGCAATTTTTTTAAGTAGTAATCATATGTGTCAAATTGTGAGTGCACTTTTGGCAAATCATTTTTCTTATAAATATTACTCTGTGTTTCATCTAAAATTCTGGCTTTTACATTGTCATTCCAACAAATTTCAAAAATATCCATTAATTCCTGTTTGATATCATTGTCATAAATTGGACATGTTACCTCTACTCTATTTTCAATGTTTCTAGTCATCCAGTCTGCTGAAGATATAAAAACTTTTGGATCATCGTTATTGCAAAAAATGAGCATTCTGGTATGTTCCAAAAACTTATCAATAATGCTTATGATTTCAATATTTTCGCTCATTCCCCGAACTCCAGGCACCAGACAGCATAGACCTCTAATGATCATTTGTATTTTAACTCCAGCCCTGCTCGCCTCATATAATTTATCGATCATCATATAACTTGAAATACTGTTTAATTTAATCTTTATGAAGGCAGGTTTCCCTTTTTTAACATTCTCAATTTCGTTGTCAATCATCTTAAAAAATCTCGACTTGGTATAATGAGGTGAAGTGATGATGTGCTTATATCTGAAAATTTTATAATTGGTTTCAAAAAAATTGAAAACTTTATTGATGTCTTTCAGAATGCGTTGGTCAGCAGTTAGCAATGTAAAATCTGTATAAACCTTGGCTGTAGATTCATTAAAATTTCCAGTACTTATAAACCCGTAACGAACGATAGAATCTTCTTCTTCACGTTCAATGACACACATTTTACTGTGAACCTTTAAACCTCTGACTCCAAACAGTAGATTGATGCCTTCTGAAACCATTTGTTCGGCATAATCAATATTGGCTTGCTCATCAAAACGTGCTTGCAATTCTATGGCAACGGTAACTTTTTTACCATTTTTTGCAGCATTGATAAGAGAACTCGCAACATGCGAAATCTGCGCCAGGCGATAGATGGTAATCTTAATTGATTTTACTTTAGGGTCTAATGCTGCTTCACGAAGAAATTTTACGATATATGAGAAAGTGTGAAAAGGTGTATATACCAAATAATCTTTGTTGGCAATGGTGGAAAAAATACTGCGTTCAAGACTTAACCCCTTAACTGGTAAAGGGCTAATCTTGTCATACAATAAATCAGTTCTTCCTAAACTTGGAAAATCCATATAATCACGACGGTTATGATATCGACCTCCTGGAATGACACTGTCGTTTGTTTCAATGGACATTTTATCCATGAAATAACGCAACGTTTCCTCATCGATAGTTTTATCATAAACAAATCGGATGGGTTCACCTATTTGACGATGTTTCACACTATCGGAAATTTTCTCGATAAAACTCTTACTCAAATCACTGTCAAAATCCAATTCACCATCTCTGGTGATTTTAATCATATGAGCTGTAATATCTTGATATTCAAATATGCTAAAGATATCATGGAGACAATATCGCAACAAATCATCCAGCATTATAATATAATCAATGTTGTCCTTTTTGGGCAGAACTACAAAACGATCCATCGTTCTTGAAATCTCTATCAAAGCATATTGACATTTTCCGTCCAATAGTTTCATATTGCAGGCAAGATATGCTGCACTATCTTTTAACGTTGGTAAATCGACTTGATCACTTAAAACGATAGTGACCAGGGCAGGACTAACATGCTGTATAAAATAGTTTTTTATAAAAGAATGTTGAGATTCATCAATTTGATCTTCTTTTACAATATAGATATTTTCATCTTCTAATTTCTCATGAATCTTGTTCAGGATATCAAGACTCTCACTTTGTTGCTTTATGACAATCTGTGTGATTATTTCAAGGAGTTCGCTTGCAGCATAGCCTCCCAATTCGCTTCGGGCTGCTTTACCAGCTTCTTCAATACGCTTGATGGTAGCATATCGTACCTTAAAAAATTCATCAAGATTATTGGAAAATATTCCCAAAAACCTCAATCTTTCAATTAACGGAACACTTTCGTCTTCAGCCTCCTGAAGAACTCTCGCATTAAATTGCAACCAACTTATTTCCCTATTTATATACGTATATTTGTCTTTAATCATCTATCATAAAACATTGATGTTACAAATATATTCTAATTAACCATTATATAAAAAGTTACAATGGAAGCCAAAAGAATAAGTTTAAAAAATTAGTTTGTATTTCTTGAATGATTGAAAGCGATTAAAAAAATAGATTCAAGTTTACTTTAATCTAAACCACAATTTCTTATCGATCTTTCAAATTTCTCGGGAAAAGAATCTTTTTAGTATGTCCTTTATCGATTTTTATCCACGAATCACAATTAAAGTCTATAGAGACCAATCCACAAGTTGGGACATTATCAATATATTTATCTCCAAACTTGTTTACAATTGATGTAAATGCATGGTTATGGCCAAAAATCATTACATCCGATAGTTTGTCCGAGAGCGCATAAATGAATTTGACGACTTGATTTCCATCAAAATCATATAATTTTTCATTAACTGTTAGCATATTTTCCTTAAAATTTAAAGTATCCATAAATATCCTACACGTAGTCAGTGCTCTATTGGCTGGGCTAGAAAAAATAGCGTCCGGACAAAAATTGTGTGTTAACAATTCATTTGAAAGTAAATTCGCATCATTATATCCTCTTATGCTCAAAGGTCTATGAATGTCAGTTAAATCGTGCTCCCAAGAAGATTTAGCATGCCTTACAAAAGTGATTGATTTCATTTTATTTTCGATAAAGTGCAAAATATTTCGATAAAGTGTTGCATAATTCCGTTTTAACGATTATTTTCGTCGCTTCAACATTTATTTTTGTTCAGTACATAAGTAATGAGTTGATTTGCTGTAGTAAATTAATGTAAATGACCCCAAATCTAAAATATATTAATCAATCCATTAATTCAGCATTGGCATACAATGCTCTTCCCTCACTATTATTGAATTTTGTAATCAACCAATTTATGATGTTTAAGTCATCGAATGGTATGTGAAGTTACATTTATTTAATAATTAAATCAAAGTTTTAAAAATTAATAAAGAAAATATAATCCTGTAAATCATATTTTCTTAATAAACAAAAATATCCCATCGACTAAAATTAGGGCTTATGAAAACAAATACGTATAGAATTGGTAAAAAATATTCTTTATTTTTTTTGATACTGCTGATTCAAGCATTTGCCTTCGGACAGAGAAATGCATCACTTTCATCAACAAAAAGTGAAAATATCATTGTTGAGAGTTCTGCATTTTCAGATTGTACCGCTAATGATTTCAGAGTTGGACAATTTTATTTGGCTGACTCAAACGGTAACCCGTTGAATAATACTTGTACACCAGGAAATATTCAATCTGGTTATATCTACGCGGTTTTTACAGCTAACACCAACGCAAATAGATATAGTCTCTATATTGATTATGACATTTATATTAATGGTGTATTCAGTTCTCATGTTACTGATTGTATCTTTCCACAATCTCCGATTCCGGTTGGACCAAGCGTCAGAATTCAGCAAATTAACTGGACATGCGGTGATAGAATAGAATTTAAAAATTATTATATGGCATGGCAAAGTTCCTCAAATGCTTCATGTGGTACAAATCCATCCAAATGCTTTTATTCGCCTCTAGGATTTGTAGTGAACGCACCATTAATCGCTAATTTTACTATTGGTTATAATTGTAATTCATATTTAGTTAATTTAGCAAGTACCACAACAGGAGGGAATATTTTAAATCCTTATTCATATCAGTGGGATATTAATAATGATGGCTCTGTAGAATATACTGTAGCAAATCCTAACCATACTTTTCCTGGTCCTGGGACTTATACAGTTAAGTTAACGGTGTTTGACTCTAATGGAACTAGTGATTCACAAATATATAATGTTGTAGTTAGTCCACATCTTCAAGGCTTAATTTTGAATGTAACAAATATACCTTGTACTGGCGGTTACGGTTCTATTGTAGCAAGTGGTACAACCGGTGGAACTGGAAATTATACCTATAGCATCTCGCCACAACCTAATGGATATGTTCAAAATGGGAATCAGTTCTCCAATTTACCTGCGGGAACCTATACTGTCACTGTAAGGGATGGGAGAGCTTGTACAATCAGTAGGACGGCCACCATTGTAGTAATTGACAATACAAATCCTACCATTAATGCTCCAAACGATATTTTGGTAGAAGGATGTTCTGCAAATGATGCCACCAATGGCAATTTAACAACATTACCTTATAGTCCAACCCCTGTAAGCATATCTGTACAGCAATTTAACGCCAATGGAGGAACTTTCGTTGAGCAGAATGTTGCATCCATTACGTATCAAGATCATTTGACAACGGATATTTGTCCAAGAAAAATTGATAGAACTTTTACCATAACAGATAATTGTGGAGGTACCGCTTCAGACATACAGTTTATAATAATTCAAGATTCAACACCTCCTGTTGTACCAAGTCCTCCAGCGGATGTTACTTATGAATGCTTCGATGATGTTCCTTTGCCAAGCAATTTATCAGCAAATGATACCTGTAGTGGTACAATTACTTCATTGGGTATAGATTCGGTAAGTGGGACTGATACTTGTAACTACATTATTACACGAACTTGGACATTTACTGATTCATGTGGTAATTCAAGTGTTATTTCTCAAAGTATAACAGTACGAGATGATACACCTCCAACTATAAATAATGTGGCTGCAGATCAAACTGTTCTATGTGATGGATCTGGGAATACTCAAGAATTCCAATCATGGCTGAATACTCATGCGGGTGCTATGGCTAGTGATAATTGTTCTGAAGTAATCTGGACATACGAAATTTTGTATACAACAAGTCAGTGTGGAGGTAGCTCTAGGACTTTGGTAAGATTTATTGCTACGGACGAATGTAATAACTCTAGTACTACAACAGCATTATTCACAATTTTAGATTTACAACCGCCAACTATAGTTACAAATGCAAGTGACCTTACCGTCGAGTGCGACGGAAACGGAAACATGGACGACCTGAACAGCTGGTTGGCATCACAGGGCGGTGCCACGGCTTCAGATGCATGCTCAAACGTGACATGGACAAACAACTACAGCTCGCTCTCCGACGAGTGCGGGGCAACGGGTTCTGCTACGGTGACCTTCACAGCTACCGACGAGTGCGGGAACACGGCAACGTCAACCGCGACATTCACCATCGAGGACACGACCCCTCCGGTGATCGATGCCGGTGCAACTGACCTTACCGTCGAGTGCGACGGAAACGGAAACATGGACGACCTGAACAGCTGGTTGGCATCAAACGGTGGTGCCTCTGCTTCAGATGCATGCTCTAACGTGACATGGACCAACAACTATAGCTCGCTATCCGATGAGTGCGGGGCAACGGGTTCTGCTACGGTGACCTTCACAGCTACCGACGAGTGCGGGAACACCGCAACGTCAACGGCGACATTCACCATCGAGGACACGACCCCTCCGGTGATCGATGCCGGTGCAACTGACCTTACCGTCGAGTGCGACGGAAACGGAAACATGGACGACCTGAACAGCTGGTTGGCTGCACAGGGCGGTGCCACGGCTTCAGATGCATGCTCAAACGTGACATGGACAAACAACTACAGCTCGCTCTCCGACGAGTGCGGGGCAACGGGTTCTGCTACGGTGACCTTCACAGCTACCGACGAGTGCGGGAACACGGCAACGTCAACCGCGACATTCACCATCGAGGACACGACCCCTCCTGTACTGGATGTTGAAGCCACAAACATTACGATTGAGTGTGACGGAAACGGGAACAACGGTGCCATCGAGGAATGGCTCAACAATAATGGGAATGCAACTGCTTCAGATGCATGCTCGAACGTGACATGGACAAACAACTATGCAGGCGAAGCTTCGGATTGCTCCCTGCCCGTGGAAGTGACGTTCACCGCTACCGATGAGTGCGGGAACTCCGTCTCCACAACAGCTACATATACTATACAGGATACGGTCCCACCTGTGATCAACGGGGGAGCTGACCTTACCGTCGAGTGCGACGGGAACGGAAACATGGACGACCTGAACAGCTGGTTGGCATCAAACGGTGGTGCGACCGCGTCTGATGACTGCTCGGCAATCTCTTGGTCGAACAACTTCAGCTCACTCTCTGATGAGTGCGGGGCAACGGGTTCTGCTACGGTGACATTTACAGTTACCGATGGATGTGGAAACTCTGCATCCACAACAGTGACCTTCACCATCGAGGACACGACCCCTCCGGTGATCGATGCCGGTGCAACTGACCTTACCGTCGAGTGCGACGGAAACGGAAACATGGACGACCTGAACAGCTGGTTGGCTGCACAGGGCGGTGCC
>NZ_JALNMI010000004.1:262752-503675 GCF_023156585.1 Subsaxibacter sp. CAU 1640
GCGGGGCAACGGGTTCTGCTACGGTGACCTTCACAGCTACCGACGAGTGCGGGAACACGGCAACGTCAACCGCGACATTCACCATCGAGGACACGACCCCTCCTGTACTGGATGTTGAAGCCAGTGATCTTACCGTAGAGTGCGACGGCAACGGGAACACGGACGACCTGAACAGCTGGTTGGCTGCACAGGGCGGTGCCATGGCTTCCGATGCGTGTTCGAACGTGGTGTGGACCAATAACTTCACAGAACTTACGATTATATGTGGAAATACTGGAAGTGCTACAGTAACCTTTACTGCAACTGACGAATGTGGAAACGCAATATCAACGGTAGCAATGTTTACCATTGAGGATACAACTGCCCCGGTTATTGTTGGAAATTTTGAACCAGTAATTAATGTAAATTGTGATGATATACCAGGTATCCCTGAAATTGGATTTGAGGATGCATGTTCAACATCAATGACAGTTACTGGTCCCGATGAAACCATTATTGGTGATGTTAATCAAAACTATCAAATCATTAGAGAATGGGTAGTTGACGATGCATGCAATAGCTATACATATACACAAACCATTAATGTAACAGTTCAAACAGCAACTTTGACCTTTAATGCTGATACCATTTGTACCGAAGATCTACCAATCGATTTATTTGATATTATTGGAGACGTAGATACAACTGGAACATGGTCAGTAACTTCTGGAAATGCAATATTAAATGGTAGTATTTTTGATCCGGGATCTGTTTCCGAGCTAGGTGACTACGTATTTACTTATTCCGTAACAGCTAATGGTCAATGCCCAACTGATTATGAAGTCTCCATAACTGTAGATGATGATTGTGTAGTATTACCTTGCGGTGAAGAAGATGTAATCATTTCTACAACTCTTACTCCAAATGGTGATAGTTATAATGAATTCTTCACAGTAACAGGTATTGAAGATTGTGGGTTTACAATTGAACTACAGATATTCAATCGTTGGGGAGCCAAAATATATGAAAATTTTAATTACCAAAATGATTGGAATGGATTCGCATCAAAAGCTTCCATTGGAAGCTCTGATAAAGTGCCAACAGGGACCTATTATTACATTATAAACCTAAAAGATAGTGGATTAAAACCTTTTGCAGGACCAATCTACGTAGCAACCAAATAAATTTTAACCTATGAAGTTCATTAAGTTTAACATAATCGCTTTGATCCTGTTTTGCAGTTCGGTGGGCGTTGCACAGCAATTACCCCAATTCACACAGTATATGTACAACACGATTTCTATTAATCCAGCTTACGCAGGTAGTAGAGAAACCTTAAGTATAGTTGGTTTACACAGAAGTCAATGGGTTGGTCTCGAAGGAGCTCCAACAACCCAGACACTGTCTATTCATTCACCTCTTCGGAATGAAAAGGTAGGATTAGGACTTTCATTTATTAATGATGAATTAGGCTATGAGAATTTTTCATACTTGTATGGTGACTTCTCCTATAACATCAATACAAATGAAAATACCAAACTATATTTCGGTATTAAAGGAGGTTTTACCAGCTACAGTTTAGATCCGGAATATAGAGCAAGCCAATCCAACGACCCGGCAATTTATGGTATTGAAGACCGCTGGAGCCCAAATCTTGGAGCAGGAGTTTACTGGACGTCCGAAAGATGGTACCTAGGACTATCGGCACCCCGTATTCTTAAGACCAATCAAAACAAGGAAGAAGGTTTTGAAGCATTAGAGCGTGTCAGTTACTATTTTACAGGCGGATATGTTTTTGACTTGAGCGAGAGTGTGAAGTTTAAACCTGCAACGCTTTTGAAGGCTACAAATGGCGCACCACTTTCATTCGATTTAACAGCTAACTTTCTTTTCAATGAAAAGCTTTGGTTAGGTGCTGGCTATAGATTTGATGAACGTGCAGGTGAGTTTGCAGGTCTTGCAGATTTTCAGGTATCAAAGCAATTACGTATTGGTTATTCTTACGGATACCCTATATCTGACTTAAGACCATATACAAGCGGAACCCATGAAGTGCTTTTAATGTTTGAAATATTTAAAAGCAAACGTATAAAATCACCTAGATACTTCTAAAATTATCACTATGAAGACAAAAATTATACTTTTTATATTTGCATTGACCAGTACCTACATGATGGGGCAACGCAAACTAGCAGATAAATTTTTTGAAAATTACTCATATATCAAAGCAATAGAGCTTTATGAAGAAGCTGTTAAAAAAGGTGACAGCAGTGAACATGTACTGACTCGTTTGGGAGATTGCTATTATAACAATTCTAAGACCAAGGAGGCTGCCATGTGGTATGGAGCGGCATTGAAAAAGTACGATGATGTCAATCCTGAATACATTTACAAATATATTCAAACACAGCGAAGCCTGGACAATTATGTCGAAGCCAATAAATGGTTAGAAAAATTCAAGGAAATTCAAAGTGGAGACAGCAGAGGAAAAGAGTATAACAAGAACAATATCGACATTTATAAAGAACTTGAAGAGTCTGAAGGTGATGTCATAGTTGAAATTGAAAATTTACCAATTAATACAAAGTATTCCGATTTTGGAAGTTTTGTTTACAATGGTGAACTTTATTTTGCATCAGCCAGAAACACCGATGAAAAGAAAAAATATGGCTGGAATGATGAACCATTCTTGGATATATATCAAGTCAATGTAAAAATTACTGATGGAAAGAGAGAATTTGGCACTTCAGATTTTATCAAAGCTGAAAAAATCAATACCGAGTATCATGAAGCATCCGTAGCTATCACAACTGATGGTAAAACCATTTATTTTACACGTGACAATGTAGACAAGAGAAACAAATTAGGTTACGACAAAAAAGGGACCTCTCACTTAAAGCTATATAAAGCAGATTTGGTAGGAGAACAATGGGAAAATATCGTAGAATTACCATTTAACGATAATTACTACTCAACTGGTCATCCTGCTTTGAGTGCCGATAACAAAAAACTATATTTCGTATCTGACAGAGAGGGCGGAATTGGACAAACAGACATTTATGAAGTTGATATTCTTGGAGACAATAACTACAGTGAGCCACGAAATTTAGGAGAAAAAATAAATACGGAGGGACGCGAAATGTTTCCTTTCGTGAGCAAAGACAGTATTTTTTACTTTTCTTCAGATGGCTATTTAGGTTTAGGGTTACTTGATATTTATAAATCGAACATTATTACTGACGAAGAGGCGGAACCAGTGAATATGGGAGCGCCTTACAATAGTGGATATGATGATTTTGCATACTTCAATAATGGAGATAAAAAAACTGGTTACTTTTCTTCTGACAGAGAAGGTGGACAGGGGAATGACGATATTTACGGTTTCAAAGCTGAAAAGTGCAAACAAATTATCGAAGGTATTGCAAGAGACAAAAAAACCAATGAGATTTTGGCTGGTGTTGAAGTAAAACTCATAAACAAAACTGGAAAAATTGTAGAGACTATTACAACATCGTCAGACGGTGCTTTCAAATTTGAAGCAGATTGCAACAAATCCTATACAGTTTTGGGTAGCAGAGAAGATTATAAAGATGATAAAGTTGAAGTAAATACAGACAACGTCAATGAAAAAGTACATAATGCTGATCTTTATCTGCAACCGCTTATTGACAATGATCAGATTGTTATAAATCCTATTTTCTTTGACTTTGATAAATGGAATATCAGAACAGATGCTGAATACGAATTGGAAAATATCGTTGATGTGATGAGAGAGCACCCGCAGATGATCATCAAGATCGAATCGCATACAGATAGTCGAGGAAGTGACAGTTACAATTTAAAACTATCGGACAGACGTGCAAAATCAACCAGAGATTATTTGATTTCTCGTGGAATTTCTCCTGAAAGAATTGAAAGTGCTATAGGTTATGGTGAAACACAATTGTTGAATAAATGCTCAAATAAAGTAAAATGTACTGAAGAGGAGCATCAATTGAACAGACGTTCTTACTTCTATATTTTGAAAGATTAAATTCCCGCTTAAATAACAATTAGGAAAGCAGGCTCATTTCGAGTCTGTTTTTTTTTCTTTACACCTTCCTATCATCTAATTTTTGACGTACTTTATACTCGTTGTATTTCGATTAAATAAATCCACCAAAAGCCCCATAATAAAGTTCTCGTATCTATAAAACTAAGCAATATTGAAGCTTGTTTGACAAACAATAATTAGTTTTAAACACCTTAATGTTGAACAGTCTCAAGAACACAAATCAGACAATTATTTAAATCTTATCATTACTATCCTTGTTTCAAATTTAATTCTGATAACAAGGGTTTTAAGAAAAGATACTATAAAATATGATTCAAAAGTCCTGGCAATATTAAATAAAAAAGCCACAGCAAAAGCTGTGGCCCAATAACTAACACGAATAACTAATATTACTAACTATTATTTCTTAATAAATATGTTTGTGTAGAACCATCTCCCTTCATTATTCTGTTCCGCTGATATATCAAAATCAGTGAAATCCCCTTCTAGATTCGCTCTGTGACTATCACTGTTAAGCCACGCGTTGACCACAGATTGAGCCGAACTATATCCATAGGCTACGTTTTCAGAAACTTTGGCAGCTCCTGCATTTTGTATAAGGCTATTCTTTCTTTGAAAAAAATTGTCATGATTCACCTGGTTGATTTCAACCATATAATCTGTATGTGTAAATGCTACAGACTTAATGATGCTTAAATTATTTAACGGGTTTAGACCTATTTCAATTCTATGATTGTTGATTAATTCTAATATCTCAATTTCTATGGTTTTTGTTTCAGGAGTTGATGCCAAAATATTAGTATCTATAGTTTCATCAGGCATTTCTTCAGTTGAACATGAGAAGGATAGCACAGCAATTAATGCCATTGCTGACAGCAGCTTAATAGTTTTCATAAGAGGGTTATTTAGATTTGGTGAGTCTAAAATAGAATCTTATGAAAGTTTAATATGTTAAAGAAATGTTAAAATCGATAAAAAACATTCATTTTATCGAAAATTAATGTAAATCATCGATGAAATGCATATATATAATTCTAATTTATGTATTTCATCATTCGAATAACGCATTTCATCGATAAAACATCCTGCTTGATTACGGCGAAAGTCTCTTTATATCCCAATTGCAGTTTTCTAATAATTGATAGCGAATTCTGTCATGAAGACGATTGGCCCTGCCTTGCCAAAACTCCATTTCAATAGGTTTTACAATATAACCACCCCAATAAGTGGGTCTAGGAATATCTTTTCCCTCATATTTAGCCTCGAGCTGTCTTAACTCCATCTCTAACACATCTCTATTTTCAATTATGCTGCTCTGATGAGACGCCAATGCTCCGAGTTGACTACCACGCGGTCTTGATTCAAAATAGCCATCACTCATGTTTTCTGGCACTTTTTCGGCCTTGCCTTTTATGATGACCTGACGTTCTGCCTGATGCCAAAAAAAAGACAGGCACACATGTGGGTTTTCTTTAATAGCTTTTCCTTTTTCACTTTCATAATTTGTATAAAAAATAAAACCTTCAAAAGTGATTTTTTTAAGCAGCACTACCCTACCTTTTGGGTAGCCGTCCGAACCAATAGTGGAAATGGTCATGGCATTGGTTTCTCCTTCATTAAAATTTGAATCTACCTCATGAAACCACTTTTGGAACAATTCCATAGGGTTATCACTAATAGTGCTTTCGAGCAATTCTTTCTTTTCGTAAGACTTTCTATAATTACTTAAATCAGATTCCATAAAATGAGCGTTTAATTAATGAAGACTAATCAAATTTAAAGGTTTTGCCGTCGCCAGCCAATTTCACTTGCTCAAAAATGGTTTGTGCTTCTGCCTTGAATTCATTTAAGTGATTATATCTTGTGGAAAAATGACCTAGAATTAATGTACCGACATTTGCTTTTTTAGCAATCATTGCAGCTTCCTTTGCAGTAGAATGTTTGGTCTGCGGCGCCAATTTTGCATGTTTATCCAAAAAAGTAGATTCGTGATAAAGTACATTTACATCTTGTATGATTGGAATAACCGATTCATTATAAGCTGTATCGCTGCAATACGCATAACTTTTAACAGGTTTAGGGGGGCTAGTGACCTTTTTATGGTCAATCATTACACCTTCCCTATTCTTAACGTCAAATCCTTGTTTTAACTTTCTGTAATATGCAACGTCTACATTGGCCTCAACCACGGCATTCAAATCTAAATGTCTCTCACCTTCTTTCTCCTTAAATAAAAATCCATTGGTGTAAATTCGGTGATCCAAAGGGATTGTATACACTTCAACCTTATCATCTTCATAAATCAATTCAGAAGTTTTTGAGGTCAATTCATGAAAAATTAAAGGATAATTGGTCCATGAATCAGACAATTTCATTTGAAGTGTGATAATATCTTTCAGCCCTTTTGGACCATAAATATGCAATTCTGTTTCTCTTGTAAGTAGTCTAAATGTTGAAACCAATCCTACCAGCCCAAAAAAATGGTCACCATGTAGGTGAGAAATAAAGATGTGCTTAATACGATTGAACTTTATCTTGTTGCGCCTTAATTCCACCTGTGTACCTTCACCGCAATCAATCAAAAACAAATGATTGTTGATTTCCAGGACTTGTGATGTGGGATTGGTGTCAGTACGTGGTGTTGCGCTATAACAACCAAGAATGGTAAGTTTCATCTACCTTTTTTTAAAGAGATTAGAAGCCCAAATCACGTTCCATTTCTTCCATTTCAATGATATCATAAGCTTCTTTAAGTGTAGGGACCACGACCAATTCGTCAGGCATTTCATCCAAATTGACCTTATCTGTTACTATCACAAACGAACGCTTTGAATGCCGATGTTGATTAGAAATATCCAAAAATTCAATGATGTCCTGTAAACTGACAGTATTCATAACAGAAAGATTGACAATAACATTATCATTTTTGAATTTAGGATAGGTTGCTTGCATCTTTTTCACCAACTCAATGATGGTACTCTTTTCCTGTATGATGATGGTTATATTATCATCTTTATCAAATATCATAATCTTAATGTTTAATTTTTGAAGCTAATAAATAAATGACAGCCATCCTAATAGCTACACCATTTTGAACTTGATCCAAAATAATGGCTTGTTTGGAATCAGCTACGTCACTTGTAATTTCAACACCTCTATTAATTGGACCTGGATGCATTATCGTGATTTCCTTCTTCAAAGAATCGAGCAATGCTTTATTGACGCCATATTGCTGCGTATATTCTCTTGTGGATGGAAAATAATTGATATCCATACGTTCATTTTGAACGCGCAACATATTGGCAACATCACACCACTCAAGCGCTTTTCGCAAATTGGTTTCAACTTTTACACCAAGTTTGTCAATATATTTTGGCAAAAGCGTTTTAGGACCGCAAACCATCACATTTGCACCCTGAAGCTGTAAGGCAAAAATGTTTGACAATGCGACTCTACTATGTAAAATATCACCAACAATCACTACGTTTTTACCTTTCACAACTCCCAAACGTTCTCTAATGGAATAACTATCAAGCAATGCCTGTGTAGGATGCTCATGAGCTCCATCTCCAGCATTGATGATACTTGCATTAACGTGTTGAGATAAAAAGACACTTGCTCCTGGATTGGGATGGCGCATCACAACCATATCAACCTTCATTGATAAGATATTGTTGACAGTATCGATAAGCGTTTCACCTTTTTTTACAGAAGATTGTGAAGCGGAAAAATTAATAACATCGGCCGATAGTCTTTTTTCCGCAAGTTCAAAAGATAATTTTGTACGAGTAGAATTCTCAAAAAAGAGATTGGCAATCGTAATGTCACGAAGTGAAGGCACTTTTTTGATTGGCCTATTGATGACCTCCTTAAAATGGTCAGCCGTTTCAAAAATCAATTGGATATCTTGCGAGTTGAGATATTTTATTCCCAGTAAGTGATTGACACTTAATTCGCTCATAATTTAATTATTTATTAAGTAAACCGAATCTTCGCCTTCGTTTTCTTTCCAGTTAACTTTTACTTTTTCTTTATTAATGGCATCTACTTGGCGACCTCTATAGTCGGGTTGAATCGGTAAATGTCTGCTAAATCGTCTATCAATCAAGGTCAAAAGCTCGATTTCATTAGGTCTCCCAAACGATTGAATAGCTGTCAGAGCCGCCCGAATACTTCTACCTGTATATAACACATCATCAATAAACACAATGTTTTTATCTTCAACCAAAAAGTTGATCTCTGTAGTATTAGCTTCTAAAGTTTTATCTCCTCTTCGGAAATCATCCCGAAAAAAAGTGATGTCCAAATGTCCTAACTGAATATCTTTTATTTTGTATTCATCCTTCAGCATTTGAGCCAAGCGGTTGGCTAGAAATTTACCTCGCGGTTGAATGCCTATAAGAACTGTATCGGTAAAATCTTTATGATTTTCAATTAATTGACAAGCCAATCGATGAAGAATGATGTTTACCTCTTTTGCGTTAAGTAAAACTTTTTGGCTCATATGGTTTCCAAACGTGTTTGGTTTACAAAGTTAATGTAAAAAAACTGTGTTCACAATGTAAAAAATCCAAAATAGAAAAAGCCTTTCATTACTGAAAGGCTTTGATTTATCAATGTTAGAAAAAATTATTTTTTTCCGTCCATTTTATCTTTAAGAGCTTGTAACGCATCATTTGCATCCCCTAGAGTAGGTTTTGCTTCAGCTTGAGAAGCTTCTGCTTTAGCAACAGCTGCTTTTACGTTCTCAATCTCTTCTTCTTTAAAGATAGCTGTATGAGAGGCTACGACACGCTTGAATTCTTTGTTGAACTCAATAATTTTGAATTCAGCAGTTTCACCTTTCTTCAATTTTTTACCATCTTCTTTTTCCAAGTGACGTTGTGGTACAAAAGCAACAAGATCCTCGTTAAACTCTACTGTAGCACCTTTATCTACCATTTCGGAGATTTCTGCTGTGTGAACAGTTCCTAGAGCAAATTCAGATTCGTATTTGTCCCAAGGGTTTTCAGTTGTTTGTTTGTGACCTAAACTTAATTTACGTCCTTCAACATCCAACTCTAATACAACAACTTCTAATTTATCTCCAACATTGCAGAACTCACTTGGATGCTTGATTTTCTTCGTCCAAGACAAGTCAGAAATGTAGATCAATCCGTCGATGCCTTCTTCCAATTCTACGAACACACCAAAATTTGTAAAGTTTCTTACAATACCTGTGTGTTTAGAGCCTACTGGATATTTTTTAGTGATATCAGTCCATGGATCTGGAGTCAATTGTTTGATACCAAGAGACATTTTACGATCTTCTCTATCGAGCGTTAAGATAACTGCTTCGATCTCATCACCAACATTTACGAAATCTTGAGCAGAACGCAAGTGTGTTGACCAAGACATTTCACTTACGTGAACCAATCCTTCTACACCTTCTTCTACTTCGATAAACGCTCCGTAATCAGCAATCACAACAACTTTACCTTTAACTTTGTCACCAACTTTTACATCGTCAGCCAACGCTTCCCAAGGATGTTTGCTCAATTGTTTCAAACCTAATTGGATTCTTGATTTATCTTCATCAAAATCAAGAATTACAACGTTCAGTTTTTCATCCAATTCAACAATTTCATTTGGATGGTTGATACGTGACCAAGAAAGGTCAGTAATGTGAATCAATCCGTCAACACCACCAAGGTCGATAAATACACCGTAAGAAGTGATGTTTTTAACAACACCTTCCAATACTTGACCTTTTTCAAGTTGACCAATGATTTCTTTTTTCTGCTCTTCAATATCAGCTTCGATAAGCGCTTTATGAGAAACAACGATATTTTTGAATTCGTGGTTGATTTTAACAACTTTGAATTCCATAGTTTTATTAACGTACTGATCGTAATCCCTAATAGGCTTCACATCAATTTGAGAACCTGGTAAGAACGCTTCGATACCGAATACGTCAACGATCATACCACCTTTTGTTCTACATTTAACGAAACCATTAACGATTTCACCAGTATCGTGAGCATTGTTAACACGATCCCAAGCTTTGATTACTCTAGCTTTTCTGTGAGACAATACCAATTGACCTGTAGCGTCTTCACGCACGTCAATCAACACCTCAACTTTGTCACCAACTTTAAGGTTTGGATTGTAACGGAACTCGTTAAGAGAAATTACACCTTCTGATTTTGCGTTGATATCAATGATAGCATCGCGATCTGTCAAGTGAATTACTTCACCTTCTACCACTTCATCATCTAATGTATCAACAAAATTTTCTGATACTAATTTTTCAAATTCTTGAAGTTTTTTGTCATCAACTTGCTCAATTCCTTCTTCGTAATTGTGCCAATTGAACTCTTTTAAGAATTTTTCTGGATTTGCTTGAGCTTCCGATTTTTTAGGAGCTTCGGCTGTTGCAGTTGCAGTTTCAACTACTTGTTCTTGTGCTTCAGTAGCTTCTACTTCTGCAGGGTTTGTTTCTTTTTCAGACATATGCTGAATTATTAATTTGTATTCTGTATGCTCTAGAAAGAATTAAGCGAATAACACACAGAAGTGTTATTGTTTTGTTTTATTGATTCCTCTTGTCTTTCAAGGCTCGCCAAAAGGAGCGCAAAAATACAATATTTATCTTTGATTACCAAACAAATAAACCCTTCATTTATACACTAGTGAAAATTTACCGATTTGTTAAAAACTTGGGTAGGGAAAATTTATGCTTTTGGTGTTAAAATTGGTATCTTTAAGGAAGAATTAATTTTTAACTTAAAACTTCAAATAATTATGGTAAAATCTAAATATCAACCCGTTTTGGATCTAGGAGAAAAACTAAATGTTCAAAATGGTGACGTTCAAGAAGAGAATGGTGTTTTGAAAATAAAAGGCACAACTAAAACACAATATGAAAAAAATCTTCTTTGGGATAAAATAAAGGAAATTGGCGGCGACAATCCTAGTGATTTAAAGGCTGACATTAAAGTGGAAGATACATCAGTTTATCACAGACACACCGTTAAAAGTGGTGAAAGCTTAAGTAAAATTGCCAAACATTATTATGGTGATGCGTCTAAATATCAGAAGATTTTTGCTGCTAACACTGATAAACTTAAAGATCCAAACTTGATCTATCCGGATCAAGAGTTAGTAATTCCTAACGAATAAAAAATAATTTGATTTTTATGAAAGCGACCTAAACCGGTCGCTTTTTTATTTGGAATGTTCAACTATCGCTCTTTTTGCCAAACCATATAATGTGTTGAATTGTTCTTCAACCGTTAAATCAGAATTATCGAATTCTATAGCATCTTTGGCTTTTCGCAATGGTGAATCTTCTCGATTGGAATCGATACCATCACGTAGAACAACATTATGAAGTACATCATCATACTGAACATCTTCTCCTCTATCGAGCAACTCGTGGTAACGACGTTTAGCTCTTGTTTCTGCTGATGCATTCATAAAAATCTTAAGTTCGGCATCTGGGAAAACGATGGTTCCTATATCTCTCCCATCCATCACAACACCTTTGTCCTTTCCCATTTGTTGCTGTTGCTTCACAAGCATTTTTCTCACTTCTGAAGTTTCTGCAACAGGACTCACAAAATTCGAGACTTCCAAAGTTCGAATATCTTTCTCTACATTCTTTCCATTCAGATAAACTTCAGCAAAACCTAATTCATCATTGAATTTAAAAGAGATTTTGATGTTTTTTAAATCATCTATCAATTTTTGAATATGAAAATGATCATCATTTATGTAATCATTTTGCATAGAATAAAGCGTCACCGCTCGATACATAGCGCCAGAATCAACATACACATACCCCAAAGCTTTGGCCAGTTGTTTAGCAACTGTACTTTTGCCTGTTGAAGAGAATCCGTCGATGGCTATGGTAATTTTTTGCATTATCTCAAATCAATTTGAAGGCCAAAAAAGTTAGTGTTGGAAGCACTGTTGTATCTTGCGTGGGAATAACTAAAACGCATTTTATTCAGTTTAAACCCAACTCCAAATGACAATCCGGAAAAGTTGCGCTGGTCTACAATCCTCAACTCTTCGGCTCTTCTAAAATTATATCCCAAACGAAGGCTGAAACCTCTATCAGGAAACAATTCTGCTCCCAAAATGGTATGTCTCAAAACTTCATTAAAAAAGCCAACCTTTTCTTGTGTTTGATTTCCATCCAAATCAGTTGTGGCACGAGCAGGATTTGACACACCAATTGGCCATTTTTGTAAATTTTCAAATGTCACGTGCCAACGTATTGGGACATTCTGTAGGGTTTGAGACAATCCCAAATCGACCTCCATAGGTAATTTTTCGGGAGTACCTGCGTAAGTAGTGAACTGTGTTCCAAGATTTCTCACAACCAATGCTGCGTGGAACTCCAACTTTTCATTGATATACATTGCCGCCAAATCAACGGCACCTCCCAATGAATTATATTGCTCGAGTTGTGAGGTTATAAATTTGACATTGGCTCCCAAGTAGAAATCAGAATAAGGTATTTTATAGCCGTACCCAAAGGATAAAGCAGCCTCGTTTCCAGTAAAAGTTCCTGTTGAAACACCATTGACATCATAACCATCGAACGTACCGTAATTTATATAGGACATTCCAACGTGAAGTGTATTGACGTGTCTATCCCAAGTATAAGCATAGGCAGCTGTTCCGTAACTAATGCCTCCCAAATAGCTCGCGTAATTCAATGCCAATTGATTATCCATTTCTACATTGATAGCAGCTGGATTGAACAGACCGCCAACCACATCGTAGTCGAAATTGGTAAGGACTTTCCCTCCTAAAGCGGCTTGTCGAGGTGAAGAAACCAAATTAAGGAACTGATATGTAGATTCACCACCAAGTTGGGCAAACATAGGCAATGTGAACATTGCACAGATCAAAGCGGTAATCCTCTTTAGCATAGGCTTGCAAAAGTAATATTTCTTACTTAAACGGTTGCAAGTATAAATTATTTTTGGATCAAAAAAAAACCTCAACTTTCGTTGAGGCTTTCGACTATAATGTTTTGGGATTCTTCACTTTCTGATTGGTCAATGCTTTTTTCAAAACATCGCTCATATCTGTTACATAGTGAAATGTCAATCCCTTTAAATACTCTTGTTTGATTTCCTCAATATCTCTTTTATTGTCTTCACAAAGAAGAACATCAGTAATTCTTGCTCTTTTGGCTGCCAAAATTTTCTCTTTGATGCCGCCAACAGGCAATACTTTTCCTCTTAATGTGATTTCGCCCGTCATCGCCAAGTTCTTCTTCACTTTACGCTGCGTAAACAATGACACCAAGGACGTTAACATCGTAACACCAGCGCTTGGTCCGTCTTTAGGCGTTGCACCTTCAGGAACGTGAATATGAACATTGTACTTTTCAAAAACATCAGGATTGATTCCGAATTCATCTGCATTCGCCTTAATATATTCCATAGCAATGGTGGCAGATTCTTTCATCACATTTCCAAGATTTCCTGTAATGGTAAGGTTTCCTTTTCCTTTAGATAAAATGGATTCAATGAATAAAATGTCACCTCCTACTTTTGTCCAAGCCAAACCTGTTACCACACCAGCGACGTTATTATTTTCATACTTATCTCTCTCCATTTTAGGAGCGCCAAGCACTTCAACAATATCTTCGTTGGTAACCTTTACGTTATAGGTCTCTTCCATCGCCAAATTTTTGGCTGCAAAGCGTACCATTTTTGCCAATTGCTTTTCCAGACCTCTCACACCAGATTCACGTGTGTAACCTTCCACGATTTTTTCCATTTGAGGCTTTCCGATTTTTAAGTCATCATCACTCATTCCGTGTTCTTTCAACTGCTTTGGAAGTAAGTGACGTTTTCCTATTTCAACCTTTTCCTCAATGGTATAACCGGTTACATCGATGATTTCCATTCGGTCTCTCAACGCGGGCTGAATGGTACTCAAACTGTTGGCTGTTGCTATGAACATCACTTTTGAAAGATCAAAGCCCATCTCTAAAAAGTTATCGTAGAATTCACCGTTTTGTTCCGGATCTAAAACCTCCAACATTGCTGAAGAAGGATCGCCTTGATGACTGTTGGTCAACTTATCAATCTCGTCCAGTACAAATACAGGATTTGAAGTTCCTGCTTTCTTCAAACTTTGAAGAATTCGGCCAGGCATTGCACCAATATATGTTTTACGATGGCCTCGAATTTCTGCCTCATCTCTCAATCCTCCAAGTGACATTCTTACATATTCTCTACCCAGAGCTTCTGCAATGGATTTACCAAGTGATGTTTTACCAACACCTGGAGGTCCATAAAGACACAAAATGGGCGACTTCATATCATTACGAAGTTTCAAGACCGCTAGATATTCTATGATACGTCGCTTTACATCATCAAGTCCGTAATGGTCTCTATCCAAAATGCGCTTTGCACGTTTTAAATCGAATTTATCTTTGCTGAATTCATTCCAAGGTAATTCCAAAAACAAATCGAGATAGTTTCTCTGGATGGAATATTCAGCAACCTGCGGATTCATACGTTGCAACTTGGATAATTCCTTATTGAAATGCTCCTCAATTTTCTTGTTCCATTTCTTGTTTTTGGAACGTTCGCGCATTTCTGCAATTTCTTCATCGTATGAAACACCTCCAAGCTCTTCCTGAATGGTTTTCATTTGTTGATGAAGAAAATATTCGCGCTGCTGCTGGTTCATATCACTTTGAACCTTGCTTTGAATATCATTTTTGAGTTCCAATTTTTGAAACTCCAAATTCATATATTTCAAAGTAGCCAAGGCACGTTCTTTCAAATCGTTTATCTCCAACAATTTTTGTTTTTCTTCAACAGAAAGATTCATATTTGAAGACACAAAATTCACAAGGAACGAATTACTTTCAATGTTCTTTATTGCGAAAGTTGCCTCTGTTGGAATATTTGGGCTTTCCTTGATGATTTCAAGTGCTAAATCTTTGATTGATTCAATAATAGCCTTAAACTCATCATTATCATCAGCGGGTTTCGCTTCAGAAACATCTTTGACTGTTGCTGTGATGTACGGTTTTTCAGTAATCACCTGATTGATATCAAAACGTTTCTTACCTTGAATGATGATAGTTGTATTACCATCTGGCATTTTTAAAACTCGTAAAATACGAGCAACGGTTCCTGTTTTGTAAATGTCTTTTCCTTTTGGGTCCTCAATAGTTTCATCTTTTTGAGATACTACACCTATCACTTTTGAACCTTTATTGGCATCATTGATAAGTTTGATGGATTTATCTCTGCCTGCTGTAATAGGAATTACAACTCCTGGAAACAAAACCGTATTTCGCAAAGGCAAAATAGGCAAGGTTTCTGGCATCGTTTCATTATTGATTTCGGCTTCGTCCTCTGGTGTCATTAATGGAATCAATTCTGAATTCTCGTCAAAATCCTGAAATGACAAACTGTCAAGGCTTAAAAATTTAGATTTCGTCATATGTATTTTTAAGTCATTCTGTCATTAAAAGAACAGAATGCTTTTTAATTTAAAAAATTCGATATTTATATTCAACACTGATTATCAAACGCATAAGCTTACATAATCAATATATTCTTCTATATAATTTCAATAGTTATGCCATTAGTCGGATTCATACCGAAAACTTTTTTTCGGAAACTGTAACAAAGTTTGAGTAACTTCATCATTATACTAAAGCAATTGTTTTTTTGACACTAACCAATCAAAATATCGAGCAGCTACTGCAGCTTTGTAAGTCTAATGACCAACGTGCGCAAATGGAGGTCTACAATAGATACTATAAAGCAATGTTCAACACGTCGTACAGAATTGTAAAAGATTCTTATAAGGCAGAAGATATAATGCAGGAATCCTTTTTGTCAGCTTTTACAAAATTGGACACACTGAAAGAAGCTTCGATGTTTGGAGCTTGGTTGAAAAGGATCGTTGTGAACAACAGCATCTATCATTATAAGCAAAACAACAAGCACCAAGATGTGCCGCTAGATGATGTGATGTACAAGGTAGAAGATGAACAAGGAATTGCTGATGGTGATGAGTTATTGTCCGTAAAGGCATCTCAAATCATCAGTACAATGAAAACCTTGAAAGACAATTACCAAATGAGTTTGACGCTTCATTTGATTGAAGGTTATGATTATGATGAAATAAGTGAGATAATGGATATCAGCCACGCGAATTGTAGAACAATGATATCGAGAGCAAAAGATAGTTTGAGACAGAAACTGCTCTCGTTAGCTTAACATAAATGACTATGAAGAATGACAATTTAAATCAGCTTTTTGAGAATTTGAAAGATGAATTTGATGTAGAAGTTCCAAATATGGGACATCAGGAACGATTTTTATCAAAACTGAATGCGAAAGACTCTGAAAAAGTGGTTGAATCGACCTCAAAATCATTCAAATACTGGAAACCATTGTTGGCGGTTGCTGCATCGTTTGTTATATGTTTTAGTTTGATCACTTTTGTGTTTGATGAACAACAACCTGAAACCAAAGATTTGGCAAGTGTATCGCCAGAAATGTCGAAGACGCAGGACTTTTTTACATCAACCATTGAAAATGAACTTACAAAACTCAACAAAGAACGAACTCCGGAGACAAAAGTTCTTATTGAAGATGCTTTAAAACAGCTTAAAATACTTGAGAACGATTATGAATCCCTCAAAAAAGACCTTACCGAAAGTGGCGACGATAAACGTGTTATCTATGCTATGATCAGTAATTTTCAAAACAGAATTGATGTGTTGCAGAATGTTATGGAACGCATTGATGAAGTGAAACAACTCAAACAAATGACACTTTAAATCAATCAAAAAACAACCTTCTGAAGATTATCAGAACTAAAAAATAACAATTATGAAATCAAAAATACTTTATATAGCAATTGTTGCCTTCCTTGCGATGCCAAGCCTGGCTTTAGCAACCAATAACTCTGAACTGAATGGAGCACATACCAAAGAAAAGACCATCAAAAAAGAGTTCACCGTAAACAGTAATGCCACCTTGAAGGTTGACAACAGCTACGGCAATGTCAACGTGGTGACTTATAATGGAAATAAAACTATTATTGAAGTGACCATTAAAACCAACAGTAACAATGAAGAGAAAGCTAAAGAAAAACTTGATGAAATTACGGTTGAATTCAATGCTTCTTCAGATTATGTTTCTGCTAAAACTATTTTCAATAAGAATAATTCGAAATCTTGGTGGAACAATTGGGGCAACAAGAACAACGTGAATATGGAGGTGAACTATGTGATTAAATTGCCCATCACCAATAACGTCGATTTGAACAATGACTATGGAAGTATCAATCTTGATAAGCTGGAAGGTCGCGCAAACATCAACTGCGACTATGGAAAGATCACTACCAAAGAGTTAATGGCAGACAATAACACCATCGCTTTTGATTACACCAATAACAGTTACTTTGAATACATCAAAAGTGGAAAAATCAGTGCTGATTATAGCGATTACGTCGTTAATAAAACAAAGCAATTGAGCATCAATGCAGATTATACTAAATCTGTGATAAAAATTGCTGAAGATGTTGACTATACTTGTGATTATGGCTCTTTCACAGTTGAAAACGTAAATAATCTCAAAGGAAATGGCGACTATTTAACGTTAGTGTTAGGAGATGTGTATAAAAATGTGGAGATAAGAGCAGATTATGGCTCCATTAAGATAGGTAAAATGACTGCCAATGCTGGAAATATATACATACAATCTGACTATACAGGGATTACGATAGGCCACGACACTTCCTATAGCTTCAATTTTGATTTAAGCCTGGACTATGCGTCTTTGAGAGAGTCAGATGGGTTTCAATTCAGTAAGAAGAAAGTTGAATCTACGAGTAAATATTATCAAGGGCATTATGGTAGTTCTTCAACTTCAAACTACATCAAAATTGACTCTGACTACGGTAGCGTTTCATTCAAAAAACAATAATCATCAATCAATCTTAAATTAATCATTATGAAAAAATCAATCTTAATTATCGCAGTTTTATTGGTCACAAGTTTATCTTTTGGACAGAAAAAAGTGAAAGGGAATGGCAATGTTACCACAATCACAAGAAGTACATCCGACTATGATGGTGTGAAGTGTGCAGGGTCTTTCGATTATGTCTTGGTGGCTGGTGAAGAAGGCAACATCAAAATTGAAGGCGAGGAAAACCTCTTGGAATACATCGTTACTGAAGTGAAAGATGGTAGCCTTATCGTCAAAGTTGAAAACCATATGAATTTACAATCAAGCAGAAACAACACCATCAAGGTTACGATTCCTTTTAAGGATATTAGCAATGTCTCATTGGCTGGTTCTGGAGATTTGTGGAATGAAGATATTATCACTACCAATGATATGAAGGTGGCTTTGGCAGGCTCGGGAGATTTGACTTTGAAGATTGAAGCTTCTCATACCAAAGCGAGCATTGCAGGTTCGGGAGATTTGACTTTGAAAGGTAGCACCAACAGCCTTGACGCCAATGTGGCTGGTTCTGGAGATTTTCACGGATTTGATTTGCAGGCAAACAATACTGATGTTTCCGTTTCGGGATCTGGAGATGCTAAAGTGGTGTGCCGTGAGAATTTGAAAGCTCGTGTAGCTGGTTCTGGCGGGATTGAATATAAAGGAAACCCTAAAACGGAGGACACAAAAGTGGCTGGTTCTGGGAGTATTGAGAGTAGATAATTTGAATCATAGATATCAAAATAAAGCCATCCAAAAAGGATGGCTTTTTTATGCTTTCAATATTCAATTTAAAGAAATCTATTCTTTTGAATTTAAATCATTCTCTGTTTTTGGTTTTTGGTTATCAATATAATCACTCTTGACCTTCTTTGAAATCAATTTTAATTCTTTATAAGATAAATTATCTCTGGCGTAACCGAGGCCATTATCTTCATCTGCCATAGGTTTTAACAGGTAAAGCGGATGGTCGTTGCGTACGGTGGTGTTTTTATTGGGCGTCCACGCCAAGAGATCATTCGGTTCGCAAATGAGGAGTTCGCACAGCTTTTCAATGGCATCTAAACTGAAGTTGCGGTTGTGGCTGTTTAACAGACGATGCGCTGTATGGTTTGTAAAACCAGCTTTTGTGAGGTACGAGAACGGCTCACTGATGCCGCGCATCTTAAAAATGGGACGAAGATTGAGAGATAGCATACGATAGGTTTAAGTATTGATTATAAAGTATCTAAAGTATGATAGTGGTGCGAAAAAAGCAATACTGTAGATGAAAAAACGCTACTTGTTTATTAAAAAATGTGGAATTGCGATTAAAGAATGTGAAAATTCTATTTAAGATTGTGAAAGTGCGATTCAAGATTGTGAAAATTCTATTCAATACTGTGAAATTATTATTTAAGATTTCATTATAGAAGTCAAATAATGTGAAAATGAGTCTAAAGATTGTGAAAATCAGATTAAAAAATGTGGAATTCGGATTAAAGAATGTGAAAGTGAGGTGAAAGATTTTGAACGTTTTTAAGTAATCTTTAAAATTTAAGAAGCAAGAAGTGCTTTTGTTACATTATTTTACAAATGACAAAGGTCATAATAGACACATCTAGAATGCACTTTAAACTTTAATATACAATTTCGAGGCTTCCTTGAGTCAAATTTAAAACACCGTCATTTTCGGTGTGGATTGCACTTTCAAAAATAGCTTTGATGTGACGATCATCTACATCGTGCTGTAGAACGGTCAAACTTCCGTTACCTATATAAAATACATTTGGCTCTGTATTATCGTTATATCTCAAGTATAAATGTGGAGCTGTCTGCAATGTGTTTTCGCTATAATGATATGCCCCAGAAGATAAGTTTGAAGGAATGGAAATAAGAAGATTGTGGTTATTGAATGTGCTTTCAACTTTAATTACCTCATAGGATGAAGCCGTATTTGATACCTCTACTAAAATTGCATCAAACAGCAACTCTGTACCATCGAGTAAGGCGTATAACTGGTTTTCAAATTCCACAGGGTTTACAGGATCATCATCTGAAGGGTTTGAACCACCGTCATCTGGCAATACTTCTGCGGATGGAAAAGGTCCTTCATAAGGTTCATTTTCGCAAGAAAACCATACAGCACTAGTCAGAAGAAAAAATAAGAGGACTATCTTTTTCACTTCGCATCTTTTTCTAAAGATACGAAATTCTCTTTATACAATTCGGTTGTCTTTTGGGACTCTGAAGAGCAATACAATTCCTACCAAAAAGAAGATAAAGAGAAACAAAATAGCATTTCGCATACTGCCTGTAACTTGGTCTATGGTAGCGAAAATGACCATACCAATGACGATACCTATCTTTTCGGCGACATCAAAGAAACTGAAATAAGACGTGGTGTCTTTAGTTTCTGGAAGAAATTTTGAGTAGGTGGAACGTGCGAGTGATTGTATACCACCCATTACAAACCCAACGCAAGCTGCTGCAATATAAAAATCTGTAGGCGTAATCATAAAGTAGGCATAGATGCAAAGACTCATCCAGACGAAATTGACGAAAATGAGTGTTTTGATGTTGCCAAATTTTGCCGACGCTCGCGATGTGAGCACTGCTCCGACGACAGCAACTATCTGGATGATGAGAATACTGATTATGAGACCCATCGTTTTTTCATCGCTGTCTGCCCAAGCAATTTCTTCTTCACCAAAATATACTGCGACGAGCATAATGGTCTGTACAGCCATACTGAAGACGAAGAACGCTGCTAGATAGCGTTTCAATCTTAAATTCTGTTTGAGCTGTTTCCAAACTGATTTTAATTCTTTAAAACCATTAAAAATGACATCTTTTGTGACTTTGTGACCTTTTGAAGTCCCTTTTGGTAACCAATAAAATGTGTATTGGCTGAAGAGAATCCACCAGAGACCTACTGTGATGAATGAGTAGCGCATCATTTCCATTTTTGCTGCACCATCATCTTGACTCATAACCATCCCAAGATTAACAATCAATAGAATAACACTACCTATGTAGCCCATTGAAAAACCCTTTGCACTTATTTTATCCTGTTGTTCTTCAAATGCAATATCAGGCAAATACGAATTGTAAAACACCAAGCTGCCCCAATAGCCAATCAATCCCATAAAATAGAATAGTAAGCTCAAATAAATGCTATCCAAACTGAAAAAATAAAGTCCGATGCAACCCAAACCGCCTGTATAGCAGAAGAATTTCATAAAATTCTTCTTGTTACCCACATAATCTGCAATACCCGAAAGAATAGGTGATGTGAACGACACCACCAAAAATGTAAACGCTGTGACAAAGGTGATGAGTGCAGTACTTTTGAACTCAAAACCGAATGCGGGAACAATCTTTTCTACTTTATCAGCAAACAAAGCCGAATAAAATATCGGAAAAATAGAAGATGCAATGGTAAGGGTGTAAACGGAGTTTGCCCAATCGTAAAATGCCCAAGCGTTGAGCAGTTTTTTACTTCCTTTTTCAAGTTGTTGCATAGTAGTTGATTAGCTCGCAAAGACGCCAAGGCGCCATCTATTAAATAAAAAAACCGCACCTTGAATAAAGTGCGGTTCTAAAGTAACTAAATATTTTAAACTATGAGTTATTTAACCTTTAAATGATGTGACGCCAAATTTTTTGGCTTCGGCTTTAGCTCTTGCAGCATTTGCCTCAATATTTCTAATACGTGATTCGTTGCTAGGGTGCGTACTTAAGAATTCAGGTGGCGCTCCTCCTCCACTTTGAGCACTCATACGACGCCAAAGATTTGCTGCCTCCATAGGTTCGTACCCAGCGATAGCCATTAAATACAATCCGATTTCGTCTGCTTCAGTTTCGTGGCTTCGGCTAAATGGAAGAATACCCAAAACATTACTACCAACACCATACGATTGATTGAAGATGTTAAGTGTTTTTTGATCTTCAATAAGTATATTACCTGCCAAAGCTCCACCTTGTTGTAGCATAGCAGCACTCATACGTTGCTGACCATGATTGACAAGTGCATGAGAAATTTCGTGGCCCATTATGGCGGCCAAACCAGCTTCACCATCAGCAATAGGCAAGATCCCTGTGTAAACTACGATTTTTCCACCCGGCATACACCATGCGTTTACAGTATTGTCCTGTACAAGATTATATTCCCATCTAAAATCTTTAAGATAGCCTTGATAGCCATTCGCATCTAGCCAACGCTCCGCAGCTACGGCTATTTTTTGACCTACGGTTCTAACCATGTTGGCATCTTTAGTGCCGGTTATCACTTTATTTTCAGATAAGAATTGATCATACTGCGCAAATGCAGTAGGGAAAATCTGTGAATTTGGTACTAATGCCAAAGTTTTCTTTCCGGTAAACGGATTTGTTGCACAGGATAAAAATAGGATTGTAGCTCCGAATGCAACTATTTTATTTTTGAGCTTCATTGCTTGTTGTTTAAATTGTTAGACATATAAAATTACAAAAACTGTTCCGTTATTATTGGACCCATTTGCAATTTTAGATGTCACATATGCAAATTATTTACCTATCAAATGAATTTCAGAGAAGTTTTTATCGATGATCATGGTATTGTCGCCATTCAATTTGATGTCGCTCAAAGGCACCTCAACATTATCGAGTTGAACTTTAGCCACTTTAAATGGCACATTGTGGAATCTTAATTTAAAGGTTTCAAAGTTTGCCACATACTTTCCTTCTTTATGCTGCTGAATGATCAATTCGTTAGGCTTACCTGTCAATTTGAATGTACGCAGGCTGTAGCGACCTTTGGTATAATCATAACCATCATGCGCATCATCGAACAATATGGAGTCTTCTTTCCCTTCTTTATAGTAAACTTCAAGCGTAATCTCATCGATTTCTTTTTCACCAACAAATTGCTGCACTGGATATTTTGGGATGATGGCACCTTCCTTAACGAAGATAGGCATGCTATCAATATCCGCATCTACCCACGCTTCCCTTCCACCGTTGACAACTTGATCTGTCCAATAATTTACCCATTTTCCTCTTGGGAAGAACATACGTCTGCCACGAGCATTAGGTTCTAAAACAGGGCAAACCAATATTTGGTCTCCGAAGATGAATTCATCAGAACGGTAATGTGTATGAACGTCTTCTTGGTCATAAAGCACCAAAGATTTGAGCATCGGTATGCCTTCATCTACATATTTCCAGAATGATGTATATAAATAAGGAAGCAATTGATAGCGAAGCTCTATGAACTTACGCACGATGTTTGTGACATCTTCATCAAACGCCCATGGTTCTTGATTGCCATGATCACCAGACGAATGCACGCGACAGAATGGATGGAATACCCCCAACTGAATCCAACGTGTAAACAACTCACCATGCGGTTGCTCTGCAAATCCACCAATGTCGCTACCGGCGAAAGAGAAGCCAGACATCGCCATACGTTGCGCCTGAACATTCGCAATCCAAAGATGTTCCCATGTGGCAACGTTATCGCCTGTCCAAGTTGAACAATAACGTTGCGTACCAGAATATGCTGCCCTTGTAATGACGAAAGGTCTTTTAGGATACGCAAACTTTTTGACACCTTGATAGGTAGCTCTTGCCATTTGCATACCATAGACGTTATGTGCTTTACGGTGACTACAGCGATTGCCTTCGTATTCGTGGCGTACATCGTCTGGGAAGGTTTTATTTGGAACCTCCATAACGGCAGGCTCGTTCATATCATTCCAAACACCTTTCACACCTATGTCTTCGACCAATTCGCGGAACAAATCTGACCACCAATCACGAACTTTTTTATTTGTAAAATCTGGGAAATAACATTCGCCAGGCCATACTTTACCTTTCATATAAGGACCATCAGCACGCTTGCAGAAATAATCGTTCTCCAACGCCTCCTTAAAAACCGAATAGTCCATGTCTATTTTGATCCCCGGATCGATGATAACGACTGTTTTAAAACCATCATCAGCCAATTCTTTGACCATTCGTTTAGGGTCAGGAAAATGCTCCTTACTCCAAGTGAAGCATCGAAAACCTTCCATATAATCGATATCCAAATAAATGGCATCGCAAGGAATTTTTAAGTCGCGGAATTTTTTAGTGATTTCCTTCACGTTGCTTTCTGGATAGTAGCTCCATTTACATTGATGGAATCCTAATGCCCACAACGGTGGCAATTGATGAGGTTTACCAGTCAAATCCGTATAGTTTGCTACGACATCTTCCATCTTTGGACCGTAGATAAAGTAATAATTCATCTCACCACCTTGAGCCCAAAAACTTGTAACGTTACGACGTTCATGCGAGAAATCAAAATACGAACGGAAGGTATTGTCAAAGAATACACCATAAGCCTTGCCTTGGTAAAGCCCTGTGTAGAATGGAATTGCCTTATAAATTGGATCTGTTCCTCTACCATACGCATAGGAGTCTGTGACCCAGTTTTCAAAACGTTTGCCTTTAAGGTTGAGTTCCACAGGCTTATCACCTAAACCAAAATAACATTCGCCATCATGTGATTGTTTACTCATCTTTACGATGTTCCCACCATACTCATAGCTTTCTTCCCAGTGAAAACCTAATTCATCTTGATTGATCAGTTTTCCATCAATAGCATCAAAAAGTGAAATTTTCAAGTCAGATTTTTGGATGATGCAAATGAGTTTTGAAGTAATGACCTTATACGATTTGTTATCTTCATCTATTTGCAGGTGATTGTAGCCTGTACTTGCATATTTGGTGATAGCATAGGAGAAATCCTTATCGAAGGTTCCTGTTGTGGTATATCTAAAACGCAATACACTATCCCGAACAATGGTCATTTCTAGAACTACATTGTTTTCAGTAGAAAAGTAAAGTGTGTCGACGTCTTTTTTGTATGCTTTTATTTTGGAAGGAAACTGATTCCCTTTTTGTTCTAATTCGGTATTGACAATCATAGTTAGTCTATTGGTATCACACAAAAAAACACATTAGTTTTCATATTTAAAACATAAGTTTTAATGACTTGTTAACTATAACGATTTCGAGGAAACATTAATCTCTGAAGGAATTACTTTTTAGAAGTTTTTTTTGCAGATGTCTTTTTGCCTTTGGTTGAAGTACTGGCCTTCTTTTTTGGAGCAGGTCTTTTAGAAATTTTGGTGTACTTAAAAGCTACCATTCCTAATGGAGGAATGACAATTTCAGCTGAAAAATCACGAAAATGCTGCGGTTCTGTTTCTGTTGAAAAAGGTTTATTGCTGAAATCACCAGTGCCATTATATTTTACTGAATCGCTGTTGAAAATCTCTTTCAGTTCTCCTTTTTCGGGCAAACCTATACGATAGTTTTTATGAGGAATCGGGGTCATATTACAAACCACAATCACATCGTCAATAGCATTATCAGCATGCCTTATGTACACGTACACCGAGTTTTTGTTGTCGCTATGATCTATCCATTCGAAACCTGTCCAGTCAAATTGTTTTAGATGCAAGGCAGGTTCATTTCTGTAAAGCTCATTCAAATCCCTCACTAAAGACTGGATGCCCTTGTGAAAATTGTATTGCAGTAAATCCCAATCCAGACCTTTGGTGAAATTCCATTCACTTGTTTGAGCAAATTCACCGCCTTGAAACAATAACTTCGTACCAGGATGCGTAAACATATAACTGTACAGCACCCTTAAGTTGGCAAAACGCTGCCATTCATCTCCAGGCATTTTGTGTATCATGGATGCTTTACCATGAACAACTTCATCATGCGAAAACGGAAGTACGAAATTTTCCGTAAAGGCATAAGTCATTGCAAAGGTTAGGTCGTTTTGATGAAATCTTCTGTAGATAGGTTCTTTCGAAAAGTATTTCAAGGTATCGTGCATCCAACCCATCATCCATTTCATTCCAAAACCTAAACCACCTATAAAGGTAGGTTTCGAGACCATTGGAAAAGCAGTAGATTCTTCCGCAATGGTCTGCACATCTGGGAAATTACCATACACCGCTTCGTTCAAATCACGCATAAAGGAAATAGCCTCCAAATTTTCTCTACCACCAAAAATATTAGGTTCCCATTCGCCATCATTTCTGGAATAATCCAAAAATAACATCGATGCCACCGCATCTACGCGTAGTCCGTCTGCGTGATATTGGTCGAGCCAAAATAAGGCATTGCTAATCAAGAAGGATTTGACTTCATTTCTTCCGTAGTTGAAAATCAAACTTTTCCAATCGTTATGATAGCCCTTTCTTCTATCGGGATGTTCATATAAACAGGAACCATCAAAATAGCCAAGTCCATGTGCATCTTCAGGAAAATGAGACGGCACCCAGTCAAGTATTACACCAATATCATTTTTGTGGAATGCATCGACCAAATATTTAAATTCCTCTGGATAACCAAAGCGAGATGTAGGCGCAAAATAACCTGTAATTTGATAACCCCAACTAGGGTCATAAGGATATTCCATTACGGGCATCAATTCGACATGCGTGAACTTCATATCCTTGACGTAAGCCACCAATTCATCAGCCATTTCCACGTAAGACAAATATCTATCTTCGGTAGCGTGGCGCTTCCAAGAGCCCAAATGCACTTCATAGACAGAAATGGGTGCGTCCAAGGCATTATTAGCCTTGCGCGTTTTCATCCATTCCTTGTCTTTCCATTTATAATCATCCTCCCAAACAATGGATGCCGTTTGTGGCGGATGTTCATTTCTCCTAGCATAAGGATCTGCTTTTTCAGTCACCACACCTTTGATAGAACTATGAATTTTATATTTATAAACGGAACCTTTGTCTACATTCGGGATAAATCCTTCCCAAATGCCACTTTTGTCCCAGCGTACTTGAAGCTGATGAGCACCATCACTCCAAAAATTGAAATCACCAATTACCGAAACTTTATTGGCACTTGGCGCCCAAACTGCAAAATAGGTGCCTTCCACACCATCAACCGTTGTGATATGGGAACCAAATTTTTCATAAAGTCTAAAATGCTTTCCTGCAAAGAAAAGATTGATATCGAAATCGGTAAAGAGACTGTGGGTAATAACTTCTGCCATGTGAGACGTGCGAGTGTGTTTAGTTTATGTTACCAATTTACCATTTTTTGAATGATTTGAACTAAAAACCAGAAATAATAATTGCTCGTAAACATTTTTAAAGAAATAAGTAATTTTAGTAAGATGATTTAAATTGTCACGACAAAAAGTACATAACCGAAATAACAAATATGAAAAACATAGCACTTCTCTTAATTGTCAGTCTTTTATTTAGCTGTAATTCTTCAGCACAAAAGAAAGAAACAAAAACCTCTGAAAAGTCAAAGTTCAAAGTCACTAAAACCGATGCTGAATGGAAAGAACAATTAACACCTGATCAATATTATGTATTGCGCAAGGAAGGGACAGAACCCCCATTTTCAAGTCCGTTGAACAAAAACTATGAACCAGGCGTTTATGTATGTGCTGCATGTAAAACACCTTTATTCAAAAGTGAACATAAATTTGATTCGGGAACTGGCTGGCCAAGTTTTGATAGAGAAATCAAAGGCAACGTCGCCTATGGAAAAGACAATAAAATTGGTTATCCTAGAGATGAAGAACATTGTGCAACGTGTGGCGGTCATTTAGGTCATGTCTTTAACGATGGTCCAAAAGAAACTACAGGCTTACGTCATTGCATCAATGGTGATGCTTTGGAATTTATTCCTGAAAAAGGTTAATAGTTTTTACATAATATTCAGAATAGTGATATAATTTCATTCTATGGATATCCATAGCAAATTTGATTTTGTATCACTATTTTTATACGTCTTTATTTCACATTTTTAGATTATGGAAAACGCATATATTTCAGGTGTTCTTAAGCAATTCAACTATTATAAGTCTCTGGGTGACAAAACTTTTGAGCAATTGAGTTTTGAGGATATGAATTACCAACCCAATCACGATTCCAACAGTATTTCAATCATTGTAAAACATATGGTCGGGAATATGTTAAGTCGCTGGACCAATTTCCTGACAGAAGATGGCGAAAAGCCGTGGCGCAACCGCGATGAAGAATTTGAATCCACCTATACCACCAAAGAAGAATTGTTGCAAGAGTGGGAAAAAGGATGGAAATGTCTCTTTGATGCCATTGCACCTCTTTCTGATGACGATTTGAATACCATTGTTTACATAAGAAATGAAGGCCATACCGTTGCAGAAGCTATTTTTAGGCAACTTGGACATTATCCTTACCACGTAGGTCAAATCACTTACATAGGAAAATTACTTAAAGGTGATGCGTGGCAGTCTTTATCCATTCCAAAGGGTGCTTCTAAAAGTTACAATCAGGATAAATTCAACAAGCCAAAAGAACGGAAACATTTTACGGATGAGGTGTAGGCTATGATCAATTTTTTCAATCTTTATGAGTTAATATGAAAACTAAACTGTCTTTATACATCTTATGTTTGTTATTACTTTTTAACTGCAAAACCCTCCAAAAAAGCATCATCTATCAGTCTGAAAATTTAAAGATTGAACAACTGACCAATCAAACCTACAGGCATATCACCTATCTTAAAACAGAAGATTTTGGTAAGGTAAGTTGCAACGGTATGATTGTTATAGATGATGGCGAGGCCTTGGTTTGCGATACACCCACTGATGACACGAGTTCCGAGGAATTGATCGATTGGATTGAAAATAACCGCAAAGCTAAAATTGTGGGCGTGGTAGTAACCCACTTTCATAATGATTGCTTGGGTGGACTTAAAGCTTTTCACAGCAAAAACATCCCTTCATATGCCTCATTTAAAACGATAGAATTGGCAAAGGCTAATAATTTTGAAGTGCCTTTGACAGGTTTCAATGACCAAGTTAAATTGACTGTTGGCTCCAAAGAAGTTATCAATGACTATATAGGTGAAGGTCATACCAAAGATAACATCGTATGCTATGTTCCTGATGAACAGGTATTGTTTGGTGGCTGTTTGATTAAATCAATGAATGCCAGCAAAGGCCATTTGGGCGATGCCAATACTGCTGAATGGTCTTCAACGGTAGGTAGACTGAAAGCAAAATACAGTCAATTGAAAATTGTCATTCCTGGACATGGCGAAACGGGAACTACAGAATTATTGGATTATACCATTGAACTTTTTAAAAGCGCCTATTAATTCAATGGATACATAAAAAATTCAACAAGTTTGAATTTTAATTGTTCACCTTCAAAGGCATACGTTAAAAAGATCTGTCCCCAATGCTTTCCATCAGTAAAATTGGCAATCAACCATTTATGATTTAATAGTCTCACATTATTGATGAGAATTTTGTTGTTGGTCATAGACGCATATGGTACAATGGGATGATCGTCACCTTCGTATTCATTGAGTTTATACAATTCATCTTTAATGAAAGGAATAAGCTGTGAAACATCATATCCCTTATCAATAAAGTAGTCTAGCGCATCGTCATCATAATCTAAATTGAACAACTTTAACTCGGAATTTTCATCTATCATCGCCGCAATGGAGTCTTTATAATTGGCTACGCGTGCCTTTTCTTTTTTGATATCGGTTTCATAGCTCTCCAAAATGTGCTTTGAATTGACAAACTGAAAAATAATCAGCAACACCGAAAAAATAAACAGATACATAAAAATTCTACTCTTCATAGTCTAAATATTAATTTCTAAATTATCATAAGCCAAAAACACATTTTTGGGCAATTGTTGTTCTACTTCGTCATGAAACCCCAACCAATGGCTGATGTGCGTTAAATAGGCACGCTCTGGTTTTACTTCATCTATCAAATCCAAGGCTTCAGAAAGTGTGAAATGCGATATATGTTCTTTCTCTCTTAAGGCATTTACAACGAGTACCTTCACCCCTTTTAACTTCTCAACTTCATTGGGTTCAATGGTTTTAAAATCTGTGAGATATGCAAAATCTCCAAATCTAAAGCCAAATACTTGCAGTTGGTAATGAAAACCATTGATAGGGATGACCTCTAGGTTGCCCAAAGTAAATGGCTTGTTTTCAATTTCAAAACACTGCACACCGGGTGCGCCAGCATACTTGTTTTGAGTTTCAAACACATAATCAAAACGTTTATGCAATGCAGTGATCACTCGTTTGTGTGCATATATAGGAATGTCACCTTGCTTGAAATAAAAGGGTCTGATATCATCCAAACCTGCTGTATGATCGGCATGTTCATGCGTGAAGACTATACCGTCCAATCTATCGATTTGCGTACGAAGCATTTGCTGTCTAAAGTCAGGACCGCAGTCGATGACATATGCATAATTGCTCCATTCAATCAGTACGGAAACGCGCAATCTTTTGTCTTTTGGATTGCTGCTCAAGCAAACAGGATGATCACTTCCAATAACTGGAATTCCCTGCGATGTGCCTGTTCCTAAAAATGTAATCTTCAAGTCTGTTAAGTTTGTAACAAAAATAGGTTTATTTTTTTGTATCACTAGGCAAATTAATACCTTTGTAATGCATTATACTCAAGCTACGCTATGGAAATTACCCTTAAAGGAGATAGAGAATTTGAAGAAATTCCGTCGTTAAAGAACAAAGCACTTCGCATCAACCTTAATGAGAATATTTACGGAACTTTTGCTGAAATTGGAGCTGGACAAGAAACCGTACGTCAATTCTTTAGAGCTGGTGGCGGTTCTGGTACCATAGCGAAGGCGATGTCTGCCTATGATAAAGACTTTAGTGATGCCATATACGGTATGGAAGATGACGGCAGATATGTGACTGAAGCACGTTTGAGAAAAATGTTAGCTCACGAAATCAACCTGATTGAAGAGCGAATTACTAGAGATAAGCATCCTAACAAGATGTTTTTTGCCTTTGCCAATACCGTAACTACCATCGATTTTGCGAAGCAATACAAAGGACATGGATGGGTTGGAATTAAATTTCAAATAGAGCCTGACCAACCTTACAACGATATTGTTTTGCACTTGCGTTTCAAAGAGAATGATGCACGCTTGCAACAGGAAACGCTGGGTATTCTTGGTACTAATTTGATTTATGGTGCTTATTATAAGCATCATGAGCCCAAAAAACTATTGCGCTACCTCTATGACCATTTAGACAAAGATCAGCTCGAGATAGACACCATCAACTTTTCTGGTCCGGCTTTTAAAAATGTTGATAACCGATTGATGAGTTTGCAATTGGTTAAAAACTCAATGACCGACGCTGTCATGTTTGCGCCAGATGGTAATAACGTATTACCTGCACGTGTCTTATACAAAAAGAACATTTTGGCGTTGCGTGGAAGTTTTAGACCTGTTACCAAGGTAAATATTGATATGTTTCAAAAATCCTATGATATGTTTATCAAGGAGAATAAGGTAGATGCCGATAATACACAAGTGGTTTTTGAGATAACATTGTCAAACTTGAGAGCTGAAGGTGAAATTGATGAGCAAGACTTTATGGATAGAGCAAAACTGTTATGTTCTTTAGGACACACGGTTTTAATCTCCAACTTCCAAGAATATTATAAACTGGTTGAATACTTCTCTCAATATTCTAAAAACAGAATGGGCTTGGCCATGGGTGTCAATAACTTGGTAGATATATTTGATGAGAAATACTATCGTCATTTAAGTGGAGGTATCTTGGAAGCCTTCGGTAAATTGTTCTTTAAGGACTTGCGAGTGTACCTTTATCCTATGGAAGATGAAGACGGCACCATCATCAATAGTGAAAACCTTAAGGTACATCCACGTATGAAAGAATTGTATAAATTCTTTAAATATAATGGTAAGGTGGTTGATATAACGGAGTATGATAAATCGATTCTTTCGATATTCTCAAGAATTGTATTGAAAGCTATTTCAGAAGGAAAACCTGGTTGGGAAAGTATGCTTCCTGAAGGTGTTGCAAAAATTATCAAGGAAAAAAGCCTGTTTGGCTATGAAGCCGAAGAAGTGGTTCACAAGAACTCTTAATCCTCTTTAAACTACATACATAAAAATCATCAAGTAGTGGGAAATCGCTCCTGCCAACACAAATAAGTGCCATATGACATGGTTATAGGGTATGCGTTCTATGGCATAAAAAAGGATGCCAATAGTGTAGAAAGCACCGCCTGCAAAGAGCAATGCCACGCCATTAGGACCAATGATGCTTGATAAACTCGAGAAATCAAATACGATTAACCATCCCATCACGAGATATAGAAGTGTGGAGAATATTTCAAACTTACCTGTAAAGAATAACTTTAAAATCAATCCAAAACCTGCTATTGCCCAAACAATCCAGAATAATTGCCATCCCAAACTTTCATTTAAGGTTATTAATGTAACAGGCGAATAAGTACCAGCAATTAGAACATAGATACTGATATGATCTATGATACGGAAATAATGCTTCCTCTTCTCCCCTTTTACAGAGTGATATAATGTAGACGCAGAAAACAAAAGAATGATTGAGAAGCCATAAAGTACAACGCTGAATAAATTCCACTGGCTATGATTTGTATAGAGGATCAGCAGTATCAATCCTACGATTCCCATTAACGCGCCAAAACCGTGTGTCCAAGCGTTTAACTGTTCCTCTAAAACGGATTGTTGTCTTTTCATCTAATTCTTATCTACTTTTGCTGCCCATTTATCTTTAATAGCGTAGTAATCAATCGGAAAAGCCGGATTTTGACGTTCTAAACGTCCTTCTTGAAAGGCGCGCAACAAGATATCTTCAATCATAAAATCTTCAGCGACATTTTCAGGATCAAACTCCTTTTTGAGTGATATATCAAAGAGTTTAGCCGTGCTATTCATCCAGAATGCCTTCCATCCACTTTTCAAATCTTTGATAAGTTCAAAAGTGGTTTCACCTGTTTGTCGATGCATCAATTTAACCAATATTTGACCTTCTGTACGTGTCAATTTCTTCAATTCATCAGTAAATTCTTCTTCGATATAACGCTGAATGATACGTGTGTATTGACGTTTTTCACTTTTCTTTTCAAGTGTTTCCAAACGTCTATTCAACTCTACTAATCGATCCGCGGCCAATTTTGCATAAGGATACACCTTTAATGTTTTTCGTTTCAAAATCAAATAGCGTATACGTTCTTCCTTCGTTGCAAAACGTTGTTTACCCATCAGATAAACCTCTCTCAACTGAATGACATCCACCGCCACAGAATCGCCATCAATGATGTAATACTCCACCGCAGTTGAATCTTGAACCACTGGCTCGATCTGTCCAAACACCAATACAGGAAAAATAAAAAGTATGTAGATAATCTTTTGCATGCCTATAAATCAGCTAAAATCGTTCCAAAAACGTTTTGTAAAATTAAGAATTTACATAGTCATTAACCTTAAAATACTATTAATATTATTAATTTAGGCGGAAAATATTTATAGATGGCACAAAAGAGCATTTTAAACAAAAAATCACTTCAATTTTTAGAATCCTATTTAAATAACGCATCACCTACAGGCTATGAGTGGACAGGCCAAAAAATCTGGATGGACTATTTAAAACCTTATGTTGATGAATTTATAACCGATACTTATGGCACTGCTGTAGGTGTCATCAATCCGAAGGCAAAGTACAAAGTGGTCATAGAAGGCCATGCTGATGAAATTTCGTGGTATGTTAACTATATCACTGATAATGGACTCATTCATGTTATCAGAAACGGTGGAAGCGACCATATGATTGCACCTAGTAAAGTTGTCAATATTCATACAAAAAATGGCATTGTTAAAGGTGTCTTTGGTTGGCCAGCCATACATACGCGCAGTAAAGAGAAAGAAGAATCACCGAAAATTGAAAACATCACAATTGATGTGGGCGCAAAAGATAAAGAAGAAGTTGAGAAAATGGGTGTGCACGTAGGTTGTGTCATCACTTATCCTGATGAATTCCATATTTTAAATGGTGATAAGTTTGTATGTCGCGCATTAGATAATAGAATGGGTGGATTTATGATTGCTGAAGTGGCGCGTTTGCTTCACGAGAACAAGAAAAAATTGCCTTTTGGACTCTATGTGACCAATTCAGTACAGGAAGAAATAGGTTTGAGAGGTGCAGAAATGATTACACAACGTATCAAGCCTAATGTTGCCATCGTAACCGATGTAACACACGACACCACAACACCAATGATTGACAAGAAAAAAGAAGGTCATCTAGAACTTGGTAAAGGCCCTGTAGTTGCTTATGCACCAGCAGTGCAGCAAAAACTTCGTGATCTGATTACAGACACAGCGGAAAAGAAGAAAATTCCTTTTCAGCGTTCTGCTTGTTCGCGAGCTACGGGAACTGACACAGATGCCTTTGCTTACAGCAACGGTGGCGTGGCGAGTGCGCTGATTTCTTTGCCGCTTCGCTATATGCATACCACTGTAGAAATGGTGCACCAAGAAGACGTTGAAAACGTTATTCGGTTGATCTATGAATCCATATTGAATATCAAAGACGGTGAAACTTTTTCTTATTTCAATTAAATGGACAACGAATTGATTGATATCCTAACGGAAGATGGCGAGCCAACTGGTAATAGTTGCTCAAAGCATGACATCCACACGAAAGGGTATTATCATAACACTGCTCACATTTGGTTTTATACCAAAAAACAACAAATTTTATTGGCACAACGTGCAGCAACCAAAACCCTACATCCCTTACTTTGGGATGTTTCGGTTGCTGGACATATAGATGCTGGTGAAACTGTGGAAGATGGTGCTATTAGGGAAATAAGGGAAGAAATCGGGTTAACCATTACCAAAGATGACCTAAAAAAGATTGGTATTTTTGAATGTTTTCAAAACTATGACAATGGAATTATTGATAATGAATTTCATCATACATTTATAGTCGAACTGAAAGTTGATATTCAACAATTGGTGCCTCAAGAAGGCGAAGTAGAAACATTGAAACTTGTAACTTTTGAAGAGTTTGAAGATATTTTGAAACACATCGGCAAAGCAAATCATTTGGTAGCCAGTAATAAGGTATATTATGAAAAGGTGCTAGAGGCAATCAGAAAAGAAACTATATTCAACTCTTATTGATTTTACAATGACACTACTCATTTCAGCATTGGCGCCAGTTATCTTCGTTTTTTTGTTTATCTATTATATGGATAAGTATGAGAAGGAACCAATCAGATTGCTCTTGGCTAACTTTTTTCTTGGTGCCATTGTCAGTATCATCATTACTACCCTATTGTATGTCATTATTGATATACCCTTACCTTTGCGAGATCACACGAGTATCTTTGAGCAATTCATTAAAGCTTTTTTTGTAGTAGGCCTAACAGAAGAATTCAGCAAATATATAGTTTTGCGTTACTATGCACAGCCTCATAAAGAGTTCAATGAACCTTTTGATGGTATAGTGTATGCTGTAATGATATCTATGGGGTTTGCCGCAACAGAAAACATTATGTATGTCTACCAAGGCGGTCTAGAAACGGCTTTAGTTAGGGCGTTTACTGCAGTTCCGGCACATGCGACTTTTGCGATTTTAATGGGTTATTATGTAGGGAAAGCAAAATTTTCAAATAACAGATTTGTCCTAAATCTATGCGGACTGTTTCTGGCAGCATTTTTCCATGGTGCTTATGACTTCTTTTTATTCATTGATTTCATTCCGGGCATTTGGGTTGGCGCGTTTATTTCTCTTTTTATAGGCATAATTTTGGCAAGAAAGGCCATTATTCGTCACCAAATAGATTCACACTTTAATGTTCCTGTTGAGTCTGGTGATGACAATATTCAGATTTAGATTTGGAGCTTTTTGACTAATTTAGTAAGCATGAAAAACACCATTGCTGAACGAATTGCTGATTTTTTAAAGAACTTCCCTCCTTTCGACAGAATTGACAAAGCTGATGTCCTTTGCATTTCTAAAGAAGTAAGCGTTTATTATTTTGAAAAAGGGAAAACGGTTTATGCCGCTGGTGATCAATTACAGGATAAATTTTATATCATTCACAAAGGCGCAGTGATTCTTCAAAAGGAAGTTTTGTCTAAATCGGAAACGGTCGACCATTTTGACGAAGGTGATGTTTTTGGGCTTCGTCCGTTATTTGCAAAGGAAAATTACAACACAAGTGCCATCACCGAAGAGGAAAGTATCTTGTACGGCATTCCGCTTTCAGTCTTTAAGCCATTGATTGCTCAAAATAAGGAGATCGTGAGTTTTCTTATAGAAAGCTTCGCCTCAAACACTGAAAATCCGTTTTCAAAAGAGCTTGATAATAACGTTTTTCAATCTGATGTAAATTTTGGTAACAAAGAACTTTACGAACTACAGCCTGTAATTTATACGAAAAAAGTAAAGACAGCTTCTCCTGAAACTTCAATAAAAGCCATCGCAATGCTGATGCGCAAGCATCACATTGGTTGTGTAGTCATCGAAAGTAATATGATTCCATTAGGAATTATAACCAACAAAGATTTAAGGAACAAGGTCATCACAGGTGAGCACGGAATAGACGAAAAGGCGAGCGAAATTATGTCTTCTCCTGTTCTTTGCTACCCTAGCAATGTATCGATGAGTCAGGCGCAAATAGCGATGCTGAAACATAATGTAGGGCATTTGTGCATCACCGAAGATGGTACACCCAATTCAAAAATCATTGGAATACTGTCACAGCACGATATTACTATGATGCGAGGCAGCAATCCTTCGGTATTGATGAAAGCCATTAAACGTTCTAATTCCACCAAAGAATTAAAACGAATTCATAAAAGAATTATGGTGCTTCTGGATGGTTTGATGCAGCAGAACATACCTCTTACACAAACCAGCAAAATCATCTTTGAATTATATGATGCCAGCATCAAGAGAATTATTGAACGTTGCATCGAAAAGATGGGTAAAGAACCACCAGTAAAATTTGCTTGGATGTCTCTGGGTAGTCAAGGTCGTAAAGAACAATTATTGCACACCGATCAAGATAATGCTATCATTTTTGAGAACGTACCATCAAACGAACTTGAGAAAACACGCCTTTATTTTCTGCAATTGGCTAAAAAAGTAACTAAACGGCTCAACATTATTGGGTTTGATTTTTGCGCTGCAGATATGATGGCAAAAAATCCAAAATGGTGCTTAACATTAGATGAATGGAAGGAGCAATTTAGCAACTGGACCACAAACACAGGTGATGATGAGATTCTGTTGAGCTCAATATTTTTTGATTTTGACATTTCGTTTGGAGATGCAACGTTGACAAACGAACTTGCTGATCACGTGTTGAAACTTACCAAAGATAATGACTTGTTTTTGGCAAAATTGGGAGCTAGTGCCTTAAGAAGCGCTTCACCTCTTGGTTTTTTTAGACAATTTTTGGTGGAGCCGGATGGTGAACACAAAGATTTTTTCGATCTAAAGAAACGTGCACTTATGCCAATTGTTGATGCCGGAAGATTGCTTGCATTGAGGAATCAAATCAAAAACATCAACAATACTGCGGAGCGCTTTGAGAAAATGGCGGAATTATTCCCAGATGATAAAGAATTTTACTTGTCCTGCTCCTACACCACCAAGGCGCTTTTAAAATTCAGAACAAAACAAGGTCTGCTTCATAATGATAGTGGACGATTCATAGAACTTGCAGCATTGAGCAAAGAGGAAAAACTCAAGCTGAAGCGCTGTTTCAAAACAATTGCAAGAGTTCAAGACTATATCAAGTTAAAATTTAACCTGAATAATTTCCTGTAATGATTTGGCGTTCAAAAAAGAAAGATTACCCAAGTTATTGGAACGATTATCAAAATCATTTTGACAAACGGAAAGGAACAAATGTTACGTCATCACGATTTATAATTCTTGATACTGAAACCACTGGTTTTGATTTTGGTATCGATAGGTTGTTATGCATTGGTGCTGTTGCGGTTGTAGATAAAGAAATTGCTGTTAAGGAAGCGTTTGAAGTGTATATCAAACAAGAACATTTCAATCCTCAAACCGTTGAAATTCACGGCTTAATTCATAACACAAAGATCAAAACAGTCTCCGAAGAAGAGGCAATCATTCAATTTTTAAATTATATTCAGGACTCGGTTCTTGTAGCGCATCACGCAGTTTTCGATATCAAAATGATCAATATGGCATTGATGCGATTGGGATTGCCTAAACTGAAGAACAAGGTCATCGATACGATGGATCTATATGCCGACACTAGGATTAAGTCAAACTTTATTGCGAAAAACAAATCTTATTCCCTCGATGAAATTGCAGAAAATTATAGCATTGACCTTTCGGATAGACACACGGCTGCTGGTGATGCTTTCATCACGGCTCTTATATTTATGAAAACCATATCATTACTGCAAAAATCAAAAAATTTCAAGTTACAGTCCTACTTTTTAAAATCAAATAGATTTTAATACCTGTTACTAAATTTGTAACTTTTCAAACTATAATAATTTCAGATTAATGAATTCAAAACCTTTAAACAGTTCTTACAGCGTCACAATGGACAATGGCCAAGAACTTGAAATAAATCAGCAAGAGATTTATGATTTCGATGCTATCAAAACTTCCGATTCTAAATTTCACATTCTGCACAATGATCAGTCATTTGAAGCAGAAATACTTCAGAGCAATTTCGCTTCAAAAGCGTATAAAGTAAAAGTTAACAATAACACTTACAACATTCAAATTAACAACAGTTTACATAGTTTGATAAAAGAGTTAGGATTTGAAGTAGGTGCCAACAAAAAAGTTAACGATATCAAAGCACCAATGCCTGGATTGATTCTCGATATTCAGGTAAACATTGGACAAGAAGTGAAAGAAAATGATTCACTTTTGATACTGGAAGCAATGAAAATGGAGAATGTGATTGTATCACCAAGGGATGGTGTTATCAAAAGTATTTCTGTAGAAAAAGGAAATGCCGTCGACAAAAATCAATTGTTAGTAGAATTTGAATGATATGAGAAAAATACTAGTTGCCAATAGAGGTGAAATAGCCGTAAGAGTAATGAAAACGGCTAAAAAAATGGGTATTAAGACAGTTGCTATCTATTCAACTGCTGATAGAATGTCGCCTCACGTTCAAATGGCTGATGAAGCAGTTTTGATAGGTGAAGCACCATCAAACAAATCTTATTTGCTGGGAGAAAAAATCATCGAAGTGGCTAAACGCCTCAACGTTGATGCCATTCATCCTGGCTATGGTTTTTTGAGCGAGAATGCAGAGTTTGGTGAATTAACGGAAAAGAATGGTATAACATTCATCGGTCCAAAATCAAAAGCCATTAAAATTATGGGTAGTAAATTGGCAGCCAAAGAAGCAGTCAAAGCCTATGACATTCTGATGGTACCAGGAACGGATGAAGCCATAACCGATATAGAGGAAGCAAAAAAAATTGCTCAAGATATTGGCTTCCCAATCCTCATCAAAGCATCTGCTGGTGGTGGTGGAAAAGGAATGCGCATCGTTGAAAAGGAATCTGATTTTGAATCTCAAATGAATCGTGCCATTAGCGAAGCAAAATCCGCATTCGGTGATGGCTCTGTTTTCATTGAAAAATATGTCACCTCTCCTCGCCATATCGAAATTCAGGTAATGGCAGATTCACACGGCAATGTGGTGCACTTATTTGAGAGAGAATGCAGCATTCAACGACGTCATCAAAAAGTGGTGGAAGAAGCACCTTCGAGTGTATTGACACCAGAGCTTCGAGCAAAGATGGGTGAGGCTGCCATCAAGGTGGCAAAATCCTGCGACTATCTAGGAGCTGGAACGGTCGAATTTTTATTGGATGACCAACACAATTTCTATTTTCTAGAGATGAACACACGTTTGCAAGTGGAGCATCCAGTCACTGAAATGATTACTGGAATGGATTTGGTGGAACTTCAAATTCGTGTAGCAAGAGGAGAAAAACTTCCGATTGATCAAGACGATTTAAAGATTAATGGTCACGCAATGGAATTGCGAGTGTATGCCGAAGATCCGTTGAATGATTTCTTGCCGAGTGTCGGTACTTTAGACGTTTACCAATTGCCTATAGGTGATCATATTCGTGTGGATAACGGTTTTGAAGAAGGTATGGAAGTGCCAATATATTATGACCCGATGCTATCAAAATTGATCACTTATGGCAAAACACGTGAAGAAGCCATCGAGTTGATGCTGAAAGCAATTGAAAATTATAAAATTGAAGGAATTCAAACAACATTGCCTTTTGGAACATTCGTTTTTGAGCACGATGCATTCCGTTCCGGAAACTTTGATACGCATTTTGTGAAAAAATACTATTCACCCGAATCTTTAAAAACAGATCAAGACAATGAAGCTAAAATTGCCGCACTTATTGCTCTGAAGCAATATATCGAAGATCAAAAAATCGTAAGATTACCTAACTAAACATATATGGAATCCAAAATAAAAGACCTCAACGAAAAACTGGCCCAAGCATATTTGGGTGGTGGTGTTGAAAGAATCAATAAACAACATAAAAACAAAAAATTAACAGCAAGAGAGCGTATCGTTTTTTTACTGGATGAAGGTTCGTTCGAAGAAATTGGAGCCTTGGTAACACATCGTACCAAAGAATTCGGAATGGAAGATCAGCAGTACTATGGTGATGGCGTGGTAACAGGCTATGGAACGATTGAAGGACGATTGGTTTATGTTTTCGCTCAAGATTTTACCGTGTTTGGTGGGTCTTTGTCAGAAACGCACGCAGAGAAAATATGCAAAGTGATGGATTTGGCCTTAAAAGTTGGAGCTCCAATTATCGGCTTGAATGATTCAGGAGGAGCACGTATTCAAGAAGGTGTGCGCTCATTGGGTGGTTACGCTGACATATTTTACAGAAACGTTCAAGCATCTGGCGTCATTCCACAAATTTCAGCCATTATGGGACCTTGTGCTGGTGGCGCGGTGTATTCACCTGCTATGACAGATTTCACAATAATGGTTGAAGACACCAGTTATATGTTTGTAACGGGGCCTAATGTTGTTAAAACCGTCACAAATGAAACCGTGACGTCGGAAGAATTGGGAGGTGCCAGCACGCACGCCACAAAATCTGGCGTGGCACACGTCACTTCCGCCAATGACATCGAGTGTCTCGAAGATTTAAAACGTTTATTGAGTTATCTACCACAAAACAATCAAGAAAAACCGAGGAATCATCCTTTTGAATTAAAAGATGAAGTGAGAGATGTACTTTCGGATATCATTCCAGACAGTGCCAATAAGCCTTATGATATGCACGAAGTTATCAAAGGAATTATAGATACCGATAGCTTTTACGAAATCCATAAAGAGTATGCAGAGAATATCATCGTAGGTTTTGCACGTCTTGGAGGAAGAAGTATTGGTATTGTGGCCAATCAACCTATGTTTTTGGCTGGTGTACTAGATGTCAACAGTTCAAAAAAAGGTGCTCGATTTGTGAGGTTTTGTGACGCCTTTAATATACCGTTGCTTGTTTTAGAAGACGTTCCAGGTTTTTTGCCAGGTACTGACCAAGAGTGGCGAGGAATCATTGTCCACGGAGCCAAATTGCTATATGCATTCAGTGAAGCAACTGTGCCAAGAGTTACAGTGATAACCAGAAAAGCCTATGGTGGCGCTTATGATGTGATGAACTCCAAACACATTGGTGCAGATATGAATTTTGCTTGGCCAAGTGCCGAAATTGCAGTTATGGGAGCCAAAGGCGCTGCAGAAATCATATTCAAAAAAGAAATCAATGCTGCAGAAGACAAAGTGGCAAAATGGAAAGAAAAGGAAGCTGAATATGCCGAATTGTTTGCAAATCCATATAGTGCTGCCGAAAGGGGTTTCATTGACGAAGTCATTCTGCCAAAAGAAACAAGACGTAAATTATTGAAGGCATTCTCAATGCTTGAAGATAAAGAAGTAAATAGACCTAATCGCAAACACGGAAATATTCCATTGTAACTTACCATTTGTCAAAAAAATGCCTTGTATTTTGCTAGTATACTAACTTTTAGATGTATAACATTTATAAATTAATTAAATTTAACTTCTAAACACTTAAATTAATTCATTATGAAAACACTAATCACTGCATTCGCAATTTTAATCTGTTGCGGATCTGCCTTTTCTCAAACTCCAGAGGAAATGAAAGCTTGGGAAGCTAGCATGAAACCAGGAGAACAACACAAATGGCTCGCATCAATGGATGGCTATTGGAATGCGAAAGTCAAAATGTGGATGGATCCATCACAGCCTGCGACTGAATCCGATGCCACCACAAAAAATGAAATGATCATGAATGGTTTATATCAGCGCTCCTCGCACACAGGAGATATGATGGGAATGCCTTTTCATGGTGAAAGTATCACAGGTTATGATAACGTTAATAAAAAATTTGTAGCTACTTGGATCGACAATATGGGCAGTGGTATTATGTATATGGAAGGTACGTATAATGATGCTGCCAAAACACTTACTTTAACCGGAAATATGACGGACCCAATGACCGGTAAAGATATGAAAGTGAAAGAAAAGTTGACAGTAAAATCCCCTGATACACACATATTTGAAATGTACATGGTGCAAGGTGACCAAGAGATGAAAACAATGGAAATTGTTTACACCAGAGCCAAAGATTAAGTTATTTAACCAACCAGAATGAAGAAGACTTTCAGCATAATATTGAAAGTCTTTTTTTATTGATATGGATAGGTTAATGTCAACTGAACTCCTTCATTTGGTTTGGAAAATAGTTCAAATGATGCATTGATGAGCTCTGCCCTACTTTGCATATTGATGAGTCCAGCGCCTTTATCTGTACTTTCCATATCAAAACCATTTCCGTCATCTGAAGCTTTGATGATCAGCTTTGATGGTTGATAGTCAAGAACAATTTGAAGGCTTTTTGCTTCTGAATATTTAACCGAATTTGAAAAAAACTCTTGGAGTATCCTGAAGATGACAATCTCGTGTTTTTTGTTTGGAAGTTCTTTTTTCTCGCCTTTGATATGTAACTCCGCAGATGCAAACTTCATCCGTTTCAACCGATTCAATTCATTGGTAATGGATTGTTCAAAGCCGATATTAAGAATCACGTCATTGTTCAATGACCGAGATAGCGAACGCACTTCCTTTAAACTTTCTTTGATAACATCTGAAGTATTTTTAACGATGTCCTTCATATCATCGCCAGCTTTTGTAGCTAGCATATTCATTTGCATATTGGCATAAGCTAAAAGTTGTCCGACATTGTCGTGCAATTCCCACCCGATATATTTGAGTGTCTGTTCTTGTATTTCAGTTTGAGTTCTCGAAATTTCTTCATCAAATTCTTGCTGCTGTTTTATTTTATCGAGCAACAATTTATTTTTTCTTTTTTGAAAGACGACGAAAAAGACAATGACAAGTGCTGTAACAATTACCAACACTCCTATCATGTATACTAATAGGTATCGCTCTGCTGCTGTGCTAACAGCCCTTTCTTGTATTTGTAGTATACTAAACAAATGCTTCGTTATCAGGTTTACAAAATATGAATGCAAATATAAACGTCAAATACATAAGCACGTTGGAAAAGAGTATGATATCTCTTCTTAAGAAGATAAAGTTCCAATCTGCAGTATTAAAATACATTTGATAAAAAGTAATTGGGACTCGAATCAAAAGCCAGACAAAGAAAACAGCCGCAACGTAAAACTCAAAGGTTCGATAGAAGCGTATAATTCTGTCGCTTAAAAGCACTTCTACAAAATACAGAACACAACAAAGAATATTTTGCAATCCTCCAAATACCCATATTAACTTTAAATCATCATCATAATAAACCTTATAATTTATTAAGGAGTATAAGATTGAGAACATCAAAAAAATAACTATTGAATATTTAATTATCTTTTTGAAGATTGGATTATAAATAATTCTATAAAAATAGAAGCTCAAAAAAATACTACTTCCCAATAACCAAAAGATGATATACCACAGAAAATTCCTTTCCAGAATGGTGTCTTTAACGAATTTTCCTATGAATGTGATTCGATCGTCTACATAAGCAAATTTGGGATAATAACCCAATAACTCAATAATCATCACATACACCAAGAAATAGATAAAATAGCGTGTATTAGCCTGCTTGTATTTTTTAAAATGGAGCAAACCCACAATTGTAGCTAGAATGATGACACCTTCATTTAAGATATAAAAGTAATTCTTGGCAAAGTAGGCTTCCAAACTGTTTTGTGTTATTGAGGATAGTTTGCTGATGGTGGATCGCCTGGAATACCTGCGTTCAAACCTTTACCGCCAGGAATGTCTGAACTTCCTCCAGTTTGTGTCATTTTGAAATTAAACATATTACTTTCAGCTGTGACCTCATTACCGGTAGGTATAAAGAACATTGTTGTATATCCAACTTCATTGGCAGTATCTGGGTAAGCACCTAAATAGATTCTAACACCATTCATTTTATAGCCAAGTCCTGTGGCTTGTTTTTCTGCAATAGTTAAGTAATCTCGTACATCCTGAAGCGAATACCAAGACGAGCGGTTGTCTGGGCGTTTTACAATAGAATCGCTTATCAAGAGGTGTCTAGAGTTAAAAGCCTCATCCAATGCGCTAGCTTCCGCTGGTGTTATAATGCCCTTTGGTGTGCCGATGATCTCTTCAGTATCATCATTGCAGCATAAAAAATATACGATACCGGCACCTACAAGTGCTCCTACTAAAAAGGTTACAATGTTTTTCATCTGGTTAGTTTTTACGGTTGATGCTTTAAATTTATTAAAAAAGTTTGAAATGCCTTACATCTTTCACTTTTATTAACCTAACCACCCTTCTCTATCGAGACTTCTATATTGTATAGCTTCACTTATATGTTGCCCCTTTACAGCTTCTTCACCATCTAGATCTGCAATGGTGCGTGCTACTTTAAGAATGCGGTCATACGCCCTTGCAGAAAGGTTTAAACGTTCCATAGCGGTTTTGAGCAATTCTTTTGAAGGCTCATCCAAGACACAGTATTTACGAATCTGTTTGGTGCTCATTTGAGCATTGTAATGTACGGCATCGTATTCTTGAAAACGACTCGTTTGTCGCTCTCTCGCTTGCATCACACGCTTTCTGATATCAACAGAGTGCTCACCTTTTCTGTCATCTGATAATTTGTCAAAGGGTACTGGTGTCACTTCAATATGAATGTCTATTCTATCCAACAGTGGTCCTGAAATCTTGCCAAGGTAGCGTTGCATCTCTGCTGGAGACGATGTCATCGGCGCATTTGGGTCATTGAAGTAACCACTTGGGCTTGGATTCATACTGGCGACCAACATAAAACTACTTGGATAAGTAATTGTGAACTTCGCTCTTGAAATGGTGACTTCTCTATCTTCCAATGGTTGGCGCATCACTTCCAATACTTCACGTTTGAACTCTGGTAATTCATCCAAAAATAAAACACCATTATGTGAAAGAGAAATTTCACCTGGCTGCGGATAACTACCGCCACCAACAAGCGCTACATTCGAGATGGTATGATGAGGACTTCGGAATGGACGCTGTGTCATCAATCCAGTATCTGCTTTTACGCGTCCAGCAACCGAATGTATTTTTGTGGTCTCAAGGGCTTCTCGCATCGTCATTGGTGGCAAGATGCTGGGCAATCTTTTGGCGAGCATTGTTTTTCCTGCTCCCGGTGGCCCAATGAGAATGATGTTGTGGCCACCTGCTGCTGCGATTTCCATACAGCGTTTAATGCCCTCCTGCCCTCTTACATCCGCGAAGTCGAACTCTGGATAGTCGAGGTTTTTGTAAAATTCTTCTTCAATGTTAATGATGGTTTGTGGCAAGGGTTCGCCTTTATCAAAATGAAGGATGACCTGCTCAATGTTCTCTACACCGAAGACATTCAGACCATCAACTATAGCGGCTTCTTTGGCATTCTGTATGGGAAGAATGAAATTTTTGACACCTTCATCTCGTGCTTTTATGGCAATTGGCAAAGCGCCTTTGATGGGCTGCAAACTACCATCGAGCGAGAGTTCTCCCATGATAATGTAGTCTTCCAATTGCTCTGCCTTGATTTGATCAGTAGCGGCGAGAATGCCAATTGCAAGTGTGAGGTCGTAGGCAGAACCTTCTTTACGAAGATCTGCGGGCGACATATTGATGATTATTTTTTTGCCAGGGATTTTATAACCATTGTTTTGAAGTGCTGCGGCAATGCGGTAATTGCTTTCTTTGATAGCATTATCCGGGAGGCCTACGAGGTGGTATCCTACTCCGTTATTGACATTGACTTCTATGGTGATGGTGGTTGCTTCTACGCCAAACACGGCACTACCGAAGACTTTTTTTAGCATATAGTTTAGTTTGGACTAAATGTATGGAGAACGGATTTAATTTCAAAGCAATAGTTTGAGGTGGCTTTAGTTTCTTATATGGTTATAGATTTTTAAACGCCAACCGTTTTAAAAGTCAGAAGTTGAATAACAAAAATTGAATTATTTTATTTCGAAAAAATTATAGGGTGTATGTATTCTATGAAAAGAATCAATAATTCTCTGATAGATTACTATTATTTACAAGCAATCACTTCGGTATACACAATGTTGTAACCACAAATGCTGTCCGTTTTTTTGATCACTGGCTCATAAGTATTGAGGCAATTGAATGTGATGTGAATGGTCTTATTATCTATTGCGACATTCTGAAGACCTTCTTTAATCTTGAAGATCCGTGTTCGTTTAAAAGAATCCTGTTTACATATAACAGCCACTAAATCATATTCGTCGGGTTTTCGATCGTTATTATAATCATAGGCGTGTAGTTCAATATCTTCATTAAAGTATTGATATTCCACCAATTTATCTTTTGAGCAGGAAAGAAAAACAAAAATAATGATGAATATCTTAATGCATCTCAAACTCTTTTTAAAAAACTTTACCATTTAAATTCTTTCAACGGTTTAAGTTTTATCTTTTTCAATTCAACTGTTTCGTCTTTAAAGACGTGTTTTGACTTTTGAATACGCGTCTTGGAAAATTTAATAGGTTTGTTGATATCTATCTTTGGATGTGAATCATAGAATTTAGTATCGTTGACGAGCGTAGTTTCAAAGTGTTTATCGTAGGCGGCGATGTTGTCTAAAACGCGTTGGGTGGCGCTTGCTGGTGCATTGGGTTGTACATCTACTTGTGCGATAGCCATAAAGGGTAGCATGGTGATTAGGACAATTGGTTGTGTTTTCATGATTACAAGGTTTTATAAGTTATTTAACTACTTACTTGATATATAACATAATAGCACTTTACTAATATACGAAATTAAAACCAATGATACCTATGTTGATTTTTAATGTTTTTAATGGCTAATTTTAGAGCTCATTTTAGGGGTGTTTTTGAGGTTTTACTGGGGTTGCAGAGCGTTTTTCTAGACTACCGTTTACTACTGTTAGACTACAGTTTACTACTCCTAGGTGACAGTTTACTACTCCTAGATGACAGTTTACTACTCCTAGACGACAGTTTACTACTCCTAGGTGACAATTTACTACTCCTAGACGACAGTTTACTACTCCTAGATGACAGTTTACTACTCCTAGATGACAGTTTACTACTCCTAGATGACAGTTTACTACTGTTAGGCTTCAGTTTACAACTTCTTGGCAGGAAAAAACCATTCGTTGACAGAAATAAACATTTTGTAGATTTTAGATAACTGATTCCTGACTAAAAATCTCTTTTATTAGATTCTTAAGCAGATATAATTCAAAATAGAGTTTAAATACTTTCAACTATTTATTGGTAAACCTAGGCATTTTAAAGTACTCATTGGTGCTGTTATCGAGGATTTGAGATACTTTATTGAAATTATCTGGGGTTGGTTTTAGGTTGGTGAAGTTGGCAATAACCGTACTTCTTTTGTACATGATGATGGTGCTTTCGACTTCTGGGTTAAAGTTATTGAGATTGATTTCTGAAGTGGTGTCGTTTAGAGAAGGTACGAAGGTGAGTGCTATATTTTTTAGTTGCAATTCTTTACCAAGAGCTTCTAATTGTTGGGTGCGTTTTGCTTCATTATAATTCTCTTTATCACCATAAATAAAATAGACTTTTAGATACTTTTCTCTGGCAATGCTTTCGCCTTCAAGAAAGGTTAGCCACTTTTTGACGTCGTCCCAATTTGGGTTGTTGCCCACCGTATAGAGAATGCCGTGATACCAACCATATTTGCAAATGGGACAGGTTCTGGTGCCTTTGTCAGGGCCATATGCGTGATATGGCGTAAACGAATGGAGGTCCTCTCCTACTTGTTTTCCTGACGTGGTTATGGTTTTACTTTTAATGGGATAATTTGGAATATTCAACCCTAAAATAATGTTGCGCTCGCCAATCAGCAGACCATCTTTTTCAACAAAACGGATGACACCACTGCCTCCACGATTTTCCATACGTTGTCGCTTTATTGAAGTCAATAATACATCATTATCAAACACAAAATCATCTAGATAATAGGGTTCTTTCATACTGTCTTCTTTTACATTGATATGCACGTGTGCGGGCTCATCCCTACTGGGATATGAACCTGGTTGAACGGTATATATTGCATACTTGCCAGCGTTATCTGTTTTGACCCAACCTCTTATGTACCCTTGGGTTTGACCTAATTTGTTTTTGGGCATATTGCGTGGCTCATCTTCGTTTACTTCATAAACTCCGTTGGTATTGGTTTGATAGTAATATAAAATGACGTTTGAAGCTGGTGTAACACCATCTCGTTTGAAAACCTTGCCTGTGAGCAGGATTTTTTGTCCATCTTTCTTGAAAAGCGGACTCGTATCTGTTGCGGTGAGGACCTCTGGCATTTTATAATAGAACGGCGGATTTTTGTCAAAGTCCTCACTCCAGGTAATATTCGTTGGATTTGTGGTTTGACCTTTACAATTATGCAGCATCAAACCGAGAAAAAGAAAAAGCATACAATAAAAAATACGTTTCATAGTGTTGAAATTTTGATTTTAAAAGTAGGAATTCAAAAGGTCAACCAAGGCTTAAAACATAAGGCTTTACGCTATGTGGAGTGGTTGAATGGCCTACTGGAGGAGCTGTTGCCAGTTGGCCCTGTAGTGTCTGCTCAAGCGAACTACTTCTCCATTTTGCAAGGTGGCATCATAATCGCCATTGCTTCTAGATTGTAGTTGTGTGATGGCATTGGCATTGATGATGGATGAACGATGAACACGCAAGAATTGGTTTGGGTTGAGGTGCTCCTCAAAGTCTTTGAGGGTTTTGGCATCCAACAGTTTTTGATGTTCTGTGATGATGGCGGAATAGGGCTTATCGGTGACAACCATTTGAATGGTTGGCACAGGAATATTGACAAGTTTTGAACCAGATTTAACTTGGATGGTATCGTTATAAACTATGGGCGCTGATACCGTTTTTTGCACAAATAGATGAAATGTACATACAGCTGCATACCATAAAGCAATGATGTAAAATTGGTTTGACAAAACGGTGCCCAACATATGCGAAAATTGGTGTGCTGGAGAAAATAGAATGTTGCTAATCCCAACAAAAAATAATGTAAACACCAGACAATGCAGCAGACTGTTTGCCAATGACAGCACTGGAATCAACCCCACTTTGAGCCAACGCGTTAGGGATTTTAGGCGTTGTGCAAGTTTTTTCAGCAGAAGCGTCAATGGAATTACAAAAACCCAAAAACTGTTGTATAAAGCAGATTCTGAAAGGTAGAAACCAGTTTCTTTGAGCCTGCTTTGTATGAAGTCTTGCCCTATTGCTACTAGAAATACTACCAACACAACGGCAATGTAAAGTGTTAGTTTGCCGATTTTATCGCCTTTGAGGTATGGTGATATGGATAGTGCGTGTAGCATTGAGATGTTTAGCTACTAATTTACAGAATAATTGGGAGTTTTATTAGGAGGTGTTTTTTGAGTTGGGATTGATGTAGGAAAACATAACGATAATTGTTCATTTTTTGCTGGTCCAAAAAACGAACCAAAAAAGACCTTCCCAATCGAGAGGTATTTTTGCTCATTCGAGCAAAACCGGCATAACAAGGCTAAATTCGCTTCAAGGCTTCACGAATTTTTAACGCCTTGATGCCTATACTGCCGATTGGTGTTTGCCGCCTGTGACGGCATATTACGTTTGTTCAAGTTGTCCAATTTATTTTGATAACATTTTGCCATAAGGTCCATCCATAGAAAGTCCTTTTGAATAACTGATTTTGTCCTCCAAATCCATTAGCAGATATTTTTCACCTTTGATAAATATCTCAACTTTAGTTTCAAACCATTTGATGCTAATATCTGATTCTTTTAAATTTTTGCTATAACTGTATTCATTAGCGTATTTGGCAATTAATGGCGGAGGAAGTCCTGAATCTTTAATCTTATTAAGGTCTAAATTAGTTTTTGTAGGATCACCAACTGAACATAAAAAACCCGAGAATTCAATTTCAGATTTGTTTTTATCTAAAATGTAACACCAAACTGAATAGTCGTCTTCTTCAATAATTAAAATCTGTCCGTTAATGGGGCTACTTGATTGGATAAATATTTTGTCATCTTTATTAATGCTTGAAGGTTTCATTGACGCGAAGAGGCATATAAAAAGCAGGATGTTCATCTAGAATTTTTAGATTATGATTAGCGTTTTATAAATGTAATGAAAATCTGTTGAAATAATTGTTGGTGACAAACACCAACAAGGGAGCAATTAGTTATCAATTATTTACCATACTTATCTTGGGTAAAGGCAATGCTTTCGAGCATCAAGGTTTTTAGAGCATGTTTGTTGATATCGGATAGTTTTTTGACATAAATGCAGGCCTTACCCATTTTGAATTTCCCGAGATCTTTTAGAAGATATTCGTGTTGCTTCGCTCCTGTGTAAACATATAGGGAAATGGCTGCCTTACGCGGCGAGAATCCTACCAAAGGCCAATCGCCTTCTTGCCTACTGCGTTCGGATTTATAGTGATACTGACCAAAACCTATGATGGATGGTCCCCACATTTTTGGCTCATAGCCTGTGACTTCTTGCATAAACTCCAATAGCTCAAAGCTATCTTTGCGCTTTTGCTCATTATTTGCAAACGTATTTATGAATTCTGTGACGTCGCCGTCGTGCTGTTTTGTTTTAATGGCCATGAGATTTATATTTTTAAATAATAGTTCGGAGTCTTCTAACTATTTTATGACTTAATGTTAATGCTTTTGTCGAATAGATTGACCCCACCTTTTACACCAAAATCTAGGGTTGTAACAGGATAGGCTATGGAGATGTTTTCTTGTTCGAATCGTTTTTTGATGCTTGTGATGGCACCGTCCATACCTCTGCAGAAGTCGTCGTTTGATTCAAATTTTATCCAGAAACGGAGTATAAAATCGTAAGTTGAGCTTCCTATATCTGTATAGTAAAAATCAACCCCTTCTTCGGGTAACAATTGAGCTATTTTCTTTACCTCATCTAGGGCTACCGTTTTTACATGTTCCAAATCATCTCCATAGGATACGCCCGTCTTTAGGATAATGCGCCTTTTGCCCCAAGTAGAATAGTTTGTAAATGTACTACTGTATACAATTTGATTGGGCACGAATACTTCCTGTCCTGGCACGGTTTTGATGCTTGTTGTAATCCAGCCGACATCTTGTACCAACCCATATTGGTCATCAATGCTAACCCAATCGCCTATTTTATAAGGTCGTTGCACTTTGAGCAATAGACCAGCAAAAATATTTGATGCTATATCTTTAAAGGCAAAGCCTGCTATGATACCAATGATTCCGGCTCCAGCCAACAGGTGTGTGAGCATTTCCTCTAAACCGAGTATTTTTAGGGATAGGAATACGCCAGAGAGAATGAAAAAAAAGTAGATGAGCGACGCTAGGATATTGGCTATTTCTGGATGTACCTTGATGGATTTTGAATACATACTGATACTTGCGTTTTTAACAAGCTTTGCAAGCAAAATAAATATGACCAACACTACAACCGCGACAAGTATTTTGGGCATATAGGTGGTAACGGAGCCTTCCCAATTTTGCAATAGTTTTTCTAAATTTTCTACCATGAGTTATTGCTATTTTTTTTCAGACATTTTAAAAATCCATTCCACCACGAAACAGAATACAATAATTCCAACTGAAACGAGGATGCCCGTAAGGTCTGTGCTCCATTGTTGTTTGATGAGAATTACTAGGGCAATTCCGCAAAGGATACAGCCTATCAATGGGATGAATCTGTTTGAACTGGTTTGAGATGCGAGCTTAAAGCCTACATAATTGACAATGCCAAAAATGAGTATGAAGCCGATGCTACCCGCCATTGAGATGCTTTCGAGCTGTAATAAATTGACTAATATAAGTGTGGCGATGGCGGTGATGAGCAGACCGATGGGTTGGTTCCAAAACTTGGCTAGAAAGTGGTGTGGGAGTTCATCGTCTTCAGCTATTTCATAATTGACTCTACTGCCACCATACAGTGAGGCGTTGATGGCAGAAAATGTAGAGATGAGCGCTGCAATGGTAATGATGGTAAAGCCTACCTGACCAAGCATGGGTTTTGCTGCTTCGGCCAAGACGTAATCTTCAGCTTTGGCGATTTGGTCAAAAGGCAAGGAACCTACGGTGACCAAAGCAATAATGATATATAATAGAATGACGAACATCACCGAACTGTAATAGGCTCTAGGAATGTTCTTTTCGGGATTGATGATATCTGGAGCAGCGTTCGCAATGAGTTCAAAACCTTCATAGGCCACAAAAATTACCATACCGCCTGCGAAGAGCATCACAGGATTTTCCCAATTAGTGATTGCCAATTGCTCCAAATTTGGATTGCCCATAAGACCATAAGCGCCAATACCAATGAAACCCAATAGAATAATAAGTTTGATGATGACAGCATAAGATTCGATTTTTCCAACGACTGCTATGCTGTAATAGTTGATGGCAGTTGCTACAATGATGATGCCGCTGGCATAAATGTGGAAATCGATGGTTTTGTTTGCTGTGATGTCCCATAAGTTTGGTGCATACGAGCCAAATGCCGAGGCATAAAGTGAAAGCATAACGATATAGCTAATCCATAATAGGTTATTGATGGCGCCACTGAAGACCGTTTTTCCAAAACCTTGATTGATGAACTTAACCGTACCACCACGATCGGGAAACGCCTTTGAAAGATGTACGTAGCTGTAAGAAGTGATCAGCGCCAGAATGCCTGCAAAGAGAAACGCCACTGGTGTACCTCCTTTTGCCAAGGAGACTGCCAAACCCAACACTGCGAAAATACCACCTCCTACCATACCGCCTATTCCTATGGAAATGGCATCTTTAAGGTTGATTTTATTGGATGATGGCATGCTAGTAAGATTGTGGTTGGAGTACTAATTTAGGGAATTTTCTTCTTTCATTTTAAAAAACACTATCAATCCAAAAATTATATACTCAATATATACTACAATAGAATTACATGTTCGATACAGTGGATTTTCTTTTAAATAATCATAGTAATCGCTCATATTTTCCATACTCTTTTCCATTATATATTGGGTACCGTAAAAGGTATATATAAATTGAAATACATTAATCAAGAAGTATGTTGCAATTGAAATTACCAATGCTTTCTTAATGGATTTCTTCAATGTTTCAAGGTTTTGAGAAGACCAAGTGAGAAATAGCAATGATACTATTATGAAAATTAAAAATGTAAGACTTTCGGTTATCCAGAAATTGAGTTTGGGTTCTATGTTCATTAAAAAATTAGCATCACGTATCATCACCTGCAATAAATATGCAAACGACAGAATACTTAAGGCACTAAAGGCTCCTAGCCCCAAGAAGCCAATCAATTGTTTATTATTCATAATCAATTAGTTTAAGATTAACCTATTAGTATGATTAAAAAGAAATTAGTTACTTTTCTTTATAAAATACAGTTCCATCTTGGTTAGCGTAATAAAGAAAGTTGCCCGCTTGATCATAAAGACTGATGATATGTGTATTTGGATTGGTGTATTCGGCAAAAGACACAAAAGGCATGTACTGAAAGGTGCCACTAATTGCATATTCCTTTCCTCCAAAATTGTACATTTTGATGGTATAAACGTCATCATTCAGTAAAATATAGCCATTGGCATGGATACCCTTAAAATCGGCTTGATAGATGGCGTCGTACTTTGACTCAATGATAAATTGTTCTTTTTTAGTGAGATAGAGACCACGTTTAGTACCATCGAAAACCAATTTGGAATATGTAGGGTCTAATTGTTTAGTTTTTATAAATAGTGTGGATGGTTTGTAGCTGTCCCGGTCTTTCCGAAATTCGATGACATCCATGGTAATTTCAGATGCTGTAACTTTAGGTGCAGGAATCATTTCTCGATCAAAGTCTGGTACGGCAACCACATCATTATAAATATCATAGTCGTTTCTCTGTGGTTCAACCTTGAAAGTACCTTCAAAGGTTTTGACAAATTTTTGGTCTTTGAGACCAATTTTTAGTTCATGCCCTTGGTTATTTGCATTGACATATTTAATGGTGGTTTCTTTAAGATGGTAAACCATGTATAAATCTACGAATTCAATGTCTTTGGCTTTGTTTATAAAAGTTGTAGTGAACGTACTCGTTTTTTTATCAAATAAAACAACAGAATACGTTTCGTCCTTATGAATAAGATATATAAGCTCTTGCGATAGTTTGTTATCCTTGTCAAAATCGCCAAGGACACTGGCATATTTATAAGTTTCATCAGATACCTTTTTACCATTAAAGTCATAAACATCCATCGCTTCAGGTGCAAAAGAATAATATCCAGAACCTTTGCCCTGTGCCCTTGCCACAGCAATAATAACATCATTGGTGGGATAGTAACCAAAGTAGTTTTGGTCTTTCAAGAGTACTTTATCATTGACAATCAATGCGGTTTTATAAGCATTATAAGAAGTATAGTTAAAACCAATAAAAAAATTTGGAATGTCTCCGAGTACGATGTGGTCGAACGTCGGCTGTACCAACATTTTTCCTTCCTGTGTAGCGATGCCAAAATGGTCCGCAACTTTATATGGTACCAGGATTTGAGTAGCGGTTGTCTTATTTTGCGCAAAAGAAGAAACGGTAATTAATATGGATAGAAAAATGATTTTAAACGAGCTCATATAAAAATATTAAAAATGAGAAAGTAAATATAGATGATTTTAAGGATGATGGTCAATGATATACACACAATTATATACAACCCGTAAAGGAATAATCTATTTTATTTTTTTTCAAAATTTGAAAGATTTCTTTGAATAAATGAACAATAAAAATGAGATAGTTAGCAGTAGTTTTCAAAAATAAACAAGAAATATTTACACTTTTATAAAACCGCTCTTTGGTTTTTTGCGTAAGCATCTGTAACAAGGTTTAATTAACAACCGAAAATGTTTAACGTAAAACTACAGATATGAAAGACAAAGTTTTAGAAAAGCAACCGCAACCAGAAGAAAACAAAAGACGCCAATTTCTCAAATTGAGTGGTATGGCACTTGTGGGTACTGGATTGCTATACGCTTGTAGCAGTGACGATGATGGCTCTATGCCACCACCTACTCCAGGAGTTTTTGATTTGGGCGCTGGCAACGTAGGTATTTTGAATTATGCTTACGCTTTAGAGCAATTAGAAGCTGCATTTTATACGCAGGTATTAGCAGGTTCTTACTGGATGAATGCTCCAGCCAATGAGAAACAAATTTTAGAAGATTTATATAACCATGAGGTTATTCACAGAGAATTTTTCAAAACAGCTCTGAACTCTGTAGTATCATCAGATATGGTGCTTCCTACAGTAGAGTTTGATTTTTCAAGTGTGAATTTTTCAGATAGAGCTTCCGTATTGGGCGTAGCCAAAATATTGGAAGACACTGGTGTTTCTGCCTATAATGGTGCAGGAAAATTGATAAATGTAAGTGATGCTTCTGGTGTAACTTACTTGACCCTTGCCGGAAAAATAGTTTCGGTCGAAGCACGACACGCTGCAGCCATTAGGGATTTATTGAATCCTGGTTCAGCTGATTTCGCGGGAGATGATATTTTAATAGGTTTAGGTACTGCACCTGCCTTTGATAAAGCAACTCCTCCAGCCGATGTATTGCAGGCTGTAGCCGCTACAGGTTTTGTGGTAACTCCGTTTACTGCCAATAACCTTCCTACATCGTAAATCTAATTTCTAATTTCTAAAACCATTATTATGAATTTTTTAAAATTTCTAGATACACTCTCTGACAAAGACCTTTTAAACGAAAAAAGTTCGCGTAGAGATTCCTTTGACATGTTCAAGACATTAGGTAAAGGCGCAGCTCTTGCCTCCATTCCGTTTGGTTTGGCAGCTATTAGTACAAAAACGAAAGCCGCAACAAAAAGCATGGCATATGCCGCTGAAATGGCTGATGAGATGGATGTACTCAACTTCGCTTTAACCCTAGAATATCTTGAAAGAAGCTTTTATCAGCAAGGATTAGATGCCGCAGGATTGATTCCGTCATCTGACCAAGCTGTATTTGCAAAAATATCACAACATGAGGATGCACACGTCGATTTCTTAGTAACTGCATTAGGCAGTAATGCTGTGGCAGAACCTACTTTTGATTTTACAGGTGCACCTGGTGGACTTAACCTAGACCCTTTTGGGGATTATCCAACATTTATGGCACTTGCACAAGGATTTGAGGATACTGGTGTGCGTGCCTACAAAGGTCAAGCAGGAGCACTTGCCAATGACAATGCCCTATTGGAATATGCACTGCAAATCCATTCTGTTGAGGCTCGACATGCTTCACAAGTACGACGAATGAGAGGTGAAAAAGGATGGATTACACAAAGCAATAATACATTGCCTACTGAATTTGCTGCAATTTATGGTGGTTCTACCCCAGAATCGAACACAACTCAAGGTGGCGTAAATTTAAGTGGAATGTTTGGACAGTTTGGTGGTGACGCTGCTGTAACAGAGGCCTTTGATGAACCATTGACAATGAATGAAGTGCTTACGATAGCCAGTATTTTTATTGTTAGTTAGCCTAATGGTTCCCCTCTAACAACAGAAATCCGTCGAGAAATTGACGGATTTTTTTTGTTTATGAATTTAGCAAATGCATACATATTAACCAATAATCGATGAATGCTTAAAATTCCATATATTCGTTACGCTAATCCTTCCTTATGAATACATCTAGACGCATTGGTTTTGTATTAGGTCCGTTATTGTTTGTCCTGATTTTATTGTTTTTTAAACCAGAAGGGCTTTCTCCTGAAGCTCGTGCCGTGCTTGCATCTACCGCTTGGATTGCCGTTTGGTGGATTACGGAAGCCATTCCTATTGCTGTGACAGCGTTGTTACCGATAGTTTTGTTTCCATTGACTGGAGGCTTGGGATTGAATGATACTACGAGTGCCTTTGGGCATAAATATGTCTTTCTTTATATGGGTGGATTTATCATTGCCATCGCTATTGAGAAGTGGAATTTGCATAGAAGAATTGCCCTGAACATTATACACGTCATCGGTTCTGATATCAAGAAAATCATCCTCGGGTTTATGGTAGCCACTGCCTTTTTGAGTATGTGGATCAGTAATACGGCAACTTCTGTGATGATGTTACCTATTGGTATCGCCATCATAACCCAATTAAAGGACAACCCAGCTACCGTAGAAAACGAAACACAGTTGTTCGGAAAAGCGTTAATGCTTGCCATTGCTTATAGTTCGTCCATAGGCGGTATCGCAACTTTGATTGGAACACCACCAAATCTTGTCTTGGCTGGCGTGGTGCTTGATACCTATGATTATGAGATTACCTTTTTGCAGTGGTTTATGTTTGGCTTTCCGATTGCTGTCATACTTCTATTCTTATGTTGGAAATATTTGACAACTTATGCCTTCAGTTTTAAACAGAAAGAATTTCCCGGCGGCAAACAGGAAATAATGCGTCTAAAATGCGCCTTAGGCAAAGTGAGTTATGAGGAAAAAATGGTGGCTTTGGTATTTGGAACAACTGCTTTTTTCTGGATAACCCGCTCGTTGTTGTTTGATAAGTTGTTGCCAGGATTGGATGATACCATCATTGCGATTGTTTTTGCAATAGTTCTTTTTTTAATTCCATCAAAAGAAAAAAAAGTAAAACTGATGGATTGGGATGATGCCGTAAAACTGCCTTGGGGAATTATTTTGCTGTTTGGAGGTGGTATGGCACTTGCCAACGGATTCGAAAGTAGTGGTTTGGCACAATGGCTGGGCAACCAGATGACCACCTTTGCAGGAGTGACCACTATTTTATTGATTCTATTATTGATTGCTGCGGTGAATTTCTTAACTGAAATAACATCCAATCTTGCCACGACCGCTATGTTGCTACCTGTCCTCGCTCCTATGGCTTTGACGGTTGATATCCATCCGTTTGTGTTGATGGTGGGTGCTGCAGTTGCTGCAAGTTGTGCTTTTATGTTACCTGTTGCAACGCCGCCAAACGCAGTGGTATTTGGTTCTGGTTATTTACGTATTCCCGATATGGTACGTAAAGGTTTTGTGATGAATATTGTCTCCATTATTATCCTGACGGCATTTGTATATTTTGTGTTGCCAATGCTGTGGGATTTGGTAGTTGAGGGTTTTCCGGAGGAGTTGAGAGGTTAGACGGTAGACGGTAGACGGTAGACGGTAGACGGTAGACGGTAACAAAACTAATTGTTCTTCACTACAAATTCCAGAGCTCGTTTTTCATTATAATAGACGTTCTTCTTATCAATAAATCCTACGTGTCCGCCGTGTTTTGGCATTTCTAGATAGAGATTAGTATTTTCTTTAGCGGCTTTTACTGGATAACATTCAGGTGATAGAAAAGAGTCATTGAGCGCATTAATGATGAGCGTCGGCACCTTAATGTTTGGAAGAAATTGAAGGCTGCTGCTCTTTTCATAATAGTCGAAAGCATCTGTAAATCCGTGCGCCTTGGAGGTATAAACATTATCAAAGTCGATTAACGCCTTGATTTTATTGATGTCTTCTTGGGTGACCATTTCTGGGAATTGTTGATGTTTGACTTTCAGTTTTCCTTTGAGATGCCGTTTGAAACGTTCGTGATACAAAATGTTCTTGAAACTGTGAAGGGCATCCGAAGAACCTTTTAAATAGCAAGGCACAGAAACAGCGATGCCGGCTTTTATTTGAGAAGGAAGCTGTTCTCTCTCTCCTAAATATTTCAAAACAACATTACCGCCAAGACTGAAACCTTTCAGATAAATTTCATCATAATTTTTAGAAGAAAGAATGTGATGAATGACTTCATCCAAATCTTCCGTAGCACCAGAATGATACGATTGAAACTTGGTGTTTTCTTCGCCACTACAGCCTCTGAAATTTACACATACCGCATCAATTTGATTATTATTGAACAATTTTGCTGTGCCTGTCATATAAGGTCGCTGTGAATCGCCTTCGAGTCCGTGTAAGATGATGATAAGTTTGTCTGACTTCTCTTTTGAAAAACTCCAATCCAAATCCAAGAAATCTCCATCTGACAATGTCAGGCGTTCACGTTCTTGATTGACGCCACTCACCCGTCTTACCAAACCTGAATAAACGGTGGATACAAAGCCATTTTTGAAGCCGATGGGTGGTTTGTAAGTTGAGTCTAAAATTGGCATTTATAGTTTCTATTAATCAATAGTTACTGATGTGAATTTAAAGTCTTTTCCGTTGAACAAGCCTTTATCGCTCAACTTCAAAGATGGGATGACCAACAATGCCATAAACGATAATGTCATATATGGTGCATTGAGTTGACTGCCTAACTGCTTCGCCATTTTGTCGAGCTCGGCGTATTGTTTTCCAATAGTTTCTCCATCTTGGTCACTCATAATACCTGCAACTGGGAGCGGAACCACTTTTTCTTCTTTTTCCGAAACTGCACAAATGCCACCTTTGTTTTCAATAATGAGATTGACGGCTTTGCAAATCATTTCGTCAGACACACCCACAGCAATAATATTATGCGAATCGTGCCCAACCGATGACGCAATAGCACCTTGCTTTAATCCGAAGTTTTTGATAAACGCAATGGCTGGTGGCGCATTATTGTAGCGATTGACAACGGATATCTTTAGAATATCTTTCTCAACATTGGAAACCAGATTGCCATCCACAATTAAACTATCCAGTTTCAACTCATTCGTTACCAATTGACCTTCCAAGGCTTCGATGACGCGTATTTGTTTTGCTTCAGATTCAAACCTGAAATCGGACACTTGTTTTTTATCACAGTTGAAATTATTCAGATTATTGAATTCTACTGTTTTGATGAATGATGTTCCGTTATTAAAAACCAACTCACCGTCAATGTACGTTTGAATCGTTTTGAACTGTTTTAAATCTTCTACAACAATAAAATCAGCGGCATCACCGACTTGAAGCTGCCCAACCTCAAGGTTATAATGTTTGACAGGGTTAATGCAGGCCATTTGAAGCACTTTATAAACATCGATACCTTTTGCCACAGCTCTTGCGCAAAGGTTATTAATGTGATGCAACATCAAATCATCAGGGTGTTTGTCGTCACTGCAAAACATCATACGTTCAAAATGCTCCGGAATCAAATCGGCCAACGCTTCAAAATTCTTGGCTGCACTACCCTCTCGAATCAGGACTTTCATCCCTTTTTGTAGCTTCTCCAGGCCTTCTTCATAGGTAAAACATTCGTGGTCAGTTGAAATGCCAGAATTGATATATTTGGTAATGTCGTCACCTCGCAATCCAGGAGCGTGACCATCCACAGGTTTGTTGAAATGTTTTGCCCAAGCGATTTTTTTCATCACTTCTTCATCTTCAAACAACACGCCTGGATAGTTCATTAGTTCTGCCAGATATTTGATTTCGGGATTTTCAAGCAGCTGTTTGATACCATCAGAATCAATCGTTGCACCAGCCGATTCAAAACTGGTAGCTGGAACACAAGATGGCGCACCGAAATTGAATTTAAACGGCACCTTATTGCCATTGTCAATCATAAACTCAACGCCTTCGATACCCAAAACATTGGCGATTTCGTGAGGGTCGGAAACCGTTGCGACCGTTCCGTGAGTGACTGCCAACTTTGCAAATTCGCTCGGCACCAACATCGAACTTTCTATATGGATGTGCGCGTCTACAAAACCTGGAAGGATAAAATGGTCAACGTTATGGTCTTTTTCCTTAATTGATGAAATCTTTCCGTTTTCAATGCTGATTTCACCTTTATAAATGCGTCCGTTTGGAATATCGACAATTTGACCTTGTAGAACCATTTATTGCAATGTGATTTTTAGAAGTTTATTGGTGTTTTGTTTTACTTTGAAACGCTCGTCAGCTCTCATACCTATAATCCAAACAATCGTTGAATCCGAAGAAAGCACATACACTTTTTCTTTATCAAGCCTCGACAATTTTTCATCCTTTAGATATTTGCTCACTTTCTTTTTGCCTTTCATTCCGATGGGATGGAAATAATCGCCATCCTCCCATTTACGGATTGTCAACGGGTATTTCAAAGTTTCGGCATCGACCAAAATTGTATTTTTTTCTGTTTTGAAGATGGCATCGGCTTCGTCAAAAAATAGAATTCCGAGAGGTGTTTCAACCGTTTTATCTTCTTTGAAAATTTGAATTTCATCAGTTTCTTCTTCAGAATTGATAGCACTCAACAACAAATAATCCCGATTTCTTAACAACCGATGAGTATCGGAAAAGACCTGTTTGCCAGTTTGCGCATCCAAAAGCCCAACCACATCATTCCATTCGGTAAAGTTGAAATCTTTCAACAGCTCATAGAGATAAGCTTTCGGATTGGAAAGTTTTTTTATTTTTTTGACATCCAATTTAATTAAATCATCATCAACAGAAATAACTTTCTTCTGTGCTCTAATCAGCGAATCATCCACCAATTGTTGTGCATCCTGTAGATTGGAAATCGTTGTTTTGAAGTTCTGAAGCAGTTGCGGATTCATCTGTTTCAAAGTCGGAATAATGTCGTGACGCAGTTTGTTACGCAAGTATTTTTTGGAGGCATTGCTGCTATCCTCTCTCCATTCAATTTTGTTTCCGATGGCATAGACTTCTAGGTCTTCCCTTGAAAACGGCAATAGTGGCCTAACGACATTGTCATTCACTTCGGGAATGCCTGTCAAACCTTCCAGTCCTGTACCACGAGTAAAATTGATTAAAAAGGTTTCCAGATTATCATCGGCGTGATGTGCCGTGAGAATGTAATCAAAATCCAATTGCTGTGAGAGCTGCTGAAACCAATCGTAACGCAACTCGCGTGCAGCTACTTGAATAGATACTTTATGCTTTTTTGCGAATTCTTCAGTTTCAAAACTTTCGATGAAGACTTCCAAGTCCAAATCTTCTGCCAAATCGAGCACAAAAGCTTCATCAGCATCACTTTCAGCAGCGCGTAGGTTGAAATTGCAATGCGCCAAAGCGAAATTCAATGCTGATGTTTTACACAAATGCGCCAACACCACGCTGTCCAATCCACCGGAAATGGCAATGAGCAATTTTCCCTTAAACAGAAAAGGCAAATTGAGATTGAGATGGTTCTGAAACGCTGAAAGCATGGCTTAAAGATACAATTTTGGCGGTTTTATGGTATCAGTCTATTCAATTTATCATCAGGCATATGTTTTAAATAAACGGAATATTCCGTAACTTTAAGAGCAGGACATAAAGATGCAGCTTATGGAACAAACAGCGCAATCCAATGAAAGGTCCATTAAAAAGGACTATGACAAAAAGGTACTTTCGGTGGTGCAACACCTTCATCCTTATGTAAAACAACGCCTTCACGTTGCCGAAAGTGTCGGTATTCTTCCAAAAAATCTTTATTGTTCCAACGGAGTTATTGACGATTGCATCATCAAGTTATACGAGAAAGGTTTCAATCCTGACGCCGATGTCAAGCACATCAAACTGCAACTATTTTCAACCGTTGATGATTATCTTGAGGAGTTGTTTGTAAAAGAGGCATATCATAAAAACACAATCAGCACTAATCGATTGCTGAAGGAAGAACTGCATCGCTTGGAAGAATCGTTTACCATTGATGCCGAGGAAGACTATTTGATGCTGGAACAATTGGATGATATTTCCTATCACCAACACGGCCACGATTACGAGGTGTTTGTCTATGACGACCATAACAGTAGGATTTTAAATGAATTGGATTTGGAAGCGTCCACACAGCTCAACAACCGAAAAACCATCAGTAAGTTTTACAATTGGCTACCGATACGTGTAGCTAATATTGTGGACTTATACACGTTTGGGAAATTGGATTATAAGGACATTGCCAAAATCAAGCACATTGAAGTTAAGCGTGTTGAACGGATTTTAAAACAAGTCAAGAAAGGATTTCGCTCACATCTAGAATAGTTCCTGACTCTCCAAAACATCTCGCATAGCTTTCGCCTTTATGAGACATTCTTCGTATTCGTCTTGAGGCTTACTTTTTGCCGTGATGGCACCACCAACGGAGTATGATACATATTTCTTTTCAGCATTGTACAATATACTCCTAATCACCACATTGAAATCAAAGTCGCCTTCAGGAGTAAAATAGCCAACGGCTCCAGAATACAAACCTCTTTTAGTTTCCTCTAAAGCTTCAATGATGTTCATAGCAGAAATTTTTGGTGCGCCTGTCATACTTCCCATTGGAAAAGTGGTCTTTATAACATCTACAGGATGTGTGTTGTCCTTGACTTCAGAAGTGATGGTTGAAATCATTTGATGAACTTGGTCAAAAGTATAGACTTTACAAAGTTCTTCAACTTTGACGCTGCCTTTTTTGGCTGTGTGTGACAAATCATTCCTTACCAAATCGACAATCATAATATTCTCGCTTCGGTCTTTTTCGCTATTTTCCAGATTTTTTCTCAAATCTTGGTCCTCAATAATATTGGTTGAGCGTTTGCCTGTGCCTTTGATAGGCTGTGAAATAATCGTGTTGCCTTGTTTTTTCAGATAGCGTTCAGGAGAAGCAGACAATAAATAATGCTGATGACATTTTAAAAAAGTCGCAAAAGGAGGTCGCGAAATGCGATTGAGTTTATCATACGTTTCCAACGGATTGATGATGGTATCTTCAGCATAAAATTCTTGGCAAAAATTGGCTTCATAGATATCACCACGATGAATGTGCTTCAAAACGCGATTGATTCTGTCAAAATACTCATCTTTATGAATACGCAATTTGATTTTGATGTCGCTCGTTTCCAACGATTCTGATAAATCCACAAATTGATTGATGGTTTTTAAATCGTCCTGCAATTCATCTGCAACCATATTTAGATAGTGTGTTTCCAGAGAATTTCCTTTGAAAAAAAAGACTTTTTTAGGTTGGAAAAAGTACAATTCTGGAAACTCGATGCCATCAAAATTTTCAGAAGTCAAAGCTTCCAGGTCATTCTTCAAATCGTAGGAAAGGCTCCCAAAAATCCAGTCATTTGTGACGGTTTGATACTCTTTCAACTTATCAAACGCTTGATGGGAATCGGTTTTGATACTTGTAAAAGCATCTACTGCCAATATGGCGTCATAACTGCTATAATGCGGAGAATGCTTGTTGGAATCCAGCCAAATAACATCATCAAATTGTTGACTCCAAGTCAATATTTTTTTTTTATATTGCTCGATGTTCGATATGTGATTTTGTTGAATCTGTCTCAAGTCAAATTGATGGTTGTTGCCTCAAATTTATTAAGAAACTCTCAATAATATGATATATCAGCTCTTTTAAACCATCAAACCATCTCATTCCGCATGAATCCTGACAAACTTTTTTTACTGAAAGCCAAATATTTAATTGGCGCATTTACTTTCTTAACGGCTTCCATTGTTTATTCTCAAAGACCAATCAACATATCCTCTGAAGCTACTAAAGTAGACAACGCTACTTTTTTAAGGGTTATCAATGATGTTTTATTGAATCCATCAGATTTCTCTTTTGAAAATAATCCATCTGAAATTTCAACCTTCAAAACGGCTAAAAAATGGATTCAATATAAAAATGAGCTTGGTGCTTTTTCAGTAAAGCTGCCCGAAGAGCCAAAAGATATCTCACGCGAAATGCCGAATCCGCTTGATGAAGAAGGTGATCCTTATAAAGTACACATGCTTTCTTCGGTCGATGAGAAAAACAACTGCTTTTATTTGGTGAGATATAATGATATGCCAAATGGCTATTATATGAGCGACCGGGAAGCAGGCTTCTCGTCCATTCAAGAAAATTTACAAGGCAAAGCCATATTGGTGAGCGAACCAAAGGAAATTTATCTGGATTCAGTGGAAGGTCGTGAGGTTGAGTTATTGATTAGTGGGAGTTATCATGCCATCTTGAAAATTTACATTCGTGGCAATCGTGTGTATGTGTTGATGGCTCAAAAACTTAACACATCAGATAAAGTAGACCAAAAACGCGAATTTTTTAAGAGTTTCAGACTAGACCCTTATTCCAACATTAAACTTACCACTTTCAAGCCAGAGAGCAATAAATTTGAAGTCGGACTTTTTGGCGATGTAAAAACGACGGTAGACTCTGTAGGATATGAAAGCACGAGAGTAAAACAATCTATTAACCACTACTCCATCAATCCGACATCTGGAGGTTTATATCAATTGAATGAAGGTGAACTTCAAGAATATGTTCAGATTAAAGACTTGAGTGAATTTTACAAGGAGCATTTTGAACTTTATAAAGACTGGAATGATTCCATTATCTCTCAAAAAGACGTGAAAGTCAACGGAACCGACGGAATGGAGTTTTTGTTGGAAAACGGTTATTCCAAAATTAAAGAACGTCATCAAATTTGGCTAGACAACAATCACTTATTTGTGATGACAGGTTATCTGTCTGATGAAGAACGGAATAGCACTATTGCCAATGCGGCATTCAATTCGTTCAAATACAATGCTTCCAATGGCGCAAAATTTGATCGAATGAGTTCAAAAGCAGATTTATTGTTTAAGGATTTACATGCTGAAGATTCCATCAGAAGACATCGTGCTTATGGCGCATTTGATTATTATAAATTTGAGCAAGCTGATTTACCAAAACTCTACAACGCTTTGAATGAAACCTATACAGACACTACATATGCAAGTGCTATCAAGGAAGTGATCATTGGCGAGTTTGCAAATGTACACGATGCTCAAACCGTTGAAAATTTAAAATCAATGTACCTAACGACCTTTAAGAACGAGGAGGAAATAAAGGGAGCCATACTTGTAACGCTTCCGACCATAGAAGAAAATGGTGCTCTTGAAACCTACAAAGAACTTCTTGTACAATCGCCACCGACCAAATCTGAAAATTATATGTGGCAACTGCTTCAACCTTTTAGAGATTCAACGGCATTTACCATCGATAACATTAAGGTACTGACAGATTTGATGAAACACGAAGAGCACAGATATTACGTGATGAATATTGCAACTAACCTCATTACAGAGCATCCGGATAAAAAGGATGTTGTCCTTGATAATAAAGAGAAATTCTTAAAGCACGTAAAAGAGGATCTAGAATCATACACCAAATCACTCAAAGACAGCATTGAAAACTACGAATACTATGGTGTCATCTATTCCTATTTATCTTTTTTCAACGAATCAAGGCTCGATACGCCAATTTCAGATGAATTTACCTCTAAAATCATAAGTGATTCCAACCTTTCGTGGCATAGAAGTTTGGCAATGACCTCACGGATTTATAGCAATCAAAGTTTGGATCCGATTTTAGTGAACAGTTTTATGGATAGTTTGAATTATCGTTTCGAACTTATGAAAGCCTATAAAACTGTTGGAAAGTTTGAGAAAGTACCAGAAAAATATAAACAAAATAAAGCTTTTGCAGAATTGTCGCTTTACACATACTACACAGAGGATGATTATGGCTATGAAAGCATTGATTTCTTGGGTGAGATCACAAAGAATGATGACGTTTACTATGCTTATAAGGTTAAATATGAAGAAGATGAAGAAACCGTCACGTCTTACATTGCGACTGTTGGACCAATAAAGGATGTGATGAGCATGGAATCATTGGAAAATTATGATGTGCATACAGATTGGGAACAATTGGACATTATAAAATGGAAATCGCAGGCAGAGGCATTGATTCCTGATGTTTCTGAAGAAGATTAATATGCGTTAAACATGATACAACTTCAAAACGAATTTCTTAACATACGCATCGATAAAAAAGGCGCTGAACTTTGCGGTATTGCATCCACAAAAAAAGATACAGAATTTATGTGGAATGCCAATCCAGACGTTTGGGCAAATTATGCACCGAATCTCTTCCCTATCGTAGGAATGTTGAAAGATGAAACTTATTTTTTTGATGGAAAAAAGTATTCTTTGCCAAAACACGGATTCATTCGCAATAATCCGAATTTCCATATTATAAAACAAACAGACACCGAAGCAGTTTTACGACTTTCTTATGATGAAAATACACTAAAATTATATCCATTTAAGTTTGAATATGATGTCATTTATGAGCTTGAAAACTCTACCTTGAAAGTCTCTTATCGAGTCAAAAATGTCGATGATAAGACTATGTATTTTTCAGTTGGTGGTCATCCCGCTTTTAAATGCCCTGTTTATGACAATGAGCGTTATGATGATTATCAGCTAATCTTTGAAACGCATGAAACTTCTGAAACTCATTTGTTGGACTTACAAACTGGACTTGTTACCGATAAAAGCGAACCTGTTTTTGATTCCCCAACAATTATAAAATTGCGTCATAATCTTTTCGATAAAGATGCCTTAATCTTTAAGGATTTAATATCTCGAAAAGTGAGCCTTTATAGTTCTATAAACGGAACGATTCTAACCGTTCATTTTGATGGCTTTCCTTATCTAGGCCTTTGGGCAAAGCCAAATGCCGATTATATCTGCATCGAACCTTGGCAAGGAATTGCAGATAGCATACATACAAATCAGCAGTTAATTGACAAAGAAGGAATTACACATCTTCATCCGAATAAAACATTTAAAGCCACTTATAGTATTGAAATAGAAAAAACTCATTTAGTCTAACCCAAATAATTATGGTAGCTTTGCAGAATAATTTAGGATTGTGACTTTTAGAGATTTAAATTTAAACAATGTGCTATACAATGCCCTCGACGATTTAGGGTTTGAAGAGCCAACACCTATTCAGCAGCAGGCCTTTGGAATGGTGGCATCTGGCAAGGATGTTGTCGGCATCGCGCAAACAGGTACAGGAAAGACATTTGCTTACCTCCTTCCCATTTTACGAGACCTTAAGTTCTCAAAACAAGACAATCCTAGAGTGATGATTTTGGTGCCAACCAGAGAATTGGTGGTGCAAGTAGTTGACGAGATTGAAAAGCTCACAAAGTACATCAATACTCGTGTTCTAGGAGTTTATGGTGGCGTGAACATCAATCAGCAGAAACAAGATGTTGCGCAAGGTCTCGATATCATTGTGGCTACGCCTGGTCGTGTATTTGACTTGGCAATGAGTTATGTTTTGCAACTTAAATCGATTCAGAAATTGGTCATTGATGAAGTTGATGTGATGCTCGATTTGGGTTTCAGACATCAATTGCTGAACCTTTTTGACATTATGCCAGAAAGACGCCAGAACATTATGTTTTCTGCAACGATGACTGAAGAAGTCGACGAACTCATCAATGAATTCTTTGTAACGCCAGAACGCGTAACAGTGGCCGTTTCTGGTACTCCTTTGGAGAACATCACACAACAGCGTTATGACGTTCCGAATTTCCATACCAAGTTCAATTTGCTATCCCATTTACTAAAAGACAGAGAAACTTTCAACAAAGTTTTGGTATTTGTGTCGCACAAAAAAATGGCAGATCGACTGTTTGATCTTATGGAAGAACATTTTTATGGCGAAAGTTGCGTGATTCACTCAAACAAAACACAAAACTATCGATTGAGAAGCATTGAGCAATTTGAAACTGGCGAGCATAGAGTACTTATCGCTACAGATGTGATGGCTCGTGGTTTGGATATTGATAACATTAGTCACGTCATCAATTTTGACACACCACATTATCCAGAAAACTATATGCATCGTATCGGTAGAACAGGTCGTGCGGAACGCAAGGGGCAAGCCTTGATGTTTTCTACTAATGAGGAGCAGGAATATATCAAAATCATTGAAGAATTGATGCAAATGGAAATTCCATTGCTTGAACTTCCTCAAGAGGTCGAGATTTCCAAACAATTGATTGAAGAAGAACGTCCTCAAATAAAAGAGCGCCACAATCCCATAAAACGCAACAACGAGAACGCTGGAGATGCTTTTCACGAAAAGAAAGACAAGAACAAAAAGGAGAACAAAGGCGGCTCTTATCGTGCCAAAATTGCGGCCAAATACAAAAAGCCAAAAACAAGAGGCGACAAAAACTACAATAAGCGAAACAAGAGGAAATAATCGGCTGATTAAATCTCATTATAAATTTTTGAGACCATAAAAAAGCCCTTTTCGAGCAAGTTCGAAAAGGGCCAAAAAAGAGAGGAGAATCCAGAACGATTTTCCCAGTATTTTTCGCCTTAACCCAAATAAGGCTAGTTCTGGATTTTAATCTCGCTCTCCGTAATATTCTTTATTGGAATAACTATTTTTCCTTCTGAAGTTTTCAATATCATTGAAATGTTATCAATTGCTTCCACCTCACCCTTCATTCCTCGATATTCAATCTTTTGACCTATTTCATAGGTTTTTCTCACATAAAAAGTTCTTAATAAATCAGCTGCCACAGCTTGTGCTCCCAGCCCAAGCGCTAAAGCAAAAGCAAGTAAAAACGCACCCAATATTAATGTAATGTTGTTAGTAATGACATCTGTATTGACACCTGCCTGATTCAAAGCGGTTATGGTTGCAAAAACCAAAACCATTAGAAAAAGTAATTGACTTATAATGTTTGAGCCTGAAAGTTCAAATGACTCAAAAAAGGACTTTACAGTATTTTTCAGGAAATTTGCTAGCAATAGACCAAGCACAAAAATCACCAATCCCGTGAACAGCCTTGGAATATACCTCAACAAGTTAGAAATTTCCTCTGATATAATCTTGAGGTTCATGATATCTGAAGCAATTATCAGAAATGCAATGAACATCGTCCATTTTATAAAATTCAAAATGATTTTCGTAATGTCAAGCTTCAATTTTCGGTTGCCAAAAAATGCTACTTCATTGATTTTGCTTGTAAGTCTTTCAATCTTTATCAACTTCAAAAGTTTTTTTACCGCAAATAATACAAACTTCGTTAGTAACCAACCAATTACTAATACCAAGATCGCACCAACGATGTTCGGTATTGCTTTTCCTATTTCATTCCCCATCGCATTTAAAGAATCGAGTGTCAATTCTTTCCATTTTGAGATTTTTTCCATGTTTTTATAGTTTTTTATTAGCAGTTGTTTTGTTAGCGGTTTCTTTTTTTAATGGTCTCCTCAATCACCTTTCCGACATTTAAAGAGAAAAGATCCGCAAGTTCCATCAATAGCTTGGCGGTAGCGATATCGTTCATCACTTTTGCCTTAAGTTCTGGCGGAACTGACTTAAGAGGTTTATCTAATTTTCTAAACGGATTCTCCATGATTGATTTGGTTAATGTCGGCATAAACCGCAATAAGTTTTTCTTTTGCACGTTTAAGGCGCATTTTTACGGCACTTTCACCTATGTCCAATACCGATTCTAGTTCTTTGATAGTAAGAAAATCTTGATATTTCAACAACAGTATCATCTTGTCATCTGGTGAAATCAACTCTAATGCCGACTTCAATTTATCTACACGCATCTGTAGAAAGCTATATTCATTCTGCTCATCCTCTGATTCGTCCTCCACAATGGACGGATCTACCGATTTTTTCTCCATTTTTTTATGGACATCTCTATTTACATAGTTAACACAATGATTGTAGGTAAATGCATACAGCCATGTGGAGAATTTTGCCGTTCCTTTAAACGTACTCAATTTCACAAACAGCTTAAGAAAAACATCTTGAGTTAAGTCTTTGGCCTCATCTTCATTTTTTGAAAAACCCAAACATTTATTATAAACCATTTTTGAATGCCTATCATAAAGTATCTCGAACAGAAGCGTGTCGTTAGTTCTGACAATAGCAGTCACCAATTCTTCGTCTGACACTTCTTTGAAATCTTTATTGGTCTCCAAGTTGGTTGTTAAAAGTTACGGTTTATATTGTAAGACACATCGTATCAAATAAAGTCACACATTTTTTTTTAATAATGAAATAAAAAAAGATTGCCCAATGGCAATCTTTTTCATTTGTTATGTCGTTGCCGCTTAAACGTGCAAGGCTCTATCTTCAGTGGCGGCCAACGCAGCTTCCTTAATGGCTTCTGTAAACGTAGGGTGCGCATGAGACATTCGAGACACGTCTTCTGCACTCGCTCTAAATTCCATAGCAACCACAGCTTCCGCAATCATATCAGCAGCACGAGCACCTATCATGTGGACACCTAAAATCTCATCAGTAGATTTATCTGCAAGAATTTTTACAAATCCATCAAGATCCATACTGGCACGACTACGTCCTAAAGCTCGCATCGGGAATTGTCCAACTTTATAGTCTACATTAGCCTCTTTTAATTGCTCTTCTGTTTTTCCAACGGAAGCAACTTCTGGCCAAGTATAAACGACGCCAGGAATCAAATTGTAATCGATGTGAGGTTTTTGTCCAGCCAAGGTTTCAGCTACAAATACACCTTCTTCCTCTGCTTTATGTGCCAACATAGCACCTTTCACAACGTCGCCAATGGCATAAATATTCTTTACATTGGTTTGAAGGTGATCATTTACTTCAATCTGACCTCTATCCGTCAATTTTACACCAGCAGCTTCAGCGTTCAATCCGTCTGTGTAAGGGCGTCTACCTACAGACACCAAACAGTAATCACCTTTAAATTCTACTTCTTCTCCTTTTTTATTGTCGGCTTTCACAATGACTTCATCACCTTTTCTCTCAACGGATTTCACTTTATGCGAAACTTCAACAGAGAATTTTGCCTTTTTAAATACTTTATTGAGTTCTTTAGATAGCCCAGAATCCATCGTTGGGATGATTCTATCCATATACTCCACAACAGTTACTTCTGCACCCAATCGTCTGTAAACCTGCCCCAATTCCAAGCCAATGACTCCGCCTCCAATCACAATTAAATGCTTTGGAACTTCAGTCAATTTTAAAGCTTCAGTAGATGTTATAATTCGCTCTTTATCAATAGTTATAAAAGGTAAACTTGAAGGCTTGCTTCCAGTAGCGATAATGGTGTTTTTTGCCTCGATTTCTTCATCTTTCTCACCTTTTATGGTGATATGAGTTGCATCCTTAAAACTTCCAACGCCTGTGTAAACATCAATCTTATTTTTCTTCATCAAGAAGTCAATACCACCGGTAGTTTGGTCTACAACCGACTGCTTACGAGCAATCATCTGTTTCAAATTGACTTTGATGTCTCCGGGAATATCGATACCATGCTCTTCAAAATGCTTAATCGCATCTTCGTAGTGATGTGAAGAATCTAAAAGTGCCTTACTTGGAATGCAACCAACATTGAGACAAGTACCTCCAAGAGTTGAGTATTTTTCGATAATGGCAGTTTTCATGCCCAATTGCGCACAACGGATTGCTGCTACATAACCTCCAGGACCAGAGCCTATAACGGCTACATCATATGAATTCATAAAATTGTGTTTTTCGGTTTGTTAAAATTGACCACAAAAATACGATTTTGATTCACCAATAGCGAATAAGGATTGATGATTTTTGCAATATTTTAAAGTACTGAATCTGTATTAATTGATATAAAAACTTAATGATATTTGCAAAACACCATTCTTTAATTTTTCTCCATATTCATAGTCGTTAATATCGCGAAGGCCAAAATAGTAGCGAGCGTTGATACCAATAACTGATTCAGATTTAAAACCTAATCCTAAATTAAACCCATAGTCCTGTCCTTTGATGTTTTCAACATTAGAATCATAATTACCATCAGAGCTTTGCCTTGCCGAGACTAAAATTCCGCCTTGAGGTCCAGCTTCTAAAAAGAATCCTTTGCTAGGGTAAAATCTAAACATAATAGGAAGATTTATGTAATTTAAACGGAATTCTCTACTAGAACCGTTTTTTGCTTTTGCTCCTTGAGAAGAGAATAGCACTTCAGGAGCCAAAGAAAATTGTTCTGAAAACTCGTTTTCAATACCAAACCCCGCATGGAATGAAATTCTTGTAGTAAAGGATCGGCTTTCAGAACTAATATTTGCGAAGTTTATACCTGCCTTTATAATATTGTGTTGATTTTGTCCAAATATAAATATTGATGACAAAAAAGCTATAGATAAAAAAATATACTTCATTGGGGGTTCGGATGATTTATAAAATTCCTACGTAAAAATATCATTAATTATCATTAAAGCAAATGAAATTCTCAGTACAAGCTTAAGCACATCCAATAATCAACTAGGAAACCCAAGCATGTTGCCCATTCCCACGGTAAATAACCAACAGCCATAAATGGTATGCTCTATAGACACCAACAGGGTTGATTTAGTTTTGTCATAGGTCAACGCAAATAAAATGCCGCCCAGAAAGGTCATCAAAAGCACCAATGGATTTCGATAAAAAATATGCGCCAGTGAAAACACAATGGCATTTACAAAAATGAATAAGGATCTGCTTCTGAATAATGATGCATACCTCTGAAAATAAAGGGTTCTATAGATCAATTCCTGTGGATAGACGGAAAACGTAGCGTACAGAAATAGAATGACCATCCACAATTTTGGCTTTTGAAATAAGACATGAAAAAGGTCCTCCCTAGCAGTAAACCACATATAGAGAATCGTCAATGCCGCTATGATGGTAAGTTTGATGAGTACGTGCTTAAAAAATGACCGCCATTGAAGATTTGGAGCCATCTTAAATTTGTTGCCTTCCACCATCAAAAGCACATAAATAACATATATAAAACCGGAAACCGCTAAAAATGCCTTGATGATAAAAGGATAATCAATGGCGAAACTCACGGGCAGGGCAATAAATATCAAGAAAAATTCTGTTAATCTATATCTTACCGATTCCATGATTTTAAAGGTTGATAGCCGTGGTGTGTTTGACTTCATTTATGACAAACATGCTGTGCGTGCTACCTATATGGCTTATGGAAGTCAGCTTTTTGACCATAAATTCCCTAAACTCCTCCATATTGCCAACGATGACCTTAAGCAAATAGTCATAATCTCCACTAATATGGTAACATTCCATGACTTCTGCAAGATTAGCCACCTCTTTCTCAAATTTAATCACATAATCTTGAGTGTGTTGCACCAATTTAATATGGCAAAAAGCAACAAAAGTCTTCCCTACTTTTTCTTTCTGTACTAAAGCAACATTTTTAAAAATGACGCCTTCTTTTTCAAGCTTTTTGATGCGCTCGTATACTGCCGTGACTGACAAGTTCAGTTTATTGGAAAGCTCTTTATTGGTTCGCTTACTGTCCTCCTGAAGAAGTTTTAGAAGTTTTTTATCGATAGCATCAAAATTCATAATTGAAAATTTTTCAGTTTAAAGTAAGTTTTATGAGCAACGACTAACTCTTATTCTAATAATCACTATAAAATTAGAATAAAATTCTAAATATCTACAGATACATTGATTTTTTGTCCTATTAAAATGATATTTGATGAACAATTAAACACTAAAGTAATGGCATTTAAACCAGCTAACAATATTCAGGATTTACAATATTTTGGGGAATTTGGAGGTGTGAATCCTTCTATTTCAGATTCATCAACCTATACATTTCTTTCGGCAAAAACGATGTTCGATACCTTTGAAGGCAATGCCGATGGCTGTTATCTCTATTCACGACACTCCTCGCCTTCCAATCTCTATTTAGGCGAAGCCTTGGCTGCAATGGAAGGTACAGAGACAGCCAATGTTACCGCTTCAGGTATGGGTGCCATCACTGCTGTGATCATGCAATTGTGTGGCAATGGTGATCACGTCATCAGCAGCAGAACGATTTACGGTGGCACTTATGCGTTTCTGAAGAACTTTACGCCACGAATGGGAATCGACACAACATTTGTTGATATCACAAATCTCGATGCCGTGGAAGCTTCCATAACAGAAAACACTAAAATGATTTTCTGTGAGACGGTGAGCAATCCTTTATTGGAAGTTGCGGATTTAAAAGGTTTGGCTGCGTTGGCTAAAAAGTACCATATTAAGTTGGTGGTCGACAATACCTTTTCGCCTTTGAGCATCTCTCCTATTCAATTGGGCGCAGATGTCGTGATTCATAGCTTAACAAAGTTTATTAATGGTAGCAGTGACACTGTGGGTGGCGTGATTTGCGGCACACAGGAGTTTATAGATAATTTGCGCAACGTCAATGATGGTGCCTGTATGCTGCTTGGCTCCACTATGGATAGTTTGAGAGCTTCGTCTATCTTGAAAAATTTAAGAACGCTCCATATACGGATGCAGCAACATAGTAAGAACGGATTGTTTTTGGCGCAGAAGTTTGAAGCGGATGGATTGAAAACGGTGTATCCAGGACTTGAATCTCACCCTTCACATCAGCTATTCAAGGCGATGATGAATGAACAGTATGGTTATGGCGGTATGCTGACCATTGATGTTGGCAACCTTGCCAAAGCCAACGAACTGATGGAACTGATGCAAAAACGAAATCTCGGATATCTTGCCGTGAGTTTAGGATTTTATAAAACCTTGTTTAGCGCGCCAGGAAGTTCCACGTCTTCTGAAATACCTGAAGACGAGCAAAAAGAAATGGGCTTGAGTGACGGATTGATACGTTTCTCGATAGGGCTTGATGCGGATATACAGCGTACTTATGAGATGATGAAAGCTTGTATGGTGGAGCTGGATGTTTTGTCTTGATGTGTTGTTGAAACGGTTGGAATGGGTTACCGTTAGGTAGGAATGAGCTTCCAATGGGCAAATATAGTTTTTAACTATGGCAAAATGGGGTTCTGTCTCACTGAAAGACACGAATTCCAAATTCGTGCCATCGGGTTTGATATCCATTGAATTCTTGACGAAAAGAAATAAAAGGAATAAAGTGCATTAAGGTTAATAGTTTTTTCATTGAAGCTGATTTTAATATTATAACATAAAATCTCATAATATAAGATGCTTTATTCTTCTTTTACGGTCACCTTAAAATTCTTATATAAAAACTCCAATATGTAAGCTACAACAAGAAATCCTATAGCAAACAGTGAAGTCAATTTGAAACCTTCCATAGTTAAAAACACATATTTGAATGTACTTGAGATTATTTCAATTGGTTCAGCTGAACCTTTCATGTTAAGAATATTATTTATCAGAAAAAATAGATAAATTATGCAATAGCACATTAATATTCTTCTTATAAATGAAAGTCTAATGGTGATTTCTTGCTTCACAAATTAAGATTGATTAATTAAGCCTAAAAGTATTGAATTTTTTCATAACATAATTTAAATCAGTTGTTTTTGTTTCTTCTTGATGAATAGTAAAAGATTAATATTAAATGTTGTCTAGATTATTAAGTGCAGTCAAATAGTTAAAGCAAGTAAAATCTTAAGATATAATGACCCGATTACATCTTTTTCAATTAATGTAAGAATAGTTTTATAACATTAACCACTTAATCGATATATTAATTATTTCACCTAATGAATCACTAGAATTTTGAGATATTTGATATAAAATCTATAAATAATAATTAATTAGATCTAGCCCCTCAAAATGAAAAAGAAACAAAAGAAAGTCATTAAAGAAAATATATTGTTTTTGATTGAAATTATTACGTTCATATTTTTTATCTGGCAATTAATAACTAATTATTAGGAACTTTCAAAACCGATTGATAAACCATATTTTCAAGAAGTCTGTTTGGCTGCATCCCTCTTGTTAGGATTTGAAGCTTCTTGTGCAATTGCTGCAACCTTTTATTTGCTTGTCCGTTTGTATTGAATGTTTTTAGTTCTGAAATCAGGTTCTCGATTATCAGAATATTCAACAGTCTTTTATGTTGTTCTTTATTCAGTGTCGGAACACCCAAATAAAGAACTTGTGTTGCGTAATAGCTTGTGAAATACATAAAACAAAATTACCACAAATTGTAGTTAGGTGTTGCTTTAAAATGTAGCAATGATTTAAGGGATAAACCCTTGAAATTATTTGCTATCAAGGGTAATGATTATTATTGGATATTACTGAATTGAATCCTTTTTAAGTTTAGATTCATAATTAATCTTAGGTTCCATCATTTTATAGCCTTCTGGTGGAAACAATTTGTCAATTTCAAGAACTAAAATGCTATATTCATAATTTTCATTTATTGGAATGCTATGTGGCATCATTTTATCTGGATGGTATTTAACAAAAATATACTTATCATTAAAATATGCTATGTGATAATAATCTACTAATAATCCATAATTATCATACATATAGTCTTCAAAGTAATCATAGTTGACGAAATTTTTAGGGATTGTATTGTTTCTGCCAAATCTTTCGACATAGTTCAAGGTAAGTATAACAATTATCAAAAGATTAATTACTGCAGTTAATCTACTAAAAGGATGCAATATTAGGAACAATATTTTTTTAACTTTTTGCAATTTGGTCTTTACAACTGTTACTTTTTCAAAATTCACACTAAATAAAACAACCATACCCATTATGCTTAATACTAGAACCATAAAATCTTTAGATTCGATAAACCCAAATACTCCCTTTCCCTCATAAATTCTTTTTGCTATATTAAATCCCTCATAAATCCCACTTGAAATGCCAACCGTGGGTAATACTATTTTATAATATGTATCAAGTCTTTTTACAACAGGTCTAAAAACGTAAAGTGCAATTATTGCCATCAAAACAGGAATGAATGATACAAGTGGGACCAATATCATTAATATTATTCCATCTGGAACTAATTGAGATAAAGAAAAGAATCTTAAATATGGCATACCAAAACTCATTAATGATAAGCCTTGCCATATTGCTCCTAATAAAGTAATAATAACTAAAAAAACTGGTGTATAAGCTTTAACATTGTCTAACCATTTTTTTAGATTGTTTTTAAATGTTATTTCTTCTGCCATAATTGTATTTTGGTGATTTTTTATAAAAATAACAAACCCATTCATTTGATTGAATGGGTTTTATGATTAGATATTAACATAAGTTTCAAGACATCTTCAAAATGTCTTAATCGTTAGACCCCCACTGCCGTGGGAATGTAAAAAGAATTAAACGGTAACTTATTTGGTGCGCGTGAACTTGAAGCGGCTTATCTGTTTGTACTGATCGCTGCTGCTGTACAACTTTACACAGCTAATTTAACATTACCCAAAATTCGCAGCCCCAGAATCAGAATTGGCAACCTCGGAGTCAGAACTGGCAACCCCGTAGTCAGAATTAGTAAGTGCGGAGTCAGAATTAGCAAGTGCGGAGTTAGAAATGTCAAGTGCGGAGTTAAAAAACCTAAGTGCGGAGTCAGAATAGCCAACTGCGGAGTTAAAAAACTTAAGTGCGGAGTCAGAATTAGCAAGTGCGGAGTCAGAATACCTAAGTGCGGAGTTAAAAAAGTCAACTGCGGAGTCGGAATTGGTAAGTGCGGACTTAAAAAAGTCAAGTGCGGAGTTAGAAAAGTCAAGTGCGGAGTCAGAATACCCTTCCGCAACTACTAAATTCAAAACAAAATACAATAACAACCCAAAACCTCTGCTAACTGCCACTGCAAACTGCCTACTCCCTTCAACCAACTGTTTACGTTTTCATTCCACCGAGTCATATTTGCACAGCTATTTATAAAATCGTAACATTACATTCCGTAAATAACTCCTAACTAAAATATCCAAATGGAAAGCCAAGACATCAAACCACGAGTGCCACAAGATGAACATGTAGTTGAAAACAAGGAATTAAGTATATGGGAAGCCCTGATTCCCGTAGTTGTTTTGGTGGGTATGTTGGCCTTTAACGTCTATACCTATGGCGATGAGGCACTTTCTGGGTCCAATCAATTCATTCTCCTTTTGGGCGGTGCGGTTGCTGCCATTGTCGGGTTCTTTAACAAGGTCAGTTTCGACCAAATGATGGAGGAAGTGTCTGAAAACATCAAATCCACAGGAGGCGCCATCTTAATACTGTTGATGGTGGGAGCACTGGCCGGTACTTGGCTTATCAGTGGCATCATTCCGACCATGATCTATTATGGACTTCAAGTGTTGAATCCTACCATATTCTTGGCAGCGTGTGTCATTATCTGCGCCATCATTTCTGTGGCAACAGGTAGTAGTTGGACGACATCAGCAACCGTCGGGATAGCGTTGATAGGTATTGCAGAAGCATTGGGCGTACCTTTGGGAATGACGGCTGGTGCCGTAATTTCCGGAGCCTATTTTGGAGATAAAATCTCTCCAATGAGTGACACTACCAACCTTGCTCCTGCTATGGCGGGAACTGACTTGTTCACGCATATTCGTTACATGCTTTACACAACAACCCCAACCGTGATAGTGGCGTTGTTAGTGTTCATCATCATCGGTCTTAATCTAGAACCGAAAGGTGCTGCTGATACACATCTTATCTTACAAGACATAGATTCGGCAATTAATGTCAGTCCTTGGCTTTTTGTAGCACCTGTTATAGTAATTGTGTTGATTGTTAAGAAAACTCCACCATTAATTGCCCTACTGATTGGAACCTTATTAGGAGGTCTGGCTGCACTTATCTTTCAACCAAATATTGTAGCCGCCATCGGAGGAAGTGAAACCCTCAATTTTACTTCAGGCTACAAAGGAATTATGAATGCCATCACTGTTGATACAGCCATACCAACGGAAAATGAAGCCTTGCAAGGTCTTTTTACGGCTGGCGGTATGAGCAAAATGCTTGGTACCATTTGGTTGATTCTTTGCGCAATGGTGTTTGGTGGCATTATGGATGGCATCGGAGCTTTGACCACAATTAGCAAGGCATTATTAAAATTATTCCATACCACCTTCGGATTGTTTGCAAGTACTGTTGCCAGCTGTTTAGCCTTAAATGTGACGGCAAGTGACCAATATTTAGCCATTGTAGTTCCAGGTAAAATGTATGCAAAAGCTTTTAAAGATAAAGGTCTAGCACCAGAAAACCTCTCCAGAACACTCGAAGATTCAGGTACTGTAACTTCCGTATTGGTACCGTGGAATACTTGCGGCGCCTATCAAAGTGGTGTGTTAGGTGTCGATACACTACATTACGCTGGTTACGCCATTTTTAATTGGTTGAGTCCGTTTATGACCTTACTGTTTGCGGCTTTTCAAATAAAAATCAGGCAACTTACAACTGCTAAATAAATAATTCTTCATGCTTTTGATGGCTAATTTATGAGGTTGGTAGTTTTCAACCTTAAAAATTATTGATTTGGCAGATTTAAATCGTCTTTTCTGAAGCCATACAGCCACACTATTTTGTTATTAGTTTATATAATTAATATGAATGATGAAATCTCTCTTACCAGAGGTACATTTGCAGCATAATTTAATAATCTTAAAAACAAAAAACACATGGCATTTGTAGGAAAAAAATTTCCAAATTTGAGCGTCAACGCAATGAACGAAATGGGAGACACTTTTAAGTTGAACGTTCTTGAAGAGGCAAAAAATAACAACAAGAAAGTATTGTTATTCTGGTATCCAAAGGATTTCACCTTTGTATGTCCAACAGAATTGCATGCATTTCAAGCTGCTTTGGCTGAATTTGAAAAACGCAACACAATCGTTATTGGTGCATCTTGCGATACTGCTGAAGTTCATTTTGCTTGGTTGAATACTGCGAAAGATAATGGTGGTATTGAAGGCGTTACCTATCCTCTATTGGCTGATTCAAATAGAAACCTTGCTTCAACATTGGGTATTTTAGATATTACTGAAGAAACCTTCAATGAAGAAACTGGTTTGTTCACGGTGGAAGGTGATAACGTTACGTACAGAGCTACTTACATTATTGATGAAGAGGGAACTGTACAACACGAAAGCATCAACAATATGCCGTTGGGAAGAAATGTCAACGAATATTTACGCTTGATTGATGCCTTGACACACGTTCAGGAAAAAGGTGAAGTTTGCCCTGCCAACTGGGAAGAAGGCAAAAACGCCATGAATGCAAATCGTGAGGGTGTTGCTGAATACTTATCAGCACACTTGAACTAAATAAACTATATAGATACCAAATTCCGAGAGTTCTTCTTAACGGAATTTGGTATTTTAATTTTTAATCATTTTAACTGATGATCACAGAATTAGAAAAAGACAATTTGAATCAATTGGTATCTGATAACGATACGGTTGTAGTGCAATATTCAGCAAGCTGGTGCGGCAATTGCCGAATCATGAAGCCTAAATTTAAAAAATTGGCGACAGAGAATGAACGTATCACATTTGTAATGGCTGATGCTGAAAAATTCCCGAATTCAAGACAATTGGCAACAGTTGATAATCTTCCGACGTTTGCTACATTTAAAAAAGGTGCGTTTGTAAATCAAGTTCAAACAAATAAGTTTGAAGTTTTAAAAGAACTAGTAGATGAAGTTGCCAGTAATTAAACATTTGACTCAATTTATAGAGAATAACGATGAGGATTTTGTGGTAGAAACCATCGAAACTTTAGAAAACCTTACCGAAGTCCCTTCTTTAAAAGATGAAGAGCTTGATGTCATTGGTGAATTGATATCCAATATGTATGGCGCGCTTGAAGTCCATAAAATGGTGAAGGATGGCACTCCAAAGAAAGAGGCTTTAAATAATTTTATGTCGCGAGTGCTTGGCTCTATTGACAAATAAAATAGCTGAAAACTATTAACAAATAAAAACCACTTCAGTTGAAGTGGTTTTTTGCTATTAATCTCAAAGCTCTTTATTACCAAAGAACTTTATTATTTCAAATCATAACGATCTAAATTCATCACCTTTGTCCAAGCTGACACAAAATCGTTTACAAATTTCTCTTTGGAATCTTGACACCCGTAAACTTCGGCAATGGCACGCAATTCAGAATTGGAACCAAAAATCAAATCAACTCTTGATCCTGTCCATTTTACTTGTCCTGTTCTGCGGTCACGACCTTCAAACTCATTTTGAGCATCGGAAGTGGCTTTCCAAGTAGTTGACATATCCAGTAAGTTGAGGAAAAAATCATTTGTCAGCGATTCTTTTTTGTCTGTAAATATACCGTGTTTGGAACCATTGAAATTAGTGTTCAATACTCTCAATCCGCCAACCAAAACAGTCATTTCAGGTGCAGTCAGCGTCAATAATTGTGCTCTATCCACAAGCATTTCTTCTGCAGACGCTTCGTGCGTTTTTCCGATGTAGTTTCTAAACCCATCAGATCTAGGTTCTAATGCCGCAAATGAATCCACATCAGTTTGTTCTTGGGTCGCATCAGTTCTACCAGCCTTGAAAGGTACTGAAACATTAACACCTGCATTGCTGGCTGCTTTTTCCACAGCTGCATTTCCTCCGATGACAATCAAATCTGCAATTGAAACTTTTTTATTTCCAGATTGAGCTTCATTAAATTCCTTTTGAATCTTCTCGTAAGTTTTTAATACTTTAGATAATTGCGTAGGGTTATTAACTGTCCAATCCTTTTGCGGTGCCAAACGAATACGTCCACCATTAGCGCCGCCTCGCTTGTCTGATCCTCTAAATGTTGAAGCCGAAGCCCAGGCTGTTGAAACCAATTCAGAAACTGATAATCCAGAATCGAGGATTTTACTTTTCAAACTTGATACGTCAGAATCATTCACCAAATCATATGACGCTTTAGGAACTGGGTCTTGCCAAATCAATTCTTCTTGTGGCACTTCTGGTCCTAAATATCTATCGATTGGCCCCATATCACGATGCGTCAGTTTGAACCAAGCACGAGCATACGCATCTGCAAACTCTTCTGGATTTTCGTAAAAATGTCTTGAGATCTTTTCATAAATCGGATCCATTCGCAATGACAAGTCTGTCGTTAACATAAAAGGTGCGTGTTTCTTTGTTGGATCGTGTGCATCTGGCACTGTGCCTGCTCCTTCATTATTTTTTGGACGCCATTGGTGAGCTCCAGCTGGGCTTTTGGTCAATTCCCACTCATATTCAAAAAGATTTTTGAAAAATGTATGACTCCACTTTGTTGGTGTATCAGTCCAAGCACCTTCAATACCACTGGTGATGGTGTCTGCACCCATTCCACTGCCGTAGCTGTTGGCCCAGCCCATTCCTTGCGCTTCGATGCCTGCTGCTGCTGGTTCTTCCTTTACATATTTATTTGGATCTGCGGCTCCGTGTGTTTTTCCGAAGGTATGTCCGCCTGCAATCAATGCCACAGTCTCATAATCATTCATCGCCATTCGACCGAACGTTTCACGAATATAATGAGCTGATTCCACAGGATCTGGATTTGCATTATGACCTTCTGGATTTACATAAATCAATCCCATATGTGCAGCTCCTAATGGATTTTCCAGTTCATCATCCATATATCTATCCTTATTACCAAGCCATTCGCCTTCAGAACCCCAATAAATATCTTCCTCTGGCTCCCAGACATCTTCTCTTCCACCTGCAAAACCAAACATTTTCAAGCCCATAGATTCGTGGGCACAGTTTCCAGCCAAAATCATCAAATCTGCCCAAGACAGACTTCTACCATATTTTTGCTTGATCGGCCATAGCAACAAACGTGCTTTATCTAAATTGGCATTATCAGGCCAACTATTTAAAGGTGCGAAACGCTGTGTACCAGAACCTCCGCCACCACGTCCATCAGCAATACGATAGGTACCAGCACTATGCCAAGCCATCCTGATCATGAACGGTCCATAATGACCATAATCTGCAGGCCACCAATCTTGTGAATCGGTCATAAGATCGTATAAATCCTGTTTGACTGCCGCTAAATCCAATTTTTTGAATTCTTCTGCATAATTAAAATCCTTATCCATGGGATTGGACAAGGATGAGTTTTGACGTAGAATGCCAATATTTAACATGTTTGGCCACCAGTCTCTATTTGAAGTTCCTCTACCAGCAGATTTTTTGATTGCGCCACTTGAAAAAGGACATTTTCCTGCTTCAGATTCATTTACTTCCCAGGCTTTACCATCGTTTCCGTGTTCAGAATGCTTGTTGTTTTCCATTTTTGATTGTTTTACGTAGTTGATAATTTTTAAAATTAAACAATACAAATCAGAAATTGATAACCTGTCAATTTTTATACAAAATATTGAAATTGATAAAACTTATTGAATCAACTATCTTCAACAAAAAACCTCTCCAGAAAATTCTGAAGAGGTCTAACCAACCTAAAGATTAATTAAATTAATCTTATACTTTACATTTTAGCCTTTAGGCAACAATACTTTGTCAATCACGTGAATCACACCATTAGATTGATTGACATCAGCAATTGTTACTTTAGCCGAATTTCCGTTTTCATCAGTAACATACACATCTTTTCCTTTTGCCCAAGCAGTCAAAGTTCCACCGCTCACGGTTTCTATTTTCGCTTTGCCATTTCCTTTTTTAATAAGTTCAGCAATATCATTTGCATTCCATTTTCCAGAAACCACGTGGTATTTCAAAACTGTTTGAAGTTTTTCTTTGTTTTCTGGTTTCAATAGTGTTTCAACTGTTCCTTTAGGTAAATTGTCAAAGGCAGCATTAGTAGGAGCGAATACTGTAAATGGTCCTTTGCTAGCCAGTACATCAACTAAATCTGCTGCTTTTACCGCTGCAACCAACGTTGTGTGGTCTTTAGAGTTCACTGCATTTTCAACAATATTTTTTGAAGGATACATTTCCGCACCTCCTACCATTTTGGTTTTCTCCATTTTGCTTTGTGCATTGAAATCTTGAGAAAAGAACAATGCAACTACGAAGATTGCAATACCTAATAATTTTTTCGTTTTCATAATAATTGTTTTAAGATTGTTTTGCCAATACCTACGTGATTAATGAATCAACGGTTTTACCTATTTCTGCTTTAACAAACAATTAACTTGAAAATCGAATTTTTGGAAGAATATTTGAATTGCTTTATTTAGTTATGAGCAATTTTTTGTATCTTAAGAACAGTTATTAGAAGCGAATGATTATGGAAGAAAGAGATTATATTAAAGTGTTTTCTGGTACGTTTATCATCGTACAGTTAGCTATGGACAGACTCGAAAGTGCAGGCATCAATGCCGTTGTAAAAGAAGAGTCTGGACTGGGCAGACATTCTGGTTTTAGTTCAGCGAATTCTGGCTATCAAGAATTATATGTTTCTCGAGAAGAGCTGGATTTTGCCATTCCGATTATTGAAGCTGTAAAAGCTGATTTGGAAGTATAAAAAAAGTCCTTTGAAAAGGACTTTTTATTTTAGGCAGTGACAGAATACATCTTGTCTCGCAATTCTTTTATTTTCTTGTCATCCATATATTCATCAAACGTCATATATCTATCAATGATACCGCTTGGTGTCAATTCGATGACTCGATTGGCAACCGTTTGAGCAAATTCATGATCGTGAGTTGTAAATAGAACTGTTCCTTTAAAGTTTTTCAATGAATTATTAAACGCTGTGATACTTTCCAAATCCAAGTGATTGGTCGGCTCATCAAGCATCAATACATTGGCTCTCATCATCATCATTCTGCTCAACATACAACGCACTTTTTCTCCTCCAGACAATACATTTGATGTTTTAAGCGCTTCTTCACCACTAAAAATCATCTTGCCCAAAAATCCTCGGATATACACTTCCTCGCGCTCTTCTTCGGTAGTTGCCCATTGACGCAACCAATCAACCAAGGTCAATTTGTTTTCGAAAAATTCGCTGTTATCCAAAGGTAAATAGGATTGTGTGGTTGTAATTCCCCAAGAATAAGTTCCTGCATCAGCCTTTTCATTTCCATTGATGATTTGATAGAATGCAGTGGTAGCTCTTGAATCTCTTGAATACACCACTACTTTATCACCTTTGTTCAAATTGATATCGATATTCTGAAATAACGTTTCTCCATCAGCAGAAGCTGCCAAACCTGAAACATTCAAAATTTGATCTCCAGCTTCTCTTTCACGCTCAAAAATAATGGCTGGATATCTACGGCTTGAAGGTTTGATGTCGGCAATGTTCAATTTGTCAATCATTTTCTTTCTACTTGTTGCTTGCTTTGACTTTGCAACGTTCGCAGAAAAACGACGAATAAACTCCTCCAATTCTTTCTTCTTCTCTTCAGCCTTTTTATTCTGTTGTGCACGCTGTCTCGCTGCTAATTGAGACGATTCATACCAAAATGTATAATTACCTGAATAGTGATTGATTTTTCCAAAATCGATATCAGAGATATGCGTACAAACCGAATCAAGAAAGTGCCTATCGTGCGAAACTACGATGACACAATTGTCATAATTTGCCAAAAATGTTTCTAACCAGTTGATGGTTTCGTAATCCAAGTCGTTGGTAGGCTCATCCATAATCAATACATCAGGATTGCCGAACAAGGCCTGCGCCAATAGCACACGGACTTTTTGTTTACCATCCATATCTTTCATCAGGGTATAATGAAATTCTTCCTTAATTCCCAAGTTTGAAAGCATCGCAGCAGCATCACTATCAGCGTTCCAACCGTTCATTTCTTCAAACTGAACTTGCAACTCACCAATTTTCTCTACATTTTCATCGCTATAATCGGCGTACAAAGCATCAATTTGAGTTTTTAAATTGAATAACGGCTTATTCCCCATCAACACAGTTTCTAAAACGGTGTGTTCATCATAAAGATTATGGTCTTGCTCTAAAACAGACATACGTTTTCCTGACTCAAGGTGCACATGCCCAGAAGTTGGATCCATTTTGCCAGATAATATCTTTAAAAACGTTGATTTACCTGAACCGTTGGCACCAATAATACCATAGCAATTGCCTTGATTAAAGATGGTATTGACCTCATCAAAGAGAACACGTTTACCAAACTGTACTGAAAGATTCGAAACTGATAACATAGACTGTTTAAATTTTTTGCAAAAGTAGTTAAAAGCTTCGATATCAAAAAACTTATAAAAATGCCCTAAAAACATTTAACAGCGCCTTAACAACTGTATCAGTCTACAAATTTTATTTTTGTTTATAAGTTTAAAGCTGACGGCCGCGCACATCATGATGATTCGAGTTTTATTATTATTGACACTATTCACACTTTTGGACTGTAAAGGCAATTCGGAAAGTGAGGATGGTTATGTTTATTTTGGAGGGGAAATCATCAATCCTAACAATGATTACGTGGTACTGAACAGTCCTGAAGACGAATCTGATACGTTGTATTTAGACCAAAACAATCGCTTTTTTGAAAAAATGCCTCTAGCCAAAGCTGGTTTGTACACTTTTATTCATGGAGGCGAATATCAAAGAATACTTTTTGAACCTTCTGATAGCATAATGATACGATTGAATACCATAGATTTTGACGAATCATTGGTGTTTACTGGAAATGGTGCCAGAAAAAACAACTATTTGATTGGTGTTTTTGTTGAAAATGAAAGTGACAACAAAAAATTCATGAAGCTGATGTGGGACATGGAACCTAAAAAGTTTGAAGAAGTCTTAATTGCAGATAGAGAAAAAAAGCTTGCAGAGCTTGACCAATTTTTAGCACAAAAAGAGTATTCACCACTTTTTAAAATGATTGCAAAGAGCAATATAAACTACGATTACTATTACAATAAAGAACTATATCCTTTTGGTTATTACGGTTATAATAATCTGATCCATTATAAGGATTTACCAGAAGGTTTTTATGATTTTCGGTCCGACGTAGAATATAATAATGAAGAACTGGCTGGTGTGATTCCATATTACAGATTCCTTTTTTATCATTTCAACAATTTGGCTTTAGGGAAATACTATGAAACGGCAACACATAATGTAGTTTTTGATAATAAATCAGCAGTTTATAATTTAGAGAAGTTACGTTTGATGGATAGTCTCATAGATAGTGACAAAATTAAAAATCACCTTTTAAAATATACGACGCGTGATTTTGTAACGGTCAGTCAAGATAGCTCTGAAATCAATGAAATGTTAAGTTTTTATTTGCAACGAAGCACCAGCGAAAGCGACAAAGACTATATTAAGAAATTGGTGAGTTCAGTGAAACGACTTAAAGCTGGTAATGTAGTGCCAAATATCAAGCTTATGGATGATAAAGATAATGAAGTAGAATTAGTGAGTCTTGTTAAACAACCGACGCTCATTTATTTTTGGTCATCCAACCTTCCGATGCTTTTAAGAAACAGTCATTATAAGGTCAAATCTTTGAAATCTAAATTTCCCCAAATGGATTTTATAGGCATTAATATCAATGATGATGATAAAACACATTGGGAAACAACTTTAACCCAATATAAATTTCCAACCACAGATGAATATCGTTTTGTCGATTCCAAAGAAGCCATGAACGACTTGGCAATTAATTCGGTGAATAGATCAATTTTAGTTGATAAAGATGGTAAAATCATTACTTCAAACGCCATGATATTTACTTCGGAATTTGAAGATGAATTGGCACAACTATTGCAAACAAAAAAGCTCACAAATAAATAGTGAGCTCTTTCAATTATAATTTTCTTAATTATTAATTTCCTTTCTTGTAATCAGCCAAGAATTTCTCTAAACCGATATCCGTCAAAGGATGGTTTAACAATCCTGTAATCGAACTCAAAGGACCTGTCATCACATCTGCGCCTAGTTTCGCACAGTCAATTACGTGCATTGTGTGACGAACAGAAGCAGCTAGAATTTCAGTGTCAAAGCCGTAGTTATCATAAATCATACGAATTTCGGCAATTAGGTTCAATCCATCTGTAGAAATATCGTCCAAACGGCCTATAAACGGTGAAACGTATGTTGCACCAGCTTTTGCAGCCAATAGAGCTTGTCCAGGAGAAAACACTAATGTCATATTGGTTTTGATACCTTTATCGCTGAAATATTTACAAGCTTTCACACCATCTTTTATCATCGGAAGCTTCACTACAATTTGATCGTGCAGGTCAGCCAACGCCTCACCTTCTTTCACCATTCCTTCAAAATCGGTTGCAATCACTTCTGCGCTGACATCACCATCAACAAGATTGCAAATATCTACGTAGTGCTTCAAAATGTTATTGGTACCAGTGATACCTTCTTTAGCCATGAGCGATGGGTTTGTGGTTACACCATCCAAAATCCCCATATCTTGTGCTTCCTTAATCTGCTCTAGATTAGCAGTATCGATAAAAAATTTCATTAGATATAATTTGTTTAAGTTGTGTTTTTAAAGTGATGCAAATTTACAACTTATAATGATTTTGCAACATTTTCTCATAAACTTTATCAGGAAGAATACGCTTCAAAACTATCGAGAATTTTTGCATAAACTCACCCACTTTATAATGGACTTTTGGTTTTTCGGTTAAAATGATTTCGTGAATTGCCTTCGCCATCAATAATGGATCTTTTCCTGAATCTACGTGTTCATCCATCAACTTTAAAGTATTGCCATATGGATTTTTATAAGGAGAATCATCCAATACTGGAGCGTGATAGCGGCCAGCAGCAATATTTGTGGCAAAATCACCAGGAGCAACATTGGTCATCTGGATGTTAAAATCCTTTATTTCCATTCGTATTGCTTCGGTTATCAACTCCAATGCACCTTTACTTGCGCTGTAAACGCCTCTATATGGTAAGCCCATATAACCTGCGATGGAGGTAATATTTATAATCAATCCTGAATTTTGTCGTCTCATTTGAGGCAAGACAGATTTGATAACATTGATAGGCCCGAAAAAATTGGTTTCAAAATTTCGTTTTATTTCTTCCATTGGAATTTCTTCCACAGGACCTGTAATTCCTGCGCCAGCGTTGTTGATGAGAACATCAAATCTTCCTTCCTTTTCGATGACAGTTGTGATGGCTTTTTCTATGGAAGCAACATCAGAGACATCGAGTTGCACCAATTCAAATGAGGTTTGAGCGTAACGCTCCGGATTTCTACTGGTTCCGTAAACCTTGAAATCTTTAGTTGATAAAAACTCGCCTATGGATTTTCCAATACCTGAAGAACCACCTGTTATCAATACAACTTTAGACATATTCAATTAAAAATTAACAATGAATGATGAACAATTTACAAATATGGCTAAAATAGGAAGAAGTTTTGATAGGGGTTCCTGCCTTCGCAGGAATTCAAAAAAAAAAAAAGGCAAGCTACCTACATCACACCGCTACGACCGTTTACCTTTGCTGCGTTCCCGCCCTGGAGGATTCAACAGGAGCTGGTTGTGTAGGACTTGCCGCTGCAAAGATACAATCTTTTAATACTTTCGCAATGATTTTTTAAACTGAATTTAATTAAATAACTTGCTTGAAAATTCAATCAAAGCTATGTCTTTCGCTAAACTTTTTACAATCACTGCCTTAAGCATTTTTTTATGGACCTGTGGTGATTCTGACCCTAAAAAAAACAATTTTTCAATAGCTACGGATGCTGAAAAAAACACTATTGAATTAGGAAAAACCCTTAAACTTTCCATTAACAACCCAACTAATCTAGAAATAACATCAGTTTCTTATCAATTGAATGGCGAAAAAATTTCTGAAAATTTCAAGGTGAATTCGAATTTGGGAGAACAAACCATCACTGCAAAAGTGACCTACGAAGACACTTCGGAAGAAGTTTCGACCAAAATCATCGTTTTAAACAATGAATCTCCGAAGATATATTCTTATAAAATCATTAACGAATATCCACACGACATCACATCATACACACAAGGACTGGAATTTCATAATGGTGAACTCTTCGAAAGTACAGGGCAATACGGTGAGTCAAAACTTCGCAAAGTGAATTACAAAACGGGTGAAGTTTTACAAAATATCAGTTTAACCAATCAGTTTTTTGCCGAAGGTTTAACCGTTTTAAATGACAAATTATATCAGTTGACTTGGCGCGAAAACACAGGTTTTATCTATGATGTGAAAACTTTGGAAAAGACTGGAACCTTCAAATACGGCAAAAGTAAAGAAGGTTGGGGATTGTGCAACGATGGCAGTAAGTTGTACAAATCAGACGGAACTGACAAAATCTGGACTTTGGATGCTAATAATTATACTGAACAAAATTTCATTCAGGTATATACCAATAACGGAAAAATTCCAAGTTTGAATGAATTGGAATGGATAGATGGCAAAATATACGCCAATATCTACCAACGTAATGGTGTTGCCATCATCAACCCTAAAAATGGTGCTGTTGAAGGTGTTATCGACTTTTCACCCTTAAAAGAATTGGTCACACAGCATCCGCAATTGGATGTTTTGAACGGTATAGCATACAATCCTCAAACGAACACCATTTTTGTGACTGGTAAGGATTGGGATAAATTATTTGAGGTCGAAGTATTTTTACAGCAATAAGATGCAAACTTTCGAAAAACATCATATCGTAGAACAAGAAGATTTGGACCATCTTAACCACGTCAACAATGTTCGGTATGTGCAATGGGTTCAAGATATTGCAGAAGCACATTGGAAGTCAAAAGCTTCCGAAGATATCCAAGAATCCTTCTTCTGGGTTCTTATGAAACATACCATCGAATACAAAAATGAAGCGATTCTTGGTGATGTTTTGAAAATGGTGACTTACGTCAAAAAATCTGAAGGTGTAACCTCTATTCGAATGGTTGAAATTTATGATGAAAACACCAACAAACTACTTGCAACTTCAGAAACAACGTGGTGCTTTATGAATGTTTCCTCAAAACGTCCTGCTCGAATTCCTAAAGAGATTGTCGATTTATTCAATTAATTTCAGTTTTGAATACTAATTCATTGTCCCAAAAGTTATATTTTTGACCATACTGATTTTTTATGAAAAGATTTCTATCATTCGCTATTACTATTTGTGTATTGATTCTTTGGAGCTCCTGCAGAAAGGATTTTGAGTTCGAACCAAGCACAGGCAACCTTCAATTTTCAAAAGACACTGTTTATCTCGATACGGTTTTTACAAGCATCGGTTCTAGCACCTACAATCTTAAAGTGTATAATAGAAGTGACAATGATATTGTGATTCCGACTGTTCGTTTGGGTCAAGGTCAGGCATCCAACTATCGATTGAATGTTGATGGAATGGCTGGCAAAGAATTTCAAAACATTGAGTTGCTTGCAAAAGATAGTATGTTCATTTTCATCGAAACCACCTTTGACATTCAAACCGTTGTAGCTGCAGACAACCAGTTTTTATATACCGATGCCATAGAATTTGATAGTGGTTCCAACTTGCAAAAAGTAGAACTGGTGACTTTAGTGAAAGATGCGGTGTTCATCTATCCAAATCGAAACTCCGAAGGCGTCATTGAAACCTTGACTTTTGATGTTGATGGAGATGGAACGGATGATGAAACCACATTGCAAGGCCGTTTTTTAGAAGATGATGAATTGACTTTTACCAATGAAAAACCGTATGTAATTTATGGTTATGCAGCTGTCGATGCAGGCGAAACCTTAACGATTGAAGCTGGTGCAAGAGTTCACTTTCACGCCAATTCGGGCTTGTTGGTCACTAACAATGCATCGTTGAAAGTGGAAGGAGCAATTAGTAATAATCCTGAATTGATGGAAAATGAGGTCATATTTGAAGGTGATCGTTTGGAACCTTTGTTTTCTGACATTCCTGGTCAATGGGGAACTATTTGGCTTTATAGCGGAAGTGTCGATAACCAAATCAATCACGCCACCATTAAGAATGCAACCGTTGGTATTTTGGCTGAAAATGATCAAGGTGCACCATTGGACAAATTGACTATTACAAACTCGCAAATTTATAATTCGAGTAACTTCGGCATTTTAGGTAGAGCTACGTCTATCACAGCCACTAACGTGGTCATTAATAAAGCTGGCCAATCTTCCTTCGCTGGAACGTACGGAGGAAAGTACAACTTTACGCATTGTACTATTGCCAACTATTGGACCAGTAGTTTCAGACAGTTTCCTGCCTTGTTTTTAAACAATTTTATTATTGATGAAAATAACGCAATTTTCACAAATGATTTGACAGAAGCTAATTTCAACAATTGTATCATTTACGGTAATGATAACCCGGAATTTATGTTGGAAGAAGATGACCATGCTGCATTCAACTTCAAATTTGCAAATTGTTTGATGCGTTTTCAGAATACCAACAACGTACCTACTGGTCCAAATTATGATTTCACCAACACAACTTTATACGAAGAAGTCATCTTAAATCAAGATCCAAAATTTAAGGATTCATCAAACAATAAAATGATGATCTGTAGTGATGAAGACTCTCCTGCTATTGGTCGAGGTGGTGATTTTATGGTTACTACTGATATTTTAGGCAACACCAGAACATCAATGCCAGATTTAGGTGCCTATAACGGCAGTAACTGTGAAGATTAATTTCAAAATATAGAAATAAAAAAACCTGCCATAGTTGACAGGCTTTTTTAATCGCTTTTTAGATTTAAGAAAATAATGGTTTCCCTTTCATCATTTCATTGACTTTTCCTCCGACAGCCTCTAAAGTTGAATCCTTATCATAGTTTTGAATCACTTCATCAATCAATTCAACAATCACTTCCATATCTTTCTCTTTCATCCCTCTAGTTGTGATGGCTGGAGTTCCGACACGAATACCAGAAGTGACAAACGGGGATTTATCATCAAAAGGGACCATGTTTTTATTGACCGTAATTTCAGCTTTAACCAAAGCCTGTTCCGCGTCTTTACCTGTTATATTTTTGTTTCTTAAATCAATCAGCATCATATGATTATCCGTACCTTCTGAAATGATGTTATATCCTTTAGACACAAAAGCAGCAGCCATAGCCTCTGCATTGGCTTTTACTTGTAACATATAGTGTAGAAAATCATCTGTTAACGCTTCACCAAATGCAATCGCTTTTGCAGCGATGATATGCTCCAAAGGCCCTCCTTGATTGCCCGGAAACACTCCAGAATCCAACAGGGACGACATCATCCGCAATTCACCTTTAGGGGTTTTCAAACCGAAAGGATTTTCAAAATCTTTACCCATCATAATCATACCACCTCTTGGCCCACGCAACGTTTTGTGTGTGGTCGTCGTTACAATATGGCAATGTGGCATTGGATCATTCAAAATTCCTTTGGCAATCAATCCTGCTGGATGTGAAATATCTGCCATCAAAATTGCTCCAACGCTATCAGCCACTTCCCTGAATTTCTTAAAATCCATATCACGAGAATAGGCAGAAGCTCCAGCGATGATCAATTTTGGCCGTTCTTTTTTTGCTGTATCGGCAAGTTTATCATAATCAATTCTTCCTGTTTCTTTATCAACACCATAAAATGATGGTTGATAAAGTTTTCCTGAAAAATTCACTGGAGATCCGTGTGTTAAATGACCTCCGTGTGATAAATCAAATCCTAAAATTTTATCACCAGGCTTAAGACACATTGAGTAAACTGCTGTATTGGCCTGACTGCCTGAATGTGGCTGTACATTGACATAACTAGCTCCAAACAAAGTTTTTGCTCTATCAATTGCCACTTGCTCTACTTCATCTACCACTTCGCAACCTCCATAATAACGCTTTCCAGGGTAACCTTCTGCATATTTATTGGTTAATACAGAACCTGCTGCCTCCATAACTTGATTGCTTACAAAATTTTCTGAAGCAATAAGCTCTAGTCCATGTAGTTGCCTTTCTTTTTCGGCTTCAATAAGTTCAAAAATCTGTTGGTCGCGTTGCATAATGTGTGTAGAATTAAAATTTTTTCAAAAATAAGAAAACCGTCAGTCAAATGCATTATAATTTGATTTTTTAGTTTGTCAACATTTGTATTCAAACGATGTTCAAAAAGACGCAGATTTTAAGGTTTTTTTTAGGTTTAAATTAAAAATATTATGTAGGTTTGACTACATTTAACAAACAACTCAACAACAACACTTATGCCTTTATCAGCTAACAATCCAGATAGAACATCGTGGCTTCACGTTGGGAAAAATTCAGATTTTCCTATTCAGAACATTCCTTTTGGGGTGTTTTTAACGCGTGATGACATCATAACCATCGGAACCCGAATAGGTGACACAGCAATAGACCTTGGCGCCTTACATCAATTGGGCTATTTTGATGGTATTCCACTGACTGATGATATTTTCTTACAAGACACTTTGAATGATTTCATTGCAGATGGGAGAAAAACCTGGAGAGCCGTTAGAAATAGAATTGCTGAAATTTTTGATAGCAACAACACAACATTAAAAAATAACACCAAACATAAAGAAATCGTTTGCTTTCGTCTTGATGAAATAGAGATGCAATTGCCTGTACAGATTGGTGATTACACAGATTTTTATTCAAGTTTGGAACACGCCACAAATGTTGGTACGATGTTTCGCGGAAAAGACAATGCCTTGATGCCAAACTGGCTTCACATTCCAGTAGGCTATCACGGAAGAAGCTCGTCTATCATCCCTTCTGGAATTCCTGTTCACAGACCACAAGGACAAACCATAGCTGATGGTGCTGAAGAACCTGTGTTTGGTCCTTCAAAATTAATCGATTTTGAATTGGAGATGGCATTTATCACAACAGATGCCAATGATTTGGGTGAGCCAATACCAGTTAACGAAGCCGAAGAATACATTTTTGGTCTGGTATTATTCAATGATTGGTCAGCTCGTGATATTCAAAAATGGGAATACGTGCCACTTGGACCATTTCTTGCAAAAAACTTTGCATCATCTATGTCTCCTTGGATTGTAACGCTCGATGCTTTAGAACCTTTTAAAGTGGAGAGCCCTAAACCATTGAAACCAGTGTTGCCTTACTTGCAATCAAAAGGTAAAAAAAGTTATGATATTAACCTTGAGGTTGCCATTAGACCTAAAGATGCCAAAGAAACCATCGTAAGCAAATCCAACTTCAAATATATGTATTGGAATATGTCTCAACAATTGGCGCATCATACTGTGAATGGCTGCCCAGTCAATTCTGGGGATATGATGGGCAGCGGCACCATTTCTGGTCCGACAGAAGATTCCTATGGTTCTATGCTAGAGCTGACCTGGAGAGGCGAAAAACCCTTAAAGATGAAAGATGGCACTGAACGTAAATTCATCAATGATTACGATACTGTGATTATGCGAGGACATTGTGAGAAAGATGGCACACGCATCGGTTTTGGTGAAGTATCAACGCAACTACTTCCAGTTTACAATCAGAAAAAGAAGAAAAAATAGTTAAAGCTTAAAGCCTGAAGATTAAAGCACGAAGAATTTAAATGTTTTTCGTGCTTTTTTATTTCTATTCGACAATCTAATTTCCATCGTCCAGCTTCAAACTTCAAGCTAAATTCAAAATTGGCACACCTTTTGGATTCTGATTATTATAAACCAATTAAATCCAGAATTATGAAAGCAAAATTACTCTTCGCAGCACTTGCACTACTGCTTGCATCTTGCAGCAGTAAAAAGCAAATTGAGAAAGCACTTCACTCTGGAAACTACGACCTAGCTATTGAAGATGCTTTAAGGAAACTTGAAAACAACAAAGACAAAGCCCGTAAACAAGATTTTGTCATTATGTTGGAAGATGCGTATTACAAAGCCGTTGACCGTGACCTGAATACCATCAATCACCTTAAAAAAGATGGTAACCCAGAAAATTTCAAAGCTATTTATGAGCGTTATTTAGATATGAACGCCAGACAAGAAGCCATCAAACCAGTTTTGCCTTTGCAAATTGGCGGAAAAGTTCTTAATCTGAAGTTTAGAGATTATAGTAATGACATCATAGCCTCAAGAAATAATCTTGCAGATTATATGTATAAAAAAGGCTTGGCCTTATTGGATTCTGATAATAAATTTGATATTAGAGAGTCTTATGAAATTTTTAGGTACATCGAACGAATTTATCCTAATTATGAAGATACCAGAAGTTTGATGGAAGAAGCATATCAATTGGGAAGGGATTTCGTGATTGTAACGATTGAAAATCAAACAAATCAAATCATTCCACAGCGTCTTGAAGACGATTTGTTGAACTTTGACACCTATGGCCTTAACCAATTTTGGACAGTATATCACGCTAACTTTGATAATGAAATTGATTATGATTATGCAATGCAATTACAGTTGAAACGCATCAATATTTCAGCAGATGAATTGCACGAAAAACAATTGTTAAAAGAAAAACGAATTGTTGATGGGTGGAAATATTTATTGGATGAAGATGGAAATGTGGCGAAAGACAGTTTAGGAAATGACATCAAAGTTGATAATATCATAAATGTAAAAGCACGATATTTTGAATTCAATCAATTCAAATCGACCCAAGTGATTGGAAATGTTGTGTACATCGACTTAAAACACAATCAAACGCTAGATGCGTTTGCTATAGATAGCCAATTCATATTTGAAAACAGATATGCAACTGTTCGAGGGGATAAAAGAGCGCTGGATAGAAATGAATTGGACCTGTTGAACGGAAGACATATTTTCTTCCCATCAGATGCCCAAATGGTTTATGATACTGGTGAAGACCTAAAATCAAAACTGAAACATATTATTGGTTCTTATAGAATAAGAGCTTAAGAATTAAAAACTCTCTATTTATTAGGGAGTTTTTTTTATATCCTTTAAAATTTTTTATCAAATTATGGTTTTCCGTTTGTTAGTTATGTGCAGAAAACTTACTTTTATCCATCACGAACCTTAAAAACTTAAACATGGAAGCATACTGTGTAAAATGTAAATCAAAAAAAGAAATGAAAAACGCTAAAGAAACCACAATGAAAAATGGTAGAAAAGCGATGAAAGGCGAATGCCCAACTTGCGGTACTGGCATGTTCAGAATCATGGGGAAATAATTTTCCTTCCTTTTTTGAAAGATTGAAACTCCCAATTTCCCATTGGGAGTTTTTTTATCCTATGATTCTATTTTAATACTAATGATGCATAGAGATATTCTCCAACTTCCTAACTTTTTTATCAGCCGGCTACTTTAGATAACTCCAAATCATTGATACTTCCATGGCTTGCGTGAGTAACCACTTCCCCACTCTTTATGACTATTAATTGCGGTGATTCATGTATCACTTTAAATTGCTCGGCTATGGTATTTGAAATATCACGATGACTCAACAAATCCAAATAATATAAATCTGCCTCATCTTCAGAAAGTTTATAATCTTTCTTAAAGTGTGAAATGACCATTCGGCTAATTCCGCAACGTGTGGAATGTTTAAAAATCAATTGTGGTCTGGTTTTAGATTGTTCAACAATTTTGTCCAATTGTGCTATATCATTCAAATCTATCCAAGGTATATTTTCAGTCTGTACTTTTTCGGCTGGTGAGCCACCAAATAGCATATCAAAAAATCCCATAATTATAGTTCTTTTATCATTCTCTTAACTGAAAAGCAATGTACTTTTCAGTAACTTTATGTCATCAGTCGAAACAACTTTCTAAACTTACAAAGTGACGAAACGTCACGTTATTTCTACAATTAAGCGACATTTTGTCTTGTGAATTCAAATGGTAAGATTGTTGCCTCATTCTGAATGTAAATTAAAACATAAAGAACAAAATTAACATATGAACTTTAATAATTATACTATAAAATCACAGGAAGCCATACAGCAAGCGCAACAACTGGCGCAGAGTCTTGGCAACCAGCAAATAGAAAATGAGCACATCTTCAAGGCTATTTTTGAAGTGGATGAGAATGTGTTACCGTTTCTTTTGAAAAAACTTAACGTCAATGTTGTGACGCTTGAGCAAGCTTTGGATAAACAATTGGAAAGTTTTTCTAAAGTTTCTGGTGGTGATATAATGCTTTCACGTGAGGCCAATAAAACCTTAAATGAAGCTTCTATCATAGCTAAAAAACTAAAAGATGATTACGTATCAATCGAACATTTGATTTTGGCAATTTTTAAATCAAACAGCAAAATTGCTCAAATGCTGAAAGACCAAGGTGTCACAGAAAAAGCATTACAAGCAGCAATTGATGAGCTTCGTCAAGGTGACCGCGTGACGTCTCAAAGTCAAGAGGAAACCTATAACAGCTTGAGCAAGTATGCCAAGAATTTAAATCAATTGGCAAAAGATGGCAAGCTAGACCCAGTCATCGGTCGTGATGAGGAAATCCGTAGAATCTTGCAAATCTTGTCGCGTCGTACCAAAAACAATCCGATTTTAGTTGGTGAACCTGGTACTGGTAAAACCGCTATTGCAGAAGGTTTGGCACATCGTATCGTAGATGGTGACGTTCCTGAAAATCTAAAGGACAAACAGATTTACGCCCTCGATATGGGAGCTTTGATTGCTGGCGCCAAATATAAAGGTGAGTTTGAAGAGCGCTTAAAAGCTGTCATCAAAGAAGTGACTTCCAGCGAAGGCGATATCGTCTTGTTCATTGACGAAATCCACACACTTGTTGGTGCTGGTGGTGGTCAAGGTGCTATGGACGCTGCGAACATCTTAAAACCAGCTTTGGCTCGAGGTGAGTTGCGAGCTATTGGTGCCACAACTCTTGATGAATACCAAAAGTATTTCGAAAAAGACAAAGCATTGGAGCGTCGTTTTCAAAAAGTAATGGTAGACGAGCCAGATACCGAAAGTGCCATCTCGATTTTGAGAGGTATCAAGGAAAAATACGAAACACATCATAAGGTTCGCATCAAGGACGAAGCGATTATAGGTGCGGTGGAATTGTCAGAACGCTACATCACAAATCGTTTTCTTCCGGATAAGGCTATTGATTTGATGGATGAAGCCGCGTCCAAACTTCGTATGGAGATCAATTCCAAGCCAGAGGAACTGGATGTTTTGGATAGAAAGATTATGCAGTTGGAAATTGAGATTGAAGCCATTAAGCGAGAAAAAGACGAAGCAAAGTTGAAAACGCTTCGCAATGAGTTGGCAAATTTGAAAGAAGACAGAGCTGAAATTTTCGCCAAATGGAAAACTGAAAAAGATGTGGTGGACAATATTCAGAATACCAAATCTGACATTGAAAACTTTAAACTTGAAGCAGAACGTGCCGAACGTGATGGTGATTATGGAAAAGTAGCCGAAATCCGATACGGTAAAATCAAGGAAGCCCAAGAAAAGTTGGATGCTTTGCAAAAAGAATTGCAAGAAACCCAATCAGGAAACTCCTTGATAAAAGAGGAAGTAACGTATGAAGATATTGCCGAAGTGGTCGCCAAATGGACTGGCATTCCAGTAACCAAAATGCTTCAGAGTGATAGAGATAAGCTTCTGAATCTTGAAAATGAATTGCATAAACGTGTTGTTGGTCAAGAAGAAGCCATTCAAGCAGTCAGTGATGCTGTAAGACGAAGTAGAGCCGGTTTACAAAACGCTCAAAAACCAATTGGAACATTCCTGTTCCTCGGAACTACAGGTGTTGGTAAAACTGAATTGGCAAAAGCCTTGGCTGAATACTTATTTGACGATGAAAATGCGATGACACGTATTGATATGAGTGAATATCAAGAACGTCACGCGGTGAGCAGATTGGTTGGTGCGCCTCCAGGATATGTTGGTTATGACGAAGGCGGACAATTGACGGAAGCCGTGAGGAGAAAGCCGTATTCCGTTATTCTATTGGATGAAATAGAAAAGGCGCATCCTGATACTTTCAACATTTTGTTGCAAGTTTTGGATGAAGGACGTTTGACAGATAACAAAGGACGATTGGCAGACTTTAAAAACGCAATTATCATCATGACCTCCAATATGGGAAGTCATTTGATTCAAGAGCGATTTGAAGCAACAAAAGATATCGAAACCGCTATGGAAGCTGCAAAGGTTGATGTTCTAGGACTTTTGAAACAAAGTGTAAGACCAGAATTTTTAAACCGTATCGATGATATTGTAATGTTTACGCCTTTAACTAAAAAGGATATCACAGAGATTGTTGGATTACAGTTGAAAGGATTAACCAAAATGCTGGCAAAACAAGGCATCACATTTGATGCAACGGCAGAAGCCACGGAATATCTTGCAGCCAAAGGTTACAATCCCGAATATGGTGCACGTCCCGTAAAACGAGTGATCCAGAAAGAAGTATTAAATGAATTAAGTAAAGAATTGCTTTCTGGCAATATAAAGACGGATAGCATCATTCTGTTGGATTCATTTGACGATAAATTGGTGTTCAGAAATCAAGAACTCTTGGTTGATGAACAGCAATAATATAAAACCCAGCCCCTTAACCAAGGCTTGGTAGTTTAGTAGTTTTTTCATAATAATTTGGTTGGTTAGTGAAGGGCAGCATGATTTTCGAGAGAAAGGAGTGCTGTTCTTTTTTTTGTGCTGAAGTCAGACGATAGCAGTTAAAAATGTTAAACATTTTCTAATTTTTGAATTGAATCAATCTTTTGACCGTTATCGCTCGTAATTAAAATAGAGCGAGATTATCTTTAGCCCAATTATTTGAAGAGATTAAACTCCTCAAACTAAATTGTTTAAAATTTACAACAAAATAATGATGTTACCGTTCATCTAAAAAACCTTTTGTTTCTTTCTAAAATAAACCGTTTATCGTAGTTTTGCTACCACTTAACCTATAATTAAATGAAAATTAATAGCTATATAGACCACACGGCCTTAAAACCCACTACCACCGAACGAGATATCATCAACTTGTGCAACGAAGCCAAGCAAAATCAGTTCTATTCTGTTTGTATAAGTAGTTGCTACGTTCCGTTGGCCAAACAACTGGTATCCAAATCTTCTGTAAAAGTATGCGCAACGGTAGGCTTTCCTCTTGGAAGCGCATCAACGCAAGCTAAAGTTGCCGAAGCAAAACAGGCAGTTAATGATGGTGCTGACGAAATTGATATGGTTATCAATATTGGCTATTTGAAAAGCAAGAACCACGTGGCTGTGTTCAAAGATATTTCTGATGTCAAATCTGCAATCGGAAAAATTCCTTTGAAAGTCATTCTTGAAATCAGCGAACTTTCTAAAAACGAAATCATCAAGGCGTGCGAAATCTGTATGGATGCTAACGTAGATTTTATCAAGACCTCTACCGGTTTTTCTAAAGGCGGAGCAACTCTTACTGCCGTTAAAATCATCCGCAAAACAGTTCGCAACAGTGCCAAAATTAAAGCTTCAGGCGGTATTCAAGACTTTGAAACTGCGGTTAAATACATCGACGCCGGTGCCAACAGAATTGGAACCTCGTCTGGTATTGCTATACTTTCTGGAGAATTGTCCACCCAAGATTATTAAATGCGTATCTTTGATGATGATTAATGTCATCATATGAGCGTACACATCGAAGCCAAAAAAGGCGACATTGCTGAAACCATTCTGCTACCCGGCGACCCTTTAAGAGCCAAATGGATTGCTGAAACTTTCCTGGAAAATCCTGTTTGTTTCAATAAAGTAAGAAATATGTTTGGCTATACCGGCACGTATAACGGCAAACGTATTTCTACAATGGGAACAGGAATGGGCGTGCCTAGCATCTCTATTTACGCACACGAACTTATCAATGAATATGGTGTTAAAAACCTCATTCGTGTGGGAAGCGCTGGCTCTTATCAAAAGCACGTTGAGATTCGAGATATTGTTCTAGCAATGGCTGCTTCGTCCAATTCTGGTGTGAATGAATTGCGTTTTGGTGGTGCTGACTATGCTCCTACGGCCAACTTCGGATTGCTTCAAAAAGCGGTTGAAGCTGCAAATGCAAAGAACATTCCACTGAAAGCTGGAAATGTCTTTACTTCGGATGAGTTTTACGCAGATGATTTTGAATCTTACAAAAAATGGAGCAAATTTGGTGTGCTTTGTGTCGAAATGGAGACAGCCGGATTGTATACTGTGGCAGCGAAACATAATGTCAATGCCTTGAGTATCCTGACCATTTCAGATTCTTTGGTGACTGGTGAAAGAACCTCTTCCAAAGAACGTGAAACGACTTTTAAAGAGATGATTGAAATTGCCCTCGAATTGGCTTAATCCATAACAAACAAAAAACACGTATTCAGATGAAACAATTAATTTTAGTGCTAACACTTATAACTTCCTTCACTACCTTTTCTCAAAATATCGCACTTAATAAAAATTCAGAAGTCACCACCTACTACTTTATTCGTCACGCTGAAAAAGATCAAAGCAACAGTGCAGATAAAAATCCTCATTTGTCGAAAGAAGGTCTTGACAGAGCTGTCAACTGGAGCACAATTCTTGGCAATGTAAAATTTGATGCCATTTATTCTACCGATTATCATCGCACCAACGAAACAGCAGCACCTGCTCTAAAAAAGAATAAACTTTACATCACATCATACGAATTTCCTAAAATCATTCAGGAGGTGGATGCCTTTTTGAAGGAAACCAAAGGAAAGAATATTCTAATTGTTGGTCACAGCAACACCACTCCTGTATTTGCAAATGCCATCATCGGTTATAAGAAGTACGAAAATATGAGTGAAGATAATTACGGTAATCTGTACATCGTTACGATTGTTGACGGAAAGGTCACTGATACTGTACTGAACATCAATTAAAACTCACGTTTTTCAATTCTATTTTTGAAAGGAGTTCCAATTGATTCTTTTGGAACAAATCATCTAAATTTTCCAGACGTGTATTGTCGGTTGTCGGTTTGTAATTGTTGTAATCCACAAATCGTACACCGTCGATATAGCGTTCATTATAAGCTTCTCTAAATCGAAGTCCTTTCCCATCATCTTCATTATAGGAATACGCCAAATAATCAATGTTGAAGGTTTTCTGATTCACCCAATAGATAAACACATCTTCAAAGTCCTCTCCTCCTCCATTTTCATCAAACGTTACCTGAATCTTATAATAATTTTTATCCATGATGGTTGCTTCTCCCAAATAAATTTTATTAACCGCTTTGCCATCCAAACCAGAAGGCAACACCGCAAAATAATGCACCGAATTGACCGAAGCCGAGTACTTTGTCGCCATCGAATCTGCGACAGCGACAAGGCTATCATTGATGTAGCGTTCAAATCCTTTATTGCCCAAATAATCGTGAATCAAACTATCACCTTGTTTAAACTGTCGCTGCAATTGAAATTTTCCTTGGGTTCTGGCAGCGATGTAATGCTTATCTCTAAAGTCAAAAGAGAGTACGGCGTTGTCCAATTTCTTGACTCCTGAAGCGTTGATGGCTTTTTGAATGACCTCATCAGCATCAATTAATTTCTTTTCTTCAGATTTACAATTGAACAACATCAAAGCAATCAAACAAAACGATAGATATTTCATAGCATAGTGCGTTAGTGGGTGTCTTACAAAACTACCAATTACTTTACTGTATCGTTTAAAAAGTTATCTTAAATTATTTACCTTTGCCCTCCATGCAAAAAAACATCAACATACTCAACAAGAAAGCGCGATTTGCCTACGAAATTCTAGACAAATACACGGCTGGTATTGTGCTGACTGGTACTGAAATTAAATCCATCCGTAGCAGTAAGGCATCGATTGCCGAGAGTTTTTGTGAGTTTAATGATGCTGGCGAGTTGTTCGTTATCAATATGACGATTGAGGAGTATGCTTTTGGAACGCACTACAATCATCTTCCGAAGGCGGAACGCAAACTGCTTCTTAACAAACGAGAACTCAAATCACTTCAAAAAGAGGTGAACATTAAAGGGAATGCCATCATTCCGTTGCGATTGTTTATCAATGAAAAGGGCTACGCCAAGCTTGAAATCGCTCTTGCGAAAGGGAAAAAACTCTACGATAAGCGTGAGACCATCAAAGACCGCGACAATAAGCGCAATCTCGACCGTATCAAAAAGATCTACAAGTAATTTTAGGATTTCGCTAACAGCACCAACCCATTTTATTGGTTATGTTTGAATTTCAATAGGCAACCTTTCTCCTGAAATGTGCGTCTATACTAACAGAACCATCACACTATGACGAAAACTCTACTGACTACGCTCCTATTTTTTATGTCGATAATTGCCTTTTCACAAGTGAAAGGTACCATCACAGATATCAACAACAAACCACTCCCTTCGGTGAATATTTATATCGAAAACACCTTCACCGGAACCACTACCAACGAGGCTGGTAACTATGTGTTGAACATTACTTCCACTGGAGACTATCGTATTGTATTTCAGTATTTAGGATATAAGACCTTAAAGAAAAACATCAGCATTGATCAACTGCCATATACACTTGATGTGCAGCTTGTTGAGGAAGAGATTTCACTCAATGAAGTGGTGATTAATTCTGATGAGAATCCTGCGGATAAGATCATCCGTCAAGCGATTGAACATCGGAAGGAAAACCTCGAAAAAATCAATTCATACAAAGCCGATTTCTACTCACGCGGCTTGATTCGCATTAAGGACGCTCCTGAAAAAATCTTGGGGCAGGAAATTGGCGATCTTGGCGGCGGACTCGATTCTACGCGAAGCGGTATCATCTATCTGTCGGAAACCATTTCTAAAATTGAGTTCTTGCGTCCGGATAAGTTGAAAGAAAAAATTACCGCGAGCAAGGTCGCTGGCGATGATAGCGGTTTTAGTTTCAACACGGCTGTGGATGTCGATTATAATTTCTACGAAAATACCATAGAGCTGGGCAGCCAGATGATTTCACCCATCGCCAACAACGCTTTTGGCTACTATCGTTATAAGTTGGAAGGCGTTTTTTACGATGACAAAGGCCATCTCATCAACAAAATCAAAGTCACGCCACGTCGTGAGAACGATCCTGTGTACTCTGGATTTATCTATATTGTGGAAGACCAATGGACCATCTATGCGCTCGAACTCGAAATGACAGGCATCCAAGCGCGTATTCCGGCGGCCGATTTTATCCAGATTCAGCAGGACTTTTCTTTTTCGGAGAGTGCTGGTGTTTGGGCAAAAATCTCTCAAACCATCGACTTTAAATACGGCATTTTCGGTATTAAGGGCGACGGTAGGTTTACCTACGTGTACAGCAATTATGTGTTCAACACACCTTTGACCAAAAAAGATTTCGGGCGAGAAATACTCTCTTTTGCCGATGAGGCGAACAAGAAAGATTCTCTCTATTGGAAAACCATTCGCCCTGTGCCATTGACATCCGAAGAAATCAATGATTACGTAAAGAAAGATAGCATCCAGATTGTGCGCGAGTCGAAGACCTACAAAGACTCGGTAGATGCCGTGAACAACAAGTTTAAGTTTGGTGATCTTTTGGGCGGCTATAATTACAGCAATACCTATAAAGAATATAGTTGGGGCATCTCCTCCCCTTTGACGACGCTCACTTTTAACACCGTGCAGGGCTGGAATGCCGATGTGGGCGGCTACTACCGTAAAAACTACGACAAATTCAAGCGCTATCTGTCTATAGGCGGTTCGGTCAACTACGGTTTTAACGATGACCGCTTGCGTGGTACGGTGGGTGCCACCTATAAATTCAACAATACCAGCCGCGCGTATCTCTCGGTTTCGGGTGGTGTCACCACGGCGCAGTTTAATGCCAGTGAGCCCATCAGCAGGCCCATCAACACGTCGTTTTCTTTGTTTGCAGAGGAGAATTTTATGAAACTCTACGACCGCAGTTTTGCGCAGGTGTCCTATGCCGAAGAGTTGTTCAACGGTTTTAGGTTGAGCTCCACTTTGAGCTATAACCGCAGGAAGGCGCTTTTCAATACCACCGACCAGGCTTGGTATCCGCAGGATGATAGAGACTATACCAGCAACAATCCGCTGGATGCGACGGCGTATGGTGTGGCACCGTTTGAGACGCACAACATTGTGAAGCTCGATGTCAATGCCAGCATCCGCTTTGGGCAAGATTATTTCAGTTATCCCGATGGTAAGTTCAACATTCCTGATGATGATTACCCTACCCTTTACGTGGGTTACGAAAAAGGTTTTGCAGCGAGCAATTCTGACTACAACTTTGACCAGGTAAAGCTACGTGTGGCGCAGGGATTTAGCATCAAGGACAAGGGACGCTTTAATTATAACCTCAAAGCTGGTAAGTTTTTTGGCGCTGATGACATTGCCTTTATGGATTATCACCACTTTAACGGCAACCAGACGCATTTTGGCACGGGTACTTACCTAGATGTCTTTAATAATTTGCCTTATTATGCGTTGAGCACCAATGATGCCTATGTCGAGCTGCACACGGAGCACGATTTTAACGGCTTTCTTCTTGGCAAACTGCCGCTTATCAACAAGCTCAACTTTAATTTGATTGTGGGTGCGCACGCACTCGCCACGCCCGATACGAAGCCATACCAAGAATACACGGTGGGGATTGACAACATAGGTTGGGGCAAGTTCCGCTTTTTGCGTGTGGACTATGTGCGCAGCTATATGGGCGGATTTGTGAATGATGCGTGGGTGTTTGGGATTAAATTCTTCTGAAATTAATGATTGACGATTAATGATGAGTGATTGTTGATTTAAGATTGCTGAAACATAGCCACTAATTCACGAATGTGCTTTCATAAAACCAAAATACAGCACTTAAATACGGTCGATATCTATTTTTCAAACCATTGATAGTAAAGCAATTAATTCACGCCGACGCATTACCCGAACAATCCGACGCATTACCCGAAGTCTCCGACGCGTTACCCGAACATTCCGAAGCATTATCTGAACACGCCGACGCGTTACTCGAAGTCTCCGACGAATTATCAGAACACGCCGATGCGTTACCCGAACATTCCGACGAATTACCCGAAGTCTACGATGCGTTACCCAAACATTCCGAAGCATTATCTGTACACGCCAAAGCATTACACGTAAAATCGGTAGCCTTACCCGAAGATGCGGAAGGGTTATCTGTAAATTAAAAATTTGTTGAAAAAGTCTTTGTGTGGACTTTCAGAAGAAGTATTTAACTTGACATAACTTATACGCGTTGTTAGCAATCGTATTTATTTTTGCCCTTCTATTATTCTCGACTTTTTATAATTTAAAAATCTCAATTGGCTCAATCAACAAAAACTTGTTGAAGTTCATTTTTTTTAGGAGTTCTTCTCGATCATTTAATATAATTCCCATAAATTATTGTAAGGATATGACCAAATATCATCAAAGTTCTTGCCTCCATTTTTCGTATCGGTTCTTATATGAAAGTTTACTGTGTCATTTTTTATTTTACTTACTTCAAATTTATATCCTCCTGATTTATTAATTATCGTGTCAGCATTTTCAAGTTTAAAATCTTTAAGATTGATTTGACCACCGAAAAGAGTATAATCAGATTGATTAAATCCAACTATGACTATTTCACCATAGAATTCAGGCCCAATTTCTTTTGAGTTTTTTAACGATGGGATGATTCGAACTTGAGCATGGTCAAAAATATATTTATCCTTAATGAAGTTTTTTAAACTATCATTTTCAATTTTTAAAGAATTAAAATCTGCTTTCAATTTTTTTAGTTCTGTATTAGAACAACTTAAAATCAGAAGTAACAGTATAAAGGTTTTTGATATTTTCATTGGTTGGTCATATTTTTGCTAACAGTTTGGCTATGGTTTAGCTTCGCTGAATCTTCGATTTCGTTGCGTGAAAATCCGCGAGGATTTTCCGCCGTAAACCGAAGATAGTAAATTTGCAAGGACTTTCCGAGAGGACACGAGCACGAAGTGCGAACTGGCCGCAGGCAAAGTCAGAAGCAATGAACTAAAGCCGGTGTTGTGTTTTTAATTAAAAGTTGATTTTACTACTGCATTGAATAACTTTTTTCCTTTCAAAGAATCTTGATAAACAATTAAAACATCTAACATTTTGTCATCAAATATATTACTAACATTAATGAAAGTCGTGGTTACGCCATCATCACCAGGTAATTTTAATTCAAATAGCTGAAATTCTAAACCATCAATCAATTGGGTTGAGTAATTGGGTTCAATTTCTAAATCTGGGAATTTATATTTGACTGAATTCATCATTATTTCACTAGCACGTTTAAATTCATTTAAAAACGATTTTGTTGAGTCTAGAATTTTATATTGAGCTGAAATATTATTGTATTTATGATTTTCATATTGATAATCAAATAATTTCTTCGCTGTAATTATGACCCTTTGATTATAGGCCTCCTCAATAGTTTTAATTCCTTTTTCCTTACTCTTTTCAATTTCCTTTATTTCAGTTTTAACTAGTTCGTTTGGCAGTGATAATTGCCAATTAAACTCTTCTACAAATATGTCATTAGAAGGATTTGAGCAATTAAAAAGTAATATTAATGGTAGAAATTGAATTAAGCTTCTCAATAATTTAAATTTAGTAAACATTAAACAAACGGTTTTGTGTATGATTTGTGCGAAAGAGAATCCACAGGATTTTCAGTCGATGCAAATCAGTTGTTTAAATATATGAATTTTAATTGAAGAAAAATGTGAGCATGGATTATACACGTTGTTGTGCTTTCGTTATTTTTTCGCTTTAATTTCTGAATCCAAAAGTTGAATAATTTCTTTGTTAAGGTCCATACATTCTTTATATCTGTCCTTTACTATGTTGAAAAATATTATTTGATTTTCTATTCTATTTTCAAATTCAGGTAATTTTAGCATTTGTTTATTGTCAATGTCAAAGCCAGATTTTGGTAATTTTATATTTAAGCTATTATTGAAACCAATGACTTCATCAACTTTCAACCAACTACCATTTTTCATGATAAAATCAATCAATGCAAAATCAGATTTCTCAGAAGCTAATTCTCTTAAAGTTAATTCGTCTAATAGGGTAGGCCATGAAGATAAAAGGTTGCGTAAAGTATTATTTTTGATTAGTCCAAGGTTTCCTGAACTGACTAAATCATTTAAAAATCCGTTTTTAGCTGCGTAATCTGGAGATCCAGCAGCATCACTTAAATATTTTTCTACAATAAAATCTTCTCTATATCTCTTGCCTGTGTGGTTAAGTATAATTAAACAAGACTTAATATTTCTTGTATTCACACTATCAATGCGACGTAATTCTGATAGATTAAAATCAAAATCTTCTTTTAAGTTTATTAATGCTTCTAATTCTAATTTATTTCGAGTAGAATTTTGATTCCAATTGTTAATTGATAACGCAATTAAAATTCCAATAACAACAAGAATTATTTCTCCGATTGCATAAGTCAGATATTTTCCGAACTTATTTTCAGTCAGGGTTTTTTGTCTAATTTTTCTAAAGAATTTTATCATGGGTTAGCGGTTGGTTATAATGAAGCACAACGTTTTTGTATATGAGCTGTGGCCTGTCTCGGCACGAACCTCTCCTGGTAAAAACTGGCTTTGGAAAATCCGCAGGATTTTCCAAGTATGGACAGACCAAGCCATAGCTTATATACGGTGTTGTACGTAGTATTTTTATTCTGTAAATTTTGATGTAAAGTTTGGTGTATATGTTCGAATTAAATTTTCTGTGAATTTTTCTTTCTCTTGTTTATTTTCAAAGTATTTATCATCATCTTCGTCCTCTTTCATTAAATTGATGAATTCGCTTTTATATTTTTCTGTCATTTTATAAAGTTCAAATTGCGTATCCATAAATTCCACATATTCTTCATATCCATATATTCGTCTTTCTTTTTCAATTCCATTTTCGAATTCAATTAAAAGTGTGCTTGTTCTATCATAAGGCTCCTCTTGATTCAAATATACAATTAGAATTCCGCTGTATAAATCTATCAAAATTTCATCCTCATCTGGAAATACTTTTTTAAAGACTGAAACCATTTCTGTTTCCATTCTTTTATCAGAATCCATTTTTCTGCTGTAAATTTCTATATCAACTAAATATAATTTTTTGTTTTTTAGTTTGAATGTTGCAACATATCCTCTGTGGAGTGCGCTTGACATTATAGTCGCTTTTGGTTTTCTATCAGGATATTTTTCGAAATACGGTTCTAAAGGATTGTTTCTGATAAAATATTCCTCTCCGTCAATAATAATTTTATCTGGATATTGTCTCGTAGCATTTGCATTCGTAAACGCAAATGAAAATAGTAAGATGAATATTATTTTTAGTTCGTTTCTCATATTACGTACAACTCGTTATATCATCACTAAAATAATCATTTAATGGATGTAGCGTCGAGATATCGATACTTTTTCCTATGCTTTTTTGTCTTTTGTTATTCAGTAAAATGCCAAAGCTTCGCTTCTTTATAAACACCCTAAATATTAAATAAAAAAAAAACCACAAACTCCTATTACAGAATCTGTGGTTTTCAATGCCCTTCCAAACCTGTGTTGAGAGCAGTCAAGAGTCAGTCGAATCCGCCTACCCGAGCGCAGCGAACTTAAAAAAAGCAAGTATAACCGCAATGAGCTATACACGTTGTTGCGTGTCGTTTTTTTTATTCGGTTACCAACTCAAACAGAACTTGTTTTCGCCATCTTCTCGATCGATTTCCATCCATCCAGTTTCCGCTCCGTAAGTCCAAAATCCGATGAATTCCAGTTCAATTGGGTCAGTCTTTTTTGTAATGTTTATTTTGTCTAATTTCCAAATTCGAGTGTATTCATAGCCTTTTGTGTTTCGAGTATCTGTATCCAAAGTCCATTTTACTTTTCCATTCTCTTTTAAAGTCAAAATGGGTGAAAGTGAGTCAGTTCGGTTTTCTATCAATAGTTCCGCATTATCTGACAATTCAAATTTTTGTGCATATTCTGAAATTTTAATTGGCTCAATTAAAACAGCCTCAAAAGGTCCGTCATCCATTCCACAACCACTCGAAAAAGTGTACATCACGTAGCCTACAAAACCTATATATCCAACAATTCCGATTCCAATAATCGCAAATGTCCAAATCAGTATTCTTTTTGCGATTTTATTCATTTCTCAAATGCACGCCAACGGTCTCGGCTATGAGTAGTTGCGTGTTTTAGCACTAAACTTTGCAAGTACACACCAAACTGACACGAGCGCAGCGAACTGGCGCAAGCAAAATCCGCGAGGATTTTCAGAAGTAGGCGAGAACAAGCAATTACTTATAGCCATTGTTGTGCGTTCGTTATTTTTAAACAATACCTTTTCCTTTTTCCGTTATAAAGATATTGTCTTGATTTCTAGTTAAACATTCGATTTCAATCAATTTTGTTATTGTTGATTCTATTTCTAGAAGAGACAAGATATTATTATATCTCTTAATTACATTCGAAATGTTTGTTTCGCCTTTATTGACATAATTCACAAACCTAAGAACAGAATCATCTCTATGAGTAAATCCTTTCTTAAAAAATATCTTGTACTCAAAATCTCCATTTAAAGCTTCTTGAGCTTTATTAAAAGCAGAAATTAAATCCAATGTCTCATTATTAAAACCTTTGAATTCATATTCGATTGATTTGTAATTTATAGTTCTAATTGCATTAAGTTTAGAAAGCCTTTTCTCTTTTATAGGCTTTTCGTAGTTATTTAATTTGCCATCAATTATATTTTCTAACTCTTGAATTAAATTTTCAATATCCCTTTTGTTTAGTGTTATTATACTAATTGGACTATTTAATTCTTCACTCGATATTTTATGCTTTATAAAAGATGAAATTGTAAAACTCTCAAAATTTGATGCGTAACCTAGTTTTTTATATTCTCCATTTTTATGTAAGTACATTGATACTCCATCATCATATGGAAGAGCTTTTTTAATTCGCTCGTTGTGTTCTCTAGTTAAATGACAAGGATAACAAACCTCTTTAGGAAGGTATTTACTGTCAGTTTGTATAATTGGTATTCCACAATCTTCACATTTAAAAGCTGTCTTCGATTTCCACCAATCAGGACAATCTCTTGACCATTCATCAGGCGATGGGAAGTAAAATTCTGCGTTATATTTTTCAGCTAAAGTTTTTCCAATTCTTTTAGCTTCTTCGCTTAATTCTTTCTGGCTTTCAAAATCCATATAATTTAGAGTAGTTACTCTTTTCTTTTCATATCCACTATTAGTTTTAAAAACTAGCTCTACATCCAATGCTAAGTAATTAACATCCGAATACCATAAGCATTGAACAGCTTTAGGCTTTTTATTGTCTTCTCCAATAATATTCTGAATTATTCTTTTTAGCATTTCGGTTTTAATGACGCACAACGGTTTGTATATGGAAAGTTGCGGTTTTGTATGCGAGGATTTTCCGTAGGAAAATCAGAAGTAGCAAAACAAGCAACCTCCATCGGTTTAGCACTAAAATAGCAATTTTTTATATACGTTGTTGGCAACTGGTTTTTCTTTAAATTTTCTTCTTCAAATAATAAAAATACCCGATTTGTAGAACCAAATTAGGGACTGCAAAAATCATTAATATTATTAAGAAAAAGTACAAATGCTCTAAATCTAATGTAGGGAATTGATTTTCCGTAAATCCAATAAAAATCATTAAAAGAATCATTAATATAACAACGGTATAAGCAATTTTTGTAGTCGGTTTAAAAATCTTTTTTAAAAGGTCATTTGTAATCTCGGAATTTTTATATTTCGAATATCCATCTCCATAAAAAGACAGTGCCGCTAAAGGAATTATCGCTCCAGCAACAAGCCCAAAACTTGAATGTCCTTGAAAAGAGGAGTAAATCAGAAATCCACCGATGATAGCATTTAAGATTCCGCCAACAAGGATTGAAATAGTTACATATTTATTTTTGAGTAATGTCATTTTAACTTGTTGCCAACTCGTTATATCAACACTAAAATAATCATTTAATGGATGTAGCATCGGGATATCGATACTTTTTCCTATGCTTTTTTGTCTTTTGTTATTTAGTAAAATATTAAATCAAAAAAAAACCACAAACTCCTGTTACAGAATCTGTGGTTTTCAAAGCCCTTACAAACCTGCATTGAGAGCAGTCAAAAGTTAGTCTCATCCGCCTACCCGAGCAAAGCGAACGGATGAAATAAATTGCGGTTATACATTGTTGTACACAGTTTTTTTATTTTTAAGTTCTTCTAATTCTGGTTTAGTCAAAATATGTTCTTTAATCAGATTACCATTGTCAAATTCTAACACCTTAAATTCCACATTTTCTATATCAGTATAATTATTGTCAATTCTTATAAAACCAGAAAAGAAATCGCATTTTTTTGTTTTTGGGAACGCTTTGTCTAAAACACTTTCTGGAATGTAGAGTTCAGATGATTTCTTATTAATTCCGATATACCTGTTTAGAGAAATAATATATAATTCGTTTTTTTCTGATATTTCAAATTCAGCAAAATAACCTCTCCATAAAGAAGTAATCATAAAAGGTGTTCTAGTTACTCTTTCAGGATATCTTTTAAAATATTCATAGAGGATGTCATCCCAAATCGGGATTTCAATTCCGTTATATATTAATATGTCTCTTTTCTGAAGTGTCAATTTTCTTTAATTGTGTACAACGGTTTCGTATAAACGCAGTAGCGGATTTTGAAGCCGAACTTTTTGGTTTATAATTAACGTTAAATTTACGAAATAACTTTCGATTTGGCACTTAACCCGCTATTGCGTTTATACAATGTTGTGCATAGTGCTTTATTCTTCGGGTTTTGTATAAGTCACTATATCAATTCCAATTCCGTTTGGGTCTTTGATTGCGAAATGTCTGTCGCCCCAAGGTTCATCTCGGATTTCGATTTCCATTTGTATTCCTTTATCTTTTAGCTGTTTATAAACTTCATCTACATTTTCAACTTCAATAGTTAAATACACTCCCTTTCCGTTAAATTTCGATTGGAAAATGGGTTTTTGACTTGGGTGATTCGGTTGTAAAAAACTGATTTCTGCCGATTGGTCAGGTGTGTGAAGTAATAGATAAAATTCGTTTTCAAAGCTGACTCTAAAGCCCAAAACTTCTGTATAGAATTTCTTGGTTTCCTGCAATTTTTCGGTAATTATTCCTGCGTTAAGTTTCATCTTGTTTGTTGTTTGTGCATTTGTCCAACCTACAGTCAGAACAAATACGGTTAATAATAATGCTTTCATTGTCGATGATTTTGTTGCTACAAATTTAGGCTGACAAAAAGCCGAGGCATTGTAAAAATCGGACAAAATTAACGGAAGGCTTCGGAAGGTGTTACACCGTAAAATGTTTTGAAGTTTTTAATGAAATGGGCTTGGTCAAAAAATCCAACATCAAAGTACAGTTTGTTTTCTTTAAAGCTTTGTTTTGAGGGTTTTGAATTCAAAATATACTGAAAACGCACAACATTACTAAACGATTTTGGAGTTGTACCGATATAAAAGTTGAAAATTCTGCGAAGTTGTCTTGGACTTAATCCTGTATGAAGGTCTTTTTCCGTGTCCAAAAATCCATTCTTTTGAAAAATCAGGTTTAACGAATCCAAAAAACGGTGGTCGTATTTAATACTTTGGTTTTTTGAAAATTCGATTATTTTTTCATTCAGGATTTGTGTGATATTTTCAAATGATTCCGCTGGTTTGATTTTTGAATTAATCCACTCTGAAAAGTTGGGCAAAATTTTGTCCAGTTCTTGAGATTGATTGCTTAATGTATTCGCATTAACTCCAAACAAATGTGTAAAAGCAGAAGGTAAAAACCGAATGCCGATATAATCAAACTCTTTTCCAATGGGGAATTGGACGAACTTTCGGCAAAATCCCATCACAAAATTTTCAGTCGGTCGTTTATGCTCGAAGAATATGTCGATACAACCGTCAGAAACCACTCGGTAATTGTAATCGTTTTTTAAAGATTTCTGTGTTTTGAGTTGCCAAAAGCAGTAAATGAAATTCTCAATTTCTTTATTTGGTTTGATTTCTTGGTAACTTATTTCGTTGTCGTTAACCGAAACTGTCGGTTGAATCGGTCTGTAATATTCTCTTATGGTTTTTAGTTCATTCACTGCGTTTTTTCGCATTATGCACAACGGGTTCGTATAACCGTCAGTTACGGGTTTATATGCGTTAATATTCGGTTTAGTACTGACGTTAGCAATTCCGAGTGGATTCGGACGTAGTCGAATCCGCCGTAATTGCGGTTATACATTGTTGTGCACTGGTTTTTATTCATTCAGTTTCTTTTCTGAAGTAAGTTTTATATTTTTTATTAGTCGAAAATTGCTTTACTTTTCTCAAGTCCAGAGTTCCATTTTCTTTAATTCGATAAAGTTTATTTTTTTTCCAAAGTAGTCTTTTAGGTGACTTTTCTCTGTTTTGTCCTCCGCTTGATATTTGAGAAATTATATGTTCATTTGATTCAATTCGTTTAGGTTTTAAGTCAGAAGACAAAACCAATGAATCTTTAATTATTTTATTGGCAGAATTACGAATAGACAAAGTGTCCATTATAAGTTCAGTTGTCAGATAGATTGTGTCTTTTTTAACTTTCCACTTTCCAGTTGTCCAACTTGAAGAAAGGTCAAACCGCCATTTATGTATAAAAGTAGAGTCAGTTTTTAATTCAATACTTTCTGAAAAATGACTTTTATAAATTCCGACATATTTTTCTTGTCCATAACTCAATTCGGATATTAATAAAAGTAGAATTAATTCAGTCAGTTTCATTTTTTGTCAACTTGTGCACAACTCGTTATATCATCACTAAAATAATCATTTAATGGATGTGGTGTCGGGATATCGATACTTTTTCCTATGCTTTTTTGTCTTTTGTTATTCAGTAAAATGCCAAAGCTTTACGTCTTCAACAAACACCCCAAATATTAAATCAAAAAAAAACCACAAACTCCTGTTATAGAATCTGTGGTTTAATTTTATCCTCCCCCTTTGGAGGAGCTAGAGAGGCTATTTACTCCTCAATCCTTCTAAACTCCAAGCCTTTTATAGACTTAAACTCGGCACTTTTCACACCATACACAGCCTTTGCCGAGGCTTTAGCCGTCTGGTAACGGTCTACCAATCCTACAGTTTCCTCATTAAAACACTTGTTACGCTCACGTCTGGTAGCAGTCAATTCCGCTTGGCTCACATCAACACTTTCGTTGGCACTTGCCATTTGTGTCGCACGTCCCTTTAAAGCTGCCAATTGCAAATCAGCAACTATCGGGTCATAACTCTCCACAGTAGAAACAAGCGTAATCAAACCGTTAAAGTGTTCCAACTTGTTCACAAACGTCGTTTGGCAAGCGCTTATGTGGTTAGCATTCTCCTCATTAGGGTCTATCGCAATAATACGTTCCCCTCGCAGCTTCTTCACATAATGGTCCGCACGTACTATAGTAGTCCATGGCGCACCACTAGCCTTCAGTTCATTCAATACTCTAGTTCCCAATGCCTCAATATCATCATAAAGCATAAACCGATCCTTCAAAATGTTACCATGCATCACCAACTTATCATTTACCGCAGCCACTAGCTCTCCCGCAAGTGCTACAATAGCCTGTAGGCTAGCCAACACTATTAAGGTATTATTAGACAACCATTCAGGAACAAACGTCGCGATGTTTGCGTTAAACTTTCTTCCGTTTTCTACCGTAGCAGCCATACTTCTATCCTTCTTTGTACTCTTTACAGGTTTTTTAGCCTCCTCACCCGTCCTATTCGCCGGTCGCTTCACAGCAACCTTCTCGGGTTCCTCCGTGGGTTGAGACGCAGGCGTTTGTTCTGCCATAGCATCTGTTGCAGCTTGGTTAGTGCTGTTAAATCCTTCTTTCATTGCCTCAAAATTGGTGTCGGTGTTTTGAGACTCGACTTGTCCGTTTGTTGAATCTTGTTGATTCGCATTATTTGTAATCATAAAATGGTTGTAGTCTAGACTTGGGGTTAGGATCCCACGTGTCACGTACACTGCATAGTCCTGACTAGGTAGTTGAAAGCAGTGCGTAGGAGTATTGTATCGGGTTGGGCAAATGTTTTGCTCCCGAGAAATGTCTCGTAATGTAATTGTAAACTTAAAAGGTACCTTATGCAGTCTTTTGGCCCTTACACTCTCCTCGCGATTGAGAAGCTTGGTGTCAATTGACGATGTAATATTAGAAAGGAAAAAATTAAAAAACAACTTTTTATCGAATTATTTTGCATTTAATCCTAAAATAATGCATTTCATCGATACTGATGAATTTAAAAGACACTTTTAATCATCGATTTGATATCAAAAAAAGCAGGCATTTGTCTGCTTTTAGTACTATAAAGACTTTCAGAAATACCTATTTAGATGATGGCGTTTCCTTTAAGGTGGAATGCAAGTGTGTTATTTTCCATTCACCATCTGTCTTCACCCATATTTTTGTGACGAACTCCCGGATGTTGGTGGCATCATCTTTAGGATATTCTAATTTTCTGATAGTGTATCCAGACGTTTCGGTCAGTGGATAGATTTCCAATGTATCTGACGTTGGGGTTTTAAAAGGTCTCGGTATGGCGTTGCAAAATTTCATAACCACTTCTTTTGAGGGCACTTTATTGCCATTGGCAAGAAAGGTAATGTCTGCAGCCATTAGGCTCAAAACTTGCTCGCAGTCTCCTTTTTTAAATGCCTCTTGTTCCATCAAGGCCGCCACCTTTATTTCTGATTTGATGTTTTCAATGTCTAGCGCTTGGCTAAATAGCTTAGTAGATGTCAACACTATGATAAGTGATAAGATGCTAAAGATGAACGGCTTTTTCATGATTCATATTTGATCATTTAAAGTTAGGGAATTTTTTTGGAAGCATCTGGATAGAAATTGACACGAAAAAAGCAGACCTTCGCCTGCACACTATTGTCTAAAATTCATACCCGAACCTCTCAATATCTTCTTTATAAAGGTCGCCTATGATGTTTTTTGTATGGTCTGTATAGAAATCTTGATAATTATAGGAATTTTTGCTTTTGTTTTTGTGCGGTAGTGCCGTCATGTCTATATTCAACAGAGTGGCTATTTGTTGCAGGTCTTCTTGCATGGTTTCAATCTTACCAATATAGTCCATCTCATTCAAACGGTATTTCGGATTGGTAAACCCACTGCAATGGTGCAAAATGTTGTCTATGCCTTTCACATAGACATCGGTAGGCACTTCATAGGGCACGGTATGCCCATGCACATCAGACCACTTAAGATACATTACAAAATCTTCAAACTGTGGAAATATTTTTCCCCATTTTGATCCGCGGGTGAACATCAAATACGCCGAGACAATCCTCGCATACGGATTGCGTACAAAGGTAAACTTTAGACTATCATTCCATATTGTATCAGGTATCAGCTCCCTTCCTGTTCTATTGGGGAAGTTTCCTGGTCTTGCCACACAGGATACCACAGCAGGATGGTGCTCAAATGCCTCTATAAGCGACGTACCTGCACATTTGTGGATATGCATAAAGATACCTTTGATGTTATCTCCTTTGCTCAGCAAGAGTTCCGTCCCCAAAGTAATAGGACCCACTTGCTGCTGGGCGGGCGTTTTTTTCAATCTTTTTGAAATCTTGAATATAATAGGAGGTATCAGCTGCCGTGCAATGTTCATAGTGCTATTTATTAAAATGAAATAAGACAACGAGAGAATTCCATTGACCTATTTTAATGCAATATAGCTTGTTTTGAACAAACCACTACACAATTGATTTGTGATGAGGCTTCAGTAAACAAAAAAAGCAGGCTTTCGCCTGCTTGATTTCCTTCTAACTAAACTAACTAATGTGACTTAAATCCCTTGAAAGCCACTACGATTAATAGCACAACAAAGATGGGCCCAATATTTAAGGCTACTCTTACACAATTTTTGGAAATCGTTACATAACTTGTAGGAATCTTAAATTTGTTACATAAAGAAATTTGCGTTGCCATCTTTTCTTTAAATAGAAATGGCCATAAACAGAAAAAAGCAGGCTAGCACCTGCTTTATTTTCTTTACATCAATAGCTTAAGCCCCAAGAAAGCTATTGTTGTTATTTTTAAATAGCATTACAAAGATGGTGTAAATTCTTATCTGATGTCTTACACAATTTCAATAATTTGTTACAAAAATTCAACATTACTCTAGATATTGCCTTTTATCTGGTTCAACATGTATAGTGATATGAGCTATTTCAGGTAACTGATCCTGAAGGGTGTCTTGTAATTGATGCGCCAAATAGTGACCTTCTGCAACCGAGATGTCACCATCTACCAGAGCATGCAGCTCTACAAGATATTTCATTCCAGCTTTCCGCACAAAGCACTTTTCGGTTCCTTCTATACCGTCTACCGTTAAGGCTATCTTCCGGATATCAGCTACCACATCATCATACAGATGCTCGTCCATAATCTCTCCAAGGGCTGGCCTAAATATGAGATAGGCATTATAAAGAATGAATGCTGAAGCGAACAATGCCGCCCAATCATCAGCAGTTTCATAGCCTTTTCCAAAAATCAATGCAATGGAAATTCCTATAAATGCAGTTACGGAGGTAATCGCATCACTTCTATGATGCCAAGCATCAGCCTTTAGAGAAGAGCTATTTATTTTTTTGTTTTTGTTAAGCACATATCGATAAGATCCTTCTTTCCAAAGAATAATACCAGCAAGTACAATCAATGTCCACGCCTCTGGAACTTTATGAGGCGTACGGATGTTAACAATGCTCTCATAACCTATAACGGTAGCAGAGGTAACCAAAAAAGCCACGACCATAAAGGTGATAAGTGGTTCGATACGCGAATGCCCAAACGGATGATTTTCATCTGGTGGTTTTTGTGCATACTTAAAGCCAAGCAGTACAAAAAAGGATGAAAAAATGTCTGCTGTAGATTCGATACCATCAGCAATTAAGGCATAAGAATTACCTAAAAAACCTGATATCAATTTAACACCTGCCAACAAGGTATTACTTAAAAGACTAAAATAAGTAGCCTTAATAGCTGATGCTTCATTGGTCGACTCCATCGATTTATTTATTATTGAGCACAAAGTTACGATTTGAAGATAGAAGTATCATGTCAAAAATTATTTTAATCTAGAGAACACGCCAGATTAGTTGGTTAAGGTAAATAGATGAATATATAAATTCATATAAACAGAAAAAAGCAGGCTAGCACCTGCTTTGTTTTCTTTACATCAATAGCTTAAGCCCCAAGAAAAGCTATTGGTGTTATTTTTAAATAGCATTACAAAGATGGTGTAAATTCTTATCTGATGTCTTACACAATTTCATTAATGTGTTATAGATATCCCATATTTAATATTTGTTTTGAATTCAAAAAGGCCAAAATAATCTTTTATACTTTACAGATTTTCTTACTTTTGACCACTAACAAAATAAAATGGATTTTATGAACTTGAAAACTACTCTTTTTAGTGTTGGGCTTATTTTTGCTGGCCTGTCCTTACAATCTCAAACTCCAGGGTCTTTGGACACCTCTTTTGGAACTAATGGAAAGGTGCTGACCAACCTTTATGGATACCAAGAAATTTTTGATACTGCACTACAGTCCGACGGTAAAATTATATCTGTAGGCAGAAGTAAAAATGGTAACGATTACAACTTTTGTATTTTCAGACACAATGTTGACGGCTCTTTAGACACATCTTTTGGGACCAATGGTGGTGTGGTGATTGATATCAAAGGAAATGCTGATTATGATGAAGCGCGTGCTGTAGTGGTGCAACCAGATGATAAAATTATAGTGGGTGGTAGTGCTGGTTTAGAAGCTACTAACGGAAACAGTCACTTTGCATTGGTAAGATTAAATGTCAATGGAACATTAGATTCAACATTCGGTACTGGTGGTATTACGTCTTTTATTGTGGGCAGTGATACGAGCGACCCAGACGGCAGAATCTATAAATTAAAACTTCAAGCAGACGGTAAGATACTTGCTGCAGGTAGTGCCCGTAACACCACAACATTTCGTGATTTTGCCTTGGTAAGACTTCTCTCCAATGGTGCTTTAGATTCTGATTTTAGTAATGATGGAAAGGTAACAGTTGATTTCGGATATATTTTAGACAGAGCGGTAGATTTTAACATCGAAGACGATGGTAAAATAACTGTTGTTGGCGATACAAGTAGCGATGTAGGATTGGCTCGTTTTTTTGATTATGGCTCGTTAGATACCTCTTATGGCACAAGTGGTAAAATAACAGTTGATAATGGCAGTACTTTCATTATGAGTGGCGCAGCCTTTCAACCTGATGGAAAAGTTTTGGTTTTGGGAAATATCTCAAATGACCTTGTTTTGAGGAGATTGAATACCGATGGAACTTTTGATGCTACCTTTGGTACGGCAGGAAGCGTCACTACAGATATTGACAACTCTAGTTCTGATACAGGCTCTACCGATCTATTGGTTCAACCTGACGGAAATATAATTGTTACTGCGTTATGCAATACAGGCGGTACAAGATATTTTGGTATATTGCGCTATACTGGTGCAGGAACTTTAGATCCTACATTTAGCAATGATGGTATAGTGCTTACTAACTTTTTAGGAGGGGCTAACACTGCTACAAGTGCCTTATTTCAAAATGATGGAAAATTAGTGATAGGTGGTTTTGCTGGATTCACTGGTCAAACAGAGTTGGCTTTAGCAAGATACTATACTGGTATATCATTGGGAACCCCTACAGTAGAGAACGCTACCGTTAAAGTTTATCCAAACCCTACATCTGGAATTCTTAATATTCAAAACTCTTTGAACTCTTTAGCATCTCAAAAATACAGTGTTGTTGATCAGTTGGGAAGAGTTGTTGCAAATGGAACTTTCATGGATGGAATAAATAATCAGATTAATCTATCAACATTAAACTCTGGCGTTTATCATATTGTTTTACAGAATACCACTATTAAAATAGTGAAGCAGTAAAACGGCTCTTTTATAAGTGTTACTAAATCAAAAATAAAATCCGATGCCATTTAAAAGACATCGGATTTTTTTATTAAAGACTATTAAAAATAGTGCCCAGACAATAACTTATCGATAGGCAATTTCTCGTCTAGTTATATCTGCATATACCCATTTACCATTCACCATGTCATAGGATTTTTTGGTAATCCAATTGCCGCGTTCGTCGTAGGTATATTCAAAACGTTGTATGTCTTTGCCTTCTTTGCTGATGCGCTCCAATTGGTCATAATCATAATCATCACCATAGAGGTCAACGGTTCTTGTTTTGTGGATGAACTCGGTTTTTGTACCTATACTAAGATTAATGATATGATGCTCTAACTTTTTTTGATTTTGGTTGAGTATGATACTGTCCGTTTGGTCTAGATATAATTCTGGGTCGAGGTATGTTTTTTTTACCAATTTATAATTGCCATCATCCATCATTCTAAACCAGTGCTTGGTTTGTTTCACGATTGATTTTTCTGGGGAATAGACTGTTTCCATGATGTAATCGTCATCGTTGCCCTCATAGGTTACTGTAAAGGTGTCTGGCTCTGGCACATTCAGAAGATATCGCTTCACCATAATTTTTTCTACATCAAATGACCCATTGGTATACTGACGTTCTTCCTTCATTGTGCTTGTATTTGGGTCGAGAATTTTGATAGCTTTTATTCTATTCCCATTCTGATTTTCATAGTTTATTTGCACATCAAAACTCAAGTCTTTGTTCAGATGATTTGTAAGGCTGTAAGATGTGAGCTGCGATGTATTGTTCCATCCCAAATAAGTATCAAATACTGGGTATTCCTTGTTATCATCAATCGTAAATTCTTGTGTGGTTACACTTCTTACTTGAGAAATATCAACAATATCTGCGTTATTTTTAAAATCCCAATCAGATGGATAATAGGGTATGTCATTTTGGGACATAGATAATTGCACAAAACATACTGCAATCATTATAAAGGCAAAATTTAAATGTTTCATAAGTTATAATTAAATGATGTCCAAATATGAAAAGTTGATATAAATTTTCCTATACGACATATGTCGTATTTATAATGGTATAAAAATAAATAAACCTCAAAAGTCTTATTCGACTTTTGAGGTTTATGAGATAAAGCTTGTCTAAAATATTCAGTTGTTAATGACAACTAAAGACTCATCACTATTTAGCTCCCCATTCTTTTAGAGAATCCTTATTCATTTTTACGTAATCTGCATTGCCCGCAGCTTCAGCAGCCTCTAACGACTGCTTTGCTAAAGCAATAGCTCCCTTTTTGTCTCCTGCCTGAGCATAAATGAGAGATTGTTGACGCAATTTCCAAAATTGAGGTTTGTCCGGACCCTTCATCGCCTGATCAATCCAATTTTTAGCCTGGTTGATATCTTCGCCATTTTGAGCGTAGTATACGGCAGCTGCATATAAGTCATCTTTTGAAGTATTTTCTCCGTCTTTCATTGCAGATTCAATATTCATCATTACCATTTTGTGAGTAGGAAATTTTAATTTCAAACCTACATACGTTTTCTCCCATAGTATTCCCAAAGTGACCTCATCATTTGATAAATCATCAAAGGTCATCGTCAGAGTCTCTATCTCCATTGGTAAAGGATACACAGCGGCGGTTGCTGTTGCAGCTACTTTTACATCATCCCATGTTTGCGGGAGGCCCCAATTATTGGAGTCTGTGTAAAATAATATTTGCCATTTCCCTTCATAAGGAATAGTGTAGATTGCATACGTACCTGCTTTCAACTCCTTTCCATCCACAAAGAACGGTGTACTTACAGTTAATTTGGTATTGTTATTGGCGCCTGTTCTCCAAGTTTTTTCATAAGGAACCAAATCACCAAAAATTTTACGGCCTTTCATACTTGGTCTAGAATATTCCAATGTCAAATCGGTAAGCCCAACCTTTTGCTCAACTTTTGCTAAAGGGCTCGCTTGTGGTGTCTGTATCTGTGCATTCGTTGTAAAAGTCATTGCTAATACTGCCAGACATAGCATAATTTTTTTCATAATGTTTAGTGTTTAATAAGTTATCATATAGTCGAGTCTAAAATTACGGAATAAAATGACTGTATTTGTTAACAAAACCTTAAATAAGAATTGAAGGATGTTGCGCAATCCATCTTATATCCGTTCTTATTTTGTTTAATATTAACAATAAAAGGTTAAACATTTATTATCTTTACTGAAAATTATTGAGTTATGGCTAAAAAGAAAAATATAACAGAGGAGTATCTAATTACTTCCTACATGAATTATATCCTAGAGCATGCTAATCAGCCCAAAACGGTTTATGCATTTGCTAAAGCAAATAATTTCGAGGAAGCACTATTTTATAAACATTTTGGCTCTTTTGAAGCGTTGGAAAAAGCTATTTTTTCAGCGTTTTATAAAAACACTATAAATATTTTGGAGAACAGTGAGGAATATCAAACATTTGATGCGCGGAACAAACTGTTAAGTTTTTACTTCACTTTTTTTGAAAACCTTACGGCTAATCGAAGTTATGTTTTGTTCATGCTTAATAACTACAGAAAAGGTTTTGGAAACATCGAACAACTTTCGGGACTGCATCAGCATTTCAAAAGCTACATTGAAAATTTAGGCATCGAAACACTCGATTTAAAGAATGATATCGCTATGAAAGTTCAGTCTAGAGCTCTTCAAGAGTCGGCATGGGGCCAATTCTTGTTGACTTTGGCATTTTGGAGAGATGATAACTCGCCTTCTTTCGAAAAGACGGATATGTTTATTGAAAAATCCGTACATGCCAGTTTTGATATCATTAATGTGGCACCAATAAAAAGTGTTATTGACTTTGGAAAATTTATTTACAAAGAAAAAATGACCATGAAAACCAATTAGTAAATGAAGACCATTGATAAAATTCCAGTTTCCAAAATCTCTCGTGCCACAAAGTTGGTATCCACTGGCGCAAAAGTGGGTGTCAACTACTTAAAATATTATGGCGACAAACTGACGAAAAGTGAAATTGAGGCCAGAGAACGTCTCAATGAGAATAATGCCGATGATATCTATGATAGCCTGAAACAATTAAAGGGCAGCGCACTCAAAGTCGCACAGATGTTGAGTATGGAAAAAAGCATTATGCCACAGGCTTATGTCGAGAAATTCTCGCTTGCCCAGTTCTCCGTACCACCTCTATCTCCTGCTCTGGTGGTCAAGACTTTTAAAAATCACTTCGGGAAATCACCAAATGAATTATACGACACTTTTGATGTCAATTCGGTAAACGCGGCGAGCATAGGCCAAGTCCATAAAGCCAGCAAAGATGGGAAACAACTTGCTGTGAAAATTCAATATCCTGGCGTGGCGCAAAGTATTGCGTCGGACTTGGCCCTTGTAAAGCCCATCGCGATGAAAATGTTTAACATCAAAGGAAAGGATTCGGATAAATATTTTAAGGAGGTTGAGAATAAACTGATTGAAGAGACCAATTATGTGTTGGAACTTCAACAAAGTAAGGAAATCGCCAAAGCTTGTGGTCACATCCCAAATTTGGAATTCCCAACTTACTATGAACAACTTTCCACTGAACGCATCATCACTATGGATTATATGGTGGGCGAACACCTATCAGAATTTACAAAACGAAATAAAGACCAAAACTTGGCAAATCAATTAGGGCAAGCGCTTTGGGATTTCTATATGTACCAAATTCATATTTTGAAAAAGGTACACGCTGACCCTCATCCTGGAAACTTTTTGGTTTCTAAAGACGGTCATTTGATAGCATTGGATTTTGGCTGTATGAAAACCATTCCCAATGAATTTTACACGCCTTATTTTGAATTGGCTCAAAGCACTAATCTCAACGACACTGATTTTTTCTTGAAGAAATTATATGAGTTGGAAATACTGAAAACAGACGATTCTAAAGGTGAAGTTGACTTCTTTACAGAAATGTTTCAGGAATTACTGTCGTTGTTCACACAACCTTTTCATTCCGAAACATTCGATTTCTCCAATCAAGAATTCTTCGGAAAAATCAATGAATTGGGTCAACGCTATTCAAAAAACACCGAATTACGGAAAATGAATGGCAATCGTGGTTCAAAACATTTTATATATATGAATCGCACCTTTTTCGGACTTTATAATTTAATGTTCGATTTGAAAGCAAAAGACATCAAGATAAATAACTTCAAAACGCTGCTTTAGCTTAAAATGAAAATTCTCGTCACAGGCGCTACAGGCTACATCGGAAAACGGCTTATCCCCATTCTCATCAATGAAGGACACGAGGTGGTGTGTGCTGTTCGAGATAAGCTTCGCGCTGACAGAACATATCTAGATGATGACCATATCACCATCGTGGAAGCTGATTTCTTGGATTCAAAATCTTTGGTAAATATCCCGAATGATGTGGATGTGGCGTACTATTTGATTCACAGTATGAGCAATTCCTCAAAGGATTTTCAGAAACTCGAAGCAAAATGTGCCAAGAATTTCAAGGCTTATATGGAAACGACTTCGGTGGAACAAGTTATTTATTTAAGTGGTATTGTAAACGAAAAACAACTATCAAAGCATCTATCCTCACGTCATAATGTGGAAAAAATTCTGGATTCAAAAAAGTATGCACTTACGGTTTTTCGGGCTGGAATTATTGTTGGCTCCGGAAGTTCTTCTTTTGAAATCATACGGGATTTGGTAGAGAAACTACCTGTGATGGTCGCTCCAAAATGGCTGAATACCAAAACGCAACCCATTGCTGTTCGTGATGTTTTGGCATTTCTGTCTAAAGCCAAAGGTAGAAAAGAGTTGTACAATAACAGTTATGACATTTTTGGACCAGAAATCTTGACATACAAACAAATGTTGTTGCGCTTCGCAGATATTCGAGGTTTGAAACGCTACATTTTGACCGTTCCTGTAATGACTCCGAAGCTATCATCCTATTGGTTGTATTTTGTGACGTCTACTTCTTTTAAACTAGCAAGTTCTTTGGTAGATAGTATGGGAGTACAAATCATTGGAAAGAAAAGCTATATCAACGAGATTCTGGATGTGCATCCTATTGGGTATCGAGAAGCTGTGGAATTGGCATTTGAGAAAATCGAACAGAACAGTATTGTGTCGAGCTGGAAAGACTCGATGGTCAGTAGCGGAAGACTCAAAAAGAATTTTCATAAGTATGTGAATGTGCCCAAACACGGTTGTTTCAGAGATTATAAAGAACGAAAGGTTGAAGATGAAGAAACCACCATCAACCGCATTTGGTCCATAGGAGGCCGAACGGGATGGTATTATGGCAACTATCTATGGAAAGTACGTGGTTATTTGGACAAATTATTTGGCGGCATCGGTTTGAGACGTGGCAGAACGCACGTTTCAGAGCTAGATGCAGGTGACGCTTTGGACTTTTGGCGTGTCATCTTTAGTGACAGAAACGAGAAAAAACTTCTCCTCTATGCCGAAATGAAATTACCTGGCGAAGCTTGGCTAGAATTCAAGATTGAAGAAGGATTGTTGAAGCAGACAGCCATTTTCAGGCCTAGAGGATTGGCAGGAAGACTTTATTGGTACAGTGTACTGCCTTTTCATTGGTTCATTTTTAATGGGATGATTAATAAGTTGGTAGAGGTAAAAAATGAATCATAAAAAACAACATTTACCCACGAAAATGTGCCCAATCTGCCAGCGACCATTTGCTTGGCGAAAGAAATGGGAACGTGTGTGGGAATCCGTAATTTATTGCAGTGAACGATGCAGAAGACACAAGAACAGCCTAGCTTAATTTGGTTTCGGAATGACCTCCGAATACACGACAATCCTGTGCTCACAAAAGCCATAGCATCAGGAAATCCTTTGCTGGCAGTATTTTGTTTCGACCCGAGGCATTATGAAGTCACAGAATATGGTTTCAAAAAAACGCAAAAGTATCGTGCTCAATTTTTGATTGAGTCGTCACAAGATTTGAAATCTTCCTTGAAGAAAATAGGTATTTCACTACTTGTGTTTCACGACAAACCTGAAAATGTAATCCCTTCATTGGTTTCAAAATATGACATCGACGAGATTTATTATCAAACTGAATGGACCACTGAAGAAGTGGACGTTTTGAATGCCGTAAAAGCTAACCTTCCTGAAAATGTCACATTTCATCAAGAATATGGACAGTTTTTAATTCATCCAGACGACTTTCATATCGATATTGATAACCTTCCAAAGATTTTTACAGAATTCAGAAAACAGGTCGAAAAACGGTGCAAGGTAAGAGCGGAAATAGAGCCTTCATTCTACCATAATAATTTTTCACCTTCAGAAATCACGGAAATTCCAAGTTTAGAAGATTTAGGTTTTGAAAATTTTGAAACCCATCCGAATTCGGCTTTCCCATTTAATGGTGGCGAAACGGAGGCTTTGAAACGGCTTGAAGAGTATATTTTCAAGAGCCAAAAAATCGCGCATTACAAACAAACACGCAATGGGTTGATTGGTACAGATTACAGTTCGAAGTTTTCTGCGTGGTTGGCAAACGGATGTCTTTCGCCGAGAAAAATCTATTGGAGCGTCAAACAGTTTGAAAAAGAACACGTCAAAAATGAATCCACTTACTGGCTGATTTTTGAATTGCTATGGCGTGATTATTTCAAATATAGTTCTCTGGAACACGGAGCGAATCTTTTCAAATTGGGTGGCATTAAGCAAAAAGATTTGACGTGGGATCGAAATGAACAGCTGTTGCATCAATGGATGAGTGGAACAACAGAAGAACCTTTTGTGAACGCCAATATGCTCGAGCTGAATCAAACAGGTTGGATGAGCAATCGTGGAAGACAGAATGTGGCTTCTTACCTATCCAAAACTTTAAAACAAGATTGGCGTATTGGTGCAGCGTACTTTGAATCGTTGCTCATCGATTACGACGTTCATAGCAATTACGGCAATTGGAACTATGTGGCTGGCGTTGGAAATGACCCAAGAGACCGAGAATTTAATGTAAAACTTCAAGCAGAACGCTATGATGGTTCAGGACGCTATCAAAGGCTGTGGTTGCAAAAAACGCTTTTTGAATGAAAACTTTGCGATTATTACTTGGCGACCAATTGAACATCAAACATCCTTGGTTTAAGGAGACAAATGATGATGTGATTTATTGTCTGTTTGAAATGCGGCAGGAAACTGATTATGTGTTGCATCACATTCAAAAAGTCATAGGTTTCTTTGCCGCAATGCGACAGTTTGCGGAAGACATCAAAACCAAAGGACATAATGTGGTTTATTATATGATTAATGACAAGGAGAACACTCAAGAGCTCACCAAAAATCTCAATCAGCTTATCCAAAAACATAATATTCAACATTTTGAATACCAATATCCTGACGAATACAGATTAGATAAACAATTGAAAGATTTCTGTAAAGAATTGGATATTGAGTCAAGAGTCATTTCCTCGCATCATTTTTATACTGAACGTGACGATGTCAAGAATTTTTTCGAAGGAAAAAAGCAATATTTGATGGAAACATTTTATCGAGATATGCGAATAAATCACGATATCTTGATGCAAAATGGTCAGCCCGAAGGTGGTAAATGGAATTACGACAAAAACAACCGAAACAAATGGAATGGCGACGTAACTATTCCAGCTTATAAATATTTCAAAAATAATGTGGACGAAGTGGTGAAGGATATTGAAAAAGCCAAAATCAAAACCTTCGGAAACTTTGCAACTAAAACATTTGCATATCCCATCACACGAAAACAAAGCCTGGAACAGCTAAAGTTTTTCTGTGAAGAATTATTGCAGCATTTTGGAGACTATCAGGATGCAATGCATACCGACGAGGCGTATTTGTTTCACTCACGTCTGTCTTTTGCGATGAATCTGAAATTGATTTCACCCAAAGACGTCGTCAAAACCGTTGAGAATTATTACAGCTCGCATCACAAATCTGTTGATATTTCGCAGGTTGAAGGTTTCATTCGGCAAATTATTGGTTGGCGCGAATATATGCGAGGAATGTATTGGGCATTGATGCCGAAGTTCAAAAAAGATAATGCCTTAAAGCATAAGAATAAATTGGCGTCTTTTTATTGGGATGCTGATACCAAGATGAACTGCCTAAAGCATAGCATTCAAAATTCGTTGGACAATGGCTATGCACATCACATTCAACGTTTGATGATTACTGGTAATTACGCACTCCTTACACAAACTGACCCAGACGAAGTGGATGACTGGTATTTGGGAATTTACGTTGATGCTGTAGAATGGGTGCAATTGCCGAACACACGAGGGATGAGTCAGTTTGCAGATGGTGGAAAGATTGCGACGAAACCTTATGTATCATCTGGTTCATATATCAATAAGATGAGCAATTATTGTGGAAGTTGCTATTATAGCAAAACGAAAAAGACTGGTGACAAGGCTTGTCCTTTCAATAGTCTGTACTGGAATTTTTTGGATGACCACAGAAAAACGCTTTCGGACAATCATAGAATGACGATGATGTACAGTCTTTTGGATAAAATGAAACCAAAGGATTTGGAAGCTCTAAAGGAGAAAGCACAGCATATTATCGAACATCAAAGCAGCTATTAAATGGTAGTGGACACGACATATACTGACAAAGAAAATGAAGCGCTCATCAATGATTTGGTGGGAAAACGTTTTCGGTTATTACAGATTTTAAGGATGCGTGGCATTGGGTCAAAACGAATGACCATTGACGAAGCAAGCCCAAATATGCAAGCGTATATGAATTCAGTTGCGGATACTACCTACGCCAATATTGAATTGCGTCCGAAAGGTGTTTTGGTGCGCATTAACAAAGGTTTGAAGAATTTCACTTGGGTTATTCCTTATTACCAGCTTCAACTCTATCATACCAATGGCATTAGCATTCACGGGCAAGGACGTTTTGTGCATTTTAGGAATAATCAAACCTTTCGTGAAAACAAAGGATTTTTTGAGAAACTATTAAATGAAAAAGTAAAATATGACACAGAATTCCATTCAGTACCCTGAATTAAAAGAAAGGGATATTGACCGTATCATTGAAATGGCTTGGGAAGACCGCACACCATTTGAGGCGATCACATTTCAATTTGGTTTGAAAGAAAAGGAGATTATTGAATTGATGAGAAAAGAAATGAAGTTAAGCAGCTTTAAAATGTGGAGAAAACGTGTCAACGGACGAAGTACCAAGCACCAAAAATTGAGAGCTTTTACAAATGGACGATTCAAATGTTCAAGACAGAGGTCTATTTCTGGGAATACAATTTCTAAACGTTCTTGAATTGTCATTTAACTCATTTTAAAAAAAAATTAAATACCTAACATATGAAAACGTATATAATAATTGGAGGAAGTAAAGGAATAGGTCGATCCATTGTAAACTCTTTGGTTAAAGAAAATAAGGTCATCAATATTAGTAGGAATGCGCCAGATTTAGAACATAAAAACCTAACGCATCATAGCATTGATGTGTTAAACGATGAGTTACCAGAAATTGAAAATGCTGACCGATTGGTTTATTGTCCCGGAAGTATCAATTTAAAGCCATTTAATAGATTGAGTATAGAGGAATTCAAAAGCGATTTTGAAATCAATGTTCTGGGAGCTGTTAAAGTCATACAGAAGTATCTCGACATACTAAAAAGTGGTCAAAACCCATCCATACTTTTATTCAGCACTGTGGCGTCCAAATTGGGAATGCCTTACCACGCGAGTATTGCCACAGCAAAATCTGGTGTTGAAGGTTTGGTCAAATCCTTGGGTGCAGAATTTGCTCCAAATGTGCGCATCAACGCCATTGCACCAACAGTAACAGATACCGAACTCGCTTCAAAACTATTACGCAATGAGAAAATGATTGAAAACATCACAGAGAGACACCCATTGAAGAGATTTTTAGATCCGAAGGAAGTGGCTGAAATGGCAACATTCTTATTGTCAGATAAAGCCACTTCAATTTCAGGACAGGTATTTGAGATGGATTGTGGAATTGTTACCTTTAAGATATGAGCATCTATCGATTACAACGCTTTCAGAGATTGCCCATAAGTGTCGAACAAGCTTGGGAATTCTTTTCAAATCCGAAGAATTTAAAGACCATTACTCCAGATTATATGGGTTTTGATATTCTGTCTGGTGCTGATAGACCAATGTTTGCTGGGCAAATTATCCAATATATTGTTACACCAATTTTAGGAATTAAAACCAAATGGGTCACCGAAATCACTCACGTCGTTCCAAAATCGTATTTTGTGGATGAACAGCGATTTGGACCCTATGCATTATGGCATCATAAGCATTTCATTAAAGAAATAGAAGGTGGCATCGAAATGGAAGATATCATAGATTATAAACTACCTTTTGGATTATTGGGCAGATTGGTACATCTGTTTTTGGTAAAACCAAAACTTGAGGAAATATTCAATTATAGAAAAGAAAAATTAGAAGAACTTTTTGGAACATTTTGAAATGAAACAACCTATCAATATATTTTGGTTTAGACGCGATTTAAGACTCGATGATAACGTCGGCTTTTATGAAGCTCTAAAAGGCGAACACCGAGTGATGCTCATCTTTATTTTTGATACTGAAATTTTGGATTCCCTGCCAAAAGATGATGCACGCGTCACATTCATTTTTGAGACGCTACAACAGATGCGAAAAGAACTTCAGGATAAATACAAGAGTAGTATAGGCATTTATTTCGGAACGCCACTAAAAATATATAAGCAACTGACGAAGGAGTTTGAGATCAACAGCGTTTATACTAATCACGATTATGAACCTTACGCAAAAGAGCGTGATGAAGAAATCAAACAATTTTTGGATAAGAATGGCATCGAATTCAAAACGTTTAAAGACCAGGTGATTTTTGAAAAAGATGAAGTCGTAAAAAATGACGGCGACCCTTATGTAGTGTACACGCCTTATATGAAAAGTTGGAAAGAAAAATTCAAAACAATCGATTTAAAAATTTACTACACCAACGATTATCTCGATAATTTGGTCAAAAACACACGTCTACCGAACCTATCATTATCCGACGTCGGTTTTAAAAAATCATTTCAAGAGATAAAAGATTATGAAGTAACTCCAACTCTGGTGAAGGAATATGAAAAGACCCGCAATTTTCCAGCAAAGGATGCTACTTCACGGTTAGGTCCTCACCTACGCTTTGGGACGGTGAGTATTCGTAAAATGGTCAAGAAAGCTACTGCAGAAAAAAACGAGGTGTTTTGGCAAGAGCTTATTTGGCGAGAATTTTTTATGCAAATTCTTTGGCATTTTCCTGAAACCGCTACCAAAAGCTTTAAGCCGAAATATGACAACATCAAATGGCGCAACAATGAAAACGAATTTGAACAGTGGAAAGAAGGCAAAACTGGTTATCCATTGGTAGATGCTGGAATCAGACAGTTGAATGAAACTGGTTTTATGCATAACCGCGTGCGTATGGTTGTTGGTAGCTTTTTATGCAAGCATTTGCTTATTGATTGGCGTTGGGGCGAAGCTTACTTTGCCGAAAAATTGCACGATTATGAGATGTCAAGTAATGTAGGTAATTGGCAATGGGTTGCCGGTTCGGGTGTGGATGCCGCTCCTTATTTTAGGATTTTCAATCCCACAACCCAAATAGAAAAGTTCGATAAAGACCATAAGTATATCAAAAAATGGATCCCAGAATTTTCAAAAAATGACTATATCGATAAAATCGTTGATCATAAAGAAGCAAGAGAAAGATGTTTAGAAGTTTATAAAAAGGCTTTAAACTAAATCCTAAACAAGGCATAAAAATATCTTCGTTTTAAAACTGCTTATTATTATTTAAGCTATCTTTGACATTCTTATCTTTAAATCAAATCATTATGATTAAAAAACTACTTTTTGTAGCCATTGTTGGGATTCCGACTCTGGCTATCTCACAAATTGCTTTTACCAATTCAAATTCAAAACTTGCTAATTCTACACTAAAGAGTGGATGCGCCATTGGAGTTGTTGATATGAATGGTGATGGACTCGATGATATTGTTCGTCTTTCATCTGCCACAAATCTTCAAATTGAATATCAAACAAATGGAAACTTTACGCTCTTGAACTATGGGAATATCCCTGGAAATAATTCAGAATGGGGTATGGCCGTTGCCGACGTTGATGAAAATGGTTTTAATGATATAATTGTAGGTGGCGCATATAATGGTCTTAAACTGCTAAAAGCAAATGCAAGTGGCACTAACTATACAGCGACAACTTTGGGAGGGCCAAGTATCTTTCTGCAAAACGCCAATTTTATTGATATTGACAATAATGGTACCATCGATTTTTTTGGTTGTAGTGATGAAAGTGTTTCTTCAGCTTATAGTAACGACGGTACGGGAAATTTTACAATTGACAACGCCAACTTAATCAACGCAATTTCTACTGTGCCATCAGACAATTCTGGGAATTACGGAAGCATTTGGACAGATTATGATAACGACGGCGACCAAGATTTATATATTTCTAAATGTCGATTAGGAGTTACGAATCCAAATGATGGAAGACGCATCAATCTACTATTCAGAAATAACGGTAATGGCACATTTACCGAAGTAGGTGTTGCCGCAGGTTTAGTGCCTTATGCACAATCCTGGTCTGCCAGCTTCGAAGATATTGATAACGATGGGGATATGGATTGCGTATTGCTCAATCATGATCAAAGTAATTATATTTATGAAAATAATGGAGATGGCACCTTCACCAATATTACAGCTTCTACAGGTATAGCTTCTGAGTTAAGTAGTATCGGAAGTGGGGGTATCCAAGTCATTATGGAGGATTTTGACAACGATACACTTATCGACCTTTTCATAACATCAAGAGGTGGTTCTCATAGATTGTTTAGAAATACTGGCAACAAAACATTCGCAGAAGTTGCTAGCCCATTCCCAACATCCAACAGAATCCAAAGCGCTGCAGTTGGTGATTTAAATAATGACGGTTTTGTAGATGTGGTTGCAGGTTTTGGATCAAATTATAACAGCCCTTCGAACAGTATTTCTGATGTATTGTATTTGAACAATGGAAATGCAAACCACTGGAGCGAAATATTGCTTGTAGGAAATCCAAGCAATATCAACGGAATAGGTGCAAGAATTGAAATCTATGGTGCTTGGGGTAAACAGATACGCGAGGTACGCTCAGGAGATAGCTATGGGATTATGAATTCCATGAAAACTCACTTTGGCCTCGGTAATAATACATCTATCACTCAAATAGTTGTCAAATGGCCTTCTGGAAATGTGGATACTTTATTATCACCAAATATTGATGAGTCGATTGTAATTGTTGAAGGCTCTACATTAAACACAAATGAATCGGCATCATCAATGTTCAATATATATCCAAATCCAACCAAAAATACCATATTTGTTGATGGTTTACAATCATCTGTAGAGAATGTGTATGAACTTTATGACATCACAGGAAAAATGGTTCAACCTAAAACCACTCTTTCTGTTAACAATAATCAAATCGATTTGAACAAACTGAATACTGGTGTTTATTTCTTGTATTTGTATTCTGGCGATAAAAGATATGTTCACAAAGTGATTAAAGAATAATTCTAGTTTTAATTCAAAATCAAAAAGCTCCGAAGAAATTCGGAGCTTTTTGATTTATTATTTTTTGAAATGGTTTTATTTAACCCTAGTAATCTTCGCGCCAATTGCTCTCAATCGTTCATCAATACGTTCGTAGCCTCTATCTATTTGCTCGATATTATGGATGGTGGACGTGCCTTTTGCAGACAAGGCTGCAATTAACAAGGACACGCCAGCTCTAATATCTGGAGATGTCATAATAGTAGCTTTCAACATTGATTTGAAATCGTGCCCAATTACCGTCGCCCTATGTGGATCGCACAAGATGATTTTCGCACCCATATCTATGAGTTTATCCACAAAGAATAATCTGCTTTCAAACATTTTTTGATGGATAAGAACACTTCCTCTCGCTTGTGTAGCAACAACCAATACAATGCTCAACAAATCCGGAGTGAATCCAGGCCAAGGAGCATCTGCCACAGTTAAAATCGAGCCATCAATATAGCTTTGAATTTCATAGCCATCTTTGTGCGCAGGAATGTAGATATCATCATTTTTTTTCTCAATAGTGATTCCTAATTTTCTAAATACATTTGGAATCTGTCCCAAATCATCCCAGCTTACATTTTTTATAGTCAATTCACTTTTGGTCATTGCTGCCAGACCAATCCAGCTACCTATTTCAATCATATCAGGCAGCATTGTGTGGTCAGTTCCTCCCAATTTATCGACACCTTCAATGATCAACATATTCGAGCCAACACCACTGATCTTCGCTCCCATTCTGTTCAACATCTTACATAATTGTTGAAGATAAGGTTCGCAGGCGGCGTTGTAAATAGTCGTAGTTCCTTTTGCAAGTACGGCAGCCATCACTATATTGGCTGTACCAGTTACAGACGCTTCGTCAAGAAGCATGTAAGCCCCTTTCAAACGTTTGGCTTCTACCCCATAAAAATGCTCTTCCCTGTTGTATCTAAATTTTGCTCCAAGATTGATAAACCCTTCAAAATGGGTGTCCAATCTTCTACGACCTATTTTATCACCACCTGGTTTGGGAATATAGCCTTTACCAAATCTGGCAAGTAATGGTCCTACAATCATAATGGAGCCTCGCAGTCCTTTACCATCTTCTTTGAATTCGGCAGATTCCAAATAAGACATATTTACTTCATCTGCCTGAAATGTATAAGAACCATGACCAACTTTTCGGATTTTAACACCAAGATTGCCAAGTAATGTTATCAGCTTATTGACATCAATGATGTCTGGGATGTTGTTGATTGTAACGAGTTCTGGAGTGAGAAGCACAGCACAAAGAATCTGTAATGCTTCGTTTTTTGCACCTTGAGGTTGGATGCTTCCTTTTAATTTTTGACCTCCTTCAATAATAAATGTTGCCATGAATGGTTAGTAGCGTTTACGTGAACGGTTTGAGTTGTTTTTCTTATGGTGCGATTTTTTGCCGCTTCCTCCACTGTTTGAAGAAAACTTCTTTTTGGTGCGCATCAAACTGTCAGCATCTGACAAATCCTCATCGGCTTCCATCAAGTTGATTTTACCTCCAGACAATTCTCTCAAATGCTCAAAAATCACCTCATCTTCAACGGTGTCCTTGTTCCAATTCAAAAAACACTTTTTCATGTGATTCGCAATGGTATAAATCAAGGCCTCTTTTAAATCACCTTCTTCCCAAGTATTTGCAACATCGATCATCGTTTTGATGTTATTGCCATAAAATCGATACTTCGGATGGTTTTGAGGATAATTTAAAGCCTCTGGCCTTGCGTATAATTCGTCTTTTGAAGGCGTTGGGTATGGTGAATCGGCATCCAATTCAAAATTGGACATGATAAACAACTGATCCCAAAGTTTATGCTGAAAATCAGGAACATCACGAAGATGTGGCTGTAAATTTCCCATGACGGAAATAATAGCTTTTGCAACTTTGTTACGCTCTTCCTTGGTAGGACGTTCTTTTGCGTATTGAATCATTTTCTGAATGTGCCTTCCATATTCGGGAATAATCAGATGTTCACGCTCTGTATTGTATTCTAATTCGTTTGATGTCAAAATATAAATATAAAATGTGTAGTATTATCATTATGTACACGAAGTTACTGCGCACGTGTGCAAAATACAAAAAAAATAACAGAGTTGATGGCCGCTTGAAAAATAATATCAACCTTCCGTCAGCAGTCTAAAGCGAAATGACACCTTCAACTTTATCAGCGACGTCTTTATACTTTTGGATCACTGCTTCTGGGCTTTTCATCGGGACATTAATAGACACACTTGTATATTTTCCATTTTTGGATTCTGTAGTGTTGATAACGGCCCCAAGATTATCAAACAAAGACTCGATGGTCTCTATTTTTTGTTTATCAGATGGTACAATGAATTTATAGAGATATTCTGCTGGCCAAATAGTAGTGTCGTAGAGTTGTTCTTTTAACTTTTTATAGAATTCTTCAGGGTTTTGTGCTGTGCTCATTTTCTGTTTTCTGTCATGCAAAGATACATTTTACTTTACATTTTTTAGTTCTTATTAAAATTACGATTTTTGCTGCTAAAACCTTGCCAAATTGAACACAAAGAAAATTGTCATCACTGGTGGACCTGGAACGGGAAAATCGTCAATCATCAATGAACTTAAAAAAAGAGACCAAATCTGTTTTGATGAAATATCTCGACAAGTAACGCTTGAAGCCAGAAAAAAAGGGATAGAACAACTCTTTCTGACCGAACCATTATTGTTCAGCAAATTACTTCTAGAAGGAAGGTTAAAACAATTTTATGACGCAGATGAATATAAAAATGAAACTGTTTTTCTAGATAGAGGTTTACCAGACGTTTTGGCATACATGGATTATTTTGACAGTGATTATCCCATCGAATTTGTCAACACCTGCCAAAATAATCGTTATGACCAAGTTTTTATTTTGGCGCCTTGGGAAGAAATTTTTGTGAGCGACAGCGTGCGTTATGAAAATTTCGAACAAGCAGAACTCATTCACAAGCATCTTCTCAATACCTATAAAAATTTCGGCTACGACCTACTGGATGTTCCTTTCGGCAGTATCGAAAAACGTACCGATTTTATTCTGGATGCTTTAAATTTATAGCATGACACAGCCCATCCAGTTTTTAGAGCGCTATTGGAACCATACCGCGTTCCGTCCGATGCAGGAAGACATCATCAATGCTGTGCTTCAAAATGAGGATACCTTTGCACTACTACCTACTGGAGGTGGAAAATCCTTATGTTTTCAGATTCCTGCGCTCATGAGAGATGGTATCTGTATCGTTGTGTCTCCTTTGGTTGGTTTAATGAAGGACCAAGTGAATAATCTCAATGATAAAGGTATTAAGGCTTTGGCAATTACCAGTGGCATTTCTTATTCAGAATTGGATACACTATTGGACAATTGCATCTATGGAAACTACAAATTCCTTTATCTTTCACCTGAACGACTTCAACAGGATTTGGTAAAAGACAGGATTCAACAAATGAATGTAAATCTCATTGCTGTGGATGAAGCACATTGCATCAGTCAATGGGGAAACGACTTTAGACCAGCTTATAAAAACATCAAGATTTTAAGAGAACTTCATCCAACTGTCAATGTTATTGCACTGACTGCTACCGCAAAACCCGATGTTGTTGAAGATATTATTTCTGAACTTGATTTTATTTCTCCAAAAATATTCAAGGCATCTTTTCAAAGACCGAATATTGCTTATATGATTCTTGAAACTGATGATAAACAATATAAGGTTGAACAAATCTTAAAAAAGCACAAAGGGTCTTCTATCATTTATGTCAGAACACGGAGAGCCACCATCGAAATCAATTCATATTTGGAATCCAAAGGCTTTTCGAGTTTATATTATCACGGAGGCCTCAATTCAAAAGAAAAGCAAGATCATTTGACACTTTGGTCGCAGAACGAGAAAGAAATTATGGTGGCAACCACAGCGTTTGGAATGGGAATTGACAAAGCTGACGTAAAAAATATTATCCATGTCAACCTTCCGGAAAGTCTAGAAAGTTATTATCAAGAGGCTGGTCGTGCTGGCCGAAATGGTGGAAAGTCGTTTGCCATCATCTTAAAAAGTAAAACAGATGAACAGGCTTTAAAAAATCAGTTTTTGAATGTGTTGCCATCCATCGATTTTTTGAAACAAGTGTACAGAAAGCTGTGCAATTACTTTCAGATTTCTTATGGCGAAGGAGAACAGACAGTCCACGAATTCAATTTCAATAATTTCTGTAAAACCTATGAATTCAATACGGCCATTACTTTTAATGCCTTGCAAATTCTGGATAGAAACAGTGTTATATCCTTAACACAGCAATTTAACTATCAAGCGAAATTGCAATTTTTGATTAGCAATCAATCGTTATTTCGATATCTCGAAACCCATAAGCAGTTTGATGTTTTGGTAAAATCAATCATGCGAACGTATGGTGGCATTTTTGAAAACTTACTGAAGATTAATATAAATTTGATTTCTGACAAAGCGTCCATAAGTGAAGATGTTGTGCTCAAATCTCTTCATCAATTAAAAAAAGATGGTGTCGTTGATTTTCAATATTCAAATACCGATGCCGAATTGACGTTTTTGGTGCCGAGAGAAGATGATAAAACCATCAACCGAATATCAAAACATGTCGAGCAGCAATTCAATTTAAAAAAGCATCAAATAGACGCTGTGATTGAGTATGTAACGAACAATGCACTTTGTAAAAACAGGCAGTTGCTGGATTATTTTGGAGAAAATATAAAAACCGATTGTGGCATGTGTTCGGTTTGCATCTCAAAAAAAGGCACTAAAACAGAATCAAAATCAATCATCCATGATATTATTATGCTGTTGGAAAACCAGCCGTTATCGTCAAGAAAAATCATCGAAAACCTCTCATATGATGATAAAACCGTTCTCACAACTTTGCAAGTGATGATTGAAAACGATATATTGGAACTGACACCTAACAACACCTATAAAATAAAACATACATGAAGAAAGATTTGAGAATTGTTTTTATGGGCACTCCAGAATTTGCAGTGACCATCCTCAAGAATTTGGTAGAAAACAATTATAACGTGGTAGGTGTCATCACTGCTCCCGACAAACCAGCAGGCAGAGGGCAAAAACTTCACGAATCTGATGTTAAAAAATATGCTTCCTCACAAGGTTTGAAAATACTGCAACCTACCAATTTAAAGGATGATGGTTTCATTGCCGAATTGAAATCTCTCAATGCCAATCTTCAAATTGTTGTAGCTTTTAGAATGCTTCCTGAAGTGGTCTGGAAGATGCCAGAGTATGGTACCTTCAATCTTCATGCCTCTCTCCTTCCCGATTATCGCGGTGCTGCGCCTATACATTGGGCCATCATCAATGGCGAAACCAAAACTGGTGTTACAACATTCTTTATAGATGAAAAAATTGATACAGGCGCCATTATTTTACAAGAAGAAACAGAAATTAAAGAGAATGAGACTGTAGGTTCACTTCACGACAGATTGATGCATTTGGGAAGCAGTTTGGTGATTGACACGGTAAAACTGATAGAAAAAGGAGATGTCAAAACTACCATCCAGCCAAAATCTGACGTAGAAAAGACTGCCTACAAGCTTCATAAAGATAACTGTAAAATAGACTGGAATTCATCCGTTATTAGCATTTACAATAAAATAAGAGGATTAAATCCGTTTCCTTCCGCTTGGTGCTATTTAGACAATGAAGGAGACAGCCTGGCCGTGAAGCTTTTTGAAGTTGAAAAAACGGTTGAAAATCATTCTGAACCATTTGGGCAGATTGAAGCCTTGAGAGATTCCTTAAAAGTGGCAGCAAAAAACGGTTTTATTTACATTAAAGAAATGCAACTTCCAGGAAAACGAAAAATGGATGTAAAATCACTCTTAAATGGTTACCAATTTTCTAAGGATGCCAAAATGCGCTAAAACCCTTATTATTGCTGATATTTCTGAAAATTCGATGAAATGCATTCCCTTTATTAACAAATGAGTGAAGTTATCAACAAAAAAATGTATTTCCCTTGCTATTACTTGCATACGTTGATTATCCGTATAAATTTGTAGAAGGATTTAACTATTTTGTTTAACCAAACTATTTTTAATAATTAAAAACTATAATTTATGAACAAATCAGATTTAATTGACAGCATGGCAGAGCACGCTGGTATTACCAAAGCTGCTGCAAAGAAAGCATTGGACGCTTTTTTAATTGATGTAGAAGGTGCATTACAAAAAGGAAAAAGAGTTTCTTTAGTAGGTTTTGGTTCTTGGTCAGTATCTAAAAGATCTGCAAGAGAAGGAAGAAACCCTCAAACAGGAAAAACTATAAAAATCAAAGCTAAAAACGTTGTAAAGTTTAAAGCTGGTTCTGATTTATCAAAAGCTGTAAACTAATACAGTTTTTTAGACAACTTAAAAGAGCCTACCAGTTAGCTGGTAGGCTCTTTCATTTATATGTGTAAAGCATCTTATAGTACAAACTATTGTATTTTTCACAAATATTGTTTAGATTTAGTTCAAAATCATATGACACATGATTACTATTAAGCCCAACAAAGGTCATTTGCTCATTGCCGAACCCTCAATAATTGGCGACATTTCTTTTAACAGATCTGTAATTCTATTGGCAGATCATACAGATGAGGGTTCCATTGGCTTTATTCTTAACAAACCTCTCGAGTACACGTTAACTGATTTGGTTCCTAACACTAATGCCAAGTTCAAGGTTTATAATGGTGGTCCGGTAGAGCAAGATAATCTTTATTTTATACACAAAGTACCCGATTTGATTCCGGAAAGTATCGAGATTTCATTGGGTATTTATTGGGGAGGTGATTTTGATGTGGCGCTTGAACTTATCAACTCTGGAAAAATAACAGCTTCTGATGTACGCTTCTTTTTGGGATATTCAGGATGGGAACCAAACCAATTGGATAAAGAACTGCAATCAAATTCGTGGGTTGTTACTGAAAATATCTATGAAAAATCTCTTATTGAGAAAAGTGATACCGCTTTCTGGAAAGAAAAAATGCTGGAACTGGGTGGTGATTATTCCATTTGGTCAAATGCACCCGAAAACCCTAGCTACAACTAACCTAGCCTAATTTTCACGTTGAGCTTGCCTATCAACTTTTTTGGAACATCCGAAGTATAATACTTTTTCCTGTAAGCCGTAATAGGTTGTATACCTGAAATGACATTCGTTAAAAAGAGTTCATCTGCCTTTTGAAGTTCAAACGGTGAAATCGATGCTTCCTCCAGTTCAAATTCATCCATGGACTTTATCAGCTCCATGATTTGTTTACGCATAATTCCTTTGAGACAGCCATCTTCCAATGGTGGTGTTTTGATGATGTTGTCTTTCACAAGAAACAAATTGCCTTGTAATCCTTCTACCACATTTTTGTTAGTATTCAACAATAAACAGTTGTCATAGCCATTTTCCTTGGCATACACGCTGCCCAAAACATTGATAACTTTATTATTGGTTTTTAAGGTTGACAAAAGCCCTGGAGCTACAAAATAGTCCTTGAACAATTCAACGGTATAGGCATTTTGATTGAGTGTATAAAAATCGTTATTCAACGGCTCAACAACGATATTATAATCAATCAAATTGGTATCTGGTGAATATCTACCTCCTACCTTTCGGTGGACATTGTATCTAATTCTTGCAGATGATTTTGATAATTGATTGGCTTCAATTGTTTTTAAGATTTCAGATTCCAAGAACTCCATTGTAAAATCCATTGGGATTTCCATACGAAGGATTCGCATAGAGGCCATCAATCTAAAATAGTGATCTTCCCAGAACAATATTTTGCCATGAACGACCTTCATTGTCTCAAATAGTGCATCACCATAGCTATAGCCTCGGTTATTTATTGAAAGTATGTTTTCTGTTTCTTGATGCAGTGTTCCGTTTAAATTAATCATAAAAAAAGTCTCGACGTTTAAATCGAGACAAATATAAAACTAAATATTAGCGTAAGCATCCTTAAGCAGACCCCAAAACCTGTTTCAAATCAGAAATTTGGTTTTCCCAAAGCATTTTTGCTTCTTCCATTTCATCTTCCTCAATATAGTCTGTAACAATCAAAGAAACGTCTTTTGTGATTTCATCGACCTGAATTTTTATTTCGAAATAATAAGTCTCACCATCCTCTTCGTCGGCCATCCATCGAAATCTAATACGTTCGCCACTTTTTTTACTCAGTAGTTTTGCTTTTTCTTGACTTCCATCCCATATAAATGTGAACACTTCACCCCTTGAATTGACATTATCTGCAAACCATTCTGAAAGTCCTGAAGGTGTTGAAATATATTGAAATAAGAGTTGTGGAGAGGCATGGATCGGGAACTCCATTTCTACCTTAATCTTGTCGTCCATAAGTTGTTTTTTATTAGCACGCTCAATATATAATTAATTGTTTAGTATAAAAACTAATTTCGTAAAAATAATTTTAGTTGTTTAATATTTGCGAAAACACATTTTGTTTCTATATTTGCAGCCTTAAAAAACGGAAATTGTCATTCTTTAAGAAGTTTCTGTTTTTATAGGATTATGGCGAGGTAGCTCAGTTGGTTAGAGCGTCGGATTCATAACCCGGAGGTCGGGGGATCGTGCCCCCCTCTCGCTACGCAGTAAACAAAGGAAAAGTCAAGAATTAAATTTCTTGGCTTTTTTTATGGCTAAAACATAGCTAAAACATTTCTCCAATTTTAATTCTAAAACGCCATATTTACATAAATTAATATAAATGCCACTATTTAGAATGTGAAACTCTAAAGCTATCTCAAAAAGTTTTGTTTCTAAAAAGTTGATATATTATAGACAAAAATTAAGATAGCCATTCTTATTGCTCTTAAAGCCATGGCTTTTTAGCATAAAAAATTATCATTTAAATTATTTATAGTTAGTTCATGCCAAAATCAAAACTCCCAAGACCAATAAGAATCATAAGATATTATATAAACTGCCTTTGGTACTACATTCTATTTCCTTTGGGTGCGGAAGAAGATGAGTTCAGTAAGCAATGGAGGGACAAAAAGTAAGAGCATTAAGGTAACATGCCAGCATAATTCTACTATATATGATATTAAAATTGTCACGATTTAAATTAGAATATTATTACTAGAATAATTAAGAAAATTGGTCAATGACCTTGGAGGATATTAAAGTTGGTTCCCTTATAATTTTGAGCGCTTTATAAAATTTTCAATGTCAGATTGAGTAATTGAATCGTATTGATTTGAAAAATCCCCTAATGTATATCCCATTGCCTCGATAATTAATATCATGGTAGTAGAATTAGGCCCGGATTTAGATTTTGCATTAAAGGTATCTGAAACAGTTGCCTTCCGAATATCAGGTTGCAAAGCTATCTCGTTATAACTTTTTATAATTTCTTCATCAGTTTTGATAGATGATAGAAGATTTTTTCTTGTATGCAACAATCTATTTAAAGAAAATTGAAAATTAAATAAACAAGCCTTTTATTTAATTTTCAATTTTCTTTAAATAGATTGGAATCAAAAAATTCACTCAAAGTTATTCCTATCAAATTACAAAAACGACTAACAGTATGTATAGATACTCCTCGTTGATCATTTGTATTTTCCCAACGGCTTACTAATTGTCTATCTATAAAATGGCATTCGGCGAATTTTGATTGATTTGGGTTCACTTCCACTCTTAATTCCTTTATTCGCAAAGCAATCTTGTTATTCAATGCAATATCTTCTGGTTTTAATTTAGCCATATTGCAATTTTCATTTAAAATCAAAATATTCTGTAATCCATTTGGTTGACAAATAAATATTTCCTTATATTTGATTCTTATTACATAAATTTGCGATTCTTCGTATAGAAAATATTTGAAGTCATCGCTTTGAGTCTCTTAATAGAAAACTGGTAATTTTTGCACAGGAGATGATAAGTAGAATGGCTCACGTCCCGGGCGTGGGCTCTCTTATCAGTGCAAGGTATACCAGTACCCCTATTATGATAAGTTGAGTACTGCGCCCTATTGTTTCTGGACGCTCTTTAAATTCTGGGCTGTTTCTTTGAATGTTTGGTGAGCATATACAACCAAACTAATGTTATATCGCTTGGTACTCATGGTCAATGGGAAAATCTAAACCCTTTCCCTAAATCACTATGGAAGATGTCCAAGAATAAGCTGCATCCCATGAGCACAGAAGGGTACAAATCACTTTTTGATACCCTCTATCCGTCTTTGTGTTTGTTTGCCAACAAATATCTTAATGACATCGATACTTCCGAAGATATGGTACAAGAGGTATTTATCAAGGTTTGGGAACAAAAAATTCAATCACCGAACTTTTATGCCATTAAATCTTATTTGTACACCGCTGTAAAAAACCGTTGTTTGAATTATCTTAAAAGCAAATATCACAAGAGTTTCTTACAATCTTCAGCTATAGATTTTGACCATATAGCAACCGAAGAATTCTTTCATGCTCAAATAACCATTATTGACACCTTTTCCCAACTTGAAATGGCTATAAAAAAACTTCCTAAAAAATGTGAAAGGGTCATTAGATTAAGTCTTAAAGACTATACAAATAAAGAGATAGCCCAAGAAATGTCCATAAGCAAAAACACCGTCAAATCTCAAAAACGTATAGCCTATGAAAAGTTACGCCATTCTCTTGGCAGCCTATTAAACATTTTTTAATTTTTTTTTGCACCCCCTTTTAACTTTTGTTGTTTTAGTGGCAAATTCAACAGTCTGTCATGACACTATTCGACAAAATATACGAACTCACTAAAAAGCTTTCAAAAGCCTTACTTAAAGATATGGGCTTTCGGGATTTGGACGAGTCTGATTTATTTTCTGAAGACGCAAAAAATCATATAAAACAGCATCTATCTGAAGCAGAAATCAAAGAACATTTAGAGCTTCTAAATCAAATTGATAAGGAGAAAGGTTGGAAACAAGTAGAAAATGGAATTTCTCACTACGGTAAATCAAAACCCAAAAACCGTCTATCTATATCACCTTTCTACAAAATTGCAGCTGTTGTTGTACTTCTAATATCTCTATCATATATTACATTTAATGGGCATACCAATGACTCACTTTTAGATCAGAAACAGTTCAATATTACAGTGGGAACTGATAAGGCCATTCTGACCCTAGAAAATGGAATCAATGTAGTCCTTGAAAAAGGAAAATCTTATCAAAGTGGAATTGTCCAAGGTAATGGGGAGCGATTGGAGTATTCAAAAACCAAAGGTAATTATAAAACAGCATTCAATTATTTGACCATACCAAGAGGGGGGCAATACCAAATCATATTATCTGATAGTACCATTGTATGGTTGAATGCCGATACTAAACTTAAATACCCAGTGAATTTTGTTGAAGGAGAGCCTCGCAACGTTGAGTTAGTCTATGGCGAGGCTTACTTCGAAGTGTCTCCAAGCACAAAACATCAAGGCAGTGTTTTCAAAGTTGTTACCAAGATGCAAGAAGTAGAAGTCATTGGTACAGAATTCAATATAATGGCCTACAACGATGAGGAGCACATTTATACTACGCTAGTGGAAGGTCATGTAAATGTAGTTGTTGATAACAAAAAGCAACAATTAAGACCTGGAGAGCAATCCATATTGAGCACAAATTCAAAAGATATTACCAAGAAGCAGGTAAATGTCGATTATGACATTGCATGGATAAGAGGTTATTTCAATTTTAAGGAGAAACCATTAAAGGATATTATGAAAGTACTTTCCAGATGGTACGATGTGGACATATCCTTTGCGGCACATGACCTCGAAAAAATTAAATTCAGTGGTCTCCTCAATAGAAAACAGAACATTGAAGATATATTAAACGGAATCAAATCCACAAAATTTATAAATGCCTATGAGATAAAAAACAAGACCATTACAATCAAATAAGAATAAAGGGAATAAAGCCGCCACCTGGAAAGTATTGAGCTAAATCCCCTTTTAATAACTAACTGGTTTTTAAAACCAACTAATACACAAATTTATGGAAATTAAATTAAGAAAACTCCTTTTCTCAAGATGTCAAGCAACCCTAAAGTTTTTTATGAGAACGTTCATATTATGTTTTACAACGGTTTTAGGCTTTTCCAATTGTAATATCTATTCTCAAGATGCTAAAGTTACCATTGACACTGATAGGACTGTAACCATTTTTGAAGTTTTTGAATTGATTGGGAAACAAACAGAATGTACATTCATATATCAATCTGATATTTTTAAAGACCTACCAGAAATCCATCTAAAAAGTGGTGTGATTAAGGTTACGACATTGTTAACACAATGCCTTCCAACAAAGAGTTTTGAAATCAACAGTAGCAAAAATAACCTTATTACCATTACAAGAAAATCTACCAATGATTTGCAGCAGCAAAAAATACAGGTTAAGGGATTTATAAAGGATACAAATGGCATGCCCATAGCTGGAGCAACAATCATCGTTAAAGGCACAAATAGGGGTACATCTTCAGATTTTGATGGAAATTATGAAATTTCAGCAAATTCAGATGACATATTAATCATCTCGTATTTGGGATACCGTTCAGTTTTCGAGCCTGTAAATGGACAGCAAACAATTAATATTATCCTAAAACCAGACACTGAAAATTTAAAAGAAATAGTTATAAATGCAGGTTATTATAATGTGAAGGCGAAAGAGCAAACTGGTAATATTGGCACAATAAAGGCCAAAACCATTGAAACGCAACCAGTAAACAATCCGATGGCTGCGATGCAGGGGCATTTATCTGGGGTCAATATAGTCCAATCTACGGGTGTTCCTGGAGGAGGGTATAGCATTCAGATACGTGGTCGGAACTTTATCAATGGTGTGACCGATCCCCTGTTTATTGTTGATGGTGTGCCATTCGGCTCCCAGTCATTGAGCTCACAAGAGTTGTCGGGAGAAATTTTTGCTGGAAATATTAGTCCCCTAAACGCAATCAACCCAAATGACATTGAAAGTATTGAAGTATTGAAAGATGCCGATGCCACAGCTATTTACGGTTCTAGAGGCGCTAACGGTGTAGTATTGATAACCACGAAAAAAGGTAAGGTTGGAAAAACACACTTTGGTGCAGAACTCAACAGCACAATGGGTCAAGTATCTCATTTTTTAGATTTAATGAATACTGAACAATATTTGGAAATACGCCGAGAGGGAATTACAAATGATGGATTTGGTGCACTTTTAGAAGATGCCGCTTTTGACTTTGTTTGGCCTGACATAAAAAGCTGGGACAACAGTCGCTATACAGATTGGCAAAAAAAACTAATTGGAGGTACTGCATATCGCAATAAAGCCCAATTATCAATTTCTGGAGGAAACGCACAAACACAGTTTTTAATTAGCGGTAGTTATCAAAAAGAAACAACAGTATTTCCAGGTAATGCCAATTATAAAAAAGCATCTCTGCATAGTAATATTAATCATCAATCGGAAGATAATCGTTTCAAATTAATTTTTTCATCAATTTATACCAACGAAAAAAATCAGTTACCACGATCGGACTTTACTAGTTTGGCTTATAGCCTAGAGCCAAATGCACCGGAACTGTATGATATCGAAGGTAATTTAAACTGGGAAGGCAATACATGGGATAACCCTTTGGCTACATTGGAAGAAGATTATCAAGCAAAAATCAGTACGCTATTTTCCAATGCAGTAATTTCCTATACCTTACTAACCAATCTCGAATTGAAATCAAGTTTAGGTTTTAACAGCTATGGATTAGATTCCTATAGGACCTTACCAAGTACAGCAAGAAATCCTAGTTTTGAGTTTACACCAGGAAATTACTCGTCCTTTACAACCAATAGCTCAAAACGACAATCTTGGATAGTAGAACCTCAATTGAATTGGAAGAAACAGTGGAAAACCACAAAAGTTGATATTTTAGTAGGTACAACTTTTCAAAGTGAATCCACTCAACAATATATAAATAAAGGAACGGGGTTTCCCAGTAATAACCTAATTCTGAATTTGGCTGCTGCAGAAACTTTAGAGGTTCTTCAAGATGCCGATAGCGAATATAATTACCAAGCCGTATTTGGTAGAGTTAATCTGAATTTATCAGGAAGGTACATCCTAAATATTACAGGTCGCAGGGACGGTTCCTCAAGATTTGGACCCGGTAAGCAGTTTGGTAATTTTGGAGCTGTGGGAATGGCTTGGCTTTTTTCGGAAGAAAAAATTTTTAATGATAATTCTCTTTTGAGTTTTGGAAAATTTCGAAGTAGTTATGGATTAACTGGAAGTGATAACATCGGGGATTATAAGTTTTTGGATACTTACAACGTAAATGGATTCGACTATGATGGAACGACCATTTTACAGCCAACCGGTGTATTCAATCCTTTATTTGGTTGGGAAGAGAACAAAAAGTTAGAAGTGGCATTGGAGTTGGGATTTTTCAATGACCATATACTTGTCAATACGTCTTGGTACCGGAACCGTTCTTCCAACCAACTCATAGGTATACCATTAGCAGCGACCACTGGATTTTCAGAGCTTACAGGAAACTTTGATGCGACAGTTGAAAATACTGGTTTAGAAATGGATTTACAAACGACCAATCTACAAAAGGGAAACTTTAAATGGACATCAACATTTAATATAACATTCCCTAAAAATAAATTAATCGAATTTGATGGATTGGAAACTTCCACTTTTGCCAATCGATTTGTCATCGGCAAGCCATTGACCATTGTAAAATTGTACCATGCGTTAGGTGTGGATTCAGAAACAGGCATTTACCAATTTGAAGATTATAACGAAGATGGCCAAATTAATAGTCCACACGACAGACAATGGGTTGAAGATTTTGCACCAAAATTTTATGGTGGTATTGGCAACACCTTAACCTATAAAAATTTAACGCTTGATTTTTTCTTTCAATTTAAAAAGCAAAAGGCATTTAATGAGTTGGCCTTCGTTGCTACCCCTGGGTATCGAGGAAATGCTCCGGTTAGTTTATTAGACCGATGGCAACTGCCTGGAGACACAAATCCAATTCAAATGGCATCAGGAGGATTATCATTTAATGAGGATACTGGAGCACTTCAATCAAGCAGCAATGCTGCGGTATCCGATGCTTCTTTTATTCGTTTACGCACCATATCATTAAATTATAAAGTACCAAACTTAAAGAATGGAATTGACATAGATGTTTATTTACAAGGACAAAATCTACTGACCCTCACAAATTTTAATGGTCCTGATCCAGAGCAGTTTACAAATAACACATTGCCTCCTTTAAGACAAATAACCCTTGGTCTTCAAATAGGCCTTTAACCTTAAACTTTTACATTATGGAACTTATAGAAAATAAACTATGTAACCTAAATAAATTCATGTTGAGATTTTCTTTACATAGAATTAATCCTTTAAAACTATTGATACTTTTCTTTCTGGGTATTTATTTAACGGCTTGTTCAGATTTTATTGAAGCTGATCCGCCAAAAAATATTTTGATTTCAGAAACGGTATTTAATGATCCCTCAACCGTAGAATCTGCATTGGCAAATATTTATTATAATATGCGCGAACAAGGAATGATATCAGGCAACTTTGGATTAACACCCTTATTGGGCATTTACGGCGATGAATTGGATTATTATGGTTTCAATGCAGATTATGCAGAATTATACTTCAACAATGTGAATGCAACCAATACTACTATTTTAAACTGGTGGAGTCAAGCGTATAATCTAATTTACAATGCTAATGATATAATTAAAGGTGTAGAAGGCTCGAGCGGCTTGACGGCCGAAGAAAAATCCTATTTTAAAGGACAAGCCTTGTTTGTCAGAGGTTACATCCACAGTTTATTGGTAAATCTTTATGGGGACATTCCTTATATAAAAACCACAAATTATATAGAAAATAATTCGGTGTCAAGATTGCCCTTGGCAGAGGTCAATGTAAATATTATAGAAGACCTTGTTATGGCGATCGAATTATTGGAGAATGAGGGTGATGCTTCAGAAGAGAAGGTACTGCCCGGTCAATCTGCGGCAAAAGCTCTTTTAGCCAGAATGTATCTTTACAATGAAAATTGGGGATTAGCAGAATCAACTGCATCACAACTCATAAACAATTATAATCTAGAACCGAATTTGAATGATGTGTTCTTAAAAGAATCATCTGAAACAATTTGGCAGCTTAAACCCGGAATCACTCCAAAGAATACACAGGAGGCTGTTCAATTAATCATCCAGTTTATTCCAGGTCAAAGATATGCGTTAACCAATTCATTATTGGCTGCATTTGAGTCGGGAGACCAACGTTTAACACAATGGACAGAAAGTATCTCAAATACAGAAAACACCATTACTCTATTTTTTGCCCATAAATATAAAGCCAATTTAACTGAAACGGAGCGTTTGGAATATTCAATTATATTTCGACTTGCTGAACAATACCTTATACGAGCGGAAGCTAGGGCGCACTTGGGCAACATATTAGGTTCACAACAAGATGTGAACGTCATTAGAAACCGAGCTGGTTTAGAAAACACCACAGCGAATACAGTAAATAATTTATTGGATGCAATATTAAAGGAGCGACAGGTAGAATTATTTACAGAGCAGGGTCATCGTTGGTTTGATTTAAAGCGTACCGATAATGCAAACAACGTGTTAAGTATTGTAAAGCCATATTGGCAAGCCACAGATATCCTGCTTCCTATTCCCGAGACTGAACTGGAAATTAACCCCAATTTATTACCACAAAATTCTGGTTATTGAAATATTAAAAAATCACTTCCCTCTAAATCTTCCAGTTGGGAAGTTGGTTGTCTTGTGAACTAATAAAAACAAATTTAATAATATGAAAGGCATCATTCTATTCTGCTTTATATCAATATTCACATTAGGAATGGCATCCAATGCCAGAAAGCCAAATGAAGACAAAATAACTATTAAACCGTTAAGACAGGAAACTTTTTTAACCACGTTTATAGAAAATGATCAACTCTATTTGAACATCCCAAATCAATTATTGGATACACCAATGATGTTTGTAATGTATGATCAAAGTTATGATAATAAGTATCTACAAATAATTTGGTCGTTAGAGAGGGAAAAAATTGTTCTGATGCTTCCGAGCATTACATCCACCGCTGGAATTACACTTCCAATAAAACCGAAGCTAACTCTTTCAGAAAATATACTTGCTATATTCCCAAAGGATAAGGATCGAAGTGTTCCAGGTATCCATTGCATAAATATTACAGACCTTATATTAAAACAAGAAATTCCATGGAAGTTAGGGTTTCAAGAAAGTCTTGTACCACAAATCTCATTGGTATTGGAAACAAAAGATTTAAAAAACGAGGTAATAATAAAGACCAGGAGGGGAATTATGATGGATGGAACGAAGATATCGCTTCCCATGTTTTTTGCCTTCTGTAAACTTGATGAGCCAATGAAAGCAAGACGGTATGATTATCGTATGGGATTTTATAATGAAAAATTACTCGATATTCATTATGGAGCCCACAATAGTATTGCCAACATAAGCAGATGGCATCTAGAAAAAAAGTATCCAAATCAAGAAATCAGTGTACCCAAAAAACCCATTACTTTCATTCTCTCCCCAGATATACCAAAAATATGGCGACCCTATGTAAAAGCTGGGATAGAGGAATGGTTGTCAGCTTTCGAATCGGCGGGATTTAAGGAGGCGTTGGTGGTAAAGGAAGTTGACAGTTTAAGTGAATGGGACATGTATAGTATCAACAATAACATTGTCTATTGGGGGCCTTTAAAAAGATGGCGAGGTAATGAAGATGGCTGGTTTGGGGGTACTATTTCAAACATCATTGACGAGAGAAGTGGGGAAATACTAAAGGGAGATATTTATATGAGTATTTCACGTGAGACCTATTCGGAAATGTATTTCATCCGATCGGCACCTTTGGACATACGAGCACAAACGTTTCCTTTTCCAGATGATTTGGTGGGTGAACTTTACCAATGTATGGTAGCGCATGAAGTTGGACACGTCTTTGGCCTCATGGACGCCAATTATGGTGAGTTCGCATATCCCTTTGAAAAAATGAATGATGTGGAGTGGTTGAAGACTATGGGACATACACCAAGTGTAATGAATTATACTCGACAAAATAATATAGCCCAACCCGAAGATCATATTCCCCCATCTTTACTCAATCAGAAAGTTGGACCTATGGATCGCTATCAAATTCGCTGGGGTTACACCGAATTTCCCTTTGGGACAACCCAGAAAGATGCTGATGCTATCTTGGAAAGCATTATAAGGTTACAGGATTCCATTCCATGGTATCGATATAACTATTCGAATTATGAGGGTATTGGACCTGCAGATACCGATGAGGTGGTAGAGAGCCGTGATCCTGTTAGAAGCACCGAGATGGCCTTGAAGAACCTTGAACGTGTACTTAAACTGCTCCCAGATGCTTGCCGTGACCAGAAGGACAATGCCAGATTGGAGCGTATTTATAGTAAAATCTGCACACTATGGTTCGATCATATGAGCCAAATTGTGGCAATTATAGGTGGATATGATATTCAGCATAAATCCATTAACCAAGAAGGGGCAATTTATACACCAATTGCATTGGAAATCCAACAGGAAGCACTTGACTTTCTTATTAAAAATGTCATGAACCCTCCCAATTGGTTAATACAGCCTGAATTTGCAGAGAAGATATATTATTCTACATATCCTGATATCATACTGACTTACCAACAAGTACTATTATTTGAATTGTTGCGCCCCGATCGCATGAAACGTTTTGAATATTTAGAGACCATTCCAGGTTATAGCGGTGCATTGACTAACTATTTGACAAGCCTGCAAGCAGGATTATTTAAGGAGTTAAACGATTCTAATAATGTTGTTAAGCCAAGGAATCAAGAACTCCAAATGACCTATATAGACAAACTTATTATGTCAATACAGCAGAAACGTGTGAATATTGATGCCAATGAAAAAACCTTTGACTACACTGACTATAGCAGAGCTGTGTTTATGGAACAGTTGATAAACCTGAATAAAAAAATTGAAGAAAAAATAAACACAAACCGACAACTCAATTCCAAAGGCCACTGGAAAATTTGTTTACTGAAATTGAATAAAATGCTGTAATTAATTATATAAATTCAATTTTTCATTCTTTAATAACAAAAAAAGGCGCCTAATAAAAAGGCGCCTCTTTCTTCAAATACTTCCAATTAATTGGGTTTACGCAATTTATTGACTAATGCCATTTCCCTATACAATTGTAATCCATTAAACTTACAGTCAATTCCTGACTGAACCTGACATTCATCGCCGATTGTAATAGATTGCACACCCAATGTTGGATGGTTGTAATAAGCTGTTTGACTTACCGTTTTTACATCGGTGGCAAACGCGAAGCCCACGGCCAATAACATGGCAAAGACCGGTAGCATGAATTTGAAAATTTTTGTTTTCATGATCTAATGTATTTAAAAGTTGATGCCTACTCTTTTTATTTCAGGTTTTCGGCTTCTCCTGCCTACGTAGTTCTTTATTTTGATTTAAATCATTTTCTTTTTTTTTAAATAATGCGATTATAGCGAGGGCTATACAGGATATGTTGAAAATTACATGGGTGTTCCAACCCATTGCGGATATGATACCACCACATGGACAGGGAATATCCTTACTGAAATTCAATACCAGGATGATATAAATGGTAAATAGGGTCATCAAAATGCAACTCAAATAGAGCCCTACCCTTTGTGTGTGACCAAAAGATAGAAATCCTGCAGTCAACAACTCGGCTCCTATGACCCCAAAAGAAATCCATTCAGCAAAAACACCTAAAACAGCTGATTGCCCTATTTGAAATTGAAAATTTTTTATGTTTCTTAATTTGGTAATACTCGCGTAAACGAAAATCAGAATAAACAGCATCGAAACTGCTTTAACTATTTTCTTTTTCGATATGAATGACTTCAATTGCATTTTTCATTTTAAATGAAGATAAAATTCTGGAATATTTTTTACTCTTGTGGGATGATTCTTTGTCCCTGAAGGATTATGTTTTTTCAATTAAAAATAAGGATATTCTATATGCAACCTAAAACAATATGCTGCTAATGAAATTTTTATTAAACCCACTCATAGGTTAAAAGAAGTCCTATCATGTGTGCAGAAAAAACGTGTCAAGCTATCATTCTAAAAGACTTTATTGGACACATTTTAATTCATTCATTTTCAAGTATTGTATTGTTACGTAAATCACTGGGCGAATAATCATAGCGTTTCTTGAAGGTTCTAGAAAAGTGGGGCATACTCTTAAATCCTACCATATATGCTATGGTCTTAAGCGAAACATCGCTATATTGAATCATCATTTGAGCCTTACGAAGTCGCTCCTGCATCAAAAACCGATGTACCGTTGTCCCATACAATTCTTTAAAACCATATTTCAATTTGAACTCATTGGTGCCAATCTGTAAAGCAAACTCTTTGAGAGATGGGAGATCTTTTTCAAGATTGTTAATAATAATGTCATGACCATCCCTTATTTTGCGAATATCTTCAAAACTCAATCTCAATTTTGGCTTTTTTGTCTTGCTTTCTCCAACCTCATCCGAACCCTTATCTTGAATGATTCGTTTCTTTAAGTCGGAATCCAATTTATTTTTATAATTTGAATGGTGAATTATTGTAATTAGTGTGCTACTTTTATTACTACCCTCTTCGCAAAACGTACTTATATATGCCGTTTTTGGGATAATCAGGTCGCCTTTAGACTTGAATTTTATATTAATAGTGGTATCAAATATCCCTTTATTTTTAATTTTTTTCCAAACTGATTTCCAAATTGTTTTAGATTGCTCCGTAAGAAAACATTCAAAACCCTGACCTATAAAATCATCATACAAACTTGACAATATGTTGCATGCTTGTTGATTTACCATTAAGATATGACCACGGTGGTCTAAAACAAAGCTCATCTGAACAATATCTAAAATTGAATCATCTATATTGGCAAATCCTTGGTGTATAATGGTGTCCTGTATCTCTTCTGCCAACATATTGAGAGTTAGTATTAGAGCTTCGATATCGTCGTTTTCGGAGTTACGTTCAATACGATAGAAGAAATTACCAGAAGCCATTTCCAGTAACATGGTATTAATTACCTGCATCCTATGGTGTACTTTTGTGTCCATTTATGGAATAAACTAGTTTGTTCTTTAATTGATTATTATAGCTTTTATTTACAATTTTACTTATACTGGCTTAAAAATTTTAAAGCCAAATCAAAATTATTAAAAGCTTTTGTAGGGACGGTTGGCTTATTAGTGCGCAAATAAAATTCCGATAACATCTCCGATACTGGCGAATCTACAATAAAAGCTACTGCCTTAACCAAAATGGACCCCTCAATGGACAGGTAAGACCTAGCGGCCTTATTGACCTCTTTTATTTGTCTGACATCACACAGCACTGGCAATGCCCGTCCTTCGTGCAACAGGAGGCGCTCTTTGACCACATAAACTGCCGCTGGCAAATCCAACACTACATCCTTATTATAGGTAATGAACAGAATGCCATCATTTAATTTATATGAAGCATAGTCATTTTCTGAAGTTATTGTTATCATCTGAAAACTGGTATTTTCTCAAATATAAATTTACAAAATAATCAACATAAGAATTGCACCTTTCTTTACAATCATTGGTTAATATGGATTAAATTTTGCCTACAAAGGATTAAGAGTTGACTTAAAAGGATTTAGAAGTCCACATTTTTCCCATTGTACTATAAAACATATTAACTTAATGTTCTAAATCAATAACGATGGCAAAAATTAAACACAACAACTTTTTAGACACAGTGAACGATGTCTTTACAGACGCCATAGACGAGGGCATATTGCATCTCTATGCAGAAGGGGAAAGTTTTAACGGACGAACAATTGGATTAAAAAATAGAAATTTATTTCATTTCGGCACCACTGGATATTTAGGATTGGAACAGGATCATAGATTGAAAGATGCTGCTATCAGTGCAATCCATCGTTATGGCACACAATTTCCTTTGTCTAAATCATATATCTCCAATCCGCTTTATAGACAATTAGAGGAGAAAGTTACGGAGATGTACAATCACCCCGTTGTCATCACCAAAAACAGCACCTTGGGTCATTTGGGCGTGATTCCAAGTGCGGTCAGGGATGAAGATGCTATCATTCTCGATCATCAAGTCCATTGGAGCGTTCAAAGTGCAGCAAAAGTATTAAAGTTGAGAAGTGTTCCAGTAGATATGGTTCGTCATAATGATCTGAACATGTTAGAGGATAAAATTAAAACGTATTCAAACACCCGAAAAAAAATATGGTATATGGCCGATGGCATATACTCGATGTTCGGCGATTTCGCTCCGGTAAAAGAGTTAAAGGAGTTGAGCCTTAAATATCCCCAATTACACCTTTATTTCGATGACGTACATGGCATGAGTTGGACTGGGAAAAATGGTACAGGTTATGTTATGAGTGAAATCGATGAACTTTCAGAAAATATGCTGCTTTTCGGGACATTGAGCAAGACCTTTGGGGCAAGCGGCTCTGTATTGGTGTGTTCAAACAAAAAATTATATCAAGAAATAAAGACGTTTGGTGGTCCATTAACCTTCTCTGCCCAATTAGAGCCAGCATCCGTTGCCGCTGCGACGGCATCTGCTGAAATCCATCTCACTTCAGAAATCTACGAACTCCAAAACGATCTTAAAAGTAGGATTGAATATTTTAATAAATTGGTAAAACAAACGGACTTACCGCTTGTAGATAGGAACAGATCCCCAGTATTTTTTATTGGTACTGGCATGCCAAAGACTGGTTATAATTTCATTAATAGATTGATGAACGAAGGCTTTTATGTAAATTTAGGAATGTTTCCAGCTGTACCCGTGAAAAATACGGGAGTTAGGATAACAATCTCCAGACATAATCAACGTCAAGAAATAAAAGCTTTGGTTGATGCAATGGCATATCATTTACCTAAAGCTATAGAAGAAACTCATACAAGCTTACGTCGTGTATATGAAGCATTCAGATTAGACCCAAAGACGACCAAAGATACATGGGTTAATTCTGATTTGAAGGTTCAAATTGAAACCAGTATTTCAGGCATTGATAAAAATACCTGGAACGAATTGGTCGGAACTTCTGGAGTTCAAGATTATGATGGTTTAAAATTTATCGAACAAACATTTAGAAATAACGAACTAAAGGAACACATTTGGGATTTTTGGTATATCATCATCAAAGACGAACATGCGCATCCCATATTAGCGGCGGTTCTATCATCATCTATATGGAAAGATGACATGTTGGCCAATTTGACCGCTTCAAAAGTTATTGAAGAAAAACGTCACGCAAATCCTTACTATATGACTTCAAAAGTTTTGAGCTTGGGGTGTTTATTTACCGAAGGGAATCACCTTTATGTGGATGAAAAACATGCGCGAAAGAAGGACGCTTTTAACACAGTCATGCAATTGATGGAACGTCTCGAAAAGAGTTCAGACTCAATGATGTTAGTCCTCCGAGATTTTAATGACAATCAAGAGCATCATACTTACTTTTTAGGTCAAGGATTTGTCAGGATTCAAATGCCCAATTCATGTAAGATTGATTTAAAACCCAATGAGTCAATTGAAGATTATATTTCGAATCTTTCGACTAGAAGTAAAAAGCATTTTAGAAAGGATATTGAAGCTTATAAAGATTCGTTACATATTTCTGTAATGCAAAATCTTAACAATATTCAAATAAAGCAAGTTCATCAATTATATGAAAATGTGCGTAAAAAAAATCTAGGACTAAACACCTTCTCCTATCCGCTGGTTTTGCTTACAAATATGTCCAAGAATCCATATTGGGAATTCATAATCATTACAATTCCAGAGGAACCAAACAAGATAATAGGTGTTATGTTCTGTTATAAAAATAATAATAAAATATATGTCCCTTCTTTGGTAGGAATGGATTACGACTATTTAGACCAATATCAAACGTACCGCCAGCTTTTGTATCAAACAATTAAAAGAGCCATAGAAGTTAATTTTAAACAAATTGATTTTGGTATGACCGCTTCCTTTGAAAAAAGAAAGCTTGGTGCTACAGTCGAAGAAAAATTTGCATATATACAGACTTCCGATAATTATACCCTAGAACTTTTGGGGCTATTAGAATCTAAATAATAATGATATACCGCTTAACTTTCAGGTATGAAATACCAAGAATTGATATCAGAATTTGAGACCAATTTGGATTTCTTGGAATCCTGCACTGATGATATTCTATATAAAGCGGAACATGGCATCACTAAAACTGAAAAGTGTATTAAACAACTTCGAAGAAAAGTTGTTGAAAAAGGATTTACCTCTAAAAATGAAGAGATAAGCTTCTTCAAGCACATCAAACCACAAATTTTCAGTAGACTTATCTACTATGTAAAACTTTTCAGTATTGAAAGTAAACGCCCTCGAAGCAGTTCTAAATTTCAAGTTAAATATCTCAATAACCACATCAATAAACTGCAGGTTTTTTTTAATGACAATTTGGACTTCTATCATTATTATAGACGAGGCGCCACAACCTTGGATGAAGAATATTTCATAAGAGGCAAATCCGACCTACGACTACCAACAGAATCTTACCATTTTTTTATAGACGAACAATTCTCAACGTGTCAGGACACAACGGTGGCCACTATCATGGCATATGACATGCTCATAGTCTATCTCCAACAGGAAATTAAAAAACTACAAACTAACGCAGAAAACAAGAAAATCAACACTATGAAGCAATCAACTTCAAAGCTTTTTTGGACAGGAAGCAAGACGGAATTAATAGAATTGACCTATGCACTGCACAGCAGCGGTGCAATAAACAGCGGAACGGCGGATATAAAGGAGCTGGCTTCAATGTTTGAAAAAATTTTTAATGTTGATCTGGGAAATTACTACCATACGTTCATCGACATTCGAGCAAGAAAATGTAGTAAGACAAAGTTTCTGGACAGATTGACCGAAGTCCTGATAAAACGTTTTAATGATTCTGACGAATGACCCCAAGTTGATACCAAGTTGGGGTTTTGTAAATGCACAAGCCTGCCCATAAAATTTGATTGAAGTTTATGGTGACGAAATCTCTTAACGGTATTTTTACCTTCAAAACACAACAAATTAAATGCTAAATAAAAATTCCCAACTTGGGTTCAACTATTGGTGATATGCCAATATCTCACCTCAAATTTGTAGAACGAAAGTCAAATTCAAGTTTCACGATCTCTTATTTATTAAAATATTAAAGTCGTGAGCTAAATCAAGTCAAGGGCTATCATTTTAATTGAAAAAGAAAACGATGGCCCTTTTCTAAAAATCGTTCTATTATGCCGACAAGTATCATTACTACAGACGACCTTCGAGATTTCAAACTGGAACTCCTCGATGACATCAAAACCTTGTTGACCAAGCAATCGCATGGGAAATTAAAAAAATACCTGAAATCTTCCGAGGTCATGGAATTTCTTCAGATAAGTCCAGGAACCTTACAGAATCTTCGCATCAATGGCACACTACCATACACAAAGATTGGCGGTATCATTTTTTATGATTCCGAAGAAATCCAAAAGATAATGAATGAAAATCGTGTACACCATAAATACGATTAACAATGTATGAATTATATAAAACATTTGAACGCAGTTTTTCAGCAATTCTCGAAAGACTCTCGATTGAATCCAACACACATCAGTTTGTACATGTCGCTGTTTCAGTTTTGGAACATCAATCGGTTTCCCGAAGAATTTTATATCAATAGAGATGAAGTTATGGGATTGGCAAAAATTGGAGGAACGGCAACTTATCATAAATGCATCAAAAATCTCAACGATTGGAAATACCTGTGCTATTTGCCTTCATATAACATTTTTAAAGGGAGCAAAGTTAGGATGTTCATTTTTAAAACAAGCGCTGAACAGGCTCTGAACAATAGAAAAACAAGCGCTGAACAGGCGTTGATACATAATACAAACAGTAATAAACAAATAGAAAACAGTAACAAACTAAAGCTACCCAAAAACGAAAATGAGGTTTTGATTTTTTTTAAGGAAAAAAACTGGCCAACCAAGGAGGCCAAAAAATTTTTTAACCATTACAAATCCATTGGATGGAAGCTTGGTGGAAAAATTAAAATCACAGATTGGCATTCCACAGCAGAGAACTGGATGCTAAAGGCAGAAGAAATTAAAATATCACAGATGGGAGACGAAAGATTCCAAAATCGGGACAATTTAAAAACGAACAAAATCAAAGATTATGGGCAACCCCTCTAAAATAATCGAAGATGGTGTCGAATATTCAATCGGACGATTCAACGGCACGGAGATGTTTTATGATTTCGACAAAATTCTAATCTACCTCGATGCCAAAGGAAAACTGTTGTTTGGAGTTGATTTTAAAATTCATAACGGTGACGAAGAAGTCATTCTAAAGCTGTGCAATTACATGGTCAAGGATTTCGAAAGTTGCAAAAAGCATGACATCGACCCAAACAAGAACATCCTGCTAACTGGACCCGTTGGATGTGGTAAAACCTCCTTAATGAAATTAATCCAATTTATCGTTCCATTGCAACGCCCATACGAGCTGATTCCGTGCCGAAACATTGTTTTTGCGTTCAATCATATTGGTTATAAAATCATTGAAGATTATGGTGAAGGCGGAAATTTCTGTTATGACGATTTGGGAATTGAACCCATCGGTCGTCATTATGGACAAGACTGCAACGTCATGGGGGAAATTATGGTTTCAAGATATGAACTTTTCTTAAGCACTAAATGTAAAACGCATGCCACGACCAATCTCAACGCTGAAGAATTGGAAAAACTATATGGAAGCAGAGTCCGAAGCAGAATGCGAAAAATGTTCAATCTGATTGCCTTTGACATCAACACGAAAGACAAACGAAAATAAATAATCATGAAAATAGCATCATTTAACATCCAGAACCTATTCCATAGAGACAGAAGTCTTACGGAACAATCATTGAGCAAATGTGTTACCAATTGGGTCACCGAATTTGACAATTTACTTTTGAAAGCAGATTACAAAAACTCTACCGCAGAAAGAATGAGAGAATTATCTTTTTTACTCGGATTTGACAAAAATTACAGAAGCCCTTATGCCATCATGCGTAAAAAATCAGGAGAATTATATCTCAAAGGCATGAGCGACTCAAAAGCGTTAAAAGCAGATGAGTTGACCGACTGGAACGGTTGGATAAAGGTACAAACCGTTCCGATTCATCCGGAATCGAGCAATAACAAAGCGAAAGTCATTGCGGACATCAATCCTGACATTCTAATTTTACAAGAAGTGGAAGATAAAATGTCGCTCGATGAATTTAACAATCTCTACCTACCGAATTTCGAATGCGACCCTTTCAGCGATTGTATCGTCATACCAAATTCAGAAGGAAAAGGTCGCGAACACGCTCTTATGCTCAAAAATGGTTATGAATTGGACGCCATTAAACTTCACACTATTGATACTTCTGAATATCCTACACAGGAGTTGATTGAGTATGTGATTATGACACCGAAATGTGAAAAATATCATTTGTTTTCTACATATTTCTATAATGATTTGTCCAATCCTGAAAAATCACTTGCAATAAGACAACAGCAAGCAAGAAACACAGGAGAACTCTATCAACAATTAGTAGCTGATGGTACAAATAACATTATAATCGCCGGAACATTTAATGCACCATCTTATTGCGATTCATTAGCACCTCTACTTCAAGAAACTGACTTGAAAGATATTACAAAGCATTTATCATTTGAGGTTGATTATGATGAAGGTATAGATGCGAGTTATCACAGAATGGGTGCTTACAGAAAAGGTGTCAACATCAGGCAAACAGATTTTATGCTCTTATCTCCTTCCCTATTTCAAACTATTGCTGATAGTGGATTAAATCGAAAAGCAATGTGGCCAGAAAAGCGTCCGCAATGGTCAACTTATAAATCTGTTTTGAATAAAAATCAGGCTGCGAGTGAGCATCCTGCGGTTTGGGGGCTTATAGCTGATATTTAATTATAATTAGATTTTTATACTTCAGTAATTATTGTTTTCTTTACTGACTGTCTTAAATTTCTTTAAACATGTCAATGCAAACAAGGGAGGAAATTGAAAAATTTTATGAATATCAAAAAGCTAATTCAAAAGTAAAAGCTGAAATAGTCGCTAACTATTTCCCTCAATATGCTCTAATTATAAATAAGCCAGGTCAAAAAAAAATAAGATACTGCGATTTGTTTTCTGGACCTGGAATTTACAAAGACGGTAACATTTCAACACCTTTCTTAATTACAGATGCATGCCTTAAAAATTCAACTCTTAAATCAACTGTTGAATTAATATTTAATGATATGCTCTTCGGGGAAGACTTGAACAAAAACTTAAATGAAAATTTTAACTTGAAAGAGTTCGCGTATGAACCACAGTTTAGACAATTGGAAGTCGGAAACCATGATGGTATTGACAAATTCTTAAACAAGAAATATAATGGTAAAAATCCTATACCTTCATTGTTATTTTTCGACCCTTTCGGCTATAAAACTGTAAGTTCTTTAACATTATCAAATTTTTTAAGTAATTGGGGCAACGAAATATTCCTGTTTTTTAATATTAAAAGAATTCATGCTGCAATTGAAAATTCAAAATTTGAAGATTTATTACGGAATTTATTTCCTACCAATTACGATAAAGTTAAGGAGTTGAGAAAATTTGAAATCAATACGGAAAAAAGGTTACCAATTTTTATAAATTCCATGAAGGAGGAATTAGAACTTTTACTTAAAAAACCCATTTTTATGGCTGCATTTAAATTTATGGAGGAAGACAATCTTGCAGCCAGCCATTACGTTCTACATTTCAGTAAAGACAAAAAAGGCTTTGAACTTGTAAAACAGGTATATGCTGAATTTGACAACATTGGTGCCTCTTTAGAGAATGGAACTTACACGTTTGATTCAAAACGGATGGGAAATTCTGACGTTGAAATGGACTTTGGAGACTCAAATGTAGAGACATTAGCCGCTAAAATTTTTGGCCTTTATAAGGGAAAGGAATTGGATTCCGAATCCTTATTTCAGAAAATGCACCCTGACTCCAATTATTCGGGAAAGCATTTTACTCATGCATTAAGACATTTGGAGAAAAAAGATAAACTCACTGGAATACGCACTGACGGTAAGAATTTTAGAGAAAATATTATAATAAGTCCATTTTGTAAATTAAATTTTAAATTATGAGTAAATCTTCAATAGAATGGACAGAAGTAACTTGGAATCCGACTACGGGTTGTAAAAAGATTTCCCAAGGTTGTAAATTTTGTTATGCCGAAATAATGACCAGACGCTTAAAAGCAATGGGACAGGAAAAGTATGCTGATGGATTTAAAAAGATTCGTACCCATGAATCAGAATTAAATCGTCCTTATACATGGAAAAAACCCCAAATTGTTTTTGTTAACTCAATGAGTGATTTATTTCATGATGAAGTGCCATTAGAATTTATTCAAAAAGTGTTTAAATCTATGAATGAAAATCCGATGCACACTTTCCAAGTGCTCACCAAAAGGTCAGATAATCTTGAAAAATATTCTCAAATGGGTGCTTTAAATTGGACACCAAACATTTGGATGGGAGTATCAGTTGAAAACAGCTCTGTTCTTCATCGCATAGGTCAGTTAAGGAATACAGATGCCCATGTAAAGTTCCTATCTTTAGAACCCTTAATTGGACCTTTATCAAATATGGATTTATCCAATATTGACTGGGTAATAGTGGGTGGAGAAAGTGGTTTTAAACCAAGGGAAATGAAAACGAAATGGGTGGAAGATATAAGAATTCAATGCGAAATTTCAAGTGTAAAATTCTTTTTTAAACAGTGGGGAGGTAAAAATAAAAAGGCGGCAGGACGTATGTTAAATGGAAGAACTTATGATGAAATGCCTGAATTGAGCGCTTTTTAATTTGTAGAATATTTTATGCCTACAAAATTTAATTCGAGATTTTATGTTCTAAATAATCCAAATAGGTAATGGCTTCTCTAAATAAGTAATTTATAGAGCCATTTTGAAAAGGATAATGTAATTCAAAAATTTTAAACAAAATTTCTTTTATATAAATAAAATCTAATTCTATACTTGACAAACTAAATATTGTTTCAAGAACTCTTTTCGATTTATCCTCTGAATCGATATTTATTTGAGACCGATTGTTTATTTTTTCCAAATTATTTTTACGCTCTTCTCCATATTTTGAATTAGCGCCAAGCGTGAATCTGTTTTTGTAATCACTTGACTTTTTATCCTTTTTAATTCTCTCAATTAATCTTTTTCTAACACTACCTCGAATTTTTAAATCTTCTAATAACTTAATTGAATCTTTTTCTTTTAGTGACAATCTATCTAAAAGAAAATAAAATGGAAAATATGCGGTATTTCCTTGGCAAATGAATTTCAATAAATCCTCATCATTAACTATTGATATATTTTTTAAATAAGATTTGTAAATATCTTCTTCATAAATATTTATGTTCGTCTTAATAACTCTTGCCAATTCAGGAATATGACCAATAATTTTGACAGCTGGTTCTCCATCTTTTTGAATGGAATATTTATCGATAATTTTTATTTGGCTTAAGAGAGATTCATCCAAAAGAAATGTATTGTTTTCGCTGATGATTTCCCCACTAACAGAATTAAGAAGATGAGTGTTTTCAATTCCTATCTCTCCAATTTTTTCTAATAATTTCATCCATCTTTCGGACTCCTCATGCTTAACTTCTTCAATAAGTTTAATTAAGTCTCCTGCCTTTATTTTAGAGGATTTTGCCCCATATCTATAATAGATATCAGAACTGTTTGTTTTAGAACTGTCCTTGTTACAAATAATCGGTCTGTTTTTATTTTTAAATGCATAAAGGATGCCTATAGTCATACCTCTAAATATAAATTCTTTTCTTTCAAAATTAATTGATGGCGTAAATAATTCATTAATGTAATTGGTTATATCAGCATCATCTATTTTTTCAAAATCCTTAATTCCAACAATTTTATGTGGACTATTTTGTACACCAAAAATTAAAGCCCCACCTTTATTATTCGAAAATGCACATAGAGATTTACAATAATTTGCTCTCGCCTTCTCCGCCGTCCAGTCAAAATTCTCTTTAAATTCTATAAAATGTGATTCCCTTCTTTTCAGTATGTTTTGGTCATCGGCATCATTAAAAAAATTAATTAGCCAATCTTCCTTAAGTATTTCAGTCATTTATCTATCATTTGTCAAATATAAAATACTAATATAACTGAAATTATAACAACTTATATAACAGCTTCAGTATAGTAGATTCATGAATTAAATTTCAAATAGCTGAATATATATATCTAATTTAGTATAAATAAGCCCACTCCCAATCCATTCCGTTGCTCTACATTTCGAGAAGTGCGCTTTATTAAAAAAAGTCTTGGACACAACCCAAAAGTTCATTATTTCCATTCCACCTCCCAGCCGCTGAAGGCAGGGACATTCCATTCCCAATCTTAAACTTTTGGGTTAAGTCCGCTTTAGGGAGTTAGTATTCATACAATATCACCGCAATTTAAACTCGTAAAATACTTCCATCAAAAGACTACGGCATAAAGCCGACGCTTCTTCCTACGCTTATTTATTCCGTTTCCTTTTGAGCCAAGATTTTATCTTCCGTTTGGTTCTCGCTTAAATATTGTTTAACCATTAAAATCCATCATTATGAAAAATGTATCATCAGAACCCGAAGTATCACTGCAAGAAGCAGAAGAACATTATCAATTGACTAGTAATAATTACACAATTGAAAGTGGGGAGAGTCATTTGGCTTATTACAGAGAGAGATATCCCCTTTACTACCAAGTACTATTAAATAATGTCTAATCTAAAATCAAAAGTTATGTATTTACAAAATTTAAAACAAGATGAAATCTTCGTTTCAAACGAAATGAAATCATTGAAAAGTCTGACCCAAATGGAGTCCAGACGAGGACTTGAAAATGCCATTATCTCAAATGGCAAGATTGTGAACGTGGTCTCAAATAGTTATGGCCATGTTCCAAATGAACTCTTCTTTAAGAAAGCCGAACAGATGCTGGTGGATGCTGACCTCAATTTTCAAAAGCAGACAATTAACAGAGCTGATAGGTCATTTATTACGGACTTTATCATCGAGGATAAGAGTCAGTTTTCGGTGAAGAACGATAAAGATTTGATTCTGCCTATGCTGCGATTTAAAAATTCTTATGATGGAAGTGAAAAGACTTCCGGACACTTTGGATTTTATAGAAAAGTATGCTCCAATGGACTTCATGTCTCACAGGCAGAAATTGAGTTTTCTATCAAGCACAGCAAAAATAACACAGACCTGATAATGCCAAGTCTGAATAAATTGTTCGATAAATTTCTGGATAATGAATTTTACACCATTACTTCGAAATTCGACAAGATGAAGAAAGTTGAGATTCTCGATACAGAGAAATTCGTCAAGGACATTCTTGAAAGAACGAAACTGTTCAGATATGAATGTAGTGACAAGAATGATAATCCTTCGAAAAAATCAAGGGAAGTCATTGAGATATTGAACTACGAAGCGTTATTATTGAACGAGTCGCCTAATCTGTGGCTTGGATATAATGCCTTTAATGCGATGCTTCACAGAACGTTGAAGAAAAGCTTTTCACAACAGGAAAAATTGGATAAGAGATTGTTCAACGAAATTTACGAAATGGCTTGATAAGTCAATTTATGAGGTTTCTCCAGTACCTTAAACTGGAGTTTTTATTCTTCAGAATTATTTTATCATTCATTTTTAAAACTACTTTTCATGTGAAAATTGTTAAAAACAAAATGTTAAAAACAAATTTTTCTATACATTATTTTATAATTTCGTAGAAATGAAAAATTTTTTCCATAAAGTATTGTCAATGCTAATGGCATTTGTAGTCTTGTTTTCTACAATGTCATTCATGCTCAATATGCATTATTGTGGAGAAACTTTAGTGGCGACCTCTTTATTCGAAAGTGTTGAGTCCTGCGGAATGGAAATAGCAAAATCAACACTTCCTAACGGTTGTTCAATGGAAAAACCGGATTGCTGTAAAAATGAGCAGTCACTCATTAAAGGACAGGACGAACTTAAACTGAATTTTGATAAAATATCATTTGACCAGTATATTTTGGTTGCTGCTTTCTTCCACACGTACAGTGCTCTTTTTGAATCTACCGAAGAAATTAGACCGTCCTTACCAGCATACCCACCACCCAATATAGTCAGGCTTATCTACAAACTTGACGAGAGTTATTTAATTTGATTTTTAAACATTAGAACCAAAAATCCTATGGAGTTTATCCATCAGGATAATTTGTCGTATTTGGTATTTTCCCAATACTTATTTCTAATTGTTTAACAATCAATGCCAATGCTAAATAAAAGCATCAAATTTCTTATAGAAAACAAACTCGTTGCTGTCTTACTGCTCGTCGCATTTGTCGGGTTCGGGACGGTGTACGCACCCTTTAATTGGAATACAGGTATATTGCCATCAGACCCTGTGGCGGTTGATGCCATTCCGGACATAGGCGAAAACCAACAAATTGTTTTTACAAAATGGGACGGACGTTCACCACAGGATATTGAGGACCAAATTACCTATCCGCTAACCACCACATTGTTGGGCATTCCAGGCGTGAAAACCATCCGCAGTTCTTCAATGTTCGGATTTTCGAGCATCTACATCATTTTTGAAGAGGATATCGAATTTTACTGGAGCCGTAGCCGTATTCTCGAAAAACTCAATTCCCTACCTAGCGGATTATTGCCCGAAGGTGTTAATCCAGCTTTGGGTCCCGATGCAACAGGATTGGGACAAATATTTTGGTACACCCTGGAAGGTCGTGATAAAGATGGCAACGTTACAGGTGGTTGGGATTTGCAGGAACTGCGCAGCATTCAGGATTATTATGTGAAATACGCCTTGGCATCTGCAAGTGGTGTTTCCGAAGTGGCATCTATTGGCGGCTATGTAAAGGAATATCAAATTGACGTGAATCCCGAACTGATGCGACAATACAATATCGGACTTGCTCAATTAGTAAAGGCGGTAAAAGAAAGCAATCGGGACATTGGTGCACAAACCTTGGAAATCAATCAGGCAGAATATCTTGTACGTGGTTTGGGTTATGTAAAATCGGTCGCAGATATTGAAAATGCTGTCGTTACTTCTGAAAATTTTACATCCATTAAAATTAGTGATATTGCCAAAGTGACACTTGGGCCTGCAACACGTCGCGGTATTTTGGACAAGGAAGGTGCCGAAGTTGTAGGTGCGGTTGTGGTGGCTCGATACGGAGCAAATCCTTTAGCGGTAATCAATAACGTAAAAGAAAAAATCAATGAGTTGAGTACTGGCTTGCCTTCAAAAGTGTTGGCTGATGGCAGAACTTCGCAAGTTACTATTGTTCCTTTTTATGACCGCACAGAACTCATACAGGAAACTTTGGGTACACTCAACGAGGCGTTAACACTCGAAATTCTCATAACTATTTTGGTAATTATCGTTATGGTTTTTAATCTTCGAGCTTCGGTACTCATATCCGGCCTCTTACCTGTGGCGGTGTTGATGGTGTTTATTGCAATGAAATTCTTTGGAGTGGATGCCAATATTGTAGCGCTTTCGGGTATCGCCATCGCCATCGGGACAATGGTGGATGTGGGCATCATCCTTTCAGAAAATATCATAAGGCATCTGGATGAGGACGATGAAACTACGCCAATAAACACAGTGGTTTACAACGCTACAGCAGAAGTTTCCGGGGCTATCGTAACGGCTGTAATGACAACCATCATCAGTTTCATTCCCGTATTCACAATGATTGGTGCTGAAGGCAAATTGTTCAGACCCTTGGCATTTACCAAAACCTTTGCCTTAACGGCATCTATCATAATAGCGTTATTTTTGATACCACCATTCGCTGCGTTTTTCTTCAAAAGCAGGAATATCAGAAAAACAGCCAATTACGGCATTAGCAGTCTGTTGATTTTGGCAGGGTTTATTGCGGTCATTTTTGGTCATTGGATTGGCCTAATCCTTATTGGCTTTGGCTTTGTGGCTTTGGCAGTTTTACAGGAAAAGCTTTCAAAAGAGAGGTCAAACAAATTCAATATTTATCTTTCCGCAGCTGCAATAGTCTTTCTGTTGGCTGAATATTGGAGGCCGTTGGGCGTGGACAAAAGCGTGTTTTGGAACCTCATTTTTGTAGGCATCATTTGTTTTGGTCTATTGGCAGGTTTTTCACTATTTAAAAACTATTATACGCGAATTTTGAAATGGGCATTGGCAAACAAACTTTTGTTTTTGACCATTCCCACGGCACTTTTGATATTTGGTTTTTTTATTTATAAGAATACCGGCAAAGAATTTATGCCTTCCCTAAATGAAGGTTCATTCCTGTTAATGCCCACCTCTATGCCGCACGCAGGTATTGAGGAAAACAAACGGGTGTTGCAGCAATTGGATATGGCGGTAGCAAGCATTCCCGAAATCGAAACCGTTGTTGGAAAATCCGGAAGAACGGAATCCGCACTGGATCCAGCACCTTTGTCAATGTACGAAAACATAATTCAGTACAAATCTGAATATATGTTGAATGATGATGGAAAACGGCAACGTTTTAAGGTAAACGATGATGGGTTTTTTATGCTGAAGGATAACACTTTAGTTGAAAATCCCAACAGTCCCGTTGGTTCTGAAAAAGTTGAAAACGCCCGAAATAATGGGAAGAAAGTTTCAATAACGGTCGATGTCACTTCGGAAAAATTAATTCCGGATGATGACGGTGAGTTCTACCGAAACTGGCGACCCGAAATCAATTCGCCCAATGATATTTGGAACGAAATTGTAAGGGTTACTAAATTTCCAGGCGTTACCTCTGCCCCAAAACTGCAACCTATCGAAACCCGATTGGTTATGTTGCAAACAGGAATGCGCGCGCCAATGGGCATTAAGGTTAAAGGTCAGGATTTAAAACAGATTGAAGCCTTTGGCGTTCAGTTGGAAGGAATTTTAAAACAGGCCGAAGGTGTAAAACAGGAAGCCGTTTTTGCAGACCGAATCGTGGGCAAACCCTATTTGCTGATTGATATCAACAGGGAAAAATTGGCTCGTTATGGCGTTACTATAGAGGAAGTTCAAAATGTCCTGAAAGTTGCCGTGGGCGGAATGGTGTTGACCCAAACTGTTGAAGGCAGGGAACGCTATGGCGTTCGGGTGCGCTATCCTCGTGAATTGCGTGGCGACCCATCAGACTTGGAAGATATTTATGTGCCTGTTGAAAAGGGAAGCCCCGTTCCATTGAGCGAGTTGGCAACCATTCGATACGAACAAGGTCCGCAAGTCATTAAAAGTGAAGATACTTTTTTAGTGGGCTATGTCTTATTTGACAAACTAGATGGTTTTGCCGAAGTGAATGTCGTGGAAAATGCACAGGCACTCATCCAAAATAAAATTGACGCGGGCGAATTGAATGTTCCCAAAGGCGTCAGCTATCAATTTACAGGTACTTATGAAAACCAATTACGTGCAGAAAAAACGCTGTCCATTATCGTTCCTTTGGCACTTGCGGTCATCTTTTTGATTTTATATTTCCAGTTCCGTTCGGTGTCCACAACCTTGATGGTATTTACGGGGATTACAGTCGCTTTTGCGGGTGGTTTTGTAATGATTTGGTTCTATGGTCAAGATTGGTTCTTGAACTTCAGCTTTTTTGGCGAAAATCTGCGCGACCTTTTCAATATCCGCACGGTCAATTTGAGCGTCGCGGTTTGGGTAGGTTTTATTGCTCTTTTTGGTATTGCAACGGATGATGGCGTGGTAATGGCGACCTATCTCACACAGACCTTCGACAAAAACGACCCGACCGATAAAGCGGAAATAAGACAATCCACGTTGGAAGCTGCTTCCAAAAGAATCCGTCCTTGTTTGATGACGACAGTTACCACCATTTTGGCATTGTTGCCTGTATTGACTTCCACAGGAAAAGGAAGTGATATTATGATACCGATGTCCATTCCCATCTTTGGCGGAATGTTGCTCGATACCACATCGTATTTCCTTGTGCCCGTGCTATATAGCTGGAGGAAGGAACGGATTGCGAAAAGAAAACTGAAAGCAGAATCACGAACTATAACCATAGAAAAATGATAAAAAAGAAAATATATATAAGATTGGCTTTGTTTTTCGGAATTAGTCTTTCGGCTTTCAATAGTTTTGGTCAGGACTTACAGACCTACATAGAAGAGGCCGTTGCCAACAGTCCCGAAATCCAAAAGTTTCAATTGCGTTATGATATTGCATCTGAAAAAGTAAATGAAGCCAATTGGATTCCGAACACCGAGTTTAGTGCTGGTTATTTTGTAAGCGAACCCGAAACCCGTGTCGGGGCGCAGCGTGCACGCTTTTCCATAAAACAAATGTTTCCTTGGTTTGGCACCATAAACGCAAGGGAAAATTATGCCACTTCAATGGCGGATGCAGATTTTGTGGAAGTCACGATAGCAAAACGAAAATTGGCCCTTTCTGTTTCACAGTTCTATTTCCAGCTTTATGAAATAAGGGCGAAACAGAAAGTTCTTGACCAAAATATTGCATTGTTGCAAACGTATGAAAAACTTGCGCTGACTTCTGTAGAAGTTGGAAAAGCTTCTGCCGTTGATGTACTGCGATTACAGATTCGACAAAATGAGCTGCAACAGGAAAAAGAAGTCTTGCAACAACAAAATAATGGCATACAGGCCGCTATGAACAGTTTGATGAATCGCGGTTACGACAAGGAAATTTCGGTTGTTGAAAGTTTAGAAATTCCGATGGAAGATATGCAGCTTTCTTTTAAAGCACTTTCCGTAAATCCGGAATTGCTCAAATTCGATAAGTTGTATGAATCGGTCGCAAAATCGGAACTGCTTAACCTGCGTGAAAGCCAACCAATGTTCGGTTTTGGTGTCGATTACTTACCCGTTGCGGCAAGACAAGATATGGATTTCATTGATAACGGAAAGGATATTTTGATGCCTATGGTTTCAATTACGATTCCAATTTTCAACAATCGCTATAAGTCCATTACCAAACAGAATGAGTTGCGCCAACAGGAAATCCAGTCGCAAAAAGACGAACGATTGAACGGATTGGAATCTGAATTGGCAAAAGCGATTTCACAGCGAAACCAAGCACGAATAAAGTTTGAGACACAATCAAAAAACCTTCAGCAAGCAAAGGATGCCGAGGAAATCCTGATAAAAAATTATGAAACGGGAACGATAGATTTTAATGATGTGCTGGACATTCAGGAATTGCAGTTGAAGTTTCAAATCAATCAAATTGAATCCATAAAAATGTATTTCGTACAGTCCACCATTATCAATTATTTAACCAATTAAAACTATGTGCTATTGCGATAAGCCGTTTGGGAAAATTAGATTAATTATAAAAAAAATACTGAAATGAAACCATTAAAACACATACTGCTTCTTTTATTAGTGGGATATCAATCTGTTTTTGGCCAAAACCTTTTTGAACAATCAAAAGAAGGAAATACCGAAAACCGTCCCGTTCGGGAATATACATTGACCATCAAGGAAGAAATGGTCAATAAAGCAGGAAAGGACGTAAAAGGAATGACCGTAAATGGCGCCATCCCTGGTCCCATTTTGGAGTTTACCGAAGGCGAATATGCAGTCATTTATGTAAAAAACGAAATGAAGGAAGAAACCTCTGTCCATTGGCACGGCATCATCATCCCGAATTTTTATGATGGTGTTCCCTATTTGACCACGCCGCCCATTCGTCCGGGCGAAACTTTTAAATATGAATTTCCAGTGGCACAGTCAGGAACATATTGGTACCATTCACATACAATGTTGCAGGAACAGAGCGGTGTTTTCGGCTCTATTGTTATCAAACCAAAAGAAAAAACCTTGGATTATGACAGAGATTTAGTATTGATGCTTTCCGATTGGACAAATGAAAAACCGATAAATGTGCTACGAAATCTAAAACGTGGCAATGAATGGTACGGAATGAAAAAAGGTACGTCCACACCCTTGAACCAAGTGATTGCGCGTTGTGCATTTGGCGCACAGCTTGATTTTTGGCGACAACGGATGGAAGGTGCCGATATAGCCGACATCTATTACCCCGCTTTTTTGGTAAACGGACAGCAAAATCCCGAATATCCAGATTTTAAAGCTGGCGAAAAAGTACGGTTACGGATTATCAACGGTTCGGCATCTACCCAATTTTGGATGACTTTTGGTGGCGGAATACCCACGCTGGTTTCTGCCGACGGTCTCAATGTGGAGCCAATACAGAAAAATAAAACCTTCATCGCCATTGCCGAAACCTATGATTTTATAGTAACCATTCCAGAAAACGGAAAGATCGAATTCCGTGCAATGGCACAGGACGGTTCGGGCACGGCAACAGCATTCATTGGAAATGGCAAGCTGCTTCCTGCAGAAGTAGTTCCGCGGCCAGACAAGATAAAAATGATGCAGCAAATGGCAAAGATGGATATGAAAATGGGCGCGCACGCTTTAAAATTCCAACCAAAAAAAGACGAACGTTATGAGATGAAAGAAGAATATGGGATGCAAATGGACCATTCCAATATGGATATGAAGAATGAAAAAATGGATATGAAAATGTCCAAGGACTCAATGATGAACGATACGATGGACCACAGTAAAATGGACCATTCAAAAATGAAGATGGATATGTCCAAAGATTCTATGATGGATAAAAAAATGGACCATTCCAAAATGAAAATGGACACTATGCAGATGGAAGGAATGGGTATGTTTTCAGAATATAATTACGATTACCTAAAATCACCCGAAAAAACAACCTATCCTAAAGATATTCCGGTAAAGGAAATCCTCTTGAACCTTACCGGAAATATGAACCGCTATATCTGGAGTATGAACGGCGTGCCCCTTTCGGAAACCGACCAGATTAAAATAAACCATAAAGAAGTTACCCGAATTACTCTTAACAACCTCACGATGATGCACCACCCAATGCACCTTCACGGCCACTTTTTTAGGGTCATCAACAAAAATGGAGAATATTCGCCCTTAAAACATACGGTCAACGTTCCGCCAATGGGCGAAGTGACCATTGAGTTCTACGGTAACGAGTACGGCGATTGGTTCTTCCATTGCCACATCCTGTACCATATGATGAGCGGGATGGCAAGGGTTATGAGCTATGACACGCCAAGGGACGACCGTTTGAACGGATATCCCATAAGCGGTTTGATTACCGAGGCTGATAAATATTACACTTGGGCGATGGTGGATGCGGCATCGCATATGACGGAATTTAACTTTGTAACCTCAAACATTCGCAACCAGTTCAATGTAATGGCCGAGTATGGTTGGAATCAAAATTTGGAAGCAGAAATAACCTACGAACGTTATCTGCACGATTATTTAAGGGTGTTTGGTGGTGTAAATATCGAGAATGAAATGGAAGACAGTTTGGATGAACTTTCTACTACAGCCATTGCTGGAGTCCGGTTTTTGGCACCCTATCTATTCAATCTCGATGTGCGTATTGACAACAAGTTGCGCCCACAGATTAGTTTGAGCCGTGAAATCCTCATTTTCCCAAGAACGGCCATTTTTGGCAGTTATGAATACCAAGCAGATTTTGGGTGGGTAAATGACCTTCCAGCTGAAGACAATTTTGCAAAGGAAGTTGTTTGGAATGCAGGTATCGAATATTTCCTATCAAGAAACTTTTCATTGATGGCGAGCTACGACAACCGTTTTGGTGCAGGTGGTGGTTTATCCGTGAGATTTTAATAATTCAATAAATAGTAAACAAAAACAAGTATTAATCTAAATCAGAAAAAAATGAAAAAAGTAAAAGTAACAACAGCAATTTTGGCAATGGCTTTCGTAAGCCTAACAGCAATGTCCTGCAAAGACGGTAAAAAAGAAAATTCGGAAGATGCGATGCATTCTGAAATGAATCACGATGAAATGAATCACGACGAAGGTATGAACCACGATGAAATGACCGTATCAAATGATTCTATGGATAGCAATGCACAAACAACGGATGCAAAGCAGGTTTTGGCGGATTATATGACTTTAAAGGAAGCATTGGTGGCCACCAATAAGGACGATGCCGCAAAAGCTGGCAAAAAGTTGGAAAACACCTTAAATGGCTTTGATGTGAACAGTTACACAGCCGAACAACAAACAGAATTGAAGGACATCATCGCAGATGCCAAGGAACACGCAGAACATATCGGCAAAAGTGAAATGGACCACCAACGCGAGCATTTCAAAACCTTGAGCAAGGATATGATGGATATGGTCGCCATTACGGGAACTGAAAATACCTTGTACCAACAATTTTGTCCAATGTATGATGGTGGAAGTGCTTGGTTAAGTATGGAAAAGGAAATAAAAAACCCATACTACGGCAGCAAAATGATGGCCTGCGGTAAAGTGCAGAAGGAAATTAATTAATCATAACCTTCAAGGCATTTTCCGCCCTTCCGGGGTTAGCTTGAAGGTTTAATTCAATGACTGAATGAAAATCCTAAAAACCATAGTGCTCATTTTATTGATAGCTTTTTTAGCAATCCAATTCTTACCAACTGAAAGAAACGAAAGTGATGTGATTCCAAAAACGGATTTTCTGTTGGTCAACAATCCACCGGAAAATATCAGTACACTGTTGAAGGAATCCTGCTATGATTGCCACAGTAACAATACCGAATATCCGTGGTACAATAAAATTCAGCCTGCTGCTTGGTATTTGGAAGACCATATAAAGGAAGGAAAGGCAGAGCTTAATTTTAATGAATGGGAAAACTATTCAGATAGAAGAAAAAACAGCAAATTAAAATCCATCATAAACCAGATTAAGGATGATGAAATGCCTTTATCGTCCTATACTTTGATTCATCGGGATGCGATTTTATCAGATGCTGAAAAGAAAACCTTGATTGATTATATGACTAAAATAAAAGATAGTTTAGAGTAAAGTCCTGATGTGGGAAGGGAATGGAATTTTTTTCATTGTTGATTAGTTAAAACCCTTCCCAAGTCAGGCACAAAAAAGAGTATAGTATGGACAATTTTCTAAAACAATGGGGCGAGGCAGCCTATACAACTACTGGATTTTTCTGGATGGCACTATGGGCTTTTGCGCTTGGCTACATCATCAGCAGTATGATTCAGGTTTTTGTGACCGAAAAAAAGATGCAGGAAACAATGGGCGAAAAGGAAGGCAAAGGCGTTTTGCTCGGTACATTTTTCGGCTTTATCAGCAGTTCGTGCAGTTTTGCGGCATTGGCATCAACAAAGTCACTTTTCAAAAAAGGGGCGAGTTTTGTGTCGTCAATAGCTTTTCTATTGGCATCAACCAATTTGGTTATCGAACTCGGAATTATTATTTCCATCTTTCTCGGTTGGCAATTTGTTGTTGGAGAATATGTGGGTGGAATTCTATTAATACTTATTTCTTGGTTATTGATTCGATTGATAAATCCAAAAAAACTCATAGAGAAAGCGCGAAAAAACCTAAAGGATAAGGACAATGATGATATGGACGGTTCCAAATCGTGGAAAAAGAAAATACAGTCGGAAAAAGGATGGGCAAAGGTTTCAAAACAATACGGGATGGAATGGAAAATGGTCTGGAAAGACGTTACCGTAGGCTTTACCATTGCGGGAATCGTAGCGGCTTTTGTACCGGATTCCTTCTTTCAAACCTTGTTTATCAATAGTGGGAACGGCAATACCGATTTTACATTTTTTCAAATCCTCGAACACATTATTGTTGGTCCGGTCGCTGCATTTTTGACCTTTATTGGTTCAATGGGAAATATTCCTTTGGCTGCTTTATTATTTGGTAAAGGTGTAAGTTTTGCAGGCGTTATGGCTTTTATTTTTAGTGATTTGGTAGTGTTTCCAATACTTCGTATCAATGCCAAATATTATGGTTGGAAAATGTCGCTTTTCATTTTGTTCTTGTTGTTCACAGCACTTATCGGCGCGTCCTTGCTTTTACATTATTCATTCGATTTATTGAGCATTCTGCCAGATCCATCACAAGTAAAAATTCAGGATAGCAAATACTTTAAGTTAGATTATACCTTCTTTTTAAACATCGCTTTTCTGGTATTATCTGGTTTTTTAATCTATCTAGGATTTTTCAAAAGGAAAGATGTAAAACAAATGAAGGAAATGGCACCCAAAAGCCAACTGCTGGAAAATATACTTAAATATGCCGCATTGGTAAGCTACGTTTGGCTAGCGGGCGGTTTGATTGTGAAATTTTTTATTAACTGATTATGACAAAAACACTTCACATAAAAAATATGGTCTGCGATAGGTGTAAATCAACTGTAATACGTGAGTTGAATACTTTGGGTTATGACATAAAATCGGTTGAATTAGGGCAAATAATTTTAGATGAGAAAAAATCAATCCAAAATTCCAAATTGGAAAAAGAACTAAAAAAACACGGTTTTGAAATTATACAAGAGGAAACAGAAGTTTTGATTGAAGAAATGAAAATTGTCCTTATCAAAAAAATTGAAAATCAGGACGATGCAAATATCTCTTCTTTTTTGACCAAAACGTTTAATAAATCCTATTCGGCTTTGAGTAAAGTGTTCAGCAAAACCGAAGGAATGACCATTGAGAAATATGAAATAAATCTAAAGATTGAAAAGGTAAAAGAACTGATACAATTGGGACAACTGAATTTTTCAGAAATAGCATATACACTCAATTATAATAATAGTGGCCATTTGGCAAAGCAGTTTAAAAATGTAACGGGAATGTCAATGACAGAATTTAAGAATTTACAAAAATGGAATAGGAAATCCCTTGACCAAATTGTATAAGGATTATCCCTAATTGTGCATATAAATGGAAATTGGGGCACTTAATTTTGGATAATAATTCAATATAATAAAAAATGAAACACACCTATCACATCCACGGAATGACCTGCAACGGTTGCCGAAGCCACGTAGAAAGTACACTTTCAAAAGTTGAAGGTGTAACATCTGCCTCGGTCAATTTGGAAAAAGCCGAAACAACCATAGAAACGCAAAACCATATTCCATTGGAAAAGTTTCAAGAAGCCTTAAAAAATGACGGTGGGCGTTACAGCATCCATAATATCGGAGAACATCATCATTCCGATGACAAAAAAGTAGAAAAACCAAAAGGCAAAGGAACTGGAACTTTTTACTGCCCAATGCACTGCGAAGACGATAAAACCTATGATAAACCTGGCGATTGCCCTGTCTGCGGAATGGACTTGGTGGAAGAGCAAAATCTGTCGGCAACAACGTCCGAACAATGGACCTGCCCAATGCATCCGGAAATCGTTAAGGACGAGCCGGGGGCCTGCCCAATCTGTGGGATGGATTTGGTACCGATGCAGCCTGATATTTCTTCAGAGGAAAAAACCTATCAAAAACTGCTCAAGAAATTTTGGATTGCAGTCGCTTTTACCTTGCCCATTTTCCTAATGGCAATGAGCGAAATGATTCCCAACAATCCATTATACCAAGTAATGGAACAGAAGTATTGGAACTGGATTCAGTTTGCCTTATCGATACCTGTGGTTTTTTATGCTACTTGGATGTTCTTTGAACGGGCTTACAGAAGTATAAAAACGTGGAACCTCAATATGTTTACCTTAATCGGTATTGGCGCGGGCGCAGCGTGGTTGTTCAGCGTTTTCGGGATGCTCTTTCCCGATTTCTTTCCGGCACAATTTAAAACAGATTCTGGCGCAGTACACGTATATTTTGAAGCTGCAACTGTTATTTTAACCTTGGTTTTATTGGGTCAGGTTCTCGAAGCCCGTGCACACAGCAAAACAAATTCGGCTGTCAAGGAATTATTGAAGCTCGCACCAAACAAAGCTATTCTGGTTAAGAATGGCAAGGAAGGAGAAGTTGCGATTGATTCAATTAAGTTGGGCGATATCCTTCGCGTAAAACCAGGTGATAAAATTCCTGTTGACGGCGTCATTTCCGAAGGAAATACAACAGTTGACGAATCTATGATTACAGGAGAACCCATTCCCGTAAGTAAAAGCGAAGGCGACAAAGTAAGCAGTGGAACTATCAACGGCAACCAATCATTTTTAATGAAAGCCGAAAAAGTTGGTTCCGATACCTTGCTTTCCCAAATCATCCAAATGGTCAATAACGCCAGTCGCAGTCGTGCGCCCATCCAAAAATTGGCAGATACGGTCTCGGGATATTTTGTGCCTATCGTTGTTCTTATTTCAATCATAACATTTATAGTTTGGGCAATTTTTGGACCCGAGCCTGTTTATGTTTATGCTTTTGTAAATGCAATAGCCGTACTCATCATTGCCTGTCCTTGTGCACTCGGTTTGGCTACACCAATGTCCGTAATGGTGGGCGTTGGGAAAGGTGCGCAAAACGGTGTACTGATTAAAAATGCGGAAGCCCTCGAAAAAATGGATAAGGTAGATACTTTGATTATCGATAAAACCGGAACCATAACCGAAGGTAAACCAACCGTTGAAAAGATTGGTGCTTTTGGGATGGAATTTTCTGAAAATGAAGTATTGCAACACATTGTTTCCCTTAACAATATGAGTGAACATCCACTCGCTGAAGCTACCGTGAAATATGGTAAAGAAAAGAAAACGGAGTTTTTAGAAACAAAAAACTTTAGTGCTGTTACCGGAAAAGGTGTTGAAGGAACGGTAAACGGAAAAATGGTTGCTTTGGGCAACGCAAAAATGATGGAATATGCCGAGGCTCAATTGACTTCTGAAATGGAAACCGAAGCACAAAGCTTTCAAAAGCAGGGAAAAACAGTTTCCTATTTGTCAATCGATTCAAAAGTTGTGGGATATGTCGTCATTGGCGATAAAATAAAAGGAACCAGTGCCAACGCAATTAAAGCACTTCAGGATAAGGGAATTGCAGTAATTATGCTCACTGGCGATAATCGCGACACTGCCCAAGCGGTCGCAAAGGAACTAAACCTTGCCGATTTTAAAGCAGGAATGTTGCCCGAAAACAAACTGCAAGAGGTAGAAAAATTACAGAACAGAGGAAAAATTGTTGCAATGGCTGGCGACGGCATCAACGATGCCCCAGCCTTGGCAAAAAGCGATGTGGGCATCGCAATGGGAACGGGAACCGATGTTGCCATAGAAAGTGCGATGATTACCTTGGTAAAAGGCGATTTGCACGGCATCGTCAAAGCAAGGGATTTGAGTGATAACGTGATGCGGAACATTAAGCAAAATTTATTTTGGGCACTGGGCTACAATATTCTGGGCATCCCAATCGCGGCAGGTGTTCTCTTTCCTGTGTTCGGGTTGTTATTGTCGCCTATGATAGCGGCATTGGCAATGAGCTTTAGCTCGGTTTCGGTCATTGCAAATTCCTTACGATTAAGAAATATTAAACTATGATTAAAACTCAAAAACTATGGAACATTCAAATCAACACCAAAGCAAAGGCAATTACACAAAATTCATTTTGATGCTCGGCGCATCTTTTATCGCAATGTACATCACAATGTACCTTAACACATATCAAATTGACCACGTTTATTTCAGCCTCACACGTTTCTATATGAGTTGTTTGGGCATTGCTTGTATGGCAGTAATAATGTGGTTTTTTATGCGGAAAATGTACCAAAACAAGAAAAAAAACATCGCAATTTTGTTGGGAAGTTTAGTGCTTTTTGTTAGCGCACTTGGGCTTGTAAGGGCTCAAAGTCCTATTATTGGAGATATCCTTTGGATGAAGGCAATGATTCCACACCATTCCATCGCAATTTTAACAAGTGAAAGAGCCGACATACAAGATCCAGAGGTCAGAAAATTGGCAGATGATATTATCGAGGCACAGCGTAAAGAAATAGGGGAAATGAAAGATATGATAAAGCGTTTGCAAGCAGCAAAATAATATTGAACACCAAACCTAATAGTCCCGAAACTTCGGGATAAAACCTGTTAGGTTTATACAGATAAATTGTCTGGTCGAGCGTAGTCGAGACCTACTTAATTATAACTATTATGAAAAAATACATCATTTACATCGCCATTTTGGCCGCTGGTTTAATATTGGGGTATGTCTTTTTCGGCAAGTCTGCTGAAGGAAACTCAAACACCAAGGATGTTTCCGATATGTCGGACAGTACCAACGAACAAAACCAAATGTGGACCTGCTCAATGCACCCACAGATTATGCAGCCCGAACCCGGCGACTGTCCCATCTGCGGGATGGACTTGATTCCTGCCGAAACCGGTGCAGATGGTCTCGCAATGAACGAAATAAAAATGACCGAAAACGCAATGGCATTGGCGAATATCCAAACCACCATTGTTGGTAATGTTTCAGGAACAGATGAAAATACAATGCAACTTTCAGGAAAGATAATGGCGAACGAAGAGGCCAATGCCGTACAAGCAAGTTATTTTGAAGGCCGTATTGAAAAACTGAACGTCAATTTTACAGGCGAGGAAGTGCGAAGAGGTCAATTATTGGCAACTATTTATGCACCAACAATTGTTGCCGCACAGCAGGAATTGTTGACAGCAGCAAGTATGAAGGAATCACAACCTGCATTGTATAAAGCCGTCCGCAACAAATTGAAACTATGGAAACTTTCTGAAAACCAAATCAATCAAATTGAAAGCTCTGGCAAAGTGCGGGAAAATTTTCCAATCTATGCCACGGTTTCGGGTACGGTTTCCCAAAAAATGGCAGAGGAAGGAGATTATGTCAAGCAAGGCCAGCCCATTGTAAAAGTAAGCGATTTGGGAACCGTTTGGGCGATGTTTGATGCCTACGAACGTCAAATTTCACAATTAAAGGAAGGACAGAAAATAACTGTTACTACCAACGCTTATCCCAACAAGGAATTTGAGGCAACTGTTTCGTTTATTGACCCAGTTTTAAATACGAAATCCAGAACAGTTTCGGTTCGGGCCACATTGAACAATAAAGAAGATATTTTAAAGCCAGGAATGTTTGTAACTGCAAAAGTGACAATGACAAAAGGTAGTGATAAAATGGAATCCCAAATCACAATTCCAGCATCTGCGGTTATGTGGACAGGCGAGCGCTCATTGGTGTACGTAAAAACAAATCCAAACGAGCCCGTTTTTGAAATGCGGGAAGTTACTTTAGGTACTAAAAATGGCGATGTTTATACCATTTCCGAAGGGCTTAAAAATGGGGATGAAGTAGTAACGAACGGCACATTTACAGTAGATGCCGCCGCACAATTACAGGGCAAAAAATCTATGATGAACACCAAAGGAGGCAAAACAATGACGGGTCACGAAGGACATTTGGGTATGGAAAATGCCAATGGCAATTCAACAACAGACCATTCCCAAATGACCAAGCGTCTTGACGTTTCTTCCAAATTCAAGGAACAGCTCAACACTGTTTTTGAAAACTATGTTTCAGTTGATAAAGCACTTGTAAATGATGATGCCGAAACAGCAAAAAAATCAGCAAACGGGTTGCAAAAAAGTATTGAAAAAGTGGATATGAAATTATTGAAGGATGATGCACATAAACACTGGATGACTCTGGAAAAAGAATTGAAGGCATCCACAAGTGCCATAGCCAACACTTCGGATATCAAAAAACAACGGGAACATTTCATTCATTTATCTGCACATTTAATCAATGCCGTAAAAACCTTTGGCATCAACCAAAAAGTATATGTAGATTATTGTCCAATGGCAAACAATAACGTGGGTGCCTATTGGTTGAGTAAGGATAAGGAAATACGTAATCCTTATTTTGGTGCTGATATGTTGGATTGTGGTAGCGTAACAGATGAAATTGAATAGAATTAGACACATATAGTTTTTGCACACCAGTTGCATTCAATATTTTGTATATTTGTCAAGCTATATGAAAATCATCGTTTCCATAACAATGTCATTCCTATTCCTTTTTCAGGGAATAGCGGCCAATATGGAGGTGTGCAAGCAAATAGAAGAAATATCACACTTCGTTGCCCATTATCAAGAACATAAAGAAGTTGATGACTATTCCTTCATAAAATATGTTTATGAGGATTACATCAACGACGATGGAACATCTGACGACCATCATCAGGATTCAGACCACGAAGATGTGCCTTTGCATACAAGCCATCAATGTTGCCAGCATTTTGTATTCTTCACACCATTTCAGCCAACATTAATTACTGATGTTTCCTTTGAGGCGCAAAATCAATTCAATTTCTACACATTTCATCTAAATTCCAGATATCTGGAATCCCTTTTTCAACCCCCACGAGTTTAATGAAAATATCTGCAACGGCAGGTATCTTATAAATTATTGTTGTCCATATCAATCGTGGTCAACTTACTACTATTTATAATTCATTAAACTTTTTCTATGATTAACAAAATCATTTCATTTTCCATTAATAACAAGTTTATTATTGGGCTCTTTATAGTGGCATTGGTAGGTACAGGCATTTGGTCTATGGCCACTATAAATCTGGGTTCTGTACCCGATATTACCAATAATCAAGTGCAAGTTATTACCGTTGCCCCAAATTTAGGGACTGAAGATATTGAGCAATTTGTTACCTACCCGGTAGAATTGGCTATGGCAAACCTTCCTGATGTTATCGAACTGCGTTCTGTATCTCGTTTTGGTCTTTCTGTGGTTACCATTGTCTTTAAGGACGAGGCGGGTACTTATCTTCCCCGGCAATTGGTGCAAGAGAAATTGACAGAAGTTGCTGGAGAAATCCCCGAAGGCTTCGGCACGCCATTTATGGCACCCATTACTACAGGTCTGGGAGAAATCTACCAATATACTTTAAAACTAAAAGAAGGCTACGAAGATAAATACGACGCCATGGAGCTTCGTACCATACAGGATTGGATTGTAAAACGCCAAATGGCATTAGTCCCCGGAGTGGTCGAGGTCAATGCTTTTGGAGGCTATGTGAAACAATATGAAGTTGCCATAAATCCTGATAAATTAAAAAGTTTTGGCATTACAATGAATCAGGTTTTTGAAGCCCTGAAAGTGAACAACGCTAATACGGGAGGTGCTTACATCGAGAAAAACCACCAAGCAAATTTCATTCGTGGCGAAGGTTTGGCACGTAGTCTTGAGGATTTGGAAAACACCGTTGTAACCACACAAAATGGAAGCCCTGTTTTAGTGCGCGATGTCGCTGAAAAAGTGGGCTATGGGAATCAAGTGCGCTATGGTGCGTTTACTCAAGACGGACACGAAACTGTTGGGGGACAAATACTGATGCTGAAAGGCGAAAGCCCTGGTAACGTGGTCGAAAATGTGGAGAAGCGCATTGCAGAAATACAAAAATCCCTGCCGGAAGGCGTTTACATAGATACGTTTTTAAGTAGAAGTGAACTTATCGGAAGGACCACAAGCACCGTTGAAAAAAACCTTATTGAAGGTTCATTGATTGTGATTTTCGTTTTGGTCTTGCTTTTGGGAAGTTTCCGTGGTGGATTAATTACAGCTTCGGTAATCCCTTTATCATTACTGTTTGCATTTATCTTGATGAAACAATTTGGGGTGTGGGCAAATTTAATGTCCTTGGGGGCAATCGATTTTGGTATCATCGTGGATGGCGCAGTTATTATTGTGGAGGGAATGGTATTTCACATCCATCAACGGATGAAGAAAACCACAACCGCCATTGGCCAGCCAGAAATGGATGAAATAGCCTATGAATCGGCAAGCACGATGATGAATTCGGCTTTTTTCGGTCAGCTTATTATCCTTATCGTATTTACACCGATTCTCTTTTTAACTGGTGTAGAAGGAAAAATGTTCCGTCCAATGGCATTTACTTTCGGATTTGCGGTTTTGGGAGCGATTATCCTGTGCCTTACGTATGTACCAATGATTTCGTCAATGTTCCTAAAACCTGCCAGAAATCAGAACAGTTGGTTCGCCAAATTTGAAAACAGGATTGACAGGTTCAGTGATAAAATAATGTCAGGGTTGAACAGGGCGTATGTGCCCTTGCTCAATTTCGCACTTCGCTTTAGGGCTGGTGTCATTATTGGTGCGGTTGGGCTGCTATTGATTGCAGGATTTATTTTCAGCAATATGGGTGGCGAATTCATACCTAAATTTGATGAGGGCGATATTGCGTTTCAGGCTTTGATAAAACCGGGGAGCAGTCTTACGGAATCTATTGAAGCCTCAAAAAAACTTCAAAATTTAATCAATGAATTTCCTGAAGTAAAAACAGTGGTTTCAAGGATTGGTGTGGCCGAAATACCGACAGACCCAATGCCAATGGACATTGCCGATAGCTATATTATTCTTGAAAAGGATAAGAGCAAATGGACTTCCGCAGATAGCAAAGAAGAACTTATAGAAAAAATACAGGAAAAAATTTCAGTTGTTCCCGGTGTGAATTTCGTGTTTACGCAACCTGTGGAACTTCGTTTTAACGAACTGCTTACGGGTGTTCGGGAGGACGTGGCCATTAAATTGTACGGAGAAGATTTGGGCGTATTGGCAGACAAGGTTCAGGAAATCGCAGCGGTTATCAGAAGCGTTCCCGGAGCGGCCGACCTCAATGTGGAAGCCACGAGTGGTTTGCCACAGATGACGGTAGAATACAATCGCGCAAAAATGGCACAGTACGGTGTAACCGTTGATAAGCTGAATGATTATGTAAGTGCCGCCTTTTCAGGAGAAGCGGCAGGGGTGATTTTTGAAGGCGAAAAACGCTTTGATGTGGTCATTCGTTTGGCGAAGGACTTCAGACAGGACATCAATAGCCTTAAAAATTTATATATCGATTTACCAAACGGAGCGCAAGTGCCCTTAAAGGAAGTAGCGGACATCAGCTATAAGCCCGGTCCAATGCAGATTTCAAGGGACAATACCTCGCGTCGTATTTCGGTAGGGGTCAATGTCCGTGGGCGCGATGTAAAATCGATGGTCGAGGAGATTCAGCAAAAACTGGAAACGGAAGTGAAACTGCCACCGGGTTATTTTGTAACCTACGGAGGTTCGTTTGAGAACCTGCAACGTGCATCAGACCGATTGATGATTGTAGTACCTATCGCTCTTTTCCTAATATTCATATTGCTCTACTTTGCGTTGAGCTCGTTTTCCCAATCACTAATGATTTATATGGCAGTTCCTTTGGCGGCCATTGGTGGCGTGTTTGCCCTTTGGATAAGGGGAATGCCTTTCAGTATTTCAGCGGGAGTCGGATTTATTGTGCTCTTTGGAGTAGCGGTATTGAACGGGTTGGTACTGATAAACAAATTCAATGAACTAAAAGAAAGTGGAATGACAGACTTAAAAAAACGAATATACGAAGCAACACACGAAAGGTTGCGACCAATTTTGCTAACCGCAACGGCGGCCATTATGGGCTTTATCCCAATGGCAATTTCTACCTCTGGTGGTGCTGAAGTACAGCGACCATTGGCAACGGTGGTTATTGGCGGATTGCTCACAGCAACATTTTTAACACTTGTAGTCCTTCCGGTATTGTACTATTGGTTGGAATCGAGAAAGGTACGAAACAATACTAATGGCGATGTAAGCTATATCAACAAATCCACGAACATTATAACCGTGTTGTTGATGGTGGGTGGTTTGATGGCTTCCGGAACTGCGGTGGCCCAAGACACCAATCAAGATGGCACAATTCCTAAAACCTTGACCGTAGATGAGGCCATCGCTTTGGCAAAACAGAATTATCCATCGCTTAAGGAAAGTGAAGCGTTTATTGAAAGGGAAAAGGCTATGAAAGGCACCAGTTTTGACCTTGGTAGCACCCAAGTTTTCACGGGAAAGGAAGAATATGGAAATAATCTTCCCGGGGTACAGACAACCATTGGTGTGCAACAGGGCAACATTGACTTGCTTTCGGGATTTTCAAAATCCAAGTTTTATAAAGAGCGTATTGTTTTGGGAGAGAAGTTTTACGTAGCGAGTGAGCAACAGTTGGTACGCAATGTGATGCAAGCCTATGACCAAATTAATTATTACAAGGCACAGTTGCGTTTTGCAGACCAATTGGACAGTATTTATGCCAATTTCAAGACCGCTGCCCAACTTCGTTATGACACGGGAGAAACTGGTAAGCTGGAATTTATTTCAGCCTCTTCCGAATTTCAACAGATTCAAGTGTTAAGGCAACAAGCCTATGACGATATTGAAATTGCCAAACGTGCCTTAAAACAATATTTGGGAACAGATGAACCCATCGAAACGGTGGACGGTTTTTATGAGCCATTGGATTTTATGGCAACTTTGGATTCAACTTCGGTGGCAAACAACCCAATATTGCAATATGCGTTGCAGAACGCCGAAGTAAGTAAAGCCAATGTGGGCGTTGAAAAATCGGAATTGCTGCCAAAATTCAGCTTTTCTTATGGACGGCAGGTTGTGGATGATGTTTCGGGATTCAATACCTATCAGGCAGGAATCAGTATTCCGTTGTGGTTTTTTCCGCAAAAATCACGGGTAAAGGCAGCCAAGGCAGATGCAATGATGGCAGAAAATCAATATTTGGAGCAAAAGGCAACCACCGAAAGTAGGGTGTCGCAATTGTTCAAATCCCTTGAAAAAACGCAGAAAATATTGCAGTATTATGAAGAAGGCGCATTGCTTTTGGCGGAAGAACAAATAACAACCGCAGAACTGGCATCCAAGGAAGGTGAAATAGATTATGTGAACTATATCACCATCCTTAACAGTGCCATCAGGATAAAGCAAACACATTTGGAATATATCAATCAATACAACCAACAGGCCATTGAGGTGCAGTACCAATTGGGCAATCTATAATCTTAAAATGAAACAGGAAATGAAATATATCAAAATAATCAGTTCAATAATGGCCATAGCCTTATTAATGGCTTGCAACAACAAAGCTGAAAGCAAATTGGACCACAACGAAACGCAAACGTCCGAGCATTCTGAAGGCGAGGAAGCTGGACACGAAAATGAAGAAGGCGTGGTAGCCATTACCCGGGCACAGGCAGAAACCATTGGTCTTGAAATGAAACCATTGGAACAAAAAAATTTGGGAAACACCATAAAAGTTACTGGCCAATTGGAATTATTTCCACAGGACAGGGCCAACATAAGTCCCTTTGTGGGTGGAAATGTCCGTTCCATCACTGTCATAGAAGGCGACAAAGTGAGCAAAGGTCAGGTATTGGCATATTTGGAACATCCAGATATCATTACAATGCAACAGGAATTTCAGGAAAAGAACGATGAACTGGTCTTTTTGGAACAGGATTTTGAACGAAAAAAAATACTACACGAAAAGGGCGTTTCATCAGGGAAGGAATTTCAACTGGCACAGTCCAAATTTCGTTCTACCACATCAAGTGTCAATGGATTGCGTTCCAAACTAAAACTTCTGGGCATCAATACCAGTAAAGTTTTGGAAGGGCAAATCTATTCGGCAGTACCCATTACCTCGCCCATCAGTGGCTTTGTGGATGAAGTAATGGTCAGCCTTGGCGATTACGTTGCGCCACAGACCAAAATGTTCACGGTAAGTGACAATACAGAAATCCACGCCGACTTTAAAGTCTATGAAAAGGACATCCATAAAGTAAAAGAAGGGCAGGAAATATATTTTACGGTGGCTTCAAAACCAAATGAGCTTTTAAAGGCAAAAATTCACGCCATAGGTAAAACCTTTGAAACAGACCCCAAAGCCTTGCACGTTCACGCAGACGTACATAATGAAGACAAAGAACTTCTTCCGGGAATGTATGTGGAAGGTAGAATTGCCCAAGATGAAAAAATGGTCTATGCCGTACCCGAGGATGCAATTATCAAAGAAGGCGAACAATCCTTTATTTTTATTTTGGATGAAGATGGCGAAAAGGAAGCGAATAAAATGAAATTTAAAATGATACCCGTAAGCACAGGCATTACAGATTTGGATTTTGTGGAAATAAACCTTCCTGCAAATGTCCCGAAAGGAATCAAGGTAGTAACAAAAGGAGCCTATACGCTTTCTTCGGAAATGGTCAAGGGCGAACTGGAACACGGTCATTAAAAATTTGTAAATTTTAAAACAAAACGATATCAGATGAAAGAGATAAAAGCATTTATAAAACCGAACCGAATCCAAAGAGTAATCGAAGCTTTGGCCGAAAACGGGTTTAAGAGTATGACACTTTCACAGGCAGAAGGCACGGGAGCGTTTAAGGCAAAGGGTGCAAGACCCTCGCTTGATTTTCACGTAACCGACAGTCCTGTGGTAAAGTTGGAACTGGTCTGCCAAAACGAAGAGGCCCAAGATGCCATAGACCTTATCATTGCCAATGGAAAGACCAATGAGCAGGGCGATGGAATTATCTATATGATGGATATTGATGACGCTTTTCAGATTAAAACGGGAGAGTCGTTGAAGAAAAAACAGGGATAAATTGAGATGTTTATGAATGAAATTGAAACATTTTTAGAGCACAAAAACGTTCGGCCAACCGCAATGCGCATCCTTATCTACAAATATATGGCACAGCAGGATACAGCGGTAGCATTGACCGATGTTGAAAACGCTTTTGCCAAAGCGGAACGCACCACCCTTTACCGAACCATCAAAACTTTTGAGGAAAAAGGTATCGTGCACCAAATAGAAGATGGCACTGGAACCACTAAATATGCACTCTGCGAGCCTGGTTGCAACTGCGAGATTGAACAGGATTTGCACCTACATTTCCATTGCAACAATTGCGATGAAACAGTTTGCCTCACGCAACATAAAATCCCACATATTAATTTACCTGACGGCTATTTGGCCGAAGATGTAAACCTTGTGGTCAAGGGGATTTGTGAGAAATGCAGTAACCAATCAAATCAATAAAAAAAAATTAGTATGGCAGAATTAAAAAAATCACTCGGAACACTTCGCCTTACCTTTTATGGTGTTGGTACTATAGTAGGCGCGGGAATTTATACCGTTATTGGTGCGGCCGCAGGACAAGCGGGTACAGACCTTTGGTTGAGTTTTATCTTCGCTGCGATTGCTGCAAGTGTTTCGGCAATGTCGTATGCAGAAATGTCCTCTACCTATCCCAATGCAGGAGCCGAATTCATTTTTGTACGCAAAGCATTTCCAAAGATAGACATACCGTCCTTTCTCACTGGCTGGACTGTTGCCTTTCACAGTTCAGCCACAATAGCCGCTGTTTTGCTGGCCTTTTCGGGATATTTCAACACTTTTTTTAGTGTCCCTTCCTTTTTGATAAGTTATGGCGTGTTGATAGTCCTTTCATTGATAAGCATTACGGGCATCAAGAAATCATCTACTGCCAATATTATAATGGTTAGCATACAGTTGTTGGGATTGTTCATTCTCATTGCAGTCGGTCTGGCTGAAACTGGTCCGCCAAAAGCAGAATTTTTCGAAGTGGAATCCTTTTCGGGTACGTTGGCGGCTACTGCAACCTTGTTTTTTGTCTATACCGGATTTGAGCATATGGCATCATTGGGTTCGGAAGTGAAAAACCCTGGCAAGACCATACCTCGTGCCTTTCTATTGACAATGGTCTTTACCACCGTAATTTATTTGCTCATAGCTTTTACAGTTCTTAATATTGCTGACCCATCAGAACTGGCAAAAGTAGATTCGCCACTATCGCTTGCAGCATCCAATCTCAACAGTTGGTTGCCTATTGCCTTGGCGGTCGCAGCACTTTTTGCCACGGCAAATGCCGCCTTTAGCGGTATTATTTCCATTAGCAGGTTGCTGTTCGGAATGGCAAGTGTGGGCGAACTTCCAAAGTTTATGACCAAGACCAATGCACAAAAAGTGCCGTGGGTCACCACCATTGTGGTTATGGCGGCAGTTGCGGGATTTATGTTGTTGGGCGATATTAAAATCGTAGCGGGAATGTCATCGTTGGGTGCGCTGCTCGTATTTGTAGCCGTAAACATTGCCCTCATTGTATTGCGTTTCAAAGCACCTGATAAAGAAAGACCTTTTAAAGTTCCTTTGGCTATTGGGAAAGTGCCAATACTGCCAATTTTGGCAATATTTATTAGCCTATCTTTAATTATACAATATGATTGGCAAGTATATGCCGCATTTGTAGGTGCTATTGTAGTGGGTATCGTGTTGGATTACTTTTTGGATAAAAGACCCAAAGAAGGCATAGATGTGGAAGATGAAAACGAATTGTTTAAACATTAATCGAGTATTATGGACTGGATGTTTGATGATTTCAAAACGGAATTGGATGCCCTAAATCCAACAGTACGCGAAAAAGCTTTGGAAATTGCCAAGGAACTTGTACAAGAGAAAGACCTTTCAGCAAAAGAAGCGTTGAAAGAAGCTATTATAAGAGCAGAGGAATGGTTTTATGACCTTGGTGGATAGCAATTTATTTGCACTTCCATTGCATTGATTATATCACTACATTGATTAAAATTTGAAATTATGATACAGTTATTGAATTCAGAAAAAGATAATGTGATTGCCGCCATTTTGGAAGGCAAAATCTCTAAAACCGATGTGGAGTCCATTCATTCCCGTATTCACCAAATCCTGAAAACAATCAAAAAGTCGATTTCTATTTTGAAATGCACGATTTTGAAGGTTATACCTTAAAAGGCTTTTGGGAAGATATTAAAGTAGATAGCGCACACATTTCGGATTATGGAAAAATGGCTTTTGTGGGCGAAAAGAAATGGCAGGAATGGGTCGCAAAAGCTACCGATTTCTTTACGAGCTCTGAAGTGAAATACTTCGATTTAAAAGAAAAAGAAGCAGCTAAAAAATGGATAGCACAATAAAATTGGACCAATGATAAAACAAAAAAGAAACCTTCGGGATTTAGACCCAAAAGAACATCAAGGCGAACATTCCGATTCGGATGGCCACAATCACAGCAATCCCGAAAATCTTGGCAAGTTTAGAACTTATTTGCCAGCAATTTTCAGTTTTGTAATGCTCATCGCAGGCATTGCGTTCGATTATTTCGAAACCTTCCCCTACTTTTCGGGCTGGATTCGCATCGTTTGGTATGTCGTGGCATATCTTCCCGTTGGATTTCCTGTAATCAGGGAAGGCTGGAACAGCATTGTAAAAGGCGATTTCTTTACGGAATTTCTGTTGATGTCCATTGCCACCATTGGCGCATTCGCCATTGGCGAATATCCCGAAGGTGTGGCCGTAATGTTGTTTTATGCCGTGGGCGAGCTGTTTCAGAACGCTGCGGTCAACAAGGCAAAAAGAAATATAAAAGCATTGCTCGATGTGCGTCCCAATGAAGCCTTGGTTTATCGGAACAATGATTATGTGTCTGTAAATCCCGAAACCGTTGAAATTGGCGAAAAGGTGCAAGTCCGTGTAGGCGAAAAAATCCCTTTGGATGGTATTTTATTGTCTGATAAAGGTTCGTTCAACACAGCAGCTCTAACAGGCGAAAGCAAACCTGATACGATTGCAAAAGGCGAAAAAGTCTTTGCTGGAAGTATTAATCTGGATGGCGTAATTGATATCGAAACTACAAAAGAATTTAAGGACAGTTCCATTGCCCGAATCCTTGATATGGTACAGAATGCAACAGCTCGCAAATCGAAAACAGAATTATTCATTAGAAAATTTGCAAGAATCTATACACCTATTGTGGTTTTCTTGGCAATTGGATTGACGTTTTTACCTTATTTTTTTGTGGACGATTATGTCTTTAATGATTGGTTATATAGAGCATTGATTTTTTTGGTCATTTCCTGTCCTTGTGCGTTGGTTATCTCGATTCCATTGGGCTATTTCGGCGGATTGGGAGCAGCTTCAAAAAATGGCATTCTGTTTAAAGGCGCTTCCTATTTGGATGAAATGACCAAAATAACAACGGTTGTTATGGACAAAACGGGAACAGTGACCAAAGGTGTGTTCAAAATCAAGGACATAAAAGCCATTGATTGGGAAGAACCTGAATTTATGAAATACCTGATGGCGATGGAAGAGCAATCCACCCATCCCATTGCCAAGGCCATTATGGAATATAAAGCCGATGGCGAAGATTTTCAAGCTTCCGAGGTAAGTGAAATTGCAGGTAAAGGCCTAAAGGGAACAATAAACGGCAAAACTGTTTTGGTTGGAAACAAATCATTGATGACTTCGAATAATATCGAAGTCCCACCTGAAACCGATAACATTGTAGAGTCAATTGTAATGGTTTCCATTGACGATAAATTTGCTGGTTATGTAATTATTGCAGACGAGTTGAAGGATGATGCCCACGAAGCCATAGCACAAATCCGCGAATCCGGAATTTCAAAAGTCATTATGCTTTCAGGCGATAAGGATTCCATTACCCAACAAGTAGCCAAGGAAATGGGCGTAGATTGGGCAAAAGGCGGTTTATTGCCAGAGCATAAGTTGAATGAAGTTGAAAAATTGATGGCAGAAACCGATAACAAAGTGGCCTTTATTGGCGATGGCATCAACGATGCGCCCGTATTGGCCGCAAGCGATGTTGGTATCGCAATGGGAGGTTTAGGCAGTGATGTTGCCATTGAAACAGCAGATGTAATCATCCAAACAGACCAACCCAGCAAAATTGCAAGAGCCATAAAAATTGGACGCTCTACCCGAAAAATTGTTTGGCAGAATATTGGTTTGGCGTTTGGAGTAAAAGCTGTGGTTTTGGTTCTGGGAGCAGGCGGTTTGGCAACGATGTGGGAGGCCGTTTTTGCAGATGTTGGGGTAGCTTTATTGGCGATATTGAATGCTGTTAGATTGCAAAAAATGAAATGGAAATAAAAATAACTTCAAGATGGTAGTAAGAGCAGAATTATCACTTCCTTTTTGGACACAATATTTAGATTCGGAAGACATTCAAGTACCGAACAGAATTACATTCAATGGGACTGAATTTAAATTATCTACACAACGAATTAATAATGATACAAATGTTGCTGTTACTTTCGAAATTCCAAATTTAGTATTACCTATTAATGAAATTATTTTAGAACGAATAAAAGACAACACCATAAACCTTGTTAATCATTACATCTATCATGCAAGAACATTTGACCATTATTCAACCGATATCGTAATGGTCTCCCCAAGAAGTGTTCAAGAAATTCGTATTCAAATTAAGAATGATGAAACTCTTATTTATGATGATAATTTTTTGCTTAAACAGACGCATCCAAAATATTTTCAAGAATACTTTGATATGCTTAACGAGCCTGGTGCTTTCGATGTTTTTGAGGATTTAGTAAGCAACAATAATCATTTGCTTTATATTAATTTAATTTTTGATTCATATTATGCACTTTATGACGGTCGGTTCAATGAATCAATATTGAACTGTTGTACGGCTATTGAATCGATGATTATTCCAATATTATCTGAATGGTTTTCAAAACAACTATTTCACAAAAAATTGACTGATGCTAATAGAATACTGATGGAGATACCAATGGCACTAAAATACGAAATGCTCTTCGGGTCTATTAAAGGTGATTATTTGAGGGTACATCCCAAACTTCTGGAAAAGGCAAAAGAAATGCATAAAACGAGAAATAAAATTGTACACACAGGTTTTCAGGCATCAAAAGCAAAGGCGGAACTGTTTTTAAACACAGCTTCAAAGATAATTATGATTCTACATTTTAATATGGAACCAGAATGTTTTAAGGACGAAGAAAAAGAATAAAGCTATCATTCTGTGGAATACGAATTGGATTATTTCTAACGTCGGTATAAAAACTTTATTTTTCATATGATGTTTGCTCTTTCCACTAACCCATAAGATAGCTCACGCTAATAAAAATACATTTAAAATAACAACATTCTTGCAGCCCATTCCCACTCCATTGCGTTGCTCTCCATTTCGAGAAATGCGCTTCATTAAAAAGTCTTGGACACGACTTCAAAGCTTCCGATTTCCATTCCACTTGACCTCCCATTCTCGAAAAACATCGGGAAGCGGCCAAACTCCATTCCAATCTCCAACTTTAAATTCAAGTCCGCCTAAATCCTAAAATTAGATTGACAATTCAGTTAAACAAGGCATTGCAGCCCATTCCCACTCCACTGCGTTGCTCTCCATTACGGGAAATGCGCTTCATTAAAAAATCTTGGACACAACCCCAAAATTTGAAATCTCCATTCCGCACTTCCCGCTGAAACACGCGGGACACTCCATTCCAATCCCAAATTTCAGGGTTAAGTCCGCCCGAAAAAGAACTTTATTTAGCAATTGGTTCTGCTTGCTTTGATTTTATCCTTCGCAAGATATTTAGTTCCACTTCTCTAGCCATCACTGCCCTTACCTTTTTTTGACAGCAAAACAACAACATTCATTTTTGGACGGCAGCATAAAGCCGCTATGCTTTTTATATGCCTTACCAAACCTGAATATTGTACCAGACCAAGCAACAAAAAAAGGTAACAGCGACGGCTCTATGGGAAGTAAATCTAAAACGAATCTTATGAAATCTTACAAAATCAATAAAAAGCAAGCAGAACCAAAGTTAAAAAAACAAAAAAAGGAAAACGCTTTGGATATAATAAGTAAATCTATCTCAAAACTTATCTGAATGGTTCAGATAGGTCAATATTAACCTTTAAATATTTTTATCATGAGTACATTAAAAAACAAAGTACAGTTGATTGGCAACGTTGGAAACGAACCAGAAATCACGAACCTTGAGAGCGGTAAGAAAGTCGCTAAATTCTCAATCGCCACCAATGAGTTTTACAAAAACTTAAAGGGAGAGAAAGAACAGGATACCCAATGGCACAATGTTGTCGCTTGGGGAAAAACTGCCGAAATCATTGAAAAATATGTGGACAAGGGAAAAGAAGTTGCCCTGGAAGGAAAATTGACCTCACGCTCTTATGAAACCAAAGAGGGAGAAAAACGATACGTTACCGAAGTGGTAGTGAACGAAATCCTGCTTTTGGGAGTGAAAGGCGATGACAAAGCCGATAAATAGTCAAAATTAAAGAGGGCGTTACTGTCTAAAGATGCGCCCTCTTTTTCATTATTAACTAATAAAAAGTAAAACAATGAATGCTAAAGTTAAGGAAATTAAAGAGGGATTGCAACATTTTCACGGTTCTGAACTATTTTTTCAAATCCCATTGATACGAACCCGATTTACCAATGGCATAAAATATTTGGCAGATGTTGCCAATTGTTTTTGGTTGGTCACGGACACTTCCGTAATTGGTCGGAGCTTGATGGATAAAAGTTATTTTATTACCATCGATTTCAAACGGTTATCGAAAGAGGAACAGGAGAAATTTGGTTGCGAAGCCATCATCACGTATGGCGATGGGAACGACCTAATTTTTGAGAAACACAGATACAATGTGACCGATTTTCCATTGGATGAATTGCGCCTGTATTTTATAAACAATACGTTAATGCTTCCGAACGAATATTAAATCATTTTATTATGGTCTATTTGAATTTTACGGATTTAAGCGAAGAAGCCCAAGAACGTTTGCTCAAATCTTCCAAAGAAGATGTAAAGCATAAATATGGAAAGAGCCTTATCGAATATGCATCAAGTCACAATGTGAATTTGGACAAGATGCTGGACGAGGAAGCGGTAAGGAATTTGTATTCCTATACCTATGTGTTTAATATATGACAACAAAAAATGATGAATTTTAAAATTGGACCTTCGGTTATTTGGAGGTCTTTTTTTGTGTTTTGATTTCATTATTCGCAAGATTTTCAAATCTTCATTGGGAATAATTCTAAAATATCAATTATCAAATCTTAAAAAATTCAATTCCAATTTCAGTCTTTGAAAAAGCCATTACATTTTCGGATGGAATGGTATTTTTTTTGTCCAGCGAGCTGGACGAAAAGGAATAGCAAGAGGGTAACACGCTGACGCGATGTTTCGGTTATTAATTTTAAATAAACTGCTTTATATCAGTCGATTGCAATTTATTCCTTTTCGATTTTATCATGATTGCGAGTTGTTTTTTACTAAAAAAGGACATCAGCCCAATAAAACAGGAAACTATTTTACTAAAAACATGGATGAAGGATTTGAAAAAGAACGATTTGAGACCTTAAAAATCAAGGCTTCCATAGTGGTTAAGTTTAGAAGGTTTTGCAAAACAATGTCAAAATCACAATCGATGACTTTACTATTGATGATTGATTTTTTTGAGACCAATGGCATTTCGCCCAACGAATCTATGGGTCCACACATTCATACATTGGAAAAACTTTTTAAGAAACGAATCAATGGTGTTATTGCCATCATGAAGAATATCGAGAAGTACCAAACAAAACCAACCGTTGCCATGTTGCAATCACTTTTTGAGGAAGCCGAACCAATCAAAAAACCACGAATGCTGGAGAAAAGCCCTGAAGAGTTTAAGGCACAATTTGAAAATAAAAAAACCGATTTGTAAAATGTATATCACAATCACAGCACAGAAATTGACATCGACCTACGCTCAAAGTGTTGCCGATTTTGTGGACTATTTAGAGAAGGAAAATGAAGGTCTGGAGCAAGATGAAATGGAGCATTTCTTCAACCAATATGGCGATGAAATTTCAACGGAAAAAGTAGTAAAGGACATCAATGAGAACACGGCAAAATTGAAAAAGGTCGAACCAAAATTTTACTCCATTACCGTTAATCCAAGCAAATATGAATTGAGCAGATTGCAAAATAGTAGCCAAGATTTAAAATTATATACCAGAACCTTGATGGAGGATTATGTCAAATCCTTCAATCGGGAATTGAATGGAAAACCGATTTCAATAAATGACATTAAGTACTTCGCAAAAATCGAACACCAAAGAAGCTTTAAGGGCACCGACCGTCAAATAATCGAAAATCAACCCTTCGCCACAAAAATACTTCAGCTTAAACAGGATTTGAGAAAAGTGCTGCGGGGAGAACTTGAGGGCAATATTTCAACGATGAAATCCCAGATAGAAAAACTTGAAAAGGAAGCACCACATCAGCAGAACGGAAAACGGATTGTACAGGGAATGAAAAAAGATGGCAACCAAAGCCATATACATATAATAGTAAGTCGAAAGGACGCATCAAATTCCATCAGTCTTTCTCCAGGTAGCAAATACAAATCTTCGGAAGTAATGATGAATGGCAAGTTGGTCAAAAGAGGTTTTGATAGGGATGGCTTTTTTCTAAAGGCAGAAAAAACCTTTGACCAGACTTTTGGATATAAGCGGAATTACGCGGAGAGCTATCAATCGAAAAAGGATTACATCAAAAACCCAAAACTTTATTTCTCGACCTTGTTGGGATTACCGAAAAGTGAAAGAGCGCTTGCATTTAAGATACTGGCAAAATCGGGAATCCATGTTCCAAGCATCCCAACCAACAAGGTCCAAATGGCATTGAAAGTCATAAACCGTCTGAAAAGAGGTGTTGACATTGCCATTAAATCCGGCTCAATAGGCATATAATATTATGGAAACACACAGTGTAGTATTCATCATTGGTTCAATTATAGTTTCGAGCATCTTGTTCTATCTCATGTTTCGACTTACCAAATATGGCTTTGCAATCAACTTATTATTGATGGCATTATTTGGTTTTGTTCTACTAATGGAAAATCAGACCTTTTTTTATCATGTCAAATCAGTTCTAACAATGATTTGTCCTATGTTATTAATCAATACTGTCTTGTATGTATTTCTGCACTTTCCAGATGATGGAGATGCAATTTTGAAAACTTATAAAGTCAAATTCAAATTGAATCGTGGCGCTTTCAAACTGAACAATATCAGAAGGGGAGCATCGATTATCGGTTCAGCAGGAAGCGGAAAGACAGAAAGTGTGGTCTTTGGGTTTTTGAAACACTTTAGGAAACAATACTTTTCAGGCGTTATTCACGATTACAAGGATTTTGAAATTACAGAAATGGCCTATCCCCTTTTCAAATCTGAAAAATTCAATTTCTTTATTATTTCATTTGACAGGATTTTTCATCGTGTCAATCCCATTGCACCTCGTTATTTGCCAAATGAAGAAAGTGTCAACGAAGTCTCAAGAGTGCTTATCGAAAACCTATTGGAACAAAAAGAGTCTGGAAGCAGTGGAACAAGTAAATTCTTTAACGATGCCGCAGAAGGCTTGATTGGTGGTTTGATTTGGAAATTAAAGACCTCCTACCCGATGTTCTGTACACTTCCCCATTTGATTGCCATTTATCAAAACTTGGACACCAAGGATTTAATTACTTTTCTGGAAAGTAATGCCACATCACGAGCCATGGCAGATGCTTTTATCAGTGGGAAAGATTCAGAGCGGCAAACGGCTGGAGTGAAAAGCACCTTGGCCAACGCACTTAAAAAAATCAGTACCCAACACATTTTCATGGCACTTTCAGCGGATGATGTTCCTTTGGACATCAGTAATCAAAGTAAACCAACAATAATTTCTGTGGTCAACAACCCAAAATATGAAACGGCCTTTTCGCCAGTCATTGCCACTATCATTCACACCATTACCAAACAAATGAGTGTTCGGAATTCCCGACCTTCCTTTTTGATGATGGAAGAAGCACCAACAATTCGACTATTAAATATGCACAGGATTCCTGCTACCTTGCGGAGTTACAACATTGCAACCATTTATGTCATGCAGGATAAAATCCAAAATGACATTATGTATGGCGATAAGGCGAGCAAAGCCATATTGAGCAACCTATCCTATCAGTTCTTCGGAAAAGTCAATGACCCAGACACCGCAAAATATTACGAACGCTTTTTTGAAATCGTAAAGAAAGAAACCACAAGTGTGAACCGAGGTCATAATCTCAATTTTGACACACGAGTGACAACAGGAGAACGTGAAGTCGCAAAAATTAGAGCTGATGCCTTTTTTCGTTTAAAGCAAGGCGAGTTTATCACATTTGCTGATGGAGAGGACAGAAAGGTTCAATTTAAACTTTATGATATTGAAAGGGAACTGCCTGATGAAGTGCGTGAATATTCTGATGTGGATTTGGAGGCTAATTTTGATAGGATTTATAAGGATGTTAAGTACATTTTTAATATCTAAAATAAGACTGTTCGAAACTTTAAAGATGGCTATTTTGAGAGCAACTTATTAAAATGATATATTTGTTTCTATGCAATTTTAAACTCATAACAATTGATTGAAATAGAAAAAATAAAATCGAAACTCGTTTTAAAATATTATTCGGATTTTCAACCAAGCCAATGGATTGAGTCAAATCTTCAAAGTGAAAAATCATTTTTCATTCAAAAAATTTTTAAAGTTAACAGAAATATATTACTCAAAAAGGTTGAGGGTGTTTTTGACGAACCCGAGTTTCATTTTGTTATCGGAGAGTTAATTGATGATTACTATAAAATTGATAAAGCTGTTTTTGGTTTAACTAATAACTTTTTCCTTCACAAAAAAATAGATTTGGGAGTTAAACATTTTTTTGTGAAATCAAAAATATCTCTTTTATCACAAATTGATAAATATTTCAATAAAGATGTTTTCATTGGTGGAAAAAATGAAGACAAACTTCCAATTGAAGAATTTGAAAACCTTATTAAGATTTTTCCTAATACGCACGAAATAAGTCTTTACAGACAAGCCAAAGTAACGTCAGTTCTAAAAAATTATTTTGACAACATTCCAGATAAGGAAGAAGGATATAAATTGTATCTCAATAAAAAAGTACCTGTCTATCAAAGCAAATTAAGAAAAACGTTTAAAGACGCTGAAATTCTTAAATATGAAACCATATTGGAAAAATTGAAAAATATGCTATCCAATGAAGTAGATTATTCTGAACCTCAATGGCAAGAAGAAATTTTACAAATTATATTATTGCTGTTCCCTAAATACATTGCTGTTTTCAAGGAAGTAAGGTTTAACGATGTTTACAACAACAAAATTCGACGTTTGGACTATGGACTTATTGATTTTATGGGAAATTTGGATTTAGTAGAGATTAAAATACCTTTTGACAAAAGTATAGTATCTGTGAGTCCTTACAGAGAGAATCATATTCCAAATCGAGATTTATCGGGAACTATTATGCAGATTGAAAAATATATCTACTACTTAAACAAAACTGGGCGAAAAGGAGAAAAACAACTAACTGAAAAATATAAAAAGGAATTGCCTAAAAATTTAGAGATTAAAATCACCAATCCAAATGGTATGATAATTATGGGACGTGATATCAATCTCACAAAACAACAATTATCAGATTTTGAAATCATAAAACGTAAGTACAAAAACATAATTGACATATTTACATATGATGATTTATTACGCAGATTGGAGATTATGGTTGTACAATTAAAAAAGATTTAAAATATAAATTTAATGAACAATCGCGTTAACAAAATAATTAAAGATGAATTTGAAGAAATCGACCAATGGATTGATACATTTTTCTCTTCAATTTATAAAATTTCTGAAAACGACTTCGAAAATCAAGACGTTAGAAATTTCTTCAATTCTGCAACTGAATTACTTTTAAACGTATCAAAAAAAAGTAGAATTCGAGATAAATTCGTTCCTTACTATTACAAACCTTCGTTAACGTTAATTTGTTTACTGAAATCAGAAAAAACCGAATGTGAGTATAATTTAATGTACGACCGATATAACAATGAAATCGTTTTTAATACCGACCTCCGTAACTGGGAAAATATTAGAAATATCAAAGACTCATTTTGGACTGAATTATTAGATGCGGCAAATAAACACGATATACAATTTAGTTCCCATAGTGGACCGTTTTATGAAACGGACAAAACACCTGAATTTAATGCAAATTATAAAAGTATTTTATTCAATTTAATGAGCGTTTATATAACCGCAATGTTAGAACCAGAAAAAGAAAGACAAAATATTAGCTTTGGACAATTAGAAATTGTTTGGTCTATTTACGATAAGTGTATTGCTGATATGATGACGGAACTGGAAATTGCTTTCAAACTGTTTTATCGTTTTAATTATCTTCTATGGAAGTCCGAAGATGTAAGAAAGCAAAATAGAGAGAATCGACGTAAGAGAGAACTGCAAAAACGTAAATGATTTATTTAATGAAATATCCATATCTAAAAATCGATTTTAAAGAAAATATAGACGAAGGAACTATTGCTATTATATCAAGGTATTGGGAACTAAAAGATGGTGTCTTTATAAATTCTCCGACTGCATTACGCTCCGAAATAAAAATTACACAACCAAAATTAAATTCCGTAGTAAAGGACAATTCTCAAACAGTTTTGTACATAGAAGATTGTGTTGAATGTGGAAATCCAATAGGAATTGAGGTAACAACACAATCCACAGCAAAGAAGAAGCTCGAAAACACACGCTTCCAATGTTTGGATTGTCAAACTAAATTCAACCAAGAAAATAAAGAGATACCTGCTGAAAATAAAAAAATACATCGCTTGGAATATGCCATTAAGTATAGAATGTGGAACAAATTGACACGTGAAGAATTGGCAGTTCTGAATAAAATTATAGAAGTCGATAACTATAAGAATTTGAATAAAGAACTAATACAATCAAATCCTAATTATTATTGGTTAATTATTGAAAAGCTAAATAGACTATCACTTATTGATGTACAAAGAGAAGATAACTACGTAAAAACAATCTATTTCTTACCAGAATTGGCAGTAGCTATGCAAATAAATCCAAGAAAAAATATTTCGGTGGAATCTAGCTTGAATTTTCATTTACCGAAAAGGTTTAACAACACAAAAAAAACCCAACCAGATTTCTCAAAAATAATCGAATTTGACAGCGATATAATCATTAAGGCTGGGACAAGGTACTTTTGCAGCGTCTGGATAAATTCCGACGGTTCTATTAATTTTGGAATGAAACCAACTTCTGAATTGGATGTAAATAATAATGGAAATAAAGACTATGAGCCGAAACATATTGCAGAAATAATTAGAAAAATGCGGGATTGATGGCTACTTCAAAAACTCATCGGTAGATAAAATGCATTCAAATGAATTATAAATCAAATTTCTTTCCTTCCGAAAAGCACTTATTACAAATTAAAAAATGGCTTCCGATAGGCTTTAGCAATTGGTACTGCATTGCCAAAGCTTTTAGCCAAAAGAATCTAATCGTCTTTACAGAAAATGACTTTCCCATTGGCTTTTTAAGTTATGATATCGACGGGATTTTAGTTAATATAAAACTTTTTCAAATTAAACGAGACTACAGAAATAAGGGTTTTGGAAGGAAATTTGTAAATGAAATGTTGGAAGAATTCAAAAAAAACGGAATTCTTGTAGTTGAATTATATTGTGCACCCGAAGATTCACAGTTCTTTTGGGAAAAAATGGGCTTTATTTACTTTCCAGATTTAAAACTAAAAGACAAACGAATTAGAATGTATCTTCCTTTGGTTGAAACTTTTGAACCCAACAATCAAATAATATCAAATGATGTCATCCAACTATGGAATGACCATTCTGGTATCGCAGATAGAAAAAAGCCAACTTGGACTTGGAATGTAACCGAAGGGAAATTAGAGAAACCGATAATTCTGCCTATTAATGTCAAATGGCAAATTTGCATTAAGTCGAACAACAAGATTATAGAAAAATCGACTGTTTGCAGATGTAGTCTCATGAAGAACAATTTCACAGATTTTTTAATCATTGAATCTGTATAATATAGAGTTAAGGCATTAGATGCTTTAACTAATAAAGAAACTACTGGAGTTTTAACATGTCAAGTAAATAATGGAATAAACTTGACATTTATAGGATAATTTCCATATCTTTGTGGTATAGATATTATGAATATAACAACTGCTATAAGAACTAAAGTTACTCGTATGGACACAGGAGAAGTGTTTACATACGACACTCTTGATATACCACAAAGTGAACTAACTGCTGCTGCAAAAGCTTTAAGTAGAATGGTCAAAAAAGGGACTATCAAACGTTATAAAAATGGACTGTATTACAAACCAAAGTCAACTGTATTTGGTGAAATAAAGCCAAGGGAAGATATTTTGCTTGAAAAATATCTTTTTGAGGATAACAAGCAAATTGCCTATGTTACGGGAATTCGATTATATAATCAGTTGGGATTGACCTCACAAGTTTCCAATGTGATTAAAGTGGCGAGCAAGGATAAACAGATAAAAACCACCATTGGAAACACAAAGGTAAAACCTTCGAAAAGTTATGTTGAAGTCACTAAAAACAATGTACCCTTATTACAGATTTTAGATGTTATGAAAGATTTCAATTCAATTCCAGATTTTGACAAGAAACAGGGAATTTCATTCTTAAAAGATAAAATTGACGCTCTTTCCATTAATGACAAGAATAAAATGGTTTCATTCGCCAAGAAATATCCACCCAAGGTAAGGGCTTTGTTAGGTGCGCTATTGGAAAACCTATCTATGGTAGAATTGAGCAATTCCCTTAAAGACTCTATCAATTATTTAAGTTCGTACGAATTTGGTATCGGCAAAGACTTATTGCCAACTATAAAAAACTGGAATATTGCCTAATGAAACTACACAATTATAAAGAGGCTTTTGAAGGTGCCATTGTCGCTACTGCAGAACATCTTGGAATTTCAGAAATATATATTGAAAAGGATTATTGGGTGACCTATGCCCTAAAGCAAATCTTCACGGATAAAAACGCCAAAGATATCGCAGTTTTTAAAGGTGGTACTTCCCTATCCAAATGTTATAATATTATAGAGCGGTTTTCGGAAGATATAGATTTGGTGGTCATCCAAGATGAAGGAGAAACCGGAAATGCTCTAAAGAAGAAACTCAAAACGGTTACAGAGGCAGTTTCCGAACCTTTAAAATATGTTCCAGAACATCCATTGGAAAATAAGATGGGAAAGATTCGGAAACTCGTCTATGAATATGAAAAAGTAGGCGTAAAAGGTTCGTATGGCCAAATTCGTGACCAGATAGTTTTGGAAGTATCGAGTTTGGGAAATTCCCATCCTTCAAAAAAGGTCAAAATCCAAACAATGATTGTCAAATTCATTGCAGCCACTAACAACGTCGATTTAATTAGATTCTATGAATTAGAACCTTTTTATGTAACAGCGCTCTCCATAGAAAGGACGTTTTGTGAAAAAATCATTAGTCTTGTTCGGTTTTCCTATACGGAACATCCCATGGAGGACTTATCCAATAAAATCCGTCATACCTATGATTTGCACCAACTGTTGAAAGAGAAATCGATAAAGTCCTTTTTAGCTTCAACTGATTTTGAAACAATGCTCATTCAAGTTGGAAAAGATGACGATAAGGCAATCCCAAATGATAAGGAATGGTTGTCCAAACATCCATCAGATTCGTTATTTTTTAGCGATACGGAGAAAGTCTGGGAAACGTTGAGCAAAACTTATAGTGGTTCATTTGAAGAGTTGTTGACTGGAGAGTTGCCTGATGAAAAGGAGGTATTTCAATCTTTATTAACTATTAGAAAAAGATTGAAAAGTATAGACTGGAAAATTTAATTTTCATCAATCGAAAAGTACTAACATAAATTGATAAACCGTTGAATATTAATAAACTTCATATCTTCTCAAAAAATACAGATGCAACGGCATCATTAAGAGGGTATCACTATCAGATTCTAAAAACCGTCAAAACTTGGATTGAAAATTACAGCCTTGATATTGATGACCATATTTATTGCGATTTTGAAGAAGATATTTTTCAATTGAACGAACATTCAAAAACTGCAAAATTTCGGCAAATAAAATTGTATTCCAGAAACTTTTCTTTTAGTAGTGAAGAAATACAGAAATGTATTGCACATTTTTTTATGCTTCACGTAAAAACAGATTATAAATCTCTGGAAAAGGAGTTTGTTTTTGAAGCGAATACGTCGGTTGCACAGAATCGTGAAGGGAACGATGCAGAACTGCTTCGAAATTGGAACAAGCATCAAGATAATTTAAGTGAGGATTTGGCTCACGAATGTGCCCTCAAAGTAAAGGAAATAGTTTCGGAATACATCGAAAAGCAGGCAAAAGCCATAGATGAAGATGGTAAGGACGCTTTTGTGCAAGAAGCATTATCAATTTTCAAATCTTTGGAAGAATCTGATTGGGTCGATTTTATAAAACAAATAAAATGGGAATTCAAAGATGTAAAGGCGGATGATGAATTTATTCAATTAAGAGGATCTATTGAAGAATTAATATTGGAATTACCATTTCATATAGACAAGGAAAATCTACCTTCTATATTTGGAGAACTTCACACATTCGTTTGGGATAAGGCTACCCAATCAGATATCGCAGATAAAAAGCTCACAACTGAAGAATTGAATCAACTTCTGTTGAAGTCATCAAATGAAGCGGACAAGTGGTATTGGGAAGTATATAATAGATGGAAGGATGTTGATGATATAGAACGTGTGGTTATTGGAGAATTTTACGAAGCAATTGACGGAACACGACATTGCAGAATAACCAAACATTTTAGCAAGCATAAAGAACAATGGCTTAAAATAATGGAACTCTATATTGCTAAAGAGGAAATAGATGATGATGTGAAAAGGGCAGCAGTATATGAGTATTTGTGGCTTCTTTTCCGACCTCTTAATATCCGTGAAATTCCAGAGGGAAATTTGAAGGGCAAAGAGGATTATTTCAGGTTTTATTTTAAGGATTTTGATTCGTTTAAAACAGGTAAGGAATTGGAAGATGCTCAAAGCTTAATGAACATCGCTGTTGCGGCAGGTTATATGGACAAAACCAATCTCAAAGGGCCAGAAGTGCAGGTTTGGTTCGATAAAATGCGTGACACACTTAATTCCAAAATTGAAAAGGAACAAAATCCCAATGAGCTATGCTACTTGCTTGAAAATCTTGGAACTCATTATCTGTTTCTCAATTCGAACAGAGAAACGCAGGATAAAAAGGTTCAAGAAGTTTTGGAGCCGTTGGAAAAAATTCTGGAAAATATAGAAAAAGCCGAATATTACAATGTTTCTCAATTAAGTAGCAGACTGACGGATTATGTAGAGCTTCTTATGGAAACTGACGCGGAAGGAAATTCTGGTTTAATTGATGCTGTTATCGAGTTTACAGAAAAATTAAATCCAATTGTAGAAATTAGAAGCGGTAAGTTCAGGTCTGCAAAAAACGATTTGGAACGAGGAATTAAATACTTAAATAGTGACATCCCAAAGCTATCATTAAAAGCGCTGGATTCATTTCATAAAGCCAAGAATAAATTTAATAATCAAGAAAGTTTTGAGGGTTACGTTTTAGCACTTATTAATATAGCACAGCTTTATTCGGGAATAGGAATGAATTTAGCTGCTAAATATTATGCTCTAGGTGCTGCTTGGGTAAGCATTCACAAAGGAGATAGAAAGTTGCTTAAAAGAATTGCAGATGCGTTTGGTATTGTGTTCTACACTGATTTTAAACAGGGTTCTTGGATGAATGCCATTGTTTCTTTTACAAATTATATGAGTGCAAGAAATGAGTTTAAAGGAACACCTTTGAATCCAGAGTTGGAAGAAATGCCTTTTAAAATAATGGCTGACTTGGCATTGATATTCCACGTGTCACCTAAAATAGCGCCTGGATTAAAGGTTATGGTGGAGCATCAAATAAATGATTTAGGAGTGTTGGGCGAGGAATTTATAAGGCCATCATTACAAATATTTGAAGAAAGCCATCCAACCTATCAAACATTAATACCAGTTATTGAACAAGAATTAACGGATGTTCCACTTAACGATTTAGGGAAAACAAGAAAGGTTAGCTTTAATGCACTTGGAATTGAATGGACAATATCTTTCGACAATACCTATGAAATGATACCACAGTCAGAAGAGTTTTGTGGAATAGCGCAAATACTTTTGGCAGAGATTGCATTGTCAAAGTATGATTTTCATTTAATTCGAGGGAAAGTGGAAATACAACTTGAAATTTCACAAAATTTTAAAGGCCCTGCCCAAGAGCCATCCAACGAATCGATTATTTGGAAAGCTTGGGTAAGACAATTGGATAGCCAGGATTCTACGGAAATTAACCTCAATACCTCAAGTTGCGCCACAGCTATAAGAAGGATTGTTAGCAATTTAAGCTTATTGCCTTTTGATGAGTTTGACAAACTTTTTGACTCTCTTTATAAAGAATCGGATTTGGCTGGAAAGACACAAATTCAGGGGCTCTATCAAAGAATGTATCGCTACGTTTTCAAAAAACCGAATTTTGATGCTTTGCAACGCAATAATTTTGAAGCAGTATCCATCCCAAATATCGATTTGCCTAAAACCAATAAGGTTATGGAATGGGAAAATAAATTAAGTTCTCTTTACAGCCAAGAGGTGTCATTAAAGCAAATTGATTACAGATTTGATAGCTTAAATAAGAATATTTATTTAACAATTGGAGAACTTGTTGAGGATCCGGAATTTGTAATACTTTTAAAATCACTTCGAAACGAAGGATGGCAGGATTGGCATATCTTTTTAGCAATTAATAATTTTATCCTTACGCAAAAAACACAATTTAAATTGCGAGAAATATCAAATCCGACACAAGAAGATTTTAACAGAATATATTTTGAAATCAAAGAAATGGATGAAGCAAATTTTAAGGCAGAGTTTCCAGTCATAGCATTTCAAAGTTTGGAATTTCAATTCACACTGAAAAACACAATGATTTTAATACTTGAATCTTTTGGTTTGGCAAATCCATCCAAATACCCAAATTTTGAAGCGATAAGGGAATTTCTGGATGTAAGGTTTAATATGGCAAAAGATGGTTCGGGAGATAAAAACCCATTTAAGGATATTAAGTAATGAAAATTGAATATCTTGTAAAATCCTCTAAAGATTTAACCAAAGAGGAAATCAGACAGTTTAGAGTTCTCTTGGACAAACAGGGACAAGTAGATTCTTCAGAAGGAAAGGCTGAACGATGCTTCAAAATTTGTTTAGTTAAATTAGACGGAAATGCTATAGGTATTGGCGCTTTAAAGCAAGTGTATAAAACCCCGTTTGATTACGCCAAAATCCCTGAAATCAAAGAAAATTACAATTATGAGTTAGGATATCTATTTGTTGATAAAGACAATATCAAAGCTAATTTTCAAGGATTGGGAATAGGAAAATACATTACGAAGTTACTATTAAATGAAATTAAAAACGAAAATGTATTTGCCACAACAGAATTGAACGAAAAAAATTCAATGTATCACATTTTAAAAAGCTTCAATTTTGAAAGTATTGGTAATACATACAAAGGACAAAAGACCAATAAAACCATATGTTTGATGGTTTCAGATAATATTTAAAAAGGGGCCCTCTCCCTCACCCCCTTTTCATCCACTTTCCACTGCCCATCGTCCTTAACCAACTTGAATGTCTCTGGTTTTTCCTCATAAGAAATCGTGAATTTTACCCAAGCCTTATCACCATCAACGGTTTCTTCCAGGACCTTATAGTTCGATGCTCCAGCCTCTTCAGCCGTCATAAAGTCTTGTACAGCAAGAAACGATTCATAACTTTCGGGAGTAGTGTGGGATTTTAGTTTGCTGTTGTCCTTTTTGTAGAAACTCTCGACCACAACTTTTGCGGTTTCAGTATGGGACATTTGTTTGTCTGTACAGTTGAGAAATGCCAAACTCAATAAAAATAAGGCTGCTTTTTTCATGATATTTTAATTTGGGTTATTGATTGTTTTATGTGAAATTTTCAATTTCAAGTTTCGTTCTCCGTTTTTTTCATCGAGTTCCAAAATGACCACTCGTTCTTTGCTGATGGAAAATTTTGGCAATACAAAAACCATTCTTACGGTTTCATTTTCCAATACTTTACTTGGCTCATGGTATTTAAACAAAGCTTCTTTATTAAGATTTTGAAGCGATTTTTTCTTTCCTTTTTTTCTTGTCGCCACGTAAAAATTCAAATAGTTTAATTCATAATCCAATGTGGATTTGTTTTCGATTTTGATAACCACGTATAATTCTTCTTTGTCAAAAACGATGTTTTCAACGCTCAATTTAATGTGGTGTTTTCTGTCTATTAAAAATCCAAATTTCTTTGGTTGGTCTAACAAATAAGCGGAGAATTTCTGATAATAGAAATCTCTGTTAGTAACAACTGATTTTTCCTTTGTCTCTAAATTTTCAAGTGAATCCTTTGGTTTTTCATTGCCAATACTTTTAGATTCTGGAATAAAATAATTTAGTGTGGGAAGATGTTCCTTATACCTTACAATATACGAAAAAATTGCACCATTTTTGTTGATTACCAACAAATTACTTTCGTTTCCTGGTGTTGCCTGAAGCAATCCAAAATATTGTTCTTTCTCTCGGTTATACGTAAAAACAAAGTTATCAGAACCTGTAATTCCTTGCCTAACTGGTTCTGGAAAAAATAGGGCGACGTTCTTGGTGTCGTTCGCATAAATAGTATCTAATGGAATATGGTTTTGTGCGTATAATTTCGATAAAGAAATACAGAATATAATTAGAATTGATGTTTTCATGATTTTGGAATTTGATAGTTTACAATTCAGGTTTTAGTATAAGTTTGTAGTTATTGACGATGGTTACTTTGACATTCCGATTGTTGCGTTGAAATACTTTCTTAATGCCTCCAACTTGTGGCACAGACGGAATATTAATATCTCCAATGATATCGTCAATAACTTCCTTGGATGCTTCAGCTCGAAAATTGTTTTCTATGTAGATGCCTTCACTTCCATCCTGAAGGTCAAACGCCTTTAAATTTGTTGGATGATGATTGATATTTTGAATTTCAATCATAGCTCGATTGGGTTGAAAGCTGATAAAACCATAGAGTGGCGTGTTTTTCGGAATCAACATATCATTAATGACGGCTGCTTTTATCAATCGCAAAAGCAATCTGTGGTTCACTTTTACAACTTGGTTGCCATCAACTTCAACATAGATAGTAGCATCCGTCTTAACATATTTTTTATTCGGAATAGGTTCAGATGCAAAAAACAGTTGATGCTCCACTCCCATTTCTTTTGCTGAAATCGAAGCTTCAATCTCTTGTACTTTGCTTTCCTCTTTGGTTTTTTTGGATTTAGTGCTATCCTTTAAGTAACTAAATTGATACGGTTCTTCAGAATACCTGATTCTTCCCGAGGCATAGATGCTGTCCACGATGTGTTGTTTTTTCTTATCCAACAAATCAGGGTCATAATATCCTAATGAATCAAGCATGCTTTCATCATAGATGCTTGGTGCATTGGTTTGGCGCACCTCCTTTAAATTGTTGATGGCATCCAATTTTGATTTGTATTCTTCCTGTTCCTGTTCGAGTTCCGGAATCGCAGTTTGTTTTAGGTTATCAGATTCAGAATCATCATTTCCCATAACCAAAATGGAATAGGAAATCAAAAAGATGACCACCACAGCCAAGACAGACCCAAAGACGATTTTATTTTTTTCGATTTTCATAACGATAGTTTATTGGTTTTGATTTGACAGTTTTTTCAAGCTGTTTTCAAAATAGTTTGTGATTAATAGTCCATGTGTGTTTTTTGGAAAGTTTCGGTCCACAATAATTAAATTCCCCGTGGTTGTCAGTTCATAGGTATCGACAATCGTCCCTCTGTTGATTTCAAAAATCGTGATAGTTTTAAATGAATAGACACCATCTTTTGCTTCAACTTTCGATTCGATACTGATGACTCTCTGTACCAAAGAATATTGCAGCAGTCGATTGTAAACACCGTCCGCTTTTTTCTGTCTGTAGAGATTGTCCACAGAGCTATTTCCCAACCAAAGGGCTTTCTCCAAATTCCTTTCATAGTTGCTGGCATCAATATTATAGAAATAGGTGTGGAACAATTCCAGATGTGCCAAAGCTTCCACTTGAAAATTTTCCTTTTGAGATACCAGTTTTAAAGGGATGACAGCGCCATTCGTGTTGATGGCAAAGGCATTGTTCAACGCCTTGTGATACGTAGTATAGACCATCCAACCTGAAAATATGCTGGACAGCACCGCTCCTACCACAACCACAATGATTATCAATCGATTCATTCTTAAAACTGTATAGATGTCTTTATATGAGGTTTTCATTTTGTTGAATATTTTCTTAAGCTGTAAAGAGCCTTAAAGTGAATGATGTAGCACGTTTGTACAATCTGAATTTGAGAAATACGATAAAACCAATCGAACCCAATTCCACAACTGGCGCAAAGAAGTTGCTGCCAACGTCAGTCCCAAACAAATTGTTCCAAAAATTGGTATTGATTTCCGTATAAATGGCATTGATAAACACATTGACAAGAAAAAACGCAGGCACAAGCATATAGACCGCTGCATAGAGCCTAATAAATGTATAGGCCATAGACCGAAATTTCTCAAATACCGCCAAACTGATGACCAATGGAAAAAAAGCTTGCATGATTCCGAGCAAAAAATAACGCTCGGCCAGAAATAAGGGGTAAATGAACAAATCCAATATCCATAGGAACAGACTGATGATAAATGCAAGGATTTTGAATCCATACAATGGCGTTACCAAGGCTTCATATAACAATGCCAGGGCTTTTTTGGCGGCTTCCAATGCGCCCACATCCTCTTCCAAAGGAATATCCTGCATTTGAAGTGGAAGGAGCGCAGGAGCCGTATTCCGATATTGACCCTCAATCGCTATAAGAATACCATCAAAAAATCCCAAAATTTGAGTAGAAAAGATAACCAGGAGAACCACCATAAAGTTTTTGGCGAGTTCCCCTGGACTCAATCCCCAAGTATATCCTTCTTTTTCTGCAACGCCTTCATTATATTTTTTAAGAATATTGACCAAGAAAAACACCACAGCAAGTACTTTCATTCCAGCAATGGTATACTGCGAAAAATCGCTACCCTGAATCGTTTGAAATACGGCGTCCACATATTCCAGTCCTATTCCCAAAATGAAGTTGGCAGTCATCGTTAATAATCTGTTTCTCGGTTATTGATTTTATCCTGCATTTTTCTGAAGGAAATAATGTCGCGATAACGTTCTGTTTTCTTTGTGATTTCTGCGACCATTTCTTTCGATTTCATTTCTTTTTCCTGTAATAATTGGGTACGTTCGGCATCTGTCATTTTCAAGAAATCACTTGATAGGATTTTATCGATAAAATTCAAATCGTCCATAGAGCTCTGAATTATGGAATTGAAGGAATTGGAAATCTTTGTAACCTCATTTGGTTTGATGTATTGAGAATTCAGAATTTCCTGTAAATCGTTTTGAACGATGCCATAAAGCCGTTGGTTGTTTTGAGCGATTTCTTCAACTGCTCGAAGCTGTTGAACAACACTTGCAACTTTTTCAAGATTTTCCTTTTGCTTTTTTAAGAATTCAACTGTTTTTAAGAGTTGGGACGTTTGTTTTGCAGATTCTATAAGGGATTTGGCAAGACTTATAAAATTAGTGTTGTCATAAACTGGCATTCCTTGACCGCTTACGTTTAAGCTAAAAAGGATTGCCATTGCGAGAATTAAAATTTTTGTTTTCATTGTACTTGTTTTAAGATGAATATTCAGTGATTGCTTTTTCCATATCTTGATGCTTTTGATAAAGCTTCATTATTTCTTCGTTTTCTGCGCCATCGGTTAAGTAGGCAGCATAGACTTCCTTCGGAACTTCAAGGCGGAAAATGTTACTTTCCTTACCGATTTTGATAAACATTTCGGTGTACTTCCGTGGTCCTATCAAGTTGTTTTTGATGGATTTCAATTGATTCAAATCGTGGCTGGATAGATTCAAGCGTTTCTGCAGCTCGACATATCCCTTTTCGTTGTTCAGACTATAAATGACCTGTGTGTTTTCAAGTATGCTTGCGGAAGTTGAATTGTTCGGCAATTGATTGATGGACTGTAAAATGATTCCAATTGCGCCATTTTGTTTTCTGATGGCTTGGTAGTAGAATTCCACACTTTCCAATACATTTTCAAATTTTAGCTGTTTGGCAAATTCATCAAACAGGATGATGCCCTTTTCGGCACGATTACGCCAAATGGTTCTTTGGATGGCAGACTTGATGAGCTTGAGCATTACGGAAAGAATTTCCTTATTGTCCTTCACTTCGTCCAGTTCAAAAACAATCAGCCGTTTTTCCTCAATTTTGTACGTCTGGTCTTCGCTCACTTCAAAAAGAAAACTATATAGACCATCCCCGACGTACTCTGACATTATGTGCAAAAAGTTGGTAATGTTGAAGTAGTCGGGATGGATTTTAAGTTGACCAAGTAACGTGTCTTGGTTACCTTCTATAAAGCGGTAAAAACTATCCAAAGAGTGTGCTTCGGAAATTATTTGATAATAGTGAAGCAATATTTTCTTGATGGAAACCGATTGTGCCTTCGTAACCTTTAAATCGGAAGCAAACAGCTCAAACAAAAAAATGGATAAATCTTCCAATCGTTCTGGTGTAAGGTCATCTTGATTGCTGATGTAAAAAGGATTGATGCCCAAGTTCTTCCCACTTTCATAGCGAAGAACCGTGTATTGTTTTGGATAGAGTTTTGCGAACTTGGTGTAAGAACCACCAAGGTCAATAATGACCAGGCGGACACCACTTTCAAAATATTGGCGTAGAATGTTATTGGCCAAAAAGGATTTTCCTTCACCTGTGGGTGCAAAAATCGCAAAGTTACGTGCCTTGATGCGTTTTTTCCGTTCGTCCCAAACATCCTTTAAAACAGGAATGTTGTGTTCCCTATCATTGAAGATAATTCCGGTGGCATCCGATTTGTAGTTGCTGTTGTTTATGGTCAGACATAAAGCGTGTTTTAAATCGGTCACATACAAATCCTCATTGGAAAAATTTGAAGGAAAACAGAAGTAGCTGTTGAGGATATAATTCTTACGTTCTTCGCCTCTTGGATAGTATGGGATGATGTCCAATTCCTTAAATTCCGTTTTTATCTTGGAAGCAATTTTTTCAAGTTCCCGTTCTTTTCGGGCCCAATAGATGATGTTCAGATGACCGCGAATAATCCGTGCATTGTCATCTGCATTGATTTGATTTTGAATGTGCTGAATTTTTTCCAACACCACTTTGTTCTGTGAACCGAAATTGGAACTTTTCTTGAGTTCTTCGATTTTTTTGTCCAACAGCTTACGCCATTTCTGTTTGTCATCCAGATAGATGATTTGATTGACAATGTGGTTTTCGGTCAGTGTAAGTCCTATGCCGTCAATAAATCCTTGATGGAATACAAAATCGTCTGACGTAAAACGCTCATTGGTTTTACTGCTCTGGACACTTTCGCCAAAACACAGTTCGCTGTTGACCGCAAGAGCATCAAAATGGTTCTCACCAATACTGATATTGGATTTTTCCAATAAAATATCTGTATCAAAGCCTTCATTGAAACCATTAAAATAACTATTGGTTATGGATTGGATTTCTTCAGCTTTCAGCGCAATGAATTCCATCTTACGGCTATTATTGATAAAGGAAACAGAATCACTCACAGAGCCAATAAAGCTATTGACCGTATCGTCCAATTCCTGAATAATCCCTTTGTTGATTTTTTTAAATGGATTGACATATTTGGAATTGTTCAACGCCTTGTTTTTGGTCAGGATAAAGAATAGAAAGCATCTGTGTTCCATATATTCTCGACCCTTAAAATGAGTGTGGGTCGCTTTTTCAAGAAACGTGTTTTTTGGCAGTTTTTCGGATGAATAGGATTTCTTCAAATAGACATCCTGCTTGTGAACAACTGTTCCAATAGGTAAGGATTTGATTGCCTGAAACCAAGCTGCGTGTATATCCTCAAAGTCTTTTTCGGATAGTGAATAGATTTCCGGAAGCATCCCTTCATAACACAGTACGATATTGCCATTATTGGCAAACACGATATTATCTTGAATATCGACGATGGGTTGATAAGCCGAAAGATTAATCTTCTTCATAATCGAGAGCAGATGATTTTTTGTTACTGATAATTCTTGGGAATACTCGTGCCATTTGAAAAAGTTGTGGATTGCTCGTAATTCTGATAAGAGCGCCATACAGTAATGTATTGAATATCAATACGCCAAGTATCAGCCCAAAACTGAACGAAAAAATGATGACCAAAAGCGAAGCGACAATGGCAATCATCATTAGGGCGAACAGTGATACCGGAAGCCCGAATATCATTGCTTGTTTTCTAATGTTTTTATAGACTTCGAACCGTTTCATTACACCACGATGCTGATTAGGTAAGTGAAGATTCCAACGACTGCGCCTGCAATAAGCACGAAGACCAAAACCCGCGTAATCCCTTTTTTGAGGTCAGCGTTTTCACCAAAAAAGTGCCCTGCATTGAACAAAAACCCAATAAGGAAGATGACACCAAGAATAATTGGAAAGATGGTTCTAATGGTATCGGAAACGTCATTGACCGAATCTTCAATACCACCAATCTGTGCAAAAGTGGGCACTGAAATTAGCAACAATGCCATCAATAGGATTATTGATTTTCTCATAATTGTTCGTTTTTAGATGCCTGATTGAAGGCGGTTTATGAATGAACTTTTGCGAAATCTATTAAGTAATGAAGCGGAAGAAAGAAAATCATCAAACTTTAACAAGAGTTGGTGTTAAACTTTGGATAATTATTATGGATTGGATGGATTCTTTGAATTTTGTTCAATAGAACAGAAACAATGAAGGATTGGAATACATTTTATAGAAACGTTGTTTTGCTGGTATTTTTGGCACTTGCATCCAACCTTTTCGGACAGACTGAAAAGGCTGGAAAGAAGATAATTGTCATTGACCCTGGCCACGGCGGAATTGATTCTGGTGCAGTCGGCATCAATGGAATTAAAGAGAAAGATGTCGTCTTGAATATTGCTTTGGAAATCATTCGACTGAATGAACTAAAACCATATAATAATCTTGACATTTATTTGACAAGATATAAAGACACCCTAATTTCTTTGAGTGACAGAACCAAATTATCAAAAGCGCTTCATACAGATATATTTTTTTCCCTGCATTGCAATCATTCAGATAATCCGAAAGCGAGAGGGATTGAAGTCTTTGTTTCAAATTCTATTGGAAAATATTTTAAGCATTCCATTTTAATGGGACATGAAATTGAAAAGGCATTGGTTCATAATATTGGTTTGGAAAGCCGCGGTGTTAAGTTTGCCAATTTTCAGGTGTTGCGGGAAACGGTTGATTATTTTCCTTCGGTGCTGTTGGAATTTGGGTTTTTATCGAATATGGATGAGGCAAGTTATTTTTCAGTGGATAAAAATCTGAAAGGCTTTGCATTATTGCTATTGAATGAATTATATAAAATAAAAAGCTATGAATAAGTTGTTTGAACAGGTTTTGAAAAGTTTGAAGCAGATTGTTGTGGCTGTAAGTTCTGAAATCAAAATCATTTTAAGAAGAATAATTTAAATAAGTATTGATTTCACCCAAAAACTAAATGACAATTTGTTAATCTTTTATTTATTACATTGGCTTCAAATCGCATTATTTCTAATTACTCTTAATTTATGATTAATGAGCTTTTGTGTGAAAATAAATCATGTTAATAGCGATTGAAGAACAATCTTTCACTTATATATATTCATCTTCTCATCATAAATAGTACTATCTATTGCCAAAAAATATAAAACACTGTGAAACACATGATTCTGTGACAAGGTTTTATTTGGTTTTAACTTTTTGGAATCATCAGATAGCCACACGATAAAAGGAATCTCCAACTGTTCTTTTGGCGCAAATGCGGCAGGTATGCCGTGCATATATAGATTATTTTCTCCTAACGATTCGCCATGGTCGGACACAAACATCATCGTACTATTGTAATCCTTTAACTGCATTAAATCGTCTATTAAGCTGGCAAGAAGATAATCTGTATAAACGATGGTATTGTCGTACGCATTGATAAGTTCTTCTTTAGAGCAATCCCCTAATTCCACACTCCTACAAACAGGTGTGAAGGTTTCAAAATTAGGTGGATATTTTGTGTTATACGAGGGTCCGTGGCTTGTGCTTGTGTGTAAAATAATCAATATCTTATCTTTTGGACTGGCTGTGATTTGCTCTTTTAATCCTTTTATAAGAATTTCATCATAATTGCACAGGTCTCCTTCACATTCATTTCTCAAATCTTTTTTATTGAAAAAGTTTTTGATATGTACTGGCGGTTCTCCCCAATTGGTCGTTTTCCATATCACTTCAACATTATTTCTGTATAGATAATTAGGCAAAATCTCGTATAAATCGGTGGTGTCCTTATAATCCAAAACACATTTGACGCCTGCCGTTGTGTAGGTTGCGCAGGAAGTTGCATTAAAGGTGTGAAGATTTTCTATTTTCGACAACAATGGATTGGTGGGCTTGTCATAACCATACAATGAAAAATTTTCGCTTCTTGCAGATTCACCGATGACCAAGACTACGACAGATTTTTCTGTGTCCTTTATGGTCGCATCGGGCAAAAGGATTTCCTTTTTGTTTTCTTTACTCTTATAGATATAATATCTCGACGTATTGACCATATATGACCAAGGCATTGCCAAGGCACCCAATTTGGTTGAATTTTTATCAATCCATCGCCAATTGCCACCATTGACAAAAACCATCACAATGATAAAAAGTAATGTCAATGACCACTTAACCAGAAACGGTTTAAATTTTTCCTTGATTATGTTGACCTGAATTATAAAAAAAACAGGGATGACACCCAATAATATCAAATACATAACCAATCCAAGCGAAAAAAAACTGCTGGCTTCCTCATAATCGGTATTTAAAACATTCCCAATCATCGTGATATCAATAAGAACATTATAGGTATGTATAAAATAGATGGCTATTGAGTTACCGATGAAAAAGAAAACCAACAAAATCTTCCCCACAAATCGTGACAAAAAGAATATGAGATACAGTACAAAAGCATTTGCAACCAACATGATGACTACTAAACTGACAATTAGAAGAATACCGTTAAAGCTTTTGTAATCTACATTGTCGAAAACGAATCTAAAAAAGGGAAAATGAAATAATAAAAAATTAAGGAAACTGGCTATTAAAACAAAATACGTCAGTTTAATAGGCTTTTTTAACATAGATAGTGGTTATTATATATAGTGATGCGAGTAAGCTAGCCAGGGCAAAATAAAATACTACCAAATTTAAGGTAAGTATCCTATTAATTATTAAAATGGCCCAGATTGAGAATAAAATGATGGATATAAAGTAATATTTTTTGTCTGTTAACCAATCGAGTAAACTAAATCGCCGATTGATAATAATACCCAAAAGTGCTGAAATATAGCCTATAATACTCCCAATTATGACATCCAAAGGATAATGCGCACCAACGGCCACTCTGGAAAACGCAATGACAGAACCTATCATAAAAATTAAAATGAACCATGGTATTTTGAATTTTATTTTGGAAGGCATAAAAGCAAATAATATCGAAGTTAATATTGTGAAAGTGGCTATTGAATGACCTGAAGGAAAACTATTATGTGAAACAATTGCTTTTCCTGTAATTACAAAAACATCTCGGTCAAACATAGCTGCTGGCCTCGGTAAGGCAAAAAAACTCTTTAACACATTAGTAAATATGGTTGAGACTAGAAGACCAATTAGCATGGACTGCCATAATTTAGGTGCGTAGACTAACAATAAAGTAAGGAAAGGCAAAAATATAAGAACGTCTCCCAATTGTGTTAAGTTGAACTGGAAATTAGGAAATTTTGATAATATGGAATTTATATAAAAAAAAGAATCCTTTTGAACATTGACATAGCCTTCAACAGACATGCCATCATTGAAATAGAGTAACCAGACAATACATAACAATAGTGTCACAGGGAAAATAAAAGCATTGATTTTCAACTTGTTAAAATTATCTACGACAACTTTGTTGAGTCCCTCAAAGTTCTTTGATAAAAATTCTTTTTTCCAACCTAATGCAATGACATTAATTTTTAATATTCGCAATTGTATGAGAAGATATTCCATAAGGCATTAATTAATCGCATCTTTTTTTAGTTGTTCCAACAGCTCAATATTTCTCTGTTTCCCTTCTTTGAGAACGGTTTTACCAAAATTTGTATGATAGGTATGGTTGATAAGAAATTCCAAGTTCAATTGATACCATTCTTCATCAGTGAATACCAAATCCATATAATTTGCCCATTCGGTTCTCAACAGTTCGTTTTTGAACAGGTAATTCGTACTTGCCAAATGTGATAAGTCAGCATCACACATGACACATTCGAGAAGCGTTTTTGGGTTTTGAGGCATTTTTGTGGCTTTAACACACTTTAAGACTCGTTTTATTTTTTCCTTGGGATAGCTGTGTTCATTTAAATATGTTTTGGCATTATTTGCACTAACATCTTCATGACCTATATATGTTTCAGACATTCCTGTATCATGGAACAATGCTGCGATATTTAAGATTTCCTGTTCCTCATCATTTATGTTTTCATAACCACCTATCAATAACACATTTTCGAAAACTTCTACAGTATGTTTTATGCCGTGAAATGGCAATGCTCTGCATCTACTTTTTCTTAAAATTTCGAGACAGTAATTCTCGATATCCTTCATATTCAAGGCATTCATAATCTGTTCGTGTTCAATTTCAATTGTTTTCATTTTAGAATTTGTATTTAAGGCCAATTAGATAATCGCCTCCACCGCTCTTGAAGGTCAATTCATAATGTTCTTTTTGATAAGGTGTGGTAAATAAATAGGTGCTTCCAACTCCTACAACCACACCACCGAGAATATCCCAACCATCATGTCTATCATGGATACCTTCAACTCTAGTGTAGGCAACCAATCCGGCAACCACATAGGCCGGTATCCCATATTCCCAACCGTATCTTCTTTGTAAAAAGGACGCGCCAGAGAAAGCTACCGCTGTATGTCCAGAGGGAAATGCGTGACCGTCCGTTGCACCATCGGGTCTGGGTTTGTTAATTGCATATTTTAAGGCGTATGTCAACCCTAAAGTTGTACCATAAGATTTAGCGAATTGCCAAAATCCTTGTCTATCTTTTTTGGCAAGAATCACAATTAGTGAAGTCAGGGCTGGTGCATGTTGGGCATAATCCCCAAATGTTTCATATGCTGTTTCCCTTCTTATTTCTGAAGGTGTATCGATTTCTTGAGAGAAACCAATGAGTGGAATGATGGATATAAAAAGACAAATGACAATTTTCATTGATACTAGGATTTGTTAAAATTTATATTTAAAACCAAGTAAATAGTCACCTTCGCTATTGTTAAAGGTGAGTTCCATATGCTCTTGCTGATATTCCGTTGTGAAGAGCAATGTGCTACCAATGCCAACAACGGCACCTGCCAAAATATCCCAACCATCATGCTTTTGTGCGTCTATTCGGCTAAAAGCGGTGAACCCAGCAACCGCATACGCAGGAATGCTATATTTAAATCCGTAGCGTTTGTGGATAAATGAAGCGCCTTGAAATGTAGTAGATGTGTGACCAGAAGGAAATGCATTATCTCCATTTCCAAATGGCCGTGGTTTGTTAAGTGCCACCTTTAACCCATAGGTAACTCCCTGATTGAGCAAAAACCCTTTTGTGAACTGCCAAGTTCCTTGTCGGTCTCCATTAATAAGGGTTACAGTTAATGCAGCAGCGGGAACGGCAATCAAACCTATATCACCAGCAGTCTCAATACCTGATTTTTGAGCAAATGCTAATTGGAAATTTAAGAATAGAAATATTACAGTAATTGGTAAAAAAAACAGATGTTTGCTCATAGATTTAGTTTGTCTAGAATAATATTAAAATGAAGTATTTCTATAAATCTATAAGCGTGGATTATTTATTACAATTCAAATGTATGTAGGAAATCTAAAGAAAATTTAAAGCCAGAACTTGCCTGTATAAATCAAATCCAATATCAATAATTAGCGAATAGAAAAAGCCCACATCCAAATAGATGTGGGCTTTTAGCACTCAATCAATCAACTATGAAACTTAACTAATCATTATCTTCTTCGTCATTTTCTTTCATGACTTCCTTTTTTATAATGTTACCCTTTGCATCTATGGCAACTTCCATGTCGGATTCTCCTTTTTTAATCTCAAATTCATAGAGCATTCCGTTTTTGGTTTCCGATATCTCGGATTCCTTGATTTTATATCCGGCATATGCACCCATTAAGGCCGACTTAACATTCTGTGGAATTTCTTTCTCGTCAATTTCATGCTCTGTTTCTTTCCAAGTGCCGTCTTCGAGAAAGTTAGCCGAATATTCTGTATTGTTCATTTTAAACTCTGCCTCCCATTCGGTAGCATTTTCCTTGTCCCATTTCACTTTTTTTGCTGTAGGGAATTTCTTCGTAAACGCATCCTTAACCTTTTGTGGTACTTGGTCTCCTGACTCAAAAGCAAACATCGTGCAAGCTAAAAATGCTCCTAAAATTATTTTTAATGTCTTCATTTTTATAGTTTTTGAATTATTAATAGTATAAAAGTAGTACCAAATTCTAAAGATTATTTTAAGGAAATCTAAAGAATGTTTCATTTAACATTATAATAAAAAAGGGCGTATCCCATACAAGATACGCCCAAATTAAATAGTGAATTATAAGGGAATCAATTTGCTATTAATCATTGTCAACTTCACTATCTTCATCATCTTCATCTTTCTTTTGCTCCTTTTTTACAATGTTGCCATAGGCATCTATCGCAACTTCCATTTCAATGCCGCCTTTTTCAATACCAAATTCATAGACTTTTCCATCGGCAGTTTCAGAATATTCCATTTCTTCAATGTCGTAACCCTCAAAATTTGATTTAAGTGCTTCGAGAACCACCTGTGGAACATCAGCTTCAGATACTTCATATTCGGTTTCCACCCAAGTGCCATCGTCCATAAAGTTTGAAGAGTGTTCTTTTCCGTTAAGCTTAAATTCTGCTTCCCATTCGGCATCAGATTCCTTCTCCCATTCCACATTTGTTGCATTTGGGAATTTTTGAGCAAATGCATCTTTCACTTTTTGAGGTGCAGAATTGTCTTTGTCACAGGCAATAAAACTTAACAGTATGCCTGTCAATGTTAATAGTGTAATTTTTTTCATTGTCTATGGTTTTATGGATTATGACATAAAAATAGTGCTGAAATCTAAAGATTAGTTTAAGAGAATCTTAAGACTTAAAACTTATATTTCATTCCCAATCTTATAATTTGGGTTTCGTAATAGTTCTCGTAAAGTGCTGTAAAACCCTCTCCTTTTATGCGTTGTCTTAACCCGAAGTTGTTGAATAAATCACTTGCAGACAATGTAATTTCTCCTTTCTTATCCCAAATAGATTTTTTCAGCCCTAAATCTATTGAAGAACGTGCGAGCTCTTCGCCTTGTGGAATATTTCGAGGACTATACCACAAACCTGTCAGCTGCAACTCTAATTCCTTGGGCAAATTGAAGCTGTTTGAAATTTTAAAGTCTCCAGCCTCATCATTTGAAGTTTCAATATTAAATGTACGTTCTGTTGGGAACAATAATGTGCCTTGATAAGCATCAATATGGTTGATATATAGGTTTGCACTTGCAGTTAGCTTCCAAAAGCTGCTAATATCCTGACTAAACAAAATTTCTATTCCTGAATTGGTACTACTGTCTACATTAGAGTATATTCTATTTACAATATCATATTGTGGATTGCTATTGTCGACACTAAATATGCGCAAATAGGCATCGTTAATTTCACGATGATATACTGCTGAAAACAACGAACCAGAACTCCAATTGTAGCGATGCGCCAATTCAAAACTATTTGTAGTTTGCGGACGTAAATACGGGTTTCCTACCTTTAATAATTCTGGGTCATCATACTTTGGAAAAATACGCAATTCAGGTTCGCCAGGTCTATCTATTCTTCGATTATAAAATACAGATAGTTTATTTTTATCATTCAATTTATAGGAAAACCGTACACTTGGAAACAATTCAAAATAATCATATTTATCATTACTTGGATAGTAGGCATTTTGCGGGTCCAGTACATAAGACACATCTGTTTGTTCTGCACGTAAACCTGCTTCTACATCAAAACGTTCTTTTTCCAACAGATAGTTTCCGTAGAACGCGTATAGGTTTTCTTTCCATGTTGAAAAATCGCCCAAATTAGGATAAATTATAGATTCGTTTCCTCGATTAATCGTATAGTCCACAGGCAAATTCCTGAATCTCACTTTTGCTCCAGCTTCAATTTTACCACTGCTCAATGCACGTGCATAATCTGTTGACAAGCTTGTAGTATGTTCAATAGCTCTAATATTGGTCATATCCCTACCAATGCGAACCGCAGAACTATCATTTAAAAAATAGCTTTCATCTTCCAACCCTCGTGTATATTGAACGTTTGCAGACAAAGAATGTCCCGCTTGCGGAAAACTATGTTTGTAATTTGCAGCCACATTTATAAAACTGGTAATTTCTTCTTCTTTCCAAGTGTATAGACGGTTACGAACGTTATTATCTAAATTGATAAAAGCAACTTGCGAGGTATCAATATGTTTTTCTCTGTCAAACATTCCAGAAAGTGTGATGGCATCGTTATCGCTCAATTCCCAATCTACTCCCCCTGTAATTATGGAACGAAACTGTCTTCTGTTTTCCGGAACTTGCGAAATGATATTACGACCATCATCGTAATTTCTCGTGGTAAATTCATTATTTGGCAACGCTTCTTGAATGATGAATTCCGATTGCAAAAAATAATTCAAATTATCCGTTCTGTAATTGAGATTCAAGCTTGGAATCAATTTGGGATTTACAGAAAAACTGCCATAATCTGTTGGTGTATCTTCTTTTCGTTTAGATAATGCTCCCAATCCAAAAGAAAGTCCCACGTCTCCATTTAAGCCTGTTTGTTTTTCCTTTTTATAAACGATATTTACAATACCAGCAAAACCGTTGGCATCGTATTTTGCAGATGGATTGTTGATGATTTCAATACGTTCAATATTAGAGGCAGGAATATTGCTTAAACCTTTTTGATTGCCAAAACCTGTAAGGCTCGATTGTTTGCCATCTATCAAAACCACGACTTTATCACTGCCACGCAACACTACTTTTCCTTCCTGGTCAAAAGCAACACCTGGCATTGTTTTCATAGCATCCACCACAGAACCGCCAGATTGCGCCACATTATCAGCGAGACTAAAGGATTTTTTATCAAGTGCCGAATTCACGGTTGCCCGTTTTGCTTCAATGGTAACTTCATCTAATGCTGCGGCAGAAGGTTTTAGTTCTATTTTTCCTAAATCGAAAATGGGATTGAGTCCGCCAGAAGCAATTTTCCGCTGTACGGTTTCATAACCTAAATAGGTAATATTAACGATATACTTTCCTGTTTTTAAATCCTTGATTTCAAATCGACCGTTATCATCGCTTATTGTTCCAGTAACTATGGCATTTGTGGCTTCATCATTTACAGATACACTCACAAATGGTATGGCTTCTTGAGTTTCTTGGTCTATGATTTGACCCGTAATGGTAATTGTTTCTTGTGCATTTACCAGGATTGAAGTTAATAGTAAAAGTATTGTAAGCGTTTGCTTTATCATTAGGTTTCAATTTTTAAAATACAAAAGTAGGGTTGAAATCTAAAGGGAAATTAAAGTAAAACTCCAAATTGAGTTAAAATGCAAAGAAGTTATTTGTTAAAATCTATCTGAAATATGTGCGCACCCTGTCCATTGATTATGGAAGGTTGAAAACGGTAGGTTGGCGTAAATCCATAAAACTCACAGATTTTTTTGACAATGGCAAGACCAAGTCCTGATGATTGTGCATTATTGCCTTCCCGATATAAGCGAAGGAAGATTTTTTCTGGGTTGTCGAGCGGATGCTCACCGCTATTTGTAACAGTAAGAACGTTTGATGTGGTTACAATCTCAATGTTCTCGTTGTTCTTCGTGTATTTGATGGCATTGGAAATGAGATTGTTAATCAGTATGTCAGTAAGAAACGGGTCCATCATTGTCACTAATTGGGCATTGGAAGTATGCAAAATATGCCTAATTTCCAACTCCTTGAAACCTTCAATCTTTTCATTGATAAGGTTAGTGATATTGACTTCTTCAACATTGACAAATTGATTATTATCGATTTTAGTTAGTGTGGTTATCCTTTTATTAAGTTGTTTAAGTCGCTGAATATCTTGTTGGATAGAAGTAATCTGTTCGAACTGTTTATCATTTATGGCGTGTTCATTAATGATATTGTCAATTTTTGCTTGGATAATTGCAAGCGGTGTTTGAATTTCGTGCGACACATTTTCCGTAAACTGTTTCAAGTTTTGGTAATCTGTCCTTACTTTGTTCGTCAAAAGTAAGATTTGGGTTTTGAGCTCCGAGAATTCCAATATATCGCTATCTGCCAAATCAATGGGTTCCTCTGATGCAAGGGAAAACGTTTTCATCTGCTCCAGATTGTCAAAAAATGGCTTCCATAGCTGTAGGTTTCTTGCAGTATTGAAATAGAAGAGAAAGATAAAAGCAATCACAAAGATGGCTATGTTTGAGAAAACGATGGCCAACAAAATGTCTTCCGATTCTACCACCAAAGTCCTGACGGTTATGTGGTAATACACATTGTTTATATTTTTATAAGTAGAAAGTTCACGAAAAAGCTCCATTTCATCCTGTGAGGGGTCGTAGATGACAGTGTCCTTTAGGACTGTTGGCTTTAAATCCTCAACCGTCTTAACCTCTGCGACTGGTGGCAATGAAAACACTTGTTTATTTAAATTTAAAGAAGCCTCTACTCGTGCTTCAGTTGAATACAATTCTTCCTCTACCTCCTTTTGCAACAGATTCTTTGTATAAAAGTATAAAGCTATACTGCTCAATATTGCCAAAACCAAACCGGTCAACAGAAAGGTTTTAGAGGTTTTTCGTATGAGTTTTGTTTTCTTTTCCACCTACTAATCTTCTATGAATTTATAGCCACTCCCATAAGCCGTCTTGATATATTTTGCTCCTTCCGCTGTCAATTTTTTTCTCAAATTATTGATGTGCACGTAAATAAAATCAAAATTATCCAACAAATCGCTATCGTCGCCCCAAAGATGTTCTGCGATGATTTCCTTGGAAAGTACACGACCTTTATTGGATATAAAAAATACCAGCAAATCATATTCCTTTTTAGTCAAGGACATTGACTTTCCATCGATGTAAGCAGTTCTGGATTTAGTATCGATTCTAATTTCGTTGAATTCAATCATCTCGTCTCCACCAAATTTACCGCGTCGTAAAACAGCCGTTATCCTTGAATTGAGTTCCGCAAGATGGAAGGGTTTTGTAATATAATCATCTGCTCCAAGGTCAAGCCCTTCCAATTTATCATTGAGTGAATTGTTTGCCGAGATAATGATGACACCAGACCGTTTTTTCTCTTTACGCAATATTCTTAAAATATCTATTCCGCTTCCAGTATTTAGGTTAATATCCAAAATGATGACATCATAATCATACATATGGATTTTATGGGAAGCTTCGAGAAAATCCGATGCCACTTCACAAACGTGGCCGTCACGCTGTAAATAGGTAACGATGGATTGTTGTAAATCGATTTCGTCCTCGGCTATTAAAAATTTCATTTTTTAGGTTTTGATACCGTAAATGTCGTCATAGATTCTAAAGAAATATTAAAGCAGAAAACGCCAAAACCAAGACGGGTTTAAATTGTCTTTAGAATTAAGACATACCTTGTTAACTTTTCCAAATATATCTGTTAGTTTCCATTAAAAATGCAACACGAACTTAAAATTATTATTAATAAATGTAAAACCTTTTTATCCCACAAATTGGGAAAAGACAACGAAAAGTTGCCGTATGTCATTATCATAGGAGTTGCATCCATCATTGTTTTGGGCAGCATCAAACTTTTTACCGAACTTACAGAAAGTCTGAAAACCAAATTATTTTCCAACCTTGACCTTCGGATTAGTGATTATATCATTTCGTACAGAACACCTGCCCTCACCAGGTATTTTACATTCGTTACCAACTTTGGTGATTGGTATGGCTATGTCATCGTATTGATTGTATGCGCCATTATGTTTTACCTGATTTTCAAAAATTGGAAAAACGTCGTCCAACTAACCACAGTATTGTTGCTGTCCTCGGTTTCAAATATTATACTGAAACAAATTACCCACAGGGCAAGACCCGACATTAAGCATTTGGTAACGGTTGAATCGTTGAGCTATCCTAGCGGCCATACAATGACCGCAATGGCATTTTATGGATTTTTAATCTACTTATTATACACCTTCAAAATAAACAAAATTATAAAAGCTGGTGTTATTACATTATTTGTCCTGCTCATTTTGAGTATAGGTATCAGCCGAATTTATCTTGGCGTACATTTTCCTTCGGATATTGTTGGTGGCCTCATTGCTGGTTTTATTTGGGTTGTTTTTAGCGTTCTTATTTTGAATATATTAAAAGTTTTCCAAGGAGACCCGAACATGTAGAAATTGGATACCCCGAACAATTCCTCAAAATTTCAGAATAAAATCATGCTTTTATTATCTTCAATATTGTCGGCAAAACAATCAGCAATAATGGCAATGCAAACACCAATCCACCAATGACAGCAATTGCCAACGGTTGGTGCAATTGTGCTCCTGCTCCAATACCCAAAGCTAAAGGTGTCAATGCCATTATGGCTGCAAATGCCGTCATCAATTTTGGTCGCAATCGTGCCGCAATGGAATATTCAATTTTTTGAATGTGCGTGAGGGATGCATCACTTTCCTGATACTGTCTGTACGTGAAAATCGAGTTTTCACCAATAATACCGACAATCATAATGATTCCAGTGTAGCTTCCAACATTCAAGGGCGTTCCGGTTAGGTATAAACTCAACAAACTTCCAGCAACCCCCAAAACAGCAATCACAATTATTGCCAAGGCAATTTTAATCTTTCTGAAGAGGAACAATATCACGATAAATACCAGCAGTATCGCCGAAATTAAAATCATCATCAATTCTTTAAAAGCTTTCTGTTGGTCTTTATACGCTCCTCCATATTCAATGGAATAACCAGCTGGTAACGACAGGTTTTTACCCAAATGGCTTTGAATATCTTTTAAGGTTGAGCCTAAATCACGATTGTTGAGTCGTGCCGTAATCACACCCATAGATTTCTGATTTTCTCTATTTATTTCAGCGACGCCTTTGCCCATTTCAATAGTTGCTACTTTATTAATTGGTACGCTCGAACCATTTGGCAATAAAATATCGGTATTTCTAATATCTGAAACAGACGTTTTGAGGGCATCAGGATAAATAAGACGTATATCGACTATTTGTTCTTTGTCAATCATGGAACTGACTACTGTCCCTTCAATTTGCGTTTGTAACTGCAATTGAAAATCCGCAACGGTCATTCCCAATTGTGCCAGTACGGGCACATTCGGTATAATGGATAAACTTGGTCCTGCCACAATAATTCCATCGTTAACGTCCGCTGTGCCCTGTACGGTTGCAACTTCTGCAGCAATTGTTTTAGACAATTCTTCTAATTTGTTGATGTCGTTTCCAAAAACCTTGATTTCTATAGGCTGAACGGAACTCATCAAATCACCCAACATATCTCCAATTACTTGTCCAAAATCAATGGTCAATTGGGGTAGTTTTTCTTCAATGCGCTTTCGTATTTCATCCGAAACCTCGGTTGTAGATTTATTTCGTTTGTCTTTCAGTTTTATCAAATAATCGCCTCGGTTGGGTTCGGTAATAAAGAATCCCATCTGTGTTCCCAATCGTGCTGAATAGGCTTCAACTTCAGGTTGCGTATCCAAAACACCATTTACGATTTGCAACATCCTATCGGTTTCTTCTAATGTTGTTCCTGATGGGCTGTTATAGTCCAGAACGATGCCGCCTTCATCCATTTCAGGCAAAAATCCTGAAGGTAATTTGGAAGGAACCACAATTAAAATAGCAACACAAACCAATAAAAAAACAATCCCGATAATGGGTTTACCAAGTACGCTGTGAATCCATTTTGTTTTTGGTTCGTGTTTACGTTTTACCGATTTATTTCTTGTAAAAATGATTGACAGTACGGGAACTATCAACCAAGTGACCAAGAAAGAAGCGGACAATGCGATAATCATACTGAACGCCATTACCTGAAAATAAGCGCCTGCAACACCTGTCATCATTACAAAAGGAATAAAAATGACCAAGGTGCTCAACGATGAACCTATCATTGCTGGCAATAAGTGTGTTATGGCCTCGTGGGCAACCCAAGGCATTGGTTGTTCGGGGTGTTCTTCCCTTATCTTATGAATTTGCTCTATAATGATGACCACATCATCTATCATCAAACCAATGGCCGCTGCAACTGCACCCAAGGTCATAATATTAAACGTATAGCCAATGGCATCAAGAACAATCAGCGTTAACGATAAGGACACAGGAATGGTAAATAATACGACCATACTTACCGAGAATGAACGTAAAAATAAAATGACCACCAAAAGCGCCAATACCAAGCCAAACCAAAGCACGTCCTTAATACTTGCGATACTTGTGTTTACAAAATCTGCTTGTTTGTAATAGGGTTTTAATTCGACACCTTTGGGAAGCATCTTTGAGAGTTCTGCAACCTTTTGCTCTATCGTCCTATTCACGTCGATAAGATTGGCAGTGGGTTGCTTTACGACCGCGATAATCGGGACGTTCTTTCCATTGGCAAGGATTTTTACATATTCCTTTACTTCCTTCACTTGAATATCAGCCACGTCTTTCAACCGAATCAATCGGTTCGCGCTATTGATAATGACCAGATTTTGTAAATCGTCAATGTCATCCACAGCATTATCGGTAAGGGTCAAATACATTCTATTGTAATCTGTGATATACCCGTTGGACTGCAATAAATTGGAATTGACCACAGCATTTTGAATGGTTGAAATGGAAATCCCAAGGGATTTGATAATATCGGGTTTTAAAATCACCTGAAATTCCTTATCCTTTCCACCGATTACGGCAATATCTGAAACCCCTGGGGTTGCGGCCAAAAATGGTTTGACTTGATATTTTGCAATTTTCTTTAAATCTACTTGTGATAGACCTTCGCCTTCCAAGGAATAGCCCATAACAGGCAAAATGGAAGGATTCATCTTTTCTACGGAAAACACGGTATTGGGCAGAATACTTCCCTGTGATTGGTTGATAAAGGATTCTATTTGGGCTTTTGCCGTATTGATATCCATATTCCAATCCAGAAAAACCGAAATCTCGCAACTGCCACGAGAAGTTGTGCTGCGGATATATTGCAAGCCTTCCGTTCTGCGAATGATATTTTCCAAAGGAATGGTTACAGTGGTCATCATTTTGTCCACAGGTTGCTGACCTGCATCTGCAATGACCTTGATTTTTGGGAACGTAATATCTGGAAATAAGCCTGTCTTTAAATTCTGATAGGAAAGGACACCTCCAATAAGTATGAGAACACCTATGGCAAGCAACGGAAATTTATAATTGGAATGCAGTCTTTTCATTGTTTCTTCGTGCTTACAATGGTTGAATCCTGCATTTGATATGCACCTTCGGAAATGACCAAGTCATTAATTTTTAGGCCATCGGATTTCACTTGAACAAGAGAATCATTTTTAAGTGATGGCATTACGGTTTGCTTTATGGCAAGGGAATCGTTTACCACTTTCATTACCCAAAATTCTGATAACAATTCATTGGTCTGTAAGGCAGTTTTGGGAATTGTCATTGCGCTTGTATCTTGTTTGTAAATAGTTCTTACCTGAACATTCAAGTTTTCAGGAAGGTTGGCGTCTGGCAGGGCAATCAAAAATACCTGCGATTGTGCCACTGGGTCAATGGTGGGAAGTGTACCAGTAACCTGTGTATTAAGCACTTCGCCATTTTGCAAAATAATTTCACAGGATGTACCTATTTGGATAGCATCTTCATATTCGTAAGGCACATTCACCTGTATCACTAACGATTTAGGTTGTACCACAGTGGCCAAGACATCACCTTCAGCCACATAATCATTCGCGGTCACATTTAGAACCGTAAAAACGCCCGTGGCATTACTTCTAATGGTAATTGGGCTCACAAACTTTGACAGTGAACTGTCTATTTTGACTGCTTCTTTTAGGGCATCCTGTTCTTTGGTCCTGACAGATGCAAAGGTTTGTCCACTTCTAATGTTATCGCCAATTTTAAATTTCATCCAAGAAATATAACCAGTAACATTTGAGCGTATATTTTCTTTTTTTTGATACTGCGTAACACCATTGAAAGTAAGGTATTCCTTCATATCATTTTGTTGGACAGCAACTGTGGTAACGCTGATTGGCGCTTTTTTTTCTGAAACCGTATCCGTCTTTTTTTTACAGGCGGAAAAACTGATAACAATCAATAAAGTGATTATATATTTGAAGTATTGGTTTTTCATATTTTATTACCAGTTTATAAAGTTATATTGGCTCTGCAATAACCAATAGTTGGTCTGCATTTGAAGTCGCGTATAGGCATTGAGTTTGTAATTTTGAATGACGTTTAAGTAATCCACAATAGAAACTTGGCCTTGAACCAATTTCCCTTTATAGATTTCCAAAATATTTTCTTGTTTTTTCAATTGTTTGTCCAGCAATTGCATTGAGGTTTCCAACGCCTCAATTTGTTGTGCAATGCTTTTGAGGTTATTATCCATCTGTACTTTGGAATTTTCTCTATAAAACTCTAAATTTTCTTCTTTCAAGACACTTTGTTGTGCATTGTACTTACGCTGTTTCCCATCATAAATCGGAATGGTCAATCGCAGTCCCGCACTCGCTCCAAATTTGTGATAAATGTTGGGAATTTCCACAGCATTCAAGCCTGTATTGGCATAAGCTGAAAGTTGCGGTTTATATTGATTTTCAAAAACCTGCTGATTGGCAACGATTTGAAGACTGTCATTCTCAAATTTTTTCTCATAGAAAAACTGCGAAGGATTTTGAGTGTCAACAATTTGAGGCCGCTCCAATTGGGCAATAGTTCCAGCTGGAATGCCGCTTAAAGTATATAATTGATTGATGGCTACCTTGAGGTTGTTTTGTATTTGTTGTAATTCCAATTTCTTTCCGTCAATATCCAATTGCAACAACAAATAATCGCTTTCCATTAAAACAGCGCGCTTCACCAACAATTCAACAACCTGCAATCGATTTTCGAGGTCTTTAAGAATTTGCTTTGTAAAACCCTCCTGTAATTGTAATTGGTATGCCATTATATAGGCATCTGCAATATTCTTCACAAGATTATGTGAGATTTCTTCAGAAGAAAGCGAGATGGAATTATTCAGGATTTTATTTTGAAACAATATATTATCGGTAATGGCCTGATTGAACAGGTTTTTGGTCACATTAATTTGTGCAGAATACAAGCCACCATTTGTAATGCCCACATCATACCCAAACGCAGAATTTGAAGGGGTTGTAGTTATATCTATAGGTTTTCCGTTGTTATTAAAATAAGGTGCGACCAAAACTTCCGAAGTTGCATTGACCAAAAATGCATTGTTTTGGGCTGTAATGATGCTGTTTTGAAGTTCTCCGACTTTTAAAAGATTATTATTTTCCTTTAAAGTCGGGACGTTTACTTTTGCTTGATTTATAAAATAATCAAGACTTACTGAATTTTGTGCTACAAGATTGAAGCCTAAAAGTAATATGAAAAGTAAAATTATTAATCGTCCCAACTTTGGATAGTGTATTTATTTAATTTAAAGATAGTTATAAATAACTTCATTGTGCCTGACAAGGGAAGGACGGTAATTCTTTAAAAACAAAACATTCCTTCCCTAACAGGACTTATATTGTAACAAATGTATACAGAGAATCTAAAGATTTTTTAAAGAAGAATCCGATATGATTTGCTATTTGATAATTTTTCCCATCATGAAGATTTTACAAACCAAGTTCAAAAGTTTGTAACCTTGTCTAAAGCGTCATCAGTATCTTTCTGAATAAAATTGGACTGGTAAAGAATTGTAGTAGTAACGGAGGAATGTCTATATAATTTCTGCAACAACTGAATCGGAATTTTATCTCCGGATATATTACCAAAAGAATGGCGTGCAATATGCATACTTATTTTCTTATCAATTCCAGCTTTGGCTGCTATAATTTCAAGTCTTCTATTAAAATTTCGAGTTGCTGTCTTTATTCGAGTTTTTAACAATCTCTTGTCGTTGATGTTGACTCCTTCAAGTTCTTTAAATACAAACATAGAATTTTCATCCTTGTCTAAATTTTCCAGAATAACCAAAGCTTTTTCTGGGATTTTCAGAGATACCAGCTTATTATTTTTTCCCATTCTATAATGCAGTCTACCATCTAAAAAATCTTTCCATTTCAACATCAACAAATCTCCTACCCTAATACCAGCGAAATAAAAACTTATTAGCCAAACATTCAACGCGTATTGTTGTGCTTCCGTGAGATTTTCAATGGATTCAAGGATTTTTATTTCATCCATGTTCAGACCAATTTTTTTTGTTTCAGGAAATTTTATTTGATATTTTCCTTTTCCAAAGGGATACGATTGAACATTGCTTAAGGATTTGGATTTTGCCAAATTACATATTGTCCTTAAAGTAATCATATAATTTGCTATGGTTCTATCTGCAATTTTTCTTTTATTTCTCAAAAAACTTTCAAACTTTCTTAAAATTTCAACATTCAATTCATTGACATAAAAAGATTCCCTTTTTAGAAAGTTTTTAAATATTTCTATTCGCTTTTCTTGAATATCATGTTGATGGAATTGTTTTCTATCCTTGATTTGCGCAAGAAAAATCTTTGCAACAGTAAAGAACTCATTATCATCTTCAGAAGTGACTTGTTCCTTTATGCTTATGGATGTCATGCGTTCATCATCAATTTCAGCATTGAGGAGTCTCTTATTTATTTTTGATAGCTTCATTATGATAAGCTGATTTATTTCTAAATAATCAGGATGTGAACTTTTAACGCAACAATTTTTTGAATCCCATTGATTCATTTTAATAGCTTGTCCCAAATAAATATATGACGGTTTTCTATCCTTAATAATTCTGATGCTTATAGGATGTAAATTATTGGCATTTGGCCTTTTGACCAAAAAAGGAGATATTGACGACATAAAAATATATTATATATAAAGATACAATTTTTTGCTAAAACATAGCTAAAACATTTTATGCCATTAATTGATATAATTTGATATCATACAAAATTAAAAAGCACATAATTAATTGATTTTAAACGCATTAATTAGTTAATGATATCTGCCGTCCTAAATTCATAACCCGGAGGTCACGAGTTCAAATCTCGTTCTCGCTACAAATTGAAATCTGTTTCAGAACGAACGGTTTAGTTCACTCTAAACCGTTTTTTTATGCTTTCTTCATTCATTTGACTAAATTAGTCACAGATTTTGCAATTTATACAGTTATCATTTTCTAATGAAGAATCTTATACCTATAATTTCCATTGGAGCTCTTCTCCTTATTTCTAGTAGCTGTAAATCTGACAAAAAGTTGCCTGCCCCAGAAAAACATGCTGGTATGAAGACCTCTACCGTTTTGATAGAAAAACCTTCGGACATTACAACCCCAGAAGGTATGGTATGGGTAGCAGGGAAAACTTTTACTCAAGGAGCGAAAACTGGTGATGAATACGCAATGCATAGAGAGATGCCTGCTCACGAGGTGACAGTTGACGGCTTTTTTATGGATATCACGGAAGTTACCAATAAGCAATTCAAATCTTTTATAGATGCCACAGGTTATGTCACCGTGGCGGAGCGCCCTATTGATTGGGAAATAATGAAAAAAGAGTTGCCGGAAGGAACACCAAAACCACACGACTCTGTCTTGCAGCCAGGAAGTTTGATATTCAATAAAAATGTAAAGAAGGTGGCCACAATGGGAAACTATTCTCAATGGTGGACTTGGAAAGTAGGCGCCAACTGGAAGCATCCTCAAGGTCCTGGTAGCGACATCATTGATAAGGACAACTATCCTGTAGTGCATATTACGCATGAAGATGCAGTGGCATACTGTCAATGGGCCCATAGACTTTTGCCTACTGAAGCGCAATGGGAATCTGCTGCCCAAGGCATTTTTACGGACGCAATTTATACATGGGGAAACAATCCAGACTTACTGAATGAAAACGCCAATACTTGGCAAGGGGTTTTCCCTATCAAAAATGAATCAAAAGATGGCTTTGAATTGATTGCTCCTGTTAAATCCTACCTCCCAAACTCCATTGGTATTTATGATATGATGGGCAACGTTTGGGAACTTACCAACGATAGGTTCAATGTCAATTATTATAAGGAGTTAAACACCTCCATGCCGATAATGAATCCATCCGGTGCCAGTATACCCTATTCCCCTAATAATCCCTATCAAAAAGAATATGTGATGAAAGGAGGTTCGTTTTTGTGCAATGCCTCTTATTGTGCAAGTTTTAGAATATCAGCACGTATGGGTACGAGTGTAGATTCAGCTTCTGATCATTCTGGTTTTAGGACAGTAGTAACCGTTGGAATGCTCAATAATTGACATTCTAGCTTAAGTTACTTAATATTGTTTATTATTTGTACTCTAATTATCTCTTTTGGAGCTAATTGTCAATTATCATTTATACATAAAATTCAATTAAGTCTTAAAATTTCTAATTTTTTAAGACCATTTCTTCATATATGCATTTCATCGGTTTTTTATGCATTAAATTATTGAATTTCAATATTTAAAGAATTTAATTGCACTTAAGCGATTAATTTATTCATTTGGAAATCACAATTGTAGTTTTGTCTATCCCCTCATAATTCCCTCATTAATAGTTAATAGCAAATTATATAGAAATAATTTGAATAAAAATTGACGACAATGAAGCAAAATTACAATAACCTACTGATTCAATCGGCTTTTATTCTTCTCTTTGCGATACAATTGCAAGCACAATCCGGCATATATGAAAGTTATGCTATTTTGAACATTAACGGGAATGGAAATGTTTATTACGATTTACAAGCCAACACAGCAAATGCAGATTTTGAAGGCTCAAATTTGGGTTCATTCGACTGTACAGGATCTCTACTTCTCAATGGAGCACAAAATAAAATCTACAAATGCGGTTCGGATGATATAATTAATGGTTATTTCCAATACAGGATATATTTAACAACCGATACACCTCCGTCATTTTCAAGCTCCTCCGAAATCTTTTATACAACAGATGATGGTTCTTCAACAATTTGCACACCAGGCATTAATCAAATTTGGGAAACTAACGCTGCAGGCATTAATGTTTTAAATGGTCTTTCTGCTGGAACCTATTATCTGGAGGTCTTCACTCAGGCTGATTTTACCTATTCCGTGGGTTCGGGAACACATTATGCTAACAATAGTGCTAATAATTATAAGGCAACATTTTCCATTATTGCTGACACTACCAATCCTGTCATTTCTGGCTGCCCCGCCAACATCTCCGTGACGAACGACGCAGGCAACTGTTCCGCGACCGTCACCTGGACTCCCCCAACCGCTGCGGACAACTGCTCACAGACCCTCACTAGTTCGCACAGCCCTGGCGATACATTTGCTCTAGGTACTACAACAGTGACATATACCTCAACGGATGCCGCTGGAAACATTGATACCTGTTCTTTTGACATCACCGTCAGCGACAACGAAAACCCGGTCATTTCCGGCTGCCCCGCCAACATCTCCGTGGCGAACGACGCGGGCAACTGCTCCGCAGCAGTCAGCTGGACACCGCCAACGGCCTCGGACAACTGCTCACAGACACTGACAAGTTCTTACAGTCCTGGCGATACATTTGCTCTAGGTACCACAACGGTGACATATACCTCAACGGATGCCGCCGGCAACCTTGATACCTGTTCTTTTGACATCACCGTCAGCGACAACGAAAACCCGGTCATTTCCGGTTGCCCTGCAAACATCACCGTGGCGAACGACGCGGGCAACTGCTCCGCAGCAGTCAGCTGGACAGCTCCAACGGCCTCGGACAACTGCTCACAGACACTGACAAGTTCTCACAGTCCTGGCGATACATTTGCTCTAGGTACCACAACGGTGACATATACCTCAACGGATGCCGCCGGCAACATTGACACTTGTTCTTTCG
>NZ_JALNMI010000005.1 GCF_023156585.1 Subsaxibacter sp. CAU 1640
TGTCACGGGCTGCGAGAACACTGACAGTGCGGAGGTGGTGATCAGTTCGCCACCGTCGGTGACGGCAGAGGTGGCCACACAAGCTTTTTCGGAAATCCACGTTATAATAGCGACGGCCGTGGGGGACGGTGAATATGAGTACAGTCTCGATGGTGGCCCGTGGCAGTCCAGCGGCACCTTCGAGGACGTTTCCTTTGGGGGGCACATTGTGACGGCCAGGGACGTTAACGGCTGCGGCCAGGCGGAGGTCCCGGTGACGGTGCTGGACTACCCGCACTTTTTCACCCCGAACGGCGACGGTCGCAACGAGACATGGAACATTGTCGGTTTTTCAGGCATGGCCGGCACAAAAATTTATATATTTGACAGGTTCGGCAAGCTGCTCAAGCAGATCAGCCCTTCGGGGACCGGCTGGGACGGGACCTACAACGGCAGCCCGATGCCATCGAGCGACTACTGGTTCACCGTGGAGTACACCGAGGACGGACAGCAGAAACAGTTCAGGGCTCATTTTACTTTAAAAAGATAAAAGATCTAGGTCCCATCGAAATAAAAAAGCTGAACCAATTTGGTTCAGCTTTTTTATTTTAAACTATTAAATTGTTTTTAAAAGTTTTCAATTAAAATTAGGATCTTTTATAAACTAAACCCTAATGTCAAAGTAATGTTGGAATTGTTAGTATCAATTGTAGCGGCATCAACTAATCCAACACTATAAAGCTGATTGTTTACAGTTCGGTCTGATTGATCATATGCTAAATCCAATTTTATATTTCCAAAATTATATCCTAATCCTAACGAGAAACCATTTAAATTTCCATAGAAATCTTCATTCTTGTATGGACTTTCTTCTAGACGATAGCCTCCTCTAAAACTAAATTCTTTATAACGATACTCACCTCCGACACGGTAAGTTGAAGCAACTTTAAGGTTATCTGAAATAATATTGTTTTGAGATGAAAAATAAATATCGGATGTAGGCCTAAACTTCATATTTCCAAAATCTTTTCTAGAATAATCGAAACTAATCAAACCTTGTTCACCAAATACATACGCTAAACTTCCAGTGATTTTACCGGGAGTTTGAAGTTTGTAATCAGGAAATACATTTACAATATTGGGATTGATTACAACAGTGTCAGCACCATCTCTAATGGTGGACAAATATTGGCTTGTTTCTTCGGAAATAGTATACCATATAGGTGAATCATATGCTAATCCTAATCGCAACTCACTTGTTATTTTGGCAATTGCTCCAAGTTGAAACGAGAAACCAGTACCGATGGTTGATAGATAATTATCAAAACGGACGTTAGAAACCATTGATCCCGTATTGGCATTAGATTCATTAAACACAGTTGAACGTTCATAATTAATAAAATGTGAATTCAAATTTAACCCTATATATAAATTATCTTTATATTGGGATGCGACATTAAATCCAAATTTTCCATTATAACCTGTAGCAACATAATTGTAGCGCTGATTAAAGGTTCCAGAAGCAATGTTAGATGAATACATTGTGTTTTCATCACTATCGTTTAAAGGTTCTAGTATATAAGATTCATATCCTAAAAAAGCTTGTTGATTTGAATAACCAAAGGCAGAACCTATTTCTGAATATGCCTCTGTGTAAGTCTCTCCTGGGAAAGCCGAAATTTCGTCTAATCTCAAACCTTGCGCATATCCTAAAAAATAACTGTCTATAGACCTAGTGTTCACTCCAGAGGCAAACCAATTATCTTCATAACTAGCTGTTTTGTCATAAGCTACGCTCAACACAAACTTTTTCCAATTTGAATTTTCATTGTTATTGTTGAAAACAAATGCAGCACCTGTTTGATTTAAATCGATTTTCGATTCTGATGAAGAGTTAAAGCCGTTAAAAAAACTAACATCATTATTAATGTTTAAGCTAGAAAGCGAAATGGAAGCATGGCTACTGTTGAATACTGCCGAACCAGCAGGATTGATACTTACTGCCGACATATCTCCTCCAAGTGCTCCAAACGCACCGCTCATACCTCTAAATCTAGCTGTACCCTGAACTTCATCTAGAGAATATCTTACGGCATCACTTATGTCTTGAGCCATAATATTTGACATAGATAGAACACCTATGAATAGTAAACTGAACTTTTTCATATTATTTTTTTTAATTTGGAATAGCTTCTTGTCGATATAATGGATTATCCTCCTCTTCGTGAAGATCCACCTGAACTTCGTCCGCCGCCACCGCTTGATGATCTAGAAGGACTTGAACTTCGAACAGTAGGCGAGCTAGTAGAACGACTTGGTGTATTCATTCTTGTCATGGAACGTGTGCTTCTGGACGGTGAATTTACTCGAGTATTAGAACGATTGGTATTCATCCTTGTTGTAGATCTACCATTTGAATTATTTACTCTGGTATTTGATCTTCTAATGCTATTTGCTGGATTATATCGTGTTGTACTTGAACTACTCACAGTAGAATTGTTTCGTCTCGTTGTACTGCGAGCATTGTTATTTCGGTAATTACTACTTCTGCCGTAATAATCTACTGTGCCTCTACGTCCCGAATGATAAGCAACGCCTCTATTGTAGTAATGACCATAATACGGATTATTGTAATAGCCATAATAGTATGGATGATAGAAACCTCCATAGAATCCATATCCATAAAAAGGTGTGTTCCATCCGAAACCAGCATTCCAACCCCAATAGTTGTTCCAGCCCCAGTTATTCCATCCGTAATAACCCCAGTTGTTCCATCCCCAAGGTCTATACCAACCATAGCCGTAACCCCAATTGTTCCAGCCCCAGTCGTTGTTGTAAACATTTATCGTAACATTGTCAGAATCTTGTCCCCAGCCAGCATAACTTTCTTCATACTCAACCTCGCCAGTGGCTTCGTTGTAAGTTCCTTCATAATCATCAATATCTGTAAAAATGACATTGTCGTCTTGGGCAATGTTTGCATACTTTTGAGATTTTTCTGCAAAGTAACCTTTATAATAGGTATTATCGCTGGTTGAAGGCTCTGTTTCATCTATAGTAACAGTTTCATTTGAAGAACTGTAAATACCATCATTATCATAACCAACGTATTGGTACGATCCACAAGAAGCCAACACAAACAGCGAGCTCAAAGCAAGATAGAATGGCAATTTCGATTTTAGGTAAGTTTTAAATTGCATATCTCTTTAATTTTATTGTTGAACATTACAAAAATAGTTAGTTTTGCGCAACTATTTTTTTATTTAACATAAGCACAACTTTTGTGCCAAAATACTGACAATGAGTAAAAATCTTACATCTCGTGCGGAAGATTATTCAAAATGGTACAACGAGTTAGTTGTAAAGGCTGATTTAGCAGAGAATTCAGCAGTGAGAGGTTGTATGGTAATTAAGCCGTATGGATACGCTATTTGGGAAAAAATGCAAGCGGAACTTGACAAAATGTTTAAAGAAACGGGTCATCAAAACGCATATTTTCCTCTTTTTGTTCCAAAAAGTTTGTTTGAGGCTGAAGAGAAAAATGCAGAAGGTTTTGCAAAAGAATGTGCGGTAGTTACTCATTACAGATTACAAAATGATCCAGAAAATTCGGGGAAATTAAGAGTTGACCCTGATGCAAAATTAGAAGAAGAATTAGTAGTAAGGCCAACGAGTGAAGCAATTATTTGGAGTACTTATAAAAATTGGATTCAGAGCTATAGAGATTTGCCAATATTGATAAACCAGTGGGCCAATGTGGTACGCTGGGAAATGAGAACACGTTTATTCTTGCGCACTGCAGAGTTTTTGTGGCAAGAAGGTCATACGGCTCATGCCACTAAAGCGGAAGCTATTACAGAGGCAGAGCAAATGAATGATGTCTATGCTGAATTTGCAGAAAATTTTATGGCAATTCCTGTCATTAAAGGTGTCAAAACAGAAAGTGAAAGATTCGCAGGAGCAGTTGAGACCTACTGTATTGAAGCATTAATGCAAGACGGTAAGGCTCTTCAGGCGGGAACATCTCACTTTTTAGGGCAAAATTTCGCAAAGGCCTTTGATGTGAAATTCACCAATAATGAAGGTAAATTAGATTATGTTTGGGCTACATCTTGGGGAGTTTCTACGAGATTGATGGGAGCGTTGGTTATGACGCACAGCGATGATCATGGTCTAGTTTTACCTCCTAATTTGGCACCAATACAAGTGGTCATTGTGCCCATACATAAAACCGATGAGCAATTGGAAGAAATTTCAAATTTAGCTAAAAATCTTATGGAAGATTTCAAGGCTAGAGGCATATCGTGTAAGTTCGACCATAGGACTACGCATCGTCCTGGAGCAAAATTTGCACAATATGAGTTGCAAGGTGTTCCTGTGCGAGTAGCTATCGGTCCTAAAGATTTAGAAAACAAAACTGTGGAGCTTGCCAGAAGGGATACTCTCACTAAAGAGACTGTGAATGTTGAAGATTTGGTTAAAACTGTGACTCTTTTAATGAGTGAGATCCAAGAGTCATTGTTTAAGAAAGCGAAGGATTTTAGAGATTCTCATATCACTGAAGTCAATGATTTTGATGAATTTAAAAAAGTATTGGAAACCAAAACGGGTTTTGTGTCAGCACATTGGGATGGCTCTTCTGAAACGGAGCAAAAGATAAAAGAATTGACTAAAGCAACTATTAGATGTGTCCCTCTGGATGCTAAAAATGAGAGCGGAATCTGTGTGTTTTCTGGTGAACCTTCGAGTAGAAGAGTACTGTTTGCGAAGGCTTATTAAAAAAATCAAAAAAAAATTGTTTAGGTATTGCAACATTTAAAAATAGTTGTATTTTTGCATCCGCATTGAAACAATTGCACGTTCATTTAAAATGTTTCTGGAGTCACTGGTAAACAACCCAAACTTCAAATGTAATAACTCAAATGGCCCGTTCGTCTATCGGCTAGGACGCCAGGTTTTCATCCTGGTAAGAGGGGTTCGATTCCCCTACGGGCTACATATTAAAAGAAAGTAATAAAATAATGGCAAATCATAAGTCAGCATTAAAAAGAATTAGAAGTAACGAGGCAAAACGTTTGACCAACAGGTACAAGCATAAAACTACTCGTAATGCTATCAAAAAATTACGTGAGACAACAGACGCTAAAGAAGCACAAAAAATGCTTGGTGATGTTGTATCTATGATTGATAAATTGGCGAAGAAAAATATCATTCATAACAATAAGGCTGCTAACTTAAAGTCTGGTTTGACAAAGCATGTAGCTTCTTTGTAAGAAGAATTGAAATAATATTGAGAAAGGTCTTTTCATTGAAAAGACCTTTTTTTTTGACTTTACTCAAAAATAAACCCCTTGAAAATGTTCTTTCAAGGGGTTTGTCTTTTCAGAATCTATTTTTAATTATCCATTCATTGATAATAAAAACTCTTCGTTGTTCCTGGTCTTTTTAACTCTGTCATTGATGAATTCCATGGCTTCAACAGGATTCATATCTGCCAAATACTTGCGCATTACCCACATTCTTTGAATAGTGGCATCATCCAAAAGTAAATCATCTCTTCTTGTACTTGAAGATGTAAGGTCAATGGCTGGGAAGATACGACGATTGGATATTTTTCTATCCAACTGAAGCTCCATGTTACCAGTACCTTTGAATTCTTCAAAAATAACTTCATCCATTTTTGAACCTGTTTCTGTCAACGCTGTGGCAATAATGGTCAATGAACCACCATTTTCAATATTTCTAGCAGCACCGAAGAAACGTTTAGGTTTGTGAAGCGCGTTTGCATCTACACCACCACTTAAAATTTTACCTGATGCAGGCTGAACTGTATTGTAAGCTCTTGCCAAACGGGTGATGGAATCTAATAGGATCACAACATCATGTCCGCATTCAACCAATCTTTTCGCCTTTTCTAAAACTATATTTGCAATTTTTACGTGTTCATGTGCTTCTTTGTCGAAAGTTGAAGCAATAACTTCACCACGTACGTTTCTTTGCATATCAGTTACCTCTTCAGGACGCTCATCGATCAACAAAATCATTTGGTAAACTTCTGGATGATTGGCAGCAATAGCATTTGCAACATCTTTCAACAACATGGTTTTACCAGTTTTTGGTTGCGATACAATCATACCACGTTGTCCTTTTCCTATTGGAGAAAACAAATCCATAATTCTAGTGGAAATGGTGCTTTGCTTTTCTGCAATATTGAATTTTTCTTGAGGAAATAATGGTGTCAAGTGTTCAAATGATACTCTGTCTCTTACCACGTCTGGACTTTGACCATTGATTTTACTCACTTTAATCAATGGAAAATATTTTTCACCTTCTTTAGGAGGTCTTACATGACCGAGAACTGTGTCTCCAGTTTTAAGGCCAAATAATCTAATTTGGGATTGTGATACATAAATATCATCAGGTGATGATAAATAGTTATAGTCGGACGAACGTAAAAATCCATAACCATCCTGCATAATATCTAATACGCCTTCACTTTGTATGATTGCATCAAACTCAAAATCTGGTTCTCTGTAACGGTTTCTGGTATCCTTATTACCATTATTGCCGCTATTGTCGTTCACATTGCCATCTTTTTCTTTCGAACGCTGATTGTTAGGTTTGTTTGAATTGTCTTTCTGGCGTTGGTTAGACTTGTTCTGTTGTTTTTCGTTTTGTTTGTGTTGAGTTTTTTGCTCATTTTTATCAGACGAAGTTTCTGTAGATTTTTTCTCGTCTTTGGAGTCGTTTTTAGAATCACTAAACTCCATTTTTTGTTGCTCTTTAGAGTGTGTGACTGGTTTTTTGATGCGTTCTCTTTTCTTTTTTTGTCGAGGGTTTGATGATGAAGAAGTATCAGAAGAACTTCTCGCAGGTGTTTCCTCTTTAAGAACCTCTTTTTTTACGGCTTCAGGATTTGCTGCCTGAACATCCAATATTTTGTAAACCAAATCAAGTTTTTTAAGCGTACGATATTTTGGTACATTCAATTTTTGAGCTATATCCTGTAAATCGGAAAGCTTTGTTTCTTTTAATTGCGAAATTTCAAACATGTATGTTTATAGAATAGTTATTTTAAACTGAAATTGGCTCTAATCTGAACTTTTCAAATATAAACTGAAAGATAAGGGTAAAACCAAGAAAATTTTTGAAGATTAGACGCTGTGTAACGTTCTGATGCACACATTGTCTATGCAATAATACAATTTTATTTTAAAAATTGACATAACTTTTAAAAAGAAACTGTTAATTTTGTCGTTAAATTTTTGAAAAACGATGTTACAACGCATACAAACAGTGTATTTGTTACTTGCTGCCATAAGTTCTGGAGGGCTTATTTTTGTGTTCCATTTATGGACAACTAATGCAGATGCAATGGTTTATGCAAAAGATAATATGTATTATTTGGCTTTGTTTTTAGGTTCTGCAGCATTATCTTTGATTTCGATTTTTGGATATAAAAATAGAAAGTCGCAATTCGTATTGAATCGGCTTAATATCATATTGAACTTTATTTTATTAGGATTATTTGTGTATCAATCCCTAAACTTATCTGGAGAAGCTGACGTTTCGGAGAAAGGTATTGGGATCGTTCTTCCTGCTTTGTCTATCGTGTTGTTGGTTTTGGCCAACAAGGCCATAAAAAAGGATGAAGATCTTGTAAAATCTGTGGATAGATTACGATAAACCCTATTAACTTAATTTTATTAGTGCGTAAGCCCAAGGTGAAGATCTTGGGCTTTTTTATTTTTTGAATTCAATTACCTCCAAGTTTTCGATTTTTTTACTGTCAATAGTAAATCGCAACATAGTTCTGACTTGTTGAAATCCGTGTTTACCGACAGCTCCAGGATTCATGTGTAATAGATTTAAATTTTTGTCTGGCATCACTTTTAAAATGTGTGAATGACCACAAATAAACAATCTTGGAGGATTTTCATAAAGCATTTCCCTTACCTTTATATTGTATTTTCCAGGGTAACCTCCAATATGAGTCATCAACACATCTACCTCTTCACAAAAAAAACGATTGTGTTCAGGAAATTCAACTCTGGCCTTGGCATCATCAATATTGCCATAAACTGCCCTCAAAGGTTTTAATCTTTTGATTGCATCAGTCACTTTCAAATCTCCTATATCTCCAGCATGCCATACTTCATCGGCTTGTTTGACATATTTTAAGATATCATCATCTATATAACTGTGCGTGTCGGAAAGGAGAAGAATTTTTTTCAAAATTGAAATTTTATGAGGCCACTCAATTAAAAATTTGTTAATAAAGAATCGTTAATCGTCAATCGCAAATAACTGACTATCTTTGCCACTTACAAAAATAAACCTTTGCATTGAGATATTTTATCGAGTTTTCATATAACGGAAAGGAGTATCATGGCTGGCAAAACCAGCCTAACGCTATTTCTGTGCAACGGGTCTTGGAGGAAGCATTGTCAAAGTTGTTGCGAACCAAAATTAGTGTCATGGGAGCAGGTAGAACTGATGCAGGCGTACATGCCTCACAGATGTTTGCTCATTTTGATATTGAAGATTCATTTGATGTTGAGTCAATCGTTTTCAAATTGAATTGTTTTCTGCCAAAGAATATTGCAATTCATAATATATTCAGGGTAAATGACAAGGCACACGCTCGCTTTAATGCTACAAGCCGGACCTATCATTATAAAATTGCAACAAAGAAAAATGTATTTACATACGATTTGGCATATCACATTTATTTTTCTTTAGACGTTGACAAAATGAATGCGGCATGCAAAATTTTATTTGACTATAACGATTTTCAATGCTTTTCCAAAAGTAATACAGATGTAAAAACGTATCATTGTACTATCAAAGAGGCATTTTGGAAACTTGATGAAAATCAATTGATTTTTAAAATTACAGCTGATAGATTTTTGCGAAATATGGTAAGGGCAATTGTTGGTACCATGATAGAAATAGGGCTGGGAAAAATTGAAGTGGAACAGTTGCACAACATTATAAAATCAAAAAGTAGGAGTGAAGCCGGTTATTCGGTTCCTGCAAATGGGTTATACCTAACAAATATTGTATATCCAGAAAAAATTAAACAAATCAATTGATGTCAACAAAGACCAAAGACATATATGATGCAAAGCTGTTCAAACGCTTGTTGCAATATATCAAACCTTATAAACTGGTTTTTTATAGCACCTTGGCGTTTGTTGTAGGTTTGGCGGCTTTTGGAGTCTGGAGACCTAAAGTGCTGCAAGAAGCGATTGATACCAAAATGGCATTGCAAGAATATGATGGTTTTTTGTACTACATTATTCTGATGGTAGTTCTACTTGTTCTGGAAGTAGTTTGCAATCTTCTCTTTATTTATTATGCCACTTGGTTGGGACAATCAGTTGTAAAAGACGTTAGGGTCAAATTGTTCAAACACATCATGTCTTTTAAAATGAAGTATTTTGATAATTCTTCTGTGGGTGTTTTGGTGACAAGAACCGTGACAGATATGGAACGTATTGCTGATGTTTTTGGCGATGGATTGTTCATGATTTTTAGTGATTTGTTGAAAATGATTGCCATTTCTGGAATGATGCTTTATATGAATTGGTCTTTGGCACTGATTGTTTTCATCACAATGCCTGTCATATTATATGCGACCAATATTTTTCAGAAGTATATGAAAATGGCTTTTGAAGATGTTCGAAATGAAGTTTCAAACCTTAATTCATTTGTGCAAGAGCGAGTAACAGGAATGAAAATACTTCAATTGTTTGCTCGTGAAGAAACCGAATATCAAAATTTTAAGAAAATCAACGAACGTCATAAAAAAGGCTGGCTCAAAACCGTTTGGTACAATTCGATTTTCTTCCCAATTGCTGAATTTTTATCATCCATCACTTTAGGTCTTGTGGTTTGGTATGGTGGCTTGAATGCCGTTTTGGATGACACGGCATCACTTGGTGAATTGACAGCCTTTATCATGATGATACCAATGTTGTTTAGACCTTTGAACCAAATTGCCAATAAATTCAATACACTTCAAATGGGAATGGTAGCAGCAAACCGTGTCTTCAAAGTGCTGGATACCGATTCTCATATCGATGATGCAGGAACTATTGAAGCGCCACAGTTTAGAGGCGATATTTCATTTAAGGATGTTCATTTTTCTTATATTGAAAATGAGGAAGTTCTGAAAGGTATTTCGTTTAAAGTGGAATCAGGTCAAACTGTTGCCATTGTTGGTGCCACTGGAGCAGGAAAATCTACGATCATCAATCTTTTGAATCGATTTTATGATATTCAAAATGGAAGTATTCTAATTGATGACATCAACATCAAGGACATGACTTTAAGGTCTTTGAGGGCGCAAATTGCGGTGGTTTTACAAGACGTGTTTTTATTTGCAGACACAATTCTTAACAATATCACCTTGAATAATAAGGACATTTCAGAAGAAGAAGTGCATCAAGCCGCAAAAGATATTGGAATACATGATTTTATCATGAGTTTGCCAAATGGTTATCACTACAATGTGAAAGAGCGAGGCGTAATGCTTTCATCAGGTCAGCGCCAACTTATATCGTTCTTAAGGGCTTATGTTACCAATCCAAGTATCTTGGTTCTGGATGAAGCTACATCTTCAGTCGATTCTTATTCAGAGCAATTGATTCAAGATGCTACTGATAAAATTACGAAAGGAAGGACTTCCATAGTCATCGCACATCGATTGGCCACAATCAAAAAAGCAGATAATATCATTGTGATGGATGCTGGAAAAATTGTTGAGCAAGGCACACACAAAGAATTGCTCAAGAAAAATGATGGTTATTACCGAAATCTATATGAAGTGCAGTTTATGAAAGAGGAAGCGGTTTAAGTTTGTTTTGCTGCTCGTTGTGCTTCAATCATGGTATCCAAATTTCCATTCAAATACCAGACTACAAACATTATTATTCCAACAATAAACCAAAAAACAAGCATTAATGCCAAAAAAATGAGAGTTCTCAAGATCATATTTGAAAGATTTAAGTCATATAATCTTTTAAGGCAGAATGCGGAATATAAAATCATCAGTCCGACAAAGGCAAAGCTAATTAGCCCAACATTCCAGTTTAACCACATGATAGGAATCATTAAGACAGATGACGTAAGGGAGAGTTGCGCTTGTATGTACATGAACACAACCAATAACTCTGTATAATTATATTTCTTTAGTCCGAGAAATGTAATTCTAGCTAAAATAGCATAGAACGGAACATAAAGCATCATAAAAATTGAGTTATATTCCTGAAGAATCGAAACCCATTCTTTTTGCATTTCTTCTTGACCGTTTGCAGCATACATTGAATAATCCATTATGTCAGGAAAAAATTTTCTTTGGACAAAAACATAAAGTCCAGTGATTGTAACAGCTAATGCAAAATAACTAATGACATCAACATATTTTTTTCGAGTTCCATTTATATAACTGTCAATGACATCTTCAGGTTTCTTGAAAAGATTTATAAATGTCTGAAAGAACTTGTTGTCGTAATTAAAAAATGTTTCACTGAAATGAGCAAAAAGATTACCCATCGTCAATCGATTTCGAATTACTCTTCCACCGCAGGAATAGCAATAATCACTATCTTCTAAAAGGTCGGTTTTACAGTTTTTACAATTCATTTAAGTCAAAGCTTTCGAAATCAATTTCAATAACTCGTCAGTGTCTTTATACATTACGAACTCACCATTTACGATGTATGAAATTTGACCAGTTTCTTCACTTACTACCAAAGCCAAAGCATCTGTTTTTTCTGTAATACCTATGGCAGCTCTGTGACGCAAACCGAACCGTTGAGGAATGGTACTTTCATTATTAACAGGAAGAATGACACGTGTAGCCTTTACAGTGTTGTTGGCGATAATTATAGCACCATCGTGCAATGGACTGTTTTTAAAAAAGATGCTTTCGATAATAGGTTGGGTCACTGTGATACTCATTTCATCTCCAGTTCCTGTCAAGAAATCTAGATTGTTGTTACGTTCCAATACAATCAGCGCACCTGTATTGGTCGAGCTCATTTTTTCACAAGCTGCCACAATTGCGGAAATATCTGTTTCGGTATTATTTTCGGTTTTGAGGAATTTCATCTTACTGAAAAATCTTCTTTGTCCACTTAAATTTGTTGAACCGACCATCAACAGAAATTTCCTGATTTCAGGTTGAAAAACCACAATCAGCGCGATAATCCCAACCTTCATAAATCCGTCAAATATGTTATGTAGCATAAACATATTGAGCAGATCGGTCACTTTCCAAATGACATAAATAACTATGATTCCGATGAAAATATTGACAGCCACTGTGCCTTTGACCAGCTTATAAACATAATATAGAAGAATGGCAACGAGAAAGACGTCGATAAAATCGATGATGCCAAAATCCCAAAATTTGAGTTTATCCAAGGTTGTGTGCTTTGTGTAAATTTAACAAAATATAGTTAATCGAAAATATACTCATCATTGGATATGATGGCGTGTTTCAATTTTATTTTTGAAAGCAGGGATTTATAGTCGATATAATCCTGAAACGTTAAATCTTGATTGAATTTTAAGTAAATGACTCCCATGATTTTATTCTGTATAGAATCCATGTATTTCAATCTGCTGGAAAATTCAGATTTGACAATTGCCTCTGAATTGATACTGATGGAATCATTTGACTTAAACAAAATACTTAAGATGTGATTTGTTTCCGAAGGTAAAGTTTCATAAAACCCTTGGCTTTCGACAATACTTTCATCAATACCATCGTGATAGGTGATGTCTGTAAAATCTATAAAGCCAAGATTTTTAATGGACGTGTCATTACAAGTATAGTAGTTTTTGGTATTTTCGTTTTTGTGCATTTCTGCATTTCTCTTCTTTTCCTGTAGCGTTATTATGGATGGAATGGCTTGCCTTAATGTCAGCCGTTTGTCCACATTCACAAGCCAGTTGGTAGAAATGATAAGGTTTTTTCGATTTAATTCTACACTGTCTTTTTCAGCTTCATTATAGAAAATATAGGCAGAAGATACATCTCTAACATCATGAATACTGGTTTGGTCAATTTCCGGAAGTTGAACAGATTTCTCCTTGCCGCAGGAGAGGAAGAGTAATATAAAAACTGGAAAAATGTATTTCATTGGTTTATTGTAAATGATCTATCAACTTAACACATTCCACGGCTTCCTTCACATCGTGTACCCTTAAAATAGATGCTCCTTTTTGCAAGGCCACAGTATTTAAAACCGATGTGCCATTCAGCGCTTCATCAGCTGATGAGTCGAGTGTTTTGTATATCATTGATTTTCTGGAAAGACCAATCAACATAGGTTTTTCAAGAATTTTTAAAAGCTCTAATTTACTTAAAAGTTCAAAATTCTGTGTTATGTTTTTTGCAAAGCCAAATCCTGGGTCGATGATGACGTCTATAATTCCATAGCTTCTCGCAGCTGCAATTCGCTCTGAAAAATAATAAATGATATCTTTCACCAAATTGCCATAATTGGTAAGGCTTTGCATAGTTTGAGGATTACCTTTCATATGCATCATTACGTAGGGAACACGCAGATTGGCAATAGTTTGCAACATAATGTCATCGAGCTTTCCGGCTGAAATATCATTGACCATACAAGCTCCTGTCTCGACACAACGTTTGGCAACCTCGCTTCGGAAAGTGTCCACGGAAATCAATGTCTCTGGAAATGCATTCAAAATCAATTCTACAATTGGAATAATACGTTGCAATTCTTCTGTTTCGCTAACGTCTTTGGCATTTGGCCTTGAACTGTAAGCGCCAACGTCGATAAAAGTAGCGCCTTCTGACAGCATTTTTTCCACTTGGTTGAGAGCGATGGATTCATCTTGATATTTTCCACCATCATAAAATGAATCAGGTGTAAGATTGAGAATTCCCATCACTTTGGGTGTGGATAGGTCAATGAGTTGTCCTTTGCAGTTGATTGTCATAAGTTTGATTCCTAATTCGGGATTTTGAGTTCAAGATTTAGATTGACATAAATAATTCTCAAAAACTATATGCATAGAAATTCTTGAAAATTTTAGTGTTGTTACTATAGAAAACTTTGAACTCTGAACTTTGAACTTTAAACTTTTTAGGCGAAATTTACGCAAAATTAAATTTTTAAATGTCGAATACGTCAAAACAATACGATGCTGTCATAGAAATATGCAGAACACTTTTCATTAATAAAATGTCTGATTATGGCAGCGCTTGGCGAATATTAAGGCTTCCTTCTTTAACAGATCAAATTTTCATCAAAGCCCAACGTATACGTGGATTGCAAGAAAATAGTGAAAGAAAAGTGGATGAAGACGAAAGCAGTGAATTTATAGGAATTATCAATTATTCCATAATGGCGCTCATTCAACTGGAAAGAGGTGTTGTGGAGCAACCAGATTTGAAAGTTGACGAAGCGACCAAATTATATGATGAAAAGGTTGCCTTGACCAAAAAATTGATGATGGACAAAAACCACGATTATGGCGAGGCTTGGCGTGATATGCGTGTCAGTTCGTTGACAGATTTGATTTTACAGAAGGTTTTGCGAGTCAAGCAAATTGAAGATAATAAAGGCAAAACGTTGGTAAGCGAAGGAATCGACGCTAATTATCAGGATATGATTAATTATGCAGTCTTTGCAATGATACATTTAACAGAAAATTAGAAAATGAAATACATAGTAAACATCGCAAGAATATTAGTCGGAGTACTTTTCATCATTTCGGGATGGATAAAGTTGAATGATCCGCTCGGATTTTCATACAAGCTTCAGGAATATTTTGGGACTGACGTTCTGAATTTGCCATTTTTGGAGCCTTATGCTTTGGGCATTTCGATCTTTGTAGTCGTGTTCGAAGTAGTTTTGGGCGTGTTTCTATTGATAGGTTATAAACCAAAATTCACTATTTGGAGCTTACTTGCGATGATTGTGTTTTTCACTTTCCTGACATTTTATTCTGCATATTTTGATAAAGTAAAAGATTGTGGCTGTTTTGGTGATGCCTTAAAGTTGACACCTTGGGAAAGCTTTACGAAAGACGTCATCTTATTGGTTCTGATTTTGATAATCTTCTTCGGAATCAAACATATCAAACCGATTTTTAGCAAATTTGGAGTAACACTCGTGGCGCTTTTAAGCTTTGTTTTAAGTCTTTGGTTTGGCTATCACGTCTTGATGCATTTGCCGACTGTAGATTTTAGAGCGTACAAAATTGGCAACAATATTCAAGAGCAAATGAGTACGCCTGCTGATGCTCCAAAACCATTGATTGAATATTATTATACATTCAATGTCAATGGGAAAGAAGAAACTTATACAGTCACAAGTGGTTATCCGGAAGTTGATGGCGAACTGGTAAAAGTGGACTCCAAAATTATTGATGAAGGTTACGTTCCGCCTATTCAGGATTTTTCAATCGAGTCTGATGATGAGAATTTAACGGATTATTTTCTGGAAGAGCCAAAATTGGTAATGGTAGTAATGTACGATTTGTCCAAAGCCGAATGGGAAGGTGTAGAAAAATTGAAAGCAATGTCCGAACAAGCGATGAAGAAAGGTTATAAAGTGATCGGATTGACCTCCTCAGGAAGCGAAGCAAAAGCAAATTTCAAAGCAGCTCATCAACTTGATTTCGATTTTTATCTATGTGATGAAAAAGTGCTCAAGACCATTGTTCGTGCCAATCCAGGTGTTGTGGTGTTGAATAAAGGTACAGTGAAGCAAAAGGTACATTGGAACGACATTGATGATCTAAAATTTTAGGTTGGGAGAATACCCAATCGTTGAGGATTTGAGTCCCATTTTCAAATTAAATGATAAATAACTGATAAAATATCTCCTAAATAAAATATTTTATGCCGCACTTACTTTGTTTGGTGTTGTAACAGTTATTTTCTTTTTGTTCAATGTTTTACCAGGCGACCCAGCGCAGATGATGCTAGGTCAGAATGAAGACAGTGCACAGTTAAAAATTGTGAAGCAGAAATATGGTTTCGATAAACCTATTAGCACACAATATTTTTATTATTTGAATGATTTGTCGCCACTTTCTTTTCACTCAACAAATGCTTCAGATTATACTTTTTTGAGCGAAGATAAATATTCAGCAGCGAAATTATTCACTATCGGAAACACCACAACGGTTTTAAAATTTCCGTATTTGCGTGAATCCTTTACAAAACAAGGTAAAAAAGTTTCGCAGGTCATTGGTGAAACACTTCCCAATACATTTGTGTTGGCAGTATCAGCCATATTGATTGCCATATTTACAGGAATCGTTCTAGGAATTGTTTCAGCATTATTCAAAGACCATTGGATAGATAAGTTGATTCAGGTGGTCAGTACAATTGGTATGAGCGTACCATCCTTTTTCAGTGCCATTTTGTTTGCTTGGTTTTTTGGTTTTGTGTTGCACGAATATACCAATCTTGAAATGACAGGAAGTTTGTATGAACTGGATGATTTCGGCGAAAAGATGCATATTCAATTGAAAAATTTGATACTTCCGGCTATTGTTTTAGGAATTCGTCCATTGGCTGTAGTGATTCAATTGATGCGAAATTCATTGTTGGAAGTATTCAATCAAGATTACATTCGAACAGCAAGAGCAAAAGGTTTGAGTGAGTTTCAAATCATAAGAAGACACGCGCTTAAAAATGCATTGAATCCAGTGGTTACGGCTATTTCTGGATGGTTTGCTTCAATGTTGGCAGGTGCTGTGTTTGTTGAGTATATTTTCGGTTGGAATGGACTCGGAAAGGAAATTGTAAATGCATTGAATACACTAGATTTACCAGTGATTATGGGTTCTGTTTTAATCATAGCTTTAATCTTCATAATTATCAATATTTTTGTAGATATCATATATGTTTGGTTAGATCCAAAAGTTAAACTTCAATAAAATAAATAATGAGAGCACAGATAGTAGCAGGAAATTGGAAAATGAACAATGATTTGGCAATGACCGAAACGTTGATTACAGAATTGAAAAATCAAAAGAAAACATCAGATGCCGAAGTGATGATTGCACCAACTTTCACCAATCTTTGGGCAGCTTTTCAAGCATTGCGCCAATTTCCAATTGAAGTGATTGCACAAAATATGCATTTTGCAGAAAATGGAGCTTATACTGGCGAAGTAAGTGCTGAAATGTTGAAAAGTGTAGGAGTACAAACGGTTATTTTGGGCCACAGTGAGAGAAGAGCCTATTTTAATGAAACTGATGAACTATTGGCAAAAAAAGTGGATACTGCTTTAAAAAACGAAATGAGAGTGATTTTTTGTGTTGGTGAAGAATTGAACGATAGAAAATCGGACAATCACGAAAATGTGGTTGAAAACCAAATAAAAAATGCCTTATTCCATCTAGATGCAAACGCTTATGAAAACATCGTTTTGGCCTATGAACCGGTTTGGGCAATTGGTACCGGTGAAACTGCCACGCCCGAACAAGCACAGGAAATGCACGCATTCATCAGGAAAACCCTTTCCAATAAATATAGCAATGATGTTTCTGATAAAGTCTCCATTTTGTATGGTGGCAGTGTGAAACCTAACAATGCCAAGGAAATTTTCTCAAAACCAGATGTCGATGGCGGATTGATTGGTGGTGCATCACTTAATGCAAATGACTTTTTTGCGATAGTAAACGCTATTTGATGAGGCTTAAATTCCTATTTCAACCTGAAATCTAACGTACCAATTTTCGCGATTCGAGCTATCAAAATAGTTTAAATCAGTTTTAGTGACTTCTGCCTGAAGTTTCAAGGAATGTTCCCAAATATATTTGGTAAGTCCTAAAGAATACTGATTGGTTTGTGGCGTAAGTCTTTCAATGTCTTCGTGCGGTTTTTGGTGCGAAAATCTACCAATCACTTCATAATTGTTATCAAAAAGATAGCTCAACTGTGCATCATAACCATCACCAACATAAGCAAAGCGTTGTTCCGCAGCGTCTTCTGGATTTATGGTAATCGGGTTATCGGTCATTCGGTTCATATAAGCTGTTTGAAATGCCCAACCATCATATTTAAAAACGGCATCAAGCAACAGCGATTTTAAATCCCGGCGTTCAAACAAATCATTGCCAAGTGTTCCTTGCGTTCGCCTCGCCTTTTCATTGTAATGATAAGAGCCCGAAAACATTACTTTTGGTTTGTCCTCACGTTTCAAATCACCTTCAAAAAGGGTTCCATTGCTTTTAAAAGCGCCCAATGGGAACAGTTCCAAACGTCCTGTAAAAGCCAATCCGTTATCTGGCTCTCTGGTCCAATTTCGACCTTCGCCAGTGCTGACAGCTGTTTTTACATTGTATGAAAAATTGTTTTGCAGTTCATTGAGGTAATATACCTGAAGTCCAAAATCTCTGTCAATATTAAAACGCGCATTGTTGATACTTCTATCGGTTAGCTGCAAAGCTCCGGAAGAGTTGATACGTTGACGGTTTCCTGGCAATTTTGTCTGTCCAAAACCAATGTTCCAATGTTCGTTAGGTCTATAAAAAACAATCGCATCACGTATGATGTTGAGGTTTTCACCATCTTCAATCGCACCAACATCTCCAGGAGAAAACGATAATTGGATAACATAAATGATTTTCGGGTCACCTACGTAGCCATCAAAACGCAAACGTAATCTTCGAATCAGTGCTTCATAAGCTGGGTCTTCATCTTCATTGTTGAGGTACGTCAATCGGTTTTGCATTCTAAAACGAATGTTCAATTGAAAAATACTATCAGGAGACGTAATACCAAGACCTTTTCCGTAGCTATAATAAGGTAAAGCGGAAAGTCTAATGTCGTTGTTATCTTGGGCATTCGATATTAGGCAAAAGAAGATGCCCAAACAACTGAAAATAATTTTCTTCATCCGATTTATTTTGACGCCAAAAGTACTAACTAAATTAATGATTAGTAAATTTGCAAAAAAAATTAATGGTCGAAATATATATAGGTTATCAATTTAAGGTGAATCCGTTGCAGCCAGCCGTTGAAATTCTTATTGCTGAATTGGGCTATGCCGGATTTGAGAGTTTTGTTGAAACTGAAGATGGCGTAACAGCGTACATTCAAAAAAATGAATGGAACACTGATATTTTGAAAGATATCGATATACTTAAATCCGAAGAATTTCAAATTTCTTATACGTTTGAAGAAATCGAACAAACCAATTGGAATGAAGAATGGGAAAAAAACTTCAATCCGATAATTGTAGATGATGTATGTTCGGTTAGGGCACCATTTCATCCAAAACCAGATACAAAGTACGATATCGTGATTGAACCTAAAATGAGTTTTGGTACAGGTCATCACGAAACAACGCACCTGATGATTCAGCATATTTTGAAGAATGATTTTACCAACAAATCTGTCTTGGATATGGGTTGTGGTACAGGTGTTTTGGCAATTTTGGCCGAAATGAAAGGCGCAAAACCTATTGATGCCATTGATTATGACAATTGGTGTTATGTGAACAGTCTTGAGAATGTTGAGAGAAATAACTGCAAACATATCACCGTTTTGGAAGGCGATGCCGCGTTATTGGATGGAAGGTCTTATGATATAATTATCGCGAACATCAACCGAAATATCCTGTTGAATGATATGGCTACTTACGTAAAATCATTGAATCAAAATGGGATGCTCTTTTTGAGCGGTTTTTATAATGATGATATTCCGATTATTGAAGCCGAATGCAATAAACACAACCTGAAACTCGTTGAAAGTTTGGAAAAAAATAATTGGGTTGCCCTAAAATTTGTAAATTAGTATAAAGTTTTGAAAATGAGTACCAGAGAAAAACTACAAGAAGACCTACTTGTCGATACCTTGGAACAACAGCTTAATGAGATTGTGTTGTATAATGATGATGTGAATACTTTTGACCACGTTATCGACACCTTGATTTACGCCTGTGACCATACACCAGAACAAGCCGAACAATGTTCAATTTTAGTGCATTATAAAGGAAAGTGTACGGTGAAAACTGGTGAATATGATGATTTAAAACCTCGCTGCACAATGCTTCTGGAAGCAGGTTTGAGTGCGGAAATAGTGTAAAATAATCAGACCTGACAGGTTTTCAAAACCTGTCAGGTCTTTCTAGGATTTTTGGAGAGTATCATTTACAATGTCGAAGGACACACAAAATCAGTCGTCTTCAAATCCGTTTTCTTAATGGCACCAAATCCGCCCGCAATGTCCACCAAGTTATTAAATCCTCTCGCCTTTAAAATCGATGCTGCAATCACCGAACGGTAACCACCAGCGCAATGCACGTAATAGGTTTTGTCTTTATCCACCTGATTCATATTTTGGTTGATGAAATCCAAAGCAAAATGTTGCGCATCTTCAAGATGAGAAGAAGTATATTCACCATCTTTTCTCACATCAAGAATATTTAATTCCTGTTTCTTTGCTCGATTGGCGAATTCATCAGCAGAGATAGATTCTAACGTTCCAATCTCTTTTCCAGCCGCTTTCCAAGCTTCTAGTCCCCCTTCCAAATAACCGAGCGTATTGTCATAACCTACACGTGATAACCGTGTCACAGCTTCTTCGCTTTTTCCTTCAGGAACCACCAAAATTATAGGTTGTTTCAAATCAGTAATCAGCGCTCCAACCCAAGGCGCAAATTGACCATTCAACCCAATAAATATCGAATTTGGAATATGTGCTTTCACAAAATCTTCCTGCGAACGAACATCCAGAACCAAAGCCTCTTCGTGATTGGCCATAGCTTCAAAATCTTCTGGATTTAAAGGCACATTTCCTGTTTTCAAAACCTGCTCAAAAGAATCGTATCCCGTTTTGTTCATCATCGCATTCTTTGCAAAATATTGAGGTGGAGGAGGCATTCCATCCAAAACTTCTTTCACAAATTCCTCTTTTGTCATATCTTCTCGAAGAGCATAATTGGTTTTCTTTTGGTCGCCAATAGTTCCGACGGTTTCTTTACTCAAATTTTTCCCGCAGGCCGAACCTGCTCCGTGTGCAGGATACACAATGACATCATCAGCCAATGGCATAATTTTATTACGAAGGGAATCATATAACATTGCAGCCAAATCTTCTTTGGTCAAATCAGATTTAATAGCCAAATCAGGTCTTCCTACATCACCCAAAAACAACGTATCTCCTGAAAAAATAGCGTGATTTTTACCATTTTCATCAATCAATAAATAAGTTGTGGATTCCAAAGTATGACCTGGTGTGTGCAATGCTTTAATGGTTATTTTTCCCAATTGGAATTCTTCACCATCGGTTGCCGAATGAATATCATACGATGTTTCAGCTCCTGGACCGTAAACGATAGTTGCTCCTGTCTTTTTTGCTAAATCAATATGTCCTGAAACAAAATCGGCGTGAAAATGCGTTTCAAACACATATTTAATTTTGGCATTTTCTGAATTTGCTTTATCGATATAAGGCTGAATTTCCCTCAAAGGGTCAATGATGGCAACTTCACCTTCAGATTCGATGTAGTATGCGCCTTGAGCAAGGCATCCTGTATATATTTGTTCTATTTTCATAGGTGTGAATTTTTGATATTCAAAGATACAAATTATTGATTTTTTGCTTTGTGACTTTTATCACATTTCTCTATAGCAATTCTCGAAAAATGATATAGATAGCGACCAAGAGAGTAAACCATCCAAATCCGCGTTTGAGTTTTTTGCCACTGACAAATTTTGAGACATAAACGCCAACAATGATTCCCAAAATTGAAATAAATGTAAATATCAATAAAAATGTCCAGTGGATATTATTATGGCGTAAATCGCCCGTAAAGCCTATCAACGAATTAAGAGCAATAATGAATAGGGAAGTGCCAATGGCTTTCTTCATAGGGAGCTTTGCCAATAAAACCAGAGCAGGAATAATCAAAAAACCGCCACCTGCACCGATGATTCCTGTCAGCAAACCTACTCCAATTCCTATCATCATAAGATATGGAATGTTGATAGTGGAAGGTGTTTTAATGTCTGTCAAATCCTTCTTCGACCGAATCATTGAAAATGAAGCCAATATCATAATGATTGCGAAGAAAGACATTATGAAAATGTCCTTTGTCACTTCAAAACCATTGATACTGAAAACCGTGTTAGGAATAGCTGGAACTAAATAACGACGGGTTAGGTATACCGTTGTGAAGGCAGGAATTGAAAAAACAATAGCCGTTTTAACGTCTACCAATTGTTTTCTAAAATTCTTGAATGCTCCGATGGTTGAGGTACATCCAACCACAAAAAGCGAATAGGCAGTTGCTGTTACAGGATTGATGCCAATCAAGTATACCATAACAGGAACAGTTATGATGGAACCACCACCTCCTGAAAGTCCAAGAACTAGACCTGTGATAAAAGCTCCTAAATAGCCTAAAATTTCAGTAATTTCCATTTAATGAGGTAGTTTGTCTTTCAGAACGCCATACACATAGGTTCCTAAAATGGCAGCCAAAATCACTATGAGCATAGAAAACACACCTGTTCCCACCAAGATATACATTGGTCCAGGACAAGCGCCAGACAATGCCCAGCCAAGTCCAAATAGCGTACCGCCCAGAATGTAACGTGTCAGTCCTTTTTCTTTTGAAGGAACATTTATAATCGAACCTTCTATATTTTTTACTTTGAATTGTTTCGAAAGCAATAATAGCAAAATACCTGTTCCTATGGCAGTTCCAATAATTCCGTACATATGAAAGGATTCAAATTTGAACATTTCATAAATCCTATACCAAGACACAGCTTCCGACTTTACCAGTACAATTCCGAAAACAATTCCTACGATTAAAAACTTAAAGTATTTCATTTTTTAGAAAATTAAAGGAAACAAAAGGTGTATCATAATCAATCCGCCAAGAAAAAAGCCAATAATGGCAATCAAGGATGGTCGTTGCAAACTGCTCAAGCCTGTAATGGCGTGGCCTGACGTGCAACCTCCAGCGTAGCGTGTTCCGAAGCCTACCAAAAATCCGCCAATGATTAAGATGGCAAGACCTTTAAGACTTAAAACAGCATCCCAACTATAGATTTCTGAAGGCAACAAAGATTTACCTGCATTTTCAAAACCAAACTGGGAAAGTTCTTCAACTGTCTTCGGATTCAAATCGATATCAGAAGGATTGGATAACAGAAAATGCGCAATGAATCCACCGATAACCGCTCCCAAAACCACCATTAAATTCCATCGTTGTGATTTCCAATCAAAATTGAAAAACTCGGTTTTTTTTCCAGCGCCAGCAATGGTGCAAAACGTGCGAAGATTGGACGACATACCAAATGTTTTCCCAAAATAAATAAGAGTAAACATAATAATGGCAATCAATGGACCCGAAACATACCAAGGCCAAGGGTTTAAAATAAATTCCATAAAATTGATAATTTAATGCAAAAGTAAGATGATGAAATTAGTTAAGTGTCACAATTGTTACTAAAAGTCCAATAGTTCTATTTTATTTCGGCTCAACTTTATTTTCTGTTCGTTCTCCAGTTGTTTTAATAGTCTTGAAACCACAACTCTAGAGGTATGCAAGTCTTCGGCAATATCTTGATGCGTTTTAGGGATAATGATGCTTGAGTTAAGTTTTGCTTGGTCTTTCAAATACTTATAAAGTCGTTCATCCATTTTAAGAAAAGCAAGCGTATCGATAGTTTCAAGCATTTCATTAAATCGAATTTGATAGCTTTGAAGGATGAAGTTTCTCCAGCTTTCATTAGAGTGAAACCATTCTTGCATTTTTTGAGTGGAAATCATCACAATAATTGAATCTTTGTCGGCAACAGCTCTAATCTTGCTTTTTGATTTTGCCATACAACACGTAAGTGACATTGCGCACGTATCTCCGCTTTCCAATACATATAGTAGCAGCTCATTACCATCCTCATCTTCTCGTAGCACTTTTATATTACCTTCAATCAATAAAGGAATGCTGGTTAGGTCTTGCCCAATGTCTACAATAATGTCATTCGTATTGAATGTGTGTGGAGTACCATATTTTGATAAGTTATCAATCATAAACTCATCAATTTGATAGTTGAAAGGCTGCAAGAGTTCTTTAGATACCATACTTCAAAAGTAAACATTTAGAAATTTGAAATAAATTGTTTGGTAGATTTTTAATTAATGTAGTATATTTGCATCCCATTAAAAAGGCCTCGTGGCGCAACTGAATAGCGCACTTGATTACGGCTCAAGAGGTTACAGGTTTGAATCCTGTCGAGGTCACGAATAAATCACGCAATAAGAAAAAACGCCAAGCTTGCTTGAGCGTTTTTTTTTGTGTGATTTTCAAACCGGAGTTAATGCTTTTTACAAGCTGTCTGAACTGCCCAACCCCAAGTTTACTTATGCTTCACAAGAAACTCAATGTGTATCATTTATGAAGCTGTATTTATCCTTTAAATTTTCTTACACTATTTTAAACCTTCCACGATAACAATTGTCTAATCCAGAAGGATTAGGGAAATTCTGTTAAATAAAATTTAACTTCTAGAGTATTTTCGCCTTTTCAAGTTAGATTTGTTTTGCTCAAAAATTATTTCATTCTAATGTTGAATTCCATCACTCAATGAAGAAAAGATATATACTCTATTTTATTATCGTCGGAGGTTTAACGGCCTTAATTATCCATAGAGTACTTGCCAACAAGAAAATCAATGATAAAGGAAGCGACAAAAAAATGAATGTTGCAATGTCTGTTCAAGGAATGGTTCTCAAACCTGAAACCTTTGAAGATAATCTATCATTGTCAGGAAGTTTGGAAGCCAATGAAGAAATTGATATCCGAAGTGAAATTTCTGGAGTTGTGGAGAGCATTAATTTTGAAGAAGGTGCAAAGGTTTCCATAGGACAAGTTTTGTTTAGAGTTAATGGTATAGAACTTCAGGCCCAATTGTCAAAAGCAAAAACTGCACAACAATTGGCATCTGAAAATCAAAGAAGAGCAAAATTATTACTGGAAAAACAAGCTATCAGTCAAGAGGAGTACGATATTTCGAATGCAGATTTTGAATCTGCAAAAGCAGAGTCGCAATTGATTGCTGCACAGCTATCCAAAACTACAGTGAGAGCACCATTTTCCGGTACTATCGGGTTGCGTTCCATTTCCAAGGGAACTTATGTCACGCCTACTACTCCTATTGCAAAACTTGTGAATACAAATCAATTAAAAATTACATTTTCCATCCCAGAGAAATATGCGTCTCAAATGAAAGTAGGAAATGAACTGACATTTACTACTTCTGATTCAAAAGAGGAATATCAGGCTAAAATTTACGCCATAGAACCACAAGTAGATGTAGCTACTCGAACTTTGAAAATGAGAGCCATTGCTGAAAACAAAGAAGGGAAATTGTATCCTGGTACTTTCGCCAATGTGCAGTTGCCTCTTGAAACGATGAATGACGCTCTGTTGGTGCCGACTGAATCATTGATACCTATTCAAAATGGTAAAGTGATTTTTGTTTCTGAAGATGGAAAAGCAAAACAAGTTGAGGTCGAAACTGGCACTAGGACTGATAGTATGGTTCGTGTGCTTTCAGGCATTAAGGCTGGCGATACGATTTTGACATCAGGTGTGATGTCGCTCAAAAATGGCACAGCTGTCAAAGTCAACCTTAACAATAGTTCTAACTGATGAGTTTATCTACCTTAAGCATCAGGCGTCCAGTACTCACTATTGTGATGAATTTGGCAATTATGCTGTTCGGAATTATCGGTTTTACTTATTTGGGTGTAAGGGAGTTTCCTTCTATCGACCCAGCCCAAATTTCCGTAAGCACTAATTATTCAGGAGCGAACTCTGATATCATCGAGTCACAAATCACTGAACCACTTGAAAAAGCGATTAATGGTATCGATGGAATTCGAAATATCACCTCTTCGAGTAACCAAGGTTCTAGTAGAATCAATATTGAATTCAATCTAGACAAAGACCTTGAAGAAGCCGCAAATGATGTAAGGGATAAAGTTTCTCAAGCTGTTCGTAGTCTGCCGCAAGATATCGATGCGCCACCAGTAGTTTCGAAGGCTGATGCTGATTCTCGCGCTATCATTTCTATGACCGTTCAAAGTGATAACAAGAATATTCTGGAGTTAACGGACTATGCAGACAATGTGCTTTCTCAACGTTTGCAGACCATTCCAGGAGTGAGTAGTGTTCAGATTTGGGGACAGCGCAAATACGCTATGCGGCTTTGGATAGACCCGGTGAAATTGGCATCATATGGTGTGACGGTTGCGGAAGTGAGAGAAGCCTTGTTGTCTCAAAATGTGGAATTGCCATCAGGGAAATTGACTGGTGCCAATACCGAATTGACGGTAAAAACTATTGGAAACTTATCAACTCAAGAAGAATTCAATAATATCATCATTTTTACGGATGATGAAAAAGTGGTTCGTTTTAGTGATGTGGGAAATGCCACTTTGGAAGCCGAAAATATGGAAACAAAGTTGAGTGATTCTGGTCAACCTATGGTGGCAATGGCAATTGTACCACAGCCAGGAGCCAATTATGTTGCCATTGCAGATGCTTTTTATGAAGAGTTCGAAAAACTCAAAAAGGATTTGCCAAAAGATTTCAAATTGAATGTCGTCATCGATGACACATTGTTCGTGAAAAAAGCCATTACAGAAGTGGTTGAAACATTGGCGATTTCTATTATTTTGGTGATTTTGGTCATCTATTTCTTCTTTCGAAATTGGTCGATGGCATTACGACCATTGATTGATATTCCAGTGTCGCTGATTGCTACATTCTTCATTATGTGGATGTTTGGTTTTTCCATTAATGTATTGACCTTGTTGGCGATTGTGTTAGCCACAGGTTTAGTTGTGGATGATGGTATTGTGGTCACGGAAAACATTTATAAAAAAGTTGAGGAAGGAATGACGCCTATTGAGGCAGCCATCAAAGGCTCCAACGAAATTTTCTTTGCAGTTATTTCTATTTCCATCACATTGGCAGCTGTTTTTCTTCCAGTCATTTTTCTTGAAGGCTTCGTTGGAAGACTGTTTAGGGAATTCGGTATTGTCATTGGTGCAGCTGTCCTTATTTCAGCATTCGTATCCTTGTCCTTAACGCCAATGTTGAATGCATATCTGATGAAACCAGGCAAGCAAAAGCATTCAAAATTCTATGAAGTGACCGAGCGCTATTTTGTAAAAATGAATACAGCCTATTCAAATTCACTTCAGAATTTTATGAAGAAGAAGTGGTTGAGTTTTCCCATTCTTTTAGGGTGTATTTTAATGATTGTATTGTTTTTCAATCTGCTTCAGAAGGAAACGGCACCTTATGACGATAGAAGCTATATTCGAGTGAATGTGACTGCTCCGGAAGGCGCATCCTATGATTATATGGATCGTTTTATGAACGAAATCACCGATTTAATCAATGATTCCATTCCAGAAAAAAAGGTGAGTTTAATCATCACGTCCCCAGGATTTGGTTCAGCTTCTGTCAATAGTGGTCGTGCTATTATTTCGTTGGTTGAACCGAGCGAGCGCGAACGTTCACAAAAGGAAATTGCAGAAGATTTAACGCGTTGGACCAAAAAATTTGAGAATGCACGTTCCAGTGTTTCAGAATCTCCAACTATCGCTGTCAATAGAAGGGGAGGAATGCCTATTCAATATATCATTCAGGCACCGAATTTTGAGAAATTGAAAGAAAAGATTCCGGAGTTTATGGAAGAGGCAGAGAATCATCCAGTTTTTGCCAATACGGATGTCGATTTGAAGTTCAACAAACCAGAAATTTATGTGACGATTGATAGGGAAAAAGCTAAAACATTAGGGGTTTCGGTATTGGATGTTGCGCAAACATTACAATTGTCCTTAAGTGGTCAGCGTTTTGGATACTTTATGATGAATGGTAAGCAATATCAAGTCATAGGTCAATTTGATAAAAAAGATAGAGATGCTCCAATGGATTTAAAATCGATGTTTGTTAAAAATGATAGAGGAGAATTGATTCAAATGGATAATCTCGTAACTACCGAAGAGCAAAGCAGTCCACCGCAATTATATCACAACAATCGTTATATGTCTGCAACCGTTGCGGCTAGTTTGGCGCCAGGAATGAGCATTAACGACGGCATAGATGCAATGGAGTCGATTAAGGAAAAAGTCTTGGACGATTCCTTTACTACAGATTTGGGAGGAGAATCTCGAGATTTTGTAGAGAGTAGCTCTAATACGATGTTTGCCTTTGGATTGGCTTTACTGCTGATTTTCTTGATTCTTGCGGCGCAATTTGAAAGTTTCATCGACCCATTTGTAATTATTTTGACGGTTCCTATGGCTGTGGCTGGAGCATTATTTTCACTATGGCTCTTCGGACAGACGTGGAATATTTTCAGTCAAATTGGTACCATTATGCTCATCGGGCTGGTTACCAAAAACGGAATTTTAATAGTAGAGTTTGCAAATCAACTTCGAGAGGAAGGAATGCCTAAATATGAAGCTATTATGAAAGCATCAGAGTCAAGATTAAGACCAATTCTTATGACGAGCTTAACCATCGCTTTAGGTGCGTTGCCAATTGCTTTATCTCTTGGAGCGGCATCCACCAGTCGTATTGGAATGGGTGTGGTTATCATCGGAGGAACGATGTTTGCGTTGATTTTGACCTTATTTATCATTCCTGCAATTTATATGATGTGGTCTCGCGAGAAAAAGCACATTCCAGAATTCGATAAAATAGATAGTTATGAAAAGGCATAGGTTTCTTTCTATCCATATTAGTGTCTTTTTGATGTGCTTTAATCTTCATATGAAGGGTCAAGAATTATTGACATTGGAAGAAGCTGTTCAGGTTGCTTTGGAAAACAACTACGAAATTCGATTGGCAACAAATGATTTAAAAATTGATGAAACATCCGTCAGTCCTGGTCTCGCTGGAATGTTGCCAAGGGTTGTTGCATCTGCCACTAAAAATAATAGTACTCAAAACATTTCACAAGTACGTTCTGATGGTACGTTGAGAGAGCTCGATAATGCCAGAAATAACAATCTCAATTATGGTGTCAATCTAGATTGGACAATTTTTGATGGCTTAAGTATGTTTGCGCGTTATGACCAATTGAAAGAGCTCGAGAAACTTGGCGAAGCCGAATTGCAAAGTACGATTCTCAACCGTGTAAGCGATGTGATGAATGTGTATTTTGATTTGGTACAGCAGCAGCAGCAATTGATAGCGTTGGATAGTAGTTTGGTGATTTCGCAGCAAAGAGTTGAATTGGCTGATAATCGATTCAGTATAGGAAAAGCCTCAAAACTGGAAGTGCTAAATGCACAAGTCGATTTAAATACTGACAGAACCTTGTACATTCGACAGAATGAATTATTTGCCAACACTAAAATACGATTGAACGAAATTTTGGCTCGTGATACAAAAATCGATTTTAAGGTTGAAGATGAGATGTTGATAAGTGAAAACCTGCTGCTTGCTGATTTGGAACGTCTTGCGCAAGAGCAGAATCCAGAATTGCAGATGCAACTCATCAATAAGCGTATTGCAGAATTGGAATTGAAGGAAATCAAAGGCAATCGTTTTCCTGTTATTTCTGCTAATACTGGTTATAACTTCAGCGAATCAGAGAACAGTTTGGGCTTTACCACACAGAACAATGCACAAGGTTGGAACTATGGTTTCACGGCAAGTATCGATATTTTTAACGGTTCCAATCAAAATAGAAACGAGAAAATTGCTAAAATCCAATTGGAGAATTCTACCATCGCGATTGAACAACAAACACAAACACTGAAGTCGCAATTGGCATCAGCATTTCAGACCTATTTGTCAAATATGAGTTTGATAGAATTGGAAACCAATAATGAAGAAATTGCAAAGGAAAACCTAGATATTACACTTGCCAAGTATAGAATAGGAACCATTCCAACCATTGAATTCAGGACTGCCCAACTTAATTATATCAATGCACAATTGAGATTGAGCAATGCCAAATACGAAGCGAAACTGTCTGAAATCGCCTTAAAGCAATTGGCTGGGAATTTATCTTTGTGATATATTAATTTTTGAAATTTTCGATTCCTAATTTCAACCATTCATAATACTCATCAGCATCAGGAGTATATCCAACTGGTTCAATAAGGTTTTGTTCGTCGTGGCTCATCAATACATAAAAAGGTTGTGTATTGGTTTTATATCGAATAGTTTGAAATTCGCTCCATTTTTGACCGATGTATTTCAATTTTTTTCCTGGTTTCAATTGAGATTCAACAACGTCATCTTCCTCAAGCGGACGCTTATCATCCACATATAAAGAAATCAAAACCACCTCGTTTTTAAGGATATTCAAAACTTGGTCCTCAACCCAAACATTCTGCTCCATTTTTCTGCAGTTAACGCAAGCCCAACCTGTAAAATCAATCATTACAGGTTTTCCAACTTCTTTCGCGTAAGCTAAACCTTTATCATAATCATTGAATGCCAAAATTTGATGAGGTGCCAATAGATGTGCGCCTTCAGGAAGTTCTTCGTGTTCACTTCCAATAATTCCGCCTCCCACTTTAGAATTACCAACACCATAAGGAGATTCAGCATAATCAAGTGGAGGAGGGAAAGCACTAATTAGATTTAGAGGTGCACCCCAAAGTCCCGGAATCATATAAACTGTGAAAGACAGTACTAATAGACCCAAACTCAATCGGCCAACAGAAATATGAGTTAGAGGTGAGTCGTGAGGCAATTTGATTTTTCCAAATAGATATAAAGCCAAAGTTCCGAAAATGGCAATCCAAATGGCAATAAAGACTTCTCTTTCCAATATGTGTAATTGCAATACCAAATCTGCTTGCGACAAGAATTTAAAGGCAAGAGCCAATTCCAAAAATCCTAGAAATACTTTTACCGTATTGAGCCATCCACCAGATTTTGGTAGAGAATTGAGCCATCCTGGAAATGCTGCAAATAAAGCAAAGGGCAATGCGATTGCTAATGAAAACCCCAACATTCCTATTATTGGAGCGATACCACCTTTAGAGGCTGCTTCAACCAGCAAAGTTCCAACAATTGGTCCAGTGCAAGAAAACGAAACGATCGCCAAGGCCAAGGCCATAAAAAAGATGCCAATCATTCCGCCTTTATCAGCTTGCTGGTCTACTTTATTTGCCCATTTATTTGGTAGCATAATTTCAAATGCACCCAAAAATGAAAATGCAAATACCAAAAGTAACAAGAAGAAAATAAGATTGAACCAAACATTCGTTGCAAGTGCATTTAGTGCATCAGCACCAAAAATTGCAGTGACTGCTGTGCCGAGCAATACGTAAATAATGATGATGCAAATCCCATAAATAATTGCATTTCGAATTCCGACAGCCTTATTTTTACTCTGCTTGGTGAAAAAACTTACTGTCATTGGAATCATTGGAAAAACGCAAGGCGTCAATAATGCAGCAAAACCTGATAGAAAAGCGATGATAAAGATGGTCCAAAGACCTTTTTCTTCAGTTTTTTTTTCCTCCTTTTTGATGTCCTTAACAACTTCTTTTTCTGGTTTTTGAAAATCAATGGCACCAAACGAGCCTTCATTTTTTTCAACCACTTTTGCATTAGAAAGGTCGAACTCTAAATCTACATAAGTTGGAGCAAGGCATCTTTCATCATCACATACCATAAACTCAACCTCACCTTTTATGATAGAGAGTTCTTTGTTTAATACTTTAATTCTTTGTCTAAAATCTGCCTTTTTCTCAAAGAACTTTATTTTCATTTGAAAAACAGGGTCATCAACTGTTTTTCCATTTTCTTCGGCAACGGAGTCGATTAACTCATATTTGTCATTGGATGTAAATGAGAATAACGTCGGGATCGGTCCATTGTCCGGGACATTTTGAGAATATAGATGCCAACCCTTATCTATGGTGGCTGTACTTATCAAGGTGTATTCGGTGTCAGAATTTTTTTCTACGGAAGTTATCCATTTTACAGGTTTCAAAACTTGTGATTGAACCGAAAAAAAAGAACAAAACACTATAAGTAAAGCAGCTATTTTAAGTTTCATTAGTTAGTATGGGTAATTAAAAATGTTGCACAATCGCAAAAATACGATATTTAATGAGAGCTTAAAAATCCTTATAAACTTGAAATAATAGCGTTAAGAGGATGCTAAAATTTGGTGCTTAATATAATGAAGAATATGATGATCATTTAATCAAGAGCATTTTTTGTAACATAAGAGCGCCAACCGATGATGGCCAATTGGAATTTTGAAGCTTTTGATAAATCCAATTGTCGCTTGGTATAGCTTGGTAAAACAGCTTTATTGAGTTTTGCCAAAAATTTAAAAAATGCTTTTTTCATAGTCGAGAAACATTGATGTAAAGTTAGCTAATTAACCTCAAACTGTTAAATTGATGATTTAATAAAGTCTAAAATAAGGGATGTTGAGTCACTTCCGTATCTTTGGAAAAAATAGAAATATGAATAGAATAATTACTTTTTTAATCATTGTCTTCGTTACGCAACTCGGTTTTGGGCAAATTTTGCGCATCAATGAGTTGGATTGCGATACGCCAGGCACTGATGACAAAGAATTCGTAGAATTAAAATCTCAAACGCCAAATTTCCCTTTAGATGGTTATGTTGTTGTGTTCTTCAATGGTTCAACTTCTGGAGGCAATATGAGTTATTTGGCTTTGGACCTTGATGGTTATGAGACTGACATCAATGGTCTTTTGTTGATTGGAAGTACAACTGTTTCACCGTTTCCACAATACATTATTCCTCAAAATGTGATACAAAATGGAGCAGATGCAGTGGCTATTTATCAAGCAGATGAAATCGATTTTGAAGAACCTGTCTTGGCATATGTTGATGAGACATTGATTGATGTAATGCTTTATCAAACAAACGATAGTGACGGACAAGGATTGTTGACAATTTTTTCTGAATTTGACCCTACTATTACAATTCTCAATGAAGGTGCAGGAAATAACACTAATTCCATTCAACTTGATAATGGAAATAATGATATGGGTTATTTGGTACAGGCGCCGACACCACGTCGGTTGAACGACGGAAGTGGTGTGGTTTTGAACGGAATTTTGATGACACTTTCACAAACGATGTACAATGAAGGTGAGAGTTTTGATATCGTTTTTACATCAGAGCAAAATGTTACAGAAGACTTGAATTTCACATTGAATTTGAACAATGGTACTTTTGATGCGTCTGACTTTACGGGAAATACTTCCATAACAATTCCAAACGGTTCAAATACAGCAACAACAACGATTACATTAGTAGATGATACGTTGGATGAAGGCGATGAAGAAATGGTCATTAGAGTAACTGGTTTGCCACCAACATTTTCTGCCCTCAACAATAATCTTCGCATCAGAGCTGTGGATAATGATTTTACCGTGGCATCTTTCGGTACGCCTATCAATCCAACATACGGAATAGTTGAAAGCACACAACCTGATGGTTATTACGATAGTTTAGAAGGATTTGCTGATAATGCTTTGAGGCAAGGTATTCAGAGCATTATTGCTGAAGAAGGTGTGGTAAGGGCGCAAACTTATGCGGACATTGTGGATATTTTAAAAGAGGCTGACCAAAATCCAGAAAACAGCAACCAAGTTTGGTTGGTCTATAAGGAAATAGGAAGAGCAAAGCTGGATTATCAAACAACATCGAGCAATATTGGCAAATGGAACAGAGAACACACCTATCCGCGTTCGAGAGGTGGATTTAACAATATTGAAGCTGACGATATTGCTGATGGCAGAGACATTTTTTGGAACACTACAGCCGACTCTTTGCGACACGGAAATTCTGATGCCCACGCGTTGAGAGCTGTTGATGGACCAGAGAATAGCTCACGAGGCAACCAACATTATGGTCAGTATAATGGCCCAATGGGAACACTCGGCGGATTCAAAGGCGATGTTGCTAGAAGTGTTCTTTATATGGAATTGCGCTATAACGGATTACAGGTTGTAAACGGTTTTCCTGAAGGTACGGTTGGTCAGTTGGGAGATTTAGCGACACTTTTGGATTGGCACCGTAACGATCCACCTGATGATTTTGAAATGAATCGTAACAATGTGGTTTACACTTGGCAATTCAACAGAAATCCACTGATTGACCATCCTGATTTGGTAGAATATATTTGGGGAACGAATGTAGGAGATCCTTGGAATCCAAACCTGAATGTCGATGAGGTAAATGATTTGGCGGTCAAGATATTTCCAAATCCAAGTAATGGTACGATAAACTTTTTAGGAATTCGCAACAATACATTCGTAGACATTTTTTCTACAGACGGAAGAAAATTATCAAGCTTCAATTTGGAGGGAGATAGATCTATTGATTTAAATCTAAAAAGTGGTCTATATCTGATGCAAATCTCTTCGGAAGGAAAAATTATCTCAAAGAAATTAATCATCAATTGAATGAAAACTTAATGAAATAAAAAAGCCCAAATCCTTAATAGAATTTGGGCTTTTTCGTTTGGTTGGTTGTTAATTTTTCTTCGATGTTATTTCAATAACACCATCTTTGGCTTTCTTGCCGTGTTTTTCAATTGCTTTATCACCTTTCAAAACATTGACACTTTCAATATTTTTAGGGTCAATCGCTTCCATATCCTTTTTTGAAATTTCCTTTCCATCCAAGAAAATTAAAGGTTGGTCGTCTCCACTGGTGAAAACTTTGAAATTTTTGTTGTCATTTTCTACTGTAATGATTTCAACATCTTCGCCATCATCGTTGGTCCACACAATATTTTTTACGTCTTTTTTAATCCATACAGTGTCTTTTTTATTCTTTTTGATGAAAACCACTTCATCTTCAGAATCAGAACTGTTTTTTGTGGAGCCAGATTTAATGACGTACACCTTTTTCTCTGTTTTTACTTCGTGCTCTTCACCATCTTTTCCCACCACAATCACTTCCTTTTTAACTTCTACTTCATCTTCGTCATCAGTAGAATATACAAAAACGTTACTGTTTGAACCTGTTCCAGAAGTTTTTACCTTTTTCTCTCCATCTTCAGTTATGATTTCAAAGCTTTGACTTAAATTTTTCGTCGCTTGCGCCACTGAAAGCTCGTTTTCATTAACATTGAGTGTAATGGCTATGTCCTTGATGGGTTCGTCAGAATTCACATAAAACTCTCCCGATTTTTTGTTGTAATCATAAGCGATTTTAATACCGATAATCTCTTTACTTGAGTTTCTCGTCACTTTTTTAAAGTCGATCTTCACATCCTTTTCAGCCATTTTTTCTTGGATGGACTCCAATTGGTTGTCCTTCGTAGTTTTGGTAACAACATACTTTATGATGTTTTGTCCTATAAGAACTTTTTCAGTTTCTTTTTTTGGAGTTTGGGCAATAGTTTTTGTGTTAAAATTGAAAACAAATAAAGTCAGCAAAGGAAACACCAAAGCATACTTTAATGCATTTATTCTGTTGGATTTGGATTTGTGTAACATAACGATTCGTTTTTTAATTAATGAATTATAGAAATTATTGGTCATCGCCAATTGATGACTGGGAATACTTGTTTTTAGTAATAGGTGCTGATAGCTTTTCTCGCAAGGCGCTACGTGTTGTGCTTCATTATCTGCAATAAATTCAAGATTTTGAAGCATCGATTTTTTGTAAAACCAAACGATTGGGTTAAACCATAGCAAAGCGCATACCAATTGTGAAAGGATGACATCGAGAGAGTGCCATTGGTTGACGTGTACTTTCTCGTGTTTTAATATAAGTTTGAGTTCATTCTCACTAAACATTGAAGGATTATAAACGATCCAATTGAAGAATGAAAAAGGTGCTACTTCCTTATCCGTCTTAATGTAAGTGTATGAACTTTTAATTGATGGATACTTCTGAAGTGTAATGAACAACGAAACCAGTTCAAAAACCATTTTTATAACAAAGAAGAGCAATCCGATTAAGTAAACAATGCTTATTAACTGCATATAATCAAAACTGGCGGTTGTAACACTATTTGACTCTGTAATTGTGGATGTTGAAGCCATATTCAGGAACATCACAGGCTCATATTCTACGTATACAATTCTCGGAAACAATGGAAGAATGATGGAAGTGATGATTCCTAAAAACAAAAACCATCTGTTACTTGTAAAAAATGTCTCTCGTTGCAAAAACAATCTGTAGCATATATAAAATATGACCAATACAGCCGAAGATTTTAGAAAATAGTCCATATTACTTCTTGTTTTCTATTAATGCGATAATCTCTTTCAGGTCGTCTACACTTATTTTTTCTTCCTTTGCAAAAAATGACACTACATTTTTATAAGAGCTGTTGAAATAATTTTCGATAGCAGTATTCATAAAGCGCTTTTTATAAGCTTCTTTAGAAATAATAGGGAAGTATTGGTGTGTTTTGCCATAAGCTGTGTAACTGACATATCCTTTTTCTTCAAGATTTCTGATGATAGTAGATAGTGTATTATAATGAGGTTTTTCATCCTCCATTTCAGCCAACACATCTTTGACAAACGCTTTTTCAAGCTTCCAAAGAATATGCATAATTTCTTCCTCCTTATTGGTCAGTTTTTGCATATCATTCATTTTAGACAGTCAAACATATAACTATTTTTGTAGTTATACAACTACATAAATCGTTATTTAACTAAAATTTAAGTTTTCGGCATTAAATAAAATGAAATGGTATCTTCACCAAAAAATTAGATTATGAGCTTACTTTGGGTCATTTTAGGATTGATTTTGTTGGTTGTGGGAGGAGAGTTTTTGGTACGTTCGTCAGTCGCACTGTCTTTTAAATTTAACATCTCAAAATTAGTCATAGGTATGACTGTGGTGTCATTTGCGACTTCAGCACCAGAACTTTTGGTGAGTTTGCAGGCCGCTCTTGATGGCTCGTCAGATATTGCTCTTGGTAATGTAATAGGTTCAAATATTGCGAACATTGGATTGGTTTTGGGTGTGACGGCATTGATTTCTCCCTTGGGAATTGACAAAAATTTCTACAAGCTTAATTGGCCTATGATGATGTTACTCTCCGTAGTAATGTATTTTATCTTGGAGAGTGGTGATGTTCTCGACTTTAAAGAAGGTTTGGCATTGTTTTTAGCCTTGATTGTATTTCTTTATGTTTTAATCAAACGTTCCAAATCTGAACCAGAGACTCATATCGAGGATCTAGATGATGATCTAAAAATAACTTCAAATTTTAAAATCATTATTTGGCTTCTGATAGGTGCTTCTGCACTTTATTTTGGAAGTGAATGGTTAGTGAGAGGCGCAAAGGAAATGGCGATTTCTTTAGGTGTGAGTGAACGTGTCATTTCCATTACAATGGTTGCCGTTGGTACGAGTGTTCCAGAACTTGCAGCTTCTGTAATTGCAGCGCTTAAGAAAGAAAAGGCTATTTCATTAGGTAACTTGATTGGTTCCAACGTTTTTAACATTGCATCAGTTTTGGGGTTGACAGCAATGATTCAGCCTATCTACGTAAACAACCCAAATATCTTGACGAATGATATTTTTTGGATGATGGGCTTTGCAGCAATCCTATTACCTTTTGTGTTTCTTCCCAAAAAATTTGAAATAGGAAGAATCAAAGGATTTATTTTAATAGCAGCCTACGTAGCTTTTGTTGTTTTGGCTTTCACTGGAGAAAATTAAAAAACGCCTGCAATCATAAAGATAGCAAGCGTTTGTTTTATAAGTGAGCGTGTTTGTTTAAGCTTTGGCAGACTTTACAGTTTTAATAATACGACTGGCAATCTTGTAAGGGTCACCATTAGATGCAGGTCGTCTATCTTCTAGCCAACCTTTCCAGCCTCGTTCTACAGTGATGATAGGAATTCTAATAGAAGCTCCACGATCAGAAACACCATAGCTAAAATCGTGTATCGAAGCCGTTTCGTGTTTGCCGGTCAAACGTTGATCATTAAATTCACCATAAACTTCAATATGTTCTTTCACGACCGGTCTAAACGCTTCACAGATTTTTTCAAATACTTCTCTTGATCCACAAGTTCTCAATGTACTGTTCGAAAAATTTGCGTGCATTCCAGAACCATTCCAATCCATATCTTTTCCTAATGGTTTTGGATGGTATTCAATATAATAACCATAATCTTCGGTCAATCTGTCAAGCATATATCGAGCTACCCATAATTCGTCACCAGCTTGTTTGGCACTTTTGGCAAATAATTGAAATTCCCATTGTCCGCAAGCAACTTCCTGGTTGATACCTTCAAAATTCAATCCTGCGGCAATGCACATATCTGCGTGACGCTCAACCAATTCTCTTCCGTGTGTATTTTTTCCTCCTACAGAGCAATAGTACAGGCCTTGAGGTGCTGGATATCCACCTATTGGGAAACCCAATGGCAATAAGGTTTGATTGTCCATAATAAAATATTCCTGCTCAAAACCAAACCAAAAATCATTATCATCATCATCTATAGTGGCTCTTCCATTTGAAGCGTGTGGCGTTCCATCAGGGTTCAAAACTTCATTCATAACGAGATAACCATTTTCGCGAGCTGGATCTGGATAGATCGCGACAGGCTTTAACAAACAATCTGAAGAACCACCTTCTGCTTGACGCGTAGAACTTCCATCGAAAGACCAAATAGGACAGTCTTCCAGTTTTCCACTAAAATTCTCTTCAATTTTAGTTTTGCTTCTCATATTTTGGGTAGGAAAGTAACCATCCAACCAAATGTACTCTAATTTTGACCTGCTCATATTTTAAGGTTTAGTTTAACATCGCAAATATTATCAATTTCCAAATCAGGTCAAAAAAAATAGGGGTATTTTAGATAAAATGTTATTAACAGACGTTTATACCCCAAAAAATATAGGGATAATTTAGTTTTGGGTGTATTAAATTGTATTTTTGCAGAATTAAATTAATAAAAATAAGAATATGTCAACTTTACGTTTTCACGCAATTAAAGAATCACTTAATCATAAACCAATTCATATCGATGAAAATGAACGTCGCTCTGTAATTTTTGGTTCAAATGTTTTTAATGAGGCAACGATGCGTCAATATTTGACCAAAGAGGCTTATAAAAGTGTAATGGATGCCAATCAATTCGGTACCAAGATAGACCGAATCGTGGCAGACCATATCTCAACCGGAATGAAAGAATGGGCTATTTCTAAAGGTGCAACCCACTACACGCACTGGTTTCAACCTTTGACTGGTGCCACTGCAGAAAAACACGATGCGTTTTTTGAAACAATTGGTAATGGATTGGCAATAGAAAAATTTGGAGGAAGTCAATTGGTGCAGCAAGAACCTGATGCTTCAAGTTTTCCAAATGGAGGTATTCGAAATACCTTTGAGGCGAGAGGTTATACCGCTTGGGATCCAACATCTCCAGCATTTATTTATGGTACGACCTTATGTATTCCAACAGTTTTTGTGGCTTATACAGGTGAAGCATTGGATTATAAAACACCTTTGTTGAGAGCTTTGCAAGCTGTTGATTCTGCTGCAGTGGATGTTTGCAAATATTTTGATAAGAATGTCAAAAAAGTGAATGCTTCTTTAGGTTGGGAACAAGAATATTTTTTGATTGACAGTGCATTGGCTAATTCTAGACCTGACATTGTATTGACAGGCCGTACATTGCTTGGACACTCTCCTGCGAAGGGTCAACAACTGGATGATCATTATTTTGGTTCAATTCCAAGTAGAGCGTTGGCTTATATGAGAGACTTGGAGACAGAATGTATGTTGCTGGGAATTCCTGTTAAAACACGACATAATGAGGTAGCACCAAATCAATTTGAGTTAGCACCTATATATGACGAAGCTAATTTGGCTGTTGACCATAACTCCTTGTTGATGGATGTGATGGATAAAATTGCCGATAGACATAATTTCAAGGTGTTGTTTCACGAAAAACCATTTGCGGGCGTGAATGGGTCTGGTAAACACAATAACTGGAGTTTGGGTACTGATACTGGTGTCAATTTGTTGGGTCCAGGGAAAACACCGATGAGCAATCTTCAGTTTTTGACTTTTTTCATCAATACTATTAAGGCGGTTAATGACAATGAAGAATTGTTAAGGGCAGCTATTGCTTCTGCCAGTAACGATCATCGTTTGGGAGCCAATGAGGCACCTCCAGCAATTATTTCAGTGTTTATTGGAGAGCAGTTGACAAATGTGCTTAACGAATTGGAAAACGTTACTTCGGGTAAATTATCTCCAGAAGAAAAAACAGATCTAAAATTGAATGTTGTTGGTAAAATTCCAGATGTTTTGTTGGATAATACTGATAGAAACCGAACATCCCCTTTTGCATTTACAGGAAATAAATTTGAATTTAGAGCTGTGGGTTCAAAATCCAATTGTGCGAATGCTATGACGGTTTTAAACTCAATCGTTGCGAAGCAATTGATAGACTTTAAAAAAGAAGTGGATACGCTTGTTGAGAAAAAAGATATGAAGAAGGATGATGCTATTTTCAATATTTTGAGAGAGTATATCAAAAAATCGAAAAACATTCTTTTTGAAGGCAATGGTTATGGTGATGAATGGCACAAAGAAGCCAAAAAACGAGGTTTGAGCAATAACAAAACAACTCCAGAGGCATTAAAAGCAAAGGTTTCAAAAAAGGCATTATCTCTTTTTGAAGAATTAGGAGTGATGAACAAGGTCGAGTCTGAAGCACGATACGAAATAGAGATGGAAGAATATGTGTTGCGCATACAGATTGAAGGCAGAGTTTTGGGCGATATTGCACGTAATCACATCGTTCCTACGGCTGTCAAATATCAAAACATCTTGATAAAGAACGTTAAAGGTTTGAAGGAAATCTATGGCGCTGATTTCAAGAAATATGCAAAGGAACAATTGATTCTCATTCAGGAAATTTCAGAACATATTGAATCAATTAATTCCAATGTTACGAAGTTGATCAATGAGCGTAAAAAAGCCAATACTGTTGATGATATTAGTAAGAAAGCTTTGGATTATTGCAACAAAGTTAAACCTGTTTTTGATGATATTCGTTACCATTGTGACAAGTTAGAATTATTGGTTGACGATGAGCTTTGGCCATTGACAAAATATAGAGAGTTGTTATTTACTCGATAATCTCACCAATATTTAATTCAAAAAGTCTCTATTTTATAGAGACTTTTTTAATGACTATGCAAAATCCTCAATAAAACCTACGTAGTTTTACGTATATAACAAAGTGAAATCTTGTATTTCGTCAAGAGAATAATACAACTAGTCGAAAAGTTAAAAATTAGAAGGCTGCTCAAATATCTGCGGAAGGTTAATTTATTACATTTGTAGTGCTATTAATCAATACTCTATTTAAAATGAAAAAGTTACTTCTTAGCCTTGCGGCTTTGGCTTTTGCGACTATGCTATTCTCAATGCAGAATACTAAAATCGCTAAAGATAAAGTATCGCATGATACAGTGGCTAACAAAGTGGACAAAGTGTTTCAGGCTTAAGAATGATTTTTGACCGTTTACATTAGTTTTTGGAAAGTCACTATATCATTTGATGTTAAGTCCCGAAAACTCAAAAAGACAAAAGAATTTTATATCCTTTTGTCTTTTTTTATATAATGAAAATTAAAAATTGTTAAAAAATCAATCGACTGATAACTAATTTGTTATATTGTCGAGCTTTTCCCCAAAGATGAACATTGATTTTTTATTTAGTTGTTGGTTATAATATGTTTAATTAACGATAAAATTGATGATAGCAAACGGCTTAATAAGCAAAATTGTCGCCTTGGTCTTTATTATATTTTTTCACTTCGACTTGAGCGCTCAAAAAGCTACCAATTATACAAGAAAAAAGAAAATTGAATTTTATGAATTGAGAGGCACCAATGCTTTTGACGCAGGTGCTGGAACTTCAATTCTCAATGGCGATCTTGTTGATCCGATATTTGAAATTTATTTTCATTTAGGTTATAAGAGATATTTATTCCCTCATTTAAACCTCAATGTGAGTTACAATAAATTTAATTTAGCTTATAAAGATGTTTATAATGAAGGTTTTATGTCATTTGATGCCAATTTGGAGTCTACTTTAATGCCTCATCATAGGTTTTCGCCGTTTGTATTTGCTGGAGCAGGTTATAACGCAGCAAATTACTTTGAACAAACAGCTATGAAAATTCAAGGAGGAGGTGGCATAGAATATATGTTGGTAGAAGGTTTTGGTCTAAAGCTATATACCGATTACAATTATGTATTGAGTGATGAACTTGATGGGCTAATTGCAGGTGCTTCAGATGATACTTACTTTAGAATTGGCTTTGGTTTCAACTATTATTTTGGGGGTGAAAAAAAGAAAAATAGAATTTTGAAAGACCAGCCTTCTATCATTAATTCCAATCAAATTTTACTAGATAACTAGTTTACTATTCCTATTTTTGCAAAATAACTCCAGTTATGAGCGAAAATATAAGCAATCGTTATGCGCAACGAGGCGTTTCTGCTTCAAAAGAAGATGTCCACAACGCTATAAAGAATATTGACAAGGGCCTATTTCCTAAAGCATTTTGTAAAATCGTTCCCGACTATTTAACAAATGATGATGATTATTGTTTGATAATGCATGCCGATGGTGCAGGTACTAAATCGTCTTTGGCTTATATGTATTGGAAAGAAACGGGAGACATTTCTGTATGGAAAGGGATTGCCCAAGATGCGCTCATTATGAACATCGATGATTTGCTATGTGTTGGTGCAACGGATAGTATTATGTTGTCTTCGACCATCGGAAGAAATAAAAATTTGATTCCAGGCGAAGTGATTTCTGCAATTATCAATGGTACTGAAGAATTAATATCCGAGTTAAAAGAATATGGCGTAACAATTCATTCAACAGGTGGCGAAACTGCTGACGTGGGTGATTTGGTAAGAACAATTATTGTTGATTCTACAGTGACCGCGCGAATGAAACGAAGTGATGTCATTGATAATTCCAATATCAGAGAAGGTGACGTTATCGTAGGATTATCGTCATCAGGTCAAGCTACTTACGAAAAGAAATATAATGGAGGTATGGGAAGCAACGGTTTAACTTCTGCAAGGCATGATGTTTTCAACAATTACCTTGCTGAAAAATTTCCAGAAAGCTACGATGCTTCGGTACCTAAAGAGTTAGTTTATTCTGGAAATGTAAAATTAACTGATAGTGTTGATGGTTCTCCTATTGACGCTGGTAAGCTAGTATTGTCACCTACAAGAACTTATGCGCCAATCATCAAAAAAATAATGTCAAAATACAATTCAAAAGACATACATGGTATGGTGCATTGCAGTGGAGGAGCTCAAACTAAAATCCTTCATTTTATTGATAATTTGCACATCGTAAAAGATAATATGTTGCCGATTCCACCGTTGTTTAGACTGATTCAGGAACAATCGAATACAGATTGGAAGGAAATGTATCAAGTTTTCAATTGTGGACATCGTATGGAACTGTACGTGTCGCAATCTGTTGCGGAAGATATTATTTCCATTTCTGAATCATTTAACGTTCAAGCTCAAATTATAGGCAGGGTTGAGGCATCGAACCAAAAGAAATTGACCATCAAAAGTGAGTTTGGAACATTTGAATATTAAATAGATTTCAATCTTTTCAACCATCAATTTTATGAGATTTCTTTTTATTGCTACTCTTTTATTTTCTTTCCAACTCTCAAATAGTCAAATTTTTCAAATGCCGAATGCAAATGGTTATATGTTGCGTGTAAAGGCGGCTGATACTATACCGAAATGGGATTTAAAGCACAGAGTAGGTTTGGATATCAATGAAGTGACGTTTGTGAATTGGAATGCTGGAGGCAGTAACTCCATTTCTGCATTAATGGGCATCAGATCAGAACTCAATTACAAATACGGACTATTTAAATGGAAGAGCCAGGCTATTGTGAATTATGGAATAAATAAGCAACAAGAACAAGAGCTGCGCAAAACTAGTGATGAATTGGAACTGATATCAACAGTTGGTTTTCAAAAAGACAGCGAAAGCAATTGGTTTTTCTCTTCTCGATTTAATTTTAAGACCCAATTCACAAATGGCTATAATTATCCTAATCGTTCTACACCTATATCTAGGTTTATGGCACCAGGTTATTTATTCATTGGAGGCGGAGTTGAGTATGGAAAAAACATAGATAAATTTTCCACATATTTCTCACCACTGACGTTTAAATCTACATTTGTTTTGGATAAAGATTTATCAAACGCTGGATCTTTTGGGGTTAGAAAGGCTGTGGTAGATAGTGAAGGAAACATCATTAAACAAGGCGAGAGAGTAAGAACCGAAATAGGAATGCTATTGACCAACGAATTCGAAACTAAAGTTTTTGATAATGTTTTAGTTAGAAATAGGGCAAGTTTCTATTCGGATTATATCAACAGCTTCGGGAATATTGACGTAGACTGGGAGGTAATTTTTAATTTTAAGGTGAATCAATACGTAAAAGCAACATTGGGTTCACATGTAAGGTATGATAACGATGTAAAAACATTTGCCGAAGTTGAAAATGAAGAAGAGGAACTAGTGATGGAAGGTGCAAAGATACAATGGAAACAACTTTTGGGAATAGGAGTTGTGGTCGATTTCTAATTCATCTTAAAAAGGATTAGACTTCAGATACCCATAATTTTCAAGTTCTACAAAATTTTTAATTTGATGTGTAGCACCATTTTTTAAAAGGTACAATTCTTCAGAAATATCACAAACATCTTTATAATAATGATCAGTAATGATGATTATTTTTGACTGTTTCTCTTGCTCAATTAACTTTTTGATGTTTTCTATATATATAGGTGCAATGTGCGAAAACGGTTCATCAAGCAAAACAATTTCCTTTGTCATTTTTAACATTAAAAAGATTTCCAAAACTCTTTGTTCACCTCCCGAAAGTGTTTTAACATTTTTATTCCAATAGATCGCAAAAGATTCAAAAAAGTCAGTAAATTCAGTAAAATCTACTTTTAATAATTTAAAAAGGGTTTTGAGTTTGATGTTTTTTGGCGCCAATTTATGTTGAGGCAATAAATTCACAACAGTCTCTAAATAAAGAGGTTTTGTCACAATCCTTCCATCCAATCGTAAGGATTTGTATTTAGGTTGAAGTGATCCAAAAATGATGGATAACAGACAGCTTTTTCCGCAGCCATTACTTCCAAGGATTCCAGTGACTTTGCCAGTTTCGGCTTTAAGATAAATTCCGTTGAGAATTGTTCTATTCGAAAAACTTAATTCGACACTGTCAATCTCTAAAATCATATAAACTCTTGCATTATGAATATAAATATAATGGTTATAATGACGTCTATGATGAATAGGGATGCAAATAATCGAAGGTTCGAAATACCTAAATTTTTATAAAAGATGAGTTTCTGCTGTCCATTTGTTTCATTAATGAAATAATATAAAAACAAGGTCAATATTAGCTTTGAAAAGATAGCGGTGGCAAGGTTTGGTCCAAAAATAACATTCAGGATATTAACGGCAAAAGACCATACGGCAAATGGTTTGTAAAAAAGTAATATGGCCTCAAAGCGTTGCAACATAAGTTGAGAACGTGAATTATTCACAATTATTTTGAATTATGGGATTGTTCAATAAATCAGTAATCCTGATCAAAACTCCATTTTGGAGAGAAACGATGACTATTGATTCTTTCAAAGAAATAATCGTATTTTTGCAGCACAATTTAAACGCATAAATGTTAGATAAATTAAATATAGTAAAGCAACGTTTCGATGAGGTGAATGATTTAATTATTCAACCCAATGTCATCAGCGACCAAAAACGTTACATCGCTCTCAACAAAGAATATAAAGAGTTGAAAGTTTTGGTTGATAAACGCGATGAATACAAAACATTGTTGGATAACCTGAAGGAAGCAGAAGACATTATCAAAGAAGGTGGCGATGCAGAAATGGTGGAAATGGCGAAAATGCAGTATGAGGAAGCCGAAGAAGCCATTCCTAAAATTGAGGAGGAAATCAAATTTTTGTTGATTCCCAAAAACCCTGAAGATGCGAAGAATGCTGTGGTCGAACTTCGTGCAGGTACAGGTGGTGATGAAGCAAGTATTTTTGCTGGAGATTTATATAGAATGTACACCAAATATTGCGAAAGCAAAGGCTGGAAAGTTGAGGTCGTAGATTTCAACGAAGGAACGTCTGGAGGTTTCAAGGAGATGATTTTTGAAGTAAATGGTGAAGATGTGTACGGAACCTTGAAGTTTGAAGCAGGTGTACACCGTGTACAGCGTGTACCTCAAACGGAAACTCAAGGACGTGTGCATACCAGTGCAGCAACAGTAATTGTGTTGCCGGAAGCGGAAGAATTTGATGTCGAACTGGATATGGCCGATGTTCGTATCGAGCGCACTACATCTACAGGTCCTGGTGGTCAGAGTGTCAACACGACCTATTCTGCCATCAAATTACACCACGAACCTACAGGGATGATTGTAAGTTGCCAAGACCAAAAGTCATCACACAAAAATCTTGAAAAAGCATTAAAAGTATTACGTTCAAGGTTGTATGAGTTAGAGCTTGAAAAGAAACTCGCTGCCGATTCAGAAAAGCGTAAAAGTATGGTGTCAACAGGCGACCGAAGTGCGAAAATCAGAACCTATAACTATTCGCAAGGGCGTGTCACAGACCATCGTATTGGACTGACCTTGTATGATTTGGCGAACATTATGAATGGCGATATTCAAAAAATTATTGACGAATTAATGTTGGCAGAAAATACCGAATTGTTAAAAGCAAACACCGATATCATTTAAACAATCAGGCCTCTTTTGAGGCTTTTTTTATAACTTATGACTACAAAACAACTCATCAGTCAAATCAAGAAAAAGAAATCTTTTTTATGCATCGGTTTGGATGTCGATTTAGAGAAAATCCCACCGCATCTATTAAATGAAGAGGATCCGATGTTTGCGTTCAATAAAGAAATTATTGATGCCACACATCACTTGGCAGTCGCCTACAAACCGAATATCGCTTTTTACGAAGCACAAGGTTTGGCTGGTTGGAAAGCTTTGGAAAAAACAATAATGTACCTTAATGTGATGCATCCAGAGATTTTTACCATTGCAGATGCCAAGAGAGGCGATATCGGCAATACCAGCAGTATGTATGCCAAAGCCTTCCTGCAAGATTTGGATTTTGACAGTGTTACAGTGGCGCCTTATATGGGTAAAGATTCTGTGGAACCTTTTCTTGTGTTTAAGAACAAGCATACCATTTTGTTGGCTTTGACGTCCAACGAAGGTGCTTTCGATTTTCAAACCAAACGTGTCAATAGAAACTTTTTATATCGTGAAGTCATCAAGACCTCCAAAACCTGGAAGAACTCCAAAAACCTTATGTATGTTGTGGGAGCTACGAAAGCCAGCTATTTGAAACAGGTGCGAAAACTGATTCCAGATAGTTTTCTTTTGGTGCCTGGTGTAGGTGCGCAAGGCGGAAGTTTGAAAGATGTTTGTAAGTATGGTATGACCAAGAATATAGGGTTATTGGTCAACTCTTCTCGAGGGATTATCTATGCGTCCAGTAAAGAGGATTTTGCACAAGCTGCAGCTTCAAAAGCAGGAGAATTACAGAAAGAAATGGCGATTTTATTGACCAAAAAGTCTAAATAATGCCTTCTGATGACTGCGACTGTGACTGTAAACTATGAAAGATCAACTCAACAGAACAATTCAAATAAACGCAACTCCAAAGCGAATTGTCTCCTTGGTGCCTTCACAAACGGAATTGCTTTATGATATGGGTCTGGAATCCTTCATCCTGGGCATCACCAAATTCTGTGTGCATCCTGTTCATTTTAGAAAGGAAAAGAAGATTGTTGGCGGTACAAAAGATGTTCATTTTGATAGGATAAAAGAATTGAAGCCAGACATCATTCTATGCAACAAGGAAGAGAACACCAAAGAGATGATTCTCGAACTTGAAAGAATTGCACCTGTTCACATCAGTGACATTTATACGATTGAAAATTGTTTGGAATTGATAGAAATGTATGGCAACTTGTTTGCAAAAGAGGAAACAGCTTCTCAAATTATTTCAGAAATAACAAGCAAGTATGATGATTTTAAAAACTTTATCAGCAATACTTCTGAATTGAAAACAGCATATTTCATTTGGAAAAATCCTTGGATGGTAGCTGCTAGCGACAACTTCATCAATACGATGTTACAGTTGAATAATTTCAAAAATTACTTCGGTGAACTAACACGTTATCCAGAAATTGAGTTATCGGAAGTTAAAAATGAGACGGCAGATTTAGTGTTGCTTTCGAGTGAACCCTTTCCGTTCAGTGAAAAGCATATGGATGAAGTTGGGACCTATTTTCCCAACGCAAAAGTGTTAGTTGTTGACGGAGAAATGTTCTCTTGGTACGGAACACGTCTTCTCAAAGCCTTTCATTACTTTAAATCGCTGCATCAAGGTCCTTTGAAAGAGTTTTTTTCAAATTCAAGATAGTTTTCTTCAACTTTGAAGCCTCGTGGTACAAAAAGTCGCTCAATCCAGCATCTGTTTGTATCAAATTATAAGCTTCTTCAACAAACTTTTTGTAGTTAATTTCTAATTCCTTAAGATTCAAAACCTCGCTTAATCCTAACTTGGTTTTGCCTACTTTGCAAAAATGTGTGTTCATAATCATCCATATTAAACTGTATATACGAATGATTAATGCAGTTTAGTCTAGCGACTTAAGTTAATTAAATGATAAATTTTAATTGGTCTTTTGTTGCAGCGTATCACGATTCAAAAACTTCAATTGGTTGAGCTTATTCAAAAGTTTGATGGCTTTGAATTCAGAAAGGTCGCTCAATGCAGAATCGGTTTGGCGAAAGTTGTAAGCTTGCTCTACAAGTTGTTTGTAGCGTCGTTGTAATTTAGACTGATGTTCTTTTATTTCAGACAATGTTTTCATCAAGGGTATTTGCTATTAATTGATGGTTATAATTTCAACATAATGGAACACGTCCATTTACAAGGTCAACGCAAAATTTTAGTTATGTTGAAAACCATAGCTACAACTTTGTAAAATTAAATATATCTAAAATATTATTAAAGAGCAAGTTAAAAATCGAATATGTTCATAAAAAAAATCGACCCATCCCCATGAGCCGATTTCCAACTAACTTTTGCTAATCCAAATTAAAGATGTGTATGTTCTTTCTTGGCACTGCAAAGATGCGTTATAAATCTATTTCCAATGTTATGTAAACATTAGCTTTGGATTAAGGTTAGATAATCATCTTTGTAATTGATTGTCTTTTATTTACCGTCTTGCAACACAAATACTTTTCTCAATAAATCGGTAGTTCTAGAAGACACTTTGGTGCGTATCTCTTTCTCTTCCACGGCTATCATCGTATAGACGCCCTTCAAAGCTTCACCTGTCACGTAATCGGTAAGGTCAGGATTCACATCATTGGTGAAGGGAATAGCATTGTATTTATTGATAAGGTTCGTCCAAATTTGGTCGGCGCCTACTTTGGCAAACGAATTATTGATCACAGGATGAAACTTGTCATACAAAGCTGTTTGTGTTTTGCTTGTGAGGTATTGCGTCGCCGCATCATCAGAGCCCAACAAGATATTCTTGGCATCTGCAAACGTGATTTCCTTTACGGCATTCACAAAAATAGGTGTCGCCTCTTTTACGGCATCTTCCGCAGCTCGGTTCAAGGCTTTGAGACCTTCATCGGCAAGATTGCCAAGCCCAATGTCGCGCAGACCTTTATCAACCTTCTGAAGTTCGGAAGGAAGAAGAATTTTTACCAATTCATTTCTGTAAAACCCATCCGTTTGGGTCAGCTTGCTTACCTGTTTGTCAATCCCAAAGTCAAGGGCTTGGCGCAGTCCCGCTGCAATCTCTGCATTGCTCAACACAATTCCTCCTTGTGGCAACGAATCGACCACACCTTGCAACTCAGCGCAAGAGGTCAGGGTAAAAATCGTAAAAAGGGCTATCCATACTTTTTTCATCAGTCGTCAATTTAATATTGGTCAAAAATAATTTAAAATGTTTAGAAGCGCAGTATTTGGGCAAGTTTTTGAATCAAAAACCGCGTTATCCGCTCTATCTTTTTAATGCTTTTCATAGACCGTGCCACAATTCAAAAGTAGAGAAGCATTAAAAAGGATGCCGCTCCTACCGTTCTTGCAGTACCAAACTATTCACAATATTAGCCAACATCTTTTGAAAAATCCGTAAATTTGCATCACTTTTAAATCCTTTTTTTACAAATGACACAAGTAGAACCCTACAAGCCAAAACATAAAGTACGTATCGTCACCGCAGCCTCGCTTTTTGATGGGCACGATGCCGCCATCAATATTATGCGACGCATCATTCAGGCGACGGGTGTTGAGGTCATTCACCTTGGGCACGATAGGAGTGTGGAGGAAGTGGTGAATACCGCTATACAGGAAGATGCCAATGCCATTGCACTGACCTCTTACCAAGGCGGACACAACGAGTACTTTAAGTATATGTATGATTTGTTGAAGGAAAAAGGCGCTGGCCACATCAAGATATTTGGCGGCGGCGGCGGCGTTATCCTTCCGGAGGAGATAAAAGAGTTGATGGACTACGGCATCACGCGCATCTACTCGCCAGATGATGGTAGAGAGTTGGGACTGCAAGGGATGATTAATGATTTAGTGAAGACTTCTGATTTTGCCATCGGTGACTCATTGAATGGCGAAGTCAACACGTTAAAGAAAAAGAATCCGCGCGATATTGCTCGTGTCATTTCATCTGCAGAAAACTTTCCAGAGATTGCGAAAGAAACATTGGATACCATTCACGCAAAAAATAAAGAATCGCATACGCCAGTCCTAGGGATTACTGGTACTGGTGGTGCAGGGAAATCCTCACTGGTAGACGAACTTGTGCGTCGCTTCTTGATTGATTTTCCAGAGAAAACCGTGGGATTGATATCCGTAGATCCGTCAAAAAGAAAAACAGGTGGTGCCTTGCTTGGCGATCGTATCCGAATGAATGCCATCAACAATCCACGTGTGTATATGCGTAGTTTGGCGACGCGTCAATCCAATCTTGCTTTGTCAAAATATGTGAGCGAAGCCATCGAAGTCTTGAAAGCTGCCGAGTACGATTTAATCATCCTCGAAACATCAGGGATTGGTCAAAGCGACACCGAAATCATCGAACATAGCGACGTGTCGTTATATGTGATGACACCAGAATTTGGTGCAGCCACCCAACTCGAGAAAATCGATATGCTGGACTTTGCTGACCTTGTGGCCATTAATAAATTTGACAAACGAGGGTCGCTTGATGCCTTGCGCGATGTCAAAAAACAATACCAACGCAACCATAACCTTTGGGATGCGAAACCAGAAGACTTGCCAATCTTCGGTACCATCGCCTCACAGTTCAATGACCCTGGGATGAATACGCTTTACAAAGCTGTGATGGATAAATTGGTCGAGAAAACCGACACCGATTTAAAATCGAGCTTTACCATTACCGAGGAGATGAGCGAAAAAATCTTCGTGATTCCACCATCGCGTACGCGTTACCTGTCTGAAATTGCCGAAAACAATCGCGCGTATGATAAAACCGCTAGCGAGCAGGTAGAGGTGGCGCAAAAACTGTATGGTATTTACAAAACATTGGAATCTGTTGTGGGTGCAACGCCTGTATTGGATAAAGCGGGCATTGATTCAGCTTCTATCGAATCCAAAGAACATAAAGACTTCATCAAATTATTGGTGGGCGAATTCGACCGCGTGAAACTCAACCTCGACCCTTACAATTGGGAAGTGATTACTGGTTGGGACGACAAAGTGAACCGTTATAAAGACCCAATCTATTCCTTTAAGGTAAGGGACAAAGAGATAAAGATTCAAACTCATACCGAATCGTTATCGCATTTACAGATTCCGAAGGTAGCATTGCCTAAATATCAGGCTTGGGGCGACATCCTACGCTGGACACTTCAAGAAAACGTGCCAGGGGAATTCCCATTTGCCTCTGGGTTGTATCCATTCAAACGGACGGGTGAAGACCCTGCACGAATGTTTGCCGGTGAAGGTGGCCCAGAGCGTACCAACCGACGTTTTCATTACGTTAGCCAAGGGATGCCAGCCAAACGCCTTTCCACAGCCTTTGATAGTGTCACTTTATACGGGAACGACCCCGACCTTCGACCAGATATCTATGGAAAAATAGGGAACGCCGGGGTGAGTATCTGCTGCCTGGACGATGCAAAGAAGTTATACTCTGGCTTTAACCTTGCGGATGTGATGACCTCTGTGAGTATGACCATCAATGGGCCGGCGCCGATGTTGTTGGGCTTCTTTATGAATGCCGCGATTGACCAACAGTGCGAACTCTATATTAAAGAAAATGGTCTTGAAGCTGAAGTTGAAGCTGAAATTGAAAAACTATATAAAGGAAAAGAAAGACCAACTTACAATGGACAGCTTCCCGAAGGTAATGATGGCCTTGGCCTGATGCTTCTCGGTGTTACAGGCGACCAGGTATTGCCTGCCGATGTCTATGCTGATATGAAGAAACGCACAATTGCCCAAGTACGTGGTACTGTGCAAGCCGATATTTTAAAGGAAGACCAAGCACAGAACACCTGTATTTTTAGCACCGAGTTTGCCCTTCGATTGATGGGTGATGTACAGGAATATTTCATCGAGAATAACGTCAGAAACTTCTATTCGGTGTCTATCTCTGGCTATCATATTGCCGAGGCAGGGGCGAACCCGATTACCCAATTGGCGCTCACGCTTTCCAACGGATTTACGTATGTAGAGTACTACTTAAGTCGTGGTATGAACATCAATGATTTTGGTCCGAATCTGTCATTCTTCTTTAGTAATGGTATTGACCCTGAATACGCCGTCATCGGACGTGTTGCACGAAAGATTTGGGCAAAAGCGATGAAAAATAAATATGGAGCCAATGAGCGTGCACAGATGTTGAAGTATCATATCCAAACATCAGGGCGCAGCCTTCACGCACAGGAAATCGACTTTAACGATATCCGCACCACATTACAGGCATTGTACGCTATATACGACAATTGCAACTCGCTGCATACCAATGCGTATGACGAAGCCATCACAACGCCTACCGAGGAGTCGGTGAGACGAGCTATGGCCATCCAATTGATTATCAATAAAGAATTAGGGCTTGCCAAAAATGAAAATCCGATACAAGGTTCATTTATTATTGAAGAATTGACGGATTTGGTAGAAGAGGCAGTACTTGCCGAGTTCGACCGTATTACGGAACGAGGCGGCGTGCTTGGTGCTATGGAAACGATGTACCAACGTAGTAAGATACAGGAAGAAAGCTTGTATTACGAGACCTTGAAACACAATGGTGAATTCCCGATTATCGGGGTGAATACGTTCTTGAGCAGCAAGGGCTCACCAACGGTGATACCTAAAGAAGTCATCAGAGCCACCGAAGATGAAAAGCAGTACCAGATACGTACGCTTAACAATCTGCACGAGGCTCACGACACCAAGCAATTGCTCAAAGATTTACAGACAACCGCCATCCACAACGAAAATATCTTTGCCGCCCTGATGGATGTGTGTAAGGTATGTTCGCTAGGTCAGATTACCGATGCGTTGTTTGAGGTTGGTGGGCAGTACAGACGTAACATGTAATGTTCGCTTTAGGCTATAAGCTTTATGCAAAAGGCTAAATGAAATCCCGCTGATTAAGAAATTGGCGGGATTTTTTATTTTTAGGTGGTTTGTTCTGAAAAACGGCTTCTCGGGATAACACCCAATTACTTTGTTTTCATTGGTGGTAAGTCGAACGCCTGGGCATCATGCTCAAAATGATTGCGGTGCGAGCCATCACAAAAAGGTTTATTGGTGGATAGCCCACAACGGCAAATGCCAAGCACCGTTCGACCCCGTAAGCCATACGCATTGCCTTGTGCATCCACGATTTCAAAATCGCCCTCTACTTTTACGGAGCCATTACTGTTGATTGTCAATTTTGTTTTGCTCATATCATTTGGTTTTGATGAAACACAAAGTTGGGGAAATTTGTTGTTGAAATATTAAGATGGCATCAAAACTTGGAGGTGGAGAGGGTAATTTGTATTGGGTATAAATAAAGGGGTGTTTTTTGAAAAGTGGTGTTGGGTTGCTTTGTTAGTGAAGTGCGTTTTGGGTTTTTATTTTGTGGGATGTGGGGTTTTTGGTGTGATTTTTTAGTTGCTTGATTTTGAAGGTTTGGGAGTGAGGTGGAACGCCTCTGCACCATTTTGGAACGCCTCTGCACTACTTTGGAACGCCTCTGCACTACTTTGGAACGGCTGTGCACCACTTTGGAACGCCTCTGCACTACTTTGGAACGGCTGTGCACCAAAGGAGAACGGTTTTGTACCAAAGGAGAACGGCTGTGGACCGAAGGAGAACGGCAGTGCACCAAACAGGAACGGCTTTGTACTAAAGTGGAACGGTTGTGCGTGCGGAAATGAAGGGAATTAGCGATTACTTATGCAAATAGCATGACCGTAGTTACCAACGTGGCGACTGTTAAAGCGGTAAAAATGATGGCCTTTGTTCTTTGCCGTGCATTATACTTACGGAGTTTTTGGCGTATGCCTTTTAGCTGTTCTTTGCTGGCTTGTTTTTTTAAGAGCTCATCGAAGTGGATATTAGGGGCATTTATGGGCATACCACTTCTATCAAAATGCTTTAACTCTTTTTTGCGTGAGTTGTTTTTGAGCGATATGATCATCCATTGTACTATGCCGAAGCTCATGGTGTGCTGTTTGGTATATAGGACGTTGAATTGGTGGGGGTGTTACAGATGCAATTTTAGTTTTATCAAGGATTGTAAATACTTGCTATATTATTGTTTTTTGATCCTGATTTAATGTTGCAAATTGTTAAAAACATTTTGTTTAAAGTGAATACATGCTATATTTTAATAGAATGTTCTTTTTAAATTTGGAAGTATAAATAATTAGAAGTCAATAATATGTTACGGGAATACTCCAATAAAAAAGAGCCTTCAAAAAAGGTAGATAAAATTAAAGATAAGATTGCAGATAATAAAAATGATGAAAGTGTAGAGAAAAGTGATACTTCTGTTAAAGTTAAACTTGATTTACTTACCCCATTAGATATAAAAGACGATGCTAGAATAAAAAAATATATAGAACACATTTATAATGCTGTTGATAATCCAAACATTAAAAATTTAGCACTCACTGGGGTTTATGGTTCTGGTAAAAGTACCATCATTAAATCTTTTAAAAGTCAATATTCAAAACTAAAAGTGCTGCATATTACTTTGGCTTCTTTTAATGAGGCTGTTGAATATGATAAATTTCAAGACAAAATTCAGTTAGCTATCTTACAGCAGATATTATACAGTCAGAGTTCAGAAAAATTACCTGAATCGAGAATCAATCGAATTAGGGAAATTGATGTATGGAACAAGAAACATTTCCTTAAAGTCCTTTTATTATTAGTATTTATAATATCTCTATTTTCCTTATTAAACTACTATACTTTACAATTGAATCCGAATAATTGGAATGCCGATTCAAGTTTTAGTATTGGGTGCATTCTAAATCTATTCCTTTTTCTTCTTTCTTCTTTTCTAATAGGGCAATTTTTATTTAAAATGATTGCCAACTCAAAAATAAACAAGATTAATGTTAAAGGTGAAGCGGAGCTTGGTAGCAAAATAGAGAACAAAGATTTTCTTAATAAGCATCTTGATGAAATTTTATACTTTTTTGAAAAGATTCCAACCGATATTGTAGTAATTGAAGATTTGGATAGGTTTAACAGCACAGAAATCTATCGCACATTAAGAGAAATAAATTTTATTCTTAACAATTATCTGAAAAACACAAAAAAGGAATATAGAAAGGTTACATTTCTTTATGCTATAAAAGATGATTTGTTTTCAAATGAAATTGACAGAACCAAGTTTTTTGACCAAATAATTCCAACTATTCCATATGTGAATTATAGTAATGCAAAAAATGTTTTAACCAATAAGCTAAATGAAATTTACGGAGATGAAAACAACTTGTTTAACAAATCTAATAGCGGTAAAGATCTCATAAACGGAGTATCTACATTTATAACAGATAATCGAATTCTCATAAACATTATGAATGAGTTTACGATTTTTAAAGAGCAACAAAAACTACAAAATGAGGAGTTTAATCAAGAGAAACTTTTAGCCATTATTGTATACAAAAACCTAAGACCAAAAGACTTTTCAAATCTTCATACAGGTAAGAGTAACATTGATATTGTCTTCTCTAACAAATGGAAGTTTACCAATTTACTAGAAAATGACTTAAAAGATGATATTAGAATTAATAATGAATCAATTACTAAAATACGTCAACATAACGTTAAAAGTATTTCAAATCTTAATACCCTATTTCTATACCATATCAAAGATTTAATTGGAAATAATTCTGCAAGAGGGCTGGTTATACAATCTGAAAATAAAAAATTCAAAGAAATAATTGATAAGAGTATAGATTTGAATACTCTTTATACAGAAGAAATTTTTTGGTATCAATCGGCGAACGCTAAATATTCCATTCATATTAAATTGGATGAAGTTGATAAATTGGTTGGATACAAATATTCTGACAGCTATAATGTCATATTCAATGAAAATGAATTAATAAAAAACAGGGAAACTGAAATTGATAAATTAAGAACTTCCATAAATGATTTAAAAAATGAGACACTTTCTCAAATTTTAAAAAAGAAATATTTATCTAAAGAAAACTTGATTTCAGATTTTGAAGATTATTATCAAGATAGGGAAGAAATTGTTCCTTTTTATGATGATTCTCTTTTGATGTTTCTACTTGAAAATGGTCATATAGACGAACATTACAGGGAATACATTTCCACATTCCAAAAAGGTGGTTTAACTCCTAGTGATTATGAGTTTAAGGTAAATATATTTTCTACTACGAATGAGCCCAAAACATTTGATTACAAACTCTATAACATTATTGATGTTGTTGAGGAACTTTCAAATAATTACTTTCAGGATAGCAGAATTTTAAATGTTTCTTTGATGGATTTTCTTTTGGTTAATAAAGAGAATCATAAGACTAAATTTAAAACTTTAATAGAAACAATCTCAAAATGGGATAGTAGAAGTAGACTATTTTTTATTCATTATATAAACAATGGTGGGGGCGTAGATTTGTTTATTGAAGAGATGGCAAAATCTTGGAAGGATTTATGGAACAAAATTGAATCAGATTCAAATGTACTTGATAAGGATAAAAGACATTTATTGTTTTTGTTATTGGAGAATCTAAATATTGAATTTTTAAAGTCAATAAACTATAAAATGAATTTAAGCAAACATATAGCAAATGATATCGAATTCTATTATCAATTTAATAATAACGAAAATTCAGAAAAAGTTAAGAAAATTCTTTCTGCAAAAGGTTTAAATATAAAATTCAAACAAATAGATGCAAGAGGGTGGGAAGAAAAGAAATTTACGCTGTTATATGAAAATGATAGATATATATTGAACAGTTCTAATGTAAAAGCTATACTTGCATATCAACTAAAAGACACATTTGATATAAACGCCTATGAAGATTTTAATTTATCATATATATATAACACTGGATTGAACGACTTAATCTTATATATAGAAGAGGATAGTTATAATACATACATTTTAAACATATATTCAAAATTGACGAACATTCAATATGAAGATGAAAATCGAATTCTAGATGTTTTGAATAAAGATGGTTTGCTGGAAAGTAACGCATTACTTTTTTTAGAAAAACAAGGGAGCAAGATAAAGGATTTATATAAGTTAAATGATGAACGTTATGATATCGCATTTGAGAAAAATGTGATGGAATCGAACTGGTATAATGTCTTTTGGTACTTTAGAGAAAGAGATAATTCATTCAATGAAATTTTGAATCAATTTCTTAATACAGAAGATAATTATTTATCATTGGAGATGGATAAAAAGTATGATTTCATAATTAAAAGTGAAGAAAAAAATAAATTCATATTTAATTTGATATCTAATAATAGCCTTAAATTAGAAGTATACGAAGAACTGATTAAAGTTTTTAAATCTGCTTACAAAATACCAGAAAAATTTGATTTTAAATCGCTTGACGATGATAAGGTAAAAACACTTATAGATTTAAACTATGTTGAGGTAAGCAAGACTAATTTTGATTCTATCAAGGAATCTTACTCTCCACTAAACGTGGACTTGTTGATAAAAAACGTGGACAGTTATACAGACTTTATTGAAGAATATGGTTTAGACTTGGAGGATACAATTTATATCCTACAACATCAAGATTTGTCCGATAAACAAAAAATAAAACTTTTGAATTTAATTACGGTTGAAGAAATAAATGACAGCCTTGAATTGGCGGAAGAAATGTGTCAATTGATGATCAGAACACAAAATAGTTCGCTTGTAAAAGAGAAGTTGGAAATATTATTAAAACAAGATTTGGAAATTGAACAAAAAGCTAACCTTATTTTATTGTATGAAGAAAAATTGGAAAAATTAAAAATTGTAGAGATTTTCAAACAAAGTTTTCCTAAATCATATCGAATTGCTCCTCATTCTCAAATTTCACTCATTGATAATGAATACAATATGAAATTAGTAGAATTATTGCAACGAAAACGTATAGCTGGCAAGTATGACAAAAGTAGGAGAAGTAAAATTAAAAAAATAAGGGTTTATACTTTAAAATTTTAATACTTAATTTTCCTTTTTAATAAAAAACCACAACTCTATTTTCAAAAGTTGTGGTTCTTCAATTTAAACTATTTCTAACGGTGTGTTGCAACACCTGTTTAGAACACGGGGGTGATTAGCGTTCTTTGATGCGGTGGAACTCTAGGCTACTGATCATGTAATACTGCGGGCTGGTGCCACCGAAAGTTGCTTTGACCTCGTTTTTGGCGAGGAAGCAGGTGTCTACCAAACCAGTAGTTTTAGTGTTAAACAGTGCATTTCGTTCTAACCTTGCCATCTTTGCAGCTGCGTCTGACTTGTTGAATGCCGAATTTGTGGCAACCATAGAATCTAAACGTATACGCATACCGGCAGTTTTCAAATCATCTGAAGAAGGATTGTACAATGGTTCATTTTCTCCAATAATGACGAGGATTTGGTAATGCTCGATCAGTTTTGGGTAGGAACGCTGGCTATCGCTGACAAACTTGTTATCAGCACCTTTGTTCTCATTGTCTCTTTCCTTCTTTTTCTTCCCTTTGCTAGCCTTGCCTTGTATCTTGTTTACAAAAGTACGAGCATGGTTGACCGTATCTTCGGAAGCTCCGCAAGCTTCAAGCGCATTGATAAAACGCGTCGCAAACACAGGGAGGTCATCGAAAGCGAGGTGTCGATTATAAATATCTATACTGTTTTCGTTTTCTTTTTCCTCCACATTGGTGTTGGCTGCAACGGCTTGTGCATGAAGCGCTTCAATGGCTTCAGGCGTTAAGCGAGCGTTGGACGGCGCATAGGTAGGCACAAAGAGTGCTAGCCTTTCTCCAAGAACCTGAACATTATTTGTGGTATTAGCAATGCTCACCTCTGATGTGCTCCTTGTTACAGGGGCAGGAGGAGGGTCTTGGGTTTGCGACGTTTCCGTGGCAGGGTTAGACGAATCAGTGAATTGTTGTGTCTCGGCAGACGATTCTAGCGCGACACCGTTTAATAAAGGTTTGTCCATTTCTTGCATAAGCAGGTTTTTTAGTTCAGACAAATGTATCTGTGGGGCTACGAATGGCACTGTACAGATACGTCAAACAGTAGGGCCATAAGGTTCAGCGCACAAAAGAGATGCACATCTGAACGGTATTTCAGTAATCAGGGGTAATACGGTACTAAAATAAAAATTCTTCGAAGAGAATTATGAGGCGCTATACTTCTTAAGATTAGCTGGTTAGAGCATCATAATTTGAAGCAATATTAGATGAAAGAAAATTAATCTCCAAATTTATTTTCAGATGAATGGTAAAAAAACCCGATAAAGTGTCAATTTTTGAAAGAGAAAAAGAAGCGCAACACCGCGCTGTTGTTCAGGAATTTAAGGAAAACACTTACCTAAAAAAATTTTGAAATATTTTTTCAAAATGGGTAATATATGACGAGATATGGTTCAATATTAACATAAAAAGTGGGTGTATTTTTGGTTTGTTAAGACTTTAGGTGATAGATTTTAGATGTTCGACGTTAGAGGTTAGATTTTAGACGGTAGAGGGTAGAGGGTAGAGGGTAGTCGGAAGACGGAAGACTTTAGCCTTTGGCTTTTAGCATTTTCTAAAGTGTCTAATGATTTGAAAGTCTATTGGGTCTAAAAAAGCTATTTCCTCATCCTCACCATCCCAAACATTCCATCATAATATTCTGAACAGGCCACCACACTGTCATTGACAAAATGAAATCGATAGCTATCGTAAGGGAAGGGCTTCCAGTTGAAAATACTGTCATTCTTTTGATACAAGCGTGCACCAGGCGTCTCGGTCTTTGGGTTGTCCCAAAAGAGTTGACCATCTGACGTAGTGACAATCCTGACAGACCCTTCACCGGCACCCCATCTATTGATGTCGCTATAAGTACCTACATATCGATTGGCATTTGCTACTTGGTTGGTTTCGTTAAAATCTGGAGGTTCGATACCCAAAACAATTGGCATGATGTAATGACGTAGCAGCCAGACTTCATCAGGTGAATAATTGGTGTTCATGGCGGCGGCAAAGGTGTAGCCAGAATCAGGATAGTGTGCTACAATAGCCCAACCAATTCCTTTATAACCACCTGAATGTCCATAAGTCCGTTCATCTTGGTACATCCCGAACTTCACACCCAGTCCATAATCAATGGAGGTCTTTCCAATAGGCGTAGGCGACAGCATTTGATCTAAAGAAGCTTTACTGATGATGTCACCGGCACTCAATTGGTCCATAAGTTTCAATAAATCGGTGATGGTGCTGGAGAGTCCTCCATCACCTTTCATACCCTCTGTCATCATATGAAAACTGGTATCAATATTCTTTTCCACCACTTCATAACTCATCGACGCATTGTCTCGATGCCAATTGTTTGGCCACATCGCAATAGAGTGAAGTTGATGAGGGTTACTGATATTGGTTTTAATCAGGGCATCAAACGATTGCTGTTCGATGTTTTCAAGAATGGAAGAGAGCAAGGCATAACCAGAATTGGAATAGGAGTAATGGGTGCCAGGCGTAAAGAACAATGGCTGATCAATAAAATTGAGAAATTCTTTTTGTGTGGGAATTCGCTTTTCATTGATGTAGATGCTATCCATATAATCTTCATGGTCCACCAATCCCGATTGATGCCGAAGCAAATGCTCAATGGTAATATCTTCCATATGGTCTTGTTTCGGCAGGGGTACGTACTTCGAGACTTTGTCGGATAAGTTGAGTTTGCCCGCTTCGGCAAGCTTTAAAGTGGTGATGGCGGTGATGAATTTTGAAATGGAGGCGATGGCATAAATGGTACTATCGGTAGCAGGTGTTTTTGAGGCAATGTTCGCGAGACCAAAACCTTTTGAATAAATAATGTTACCATTGTGAGATAGACCAAGGGAGAGGCCAACCGTATGTCCACGTTTGATAAACGCATCACAAACCGAATCAATTTTCTTTAGTTGTAAATCAGATAATGGCTGTTGCAGTTCAGGATAATTAGTTTCAGCTTGTTTACACGAATAAAGAAAGGCAAGCCCGCAGACAAACAGAATTAGTATTCTCATTGCGTTGGTGTTAAGTTATTAATCTGTTTTTGTGGGGATTACTCTTCTAATGTAATGAAAATTAATCATTTAAAAAAATCTAAAGCAACCCCACAACCTTATGGACTAAAGTTGTGGGTGAATATTTGCATAATGCACTTTGAATAATATCAATAGGATATATCATTCCAGTACATCCATCATAGAGTCATTGCCAGTAGTATCAGTAATTTGTTGCAAATCATTGCCATTGGCATCAATACTCCATATGTTGACGTTGCCTTGGCCATTTTCCTGGCCGCTCCATGCTATGCGCGACCCATTGGCATAATAATGTGGCTGTAATGGTGGTAGCGATTGTGGCGAAATATCAAGGAATAACAGTAACGGTTGAGAACCATCGGTCAAGTTGATACGGTAAATGCCACGTTCTTCTTCGCTCGAAGCTGAAAAAATAATATCTTCTCCGTCTGGAGACCAATCTAAACCTTCATTGTAACTTGCAATTGGTAGCGTTGTAAAATCTGAAATAAATCCATTTGCAGGGTTAAGAATGGAAAGTTTGGTGGTTACAGTATAAGAACCGCCAGGTAAGTATTCGTAATGCTGCCTAAAGAATGCAATGTCGCCTGTAACGGGCGAAACGGTAAAATCTCTAACCGTATCTTCGAGTTGATAGAGATTTGTTAAAAAATTGAATTCGCCAGTTTCAAGGTTATAGGCTCCTATATCTTTGCGCAAACTGCCATTTGGGTTTTCAGGTTGTATGGGATTGGCACGTTGTAGATAAAGCGTCTGACTATCTGTTGAAAATCGAGGCAGGAAATCGCCATCGGCATCACTTTGAACCACAGTAGTTTCACCCGTCTCACATCGTTTAACATACATAGTATAACCGCTTCCACTAATTAGTTTGTTATAGGCTATCCACTGTCCGTTAGGTGATATCGCTACACTCAAACCGTCTGCGTCTAAAGATTGGGGGGAAGAGCCGTCAAAATTGCAAACATAAAATGATGAACCGTATTTATAGACTAATTTTGGTTGGTCAAAGCAACCCAAATCATCACCTGGGTCAACAAAACCCACAACGGTAAAACTCATGGACTTGGTAGCAATAATATTGTTGTCAACATCAAGAACCTGTACGGTTATTTGTTCATCACCGGCGGTACGTCCATAGCAGCGTATGGTGGTATCGGCCACAGTAGGGCTGGGTAATAGGTTTGTGCCATCAGAAAGTTCACCTCGTTCTGTGTTCAAAAGCCACACATAAGAGAGGTTTGCCATATCACCTTCATAACCCTCAACGGTTGCAGTAAAGGTGGCATAATTATTAATGGCGAGGTTATCATCGCTTAAGCCATTGGCTTCAAGGGTTACGGAAACCTGACTGTCGCTGCTGTCTTCATTTGAACAAGAAACACTGATGAGAAGTGTAAATACGAGAAGTAATCTAAATAATTTCATGGATATATAATTTGATTTATACATCCATCGATGATGTAGGAAAATGTCATCAAAAAATTCAAAAAAAAATCTACAACCTCCTAGTTAAAGCTGTAGATTTTTTTTATGTGGGTTTGTAGAACTCTTACTTCACAACCCTTCTAAAGGTGCTACCATTATCGGTCACCACATTTACAAGATACAATCCCGAACCATGGTTCGAAAAATCAACAGTAGTGCTCATAGAATTTTGAACGTTTTGAGAGCTCAACAACTGACCGTTCATAGCATAGATATTCACTTTTTGAATGTTGGACAATCCATCAATATGAAGCACATCAGTCACAGGATTAGGATATAGTTTGGCAATGCCATTATCAACTTCCTCAACACCTAATAGATCACTATCAATTGTAATCATGAATTCTGTAGTGATACTGTGGCCCGTGTAAGGATTGCGCATACTTACATAAATGCTTTCTAGATCGGTTGTGTTTTGATACGCCTGCGGATTGGCAATCGGGTTTACTTGCGCTTCAGCATCAGCTTGGGTAAGATAATAGTTAAAATCAAATGTGTACACCGCTGTATTGATAGCACCAAGCATCAACGCTTCATTGACGGTCAAATCAAAGATTTCATAACCGTTCATATCAGTATCTTCAATGACTAAATCCATTGGTTCTTGGTCCACAACAGGATAAGCACCAAAAGAACTATTGCGTACAAAAAGGGCGCTGTCCCACACCGCATCGTTCTGATCTGCCACTACAATTTTTACTGTATAACTATCACCAATGGTCAAATTCCCTGTCAACTCAAACACCACTGTTTGACCACCAAAACCGACACTGTTATAACCAGCAAAATAGGCAGTGTTGGCAGGGCAGTTGGTGTTATCGTTCACACTTGTAACCGAAATAGGAGTGGTAGTACCTGGCACCATGGCAAGGTTTTTAGAAACGCCTGTAGTGTTATTGCGTATGATGAATGCAAAGGTATCAGACCATTGACATTCACTGTTGCCGTCATATTCTTCAGATGCCATCATAAAGTCAAAACTAATGGCAGGAACTTCTGCCACAAAGTCAAATTGCAAAGAAGAGGCGTTGAATAAATTAGTCAAACCGGTTAAGTTGCTCAATTCCGTATCTCCAGGCCAACTCTGTCCACCCGTACTGATTAGGGTGGTTGGTAAACCTACAATACCGTTTGCTGCGCCATTAGATAAGATAACACCATCGGTGAATGGAACGATGTTCGCATCAGTACAATTAAAGGTCGAAATACTATTGGGACCCGAAAACTGATTGCCATTCATCATACCAAAATTGGTGGCAGGGAAGTTAGGGTTTCCAATAAGATTATTTTGAATCAACACTTGAGCTGGAATCGGACCTTCAACCGTGATTTGCGCAAAAGAGGTATAGAATCCAAAAGAAAATATAAATAGGAGTAGAGATCTTTTCATAGAATTATTTGCTTAAATTAATGTGGTTAAATTAAGCATTTTAAAATAATTAATAAAAGTTATATGTAAATAATGATTTGTAAAAGAAGAACTTATATAATGATGACAATTAGCATTTGTTCCGATTAATATACAATAGCATTTAAAAGTGACCAATAATGGTCATGCAATGGCTGCAGCACAAAATTCACACGTCTATAAGTGCTGCAGCTTTTTTTAATTACTTCTAAAATATCTAATGGTCTAAAGTGTCTAACAAGTCTAACCATCTGACAAGTCTAAATACAAAAGCATCAATATTTAAAGTAAACGCGTCAACAGAAAAAGTAAGTGTATTGTATCTTGTATCAAAACATTATAATTATGGAAGTACAAGCATATTTAGCCTTTAGAGGCAACTGTCAAGAAGCATTGAACTATTACGGCGAACTCTTCAACGCCGAAGTGAGAAACAAACAGACGTATGAAGGTAAAAACATCGATGTGCCTGAAAACTATCGCAATAAATTACAGCACGCCGAACTACGTGGAAAAGGCGTGAGTTTTATGGCTTACGATGCAGCACCAGATACACCGCTCAACAATGGCAATCAAATACATATGAGTATTGATGTCAAAGAAAAAAATGAGGCGGAAAATCTGTTTAACAAATTATCAAATGGCGGACAAGTTCAGCAAAAATTTGCCGAGCAAGAATGGGGTCATTTTGGAAGATGTTCAGATAAGTTTGGCATCAACTGGATGGTGAACTGTAATTCATAAAAGATGTTACCAAACCTTATTTTTGGTGTTACAAAAACACTCGTGACAAATAGAAAATTACAATTGGCACTCATTGGTTTGCAATTTGGGTATGTCACCTATAAAATGATTGAAGAAAAACGCGCAAAGTCTAAAAAAGACAAGCAGCAATCAGTTTCATAAAAAAAGCCACATTATTTAATATTAATAATGTGGCTTTTTTCTTTTAAAGAGTTTTTCGATTTTTTAAGACGTCCAACTCTTAATGTCATCTTTAACATCCTGATGGCTACGGTCGGTACGTCGTGCAATACGATTGACCATCGCATCAAAATCGTTGTTGACAAGGTTTACATCGTCATCCTCTAGTTCAGGATATTTTTTACGGTAGTCTGCTTGTATGTTACTCCATCGTCCTTCTAGGCTGTCGTCGGTTGGGTTTAACTTACTGTCTTCAGTATAACCTCTGTGTTTTTTGCTGTCTTCACTCATCATTATTGTTTTTTGGTTTTGTTTGGCTTATAGCCGTCTTTTGTTGAATTGTCTTTTTCACTATGTACCTGCTTGCTGCCTCTAGCATGTTTGGTGCTGGATTCTTTGCGGTCTGTGGCTTTTGTGTTATCAGTTGTCATAATATCTTATTTCTATGAATTGTAAGATAGGGCTTATATCAGAGGGATATTTGCTTATATGATTTGAATTGTGACACTATAACAAAATAGATGTACTATGATGACAAATTATTGAATGCCCCGATGTATGTTTTTAACCTAGTTAAAGGGTAGAATTGTTGTTAGTTAGTAGAAAGGAGGGGTTCACCAGTGAATTCCTCTTTTTTTATGGTCACTTTGGTCGGTATTTTTTGTTTTGAGATGTTGTTTATAGTTGATTATGCGCTTCTTATCTAAAAATTAGACACGGTAACATCACTTGGTGCTAATTTTGGAGTCCCTCATTTACTAAATAATGTTTAACCTAATATCTATGATTATGGAAACTACATTACCTTACCGTTTTGAGAGACGTTCAGATAACTTCTTTGATTGGATGCTAAATCATGTCAAATCTGAAAAGTACCACGAAGCTGAAAGCATCATTGTTCCTTATAAAAAAGCGAGTTAAAATAGATTTCGAGTACTGACTAAAGAGATTACAATGTCAGGGTCCAGGTGTGTTGCAGCTTCTTGAATTTAAGCAATTCACTGCGAAGCATTGGCAAGTAGTCTTTTCCATTACTATTGCAACGTTCCAAACGTTTGCAGCTATGGTATAATCTATTGGTCAAGCGCTCCAAAGATGCAATATGTTTGTGCTTTTTATCTGAATAGCGCTCCAATTCGGCATTTACAATTTCTGGCGCCAAAGAAGAAGATTGTTGTACAATGTCTCCCGAAAAATAGATATCAGTGTCCTCGGTCCCGTCAGGTCTCAAATAAGACAAATCTTGATTGAGGTAGGTAGAAATACTCCTCGATAGAATAATGATTTCGATAGCCTTTTTATAAATAGGCAATTCTGATAGGTGAGATGGGATGTGATACATGTTCTTTAATAGCAAATGAACTCAAAATTAGTGAGTAGTATCGACATAATACTTTCGATTTTAAAGTTAATCATTATATTTGTTTTAATATTTAAGTTTTAAAGGCTTTAAATTTTAAAGAGTTATGGATAATCTTAATTGGAAGATTTTGAAGTGTTTACAAGAAAATGCCAGATATTCAAATGCCGAGATTGGTAGACGAGTGGGCATCACGTCTCCAGCGGTATCAGAACGCATCAAGAAGATGGAAGATGCAGGCATCATAAGGGGGTATCATGCACACATAGCGCCTATCGAAGTGGGTTATCAATTGAAGGCGATTATTACTTTGAGAGCTTTTATGGGCATGCTGAAACCATTCCTTGAAAAGGTAAAAAATTATGATGAGGTACTGAATTGTTATCGCATCACAGGTAATGAAAACATTGTGATGGAAGTGGTACTAAAGAATCAAAAGCATCTGGAGTCATTTATTGACCAACTCATTATTTATGGCGAAACTAAAACACAGATTGTTTTGTCCCACGTAGTGAGTTTTAATGATCTAAAACCGCTTCGATAGTGTTCAGTGAGCAGTGTTCAGTGGAAAATTTGACAATAGTATTTAGAAATCATCGTCGTCGTCGTCGTCGTCATCGTCGTCATCCTCATCCTCTTCATAGTATTCGTCATCTTCGTCATCTTCGTCATCATCATCATCATCATCATCATCATCCGAAAATTCAGAGCCTCTCAACTCAATACCTTCTGGGCTGAAAAGTCCCCAATCATCTTCTTTGTATTTCCAAAGATCAAAGGTTTTAAGCCAATCTTTGAACAACAGTCGCAGCTCTTCAATCTCTTCGTGTAGGATGTCAAGATAGTCAATGTCCTTTAATCCCATATCTTCCATATTATAGGCATAATCACGGAGGTCTCTGGCCGCTCTCCAAACACTCACTGCAGCTTCCATGCGTAAATCATAAGGAAATGCTGAAGTACTTCCATTCTGAACTCCAGCCAAAATGGTCGCGGTACATGCTTTCATGTTGAACAAGTCATCTTCCAATAACTCAAGTTCAATTTCTCTGGCTTGAGGCAAATCGGATTCTTTTATCAACTCAACAAGACTAAAAACAATCTGCTGAATTTCTTGTGCTTTATGATAAATGGGTGTTTGCTCTTCGGGACGCATAAAATCTATTTTACGCAGTGAAATTAACGCTTTCCAAATGATTTGCAATCAATTTTGCATGGATGCGCGAATTTTCAATAAACCATTTATGGGTTTCCATACCGCCACAAATCACGCCAGCGAGATAAAGTCCGTCGACGTTGGTTTCCATCGTTTCTGGGTTGTAAGTTGGCAAGCTCAACCCATCATTAGAAAGTTGTATACCTGCTTTGTCAAGAAATTCAAAATTGGGTTGATAGCCTGTCAATGCCACTACAAAATCATTAGGCACGATTATTTGTCCTTCGGGTGTTTGAATGGTGACATCTTCGGGTTTGATATCTACAATATTCGAATTAAAATAAGCATTGATGCTGCCTTCCTCAATCCGATTCAAAATATCAGGGCGTACCCAGTATTTAACTCGTTCACCTATTTGTTCGCCTCTCACCACCATCGTGACATTACCTCCCTTACGCCAAATTTCCAAAGCAGCATCTACGGAAGAATTACTGGCACCTACCACAAGAACGTTTTGCATTGCATAGCCGTGTGCTTCTTTATAATAATGCACCACTTTTGGAAGCTCTTCTCCAGGAACATTGAGCAAATTAGGAATGTCATAAAATCCAGATGCAATGATAATCTTATTGGCTGTATATTGTTGTTTATTAGTTTTGACAGTAAATAGATCATCTTGTTTCTTAATATTCAACACTTCCTCATACAGATGGATGTTCAATTGGTTGGAAGTGGCAACACGTCTATAATATTCCAAAGCTTCATCTCTATTGGGTTTTGGATTGTTGCTAATAAAAGGGATATTATCAATTTCCAAACGTTCAGATGTTGAGAAAAAGGTCATATTCTTCGGATAATTATAAAGCGAATTGGTCAAAGGACCTTTTTCAATAATAAGATAGTCCCAATGTCTTTTTTTGCATTCCAAGGCGCAGGCAATCCCGATGGGTCCTGCGCCTATAATGATAATTTGTTTTTTCTCGGTCATATTAAACTAACTCTTCTGGTCTATTTGTCATTTTCTTTAGACGAATTAATAACCCAACTCCTACAGCACCTAAAATAGCCATAATAATCCAAGTGGTATCAAATCCGAGGGAATGAATCATATGGAATCCCATGTTATGGGAAAATACATGTGAAATTGAAAATGCGATGCTGTACAATGCCATGTATTCTCCCTTCAAACCTCTTTTGGCTCTATCCAATGAGAACGAGTTCGAAAATGGAAATACAATCATTTCGCCAAAAGTCAGAGCAATCAAACTGATAATTATCAATCCAACCCAAGGATTAATGACCATAAGAACAAAGCCTAAACAGACGAGTATCAGGCCGAAAATCATCAGGCCAATTTTAGTATACTTTGTAGTTTCAAGCCATTTGATGAGAGGCATTTCAAATATAAAAATCAAAATACCATTGAGGGCCATCAATAATCCAATTTCAAACTCGCTCAACCCAACACCTTCTTTATAGAAGTAGGGTATGGTAGATAGAAACTGTAAAAATACCGCACCAAAAATAACCATCGCTATTAAAAAGATGATGTAAGCTCTGTCTGAATAAGCTGATTTTGGATTTTCTGCCACTTCTTCATCAAGAGTCTTTGATTTCTTCGGATGCAATACGTTCAGTAAAACAAAGCTGGCAATGATGCAAGTAATGCCGTCTATCCAGAACAGTCCACCGTAACTCAATGTGGTGATGATCAATCCTCCTATGGCAGGACCAACTGAAAAACCAAGATTAATTGCCAAACGTATCAACGTTACGCTTCTAGTTTTGTTTTCCGGTTTGCTGTAGGCATTCAGTGCTACAAACATGGCAGGACGGAACATATCAGCAACTGTCATCAGCAAGAAAATCCCAATACTGATGCCCCAAAAAGTATCTAAAAGTTGCATACCAACAAACATAAATCCGCTCACCAGTAAACTGATGACCATGACCTTATAAAATCCTATTTGATCCGTTAACTTTCCGCCAAGCCACGAACCAGCAACACTGCCCAATCCAAACGCACTCATGATCCAGCCTACATCTGCTTCAGAAAAGTTAAGGCTGCTCGTAAGGTAGAGCGACAAAAATGGAATAACCATTGTTCCGGCTCGATTGATAAGAGTGATCAGTGCTAGCCACCAAACTTCCTTTGACAGCCCTCGGAATGTATTCACGTATCCGTGTCCGATATTGTAGAATAAAAAGTTGAAAAGTTTCATTTTGATTGATTGGTATAAAATTAAAAAGTCCGATGTTACCATCGGACTTTTATATATTGATTAAACGTATTTTCATATCATCATAACATATAACAAGTCCGACTTCTTCTGCCAGAAGTGGTTCTCTTTTGAGTATATGTGACGATGCAATTACGCATGGTTTGTTTTTTATTGTTCCTCAAAGCTATGGAAAAATATTGAAAGTTGTATTTTTGAGTTCTAATTTTTTGATATGAAGACTGTTTTATCTTTTGTTTTTAGTTTGATTTTTTTATTTAGCTGCGCCCAAAAAAAGCAAAAACCGATGGGTGAAACGGAGTTTCAACGCGAAATTAATGCGGAGTATAAAGATGCTTCCAAGTCGCCTTTAAAGGAAAAAGATTTGAAGAATTTCAAAGGTTTGGAATTTTTCAAGTTTGACTCGGCTTATGTTGTTGCTGCAAAATTCACAAGGACATTAGACGAACAGCCCTTTAAAATGAAAACAACTACTGACAGGCTTCCTGAATACGTGAAGTACGGAGAATTGTCTTTTGAATTAAAAGGAAAAGTTTACAAGCTGAATGTATATCAAAATCAAGATTTAATTAAGAAAGAAGGGTATGAAGATTATCTGTTCTTGCCTTTTTTGGACGATACCAATGGCGATGAAAGCTATGGTGGCGGACGCTATATTGATATGAGAATTCCAGATGGAGACAGTGTCACCATCGATTTCAATTCGGCTTATAACCCGTACTGCGCTTATAATGAAAAATACTCCTGCCCAATTGTGCCAAGGGAAAATTATCTACAAACAGAGGTAAGGGCAGGAGTCAAAAACTATAGAAAACATTAGTGTTCATTCATCCTAAAATCAGGATAGGCATTCATACCGTGTTCGTGAATGTCCAATCCTTCCACTTCTTCTTGGGCTGATACTCTCAAGCCAACGAGTTTTTTCAATGCAAACAGGATGATAAACGATGTAAGGCAACAAAAAGCACCTATGGCCATAATGCCGATCAATTGATTGGTGAGCTGTGACCAACTGGCAAGATTGCCAAAAATTCCAACGGCGAGAGTTCCCCAGATACCGCACACTAAATGCACCGAAACGGCCCCTACAGGGTCATCAAGTCTTAATCTGTCAATAATTGCTACTGCAAACACGATAATGACACCCGAAACAAGACCGATTAAAATAGCATCAACCACACCCATTTGATCAGCTCCTGCGGTGATGCCTACAAGTCCTCCCAAGATACCGTTCAATACCATCGAGAGATCATTTTCTTTATATCTTAAAAAGGAGGTCAATGCTGCGCTGAATCCACCAGCAGCTGCCGCAAGGCAAGTTGTTACCAAAACCAAAGAGGTTGCTCCTGGATCGGCAGATAAGACGGATCCTCCGTTGAAACCAAACCATCCAAACCATAACAGAAATACACCAGCAGTTGCTAGAGGAATATTGTGTCCTGGGATAATACTTATTTTACCTTCCTTGAATTTCCCGATACGAGAACCTAATAGCCAAATGGCAATTAAGGCCCCCCAACCACCTACAGAGTGTACCAAGGTAGAACCAGCAAAATCATAAAAGCCTAAAGTGTTCAAAAAGCCGCCTCCCCATTTCCACATACCAACGATGGGATACACAAGTCCAACATAAATGGTTGAAAATATAAGAAAGGTTGATAGTTTAATACGTTCTGCAACTGCTCCAGAAACTATGGTGGCTGCAGTAGCGGCAAACATGGCTTGGAACAAAAATTCTGTCCAGTAAGTGTATTGCCCATTATAATAGTCGGCTGTCAGTCCATTAGCGGGTAGATTCAAACCAAAAGAGTTGAACCCAATAACGCCACCTGCAAAATCTTCACCTGGATACATTAAACTAAAACCGATAAGTGTATATGTGAGTAGTCCGATAATTACTACCATGACATTTTTAAATAAGATGTTGATGGTGTTTTTGGCACGTGTCAAGCCAATTTCAAGAAGTGAAAACCCAAGATGCATGATGAATACCAAGGCAATACAAATCATCATCCATAAGTTATTGGTCGTAAATAGTGCGTTCTCCATAGTCCTTGATTATTGAAGGGAGTCAAATCCCTTTTCGCGCGTTCTGATACGGTAGGACTCTTCTACTGGTGAAACAATAATTTTTCCGTCTCCTACTTGTCCTGTATAAGCTGAATCTAAAATTGCTTCTACAGTTCTGTCTAAAAACTCATCAGATACGACAATGGAAAGGTATCGTCTTTGTATATCAGATGTACTAAAAGGAACACCTCTATACACATGTCCTGTCTTTTCATTACCAATTCCGGTAACATCCCAATAGCTAAAAAAATTTACTTCGATTGCATGGAGTGCCTTTCTAACATCGTCAAATTTTGACTTTCGAATAATAGCCTCTATTTTTTTCATTGAAAAAAGAATTAGTATCGCTAAAATATAAAAATAGAAGTATAGGCCCGTATAAAATTGGGGGTAAATTTTGAAAATTATATTTTTATCAATTATAGCCCCTTATTTTTGACGGGTATGTATTAAATAAAAACTATTTCACTAAAAAAATACCGGCAAATACAGCAAGAAAGCCTACAATAAAGCTTGCAACCGTATAGATAGCAAAGCTGGTAAAGTCACCAGCCTTTAAAAAGACATGATTTTCATAAGCAAAGGTGGAGAATGTGGTAAAGCCACCACAAAAGCCAGTTGCCAAAAAGAGAATTTGATTTTGGGATAAGGTATTTTGTTTGACTGCCAAACCTAAAATGATACCGATCAATAAACTTCCGATGATATTTGCGGCAAAAGTGCCATAAGGAATTCCTGTTTCAGCATTGTTGAGATATTTGCCAACCAAGAAGCGCAAAACACTCCCGATGCCACCACCAACAAAAACTAAAAGAAGTTGTTTCACAATTGTTCAGTTTCGATGGTATTCTCTTTAATGGGAATGTATATTTCTGTCAAATAATTCGCAGGATTCGGAACACTTCCAGGATCGTTGACGTAGATTTCAAACGGATGTTGTTCAGATTGTTCAAGGTTATTAGCCTTTAAATAGGCCATCGCTTCTTTCCAAGCGGCACCAAGGTTTGAATAATCACCTTTCAAAGTTGCTTTCACCGCTCTCGTTTTTTCAATATAACCGCACAAAATGTTGCTATCATCTGCAACAATTACTTTGTCCCTCACAGGAATGGCATTACTCATAATGACACTGCCATTATCATTCATTTCATTGTAAATTGTGAAAGGCATACCAGTCATAGGAATTTCGTTGGCCTGCATAAAATTCATAATCTCGGCATATTGTCTTGCCATAGTATTGCTTATGTTGGCAGCGGAAGACGACGTGGTTTTATACATATAAAAGCCACCACCATATTCTGTTAAGCCATTGACGTCTACTTTAAATTGTTTCATGCTACTGACAACAATGCTGTCTATCTTCTCAAAGTCACGTTCAAAATGAGGCGCGATCTGTTTTTCCATTCCGCCAGTAAAAGCGGCATATGCCTTAAAGAAAAATGGAAGGTTGTCGCCAGCAATGGTTCTGGTAACATCAGTAGTACCATCGCCATTAGGTTTGAAGGTCCAAATAACATCCGATGGTGGATAGTCACCTATCTGCATTTTTTGTTCGATACGTGTTGGTTCATTGACATTCACAATTTTCATGGTCCCAATTTCTCCATCATCATTCCAGGAATAAGAGCCACCCACACCTTTTGTTTGCTCCGAATAAGTCAAGGTTATTTCAGGATTTTCTTCTAACCAAGAATTCCAAGCTTCCCAATTTTTAAAGTCTACAATATTGTCATAGATCACTGCTGAAGGCGCCTTGATGGTCTTGCTTCGTGTAACTTCAAATGAATTTGGTTGAACAGCAATGTAAATTGAAAGCCCTATAATGGCAATCAATAGTAAGAAAAGGATATATTTTAAAGATTTCATGAATGTCGGGAGTTGTTGATTTTTGTGCCGAAGTATCGGTTGAATCAAAGATACTCAATTTTATGTGATATAGAAACATAAAGCCGACAGTTGAAATAAAATTACTTCAACTATGTTTTAAGAAACAATTGAAATGGTTAAATAAATCAATGTTTATTGATGCTATACTTTAAGAGAAGAAAATTAATAACTAATAAGCCTATAACCAATAACACGATGTCCATCTTTTGAAGGTTTTTAAATACAACTCCAAAAGAAAAAAATGTCATCACATAAAAGCAAACTTTATGACAGCAATAAACAATATGAACGAGATAAAGGCAATAAGCACCCAGACACTGCCTTTGTAATATTTTTTGTGCAATTTTAAATCTTTACGGTAAGTATAGGCCAATGCACTTGCGAAAGCAATTACAAATAAAATCGCAAAAATCAATTGACCGTTTGTAAACATAGTTTATTTTTATGCAAAAATAAGCAATCATAGGTTAAAATAGAGCACAAATGAGTCAATATAGAACTCATTCGCTCTAACCATATGAGTATCTACGTGTAAACGATTACTCACGGTTTCCTAAATTTATAATAATCCTGAAAAATGTAATAATGAAAGACAAAATTGACGCTGTAAAGGCATTTCACACAGCATTTAAAATAGGCCATCGAGAAACGCCTAAAGCCAATTTGGGCATGGAAAAAAATATGCTGCGTTATAAGTTAATGCGTGAAGAAAATGAAGAATACCTGGAAGCAGCCAATAATGATGATTTGGTGGAAGTGGCAGATGCCTTGGGAGATTTGCTGTATATTCTGTGTGGCACTATCATTGAACATGGCTTGCAACACAAAATAGAAGAGGTATTCAATGAGATTCAACGAAGCAATATGAGCAAATTGGGCGAGGATGGTGAGCCTATCTATCGAGAGGATGGGAAAGTGCTTAAAGGTCCCAACTATTTTAAACCGGACATTATCAAAATCCTGAATTCATAAAACAAAAATTCCAACTTGCTACAAGTTGGAATTTTATTAATTATAGCTAATGTTGACTGTTCACTGCCAACTGTAGACTGAACACTATATCTTATATCTCCAGCCATGAGGATCTTCGGCAAGATTATGCTGAATGTTTAGCATTTTTTCTTTGAAGAACGCTGCATAAGAATCCGATTTCAATTCTAATTCAAATATGTCACCTCCGTGTTCAAAGGCCGAGATTGGACTGATGACTGCGGCAGTTCCAGCACCAAAAATTTCTTTCAACGAATCATTTCTAGCAGCTTCTTTGATCTCTTTCACGCTCACTGGTCGCACTTCCACTTTCACATCGCTATCTTTCGCCAATTGAATCACACTTTTCCTAGTGACACCATCTAAGATTCTGTCACTTGTAGGTGCAGTAATTAAAGTGTCATTCACTCTAAAGAAAATATTCATTGTTCCAGCTTCCTCCAAGTTTTCATGAGTGTTGGCATCGGTCCAGATAATTTGCTGAAAGCCTTTTGCTTGTGCCAGTGAAGTTGGGTAAAACTGGGCTGCATAGTTCCCAGCTGCTTTCGCAAATCCCACACCACCATTGGCAGAGCGACTGTATTTTTCAGCGAATAACACTCTCACACCACCTGTGTAATAAGCCTTGGCAGGTGAGCAGATAATCATAAATCGATAGGTAAGTGCTGGTGAAGCCGATATAGCTGGCTCTGTAGCTATCACAAATGGTCTTATGTATAACGAGTTTCCTTTCCCGCTTTTAATCCAGTCTTTGTCCATGTTCAATATGGTGGTCAATCCTTCAAAGAAATACTCTTTTGGAAATTCAGGAATAGCCAATCTGGCAGCAGATTTATTAATACGTTCGTAGTTTTCTTCCGGTCTGAATAAAAAGGCATTACCGTCTTCATCTTTATATGCCTTCATTCCTTCAAACACTGCTTGTCCATAATGGAAGACACGTGCAGAAGGCTCAAAAGTCATAGGTCCATAAGGCACAATCTTTGGTTGTTGCCATTGGCCATCTTTATAATCACAATAAAACATGTGGTCTGTGAAAGTTCTACCGAATACTAGGTTTTCAAAATCAACCGTTTCCAACTTTGATGTATTGGATTTTACGATATCGATTTCGTAAGTTGCAAGTTTTGTCATTTCATTTTTGTTTCTGCTGCAAAAGTACTCAAATAAACCAGTTAAAAAAACCCAAATGCATTTTTAAAAAAATGGTATCTTTGTGGCTTATAAATTTTTAAAATTCGAACCTATTATGAAATATATAGTATCCATTTTAGCCCTTGCCATCATGGTGGTTTCTTGTAAAGACAAAGAGCAAAAAGTTGAAGAACAAGAAGTTGTTAAAGAAGAAATCGCATACGCTTCTTTTGGCGATAAGATTGATGATTCTAATGTGTTGAGCACAAAAGAAATGACAGAGAAATTCAACAGTATGAAAGTTGGCGATACGGTGAATACCAAAATGGCTGCTACGGTTAATGAAGTGTGCCAAATGAAAGGTTGCTGGATGACACTGGAGCTTGAAAATGGTGAAGAAGCGATGGTTAAATTCAAAGACTATGCCTTCTTTATGCCAAAAAATATTTCAGGAAAAGAAGTGATTGTGAACGGTAAGGCATATGTGAATGAAGTACCGGTAGAAGAGCAACGTCACTACGCTGAAGATGCAGGAAAATCTGCCGAAGAAGTAGCTGCCATTACTGAAGCAAAAAAGACCTTCTCTTTTGAGGCAGATGGTGTTCTAATCCGAGAGAACTAACATAATCTCTTGATGAAACATAGCCTTTGGTTGATGGTTTTTACCTTGATGTTGCTCTCTTGCAAAGAATCAACATCCGAGGAAGCGGTTGCCCAAAACGAACCTTTTGAATATGATATGTACGTGCCTTCAGAGATGGCAAATCTAATGAATGATATGTACGACCATAATCTTCAAATCAAACAGGATATTCTTGATGGTAAACAACCTAAAGAGTTTCCAGAAGAGTTTCTAAAAATTCATTCTGCGGAATTTACCAAAGGAAAAGGTCGTAACGAAACCTTCGACAACTTTTCAAAGCTCTATATTTCTACTCAAAAGGAAATTTACAACCCAGATTCTGAAGTGGATTTAAAATCGCGTTTCAACAGCTCCATCAATCTGTGCATTTCTTGTCACCAAACTGAATGTACAGGGCCCATTTCAAGAATCAAAAAACTAATCATCCAATAGTTTGGAACGTCGCATCGTCATTACGGCCGATGGTTCAAAGACCATTCACTTGGTCGATTTGAATGAACATTACCACTCCATTCACGGTGCCATACAGGAAGCAAAACATGTATTTATCAAGCATGGTTTACTTTTTTTTAAGGATACTTTTGTCACTTCGAGCGCAGTCGAGAAGTTTTCACATTACATTCATATTCTAGAAATCGGTTTGGGCACAGGGTTAAATGCCTATTTGACATTTTTGGAATCTGAAAAGCTGAATGTGTCCATCGATTATACAGGTGTGGAAGCATACCCAATTACTTCGGAAGAACTTCAGGCGCTTAATTATTCGGAAGCTTTGAATATGGATAGTGATAAGGTGTTTCAGCAAATTCATCAAGTAACTTGCGAAGAGAAACATACTTTAGTGCCTCAATTTTCTTTGACAAAACAAACCAAGTTCTTCTCGGACATCAATGACCAAGAACTGTATGATATTATTTACTTTGATGCCTTTGGTGCGAGGGTACAACCAGAACTATGGACGGAAGATATCTTCCAAAAGATGTACAACGCACTAAAACCAAACGGCATCCTGGTCACCTATTCCGCAAAAGGCAGCGTGCGACGCGCGATGCTGGCCGTAGGCTTCCAAGTTGAAAAACTCCCTGGCCCTCCAGGTAAGAGAGAAATGCTTCGTGCCAGAAAAGGCTCATCAAATCTGTAGACTATATAAATCTCCTATTTCCAAAATTTAGTTAATTCTGTTAAAGCTACATTAAAGTCAATCTAATTGGTGATACGAATGATTAACTTTATAAAAAAAGCACGATGACGATATTAATTACAGGGGCAACAGGTTTGGTAGGAAGTGAGATTGTGAGGCAATGCCACCAGCAGAACATCGTGGTGCATTATCTGACGACTTCCAAAGACAAAATCTCCACAAAATCCAACTACAAAGGCTTTTTTTGGAATCCGAAGGAAACTGTGATAGACCATAAATGCTTTGAAGGCGTCGATGCCATCATCAATTTAGCTGGTGCGCCCATTTCCAAACGCTGGACGGACTCTTACAAAAAGACCATCTTAAACAGTCGCTTGGAATCACTCGACTTATTAAAAACATCGCTCGCTTCCATCGAGCATCAAGTGAAACACGTAGTATCGGCAAGTGCCATCGGTATTTATCCCGATTCCTTAACCAACTATTATGATGAAGATTTCCCCGAGCATTCCACAACCTTTTTAGGTGAAGTGGCACAGCGTTGGGAACGCAAGGCAGACGAACTGAATTCGCCCGAAGTGATGGTGTCAAAAGTGCGTATTGGTTTAGTGATGGATGACAAAGAAGGGGCGCTCCCTCAAATGGTAAGACCGATTGAATATGGTATGGGTACAGCTTTCGGCAAGGGCACACAATGGCAGTCTTGGGTACACATCTCCGACTTGGCTGGCATCTTTCTATATGTTGTGCAACAGAAAATTGAGGGCGTATTCAATAGTGTGGCGCCAAATCCTGTAACGAATAACGATTTAACCAAGGCCATCGCAAAAACTCTCAACAAACCCCTCATTCTTCCCAACATCCCCAAGTTCTTGATGAAGCTGGTACTGGGCGAAATGCACATACTTCTTTTCGAAAGTCAGCGGGTCAGTTCAAACAAGATTGAGAACTACGGTTACCACTTCAAGTTTTCAAACGTGGTGCCTGCGCTCGAAGATCTATTCAAATAAATTTTCCTTTAGAACATTCAAATCGCTGGGTCTTAAGAGGCGGAAGGCTAGTTTTTGTATTTCATTGAATCATCAGCGTTCTTCAAAAATTAATTTGTACCTTAATAGTTGCTAACACTGGCACAATTCCTATGAAGAAAACACTACAAATAGCCAACGGCATTGCCCTGGTTTCCACTATCATCATCAACTATTTGTCAAACACAGGTGCCATCAACAATACCACTATAGGTGAGGTGTCAAACAATATCGATTCACGGTTTACGCCTGCTGGTTATGCCTTTTCCATTTGGGGAATCATTTATTTGCTGCTGTTAGGCTTCATCATCTATCAAGGGCGAAGTTTATTTGTAAGAGTACGCAACGATGATTTTGTGCTTAAAACCGGTTGGTGGTTCGTCATTTCATGTATGGCCAACAGTGCCTGGGTCTTGGTATGGCTGTGCGGCTATATAGGTCTGTCGTGCGTGTTTATCTTCTTATTGCTATTTGCCCTGCTGCGCATTGTGGTCAATAATGATATGGAATTGTATGATGAACCCATTTCTGTGATTTCCTTTGTGTGGTGGCCCTTTGTTATCTACAGTGGATGGGTCACTGTGGCGAGCATCACTAACGTTGCAGCCTATCTGAAGTCTGAAGGGTGGGATGGTTTTGGAGTATCACAAGTGAGTTGGACCATTATCATGATCATCATTGCCACTGTGATCAATTTAATGGTAATTTGGAAACGCAACATGCGCGAATTCGCTCTAGTAGGCGCTTGGGCACTTGTCGCCATAGCTATTGCCAATAACGATACGCAGCCCGTCATTATGTATGTGGCGGTGGCCGCTGCGGTGATATTGGTGATCAGCAGTGCTGTTCACGGGTATAAAAACCGTGCTACAAATCCCATCGAGAAATGCAGGCAATACCTCCGTAAGTCCTAGAGTATTTATTTTGAGAATTGTACGTTTTCTTCCTTAAGATTTCAAAACAATATTGATTAACTCTCTTTCCAAACGATCAAAGTTCTCTTCGTTCTTCGGCAAGACAAATTTCTTAAGCTTCTCACATTCTTTTTCAGTGGCAAAAGTCATTCGGAAGGAAATGCGTGTACGCTCCTCACTGATGCTTTCAAAACACACTTCCATATCAAATAAGGGTTGCGAGAGACGTTTCCACGCCACACGCTTCTGCGGTTCGATGGATTGGAATACGGAATCATTCTCATAGTGTCCCACTTCAGGGCCATGCATCGTCAGTTTCCAATGGCCGCCAGGCTTTAAATCGAATGTATGGAAGGTATTGGTAAATCCTTCAGGGCCCCACCATTGCTGCAAATGCACCGGATTGGCAAAGGCTTCGTAGACTTTTGCAACAGGAGCTTCAATGATACGGCTGCTATAGATTTCGGTGGGTGAGGTTGGCGTCATAAGAATATTGGATGAATGCTTATAAATATAGTAAATATTCCCATTGCTACAGATGCTTTTGAATTTTAGAAAAACTCCCACGATTTTAACATATGGTTAATGCGTCAACAACTAAACTGTTTGCATCAACATAAGACTGAATTGTGATGTAATTTTAATGATAATCCTATAAATATTAATAATATGTCTGATAATAAGAAGCAAACTTCATACAATCCTAAAATCACCAAAGAAGATAAAGAACTCCTTGGCGATAAACGTGGTAATGTAGAAACCGATGATGGTGACGACCAGCAATTGAGAAACCGAACCAAAAAGGTGGACTTTGAGGGCAAGGACCTTGATGTTCCCGGCCGAACCCTGCCAGAAGACGGCAATAAGAAGCAACTAAAGGACGAGGAAAACCAGCTCTACAGTGAAAACGATTAACACATCGTTCTGAAAGACTGCGATGCGTATGAGGCAAACATAAATATATAACCTTTAAAAATTAAGAAGATGTCTAGTAAAGAGAAGAGCAATATTGTCAATCCATATATCAAAAGAGAAGATAAAACGCCGACAGACAGAAAGTTGAGCGATAGCCCTAAAGATGCCGGGAAGAACAAAACAATGCAACAATTCGATAAAAAGAAAGATGCAAAAGACGATGAGAAGGACGGCACAGGTAGAACCCTGCCCGAAGAACCCGGCTTCACGCAGTTGAAGAACGAGAAGAAAGAGCGTAAGAACGGTAAGTAGTATTCAGTTGTCAGTGGTCATTAAGCAGTTTGCAGTCTCTGGTCATCGCTCATCGGTCACCCGTCATTATTCATCATTAATTAGTAATTATTTATACAACATACAATGCCATTTATTACAAACAACACCGCAAAACAACCCGTAGATATTTTTTACCAAGATTATGGGTCGGGGCAACCCGTCATTCTCATCCATGGTTGGCCGTTGAGCCATCAGGCTTGGGAAGGGCAGGTGAGTGCACTCGTTGAGGCGGGCTACCGCGTCATTGCCTATGACCGTCGAGGTTTTGGCAAATCGTCTGCGCCTTGGGAGGCCTATGATTACTCTGCCTTGGCGTCCGATCTAAACGAACTCATTACCCAATTGAGCCTTAATGATGCCGTTATTGTCGGTTTCTCGATGGGTGGCGGTGAGGTGGTGCGCTACTTTACCGATTATAAGGGTGCCAATGTCAAAAAGGCGGCACTCATCAGTTCGATCATTCCATTGGTGAAACAAAAGGACGACAACCCAAACGGCGTGCCAGAAAAGGATTTGAAAGGGATCATGGAGGCTTTGCAAACGGATCGTGTAGGCTTTTTAAAGGATTTCCATAAGAATTTTTACAACTATGACGACAATAAAGACACGGTAAGCGAGGCCCAATTGCATTACGACTGGACCATCGCCTCCCACGCATCGCCACGTGCCACCTTGCAAGCTGCAAAAGCATGGGCTGATACCGATTTTAGACCCGAATTGATGACTGTCAATGTGCCCACACTGATTGTACATGGCGATGCCGATAACATTGTGCCCATCAAAACCTCTGGTGAGCAGGCGGCAAAGGGCATTGCGAACAACACTTATAAAGTCATCAAAAACGGACCTCATGGTCTGAACCTCACTCACCGCGAGGAGCTAAACAACATACTGCTTGAGTTTCTAAAAGCGTAAGATCTTTTAGAGGCTGATGTTATTTGGTTTTCAGCCTTTAATTGTTAGGTGAATGGAACCCTTCCTTTTGGAAGGGTTTTTTTGTTGGTAGGAATTATTTAGAATTTTTCTGTTGATTATTAACTTTTTTGCTCGCCCAAAAAAGTTACAAAAAAGGCGTTCCCTGTCGAGAGGTATTTTTGCTTACGCAAAACCAGAAAGACAGAGCTAAATTTTCTCCAAGGCTTCAAAAATTTTTAACGCTCTGTCTTTCCTATACTGCCGACAGGGGATGCCGCTGAAGGCGGCAATTGATTTTTTGACTTCGGGGTGGGGAGTTATGACTTCGGGGTAACGAATTATGACTTCGGGGTGAGGAATTTTGACTCCGGGGTGGGGAGATATGACTTCGGGGTGAGCAGTTCTGACTTCGGGGTAGGGAGTTCTGACTTCGGGGCGGGGAGTTCTGACTCCGGGGTGAGGAATTTTGACTCCGGGGTGGGGAGATATGACTTCGGGGTGAGGAGATATGACTTCGGGGTGAGGAGATATGACTTCGGGGTGAGGAGATATGACTTCGGGGTGGGGAGATATGACTTCGGGGTGAGGAGATATGACTTCGGGGTGAGGAGATATGACTTCGGGGTGAGGAGATATGACTTCGGGGTGGGGAGTTATGACTTCGGGGTGGGGAATTATGACTTCGGGGTTGGCAAAAAGAAGTAGGCAGTTTGCAGTGGCAGTTTGCAGATGTTTTGGGTTGTTATCCTACATCGTATTATGTCAGTGAAAAAAACTAACAATGGCGACTTGCATACTTAACACCTCTTTCAGATTTTTCCAGTGAGTTTAAAGTACATATTTCCAATGACTGCAAATAAAATGAGGATGATCCACCACATGCCATTTTTGGTTTTTTTGTCGATATTCTTGCTTCTACAAACCTCGTAAAAGGAATACCCAAGAATTAAAATCAATAGTGTGCCGGTTACGCCTACCACTAATTTGTGTGTTGAGATATAGACTGTAGCAAAAAGACCCATGACCAAAAGACTTAATAACCAAATGTACTTTTCAATCAAAGGTTTCTTGTGAACAGTTGTTATTGGTATGATTTGAGAGAGCAATTGTTGAAGTTTTTCTCGATGGTCTATTTGACAAGGAATTCCAATAATTTCTGCGGTTGAATTGCCAAGTATAGTTATTGTGCCATTCGGGTTTCTGATTATGGATTTTATTTGATCTTTTGGGATTACAATCGTTTGCGTATTTAATTGTTCTCTGATTATTTCTTTGTCATTAATGGTAAGCAGATAACTTTCAAACAAGCTTTTTTGTCTATTGATACCTTTATATAATCCTAGAGCCACGGCGCCAATAATGACAGGGATGGCGAACGGAAGCGCACTTATACTATTTGTTTGCCCATTTATTGAGAAATAACTGATTGCAAATCCAGCTCCTACTGCTATCATTACAAGTGGAATGATTTTGATAAGTGCCGCTTTTTTTATGTCATCAAAGCCATTTTCTCTGATTTGAAAGGTCTCTTTCATGTTCTTTTTGCGATTGGTAATTTCAGGGTTTTAAGGTAGGGATTTTCTGTTTAGTGCTGGAACTGCAATCATACTTAACAGGTATTGGCATTAATTTTTTAATTCAGTTACCGTTTTTATGTTTTCTTCAGACATTGTGTGGGTGCCTCCAGGCTTCTCATACATTTGATGTTCTCCATTTTTTATATTTCCTAACTTTATGAATTTTGTGACCAAGCCTTTATCTGTAACTCTGACATAGGAACAACTATCAAGCCATCTAATCCGATTGAGTTGGTCGTCATATCCAATAGTTTTAATAAGTTCATAATCCACCTTATTTTCCGAATACCTAATAATAGTGTCAATTCCATAGAGGAATTTTCCATATTTTATTTTGTTGCAATCTATTGGATTAGAAACTAACTCCATATTGTTCTTTTGTAACAATGATTTAGGTGCGTTTTTAGTACGGTCAGTAAAAAGTACTTGATTGATGATCAAGAATATTGGCATTCCAATACTAAATAGAATATGTGCAATATAAAATCCGAGTGCGCCAATCTCAAAGCTCTCTTTTCTATGAATTACGGCATACACAATCAAATAGATGAATAAAGTCCCTGCTATTATGGCGGTCCAAGTGCGGATTGAGTCTTTAGAGATAAAGTGGGCATTATAACCCAAAAGGATGAAGAGGTAAAAAAGAAACCCAAAGAACATAGGGCGAATTATTGATTTAAGGACATCTTTCATCCTATTTAAATTCTATTATCATCGGTGTTTAGTGTCGCTACCAGTTTATTAATTCTTGGTTGTAATATCCAGATGCCGACAAAATAAAACCAGAGCATGAAAAATTCGGGTGCAAAATCTGCAAATTTAACGGGTCTCTGCAATTCTGCCGTTTTTAGCGTCTTTGCCGCAAAATACATAGAATAAACAATTCCAAACATTGATGCCAAATGCAGGGGTAGAATAATTGCCGTACTCATCGCCACCATTGCGCCATTGGGTTCCGTAGCGTTTTGCATAGCTGTACTAAACATTCCGCCCACGAAAATGGATATACCAACTATGTAAATGAATGGGATCAATAACCATATTTTAAAGTTTCTGGTTTTCATTGTTAGGTGGTCTGGTAATTTTTTTTGCAATCCTAGGGCGATTGACCAAAACCAACCAAATAAAAGACTAGCATACAGTATCATGAAAACAGGAAAGAACGTGAACATATTAAGCATTTGAACTTCAGGATTTGCTTCGGTATGGATAGCCGAAATTATGGTGATCATCACGACTATTTGGAATACCACCGGAATGCCGACCATAAGGGTGAAAAGTTGCCAATGTTTGGCTTTTAAAAATCTATCTATCATTTTACTTTTTTAATAATTCCGTAATAGATTTTATCTTCAAAATCAGCTGATGACCTGTAAACATAACGTCCATCGTCAAAAACGTCAATGATCTGTACGTCTATTTCTTTTCCGATCAAGTGTTGTAAGCGAGGCTCACTCATTTTTTTATAGATCAAGACATACTGACAATTTGAGAGCCATTTTATTTCATAAATCTGTCTTTCATCTCGGAACAGTTCTTTTTGAATTTTTCTTGTACGTTTGATTTGACCTTCTTGGTAACGCACGTGTTCATAGCTGTAGGTGCCTGTTTTGAATGTTTCACAGGCATTACATTCGGTTTGATTGAGATTTTTGGTTTTGTATTTCAAGTTTATAAACTCAAAGGTGAAATCGTAACAGTTGTTTTTAAGTTGGCTATCTGGAGCATACTGTAGGTTTAAAAGGTACTCGCGCAGCTGCTCAATAAAATGGGTATTTTCATAAGTGGTTTTTTCTTTGATGATAGTCACCTCACTGATGTTGGCATCGTTATCAACGCAATAATTGACTGTCGCATATTTGATATCATCCACATCTTCCACAAAGAACTGCCTTTGTATTTGTGCGACTAGCGACGATGTAGTGATTAGGAATAAAAGGGCTAGGATTGTTTTCAATTTATAGGTTCTGTTCAGCTTTTGGTATAAGTGCTAAATATACTGATATCTCTGATATATCAGTATTTAAAAAACTTCTGCCACGAACGTTTTGCCCATATTAGTTCTGGCTTGTGGTGGCATATGGGTTTTGTGCGTCGCATGGGTTGCAACGGTGGTTCGGGTCTGGTGTGCTGCAAGGGCATGGTTGGGATGGGTGGCTTGGGACGGTTTTCTATGGGTGTCTCTGGGTTGTAAAAGATGATGTGTCCGCTGGTGTCGTGGATGTTTGTTCCGTTAAGATTGCCTATCCAGTCTTTGGTATGAACGCTCCAGATGCTTTGGTCTGCTGCGACAAGGCCTACCCAGTCGAGATTGCTGTCGAAGATGTTCAGTTTGTCGTCTGACAGCCAGCCTACGAGCTTTGTTTGCTTGTTATAGAGGGGTTTCATGGGATAGTATGTTTTAATTAATTTGTGTTCTAAAGATAAGAGTTTTTGATAATGATTTTTATGTGGGTAAGATAACAGCCAAAAGATAATTTCCCTATTTTAGAACTCAAATGGACGTAGATCAAATTATACTTATTTTAGGTCGTGTCGCCCTTGTGCTTGAAGCAAGGGTGGGGAAGTATGAATATATTCTATATAAAAAAAGGGATCCTCTCGAGAGAATCCCTTTGCAAGGCATTTGTTTAGAATCTGTAGCCTATAGATACTTGAAAGCTTCTGTTTTTAACGCTTCCCCTGTCTACATCATCCTCTTCCAGGTTAGAGTCGGTATCGTCAAGGTCCGATAGGCCCAAGTGATAACGTCCTTGGATGAACATGTTGTTGGTAAATTGGTAGCCCAGACCAAAGTTCACACCAAAGGCAATCGACTTCACTTGGTCTTTTATTTTTTCAGAACCAGAATCTGAAAAAGTGTCGCCTCCCACACGCAAAGTGCTGTCATACTCACTTTTGGCATTCAGTAAATAGCCTACTTGTGGGCCTGCTTCAAAACTGAACTTATCTGTCATGCGGTATTTAAACATCACAGGAAGTTGCAGGTAGGACAGTTTCACTTCTTCCTTGAAATCCAGCCCGTAGGTGATGCCTTCATCTTCAAAGCTAAACTCGTCTTCCAGTTTGGCGCCTTCCAACGAATACAATAATTCTGGTTGAATGGAAAATTTCGCCCCCAATGGTATTTCCGCAAGGCCACCCACATGGAATCCCAGCAGGTATTTCTCACTATCCAAATCGGTGTTTAAATTAGACAAGTTGGCACCCGCCTTTACACCCCATGTCACGTTTTGGGCCGAACCCAATTGACTGGCCATCACTGTGACGGCCGTCACTACTAAAATTTTAAAATTCATACTGTTTGTTTTTTGATTAATGATGATTTTACCATTCCTACATAGGAATGTTTATTTCAGCTATAGACGACAGGTATTTGAAAATGTTTCAGTAGTTTGAAAAAAAATTTTCAGCCCTTTAAAATGAAGATATTTAAGGGTATTTAACCTGTTAGGATGCACTACCAGTTACTTATCGCGTTGCGGCTTTCACGCCTCGCTTTTGGGTTTTGACTGACGAATTCATTGTCTACTATTATGGATACTCGTTGCAGACGAGGGTTAATTGGGGTAGCACGCAAAGATGTCACCCAAGGTTGAAAGCTGAATTGAGCGACGTTAAATCCGCACCATCAGGATTTAAAAATGTTTCAAAAGTATTTTTCCCTATTTTAGAACTCAAATGGATGTAGATCAAATTATACTTATATTATGTTGCGTGGCCCTTGTGCTGGTTCTGTATTTGGTTTTGACCTATAAGTCAAAGGCCGATATGGAGTATGAGCAAAAACTAAAGGAAAGCCTAGCCGATGAATTTATCATAGACCCTGACACTGGTGCCAAGATTACGCTGGAGCAAGCTGAATCTGGACATTGGGTGGCACATGATAATGAATTTCGCGGTATGCCCGAGGCAGATATCGACAAGCTTTATACAGAGGAGGAACGAGAGGCGCACCGCGCTATCAATTACCTCAAGGAATCGCGCGAGTATCTCAAATATGAAGTGACAGACGATGATATTTCATTGTTGGACAGTACGAATTTGCTGTCGCAGTACGATGATTGGGGCTATACCTGCCCATATCGATTGCAATTTTGTGATGGGGTAATGTTATTGCCAACGGTAGAGAAGGAGCAACTTGGCTATAGAGAGTCTCAAATACTATTTTGGGTACGTTGGCAGCATGCTGCTGGCCATTATTATTTTAGGGAAAAATCGTCTGTAGAAACGTTTTTTGACCGCATCCGCAACGACGATGATATTAAACTTACCCATCACGAATGTTTTTCAATTGAAAAGACGGTCAATAAACTGCCATTGATACAGCTGATGAAACGACTCGACACCCAAAAGGGTCTGGAATTTGAGTTTAAGGATGGTTATGTCTTTATCAAAAGCACACGTTTAGTGAACCGTAAAGATTTGATGCAGATAGAAGGGATTGTTAGGCAGCATTTTTAAATCTATTCCAGATTTGATACCAATTGGTAGCCTTGTATATAGGTGTAGACTGTCATGGCGAGAATGTAAAGCCAAGGTAAGGCGCTCAATAGTACCCATAGCATTTTTTTTGCGGGCGGTGCCTTATATTTTGTGCTTATGATAAATGTATTGATAAAGGATAGCAACACTCCAAAATAAAACAGAATGGCCATTGCAATGGCAATGTAATTCGACAATGGGGTTGGGTACAGGCTATTTAAATAACCAGCAACGTTAGCTGCAACTGTAACAGCAAGGATGATGATGGTCGCTTTTTTATATGGGTTGAGTTTTGGCACGCGCCGTGTATTTTAGTCTGACTCCATTTTAACGAACTCAAACTTGTATTCGTTGCCTCCCACTTTGGTGACGATGATGAACGAATTGGGTGTGCTTCGTCTCACTTCATAAGTGTAGATCTCTCCAGGCTCACTCAAGTTCTTTTTGAAGGGGTCGTTGCTATGTTTAAAGATGAGGTCAAAGTTGCAGTTGTCTTTCCACTCGACGTCTAGCATGGAATAGGTTTTTCCGCTGTTCATACGCTCTAGGTACATTTTGTCTTTGATAGTGACATATGTAGTATCGATCTTTGCGGTATTGGGATTTGTTTGCATATAATAGAAATCACCATTTTTAAGTTCGCTACAGTCAAGGTTGGGGTCTTGTACCTTGTCCTCCTCTTCCATTTCACTCAAAGGGTCGGCAAGGTATAGCAGCGCCTTTTGGCAATTATTGGCCAATTCCTTACTGATGTCTACACCTATTTCATCAAAGGGTAGGTCTGTAAAGGACTCCACGTTATACTGCTTCATTAAATCCTCTGCATTTAAGATGAGTGCTTTTTCAAAACAGGGCTCTGCATCATCGATGTTGGGAAAGTTGTCTTTTTCTAGACATTTACAGATTTGTTTTGAAACTTTTTTTATCAACTTGTCTTGAGCAGATGCCATCAAAGGCATCACAAGGATAAGGACTAGGGTTAGGGTTTTTTTGGTCATAGGGTAAAGATAATTTTTTTGATGGATTATTGTGTGAAGTGATTTGAAATAACGTGTTTAAGTTGTGAGAGGGTTGAGTCGGAAGCCAATTTTCACTAGCGCAAGCCGCCGAATGACCGTCCTTCTGCCTAAACAGTGTCGCAACACCGCTGCTTCGCTTAAAATCACTACCTTTAACAACATAACCTCACGGTCTTCACCGTTGTAAAAATCAAGAACATCAAATGACTCAAAATATCAATCTGGCCGTTTTAATAGATGGCGATAATATCCCCTCTGCCAATGTTAAGGAAATGATGGAAGAAATTGCCAAATACGGCAACCCCACCATCAAGCGTATCTATGGCGATTGGACCAGGCCCGGACTCTCCAAATGGAAAAATCTGTTGCTCGAAAACGCCATTACACCCGTTCAGCAATACGGCTACACCACAGGCAAAAACGCCACCGACTCCGCCATGATCATCGATGCCATGGACATTCTCTACAGCGGAAAGGTCGAAGGCTTTTGTCTCGTATCCAGTGATAGCGACTTTACACGGCTCGCCACCAGATTAAGGGAAGCAGGCAAGACCGTTATCGGTATTGGGGAAAAAAAGACCCCAAACCCCTTCATCGTCGCCTGCGATAAATTCATTTACATCGAAATTTTAAAGAAACAATCGGTAGAAAAAGTTGAAACCACCGAAACCCAAGAGCCAGTGTTGGATAAAATCACCAAAAGGGACATCAACCTGATTTCCTCGACCATCAGGGATTTGTCAGATGAAGATGGTTGGGCATTCCTGGGCGATGTGGGCGGTTTGATCCAAAAGAAGCAACCTAATTTTGATTCCAGAAATTACGGTTTTGAAAAGCTCACGCCCCTTATCAAGTCCATTGACCAGTTTGAGATCGAACAGCGCGAAAATCATAAGAGCAGGCATAAATTGATATACGTTAGGATCAAGGAAAAGCACAGCCCAAAGCACAAACATCAAAAGTAGACTTCTTAATGCGGAACTCTGCTTAACCGCCTAACTAAAAAAGGATCGTCATTGCAAGGACGAAGGACGAAGCAATCTTTTTATTAAACCATCAACCAAACACCAAACACCAAACACCAAAGAAACCTCAATCAAAAACCCGATCCCTTCCCAGCGCATCACGCACATTCTGCACATGCAGCGCCCTGATGTCAGGGTTTTGCCCATTCGCCACAGCCTCATTAAGTACCCTCATAATATGATGCTTATCACTATAAACAGCTGGTGGATGCTCATTTAGGATTCGCTCAAAAGCCATATAAGCCGTATGCGGTTTTGCCAAATACACATCCTTGGGGATATGGGTTACCTCGCGCAACTCACAGTCACCATAAAACACAATCACCGAAAAATAAGGCATATCCTCTTGCGGTAGTTTCCGCTTCAGCATATCAATATGCGTTTTGTTTTGAAGGATAGGATTATAAAACCGATACTTTTGCTGCCCATAGTTCAGCACCTGCGTCCAGTTGCGCTGATACCCTCTGCCAAAAAGCCAACCACTATAATCCTTCACCTCAAACACCACAATCCCCACCTTCGTAGGCACCACCACATCTATCTGCGAATACTTATCTCGATAGGTGTTGAGGTACAAATCGTGGAAAATAGTTTCTTGTGGTACATTACGGTTTTGAAGAAGATGTACCAGATTCAATTCTGCCCGTGTACCACTTTTGGAAGGTTTGGTATTGTAACGTCTAGTAGAAGTGCTGTTCTCAAAGAATTCACAATAAACGTAAATACAACCGCCTACAACCAATGCTGTAATAATCCAAAATCCCATAGCTTTGATGTTTTGAAGTGGTTAGGTTGTTGGTGGATCAGGGTTTGTATAGATTAAAATTTATAAATTATTTTGAGTATACTTGAAATTTACTTCTCTAGCTAGACCCTCTAAATCGGGAAATATAGTAGACTCACTAATCCCTGTTGTTAATAGTTCCCTCGTTAAACGTTTGCGTGATTTGGAATCTATATTAATTGATAAAATCTCATTGCATTTGTTTTTTCTATATACGGAAAGTATGTCATTTTGAGAATTACCATGTAAAGTAAAACATCCTTTCTGCCTAATGATTCGCTCATTAGTATAAGAGGATGAAATTGCAATTGGTCCAAAAGATTTTTTATCAAAATCAAAAGTTAAGTATTGTTGAGATAAATTATAATTTAAATTTTGATTGGAATTCTCTGTTCTTATTAATTCAAATTTATTAATTGATAATTCATTTAACTTAAGAGGATTTATCATCCAAATTGAAGGATTTTTGTTGGCATTATCGAGAGGGTTTAATCTTAAAGCAAAAAATAAAGCAATTAAAAACCCTTCTGTCCAGTCTAATAATCTGGTTTTTATGCCAAAATGCTGCATTAGAAAATACCAATCATAATCACTTAAATCTCTCCAATTAATAAATCCTTTAGCCTTATCTGTAAAAGCATTTTTTAATTTATTTTCTAAATCGATTGAATGTTTTAATCTGTAAATATTGGGAACTAATTTATAATCATAGTTAGGATGACCTCGATACCATATGTCATCAGTATTTAAAATAGTTTTGGCTTCTTCAACCAAATCAAAAAATTGATTTAAAGAAGTAACATCTTTAGACTTTTGATAAATTTTCCCTGTAAATCCCAACATTAGTATTGCATTATCAATTAACTATTAAAATTTCTTTTTAATTTTTGTAAATCATATTTTTCGATTTAATTTGATGGCGATATGACCTTAAATTTTCTTTTATAGAATATAACTTTACGCTCTCCAAATCGACCTCGTCCATATCCAGTAATCATTGCGCATGTGAAATATAATACTGATAGGCTACTTAACCACACCTGAATGTTAACATTTCTCCAACCAGTATAATTAAATGTTAGATGCTCAAGAAAGTATTTTATAGCCAACAAAATCCAAATTGTTGAAATGAACCTACTGACAATTTCGTTAATTTTTGATACCGAGAATGATTTAGGTGAGGTTACGGACTTATATAGTGGCCCTGAAATCATATCTTCAAGCATATCAACATGTATTTCCCAGTGCCTTTGCCAGGTTTTACTTCCTTTATTTGTAAACACCCATGCTATACTTGTTATAAATCCTATACACACTACAAAATATAAAACTTCGGGATTAGTAGTATATGCATTAGATCCAATAATAGAAAAATACCCTGCGAAAGACGCTATCTGAAATGCCCAAAAATAATTCGCTCTTTTCCAATACAATTCTATCTCAAAATTTTTTGCTGCCCAAGACTTATTATAAGTTTCTTTTATTTGTTCAATCGTTCTATCTTTTATAAACACTGCTTTATATTCATCTTCGGACATTTGATGCATTTCTTCAGTATCCTTTGTGAAGGCAAATTCCCAGAACATCTTTATATATTTTATAACTTTTTTCTTCATTTCATCAACGCCTTAATAATCCGTTCCTCATTAATCAAAATATCCCTAAATAAGACGTGCGGAAATTCTTGATACTTTGAGGTTTTAAATGCCTCATAAATTCTAGAGAGGGTGGTGGCTGTAATTAGCGAGAGGTTCATCTCTACATCCATCTCGCAGTCGGTCACAAAATCATCGCTAAACTCTGGTGCCACCAATAAGATTTTGACTATCCGAAGATTATTCTTCAATGCAAGATTTTGATAAGCCTTAAGTTGACGCGATACAGTGCTAAACTTATTATAACCTTTTTCCTTGACGGTCTTGCACTCCACAATGATGATTTCGTCATTGCCAAGGTTAATTAGGATATCCATAATATCCTTATTGGTGTTCAGTTGGTTTTTAAACTTGTCGTCAATATTGAAACCTAATGATTTAAAGATGATTTTAGTCAACTCTTCAAACTTTAAACCAAGTTCGCTTTCTTTTACTGTGATGCCATTTTCCTTTAAAAGATTCAAGTTTCGGAAACCGACGTTCTCATAATTTTCGAGGTAAAGGTTCTCAACATCTTTATAATGCTCTAGGATATTTAGAATGTCATCACCACGCTGTTTGATACCATTATCTTTGATGAATTTTGATAGGTCTGGTTTGGCAATCAAATCCAAAATATCTCTTGGTTTAATGTTATAATCCAAGAGGTAATCGGCTTTCATCACATACTCGTCCTGTAACTCAAATTGCTCTTTCAGTTCTTTGTTGAGTTTTGGTAAGGACTGGTTGAGTTCCGTGAGCATCTTATCAAAACCATCTATGGAGATACCTACTTTTTCATCTTTCTCAACACTTTCAAAGTGCAGGATAAGGCTATTGATTTTATCTTCTAATGTGCTACCTTTAAGGTTGGGAATATTCAAACCTTTTTCACAAAGTTCATTAAGCGTTTTCTTTCGTTCCGTTAGGTTGGTGTCAGGTTTATGAATTTCGTGTGCAAGCAAGTCTGGAAACGAAATGCCTTCTTTGATAATTAGTTCTATCTTTTGATTATAAGTTAACTTTCTATCAATATTGTGCTCTTTAGCAATCTGGTTAATGACAGGCTCTCGTAGCAGTTTTAAGGTTCTACGATAGAATTTCTCCGCTACATCTTTTTTTCTAATTTTACGTAGGAGTCGCACCATTTCATCCGCCACATAAATGGTGTTTTCTTTTTTCGAAAAGAAAATGACACCCAGATTTTTAAGGTTATTAATCACATCCAGTATTTCCATTTTCTTAATGGGAAGTATGGAATAATTAATGAGCTTGACATCTTCTTGCGAAAGACCCAACTGACTAGAAAGTGTCAAGATGATATCTTGTTCGTCCGAGGTTATTTTGGCATCCCGATTATTCGCAATATCATTATGGTAGGCAGTGTTTAAGCACGCTTTGTAGATTCTAAAGTCTCTTTTTCGAGCATCACTTATTTGCGATTTATCGCTTTCCAATTCTGCATTAAGGCTTTTAATCTTGGCTTTTAGATTCTTGATTTCGTTTTCATAAAGTCTGGAAAACCAATCTTGCTTCATAATGCAATTCCCATCACGAATGATAATATCAATAAGGATATCCAATTGTGAGGTGGTTTCTTGAAATTCACAACTGATATATTCGCTAAATTCATCATAAGTTAAATTGAAAATGTTTGCAACATTCATATTGTCAACCGACTTTAAGCCTTTATCAGAAGAACTTAAAATCTTTTCAATTTGCTTGGCATTTTTAGGGTTTTGCGAAATAATGTAATCAATAATTTTAATAAAAGAGTTTTTTTCGAGAGAACCGAGTCTATCAAGAATGCTTTCGAGTTTCATATTGGTTGTTTAGTTGGGATGACAATTTAATTTTAATAACACTACAAGGCATGCGGAAAACCGCACAAGCTGTAAGCTAGTGCTTTAATTGCTAGGGAGAGTACCTTAAACATACCCAAAATTTCCTGACAAAGCCTACCGCCCAAACATAAAAACGACAAAAAGCAACTTTCAACGTTCAAACGTATAAGCCATATTTGTTCATTTGTCATCCCAAATTTTAACTCAATGGCGCACTTAAAAATTATAAATCGCTATATTTATGATATTTACGTACTAACCACAACCAAAATAATCCAATGAAAACAAAATTATCGCAAGAAGAAAAGGAATTTTTGATGATAGAATTTCAAGAAATTTCCAATAACATGAGAGCTTTCTGGAAAGTCCGATTGACCATTATCGGTTTTGTAGTGTCACTGATTGGAGTGCTGTTGGCACAGCTCAAATCCACAGAATCATTTAAAATGCTCATTCTTGAAGCAAGTTTGGTTTTGATAATCACAGGTACTACCACCATTATAATATCTATCACAAAACATATTGTGGTATATGCCATACGATTAAGGGAAATAGAATCCTCATTTATAAAAAATGGCTTCTGGAAAAAATGGAAAAAATACGTTGATCAAAATCCCACATATACAAACACTTACTCTATTGCAGTTGCCATGCACTTATTGAACTTAGTGATAATGATATACATCGTTTGGAATAATTTTCATTTCTTCAAACAACTCAATTATACAGAAATTTTGTTCACTTCAATTTTTATTGTGGGCAGTCTTGTGAATCTATGGTACATCAAGAATTTTTTAAGGCCAAAAAGAGGATGGGCCAAGCTGAAGAAAGAATGGGATGATTACTAATTAGGACTTTATTTCACATCTAAACAAAAAACCACAATCCCTTAAAAAGGAATTGTGGTTTTTGAATTAAAGAGGGGTGGGGATTAGAGGTTTTGCCAACCTTTCATCTTACGGAACTCGATGCCTTTGACCATGGCGAACTGCGGGCTGTTGAAGCCGAAGATACCAAGAATGGTCTTTTTGACACCTTGACCCACATCTACCAAGCCTGTGACGGGCTTCTGGATGATGAGGTTACGGTTAATCCTTTCCAACTTCAGCGCGGTACTTGCGACATAGCCTGCCTGATTGGTATCATACATGGCGGTGCGCTTGACCTTCCAACCTGCGGCGCTGATTGAGGCGGGCGGGTTGTACTGTGGATAGGCGGTGAAAAGTTCGATTAATCCATCTACATGTTGAATCATCTGCACGCGTGACTGATGGCTAGCACTGATGTGATCGTCTGTCGCATCTTTAGGCAGTGCCTCTACACGTGAGCCTTGTACTAAATGGTTCAACAAAATGCATCTCTTGATGGCTGTTTCTGGTACGCCACTGACAATAAAGATATTCTTTGATTGTGTGGAAAGCTTTTTAACATCCTCAAAAGCAATGTTCATCTGGGCAATGGCATTGTTATCGTCCTGCTTTTTAGTTTGGACAGAAAGCAGGGATTCTGATGCCGCTTGATAGATGGTTTCCATACTCTCTACAGTGAACAGGGGATTGCCTTGCACGTAGGTGTCGCCCAAACCGATGACGATCTGTCTCAATCGGGCAAAGTTTTCTACGTTGATAGGGAAGCCTGTCTCGTGATAGCGAGCTGGGGATTTCTTCTCTTTAGTGGTTTCTGCTACCGGATTTTCCTTCTTTGCAGCTTCTACTGTAGCGCTTTCGCTCTCTTTGGCAGTAGGATTAGAGTCAGCTTTGGGAAGAAGATTCTTCCAAGGAAGCTTGGCGTTCACAGGGTCTATAGCGACCTTGCTACCGTTTTTGGCTTTCCTCTGACTCTTGACAAAGGCCTTGTGGCCGTTTTTGCGATATGTACTCATAGGCAAAAAGATTTGGAGCCATCATTGATAGTTTCCAAGTGTAGCGCTCAACAATGGCTTGGCGACGCTACACAGGTGTATGGTGTGCGAGGGGTCATGTAAATGGTATGACATCTCGAGGGTAATCGATAAAATGTTATAAATAAAAAAGCGCTCTTGGAGTCTTTCGGCTTTTAGTGGCTACTTCTAGAATTCGCAGCTATCGGTCAATTGACTTTCAACCAAATATATAATTAAGTAAAGATAACGTGCAAATATTTTCGATGAAATGCATGAGGTGCGTGAGTGTATTTCATCGGGAAATTTTCTTACAAGCCACGCCGCTGCTAATAAATTTAAAAATGTTAAATTTTTATTTAAATAGTATTAAAAGATATAATATGATACTATTATAGTTATAAAAAAGAGGATATTACAAGTAATAGGTGTTATAATAAAGAATATGGTAATCATTATTTGCTAGTTATATCAGTAATTCCTACAAAGTGAAATCTTGAAATGTTAAAATTTAAAATTTTCAGGAAGGGATTTGTGCTTAAAATGGGGAAATTTGAAAATATTTTTGTAGGAATCAACGATTTTATTTGCATTTAATCGAATAAATATGTATTTTAGCGGTGTTGTTGTTCATTTACATAGCATGTTTACGAAAGCCGTGGTGTAGGAAAACCACGGTTTTTGAACGTGCAAACGGAAAGAAAGATCTAACAAACCCATACAAGGGTTTGTTGAAGATATAATCGTGAGGATTTGTTTTTTCATTTTTAGTTTTTATTAGCCCCAAACCGCAGCTTTCGGGTTGCGGTTTTTAAAAAAGAAAAAAACGACATTGAATCACGGTCACAATTTATCTTATGATACTAGTTGCCCCTAGCTCTGTTTTTATTTTTTTAAGGAGGAAACCGCAACTTTAAAGGTTGCGGTTTCTTTTAAAAATAAAAGGGACCGGGTCATCAAGTAAAGAAAGTAACAAATTGAATAGGATTTTACATAGTTAAATTCTAATTTAATTGATTAGTTGGTGGTAAAAGCCGCAACTTTCGGGTTGCGGTTTTTTAAAAACATCGCTAAAAGAAAAGATTGCCCCAAAACTGAACCTGAACTTAACCTACTTAATATTATGGCAAAATCTGCTGAAACACTTGCCAAGTACCTTGACGACGACCACGACAAGGACTATTTACAGAATTCATTATTGCATGCCAAAGCGCATTATGGATGCGGCGAGAGAAAAGATTTCCTTAAAAGTTTGAAGAAAGGAGAGGAGGCTTACTGTAGAGTTTTACGAGTTTATGGTAAAAAAAGGTATGAGGCTGTTCGACCATTTCTTCCAGAAGAGCTGTTTGTTTTCGAGAATCAACCAATTGAGTCAACAATTATTATCGGGGCAAAACCTGTAACAGAACCAAAGAACATACAAGGCTTTTGGCAACAAATGATGAACCGATTTATTTTAAAACAACATACAAGTGTAACTGATCTATCTGTTCACTTTCAACATTGAATTTTTTTGTTTTCTTTATAGTGTGATTTGAGTTAGTCAGAAAACCGCAGTATCATAAGCACTGCGGTTTTTTATTTGTAAAAACTTTAATCTACTTTTTTGAATACCAACGACTGATTGTTGGGGTTAGTGAGCAAAAGTCGATTGTTTTCTACAGTGTAAGATGTCATGGCTCTTAAGGTAGACAAGAACTCATTTTCCTTATTAGGAGATTGGCAAAGCATTTTGGTAGTGGCGATATTGGTAAAACGCAACAACCCCTTTTCAAAAAACAAGCTACCACTCATACGGTTGCACCCTGCGTTTCCCATGAATGTATTTTCCGCCGCCTTTATTTCCATAGAAGGCACCTCTTTACCAAAATCTTCACGACCCACATCGATGCCATTCATGGATTCGAGTACCCAAATATCATGCAAGCGGTAGTCTGTAACATATGCGCCACAGCCTTTATAAGAGCTATATTCGCTGGCCGATCCTTTTTTTAGTTCGAGCTCTACTGTATATGGCGACACCTCGCCCGACATGGCGTTGGTACACTCCATTTGCCTGATTTGAATGGTCATGCTGGCCGATTCTGTTTGTACAGTATAGCGTTTGACATTGCTATCTTGTGCCCGCGCTGGCGTGGTGTGAGGTGTCATAACCGAGTCTTCAGGTGTTTTGAATTTAATCATCTCTTCAGAGATGGTGACACTCCAAAATGGTTCGGTACCAGTTGCTTTGAAATAGACATCGGTAGGTTGTGATTTTTCTGCAGCTACTTTGGCGTTTGCCATGCTCTCTTCGCTGGTTGTATCGGTAAGCACCTCTGTTGTGCCGACTTTTGACTTCTTATCCATGCAGGAGAAGACAGCCAAGCTGATGCCCAGTAAAAAAATAGATATTTTTTTCATGATCAATTGGTTTTATGAAAGCGCATCATTGCCACATCATCCATCATTAGGACGAGTTTGCCATCGGCATCGATGTTATATTTATTGATTTTCTTCATGGTGTTGACAAACACCTGTTCGCCTTCGCCACAGTACATCATGGTGGTTGGGCCAGGCTCACCAAGGGTAAGGGTGTTACCAGTTACCGTAAAAGGTGCCGAATAGCCGTTACAACTGTTATTGCCTTGTACCATTTGACTGCTTTTGTCAAAAGTGAGGTATGGTTTTTTGTTTGGGAACAATCCGTCAAAGGCGATACGTGGTCCCGTGATGTATTCCAGTTCCCATTTGGTATCATATAGCGCATCGTTAGATGTGTTTTTTGTGGACGAGCAAGCGGTGAGGACCAAAGTCAACACCACAACGAGTAGCATTTTTGTTGTCTTCATAGTGTGATGGTTTTATTTGTTACTAATTTACCGATTATTATCATCAGTTTTGTTATAACAAGGTTAAAACAAGAAGTGTGCCGTGATGGTGAAATGGAGTATAGAGTATTAAGTACAAAAAATAAAGATGAAATTAGGAAGGGTGACCAATAACCGATGTACAATTAATAATTAATAATTAATAATTAATAATTAATAATGAATAATGAATAAATGAATAATGAATAATGAATAATTTTGCTAACAGCTAACAGCTAACAGCTAACAGCTAACAGCTAACAGCTAACAGCTAACAGCTAACAGCTAACAGCTAACAGCTAACAGCTAACAGCTAACGGCTACTAATCATAGCTTTTCAACGGCCACAACAGTTTAAAACCTTCCGTCAGACTTTGGTGAAGTATAGAGGCGTGGTTTTCGTCTTTTAAGAATTTAAAATCTGTTTTGAGTTTCTTTTTGCCAGAGCGTTTGAGCATTTCAGAGAGCTTGGTGGCTTCACTTTCCATCACTTCACCTTCTGTGCCTACTGATACATACACATAAAGTGGGATGTCTTTTTGAGCTGAAAAATAAGCTTTCGCATCTTTGAGCATACTTTCATTGTCCCACCACAGGCTTGGACTCACGATAAAGTAATGCGTAAACAATTCAGTTCTTTTTAAAAGAACTTCCGTAGCCAAGAGTCCGCCCAGTGATTGCCCAATCAGCATTTTGGTGTCGTTCACTTGATAATTCTTTTGAATATAAGGTTGCACTTCGCTTTCCAAAAACATAATGAACTTTGTCGAAGCACCGGTGGTTGGGTATTTGGCCTTCAATTCCTTGTCTGTCGTTTGAAAAGTGAAATCACGCTTGCGGTCAACGTTGGCAATGCCCACTACAATGGTTTCAGGCATCGTATATTGAAGATTAAAAAACTGCGTTAAGCCTACAATGTGCAGGAAATCTTCATTCATAGTACCGTCCAAGACATACAGCACAGGGTATTTTAGAGTGTCTTGCGCTTTGTAACCTTGTGGCAAGTAAATATTCAGTACACGCTCTTCAGATAATATCTTGGACTTAAGCGTCACCACCTCGCCGATGTTCAAAGGCGTTTTGGACACCTCCGTAGTTTGGGCACTTACGGAAATTGATAGAAAACAAATGGTAATAAAGAGAAGCTTTTTAAGCATAATGCAATTCGTTTGAAAAACACAAAAATAACCATTAGAAGTTAGATTTTAGATATGAGATGTGAGATTATAATTGGAACAAAGAATCAAGAATCAAGAATCAAGACTGATGACCGATGCACAATTAATAATGAATAATGAATAGTTTTGCTAAAGGCTAAAGGCTAAAGGCTAAAGGCTAAAGGCTAAAGGCTAACTGCTACTGAACACTGATCACTATTTCTTCTTCAACTCAAACAAATCCTTACGACGATCCTTAAGATTTCGGACACTTCCAAACTGATTTAATTCACGAAGCAAATCAATGTCCACATCAGCAATCAGAATCATTTCGGTGTTTTGAGTGGCTTCAGCTTTGACACCATCACTTGGAAATGCAAAATCGCACGGCGTAAAAACCATCGACTGTGCAAACTGAATGTCCATATTATGAACCTTTGGTAGGTTGCCCACGCTACCTGCAATGGCAACATAACATTCATTTTCAATCGCTCTTGCCTGTGCGCAATGACGTACGCGTGAGAAGCCGTTTTGGGTATCCGTCAAGAATGGCACGAACAGGATGTCCATACCTTCATCGGCTAAAATTCGGCTCAGTTCTGGAAATTCCGAATCGTAACAAATGAGAATGCCAATCTTACCACAATCAGTATCAAATGCCTTCAACTGTGTGCCACCGACCATACCCCAAACCTTGGCTTCGTCTGGCGTGACGTGCAATTTTTCATAACGTTCGGTGCTACCATCACGACGACATAAATAACCAACGTTATACAAATGTTCGCCCACCACTTCTGGCATACTGCCTGTGATGATGTTGATGTTATAGGAGATGGCCAACTTTGAAAAACGCTGCACCATTTCCTTGGTATGTTTTGCCAAATTTCGGATGGCTTCTGGTGTTGACAGATGGTTGTGTTCTGCCATCAAAGGCGCATTGAAAAACTCTGGAAACAGTGCAAAATCACTGCGATAACCAGAAACAGAATCGATGAAAAACTCTGCTTGTTCCATAACTTCATCCAAATCTTTATAGGGTCGCATTTGCCATTGCACCAAACCAAGACGCACCACTTTCTTGACCGTGGCTGCTTTTTTTGCTGGCTTTTCATAATACACGTTGTCCCATTCTAACAGCACTGCATATTCTTTGGATGCTTTGTCACCTTCCAGATAACCTTTTAAAATACGTGTCGGATGAAAATCATTGGAGATTTGAAAATTCAAAACAGGATCGTGAATCTCTTTGCGGCGAACTTTATCAATATATTGCGTAGGAGTCAATTCATCGGCGTACTTACCGTAATTTGGGATGCGTCCGCCGAATGCGACACCACGTAGATTCAAGCGTTCACATAGCTCCTTGCGATAATCGTATAAACGTCTTCCCAAACGCAAGCCACGGAATTCCGGTTTGATAAACACATCAATTCCATAAAGTACATCGCCATTATTGCTATGTGTACTAAATGTATAATTTCCTGTAATATCTCTGTAGGAATGGTTTTCGTCAAAATCATCATAATCTACAATGATAGACAAAGCACAACCTGCAATTTGTCCATTGATTTTAATCACCACTTGACCTTCCTGAAACTTTTTGATAAGAGCTTCAATTTGATGCTCACCCCAAATAGCATCTGGCATCGTAACATAGGCCGAGCGCATAGCTTCTTGGAGTTCTTGATAATCTTCGAGGTTGAGGTATTTTAATTCAATATTTTCGATAGTATCCATACAGGAAGTGATATAACAGTTTGTTATGCGAATTTAAAATATAAATGTCGTATTGAGTAATTTAAGGAAAGGAAATAATAAGGTATTATAATACGGTAGGTTTACACGTAACTCTCTCGAGTGTTTGGCTCTTTTCAAAGGTAAATAGAGGGTTGTTTGTGAATTTTTCAGTGTTGCCCAATAATTCTGTTTTGCCACTACCTTGAATCAATTGATTCCCATCGATTAGAAAAATCAATTCTCGTTTTGATTTGGTGCCCTCTGCTTCAAAATCGTAAATACCACGTAAGGTATCACCAATCATAGTGCCGGAAAAGGTTCCCCAACTGCCATCAATCTGATAAAATTTATAACGCATTGTACCATTCACTTGTTGATTTTCCTTTGTAAGATTTAAGGAAATTGTGTCCTTGTCTTTTGCGTACAAATAGCAAAATTCATTAGTGGTATCCGGTACTTCCTCGAGGACCGAATCGTTGATACGTGGTGCGGTGCTCGCATCCGTTTGTTTGTCTTTGCAGGAACAAAACGTGACCATGATCAAAGTGCCAATGATTGAAAGATATTTCATAAGAGTTGATTTAAAAAAATTAGGCTCAAACTTTTAAAGTTTAAGCCTAATCCTTGACAAAAATTAGGATTTGGACTTTTGTCCTTTGATCGTCTTTTTGTCAATATCAAATTTATTTGTTGTGGTTTTAGAAGGACTTCCTTTAGGATTTAAAGGATTGTTCTCTTCTTTTGTTCGTTTAAATTTCTTTTTATCTTCAATAATTCCCATAATTCTTTCTTTTTTTGATTCATATTAAAGATAAGAAATAGCTGCTGGAATAGTATTAAATCTATCTTAAAATCAGGACGTTTAAGAGAGATTTAGCATTCCTTGCCAACGATTGTTAAAGATAAAAAAGCCCATTCTTTTAGACCGGGCTCTTTTAATTTATAAAGATATTAGTTCGTTTGAATCTTTCCTATCTCGTTGATGTCTTCTCCAGGAGATTTTGGGTCTGGCCCATATTGATTAGCTCTGCGTTCACCTTCGGTCACTGCTAGGATAAAGCTGTAGATAGGAATCAATAGATACCATCCGCTTTTGCCCACATCGTGCATTCTTCTGACACCAACTGCTAAAGAAGGAATCATTACTCCAAACATATAGATATAAGCAAGAAATAAAATGAATGGACTCTCGATGGCAACAGCGACCATTCCTAAAAGGAAAATTCCAGCATAAATAAAAATCGTATTGAAAAGAAAAAACATCCAATACTCTTGGCGTCTTGCACGTCCAGAAAAGTTTGCGTAGTTGTCTCTAACTACTTTTAAGTACCATTTCATAATTAAAATTTAATTGGTTAGTGATTTATATAATTCCAAATATAAATTTTAATTTAAAATAGCATCTACAAATTGTGATATTTCGTCATCAGTTTTCGATGAAAGGAATTTTATAAACGCACTGCCAATGATCGCACCGCTGGAAAACTCAGTTGCCTGACGGAAAGTTTCTTGGTTTGAAATGCCAAAACCGACAATCGTCGGATTCTTAAGATTCATCTCTGAAATCCGTTTGAAATAGTCCGTTTGTTCCCTGCCAAAACCCGATGAAGCACCTGTGACACTCGCACTACTGACCATATATATAAAACCATTGGATACCGAATCGATATAACGAATGCGCTCATCAGACGTTTGAGGCGTTATCAAAAACACATTGATAAGTCCGTTAGCCTCAAAAATAGATTGATACTCTTCTCGGTACACATCTATGGGCAAGTCGGGAATAATGAGTCCGTCAATACCGATGGCTGCACACTGTTTGCAAAAAGCCTCAACACCATATTGTAATATTGGGTTAAAATAGCCCATAATAATCAACGGAATGCTGACCGATTGACGAATGTCTTTCAATTGATTGAACAACACGTTCGTGGTCATTCCATTCTTCAAAGCCTGCGTTGAACTCGCTTGAATGGTTGGTCCGTCTGCCAAAGGGTCACTGAACGGCAAGCCAATTTCTATGATATCCACGCCACTTTTTTCCAATTGTTGGATGATGGAAACAGTATCCTCCAGCTTGGGATATCCAGCCGTAAAATAGATGGAGAGGAGTTTTTTGTTTTCTTTGAGTTTCGTTTGTATGCGATTCATTTTTACTTAAATTTTACTGAACACTGAACACTGAACACTGAACAATTCTATTTACAATCCAAAATGCTTAATATAAGTATCCAAATCCTTATCACCACGTCCTGACAAACTCACCACAACGATGTCATTCGGTTTAAACTCTTTTTGCTCAAAAATTGCCAAAGCGTGCGCACTTTCAATGGCAGGAATAATACCTTCAAGTTTGCAAAGCTCTAGCCCAGCTGTCATTGCTTGGTCGTCAGTGATGGCAATGAATTCGGCGCGTCCAGTTTTATACAAATGTGCGTGCATAGGGCCAACACCAGGATAGTCCAAGCCAGCGGAAATAGAGTATGGCTCGGTAATTTGCCCATCTTTGGTTTGCATCAATAAGGTTTTACTCCCGTGAATGATACCTTCCTTGCCCAAAACGGAAGTCGCTGCACTCTCACCAGAGTCCACGCCGTGTCCAGCCGCTTCGACGGCAATCAGTTTCACTTCTGTATCATCCAAAAAATGATAATAAGCACCAGCAGCGTTACTGCCTCCACCCACGCAAGCCACGATGTAATCTGGTTTTGCAATGCCTTCCCGCGCTTGCAATTGTTCTTGAATTTCCTTTGAAACCACCGATTGAAATCGTGCCACCATATCAGGATACGGATGCGGACCGACCACGCTACCGATGATGTAATGCGTATCCACGGGATTGTTAATCCAATCGCGAATGGCTTCGTTAGTGGCGTCTTTCAAGGTTTTGCTTCCAGAAGTTGCAGGTACAACCGTGGCGCCAAGCATTTTCATACGTGCCACATTGGGTGCTTGTCGTGCGATGTCGATTTCGCCCATATACACAATACATTCCAATCCGATCAAGGCGCAAACCGTCGCCGTCGCCACGCCGTGCTGACCAGCACCAGTTTCGGCAATGATACGCGTTTTGCCCAGACGCTTTGCCATCAGTATTTGTCCGATAGTATTATTGATTTTGTGCGCTCCTGTATGGTTGAGGTCCTCGCGCTTCAAGTAGATTTTTGTGTTGTACTTTTCGGACAATCGCTTCGCAAAATAGAGTGGAGAAGGGCGTCCAACGTAATCTTTCAGCAATTGATTGAACTCTTTTTCAAAAGAAGGCTCTGACATAACATTCAGATACTTTTGTCGCAGTTCTTCCACATTAGGATAGAGCATTTCAGGTATGAAAGCCCCACCGAAGTCTCCATAATACCCTTTGTTGTTGATGTTGTATGTCATAATCTTTTTCCCGCGAAAGCGGGAATCTTTTTTATTATAAACTTTTTATTTTCTCTTTAAATAATTCCAATTTCTGAACATCCTTCAATCCTGGTTCTATCTCAAATTTACTGTTGACGTCAATGGCGTTGCAAAATTGAGATTCTTTGGTTTGTAAGAATGACTTCAAATCATCCAGTTGTTCCAATCCGATGCCACCACTCAAAAAAAATGGTTTTGAGGAGGGATAGTTTTTTAAAACCGTCCAGTCAAACGTGAAACCGTTGCCACCGGGCAGTTTTCCTTTAGTGTCAAATAGATAATAATCGCACACAGATTCATAAGGTTGTAAGGTCTCAGAATCAAACTGGTTGTCTACTGAAAAGACTTTGATGATTATAACGTCATTGCGAGCGTAGCGCGGCAATCTTTTGATTTCACTAGTGTTATTATCGTCAATTTGTTCCTCGAAATGACGCTTTAAATCTTTACAAAATTCAGCAGATTCTGAACCGTGCAATTGAATCACATTCAAACCATATGCTGTGATTTTTTCCAGAATGAATTCAATAGGAGCATTCACAAACACACCTACTTTTTTTATCTCTTTTGGCAGATTTGGAATGTCTCTATTAAAATATCGAGCGGACTTTTCATAGAAAATAAATCCCAAATACTCTGGTTGAAGTTGGGCAACTTCAAGAATGTTCTTTTCTGATGTCATTCCGCAGACTTTAAGTTTCATCGTGACAGCTCTTTTATAAATTCGCTCGCACTATTGCCAGGATGATTAGTTTTCATAAAGTTTTCTCCAATCAAAAAACCTTTATAATCATACGCCTTCAAATCTTTAATGGCTTCTATCGAACTAATGCCACTTTCGGAGACTTTGATAAATTCATTTGGTATCAAACTTGAAAGATTTTTACTCGTGTCCAAACTCACCTCAAAGGTGTTAAGGTTTCGATTGTTGACACCTATCATATCAAGGCTCGGCATAATGGATTTGTGCAGTTCTTCTTCATTATGCACTTCCAAAAGCACCTCCAGACCAACTGATTGTGCCAATTCCGAAAACCTCTTAATGTCAGCTTTCGAAAGAATCGCTGCAATCAGCAAAATGACATCCGCTCCAAAGGCTTTTGCTTCCAGAATTTGGTATTCATCAATTAAAAATTCTTTCCGAAGTAATGGCAAATCACAACTACTTCGTGCAACAATCAAATCGTCCAGTGAACCTCCAAAATATTTTCCATCGGTCAATACAGACATTCCACAAACGCCAGCATTTTCATATCCTTTTGCAACTTCAAAAACGTTCAAATCTTGATTGATAACAGCTTTTGAAGGGGAACGTCGTTTATGCTCGGCGATGATGCCAGAATTGCTTTGATGCAAATTGCTAACCAAGGAATTCGTATTCTTCTGAAATAAAACAGATTGTTCCAATTGCGAGAAGGGAATAACAGATTTCTTAAAACCTACTTCCTTCCTTTTGTCCACTACTATCTTGTCTAAAATTGTCATTGGTTTTTACTCAAGGTTACAAGGGTTTCAAATCGCTTTTTTGCTTCGCCATTCAACAACGATTCTTTTGCCATTTCAAAAGCATTTTGAAGTCCAGTTTGTTTCACTGTGTCGATAGCGAGTGCAGCATTGGCACAAACAACATTGTTCTGCGCTTCGGTGCCGTGTCCGTCCAAAATATGCTTGAAAATCGTGGCAGCACTCTCAATCGTGTTGCCTCCATAAATGGCTTCTTGCGATAGGGTTTCTATATCGAAATAACTCGGGTCAAGCATAAATTCAGAATGATTTTTGACCACTTTCGAAGTACCAGTCAATGAGATTTCATCGTAGCCATCAAGTGCGTGTACGATGGTGTAATTTTTATAAGTATTTTGATATAGATAACCATACAAGCGCAACAATTCCAAACTAAAAACACCCACCATTTGATGTGGCGGAAAGGATGGATTCACCATTGGGCCAAGCATATTGAAAAATGTTTTCACGCCCAATTCTTTGCGAATGGGTGCCACATTTTTCATTGCTGGATGAAACAAAGGCGCGTGCAAAATGCAAATACTTGCTTTATTCAAACATTCTTTTAGAAAGTCAACGTCTCTAGTGAATTTCACGCCTAAATGCTCCAACACGTTTGAAGACCCACTAACAGACGACACGCCATAATTACCGTGTTTAGTAACATTCACTCCAGCGCCAGCAGTTACAAAAGAGGCAAGTGTGGAAATATTGAAAGTGTTTTTCCCATCACCACCTGTACCGCACAAATCGATGCCATTATACCCTTTCAAATCGACTGGAATACACATTTCCAAAAGTGCATCGCGAAATCCTTTCAGCTCTTCAATGGTAATGCTTCGCATCATATACACCGTCAGAAACGATGCAATCTGACTTTGGTTGTAATCTCCTTTTGAGATGTTCACCAACACCTGTTTTGCTTCCTCACTTGAGATGCTTTCGTGGTTGATGAGTCTGTTTAATATTTGCTTCATTTATTAGATTTAAGATTTAAGATTTAAGATTTGAGACGTGAGATTTGAGACTTTTACTCAATAGAAAATTTTTTAATTAAAGTGAAGTTCATCTTCTGGATTTCGACAATCGTATCAAACACTTCTTTAACCTGATGTTCTTCCAAATAGCCAATTCTCTTTGCCAACTCCAATTGTGTAGAGAGTTCGTTGAGTGAGCCATTGGCAATTCCAAGAAAGTTTCTAAACTCTTTGTTGGAATTTCTTCCGGCTCCTTCTGAAATGTTGGAGGGAACCGAAATGGCACTGCGCTGTACTTGACTTATCAATCCGTATTTTTCGTCCCTTGGAAATAATAGTGTTAACGCATAGGTTTTTTCAACCAACTCCATAGACTTTTGCCAAATCTTTAATTCTCTGTAATTATTCATATTGTCTTCTATTATCTAAAATCTAATGTCTAAAGTCTAACATCTAACGTCTAAATTAATCCAGTTCGACAACATCCGTTTCCCATCAGGTGTCAACACCGATTCTGGATGGTACTGCACACCTTTGACATCAAACTCTTTATGACGCAAGGACATCACCTGACCTTGTTCGTCAAAAGAGGTAGCTTCCAACACATCTGGTAAATCAGTGGCCACAACCCACGAATGATAACGCCCTACTTCAATGGTCTTGTCCAGCCCATCAAATAAAGGCTCATCCTCCACAGCGATGGTCACTTTTGTTGCTACACCGTGAAAAACAGTGTCGAGATTAACAAGTTTGCCGCCAAACACTTCGCCAATGGCTTGCTGACCAAGACATACACCAAGGATGCTTTTGGTAGCTGCGTATCGCTTTATTATAGGTTTTAGCAAACCGGCTTCATCAGGAATACCTGGCCCTGGTGAGAGCAAAATTTTATCAAAGGCTTCCACCTCGTCAAGGTCTAATTGGTCGTTACGTCGAACGGTCACCTCGCAACCCAAATCTTCCAAATAATGCACAAGGTTGTACGTAAAACTGTCGTAATTATCGATGACTAATACTTTTTTCATATCCATTTCCCGCGTACGCGGGAATCTATTTTGTTGTTATTTATTTACTTACTGCCTACTGCTACTGAACACTGAAAACTAAATCTCCTTCGCCAATTCAATCGCTTTGGTCAGTGCACCAAGCTTGTTATACACTTCCTGCAATTCATCTTCAGGGTTGGATTTCGAAACCAATCCCGCGCCAGCTTGCCAATGCAACTGATGATTTTTGCTCAAAAACGTCCGAATCATAATTGCGTGATTAAAGTTACCTTCAAAATCCATAAAGCCAATGGCACCACCATAAAATTCTCGACTTGTTTTCTCATACTTCTCAATCAGTTGCATCGCTTTATGCTTCGGAGCACCACTCAACGTACCAGCCGGAAACGTGTCCGCAACCATTTGCATCGTGGTAGTGTTCGCATGCTTTTCTCCCGTGACTTTACTCACCAAATGAATCACGTGCGAAAAAAACTGCACCTCACGATAGGTTTCGACCGTCACATTACTGCCGTGTCGGCTTAAATCATTTCTGGCTAAATCCACCAACATCACGTGTTCAGCATTTTCCTTGTCGTCCGCTGCCAAGGCTTTTGCCAATTCGGCATCTTTTTCGTCATTTCCTGTTCGTTTGAAAGTACCTGCAATGGGATGAATTTCTGCAAGATTGTTTTTGACCACCAATTGCGCCTCTGGCGAACTCCCGAAAATCTTGAAATCGCCATAATCAAAATAGAATAGGTAAGGCGAGGGGTTGATGCTTCGCAAGGCACGATACACGTTGAAATCATCACCTTTGAATTGTTGCGAGAATTTTTTTGACAAGACCAATTGAAATACATCACCACGCGCGCAATGTTTTTTTGCCAAAGCGACTTGGTCTTTATAATCATCGTCGGTAAGGTTGGAAACTGTTTCGCCAACAGTCGAAAAATTAAAAGCTGCAAAGTTTTTCGATTGAATGAGTTGCAGGATGCTGTCGATATTGTTTTCAGTATCGAAACAATGCGCAAACACATAGGCCTCATTTTTGAAATGATTAATGGCGATGATGTTTTGATACACCGCATAGTAAACATCCGGAAGGTTGTGATGGCCATCTTTCTTCGAAATCTCAACATCTTCAAAATAACGGACCGCATCATAAGCCATATATCCAAATATCCCATTGTTGATGAACTTAAACTGCTTGTCCGATTGCAACTTGAAGCGTTTAGTAAAGCGATGGATGTGATGCGCAATGTCGGTATCAGGGTGAATGTTATGCTTCAAATCACTACCATCAGGAAAGGTTTCAATGATTTTTTCATTCTGAATTTTGATGGACGCAATCGGGTTGCAACAGATGTATGAAAAACTGTTGTCATTAGCGTGATAGTCGCTACTTTCAAGCAGGATACTGTTCGGAAATCGATCTCGAATTTTAAGATAGATACTCACAGGTGTCAAAGTATCTGCAATGATTTTTTTGTAATGAGTGTAAAGGCTGAATGTTTTCATCTATTTATCAGTGTCATTTCCGTAATGGCAGAAATGACATTTAATTATATAAAAAAAGCCTGTCGTGAATGACAGGCCTTTTCGATATTGTTGATTAAAATATACTATAGGTTTAGTTCACGAAGTTTGCGTTTCGAGAATTCCACCACCAAGTATGATTTAAAATTGTGTTCATATTATTTCCCGTGCAAAAGGGAATCTTTAATTATTTGGTTCAAATATAAAAATGAAAACCTTGCTTTTCAAATTATTTAGGATAAAATTAAAAAAAGATTCCCGCCGAAGCAGGAATCTCCACTAAATGTTGCTATTAATCCAGATCTAAAGGGATTAGAACTTTAAATTGACATTTAGATCAAATTCATCATAAATGGCAGCATCTTTTAATCCGTCAAAGAAACTTGCTGACTTGTATTTTATATCAAATTTGGTTCTGTCTACTTTTAAATTAGCAGTAGCAGTGTTGTCTTTCACATTCATATTAAAAGTGATAGGATTTGTGATTCCTTTGATGGTCAAATCTCCAGTCACTTTGTAGTTGCCAGCTTTTCCATCTACTTTAGTAATCACTAAAGTTGAAGTTTTATGGCTTGCTGTGCTAAAGAAGTCATCAGACTTTAAGTGACCTTCTAATTTTCCTTTTGAATCACCTTCCAAGTCGGTAACACTCAAGGTTGACATATCAACTGTGAAAGATCCACCAGTCAAATTGTTTTTATCGTCAAACTGAAGTGTACCGTCTTGCAATTTAAGAGTTCCGTCGTGTTTTCCTGTTACTTTGTGTCCTACCCAGGTAACTTTACTTTCAGATACGTTCACTTTCTTTTCAGTTGCTACAGTAGAGGCTGCAAATGCCAATGCTAAAATTATTGTACTTTTCATAATTGTGTGTTTTTAGGTTTGTGTTCTTAATTTATTTAATAATTGATTTAAATGTTCTAATTCAGATGCTGATAGATTATTGGTCAATTCAACCTCGCTGTTATCTATCAATTTGTCCAACTCCTGTAATTGTTCCAAGCCCTTTTCGGTGATGAAAATTTCGACTTTCCGTCTGTTTTTTTCACAAGTGAAACGTTCCACAAGTTCTTTCAAAATAAGTTTGTCCACCAGTCTGGTCGTGTTGCTCATTTTGTTCACCATACGTTCTTGGATGTCTTGAAGATTGATAGGCTTTCCTTTTTGGCCTCTCAAAATTCTCAACACATTGAATTGCTCCATCGACAAATCAAAAGGCTTCAACACAGATTGTAACTCATCCTTAAATTGACTTTGAACAAAAAAAATGTTCAATATGGTCTTCTTTGAAAGAGGCAATGCTTTGTTCGTTTTTAAAATGTCGTTCAATTCTTTCATATACAACAATTGTATATACAAATGTAATACTATTTGCGAACTCTCAAACTAAATTTGCTTTAAATTTTTGTTAAAATTGAAATCTACATCATAGAGTTGCTTAAATTTATAGGATGAGATACTACATACTTATAGGTATATTGATGTTTGCATCTTGTAAGGATGTACCACAAACTACCGAAGTGGCCACCAATAAAGTAGAGTCCGTATCTAATGATGCTCAAGTAGATATTGCAGATATAGATTTGGAGATTTATGACTTTAATGGTTTAAAATCGATGCTGTCTACTACTTCAGAAAAAACTTATGTCGTCAACTTTTGGGCTACTTGGTGCGCACCTTGTGTCAAAGAACTTCCGTATTTTGAAAAATTGAACGCCAACTATGCCAATAAAGATGTTGAGGTGATTCTAGTAAGTTTGGATTTTCCAAATAAATACGATTCGAATCTAAAACCCTTCATCATTAAAAATGAACTGAAATCAAAAGTAGTGGCGTTGAATGATACTAACTCAAATACATGGATTCCTGCCATTAGCGAAGATTGGTCTGGCGCGATTCCTGCTACCTTAATATATAATAAGGACAAAAGACAATTTTACGAACAGTCATTCACGTATGACGAATTAGAAACAGAAGTCAAACAATTTATTAAATAAAAGAACTATGTACAAAATCAAAACTTTCGTTGCTGTTTTTGCCTTTATGGTAGCTTCAGCATTTACAACGTCTCCAGGTTATAAAGTAGGAGATGTTGCAACCGATTTTAACCTGAAAAACATCGACGGTAAAATGGTCTCTTTATCAAATTATAAAGATGCCAAAGGGTTTATCGTTATTTTTACTTGCAATACCTGCCCTTATGCTGTGGCATATGAAGACAGAATCGAAGCCTTAAACAAAAAATATGCATCAAAAGGGTACCCAGTCATTGCCATTATGCCGAACAATACAGACGTAAAACCAGGTGATAATATGGAAGCCATGCAAGCAAGAGCGAAAGCTAAAGGCTTTACATTTCCGTATTTGATGGATGAAGGTCAAAAAATCTATCCTCAATATGGCGCAACTAAAACACCACACGTGTATTTGCTGCAAAAATCATCTAAAGGAAATGTGGTAAAATATATTGGTGCCATTGATGACAATTATCAAGACGCTGCTGCCGTTAAAACCAAATATGTTGAAAATGCAGTAGATGCCTTATTGGCAGGAAAGGAAATAAAAGAGACTGAAACAAGAGCAATTGGCTGCTCTATTAAGGTATAATATATAATTAGAGCGTTGAGATTCTAGAGGACAACTAAATCTGTTGTCTTAAGTCTTTCTGCGAAGCGATCTAACATCTAAAAATAAAAATTAACAATCCGAAGCGTAACACTTCGGATTTTTTTTCGTCTTTATCATAAGGAAATGTTAATTTTGCATGATTATTGATACTAGTTATGTCAGATTTAACACAACACCAATGGCTTGAACAATTGACCAACGACAGCAATGCCGTCATTCTCGATGTTCGAACCCAAGCGGAAGTGAACGAAGGGAAAATCCCCAATGCACTTCACATAGACATTTATAAAGGTCAAGGATTTATTGAGGAAGTAGATGCTTTAGATAAATCCAAAAACTATTATGTGTATTGTAAAGCTGGTGCAAGAAGTGCCCAAGCCTGTGCGGTGATGAATCAGTTAGGTTTTAAAAATGCCTATAATTTAATTGGAGGCTTCAGTCAGTGGACGGGAGCTGTTGAGTAACATTAAAAACCAATCACAATGAAACAATTAGTAACGATGTTCAGTTTAGCTTTGGTTCTGTTGGTATCAGGATGCAAAGAAGACACAGACCAAGGAGAAATCAAATTGGTAACACCGGAAGAAATGAAAACACTTGTCGATCAAAAGGATGTGCAAGTGGTAGATGTACGTACGCCAGAGGAATACAGCGAAGGCTTTATAGCACACTCTCAAAATATCGACTTCAATTCGCCTACTTTTGAGGAAGATATTCTAAAACTGGATAAAACCAAGCCAGTATTACTTTACTGCAAGTCGGGTGGAAGAAGTGCCAAATGCGCTGAAAAACTTCAAGAGGCAGGCTTCGTTAAAATCTTTGATCTAGAAGGCGGCATCACCAAATGGAAGTTTAAAGGTTTTGAAGTAGAAACCAACTAAAAAGAAAAAGGCTAGCAATCAGCTAACCTTTTCAAACTATCTTCTTTACAGATGGTTATTGAGCAAACGGCTTATAACCAAATTTCTGTCCGCCTACGGAGGCATCAGCCATCAATCCAGCTTTTGGCATCGCATACACCATCACGCCATCATTATAATTGGCATTTTTAGACGCGCCTTCTTCTGCAATTACGGCAGAAGCTTCTGCTGAAAATTCAAATTTTCCATCTTTAAAACGTTGCAAAGCTGCATCTGTTTCAAAAAAGATCACTTCAATAACGGCTTGTCCACCAGCTTGCAGTCCGACGTTTAATTTTTTCAAATTGGCCATGCCTACGGCAGCACCATTATCATAAACAATACCATTACCACTGGCACCACCTATGATCAAGCCACCTTTACCTACATTCGGAAAAATAACATAACCAGAGGCATTGTCAAAATAAGTTTTAAGTCCAGCATCTTTGGCGAGCAATGTCGCCTTTGCCTTGTCAGCATCAGCCATTAACTCTTTGTGTTTGTCGTTTTGTGCTACGGCACCTACTGTCATAAATAGGATGGCAACAGCTATCATTGTTTTTAAAGTTTTCATAGATCTGTGTTTTAATTATTATACTCAAATATATTCCAAATATCCACGCATCAATGACTCAAACCCCTATTATTTTAGCGCTAAACCTATTCCTTAACACACTTTAACTCTATGTACTCTAGTCCTTAACACTCCCTTAATAATTTATTCAACCTGATAAATATCATGGTTTTTCATCGCTCGAAATCGTAAATTAGACAACGATTTAAATCCATAAAACCGCACATCCATGATAAAAAGTCTAGAACAAATAGAAATTGACTACATTTTAGAAAACAACTACATCGGTCATTTGGGCTATATGCACCAAAACCGGCCTTACGTGGTGCCCATCACCTATTTTTATGACAAGGCATCAAAACTCATTATCTGCTATTCGGGCGAAGGTCATAAAATTGCCTCCATGCGAAAAAACAATTTGGTATCGCTCCAAGTAGCCGATATTTTATCGGTCAATCAATGGAAATCTGTCCTTGTCCACGGCACTTTTGAACTCCATTATGGCAGTGATGCCAAAGCATATCTGCACCAATTCTCATTGGGCATCAAGGATATCATCACTGAAAAAGAGCATAAAAAACCCGATTTCATCAGCGAGTTCTCCAGCAAAATCTATAAAGACGAAGTACCATTTGTGTTCACCATCAATATTGATGAAATGACAGGGAAGAAGCGCATGTAATTTGATGGTTTTTATGAAAGTATTTTGTCCAATAACCACGAAATGCCACCCAAAATACCTCACCAAAACCACGCCTATATTAGCCTAAAATGTTAAATTTTCACTTATTATTAAAAATATTTTCATAATTTTTTCATGATACCTCAACACGTCAAGTTATCAGTCTTTTCAAGCGTTTTAACGATATTTTAATACTTTTAAACGATATATTTTACACTTAATCGATAAAAAAAGTTATACGTCGATATTGTACATGTCAAAATAATTTCTACATTTGTCTCGTAGTCAACTGACTAATAGCTGCTAATCTCGAGTAGCTGTCTAAAGGCCCGAAGACTCCAAAAAGGACCCTTTTTATTTTTTTAAATTTTACCGTTTACCGCTTTGGCAGCAACGAAAGATTGCCTCCCCAAGCAAAACAAAATACCGCTTACAGTAGTTCATAGCCATAAGCAAGCTAGGCTGTACGCAGTATCCAAATCTAAAATTTACCTTATTATGAAAAAAGTTATTAAATCTTCGAAAGTATCAGATACGTTAAACGACCTTGCAAAAGGTTTTGAGTCCAACAATCAAGCGGCAGAGCAAGCCGTTGAGTCGTCTACCACTGCCGCAGAGTCTCCACAAGAGGCACAGGCAGAACCCCAAGAAGAACCTCAACCAAAGGCAAAGAAAAGAGCCGCACACATCAATGAACAAGGCAATTCTAATAATGTGTTTAATTTCGATTTACTCATCGCATTCGTCATCGGTTTCGGCACCAGGTATCTTCCTAGTAACTCTCTTTTATTGCTCACCCACTTGCAGTCAGTCTATGCTCTGGCAGTACAGTGCATGGCAGATGTCAATAGTGCCTTCAACGAATTTAAGCAGGTATTGGATATTCGCTATAACCTATATGTCAAGATGCCATTTTTGGCAACACGCATGATGGGAGAGTTGCGTTCATGCGGTGCCAGTAAAGAAACCATCAGCAAGGCGCAGTCTTATAATAATAAGATTCAAGGTAGACGTGTGGCAAAAATCGACCCTAACTCATCAGATAAGGTCATCAGTGCCAGCCAAAAATCCTTTGCACAGCGTCTCAATAATTTTGACGGTATGGTAGGCGTATGCGCTATTGAAGGATTGTATGCACCTGCAGAAATGACACTAAAAATAAATGCTCTCAAAGCTTTTATAGAAGAAATTCAAGTAGCCAATACCGCTGTGGCGATGGCAAATGCCAAGTTAGCAAATGCACGTACAGAGCGAAACAATGTCTTGTATCATCCTACCACAGGTTTGGTGGCCATTGCACTGCAAGTCAAACAATATGTTCAGGCAGTGTATGGCTTCAAAAGTCCAGAGTTCAAACAGGTCCATCGTCTTAAGTTCAAAACCAACGTAAAACTATAGACCCTTTACAAAAAAAAGAGTCCTTCAAATCCCCGTCCACGCGGGGATTTTTTACATCCCCACGAAAGTGGGGACCTCATTTTCATCCCGACCATATGTCACCATCTTGTCCATTCGAGTGATTTTGTCATAAAAACATGACATTATAATCTTTTGCTATTCATATATTCACTTTGATAACTCATAAAAAAAAGGTATTATTGATAGAGCGCAATTACTCTTAATAAAAGTGAAATGGCTATGGCACAAACTCGCTATAAAAAAGTGATAAAAGTAGCGCATAGCCAGCCAATTTAAGTGGATAAGAGAAACAAAATAGCGCATATAAACAAGTTAGGCAAAATATGAAATCAGCATTTCTTCTAATATTTTCGATATGCAATGTGATATTATCATTTGCCCAAAATGAGGATTGGGAATCAAAAGATGAAATTCTAATTGGAAGTGTAGTTCAATCATTAAATAGCCCAAATAATCTTTTTGAGCTATTTGAGAAACATGAGCAATTAAAATCGCCAATAAGTTTAGGTTTTGGTTATGTCAATAAAAATTATGTTATATATGGAGGCTATATCTCTATCTGGTGTGATTTTATTTTTTATAAAGACTCTTTAGTCAGTTTTATCCTCAAACCCCAACTTCCATATAATCCAACAAATAAGCAATTAAACAAATATTTAAATTGGTATAACAATGAATTCCAAATTACCAAAGACACACTTATAAGACCAAAATACTATAATTATGATACATTTAAAGAGCCATTAAAATACTATAAAGGTAGTTTAAGTGAAGACGATGAAATTCAGTTTTACATGTCAACTGAATCTGGACTGATTTATGGGGAGCAAGATGAAAAAAGTCATTGTGCACTTGAAAATTGGGTGTATTACCAAAAAATAGAACATAAAATCAATAAAGAAATTGCTATTCTACTTATGTACAGTAAAAATCCGATATCCAGATTAAGAGCGGTTGAATACTACTACAATCACCGCGAGAAATTCATCAAGGAAAAAGATGAATTGGAAAAATGGATATTTTTTCTAACGGTAAACCCAGCCATAATCTGGGATATAGTCGGCTGTATTATGGATTATCAATTATCTGAAACGATTATCAAAAGATTATCGGAATAAGAATAAATACTTTGCCTAACACCATATATAAGCTATGGCTTGGTCAGTCCTCATTTGGATACAAGCATGAAGTGCGAACTGGCGAAGCAAAGTCCTCGCTGATTTTTATAACAAGCCGCGCATAAAGCCATTACCTTCACTATGAAAAAACACATTAATTCTTATTTATTTCTCTGGATAGCCCTGCTATTGATGTGTTTAAGTTGCTCCAAGTCAAAAACACCTGATTATGCATCAGAGATGAAAAGTTGTCTTAATGATACTGATAGAAAGCTTATTAATGACGCCGTTCAATTATTTGAAAAAAAATTAGCCCATAAATATCAAAGGCAATCCATTGGCAAAGCATACATATCTTACATAAAAGAGTTACATACTCAAGAAGTCGAACCTGATTTTATTTTGTCAGCAGAAACCAAAACCATAATAGACAGTCTAAAAAATGGTGGCACTTATGACAAGATTTGGAAAAAATTAGAAACTATTTTAAAGGAAAATAATCGATATAAAGATGGAGTAAAAACCATAGACATTTACACCCTCGATCCAAATGGAATTTATCTCAATTGTTTGATAGAAACGAGTAAGAATAAAATTATCAAAAAGCATCTAATGCGGAAGAGAGAAACTCCAGAATTTAGTTATGCATTTGCCGTAGAAGACTTCTCTTCAAATTTTACCGAAAAGGATTTTGATGATAATTTGAATAGAATGATTATAGCCATCAATTATTATTATGAGTTATATTCTCTGTTTGAGTATCTCAAAATAATTAAAGAAGTTAAGGCCCAATAGCCCAAATTCACAATCCGCGCGCTCCAAACCCCTAACTTCAATCTCCCAATAAAAACCCTATGTCGCCACAGGCGACAACCCGAAGATTCGGCGTAGCCAAACCCCAATCAGTATTGTTAGAATTTCAAAGAGTTCTTTTTGTTTCGCTTTTCGCATCGTAACGGGTGAACAAAAAACCGCAGGCTAGACTTTTTTTGTTACTTTTTTGGGGCGATGCCAAAAAAGTAAGTAAGATTAGCTTTGAACGAGTGGTTTTACTCGAAGAGTAAAAATACCTCTCGATTGGCAAAGTCTTTTTTGGGAAGCCTGCCCGTGCTTGACACGGGGTCTAGGACCAGCAAAAAACGAACATAAGGTAAAGCATCCTTAAATACCTTCAAGCCATCCCTCGCAGTCCCCGAGCAATCCCTCGCAGTCCTCGAGCAATCACTCGTAGTCCTCAAGCATTCCCTCGGTGTCCTCAAGCCATCCCTCGGTATCCTCAAGCCATCCCTCGCAGTCCTCAAGCCATCCCTCGCAGTCCTCAAGCAATCCCTCGCAGTTCTCGAGCAATCACTCGGTATCCTCGAGCAATCACTCGCATCCATAAAAAAGCCCTCTGTCACAAAAAAGCAACAGAGGGCATCAGTGGAGCCGGAGAGAATCGAACTCTCGTCCAAACAAGTCATCAAAGGGCTTTCTACACGTTTATTCTTTTCTTGTTTTTTCGAGTGCAAGCTGGTTAAAGACAACCCACTTACACCTTATCTTCTTTAGTTTCAAGAGCAAGTCAAAGCGCCTCACTCCCTATGTCAACTTTTACGATGCCCCTATGCTGACCGCCGCTGACCAGGGCTTTCAAGGGACATTTAGCCTCTCTACCTTGTAGAGATAAGCGCAATCTTACTATGATTCAGATTAAGCAGCTAAAGCGTAGTTATTCTCGCCGTTTAAAAGGTTGATATCGTCTTTTACGTGTTTCAATATCATGACACGACGTGCTTACCATTCAATAAATCTCGCTGTCAAAACCAGTCGACCCCATAAATTCCCTGCCAAAGCAGAGATTTCTATATCAAAAAGTAATTCTTCTTTTTTATGGCGTTACCCTTTTCCGCAAAAGCTCCAAAGGGTCAGGTTTTCCGCTATATCTTTTGCCGAAAAGGCAAAAGGATGCCGCTTCAACCCTTAACGCGGACGCAAAGTTACCAAAAAGTTTGCTTTACCCTGCAAATCCTCTTATTTTCGTGCAAATATTATTCCACATTTCTAAATGTCATAAAAAAACATTTGTGAATTCGTGGCAAGTTTTTTCAATAACTCATTATCTTATTAATAAATGAAATTCGCCATCATCAAAGAACGCAAAACCCCGCCCGACCGTCGCGTGGTCTTCTCACCAGAAAAATTGGCAGAAGCCAGAAAGCAGTTTCCACAGGCAGAGTTTGTTGTCGAAAGTAGCGACATACGTGTGTTCCCAGATGAAACCTACCGTAAATTAGGTTTTACCGTCACTGATGATGTGTCAGATGCAGATGTGATGCTCGGTGTTAAAGAGGTGCCTATCGATGCCTTGATTCCGAACAAGAAGTATTTCTTCTTCTCACATACCATCAAAAAACAACCATATAACCGCAAACTCCTTCAAGCCATTCTCGAAAAGAATATAGAGTTGTTAGACCACGAAACCATTGTCAAAAAAAGTGGCGCACGTCTCATAGGTTTTGGGCGATACGCAGGTTTGGTTGGTGCTTATAATGGTTTTAGAGCGTTAGGATTAAGAGATGGACTCTTCAACCTTCCGAAAGTAGAAACACTTAAGGATCTAAACGAAGTCAAGGCCGAACTCGATAAAATAACGCTTCCCAACATCAAAATCCTATTGTCAGGAACAGGAAAAGTGGCTTATGGCGCAAAGGAAATCCTCGATCATCTAAAAATCAAGGAGGTCAGTGATGCCCTGTACCTCACCAGCAAGTTCACAGAGCCTGTGTATTGTATGGTAGACGTGATGGAATACAACAAGCGCAAAGACGGCAAAGTAGGAGAGAAGTATGCTTTTTACAAAGACCCATCAGGCTACGAAAGCAATTTTATGCCCTACGCCAAACAGACCGATATGTTCATTGCAGGACATTTTTACGGCAACAATGCGCCTTATTTGTTCACTAGAAAAGACGCCAAGTCAAAAGGTTTCAACATCAATCTCGTGGCAGACATTTCCTGCGACGTCGATGGGCCAGTGGCTTCGACCTTGCGCGCTTCCACAATCGCCGATCCTTTTTATGGCTATGACCCAAAAACGGAAAAGGAAGTCGCTTTTGACGCACCCAATGCTATTACGGTTATGGCAGTCGACAATCTTCCTTGCGAATTGCCAAAAGACGCCAGTGAAGGTTTTGGCGAAATGTTTTTGGAAAATGTCATTCCTGCCTTCTTCAATAATGATGAACGCGGTATCCTCAAACGTGCAAAGATCACTGAAAACGGCAAACTCACAGAACGTTTTAAGTATTTACAGAATTACGTCGACGGTAAATAGGAAACTATTCTATGCATTAATTGCAACAGTTTATATTGGTTTATAGTTGGGCCACAATAGTTTATGCCCATACAACATAAAAATCTCACTAAAATAAGTTACCTTTAGGGGGTATAACCAATTAACAATCAATAATTATGAGATTAAATTATGTATTATTTTTGATTGCCCTAATCTTTATGAGTTGTAACGATAACAAAAAAATGGAATCCGATGAAGCCAAAGAAATGGCAAGGGTAGACTCAATTTTTAAAAAGAATTCCGAGACGGTTATGAAAGACATCCGTAACTGGGAAAGCGAAAAACCTGATTACTCCATTTACGCTGACAATTTTGTAGGCCTAGAAACAATGTATGGCGCCGAGAAAGATTCCTTCAATTTGGAGGATATGAAAGAAGGCGACAAGCGCATCCTTGCAGTGTGGGATTTCGAGTTACTTGAAGACCCAGTAATGCTTCCAGGTGTTAATTCAGAGACTATAAAACCGGATGGCTCCGTGAGATACTATGGAACTTGGAGAATCACACGTCCTGCCACAGATTCGACATCAAAACGTACTGCAGATGTAAAAACCTACGCATCTCATGATTTTGATGAAAACGGTAAAATCATATATTCACAAATGTATGCCGATTTTGGTGGCATTTGGAATCATTTGATGGTCGCAAAAGACTCAATGAAAACAAAATGAAATGATGATAACCCATTAAAAAAGCCGAGCATTTGCTTGGCTTTTTTTTTAAAGTTGACTCAACAACTAAATTTTATTTTTCGGAAGTGGAAAATATTCAGTAGGCTTAAAGTCAGATACGTTTAAATCCAAAGTATAATAATGCATGTTGTCTTTCTTGTCAAACTCACAATTTTTATTGGTGTCTTCCACGCTGTTAAAATAAAGTCGGTTGTTGGCGAGTATCGTTTTCCACTCTCTCAAATCTTCAAAATCCGGAAGTAATTTGGTGAAATTAGAACCGTCAATATTGCTGATGTATAAGGTTCTAACGTCACCATAATCCAGTTTTTGGTCATTGTTGGTGTCAAAGTCGCGCACTTCATAAATGATAACAGTCTTGCCAGAATTCTTATAGACATCCTTTAAAAAACTCATTTCGGTAATTCGGATGATTTTGTTTGTAAGTGGCATCAATTCAGTCGAATCGATATGCTGAAACGATACATTTGTCAGATTGTTCACGGAAAACACATCACCACCTCTAGAGACTGATATGCCAAAGCCATCATCATAATCAGAAGAAGAGGATGAATAAGAACCAAGCTTATATCTGTTTTCTGTTTTATAAAACCCAATGGGATGTATAAGATAATTGGTGCTATCCAATAGTATTGGCAAATCTGCAATCTCAATGGTAGAGGTGTCTTTTTTTAATTCCGGGAGCGCTTTCGGGTCTTGTACAATTTTTCGGTTGTCGTTGTCATCGCAGCTCATCAATGATGCTAGGCTGATGCATAAAATGAATAGTTTTTTCATTATGAAAGATTTAAAAATTGGTTTTTAACGATTTTATCATCCCAAACCCAACGTACAAAAATGCACCAAAGGTCAGGGTAAATACCCAAGCTTGCATATGCTGTGTTGGGTGAATGGCAATGTCTATGATATCAGTAAATAATTGTGATGGATGCTGAATGATTTCCCACGAATTGTAGCGAAGAAATCTGCCTAAATACATTCCAAAGCCTGTCAAAAAGATGACAAAGCACATCAATATAAACAGCCATCTTTTGGAAACATAATTTTTCAAAATCTCCTCCATATCCATCAACGATTGAAAGAATACTATCAATCCGTTGAAAGCGAATGAGGTCACAACCAAAACATCCAGCCACATCAAATAATGCTCACTGGAACGCAAATGCAAAAGGTCGGTCACGATATATGGTGCATTCGGTAGAAACAACAACCAAATTCCAAACCACGCCATCAAAACAAATTTGTTGAGATGTTCTTTCTCTCTTAAATAGGTGGTGATAACGAATGGAATGACTGCCAAAAACAGATTCCACACCAGAAACAGAAAGAAGAACGATTGGTTCAGTTTCATTCTGATTGCGAGTAATACAAGGCTCAAGGTCATCGACAGCATCAGCATCGACAGGAGTTTGTAGCGTGTAAGGATGATATTTTTAACGTGTTCCATAGTTTTTAAAGATAAATTCAACAAGTAATACAAAAAGGATTCCCAAGGTATAGGCTACCAAATCCGAGATATGAAAAGTACTTCCAAAGATGATTTTGGCAATGTGATTGTTCTCAAGATTGAAATACTTCAGGAAGTTGGTAAGCTGCAAAAATTCAATAGCGAATGAAAAAATTAAAACTCCAATGGCAACCACCATCGGCTTCAAATCAAAAAAGCTTTTGACAAAACAATACATCAAAATAACTACCAAAAAGTCGCCAAACGTATGTCTGATAAAACCACCTTTTAGGTAAATGGCAATGAGTGCTTCGGTTATGAGAAGCAGCACAAAAAGAATAAAATAGGTCTTATTGAACTTCATTAGTCGATGATTATTTTTTCGCCCAAAAACTTTGGTTTGGTGTTGATAACGACGTCTATGGAAGCATTGGCACGCGCCAAATATTCCCTCAATTGGGTTTTAAGTCCATAAGCGCCTGGCACGTCCTTGGCATTAAAGGCCACAGCGTCGATGCCATAGTGCTCTGCCAGGTAAATGGCACGTTCGTTATGGAACTTTTGCGAGATAATGGTAATGGAATTCTGCCCAAAAATCTCCTTGGCTCGAATGACGGAATCCAAGGTCCTGAATCCGGCGTAATCAAGAAAAATTTTCTCTTCGGGAATGCCTCTTTCGATGAGGTCATTCTTAAAATCGGAAGGTTCATCATAACTTTTGGAACCATTGTCACCACTGATGAGCACAAAATCAATCTTACCTGCTTCGTACAGGGCCACAGCAGCATTGATACGATACGTGTAGTATAGATTGGTCTGTCCGTTGCTCAACGATTTGATGGTTCCCAACACCAAGCCAACCTTGTTTTTAGGAATCTGTTCGATAGTATCAAAGGTTTTCCCGTTTGCCTTGTGTGCAATCCATTTACTGGTAATGACGGTGGAGATGGTCAAAAACACCAAGATGAGCGTTATTATTTTTATATATTTCATTTGATAATATTTATTTTTTTTGGACAAATGCAATTCGCCAATTAATCTGTTTTAGGACTTGAAGAATTTGAGATGGCTCATTTCATATAAATTTTATATCTAAAACACGCTTTTGTGCTGATGAAAATATAGCACTTCTAAAGTCGTGTATATTCACATTTAACAATTTTTTGTAATCAAAATGATGAAATGGATGGGCATTCTTCCCAATGTGATACGAGCGATAATAATAACGCCAATAGTCAGGCAAAATAAATATGCCCAAAATCATCGCGCCATAGAGATACAGACTGCGTTTACCATTGCCAAAACAAAGGCATTGCAGCGCAATTTCGTCTTCCACATTCGTTCCGTAGCCCGTTAAAGTATGATAGGCATCGTGTCGCTCTACCTTCGGAATGAGTTCAAAACCATTCTTATGTAAAAATTCACCCAAGTGCCGTCCCAAAGTGTCGGTTGGGTAGGTGAGGAGTTCATTGGTGGTAACACCCCAAGCCTCGTGATTCTTGAACATATTGGTGTACACTTTTTGAGATTTGTCAAAAAGCCATTCGATGAGTTGTTTTCTATACTGTTTCATCGGCAGATTCTTTGGCAAACCAAATCCAGGATTGCATCGTGGTGAAAAAAGCGGCTACAAAAAATCCTATCAAAAAGGTTTCATTAGTATTCTCATAAATGCCATAGGCGCAAAGAGCAAAACAGACAATACTGTAGTACGGATAAAAGCGCTGAAAGACCTGTCTTTTGCTGAAATGTTTAGTTTCTCCAAAAAAGTAAAAGGGACAAATGGTCAATAGGATTGTGCCGGTGCAACACACAAAAACAGGAATGTATGAGATGAACATAAACGCCATCATATTGATATGAAATCCATCGGTCATACCAATCACCCAAAAGATGCCAGTTGCCAATAAAGATGATTTTGCTAAATTACTTGGTATCTTCATAGCTCTTGATGTCTGTTTTTAGTTTGAAATTGTCATAGCTCAATTCTTGCCAATTGCTTTGTTCCAAGACAGATACATAGTTGCTGTATTTAAGGTCAATCCGCGCACCTTGATTGGATTTCAAAACCATTCGGTCTTTTTTCTGATGAAGAATAAAGGCATTGTTGTTTGATAATTCAATCAAATAGTTCACATCAAGCGAATCGGCATTTTTGATGTTGTAATTGGTGATGAACGCATCCCAATCCACCACACTACAAAGCACTAATAGCATAAATGCAACACTCACATTTTTACGGAACAAAAACCAGAGATTTTTGATTTGATAAACCTTCAGGAAGGTTGTTGTCAACCCGATAAAGGTCATAAAGAGATAGACATACACACCAATGCGTTTGTAGGTGAGTCCAAAAGCATCAATGTACTGCGCGTTTTTGACAATGATGAGCAGCACCAAAAAGGCATTAAGGAAAATCCATAGATAGGAAAGGTTTTTAAGGGTTTTGTTCTCATCAAAGAAATTGAGATTTCCCCTGAAAAAATACAGAATGATGATGATGGCAAAAATGATGGAAGCAATCAGCGCATTGATGCCATTGTGTACCTGATTGGACAATACGGAAGCAGCAAAATTGGTATTGGAAAGCAAAAAAGCAATGTCTGAAATAATGTAAAGCACAATGAGTGTATTCAACAACGCCAACACAACAGTGCCCAATTGTTTTTCCTTTTTAAGATTGTCTTCATTCAGTGGCTCAAGCGGTTTCAATTGATTTTCAGTAGCCAAATCAGAATCTGTAGCAGGTTGTACCTTCACAGGAACAATGATATTGCTGAACAAATAGTAACCTAGCAAACAGAACAAAATCCATTGAAAATTGATAAAATCAAAATTGATGGCAGCAACTTTCTCTTCAAAAAATGGATTGCCATCTTTGTACAACAACACAAACAGAATGACCACAACCAATGGAATCACAATGATTTTTATCAAATGCAAGACATCAACATCTTCGTTCCAAGGCTTTTTGTTTTCCGATTTATCTTCAAAATTTCTATGGAAAGTGCCAGCAATACTGGAGTAAATGCCATTCAACCATTTCACATAAACAGAAGATGTGGCTTCGGAAAATGAGCCCACAAGCGTGAAAAACACAGCGCAATTGGCAATAATAGAAAGCAATGAATGATTGAAAAAGACCAAAATGGCTGTTAATAGATATAGTCCCATAACAATAAGCGTTTCTTTCATCCGTAATTTTGATGGGTTTGAGATGCCTAGAGCCACAAGGGTAACCAGACTGAAAACAGTCAGGTTTAGCCCAATATGTTGGTCATAAAACAATGTGCTGAATAGCATAGAAGCGATGATGGTGATGATAATCTTCATAATAAATGATTTAAAGTACTTTGTATTTCAAAGTTGATTGATAAAAAAATATGTGGTTCAAATTGTTGCACTAGTTATGTCTGATTTAAAGCGTGGATATCCTTTTTATATGCTGATGGCAGGAGCAAGGCTTTCACCACAGTATCGATATGGACGAGTCTGCTCAATTTGTATCCAAAAACCAAGGGTTTCAACAATGAGAATTTTCTAAAATTCATCAATTGGTTGACGGTTTTCGGTACAATAAGAATCTGCGATTCAATCAATAATTTGTATCTAACAAATCCCAAATGCTTTCTATACTGTTTGTACAAATCTTTGGTAAAGTCGCCGTTATAGAGGTTGTGTTGAAGATGCGTTTGTCTTGTCTCTTCAAATTCTTCGTAGGTTTTCGGTAAGTCTTTGATGTGCATTCTAGAACCTACTTCATTAAAAACATTCAAAACTTCCTGTTTTTCGTAAGGCTTTAATGGTCGCTCCAAAATCTCATAGGACCTAATCGAGTAATCAATCAGCATAAACAGCACATCTTTGTAAGCCCAATCTGGTATCGATTGACCACGCTTTTTCTCCACACCAGAATGAATGGAATTAATCATCTCGATGGCTTGAAACGCCTCTTGCTTTTCTGCAAATACAATCCTTCTAGCATAAGTAACCGTTGAGAACAATCGTCCCAATGGGTCGTTCGGTAGTTTGTTGGTAAAATACAACCAATCCACTGCCTTGTTAAGTGCAAATTCGGAAGATGCACCAGCAAATACCAAAAGGATGGTGTCGCTATTGCCCCAAATTTCTCTCACAATTGAGTTTTTATCTACAAAGTAATCCATAGTTTATTGGTCTCTATTAATCAATTTTTCAAGTGCATCAATGTGCTTTTTAAATTCAGTTTCACCCAGTTTTGTCGTGCTGTACCGTGTGTTTGGTTTCCGTCCGATGAATTGTTTTTCAACATTGATATATTCAGCTTGTTCCAAAGCTTTGGTATGGCTTGCCAAGTTGCCATCGGTCACATCCAAAAGCTCCTTGAGCGTATTAAAATCAGCATATTCGTTCACCATCAGCACAGACATAATGCCCAATCGAATTCGGTGGTCAAATACTTTATTTATATTATTGATGATACTCACTTCTTTGCTTTAAAGTTTGTGTGGTTTCAGTGTTTTAAAATGTTCATATACAAATAAAAAATAGCTGCTGACTGCCACTGGACACTGCTCACTGTTTTTTAACATCATATTTAAAATGCATCCAAGTGCCATAAATAATATGCATAATTCCAAAACCTACCACCCAGAACCAAAACCCAAGTCCCGGTAACAAAGCGGCTCCTAAACCTAAAGCAATTTCAACAAACCCAAGATATTGAATGTCGCCAATACTATATTTGGACGCATTGATGAGCGCCAATCCATAAAAAATCAGCATCAGAGCAGCGGTTTGGCCATATTTATATTGATTAAGTATAATCAAGATATAAATACCACCAGCAACCAAGGGAATCAAGAAATTAATGACTAAACGCCGTGAGGTGGCATCCCAAATTTTGGCGCCGTGTTTTTTTGCCTTTTGAGTGGTCATTATGATGCCTGTGACGGCACTCAAAAAAGCAATCAAGAACAAATCAAGAAGAATCAAATTAAAGACCGTTCCGTCCAAAATAAGATAATCCCTTCCTGAATTGGACACCAGCCAATAGGCATAAGTTGCACCTATTAAAGCATAAATTCCTGCCAGAACACCAGACAATCCGCTCAATGAAATAAATCGGGAAGATTTATTCATCATATTTTTGATTTCGCTGATGTCTTTCAAATAGTCTTTAGATTCCATATTAAAGTACTTTGAAATACAAAGTAAAGTTATTTTGTTGATGTAAGCAAGATAAAAGTTTGTTAAATTTGTGATGCTAGATGATGGATGACGGATGACGGATGACGGATGACTGAAGACTGAAGACAGCGACTGCGACTGTCAACTGAAGGCTACGAAATTTAAACTCTGAATATTGAATCCTAAACTTTGAACTCATTGTGAATCCCGCAGAAGAATATATTTTCAATCAACCAGAACCCTATAAATCGATAATGCTTAATTTACAGCTATTGATTGAGCACACCTTTCCGAAGATGGTGATGAAATATAAATGGAGAATACCTTGTTTTTATCTGGATAATCGGCCAATCTGCTTTCTCAATCAAAGTAAAGACTATGTGGACGTGGCGTTTTGGCACGCTTCACACGTGGTCAAGCACGCAGGGCAATTGGTTTCTGAAAATAGGAAGAAAATAAAATCCTTGAGATATAGAAGTGTAGAGGACATTGATGATGCCGTTTTCATCAATGTTTTAAGAGAGGTTGAATATATCAAAAACACTTCTTTTTTAAAGTGATTACAGCTGCTTCGACACCAAATAATTCTCGAAGTTTATACCTTTTATATTTTTGATTTGCTTCTTTTCAACATCATAATATTGATTTTCAAAAAAGGGAAGCGCAGTGATACTCACATCAGATTTGATGACTTCATAACCATTATCAATGACCTGTGATTCGATGATGCGCATCAAATGGGTAGCGATGCCACGTCGTTGAAAATCCTTATGTATAAACAATCCGTCGAAATAATATCCTTTGGTGAGATATGCAAAACCCACAATGTCGTCCTTATGTTCCGCGACAATGAAATAAGCATTTTTAATTCTTTCTGTCCATTTTTCAACATCATTCGCTCCAGTAGCCCAAACATTCACTTGTTTGTCGGAGTAATCTCGCGAATTGATATGAATGATGGTATCCCTAAAAATGGAGGTGATATATGGAATATCTTCTAAAGTAGCCTGTCGAATATTTAAATCCATTGAAATTGAAATCGAAATTAAACTTGAAACTGAAAACTGCGACTATAACTGTTTAATGTAAGCCGTTGATGGTTCTACGTATCGCAACCAAATTGGTCATTAATTTTTCCAAATAGTCCAGATGAAGCATATTGGCACCATCACTTTTGGCATTTGCTGGGTCAAAATGCGTTTCGATAAACAAGCCGTCTACATTGTTGACCACACCAGCTCGTGCGATAGTTTCAATCATATCTGGTCGTCCGCCTGTTACGCCAGAACTTTGATTGGGTTGCTGAAGCGAATGTGTGACGTCCAAGACGGTCGGAGCATATTGACGCATTGTTGGAATGCCTCTAAAATCCACAATCATATCCTGATAGCCAAACATTGTGCCTCTATCCGTAATCCAAGCTTTTTGATTGCCTGTATCCTTCACTTTTTGCACAGCGTGTTTCATTGCTTCCGGACTCATAAATTGTCCTTTCTTCAAATTGACCACTTTACCGGTTTCGGCAGCTGCCACTACCAAATCCGTCTGACGTACCAAAAACGCAGGTATCTGCAATACATCTACATATTCCGCAGCCATTGTGGCATCAGAAATTTCGTGAATATCGGTAACAGTTGGAATGTCAAAAGTTTGCGATACTTTCTGAAGAATTTTTAAAGCTTTTTCATCACCAATGCCTGTAAAGCTATCTATCCGACTTCTGTTTGCCTTTTTGAAACTTCCTTTAAAAACATAAGGAATTTCCAGTTTGTCAGTGATGTTGACCACTTTTTCTGCAATTCGAAGCGCCATTTCTTCTCCTTCAATAGCGCAAGGTCCTGCAAGTAGAAAGAAATTATTAGAATTTTTATGCTTGATTTTTGGAACGTCGTTCAATCTCATTGGCTTTAATTTAGGCCACAAAGATAATCAATTTAGAAGACCTTTTTGATACTGTTGCGTATCATCCATAAAGCCATCACAAAGTTTCCAATGACAAAAAATCCACCTAAAATCAAGAAACGTTTTGTCTCATAAGACAGACTAACAATATTCAACACATCAGATAAATATGCCAAAATCATATAGGATGAAAGACATACGAATATGATTCCTAATGAGAAGTTCAATTTTTCGTTGGGCCTTATCAATTGCCATAAAAATGGAATTCCGAACAATAAAATCGGATAGGCTGTGATTCCATTACTTCTATTGACATCTGTGAACCAATAAATGATCACTGCCAAAAAATAAAGGTATGGAATGAATTTAGAGTATCTGCTTATCGTTTGCATCTGTAAAAATTAAAAGTTACAAATGTAAAATCGCCAATAAAAGCGGTTGGTGTGGGTAATTATGGCTATTTACTATTAATCAATTTAAAAACGAAAGTTACTCACATAAATTGCTAAATCAAATGAATATAACAGAACATTAACTAAATGTGTCAGCTTTTACTGATTGTTAAATTTAATTTTAGTATATTGATTATCAGTAATTTAAATATAAATTTTATTCAAAGAATAAATCTACGTTAAGTTGCTTATTTACAAGCTAATTTAACGTACCTTTGCACGCTTAAAATAAGGCATCATTATGGCTAATATCAAAAACATCGCAATCATTGCCCACGTTGACCACGGTAAAACTACTTTGGTTGACAAAATTATGTACCATTGTCAACTGTTTCGCGACAATGAAAACACAGGTGATTTAATTCTTGACAATAACGATTTGGAACGTGAAAGAGGTATCACCATTACTTCTAAAAACGTTTCAGTTGTTTACAAAGACACAAAAATCAACATCATTGATACGCCTGGTCACGCGGATTTTGGAGGTGAGGTAGAGCGTGTTCTGAATATGGCAGATGGTGTGTTGCTATTGGTGGATGCTTTTGAAGGACCAATGCCACAAACCCGTTTTGTACTTGGTAAAGCCATCGATTTAGGTTTGAAACCTTGTGTGGTCATCAATAAAGTCGATAAAGAAAACTGTACACCGGAAGAAGTGCACGAGGCCGTTTTTGACCTGATGTTTGAATTGGGTGCTGAAGAGTGGCAGTTGGATTTTCCAACCGTGTATGGCTCTGCCAAACAGAACTGGATGAGTGACGATTGGAAACAGAAAACCGAAAATATCGAACCATTGCTTGATATGGTTGTGGAGCATATTCCGTCGCCAAAAATTGAGGAAGGAACAACTCAAATGTTGATTACATCTTTGGACTTCTCCTCATTTACAGGTCGAATTGCCATTGGTCGTTTGCAAAGAGGTGTCCTAAAATCAGGTATGAACATTTCGCTTGTAAAACGCGATGGACGAATCGTAAAATCAAAAATCAAGGAGTTGTACGTATTTGAAGGTCTCGGACGTAAAAAAGTAGATGAGGTGCAAGCTGGAGATATTTGTGCTTTGGTAGGTCTGGAAGGTTTTGATATTGGAGATACTATTGCCGATTACGAAAATCCTGAAGGTTTGAAAACTATTGCCATTGATGAGCCGACAATGAGTATGTTGTTCACTATCAATGATTCGCCATTCTTCGGAAAAGATGGAAAATTTGTGACCTCTAGACATATCAAAGAGCGTTTAACGAAAGAACTTGAGAAAAACTTGGCTCTTCGTATGCAGGAAACGGACAGTGCTGATAAGTTTATGGTCTTTGGTCGTGGTGTATTGCATTTGTCAGTTTTGATTGAAACAATGCGTCGTGAAGGTTACGAACTTCAAATAGGTCAGCCACAAGTGATCATTAAGGAAATTGATGGTGTCAAATGTGAGCCTGTTGAAGAAATGACCATTGATTTGCCAGAGGATGTATCAGGAAAAGCGATTGAAATGGTTTCTGTTCGCAAAGGTGAAATGGTAAGTATGGAGGCCAAGGGAGATAGAATGGTGTGTAAATTCATCATTCCTTCAAGAGGTATCATCGGTTTAAGAAACAATTTGTTGACTGCAACTGCTGGTGAAGCCATTATGACACACCGTTTCAAAGAATATCAACCTATGAAAGGCGGAATTCCTGAAAGACAAAATGGTTCTTTGGTATCTATGGAAAAAGGTCAAGCCATTCCATATTCCATTGATAAATTACAAGAAAGAGGAAAATTCTTTATCGACCCAGGAGAAGACATTTATGAAGGTCAGGTGATTGGAGAAAACTCTAGAGGAGACGATATGGTAGTGAACGTTACGAAGACCAAAAAATTGAGTAACGTACGTTCCTCTGGAGCTGACGATAAGGCAAGAATTGTACCTGCTATCAAATTTTCTCTAGAAGAAGCATTGGAGTACATCCAAAAAGATGAATATGTTGAGGTGACTCCAAACCATTTGCGTTTGCGTAAAATTCTCTTAACGGAAGTTGAGCGTAAGAGAGGAAAAGCGATTTAACTTATTTTAGAAAGTCAAAAAAACAAAGCTCCTTATTATTTGGGAGCTTTGTTTTTTATATAAATTTTTCAAAAAGTAAAAGCTTCAATAGTATATTTGTCTACAAATCTTGTAGATGAGAAAATTTTGTAAAGTTTTATTTCTTTTCGTATTGCCGATTTTTATAATTGGCATCGTTTTAGAAATTTCTTTGCGGAACATTCCCAATTGTTATTCAAAAAAGTCAGTGTATCTCGAGAAGAACTCGAATTCTATTGAAACATTGATTTTAGGAAATTCGCACTCGTATTATGGCTTAAACCCTCAATATATTGATGGTAAAACATATAATGCTGCTTTTGTTTCACAAACATTGGACATAGATTATCAATTTTTAAAACATTATGAGAATAGTTTAGATAGTCTTGAATTTGTCATCTTAAGACTATCTTATTTTTCTTTGTTTGAGCAGTTGGGAAAAACAGACGAAGATTGGCGGATTTCTTATTACAATATCTTTACAGAGATAAATTTAGATAACACCTTAAAGCATCAACTGCATATGATGAGTGTCAAACTAAAAACCAATTTGTCGCTGGTTTCTGATTTCTATCTAAAGGATATTGATAAGGTTTATTGTGATAACCTAGGTTTTGGGAATATCTCGTCATTTATGGGAAATATGACCATGACGTTAGATGAAGCTGGTCTAGCTGCCGCAAAAAAGCATACGATTGATGATCATTCCCTAATGGATGAGAATGTGAGTACTCTTGAAAGAATAATTGAATTTTGTCAAAAAAAAGATATTAAAGTGATTTTGTTTACTCCACCAGCTTATAAAGGTTATTATCAAAATTTGGAAGAAAAACAGCTTGCCCTTACAATTAAAACGGGACAACGTATGCAGCAAATCTATTCAAATGTGAAATATTTCAATCTCTTAAAAAGTGATGAATTTGCGACTGCAGATTTTTTTGATGGTGATCATCTAAATGAACAAGGTGCTAAAAAATTATCTCTTTTAATGGACTCAATTCTAAAATCAAATGGGAATAATTGAGTGTTTTTAAATTCTGATTAGCTTCTTTTAAGCCCAAGAATACTGAAGAAAAAACTGAATAATATAATTTGGATTCCAATGAGGATTGTGAATACAGATGGAATAATTACTCTGAACACTTCTGTGGGTTGAAGATTACCAAATTCAGATTCCTTCCATATATTCAGGCTGTAAAAACTCAATATCAGCCCTAAAATCAGGATTATTCCGCCTACAATCAAACCTTTTTCTAAATTGATTAAACGGAATAGCCTTGAATATCTGTCACTCATTGGCAATAAGTCATTTTCAACGGCATATATTTTAGTCAAACCATAAAACACAATAAATTGAAATCCAATAAAGAATAGGCTTGAAGAATAGAGCAACGTATGAATGTCAAAAATAAGTCCGTTAATATGAATTGGCTGCATAATTAAAACACCAGAAATTGATAATCCAAACAGCATCATTACAATTGCTGGATAGAGAAATAACCAATTGGGAGCATAAAGCAATAAAAAACGTAAATGCCTCCAGCCATCACTCCAGGTTTTTAGATGTGGTTTTCTGCTTCTGCCATCTGGTGAAAGTGTTGTTGGTACTTCGGTGATTTTTAGGTTCTTTAATTTTGATTTTACGATCATTTCTGAAGCAAATTCCATTCCGGTAGTCTTGAGATTCATTTGTTGATAGGCTTCTTTGGAAAAACCTCTTAAACCACAATGGAAATCTCCAATATCTATTCTAAAAAAAAGTCGTCCTAAAAACGAAAGGACAGGGTTGCCAAGATATTTGTGCAAAAACGGCATTGCACCTGCTTTGATTCCACCTTTAAACCGGTTGCCCATTACCAAATCATTACCTTCTCTCAATCTATCGAGAAAAGGTTTTAAAGCCGTAAAATCGTAACTATCATCCGCATCAGCCATGATGATGTAGCGTCCATTTGCTGCTTCAATACCTCCTTTTAAAGCGCTTCCATAACCCTTTTCAAAAACCTTTATCAACTTTGCGCCATTGGCTTCTGCAATGAGTTGTGAACCATCTATACTGCCATTGTCAGCAATTATGATTTCACCTTCAACATTATGGTTTGTTAAAAACTTTTGAGCCTTTTGAATGCAAATTTCCAATGTCTCTGCTTCATTGAGACAAGGCATTACAATGGATAATTCAATTTGTTTTTCCATATCTGAAGGCATTAATGATTAGAATTCCTATCAAAACCATTGAAATATAATTATAAAAAAGATATCTCATGATAGAATGGCACGCCAGGCTCACGATTAGGGCATTTGATATAGTTAAAGCTGAAAGTAAGAATAATAAGCTGTTTTGCTTTGAATAGTTAACAATAGTTTTATATCCACTGAAAAAAAGTATGACAATCAATACTATCAAAACTACAACTGATTTGAATCCATGTATCAGGTTTTCATAATATAGAAGAGCAAATTCCTTACAACGTTGTTTCAATATCGTTTTAAATACAGTTTTGCAAAAAAGCTCTGACTGCCATAAACCATAAACAGAAGCTGCTTTTATATCATTCCCAGAGGATATCGATTTTTCTGAATAGTATTCAACACTGGTGTCATGTACCGTTTGGTTACAAATTTTCGCAAAGTTGTCATGAAAGAAATTGTAATATTCTTCAAAAGAGCCTTGTGGTCGATTTGACATGAGTAATCCTTTTTCACTCAATTGATTGTGGCATATTTCAAAGACTTGTTGATGCTCTTCATCATTTATTAAATTGGCATCACTCTTATAAGATATATAGAAAGTCGCTGCCGAGACATTTACGTAAGTGAAAGGTGTAGAGATAAAGAGCCCATCTTTGATTTTATGATAAGTTCTATCGGTTACATTTAAAATGAATGGAAACGCACATACGAAAACAAACTTTAGCAAATGCTGCTTTTTCAGGAAGTGTTTGCGATGCTTAAAAAAATACAGAAACCCGATTATAATAGGTGTAGGCATAAATTGACCTCTGGTGAGATTTAATGCCATATAAATCACAAATAACAGAATCAAAGAATATTTCTTTTCAGTATAAAGAAAATCAAAAGTGAATGTCAGAAACAATAAATAAAGTGGATAACTCAATCCTTCTGAACAAATGTTATTTGCTACCAATAATGGAGGGAAAAATGGAAAGAGTAATAATGCCAACACTGCCAATTTAATTAATAAATGTAGAGAAATAACCTTGGACAAACCTCTCATAAAAAAATGAACAGCATACAAACCAAAAATCAGTTGTGCACCAACTATTAAAGTTGCAAAATAATTAGGAGAAAGAAACTCAAAAACCTTAACGAAAATAACATAACCAGGAGTTCTTTGAGGCATGGCATTCAAATAGCTGTAGGTGTCGGGAGAGAATATGGGTTCTTGCAATATGAAAAACACAAACACTAAAGCATAGCAAATGTATTCTATGGTTTTTTCAATATTGATTTTGGAGAGATTCAATAGCTTTTGTTATACTGGTTAAATATAGAATATTAGACGCAAATCACCCTTGAAACACAAAAATATTGTATTTTGGACGTCAGATAACCAAACCTTTTGTACTAAACCTTCAGCTGCCTTTGGATACTTTTTCAATTGAAAAATATCAACCAAAACATAAACTCTTGTGGGATAGATTTATAGCTACTTCCAAAAATGCCACATTTCTGTTCAACAGAGATTTTATGGAATATCATCAAGATCGTTTTGAAGATTTTTCTTTATTGGTTTTCAAGGGTGAAAAATTAATGGCTGTTTTGCCTGCCAATCTGGTAGGAAATGAAGTGCACTCTCATCAAGGCTTGAGTTATGGAGGTTTGGCACTTAATGAAGAAACGAGATTACAAGATGTTTCCGAGGGTTTTAAGCAATTATTAAAATTTCTGAATGATTCTGAAATAAAATCATTGCATTTAAAGCTGTTACCAAAGTTTTACAATTCTTATCCGTCTGATGAGATGGATTATTTACTTTTTATCTTAAATGCCAATAATTCTCGAAGAGATATTACTCAAGTAATTGATTTTAGTAAAAGGAGAAAGGTAAGTTCTTCTAACAGGAAAAGAGGTTTACAACGCGCCCTTAAAAATGGATTGACAGTAAAAGAATCGTTTAGCTTTGATGATTTTTGGGATGAGGTGCTGGCTCCAAATTTGCAATCGTCATTTGGTGTCGAGCCTGTTCATAGTTTAGAGGAAATCAATCTACTTCAATCTAAATTCACAAAAAACATCAAGCAGTACAACGTTTATGAAGAATCTTCAATAGTGGCAGGTGTCACCATTTTTGAAACGGAATTTGTTGCTCATGCTCAATATATTTCTGCCAATAAGAAAGGTCAAAAGATAGGAGCTTTGGATTTATTGTTTCATGAGTTGATTGAAAATATTTATAAGGAAAAGCATTTTTTTGATTTTGGAATTTCAAATGAAAACAAGGGCAAAAACATCAACTCTGGACTTCTCTCTTGGAAAGAATCCTTTGGAACCTCACCAATTGTTCATGATTTTTATATTATAGAAACCAAAAATTCTCATTTATTAAATGATGTGTTCAAATGATAAAGTTCCTCGACCTACATAAAGTCAATGTGCGTTTTGAAGCGGAATTTCAAGAAGCCTTCAAGAGGTTTCTGGATTCTGGACATTACATTTTGGGAAATGAACTGACAACTTTTGAAACGAATTTTGCTAATTATTGCGGAACCAATTTTTGCGTTGGAACTGCTAATGGATTGGATGCCCTGGTGTTGATTTTTAAAGCGTATATGGAATTGGGCAAATTACAGCCCAATGATGAGGTGCTTGTACCAGCCAATACTTACATTGCGAGTATTTTATCGATTATTCAAGCAGGACTAAAACCTGTACTGGTAGAGCCAAGCAAGGATACCTTCAATATCAATCCGACGGAAATTAAAAAGCACATAAATCCACAAACCAAAGCGGTTTTGGTTGTTCATCTTTATGGACAGTTGGCAGATATGGACGTTATTAATAAATTGGCCGTCGAACATGATTTGTTGATTATTGAGGATGCCGCTCAAGCGCATGGAGCAGTAGCTTTAAACGGAAAAAAAGCTGGAAATTTAGGTCATGCTGCCGCATTTAGTTTTTATCCTAGCAAGAATTTAGGTTGTCTCGGAGATGGAGGTGCCGCCACTACCAATGATAAATCTTTAGCTGATATCATAAAATCATTGCGAAACTATGGCAGTTCTACAAAATATGTAAATGATAGAATTGGTATCAATAGTCGTTTGGACGAATTGCAAGCTGCATTTTTGAATATCAAATTGAATTCATTGGATGATGATAACGAAAAGCGTCAAGAAAATGCAAAACGATATAGTTCAGAAGTAGATAATGAAAAAATTCGATTGCCGTATTATAAGGGCTCTAAAAATCATGTGTTTCACGCGTTTGTCGTGAGGGTGGAAGATAGAAATGCATTTATCACTTATTTGGATACCAACGGCATTGGATGGTTGATTCATTATCCAATACCTCCTCATCACCAAAAAGCGTTGCCCATGTTCAACGACTTATCTTTTCAAATCACAGAAGAGATTCATCAAACAGTAGTCAGTATTCCAATGAGCCCAGTTATGACAGATGATGAAGTCACTACTGTGATAAACGTTTTAAACAGATACTAATTGGGGAAATTTCAGAAATATATAAACACCAATGTGTTGTTTAATGTGGCGCACTTGAACAAGGCCACTGTTTTGACACGTATAGTTGCTGGAATTCTGACATCTAAAGCCATAGCAATATTCATAGGTGTGGAAGGGATGGCTTTGATAGGAAATCTAAGAAACTTTTTAAGCGCAGTTCAGGCTTCGGCCATTTTGGGGTTTTATAATGGATTGGTCAAGTACATTGCCGAGTTTAAGGAGAACGTTTTGGAATTGAGCAAAACCATTTCCACGGCATTTTATCTTGGGTATGTTTCTACCGTTTTGGTGGCTTTTGTGAGTTATTATAATTCAGATTTCATCAATGATTTTCTCTTTTCTGATAATTACAGTTATGCTTATGTCATTAGAGTAATGGCCGTCGCTTTGCCTTTTTACTCGCTCAACATGTTCTGTTTTGCCATTATGAATGGCTTTTCTAAATACAAAATGCTATTGGTCATCAATATCATTGGTCAACTACTTGGTTTGGGTATAACTCTAGTATTGATTTATCAAAGTAACATCGATGGTGCTTTGGTGGCGGCAGTCCTCACACCATCTTTATTAGTCTTGATGACATTGGTTGCGATTATGAACCAAAGAAGTTTAGTATCTTCGATACAGATTTCCAACGTCAATTTGGAAATACTTAAAAAGTTCGGACCCTTTGCTATAATGGCATTGGTTTCAGCAATAGCAGTGCCTTTGGCGTCTATTGTCATAAGAAACCATATTATAGAAGTTGTTGGCATTAAAGAAGCTGGTTATTGGGAAGCAATGAATCGAATTTCTGACTATTATTTGATGTTTATCATGTCCACAATGACCTTATATTTCTTACCACGTTTTAGTGAACTTGAAAGAAAGTCAGAGTTCAGGAAAGAAATTTTTAATTTCTATAAAACCGTTGTTCCTTATTTTGCTGCTGGTCTCGTGATAATTTATTTTTTACGTTCGTTCATTGTTCCGATTATTTTTTCTGATGAATTTCAGCCTACGGAAAACCTGTTTTTTTGGCAGCTTCTAGGAGATTTTGTCAAAGTTATTTCTGTGGTGATTGCGTATCAATTTATTGCAAAGAGAATGTTTTGGCATTTCATTATTATTGAAATCTTTTTGGTCTGTATGATGTATTTGGCAAGTGTATATCTTATTGATGTTTATGGTGTAAAAGGTGCTGTAATGGGTCATTTTGTAAGCTATCTGTTGTTTTATGGTGTCGTTCTTTTGCTGTTTGGCAGTTCTTTATTTGGAGTTATACAAGAGGAAGAACCGCAAGAGTAAAAATGATATCTTTAGACTTGCAATAACTAAAAACGTCTTTGAAAAGTTTCATTAATCATATCAAATCCAATATCCTTATAAAGATTGCTTCGTTAAATTCAGTTGCAATCGTCATCAGAATCGTCGCTGGTTTTTTGACGTCAAAAGCTATTGCTATTTTTATCGGAACAGAAGGAATGGCGCTCATTGGAAACTTTCGAGATTTTTTGAGTTCTGCACAATCGTTTTCAACTCTAGGGTTTTCCAACGGTATTGTAAAATACGTTTCGGAATTTAAAAACAAAACCGTCGAACTTTCTAAAACTATTTCCACCGTTTTTTACGTTGGCTTGCTGGCAACAATTATCGTGTCTTTCTATTGTTATTTGGACGCCGAGCGTCTGAATCGCTTATTATTTCCATCAGGTAATTATTCGTACGCTATCAAAATACTAGCTGCAGCGCTTCCTTTTTACGCTCTGAATATTTTTCTCATGGCAGTTATCAATGGTTTGTCGCAATTCAAAAAGTTATTGTATATCAATATTATTGCGCAAGTCACGGTAATGATTATTACGCTCTTTTTCATTTGGCAATATCAATTGAAAGGTGCTTTAATAGCAGTTGCCACCGCTGAATCGCTCATTTTTTTCGTGACGCTTTTTGCAGTTTATAATCAAAAACAACTACTTCAATTCATCCGATGGAAATTCGTGAATATTGGTACGCTTAAAAAGCTAGGTTCTTATTCTGTCATGGCGTTATTTACAGCTTTACTACTTCCATTAGTAACTGTGGCTATTAGAAATTACATTATCGACAGTAATACAGTGCATGAGGCAGGACTTTGGGAAGCAATGCGTCGTATTTCTGGTTATTACATGATGTTCATCAGTACTTTGCTTACACTGTATTTACTACCAAGATTTTCTGAAATTAATAGTAAGTCTGAATTCAGGAAGGAAGTATTTGGCTTCTACAAAACTGTCATGCCCATTTTTGGTTTAGGTTTGATTGCAATTTACTTTTTGAGAACGTTTATCATTCGTTTGGTGCTGACAGAAGAATTTGCGGCAACCGAAAGCTTGTTTTTCTGGCAATTGTTGGGTGATTTTATCAAGGTGTTTTCCATTGTCATTGCCTATCAGTTTTTAGCCAAGAACATGTTTTGGTATTATATTTTGTCTGAAGCAGCATCAATTGCTGTGTTATATTTTGCGAGTATCTACTTTATAAATTTATATGGTGTTGAAGGCGCTACCATCGCACATTTTGTAGATTATGTGTTCTATCTGATATTGATGCTCTTAATTTTTAGAAAATCTTTATTCGGAAAATTGGGAAGCAACACATAAGTTTAGCGGTTTTCAGTCCAAGTGTCGATATATCTTTCAGCAATCCTCACATAATGATGCTCCTGTTCAATAAAAGCTCTAGCGTTTTTTGAAATTTCTGTGATTTTTTCAGGATTGAGAATCAGCCATTCCAATTTGTCAGCAATTTTTTTAGCATTAGGCAAAGCATTGATGGCAACCGTGTCTTCTTTCAAGCCATAATAGTCCAACCATTCTTTTTCGGCACCTGTAAATACCACCTTGCCCTTGGCCATGGCTTCAAGTGCGTTATAGCCTTGATCGTAAGCGTACACCTGATCCAATAATATATGGCAAGAATCATAAATCTTTATGTAATCATCATAAGGTAAACTTTCAGTTTTGATGATGTCAACTTTGTCATCAAATTTTTGCTTGATGATTTCCAAAGCTTCGTCAAAAATATCATTCCCTTTTTTGTAATAGTTATGTTTGTTGACACCATGGAAGATGATAATTTTATCTCCAAGCATAATTTCAGAGTACTTTAATGCATCCACATTCACAGGATTGGGAATCAGTCCAAGGTAATTATCTTTCCCAAGCATAGGAAGGTGATAATCCATGTCTGTCGCAATAGCGCCCTTAATGTGTTTCTTTAGAAAGTTATGAAGCTGTACATATGGTTTTGTGAGATATTTTAATGAATAATTGAATGTCTTTTTAGATACCTTTCCTTCAAAGTATGGCGTGAGATAGGAATACCTATATTTTTTCTCGTTTGCGTATGAAACTGTTGTATAATCATCACCACAACACAGTAAAAACATGCTCTTGTTTTGGTTTTTAAGTTGTTGAAGTAGTTCTATTTGCTTTTTAGGATGAATTGTCAAAGCATCCTCATTAATCAATTGCACCACATCATAATCCTTCAATTTGTGTAAGATTTTTTTGAAACGATGAGCAATTTCAAAATGGGCAATATCTTTTTTTGTGAATCTGAAAATAACTTTTCTGATAAGAAATGGAAGTCCTTTATTTAAAACAATACTATCTATATTGGCATCAACAGGAAAGTTTTTGAATTGGTCGCCAGAACCTACCAAAAAAACATCATGTCCCAAAGCGATTAAACCTTCTTTTAAAGAATTGTGAAGTCTACTAAACTCGCCAACCAAAAGTATTTTCATGCGTAATTTTATACATTTGTTCTTCAAATATAATTGTTTGGTCTCACATTATGACAAAACCAGAACCTAGGTTAGAAATCCTTATTGCAACGCTCAACAGAAGCTCTTTGGATTTTCTTGATGTCATGTTCCAAAATAATGATCTCTCCAAGCATTCCATTCTAATTGTCAATCAGACCACTGATGACTGCATTTTAAAATCTGACCAGTCTCATATTCGAGTGATAAATTCGTTTGAAAGGGGTTTGAGCAAGAGTCGAAATTTGGCTATTGATAATGCCATTGGAGATATTTGTTTATTGGCAGATGATGATGCTATTTATTTGAAGGATTTTGAAAAAATCATTTTGGAAAGTTATGATAATCAACCACAAGCTGATGTCATTACTTTTAAAACTCTAACCACAGAGAACAAACCATTTTATAAGTATCCGAAGAAATCTAAAAGTTTAGGGGCTTTCAGTGAGTATGTGCTTTCTATTGAAATCTCCTTCAAGAAAGATGCCATCAAGAACAGCAAAATTCGGTATGACGAACAATTCGGGCTTGGTGCTATGTTTCAAGATAGTGAGAACTATATCTTTTTAAAACAATTGCAGGACCATACAGACCTCAATCTATATTTCGTATCAGAATTTATAGTGATTCACAAACCATTTACATCAAGTGATGAAATAAATTCTGATCGATTTGTATTTGCCAGGAGTGCATTAAATTATAAATTTTACAAGCAAATAGCCTATTTTTGGTTAGTTAAATATTTGCTTTTTCTTTTAAGAAACAAGTATATCGGGTTTTCAGAAATTAGCACCAAATGGAAAGTAGGACTCAACGGAATTAAAACTTATAAAAAACTAAAGGCAAATTAGATTTATGCAAACAACGCTTCAAGACATAAAATTGGTTGACATTCCCAAAATCGAAGACCGTCGTGGCAATCTATCTGTCATTGAAAAGGATTGTGTGCCTTTTGATGTAAAGCGTGTATACTATTTGTACGATGTGCCAAGTGGTGCTTATCGAGGTGGCCATTCACATAAAAAGTTGGTGCAGTTTTTAATTGCATTGAGTGGTAGTTTTGAGGTAGTTTTGAAAGATGGAAAACATGTAGAAAGAGTTATGTTGAACAGACCTGACCAAGGTTTGTTGATTCCCACAGGAATTTGGAGAGAGCTTGAGAATTTTTCTTCAGGTGCTGTCTGCTTAGTATTGGCCTCGGAAGTATATGACGAAGAAGATTACATCCGCAACTTCAGGACGTTTAAGTCAACGAAACGAACTTAATTCAAATCCTTTTGATCGAAGAGTCTTTTTCAATTTTAGCAAACGGTTTAAAATTAATGGCGACATCTTTAATAACAACTGTTGCTTAACATTTAGATTCTGCTTATCGATACTGTCTCTTAAATCTCGAAATTGTTTCCTGTTTCCTTCAAGGCGATGCTGAATTGCCATGGCAAACCGATTCAAATCAAGATACTTTTTTAAGCTTCTATTGTTGATCTCTTCATTTTTAAACTTATCAAAATTCAAATGATTTCTCTCGTTTACACTAGATTTTGAAACCTGATTGTCAGCATCCATTTCGATGATTACACTTACTTCACTATTGAAAGAAACATCATAATTTAGCGCAATACGAATCCATAAGTCGATATCCTCACCTGAATTGTATAGTGTGTCAAATCCTTTCATACGATCAAAAATGTCCTTCGGAATCATTGCTGAAGAAGCAGATGCAATACAATTAATGGTACTTGATTCAAAAAAATCATCCACTTTACCTAACCAACCTTTTGTAGTAGGAATTTTATTGAATATGGATGGAATAATGTAACCTTTTGATCTGTGCTCATAAGCTGCTGCATATAAACCGCAATCAGGATATTGATCATAAATATTCTTTAAATTTTCAAGATGATTTGGTTTCCATTCATCATCTGCATCTAGGAATGCAATGAACCTTCCTTTAGCTAGTGCAGTTCCAAAATTTCTTGCATTTGACACGCCTTTGTTCTGAATGTCAACTATTTTAATTCTGTTATCCAATACCTGTCTAGCTTTGGTTCCGCTTTCATCAGTAGAGCCATCATTAATTACAATAACCTCATAATCATGAAATGTTTGATTCAATACACTTTCAAGTGTATTTTTGATATGTTTTTCTTTGTTATAAAGTGGTATGACTACAGAAAAAAATGTCATTCTTAATTTGCTATTAGATGTTCATTTATTCTTAATTGTGCTAACTTTGTTTTGATGAAGCTACAAAAGTTGCAAATTGTTTCTTTCGAGAACCCATATCCTCCAAATTACGGTGGAATTATAGATGTTTATTACAAAATAAAATATCTCTCTAAATTAAATATAGAAATTTATCTACATATATATACTCACGATCGCTTTGATATCTCAAAGCTTCAAACCTACTGTAAAAAGGTTTACACATACAAAAGGAATAAATCGATCATTAACTTTCTGTCTAAAAAACCTTATAGAGTAACTTCTCGCGTGTCCGACCAAATTTATAACAATTTACGACAAGTAGATGCGCCAATCATTTTTGAAGGTTTGCAGAGCACGGAAGTACTATTAAGTAATAAACCTCTGAACAAATTGATTGTGAGGGCTCATAATATCGAACATCTTTATTATTATGGCTTATCACAAAGCGCAAGTAATATATTCAAGAAATGGTTATATAAAGTTGAAGGATATAAATTCAAACATTATGAGAAATTGTTGCATTCTGTAAATGCGATTCTAGCGCTGTCAAAGAAGGAATACAACTATTTTTCAAATTATTATGATACTGATACGTATTATCTGCCTGTTTTTCATGGTAACCAAGAGATTTTGAGACTTGAAGGAAAAGGAGACTATGCATTATACCATGGTGACCTGACTACCGAAGATAATATTTCGTCCGCTAAAACTTTGATTTCGGTTTTTGCCAATCTACCTTATAAGTTTGTAATAGCAAGCTCTCAATTGCCAAGCGTATTACAGAAGGTAATTCAAAATCATAAAAATATAAGTTTTGAAGAGCTTGGGAACAATGAAGAAGATTTACTCAATTTAATAAGTAATGCTCATGTTAATGTATTATATTCTAATCAACCAACTGGCACTAAATTGAAGGTTTTCTATGCATTATATAACGGAAGATTTTGCGTCATAAATGACAATATAGTTGATGATGATGCCATACGGGCTCTGTGTGAAATTGCAAATACACAAGAAGAATTAGCACATAAAATTCATCAAGCTTTTGGTCAGGACTTCAACTACAGCCAAGAGAGAGATAAGGTTTTAAAAGAGTATTTGCCTTTAAATCAAGCAGAAAAACTTGTAAATATTCTCAACGAAATTATAAATAAATAATAGCATGGAGAACTTGACCACAAAAATGATTGCCCAGTATATTTATGATTCTATTTTGTTGAAGACAGAGGAATTAAGGAAAACATATAAGAAATCTGAACCCCAAATAGGCTATTTATACATTGACAACTTGCTTCCCGAAGATCTAGCATTAAAATGCCATGAAGTATTTCCTTCTCAATCAAAGATGAGGTGTCTTAAAAGTCTTCGTGAGTATAAATACGTTTCTGCACAAATGGATTCGCACGACCCTCTTTTGGAACAAGTTATTTATGCATTTCAAGATGAGAGGATTGTTAAGTTAATTGGGTCTATTTGTGGCATAGATAAGCTTTATGCAGATAAATCTTTATATGCTGGTGGCTTGTCATTAATGGCAAAGAATAATTTTTTACATCCACATTTAGACAATTCTCATGATGCAGAGAGGGAGAGGTGGCGTGTTTTAAACCTTTTATATTATGTCACTCCAGATTGGGAGAATAGTAATGGTGGTCATTTAGAATTATGGCCTAACGGTCCGAAAACGGAACCACTAGTTATCGAGAGTAAATTTAATCGTTTAGTTATAATGGCAACTCACGATAGGTCATGGCACTCAGTTAATGAAGTGAAAATAGATAGGAGCAGATGCTGTATTTCAAATTATTATTTTAGTGACGAGCCTTTAAAAAATACAGATCGTTTTCATGTTACTAAATTTAGAGGTAGGCCTGAAGATACTCTAACCAATATTATTCTGGATATCGATGCAAGCTTTCGCATGTTCGTGAGAAGGATTTTTAAAAAAGGAATTCGAAAAAACCCTCATATATACAAGAAGAAGGATTAATCGAACTGCTTTTTGTTGCCTTCAAAATCCAAATACGGATTGTCTAACACATATGCTTTTCTGTCACGAATTGTTTCAAATCGATGAGGATGGTCTAAAACATGAAGATAATATAATTGCTTAATCCAATGGGCATTTTTAAACAATCGTTCATTGATAAAGAATGTATGGTGACTTAATTCTCGATATTTCATCTCATTATTAAACTCATCAATAGCGAGTAATTCCCCACACTTCTTATTGTGATGAGGCATAAAAATGTCATCAAAATACACATATGTCAAAGGCAAGAAGTTTTTAGCATTCGTTTTAAAAAGATCTAAAACTTGAGTTGTTGAACTATAGTAATCGACATCTATTGATACAAAACCTATGGGAGCCTGCTCATTTAAGCTTTCTATAAATTTAGGAAGGCTGGTATCAATAGTTCCGAATATCAGCTTGGCTTTACCTTCGATACTACGCTTTAGTAATTCTTTGTTCATCGGGAAATCCCCAACATTATAGTATTCTGGGTGATCTCTATAGTCCACCGGCTCCGGCATACCTTCACCAGTATCAAAACCATAAATGTCAATCTCAACTCCAGTGGCTTTGGTTACTTTATTGGCAATTTCAATCATGTTCATCAGACCTGCCCCATTGGCGACACCAAACTCTAGGATGGAAACTCGGCTAAACCCTTGTTCTTTAGCACGATCTGCCGCAGATAATATCGCAAAGGCTTGTTGTGGCCGCAACACTAGGTCATAGTCAACTTTTTTTCGAAAAGATCCAAAAAGAAATACGAAAAATGAAATAACATTAAGATGTATTGGTTCAGAAAAACGTTCTCTGTATAACTTGCGCCATATTCTTCCCTCTGATAACCTTTTCAGTAAATAAGCCATTAATTATATTAAATTTATCCAAATCTAATTAATAATTTAGATTTTGAAGATATAACATATTCGCAAATCATCCATCATGGCACATTAATTGAATAGTCTCTAAAATGAAACAACATTTACTTCATATTTTCTTTGGACTCTTGAGCGTTTGGTCGTTTGCACAAAACGAATTTCATGTCACTACAAATGGAAAACCCTCAGGTAATGGAACGCTTCAAAATCCATGGGACTTACAAACAGCATTAAGCCAAAAACCGGAGGTCATCAATGGAGATGATACCATTTGGCTTCATGGAGGTATCTATAACGGACGATTTTTAAGCACCATCAAAAGCACTAAGGAAGGAAAATTTATAACAGTGGCACCTTACCAGCAACAAAAGGTTACGCTTAATGGAAATGCAGAGTCCACAAATCCTGCTGTACTGAACGTAAGAGGTGGTCAAGTCATTTTTCGGGATTTTGAAATCACATGGTTGGGCTCGTTTTCCAGAGATGAAAAGGATATAAACTTCAAGGTGGGTGGAGGTATCAATCATACTTCGGGAGAAGATTGTAGATTTTATAATCTTGTCATCCATAACAATCCTGGTCTTGGTATTGGTTCTTGGAAGCAAACTGGCGGCACTATTATAGAGAATTGCTTTATTTATCACAACGGTTATGTTGCTAAAGATGGAAAGGGCAGAGGAGAAGGAATGTACGTGCAAAATGCAAGTGATAAAACCAGAATTATTAGAAACAATATCATTTTCGGTAATTATTACAAGGCCGTAGAAGTATGGTCGGCTGGACGAAATGCAACTTTTGATTTCGTAAAAAATATCATCCTTCAAGATAATATCATTTTTAACAGCGGCTTGCCTACAGGAAATTATTATGATAATATCATTATAGCTACTGATGATAGAAATGGAACGAACAGGGCTAAAAACATTCAAGTCTTAAACAATGTATTGTACCATAATACAGATTATTTGGCCAATCAGGTAAATGGGGATGGACCTTCATTAACACTAGGTTATGTGGATAATTCGCCAGTGGAAGATATTATGGTTAAAGACAATTTCATTTTAGGGCGCAATAATGCCCTGCGATTATTGCATGTCAATTCAATGACCTTTACGGGAAACAAAATCTATGGTGGTTATGTGTTTCTAAATGCCAATGAAATGCAATACACCAAAAATTGGAAGATGGACAATAACCATTATTACTCAAAAAAAGCAACGCCGTTTAGAGTTAATAATGACAAAAATTACAAACTTCAAGATTGGAATAAGACCTTTGATCTTGATAATAAAAGCAAATGGAATAAACACAGTGAGTTTGATCTACAACCTGTGTTAATTCTCAAAGAACGCTCACAGCAACCTAATAGTTTTAACCTTGCGCTTTTTGATAAAGAAGGAAAAGAGGTGATGGTTGATTTCAGCAAGTATCATATTTTAAAAGGCAGCTCGTATCGTATTTATGATGTAGAAAATAGAACAGAAGTGCTCGCTTCTGGCGTTTTGGGAGAGGATAAAAAAATCAAGGTAGCTATGGATAATGTAAAGTTCGTTAAACCTTTGCATAACGACAAAGCAGAAAAAACCCTTTCCAATTTTGGTGCATACATTATTGAATTTGAAACCAACAGTACAAGTTCAGTTGTAGAGTTAAGCGCTTTTGAGAGATTTCTAAAATGGCTTGGTTTTTAGAGGAAATTTTTAGTTTTGAGCCGATGCTTTCCGCTGCACCACCTCAAAAACTTTGTTTTCATCACACTTCAATGTTTTGCTGGGATAGCGAAGTAACAATGCATAATCATGAGTAGCCATTAGAATGGTATTGCCATTTTTGTTGATTTCCTGCAACACTTCCATCACTTCAATACTTGTTTGAGGGTCTAGATTTCCCGTAGGCTCATCGGCGAGAATCAATTCTGGATCATTCAGCAAGGCTCTGGCTATGGCAATACGTTGCTGTTCTCCACCCGAAAGTTCATGCGGAAATTTAAAACCTTTGGTCTTCATTGCAACCTTATCTAGCACTTTCTCAATGCGCTCCTGTATCTTGTTTTTGTCGCTCCAGCCAGTGGCTTTCAATACAAACTCAAGGTTGCTGTTGACGGTTCTGTCCGGTAGCAATTTAAAATCCTGAAATACAATTCCCAACTTTCGTCTTAAAAATGGAATGTCTTTTTCCTTTAGTGTACGTAAATCAAAATCTACGATATGACCTTCACCTTCGGTAAGTTCGAGATCGCCATAAAGCGTTTTCATAAAACTACTTTTTCCGCTTCCGGTTTTACCAATAAGATAGACAAAATCACCCTTTTTCATTTCAAAGTTGACATCGCTCAACACCATGCTATCGCCTTGAAAAATGGAGACATTTTTTAATTCTAAAACCGTATCAGACATTCTATGAGAATTATTATAATTGAGAACGTAAATGTATTGCTTTATCTATCAAAAATCAAATTTGAATCTCTCAATAACTAACTTGCTAAAAATAGTCGATTTTCTCTGCAATAGAATTATTTAAAATCCTGTCGGTTTACTTTCTATAACTATCTTCAAAAGTCAAACCTTTAAGTATAAGCTGCATACCCCATTTTAAAAGCGCTTGAGATTGCTCATTGTCTAATCCACAGACATCTTTGGTAACTATGATGGGTTCAATGCCCATAAGTACCGTCAATAAATTTTGTAGTTTCTTCTGTTCTTTTTTGGGTAGGAGGGTATTGGTTAAAACCATTTGCAGCGTTTTATTACGTCTTGCGCCTCTTTTGCCTTGCTGATTCCCAGAAGATAAAGTGGTACTCAAATAGTGTCTAAAGGCATTTTCATAATCAAGGGCAAGCCTATTGTAATAGTGCTGAACACCCATAAGTTGATCCTCTAGATCAAAATGATTGAATTCTTCATATATAGATTCTGGACTTCTAGTCTTAATGTTCAACCCGGCTTCTGCAATCAACGTCTCAACGTTGGAATAATAGCGATATACAGTGGCTCTAGACATACCAGACTTTGTAGCAACATCTTCAAGTGTAAATTTGTCACCTTGGTTAATTAAGTCTTGTGCAGCTATCAAAATACTTTCCCTTGTTTCTATCTTTTGTTTGGTTCTCCCTTTTCGTAGATATTCATTTTTCATAAGACAAATATCTTATAAAATTTGTAATTCTCAAAAAATCATGATACTTTTATGAGATAAAAATCTTATAAATGAAAACAACTACAACCAAATGGGTACTCGGACATAAAGTGACTCCCTTTGACACCACAGGAGATTATGATTTAATGATGGCGGAAACTCCACCCAATGTTCCAGGCCCACCGCCTCATTTGCATCACTCCTACAAAGAGGTGTTTTTGATCGTTGAAGGCGAGATGGAATTTATGGTAAATGGCGAAACTAAAATCTATAAAGCTGGAGAATCGGTTGAGGTATTGCCAAATACACTTCATACCTTTTCAAACATTTCCAACCAGCCTTGCAAATGGGTGAACATTCATAGCCCAAAGGGTTTTAGAGATTTTTTTGAGACCACTGGTATTCCTGTAGATGAATCTGATGCCCAGCAAAGATCAGTAGCGCCCGAGATGATACAAAAGGTGATTCAAACGGCTGCAAATTATGATATGCACATTAAAATTTAAAATAAGAAGGAAGCCATTCTTTGGATGATACTTCACCTTAAAATACTGATAGATGCATCTTCATTCACTCTATGAAAGTAAATCATTTTTAGTTTTACTACTGCTGTAGGGCTGTTTGTTTTAAAAATGGAAATGATTAACAGGTCAATGAATTTTTTCCAGATTCAATAATTGCACCTGTAGACTTTCAAAAATCTTCAAATTTCAGTTTACAATCGAGCACTCATTTTCTACAGATTTTACAATTAGTTTCAAAAACGATGGATGACTAATCCTTCAATGACACATTCATAATTTTTCCCTGCCGGAACTATCATAATATTGATTTTTGGTATGCATTAATTCAAATTATGTAATTTTTCATTTGCAACTACCCGTCGTATAAAATAACACTTGCAAGAATCAGGCAAATAATCTACATTAGATTTGTGTAAACCACTACATGCCAGTATTTTATTAACCCAATTAAACGATTTTTGTATGAAAGTAAAACTACTCTTTTTAGTCTTTTTAACAGTAACTATTGGTTATTCTCAAGAATTACTGATTGTAGATCTGTCGACCCAAAACCGGGTAACGGTTACGGCCACAACTGGCACAGCCGCTGCGTCAGCCGCGGGTAATGATACTACAGGTTTTTATTTAGAGAACTTTTTTGCCAATGCCGGTACACAAACCTTGGCAGAAGTGCTTGTATCTGGTAACCTCACTACTGCAAGTACCTCTTCAGATAATTCTCCAGACCTCTATCGTGGTGGCACTGGCGGCACTGACCCAGGGCTAAACATTTGGAGCTATACCAATGATGCCACCTCGCCATTCACAGCAGGGCAATTGGCATTTACCGGACAGGGCACATGGACACTTTCTGCTGCGGAGTATACGGCATTTTTGACTGCTCCAGCAAGTGGCAATATTTATTTCCCGGCAGATACCGTAGATGACCTCGCTACTGCCACCCTTATCGGTACCTATAGTGTTGCCTTCCCGTTAAGCATTGAAGAGTCAGCATTGGGAGCTTTCAGTTACCACCCCAATCCTGTAAGAGATGTTTTGAATATCAATTCGCAGAAAATGATTGCGCAAGTAGATATCTATAACATACTTGGTCAGAACTTAACTGTGCAACCAGTCAATGCACTCAATGCCGCTTTAGATACTGCCTATCTTGCTTCTGGTACCTATGTGTTTAGAGCGCATTTTCAAGATGGCACTAGCACCACCATGCAAATTGCCAAACGTTAACAGTACAACATTTGAGTGGATTTCAAATGAAGTATTAAAAACTAAAAGAGATAACTCTCTGATGACAATCCCCACTTTTGTGGGGATTTTTTACATCCCCACAAAAGTGGGGATTTCTTTGTCACCCTGACGCAAGAAAGGGTCACATAACAGTGAGCACGAAGAATCGATCATCATGTGATGTCTCCTAACGTCGACATGACAAATCAAACCCCAAAAACTCTCCTCCTAACAAGGAGGAGTGTCTTCTGTTTCAGCAAAGAAACAGAAGATGAGGCGGTTTCTTCAACATCAACCATACAAATAATCCCATCAATAAATTAAATCACTACATTAGCAATCACGTGTCTGTTTGTATAAATCTCAAATTGAATTAATTAAAAACATACTAAAAATGAAAAAGCTACTCTTAATCCCTGTCCTTTTCTTAAGCTTTATAATGGTATCTTGTTCTTCAGATGACGATTCTGGAGGTAACAGCAATTCCACTGTAAAATTTGAAGCCATTGTTTCACAGAACAGAGATTCACAGATTGTCACCCTTATAGATTCTTCATCCGATACTGCGACAAACCCTACATTTCCATTTACAAAAGTGTATTCAGATGTTTCCATCACTTCAGGAAAAACACTGCAAATAAACTTTCTCGATATGACCAACGTACCTGTCGGTGCTACTTTTTCTTATACAGTCCAACTGAAAATAACCATAGGAAATAATGAGGTCAAATCTCAAACATTTAATGTCAACGAAACAACCACCGCACCTATTTCAATCAATTATGTCGTGCCTTAAGGCATAGTTCATTTTCATTAAACAAATGCGCTGTCAGTAATTAAAAACCAAATACATGAACTTTTTCAAAAAACTATTTTCAGGAAAAAAAGAAGAGCCTCAAAAGGCGAATGATAACCATGATAGAACGTCCTTTGATGGCATAGCTACAATAGAGTATTTCAATAAACGCTATAAAGAAGAGAAAATAGACAGTGATATGTTAGATGGTGCATTGAAAATGATTGAAAGCTATTTCATTGACAATAAAATTACAAGAAAAGTAAAAGAGCCCATCAATCACCCAATAAATCTAGACCAAACAGTAGACGACGGTTTTGGTTTCTCTCTATACTGTAAAGCGTTTAACCTTGAAGATACTCACGCCTTGATGTTCCTTGCATTGAGCTTTAATGATTTTATGATCAAAAATTACGGGTTCAAACTATATAATGATTCTGAACCAGAATTTCCCTTAAGAACAATGACATTAAAATATGACAATGAAGGCGCAAAATTATCCTTATACCCCATTGAATATGCTTCCAAAGTATTAGCTTATGAGTCAAGCTTTGAAGAGTTGCACAAACGTGTTGCAAGTGTCCTAAAAAGTATGCCCACAGCCCATCAGGTTATCAATAAATTAAAAGGCGAACAAGAGTAAAGTACGATGTAGTTCAATTACTTATGTAATTTTTCACTATTACTTACCCTGCTATCACTCGTTTGAAACGAGGGCCTAAACTGCTTGTATTAATCCCCCCGCTAGCGCGCGATTGCATCGCGTGTCCACACAGCCACATCTGATAGCGCCTATTTATAACCAGATAGCGTAGATGTGCAATACCCCGCTCTGGGAAGTCTCCCGACTTCGCAATATCAATTTAAGATTCACAACTCTTCCCTAAAATCCTCACTCTTCAATATCTATCGGCTTCGAAGCAACACCAACGTTTTGCACAATTATGAATAGAGAAAAACTTTTAGATAACTTTCCATTCGAAAAACACGCAAAGAGCGTGATAAAAAGATGGAACAAAAGTCTGAAATATGTCTATTTCAAAAGAGCTTAGGGTGGCCACGCAAACGCCGGAGACGAATTTGGAATTTGGAATTTGTGATTTATGAGTTTTACTTTAAAATTAGAAAAATAACAACTACTGATAATACAATTGAAAACGCCCCCATGCAAATACCCGCAAGCGCCATCCGATAATTGCTTTCCGCTTTTTGGATGAGTGAAATATTCTGTTGCGCCATTTGCTGGATAAGTTCAGCTTGCTTCAATTCGTTCTTTTCAAGAACTTCTATCCGTCTCAATAAACTTGCAGGATCAAGGCTGGGATCTATTTCGGTTTTTTCCTTCTGTTTTTTGTTTGAGGAAAGTATACGTCCTGCCGTTTCGGCCAAAGAAATTGCGTGCGGTATCAACTGTGCCCAAGGTATTGCCATTTTTATAATTTTAAGTAATAATGAGTCGTCCTAGAATAGGTTGACAGTTTTTCATTATGTACAAAATTAGGTGTTTTATAATTAAGGCTCAAATGTGGTCTTTTGTTGTTATACGTTCTTATCGACCCCGATATCGCGGATATGCAATCCGTGACCAACTTTATCATAATCCCGCACCACACATCTAGCCGCAAGCTTTCAAATAATTTTGTAACAAACCCCCAATCCCCACGTCCAATAGATATAAGCAAAACACAACAACAATGCGCAATACCCTAAAAACCCTAAAGCAAAAATTCAGACGCTTCTATCAATGCGAGGTAAAAACCTTCAATAAAATTCTCGGCATAAAATAGCAAAACAACGTACGTCAAACCTCATGCCGCCAAAGGCGGCAAAGTCCAATCGGCAGTATAAGAAGTTCAAAGCGTTAAAAATCTTTGAAGCCTTGGAGAAGATTTAGCTTTGAACTTCTGGTTTTACTCGAAGAGTAAAAATACCTCTCGATTGGAAAGGTCTTTTTTGGTTCGTTTTTTGGACCAGCAAAAAATGAACGTAAAGAGTTGTTTCGTTTTTTGCATCAAGAACTGCACAGCACATCATAAGCTTCACTAACAAAATAAAATAGGCGAATAAAAAAGTTTAATATCAACAAGGGCACCTCCATCAGCACCCAAAATATTCACATAATCGGCATCAAAACCATTTACCAACAAAGTTGGCATTACAGTCAAAAAATACCCGAGTTAAGGCAATGTGATTCTTTTTCTATAACTTTCTTGCATACTAGCACCTCAACAGTAGCATGAAAAAAAAGAAACTCCCACTCAAAGACTTAAAACCCAACGACCATTCAGGGCACAGCCATGACGATGGGCACGATCATGGGGGCTCACCATCTAGTTTCAAGACCTACATCCCTGCCATGATCAGCTTTGTGATGCTGCTATTGGGCATTGCCTTTGATACCATGGAGCTGTCGTTTTTTAAAGATCCGGTTAGGCTCATTTGGTACAGCATTGCCTATCTGCCCGTGGGGTTTCCGGTGCTTAAGGAAGGTTGGGAAAGCATCACCAAAGGCGATGTGTTTACGGAGTTCTTTTTGATGTCCATCGCTACCATGGGTGCTTTTGCCATTGGCGAATATCCAGAAGGGGTGGCAGTGATGCTGTTTTATGCGGTGGGCGAACTCTTTCAAAATGCAGCGGTCAATAAAGCCAAAGGCAACATCAAAGCCTTATTGGATGTAAGGCCCAAAGAAGCCAATGTGCTCCGCGATGGCGACTATCAGAGTGTAAGCCCAGAAACGGTGAAGATAGGAGAGACCATCCAAATACGCGTTGGTGAAAAAATTCCCTTGGATGGCACCTTGCTTTCGGAAAAAGCCTCTTTGAATACGGCAGCGCTTACAGGAGAGAGCAAACCCGACACCGTGAGCAAGGATGCCAAAGTCTATGCTGGAAGTATCAATTTGGACAGTGTCATTGAGGTGAAGGTCACCAACGAATTTGAAGACAGTTCCATTGCCAGGATATTGCATTTGGTACAGAATGCCACTGCCCGCAAATCAAAAACCGAACTGTTCATCAGAAAGTTTGCAAGGATTTACACGCCTATTGTGGTCTTTCTTGCCATTGGCGTCATGTTGCTGCCGTATCTGTTTGTAGACAACTACGTGTTTAGAGACTGGTTGTACCGCGCCTTGATTTTCTTGGTGATTTCGTGTCCCTGTGCGCTGGTCATTTCGATTCCACTTGGTTATTTTGGTGGACTTGGAGCTGCTTCAAAACATGGCATTCTCTTTAAGGGGGCCTCTTTTCTCGATGCCATCACGAAAGTGAATACCTTGGTGATGGACAAAACCGGAACGGTCACCAAAGGGGTGTTCAAGATAAAGAACATCAAGACTTTCGATTGGGATGAACAAAACTTTATGGCCTATCTCATGGCTATGGAAGAGCAATCTACACATCCCATTGCCAAGGCAATCATGCAGTATCAGACCGAGACAAGTACGATAAAAGCAACCGATGTTTCGGAAGTGGCGGGCAAAGGTTTGAAGGGCGTCGTTAATGGTAAAACTGTGCTGGTGGGTAACAAAGCATTGATGACATCGAATGGCATTGAGGTTCCTACAGAAACCGATACCATTGTAGAATCTATAGTGATGGTCGCCATTGACCAGAAGTTTGCAGGCTATGTGGTGATTGCTGATGAATTGAAGGAAGATGCCAAGCACACCATAGCGAGTTTACATAAGGTGGGAATCAAACGTGTGATGATGCTTTCGGGCGATAAAGACTCCATTACGCAGCAGGTCGCCAAAGATTTAAAGATCGAAACAGCAAAGGGAGGTCTCTTGCCAGAAGATAAATTGAAAGAAGTTGAAGCTCTAAAGAAAAACCCAGAACATAAGATTGCCTTTATTGGTGATGGTATCAATGATGCGCCTGTATTGGCAGCCAGTCATGTAGGAATTGCCATGGGTGGATTGGGTAGTGATGTCGCCATAGAAACAGCAGATGTCATCATACAAACGGACCAACCTTCAAAAGTTGTGAAGGCCATCCACATAGGGCGTTCCACCAGAAGCATTGTATGGCAAAACATCATTCTAGCGTTTGGGGTGAAAGTGATTGTGCTGATTCTTGGCGCCGGAGGACTTGCCACAATGTGGGAAGCCGTGTTTGCCGATGTGGGCGTCGCCTTTCTTGCCATTTTAAATGCCATCCGACTTCAAAAAATGACATGGGATTAATAATGTTCTAAAGAATGAGGAGTCAGAATTGGTAACTGCGGAGTCAGAATAGCTAAGTGCGGAGTTAAAAAAGTCAACTGCGGAGTTAGAATTAGTAAGTGCGGAGTCAGAATTAGTAAGTGCGGAGTTAGAAAAGTTAACTGCGGAGTCAGAATAGTCAACTGCGGAGTCAGAAAAGTCAAGTGCGGAGTCGGAATTGGTAACTGCGGAGTCAGAATTAGTAAGTGCGGAGTCAGAATTGGTAAGTGCGGAGTTAGAAAAGTCAACTGCGGAGTTAAAAAAGTCAAGTGCGGAGTTAGAAAAGTGAAGTGCGGAGTTAAAAAAGTCAACTGCGGAGTCAGAAATGTCAACTGCGGAGTCGGAATTGGTAAGTGCGGAGTTAAAAAAGCCAAGTGCGAAGTCAGAAAAGTGAAGTGCGGAGTTAAAAAAGTCAAGTGCGGAGTTAAAAAAGTCAACTGCGGAGTCAGAAAAGTCAAGTGCGGAGTTAAAAAAGTCAAGTGCGGAGTTAAAAAAGTCAACTGCGGAGTCAGAATTAGCAACTGCGGAGTCAGAATACGCAAGTGCGGAGTTAGAATTAGTAAGTGCGGAGTCAGAATTAGCAAGTGCGGAGTCAAAAAAGTCAAGTGCGGAGTCAGAAAAGTGAACTGCGGAATCAGAATTAGCAAGTGCAGAGTCGGAATAGCTAAGTGCGTAGTTAAAAAAGTAAAGTGCGGAGTCAGAATAGCCTTCCGCAATTACCAAATTCAAAACAAAATACAATAACAACCCAAAACCACTGCCAACTGCCACTGCCAACTGCTCACTTTTTCACCACCCGACGGTCCAGTAAAACTACCACCCCCCAGAAGCGCCGCCGCCACCAAAGCCACCGCCGCCAAAACCACCTCCGAAGCCGCCGCCACCGCCAAAGCCGCCACCAGAGCTGCCTCCAAAGCCGCCCGAGCTGCCACCAAAACCGCCACGGCCCAGGTTGCTCAAGATAATGGCATCCAAAACACTCATACCACCACCAGAGCCACGACCACCATTGCGGCCACCGCCTTTGCTGCCTTTCGAAATGGCAATAACGATAAAGATAAAAATGATAAAGAGTAAGAACACAAGCCCAATAGGGATACCAGCAGGCATATCGTTTTGGCGAGTGCCTTGATATTCGCCCATCATCACCTCAAAGATGGCATCAGCCCCACGGTTGAGTCCGCCATAATAGTCGTTTTGCTTAAAGTAGGGGATGATGTCGCGCTCAATGATGCGTTTGCTCATCGCATCGGTCAGCAAATGTTCGGTACCATAACCCGTATTGATGGCAATGCGTCGGTCATCGCGCGCCAAAAGAATCAAGATACCATTGTCCTTATCAGCTTGCCCGATGCCCCATTTTTCGCCCCACTGTGCACCAAGGTAATTGATGTTTTCACCTTGAGTAGAGCCAATGATGGCAATCACGATTTGCGTAGAGGTGGTATCAGAATACTTAATCAGCTTTTGCTCCAGCGTATTTTTTTCGGTGTCAGACAGCAAATGGTAATAGTCATACACACTCGTTTGATCTGATGTCTTGCTGGGCTTCTCCGGGATCTTAAACTGCGAAAACCCAAGCTGTACGCAGCCCACCAGCAGCACTGCCATAAAAAGAAAGCGTTGAAAAACGCCTCTTTTTACTAGTTCTTTACTGTTACTGCCTACTGAATACTGAATACTGTTCACTGGTTGTTATCCTTTAGAAATATCGTCTGGTAGTTCGTTTTTATCGCCAGCATCCCACGGAAAATAGGTTTCCAACTCTTTGCCAGCCTTCAAGATACCATCAACAAGACCTTGTTTAAAATGCCCACGTTTAAAGTGCCCTTGCATAATGTTTTTGGTGCTTTCCCAAAAATCATCGTCCACCACATTGTTGATGCCTTCATCGCCAAAAATCACAAAGTTGCGGTCTTCCACTGCCACATAAATGAGCACACCGTTTTGTTGTTTGGTGTTATCCATTTTCAGCATATGAAACACTTCAAGAGCGCGCTCATACACATCAATGTTCGATGTTTTTTCGATATGAACACGTATCTCGCCCGAGGTGTTTTTTTCCGCAGTGCGAATGGCGGCAATAATCTGCTGCTCTTCGTCAGCGGTTAAAAAGTCTTCTATCTTGGACATTTCGTTTTACTTGAATTCGAAATCAACGTCTGGAGCATTTTCACTTCCTGGATCTGCTTTGTAGTAACTCATCGGGTCAAAGTTGAACAATCCTGCCAATAATGTATTAGGAAAGGTTTTGATATGCTTGTTGTATGGCTCCACCTTTTCGTTAAAACGGTCTCTGGCCACGTTGATACGGTTCTCTGTGCCTTCTAATTGCGACTGTAGCTCCAAAAAGTTCTGGTTGGCTTTAATATCCGGATAGCGTTCTACCGATACCAAGAGTTTATTTAAAGCACCTGTTAAGCCTGTTTGCGCTGCTTGGAACTGTGCCATATTTTCTTCGGTCAAGTTGCTGGCATCAATGTTTGTAGAAGTAGCTTTGGCTCTCGCCTCAATCACTTCTCTTAAGGTAGTACGTTCAAAGTCGGCAGCACCTTGTACGGTTTTGACCAAGTTGCCGATGAGGTCGTTACGACGTTGATAACTGCTCTCTACATTGCCCCATTCTTTGGTGGCACTTTCTTTAAGTTCTACCGCAGTGTTGTTGAATCCTTTACCCCAAGAGTATAACCCAATGGCGATAACGGCAAGGATGATGACAGGAATTAACCATTTTTTCATAATAGATGAGTTTTGTGTGTTAGTGTTAGTGTTAGTGTTAGTGTTTGATTACGTTTATTAGTTGACAGACTTGTAAAAATGTTACAACTGTTCCTTAATTTTCAAAAGCTGTGCTTTGATGTCCTCTAATTTACTGATAATTTCAAAAGTATCAAGAGATTGCTGCTTTTCTTCCTTCAGATGGGTTTTAGCTCCTTCCAAAGTAAAGCCACGCTCTTTTACCAAATGATAAATAAACTTGAGGTTAGTGATATCTTCTGGAGTGAATTTGCGATTGCCTTTGGCGTTCTTTTTGGGCTTTAGTACATCAAATTCCTTTTCCCAAAAACGAATCAGCGAGGTATTCACGTTGAATGCCTTGGCGACTTCACCAATACCATAATAACGTTTCTCCGGAAGATCTATATGCATATACTAGTCTAATGATTGGTTTTCAAGTGATGCACGCTCCAGCAATCTTCCATATTCTTCTGCAGATAGGTTACCGTAATAGAAGTTGATAGGGTTGATGCGCTCATCATCCTTGAAGATTTCATAATGAAGATGAGGCGCTTCCGATCGTCCTGTACTGCCCACAAATCCTATAAGGTCACCACGTTTTACTTTCTGATTGACGCGAACATTATACTTATATAAGTGTGCATAAAGCGACACGTAGCCATAACCGTGGTCAATACGAATATGATTTCCATAACCAGTGGCCGTATTATCTGCTCTGGTCACCACACCATCACCAGAGGCATAAATAGGAGTGCCACGAGGTGCAGTAAAATCCATACCGAAATGAAACTTTCTGACTTTCGTGAACGGATCGGTTCGATATCCAAAACCAGATGCCATACGAGTCATATCTTCATTGTTCACAGGTTGAATGGCAGGAATGCTTGCCAAGAATTTTTCTTTGTTTTCGGCCAAGACCGCAATTTCGTCAAGTGAACGCGATTGCACTACAATCTGCTTCATCAAGACGTCCATACGTTTATTGGTTTCAATAATCAGTTTTGAATTGTCAAAACCTTCCAAATCCTTATAACGATTGATACCACCAAAACCAGCCTTGCGTTGTTCTTCAGGAATAGGGTTGGCCTCAAAATATAATCTATAAATAGCGTTATCGCGCTCTTCCACATTGGCAAGTACTTGTTGTGCCTGGTCCATTTTTTTGTTGAGAAGCTGGTATTGCAATTCCATATGTTGCAACTCTCTTGCCAAGGCACGCTCACGAGGCGATTCTACATAACGACTGGCAATGAATACAAACAAAAATCCAAAAAGAGCAGCAGCAAGTAAAAATGTAAAGACATATTTTAAGGTTCTACCTTTTTTACGCTCAATTTTTCTATAGGAAAGCGATTCAGAATCGTAATAATATTTTACCTTACTCATTAGTTAATTTATACTATTTTTGCACCTTACAGTGATATTTTGGGTTATAAACCGTAAAGCAAACGTAGCAACCTTAAAATTATTTTAACCGTAAATTTAATAAAACTTAACGACAATTGTTAAAAGTAATATTAAAAGGGTAAAATTAGAAATTGTTTTGTGTTCTGCCTTTGAGGCTCTACTTTTTTAACAGCAATTTATCACACTAAAGACCAGGTATTACATTTTATGAAGTCACAAGACATACGCGCTAAATTTTTAAGTTTTTTTGAACAGAAACAACACAGCATTGTTCCTTCTGCACCTATGGTATTGAAGGACGACCCAACCTTGATGTTTGTCAACTCTGGTATGGCGCCATTCAAGGAATATTTTCTGGGGAATGCCAAACCAAAACACAATCGTATTGCCGATACGCAGAAATGTCTACGTGTTTCTGGTAAGCACAATGACCTTGAAGAAGTGGGTTACGATACCTATCATCATACCTTGTTTGAGATGTTGGGCAACTGGAGTTTTGGCGATTACTTTAAGAAGGAAGCTATTGCTTGGGCTTGGGAGTTGTTGACAGAGGTGTATGGTATCGATAAGAATATCCTATATGTCACCGTGTTTGAAGGTAGCGATGATGACAATTTACCAATGGATCAAGAGGCTTATGATATTTGGAAAAACTACATATCTGAAGACCGCATCTTGATGGGTAATAAAAAAGATAACTTTTGGGAGATGGGCGACCAAGGACCTTGTGGACCTTGCAGTGAAATCCACGTCGATATTCGTTCGGCGGAAGAGAAGGCAAAAGTAGATGGGAAATCGTTGGTCAATGCAGACCATCCGCAAGTGGTGGAGATTTGGAATTTGGTCTTTATGCAATACAATCGCAAGGCTAATGGTTCTTTGGAAACCTTGCCTGCAAAGCATATCGATACAGGGATGGGCTTTGAGCGTTTGTGTATGGTGCTTCAAGGTGTGCAATCCAATTATGATACAGATGTTTTTACACCCATCATCAGAGAAATTGAAACCATTGCTGATAAAGAATACGGAATCGACGAAAAGGTAGACGTTGCCATTCGTGTCATTTCAGACCACGTTAGGGCTGTGGCATTCTCTATTGCTGATGGTCAATTGCCGAGCAATACAGGAGCAGGTTACGTTATTAGACGAATATTGCGTCGTGCCATTCGTTACGGTTTCACGTTTTTAGACCAGAAGGAACCTTTTATTTATCGATTGGTTGATGTGCTGGGTAAAAAGATGGGCGAAGCCTTCCCAGAATTGAAGGCTCAAAAGCAGTTGATTGAAAACGTCATAAAAGAAGAGGAACAATCGTTTTTAAGAACCTTGGACCAAGGTTTGGTTTTGTTGAATCGCATTGTTGAAGAGTCAACATCTGAAACCATTTCTGGAGGAAAGGCATTTGAATTGTATGATACCTATGGTTTCCCGATAGATTTGACAGCTTTGATTCTTCGCGAAAAAGGTTTGTCTCTTGACGAAGCAGGTTTTCACGCTGAAATGAAAAAGCAGAAAGACCGTTCGCGTGCTGCGAGCGAAATGTCTACAGATGATTGGACCATTTTATCTGACGATGCCGTTGAGGAGTTTGTTGGCTACGACACACTTGAAGCCAATGTTAAATTGACACGATACCGTAAAGTTGTTTCCAAAAAAGATGGTGAGATGTATCAGTTGGTGTTGAATTTGACACCATTCTATCCCGAAGGAGGAGGTCAAGTGGGCGACAAAGGTTATCTAGAAGATTCCCACGGAGATGTGGTTTACATTTTGGATACCAAAAAAGAAAACAACGTCATCATTCATTTTGCAAAGAATTTACCAAAACATATCAATGAAACATTCAAAGCTGTTGTAGATGCCAGGCAACGTTATAGAACCGAATGTAACCATACCGCAACACATTTGTTGCACCAGGCTTTGCGCGAAGTTTTAGGCACACACGTTGAGCAAAAAGGTAGTGCAGTACACTCCAAATATTTGCGTTTTGACTTTTCGCACTTTTCGAAATTGACGGTTGAAGAATTGAGTGACGTTGAAAACTTTGTCAATGCTCGTATTGAAGGTAAATTGCCTTTACAGGAAAAACGAAATATCCCAATGCAGCAAGCCCTTGATGAAGGTGCTATGGCATTGTTTGGAGAAAAGTATGGCGATACTGTTAGAGCCATCCGTTTTGGGAAATCCATAGAATTGTGTGGAGGAACCCACGTCAAAAACACTGGCGACATTTGGCATTTCAAGATTGTGTCAGAAGGTGCTGTGGCAGCAGGCATTCGCCGTATTGAAGCCATTACCAATGATGCCGTAAAGGATTTCTATCACGAAAACAATAGCGCTTATTTTGAAATGAAAGATTTGCTCAACAATGCCAAAGAACCTGTAAAGGCCTTGCAAAGCTTACAAGCTGAAAATGCTGATTTGAAGAAGCAAATTGAAGTGCTTTTAAAAGATAAAGCCAAGAACATTAAAGGCGATTTAAAAAATGAATTGACAGATGTCAACGGTGTTCAGTTTCTTGCCAAGAAGTTAGATTTGGATGCTTCTGGTATCAAAGATCTATGTTTCGAACTTGGTCAGAATTCTGATAATCTGTTTTTATTATTTGGAGCAGAAAATGATGAAAAAGCATTGTTGACCTGCTACATCTCCAAGGAATTGGTCGAGAGTAAAGGTTTGAATGCTGGAACGATCGTTCGCGAACTTGGAAAACATATCCAAGGTGGTGGTGGAGGTCAACCATTTTTTGCGACTGCTGGTGGTAAAAATCCTGCTGGGATTGAGGATGCTTTGGTGGCGGCAAAGGATTATATAACTAAATAGATTAGATTACCACTTTCGTGGGAATTGATTATGAACTTCCAAACCCACATACCATTAGAAAAGCAGAATAGTAATCAGATAGATTACAATTCTAAACTGCTTTTGTTGGGTTCGTGTTTTGTGGAGAACATTGGTGAGAAGTTTTCGTACTTCAAATTTCAAAGCCTTCAAAATCCATTTGGAATATTGTTTCATCCGAAAGCTATTGAAACTCTAATTTCAAAAGCTATCACTGGTTATCAATATTCTGAAGCAGATATTTTTTATCATAATGAACAATGGCATTGTTACGATGCACATTCCAGATTGAGCAATACTTCAAAGGAAGCATTATTACTGAACCTTAATGATCAACTTGAGCAGATTTCAAACCGACTAACAGAAGCATCACATATTATTATAACCTTTGGGACGGCTTGGGTTTACAATCATTATAAAAGTAATTTGCCAGTCGCCAATTGCCACAAAGTTCCTCAAAAAGAGTTTATCAAGCAGTTGCTTTCAGCAGATGATATTATTATCTCCATAAATAAGATTGAAGAATTCATACGCCGAATAAATTCGAACACACAAATCATCTTTACAGTCTCACCAGTTAGACATATTAAGGATGGGTTTGTAGAAAACACGCAAAGTAAAGCACATTTGATTGTGGCTATTCATCAATTCTTAAATCATCAATCGTCAATTGCTGTTCAACAATCCTTCTATTTTCCTTCCTATGAAATAATGCTTGATGAACTTCGGGATTATCGGTTTTATGCCGAAGATATGCTGCATCCCAATTCATTGGCCATTCAATATATATGGGAAAAATTCAAATCTGTTTGGATAGATTCAGCAACTGATAAAGTTATGAGTCAAGTTGATGTCATTCAAAAGGGATTGCAGCATAAACCTTTCAATCCACATTCTGAAGCACATCAAAAATTTCTGAAAGATTTGGAATCAAAACAGCAACGTCTTCAGCAAGACTTTCCTTTTATGACATTCTAAAGAAGTCTAAAAGTTCATTTTTAGGCAATTTTTTATCTAATTACCAACATTTTATCAAAATATACGTAATTCGTCGTATTGTTTGACTTCGCTTTTTAGGACAACTTTGCTTCATTGTTAACCCTAAAAATATTTTACAATGAAAAATTTAAGAAAATTTATGCTGTTAGTTATGACAGTTGCTATGGTATCTGTCTCATCATGTTCAAAAGATGATGATGGAGGATCTGCTGGACCAGCAGCTCAAGGGACTATTGTTGCAAAAGTAAATGGAACTTCTGTTACAACCCTAGAAATGGTGACATTTGCCAACATTTCTAGTGGCACACTGACTATGCAAGGAAATACTGGAGGTACATCTAGTAAAGCTTTTGTCTTCACAATTATTGGTTATGATGGAGAGGGAACCTACGAATTGGGTGGTGGTCCAAACATCTTTAACACTGCTTCTTACCAAGAGACAGAGGTAGACTTGGCAAATCCTACTGCTCCTGAAATACAAATTTGGCAAGCACCATTTGATGATACTGTAGCAGGTGAAATCAATATTTCTGAAGAGACTGAAACACACGTCATTGGAACTTTTAGTTTCCAGGCAAAAGATGTCAATGGTGATCAGTCCATGAGAAATATTACTGAAGGATCTTTCAATATTGAAAAAATGCAGTAATGAAAACGCTATTAATTCAATTAAAAACAAAGTTGGTACTTGCACTGTTTATTAGTGCAAGTACAATTTTTGCCCAAAAGGCTGAACAGCCAGACGGTAATTACGATTTGGGAGCCAATATCAATGAGATGACATTGACAATAGGAGGGATTTTAGTTGTCGCTACCAATGATGGGCTCGTAGGTATTGACCCCAAGAAAAGTACGCCGATTTTTACATTCAATAACTTCGGAAAATTGAAACCGGAAGAAACAGATTTCATTCCAGGGACACCTTATATCGTAGTTTCTCAAGGTGCAGATTCAAAATTCGCTGGACTTGCCAAAACTAAAAGAGCAGTGATTGATTATGTACAAGGTAAAGTACTCTTCAATTCAGAAGATGATAATTGGAAACAAGTGTACACATGTAACGTAGTGCTTCCACAAAACAAAATAATCATCAGCGGACTTCAGAAAAGTGACCAAAAATTTGAAAGTCAAGTGCCTAAAATTGCAGTTTATGATATTGTGAGCGGCAAACAAGATTTTTCATTTTTCTTGGATAAGCCAGGAAGAGTGGGAATGGCCAAAGATTTCAGTGTTACAGGAACTCCTCTGTTGTTGAAAAACTCAATTTTGATTCCTACTGCTCAAGGCATTTTGTCCATGTCTCACACAGGTGAAGAACAATGGCAAACTAAAATCAAAGGCGTCAATTGGATGGTTGCAGACGAAACAGAAAAGGAAATCTACGCTTTTGAAGGTACATCCAATGGTGCCAATACCAGAATTCACAAAATTGGAAGCAATGGTGCTGAACTTTGGAAAGATGATCGAAAAGTAAAAGGAGTTGTATCTAATTTCGAAATTCTGCCGCAAGGTCTTGCGGTAGTAAGTAATAAGAGCGATGGTGGTAGCAATAGCGTTTTCGCTGCTAGTAATGAATCTGAAATTGCCTTTTTGAATGCTTCAAATGGTGAAGATCTTTGGGACAAAGCACCGAAGACGAAAGGCTACGTTCAGCATTTCTATGTGATGGATGATGGTATTTTATTTGGAATCTATGAAGGTGGTATCAATAAAATTTCTTTTGATGGCAAAACACTCTTTAAAAAACCATTGAAAACAGGTGAAAATATTATGGTCATGGCGCAATCACCACAAGGCTTGATTTATATCACCAGCGAAGATGCCAACATAGTTAATTTACAGACTGGCGAAGAGGTTTGGAATAAACCTCTAAAGTATAAGAGCGCAACTTCTGTTGCTTCTACTTTTGACAGTAAAAACAACCGTTATCTAATTGCTGCTGACGGAAAAATCATGGCTATTGATGCCAATAGTGGCGATGTCAGTGATTTGGCAAAATGTGATTTTGAAGAAAAAGAAGATCCAAATCATATGGAAATCAGAGATGGCGGAATCTTTTTGTCGTCTGATCAAAATATGAGTATTGTGAATTTTGATGGAAGCGAAAACTATCATGCTTATTATAAATCGCCTGGAAGAAGCACTTTTGGGAAAATTATGGGCGGTATCACAGCTGTTGCTTCTACAGCCATGGCTGTCAGCATGAGTGCCAGAGCTGGAGCCAATAGAACAGGTATGGGAAGTATGAATGATTTGAGCAACTATAATGACTATGGTAAAGAAGCCAAACGGGCGGCTGATATGTTTTCAGGAATTGCTGGTGCCTCTTTTGCTTATTTGGCAACCAGATTTAAGGCTACTGCTGCCACTGAAAATGCTCAATTTATCCTAACAAAGTTGGATGAAGGTGTTGGCTTGGTAAAAGTCAACAAGGATACTGGAGAAGTGGATAAAGAGATTGTCTTAAAGGACAAAAAGCCAGAATATGAAGTAGATGAATTCGGCGGTTATTTGTTTTATAAAGCTAATGACAAAACCATTTACGCATACAATCTAGCTAAATAAATCTTGTTGTTGAGATTGGGATTGGGCGCAATCCGATAACGATTGCGCTTAATCTTTTTTAATTGCACCTTGTCGAAAAAATCCCACCCTAACCTTAAAGAAGACTTATATTCGTAATGCTATTAATCAATTTTTTTAAAAAAGCGTCAGTTTTATCTGTAGTGCGTCTAATCGTTCCAGATCTGATGCTTTTTTTATGCTCAAAAATGAAAAGAATTACCTTCCTTTTAGCTTTACTTTTTTCACTTTCACCTTCCTTTTCTCAAAATTTAGATAGTCTTTTGACTGCTGCAAAACAGTCCAAAAATGACTCTATCATTATAAGGGCTTATAACCGTGTGGGTTCAGCTTATATCTTTCGAGATACCAAAAAAGCACTTCAGATAATTGATGAGGGTGAAAAGCTTGCCAAAGAGAAAAAATTTCATTTTGGATTGAATGAGCTTATCAATACGCGTGGCATTTATATGGATGTCATCGGGAAATCAGATTCCGCCAATTATTACTTCACTCAAGCCTTAAATATGAGTAGACGGCATAACTTCAAGAATATTGAAGTGATGTGTGTCAATAACTTGGGAATGTTCAACTGGAACCGCAGTCATTTTGATGAGGCATTGAAGTATTTTTTTGAAGCGCTTCGGATGAATGACAAAGATGGTACCGAAAGGCAAAGTGCTTCCTATCTAAATAATATTGGATTGATTTATCAAGAAATGAATTTATTCGAGAAAGCTTTAGAATACCATCAAAAGTCTTTGGCAATCCGAGAAAAATACAATCTCAAAGATGAGCAAGCCACTTCGCTAAATAACATTGGCATTGATTTGAAAAGTTTAGGAAAGATTGATGAAGCTATCGGTACATTTATTGAAGGAAGCAAAATCGCTATACAGACAGAAAATCTAGTAGAATATTACAGAATCTTGAACAACCTTGCTAATGCCTATCAAATGAAAGATGATGTCGATAAGGCCATTGAAACTTATTTGCAAGTATTGGACAAGCCAAATGATTATGAGGCAGATGAAAAAGCAAGTATTGATACATATGGAAATTTGGTGTTACTTTATAACAGTTTGAATGAACCTCAAAAGGCGCTTTTTTATGCAAACAAAGGATTTGAGTTGGTCAAAAAGTATCCTCATTCTGAAAATATTGCTGGAGAATTGTACCTAAATGCTGCCGAAAGCCAATATATGTTACGCAATTTCTCAAAAGCGAGGGAGTTGACCCAAAAGTTTATCACGATCAAAGATTCTGTATTTTCAGATAAGAATGCAAAGGCCGTTGCCGATTTAGAGATTAAATATGATACAGAAAAAAAGGAAAAACAAATTCTGATTCAACGTGCTGAATTGGCAGAAAAAAACCTCACAATCCAAGAAAAAAATCTTCAGGTGTTTGGGTTGCTGTCATTGGCAATTGTTTTGGGACTGATAGGATTTTTGTTCTATAACCAACAAAAACTGAAAAACAAACAACTCCACAAAGAAAATGAGCTAAAAGATGCATTGATACGCATTGAAACCCAAAACAAGCTTCAAGAACAACGTTTGCGCATCAGTCGTGATTTGCACGACAATATTGGTGCACAGCTTGCTTTCATCATTTCATCCATAGATAATTTGAAGTATGGTTTCAATATTCAGGATGAAAAACTCAATCAGAAGTTGAGCAATATCAGTGAATTCACGTCGTCGACTATTTATGAATTGAGAGATACTATTTGGGCGATGAACAAAAGCGAAATCACCTTTGAAGATTTACAAACCAGAATTTCGAACTACATCGATAAGGCACACGTGTTTGAAGACAAAATCAACTTTTCGTTCAATGTTGCTGAAGGTGTTGATTTGAACAGAAAGTTTTCATCGGTGGAAGGTATGAACATCCATCGCGTGATACAAGAAGCCATTCACAATAGTTTGAAACACGGAAATCCATCACAAATACGTGTAGATGTTTCGCAGAAACTGCGCAATCTTCAATTTGAAGTTTCAGATGATGGCAAAGGTTTTGATTTGGAAGCGATACAAAAGGGAAATGGATTAATTAATATGCAAAAGCGTATTCAAGAAATAGGAGGTGAGTTATCAATGCAGTCCGAAAGCCAAAAAGGTACGAAGGTGACCATTTTGCTTTAGTAAAACGTCACTATCAAAAAATATAGTACTTTAATGGTGCATTTTATCAAGACAACTATGACTCTTAAGCATCTCATTCTATTGATTGCTTTCATTTCTTTTGGCAACATATTTTCACAGATTTCCGTGGAAAAGCTTAATGATTCTGCAATGGGTTTATACAAGCAAAATCCAAAACAAGCTGTCTCAATCTTGCAAGGTGCACTCAAAAAAAGCGAGAACAATCCCAAAATTTATAATTACTCCAAGAATAATTTGGCAATTGTTTATCGCGATTTGGGCCAATTTGAAAAATCCAAAAGGCTGTCGGAAGAGTCTTTGTCCAATCCTTTGGATTCTTTAATGATGGCTTCTGCATATAATAATATTGGAGCTTGCAATAGAAGCCTCGGCAGTTATGAAGAGGCTCTTACAATGTATCTGAAAGCGCTTTCCATCTATGAAAAGAAAAATGCTTTGAAAGAAATGGCGACCGTAAACAATAATATAGGAATGGTTTACAGTTACCTTAATATTAACGATAAAGCCATTCAATATCATTTAAAAGCTATTGATATTTTTGAAAAGGAGTCCAACAAAAAGGGAATTTCTGAAGCTTATAATAACATTGCCATTATATATGCCAATGATGGCGATCTGGACAAGGCGCTCGATTACTTTAAATATTCTCTTTCTATTGAAGAAGAACTCCAGGACCAGAAAGGCATTGCCGAATCTTCGAATAATGTAGGTGCTGTTTATTACTATATGCAAAAAATTGATTCTGCGTTGGTATATTTCAAAAAATCGGCATCCATTGAAAAGTCAATTGGGAATCTTGCAGGTGTCAGCGCTAGTTATAATAACATTGCCCAAGTATTGATTGAAAATGAAAGAGTTGATGAGTCAAAACGTTTTATTGACAGCGCATATATTTTTGCCAACGAATCTAAAACGGCTGTAGATATTGAAATGGCTTTGGAATTGTATTCACAATATTATGAAGCTAAAAACGACACAAAGACTGCATTAAAATACTACAAAGATTACACGAAGATAAAGGACAGTCTGTTGAATTTTGATACCAATGAAAGAGTTGCAAAGCTCGAAATTGAATATCAAACCGAAAAAAAGGAAAAGGAAATTCTGTCGCAACGAGCCGACTTGGCTGAAAAAGAACTCGATTTAAGCAAGAAGAATTATTACATTCTAGGATTGGTAGCATTAGCCGTTGTGCTGACGCTATTGGGTTTTTTGGTCTATAATCAGCAGAAGCTCAAAAACCGACAACTCAAAAAGGAGAATGAGTTAAAAGATGCTTTGATTAAAATTGAAACCCAAAATAGGTTGCAAGAACAACGCTTACGAATCAGTCGCGATTTGCACGACAATATTGGAGCGCAGCTTACCTTCATCATTTCATCGCTAGACAATCTAAAATATGGTTTTCAACTTCCTGAAAAACTAGGTCAAAAGCTTAAAAACATCAGCGAATTTACCACAACCACTATCTATGAACTGCGCGATACCATTTGGGCAATGAACAAAAACGAAATCTCTTTAGAAGATTTACAAACACGTATTTCAAATTTTATTGAAAAAGCTGATTCTGCTTCAGATGCTGTTAATTTTCAGTTTGAAATGGATAAGAATTTGAATGGTGATTTGAAGTTTTCATCTGTAGAAGGAATGAATATTTATAGAATTATTCAAGAAGCCATTAATAATGCTTTGAAATATGCTAATGCCAAAACCATTAAGGTGCATTTTGAAAAAATTGATGATGAACTGCATATCATTATCAAAGATGATGGTGTAGGATTTGATGATATGACAGTGCAGATGGGCAATGGCATTAATAATATGAGAAAGAGAGCTCAAGAACTGGGAGCAAGCATCACTATAAATTCAACAGTGAATCAAGGAACAGCTATATTGTTGAAATATCATCTGTGAATATACGCTAAATGACGTATTTGTATAAATTCTCAAAATTGTAACTTACGCCTAAACTAAATTGATTCGTAATGAATATTAAGATAGCCATTGTTGACGATAATATGTTTTTAATTAATGCGGTAAAAGAGAAACTTTCTTTTTTTGAAGAACTGAATTTCAAATTTTCTGCAATGAATGGCTCTGAATTGTTGATACAACTTGAGGGCAATTCAAATCTCGATTTGATATTGATGGATATTGAAATGCCTGTGCTGAACGGCATTGAAACTACCGAAATTGTCAAGCAAAAATATCCGCATATCAAAATCATTATGTTGACGGTTTTTGATAATGATGAAAATATTTTCAACGCCATCAAGGCAGGAGCAGATGGTTATTTATTGAAAGAAATCAACGCCAAAGATTTATACAACGGCATTCTTGAAACCTTGAATGGAGGTGCAGCGATGAATCCATCGATTGCTATGAAAACATTGAAATTGCTTCGTAATCCAATGGCAATTGAAAATCCAGACGATAAAGAAGATATTCAGTTGACCCAACGAGAAATTGATGTTCTCGAACAGTTAAGTAAGGGTTTGAATTATAACAAAATCGCTGAAAATCTCATATTATCATCAGGAACTGTAAGAAAGCATATTGAAAATATTTACAGAAAATTACAAGTGCATAACAAACTTGAAGCTGTTCAAAAAGCAAAAAAGAACAATCTTATTTGATTGTTACGCTTTCAGGAACCAAAACGGTATAATCACCATTGTTTCTGATGACATCTCTCACAATTGAAGAAGAAATAAATGATGTTCGAGCAGCTGTTAAAAGAAAAACCGTCTCAATTTTAGAGAGTTTTCTGTTGGTGTGAGCAATCGCTTTTTCGAATTCAAAGTCCGCCGGATTTCTTAAACCACGAAGAATAAATTGGGCATCAATTTTATGACAAAAGTCAATCGTAAGACCTTTATAAGTCATTACTTTTACTTTTGGTTCATCTTTGAAGGCTTCTTCTATAAACTGTTTTCTTTCTTCCAAAGAAAACATATATTTCTTATCAGCATTGATACCAATGGCTACCACCACTTCATCAAACAATTTGACGCCTCTTTTTATGATGTCGTAATGACCTAAAGTAATTGGATCAAACGATCCTGGAAATAATGCTCTTCTCATACCACTTCCTGCAAATGCAGTACTTCTGAATTAATGTTAGTATTATCAAAGATACTTAATTATTCATCATTAATTGGCAAGAGCTTCCTCAATGGCATTTCCAAACAATTCACCCAAACTGATACCAGCTGCAGCAGCTTGTTGAGGTAAAATACTAGCCTTTGTCAAACCTGGTACTGTATTGACTTCCAACAAATGTGGTTCGCCATCTTTAAAGATATATTCGCTCCTGCTGAAACCTGTCATTTTTAAAACTTCATAAACTTTCTTGGCAACTGAATTTACCTTTTCTTCTTGCTCTTTCGAAATTCTGGCAGGTGTAATTTCTTGTGATTCACCTAAATATTTTGCTTTATAATCAAAAAAATCATTGTCGCTCACGATTTCCGTGATTGGCAAAACCTTCACTTCACCTTTGTAAGTGATGACTCCGACAGATACTTCGGTGCCATCCAAAAACGATTCAATAATCACTTCATCATCTTCCTTAAAAGCTACTTCAAGGGCATACTGAAGTTCTTCTTTTTTGTAAACCTTGGTCACGCCAAAACTGCTTCCTGCTTTGTTCGCTTTCACAAAACAAGGCAATCCAACTTTATCTATGATTGCTGGTTCATCAACAGTATCGCCATAATTCACGTAATAAGAAGTCGCTGTTTTGATGCCATAAGGTTTAAGGACGCTTAAACAATCCCTTTTATTGAAGGTGAGAGCCGCTTGGTACATACCGCAACTCGTATGCGGAATATTCAATAACTGAAAATAGCCTTGCATATAACCATCTTCACCAGGCGTGCCGTGAATCGCATTGAAAACACAGTCGAAGGTTGTTTTTTGACCTTCAACAGTTACGGAAAAATCATTTTTATCAATTGGAAATTCAGCCTCATTTTCATCAACATACACCCATTTATTCTTGAAAATATGAACGCGAAAAGCGTTATAGTGTTCTTTGTCCAAAGTTTCAAAAACCACTTGGCCACTTTTTAGCGAGATTTCATATTCGCTGGAATAGCCTCCCATAATGATGGCAATATTCTTTTTCATATATAAAACAAACGACGGAAATAATCGTTAAGCTAAAATATCACATAAAAACCAAAAGAAAAAACGCTTTGGTTTTTATATATTTGTCCTATACAAAAAACTTAATGAGCCTTAAAAATTTTCTGACCAGCAAAGTATTTCTCAAGCAATTGGCATTGGCTATTTTGGCACTGGTTGTTCTCTCTTTTATCATTTTGAAATGGTTAAACATCACCACAAATCACGGTAGTTTTGTGGAAGTGCCTGATTTGACCGGGAAATCTTTGGAAACAGTTCAAATAGAATTGGAAGACAGAGATTTAAGAATGGAAATTCAAGATTCGGCAAACTTCAATCCTAAATATCCAAAGTATTCTGTGATAGAGCAATATCCTTTGGCAGGAACCCAAGTAAAGGAAGACCGTAAAATTTATTTAACATTGAATCCTTCAGGCTATAGAAAAGTTGAGGTGCCAAATATCGTAAGACGAACATTTAGACAAGCTAAACCAACGCTTGAAGCCCTTGGTTTTGAGGTTGGAAAAATATCTTATGTTGATGATATCGGGAAGGATGAAGTATTGTCAATGAGTTTCAAAGGTGAGAAATTGGCGAAAGGCGATTTGTTGCCAATTACTTCAAAAATCGATTTGGTTCTTGGCAATGGTAATAGAACGGATGGCGAATAATGATTGAAGATACTACACCCAATGACGAAAATGACGATGATGATTTATACGAGCATCACGCATTTACGGTAGATAAAGGCCAGCAGCCACTTCGCATCGATAAATACTTGATGAATCGTGTGGAAAATGCCACTCGAAACAAAATTCAGACGGCCGCAAAAGAAGGAAGCATCTACGTTAACAATGTGCCTGTAAAACAGAATTACAAGGTTAAGCCATTTGATAAAATACGGGTGCTGTTTTCGCATCCTCCTTACGAATACCTTCTTACGCCTGAAAATATTCCATTGGATATTGTGTATGAAGACGATGAGTTGTTGGTAGTCAATAAACCTGCAGGTATGGTGGTGCATCCTGGTCACGGTAATTATTCTGGGACGCTTATCAATGCCTTGACGTATCATTTTGATAATTTGCCAAATAACTCCAGTAATAGACCTGGTTTGGTGCATCGTATTGATAAAGACACCAGCGGACTATTGGTCATTGCGAAGACAGAAGAAGCGATGACGCATCTGGCAAAGCAGTTTTTTGACAAAACCAGCGAACGTGAATATGTAGCCATTGTTTGGGGAAATGTGGAAGCCGATGAAGGCACCATTGAAGGCAACATAGGTCGTCACCCAAAAAATAGATTGCAGAATACCGTTTTTGAAGGTGATGATGAAGACAAAGGCAAGCCAGCTGTGACGCATTATAAAGTTTTGGAGCGTTTGGGATATGTCACTTTGGTAGCCTGTACACTAGAAACAGGTCGTACGCATCAAATACGTGTGCATATGAAACATATTGGTCATACGCTTTTTAATGACGAACGTTATGGTGGTGAGAAAATATTGAAAGGAACTACGTTTAGCAAGTACAAACAATTTGTTGAAAACTGCTTTAAAATTTTGCCAAGACAGGCATTACACGCAAAAACACTCGGTTTTGAACATCCTAAAACTGGTAAATTATTGCGTTTTGATTCTGAAATTCCACAAGATATGCAAGACTGTATCGAGAAGTGGAGGAATTATGCAAAGCATCAAGATATTGAGGAATGAAGTGAATTCTTGCAAAAACGAGAATCTTTGAGGTTTTAATCTTTCAAACTATGCATTTCAAATCTATTACACCAATGCTCTATACAGAGGATATAGAAGAAACCATTCAATTTTATACGACGTATTTGGGTTTTATTTGTGCCGAAAAGAATGATGATTGGGGCTGGGCTGCAATGCATCGAGATGATGTTGACATTATGTTAGCCAAACCCAATGCACATATTCCATTTGATAAACCAACGTTTTCGGGTTCGTTTTACATCAAGGTAGAGGATGTAGAAGCTGTCTGGGACAAGGTGAAAGACAAAGTAAGGGTTTGCTATCCTTTGGAAACTTTTGATTGGAATATGCGTGAATTTGCCATTTATGACAATAATGGGTATTTGCTTCAGTTTGGACAAGATTTAATAGAATAGTTTTTACTTATCCCTAAATTGAAATTATAAAACATGCATCTTGAATTTTCTCGTAGGTAATTGTAACTTTGAAAACTATTTGACAATTATGAAACTTGTTCTATCTCCTGCAAAATCACTTGATTTCGAAAGCAAATTACCAACTACTAAACATACTGAAGCACAATTCTTAAATGCTTCAGAACGTCTAAACAAGCTGTTGAAAAAGAAATCAGCAAAAAGTCTTTCAAAATTGATGAGCATATCAGATGCTTTGGGCCAACTCAATTATGAACGCAATCAGGAGTGGTCCTTACCTTTTACTGAAGATAATGCACGGCCTGCTATTTATGCTTTCAGTGGTGATGTATATCGAGGGTTTGATACGTATTCAATTCCGAAGAACAAAATTGACGTTGTTCAAGATAAAGTAAGGATTCTTTCCGGATTATATGGGTTGCTGAAACCTCTCGATTTGATTCAACCATACCGTTTGGAAATGGGTACAAAATTGCCTGTCGGAAAGCATAAAAATCTATATGAGTTTTGGAAGAAAGACATTGTGAAGGCTTTGAACGAAGAATTGAAGGATGATGAATTGTTCCTGAATCTTGCCAGTAACGAATATTTCAAGGCCATTGACACAAAAGCACTGAAAGTTCCAGTTATTACAGCCAATTTTAAAGATCTTAAAAACGGTGAGTATAAAACCATTATGACCTTTGCAAAGTTGGCACGTGGCTATATGGCTCGTTATGTGGTAGATACCAATGCCAATACCATCGATGACCTCAAAGGCTTCAATTACGAAGGTTATGGCTTTAGTGAACAGTTGTCATCCGAAAACGAACTTGTGTTTATCAGATAATTAAGGAATATCTTTTTTATCGACATTGATTTTTTCCAGTGTAGAAGGGCGCTTTTTGATCTTCCTGCGACGCACGCCATAAGTTCCTCTGTGTATTTTACCTCGTCTTGTTTTTTTATCTCCTTTTCCCATTGAAATTAGTTTTTTTATTCCCTTGAAAAAGGGAAACACTCCTGCGAAGACAGAAATCTTCTAAATTAAACAGTAATTTTAGAACATTTAAGATACAACAATTAATGCGGAGAACCAAGTCTATTTAATTTCGGTTTATGCGTTAACTTTGTCATAAACATTCAAACAATCGTGTTCCTCCACAAACACCCATATCCACCATTCATTAAAGAAGATACTACCAAGTTAATCGTTGGAACCTTACCACCACCTAGATTTTCAACAGGCGATTTGTTCGAACAGGATGTTGATTTTTGCTACGGAAGTTATTATAATTCGTTGTGGCTATATATAGATGCAATTCATCATCTCAATTTACGCTATGATAATTCAGAAGAAGCCGTCAATCAACGAAAAGATTTTCTCATTAAACATAAAATAGGTGTCTGTGACATTGTTGAAAGTGCTGAACGTGCCAAAATTGACGCCTCCGATTTAGGTATGACTAACGTCATTTTGAGAGATTTGATCGGTTATCTCAAACAATATCCAAATATCGACACACTTTTGTTTACAGGAGGTAATAGCAAAAATGGCCCTGAATATTTTTTCAGAAAACACATTAAAGATTATCAGTTAAAAATGCGATTGATTTCTGATGAAATCCCAAGAATTCACGAGATGAAATTACCATCTCAAAACGAAGACAGAGTTATTAAAACAGTATCCTTGACTTCAGCATCAGGTTCTGCGAATCGCGCTATTGGGAGTATGCCTTTGTACCGACAGTTAAAAAATAAAAACCCGAAATTCAAAACATTTGATTTTCGGGTCATGCAATATCGAGAGTTTTTTTAGTTACTCTTTTTCAGCAACTAATGTAACCTTCAATTCAATCTCGTCATTGATAAATTTGTCTCCGAGATTATCAAATACAGATTTTGAACCGAAGTTGATTCCCCATTTTGTTCTGTCAATGGTAAAAGGTTCGCTATTGATGGTTAGGCTTTGCTCATCTTTAGTAACCTTTACAGGAAAAGTAATATTGTTTTTTACACCTTTAATGGTTAGGTTGCCAGAAAGGTTAAAAGCACCATTTTCGATAGCTGCAATAGTCGTGATTTCAAAAACCGCTTCAGGAAACATTTTCACATTAAAAAAATCGCCTTCTTTGCCCTCAACAGTTCCTTTTAAATGATTTTCAAGATTGTACTTCATATCGCCTTCCAAATCCAAAACAGATATCGATGACATATCAATCACAACTTTCCCGCCAGATAACACGTCATTATTGGTATTGATGTTGCCGTATTCTACACGAATGACACCATTGTGAGTAGCCGTTGGTTTAAATCCTTTCCATTCAATGAAAGATTCCGTAGCATTTACGATATACTTTTCAGAGGAAGCATCAGCCACTTTTGCTGGTTCAGCTTCGCTCATATTAGCTTCATTTGCTTTGTCTTTACACCCAAAAATGGCAAGGCAAATCAATAATGTCATCAAACTTTTGCTCAAATGGTTTTTCATTGGTATATGGTTAATGGTTTCTTACAAAAATAGACATAAGAACTTTACTTTGAAAAAAAGACTAAAATATATGGTGACATTTTGACATTTTATCAATAATGGCAGTACTTTTGCCAAATTGAAAAGAAATATTTAAGCTATTGAAAAATGAGTAAAAAAGATAAAAGCGAACATATAGATGATGAGCTTGTTATGGAAAATGAGCAAGCAGAACAGAAAGAAGAGCAATCAGTTGAAGAGCAATTGAAAGAAGATCTGGGTAAGGAAAAGGACAAATTCCTGCGTTTGTTTGCCGAATTTGAAAATTATAAGCGTCGAACTTCAAAAGAACGAATAGAATTGTTTAAAACAGCAAGTCAGGATGTTATGATTTCGTTGTTGCCAGTTTTGGATGATTTTGAGCGAGCGCTGTTGCATACAGAAGATGACAAGGAAGCTGAACATTTAAGAAAAGGCGTGTTGCTGATTTACCAAAAGTTGCTTTCCACTTTAGAGAAAAATGGCCTGACAAAAATGGAGGTTGCACAAGGCGATGCTTTTAATGCTGATGAGCACGAGGCTATTACTCAAGTTGCAGCACCTTCAGATGATCTCAAAGGTAAAATTATCGATGTAGTGGAGAAGGGTTATAAATTGGGTGATAAAATCATCCGTTTTCCAAAAGTTGTTACTGGATTTTAAAGAAAAAAGCCGTTTCAACTACAAAAGAACAAATAACAAGTTTCGATGAAAGAAGATTATTACGACATACTAGGAGTTTCAAAAAGTGCCTCGGCAGATGAGATTAAAAAGGCTTATCGCAAAATGGCGTTGAAATACCATCCTGATAAAAATCCGGACAACAAAGAGGCCGAAGCAATGTTCAAAAAAGCAGCCGAAGCTTATGAAGTGTTGAGCAATCCTGAAAAGAAATCACGATATGACCAATTTGGACACCAAGCCTTTGAAGGAGGCGGATTTGGTGGAGGTGGTATGAATATGGACGACATATTTAGCCAATTCGGTGATATTTTTGGAGGAGCTTTCGGTGGAGGCGGTTTTTCTGGATTTGGTGGTGGCTTCGGTGGAGGTCAACGACGAGTGAAAGGCAGTAACTTGAGAATTAGAATTACGTTGACTCTTGAAGAAATTGCCAATGGTGTCGAGAAAAAACTAAAAGTCAAAAGAAAAGTTCAGGCCGAAGGAACCACTTATAAAACCTGCTCAACTTGTAATGGTCAAGGTCAGGTGATGCGTGTTACCAATACTATTTTAGGAAGGATGCAAACCGCTTCAACGTGTCACACTTGTGGTGGTTCTGGTCAAATTATTGATAAAAAACCTTCTGATGCAGATGCTCAAGGTTTAATTACTAAAGAGGAGACCGTTTCCGTAAAAATTCCAGCTGGTGTTGTAGATGGAATGCAACTTAAAGTTTCTGGTAAAGGTAATGACGCTCCAGGTAATGGTATAGCTGGTGATTTATTGGTGGCCATTCAAGAGGAAGACCATCCGACTTTGAAACGTGAAGGCGATAATCTTCATTATGATATGTATATCAGTCTTCCAGACGCTGTACTTGGTACGTCCAAAGAAATTGATACTGTAACTGGAAAAGTTCGTATTAAAATCGATTCTGGTGTTCAGTCTGGCAAAATTTTAAGACTTCGTGGTAAGGGAATTCCTAGTATCAATGGCTATGGTAAAGGTGATTTGTTGGTTCACGTGAATGTTTGGACACCTAAAACACTGAACAAGGAACAAAAAGAATTCTTTGAAAACATGAAGAATAATGAGCATTTTGAACCGAAACCAGACAGCGAAGAAAAATCTTTTTTTGAAAAAGTAAAAGATATGTTTTCTTAAAAAAGGGTTTTTTGATAAAAAACACTATATTTGAATATCACTAATTCACATTAGTGGTATTTTTCTTTTTCATAGCAATTTTTTCCCATCCTTGATTTATTAAGGGTGGGTTTTGCTTTTATAGAGTCTCGACCTTTCCGAAATAAGTTAAAAATATCCTCTATTTTGTTAACGTAACCTTTGACATTTAATATATTTACAAATCAAAATTTTGTAATCCTTTCAACCCTCATATTTATGAATAACTTATTAGTCGCCGAAAATGTTTCCAAACATTTTGGGGATTTTAAGGCGCTAAATGACGTTTCCATCGCAGTTCCAAAAGGAAGCATTTTTGGGCTATTGGGTCCCAACGGAGCAGGGAAAACCACTCTTATTAGAATCATCAACCAAATCACTATGCCAGACAAAGGCAAGGTTTATTTAGATGGTGAAGCTTTAAAACCGACTGACATTCAGAATATTGGATACCTTCCAGAAGAGCGTGGGCTTTACAAATCGATGAAAGTAGGTGAGCAAGCACTTTATTTGGCGCAACTTAAAGGTATGTCCAAGCAAGATGCGAAGGCACGATTGAAATATTGGTTTGAAAGACTTGAAATAGGTGATTGGTGGAACAAGAAAATACAAGAATTAAGTAAAGGTCAAGCACAGAAAATACAGTTTATCGTAACGGTATTGCACAGGCCTAAATTGCTCATATTTGACGAACCTTTTTCAGGATTTGACCCCATTAACGCCACATTAATCAAAGATGAAATTTTACAATTGAGAGAAGAAGGTGCAACGGTTATATTCTCGACACATCGTATGGAATCGGTTGAAGAATTGTGCGACCATATTGCCTTGATTCATAGATCCAATAAAATTCTAGACGGAAAATTGATAGACATAAAAAGACAGTTTAAGACCAATACGTTTGAGGTCGGTTTGCAAACACAAGATTCAGAAGCTGTGGTGAGTAGCATCAAGGAACGTTTTGAAGTGCTTCCTGCAACATTCAAAAATCTGAATGATGATATAAAGCTCAATGTTAAGTTAGCTGAAAACGTATCTTCAAATGATTTACTTTCTTTTCTGACCTCAAAAGCAGAAGTGCATCATTTTGTAGAAGTGATTCCGAGTGCCAATGACATTTTTATTCAAACCGTAAAAAGAAACTGAAGATGAATCATTTACCTCTTATCATTAAGCGTGAATATTTGACAAAGGTTAGAAATAAGTCATTCATCATTATGACCTTTTTAAGTCCGATGATTATGATTGCCTTGATAGCTTTGGTAGCTTATCTATCACAAATAAATAATAATCAAGACCGCACTATATCTGTTCTAGATGAAACAGGAGTTTTTTCTGAAGTGTTTACTGATGAAGAGCATATTAAGTATAATTATTTAGATAATATTAATTTGGAAAATGCCAAAGATTTGGTCAGTTCCAAAGAAGAATATGGATTATTATATATCAAAAAGGGTTCGGATTCTTTGTCGCAATTTGAAAGTGCAAAATTTTATTCTGAAGACTCACCATCGTTGAGTATCATCTCTAGTTTAGAAGGAAAAATTGAGAAAAAACTAACCGATTTGAAATTGGTTCAAGATGGCGTTGATATTGAAAAGATTCAGGCTTCACGTACACGAATAACTATTGGTCAAGAGAGTTTTTTAGGAGAAAAAACATCGAAAACAGATAGTTGGTTGAAGCTGGCTTTCGGAGGTGCGGCAGGTTACCTGCTGTTTATGTTCATCATCATTTATGGAAATATGATTATGCGCAGTGTCATTGAAGAAAAAACAAGTCGCATCATTGAGGTGATTATTTCGTCCGTAAAGCCTATCCAACTGATGATGGGAAAAATCATCGGAACATCATTGGCTGGTATTACGCAATTCATCATTTGGGTTTTACTCGGAGGTGTAATGTTGCTCCTGGTTTCGGCGATTTTCGGAATAGATGTAATGCAAATGCAAGGACCGCAACAGGAGATGATCCGTCAGGCAATGGAATCACCAGAAGCTCAAAACCAAGCACAGGAATTGTTCACGGCATTTTTGAATTTACCGTTGCTCAATCTGTGTGTGGCTTTTATGTTTTTCTTCCTAGGTGGATTTTTGTTGTACAGTTCATTGTACGCAGCTATAGGCGCCGCAGTGGACAGCGAGACCGATACACAACAATTTATGATGCCTATCATTATGCCATTGATCATTGCAGTGTATGTAGGTGTTTTTACGGTTATTGAGGATCCACACGGAACGGTTTCAACAATTTTTTCGTTTATACCATTGACGTCGCCTGTCGTGATGCTTATGAGAATTCCTTTTGGTGTTCCCATATGGCAGCAAATTTTGTCGTTAGCTATTCTGATTGCAACTTTTGCTTTTACAGTTTGGTTTGCAGCAAAAATTTATAGGGTTGGTATTTTGATGTATGGAAAGAAGCCAAGTTACAAGGAATTGTTCAAGTGGTTAAAATATTGATAAATGGAAGAGTTATTTAATTTTCTCCGAAAGGAATATCACATTACAGAAAAGATTTCTTTAAGTCTGATGGACTTGATTATCTTAACAATTGTCTTGATCATTGCTACCATCGTGATGAGGATTATTTTGAAATTGTTGAGCAGAAATCTGCCTTATGATGATAAAAGGAAGTTCAAGGTAGTTTTCGGTTATGCAAGATGGTTAGTGTACGTCATTATTTTGCTCATAACTTTCCATTCACTCGGCATTCCAGTTACAGGAGTTTTTGCCGCTTCAGCCGCGTTATTGATAGGTATCGGTTTGGCGCTTCAAACCTTATTTCAAGATATCATCTCTGGCGTTTTTATTCTCATTGACCAATCGGTTCACGTTGGTGATATCATAGAAATTGAAGGTAAAGTAGGTAGAGTAGAGGAAATCAAATTACGAACAACTCGCGCTGTCACGATAGATAACAAAATCCTTATTATACCGAACCATCTATATCTTGAGAACAGTTTATACAATTGGACCCAGAATGGAACAACTACTCGCGAAAATGTCAAAGTAGGTGTTGCTTACGGAAGCGATGTTCAACTTGTAAAGAAATTATTACTTCAAGCGGCCAATGCACAGCCTGAAGTATTAGAAAAGCCAGAACCGACAGTTTTATTTACGGATTTTGGTGATAGCTCATTGAATTTTTCAGTTGCATTTACCATAAACGATAGTTTTAATGCACGCTTTCCGCAAAGTGGAATTCGTTTTGAAATTGATAGATTGTTCAGGGAACATAACATTACCATTCCTTTTCCTCAAAGAGATATTCATATCATTGAAAAGAATTTACCCCAAAAAGAATAACATATGCCAAATAAAAATAAACTAGTAATAGCTTTCTTGTCGATATTCTGTAGCTGTTTAATATCTGCACAGACAAGCGATTTGTTAAGATTGGAATATTTAAATATTCCTAATTCCAATTCAAAAAACTCAATTAGCCGATTTAGGGCTTTGATTCAGGCACCTTTAAAGGTTAGCGAAGGGAATTACATAGTGATTGGTGGTGAATATCGATATATTGATTTTACTTTTGACAATGTACCGTTTTCAACTGATGATTTACAATCAATTCAAAATATTGAGGCAAGTCTTGGATTTCTGCATCGCTCAAAAAATACTGATTGGATTTATGCGGGTAAAGTTGCAGGTAGAATCTCTTCTAATTTCGAAACAAAATTAACATCTGATGATTACATCTACATTGTTACAGGTTACGCCATTAGAGATAGAACAGCTGAAGGTAAGTCAGACAAACCCAATCGATTGATTTTGGGACTCGAATATTCCACTACTCCTGGCAGAAATTATCCACTTCCCATTATTAACTATTACAGAGAATTTGCTCCAAAATGGACTTACACATTGGGTGTTCCTAAAACAAATATCCGTTATAAGTTTGATGACAAAAATCATATACAAGCATTTGCTACTCTAGATAATATTTTTGCCAATATTCAAGGAAATAAAACAATTGATGGAAAAGTGGCCGAAAATATTTCCGCAACCTTGGTTTTAGGTGGTTTAGGATATGAACACTATTTCACAAAACATTTACTATATTACGGGTATGCTGCATACAGTATTACTAACGATTATCGTTTGAGAGATAATGAACGGGAAGATATTTATACCATAGACGATAAAAACACAATCTATTTTAGAACAGGAATAAAATTCAAATATTAAAATGCCAAAAATTTTAGTCATAGAAGACGAAGCAACCATCAGAAGAGTTCTCATAAAAATTTTAACCGAAGAAAATGACGCTTATGATGTGGAGGAAGCAGAAGATGGGTTAGCAGGAATTGAAAAAATCAAAAAAGAGGATTATGACTTGGTCCTTTGTGATATCAAAATGCCTAAAATGGATGGCGTCGAAGTATTGGAGGCTGCAAAAAAAATAAAGCCTGAAGTGCCTATTGTGATGATTTCTGGTCACGGCGATTTAGATACTGCCGTAAACACAATGCGTTTGGGAGCGTTTGACTACATTTCAAAACCACCAGATTTAAACAGACTTCTCAACACCGTAAGAATTGCTCTTGACAGAAAAGAACTTGTTGTAGAGAATAAGATGCTCAAAAAGAAAGTGAGCAAAAACTATGAAATGATAGGTGAGAGCAAGGCTATTTCTCAAATCAAGGATATGATTGAGAAAGTCGCGGCTACAGATGCACGGGTTTTAATCACAGGACCAAATGGAACAGGAAAAGAGTTGGTGGCACATTGGTTGCACCAAAAAAGTGAAAGAGCAGCCGGACCATTGGTTGAAGTGAATTGTGCTGCAATTCCTTCCGAATTGATTGAAAGTGAATTGTTTGGTCACGTTAAAGGTGCGTTTACGAGTGCTGTAAAAGATAGAGCAGGAAAATTTGAAGCTGCAAATGGTGGAACGATTTTTTTGGATGAAATTGGCGATATGAGCCTTTCGGCACAGGCGAAAGTGTTGAGAGCGCTTCAAGAAAATAAAATTCAAAGGGTTGGTAACGATAAAGATATCAAAGTTGATGTTCGCGTTGTTGCCGCTACCAATAAAAATCTGAAAAAGGAAATTGAAGAAAACCGATTTCGAGAGGATTTATATCATCGACTTGCTGTAATTCTCATTCAAGTTCCAGCATTGAACGATAGGCGAGAAGATATTCCGCTATTGGTTGATTATTTTTCAGGTAAAATTGCTGAAGAACAAGGCACAGCTAAAAAATCCTTTTCATCTAAAGCATTGAAATTATTGCAAGAATATGATTGGACAGGTAATATTCGGGAATTGCGAAATGTTGTGGAGCGATTGATTATTCTTGGTGAAAAAGAAGTAAATGAGAACGATGTGAAAATGTTCGCTTCAAAATAAACTCAAATTAAGAATCAAAATCCAACCATAAAATGAAAGACATCAGTATCAACGACTTCCAAATCACTGAAAAAATCAATATCAAAGATTTAAAGACGACTTATGATTTAGAAGCATCTGAAGATAAGATTGAAGATGAGTTGGAAGATGTTAGAGAGAAGTTAGGAAAGCTGCAAGATACGATGTACGCTCACGGCAAATATGCTGTTTTGGTTTGCTTGCAAGGTATGGACACCGCAGGAAAGGACAGTCTCATCCGTGAAGTTTTTAAAGACTTCAATACTAGAGGAATCGTTGTGCATAGCTTTAAAGTCCCGACCGAATTGGAGTTGCGGCACGACTATCTTTGGAGACATTACATTGCATTGCCAGAGCGTGGTAAGTTTGGTGTTTTCAACCGTACGCATTATGAAAATGTGTTGGTTACAAGGGTGCATCCTGGTTATATTTTGGGTGAAAATATTCCTTCGGTCACGTCTTTGGAAGATATCAATGAGGGGTTCTGGTCGAAACGATTTCAACAAATCAATGATTTCGAAAAACATATAGCAGAAAATGGTACGATTATTTTCAAGTTTTTCCTGAACCTGTCCAAGGATGAACAACGGAATAGGTTGCTTCGACGACTTGAGAAGCAAGAGAAGAACTGGAAATTTTCACCAGGAGACCTCAAAGAACGAGCATTATGGAATCAATATCAAGAATGCTATGAGGATGCATTAAATAGAACATCAAAACCTCACGCACCTTGGTTTTCCATTCCAGCAGATCACAAAGAAACGGCTCGCTACATTGTTGCGAAAATTATGTATGACACTTTGAAAACCTATACAGATATCCAAGAGCCAGAACTTGATGACGATATCAAAGCAAATTTAGAACAGTATAAAAAGCAATTGGAGAACGAATAGTTGCCGCCTAAACTTTAAGATTTTGTTTTAAATCGAAAAAATTTATTAGTGGTATATTAGTGCCATTAAAAATTTTTATCTCTCTATGAAATATCTATTAATAGCAAGTTTCTTCATTACACTTCAATTGTCTGCGCAAAGCAGTGATGCCGATGTCATCAAAAGCATTTATTCTAAGGCACTTACAGACGGGAAAAGTTACAGTTGGTTAGATCATTTGTCCAATCAAATAGGGTCACGTTTATCTGGTTCTTTGGGAGCCGAGCAAGCGGTTGAATATACTAAAGCTGAAATGGAGAAACTAGGTTTCGACAAGGTTTGGCTTCAACCAGTTATGGTGCCGAAATGGGTAAGAGGTGCTCCGGAATTTGCTTATATTGAAACATCTCCAGGCAAAACAACAACGGTAAATATTTGTGCTTTAGGCGGCTCCATTGCAACGCCAAATGCAGGTGTAAAAGCTAATATAATTGAGGTTAAGAGTTTAAAAGAACTCGAAACTTTGGGAAGAGATAAGATCGAGGGTAAAATAGTTTTTTTTAATCGGCCGATGCAAGCTGATGCCATCAGGACTTTTGATGCTTACAGTGGAGCGGTTGACCAACGAGGTTCTGGTGCCAAGGAAGCTGCCAAGTTTGGTGCAGTTGGCGTTATTGTCCGTTCTATGAATTTACGTCTTGATGATTTCCCCCATACAGGCGGAATGGGTTATGGTGATTTGCCAGCGTCTCAATATATTCCTGCGGCGGCTATCAGTACCAATGATGCTGAATTGTTGAGCGGAATGCTTTCGCTCAATAAAGACATCAAATTCTTTTTTAGACAGAATTGCCAACAGCTGAAAGATGTGCAATCTTATAACGTTATTGGTGAAATAAAAGGAAGTGAATTTCCCAATGAATATATTGTGGTAGGAGGACACTTGGATTCTTGGGATTTAGGTGATGGCTCTCACGATGATGGTGCAGGATGCGTACAGTCGATGGATGCTTTGAGGATTTTAAAGAAGTTAGGTTACAAACCAAAACGAACTATTAGAGTGGTGTTGTTTATGAATGAGGAAAACGGACTTCGAGGTGGTACGGAATACGCGAAAGTAGCCAAATCTAAAGGTGAGAAACACATTTTTGCACTGGAAAGTGATTCTGGAGGTTTTACGCCAAGAGGGTTTTCGTTTGATACAGAAGGCGAATTTATTTCGAAAGCACAACAGTGGGCATCTTTGTTTGAACCATATCTTATCCATCAGTTTGTGAAAGGTTATGGAGGCGCAGATATTGGTCCGTTAAAAGATGGAAATGTTGTTTTGGCCGGATTTGTCCCAGATTCACAGCGTTATTTTGATTATCATCACGCTAAAAATGATACGTTTGACGCCATCAATAAGCGCGAATTGGAGCTTGGCACTGCAACAATGGCTTCTATGATTTATTTGGTGGATAAATATGGCGTCAACTGATTTTTATATGAAAAACTTTGCTCTAATAGTTTTATTTATTATTTCTATGGTCTCATCGGCACAAACGGCTGATAAATCACTGCCATATTATGAGCTTCCGGAGTATTCAGAAAATTTTACTGCTGGAACGGTGGCTGCTCGACAGGTAGAAGCATTAGGATTTCGATATTATTGGGCAACAAACAACTTGGTGGAAAAGGATTTGGCTTATAAATCTGATAAAGACGCTCGTTCGGTTGATGAAACTATTGAACATATCTTGAACTTATCGTATGTGATAGTCAATTCTACCTTGAAAAAGCCGAATGAGAAAACGGATTTTTCACAATTGGATTTTGAAGCCAAACGAAAACAGACATTGATAAACTTGAAAATTGCTGCTGATATTTTGAAGCAAAGTGATGATATTTCTCAATTCAAAATTATTTTAGGAGAAAGAGAGGTACCATTTTGGAATGCAATCAATGGTCCGATTGCAGACGCTATTTGGCATTGTGGGCAGATTGCATCATTTCGTAGAATTACAGGTAATCCTATAAACCCCAACGTGAATCATTTTATGGGAACGGTAAAAGAATAGCTCAATATTCTTCCTTTATACGCTTATTAATTCCTTCCAATAATTCTATTGCATCTTGCTTGTATTGTTTTGCAATTGCCAGATGATTACCAACGGCAAGCATCGCGTGGGAGGTTACTCGTTTTTTATAATCCTCACTTTCGGTGAAATAGGTAATGACTTCATCCGTAAGATTGCCTTTTGCCATATCAATAAACCAAGGAAACTTTTCAAGATCATTGAAATTTTTTAGAACAATATTATCCATACGTTCATTACTTTTATCTATTAAAGGACCGAAAACAGCATAGAATTTAGTAATATCAGTAATTAAAGTATCTTTTTCAGTCGATGGAATATCTGTTAAAGTCTTAAGTTGCCCAATACCTCGTGTCTGATAATTAAATGGCTGATAGATTGTCACTAAATTCAGGCACTCCAAACATTCTGTATAGTTATCTTTTGTGATCTCACCATCAATGATTCTTTTGCTGTTCGTTCTATTGATTTCATAAAATTTTATGATGGTAGATGCGAAAGTGGTATCGATTTCTAAATCATAAGAAATAGTTTTTAGCGTATTATTTATAGCTCTTTTTAGCTTCCGCTCTTCATTCCAATTATTCACTTGGAGTGCCAACAAAATACCAATCATTACCAAAAAGATTTCTCCGATGGCATAGAGTAAATAACTTGTGAATTTGTTCTTCTTTAAAAGTTATCTACGGATTTTTTTAAAAATGGTGACCATAAGCCATTTTATTTGAATTGGTTGATTTTGAGCATAATGTAGTGATTTATTTAGTTATAGTATGAACGATGAAACTATTTAGGCTCGATAATCAAAAAAACTGCAGTGCTGTCGCCAACATTTAAAACTTCATGAACAGATAGTTCGTCATTCGAAAATGTATAGCCAATGGGAACATTTACTTCTCTTGTTCCGTTTTCATCGGTAATTCTAAAGGTACTTCCAGATAATGTATATCCTGTATGTGGCTTGTGATAATGTTTTTCATGGCCTACTCCAGGTGGGAATGTACATTTCAGGATTCGCATTTGTGAATTGTCCTCTATTATCTCGCTTACTTGTTGTCCTTCCCAGCCTGCTTCAAATGGATCTGGTAAATTCTCGATCGATGATTGTTTTCCATTACAATTGACAAACATTATTGACAATAAGAGAGTTAATGCAACATTATATATTTTTAACATCTGATAGTTTTTTCTTGCTAGATTGTTTTAAATGTTCAACAATTTTAATTAAAAAAGTTAATCTTTACCTTCTATCCTAGAATTAATTTGATTGGTTTAGGAAATAATTAATTATTGATTAAAACTGAAAATAGATAAATTGCTCGCCACTACCTTGGGAAATCACTATAAGAAAAAACATAATAGCCCAAAAAACTCCTAGAACCCATGAAGGTATTTTAAAAGATACTTCTTTCAAAGAAGTATTCCTCATAAACCAATGGCATACAAATAAAATGCTAATAACCGCTAATACTTTAATGATTTCGAATGAATCCAAAACTTTTGAGCCTTCAACATTCATAAAAAACATAGAGGAAATAATATTCTTCGCAACCGAAAACTCTCTTGCTCTAAAAAATACCCAAGTGAAATTTACTAGAGTATAAGTGACTAACGCCAAGATAACCCCATTATAAGGACCGATTTTGATATGAATTTTGTTTTTGAACATTCGTTCCACTACCAGATAAATACCATGAAGAGCTCCCCAAACTACAAAAGTCCATGCAGCACCATGCCACAAACCTCCTAGAAGCATTGTGATCATCAAAGCTGCATACATTCTTACAATTCCGTGTCTGTTTCCTCCCAAAGGAATGTAGAGATAGTCTCTCAACCAACTGGAGAGCGAAATATGCCATCGACGCCATAAATCTGAAAAACCAATTGCTGCATAAGGATACCTGAAATTATCTGGCAATATGATACCCAGCATAAGCGCAATACCGATAGCACATGTAGAATAGCCAGCAAAATCAAAAAATATCTGTCCGGAAAAAGCAAGTGTCCCTGTCCATGCATCCAATCCGTTTAAAATATCTTTTGAACCAAATACTGTATCAGCAGTATCAGCCAACAAAGTGTCGGCTAGAACCACTTTTTGGAAAAGACCAATAGTCAATAAAAACAATCCCCAAATAAATTGATTTATGGTTGCTTTTTTTTCTTCATAAAATTGAGAAATTAAATCTTGCGCTCTAACAATAGGTCCTGCTACCAATTGAGGGAAAAATGTAACATACAAAGCGAAGTCTAAAAATGTTCTAGCTTTTTCGGTCCTCCTCAAATACATGTCAATTGTATACGACATAGTTTGGAACGTATAAAAAGAAATTCCCATTGGCAATAAAATATCAATTGGTTCGGCTTTGTAGCCATAACCATATGTATTAACTACTGATGTGAAATTATCCAATAAGAAATCACGATACTTAAAAAAGACCAAAAATCCAAGATTGACAAACAAGCTCAACAGTAGCCACATTTTTCGCTTACGTTGATTTTCTTCAATGGATAGTTTGTTTCCTGCAATCCAATCTACAACTGTTGAGATCCAAAGAAGAATCACAAGTGGTGGATTCCATAATCCGTAAAAAATATAACTTGCAAAAAGTAACATTCGTTTACGGTTGATCCAGTTTAAAATGTTGCCGTAATATAGTACGAGAACGATGACTAAAAAGACGATAAAACTCAATGAATTGAATAACATGGTTAGTTGGATTTAAGGTTAGTGATTACTCCATCTTTTTTCATGGCTTCAATAATTACTCTTGTGAAAACTTCGGCATCCTCCGCAGCTAAATGGGACCATTCTGGAAGAAATAGGTTGGTCAATTCTGGAAAATCTTCATAATGATATGCTTTTGCACCAGATTTTTCAACTAATGGATCCCAAAATTGTGCTCGTGGAAATGCTTTACTTTCGATGTCCTTGAACAAACCTGATGAAGGGCATCTCACCAAGATCAAATTGCCACCTCGAGCTTGAAATTTTTTTGCTAAATCAACGAAAGTATTCGTAGTGGTCTCCTTGTCAGGTGGTGGGTTGTCACCACTTAAGATGGTGGTCCATACTTTTTTGATTGTATTTGCATACGCCGTATCTTTTACCATTATTTCAGGCATTTTCATGCGTCTATCCAATGTGATTTCTTCAAAATTATTAAATGGTGGGTAGCGTGGACCGCTTCGCTCATCCCAATGAACTTGCTTTAAAAGGGTCTTAAGGTCAACATCCGAATCCCAGCTTTCATCACCATCCCTTATAAACACAAGATTCTTCTGTAAGGGAACAGAAAGCATATGGTTCAATCGTTGTGCGTATGTTCGATTGTAATAATAGTCCACTAAAGATTGTGAACGTTGGACAAAATTTGCTTTTGGATTAATAGTTGAGAAAAAAAGTGGTGGAGTAATCCCTATTACCAGTGTACCGTTGAAATCAGTATTTTCAACAATATCCTGCATCACAGGAATTGGCGTTGATCCTTGTGCAGCAAGCATAATTCCATTGGTACCAGTTTCATTTTCCCAGATATCGAGATTTATATCATAAAGTATACGTGAGGAACCGATAAAGACTACCGTCTTTTCATCATAATTTTCCAGACGAGCCCTTTGATTGGCCCATAAATTTTTGTTATCATCAATATTGGGTTCAAGACCTTGATTTCTCCAATAAAGTTCCCATATGACAAGGCTTATCATACCCAATGTCACAGCAACGAACAAGGATTGTTTTAGATTCATTTTGGTTGGTTTTAGTTATTAATTTTTATAAAATCATAATCTATATCATCAGCTTTTATTTAATTGTGAAATATTATATAACATGAATGTTTACATAGCTCATCAAATGGTGGATGTGGCTTTCAATACGTCTATTATTCAGATGATTATATGAATTTAGACATTTTTTAAATATGATATTGTTTTTTTTAAGGTTAAATTATGATTGTTCTAAAAAACATCAGATGTTAACATTATTTGGTTTTAAAACCACAAAATTATCAACTTTGAATTGATGACTGTCAAAATGTGTAAGCTGTATAAGCATGACCATAATTACTGGCATAATAGCAATATTAAAAATACGATTTCCCAAACGAAATAGTTTTTAAAATCCCCAGCGAAGCTGCGCCAGCAGCACATTTCATATTCGATATCGCCATATAAAGCGTAAATTGGGTGGTGGCAACAGTTTTCCAACAAAGATGCATGCCAGAGCCAGATACTGCTATGCATAGAAAGGTATAAAAGGTATAATTAGGAAAGGATAAAAGTGTAGACAACGAAATTATTGCTCCATAAATTGCAATTTTATGGGAATTGATGGTAATATGAATAAAATCAGAAGGAATTTTAATATGAAGATAGAGGCAATGGATCAAAGAATCCAATTTGATTGAATCTGAACATAGAAGTACTATGAAAGTGGTTAATCTGCTTTCCATAAGTCTTCGTCAGTACTATTATAAAGACTTGAGGAGATTTTAGATATAGTGAAATTTCTTACATATTTACCATTCTCATTTGGCAGGAAGAATTATAGTCGCTCTTCATCTGTTTTTGAAACTTCTTTTCCATATTCAATTCGATAAATTCTAACCATTGCCATAAATAAACTGATGAGTAATGGACCAAAAATCAATCCGATAAAACCAAAAATAGGAACGCCTACAATTACGCCTATAAGTGTAACCAAAGGATGCACGTCGTCAAGCTTTTTTAGTACATACAATCGAATAATATTGTCTGTGGAACCAACAACAATAAATCCATAAAGCAAAATTCCCCAGGCCTGAAAATTATCTCCAGACGATAGGGCAATAATAAAGACTGGAAGTATTCCTAAAAGGGTGCCTATGAACGGTATCATTGAGCCAATTGTGGTAATAACAAACCAAAAGAAAGGGTTTTCAACGCCAAAAATCCAAAACCCAATAAGAGCTATGACTCCTTGGGCCAATGCTACCAGAGGGATTCCAAGTGCATTCGACCGAACCATTGCTTGTACCTCATCCCCAACTTCAGATAGATTTTCCTTACTCATAGGAATGTATTCTTTCAAAGACTCTCTAAGGGTTCTTCTATTTGTCAACATATAGAAAAGCATGAAGTACATCAATCCAATAGCAATAAACGCATTGAATGTGCCGCCCACGAGGTTTTGAAGATTCTCTGATAACCAACTTGTAATGGCACTTGTGTCGATACTGGAGTTTAAGTCAAAGCCGACATATTGTTCAGCTTTTCCTATTTGATCTTTGACAGCCTTAATTACCTCTTCGCTGTTTTGGACTGCTTGACCTATCTTATTTCCCAGCATCATAACCACACCCGTGATTGGCAATAAAACCACAACAAAAGAAATCAATATGATTGTCAAAGCAGCAAGAGTAGGATTCCATTTTCTCTTTTTGACAAGAGTAGCCATCCATTTTCTGAAAAGAATGTAAATGGTAACAGCTCCAAGCACACCGGTAAGATATGGAAGCATTTCTCTGAAAATGAGACTTCCCATCAATAAAATAAGAAGCAGCACGAAAATTTGACGAATGATTTTAGGAGGTATCTGTTCCATATGAAACTAATGTGTCTTTAAACTGAAGGTTGTTCTTCGATTTAAAGATACAGTAAGTTTCTGAAATTTCAACAATTAAGATTGACCTTGATAGATTCCGTTTTTAACCCAAATCAATTTCGATTTGATTTTTAAGAATGTCTTCAAAAGTTTCGCGCTGTCTTATCAATTTAGCTTTGCCTTTATGCCAAAGCACCTCGGCTGGTCGATAGCGCGAGTTGTAATTGCTAGACATGGTAAAGCAATAAGCTCCAGCATTTTTGAAACATAATATGTCACCCTCGGTTATTTCATTGATACGACGGTTATTTGCGAATGTGTCGGTTTCACAGATGTAGCCCACCACAGAGTAAAAGCGTTCTCGTCCTTTCGGATTGGAAATGTTGATAATTTCATGTTGAGAACCGTAGAGCATAGGACGAATTAAATGATTGAACCCAGAATCCACCTGTGCAAAAACGGTTGATGTAGTCTGTTTAACAACATTCACTTTTGTCAAGAAAAAGCCTGCTTCACTCACCAGAAATTTTCCAGGTTCGAAGGCCAGCGTTAAATCTTTACCATAGTCTTTACAGAATTCATTGAAGCGCTTGCCTAATTTTTTTCCAAGTTCTTCAATATTGGTTTCGATATCACCTTCTTTATAAGGTACTTTAAACCCCGAACCAAAATCGATGAACTCTAAATCCTTGAAATGAGTTGCCGTGTCAAATAGAATTTCGCTTGCATAAAGAAAGACATCAATATCCAAAATATCACTACCAGTATGCATATGGATGCCATTGATGTTCATTTTTGTGTTTTCTACAATTCTGAATAAATGTGGCAATTGATGGATTGATATTCCAAATTTACTGTCAATATGTCCAACAGAAATGTTAGTGTTGCCTCCAGCCATCACATGTGGATTGATTCTGACGCAAACAGGAGTTTTAGGATGGCGTGTGCCAAATTGCTCTAAAATGGAAAGATTGTCAATATTGATTTGAACTCCCAGTTCAGCTGCAGCTTCAATTTCTTCCAAGGAAACACCATTTGGTGTGTATATGATTTGTTCGGGTGCAAAACCTGCGGCCAATCCTAATCTCACCTCTTGAATTGATACGGTATCCAAACCAGACCCAAGTGTATTGAACAATTTTAAGACTGAAATATTGGATAAAGCTTTTACAGCATAATTTATGCGTAATTGCTTCACCTTACCAAATGCTGATGTCAAACGTTTATATTGAGATGTGATTTTTTCAGAATCGTAGACATATACAGGACTTCCGTAGTCGCTGGCAATTTGTAGTAAGGTTTCGTTTTTCATTTTATATTAAAATTAAATTAAGCTGGTAAATTTATAGTTTGTGAGTGATTATTCCCATAAAAAAAATTGTCATTAACATTTAAATAACTTTACATGGAACACATTGCTATACTTAATCGAAAAAACATTGCTAAAAACAGATAGGTTAATTACTTTTGTGCAGCAATAATCTAGACCAATTAAGATGAATTTACACGAGTATCAAGGAAAAGAGATTTTAAACAGTTATGGTGTACGTATCCAAAGAGGAATTGTTGCCCATAATGCGCAAGAAGCCGTAACTGCTGCAAAACAATTAACAGCTGAAACCGGAACAGGATGGCACGTCATCAAAGCCCAAATCCATGCGGGTGGACGCGGAAAGGGTGGCGGTGTAAAGCTGGCGAAAAACCTAAAAGAAGTGGAAGAAATTGCAGGGAAGATCATTGGGATGCAGTTGATTACACCTCAAACTTCCAAAGAGGGTAAGAAAGTGCATCAGGTGTTGGTGGCAGAAGATGTTTATTATCCAGGACCAAGTGAAACGAGTGAATTTTATATTTCAGTATTGTTGAATCGTGCTACAGGACGAAATATGATTATGTATTCTACTGAAGGTGGTATGGATATTGAAACTGTGGCTGAAGAAACGCCACATTTGATTTTCACCGAGGAAGTGGATCCTTCTGTAGGATTGATGCCTTTTCAAGCGAGACGCATCGCTTTCAATTTAGGTTTGGAAGGAAATGCGTTCAAGGAAATGACAAAATTTGTAACTTCTTTATACACGGCTTATGTAAAATCTGATGCATCATTGTTTGAAATCAATCCAGTTTTGAAAACAAGTGATGACAAAATTATGGCTGTTGATGCCAAAGTGACTATTGATGACAATGCACTTTACAGACATCGAAATTATGAAGAGCTTCGCGATCTCCGTGAAGAAAATGCTATAGAAGTTGAAGCAAAAGCCGTTGGACTAAACTATGTCGACCTTGATGGGAACGTTGGATGTATGGTGAATGGTGCCGGTTTGGCTATGGCAACTATGGATTTGATCAAACAAGCTGGAGGCGAACCAGCAAACTTTTTGGACGTCGGTGGAACCGCCGATGCTGCTAGAGTGGAAGCTGCCTTCAGAATTATATTGAAAGATCCAGCTGTAAAAGCTATTTTGATAAACATTTTCGGTGGAATCGTTCGTTGCGATCGTGTTGCCCAAGGAGTCATCGATGCTTATAAAAATATGGGAACCATTAATGTGCCTATCATCGTGCGTTTACAAGGAACTAATGCTGACATTGCAAAAGAATTGATTGACAAATCTGGTTTGGACGTTATGAGTGCTACTGAATTTCAGGAAGCAGCCGACAAAGTGCAATCTGTATTGGATTAAAATTCAGACATATAAATTTAAAAAGCTTCTAATTTTAGAAGCTTTTTTTGTTTTTTGACGCAACCTTTTTTAATTTGATGCATCTTCTTAAAAAACAAATAATCATCAAAATCAACTTATTATGAAAATCTCGCTTTATTTTATTCTATTCTTTTCTGTAATTCTTCTTTCGTGTTCTGATGATGATACCACCAATCAATTGGAACCTGCAAGCAATAAAGTAGCGCTTCTTAAAATTGATTATTTGACCCAAACGTTTGAAGGCGGCAAAGAGCTTACTTTCGATACCGCTACTGATTTCAACATTACTTATAATTATCAAGCGCCTGGCGACTTTGGAAGTGTAGAACTTATGTATGAAGAGTTGGATGAAATGTTATTTGATGGAACCATTATCTGGATGGGTTTAGGAGCAAGATCTTATCCAATATCACTGATGAGTCCAGAAGATTTTCAAACAATTGATGAGCCATTGGATATGCTATCAAATACTATGTTTGAAAATGTAATGTATTCAGAATTTGCATATTATCCAGAAGATTTGGATTATTCGACCTTGTGGAATTCTATTGCTGATTTAAGAATTGTTGAAGAATACAGATCAAGCAATCCAAATGCAACTATCAATGTGTTTTTGTATACACCGAGCGTTGGGGTCGGAGATCCAGCCGATTGGGATTACTATGTGATTCTTAAAAACTGATTTATAGGTGCAGACCGCATTCGGTTTTTGGATTGTTATTCCATCGACCACTTCTATCTTCACCAGGAATGGTGCAGTGTGAACATCCTATGGAATTATAACCTTTAGAAACCAATGGATGAAAAGGTAATTGATGCTCTTCTATGTAAGCGTCTCGTTGTTCCTTTGTGATATCAAGCAGTGGGTAGAATTTCAATATTTCTCCACGCATTTCAAAAATGTCCAAAGTAGCTCTATGGTCACTTTGCCATTCCATAAGTCCAGAAGCCCAAACTTTATATTTGTTTTTAATAATATCTAAAGGCCTTACCTTATTGATAGAACAGCAAAAATCTGGATTCTTTTTCCAAGTTTCATCTTGTGTGGTAAAATCGTGTTCTTCCTTTAAAGCACTAATGGATGAGACATTGAGACCATACAATTTTTTCAGTTCTTCTTTATATTTTAAGGTTTCTTCAAAATGATAGCCTGTGTCAATAAAAAACACCTTTTGCGCTTGATTTGCTTCAGAAAAAAGTTTTAAGAAAAATGCAGATGTTGCAGCAAAAGAACTCGTAAGCATCACATCATCAACATCAAAATCATTATATAATTCCTTAATGCGCTGTGTTGCGGAAAGCGGTTTATACTTTTTATTTAGGGCTGCAATTTCAGAATCAGTCAGTTGAATTTGCTTTATTTCCGACGCGTTTTCAAACATAGTTGCTATTAATCTCTGATAGAAAGAACCTGCAAACTACAATTTTGTTTTTAGCGAGAAAAACGTTTGGGAAATTTTTAGGAATTCGACAAAAAACGTCTATTTTTTTTCCTTTTTTGGCATCGGACCTCGTAAATGTATGATTAATCCGTTGAGGAAGTTACGCAGAATTTGGTCACCACACTCAACATATTTAGGATGATCTTCTTTTCTAAAGAATGCTCCCAATTCACTTTTGGAAATTCTAAAATCTACCAACTCAAGGATTTTTACGATGTCATCGTCACGCAATTTTAGTGCAACACGCAGTTTTTTGAAGATATCATTATTGGTCATTCTTTTGTGATTTTAGTTGTTTTTTGTGAGCCAAAGATACGCTTTCGGAAAATTATTGCTCCAAAGTGCTTCATTATGCTTTCCACCTTCAATAATAAGTTTCTCAATATTTTTAGGTTTTACCCCTTTTCGCTGTAAAAGAGAAATCATCTTTTCGAGGTCAGGTACCATTTCCTCACTTTCATCAGAACCCATCAAGAAGTAAAAGCGAGATGTTTTGGGGATATCCGTTTTCTCGACCAACTTGTAAATTTCATCATTAAACCAAAATGAAGGTGAAAAGACTCCTGCACTTCCGAAAATTTCAGGATGTTTAAGGATTGCATAAAAAGACATCAGACCTCCTAAGGAAGAACCAACAATGCTTGTATGATTGGGATCAGGTTTTGTTCTGTAATTTTTATCAACATAGGGTTTCAAAGTATGAGTGATGAAATCTAGATAGTCATCGCCTTTTCCACCTCCATATTTGTCGTGAGGATAGGGTGTCAATTCATCTATTCGTTTCTCGTTACCGTGTTCAATGCCGATTATGATAGTTTTGTTTTCAGAAATGGAGTCTAAAAACTCATCCACTTTCCATTCGCCTACATAAGAAGTCTTGGCGTCAAAAAGATTTTGTGCATCGTGCATATACATCACAGAATACGCTTTTTTAGAATTTTGATATTTTTTCGGTAAGTAAATCCAAATTTTCTTTTTCACATTGAGTTGAGGTGCTTCAATAGAGAACGTGTCAACTTGCTGTGAAGCAGTACTTTGTGCGGAAATTCTTAAGAAAAAACATATTAAAAATATTATTAAAAAGTGTCTTAACTGCATGATTTTTAAGTCTTAACGAGTGATGAAAGTTGAAAATTACCGATAAAATGTCAATTATTTTTCGACAAGTTACGTTTTATCAACGACAATAACATTTACATTCTTACTAACTTTATATTGTAAAATTGTTACTCCCTCTATTATGATAAATCGTGTTGAGAAATTAAGCTTGCTGTCAGAAATGATAGCGTTTGCACAGGCCGATGATAACCTAAAATCCATCGAATACAAATTTTTGTTGGGTGTTGCCAAACAATTAGAAATATCACAAGAAGATTTTGACTACCTTATTAAGTATCCTGTAAATTATGTTCACTTAAAATCACATAGTGAACGTGTCGTGCAATTTCATCGATTAGTTTTATTGATGAATCTTGACAATGAAATCACTGAAAAAGAATTGGTAAGGCTTTACAATTTTGGATTGCGAATGGGATTAAGCCACGAATCCATCAGTAGAGTATTGGATTTGATGGATAGTTTCCCAAATAAGATTGTTCCTCCTGATTTTTTAATTGATATTTTCAAGATTCAATATAATTAAGATTAAACTTTAAGTTTCTCCAGTTTTTCTTGATATCCTTTTATTTCGTCTCTTAATTGTGCAGCGATGATGAAGTCGAGTGCTTTTGCGGCTTGCTCCATTGATTTGCGTTTTTCACGGATTTTCTTTTCCAACTCTGGTTTGGTGAGGTATTCGCTTTCAGATTCGGCGGCTTTTTGGGCATCCAATTCATAACGATAAGTGCTAACAGAGTTTTTCGCCAAAACATTGTCCAAACTTTTGTTCAAGGCTTGAGGCGTAATGTTGTTCGTTATGTTGTAAGCAATCTGCTTTTCGCGTCTGTAATTAGTTTCATCAATGGTTTTTTGCATACTGCTTGTAATAGTATCTGCATACATAATGGCTTTTCCATTCAAGTTTCGAGCTGCACGACCTACTGTTTGTGTTAGGGAACGATTCGAACGTAAAAAACCTTCTTTATCCGCATCGAGGATGGCGACGAGTGAAACTTCTGGTAAGTCCAAACCTTCACGGAGTAAGTTGACACCAACCAAAACATCAAACAAGCCTTTTCTTAAGTCCTGCATAATTTCTACACGTTCCAACGTGTCGACATCGCTGTGGATGTATCTAACACGTATTTGAATTCTGCTTAAATATTTGGTCAATTCCTCTGCCATACGTTTGGTGAGGGTTGTTACCAAGGTGCGTTCGTCTTTTTCGACGCGGTCTTGAATTTCTTCAATTAAATCATCAATTTGATTGAGACTTGGACGCACATCTATGATAGGGTCGAGGAGACCTGTAGGGCGAATGACTTGTTCTACATAAATACCATCTGTTTTTTGGAGTTCATAATCCGCTGGTGTGGCGCTGACATAAATGACTTGGTTTTGCAATGCCTCAAATTCTTCAAACTTTAATGGCCTATTATCCATAGCAGCTGGTAAACGGAAACCGTATTCTACCAAATTTTCCTTACGACTTCTATCGCCACCATACATAGCGTGGACTTGCGAAATGGTGACGTGACTTTCATCTACCACCATCAAATAATCATCTGGGAAATAGTCCAAAAGACAGAATGGACGTGTGCCAGGCAATCTTCCGTCGAGATAACGGGAATAGTTTTCAATCCCTGAACAATAGCCAAGCTCTCTGATCATTTCCAAATCGAATTCTGTGCGCTCCTGGAGCCGTTTTGCTTCGAGGTGCTTGCCAATTTCCTTGAAATAATCCACTTGTTTGACCAAATCATCCTGAATTTCACGGATGGCTCCCTGTAAAACTTCGGGTGAGGTGACAAACATATTGGCCGGATAGATATTCAGCTTGTCATACTTTTGAATCACTTCGTTGGTTTGGGCATTGAACACTTCCATATCTTCAATTTCGTCACCAAAAAAGTGAATTCGGAAGGGATTATCTGCATACCCTGGGAAGATATCGACCGTATCACCTTTGATCCTGAAGTTTCCATTGTTGAAGTCTGCTTCGGTGCGCGAGTACAGACTTTGCACAAGTTGGTGCAAGAGTTTGGTACGGGAAATGACCTGATCTCTTTGGAGGGTAATCACATTTTTTTGAAATTCCACCGGGTTACCGATACCATAGAGACAAGACACGGATGCCACTACCAGAACATCGCGACGACCTGACAACAATGATGAAGTGGTACTTAAACGCATTTTTTCAATCTCCTCATTGATGGACAAATCTTTTTCGATATAGACACCCGACACTGGAATGTAGGCTTCGGGCTGGTAATAATCATAGTATGACACGAAATATTCTACGGCATTATCGGGAAAAAACTGTTTGAACTCTGAATAAAGTTGTGCTGCCAACGTTTTATTGTGTGCCAATACAAGGGTAGGGCGTTGCACATTCTCAATGACGTTTGCCACCGTGAAGGTCTTACCCGAGCCCGTTACACCAAGAAGTGTTTGGTACTTTTCATCTTGCTCAATGCCTTGAGACAGTTTGTCAATGGCTTGCGGTTGGTCTCCTGTGGGTTTGTAACCGGAATTTATTTTGAATTTCATTGCTCTTTACAGTTTAGGCCACTAATTCACGAATGGATTGATAAAAATTGCTATCGATTTATGCCATTCAAATTTACGGTTTTGTGTTGAGTATGCCTTGAACGGTTAACGGAATTTTAGGATTGTTGCTGGTTGAATGTCAGATTTGATTTATATGGAGTGTAAATGTGAATGCAGGACGTCAACTTGTGCTTGCAGGATGACAACATTTGTTTGCAGGACGCCATATTTTTCTTGCAGGATGGCATATTTTGTTTGCAGGATGTCAACTTTTGTTTGCAGGATGGAAGATTTTGTTTGCAGGATGAAAGAATTTGCTTGTAGGATGAAAGAATTTGTTTGCAGGATGCTCACTTGTGTGGACAGAACGCTTACTTGTTTGGACAAGATGGTCACTTGCGTGGACAGGACGTTTACTTGTGTGGACAGAACGCTTACTTGTTTGGACAAGATGGTCACTTGCGTGGACAGGACGTTTACTTGTGCGGACATGATGCTCACTTTTGTGGACATGATGCTCACTTTTGTGGACAGGATGGTCACTTGTGTGGACAGGACGTTCACTCATATGGACAGTACGATCAGTTTTGTGGACAAGGATGGTGGAGACTATCCAAAAAACTGTTTAACCTCTTCACTATCGTAAACCATTTACTGTTCTGATGCGTGTTCTATTGGATGTATCCTTATAATAGTGAAGTATAAAAGTAACTGTGGTAATGTCTGATAAACTTGTTTTTTGTTTTAGGATTGTCAGGTTGTTATAAATATCTGTAAGTAATTCTTCTCTCAACTTCGGATTTCCGAATTCAATGATAGGGACCAAGTTGACAATATTATAGCTCTTATCAACTGTCACTTCATAATATGCAAATTTACCACCTTCAATATCAGCATTTTTATATTTATCGAAAATGCTAAATGATTCTATTATTGGTTGAATTTTAGAATCATAATTTGGATTCAATTTATTCTTTGACAGAAATTGAAACAAATCCAAAGTTAATGGAACGTGCCAATAATAATGCTTTTCGGCATTGGGAGCTCTATTGTTATAGAATTGCTTATCTAATTGTTTGGAGCTATTGCACCATCTCATGGTATAATATCCATTATTAGTATCTTTAGTGGCGAAAAACAGCCAGGTAGTATCTATGGGAGGATAAAACACGCACATGGATTTTGCCTCATTGTAAAGTTTTATTTGGTTTTCAAAATTTCCCTTATAAATATCAATAGGTTCTAAATTTAAATTTGAATACCCAGCACTTTTTCCATTTCTGGTTATATCTACAACTTTGGCTGTCAGTACGATATCGGCATCTGCATAGGCCTCTAAAAAATCTTTTTTATAACAATCGCATGCAAATGATTTTATGCTGATAAGTAGTGTTATGAGTATTGATAGTGTTTTCAAATCCAGTATTTAGTATAAAACGTCATTTTCATCATGCTATTATTTAAAAACGGATAGTTCATCAATACTAGGATTTTACACTCATACTAATGTCTGTAAATAGAATTTTAAGGGAGTTGTTTTTTGAGTTGTTTGTGACTACTATTTGGACGTCGTTGTATTGCCAGACCAATAGGATGGGGTGGTCTTTTAAGGCAACTTCTACAAGAGATTGTTGTCTTAATGAAGTGGCTTCAGAGTTATCAGATAAAAATTCCTTTTCTAAAGTTGTAGTATCTTCTTTTAAAACGCTGTGGGGTTCGCCATAGGTGTCAACCATTTCCTCGTAAACCTTGTCTTCAAGTATTTGTGGAAAATACGTGGAGATGCTGATGATGATGCCATCATTATTGGTTTTAATAAAGATATTTTTCACATGTAAACCGAAAAGTGATTTCACATTGTCATCAAGCAAATGGTAGGATTTGCCCGAAGGGTCCTGAAAATTTAAGGACACAGGTTTATCTAGGTCTGCTATGTGCAGACCCAGATAAACGTGGGGATTGAAGTGAGTCATCATTGGGGGGATGCATTTAAATGCTATCTAATATCAGATTATTTTTTGAGATTTCTTTACGGAAATCCTCAATTGGGGAGTTTTTTTTAAAAGTTATCTAACGAGGGCAAAATGACCTCTATAAGTTCGACCGTCGGGTAGGGTTGCGACAAACCAGTAATCATCGCTAGGCATTGGACGGCTTTTATGAGTACCATCCCAACCGGGGCTTAAGTGGTTGAACTGCGCCAGAATTTTACCATAGCGGTTAAATATCTTAATGTCGATGCCCTGATTGAAACGCGCCTTGACACCATATACCTGCCATGTTTCGTTTTGCGTATCGCCATTAGGAGTAAAGAACTTCGGGAAGCCGAGGACAGCGATTTCCTGTTCTACGATGCCACATTCGTCTTGGTTTCTTACATACACTGTATGAATTCCGGGAGCGACATTGGTAAAGGTATTGCTGTCTTGGTAAAAACCATTTGGATTGTCCAATGCATATTCATACTCGCCATTGCCCGAAACAATGACCGTAACGGTGTTATTAGAACCACCTTCTTGAACAATGATGTCCTCGATAGTAGCAGCTTCAGAAGCTGTGACCGTAATATTGCGCGTCGCCGAGCAGCCATTCGGGTCAGTGACGATGACGGTGTAAGTACCTATTTCATTGGCATCAAAGAACGACGTATTGACACCTGTTGAGGTACCGTTGAAGAGCCATTCGTAGTAATAATTGCTTGCAGAATCGTTGCGTACGCCACCTAAAATTCGGACGGTATTTGGAAAGCTATCGGTACAATAAATCACTGTTTCATCATCTGCTAATGTAGGAGTATAAAGAACGTTTAAAGTCACCGTTGTTACCGCATAGCACTGATTGTTGCTCAAAATCTTTACAAACAGCGTTTGTGTGTTTTGAGTGGTATTGCGATATGGAGAACTCAATGCATTATTGTTGCTGAAGGCATCGGCCTCTGTGAGGTAGTAGCGCACTACGGCATCTGCTGGTATTTGTGATTGAATGGAGGCTGTGATGTCGTTGAGGTTAAAATCTGTAAATCCATCTGTAGGCGCATCATCGCATGCTGTTTGTGGCGCAATAGTGACGACATTTGAGGAGATGACTAGTTGTAATTGTGCAATTTCAAAACAGCCAGCTTGGTTTTCTACACGTGCAAAAACTATTTGGTTAGGAGTAGTGTTTTGAAAATCGTTGGGATTTATGATATTGCCCGTATTCTGGATTGCGTTGTTCTGCGTGAAAAAGAAATTAGTGATGAACAATGATTGATTACTATTGGTGATACTGTTTGAAGCATCGTACAAATCATAGAATGTGATGCCGTCTTGATTTTGATCACATTCTGTAAGCGTGGCATCTGTGACCACCACTGCTGGGTAAAACTCGATGACCACATCACCATAAGAAACACAGCCATTGGACAGGGTGACTTCCACTTCGTAGGTCCCGGCTTCGTTGACCGTTAGGGTGGGATTTGTTTCACCAATGAGTTCTACATTATCTTTAAACCATTTATAGGCGCTAACATTGGGTTGGCTGGCATCCAAAGTGTATGTCTCTTCATCACATAAAGCGTTGCCTGTGGAGCTTAAGAGATTTGGGCCCAAATCGGTTGAAATTTGAAAACTACCAGCTTCCAAAAACACTGCAGAGTCATACCGATAGTTTTGCTCATCTGCAATGACCAACTTTACGTGATACGTTGTGTTGGGAGTAACATTGGCAGTTGCTGTCAGTACCTTCGTTTGCCCGTTGAAATTGATGGGAGCGGATGGTCCGTTCCAGCCTTCGAAATAAAATTCGTTGATAGGAGGGCAGCCGCCCTGAATACCCGAATGAACGGTTGTGACCTTTACAGGAGTTTGGGTATCGGGAACCAATGCAATATTAGTGTACTGTGTTTCGGTTACGGGGCGAATCAAAAATCCGAAGAGGTCGGAGTATTGGCAGGTATTATCATCATTTTCCTGATATTCTTCTGAAGCGAACAAATATCTAAAGCTGATTTGCGATGCTTGTGAGGTAAAATCAAATTCGAGTATTGTGGCGTTGAGCGTGTTGGGTTCGTTGAGGACATTTTCCAAATCCGTATCGCCGATCCAACCAGGAGCATCATCGTCACTCAAGGATGTATTGGGGCCTTCAGCATTTGCTATTTTTCCAGTACTCAAAACAATACCACTTTGGAAAGGAAAATTGCTGCCATTCGCCTCAAAATAACCATAACTGGTGTCATTTCCTCCGAAATTACCACCAACTATATTCGTCACAATCACATTGTTGATACAGGTGCTATTGATGAGGATGTCTTCTACCAATTGCTGCGGTGTATAAGTCTGGCTGTCTACACGAACATTTTGTGCAAACATGAGCGCAGGCAGAAGCAAGAAAAGTAATTTAGAAAGGCTTTTCATTTACAATTTTTCCGGATGCAAAGATACGCATCCTATCAACAGAAAAGATTGAAATATATGTTAAAGATGCCTTTCGGTTTATTTAAAAAAGGAAGTTCCAAACTCCGTGGTTTAATTGGAATTTGGAACATCAATTATAGAGGTTAACAATTATCTTCTTAAAGCGAAGTGGCCTTTAGCTTGAAACTCTTTCTGACCTCCTCTTACATCTGCCACGAACCAGTAATCTGTAGCTGGCATTTTTTGTCCATTGTAATTACCATCCCAACCAGAAGAGCTAGATGTTAGGTAGCTTACTTGTTTGCCATACCTATCATAAATGTAAATGGTAGTGCCTGGCAATGTCTCTACACCAATGATGTGCCATGTGTCAAAATATCCATCAGCATTAGGTGTCATGAATTTAGGGAAATCCAGTACCAAGACTTCTTTTGATATTTCTGAACATCCATTTAAATCGATGACCGTAACTGTGTGGTAACCAATACCAACGTTTTGGAACACATTTGATTCCTGTGGGTCGTTATCATCCAATTGATATAGGTAGTTACCGATACCACTGATGGTGATGGTGATGTTGTTAGGGTCTGAAAAATCAACAGTTTCTACAATTTCTATGATGGCCTGTTGCGATTCCGTCACGTTAAATACCTGTGTTGTCTGGCAGCCGAATTCGGTGGTTACTGTTACGTGGTAGGTACCTATGGTAGTAATTTCAATTTCAGGTGTGGTTTGATTAGTGGACCATAGATAGGTATCTGTAGGATTGTTAGTATTTGCACTTACCAACAATGGGAAGTTTTCCAAACAAATCACTTGATCAGGAATCTCTACTACAGGTCTAGGATGAATGACGATTTCGAACTGTGTCGTGCTATAGCATCCTGTGGTATTGTTTTCAACCCTTGCATAAATGATTTCACCATTGAATGCCACGTAAGTATTGGGAAGGGTATTGCTTCCTGATTCCGCATCAGCAATTGAATTGTAATAAGAGACGGTAAAGTTGTTAGGGTTTTGTCCACCAAGAATTGCAGAATTTTGTGCCGTTAGGTTAAAAGCAAGGATACCATCAAAATCGTCGTCACAATCTTCCAGGTTATTTGGTGTATTTGCCACTGGTAAAGGTCTTATACGCACATTAAATTCGTAAGTGATGAAACATCCTGTTGTTGCATTTTCAACTCTTGCAAATAAAGTGGTGTTAGGAGCTGAATAGGTAAAGTTAGTATCCAAAGTGCCTGTATTTGCTAGAGCATCTGCATTTGATGTGTGATATGTAATTGCTGTGTTGCTTTGATCATTTACAATGAGATTGTTAACCTCTAATAGATCAAAGTAGCTGTTTTCGTTATCACAGACATTGATACTGCCAAAATCATTGATAGCAGGAGGTAGGTTGACATTCAGCTCTAATGGAATCGCCAAATAACAATCTGAAAGTGTATTTGTAATCCTAACATATACTGTTTGTGGATTTGATTGATTGGTGAAGGATGATGGATTATTGATACGATTGGTGTTGTTTTCTAAATTGTCAATATTTCTGAAATATGCTATTTCTAAATTATCTTGTCTTACATCCAGAATTTCAATTTCAGAAAGCGTCAAATCAAATGTAACAATGCCATCATAATTAGTATCGCACATTTCTAGAGGAGTTGCAGGATTGGCCTGCGCCACTTGTACCACATTTAACGTAAAGCTCGTGATAGAAGGACAGATATTTCCATTGTCGATACGTACATATATTTGCTGTGGGTTAAAAGTGTTTGTAAATTCTAATGGAATTGCATTAACCCCTTCTTCTGCATTTTCTTGCGTGGTGTAAAATGTCACATCTGAATTTTCATTGATGCCCTGGGTGATTTCTGATATTTTGGAGCTCAAGTCAAATGTTTCCATCGCATCGTTACTAATATCATCGCATTTGAACCAATCTGAAGGTTGATTGAACAGAGGGTTTGTTCCAACTTCAATTTGAAACGATGAAGTACCATAACAATCTTGGTTATCTATGCTCTCAACCCTTACAAATATCGTTTGAGGGTTGCTACTATTTTGATATGCTGAATTTTTGTCGATCTCATTTTGTCTATTATCGGCGTCATTCTGATTGAAATAATAGAGGGCTTGTTTGCCAATTTGACCATTTAAAATTTCGGAGTCTTTTGATGAGAAAAAGAAATCTCCGACGCCATCGCTAGCATTTTCACAAAACTTGTAAGTGCTTATTTGAGGAAAATCTGGTAAGGTGCTGACATAAACACCAAACAACTCTCTAGACCAACATCCTGTGGTGGTATTGGTTACTTTGGCATAGATGCCCGATGTATCTGTATAATAATTAGTGACATTGGTAAGTGCGTTTGTATTGTTTATTAGATCTTCATTGGTAAGGAAGAACGAAACAGATCTATTAGACATATCTGTTACCAATTGGCTATATGTTTGGGTTAAATTCACAAAAACAAATCCATCCTGATCATCATCACAAATAAAAATGTCATCTGGTTGAAATGTTTCGGGCGCTGGCAATACATTAATTGTAAACGGATTTACATCACCACAATCTGAACCTGCAACTGAAACTTTAGGATAAACTGTGACTGGATTAACTGTATTGGTATAAAAGTCGGGAAGCGGATTGCTATTTGCATCTGCATCTTCCTCTGAAGCGTAATAAGTAACTACAAAACCAGATTGGCCACCAGTTACCAAGGAGTCAAAACTGTGCAAATCTATAGAGGCAAAACCATCCAAATCGTAATCGCAATAATCTACTGGGCCTACACTAGGAAATTCGACGATTGGATTTAAAATCAATTCGATTTCAGCTGTTTCGCTACAGGTTGGACTTGTAATGGTGAGATATAGCATCGTTGGATATTCTGTCGGTTGAAACGAAACACCTTGATCTAACTCATTAATTTGATTGTCCCTGTCTGATTCTGAAGTGAAAAAACTAACAGAAACGTCTTCTAGGCCATTGATAATATCCGTAGCCATATCGGCCAAATTGAAAAGTTCTATATTATCATTCTCTTCATCACAAGCCGAGAAATCTTTAATATTGGTGCCTGTAAGTAACAAATTTGAATGAATCTCAAACGATCTTACAGATGCACATCCAGTGGTATCGTCCTCAACTCTTATATAAACAATTTGCTCTTCAGCGACGGTATTATTGAAGTTACCAGGATTAGCTATAGGGTTGCTTCCATTTTGGGCATCATTGAACGATTCATGAAAAGTCACAGATACTCCGGTCAAACCGGCTAAAACATCATTTACAATACTATCGAGATCGAAAGTAGCCAACCCATCATGATCTTGGTCGCAAGCATCTAGATAAATATCATCATAATTTATTGTTGGACTACCAATTACCTCATAATCTAACGTTGTAGTGGTATAACATCCAGTTGTTGAATTTACAACTCTCACATACACATGTCCTGTTGGAGATGTATTTACAAATGGCATTGCGATGGCATTAGATCCGATATTGGCAGCATTGGCAGTAAGATGATATGTAACCACAAGGGCGGTCTGACCATTGGTAATTTGTTCATTACTATCCGTGAAATTAATTTGGGTAATGCCATCGTTGGTTGCATCATCACAAACTATTAAAGTGGATGGCGAAGTGATAGATGGTAATGGGTTCACGACCAAATGGAAGCTGCTAAAGGCTAAACAACCATTTACAGTGTCTTCAATTCTAATATGAATGAGTTGATTGTTTACACTATTTTGTATAGGTGAATTAATGGGATTATTATTGTTTTGCGCTTCAGAAGCTGAATAGTGGTACGAAATGTTGTAGTTAGATGCAGGAACTGATGCTAAAACTTCGTTATTTCGTGTGCTCAAATCAAACGTTTCTATGCCATCCATACTTGAATCATCGCACAGCTCATAATCATCAATGGATGTGGCAGTTTGGGTAGAACTTAAACTGATTTCAACAGTATCTTCAATTGTACAGGTTGAACCAGCTAATGGAATTTCTACAATAACACTGTAACTTCCAGATTGAGAAACAACCATTGTAGATTGGGTTTCTCCAGGAATCAAATTTGAATTTAGATACCATGAGTAAATAGCAGCTGGATTTCCTATGTTTGCATCTAGTAATAAACTGTCGGCACAGGTTGTAATATCATCACCTAGATCAACGGAAGCATTAAAACTATTGCCCTCAATAAAAACGGCTGAATCATAGTTTTTGTCTGTCTGATCGGCGATTACGAGTTTGATATGATAAGTAACGTTTGGTGTGATGTTGGCTGTAGCAGACATTACTTTGGTACGTCCGTTGAAATTTGTATCAGCCAAATTATAACCGGCGAAATATTGTGGGTTTGATGCTGGACAATAACCCGCAATGGCAGCGTGAATGGTATTGGTGTTAACAGGTGTTGAGCTGCCAGGTATTACGGCAATATTTGTATAAGGATTTGAGGTGCCAGCCTCCTTAATTAGAAAAGCAAAGCCATCAGAATACTCACATGGAAAATTGTGAAAATATTCTTCTGAAGCTAAAATGTAATTGAATTGTATTTGATTTGAAATCGAAACAAAATCGAATTCAATAGACGTTGCATTGAGTGTATTTGAAATTCCAAGGGCAGCTTCTAAATCTGGGTCAGTTAACCAATCTGATTGTCCTTCATTTAAAACAGCTGTATTTAGTGAGTTTCCGCCAGATATAGCTCGACCTGTAGAAAGTACAATACCATTTTCGAATGGAAAATTTGAGGAGGCTTTTTCAAAATACCCAAAACTCGAAAAGCCATTAATAGAGCCATTTATTTGGGATGTGATATTTGAAGTCTCAACACAACCCTGAATGAGATTGTTTTCAATCAATTGTTGAGGTGAGAATGTATCGTTAATCGTGACTTGTTGTGACAGCATTAAACCGGAAGACAAGTACATAAGTAGATAGAGGGAACTACGAAAAAAATTCATTTTGGGCTAATTTTCTTTATCACAGCATTTAAAAATAAAACATGCTGAAAGCTATTCGAGGCGAAAATTATATTATAATTAGATGAAATGCAAAAAAACACGATGAAATACACTAAATATTAACATTTCATCAATTTTTCCGGGAAATAATTATTTCAATCCTGGGTAGCTAATAGCGGCTAAATGTATGAAAAAATAACGCTATCATTCTAAAAAATAGTACTTTAACACAAGAAAATTATTAACAATTGTGAAGTTTAATAATTCATATATACCCATCCTTGTATTGGCTTATAATTTGGGTCGTTTAGGTTCAGAATAAAGAAATAGGTTCCTTGTGGCAATAATTTTCCTAAATTATTCAAACCTCTATTGGCTTTTCCGTTCCAAGGCGTATCGTTATTGCCTTCAAAAATTAAAGTGCCGTATCTATTAAAAATCACAAGTTCATGGTCTAGAAAAATATTGTAAAGTCCCTGGATGTTAAACCAGTCATTCTTTGAGTCGTTGTTTGGCGAAAAGCCATCAGGCACGTACGGAGGACAATTTTCCACCATGATGTCAAATTGTAATATATCAAAACATGGGATGGTTTCGACCTTTACATAAATGGTTTGCGGATTGTTGATGCTTGCATAGGCTTCTGGTAAGAAAATTTCGTTTTCGGTTGCAGTTAAATCTTCAATACTTTCATAGAACCCTATAATCGTTGAAATATCAATTTCCTCTGGAATTGCATCAATTAAATTAAATACTGCTGAATCGTAGCCTTCGTTGCATTTTAATACATTTGGAAGTGTTGTAACAGTGGGAAGTTGTAACAATTCAATAGTTACGGTAAAAGTGTTATTGACTTCACTGGTTTCTGTGACCATTCCGTTATGGGAGCCATCGTCATCTACAGAAATAGTCAGTTCAAAAGAGTCGACCAAACCATCAGGAATAGTCAAAATAATACTTCCGGATTCTGAATCACCAATGGGAATTTCATTTTCTGTATTACTTTGACCGACCACAATGCCATTTATATAAAATGCAATAGGTGTGCTTGCAGGAAGTATATCTGTTGAATTTATATTGAAAACGGTATAGTTCAATAATAACTCGTCATCGCAATTGAGGTCATAATCATCTAGGGCAATAGTTGCATCAGGTAATTGACTATTTAAAACGGTAATAATGTTATTAATGATTATCAAATCTGCCTGAAAAACGCCATTTGCATCTAAACCACCAGTTGTCATTCTGATTGTCGCCTCTGAATCACCAATTTGAATGTTGTCTTGAATATCATATACATCCAAATCCATATTATAAAATGTGTTTGAATTAGTGAATGTATTCGTACCATTAAATGCATTGTTGGCCAAATTCAATGGAGGATTGGCCAAAATATTTCCGTTTATCGAAAGCGTTTCGCCATAATTTAAGGCATTGTCACCTTCCCAAGCTAAAAAGCCAATTTTTGCATCTTCGTTGTCAATGACATTCAAATTTTCCAAGACGATGGTTTTTTCCTGAACATTTCTATTGATGATTTCCAATCCTTGAAATAAATTGATTTGATTTAGGGGTAAATCATCATTCTGATAAATAACATACATCGCCCAACCTGCAAAGTTGGTTCGATTGTCGCAATACCTAAAATCGTTAGCAAGTACATCTGAAATGTCTAAATCTGATAATGTGTAAGTTGCATTTCCTTCTGAAAGAACTAAATCCGTAACATCGGCAAAACATGAAAAGTAGACCAATGGACCGAGCGCATTTTCTGTATAAGTTACATTAAAAAGTAAATCGGAATTAATTGAATTTCCATTTAGACTAATATTGGTGTCACCTTCACCAGAACCTGCCCAGTATAAATAAGCAGCAACGATAGTATCACCTGTATTAAGGTTTAAGTCGGCTTGGGAAGATGGTAAAATTTCGCAAAAGCTACCAACCAAGTTATTTTCAAATGGGTTTAATGTGTTGCCGATGGCAAGATAGTCGTACCTCCCATTGAATTGTTGATGCAAAGAAATGTCCTGCCCAAAGTTTTTAAGCGGTATGCCAATAATAAAACCAATAAGAAACAGTTTAACTACTTTCATGAAAAGTTTTATTAACTATCTGTCCGCATTAGATACGTGAAGTTAAGCAACTCAACGTTTCAATGCAAAATGTCCATTGTAAACCCTTCCATCCTGCAGGGTAACTTGAAACCAATAATCACTTGCAGGTAGATTGTATCCATTCAGCGTTCCATCCCAACCTTTGCTCAAAGGGTCCAATTCTTTAATGAGTTTGCCATGACGGTCAAAAATGTAAATCATGGTATTTGGTTGAAACTGGGTATTCACCCCATATACTTGCCAAAAATCATTATAAGTATCATCGTTAGGCGTAAAAAACTTGGGAAACCCAATTACCGAAATCAATTCTTCAGCAATGCCACAATCATTTTGGTCTTTGACGTATACCGTATGAAATCCAGGCGGTACATTATCAAATCTATTACTGTCTTGATATGGGCCATTCATGTCATCCAAGGCATATTCATAGTCTCCTTCACCTGAAACCAATATAGTTACCGTATTGTTTTGAGTAGCATCAACAATTTCGACATTTGTAATTGTAGCAATATTTGATGGTAAAACAGTGACTGTTCTATCCTTGTAACAGCCATCTGTGTTGGTCACTCTAACTGTGTAAACACCGGGTTCATTCACCATAATTTCTGATGTATTTTCTCCTGTGGACCATAGATAATAGTAATTGCTAGCAGAATCGCCTACAACACCACCTGTTATAATGGTTGTTTCAGGAAATGTGTTGAGGCAATAAATCACTTCATCTTCAATTTCAATGTTAGGAAGTTCAAATACTGTAAGTTTCACTTCACTGATGCCGTAACAGGCGTTGCCATTTTCTACTCTCGCATAAATTGTTTGAGAATAAGGAGTGGTATTAGTGTAACTAGTTCCTAATGCATTTGTTTCCAGGAGTGCATCAACATAGTTTTCATAGTAACTGATGTTTAAATTTGATGGTAGTGTTACCATAACGGTGTCATTAGCGTCAGTTAAATCGAAATTATAAAAACCATCTTCAGTTCCGTCGTCATCACAACGCTCTAGAGTTGCATTATAAGCAAAGGTATTGCTTACGGTTAAAGTGATATCGGCAAAGTTAGAGCAACCAGATGTGGTGTCTGTAACCTTTGCATAAACCACTTGAGGATTAAAGAAGTTTTCAAAGGCATCTCCATTAATTTCATTTTCGCCGGCTAAAGCATCTGTCATCGACAAATAATAGGTCACTTCTCGATTTGCAGTACCTCCTGTAATATCATCCAATGCTTGATTGATGTTAAAAACAGTGTATCCTTCAGGAATACCATCCTCATCACACTGGACCACAGTTGTGTCGAAAGCTTCTGGTGAATCATTAACCGTCAAAATAAAAGAATCTGTACTGTAACAGTCAGTGTTGCTGTTGTTCTCAACTCGTACAAAGATTTCCTCAACATAAGGCATTTGATTGGTATAAGAACTTGGTAATGGGTTGTCACCCGAATCTGCATCTAATTGAGAATTGTGGTATGTTACCGTATAAAGTGCGTCATCTTGATTTCCTAAAACGCCTTCTGTATAGTCTGATAGATTTAAGGTTGTAAATCCATCATTAAAGTTGCCATTGAAGTCAGTATCACATACAGTAACATCATCAATATTAGAAACTATCGGAGTTATGTTAACTTCTATAAAAAAAGAAGTGGTATCAAAACAATTAGAATTATTTCTATGATGAATTCTGGCAAAAATTTCCTGCGGATTTGAATCATTTGTAAATGTTCCGTTTATTTCATTCATATCATCCAAGGCATCTTGCTGTGTTCTATAGTAATGGACTTCATAATTTGTTAAGTCTTGAGGACCCAATATGTTACTATTCTGAAGTGTTAAATCAAATGTGGAAGTTGTAGTGGTATCACAATTAACTATATTTGATGGTTGATTTGCAACAGGTATTTGGTAATAGCTTACAAATGCTTGCCCTTCAATATCACAATCCCCGTTGTTTTGATCTATATAAACCTGATAATGTCCACTTTGTGTAATAACCAAATCAAAGTCAGTTTCGGGGAGAGGATTTCCATCCAATGTCCAAGTATAATCTGCACCCAGAATATCATCAGCCATTAATGTATAACTTTCGCCTTCACACAAAGGTAGATTGACTGTGTTCACATTATTCCTAATAATGTCTATTTGTGTATTAAATATGGACTGTATAAAAGGTGGCAATCCCTGAGAAGAATTGTTAGGAGAAAGATTTACAGCGTTATGCTGATAATCACATGCTAACCCTGGCTCATTGGGGTTATTGATTACTCCTAAAGAAGGCAATCCTATGTCATAAGTGGCACTTAAAGCTCTGTAAATCCTTCCATCTGGCCCTAGCTGTAATCCTCCTCTATAAAGTTGTTGTTGATCTATCGTAATTCTTGATGCTGAAATATTTGGAGCAGTGAGGTCAAATTGACTCAAGGTTGAAGCATGGGCCGCAGGACTTCCACTTTGTTGATCGTTTGAAGAATTGACATATAAAAATTGGCTATTGGGTGAAAACTCAACACCATATGCACTATTGCTGGCTGTGTTAATAGTGAGTTGTTGCTGGCTACTTACAATTCCAGTGTTTGCATCAAAATCAAAAAGAAACATCCCACTTCCCATATTGGCACAGGCTAACTTCTCTCCGTCAGGTGATAGTTTGAGGTAACCTCTGGCTTCTTGTGTGGTCATATTGTTAAAAGTAGTCACCACAGGTACAGGGTTTACGCCCGTATCCGATACCTCATAAGCATAGAAAGAATTATAATTGGTAGTAGATCCATTTTGTGAAGCATAAGTCAGCACCCAAATAGATTTAGTGATACAATCTTTTAATACGGCACTGATTTTTTCGGAACAATTGTCCAATAAATTGATGTTCTTATTGGTTACACTACCCAATCCACCACTTAAAGTCATATCGATTATTGAATAGTTAAGTCCAAAATTAGAACCATTAAGGGCATTATCCACGGTAAACACATAGTAAATATCAGGGTCGTTTGGTTTAGGAACGATGATAGCTGACTGCGTACTGGAAGGGTCTCCAAAAAGTCCAGAACCATTAGTCATTATATTATTGTTTCTGTTCCAAACAAATGAACCATCGGTGTAAAACAAAAGGTTGCCAAAAACATCAGAAATCGAGGCACAACCTTCATTTGTTGAAAGAGCACCGCCGTTAATTGAGGTAAGGGTGTTGGCTCCTAGATCAAACTGTAGGGCAGCTCCATAACCAAAATACCAATTAGCAGCCTGATTTTGTGAAAGAGCGTAAAAACTCGATACGAGAAGTAAAAAGGTAAAAATCTTTTTCATCTGATAGCATAGCAATAGCTATCAAATATATTATAAATCGCGCACTTTTAATAATCGATAGGATAAAAAGACAAATAAAGCAGTCCAACCTAACACTATCGCAATTTCATACCAATGAACGGCGTAGTCGTAAGCTAAATCCATTTTATCGGGATATTTTGTAATGATGATGCGCTGAAAAGGTTGGTCAATCAATTTGTACATTGATTCCAATGGCATAAAGTTCTTGACTTTCCAAGCCATATCTGTGCTTTCAAATGCTTCATACGAGCCCCAAAAAACAAGCCATTCTACTATGTAAAGCACAAACAGAAAGGCTAATGCAAAAGCAGAACGCTTCACTAGCATTCCAAAGAACAAACACAAACTAAAGAAACCTATAAGTTTCACAAAATAAGCCAATAAATATTCGACTTCTCTAACAATAATAGACGCTTCGGTATAGCTGGAATAATATAAGCCAATCAAAAAGGAGGCAACGCCTATCAATACAGTTGATACTAACGAGAAAAAGACAATGGTATAGAATTTAGAAAGAATGAATTCTTTTTTGCTTAACCCATCGATGAGATTTTGCTTGATGGTTTTGTTACTATATTCATTACCAATCATACTTACAACCACTATTGCGAAAAACAGTTTAAAATAGGAAGCAAAAAACGTGGTGATGTGCCAGATAATTGGAAAGTTGAAGATACCTAATTCGCCCAATTCTAAAGTGAAAAATCCAAAGAAATTGATTTTTATAGATGATAGAATAAGCACTGTAAACGGTAAAATAAAGGAGATAAAAATCAGTACCTTGTTTACTCTACTTAACAGCAGCTTTTGTAATTCTAGATTGATGAGTCGTAACATTGGTTTGGTTTTGATGGTGTTATTTGTTGTCGGTTAGTTGTAAAAATTGCTCTTCAAGGCTTTCTTTTCGTTTTACAAGGTGTGATAATGTGATGCCTTTTTCAAACATTAGTTTATTAAAAGTTGAAGCATCCATGGGTTCAGTTAGAAACGCTGTAATCAATTCTCCTTCGACCTTGAGCTTGCTAAATTTGGTATCAGATTCCAAAAATGACACTAACTCATCGTGTTTATTGGTTTTCAGTTCAAAAAAGCCGTGACTGCTTGTCATTTCATCCACACGACCTGAATATAATTTTTCTCCTTTGCGAAGTACCACTACGTGACTGCACACTTTTTCAACTTCATCCAATAAGTGTGAAGCCAATAAAATAGTCGTTCCATTGCTGGCAATCAATTTTATCAACGAACGTATTTGATGAATTCCCTGTGGATCCAAACCATTGGTTGGTTCGTCCAAAATCAATATTTCCGGGTCATTCAAAAGAGCGGAAGCAATGGCGAGACGTTGTTTCATTCCCAAGGAATAAGTACTGAACTTACTGTCCTTTCTTTCCAACAATCCTACCAACTCTAATTTTTCATCTATTTTGGAATATTCAACCCCTTTAATTTTACATACCAACTTTAGGTTTTGGTAAGCACTCATATACGGATAGAAATTTGGACGTTCAATAATGGCACCCACTTTTTTTAGTGCGTCGTGTGTGGAGGTCTTTCCGTCAAACCAGCTAAAATCACCAGCGGTTTTATTGACAACATTGAGAACAATACCAAGCGTTGTAGACTTCCCACTTCCGTTAGGTCCCAAGATGCCATACACGTTTCCTTTATTGATGGTAAAACTTAAATCTTTGACTGCCGTGAGATAGCCAAATTTCTTTGTGAGGTTGTTGATGGTTAAGATTGTTTCCAAAGCGAATTTGATTGATTAGTTATAAGTATGACGAGTGTCTTTTGATTTTGTTACAATATACGATTAACGATTTGGTATTTCGAATTTTAATCTTTTGAACTTTGAATTTTTGAATCCTTTGTAACATATCGTAAATTTAGCAAACATATAAGTATAGAAACAATCAATCTTAAAACGTAAAATAGTATGACAGCACACGAAATTGACTACAGAATCTACGGCGAAGAAATGCAATACGTAGAAATAGAACTCGACCCTCAAGAAGGCGTCATAGCAGAAGCGGGAAGCTTTATGATGATGGATGACGGTATTAAAATGGAAACCATTTTTGGCGATGGTTCTGAAAAGAATAAAGGCTTTTTGGGTTCCATACTTGGAGCTGGTAAACGTATTCTTACAGGAGAAAGTCTATTTATGACAGCGTTCTATAACACCTTGCCAGGAAAGAAAAATGTGTCTTTTGCATCGCCTTATCCCGGTAAAATCATTCCGATTGATTTAACAGAGTTTAGAGGGAAATTCATCTGCCAAAAAGATGCTTTTTTATGCGCTGCAAAAGGTGTAAGCGTTGGAATTGAATTTTCAAAGAAACTGGGACGAGGACTTTTTGGTGGAGAAGGGTTTATTATGCAGAAATTGGAAGGTAATGGAATGGCATTTGTACACGCTGGAGGTACGATGGCTCGAAAAGAATTGAAGCCAGGTGAAACGTTGAGGGTCGATACAGGTTGTTTGGTGGGTTTTACACAAGATGTAGATTACGATATTGAATTTATTGGAGGTATCAAAAATTCTATTTTTGGAGGTGAAGGCTTATTTTATGCCAAACTTCAAGGACCAGGTTCGGTTTATATTCAATCTTTACCGTTTAGCCGACTTGCAGGACGTGTGTTGGCAGCTGCTCCTCAAGGTGGAGGTAAAGATAGAGGAGAAGGAAGTATATTAGGTGGCTTGGGTAATCTATTGGATGGCGACAATCGTTTTTAAAGCATCGGTTCAAAATTTGAGTATGAATTGAATGCTTATAGAGGTTTACGAAAACGATTTAGATAATGTTAAAGTTTACCTTAATAAAATAGAGATATGATTTTTTTTAGTACATTTAAACTGAATTTAAAAAATACTGCTTATAAAAAAATCTACTTATTCTAACCCCTAAACCTAAAAAACGAATGGCAAGAGCGATGTTTGAGTACACAAAGACTGTACTTAAAAAAGTAAGCTTTGATGCTACTTTGTTCTGCAGAGAGGTACAAAAGGCGATTCAACGGTTGTTGCCCTATGAAATTGAAGAGCTAAAAGTATTTATCAAATCTTTGATACAGCAGAACCCAGAATTAAATCAGTGTTTAATTTATTTAAAACCATAGAAAAAAGCGACGATAAGTCGCTTTTTTATTTGAGTATCGGACTGATTATTTGAACATTGGAGAAAGCAATTGCCCCACGAATAATGCCCGAAATGGAATTGTGTAATGCTTCAATGATGTGAATTTTCAATTCACTTTTATGATAAATTAGACTGACTTCACGCGCTGGTGATGGTTCATTAAAATGATGAAGATTGCTTTTAAGAGTGTCGTTGAGGTCAAGCGTATGCAAATACGGTAACAAGGTCATACCAAGTCCTTCATTTGACAATTTTATGAGTGTTTCAATACTGCCGCTTTCCAATTGAAAGTGTTCATCATTTTGGTCTTTAAAAGCTTTACAAAGGTTGATAACACCATCTCTAAAACAATGGCCATCTTCTAATAAGAGCATATCTTCAATTTCCAAATCGCTGACTTCCAATTTTTTCTTCACTGCCAATCGATGATCCGTCGGGATATAACCTACAAACGGTTCGTAATAAAGCGGTCGCTCTTTAATAAGTTCATTTTCTAATGGAGTCGCCGCAATACCAGCATCAAGATGCCCTTCGTGGATACGTTGCATTATTTCTTCAGTGGTGAGCTCTTCGATTTTAAGCTTGACTTTTGGATATTTTTTGATGAATGATTTTAGAAACATTGGCAGTAGAGTTGGCATAACAGTAGGAATGATACCTAATCTAAATTCACCTCCAATAAAACCTTTTTGTTGGTCGACAATATCTTGAATTCTATCAGACTCGTTAACAATGTTTCGAGCTTGATGGACAATCTTTTTGCCTACTTCGGTAAGTTCGATCGGTTTTTTTCCTCTATCAAAAATCAAAACGTCCAGCTCTTCTTCCAGCTTTTGAATTTGGGTACTTAAAGTTGGTTGTGTCACAAAGCACTTTTCAGCTGCTTTGGTAAAATTTTTATGTTCTGCAATAGCGAGTACGTAGTGTAGTTGCGTTATGGTCATTAGTTATTAATTTAAGCTATAAAAATATAAAAACGATTAATAAAAACTATGACTCTAACTGTTAATTCTGTCGTAAATTTGAGGTAACACAAAAAAACACTAGATATGACTAAAAACAGTATAGGTTTAGATACCAAAAAAACAAAAGAAATTGCCAAAGATTTGAATACGCTTTTGGCAAATTTCCAAGTTTATTATCAAAACTTGAGAGGTATTCATTGGAATATCAAAGGAAAGCGCTTTTTTGATTTGCATATCAAATTTGAAGAACTTTACACCGATGCCAATTTGAAAGTAGATGAGATTGCAGAGCGTATCTTGACATTGGGCGAAACTCCCTTACATACTTTTGATGATTATACTAAAGCAGCAAAAGTTCCTGTCGGTAAAAATGTGTCTGTTGATGAGAAGGCAGTGGAATTGATTGTCGAATCGCTGACAGAGCTTTTAATTATTGAAAGAAGCATTCTCGATAAATCAGATAAGGCCGATGATGAAGGTACCAACTCAATGATGAGTGATTTTATTACCGAACAAGAGAAAACTGTTTGGATGATGAAAGCTTGGCTTGGCGAAACTGTCTAAATCAAGTAAATAGTTGGCAGTAGCAGTAGGCAGTTTTTTTTTAATAGATTATGCTAACTTCTATTTTAATATCATAAAATAATAATTAAGAGATTTCAAAAATTCGGAATCTCTTTTTTTGTTTTTACTGACCACTACAACAACCCTCTTGCTTTTATCTCAAGATATTTATTGATGGTGTCAATTGTGAGATTTTCTGGTGTGGTGAGAATGGATTGAATACCATATTTTTGAAGTTCGTTGACAATCAATCGTTTTTCAAAAGCGAATTTTTCCGCAATCACTTTATCATATGCTTGCTGGACAGTTTCTGCCGGATTCTCAATGATAGATTCCAGTTCGGTGTTTTTAAAGAATATGACCACCAACAAATGATTTTTTGCAATTCCTTTGAGATACGGCATTTGGCGATGCAAGCCGTCCAAAGTTTCAAAATTGGTGTATAACAACATCAAACCTCGTTGCGTAATGTTTCGTTTGATATCCGCGTACAATCTTCCGAAGTCGCTTTCAAAAAAATCAGTTTCTACATTATAAAGTGCCTCAAGAATCAGATTCATTTGTGAGGTTCGTTTTTCTGCAACTACAATATTTTCAAGCTTTTTTGAGAAAGCTATAATACCAGCTTTGTCGTGTTTTTTTAGGGCGACATTAGAAATAACCAAAGCAGCATTGATGGCATAATCCAACAACATCAATCCGTTAAAGGGCATTTTCATCACACGTCCCTTATCGATCACTGAATAAACAGGTTGTGATTTTTCATCCTGAAACTGATTGACCATCAGAGCATTTTTCTTTGCAGTTGCTTTCCAGTTGATGGTGCGCAAATCGTCACCTAGAACATACTCTTTTATTTGCTCAAATTCCATAGTATGCCCAATACGACGTATTTTTTTGATACCATATTGATGAAGGTTGTTGCTGATGGCAAGCAAATCATACTTTCGTAACTGTATAAAGCTAGGGTAGGTTGGTACCATGGCCTTATCATCCGCAGTAAAACGACGTGCAATCAAACCAAAAACCGAAGTGACATAAATATTCAATTTCCCAAAATGATATTCGCCACGCGCGACAGGTCGCAATTCATATTGCAGTTCGAGCGCACTTGAAGCGTCTAGTTTTCTGTCAATCTTAAAATTACGAACTTGGAATTGCTGTGGAATTTCATCGATAATACGAACATACACTGGAAACGTATAAAAATTTTCAAGACGAAGTCGGATAGGGTTGTGGTCGCCGTTTGAAAGTTTTTCAGGCAACATACGATGACCTTTGACGCCCTGTTTTGCAAAAAACAGAATCAACGTATCTAAAATCGTCAATGCCACCAACACCAAGAGTAACATCCTCACCACTTGAAACCATCTCGGAAATACAAAACTCACAACGAACAAGATCATAATGACAATGCACGCATAGAAAAAGCGGTTTTGAATGTATAATGGTTTTATTTTAGAGAATAACTTCAAGATAAACGATTAACGATTGATAATTAACGATTACTGAAAACTGCGACTGAACACTGCCAACTATCTAGGTATTTCAACAGCTTCAATAATCTGTTTGATAATCTGTTTTGTGCTGACACCTTCCATTTCGCGTTCTGGAGTGACGATAATACGATGTTGAAGCACAGGAATGGCAGCTTGCTTGATATCTTCTGGTGTTACGAAATCGCGTCCATTCATAGCTGCAAACGCCTTACTCGCTCTTAAAATAGCAATCGATGCCCTTGGCGATGCACCTAAATACAAAAACGGATTGTTTCGAGTATTCACGATGATGTCTGCAATGTATTTCACCAAATGCGATTCGATGATGATTTGGTTTACCAAACCTTGAAACTTACTGATTTGTTCCTTTGTTAAATGCGAAGTCACTTTATCTAATTTCGCTTCACCTTTTAAATTTTGTTCTCTGTTGATTATTTCAATTTCTTCTTCAAGATTAGGATAATCAATATCTATTTTGAACAAGAAGCGGTCCAATTGTGCCTCAGGAAGTCGATACGTTCCTTCTTGCTCAACCGGATTTTGTGTTGCCAAAACGATAAAAGGCAAATCCATCACATACTTGTGACCATCGATGGTAATTTGGCGTTCCTCCATAACTTCAAACAACGCAGCCTGTGTTTTTGCAGGTGCCCTGTTGATCTCATCAATCAAAATCATATTAGAGAAGATAGGACCTTGTTTGAACTCAAACTCTGATGTTTTCATATCAAAAACCGATGTTCCCAAGATATCACTCGGCATCAAATCTGGAGTGAACTGAATACGGCTGAACCCAATGTCCAAGGACTTTGCCAAAAGTTTTGCCGAAATAGTTTTTGCCACACCAGGAACACCTTCAATCAGCGAATGCCCATTTGCCAAAATAGAGGCAATCAGCATATCTACCATCCCTTTTTGGCCTACTATGACCTTACTGATTTCATCTTTGATGAGTGCTATGCCGTTTTGCAATTCACTTAAATCAATACGATTTTTAAAGTTGACCGTATCTCCTTCTTCCTGCACAGTATTCGGATTCAAGACTGATTCGAACTCATTTTGTTCGTTCTCATTGTTGGGAGTTGGGTTTAAATTGTCGTTTTGGTTATCTTCCATAATTATTTATTGTAAAAATCTTCAATACGTTTATTCAGGTTCAATAGGTCGCTTTCTGTACAATTGGGTTTTGCCTTTAAATATACAATAAGGTCTATCAATTTTTTGGTAAGTTCTTTATCTTTTCCAGATTTGACACTCAAATTCTTCACAAATTTATCGTCCAAGAGTTGCGTGTCGAGATAATATACTCTTCGGATGTATTCCAAAAAGTACGTAATTTTCTTATCGATAAGGTTGTTGTGGTCCTTGGTTTCGTAATACAGATTGCCAATGGTTTTTGTGAAGGCAACAGTTGTGTTTTCCAATGGTTTGATGACCTTGACGATACGTTGTTTTCGCTTCGCATTAAAAATCATAAACAGAACAAGACTCAATAGCGCCAAATACCAAGCTGATCTTAACGCTGGCTGGCTCAACACAAATCGCATAGGCGAGCTTCCCAAATCTTGACCAACTTTTGAATGGTAATCATAGTAAATGGCATCATCTGGCAAGTAAGACATCGCTGCAGCCGCATACTTCTGATTGTCTTTTTTCAATAGATGATAGTTGGTAAAAGCAACCGGTTGAAGGTGTAAATACACGCTGCCATAGCCATAATCGATTTTCACAAAATTGATATGCTTAATAGAATCGAATTTTTGATAACCCAAAACAGTTGTAATGGAAGAATTTAATTTTGAGAAGTAAATGTTGCTCAAACCTTTATCAATGGTGATGGAATCATTCTTAAAAGTTGAGTTTGTAAAGCCAAATTCCGCTTCGCCTTTGATGTCGTAGCGATGTTCGGTATCTAAACCCAGCGAATCATAAAACTTTTGAGGCGGATAAGAGGTAGAGATGAAAACATCATTACCATAAGATGCAAAATCTAAAAGTTCTTGTGCCGAAACATCATCAATGGCGGCATATTCATCGATATGAACGTAAGAGCCAGAAATGGAATAAGTACTGTCCTGCCAATTATAATAGTCATCAAAATACTCGTAAGGCGACACTTTGATGTCTTCAATATCACTATCAGGAAATAGATTTGGCAGTTCTTCGTAAAAAACAAAAGTTCCGTAAGGTATTTTATCTGTTTCTTGATAAGTTCGTGACCAATCGATAGGCGTTTCCTTTGAAAACTCAATGATGGTGAGCCCAACAAAAAGCACTACGAGCAAACCAATATATATTTTTACTGTCTTGCTCACGCCTTTATCGATTTTAAAAATTTGGTAAAAGCAGTCTTGGCCTTGTCAAATTGCTGTTCGTTGACATCAAATTCACCATACCAAATATAATTGTAGAGATATGATGTGTATGAGAACTCGTCTTTTATTTGTTTTGAAACGATTTCGTTGTAATAGTCGCTGTTTGTTTTTTCAACATCGTATTCTATGATTTCGGCATTTGTCAAACCTTTCAGTAACCATAGATAGTAATATCGAATTGCCAAACGATAATTGCCATCTTTTTCTGCATTAGCAGTCAGTTTCTTAAAATCAGTACTATGAATGTTCGTCTCAACGTCAGTAACAGGAATGATGCTTTTATCGGACGATTTACCAAAAATCCATTTACCTTCATCATTCATCACAGCTTTAAAGATGAAGTAAATCACCAATAAAAAGATGATGACTCCGCCAATTTTCAACGCAATATCCGTAGCTCTTGAAGCCTGACCAGCGCTATTCAGATTGAATAAATCTCGAAACAGGTCATTCAGCCATTGTTTGAAACGCGTCCACCAACCAGCATTCTCAACGTTACGTTCGTAAACAAATTCATCACCTTTATATTTATCCTTAAGATTATCGTATTCACGCGGCTCGATTGAAGTATCATCAGACGGAATGGAATCAATCAAGGTTTGCTGCTGTGCCATTTCAGTCGAAACAGTTGATACGGCAAAGCCATTGACCGAAACGCCAAGGCAAATAATAAGGCAATATATCCAGAGTTTTTTATTCACCAGAACCTATTTGGTCAATGACGCTTTTAGTGTTGATGTTTTCGTTTTCCTCTTTCAAACTATAGAAAATAATGCCTTGATTGAGTTGGACGATGACACCCAAAATGGCACCAGCCAAAAAGCTTAAAAAGAAAATTGCCAACATTACAATCATCATCGTATAGCCTATTTGTTCTGGGTCTGGGTTGCCGCTTTCAATTGTAGTGAACAAACTAGCCACTCCAAAAATATATGGAATCATTGAAAAAATTCCTTGAACGATATAGCTCATCAAGAAAAACAGACCAACACTACCAACGGCTGGCCAAAACTTTGACGTCAAAAGTGTCCAGGCGTATCCAAAACTATCCCAAATGCCTCGTTTTTTCTCCAAATACTCCATTAAGGACATATTGTAAAAAAGACTGAATGCACCAATAAGTACAGGTACTAACAACATTCCTACAATGGTGATCACCAAAATAAACATCCCAATACCCAATGCGATGACCAAAGGAATGGCTAGCAACAGCGCGCACAGCAAGAAAATGAAAATTTTACCAATGTTTGATTTGTATTCAGAAACCAATTCCGACGTGCCAAATGCAGTGTTTTGCTCTTTGGCATATAGCTTTAAGTAAATAGGTACATAAGAATAAGATATCACACCAGCAATCAGCGCAATGATAAAAAACACGATGAACAGTATAATAAACAGCCCTGCATTGTCATTCATATAATCGTCAATGACAGTCGGATTATCCTGCATCAAGCCACCAAAAATAACATCGGTGTAAAACTTTGTAAAGAAATACATCATCACCATCAGAAAGATCAAAAAGATGCCGTTGATGGTAAGGTAATGCTTGAAGAAATGCTTTCCATTCAATTTTAGAAAGGCAAACGTATCTTGAAAAAAATCACCAAAGCCTCTCGATTTATATAATTGCATACTGTTTTTTAAGTTTTTTATTGAGGATGAATGGATAAATCAAATAATAATAGGAGATGATACTCAACGTAATTAAAATAATGCCTACCGAAAGCCAATTGGGCATCACGTTGGAATATCTGGTGACGTAGCCTTCCAAAAATCCGGCACAAAATGTAAATGGAAAAGTACTGATCAAAATCTTGACACCATCTTTCATTCCCATTTTAAAGGATGTCAAACGTGAATAGGTTTTTGGAAACAAAATACTTGCGCCTAGCATCAATCCCGCTGCGCCTTCAATGACAATGGCAAAAATCTCCATCGCTCCGTGAATCCAAATACCGCGAACACTTTCCCAAAGCACACCTTCTTTATGAAAGAAATACTGAAACGAACCCAGCATTATACCATTATATAATAAGGACAGACCTGTACCTAATCCGCCAAAAACACCAAGAATAAATGTACGGATGCCAACATAGAGATTATTAAGCGTAATGCCTATAAAACTTCCCCAATTACTACCGCTTTTATACACGGCAACAGGATCACCTTTTTCAATGTTTTCCAAGGTCATATTCACATAATGATCACCCAAAATCAAACGGACAAAGGTGTCATCAAAAGCTGCCGACAAAGCGCCAATACCAACAAAACTTCCAAATATAATAAATGCGTAGAGGACGTATCGTCGATATTCATAAACAATCATTGGTACTTCAACCTTCCAGAAATGCACAAAGCGATTGGTGTCCTCACGTTTCGTTTTGTAAATTTTTTGAAATGCCTTTGCCGCAAGGTTGTTTAAATAAATTATTGTTTTACTTTTGGGATAATATGTTTGAGCGTAGGCGAGGTCGTTTATCAATTGAATATAAAGGGATGCCAATTCATCAGGATTTTTAAGGTTTTTTCCGAAAATTGCCTGTTCAAAATGAAACCATTTTTCTTTATTTTGTTTGATAAAAGCGACTTCTCTCATAGGGATTCAAATTAAAGCAATTAATGACAGAGTTACAAATAAATACTACCCAAAACGTGAACATTAGTTTTACGGCTGCAAGTGTGGGCGAGCGTATTTTGGCGTATGTGATTGATTGGATCATTAAGATTGCATACATCATTGTGACCTATCAAATCACTTTCAATCTGTTAGAGGTTGATAGAATGATTGAGGATATGGACCAGTGGTCGCAAATTGCCATTTACGTCACCTTTTATTTACCTGTGGTGTTCTACACGCTTATTTTTGAAACCTTGCTCGACGGACAAACCCTTGGCAAGCGTATTTTGAGAATCAAGGTGGTTAAGATTGATGGGTATCAAGCCTCGTTGGCAGATTTTGTCATCAGATGGTTTTTCAGGATTGTCGATTTGAATATGATGTCTGGTGTGGTGGCACTGATAGCAATTATTACAAGTCCGCGCAACCAACGCCTTGGTGATATGACTGCAGGAACCTCTGTGATCACTTTAAAGAACAATATAAATATCAGTCATACCATTTTGGAAGAACTGGAAGATACCTATCAACCGAAATATCCTAACGTCATCAAATTATCAGATAATGATGCACGAATTATTAAGGAAACTTTCAACACAGCAAAAGCATCCAGAGATTATGCAACGCTGATTAAATTGCGAGATAAAATTGTTGAAGTCACGGAAATCAAAGTGGTGAATGAAAATGATATGCAGTTTATTGATACCGTTTTAAAGGATTATAATTACTATACGCAAAGTATGTGAGCAGCGAACCGCTTTAGAACCAAGAACCAAGAATCAAGACAGGTGACCGGTGACGAAATAGCTTTGAGCTTTTAGCTATGAGCAGTGAGCTATTAATAGTTAGATATGATGAAAATTGATAATTTTGTACTCACAACTCACAACTCACAACTCACAACTCACAACTCACAACTCACAACTCACAACTAATCCCTAATCACAAATCCCTTTGTTTTTCCAAGTCATAGACATCCTCGCCACTACAGCCTTCGCCATTTCAGGTGCATCGGTTGCTATGAACAAAAAACTTGATGTATTTGGTGTACTGATTATTGCCTTTGTGACTTCGGTAGGCGGTGGAACTGTTAGGGACGTATTGATTGGCCAAACGCCTGTAGCTTGGATGACGAATATGATGTACGTCTACGTCATCGTGGGTGCCACAATTTTCACAATCATCTTTCAAAATAAAATCAACTATCTACGAATGTCCTTGTTTCTGTTTGATACCATTGGTATCGGACTTTACACAGTGGTAGGCGTAGAGAAAGGTTTAATGATAGGTTTGCATCCCATTATTTGTGTTGCTTTGGGTACAATGACTGCCTGCTTTGGTGGTGTCATTAGGGATATTCTTTGTAATGAAATACCAGTTATTTTCAGAAAAGAAATCTATGCCACAGCTTGTATTGCTGGTGGTGTAGTGTATTTCGCCTTAAGACAATTACCTATTGACAACAACCTTATTTTTGTCATTGCAGGTGCAGTCGTCATCACCATTCGATTGATTGCTGTGAAGTTTAAAATCAGTTTGCCGAGTATTTATAGGTCATAAAAAAACCACGCGAATGGCGTGGTTTTAGAATTCTGTCTGGTCGAGCGCAGTCGAGACCTCAAGATGAAAAGTTCTCGACTCCGCTCGAACGGCCAATGATAATTATTCTTTTGTCACAGGAAAACCTCTATCTCGCATCAAAGCTTCGATTTTGGCATCACGTCCTCTAAACAAACGATAGGCTTCCGCTGGGTCCATTGAGTTTCTTGGTGCAAAGAGATACTTGACCAATTTCGCCGCAACGTCTTTATCATAAAATCCGCCTGGTGCATCTCTAAAAGCTTCCGAAGCATCACTCGTCAAGACATCTGCCCACATATAACCATAATAAGCTGTGGCATATCCTTCACCTGAAAACACGTGTCCGAAATGTGGCGTTCTGTGACGCATCACCAATTCTTTTGGCATGCCAAGTTCGGTCAAGGTTTCACGTTCAAATTTATCTACATCTATATTTGCAGGGTCTGCCAAATGAAATTTCATATCCATAATGGCGGATGCCAAATATTCGGTAGTGGAGAATCCTTGGTTAAAGGTTGATGCTTTTTTGATTTTCTCTACCAAAGATGCTGGAATCGGTTCACCTGTTTTGTAGTGTACCAAAAACTGGTTGATGACTTTATCGGTCGATAACCAACGTTCTAACAATTGCGATTGAAATTCAGTATAATCTCTAACGCCACCATTTAAGGTAGGATATTTAACATCCGCAGAAAAGAAATGCAAAGCGTGTCCAAATTCGTGAAAGAAAGTTGTGGCATCATCCCAAGAAACCAAAACCGCTTCGCCTGGTGCAGGTTTTACAAAGTTGGAATTATTTGAAGCCAAGACATTTTTCTCACCTTCAAAAGAATCTGAACTTCTATAAGTCGTTGCCCAAGCGCCTGAACGTTTTCCTTCGCGAGCATAAGGATCCAAATACCAAAGCCCGATGTGTTTGCCAGAATCTTTATCGGTAACTTCCCAAACTTTCACATCTTCATTAAAGACAGGCACAGACCCTTCTGGTACTGGTGTGAATTTATAATTGAACAATTCACCAGCCGTGAAGAACATCGCCTCGGTCAATTTATCCAACTGTAAGTATTGTTTCACTTCCTCGCTGTCCAAATCGTATTTTTTCTGTCTTACTTTTTCAGCATAATATCTGTAATCCCAAGGTTCGATGGTAATGTTGTCACCATTGGCATCAGCCACCGCTTGCATATCTTTCACTTCTTCCTTAACACGAGCTATGGAAGCTGGCCAAACAGCCATCATCAAATCCATAGCATTTTCTGGTGTTTTTGCCATACGGTCTTGCAAACGCCAATCGGCATAATTCTCATAGCCCAACAATTCCACGCGCTCTCTACGCAATTTTAGAATGTCTGCCACTATTTGATTGTTGTCATATTCATCACCGTTATCACCACGAGAATAGTAATTGTTCCAAACCTGCTTGCGAAGTTCGCGCTCTGTAGAGTAGGTGAGGAATGGGTCCATTGAAGAGCGTGTGTTTGTAATAGCGTACTTGCCGTCCTGACCTTTATCAGTAGCAATCTTCGCTGCCGATTTAATAAACCCTTCAGACAATCCGCCTAACTGGTCTTTGGTCAAATATGTCACATAGTTCTCTTCGTCGTGCAATACGTTGTTAGAAAATTTGGTGTAAAGTGTTGACAATTCTTTATTGATGTCAGCATAGCGCTTTTTCTTTTCGGCATCAAGGTTGGCGCCATCCATTTCAAAACGTTTGTAAGTTAAGTCGAGCACACGCTGCTGGTCTGCTTCTAAAGGTTTGCTTTGTGAAGCATCATAAACCGTCTTGATACGCTGAAACAACTTTTCATTCTGCGAAATTTTAGAGCTGTATTCAGAAAGCTTCGGAGCCAACTCCGCCTGAATATCCCTAAACTCTGGCGTAGAGACATTGCTACTCATAATGCCATAGTACGTAAACACGCGATCCAGTTCTTTGCCAGAACTTTCCATCGCAACAATGGTGTTCTCAAAGGTAGGCTCATCAGGATTGTTGGCAATCTCGTCAATCTCGGCAAGGCTCAATTCCATCCCTTTTTCAACTGCTTCCTTAATGTCTTCGACCTTCATTTTGTCAAAGGCAGGCACTCCTTGGTAAGGACCTGTCCATTCCTGCAATAATACATTGTCATACGTCATCGCTGTGTCTTCTTTTTGTTTGGTCTTTTCTTTACAGTTGGTAAAGGCTATCAAACCACATAGCGCAAGGGCTTTCAGCTGTAACGAATAATTTGTTTTTGTCATTGGTTTCTGTTAATTGAGTTAAGAGCCTCAAGATATTATTTTCAGAATGGAAAATTCTTAATTATTTTATAATTTCTATAGAGTGGTAGTTGGGCTTTCACTTCTCATTTTTCAATCGTTTGATCATCGCTTTCATTTCTTCGATCTCTTTACGTTGGGCTTCAATGATACTTTCTGCCAATTCCTTCACTTCAGGGTCTTGTATGTCAGCACGCTCACTGGTAAGAATGGCGATGGAGTGGTGCGGGATCATCGCTTTCATCCACAATACATCACCTATAATGGGTTTTTGCATACGTACTAGGGCAAAAGCTCCAACACACAATATGAGGCTGCCTAAAAGAATGATCATATTCTTCTTTTTATCCTGATACATTTTTCGCATAAAAAACCACATAATGACAGCCATTGTAGAGATGCCAAGACAGGTCATATAAAAACGAGTAAGACTGAAATATACATGATCAATGCTATAGGTGTTGAGATACATAGTAATGTACATTGCCACGAACGAACAGCCGAGCATGGTAAAAAATGTTCTGTAACTTCCTTGATGGTTTTGGTTTGAATGATCCATAATATATGTGTGTATTGTAAGGTTAATCAACCTCAAGTTACGCAATGTCATACAAAGGTTTTAACGCGAATGCGGTAAATACGTGCTGATGATGTACAAGCGCAGAAATAATTTGCTATTTTAGTAACTCTTGTACAACTACACAGCAACCATGAAGGACATTGATAAATCGGTACGCTTGGCCAACTATCTTGTAGATTTATTGGTGATTTTGATATGCTATATGGTATGGATGACCTTGTTTGATTTGTACCGAATGGAAGGTGTAGTCTTTTATGCCATTATGTTTGTATACTACTTGTTGTTTGAAGCCCTATCGGGGCAGACATTGGGAAAAAAGCTCACCAAAACCAAGGTCGTGTTGAGAGATGGCACCAAGCCAAGTTTCTTTCGAATTGTGATGAGGTCTATCTTACGAATCATTCCATTTGATGGTGTTTCCTATCTATTTGGTTATGAAATTGGGCTGCACGATTTGTTGTCTTCTACAAAGTTAAGTAAGGAAGAAAATAGTAGTACAATTTAAAGTTTTTTACCAAAAACACCCCCGCATTTATCTTCTTTTATAATTTTTTAACTCATCAAGCTTTGGGTATATTTTGCATGAATATGGCTCAAATACGGATTACCGTAAAAATCTTACTAAATAAATCTGAAATCAATCATAAAAAAAAATTATCAAATTGAGGATTACCGTAATGATATGTTTTTTTTTGAAGGTAACTTTGAGAATAATCGAAAATTAGCAAGTGTTTACTTTGCAATAATTAAGTTTTTTGAATGGATTATATTATAAAAAACATCATAGCAACGTTAATAATAATCATTTTGGCTATAATAGGTTTTTTATTTACACCAAAATCTAGAAGTTCTTTTGGTTATAAGAGTCCGAGATCCATGCAAAGTGATGAAACATGGAATTACGCAAATAATCTGGCAAAAAGGCTTTTTATTGCTGTCGCTATTCTCTTTATAATTTTGGAGGTGGCCTTTTACAGCTTTTTGGAAAGTGACCTTGCATCATATAAGTATTCTTTTTTGTCACTCACTATATTATCAATATTAATAATACCAATAGTAGAAATAATGTTACACCTTAAATTTTTTAAAAATGAAAAACCTAAAAAGTAAAATTCGTTCAATTATTTTGGTATCAGCAGCCTTGGGATTGCTGATGGTATCTGCATGCTCTAAAGACGTGGCTTTTGTTCAGCCGGAAACTTCAAATTTTAAAACAGATTCAGAATTTGCCAATAGAGTTGGATCTTATTCTGACAAGCAAATTTTCGAAGGTCTATTTTTTGGTACAGGAGAAGTTGCAAGGCTAATACCTTCTATAGACCATGAATATGTAGATTATATTATGGCATTTTTGACTGAAGAAGAAATTCAAACTTTGGAAGAATTCAAAGAAAAAATATTTGCCAATTTGGTAAATAATAAGCCTGAAGAATTTGCCCGTTTTATTCAAGTCATGAAAAGCGGTGATAATGAACTTATTTCAGAGCAGATCATTTCCTTCAGTAATGTATATTATGATGAATTGAAAGCCTCTGAAGATTATGGTGAATATTTTGTCAAAGCCGAAGAGAGATTAAGAATGATCAATAGAGAAGATGTTCTTGATGAAAATGGAGCTTTTGACGAAGATAAATTAGAAGAAATTTTGACTGCTGATGATGAGAATGATAGCGGAGTGATGACCAACGAGGAAGCTATCACTACTTTGGGTGCTGCTCCGGTAATTTGCCTAACATTGATTGTGTGGAATTATGGTGTGATTGTAAACGCTGCTGCTGCTGTAAATGTTGCTATTGGAGTAAATGTTGTTGTATTATGTTTCTTCGGAGTTGGAGATGATTGTTTCAGTAGAATCAGTTCTGATGCCGACAGAGATAGATTGTTGCAAAGAGAAATGTTAATTAATGAAATTAGTGTAAATCTTTATGAGTAATAGATACAAATTGCTTATAACCTTTATACTGACCACAGCATTGTGGTCAGTATTTTTTTATCTGGTTTTAATTTCTCATTTTCAATATTCTCCAGTTAGACTTTCTAAAGTTTATACAAAAGAGATTTTCAACTTATCTCCTCAAGGATGGAGTTTTTTCACAAAAAACCCTAGATATAGTAGGTTAGAACTTTATGCGATTGAACAGGATGAGCTTATAAAAGTTACACATCCTAATTTTTCGTCACCAAACTGGTTTGGTTTTCGAAGAAAGAATAGAGAGATTCTCAATGAAGCTTTTAATGCACTGGGGCCTGTCATATCAAAGGATTCTTTGTGGTTTACTACTAAAGAGGGTAATGTAAAGGCCCTTGAAAGCATTGACGGTTATTATAACCTGAATAATAAATTTAAAGAGCCGGTGCTTTGTGGTCAATTTCTGGTAGAAATGTATGAGCCTGTGCCTTGGGCTTGGAGTGCTAATCCTAGATATAAAAACAATAAAAAATATTTATTAATTCAAATGAATTGCAAGAACGATGATTAATGATCTTATCAAATCACTTACAAAGTTTAGTGCCTATAATAGCCATACTAATGTTTACGGCTTTGCGCGTTCATTTTTTGCATTGAGTACTCTCCTTACGTTTTTGATCAATCCTAACAATGTTCTCTTTCCCGAAACTGACGGTGCTACTTCTTATGATATGGTATATACTTCAATCTTTAAAGAGATTAATCTATTTATTATATTGGGCGAACACATGATTTTGGCAAAGCTCATTGCCATTGTGATACTTGTCCTTGTATTAATAGGTATTTATCCTAGGTATACTGTTATACTCCATTGGTGGGTAGCCTCAAGCTTTTTGTTGTTGAGTCCAGCAGTCGAGGGAGGTGACCAGTTAATAGCTATTATGACGTTGCTGTTTATACCTATTGGGCTTACCGATGGAAGAAAGTGGCATTGGTCTGTCTCTGATCAACAAATCAAAAATCCACATGTGAGGTTTGTAGTTAATTCATTTTATATTGTGGCACGTATTCAGATGTTCATCCTTTATTTGCAGGCCGCCATTGGCAAATTGGCGGTAGATGAATGGACCAACGGTACAGTACTTTACTATTGGTTTGAAGACAATATTTTTGGTCTTAATGAAAATTTTAAATCTGTGTTCTTGCCTCTTATGTCTAACTTTTATGTCGTGTCGCTGCTTACATATTCTGTTCTGCTATTGGAATTCGCATTAGCATTGGCATTTGTGATGGATGAGAAAAAACGAAAGATATTCCTGTATCTTGGCGTATTTTTTCATTTCTGTATTTGGTTTGTACATGGATTGCCAACATTCTTTATTACCATGACGGGAGCGCTGATTCTATACATTATTCCATTCTATAGACATATTGATACAGATAGATTAGCAAAACTGTTTACACGCAAGCCTAAAAAACAATACGTTTAAAGATTAGAAAAAAGGCAAGATGAAATGGATCCGGCGTTGGTATATTTAGGGTTCTAATTAATAATATTCATACTTCAACTTCCTTCGTGTTTTGTCAATAGTGTCTTTTTTAAAAATGAGAAAACTATCACCTTAAAACAAAGCTTATTTTGATATATTTTTAGTAACTACACCCTCACCTCGCGTTTTTCGCGATTTTTCAAACCCAATTTTTCATCACGTTATTGAATTTTAACACTTTTTAATTGGTTTACACAAGGCTTAAATGTTAAAATTTTATGTATTTCAACGATTTTTCTTCATTTCAAACAATTGTGTTAAAAACGTAGATTTCTTAATCCTGACGTGGGTTATACGTCGATTATTTACAGCACTTTAACGATATAATTTTGATATTATCGACATAATGCAAAAAATATCGATGTACAACGTAAGGTAATTCCATATATCTTTGGAAAAAATTGGAGACGAACAACCGATTTAAAAAATAACAAAACCTAAATTTAATTACTTATGAAATCTAAAACCAAAACTCCAAATCAACAAACTGAAGTGAATGGTGAGTTTACAGAACTTGCTAAAAAAATTGAAAACACTAATGCCCTTGCCCAAGAGGTAATGGAAGAGAAACAGGCCGACCAGCCTAAAGAAGAAACCACCAGCACCGAAGCTTCAGAGCAAAAGCCAAAGGGTGTTATTAAGAAAGCAACTAAAAAGATACGTGCGTTTTATGAAACGGGTTTTGTGCCCACCATCGCAGCCATGCGTACCTTCATCGCAACGGCTACACATTTCACACCAGCTTTTGAACCAGTGTACGAACCCATTACAATACCCGAACTCACCACGGCTTCAGATCAGGCACAAGTGCTCTTCGATGCCGTAAAGGAAAAAGAGCAAGCAGAAAATGCAGCTGTAGGTACAAGAAGAATGAATTTTAAGCTGGCGCAAAAAATTGCCACCAGGTTTTTGAGCCAGTTGGCAGCCTGTGGTGCACCGGTAGATATTATTGAAAACGCAAACCACTGGCGCGATGAGCTTCGTGGCAAGCGTCGTGGCAAAAAGGTCGAAGGCAAAAAACACATCAGTAATGCGCATACCTCTTATCCTAATCAGGCACAGAGTTTCGAGAATTTGCTCATGGTAGGTCTATCTTTTGAAGGCTATGGCTCCAATACACCCGAACTGATGCCTGCAGAATTAAAGATATTTAGCAATACGCTTTACAGCAATAATCAAGACGTGAGAGACACAGAAGCGGCAAGCAAAGCAGCCCGTACGGCGCGCAACCATTTCTTTAACGACGCTGGCGGATTCTGCGATAGAGGCGAACTAGCCAAAAAAACAGTAAAAGCCATGTTCGGTGCCACAAGCCCAGAGTACCGTTCCGTAAGCCACCTGGTCTTCAGAAAATTGAAATAATCGCTCTCCTTATTAAATAAAAAAAATCCCTGCTTTTTGCGGGGATTTTTTTTATCCCCACGAAAGTGGAGATCTTTTTTTGTCATTGCGAGGTTACTCGAAAAGAAAGCACTGCTTTCTTGAGGGTATGTAGCGAAGCTGGCGACGAAGACAAACCTTTAGATTCAGCGTAGCTAATCTCTTTATCATTGCGAGAAGCTATAACGATGCGATCTGTCGTGCTAAACTGTCTTCCCAAGCATTATCGAGAAAAAATATAGATGTTGTTTCGAAGATGGCTTATGCTGCAAGCCGAGGGGTAAGATATCAATAAACAACCATAAAAAGTATAGATATTCCGCAAATGAGAGGTAAAAAACACTATTTTAGTTCAGATATAACAAGTTAGCAATTATTAAGATATTATTACCAGGACAATGCGAACTACATTACTTATTTTTTTTACGTTTATCTTGTACATTGATGTCATCGATGCTCAAACCTTTGAATGGGCTAGAGGTTTTGGAGCAAGTGAAAATGATACGAGCCATTCAATTGCCGTAGACGCTTCCGGAAATATTTACACAATTGGTACTTTTGAAGAAACCGTAGACTTTGATAGTAGTGAAATGGTTTTCAATCTCACTTCCGTAGGAGAAAGTGACATTTATATTCAAAAAATGGATCCATCAGGAAATTTTCTTTGGGCAAAATCTTATGGCTCGTCGTTAAATGATATTGGTACCTCGGTTACTGTTGATGGTTCAGGAAATGTTTATGCCACGGGATATTTTCGCAATACGGTAAATTTTAATCCTTCTGGCGAAAATGGGAATTTCACCTCTGCTGGTAGCAACGATATTTTTATACTTAAATTGGACACTTTAGGTAATTTCATATGGGCCAAATCCTTTGGTGATGCAACGTATGATGTTGGTTTGTCAATCGCATTAGATCAGTTAGAGAATATATACATTGCTGGTAGTTTCTCTGGAACTGTTAATTTTAATTCAGGTGGAGCTGATGGTATATTAGTCGCTGGAGAACAACCTGCATTTGTACTAAAGTTAAATACTTTGGGGAATTTTCTTTGGGCTAAATCCTTTGGTGGGAGAATTTGGGATATGGATATTGACATTATGGGAAATGTATATACTATTGGGAGTTTCCAAGATACTGCGGATTTTGATCCAGGGGAGGATAGTTTTTTATTGACTACACCCACCTATATGCCTGATGTTTTTATTCATAAAATGGATTCGTTTGGTAACTTTCTTTGGGCTAAATCATTTGGAGGCAACGATGAAGATTCGGGACGTGCAATAGCAGTTGATGAATTTGGAAATATATATACCACTGGCTATTTCCGTTATGCAGTAGACTTTGATCCTGGAGATGGAATCAGTGTATTGTCGGCTTCAGGCTATCCAGATATATTTGTTCAAAAACTCGACACTTCAGGATCGTTCTTATGGGCAAAATCATTTGGCGGTACATTAGGTATCGACTGGGGTACTGCGATAACCACTGATATTGGTGGAGATTTTTATCTTGCAGGAACTTTCAGTGGTACAGTAAATTTTATCCCAGAGTCAGAAAACGGCACTCTAACTTCGCAAGGTGCTAGTGATATATTTATACAGAAAATGGATGCCTTGGGTAATGGGATCTGGGTAAATTCTGTTGGAGGTTCTTTGGAAGATTCTCCAGCAAGGATTATTGCTGATTCAAACGGTAATATTTATTGCACAGGGAGCTTTAGTACAATAGTTGATTTTGACTTTGGTTCTGAAATGAGTGTGCTAACTTCTTCGGGCTATAGGGATGCTTTCATTCTAAAATTGAATTCAAATCCATTAGGAATTGATCAATTCAATTGGGATTCAAACATTATAGCCTATCCTAATCCGACATATAGTGAACTAAAAATAAAATCTGAAAAAGTTTTACAGCGAGCTCAATTGATCCTGTCTAATATTCAAGGGCAACAATTATTTTGTCAAACATTTGATGTGCTTACAGAGGCTATTATTAAAATGCCTGATGAAGCAGGAATTTATTTTTTATCGGTAGAAGCACAAGAGAATAAACGTACAATTAAAATTGTAAGAAAATAACATTTGCTAACACCGTATATAAGCTAGGACTTGATTAATCCTCATTTAAAAAATCTTTAGGATTTTTTGAAGCTAGTTTTTTATCATAGAAGGTCTGTGTCGATACACGCCACAGCTCATATAAACAAACGTTATAAGCAATACTATGAAAACAGGCAATAGAGACAACTTTAGTTCAAATATTATATCAATATTGAAGCAAAGAGCAGCATTTATTTGTTCAAATCCAGATTGTAAATGTTTGACTATTGCACCTTCTAAAACTGACCCGGAAAAAGTTGAGTTCAATGGGGTTGCATCTCATATTTGCTCTGCTGCACCTGGTGGACCAAGATATAATAGCGAAATGACTCCTGAAGAAAGAAGTGGAATAAAAAACGGAATTTTTCTATGTTCCAATTGTTCTGTTTTAATTGATAAAAACAATGGTATTGATTACTCTGAAAGTACATTAATTAATTGGAAATTAAATCACGAAAATTGGGTGGCTTCAAACCTCAATAAAAAACTTTTAGATAATAAGTCAACAACAATTAACGTTGTTTCTCATAATCAAATTGGAGGAATTACAGCTGGGGTTGTAAATGTTGGTGAACCTCAAAGAAAATTAACACCTCGACTTAAGGCTGAAACAGACAAAATGTTTCCAGACAATAATGAAAATATTTCAGTTTCTTATGTATCAGGTAACACAGAAGCCCTTAATTTTGCGACTGAAATTAAAGATTATTTGATATCTAAAGGATTTACTATAAAGGGATTGGGCTCCTTTCAAAGGTCTCCAGAAGTTTTTGGATTAGCGATCGAAAATTCTAGACACGAAAATGGTCGTTGTATTTTAGTAGGCTATCCTAAAAAATGAAAATGCATATAACACCGTCTATAATTAACCCGATGGCGCGCATTTCGGAATCCGTGCCTAAACTTTAAATCCATAATACCCGATGGCGCAGATTTCCGAATCCGTGCCACAAACCTTTAATCCGAAATCCAATCAAAATTGAGACAAATAAAAACATTTAGTGACAGTAGATTAGACACTCAATGTGCTTATTGTGGAAAATATCCAGACACGAGAGACCACGTTCCGTCTAAAATTCTTCTCGAAAAACCATATCCTGAAAATCTTCCAGTCGTACCCAGTTGTTGGGAATGCAATAATGGATTTTCATTAGACGAGGAATACTTTGCGTGTTTGATTGAATGCCTAATTTCTGGCACAACAGATTTGGAAATGCTTTCTCGACAAAGTATCGTAAAAACTTTAAAACGGAAAACAAAACTAAAAGCTAGATTAGACGATGCTTTTGTTAATGAAAATGGAAAATCGTATTTTAGAATCGAACCTGAAAGAATTGAAAATGTGATATTAAAATTAGCTTATGGACACGTAAAGTTTGAGAATAGCGACCGACAATGGGAAAAACCTGAACACATAGCTTTTGTTCCTATCGACACATTATCAGAGGACGAATTAAATTCATTCTTTGCAGTAGCGGAATTCCAGAAAGCACCAGAAATCGGAAGTCGAGCAATGCAGAATATGTACCTAACTCAAGACGGAATTCCAATTGAGAATTGGAATATAGTTCAAGACGGAATTTATCAATATTCTGTAACACCAACAATCGGAAATGTAAAAGTAAGAATACTGATTTGGAATTATTTAGCTTGCGAAGTAATTTGGTAAAAAAAACCGCACCTGTCAACGCGTAACCACAATCACAGCCTATCGGTCAAATTGAGTTAAGACCACAAAACCTTCAAAAGCCTCCGTCAACCTTTCAAAAGGTCACTCCAACTTGTCAAAAGGTCACTCCAACTTGTCAAAAGGTCACTCCAACTTGTCAGAAGGTCACTCCAACTTGTCAAAAGGCACCACCAACTTGTCAGAAGGCAACTCCAACTCGTCAAAAGCCTCCGTCAACCTTTCAAAAGGCAACTCCTACTTGTCAAAAGGCACTTTCAACTTGTCAGAAGGTAACTCCAATTTGTCAATAGGTAACGTCAACCTTTCAAAAGCCGCCGCTTACCAATAAGCACCCATACACGAAACACCAAACACTAAAAACTACTTTATAATTTCCACCTTCCTAATATAAATATTGTGCAACGGCCACTCGGCATCGTCGGTGGGCTGGTTGGCAATTTCGTCTACCACATCCATACCTGCTATGACCTTGCCAAAGGCGGTGTAATCACCGTCGAGGTGGGGCGCGCCATTGGGGTTTTGGACTATGAAGAACTGATAGGGCGACGCCATCTTGTAGGCATTCTCAATCTCGCTACTGGGCATACTCACCGTGCCGCGGGTGTGCCTAAAGCCTTTTTTGGTGTCGGGCGGCAATAGGTATTTACCAATCTTGTTGCGCTTGTCGTACAGCTCCATCTCGTCGCTGCTGCCACCTTGTATCACAAAATTTTTCACCACACGGTAAAACTGGGTGTTGTCGAAGTAGTGTTGTTTCGTCAAGAAGATAAAATTAGAGCGATGGTACAGCGTCTCTGGGTAGAGCTGTATGTCGATGGTGCCAAAATCGGTGGTGATGCGCACCTTATCTTCCTTATGCTTCTTGTCATATTCCTGAAAAAACAGCAGAGCGTTCTCATCCGTCAGGTACGGAAATTCACGTTCGGGTTCCTGCACGGTATCCTTGGGCACCTCTATTTTTGTTTCGGTGGAATCTATGGCGATGGGCGTGTTTTTTTGTTTGGATTTTTTATCTTCACAATTGAAAAGCATCACACAGAAGCAACACAATATAAGGAGTCTCATAACAATGAATTTTGAAGCATTTGTAACATCGGTATCAAAAATAGGGCAAATTCCGCTGCCGGGACAAGCATCGCAGTTTAAAATGTCGCCTCCCTTTAGAGAGGAACTGATAGCGCAGCAGCGCGAGGTGATGAAGCGCAGCAAACGAGCGGCCGTCACGGCACTGTTTTACCCAGACGAGACACAAGTTACAAAATTGATATTGATTTTAAGGAAGACCTACAAGGGCGTGCACTCTGCCCAAGTGGGATTCCCGGGCGGTAGGCGAGAGGAAGCCGACGAAACCTTGATGCACGCAGCCCTACGCGAAACGTGGGAAGAGGTGGGCGTGCCTGTGGCAGACATTGTGGTGCTCAAAGAACTGACCGAACTGTACATACCGCCCAGCAACTTTACCGTGCATCCTTTCTTGGGGATAACGCACACAACACCCCGTTTTATCAAACAAGACGAGGAGGTGGAAGATTTGATAGAAGTGCTGCTGACGGACCTGCTAGACGATGGGGTGGTGAGCACCGTAAAAGTGATGACCTCGCTCGATGTGGAACTCGAAGTGCCTGCATTTATATTGAACGGTCACGTGGTGTGGGGTGCTACCGCAATGATGTTAAGTGAGTTAAAAGACTTATTAAAAATGGTACTCTCACTTTGATATTTTCTTAAATTTGCAGTTCGATTAAAGATAAATTAATGGGATTATTCAAACGAAACCCTTTCGGACATATACTTTTTGTTAAAAAATGGCTCATCAGGATTCTTGGAGCCCTAACGCACCGAAGATATAGAGGGTTTAACGAATTGCAGATTGATGGCTCGGAAATCATCAGAAACCTTCCGGACAACAATGTGCTTTTTATTTCCAATCACCAAACGTATTTTGCTGATGTGGTGGCGATGTTCCACGTGTTTAATGCCAGTTTGAGCAATCGGGATGATACTATCAAAAACATCGGATATCTATGGAACCCCAAGTTGAATCTGTACTATGTGGCTGCCAAAGAGACGATGAAAGCCGGTCTGCTACCGAAAATCTTGGCCTATGTAGGCAGTATCAGTATTGAACGTACGTGGCGATCTGAAGGTAAAGACGTGAACAGACAAGTGAAGATGAGCGACATCAGTATGATAGGCAAAGCGCTTGATGATGGTTGGGTGATTACCTTTCCGCAGGGCACGACCACGCCTTTTAAACCGATTCGAAAAGGTACAGCACACATTATCAAGAAATACAAACCGATTGTTGTCCCTATCGTGATTGATGGTTTTAGACGCTCGTTTGACAAAAAAGGTCTGCGTGTGAAGAAGAAAAACATCCTTCAATCTATGGAAATCAAAGAACCATTGGTGATTGATTATGACAACGAAAGTATCGACCAAATAGTCGAAAAGATTGAATATGCCATCGAGCAACATCCTAGCTTTTTGAAAGTCATCTCACAGGAAGAATTGGCCGCACAGGAAGAACTTAACAAGATGCGTCAGTGGAAGACTGATGTATAGTGTTCAGTGGGCAGTGTTCAGTAGGCAGTATTTAACTTCCAACTTCTAGTTTCAGACTTCTAACTTTTTCAACTCTTTATAGTTTCTATTGAGTCTTTTCAGAAGGATTCCGTAGATGAGCCAGTAAAAGAACAATAAAATGGCTATGGCGCCCACCAAAAACACAGCGGTAATCAGGATGAACTTGGCGTAAAACACGAATAAGTTGCCATCTGCTGCGGCTTTGTGCGACATTGTGATAAGATCAGGGTTTTGATCAAACTGAACAAACAGCGCCACACCTGTAGCAATGACCAAATACACCAAATTGAAGGCCACGTAGTGTCTGACGGTTCTTCTGGTGTTTAGGATGTTTTCCATTAGGTTTTTGGCGTTGTCCGTCACTGAAATACGCTTGTAATTTCTGAAGAAAAGGTAGAAGAAATACCCTAAAACCAAATACCCCAAAACGGTTAAGGGAATGATGAGATAATCGGCGTGAAAACTATCAAACTCTTTGATGCTCTTACTATCTTTAAACGCAAAGGCTATCACAGTCCAAAAAACGAACTCTAGGATACTGATGATGAAGATCCACTTCACGATGGAGGAGGACTTCTTGAGAATCATCTTATAAATATCATCATAAGATAATTTGGGGAAGTTCGCGTTGTCCTTCTGCCAGTCTTTCTTTAATAATTCTAATTCATCCATAATCTTACGGATTTAATATTGTCTTTAATTTTGTCTTGACCCTGTTCATCTTCACACGTGCATTCACCTCGCTAATCCCTAGGGTTTCACTAATCTCTCTGTAATCTTTGTCTTCCAGATACAAGAACACCAATGCTTTTTCAATGTCATTGAGCTGGTGTACTGCCTGGTATAATAGTTTTAGCTGTTGCTCTTCAGTGTCGTCATAAGGCTCTGCCTTGATCATAAACTGAACAGGTTCAATATCGGATGTGTTGATGCGTCTTTTGGATTTGCGATACAGCGTGATGGCTGTGTTCAATCCGACGCGATACATCCACGTACTGAACTTTGAATCGCCCCTGAATTTTGGAAACGCCTTCCATAACTGGATGGTGATTTCCTGAAATAAATCATTGTGCGCTTCCTGATTGTTGGTGTACAATCGGCAGACTTTATGCACAATATTTTGGTGCTCTTCAAGCTGTTCAACAAAACTATGTTCTAGTTCTTTGTCCAAATCGATTAGTCAGTTTTAGTTGCTATGTTAGTACACATTTTATAGGATTTGTTACAGAATTTTATATATTTATTTTTAGAAATTGACTGCACTTCCTTGGTTTAATTTATTGTTTAATTCGCTTGTAAAAACCATCTGATTAATAGATTTATAACTATTCACTATAGATAAAATCTATGATGCTTTTTTGATGCCAAACACGATAAAATATTGCGCCATCGCATAGGTGAGCATAATTAAAACGTTCGCCATCGGGACAGCTCCGTAAAATTTATTGACGGCCAAAATACTATCCGACATCATAAACAAAATGGCGCCAATCACCACAAAATAATAACTCGCATTTGAAACCTTCCCTTTCCTCAAAAAGGAGGTTGTTGCCATTGTTATAATAACCAACATATACACCATTACCGGAATGAGCATTTCGCCCAAATGATCTTTCAAAAATAGAAAAAGACACAGCCCGAATAGATCTAAAATGAGGATGGTCCAGTTGAATTTCTTTTGAGAATTTCGATGCTGAAGGAACACCAAAATGTACATCACGTGCGCCAAGAGGAAAGCGACCAGTCCGAACATAAAGTAATTGGGTGAACGGTCTACAAACATCAGCAACACATCACCCAACAACGAAAACAACAAAGCCAAAAGCGTCAACACACGAATGGAACTGCTCAACGTGGCAGATTCTTTCCAAAAGAAAATAATCAAGGATGTGACGATGGCAGGTTTGGTAACGTAATGAAACGGCGCGAGGTCTGGATGGCTACCACAGAGCAACTCCAAGAGAACGAGGATTACGAACGGAATGGTAAAGCGCTTTTCGGTTTTGGTTAGCATACGTAGAAATCAATAGCTAAATATAGTGTTTTAATTGTATTGCTATGCTGGAATATCAGTTCATCCCAGTTTTTCAACAGTTCAGTAAAATGGAATTTCAAAGCCGAGCCTGTTGCCGCAACTTTGTCTCATCAATCAAAAATCGAACAGATAAAACCATCCACAATGAAATCATTAATTACAGCACTTTTTCTTTTTGTAAGCCTTATCGCTTCGGCGCAAACCAACATCAATGGGAAAGTTCAAGATGCCAACGGAATGCCAATTATGGGTGCCAATGTCTATCTTGAAGGCACGTATGATGGCAGCAACACCAACGACGATGGCGAGTTTTCATTCACTACTGATGAAACAGGCACAAAAACATTGATTGTGTCGTTTCTATCGTATGAAACCTATCGGCTTACAGTTGATGTTGCACAAATGAAGAATCTTCAGGTAAAACTTCGTGAAGATGTCAACACGCTTGACGCTGTGGTGCTATCTGCTGGAACGTTTTCCGCAGGCGACAATAGCAAAGTTTCTGTTTTGAAACCTTTGGATGTGGTGACTACAGCCTCTGCTTTGGGCGATTTTGTGGGCGCACTACAAACGCTTCCAGGCACCACAACTGTCGCCGAAGACGGACGACTCTTTGTACGAGGTGGTGAAGCCGATGAAACCCAAATCTTCATTGATGGCATTCGTGTGTTTACACCTTATAGTCCAACGACCAACAATACACCGACGCGTGGACGTTATTCGCCATTTTTGTTTGATGGCATTACGTTTTCTACTGGTGGTTATTCCGCTGAATATGGTCAAGCCTTATCGAGTGTGTTGTTGTTGAATACCATTGACGAACCGGATCAAAACAAAACAGACATAGGCATTATGACTGTAGGAGGAACGCTTGGCAACACCCAAAAATGGGAGAAAAGTTCTTTAAGTGTGAATGCTTCTTACATCAATTTGGCACCTTATATCAATTTATTTCCAGATAGAAACGATTGGGAAAAGCCTTATGAAGGTGCTTCTGGCGAGGCAGTTTTCAGACAGAAATTTGATTCGGGGCTTTTGAAGTTATACACTGCTTTTGATTATTCAGATTTTGAATTGACGCAAGAGAACATCAACATTCCAGAAGGTGCTTATTTCAAATTGAACAACAAAAATCTTTATTTCAATGGATCTTACCAAGGTGTGTTGAACAACGATTGGTCAGTTTTCAGCGGGATGAGTTATACCTACGGAAAAACCAATGTCAACATTCTTGACGGCGTCGTGGATGATACAGAAAACTCCTTTCACGGTAAACTGAAGTTCAAAAAACGCTTCAATAACCGATTGAAACTGTATTTTGGTGCAGAGTACTTCGCCACCAAGTTTGTGGAAGGTTATATGGATGATGTGATTGCACCTGTTGAATTGGGCTTCAACAATAACATAGCTTCCGCTTTTGCGGAATCTGATATCATTTTCTCTAAAAAGTTGGCTTTAAAAGCTGGTGTAAGGGTTGATTATAGCGAGTTGTTTAAAGAATTGACCTTGGCACCTCGAGTATCATTCGCTTATAAGACTGGCAGTAATAGTCAGGTGTCATTGGCTTATGGTAATTTTTATCAAAATCCTACCAATGATATCTTGAAGTTTGACCAAGATTTGAAAGCGCAAAGCACATCGCATTACATTTTGAACTATCAGTATAATTCCGAAGGTAAAATATTTAGAGCAGAAGCTTATTTCAAAGATTATCACGATTTGGTGAAGTATGATACCGATTTTGTGAGCTTTGACAGCAACTTTGATAATTCAGGTGATGGCTATGCCAAAGGATTTGATTTGTTTTGGAGAGATAACAAATCTGTGAAGAATGTCGATTATTGGGTTAGCTATTCCTATTTGGATACCGAAAGAGATTACCGCAACTTCCCGACTGCTGCACAGCCTAACTTTGCCAACACACATAATCTGTCATTAGTTGGAAAATATTGGATTGATAGCTGGAAAAGTCAAGTAGGTTTCAGTTACGGATTTGCTTCTGGAAGAACGTATACAGACCCGAATATGGAAGGCTTTTTGAATGCCAAAACCAAATCGTACAATAGTTTGAGTGTCAATTGGGCTTATTTGATTGACCAACAGAAAATCCTTTACTTTTCTGTGAACAATGTGTTGGGTTTTAAAAACGTGAATGGTTATGAATATGCCAATGTACCAGATATGAATGGTAACTTTGCACGAAGAAGTCTGCGCCCTGCAGCTGATCAATTCTTCTTTGTTGGCTTCTTCTGGACCATCAGCGATAAAGGAACCGATAATCAGTTGGATAAGCTATAGATTTTTACCTTCTGAATTTATAATAAGGCTCCAAAGGATGCGTGTTGCCCTTCAGTAAGTTCGCAATAACATTCGCACCAATCACTGAAAAGGTAATACCGTTACCGCCAAAACCAAGCAGGAAGTAAGTGCTGGGAAAATCAGGATGTTCACCAATATAAGGCAAGCCATCTTTGGTTTCTCCAAACGTTCCAGCCCAAGCAAAGTCGGCACGAAACTCATATTCAGGTAAGAGACGTTTCAATTTCTTTTGGAGCGTCTTTTCTTTTTTGCAAATCAATGAGTCACGCTTATCATCGTCTACAAAATCCTCATCTTCACCACCAATCAAGATACGATGGTCGTCAGTAGTGCGCATATACAGGTAAGGGTCAGCTGTATTCCAAAACAAAGTGTCGCACAAGTGTTTTTGCTTTTTGTCGATACGCTCGCCCACAATGGCATAGGTAGATAAAAGTTTGACAAAATCGTCCTTGATGATTTCAGTACTCTCAAAACCATTGCAATAGATAAGCTTTTTAGCCTTGATGGTGTTACCGTAATCAGTTTTGACCTTAACGCCATTTTTGGTATAGTCCATAGATGCTATTTCCGTTTTATCAAACACTTTCAAGCCTTTTTTGCAATTATACTGCAGCGCATCGTGTGCGAACTTAAAAGCGTCCATACTGCCGCCTTGTTGAGAAAGGATGCCAGCATAAGCGTCTTTGAGATGGTATTTTTTCTGAAGTTGTTCCTCTGTCAACCATTTAACGGGTAAACCAGCTTCTTTTCGTGCATCAAATTCCTTTTGAAGCATAGGAACATCCTTTTTGTAAGCTGCAAAGTAGAGCGATTCTTTTTTGTCGAATCCACAGTCAGATTTGATGTGCTTTACAATACTTCCCAGTTCATCAATCGAATCATAACACGCCCAATAATTAGCTTCAGCGGCGTCTTTGCCAATCATTTCCGTTAGTTCAAACAACGGTACGTCAATTTCATATTGCAACATAGAGGTGGTTGCCGAGGTGCTGCCGTTGGCGATTTCACGTCGGTCAATCAATACGGTGTTGTAGTCTTCGCTGATGCATTTGTGCGCCATCAAGCTTCCGGTGATGCCACCACCAACAATTAGAATGTCGATATCCAAATCTTCAGCAAGGGAAGGGTAAGACTCCAAAAGTCCGTTTTTCACCAACCAGAACGGTTCATTCGATGTTAAATCCATAGTTTGATTACAATTAGAATTGAAAATTAAAGGTTATCTATTTCAATAGTTAATTGAAAAACTAAAAAGATTAACACGGTTAGCACTTTGGGTGCTTTTACAAGAGACTTTTATTTCACGGAAAAATTGTTTAAAAATATCATTTATCAAAGGTTTAAATTTCACAAAAAAACTCACCTTTTGTTCGAGTGTTGTTCGACATTTGTTCGGGTATCCTTCGGTAAAAACGCCTTTTTCCGCACAACACCCGAAGGACACCCGAACATCACCCGAACAAGTGTCAGAGGAAACTGTCAGAAATGTTTAATGTATTTGGTCGCATAATTATTTGAAAAATTGTGCTTTGCTTCCTCTTATTTTCCATTGGCATCAAAACAAATAGGATATGAACAAATTTTTACAATAGACTTTTTAGAACTTATGGTTTGAATTGATTTTAAAAATTACTGATTATGAATAATTCTTATCAAAAATGTATTGAAGCGTGTCAAAAGTGCTTGGTCGATTGCCAAAACTGCCTCATAGAAATGGCTGGAATGAAAAGTATGAACGATTGCCCTAAATGCTGCGTGCAGTGTATTGATGCTTGTCTATCAAGTATTAAAATGATGGCTGCCGATAGCAAATATGCATCACAATATTGTATGCTTTGTGCTTTGGTATGCGAATGGTGTGCCGAGCAATGTGGTGAACACGACCACGAACATTGCAAAGTCTGTGCAGAATCTTGCAGAGTATGTGCTGAAGAATGCCGTAAGATGGCAGCTTAATAGGTTATACAATATGTTCGATGTAACGAGACCTAAAGAACATAGTATTACTTATAATCAAAAACTTTTATAGAAGTTTTTTAATTAGCTCTGATGTTCTCATGCCTTTTTTTACGCTGAATATTTGGATTTGACTAAATCGTATTCAAAGAAATTTAACACAGCGAGATTTTTTGAAAAAACTTGATTAATCGCTTTTATATCTTTTTCTGCGAGCTTATTAATTTTATCTGTATTTAAATTTTCAATTCCCATACTTTTCGACATATAATTATGGGCCGAGAATGATTGCAAATGATTTAAGTCATTTAATTCAGGAATAAATTTTTGAATTCGCTGAATTGTTTCTTCAGGTGTATCTACAAGATGCTCATAAGAAACCTGAATATGGTTTGGTAGGTAGAGAATATTTTCCATTTGATATTTCAAGCATTGAATAGCAAATTCAGCAGCATCACTTGCTGTGTAGTTTTCTCTTCTCATTAAGCTCTCGCAATGCGCATAGGGGTTTCTATAAAAAACGATAAAGAAACTTGGGTTAAACACTTTGAGTAAAGATTTTGTTCTTATAATGTTTGGAGGGCTTTTCTCCAATAAAATAGGATGGGTAATATCCCAGTATTTCAGCCATTGACGTTTTATAATTTTCCAATTAAAATCTATATCTTCATTCCAACGGTTATCGTTGAACATAATTTTGCGAACTTTAGGTAGAGTTTGTCCTTCTCTTGTACCAAAGGAATTGTTAACAGAAACAGCTTTTGAAGTTGAGATAAGTTCATTAAACATGGTAGATCCACAATAAGGAGGAGAAAGAATGAACAAAAACTTGTTGTTTTTCTTCACTGCAAAGGTCCTTTTGACTTTATTCCGTGTTAATGTTGGCAAATATTTCCAAGAAGGTGGAACTAACCGTGAAGCAAGAATCAAGTATGTCTTTTTCTGCAAAACTAAAGTACTGTAATTTGAAACATGTTAAGCAACATGACGCCTTGATCGGGTTTAATGGCGAAAGTGAAGCTTAAAAGAGCTGATTAAAGTGCAAATTAACGGTAAATTAATTTATTTGAACGAAAAGATTTTATTTTTTAATCTCAATACATTCAAAACATTTTAAAAGGTAAGAATTTTCATAGTTTAAATCTTCCGAACCTTTCAACGGCTCGGTGAGCAATGGTTTTTTGTCCAACACTTTTTTAAAGCCTTTGGCGTATTCCACCAAGTGGTCTCTGCGACTTTTGAGTTTTGTTGCAATTTTTTCGGCATCGAGGTCGTAGATGTCCTTTGGCCATTGACGTAAGGCATTTTCGATGACTTCGTCAGTCAGTTTATCTTGTAGAATTTTGGCTTGTTTGATATACACATCTTCTGAAATATTCTGAAGAAAATATACATCAAATGGCTGAACCAGTCCAGGTAAATAATCAATGTCATCATCAAAAGGTCGCATTTCGGGTTTGACGTTTTTATTCGAAATGATATTAGGGATGACACCTCCTAGATTGAAAAAGGCATTATCTCTATCGGCAGGCAACGGAATTGCATTTATGTATTTACCTTGTAGTTGCAAAACCCAGCCCCATTGTTTGGCGTGACGGTCCCAATCACCAATGATTATGTCGAAAAGACGTGCTCTGACCAAAGCATTTTGGTCTATCTGCAAATGTTCTCCGTGCTCTTGTTTAAGTTCTTGTAAATCATCAGTGTCTACAATCTCAATGACGTTCTGGTAATTCGTCCAATTGACCTTACTTTCTGTCTCGTACTCAAAAAGAAACAATTTATTGCCGTAATTATCGCTGTAACCTTCCAAAGCGTCTTGTTTTGGAACAAACACAATTTTTGGTTTGGTGTGCAGAATGCCTACAGCATCTGCCAATTGAGATACCACAACGGCACCATAAGGATGCTGTGCAGAAATACCATCGACTACAATATTCTCAAGTCCCAATGTTTTGGCAAACTCTGGTACCAAAGGTGCAGGATTTTTGTTAATGCCTCGTAAGGTATAGTGGATGCCGCTTGGCCCTTCCAATTCCAAAGATTTGGTTTGTTTGCCACCGCCTTCATCTATCACTTTCAACGTATCCAAAAACATCACAGGAGCTTTAATAGGTGTGGACCAAGCCTTGCGATAATGTTCACCCTGCATCAAACGTTTCAACTCATTGCTTTTATATTGCGTAGTGGCAGCAACACTTACCGAATCTAATTTTGTGAAATCAATTTCTTCAATGTCGTCGAAATTGGCTAGAATTGAAGTCTCGGGTTGCTCTGGCGATGAATTTAGAGACCAATACATCAAAATGATGAAAAGTATGAGGAGTGCTGCGATAAGTCCTAAAACTTTTTTCATAAATAGGTTGTTTGGTTTTAAGTCGAATTTAGAGTAAGCTTTTTAAAAACAATACCCTATATAAAACAAAAAATAACTCTATTCCTAGAGTCATTTGTCTTTATCTGTTTTCGGGTTTCCATTTGATATTGCACCCAATGCTTGGCTTTTGCTCTGGGCTGACAGGCTGGTTATTCAGTAAGGCATTTAGTGCATTTCTGATATCCTTTCCGTCTACTGGAACGCCATTGCTAGGGCGCGAATCATCTAATTGTCCTCGGTATATCAATTTCAATTTTTCATCAAACATATAAAAATCAGGAGTGCAAGCGGCTTTATAGGCTTTGGCAACCTGTTGGGACGCATCATAAAGATATGGAAAGATATAACCTTCGGCTTTAGCAGTTTCCTTCATTTTATCAGGAGCATCCTGCGGATAGTTTTCCACATCATTGCTTGAAATGGCGATAAAATTAATTCCTTTTGGTTTATAATCTTTGGCCAAACGTACCAGCTGTGCGTTGATGTGTTTAACGAAAGGGCAGTGGTTGCAAATAAACATAATAACGGTGCCTTTAAGGCCTTTAGCCTCGTCTAGGGAAACATTTTGTTCGGTTACTGTGTCCAACAATTTGAAATCAGGCGCTTTGGTGCCAAGAGGCAGCATATTTGATGGTGTCTGGGCCATTTTAATGTTTTTTATTTAGGGTTAAAATTATAATTTTATGGAATGAATAAGATAATAACTTTTGAAGACTTCTCCAAAGTCGATTTACGAGTAGGAACCATCATTGAAGTCAATGATTTTCCGGAAGCGCGAAACCCAGCGTATCAATTGACCATTGATTTTGGAGGCTTGGGAATCAAGAAATCATCAGCACAAATCACAACGCTTTATACAAAGGAGCAATTGCTCAACCGTCAGATTGTTGCCGTCGTGAATTTCCCAAAAAAACAGATTGCCAAGTTTATGAGTGAATGTTTGGTAGTGGGAGCAGTAGATGGTAAAGATGTCATTTTATTGAATCCGGAACAGAAAGTAAAAAACGGCTCAACCGTAAGCTAAAAAAAACCGTTGTTTGAAAAACAACGGTTTTTATATGGTATGTCAACTTCAGTTATTAAATATCTTCAAAGCTGATATCTGTAAAATTATCAGTGCTTTTTGCAGCTCCACTTGCTACTGCAGCGTCAGAATCATCAGAGGAATCGTAATCATCTTTTTTGTAATCTTTTTGGTGACGCTCGCTGATGACTTCATCTCCTTTTTCATCAACAATGTAATCTGTCATTTCCCTTAAGATATCATTGAACTCTGCAAAGTCTTCTTTGTATAGATAGATTTTGTGTTTTTTGTAATGAAAAGAACCGTCATCATTGGTGAACTTTTTGCTTTCTGTGATGGTTAGGTAATAATCATCTGCTTTTGTAGATCTTACATCAAAAAAATAAGTTCTTCGTCCTGCTCTCAATACTTTGGAGTATATCTCTTCTTTCTCCATCATTCCATTATTATCACTCATAATTTTTTAATTAATTTGATTTAGCGTCTCAAAAATCTAAAAAAAAAGAATAGTAACCAACTAAATATGTCATTTCTTTTGAATGAAACTAATTGAAGAATGCTTCAAGTAGCCTTATTACTTTAATTGGATGATGATTCCGTGAGCTGTTTTAGGTACAGATTCTTGTAGTAGCCATCGGTATTTATCAGGCTGTCGTGCGTACCTTGCTGTATGATATTGCCATCTTCCAGAACAATAATTTTATCAGCATTTTTTGCAGAAGACACTCGGTGACTGACAATGATGGTGGTTTTATCTTCCGTCACCTTGATGAGGTTTTTAAGTATTTTTTCTTCTGTCTCTGTATCAACGGCAGATAAACAATCGTCAAACAATAAAATAGTCGGTTCTTTGATGATGGCTCTGGCTATGGAGATACGCTGCTTTTGTCCTCCAGAAAGTGTAATGCCTCGTTCGCCCAAAACGGTATCATAGCCATTGGTAAACTTCTTGATGTTTTTATGAACGTCCGCATTTTTTGCAGCATTGATGACGTCCTCTTCAGTGGCGTCTTCTTTTCCGAACATAATATTGTTCTTTATGGTGTCGGAAAAAAGGAAGGCATCTTGTGGTACATAGCCAATGCTCTTTCTTAAATCGTTGAGATTTAATTGGTCTATCTGCGTGCCATCAATGGTGATTTGACCTTGCTGAACATCGTAAAGTCTGCCAATCAAATCGAGAATAGTGGACTTCCCAGAGCCCGTTTTTCCAAGAATGGCCAAGGTTTCACCTTTATTCAATTTAAAACTGACATTTTTTAAGGCTTGAATATTGGTGTCGGGATACACGAATGACACATTTTTGAATTCAATTTCGCCTTGAATATTAGAATGAGTTGAGACTTTGTTTTTGATTTCAGGCTCTTGTTTCAAGAACTCGTTGATACGCTTTTGTGACGCTTCAGCTCTTTGAATGACCGAAGTAACCCAGCCAACTGTAGCCACAGGCCAAGTCAACAAATTGACATATATGATGAATTTTGCAATGACACCAAGGCTTGCAATTTCACCATTCATATATTGAACACCACCTATGTAAATCACGATGATGTTACTCAAGCCAATCAGAAAAATCATCAACGGGAAAAACAAGGCTTGAACTTTTACAAGATCGAGGTTCTTTTGTCTGTTCTCTAAAGAAAGTGTTTCAAAATCAGAATTGATTTGTGGCTCAATTCCATACGATTTGATAACCGAAATCCCGCTGAAAGTTTCTTGCGAAAATGTTGAAAGTTTTGATAGCCAAACCTGTACAATAGTACTTTTTTTATGGATTTTTCTGCTCAATACATAAATAAAATAGGAGAGTACCGGAAGAGGAATTATGGTATAAAGTGTCAGTACAGGTGCTTCTCTAAACATCAAATACAATGCAATGATAAAGAGCGTCAGTGTATTGATACTATACATAATGGCAGGACCTACGTACTCACGGACTTTTCCAACGTCTTCGCTGATTCGGTTCATCAAATCTCCTGTACGATTGGATTTATAGAAATTAAGAGATAGGCGTTGGTATTGCTGATAAACTTCATTCTTTAAATCGTATTCCACATATCGAGATACATTTATCAGCGTTTGACGCATCAAGAACGTAAAAATTCCTCCAATGATAGCTGCGCCAACGATGTATAGGATGTTCATCAAGAGCTCTGTCTTTACAATATCAACATCAGTAATGACACCTTTGCGATATTCATCGATGACATCTACAGAAGAACCTACCAATTCAGGTGTAAATAAGAGAAATATTCGTGCAATAATTGTGATAACTATACCAGATAGCATTTGGTATCGATACTTATAGAAATATTTATTGATGTGTTTTAATTCTTTCATTCCAATAACTTGGGGCGCATTAAGTTTTTAACAATATTGCATTTTAACAGCTATATTTTTGCTAATACTCCAATATTGATTTATTTTTGCAGGCTGTTTTTAGATAATCTACAAACGCTAGTTTAAATAATAATGATATGACTTCAGAGATCATAAGCCCTAAAGAGCTATATAAAGTTGATCCAGTCTTTGGTCAAGTTTCGTTTGATGACCACGAGCAAATCGTATTTTGCAACGACAAAGATAATGGTTTAAAAGCAATAATTGGTATTCATAACACAGTTTTAGGGCCTGCCTTGGGAGGTACCAGAATGTGGAGCTACGGCAACGAGTGGGAAGCATTGAATGACGTATTGCGTCTTTCAAGAGGAATGACTTTTAAATCAGCTATTACAGGATTGAATCTCGGTGGTGGAAAGGCAGTTATCATCGGTGATGCCAAGACTCAAAAAACACCAGAATTGATGCGTAAATTCGGTGAGTTTGTTCATTCTTTAAGCGGAAAATACATTACTGCGGAAGATGTTGGGATGACCACCGAAGATATGGACACTGTAAGAGAAGTAACACCTTATGTTACTGGTATTTCTGAAAGCAAAGGAGGCGCTGGAAATCCTTCTCCTATAACGGCTTACGGTGTTTTTATGGGTATGAAAGCGGCAGCCAAATTTAGATTTGGTTCAGATGTGTTGGAAGACAAATCTGTTTTTGTGCAAGGTATAGGCCACGTTGGTGAGGCTTTGGTAGAACATTTGGTCAACGAAGGTGCAAAAGTGACGATAGCAGATATCAGTCAAGAACGTTTGGAGAATGTACGTTCTAAATATAATGTTACCATTTATGGAGGAAATGATATTTATAGTGAAGAAATGGATATCTATGCACCTTGCGCACTTGGTGCAACGATCAATGACCAAACTATTGATAAAATTAAGGCAAAAATCATCGCTGGAGCTGCTAACAATCAGTTGGCAGAAGATAAACACGGTAAAATGCTTCAAGATAAGGGCATTGTTTATGCTCCGGATTTCTTGATCAATGCAGGTGGTATCATCAATGTATATGCCGAGTTGGAAAATTATGGCAAAAGAGAAATCATCCGCAAAACAGAGAATATTTACAATACCACTTTAGAGATATTGGAACGCGCTAAAGCAAATGATGTTACTACTAATACAGCTGCTGTAAATATTGCAAAAGAACGAATTGAAACACGTAGAAAAGAAAATTCAAAATAAATAGATTTCAATCGGATTTGATTTCCTGAATTATAAAATAACACTATTTTTGCAGGGCGAAAGTTTAAAAAACCTTCGCCCTTTTTAACTGTAAAGTTCTTTGCAAATGCTAAATAGAAGACACATACGTATCAAAGTGATGCAAACCCTGTATGCCTTTGACGGTTCTGAAAGTGATGATTTTAAAAAAGAGGAGAAGTTCTTGCTGCAAAGCTTGGAGCATATGTATGACCTTTATTTGATGCAATTATCATTGTTGATAGAAATACAGAAACGCGCTGAAGATCATCAAGAGAAAATCCAAAAAAAGCATCTTGCCACTCAAGAAGAAAAAAATCCGAATAAAAAGTTTGTAAACAATGAGATTCTTCAACTATTGAAGAATAATGAGCCACTTAAAAACGAGCTGGAAAATCGTAAAATCGATTTCTGGTATCTCGATTTTGAGTATATAGAAATCATTTACAAAGCGATACTTGAGAGTGATTTATATAAGGAATATATGTCTACAAGAACTTCAGATGTTAATCAAGATAAAATCTTTATTGTCGATGTGTTTTCAGAAATCATTGCGCCAAATGACAAGCTTTACGAATATATAGAAGACAAAAAACTCACTTGGATTGACGATTTACCAGTTATCAATACAATTCTTCAGAAATTGCTTCGTAAGGTCAAAAAGAGTTCTACTGATTTTCATTTTACACCGAAGCTTTACAAAGATGAGGAAGATAGAGATTTTGCTAGAGACCTTTTCAAGAAAACCTTGCTCAATCGTTCAAAGTTTAATGAGGAAATTTCAAAGAAAACGGTTAATTGGGATTCGGACCGTATTGCAAATTTAGATGCAATCTTGCTTCAAATGGCTATTTGTGAATTCCAAAAATTTCCTTCTATACCCACAAAAGTGACTATCAATGAGTATTTGGAGATAGCGAAAGAATACTCAACACCTAAAAGTAGTATCTTCATTAATGGCATTTTGGACAAAATTGTAAAGGAGTATACAGAAGAAGGGAAGTTAAATAAAATAGGTAGAGGATTGATGTAGTGATAAAAAATCATTACTTTTATGCCCTCAAATTTTAATAATAATTAAATATTCATACCATGAAAAAAGTAATTTTAGGTTTAAGTGCACTTTGTATGGTCGCTTTTACTTCATGTAAAGACAATGCTGAAAACAAGGTTCAATCGGATAACGTAGCAGCTGCTGCTGAAAGAGATGCAAATTCTGGGAAGTTACCAAAAATTGAATTCAATGAAACAGAACATGATTTCGGGACTATTCCTAATGGTATTCCTGTATCTACAGTTTTTAAGTATAAAAATGTTGGATCATCTCCATTGGTCGTAAGTGATATCAAAAGTACTTGTGGATGTACAGTTCCGTCTAATTGGACAAAAGAAGTAATGCCAGGGGAAACAGGTGAATTCACAGTGGAGTTCAATGGAAAAGGAAACGGTAACCAAGTGAGTAAAACTATCACTATGACTACCAATACTGAAAAAGGTTCTGAAGCTGTTACCATCAAAGCATTTGTAGAAGCAGACCCAAATGCTCCTAAAAAAGAAGCTGGTTCTGCTACAATAATGCAGCAACCCAACCCAACTCCTATGGGAGCTGCAGCAACTGTAAAGAGCAGCACGCAACCCGGACACGAAGGACATAACCACGATTAATTAGTAGAATGGGAGATTTAGGTTCTTTTTTACCAATTATCGCAATGTTCGCCGTGGTGTATTTCTTTATGATCGCACCTCAAATGAAACGCGCTAAACAGGAAAAAAAGTTTGCAAGTGAACTAAAGGTTGGTGACAAAGTAGTTACCAAAAGTGGAATGTATGGTAAGATTGCTAGTTTGAATGACAAAGACAATAGTTGTGTCATCGAAACCTTGGCTGGAAAAATTAAATTTGATAGAGCAGCCATCTCAATGGAATCTAGCAAGAAAATCAATTCCTTATCCGAATAAGTTCAAAATAGAATAAAAAAGAAAAGCCACTTTTTAAAGTGGCTTTTTTATTGCTAACAGTTTTTATACTTGTCATTGAGACCAATGCCTTTCAGAATCATTGGTTTTATTTTTTCCAGTCTTGAGAGTTTGGTATCTTCCCTTTTGGCGGTTTCGATATATTCTGCATACTCTCGCTGCTTTCCAGGTGTCAATAATTTGAAAGCATCGTGAAATACGGAGTTTTCTTTTAATGCAGTATTCAGTTCTTTTGGGATGCTCACTTTTTTGCCTTTTCGTTCCGGTTTAAGTTCTTTGCCCAGCTTTTGATTTTCAATAGCTTCTTTGACATAGCTTAAAACCGCGTTCTTGTCAATTTCAGCCATTGAATTAAATCGCATCTGCCGCAATCCTTTGGTTTTTTCTTGTGCTTGCTCAAGAAGGTTTTGTTCGTCTTTTAAGAATACACCATTAAAAAACCAAATACCAAAATGATTCTTGAATGCACCCAATCCCACCACATTTTTTCCATCAAGAGAATAAACAGGAGCGCTCCATTTAAGATTTTCTATCAGTTCTGTGGAATTAATAATGTCTCTCAATAAAGTCAATTCTTCACCAAAATGTGAGTTGACTTCGATATACTCTTCAACGGAACTTACTTTTTTCATAATCTAATGATCTTCTTCTATGGTTTCAAAATTTTCAGTAGCTGTCAATTCAGCAATCTTACAAATAACTTCAGTAGCTTTTATCATACTTTCCACAGGAACATATTCATAACGACCGTGAAAATTATGGCCACCAGCGAAAATATTAGGACAAGGTAATCCCATATAACTCAATTGCGCACCATCTGTACCGCCTCTAATAGGTTTGATGATAGGCTTCACGCCAACTTGCTTCATAGCTTCTTCTGCAATGTCGATGATATGCATCACTGGCTCAACTTTCTCTTTCATATTGAAATATTGATCCTTGATTTCAATCACGATTACCTCACGTTCGTACTGCGAATTGATTTCATCAGCAAGATTCTGCATCATTGCTTTTCGAGCTTCAAAATGCTTTTTGTCGTGATCACGGATGATATAATTTAAAACCGTTTCCTCAACCTTTCCTTCCACACTTGTCAAATGGAAAAAACCTTGATAATCTTCTGTATGTTCAGGTTTCTCTAGTTCAGGCAGTGAATTGATAAATTCAGTAGCGATGTACATAGAGTTCACCATTTTTCCTTTGGCATAACCTGGATGCACAATCTTGCCTTTAACTTTCACTTCTGCGCTGGCAGCATTGAAGTTTTCAAATTCCAATTCGCCTATCTGGCTTCCATCCATTGTGTATGCCCATTCAGCTCCAAACTTTTCAATATCAAATTTATGTGCACCTCTACCAATTTCTTCATCAGGCGTAAAACAAACTCTAATGGTTCCGTGTTTGATTTCCGGATGTTGAATAAGATATTCCATCGCAGAAACGATTTCAGTGATTCCAGCCTTGTCATCTGCACCCAAAAGCGTGGTGCCATCAGTAGTGATAAGTGTTTGCCCTTTATATTGAAGCAAATCATCAAAATAATCGGGAGACAACACAATGTCCAATGCCTCGTTCAGAACAATATCTTTTCCATTGTAATTTTCAACAATTTGCGGGTTGACATTCGCTCCAGTAAAATCTGGTGATGTATCAAAGTGAGACACAAAACCAATGGTAGGCACCTCGTGGTCCACATTGCTCGGTAAGGTCGCCATCACATAGGCATTTGGGTCAATAGTCACATCCTTCATTCCTATGGAAATCAATTCCTTGGTCAAGGCTTGCGCTAAATCCCATTGCTTCGAAGTACTTGGTGTGGTGTCAGATTTTGGATCAGATTCGGTGTCAACCGTTACGTAACTGATGAAACGTTTGATTATATGTTCTTTGGATATCATAATATGATGGTTTTGAGGGTTCGTGTCAGATAATTTGTAAACCCTTTAGAGTTCAAAAGTACCACTATTTTTCAAATTGAAGAATGGGGTTTTTTATGAAATGAATGGTATTTTTGCACAACACTATCAACATTATGTACAAACTCTTCATTAGACCGCTGCTATTTTGTTTCGACCCTGAAAAAGTCCATCATTTCACCTTCGGAATGATTAGAACCTTGTGCAAATTCCCAGGAATGAAGGCTTTGTTTCGAAGTTTGTACCTCGTCGAAGACAAACGTTTGGAGCGACAATTGTTTGGCTTGACTTTCAAAAATCCTGTTGGACTCGCTGCAGGTTTTGATAAGGATGCCAAGCTGTACAATGAATTGAGCAACTTCGGATTCGGCTTTATTGAGATTGGTACGTTGACGCCAAAACCACAAGATGGCAATCCGAAAAAGAGATTGTTTCGCTTAAAAGCAGACCAAGCGATTATCAACAGAATGGGTTTCAACAATGGTGGTGTCGAGCAGGCTGTTTTAAGATTGAAGGAAAACGAGGGTGTACTGATTGGTGGCAACATCGGGAAAAATAAAATCACGCCCAATGATGAAGCTGTTGAAGACTATAAAATATGCTTCCAAGCCTTGTTTGACTATGTCGATTATTTTGTGGTGAATGTGAGTTCGCCAAATACGCCCAATTTGAGAGCGCTTCAGGACAAAGAGCCATTAACCAAGCTTCTCAACGACCTGCAACATCTCAATTCTACCAAAACAGCAAGAAAACCAATTCTCTTAAAAATTGCTCCAGATTTGACAGACGATCAATTGATGGATATTATTGACATTGTTTCAGATACCAAAATAGATGGTGTCATCGCTACGAACACGACCATTTCACGTGAAGGCTTAAAATCTGAAAATAAATCTGAAACAGGCGGATTGAGCGGAAAACCTTTGACCAATCGTTCCACAGAAGTCATTCGGTTTTTGGCGGAAAAAAGCAACAAAGCATTCCCAATTATTGGCGTTGGAGGCATTCATTCAGCCACAGATGCTCTTGAAAAATTGGATGCTGGTGCTGATTTGGTCCAATTGTACACTGGTTTTATTTATGAAGGTCCGAAATTGATAAAAGACATCAACAAAGCATTAATGAAGAAATAAGCGTCTAAATAGGTTTCTCCATCAAATAATCATCCATAATAAAGCCGTTCCCAATATCTATTTGAATGGCTTCCTTGACGTTAAATCCAAGGTATTTATACCATTCAATGGAGTTGGTATTGTATTTATTCACTGTCAACCAAAGTGTTTTCAAGTGTTTTTCTCTGCCTCTTTCAATTGCAAAATCCATCAGTTGCTTACCTAATCCAAGTCCTCTAAAATCAGCATCCACATAGATTTTACTGATCATCAATTTTTCAGCTGCTTCATCAACTACTAAAGCCAAATACCCACAAAAGTCTTCCTCGTGTTGAATCAAAAAATAAAGATACCCTTCGTCGATTTGTTTTGTAAAAGCATTTGTACTCTGGAATTTATCCACCATATAATCCACTTGATCTTGACCGATGATGGCAACATAATGTTGATTCCAAATCTTCTTGGCCAAGGCGGCAGTGATTTCAATCTGTTCGTCGGTGGTAACAGGAATTATCAATGAATGAATGATTTAAGTTGAAAAATGAAATTACTAAAACAGACCACAATTTAAGTAAACTTTGAAAATAGTTTTGCTCATCACATTCTTTATTATCTTTGAAGCATATGAACGACCAAATAAAGATCATCGAATGTCCGCGTGATGCAATGCAAGGCATCAAGGATTTCATTCCGACGGAAAAGAAAGTGCAGTACATTCAGTCCTTGTTGCGCGTGGGTTTCGATACCATCGACTTTGGTAGTTTTGTATCTCCAAAAGCCATTCCGCAAATGGTAGATACGGCTGAAGTACTCTCGCGTCTCGATTTATCAAATACAAAGAGCAAGCTATTGGCAATAATCGCCAACACAAGAGGCGCCGAAGATGCATCAGTGCATCCAGAAATCAACTATTTGGGATATCCGTTCTCGATTTCTGAAAACTTTCAGATGCGTAATACCCACAAAACCATTGCGCAGTCGGTGGAGACGCTTAAAGAAATCCTTGACATTGCCAGCAAGGTCAACAAGGAAGTGGTTGTTTACATTTCTATGGGCTTTGGAAATCCGTATGGCGACCCTTGGAACGTGGACATCGTAGGAGATTGGACGGAACGCTTGGCGCAAATGGGAGTGAAGATTTTATCCTTGAGCGATACCGTTGGTACTTCAAACCCAGAAAATATAGATTATTTGTTTTCTAATTTGATTCCAAAATATCCTCACATCGAGTTCGGCGCACATTTACATACCACGCCTACCACGTGGCACGAAAAGGTTGATGCGGCTTACAAGGCTGGCTGTTTGCGTTTTGATGGAGCGATTCAAGGCTTTGGTGGTTGCCCAATGGCGAAAGATGAATTGACAGGAAATATGCCTACGGAAAAACTCCTATCTTATTTTACGTCGAAAAAGAACAATAATCTGAATGCCTTGAGTTTTGAAAGTGCTTATAACGAAGCCACGAAGATTTTTACGATGTACCATTAGGTAGAAGGCAATCGTAAAAGAGCATGGATGAAAATGAATTCGATAAAACTTGTAGTGTTTGTAGCGGTTTGCTTATCGTCATTCAAGAGCGTGGCAAAAGAATACAAGTCGCTAAAATCATATCAAAAAGAAACAAATAATAGCACATTACAGCCTCAAGATTGGTTGAAATCTGACAGAAAACATAACACTTTAGTTTGGATGAACGCTAATCGACACAACCTGCTCAACAACAATCCTCAAGAATATCAAACCATCAAGCAGCGAAAGGATTTTTTCCTTTGGATGGACACCGAACTCAATTTAAAAGGCCACGAAGTGGTCTGGCCAAGAATGGCATATTTCATTTCCAACAAATTACGACTCTTGGAATCGTTCCCATATCAAACCTTGACCAGCCGTAAAATCAAAGACTATGCAATGGATGGCAGCAATGCAGTATTCTTCAATTCCTTTGTAATGCTGAAAGAATTATATGAATCCGAAGAAATTTTAAAAGGTACCAAGGCTGAAGGATGGGACAAAGAAATCCTGAAAAAGGAGCAGCATTACTGGATTTCCGACGTCTATAAAACCATTGATGACAAGAGTCTCAAGCACATTGAACGCATTGCCAAGGGAAAATCCTTGTACAGTATTTTTGTACCGAAACAGATTCGCTTTGAAGGTGATATTGCCAATGCGGATGACAGATATTCCTACGCATTCCATAAGCTTCGCGACTACTGCAAATACTTAAAAAATAAATAAAGTTGTAATCGCAATTTTAATCGTATATTTGCATGCAATTAAATCCTAATTGCGATGACATCACATCAAAATAAAATTCTGGGAGAAGGGCTTACTTACGACGACGTCCTTTTGGTTCCAGCATTTTCAGAAGTACTTCCAAGAGAGGTCAATATCCAAACTCAATTTACACGCAACATCAAAATCAATATCCCCATTGTGTCCGCTGCTATGGATACGGTCACGGAAAGCGCTATGGCTATCGCCATTGCACGCGAGGGTGGAATAGGTGTGTTGCATAAAAATATGACCATTGCCGACCAAGCTGCCGAAGTCCGAAAGGTAAAGCGTGCCGAAAGCGGTATGATTACCGATCCTGTGACCTTGCCTTTGACAGCCAAGGTTCTGGATGCAAAACAGAATATGGCAGAGCACAGTATCGGTGGCATTCCCATTGTGGACGACAGCGGTATCTTGAAAGGAATTGTCACCAATCGCGATTTGCGCTTCGAAAAAGACAATTCGCGTCCTATTGTCGATGTAATGACCAAAGACAATCTCATCACGGCGCCTATCGGCACCTCCTTGGAAGACGCAGAAGGAATTCTACAACAGAATAAAATCGAAAAACTTCTCATTGTCGACGACAATTACAAGTTGGCTGGATTAATTACCTTCCGTGATATCACAAAGCTGACCACAAAACCTATTTCCAATAAAGACAGCTTCGGTCGTTTAAGAGTGGCTGCCGCGTTGGGCGTCACTGCCGATGCTGTAGAGAGGGCAGAAGCGCTTGTCAATTCGGGTGTCGATGCAGTCATCATCGATACAGCGCACGGACATACCAAAGGTGTGGTATCCATCTTGAAGTCCATCAAAAGTAAATTCCCAAACCTCGAAGTAGTGGTCGGTAACATCGCTACGGGCGAAGCGGCCAAGTATTTGGTAGAAGCAGGTGCCGATGCCGTCAAGGTTGGTATTGGTCCAGGCTCTATTTGTACCACAAGGGTCGTGGCTGGTGTTGGGTTTCCACAGTTTTCTGCAGTATTAGAGGTCGCTGCTGCCATTAAAGGCACTGGTGTGCCGGTCATTGCAGATGGTGGTATCCGTTACACAGGCGATATCCCTAAAGCCATCGCAGCTGGTGCCGATACAGTGATGTTGGGCTCCTTGTTGGCTGGTACTAAAGAATCTCCTGGCGAAACAATTATCTACGAAGGAAGAAAATTCAAGTCCTATCGTGGTATGGGTTCTGTAGAGGCCATGAAACAAGGCAGTAAAGACCGTTACTTTCAGGATGTCGAAGACGATATCAAAAAACTGGTGCCAGAAGGTATCGTAGGTCGCGTACCTTACAAAGGCGATTTGTTCGAGAGCATCCATCAGTTTGTCGGCGGACTCCGTGCAGGTATGGGCTATTGCGGTGCCAAGGACATTGCAACTTTAAAAGAGAAAGGCCAATTCGTAAAGATCACCGCATCAGGTATCAACGAGAGCCATCCTCACGATGTCACCATCACAAAGGAGTCTCCTAACTATTCAAGGTAACAGAGCGTAACCAAGTAGTACCGTCAGTTCATAGCATCCACCATAATGCAATGATGTTCTCGTATGGATATCGTGTGTTATGTCATATCGGGCGTGTGTTCCGTCTATCCATTCATGTGTTGCGGTACATCGGGCGTGTGTTGTCCCTTACCCGACGTGTGTTGCCCTTATCCCGTCATGTGTTGTCCCTTACCCGACGTGTGTTCTCCTTATCCCGTCATGTGTTGCCCCTTACCCGACATGTGTTGTCCTTATCCCGTCATGTGTTGTCACTTACCCGGCGTGTGTTGTCCTTAACCCGACGTGTGTTGTCCTTCATCTGTCATATGTTCCGTCTTCCCAGTCATGTGTTGCGGTACATCTGGCGTGTGTTGTCCTTCACCCGACGTGTGTTGCCCTTATCCCGTCATGTGTTTTAACTTTCCCGACATGCGTTCTCCTTATCCCGTCGTGTGTTTTGACTTTCCCGACGTGTGTTGTCCTTTACCCGACATGTGTTCTCGCTTTCCCGTCGTGCGTTCTCGCTTTCCCGACGTGTGTTCTCCTTATCCCGTCGTTACAGGACAGTTTCCCGTGGTTACGGAACAAGTTCTCTAAACATATGGTTGAAAAAATCTAGAAAATATCACTTCGTCATCCATCACATCTTCATAAAGAACCCTAAAACCACACTAAAAAACATTATATCCCATTAATTAATCCATTAAATGAGTATTTTAGTGTTGATATAATGAGTTTTGCAAAATTTCTAACCGAGATCGAGAATGAAATTTATTACCAAATTTATTTTACTATTTACAATACTATCTTTCTTGAATTGTTTGTCGGAAAAAGAACAACTACTAAGGATAAGTGGAAAAACAGTAGGAACAGATACAAAATCAATCATTTTAGTGAAACCTAATCAAGATACAAGGTTTGATTCAATAATAGAGATTCCAGTTATAGATGGCAAATTTCATTATGAGTCTAAACTTGATCACCCAGAATATGTAACTCTTTTTCTAACTAAAGATTTAGGAAGGTTTATGCCACTATTTTTAGAGAATGAAAAAATTGATTTAACAATTTATCCCGAAGAAGAGTTTGATAAAAACATAGTCGAAGGTGGAAAACTAAATGATGAATACAGAAAATATAAAGAACGTTTTGATGATAAATTTAACAATAGAATAAAGCCGCTTCAAGATATCATCAAAGCACTTTTTAAAAGTGACGAATATAACAGCGATAAAACAAAACTACTTTACACGGAATTAAAAAAAGCCAAAGATCAAGATGAGAAAGTAGTCATTTACAAAAAGCTTAATGATTTAGAAAAATCAGGCGAAAATTTAAGTCCTAAAGCCAAAGAGCTAGACAATAAAATAAAACCAATTTACGAGGAGCAAAAGATGTTTCAGCAGAATTATATTGAAAGCAATCCTAATCTTGTGTCATATTCCTTTTTATTAGACAACTTAATTTTTAATAAAGAAAATCTTGATGTTAATTCTGCTAAAAAAAATTACAAAATATTGTCAGACGCCAACCCGACACATCCATATAATGAACTTGCTTCAAACTTAATTAATGCAATTGAAAACATAAAAATTGGAAAAAAATATACTGACTTTTCCGCACCTGATTTAAATGGAACCGAAATAAAACTTTCTGAAAAAATTAATGGGAAAATAGCGTTATTAGATCTATGGGCTACTTGGTGTGGACCTTGCATAGCCAAAAGTAGAACAATGGTTCCTCTCTACAACGAATACAAAGACAAAGGATTTACAATTATTGGAGTTGCTGGAGAATTTAAAAATACAGATAGACTTGTAAAATTCCTTGAAAAAGAAAAATGGGAATGGACAAACCTTGTTGAGTTGGACAGACAAAATAATATTTGGCAAAAATATGGAGTCGATGGTGGTGGCGGTGGAATATTCCTAATTGACGAAAACGGACTGATTTTGGCAAAAGACCCGACAGCAGAGGAGGTGAGAATTGAATTAGAATCTCGACTGAATTAAAAAAAACTGGTTACAACAATTACAATATATACTTGCTCATTCTCGCATACTTCTGACACAAGCTAAAACTCACTCGAACTTGAAAAAAAAAACACTGATAGGAATTTTAATAATCGCACTTTTGACGATTATTGGATTTTTTGTTTTAATGACAAACTTTGAGATTTTTGACCAACCGTTCGAAACTGAATTGAAAGCCGAATGTGATTTCCAAAAAACGCGTAAAATTAAATTGACTGAAAGGGATGGAAATGCAGTGACAAATAGATCATTGCACATTTACGCGACATATTGTAATAATATTGATGATACAATTTCAGAACCTATTTTCGTGGTGGATGCGCCATTTGTAAATCGAAATGATGTTAGTTTTAAATGGAAAAGCTTTGATACATTGACAATAAAATATGATAAAAGATTAAAAGTAATTGAGCAAAAAACGGAATCGGAATTAATAAATCCAAGAATAGTGATTAAATACACATCTAAATAAAAAACATTTTACCATAACATATATAGCTCATTGCAGCTGATTCCTAATCAGATACGAGCTATGCGAACTGGCGCAGCAAACCATACATTAACCTCTATACAACATTTAAAAAAAACAAAACCAATGAACCTATTTGGAAATATAAAATCTCTATTAAAAAAAGATGAGTTATGGGGAGAATGGAATTCCGATGATGGAAGTGGTTTTATGATGATTATGGGTTCGTGGATGAAAATTAACTCTGACGGAACTGGGAAATATGAAAGTTGGTCAGAAGGAGATGATGAAACAGGAGGTTATAATTACAGTGGGGAATTTGAATGGGAAAGAATCGGGGAAAAGAATATCAGAATTAGAGAAAACGAAACTGAAAAAACAGAGGAGATTGAGTATAAATTGGAAAGGAAAAATGGGCGAATCGAATTGACCAGTCCTCAACCTGAATTAGAGAAATTCGGAATTGATGCTTTTTGGAATTTTGCCCAAAAAATGTTTAAAAAGGAATAAAAACTACTATCGACACCTTATATAAAATATATTTTTATAAGTCCTCAATTGACGAAATCAAAGCTGAGACAATTAGCAACAATTAAAAATCATAAGATAAATACAAAGCAATTACGATAGATAAACAATGCAGATAAACTATTTAAAAGGAGACGCAACGCAACCCGTAGGACAAGGTAATAAGATTATTGTTCATGTCTGCAACGATGTAGGTGGTTGGGGAAAAGGGTTCGTGATGGCAATTTCAAAAAGATGGAAAGAACCTGAAAAAAATTATAGAGAATGGGCTAGTCACGGCAATGATTTTGATTTGGGAGAAGTACAGTTTGTACAGGTTGAACCAACACTTTGGATAGCCAATTTAATTGGGCAACGAAATATCAAAAAAAGTAAGGATGGATTGCCTCCTGTAAGATATAATGCTATTAGAAAAGGACTTTCAAAAGTTAGTGTTTTCGCTAGAGAAATAAATGCATCCGTTCATATGCCTCACATTGGATGTGGACTCGCTGGAGGTAAATGGGATCAAATTGAACCTTCCATAACTCACGAATTAACTGGAGCAGGAGTTCAAACATATGTCTATGATTTTGAGTGAAGTTCAGTTCTGTTTCTTCCTTATGCAACCCACTGAATCTCACTCAATTCTCCGTCATAAAACCTAGTATTCCTAAATCAGGATGCAATTAAAATATGTCAATTGTACAACATTTCCTATAAATTGTGTAAAACGCTGCCAAGCACTCTAACCTATCTTTGAAACACATTATAAGAGAGAACTTATAATACCTAAAATAAACGAAATGAAAATGTCCCTCAGTAGAATCGTAGCCTTATATTTAGCCTTGTGGTTGGTCAGCGTAGTAGTCGTTGACAATTTCCAATTTATCAATATCGCCTTTCTCGTAGTCAGCATCGTCACCTTACTGTTACTTTTTGCAGTAAAAGGAAAAAAGCTATTCGAAGCCTGGTAATTATTTAAACCTCCGCAACATAAAATGCCACTGAAACTTCTTGAATAACTCGATATTCATATACAGTTTCAAGTGTCTAGAGTTCAGCTTTTCCTTAAATCGAATGGCCGATTTATTAAAATAATTGCTGATACTGTATTTCTTATGGATGCCTTTGTCGTTTAGATAACGGTAGCTCAAATATCGCAGATACGGAGCCAAGTTCTTGCCTCTGAAATCATCAAAAGTATACATGTTGAGTAAATAAGCTTCGTCAGAATTGATCCTAAACAGCTTATTCTTAAAGGTCAAGTCATCATATTTTATAAACATATAGGCAGCAACAGTGCCATTTTGGATGAGTCCTATACATTCCTGTCCATCTGCAATACTGATGTTTATTTTCTCTTGATTCAAATGGTCCGAAGCATTCAATAGGCTTTGCACCTGCGCTTCGTTTAAGGAAGTAAACTCAAAGTCGTCAGACTCCGATCTTAAAACAGGTTTGTCAGATGGCCTTACTTCTTCCGCTACCCAATAATAGGGCATAATGTCAATACCAATTTTTGCCAAGGCATGCCGAAGTCCTTGAAAGAACAGACCATGTCGTATAGTGTTCCAAATGACCGACAGGCTGTAGGAAGACTTGTTTTTTCCGTTATGTGCGATTGCTTGTGGCATGGCTACCTATGTAAAGTCTCGACCATAAGATCCATTCCCTGGATTCATGTTCATTTTCTTCCGGAATTCTTCCGGCGTCATAATACCGCGTTCATTGGCTTCGGCAATCACATGAATACGTTCTATCATCTCATAGTTGGTAGCGAGTTTGGTCCTCGACGTGTCATACCAGATATTATCCTCAATGCCCACACGCACACCACCACCTACAGCGACGGCTAGAGAATTCATTTTAAGCTGATTGTTACCGATGCCTGCCAAGCTCCAAAAAGAATTTTTCGGCAAATCGTTGATCATCACACCTGTGTGAAGCAAGTCAGCCTGTGCACAGGCAATATTTCCAAAAAGAAGATTAAAGTAGTAAGGTGGTTGAATCAGTTTTTTCACCTCAAGGTATTTGGCATAGTTGATCATTCCATTGTCAAAAACTTCCAGTTCGGGTACCACACCGTTCTCTTTCATCACCCTTGCTAAATCCTGCACCATTTGAGGGCTATTGATACTCGCTTGCGTATTAAAATTTAGGGAACTCAAGGTCAAGCTACCCATGTCGGGTTTCAAATCGCCTTTGAGCAATACTGCATCGCTGCGTTGTTCCAGTTCACTAAAGTCGCGTCCGCTTAAAGACACGCATAGCACCAGCGTTGGTGCATATTTTCTAATACCCGCCAGTATATCAGCATAGATCTCTTTCTCATAAGCAGGTTTTCCTGTCACGGCATCTCTTGCGTGCAAGTGAGCCATGGTGATGCCTAATTCACTCACCCGATGAACATCTTCCACTATTTCTGATACACTTACGGGAACGTGAGGTGTCATTTCTTTAGTAGGGATCATTCCGGTGGGAGTGAAATTAATGATTAGTTTCTCTTCCAAAATTAGAACGTTTAGGGTGATTATCGCTTCACAAAATAGGGAAACTATTGTTTATTTTAACTTTTTGTTATGATTATTTTTGATTCTATCTAAAAATATGGCCTCTTTTTTTCAATATTCACAACCTTTAAAAATCATCAAATCTTCTTAAATGGAACAACAAAAAGCATTAATGTCCTCAAAAAATATTGTCGTAAATAATTATATTTATGCTAAATCCAACCATTAATAGCAAAATCATTTGGACACTATAAAATTAATTCCAAGAAAACTACCAGGCAATACCAAAGAAAGAATTATTGAACGAAACGTATTTGATATTGTTATAAATGGTAAATCTCTGACTGATAAACTAATTGAAGGTAAATTAGACACCATCCCAGTATTTGGATTCTACGGTCAAACTAACTATGAATTGGAAACCATAATGGAATTTATGCTAGAAAAAGATTCTGATTTGGACTCTGAAAGAATTAAATTATTCATTTGTAGAGAATGCGGAGATGTTGGATGTGGAGCTATCACAGTAGAAATTGAAAAAACCGATAAAACATTTAAGTGGAATTCATTTATGTGGGAAAATGGATTTGAAAAAATGAAAGAGCATGATCGTATTCAAACTGAACCTCTAGAGTTTATGAAATCTCAATATGAAGATGAATTCAATAAATTAAGGGGCTTTTGGTTGTAAGACCTGCTCCTCAAAACCTCCCAACCTCATATCCACTAATACCAAAACAAAACCATTAGTGTATTCGTGGTACTCTTTTCAACCATAAGTCATAAATAGCAAATCGACCATCATCATTATTCATAATTGTTAATTATTAATTATTCATTATTAATTGAGAAAACCAATGTCAACAAATCATCACTCTATTGTTAATATATAATCAATTTTCTGTGGCATTTAAAAGCATAAAAATGTATGTTTGTTTTCTTAAAATAGTTTAAATGACAGTGACGGAGTTCGAACCTATCATAAAGGTCATTGAGGAAGCTTATGAGATACCACACCTCAATGCCACACGCAAAATATCAGCCCTTCTACCACACGATTATTACCAGTCAGATAAAAGATATCCAGTACTCTATCTACAAGACGGACAAAATTTATTCAATCCCTATGCGCCTTTTGGAGATTGGGCGATTGATAAATCATTGGGCAAACTAGCCCAGCAAGGCATGAGCGATATCATCATTATTGCTATAGATCATGGTGAGCAAGAGCGTATCAGTGAGTATTTGCCATATTATCATCCACGTTTTGGTGAAGGAAAAGGCAATTTTTACATTCAGTTTATGATAGAAAAATTGATACCTTACATCAATAACAACTATCGAACGCTGCCCGATTTTCACAACACAGGCATTGGCGGTAGTTCAATGGGAGCGCTGATTAGTCTGCACGCAGGCTTGTCAAATCCAGGCGTGTTCGGTAAAATGATGGTGTTTTCACCGAGTCTCTGGATTTCAAAAAAGATTTTCAAGAACATCAAATCCTTTAAACCTCTTGAAAAATCCAAGATTTACATGTATTCGGGTGGTCAGGAAAGCGCAGAACACCTGCCGAATGCGCGTAAACTTGAGAAAATTATCAATAAAAAAATGGGGAAAGGTCATAATATAGAGTTCCATTTTTCTGTAAATGAACATGGCAATCATTCAGAAATGCATTGGAGGGAAGAATTCCCAAAAGCAGTGGAATGGCTATTTTTTAAATAAAAACCAATGGACTACAAACACATTCAAAACATAGACAAAACCAAGGATTTGATTGTTCCTGTTAAAAAGAATGATTCAAAATCCTTGAAAAAATATACTTCGGTAAAAGACGTGAACTTCAATGGCGACTTCGGCAGCATTTCAACGCTGTATGGCGCCAAAGGAAATAAGATATATCTGTTGGGCATTGGCGAAGACAAAGACAACGTAAAGCTGGTCGAGGCCTTCAGAAAACTGTGTTTTGAAACAAAAAAGTATTGGAGCAAAAGCATTCAGTTGGTAGGTGAGGAGCTGTCTGAAGACGATATCCGTAAGGCGGTGACAGGCTTGGAATTGGGAACCTATGACATAGGCCAATTCAAATCAAAAAAGGAAAAAGCTACCAAATTCACGGTGGAAGTCTCCTCATCAAAAAACATCATATCCCAGTTGCAAGAAGGCAAACTGACAGGCGAAACGGTCAATCGCATCAAAGCCTTGGTCGATGCACCTGCCAATCATAAAACCCCTGAATTCCTTGGTAACTGGGCAAAAGAGTCTTCAAAGGCGTCAAATTACAAATGCACAGTGTTGCATCAAGATGAACTGAAAAAACAAGGCTTCGATGCGGTGATGGCTGTCGGTCAAGGCAGTGCAAATCCGCCTGTGGTCATCATCAATGAGTATATGCCGAAGAAAGGCAAAAAGGTCGATATTGGCTTGGTCGGTAAGGGCATCACCTTCGATACGGGTGGTCTCTCCATCAAATCCTCCACAAATCTGCACTATATGAAAAGTGATATGGGTGGTGCAGCTGTGGTGTTGGGTGTGGTGGAATTGGTCGCCAAACTAAAATTGAATGTCAACATAGTAGGAGTCGTGTGCTCTGCCGAAAATGCGGTAGACAGCAACAGTTACCGTCCTGGTGATGTCATCAATTCGTATTCTGGCAAAACCATCGAAATCATTGATACCGATGCCGAAGGACGTTTGGTCTTGGCAGATGGCTTGAATTACATCATCAAAAAGTTCAAACCAGAACAAGTAATTGACTTGGCAACCTTAACGGGAAGCGTGGTGCAGACCTTGGGCTATTTTGCAGCAGGTATGTTCTCAAACAATACCGAAATGTCCAATCAAATGTCAAAAGTAGGCTATGAAACCAACGAGCGTGTGTGGCCATTGCCATTGTTTGAAGATTACGAAAGCGACCTGCACAGCGATGTGGCCGATTTACGCAACTTCAGTGGCAAACCAATTGCAGGTGCCATCACGGCTGCAAAGTTTTTGGAAGCCTTTACAGAAGAACACAAAAGTTGGATGCACTTGGATATCGCTGGCGTATCCTTTGGCGATTCACCCTATGCAAAGATGAAAAGCGCATCAGGCTATGGCGTACAATTGATTACCAATTATATTAAAACAAAAGTTGCGGAATAACTCGATTTATTTTCCTATTTTTAAATCAATCAAGCTCATCTTGAGTCTAACAGCGTAGCTGTCTAACTTTCTAACAATCTAATTATGTCTAATAACCATCCTCTCAACTTCCTTTGCATTACCACTTACCATAAAGGTCAGGATTTTATGAAAAGCTGTAAAGCTGAAGGCAATAATGTTTATTTATTGACGAAAAAGAAACTCGAAAACGAGATTTGGCCTTGGGAATCGATTGATGATGTGTTTTGGATTGACGACTGGAATCAAAATGACGTCGTAAAGGGAATTGCCTATAAGTTCAGAAACATTAAGTTTGATCGATTTGTGGCATTGGATGATTTTGATGTGGAAAAGGTAGCAATGCTTCGTGAACATTTCCGAATGGCTGGAATGGGTAGGACCACCGCACATTATTTCAGGGACAAGTTGGCGATGCGTATGAAGGCAAAAGAAGAAGGCGTTAATGTGCCTGCATTTACATCTTTATTTCACGATGGAGACATCAATGAGTATGCAGATACGGTAAGTCCACCTTGGCTGTTGAAACCGCGTATGGAAGCCTCGGCAACAGGCATCAAGAAAATTCACAGTAAAGATGAACTGTGGCAAATTGTTCACGGATTGGGCGATGAGCGCGATAATTATTTGGTGGAAAAGTTCGCACCAGGTGATGTCTACCACGTGGATGGATTGACTGTAGATGGAAAAGTAGTATTCTCTCGAGTAAGTAAATATTTAGACACACCGTTTGAAGTGGCACACGGAGGCGGCATTTTTCGTTCGGCAAGTTGCGAGATAGGAAGCAAGGTCGAAAAAGGATTGACCAAGATGAATGCTGACGTGATGAAAGCCTTCGGAATGCAATTTGGCGCGTCGCATACAGAGTTCATTCAAAATAGGGAATCTGGAGAGTTGTTCTTCTTGGAAACATCGTCTAGGGTAGGAGGCGCCAATTTGGCGGAGATGGTAGAGTTTGCCTCTGGCATCAACCTTTGGGGCGAATGGGCAAAAATCGAATCAAAAAACCTTAAAAAGCAAAAATACACACTTCCAAAAGCCAATAACAAATACGCTGGAATCGTAGTGTCCTTAAGCCGTTATGAGCATCCAGATACCTCCAGTTTTATGGATAAGGAAATCGTGTGGCGTATGCAAAAACCTTGGCACATTGGTTTAATCGTAGTATCCGACAGCAGCGAGCGTGTTATGGAATTGCTGGATAATTACACAAAGCGTATTTCAGAAGAATTCCACGCTAGCTTACCTGCACCGCCAAAGTCGTTGTAAAAAATTACTCTTTATCTGCCCAGTAGGAGATTTCAAATTCAAAGGAACTTGTCTTTTCGGGGTTGATGTAGACATTATCAGAGCCACCATTCAATTTTACGCCGCCTTCAGTTTCCCAATTGCCTCGGGTAAATTTAAATTCAGCTGGAGATTTTAAATTGAGTTTAATGCTTCTCTGAAAATCAGATATACGTTGCATTTTAACTTCACTAGGGTTCCAATTCCCTAAAGCCTGTTGATTTCCTGTGATATAAACATCATCTTCCTTATTCAGGACTTTCAAGTTAATTGTGACTTCATAAGATTTTGAAGAAAGATTCGGAAGAAATTCATCACGCATCTTAAAATAGGATTTGAAGCCATACATTAAACTTGGTGCAAAAGTAGGCCAATGGCTTTCTTCTGGAAATTCTTTGATGACGCTAGTCAATTTGTCTGATGGCACTGAATTATTTAAAAATTCATAGACTTTATTTCTTGCAGGCAACCATTCTTTCCAATAATTGATACCTTCATCAGCATTACTTAAATAAACAAAGTTTTTATGAGCTAGTTTTTGATAATCAAATTGTTTAAACTCATCGACCATCCGTTCTTTATCAAATGCAAAATTTGGTGAAATTGCAAAGTAAGCATCAAACAGATTTGGGCTTTTAAACATTGAATATAATATGAATGAGGCACTTAAGGAATGCCCTATAGCGATACGGCTATGTTTGGTTCGATAATGACTATACATATAAGGAATAACTTCTTTTTCTACGTATCCTAAAAAATTGTCAGCATTGCCACTGTATCCGTTATAAAAAGTCTTTGGGTCTTCGTGTAATGGAGCAGGCAACATATCATTGTTTCTGCTATAATCCAAACTTTCAATATAGGTTGACATAATACCAACAACTATAAAATTGCTGGAAGGAGCAGTAAAATTCAACAATGAATGTACCAAATCAAAAAACTCCCTACTTTGAGCATCAAAAACATAGACGACTTCATAATGTGTCAATGAATTATCATCATAATAACTAGGTGTGTAAATCAACATATGCCTTTGTTGATTCAATTGCTTCGAATCAATGGTAATCTCTTCGATGCGAGGCATCTCTTGGCTGAAAACAGAACTGAATGCTAGAAAAAGCATCAAAAAGAAAAAACGGAAATTCATAAGCGATATATTAAAAATGGAAATTTATCCTTCAAAAAACCCAGTACTGCCGCCTACCCAAGTTTTGTCTTTGTTGTATTTGACACCGACCATTTCGCCTTTGCTCAAGCGCATTAGATTACTTACGATTTGGGTTTTGTTGGTTTGAGAATTGTGAAGCAACATCATTCGGATTTCACATTTGGCTGGCACATCCATTGTTTCAATGATAGGAGCGTAAGCCACCTTTTCTTGAAGCAAGTAATTCGATTTGTCTTTGATGTCGTCAATCATTTCCTTGGTAACGTGAATCTGTACACCTGCACCAGCAAAGGAATATAATGGCTTCAAAACATAATTTTCCAAGTCAGAAGGGATGGTTTCGAGTTTGTTGAGGTAATAGGATTTCGGCACATAATCGCCTTTCAAAAGAGGCATCGTGTATTTACTAATACGGAAGAACCAATTGGGATGTCCTACCCATTCAATGTCCACATCATCCTGAAAACTGAATTCCGTCTTTAAATCTTGTCGCTGATTCAGTTCGTCAAAAATGATTCGGTTGTAAACTCTTTTAATTTGAATGTCATTGCCATTATCATCTTTGTAAAACAGATTTTTGCCACGTTTGATTAGTTTGGTAATGCATAACACCTTGATGCCAAGCGCTTTTTCTGTCGCAAAGAAATCGATAGCTGTGGCTTGTTTTTCTGGTTCTATCTCAAGCAATACGACTTGTTTTGGGTCAGCATCGCCTACAATTTCCTGTCGTAATAATTCCACATAATCAGTACTGGTCATTCCATATAAATGCTGTGAAAAATCCTTTGGAATACCATCATAATGCTTGCGGTACATACGTCCCAATAACTCCTGAAAAAAATATAGGGAAGGAAATCCTTGAAGCTCTATCAACTTCGGTGTTGGGTTGCCATCTTCATCAAGGCAGATTCCAAAATCCAGCTGAATAAATTTGGACTGTGCATCTTCATTGGGAACACGCATACTGTCCTCAAAAAAGGCACCTTCGGTCAATTCTTTAAAATTCGGCTGATTGATGACTTTCATAATATCATCACAAGCCGTTACCAGTCGCTCTTTCAATTCCTTCGGAATAAATGCAGGCGTTTCACAAATCTTAAATGCGGGTTTGTAATTGTAAGTCGTTACAATATCATCTTGAAGATTTTGGTATTTTTCTTCAGAAAACTGTGCATTAAACGCTTTGCGAATGGCTGGTATCATCAGTAAATCAAGAAATTAGTTGATGTGTGTTGTGGTGAATGGCTTCGGTGATGAATTTTGGCAAAATCACACTATAAGTTCTGATGATTTTATCCTCATCATCCATTTTGTCCATCATATCATTGTATTTGGCTTCGCCATAATTTGTAATCACTTTTTGGCGATTGACTGCTTCCGAAAAATGGGCATACATACCCACTGGGTCGGCTTCCGGATGGAATTGCGTACCGACAAACTCTTCAGAAAATCGAACAGCCATAATGGCACGTTCATACTCCACGTGTGTTCTTATTTTTTCAAGGCTCAAAATCTTACAGCCTTTTTCCTTAAAAACTTTCAATCGAGGTTGAATCAACTGCCAACTTCTGGAATCTACTGCCCAAAATGGGTCGTCCAGTCCGTCAAGCATTCGGTCTTTAATACCTTCTTTAGTTTTATGTACAGGCATAATTCCGAAAGACGTGCTCTTTCTTGGTTTCATCTCACCCAATTGAAAATAATCACAAACCACTTGGAATGAATAGCAAATCAAGAAGACATATTTTTTCTCTTCGGATGAATTCTTATTGAAATCCCATAGATTTTGAATCAAATCTAGATAAGGCTGCCTCCAAGTGCCTTCTTCTAAAGGGCTTCCTGGTCCACCACTGGAAATATAAATGTCATAAGATAAATCGGGCAATTCATTCTTTGCCCTTACATTGTAGATTTTAAAATCAACTTCCTTGTTGAATGATTTGGCAATATCCGCAATACAACGCAACCCTTGGTTGGGCTCATCGTTGTTCATATCCAAAATTGCCATTTTTACTTTTTGCTTCTGCATCTTCTCTTTTCTATGTTCCCAAAATAGTTTGCTCTACAATGTAGTCAACCACTTTGGTCAAATCTTTTGTCTCTGCAAAGATAGCCAATTGTCGGTCAGCACCTGTACCATTTTTGATCATAGTTTTAACGTGCTCAATCTCTTTTCTGGAACCTAATTCATCTACCACATCATCCACAAAATCAAGAAGTTCTTGCATCAATTCTCGAGTATCAACTTCACATTCCTTACCAAAATCAATCATCCTGCCATCAAGACCATAACGGCTGGCACGCCATTTATTTTCGTTGATAAGTGCTCTGTGGTACAACATAAAATTGAGGTTTTGAGTGCGCAACTTATACAGTTTTGCCACCAATGCCTGTATCAATGCCGAAATGCTCAAAGTTTCTTCAATGGTCATTGGCACATCACAAATTCGAACTTCCAAAGTCGGAAAGAATGGATGCATACGAATGTCCCACCAAATTTTCTTCGGATTATCGATACATTTTGTTTTGACAAGCAAATCTATATAATGATGATATTCTGCAACCGTCTGAAAAACGCCAGGTATACCGGTTCTAGGGAATTTATCAAAAACCTTCGAACGAAAGGACTTGAAACCTGTATTTCGACCTTCCCAAAATGGTGAGTTAGTTGACAATGCATACAAATGGGGTAAAAAGTAACGCATAGCGTTGGTCAAATGCAGGCACATTTGTTTATCCTCAATCCCAACGTGCACGTGCAATCCGAAAATCAAATTGGAACGAGCCGTATCCTGCAATTCATTGACAATCTCGTCATAGCGTGGATTGGGTGTAATGAGCTGTGTCTCCCATTTGGTAAAAGGATGTGTTCCAGCAGCTCCAATGTTGAATCCCAAATCTTTGGCAATGCTCGATATGGATTTGCGAAGATGAGTAATCTCTTGGCGTGCTTCGGTGATGTCGTTGCAAATATTAGTACCTACTTCCACCACAGCTTGGTGCATTTCAGCCTTTACTTGCTCATTCAATACTTTCGCCGCTTCGGTAACAATCTGCTGGTCGTGAGATACTAATTCTCTGGTATTCGGGCAGATGACCTGATACTCTTCTTCAATACCTATTGTGAAGTTCATAGAGAAATCTATTATTTAAAAGTTGTCTTTTTGCCAGTAATTTGGTCTTTTACAAAAGTTCCCCAAGTAAGGTTCATTTTGCCTTTTTTGTACTGTTTTGCTTTTTCAATGGCCATATTGGCTGCATTCTCAACAATCCAATCAAAATTTTCTTGACCTACTGAATTGACATCAGCATCTGGCGCAGGATTACAGAAATCAATCGCATAAGGAATGCCATCTCTTACGGCAAACTCTACGGTATTGAAATCATAACCCAATGCTTTATTTAAGCGAATGCAATACTTTCTAACCGTATCAAGTAATTTCTTTTGAACCGGTGGACCATCAATCACATATCTTAAATGATGCGGATTTCTCGGTTCATACTGCATAATATGTACATTTTCAGTATTTAAAACATAACATCTGAAATATTCGGTAAAGATGATTTCCTCTTGAAGCATCATTACCAAATGTTCAGTTTCGCCGTGTTTTTTCCATAAATCCTCTGGGCTTTCAACTTTATAAACACTTTTCCAACCACCACCATCGTGTGGTTTCATATAGGCAGGAAAACCGATGGTTTCAAACATATGTTCCCAAGCAAAAGGGAATTTCATATTTCTAAATGATGTTTCTTGTGTATTTGGCGGACGATGGGATGTTGGTAAAATAAAGGTTTTCGGTACAGGAACACCAACGGTTTCTGCCAATCCGTTATTAAAGAACTTTTCATCAGCACTCCACCAGAATGGATTATTGATGACAGCAGTTCCTGAAAGTGCAGCATTCTTTAGGTATGCTCTATAAAAAGGCACGTCTTGGGAGATTCTATCAATAATGACTGCATAATCGGTAGGTTTTGCTTGCTCAACCATTTCGATGGAAACAGCTTCTGCCTTTATGTCTTTCAAACCTTTTTCATTGACTCTATCTATAAATGCCTGCGGAAAGGTATTCTCCATTCCGAATAAGATGCCTATTTTTTTCATAATGTATTAAGATGTAATGTTAGTTGATGATTATAATTTTGATAAATAGTGTGGAAACATATCTCTCCAAATGGGCCAGTCGTGTTTGGCCCATTTGCGTTCGTCATACCAGAAAGGAATGTTTTTAGAGCGTAAAATATCGGCCATTTGCTTATTGGCGTCCAAACAAATATCCCATTCGCCTACGCCAAGAATGATTTTCATATTCCAAAGGTCCGGATGGTCATTGCCAGGCATAAAATCAACAGGATTATTAAAGTAAGCATTGGTATCATAATAACCATCCAGAAATGATTTGATGTCAAAAGCACCACTCATACTGAACATATGACTGACACTTTCGGGATGTCGAAATGCGAAATTAGCAGCCTGATAGCCTCCAAAACTTGGTCCTGCCACAGCTACTTTTGGTATTTTTTTCTCCTCACGAATGCGATGTACAAGTTCATTCATAATGAATTCATCATACCACATATGATTTCTTATTCGGTCAGCAGGATGGATATTTTTATTATACCAACTTAACTCGTTGATACTATCTGGGCAATAGATTTGAACAAGACCTTCGTTGAGAAACCACGCAACAGAGTCTATCAATTTCATATCATAACATTCGTTGTGTTTCCCCATTGTGGTAGGGAACAAAATCACTGGATAGCCTGCGTGCCCAAATACAAGCATTTCTATGTCGGTACTCAAGGTTGGTGAATACCATTTAAAATGTTCTTTTTTCAAAAAAAGTGAGTTTTTAGTTAATTAATTTAAAATCAAAGCAAATTTGAAAATGTGCCAGCTTTCTCTTTTCTCTATCAATTTATGATTATTTAGTTTCTAATCAAAATATGTAGAACAATATAGGTTTTTTAACTGAAATTGTAATTGAATGGCAATGCTTTATTTTAGAATTATGAAAAAGAGAATAATCAACTTTAAATAGATTGATTTTTTAGATAGAAATCAATAAATGTGGATATTTCTTCCTTAATCTTCAATTCTGTTTTCGTCAAATGATGATGGCAATAGTTTTGGAATGAACTTTACAAAGAGAGGCAAAAGAATGGCACCACCTGGCAGCATAAATATGGCAAGACTTGGAATGGACTTGATGATGTCTAGCAACTGTTCATTTACCTTTTTTTGTTCTTCAGGAGAAAGCGTCTTGGTTGTGGATTTAGTAAGTAGGTACATCAACTCTTTGCTTTCTCTCAATTCCTTTAAAAGACGTTTACTGTTTCTATTTATTAGTTTTATGACCATTTTACTCGAATTGTCATAAAAACTTTGGGCAAGATTTTTTTTGGTCAACAATGGGATTTGGTCTTTATTACTGATGTAAAATATGTTGATGTCATTAATGGCGTGCAATATGACTTCTTCTTTCAACTCTAAATCGTTTCCTAACTGATTCAAAAACTCAAGTTCTTTGTGGTCAATCTCCTTATCCGTCCACGAAGCCATACAGGCGATGTCTAAAGCATAATATTTTTCTAATGGATTCTGGATATATTTTATTACATCATTATAAGTGGTATTTTCAGCATATTGATAACGAAGCGATGATTCAAAAAGTTTGATGAGACTCTCATCATATTTGGTTTTATTGGTTTTCAGTTCGAATAAAGTAAGAGCAATTGTTTCAATGGTCAATTCCATATCCTTTAAATAAGTGTCAGAAATGGAACTAGAAGATAAATACTTTTGATATGCCAAAATATCTATAAATAACAGAGCATTTGTGATAAAATAGCTGAAGTTTTTGGTCAATAAATTATCGTCAATATGAATCCTTTTATTGATAATGCCCTCCAGCAACATTGATGATTGTTTTTTACCCAATAGCCCTTGGATAAACGATTCTTTATATTCTTCGATGGCATTATAGAATTGGATGACGGATTCTACAAAATTCTTCTCTGAAGATTGTGAATTATGTATATAAAGAAGTGCCAAAATATGATTCACCTTACATAATTCTTCATCGGTCCAATCATTTTTATCAAAAACTTCATGCACAACAGCTACATTATTTCCATAGATGTAACCGCTCAACTTTAGATGATGATAAAAAGTATTGATTGGTAGTTGAAGAAAAGTTTCGTTTTTGGAAACGTCTTTGAGAAGTTTTTTTATCCAGCCGTCAGCAGAAGGATTCATTTTGTTATAAAAAGTTTTGGCAAAGATACTTTTAAAAAGGTTTATGGTGAAAATGCCACATTTATAATTTTAACATTTTTTACAAAACTGCATCGGCATTAAGTACGTAGGTATTTTAAAACTCGAAACTTATAGTTTTGATTTTTGTTTGAATTAGCTGAAAAATAAGGCTTTAGGGGTTTTGATTTGGTAATGAATTCGCATTCAAGGCCTTATTTTTCTTTTAATAAAAAAATATAATGAAAAATCTAGCTGTTAATTTAGAGGGAATTGACTGATTAGTTGCTAACAAAAAGAATTTCGCTTGAATCCTACATTCAGCGACAAGAAACCACGAGTGTGGTGGTAGTTTTTTTAGAGTTTTTTGTTAGTGGAAGGTGTCTAATTGTACTATGCAATTGGGCACTTTCTTTTTTCTAATATTTAAGACTCACAAAATAAGTTTATAAAAAAACCACTTCGGAAGTCCAAAGTGGCTTTTAAATATATAATTGAAGGGGATTATTTGATCATCTCGTAAGAACGTTTTATGAATTCACTCAATTCCTTACCTTTCAATAAACCTTGAGAAAGTCTTGCCAAGTCGAGACTTTGAGAAATCAATCGTTCTTGTTTTTTCTTTGTTTTGGTATTCAAAATTTCGCCCACTAGTTCTGAATTAGTATTCACTACAAGATTGTACATCTCTGGAAAGTTACCCATTCCGAACATTCCACCGCCACCAGTAGCTTGCATTTCTTTCATACGACGCATAAATTCTGGTTGCGTGATGATAAACGGTGAAGCGTTGCTATCCATAGCTTCCAATTGTACCATAAACTTTTCTGATGGAATGACTTCTTTCAAAACGTCTTCAAGCTCTTTTTTCTGCTCATCAGATAGCTTCGAAATCTTGGTGTCTTCTTTTTTGATGAGGTTATCTATATGGTCTGCATCCACACGGGCGAATGAAATGTTCTCTTTGGATGTTTCCAGTTTTTGCATCAAATGGCTCACAATCGGCGAATCGAGCAACAACACCTCATATCCTTTCGCTTTTGCAGCTTCAATGTAGCTGTGTTGTGCATCTTCGTTTGAAGCGTAAAGAATTACGGTTTTGTTATCTTTATCTGTTTGGCTGTCCTTGATTTTTTCAATCAATTCATCCCAAATGTAATGTTTGCCATCAACTGTTGGATACAATGCAAAAGCATCAGCTTTTTCAAAGAATTTATCTTCTGACAACATTCCGTATTCGATAACTATTTTGATATCGTCCCATTTCTTTTCAAAATCTTCGCGATTTTCATTGAAAAGCGATTTCAATTTATCGGCAACTTTACGAGTAATGTAAGATGAAATCTTTTTCACGTTGCCATCAGCCTGAAGGTACGAACGCGAAACGTTCAAAGGAATGTCTGGTGAATCGATAACACCACGTAGCATCGTCAAGAATTCTGGTACAATGCCTTCAACATTGTCAGTAACGAACACTTGATTTTGATACAATTGAATTTTATCCTTTTGAATGTTTAAATCATTCGTCATTTTAGGGAAATATAAAATTCCCGTTAGGTTGAATGGATAATCCACATTTAAATGAATGTTGAATAATGGTTCCTCAAATTGCATAGGATACAATTCTCTGTAGAACTCTTTATAATCTTCATCTTTTAGATCCGTTGGTTGTTTTGTCCAAGCTGGATTTGGATTATTGATGATGTCATCAACAGTGATTTTTTTGTGAGGTTCTTTAGTTTCCTTTCCATCTTTGTCTTGTATGGTTTTTGGTTCAAAGTCTGGGTCGTTGATCTCCTTGGTTCCAAACTTGATTGGAATAGGCATAAACTTATTGTATTTCATCAACAAACCTCTGATTTTTGATTCTTCCAAGAACTCGGTTGAATCATCAGCAATATGAAGGATGATTTCTGTGCCTCTGTCAGTTTTGTCAGAAGGTTCAAGTGTAAATTCTGGAGAACCATCACAAATCCAATGCGCAGCTGGTTCATCTTTGTAAGATTTGGTGATGATTTCAACTTTATTGGCAACCATGAAAGCTGAATAAAAACCTAAACCAAAATGTCCGATGATGCCTGCATCTTTTCCAGCATCTTTGTATTTATCCAAAAACTCTTCTGCTCCAGAAAAAGCGATTTGATTGATATATTTTTCAACCTCTTCTGCAGTCATACCAATACCTTGGTCGATGATGTGAAGTTTTTTACCTTCTTTATCAATTTTAACTTCGATCATTGGCTTGCCATATTCAACTTTAGCTTCGCCAATGCTGGTCAAATGTTTAAGTTTTAAGGTTGCATCAGTCGCATTACTGATAAGCTCGCGCAAGAAAATTTCGTGGTCACTGTAAAGAAATTTTTTAATCAGCGGAAAGATGTTTTCTACCGAAACGTTGATATTTCCTTTTGTCATGATATATATGTTTATATTAAATTTTAATGATTTTTCCTGTAAGGACAAAAAAAGTACCAATGACAAAAATGTGACAAACTGACATTTTTGGGTCAAAATTTTATGAACATTGCATTATTCATTAACTTGAGAAGCTTATTTTTACGTCATTCACAATGAATAAAGCTTATATTTATTAAAACTAATAAGGATGTACAATTCTAAAATAATCGGTTTAGGGCATTATGTGCCTGATAATGTGGTCACCAATGATGATTTATCCAAGCTTATGGATACTAATAATGAATGGATTCAGGAACGAACAGGTATCAAAGAGCGTCGTTGGGTAAAACCAAATTCTGATGATACAACAGCAACCATGGGTGTCAAAGCTGCAAAAGTAGCTATTGAGAAAGCTGGCATCGATAAAGATGATATAGATTTTATTGTGTTCGCTACTTTGAGTCCTGATATGTATTTTCCTGGCCCTGGAGTACAGGTTCAACACGCCTTGGACATAAAAACTGTAGGCGCCATCGATATCAGAAATCAATGTTCCGGATTTGTGTATGGCTTGTCGGTCGCGGACCAATTCATCAAAACTGGCATGTATAAAACCGTTCTGGTTATTGGTAGTGAATTACATTCTCGTGGTTTGGATAAAACTACCAGAGGAAGAGGAGTATCTGTGATTTTTGGTGATGGAGCGGGAGCAGCAATTTTGACCAGAGAGGAAGATACATCCAAAGGGATTTTATCTACACATTTACACTCACAAGGAGAACACGCCGAAGAGTTGGTTGTTAAGGCTCCAGGAATGGGCACACGCTGGGTAACTGATATTTTAGAGGATGATGATGCCAACGATGAAAGCTATTTTCCATATATGAATGGTCAATTTGTGTTCAAAAATGCGGTGGTTCGCTTTAGTGAAGTCATAATGGAGGGTTTGATAAAAAATAATTTGAAGAAGGAAGATATCGATATGTTGATTCCTCATCAAGCCAATTTAAGGATTGCACAATTCATTCAGAATAAATTTGGGTTGAATGATGACCAAGTATTCAACAATATCCAAAAATATGGAAATACCACAGCAGCTTCCATTCCAATCGCTTTAACGGAAGCTTGGGAAGAAGGCAAAATAAAAGATGGTGACAGTGTAGTACTGGCGGCTTTCGGCAGTGGTTTTACTTGGGGAAGTGTGATTATCAAATGGTAAAATGAAAAAAATCCGAAACATAAATGCTTCGGATTTTCCTACTATTAATCAACTTAACTAACACTTAAACTAATTAACTATTAAAACTTATCACTTATTATTAGACGTTGAAATCTTTTATTTATTATACTGATTTTCAACTTTAACTATCAATTAACATAACAATAGAAAACCCGAAGAACTTCTTCGGGTTTTCCTCTTTTGCTATCAATCAACTTTAATCAAATTATTAGGGCATTTATGAAGTTGATAGGTTATTAGTCGGTAGATATAAAATTCGATTACGCTCAAAAATCAACTTTAACACAGTTATAACAAAAGTCCGAAGCAAACGCTTCGGACTTCATATATAAAACACTTTGTAGGACTGAACTTTAATTAAAAAAGAAGGCTAATTCAAATTAATTTAAATTCGTTAGGAGTGCTTATATAAAAGACGGGTCAGAATTAACTTTATTACAGTTGTTTAAAAACTTTAACACTTTTTGATTAAAAACCCGAAACGGTGAAGCTTCGGGTTTTCTATTCGATAACCAAACATTAACACTAACCATCAACTATTATGTTAGCTATCAAATGTAATTTTACATAAAGCCTCCGCCTCCAGAGGCTTCATTGTCATCTCTATTTTTTCGCTGTAAAGCTCTGTATTTGTTGCCTCCAAAACGATACGAGAAACCAATATTCCATGCATTGCTTTCCCAATTAAACTGTCCTACTTGTGGTGTAGGTCTATCGCCTTCAAACTCAAACTTCATAGTGTTGAAAATGTCACTGTAGTTGAAGCTAAATGTTGCTCTCTGGTCTTCCATAAAGGAATAGCGCAGTCCTGTATTGACCATAAACATTGGTTTTCTGTTGAATTGCAGCCCTTCTTCGCGTCCACGATACATTCCAAAAATAGATAGATTGAGTTTTTTAGTGACGCTGAAATTATTGAACATTCTAAAATTATAAACCACATTGTCCGCTTCGACGGTTTGTCTAATGATGTCGTCTGCAGTTGCAACTTCTGTTGGAACGGTCAATACCTCTGCAATACCTTTTTGTTTTCTTGAATAAAGGTCAAAACTTGCATTGAAATTCCACCATTTGGTAGGCCTCATATTTCCACTTAATTCCAATCCAAAAGCAGTGGTATTGTCAAAATTATCATAGGTCAAGATATTCTTATTGACATCCAATCGGTCGATAAACACGGCTCTATTAATTTCATCTTCCACAATTCTGTAAAAAACACCTGCTGTGATGGAACCTTTTTCAAGTTTTCTGGTATAATTCGCCTCCATAGAGTTGGTGAATTGTGGCTGCAATTCTGTATTTCCAAAAGATGAGATAAGCGGTGTGCTCCATTCTCTAATGGGATTCACTTGTTGCAGACCTGGTCTATCGACACGGCGACTGTAGCTTACTTGATATGAATTTTTTTCACTAGGATTATATGTAACAAAAACCGATGGATATACCTGAAAGTAATCATTTTCAAAAGGAACTATATCTGTAGAATTTTCAAGAGTTCTTACGGCATTCGCATCTTCCATAACACTTTCGGCTCTTAAACCTACTTGATAACTCCACTTCTCAAAAGTTTTGCCATATGTGGCATATAATGAATAGATATCTCTTTTATAATCAAAATCAGTTTGAGGCGTTGGGATATATTCGTCTCCGTTGTTTGGAATATTGTCCTGATTTTCGTTTACAGAAAGTCCTGTTGAAGAATAATCGATTTTTGTGTCAAACAATCTAGCTTCTCCACCAAATTCCAATTTCGCTTTTTCAGATAACGGGTTGACATAATCCACATTGATTGTGGTTTGATCTCTCTCTGTATCAACGAAATCTTGATAGTTCGGAGGAAAAGAGAAATTTACAAAGCTGAAATTAGAGTCTTCATTTTGTTCAAACACATTATAGTCAACTTCAACATCTAGTTTTTCGCCTTCTTTCTTGAACTTATGATTGTATACCGCATTATATTGAGACGAAATATTATCTGCGACGTTATCAAACAATTGATATTGCAATGGTTCGTCTACGTATTCTACTGTTGTTAAACCAGTAGCTTTACCATCATAAATATTCTGATTTGTAAAAAACGAAATAGTGTTGTTGTCATTCATATAAAAATCCAATCCAACTTTATATAAGTGCGATTTGTTGTTGTTGAAGAAATTGAAACCTTGCACAGAATTATCATCTAGACGTTCGATAGTACCAAAGTTGTCATATTTACCTGTATTGTTTCCATAGTTACCATAAAGATTGAACTTTCCATTTCGGTAATTTACATCGACAGAACCATTGAATTTTGCATAAATTTCTTTTGTGAGGCCCAAATTTACGTTGCCATTAAATCCAATATTGGTGTTCTTGTGAAGAATGATATTGATGATACCACTCATTCCCTCTGGATTGTATTTGGCTGAAGGATTGGTAATCAATTCAATTTGTTTTATGGAGCTTGATGGTATTTGTTTGAGGAGTTGCGCTACAGGAACATTTGATAGTTTCCCGTCGACCATAACTCTTACATTTTCATTTCCTCGAAGACTGATGTTCCCTGTTTGTTGGTCGACGTTTACAGACGGCAGATTGTTCATAATATCTGAAGCTGATGCACCAGCAGTTGTCAAGTCTTTTCCTATAGTTATAACCTTTCTGTCTACCTTTTGTTGAATAGTACTGACTTCGGCTACAACGGTCACTTCATCTAAACTCGCAACATCTTCTTCCAGAAGAATATCTCCTAAATTGATATCATAACTCTTATTCCCAATTTCAATAGCTTTTGATATAGTTTTAAAACCTATATATTGAATGCTTACAGTAACTTTTCCTTCTGGAATTTTCTTGATTTCAAATGTTCCGTCATCTTTGGTAATTCCTCCAGTAATGGTCTCATTGGAAGAAGATTTAATAATGACATTTACGTAAGGAAGCGGCTCGTTTAAAGAGGCATCCATAACACGTCCAGAAACTGAACCATCTCGAAGGTCTGTTTGAGATGGTGGTTGCGCGTTCATGATAATTGAAAACATAAACGCACACAAAAGAATAATTTTTTTCATTTTTTGATTGATAGTTAGTGCCATGAGGTCGGTCAAAGCAAGTTAATTTTAATACAACTGATTAGGTTGTTACTTCATAGACGCTTAAATTTGAATCGTGTTACTCTTTTTAACAGAACTTAACACGCTTTTAACATAGCTTACTATTTTATGAAAAAGAAAACATTGGTTTTTGGAGCCTCAACAAATCCAAGCAGATATTCTTATTTAGCAATTAATAGATTGGTAAATAACGGTCATGAAGTCGTGGCATTTGGCTTGAAAGAAGGAACGGTTGCAGGGACTTCGATTGATATCTCATTGCAACAATATAATGATGTTGATACCATAACACTTTATATGAATCCGCAACGTCAGAAGGAATTTTATAAGTATTTAGTTTCATTGAAGCCAAATCGGATCATCTTTAATCCAGGAACAGAAAATCCCGAATTCTATAATATATTGAAGGAACATGGTATTGATTACGAAGTGGCTTGTACACTAGTGCTTTTAAGCATTAATCAATATTAATAACTGGTTCTATTTTTGTTTTTATAGAAATTATCAAAAGTCCAATAAAGGTTAGGAAACCATTCAATATAAGTATGAAAAATCCAAATTCGAAGCCAAACCACTTAAGGCTATTCACACTTATGATATAGGATAGGATAGGCGACAAAATTGCAATGATTGGCACAAATACATCTTTTACATTTAGTCTTGTGAAAAGCCCGAAGGCATAAAGGCCCAAAAGAGGTCCATAAGTATATCCAGCAAATACAAATAAACGTTCTATCACTGATGCATCATCTACCAAATATTTGAAACCTACCATAATGATTATAAAAAGTATTGAAAATCCTATATGTATAAGCTTTCTTACTTTTTCCTGAAGCATTTTATCATATTTCTTCTCGATATCAATAATATCAATACAAAAGGATGTAGTCAGTGCTGTCAAGGCACCATCAGCGCTGCTATAAGCTGCCGCAATAAGTCCCAAAATGAAAACGGTTGCCAATCCAATACCTAGATCAGACTGTGTGGCGATTGTAGGGAACAATAAATCCTTCTGTGCATCAATTCCTTGTTGTTTTGCATAAAGGGTCAGCAATAAACCTAGAACCAAAAAGAGCATATTGGCAAGCACTAAAATCCCTGTAAACCAGAACATGTTTTTTTGGGCGTCCTTAAGATTTCTACAAGTTAAATTTTTCTGCATCATATCTTGGTCAAGTCCAGTCATCACGATTGTAATGAAGGCTCCACTCAAAAACTGTTTCCAAAAATAATTAGCGCTTTTGATATCATCAAAAAAGAAAATTTGTGACAATTCACTTTCACTTACATAACTAATCAAATTTGAGCCAGAAACTCCTAAACCGTCAGAAACATAATAAATGGCATAACCAACAGCAGATAACATAAATAATGTTTGAAGTGTGTCTGTCCAAACAATTGTTTTAATCCCACTTCTGAAGGTGTAAAGCCATATTAGGGCAATGGTAATTGAAACCGTCGCCCAAAAAGGAATGTTCATACTGTCAAAAACTAAACTTTGCAATACAATGGCCACCAAATAAAGTCTAAAACTTGCGCCGATGGTTCTTGAAAGTATGAAAAATGAAGCACCTGTTTTATATGAAAACCTACCAAATCGTTCTTCGAGATAGGTATAAATTGTGGTAAGGTTTAAACGATAATATAACGGCAAAAGCACAAGCCCAACAACCAGGTAGCCTAAAATGTAACCCAAAACCACTTGGTAATAACCGAACTTTGATGCTTCAACCCATCCAGGCACTGATATAAAGGTAACTCCAGATAAAGATGCACCTATCATCCCAAAAGCGACAACATACCATGGTGACTGTCTATTTGCCTTAAAAAATGTATCATTGTCTGCGGTTTTACCGGTAAAATAGGATATCAGAATCAGGACTCCGAAGTAAGCGGCAATCAACAATAAAATAAATGTAGGAGACATAGATTTGTGTTTTCAGAAACAATATTAAGTAATTTTAAAAGAAGTTGAACTGCATTTCAACAATTGATTGTGTATTGCACACCAAAACATTCTTGAATTCGTGGAATTATTTTCCTTAAAATCGTAATTTCGCAACCATGGAATTTTCTTCAAAACTTCTCGAAAAAGCAGTCAACGAAATGTCTCAATTGCCAGGAGTTGGTAAGCGTACAGCATTGCGTTTGGTGCTGCATTTATTGCGTCAACCTGCAGATCAAACTAATTTGTTGGCATCTGCGTTACAAACAATGCGTAGTGAGATTAAGTTCTGTAAAAGTTGTCACAATATCAGTGACACAAATCTTTGCGACATTTGTGCCAATCCGCATAGAACAGAAGATATTGTTTGTGTTGTTGAAGATATAAGAGATGTAATGGCCATTGAAAATACTAGCTCTTTCAGAGGATTGTATCACGTGTTAGGTGGAAAAATTTCTCCGATGGATGGCATCGGTCCAAACGATTTGAATATCGCTTCATTGGTCGAAAAAGTAAAACAAGGAAAAATAAAGGAACTTATTTTTGCGTTAAGTTCCACTATGGAAGGTGATACTACAAACTTTTACATATTCAAACAAATTCAAGGGCTTGATGTCGTTACTACCACCATCGCTCGTGGCATTTCTGTTGGCAATGAATTGGAGTATACAGACGAGGTAACACTCGGTCGTAGTATAATGAATCGCATTCCTTTTGAATCTTCACTAAAACTTTGATGTTTCTTGCAGCTTTCGGTTGTCATACTCAATTATAATGTTCGCTACTTTTTGGAGCTATGCCTGAAAAGTGTGGAGGCTGCCATTAAAGATTTGGATGCTGAAATCATTGTGGTTGACAATCATTCGAGCGATGATAGCTGTCAAATGGTGAAAAATCTTTTCCCAAAGGTTGTTTTAATTGAAAACAAAGAAAATTATGGGTTTTCAAAAGGAAATAATCTAGGTGTTGCTAAAGCGACAGGGGACTATGTGTGTATTCTCAATCCTGATACGGTTGTGGCTGAAGATACATTCAAAATTTTGCTGAATTACGCACAGTCCATTCCGAGATTGGGAATTGTTGGTTGCAAACTCATTGATGGTAAAGGTCATTTTCTTCCAGAAAGCAAACGAAATGTTCCAACGCCTTGGGTTTCCATCAAGAAGATTTTGGGAAGCTCAAATTCTTATTACGCAAATCATTTAAATGAAAATGAAACAGGCGAGGTTGATATTCTTGTTGGTGCGTTTATGCTATTAAAGCGAAATGCATACAATGAAATCAATGGTTTTGACGAGGACTATTTTATGTATGGAGACGATATGGATTTGTCTTATCGCGTCAGCAAAGCTGGATATCAAAACTATTATAATCCTTCAACCACAATCATTCATTTTAAGGGTGAAAGTACACTTAAGGATAAAGTGTATGCCAAGCGTTTTAACGAAGCAATGCAGATTTTCTTTAAGAAACATTTCAAGCCAAATACGATTTACAACACCTTAATATGGTTTGGTGTAAAAGTAATAACCCTTTTAAATCTTCAGCCGAAAACAAAGGAAACTATTGTGAATGAATATATGTTGATGAGTGATGTCCCAAACGATGCTCTAAATTCAAAATTGAGGAAACCAATTCGTTTATATTCAAAAGATTCAGAATTAAAAGACAATCAGCAAATCATTTTTGATGCAAATTTTATCTCTTTCAAAGACATCATAGATTTCATTCACACCTCAAGAAAAGAGGCCGAATTAAGTTATAAGATTCTACCTCAAAATGCTCAATTTATTATTGGTAGCAATAGTTCGAAAGGCAGAGGAGAAGTTCTTGAATTTTAAAAAAGTGAAGTTTTTATATGGATTACATCGTTGTAAATTCTGATGAATTTATAAGGAAGTCTGTCATTTTTCATTAATTTTGCAGTGCGATTAAATAAAATTACCATTACAATACATATATGGCAAAATTTGAACTGAAGCTCCCTAAAATGGGAGAGAGTGTTGCAGAAGCAACTATCACATCTTGGTTGAAAAATGTTGGAGATACCATAGAGGCTGATGAGGCTGTGTTGGAAATTGCTACAGATAAAGTTGATAGTGAAGTGCCAAGTGAAGTTGAAGGTATATTGGTGGAAAAACTCTTTAATGTTGATGATGTTGTCCAAGTTGGTCAAACCATCGCCATCATTGAAACTGAAGCTTCTGGAGCAGTTGCTGAATCAGCTCCAAAAGTAGAAAAAACGGAAACGGTTGCAGCAGAATCTGCTTCAGTTGCGCAAGTTGCCCAAACTGTTGAAACTGCAAAGACAGCTGTAGCTGCGGTAACGTCTTCAGAAGACCGTTTTTATTCACCATTGGTAAGAAATATTGCAAAACAAGAAGGAATTTCTCAAGCTGAATTGGATGCTATTTCAGGTACAGGAAAGGATGGACGTGTTACGAAAGATGACATTCTTTCTTACTTAGATAATAAAGACAAGCAGCCAGTTCAAGTTCAACAAGCTGTTCAAACTCCTGCAGCGAAGGCGCCAGAACAAGGACAACCCGCTAAAGTTCAGGATGCTCCAAAAGTGGCTGCTCAACAAGCAAATGGTGCTGAAAAACCAAAAGCTGCGCCAGCGATTGCAAGTGGTGATGACGAAATAATAGAAATGACCAGAATGGGCAAATTGATTGCACATCATATGGTGGAATCGGTTCAAACGTCGGCACACGTACAAAGTTTTATTGAAGCTGATGTAACTGAAATTTGGAATTGGAGAAATAAAGTTAAAGATGAATTCTTGAAGCGTGAAGGTGAAAACCTGACATTTACGCCAATATTTATGGAAGCCGTGGCGAAAGCTTTGAAAAAGTTTCCAATGATGAATATTTCAGTTCAAGGAGATAGCATTATCAAAAGAAAGCATATCAATCTTGGTATGGCTGCAGCCTTGCCAGATGGTAACCTGATTGTTCCTGTCATCAAGGATGCAGACCAACTTAATTTGGTCGGAATGACCAAACGTGTGAATGATTTGGCAAACAGAGCCAGATTGAATCAATTGAAACCAGATGACATTCAAGGCGGCACTTATACCGTGACAAATGTGGGAACCTTCGGAAGCATTATGGGAACTCCAATCATTAACCAGCCTCAAGTGGGTATTTTGGCGCTTGGTGCCATCAGAAAAATGCCTGCTGTAATCGAATCTCCAACAGGAGATTACGTTGGTATTCGATACAAAATGTTCTTGTCGCATTCATACGATCATCGCGTTGTAAATGGTGCGCTTGGTGGGCAATTTGTGAAAGCAGTCAAGGATTATTTGGAAGCTTGGGATGCCAATAGAGAAATATACTAGTTTGATAAACGATTAAATTTTAAAAGCACAGTTTTAAGTCTGTGCTTTTTTATTTCTGCCTATCTTTGCCAAAAATAAAAAATGATGAATCTCAATCTCACAAAACCCATCTGCTTTTTTGACCTCGAAACCACAGGAATCAATATTACAAATGATAGAATTGTAGAGATTGCTGTGTTGAAAGTGTATCCTGATGGAAGAGAGGAGCGAAAAGTTTGGGTGGTCAATCCTACCATTCCTATTCCGAAAGAAGTTAGCGAAATCCACGGAATTTGGGATGCTGATGTGGTGGATAAGCCTACTTTCAAGGAAATCTCCAAAGAGGTTTACAATATGATCAAGGACTCTGATTTGGGCGGATTTAATTCTGATAGATTCGACATTCCATTATTGGCTGAAGAAATGTTGCGTTCCGATGTCGATTTTGATATGAAAAACCGAGTTGCCATCGATGTTCAGACCATTTTCCATAAAATGGAACAACGCACCTTGGCTGCAGCTTACAAATTTTATTGTGACAAAAACCTCGATGATGCTCACAGTGCAGAGGCAGATACAAATGCTACTTATGAAGTACTAAAAGCGCAGTTGGCGAAATATGAAGAACTAGAAAACGATACCAAGTTTTTGGCAGAATTCAGTTCGCGTAAAAAATTCGCCGATTTTGCTGGATTCATCACGTTCAATAAAAAAGGGGAAGAATGTTTCTCCTTCGGAAAGCATAAGGGCAAAAAGGTTGAGGACGTGCTTAATGAAGAACCAGGTTATTTTGGTTGGTTATTGAATGCAGACTTTCCATTGTATACTAAAAAGGTATTGACTGCCATTAAGTTGAGAAATTTTAATAATAAGTTGGGTTAATTCTATTGAGAATTGATAAATCTTTTTTTGATGCTATGAAAATTATTTGTATCGGACGAAATTATACTGAACACATCAAGGAACTGGCCAACGAAAAGCCATCAGATCCTGTGGTCTTTTTAAAGCCTGATACTTCTATTTTGGTCAAAAATCAACCATTTTTTATTCCTGATTTTTCCAATGATGTGCATCACGAAGTTGAACTTTTGGTTAAAATCAGTAAGGTTGGAAAGTATATCGATAAAAAATTTGCCCACAAATATTACGATCAAATAGGTTTAGGAATCGATTTTACAGCACGTGATTTGCAAAACGAATTGAAATCAAAAGGTTTGCCTTGGGAAAAAGCTAAAGGCTTTGATGGTGCCGCAGTAATAGGTGAGTGGTCGCCAAAATCTGATTTCCAGGATTTGAACAACATCAATTTTTCAATGAAAAAGAATGGAGAAGTTGTTCAAAAAGGCAATACTTCGCAGATGCTTTGGAAAATCGATGAACTTATCGAATATATTTCAAAATATTTCACTTTAAAGATAGGAGATATTATCTTTACAGGAACGCCTTCCGGCGTTTCTAGAATAGATCCCGATGATGAGCTAGTTGGTTATATAGAAAACCAAGAAATGTTCAATCTAACAATAAAATAAATGGAAACACACTATAAATTATTCAGAGTCCGTGAGTTGGCTGATGGTGATGAGGATTTCGTTATGGCTCTGGTGTCCGCATTTCTTGAGGAAGTACCCGAGGATGCAGCTCGTCTCAAAAAGGCAGTAGCAGAAAATGATTTCTACACAACGTATCAGGCAGCACATAAAATGAAACCAACAGTCGATTTGTTCGAATTAGGGGTTTTGAATGACTTGATAGAGGTTCAAGATTGGGGGAAATTCGAGAAAAAAGGCGAAGATATTTCGGATAAACTTGATATCGTACTTGCCGCTGTGGAAAACGCTTCCGAAGAAATCAAAACAGACTTCAATATATAATGCAAGCTGAAATTATTACGATTGGCGATGAAATCTTGATTGGCCAAATCGTTGATACCAATTCGGCATTCATCGCAAAACAACTCAATAAAATTGGCTTAGCCGTTTATCAAATCACTTCTGTACAAGATGATAGGGCTCATATTCTAAAATCTTTTAAGGAGGCGGAAGACAATGCAGATATCATCATCATTACTGGTGGTTTGGGTCCTACAAAAGATGATATCACAAAAAAAACCATTGCAGAATATTTTGATGATGAGTTGGTGCGTGACGATTCAGTTACCATAAACATTAAATCTATCTGGAAGAATTACATCAATCAAACGCCTTCACAAGTCAATTTAGACCAAGCACTAGTACCTTCTAAATCAAAAGTGCTGATGAACATTAATGGCAGTGCTCCAGGAATGTGGTTAGAAAGGAATGGTAAAGTGTTTATTTCCTTACCAGGAGTACCTTACGAAATGAAGGCATTAATGGATAATGAAGTCATTCCGAAACTGTGCAAAGCTTATAAGTTTCCTTTTATTCTTCACAAAACAATTTTGACCTATGGTTTGGGTGAAAGTAATCTTGCTGCAAGAATTGAAGATTGGGAAAATAGTCTTCCTAATTTCATCAAACTTGCATATTTACCAAGTTTAGGAAGAGTGAGACTAAGATTGTCTGCAAAATCGATGGACAGGAATTTAGTTGAAACCGAAATGCAAAACCAAATAGATAGTTTGTTGCCACAGATTGAAGATGTCTTTGTAGGATATGAAGAAGATGAATCCTTGGAAGCAATCATTGCCCAACAATTGATTAAATCCAATAAAACGCTTGCAACTGCCGAAAGCTGTACAGGTGGAAAGATTGCAGAATCATTTACCGCTATGGCTGGTGCCTCTAGTTATTTTAAAGGAAGTATTGTAAGCTATGCAACAGAGACAAAAATTGATATTCTCAAAGTAAATGAGTCTATTATAGATGAATATTCCGTGGTAAGTGGTCAAGTGGCTGAAGCTATGGCCAATTCGGTGCTTCAATTGATGAGAGCAGATTTTGCAATAGCAACTACTGGTAATGCAGGTCCTGCAAAAGGAGATTCAGATGCCGAAGTGGGAACAGTTTTTATCGCCATTGCAAGCAAAAAAGGGGTATATTCCCAACAATTTAACTTTGGAAACCATAGAACGAAAGTTATAAATAGAGCCGTTAACAAGGCCTTTGAAATGCTTCAAAAAGAAATTTTAAAAAAGTAACAATATTAGTTTGTTGGTATTACAAAGTTTTATTAAATTTGCAGCCTGTTTTTGAATAACATATTTAAAGTTAAGAAGAATGTCAAGAGTTTGTGAACTTACTGGAAAAAAAGCGATGGTCGGAAACAACGTTTCTCACGCTATGAATAAAACAAAACGTAAATTTGATGCAAATTTGATCAAAAAGCGTTTTTACATTCCTGAAGAGGATAAATGGGTAACTTTAAAAGTTTCTACAGCTGCATTGAAAACTATCAATAAAATTGGTATTTCTGCTGCAATCAAAGAAGCAAAAACCAAAGGATTTTTAAAATAATAGCCACAAGCTAAAAAGTTAAGATAATGGCAAAGAAAGGCAATAGAATACAAGTAATTTTAGAATGTACCGAGCATAAAGAATCTGGTATGCCAGGAACATCTCGTTACGTTACAAAGAAAAACAAAAAGAATACGCCAGACCGTATGGAGTTGAAAAAATTCAACCCTATCCTTAAGCGTATGACAGTTCATAAAGAGATAAAATAATTAAGTCATGGCAAAGAAAACAGTAGCAACCTTACAGACATCTTCAAAAAGATTGACCAAAGCAATCAAAATGGTTAAATCTCCAAAAACAGGAGCCTATATGTTCGTTGAGTCAGTTATGGCACCGGAATTTGTGGACGAGTTTTTAAAGAAAAAATAATTATATCATCATAGATGTATAAGGACTGCCTTTCATTATGAAGGCAGTTTTTTTATGTCTATATTTGACCTCAATCTGACAATACTTCAGCTTCTATGTCTGGCTTAATTGTTGACTAAACATCAAAAAATTAATAACACGATGAGTTTTTTCAAAAAAATATTTTCTTCAGAAAAAAAGGAGACGTTAGATAAAGGTCTTGAGAAGTCGAAGACCACCTTTTTTTCAAAGCTCAATAAAGCCATTGCTGGTAAATCAAAAGTTGATGATGATGTTTTAGATAATCTTGAAGAAATTTTGGTTTCGAGTGATGTAGGTGTGAATACTACATTAAAAATTATTGAACGTATTGAAGCTCGTGTAGCCAAGGACAAATATCTCGGAACGTCAGAATTAAATCAAATACTTCGAGAAGAGATTGCAGGCTTATTGTCTGAAGTTGATAGTGGCAACGCAACCGATTTTACGATTCCTCAAAATAAAAAACCCTATGTAATTATGGTTGTAGGTGTCAATGGCGTTGGAAAAACTACTACCATTGGGAAATTGGCTTCTCAATTTAAAAAACAGGGATTGAAAGTTGTTTTGGGAGCTGCAGATACGTTTAGGGCAGCAGCTATTGATCAATTACAAGTCTGGGCAGACAGAGTTCAAGTGCCAATGGTACGTCAAAATATGGGAAGTGACCCAGCATCTGTAGCCTTTGATACCATTAAAAGTGCGGTCAATCAAGATGCAGATGTGGTGATTATTGATACAGCTGGTCGTTTACACAATAAGGTGAACTTGATGAATGAGTTGACTAAAGTAAAACGTGTGATGCAAAAAGTGGTTGAAGATGCGCCTCACGATGTGTTATTGGTCTTGGACGGTTCCACAGGCCAGAATGCATTTGAGCAGGCAAAACAATTCACAGCGGCAACTGAAGTGACGTCGTTGGCAGTTACAAAACTTGATGGCACAGCCAAAGGTGGAGTTGTTATCGGTATATCTGACCAATTTAAAATTCCTGTAAAATATATTGGAGTAGGCGAAGGAATAGATGACCTTCAAGTGTTCAATAAATTTGAATTTGTAGATTCTTTCTTCAAATAATCTTACTAATTCTAGTCAGTAACTGCATTTATTTTTGTCCATAACTCATTATCAAAACCTGATAATGCGAAATTGGAACCATCTGCCGCGTCACCCATCCTGATGACTACCAATTTTTTGCTTGGTACAACGTAAATCTTTTGGTCATTCTTGCCTAGAGCCGCATACATATCTGCTGGCGCATTCGGAATCAATTCTCCTGGAAATTGAACTTGGGTTTGTGGTAAATGATATGATGGTTTTCCATTCAGCCACCATAAATAGCCATAAGCTTGATTGATATTTTGAGAAGTGTTTGTGGCTCCATTAAGATAAGCTTCAGGTACGATTTGGGTATTTTGCCATTTGCCTTTGGCGTAAATCATCAAACCAAAACGAGCCATACTTCGGGTGTTGCTCCAATACACACTTAAATCATCAAGAGGCAACCAGGCACCTGTCATTCCTATTCTTTCTTTGAGGACTTCATTAAAATAATTGGTCCAAGTGGTGCCGCTGGCTTCGGCTACGACATCTTGCATAAGTACATAAACGTTATGGTAAGCCCAACGATTTCCGGCATCTGCGACATAGTGTAAATTGGATGGTGAAACATCATCGCCAGTAGTGTCGTCCAGTCCAGAGCTCATTGATAATAGATGTTTGCAGGTAATGAGATTTTCTTTATCCAATGGAGCGCTTGTCCAGCCTGTACCTAGATAATCGGAAACTTGATCATTGATATTCAATAAATCTTCTTGTTGTGCAATGCCTGCAACAGTTGATGTCAATGTTTTACCTGCGCTTGCCCAGTACCAAGGAGTAATTGTGTCGTGTCCGTTCATATATTTTTCAACCACAATCTTTCCATCGTGGAGCATTATAAATCCTTTTGTGTTTTTTTCTTCCAAATAATTCATCAAGGGTTGCACTTGGTTTTCATTCCAGCCAGCTTCGGAAGTGGTTTTTGTTTCCCAAACATTTGAATTGATTGGTGGAAAGTAAATCTCTGTAGGCTGTGGTGTTTCATCAGAAGGTGTTGAATCATCTGAAGCGCAATTCAATATACATAAAAAGCTGAAGAAGAGTAAGAAGGATAATTTCGATTTCATAAGGTTGGCTTTTAAATAGGACTATTCAATATACGAAAGGTTTAATCATTTTGGTTGTCAATTAACCATCAGATGTTAAATCATTATGTATCTTTGCAGACTTAATTTTGATTTTAAGATAATTAAAAAGATTCCCGCTTTCGTGGGAAGTTAATATGAGAACAAAATCGCGCAAGAAAAATAGAATCAATGTTGTAACGTTAGGCTGCAGCAAGAATGTGTACGACAGTGAGGTGCTGATGGGGCAGCTGAAGGCCAGTGGCAAGGATGTGGTGCACGAAGAAGAAGGCAACATTGTGGTCATCAATACCTGTGGTTTTATTAATAATGCCAAGGAGGAAAGCATCAACATCATTTTGGAGTTTATGCAGAAAAAGGAGGCAGGTGATGTGGATAAGGTGTTTGTGACTGGCTGTTTGAGTGAACGTTATAAGCCAGACCTTCAGAAGGAAATACCAAATGTGGACCAGTATTTTGGAACCACAGAACTTCCTGGTCTGTTGAAAGCCCTTGGTGCCGACTATAAGCACGAATTGATAGGTGAGCGATTGACCACTACTCCGAAGAATTACGCCTACTTAAAGATTGCCGAAGGATGTGATAGACCTTGCAGTTTCTGTGCGATTCCGTTGATGCGTGGTAAACATAAAAGTACGCCTATTGAAGACTTGGTGATTGAAGCCGAGAAGTTGGCTGCTACTGGTGTGAAAGAGTTGATTTTGATTGCACAAGATTTGACCTATTATGGTCTTGATTTATACAAAAAACGTAACCTTGCCGAGCTTTTGGAGGCTTTGGTGAAAGTAGAAGGTATTGAGTGGATTCGTTTGCATTATGCATTTCCGACAGGTTTCCCGATGGATGTGCTGGAGGTGATGAAGCGTGAGCCGAAAATCTGTAATTATCTTGATATTCCGTTGCAGCACATCAGTGATTCTATTTTGAAGAGTATGCGACGTGGAACTACGAAGGAAAAAACGACGAAGTTGCTTCAGGAATTTAGAAAAGCGGTGCCTGGTATGACGATTAGAACCACATTAATCGTGGGTTATCCTGGTGAAACGGAAGAAGACTATCAAATTTTGAAGCAGTGGGTGGAAGATATGCGTTTTGAGCGACTTGGTTGCTTTACGTACTCGCACGAAGAGAATACGCACGCTTATAATCTTGAGGATGATGTGCCAGAAGCGGTGAAACAGGAGCGTGCCAATGAGATTATGGAGCTGCAATCGCAAATCAGTTGGGAATTAAATCAGGAGAAGATAGGCCAGCGCTTTAAGGTGGTCATCGACCGTAAAGAGGGCAACTATTTTGTGGGCCGAACCGAGTTTGATTCGCCAGATGTGGATAATGAAGTGTTGATTGATGCCTCAAAATGTTATTTGAAGACCGGTGAATTTACAACAGTGGAGATTACCGATGCTGCGGATTTTGATTTGTACGCGACAGTCGTTAGTGAATAGAGGTTAGAGGTTAGACATTACGATATTATATTTTAAGAAAGCTCGGCAGATGTGTCGGGCTTTTGTGTTTTTGGGGTTTTGGCGTCTTCTATGTGCGCGGAAATTTTCATTAGCTCTTTATATGGTAGCGTTCTTAAGGAATTTTTGATGTCTTTATTCTGTGTTTCGTTTTTGATGAGGTTATTCAGTGGATGATTGCTAGGCAATGGGTATTTGTTATCTGGATAAAAGGATACGAGATCGTTTGGGTCGCAGACCAATACGCGGCAAAGACGCTCGATATGATCGAGGCGAAAACTTTTTGTTTTTGAATTTAAAAGATTGTGAGCAGTAAAGTTTGTGAAGCCTGATGTGGTAAGAAAGGTGAAATGATTATCGATACCTCTGGCGTTTAAAATGTGGGCAATCCTGATGGCTAGCATAGTTTGGCAATTGGTTTTAGGTTAGTTGATGTTTGTTTTATGAACGTTATAGCTAATTTGTAGGTGGCTGATGCCTATTTGTTTAGCAATGATGAAAGATAGCAAAAAGATGATTTGATTTTCATATGCGCACCTTAAATTTTTGGTGAGGATTATGACATTTACTTCGTGACACATCGCTGTTTCAGCTTGCAGCATTAAATATCACAAAAGATTGATTAAATAACCCATAAGAACTATTAAATAATGCAAAACAAAGTTTAAATAATACAAAACAAACTTGATAACTCATAAATAAATCATTATATATCACAGAAGGAATATTACATATTCAAGAAGAAACATTATATATCACAAAAGAACTGTTATAGTTCATAAAAGAATTGTCTTTAGTTTAGTTTGTGGTTAATGGTTTACAGTATTTAGTGTTTAGTGTGGAGAGGGTGGGGTGATTGATGTGGTGTTTGATATGATAGAGGGGATGGTTGTATGGGTTGATGGTGGGAAATTCTGGCAATTGCGAAAGCGAAAACTCACTGTTATGTGATGTGCTTCGCCAGTTCGCTGCGCTCGTGTCTCCTTCGTCGATAGGACAAAATGGGATGGTTGTATGAGTTGATGGTGGGAAACAGCAATGATCGAATTAAATGAGCATTGCTCCAGTATTAATTTTTTAAACTTAAGTTTGGCACTTTCGCTGCTTCCTCCAACTCGTCGTCAATGTTGCCGTCATATTGAAAACTATGTGTTCGCCATTGATCATAGGGTTTATAGAACTGAAATGTAAAGCGTATAGGCTGACGATCAAATTTTACAAGATAGCTCATCAGTATAAAACTATCTGAAAGTTTCTTCTCGGTAATTAACTCATAACCGTAGAATTTTCCAACATAATCTTCAGTTAAGGATGAAATCTTTTGCTTTAGATCGGTAACGGCATCTTCTGCCTGCAAAATCCATTGGTTATTTGCATAAAGGTTGTCCAGAGCTATTGCAGCACCTTCAGTTTTATATTCGTTGAAAAATTTAGAAACAATTTCTTTAGGAGTATTTTGGGCAAATCCCATAAAAGAAAAGGATAGAAATGCTAATGTGATAAATGTTTTAAATAGTCTGGTAGTTTTCATTTCTAGTTTGTATTGATTTTCTGATTTATTTTGTGCTGTTTGTGAAAACACCTACAATGGAGGTAGTACTTACAGAGGTATTAAGCATTTAATAGTTATAAGGGCTTATAATAAGTAGTAATCTTTTAGAGCTTGCCATTTTCCGTTGATTTTTTCGAGTATAAGTACATGTTCGCTTTTGCATAAACCAATTTTCCCACAATCTATCCAATAATACAGAGCTGCAAAATCTCCCTTGTACTTTATTTTTGAAAGTCCAAAGGCCATACTGTGCTTGAATTGGCGGTTTATTTTTTTCCATCTTTTATTAAAATATCTTGTGGAATTGTCTAACGACTCCATAAAAACATCTTGATCCATGGTATAGGCTTTCACTGTTTTAGGATTTAGAGAATCGGCATTAATATGTGGATGATTAGTAAACGTTGAGTCTAAATCTGGTAAAGTATCCATAACGTCTTTGTAGATTTTTTCTTTATTACTCATAAGAGTATCTCTGAACAACCAATTCATAAGTTTATTTTTATCGCTAAAGACGGTGTCTTTGTAGCTTTGGAAAATCTGGTGGTCTTTTTTTAATTCGAACTCTAGACTCTCCATGATTACCGCTATTTGAAATGGTTCTGTTGGTTCGTAGTGATTTAATTGATCTTCAATAGTATTGATTCCATAGTCAATGGCTCTTGAATATATTTCATAGTCATCTTGTGTGTTTTGTGCCGAGGAAAGAACACCGCTGAACCAAATTAGACATAGAATTACAGTTCTCATAGAACATTATTATCCGTACAAGTTATGAATAATATCATATATATCTATACAAGTTTTTTAATTGTGATAATTAAAAAGACCTCCCTCCAAAAGCTCCAATTCAGTTTTAAGATTTTCTCTGGCTTGTGCCTCGTATTTGGTTATGAAGGTGTCGGTTTTGAAAATGGTGTCTTGTTGCAAGATGCTGTTCAGGGCTTTTGCCCTGCCTTTTCGGTACATGAAATTGGGGTAGATTTTATATTCTTTGCGGATATTGGCGCTGTAGGTTTGATATTCTTTTGGATCTTTGCCTAGGATGCTCAAGTCTAGATCGAGCAGGAGGTTTGTGTCTGGGTCTGTTGATAGTTTGTGCTCTTTGGTTGCTTCAATTTGTGCCTTGCATTTGTTGATATTGGGGAAGGTGGTTTTTGAGATTCTTTTTTCAAAGAGCAAAGCACTTTGATGTTCGTTGTCGGTCTTGGTGCTTTTATAAAAAATGTCGTGATAATATATTGCGAATAGTAGGGTGTCTAAATCTTGTACTTGGGATTTGACACTTTCCAGTTCGTTTAGCATATGTTCTAAATGCTGGAGGTTGTGGTAATGGCGCGACTTTGAGGTGTAGTTTTTTTTAATTTCCTTCCAACATTCTAGATTGTAGCTTTTATTGTCGGAATAATTAGTAATCAAATCAATGAAAGTTTGTTCTAGCATCGGAATCCTTACTTTTGATTGCTAGACCAATTTAGGGAATTTTGATGTGAATTATTAAAACTTTTCACTAAACATCTCCATGCTCATATCGCATATTAAATAGTTTCAGGAACCGAAGGAGAACCGCCAAGAAGAACCCTACGGACGTTGCCCCAAAAACTATAAAGTGAGCCTGATGATCTGTCAGTGATTTCAGAGAAAATCAATAGGTTATTGATGAATAGCTGTATCCCTTTGTTTTCTGGGTTGTGAAATGCCATGCTCCACTCTTCAAAATATCTGCCATTGACATTGTTTTCCCAAAGAAGGTGCACATCATAATGACGGGGATCGTTTTTTATTTTTTCGTAAACGTCTAGCACGTCTTCTTTTTTTCCTTCAAGTATTTGCACAAAACTGTCGTTGTGGTAGATGAGGCAACCTGTAATGTTTTTTTCTTCATTGACGGTCGTGGCCGTGTTGAGAATATTGTTGATGTCTTCTTGCGTAAGGTTTGGGGCTGCCTTGGAACGGTAATTTAATTGATACATACAGGTGCTGCTGATTAAAGTGTGCAATGTACAATTAATAATTGACGTAAATGCTTAAAGATGTATCGTGAATGCGTGGGGAATGTTCGTTCTATAAAATATAAGTGTCTAATTTTTGTTATTACTTTTTACTCAACATCACATCCACTTCCACATATTTTTCCTTAAAAGCACTTAAGGCAAAGGCAGCAGCAGCGGCTGTGAATACTGAATAGTCTAATGGTGCTTTAATTCCGAGGGAAAAGGTCATCGAAAAAGCAAATAGCAGTAAAAGAATACCACTCACTTTTGCCATGAATTCGGTCTTGAAACCTATGAGCAAACAGATGGCTAAAATAACTTCAACTGCTGTGGCAACTGCTCCTACGGCTGGAATCATCGCTTGGGGAAACCAAGGGTTGATGAGTGCGGTGTAGTCTAAAAAGTTCTGCCAGTTGCCCCAAACGGAGATGTCTTTTGGCCACATGCCAAAACGATCAGCCACCGCTGATAAAAATGCTATGGCGATGGTAAGGCGTAAAAATAGTTTGATGTGTTTAGGTTTCATAGGTTGTTTTTAATGGAATTTATATAGTCATTCAATTCATTGGTAAATCTTTTGGCGCCATATTCGTTTAAATGATCAGCGTTAAGAAGTAGTGAATCGGGATATTTATCAGTTGTTTTGTCAAACATTATGACAGATGTTTTATACTTTTCTTTTAGTTGATCATATCGTTTCATAATTTTTGGTGGTATTTTTTCAAGATATTTTTCATGTACAGGGTTGTTCACCATTACAGTCTTGATTTTTTTCGATTTAGCCAAGCTGACTATAGAGTCTAAATAATTGACAGCAACTTCAGAAACACCAAGGTTATTCCCGTTATAATAAAAATGTCTGTTCGAGGCTATCTCCCAATCTTTTACGTTGCTTTTAGTGTTATTAGTGTAACCGCCAATATAGTTAGCGTGGTTACGTTTGGGATAAAAAGCAGTTTGCTTCCATAGAACTTTATAGAATGTTTTGTAATCTATGAAGATGTTTTTTGGCAGATTCTTAAACTCCTCTATGGAGTAGCACATTTTAAATTGATGAGCAGACCAAAACCCATCGGACAATTTGAAATCATTGAATTCAGAGATGTTATGTGGTGCAAATCCTATTATTAAGGTATCGGGAGTATAGGATTGTGTGATTTTTTTTAATTTCCAAAATGTTATAAAATAGGGTTCCGCTGGTTGCGATATATTTTGGGCACCACTCATATATTCTGGGTTTAGACTTCTTTGCGGATGAGAATCTCCAATAATCAAAATGTGTTTGTTTTTGACCAAATTCTGCTGGCTATTATATATAAAGTAATTGGTAGTCATCATGACTGCAAAATACACTACGGGAATCAACATAAAAAACAACAACTTTACTAGAAATCTTTTCATGCCTAAAATTGAAAATAAATGAATTGTTGCTCTTTACCACCAAACCAAAAGATTGCAATGAGAATGGCGTAGTACATGGCATAGCGAAACGGTCTTTTCCATTTTAAACCCAAATGAGATATAGCATATTGGCCATCCCTGCCTAACCATTCGACTGTAAGAAACATGATGATAAGTACCAAAACAGTTTTGTACTTTAAATATGTTTTGAGCAGTATGAATGAGTTTGGATTTTTAAAGATATCTGAAATGTATTGAAAGGCATGTTCCATGTTTTCTGCTCTGAAGAATATCCATGCCAAAACAGTTAAGCTAAATGTTAAAAGCATTGCCGCAATGTCCCTAAAACTGGGTAAGATTTTGCCTTGCGCTACAATATCAAGATTGTTACGGTTATTGTTGGTCAATAGCAAAGGCAAGAAATAAAAAGCGTTCAAAGCTCCCCATACAATGAATGTCCAATTGGCACCATGCCAAAAGCCACTGACGATAAAGATGATGAATGTATTTCTTATCTTCATCCAGGTGCCACCACGACTGCCTCCCAATGGGATGTAAAGATAATCTCTGAACCATGTAGAAAGTGAGATGTGCCAACGTCTCCAGAACTCGGCAATATCTCTTGAAAAATAAGGGAAATTGAAGTTTCTCATCAAATCGAAACCAAACAATCGAGATGTGCCAATGGCAATGTCAGAATACCCAGAAAAATCGCCATAAATCTGAAAGGTGAAAAACAGTGCGCCGAGTACTAAAGTTCCGCCTGAATAATCGGTAGAATTGTTGAAAATCTCGTTGGCGTATTGAGCGCAATTATCAGCAATGACAATTTTTTTGAAAAGTCCCCAAAGAATTTGGCGCAGGCCATCAACTGCCTTTGTATAATTGAATGTACGTTTTTTATAGAATTGTGGCAGCAAATGAGTGGCTCTTTCTATCGGGCCAGCCACTAATTGAGGAAAGAAACTTATAAATGCTGAAAATGCAATGAAATCATTTGTTGGTTCCAGCTTACGCCTGTACACATCAATGGTGTAGCTTAATGTTTGAAACGTATAAAAGCTGATACCTACGGGTAGAATGATATTGAGAGAATTGGCTTTGATTTCAGAGCCAAAGAAAGAAAATGCTGTGATAAAATTGTCCAGAAAAAAATTATAATATTTAAAAAAGCCTAGAAATCCCAGATTGACTATGATACTGATGCTTAACAACAATTTTCGACGCTTTTGGTTTTCCTCTGATTTTAAACTTCTCCCTATGACATAATCTACAATGGTACTGAAGAATATGAGAGACAGAAATCGATAGTCCCACCAACCATAAAAGACATAGCTTGCGGCCACCACCAAAGCATTTTGCAGTTTGATGTTTTTGTTTGTAACAAACCAATAAAGTATAAATACTATTGGTAGAAAAATTGCAAAATCTATGGAGTTAAAAAGCATTTGATGGTGGGTTGTACTAAATGTTTATAGCAAACATAGGTAATTCAGGTTTATTTAATAGAAATTTAGGTTCATTATCATATATTAAACCTCCAAAACCCCTCTAAACCCTCTGGCAGCATAATAGGAATCAGCGCCATTATGATAGATGAACACGGTGTCGAAGCGATTGTCACCAAAGATGGCACCACCGAGTTTTCTAATGTCATTAGGTGTTTTGAGCCAACTTGATGTTTTTGTGTCAAACTTGCCAAGGTCTTGCAGTTGATGGTATTGCTCTTTGTCTAGAAGCTCGATACCCATTTCATTGGCAACGTCCATTGCATTGTTTTTTGGTTTGTGGGCTTTGCGTTTTTCCCAAGCTTCCAAGTCATAACAAAGGCTGCGGCGTTCATTAGGGCTTTCGGGTGAACAATCAAAAAAGGTATAGGCATCTTTTGATTTGTCATAGGCTACCACATCTGGCTCGCCACCTGTTGCTTCCATTTGGTAAAGCGACCATAGTTTTTTTGGCTGTGCTTTTAGTTTGCTTTCGACCTCATTCCATTCGAGGTCTTTATGTCTGTTGCTGTGTTTTTCAAAACGTGCCTTCAAAGTTTTGAGAAGGTCTTCTTGTTGTTGCGCAGTGAGTTCTTTTTGGGATTCCATATCTGATTGGGTTGAACTTTGCTAATATAGTTAATATCTCGATTGAAATATGTTTTTGGCGTTTGAGCAGATGAAATTTGATAGGTTTTGAATAGAAAAACTCATATATTTTTTACACAAAATAACTAAAAACAATAACGGAAAACTCTATTTAAATTTTGTAAATTTGCCTGCGTTTAACAACGCAACATGACAACTGCCACAAAATATATATTTGTAACAGGAGGTGTAACTTCCTCATTGGGAAAAGGTATCATCGCGGCTTCATTGGCCAAACTACTACAAGCACAAGGTTACCGCACTACCATTCAAAAACTCGACCCTTACATTAACGTAGACCCAGGAACGCTCAATCCATATGAGCATGGTGAATGCTATGTGACGGATGATGGTGCCGAAACTGATTTGGATTTGGGACATTATGAGCGTTTTTTGAATGTGCCTACCAGTCAATCAAACAACGTGACGACTGGTCGTATTTACCAAAGTGTCATTGAAAAGGAGCGTAGAGGTGAGTTTTTGGGGAAAACTGTTCAGGTGATTCCTCATATCACGGATGAAATTAAAAATCGTGTTCAGATACTAGGAAAGTCTGGCGATTATGACATTGTCATCACTGAAATAGGCGGAACGGTTGGTGACATTGAGTCCTTACCTTATATAGAAGCCGTACGTCAGTTGAAATGGGATTTGGGAGAGCACAATGCAATTGTCGTTCACTTGACTTTGGTGCCATTTCTATCGGCTGCAGGTGAGTTGAAAACCAAGCCAACACAGCACAGCGTTAAAACCTTGATGGAAAGTGGAGTGATGGCGGATATTTTGGTATGTCGTACAGAACACGAGTTGCCGGAAGATTTGCGTCGTAAGTTGGCCTTGTTCTGCAATGTGCGCGAGGAAGCGGTTATTCAATCTATCGATGCTTCTACTATATATGATGTTCCGAATTTGATGTTGGAACAAGGTCTGGATAAAGTAGTGCTTAAAAAATTGGATTTAAAAAGCGATACGCCAGACTTAACTCAATGGAATCAATTTTTGCAACGTCATAAAAATCCAACCGGGGAAGTTACCATTGGTTTGATAGGTAAGTATGTAGAACTTCAGGATAGTTATAAATCCATTTTGGAAGCTTTCATTCACGCAGGAGCTGAAAATGAGGTCAAAGTAAAGGTTGAGCCAATTCATTCTGAATATATGACACCAGAAAATGCTCCCAAAAAATTGGCACATCTTCACGGCGTGTTGGTGGCACCAGGATTTGGTGAAAGAGGTATTGAGGGAAAAATTGAGGCAGTACGTTATGTGAGAGAGCAGAACATTCCATTCTTCGGAATTTGTCTAGGGATGCAAATGGCAGTCATAGAATATTCCAGGAATGTATTGGGCTTGAAAGATGCCAACTCTACCGAAATGAATGAAAAGACCTCAAATCCTGTCATCGATTTGATGGAATCACAAAAAAATGTTACTGAAAAAGGTGGCACTATGCGCCTTGGTGCTTGGGATTGCCAATTGACAGATGGCAGTATCGTCAAAGACATCTATGGCAGTGATATGATCAAGGAACGTCACAGACACCGTTATGAGTTCAACAATACTTACAAACAACAGATAGAAGGCGCTGGAATGATTGCCACAGGCTTAAATCCTGATACCAATTTGGTGGAAATCATCGAAATACCAGAACACAATTGGTTTGTGGGCGTGCAATACCACCCAGAATATAAGAGTACGGTTGCCAATCCGCATCCATTATTTGTGGCATTTGTAAAAGCAGCTCTTAAATACAAAAAAGACAGAAAAAGTGTCAGTATGGCACAAAATCAATAACGGTTAGCTTTTTGATAATCAAAAGCAACGAACAAAAACAATAGTAATTAACCAGTTAGTATCTCCATCTTCATAATTCAGGAGACATAAGCACACATGGAAGAAAAAAAATTAGATCTTAATTCCATTATAGGGTTTGTCCTTATTTTCGGAATCTTATTATTCATGCTTTGGCAAAATCAGCCAACACCAGAAGAAATAGAAGCAGAGAAGGCCAAACAAGAGCAATTAGCCAAAGAGCAAAAAGCCAAGCAACAGCAAGAAAACACGTATCAAACCAGTTCTGAAGATTTCTCAAGTGGTACTTCTGCTGACTCAACAAAATTGGCAGAGTTAAAAAGTAAATTGGGAGCATTTGCTTATGCGTCAACTTTGCCTTCAGCCAAAGGTGAAACTACCGAGATAAAAACGGAATTGTTGACCTTGAAGTTCAGCAATAAAGGAGGATTCATTTCCGAAGTGATGCTGAACAAATTTGTGAATTATGATTCGGTGCCAATCTATTTGATAAAAGATAATAACGCGGCTTTCAATATCACTTTTGGAACTACTGATAATCGCATCTTGAATACACAAGATTTATACTTTCAACCGAATGTCACTAAAAATGGCAGCAACACGGTTGTTTCGATGAAGTTGAAGGTGTCTGAAAGTGAATTTTTAGAGTATCGCTATGAAATTCGTCCAGACAATTATATGATGAATTTTGCCATTCGCTCTCAAGGGTTGAACAACGTTATAAATACCTCTAAAGATGTCGAATTGGACTGGAAGATGAAGACCTTCCGTCATGATCAAAGTATTGCTTATGAAAATCGTTATACACGTTTGACGTATAGGCATGATGATGGCGACAAAATAGACAAGCTTTCGCAAGGAGGTGATGATGAAGAGACTGAAACCGATGTGAATTGGTTGTCTTACAGACAGCATTTCTTTAGCTCGATTTTAGTGGCAGACAAACCGTTTAAGTCGGTGAAGTTGACCTCGAAAGATTTAGTAGAGGATGATGAGGTAGATACGTTGTTTACAAAACAGTATACCTCAAAATTGGCCTTGAGCACTACAGGTGGTGAAATCAATGAGCCGATGCAGTTTTATTTCGGTCCGACAGATAGTAAAATCCTTAAGAAATATGATGATCTTCATTTAGAAAAAAGTATTCCTTTAGGTTGGGGAATTTTTGGATGGATCAACAAAGCCTTATTTATACCACTTTTTGGATTTTTAAGTAGCATGATGCCATATGGTATAGCCATTATTGTCATGACTATTTTGATCAAAATATTATTGTCTTTTGTGCAGTATAAACAATTCCTGTCGCAGGCTAAAATGCGTGTGTTGAAACCGGAATTGGACGCCATAAGAGAAAAATATAAAGACAACAAGCTAAAGCAACAACAAGAAACGATGGCTTTGCAAAGTAAAGCTGGAGCCAGTCCGTTAAGTGGTTGTTTACCTGGTTTGATGCAGATTCCTGTGTTTTATGCCTTATTTATGTTCTTCCCGACGGCTTTTGATTTGAGACAGAAAAGCTTCCTTTGGGCAGACGATTTATCGTCTTATGATGTAATTGCAGAATTACCATTTACGATACCATTGTATGGAAGCCATGTGAGTCTTTTCCCTATTTTGGCGGCGATTGCAATTTTCTTCTATATGAAAATGACCACAGGCGACCAAGTGGCCTCTCAACCTACACAAGAAGGGATGCCAGATATGAGTAAAATCATGAAATACATGATTTATTTCTCTCCGCTATTGATGCTGATTTTCTTTAACCAATATGCTTCTGGATTGAGTTTGTATTATTTCATTTCGAACTTAATCAGTATCGGTATTATGTTGGTCATCAAGAATTACATTCTGGATGAAGATAAAATCCATGCACAAATTCAAGTGAATAAAGCGAAGCCGAGAAAACAGAATAAGTTCCAAAAGCGTATGCAAGAAATGATGGAACAAGCGGAACAGCAAAAACAATCGCAGCAACGTAGAAAAAAATAATTTGATCTAATATAAATCAAAAGAGCCACCCATTACAGGTGGCTCTTTCTTCACGAATCTGCTAATTCAATACATAAAAACACAGTATTGTAAATTCAATTTTATTGTTGAGGTAAAATAACCTTGTCAATGGCATGTACGACACCATTGATGGCTTGAATGTCCACAAGCGAGGTTATAATGTTAGAGACCCTTCCATTTGGATCCGTCAATGTAAGGTTAGTAGCATCAAGATTTATAGATCCACCTAAAGTTGGTACAGGGCCAGTCATCAAATCTGTAGATCTAACATTGCCACTAACTACATGGTATAGTAGAATATCCTGTACGGTTGCTGGAGGAACATCTCCTAAAGAAGTGTTTCCAGAAGGATCTAATTCCAATAACAAATCACCAAATGCAGCATCTGTTGGTGCAAACACTGTGAAGGGACCATTGCCAGAAAGCGTTCCAATTAAATCGGGTGATGGTGATTGCGAATCAGCTGACTGCAGCGCTGCCACTAGATTGGTCAATGCCGGATTTGTAGTGGCAAATGTTACAATGGTAGGCAAATCAATCACCTCATCAACTACATGAATTACGCCATTTGATGCAATAATGTCGGCAGTCATTACATTCGACATTCCATTTAAAACTACACCATCGTCCGTGTTCACATAAAGACTAATGGCATCGCCATCACTATTAGTAGCTGCAGTAGACACATAGCTGTTTTCCAAACCATCGGAAGTTGCAGTAGCACCTACAATCACATGGTTCGCTAGGACTGTATTGATATCATAACCATTAGGGTTAGTATAAGCACTAAATGCTGAATTGTTTGGAGCGAAAACTGTAAATTGAGTTGAGCTACTTGACAATAAGTCAGTGAAGGTAGTGTTTCCTCCAGATGTTAACGCGCCTACCAAGCTAGAAAGATTTGGATTTGCAACGGCGTGGGTAACAATATTTGGTAAGCCTATTACTGCATCAACGATATGAATAGTTCCATTGGATGCCATAACATCAGCAGTGGTTACAGAAGACACGCCATTAAACCTTACACCGTTCGATGTATTAAAATAGAGGCTCATTGGATTTCCACCAGCACCCGTGGCATTTGTGGTTGTATAACCAGAGCCCATTCCCATAAGATCGGAAGAGGATATATCTCCAGAAATGACATGATTTAAAAGAATTTGAGATAAAACGTTTGTCGGTACCTCACTTAAACTATTGAATCCATTGTCACTTAAAAAAGTTTCAAAGGCATCATTAGTTGGTGCTAGTACCGTAAATGGACCACTACCATTCAATACATCTACCAAATTACCATCTGCTACCTGTAATGCTGCCACCAAGTTGCTCAAAGAAGATGTTGCCATGGCAGTTTCTACAATGTTTAGTTCTTGAGGTTGGGGAGTTGAGTTGTCATCATCATTGCTACAAGATGAAAATGTCATCACCAAAAATAGGATTGGTATAAACTTTGCTAAATTTGAAATAATTTTCATTGTTTTGAGTTTTAAATAGAGTTAATATTAATTTTTGTTCAACTAAAATACAAAATGATTAAACAAAATATTATTGCCATTTTGACTTTAACATTATTTTTAACAAATGTTAGCGCGCAAACTATCAACCAATTAGACGATAAAGGTGAACGCCATGGCTATTGGAAGAAGAATTTTGATAAAACGGATCAGCCTAAATATGAAGGCACTTTTGAGCATGGCAAAGAAGTGGGAACTTTTAAGTTCTATAAGTTGGTAGAAGGCAAAAGCAAGTTGAGTGCCACACGCGAATTTCTACCTGATAGCGATAAAATTAACGTCAAATTCTTTTCTTCTAAAGGCAAATTGATAAGTGAAGGAATGATGAATGACAAGTTGTTTATAGGAAAATGGATTTATTACCACAATAAGAATAATGGCATTTTGATGACAGAAAACTATAACGACAAGGGTGTTCTTGAAGGGGAAAAGTTGGTCTATTATGAAAATGGACAAATGGCTGAAAAATCAATTTATGTCAATGGTGAGATTGACGGGATATCTACATGGTACTCTGAAAATGGAAAGGTTTTAAAGGAATTTACCTATAAAAATGGTCTATTGCATGGCATGGCCAAATATTATGATAAAGACGGCGTGATGTTGGCTGAAGGTGTCTATAAAAATGATAAAAAACATGGTATTTGGAAGTATTACGAAAATGGAAAATTGACCGAAGAAAAGGATTATACCATTTACAGTAAAAACCCAAAGAAACAATAAGTTTATTCAATTGAACCCATAATAATTTATAATGGCAACTTTAACGAGTTGCTTTTTTTTATTTCTTAATTTTGCGGCATGCAAAGAGTTATCGTAGGACTTTCTGGTGGTGTAGATTCAAGCGTTGCAGCTTATCTGTTAAAGGAGCAAGGCTATGAAGTCATTGGCTTATTTATGAAAAATTGGCATGATGATTCTGTGACAATCAGCAATGAATGCCCTTGGCTTGATGACAGCAATGATGCTATGCTGGTAGCCGATAAGCTAGGCATTCCTTTTCAAACGGTTGATTTAAGTGAACAATACAAAGAACGTATAGTTGACTATATGTTCAACGAATACCAACAAGGACGAACACCTAATCCAGATGTACTATGCAATAGAGAAATCAAGTTTGATGTATTTATGAAAATTGCCCTTGATTTGGACGCTGATTACGTTGCTACAGGCCATTATTGTAGAAAAGGTACTATTAAAAAAGATGGTAAAGAAATATATCAGTTGTTGAAAGGTGTTGATGACAATAAGGATCAATCATACTTTTTATGTCAATTGTCTCAAGAGCAATTATCTAAATCACTGTTTCCAATTGGTGAATTGACCAAACCAGAGGTTAGAGAAATTGCTACAAAACTCGATTTGGTAACTGCTTATAAAAAAGATTCGCAAGGACTTTGTTTTATCGGTAAAGTAAAGCTTCCTGATTTTTTGCAACAACAATTACAACCAAAGGAAGGTATCATTGTGGAAATTCCTGAAGACAACAGTTATTATCAAGAAATTGCTCCAGAGTTTTCAAACGTTCAAGAAAAACTGAAGTATTTGACACGCAAAATTGACTATTCAGTTACTGACGGAAAAGTGGTTGGTAAGCATCAAGGAGCTCATTATTTTACCAAAGGTCAGCGCAAAGGTCTGGCTGTAGGAGGCACAGCAGAACCATTGTTTGTCATTGATACTGACGTAAAAGAAAATGTCATTTATACAGGCCAAGGGAAAGAGCATCCAGGCTTGATGAAAAAAGCTCTTTTTGTCAAAGATCACGAACTACATTGGATTCGTGAAGATATGATGTTAAAAACCGATGAAACTTTATCGGTAAAGGCTAGAATACGTTATCGTCAGCCACTTCAGAAAGCAACTCTTCATAAGGTTGATGGTGGAATGTATGTGGAGTTTGAAGAATTTCAGTCTGCCATTACAGAGGGGCAATTCGTAGCGTGGTATTTAGATGATGAATTAGTTGGTTCGGGAGTAATTTCTTAAATTGCATGTAATTATGCAATTTATTGCTAATGAAAAAGGGATTACTGTTAATTTACTTGGTTTTATGCCAAGTGTATGTTTATGCTCAAGAAGATGCTTGGGTGTACCTTACTGATAAGGATAATACTGGCTTTTCTATATCCAACCCTCCACAATTTTTAACCCAACAAGCAATTGACCGTAAGAATTCACAAGGAATAGCTATTGATAATCGCGACTTACCAGTCAACGAAACCTATATTTCACAACTGAAAAATCAAGCAGGAATTACTGTTATGGCGAAGTCCAAATGGTTCAATGCTGTTCATGTCAGAGGAATTCAAGAAGATATCGATGCGCTGGCAACATTGGAATTTGTGGATTATATCGATTTTGCAAATAGTAGTCTGAATCGATCAGCCAGTAACTCTAATCGTCAAGATAAATTTGAAATAGAGGAGTCACTCATTGATTTCGAATATGGTGGCACTCAAAATCAAGTGGAGATGATCAATCTTGATAATTTGCACTTGTCGGATTATACTGGTAATGAAATCATAATAGCTGTGTTGGACGCTGGTTTTCCAAATGTCAATACAATGAGTTCTTTCCAACGCTTAAGAAACAATAATGATTTGTTGGGAGGCTATGACTTTGTAGATAGAACAGACAATGTTTATGAGTTTGCCGGAAGCAATCATGGAACGAAAGTATTGAGTGTCATGGCAGGATTTGTTCAAGATCAATATGTAGGTACGGCTCCAGATGCTTCTTATTATCTCTTTAGAACAGAAGATGTTGGTAGTGAGAATCCCGTGGAAGAAAGTTATTGGGTGGAAGCTGCTGAAAGAGCGGATAGCCTTGGTGTTCATATCATCAACTCATCATTAGGTTACACGGTTTATGATAATCCAAATTATAGTTATACACCATCACAAATGAATGGTCAGGTGGCATTTATCAGTAAGGGTGCTACAATTGCTTCAGAAAAAGGTATCCTAGTTGTCAATTCCGCTGGAAACTCTGGAAATAACTCGTGGCAAATTGTCGGAGCGCCTGCTGATGCTTCTAAGGTATTTTCTATAGGAGGTGTTGATGCTAGTGGAGCGTATTCCAGTTTTAGTTCGCAAGGAAGCGCTACGCAATCAACTTTAAAGCCAGATGTTGTGGCAAGAGCATCCAGTACTTTTGTCATTGACCAGTTTGATGTGATAGTGAACAACAACGGTACATCCTTCAGTTCGCCCATAATGGCAGGTGCAATGGCCTGTTTAAAGCAGGCTTTACCATCTGTGTCTAATGAACAATTGAAACAGTTTACACGGATGTCGGCATCTCAATATACAACACCAGATTTTATGATGGGTTACGGCATTCCAGATATGCAAATGGCGCTTAATTTGGCCTTATCAGTTCAGGAAGAAACATTCGGAGAACTAAAGATTTTTCCAAACCCTGTGAAAAATGAACTGCATATACAATTACCTTCAGATACGGATACGACATTGATGATTTATGATGTGTTGGGAAAATTAGTTCTTAAAAAGTCGTTCAATTCAACCTATCAAAAGATTAATACGAGTTCAATGATATCTGGAATGTATATTTTGAGAATAGAATCATCATCAGGTTCCAAAACATTCAAATTGATCAAATCTTAAATGGAAAACAAGATTACCTCACTTTTTAATATTCAATATCCAATAGTTCAGGCTGGAATGATATGGGCAAGTGGATGGCGCTTGGCTTCAGCAGCGAGCAATTCAGGAATCCTCGGTTTGATAGGAGCAGGTTCCATGTACCCAGATGTTTTGAGAGAGCATATTCAAAAATGTAAAAAGGCTACCGATAAACCTTTTGGTGTCAATGTTCCTATGTTGTATCCTAATATTGAAGAAATTATGGATATCATTGCTGAAGAAGGTGTCAAAATAGTTTTTACATCCGCAGGAAATCCAAAAACCTGGACAGGTTGGTTAAAAGAGCGCGGAATTACAGTGGTTCATGTGGTGAGCAGTGTCAAATTTGCGTTAAAGGCGCAAGAAGCTGGTGTCGATGCTGTAGTGGCCGAAGGTTTTGAAGCAGGTGGTCATAACGGACGTGAAGAAACTACAACGCTAACGCTAATACCAATGGTCAAAGAACAATTGAATATTCCTTTGATCGCAGCTGGTGGCATTGCAACTGGACAAGCCATGTTGGCAACAATGATTCTCGGAGCTGACGGTGTACAAATCGGAAGCCGTTTTGTTGCCAGCGATGAGGCCTCTTCTCATATCAATTTTAAAAATCTTGTGGTTGATGCCAAAGAAGGTGATACACATTTGACTTTAAAAGAATTGGCTCCAGTCCGAATGATTAAAAATAAATTTTATCATCAAGTCCAGGAGTTGTATCAAAAAGGAGCTACCGTAGATGATCTAAAAATCTTGCTGGGAAGAGCCAGGGCCAAACGTGGTATGTTTGAAGGCGACCTTGAAGATGGCGAATTGGAAATAGGCCAAATTGCTGGATTGATTCATGATATAAAGCCAGTGTCAAAAATTGTAGAAGATTTAATGAACGAATTTAACCAAGCGAAGAATTATGTGAAGAGTTTTTAAAAAAGCATAATATGTCCAAAACTAACCCAACCAACACGCATATATTGATTCCCGATGGTGATAGCACTTGGGCACTTCCAGTTATAAAATGTTTGGCATTTCGTACAGACTATAAAATATTTGTCCTTTCCGCTAAAGAAAATACAGCGGCGAAATTTTCAAAGACTACAAGTTATTATAAATACTATCCAAAATCATATGATAACTCTTGGTTAAACATATTGAACCAAGAAATTGAGTCTAAAAGCATTGATGTTGTGTTGCCAATTGCAGAACCTGAATGTCTATTTCTTATACAAAATAAGCACTTGCTTTCTGATATAGCGAAAGTCATACCTATGGCCTCGATCGACAACTTTGAAACCGCAATTGATAAAAATAAGCTCGGAATTTTTTGTGAACAACACCAAATTGCGTATCCAAAATCACAGGCTTTTAGCAATTCGAAGGACTTTATTTCTAATGGCAATCATCTAACATATCCTTTACTCATAAAACCTTTGCATGACAAAGGCGGAAATGGTATCATTAAATTTGATGATAAGACTAAATTTGAAAAATTTATTCATGAGAACTTTAAAAACAACTCTTTTTTTGCTCAAGAATTTGTAGAAGGATATGACATCGATTGTAGTGTTCTCTGTGACAATGGAAAGGTATTGACACATACTATTCAAAAAGGATTTTTAACGGGTAAAAATCCATACTCACCTTACATTGGGATTGCTTTTTTACAGAATGATGAGGTCTTGGAGCTAACAAAAAAACTGATGGAAGCATTGAATTGGTCTGGTGTTGCACATATAGATTTGCGCTATGACAAGAAACGTGGTGAATATAAAATTTTGGAAGTAAATGCACGTTTTTGGGGCAGTGTGGAGGCATCAAGAATAGCCAATATAAATTTTCCTGTATTGATTTGTGATTATGTTAGTGGAAAAGCAATAACTCATCAATCCTATAATCCTATTAGTTATTTGAGATTCAGAGGGCTCATAAAATATATTAGTAAGCATCCATCATACATTTTCTATCTTCGATCCATTTTAAAATCAACAGAGGCAAAATCGGTTCTAAAAGATCCTTTGCCAACCATTTATAAATTCAGGGAATGGCTTGGGAGAAAATTGTATCGAAAAAATTACTTTTTCAGTTCAGTGACATACAATCTGCTCAAGCCATTTTCATAACTATTGAATGTCTTAAATAAACCTTCAATATCTACTTTAGAAGCAAAAATTGGTTTCAGCGCATTTCTTTTACTGGTGAAATACAGTGTATTCGTGGCTTCATCGACGTATGGACAATAATCCATTTTATCAGAATTGATACTTGCGCCCATATTTTCTGAAGGACTCCATTCACCATTTTCAAGCCTTTTACTGATGTACAAATCGCCACTTCCCAAACCATCATTTCTATTGTAACACGTATAAATGATATAGGATTCGTCACTGGCTACAAAGGCATTAAACTCATAACCATCAGAATTGATGCCGTCTCCCAATCGTTTAGGTTCGGTATAGGATCCATTAATAAATTCACTTACATAAATATCATCTTTTTGCTTAAGTTCCGGATTGTCCAATGTGAAGTACAAATTCTTCGAAGCTGTGATAACGGGATAAAACTCATCCATTTTAGTGTTGATAGATGTTCCCATATTTTTAGGTTCTGACCATTCGGCATCTAATGACGCACGTTCTACATACCAAATATCAAAATCCTTGACCTCATTTGAAGTTTGATCTAAAGGTCTATTTGAAACAAAATAAAGTGTCAATCCATCATTCGAAAAAAATGGTTCCAAATCAAAATATCGCCCAGAAAATGGAAGCACTTCTGGATTGCTCCATTCATTGCTCACTTTTTTTACACTTACAAGTGCCGAAATATCACCCATAGGACTTTGCGCTGAAAATATAACTTCATCATTTTTTGCCGTCAATGCAAGGTCTCTTACATTTGGAAATTTGGACACTATATCCTCCAAAAAGGGTTGTACTATTTTCTCTGTGTGTTGAGAGAATAAGTGTAAACTTGAAGTGATAAGTAGAAAAAGTATTGCATGCTTCATAGGTTGGTTTTTAAGCAATTTACGAAACACTTGAAGTTATGATTTTTAAAATTTTGTTAATTTAAATTTTTGCCAAACAAAAAGGGGAACAAGTCCCCTTTTTTAGTTTGAAACGTTTTAACAACAAATTTTCAAATCCCTCTAAAATAATAGCTAAAATGTTTCTAAATAATCCAAGTAATTGCATTGAAAACCATCAAAGCAATCCATTCTATGGATTATCTATTGTAAAAATAAGATTTTGAATCGTTCATTCAGGATTTAAATGGGTTGACTTATTAACAAATGAAGAATATAAGATTTTAATATTCAATAAATTGTGTTGATGCCAAATAAAATTTTGATGGACTATATTAAATAGAATTCGAATGAACTACCTTTGCACCTCTCAAAATAGAGGTTGTGATTTTAGCTGACTATACCAAGGAATTCAAATATAATTTAAGACTTGCCACACCTGTTATGTTGGGTATGTTAGGTCATACCTTTGTGGGTCTTATCGACAATATTATGGTCGGTCAGCTGGGTTCGGCGGAACTGGCTGCCGTATCGCTAGGCAACAGTTTCATTTTCATTGCGATGTCTCTTGGTATTGGGTTTTCTACTGCACTTACGCCATTAATCGCCGAAGCAGATTCTGAGGGTAATTTTGAAAAAGGCAAGTCAAGTTTTAAACACGGTTTGTTTTTATGCGGTGTGTTGAGTGTGCTTCTGTTTTTGACGTTGTTATTGGCGAAACCTTTGATGCATGTTATGGACCAGCCGGAAGAAGTTGTAAAGCTTGCCATTCCATATTTGGATTTGGTAGGATTATCTCTAATTCCGTTAATTATATTTCAGGCGTTCAAACAGTTTAGTGATGGCTTATCTCTAGTGAAATATCCCATGTATGCGACTATAATTGCGAACGTTCTCAATGTATTTTTTAACTATGTTTTGATTTTTGGAAAATTGGGATTTCCGGAAATGGGAATTGTAGGCGCAGCATTGGGAACTTTATTATCGCGTTTTGCCATGCTGTTGTTTCTGTGGTGGCTTTTAAAAATCAAATCGAAATCCAAATTTTATGTGACCAATGTCAAATTGTTTTCACTAAATACCGAAATGCTTAAAAAAGTGCTCAATCTTGGTTTCCCAAGTGCAATGCAAATGTTTTTTGAGGTGGCAATTTTTACCGCTGCCATTTGGCTGAGTGGAACACTTGGAAAAAATCCACAAGCGGCAAATCAAATCGCCCTGAATTTATCTTCAATGACTTTTATGGTTGCGACAGGTTTAAGTGTAGCTGCCATGATACGTGTTGGTAATCAAAAAGGTCTTCAGAACTATATAGAATTGCGCAGAATCGCAATGTCCATTTTCTTACTGGGTTTCATTTTCGCGTTTATTTTCGCTTTGATGTTTTTGGCATTGCACAATATTTTTCCGAAGATTTATGTGAATCTAGATGACCCAATGAACGCCATTGACAACGCTGAAGTGGTGAGTATTGCGGCAACCTTATTGATTGCTGCCGCGGTGTTTCAAATTAGTGACAGTTTGCAAGTGGTCGCTTTAGGAGCACTGCGTGGGCTTCAAGATGTTAAAATCCCGACAATCATCACTTTCATTTCATATTGGGCCATAGGATTTCCTATTAGCTATTATTTTGGTAAAGAAGATACTTTAGGGAGTTTAGGTATTTGGTTGGGTTTATTGGCAGGCTTAACAAGTGCTGCAATATTATTGTATATTAGGTTTAATTATTTGACGAAAAAATTAATTTTGAACAATCAATAGAATACAATGGAACTACCAAAATTTATATTAGGCGATAACACCGATTTTCCAGATGCGGTTTACATTATACATACCGATTTTCCTCGATTTATATTGAATTTGGAAAATGACGAGGTAGAATGGTTGGAAGAATTTGATGAACATGATGAAAAAGAAATTGCATCAGAAACAGAAAACCTAATCCAGCAAGCAACGGATTTCTACGATAGAGAAATTGCAAGATATAATGAATAATGATTGACCAAATCCTACAATACGATACAGATCTTTTTATATATCTAAACAGTCTGGGAACCGAAACTTGGGACCCATTTTGGTTGGCTTACACTTCAAAATGGAACTGGATTCCTTTTTATGCATTGCTGCTTTATTTAATATTTAGACAAATTGGCAAAAAACCAATGGTGGTAACGATAGTTGTGGTCGCTTTGATGGTTTTGGTGACAGACCAAGTGACTAATTTATTCAAGCATGGATTTCAGCGGATGCGTCCATGTCACCTTGCCGAATTGATTGATGGCATGCGATTGGTGAGAGATGGTTGTGGAGGTCGTTATGGTTTCTTTTCTGGCCATGCATCCAATACCATGGCTGCTGCCATTTTTATTGGAATGACCTTAAAAAACAGATTTAAATATTTAATCTATATTTTGATTTTCTGGGCATTTTTGATGGCATACAGTCGTGTTTACATAGGTGTTCACTACCCATTGGATATCGTCATAGGGATGAGTTTTGGTGCCATTTCTGGATACACTTTTTACAGGCTGAATCTATATCTGATCCAAAGGTTTTTTAGCGTTGTGTAAGAATGTAATAATCGTTGATCAATCGACTGTTGTGACGTTTTGAATCTTTTGGGACCGTATTTAGATCAAAGGTGTCCACTTTTTTAATGGTGTAATTGCTTTCAATAAGTTTCCAATCTTTCTCGCTGATATCATAAGCCAATATTCCAAATTTTGATTCATCAGGAAACTCGTAATTCCCATCTTTAAATTTTATCTCTGGAATTGTCTTGCCATAGTGCCAAATCATCTCTGGCGATACATTGCTAAAGCCATAAATTTTTAGTCCGTCTTTTTCTAAATTATTGATAGGATTATTTTGAATACCTATGATGGGTTTCAATAGAGGTAAACCAAACATGAATGTAATTACGAAGAACCCAATAGTCAATAAAAATACAGCTTGCATATTTTTTTTCTTCAATTGAAGAATTATCAGGACACCAATACTCAACATCAATATAGATGACAATATGAAGAGTGCCCAACGGCCTTCCAGCTGTTCGCCAAGGATGATATAAATCGCAACAGGAAACCCAATTGCAATCAATCCAATCAAACCAAAATTAAAATATACAGGAATGGTTTCGCGTTTGTCCTTTAAGTCTTTGAATCGTCTGAAGAGATATTCAATATAAAACCCAATAGTGATAGCTAAGGGAATTAAAACAGGCATTAAATACCTCGATTTTTTCTCCGGAACCAATGATAGTAAAACTACAGCAACTATCGTCCATAGAAGACTAAATCTGTATGCTTTCAAGTTTGAAACTCTACTTTTTAAATAAGGATAAAGCAAACTTATAAACGCAGGAATGGTCCAAAGACCGCTTTGCGTAAAAAAGCTCCAATAATAATAAAACGGCTTTATGTTGTAGTTGCTCCAGTTGTTGGTTTCGCGCGTGGCAATTGCTTCAAATGTATGTGGATCGTTTAATCTTACATATACAAACCACCAACCGCCAACAATCAAAACAATCACAAGACAGATCATTGATGGAAAAACTTTTTGTTTAAAACCTTTAAATCGATAAGTAAATCCGTAGGCGAGAAGGAATGGCAACATCAAGGCATACATGGAGATGGGACCTTTGCACAAAAAGGAACAACCTATGAAAATACCAGCTAGCAAAGCATGTTTCCAATATTGTTTTTGCTTTTCAAACAGTTGAAATAAATGATAGATGCCAACTAACATAAATCCGTGAGTGAAAATATCCCAAGGCGCTTCAAGCGTAATCCCAATGACGTAGAATGAGGTGATAGCAATCAAAGCATTAATATAGCTATGTTTGGAATCACCAAGTATTTTTTTCGAAAGTAAGAAGGTGAAAACGCCTATCAAAGCCACAAATAGTATGGCTGGAAATCGCAAAGCAATAAGGCTTTTCAATCCGAAAAGCAAACCAAAAAATGCCGTAAGCCATGTTGGTAATGGCGGCTTTTCGTAACGTGCTTCACCATTCATGGTGGTCATAAGCCAATTGCCGTCAACAATCATTTCTCTCGCAGTCACAAAATTTCTAGCTTCCATAATACTCACCGGAATGATGTCAACGCTGAAAGCCAACATCAAAATGGTAATCAGTACTATCGAAATGATAGGTTTAGATTGGAGAACCTTTAGCATTGTTTTTGTGAATTAAGAAAAGATTTCTGGTATAAATCATAGTTCCAAGGCCATGACCTACAAACAAAACAGGGTCTTTTCTGAAGATGGCATAGGTCAATATCAAAAGTGCTCCTACCAAGCTCAAAAGCCAGAATCCAAATGGTAAAGCCGACACTTTTTTGTGTTCGGAATAAAGCCATTGATAGACAAATCGAAAGGTGAAAATAACTTGTGATACAATCCCTAAAACCAATAGCCACAAAGGAATGTCTTCATTCTTGAAAAGGATGTTGACGTCAATTTTATTGTTGTTAAAGTAATAAACCACGATAAGCGAAGGTACCAAAAGCAAAATCCATTGAACAAAGCCTGGGATTTTACGCCATTCTCCTTGCAACTGTAAATTTCTTATATAGATAAAGTAGGTAAGTGCCTGCCCAAGCATGATGGCAAAATCTTGTCTTAAATAGCCGTAAATGAACAACAAAAACGATGCAACAAGACTCAAGGTCCAAAATGTTGTAGGTGTGATGACTTTTTGTTGCTTTTCAGAAGCAATCCATTGAATCACCAGCCTTGATGAAAATAGCAGTTGTGCAATAAAACCTACAGAATAAATCAACCAATGACTCATAAGTGCTTCTTGCTAACGGTGTAATTAATATATTTTTTCTTCATCCACAAATACGCAAAGCAGTCCATCAAGGGGCCTAATAAGCGATTCCAAAGCCCGAAGTTGGCCTTTCCAGCTATTCTCGGGAAATGTCGCACAGGAACTTGTATGATTTTGCCTTCCTGCAGGAGGATCATTGCTGGCAAAAACCTGTGCAGCCCTTTAAACATCGGGATACGTTTTGCATAATCAGATTTTATGACTTTTAAAGGACAACCTGTATCATCCATACCATCTTTAGTGAAAGCACGTCTGATGCCATTGGCTATTTTTGAAGACATATTTTTAACAAATGAATCTTTTCGGTTAGACCTTACGCCTGTCACCAAATCATAGTCTCCAATATAATCCAACAAAATATTGAAATCTTCTGGAGTCGTTTGTAAATCAGAATCAATATAACCTACCAATTCAGTATCTACATAATCAAAACCAGCTTTAATGGCTGCACTCAAACCTCTATTATGTTCAAAACAGATAAATGTAAAAGCTTCGTTTCGTTCACAAATAGCTTCAATAAGTGCTTGGCTCTTGTCTTTAGAGCCATCATTCACAAATAGAATTTTTGTAGGAACTTTTGCAATAGATGTGTAGTGTAAGAGTTCTTTTTCAACACGTTCCAGATTATCTTCTTCGTTATAAACTGGCACTATGATAGTGAACTTATAATTCATTTGGCAAAAGTTAGGTCGTACAAAAATATTCAATTTTAGGTTAAAGGATTAATAATGGCCATATATTATGTAAAAAAGATGTTAACTTGCATATTATTTCGCATTAAAATTTTTCCATGAAGATATTAGTTACAGGGGCGGCAGGTTTTATTGGTTCACATACAGCCGAATGCTTACAGAATCTAGGTCATCAAGTCATTGGAGTGGATAATTTCTGCCCTTATTACAGCGTCGAATTAAAACGCCTGAATGCAAACGCATTGTCAGATGTAGGTGTAAAGATCATTGAAAAAGATTTACGAGATTCAGATTTATATGATACCCTGCCGTTAGATATTGAGTATATTTTTCATTTTGCGGCACAGCCTGGTATCTCATCTACTTCTACATTTGAAGATTACTTTAGCAATAACATTATAGCTACAAAGAATCTAGTGGATTATGCTCTAAATTGCAAAGAACTCAAGCTGTTTGTAAATATTGGAACTTCTTCGATTTATGGTTTAGAAGCCACCTATCCAGAAAGTTTTGCTCCAAAACCTGCTTCGTTTTATGGAGTTACAAAATTAGCCGCTGAGCAATTGGTGCTTCAGAAGAGTAGGGAAGAGCAGTTTAAAGCCTGTTCGTTACGTTTATATTCCGTTATTGGGCCAAGAGAGCGCCCGGAAAAAATGTATACGAAGTTGATTGATTTAGGTTTAAAAGATGAAGCATTTCCGCTTTATGAAGGAAGTGATACACATTTAAGAAGCTTTACGTACGTTGGAGATATAGTAGATGGTGTGGTAAGTGTCATTGGAAATGAAGATAAGGTCAATGGTGAAATTTTTAATTTGGGAACAGAAGTTGAGCATACAACCCAAGAAGGAATTGAAGCTGTAGAGCAGGTATTGGGTAAAAAGATTAAATTGAATGTTATACCTAAACGTGCTGGCGATCAATTACGAACCAAAGCAAATATTGACAAAGCACGTCGTCTATTGAATTACAATCCTCAAACCACTTTGTTGGAATCTGTGAAATCGCAGGTAGATTGGTTTAAGGCTAATTTCTTATAAATTCAGCAAAAGCTCTGCGGCTGCAAAAGGCGTTGTTTTGCCTTCTTCTATAAGTTTTAACTGCTGCTGCAATTCTTTCTTGATAGTCGGATTGTTATAGAAATCAGATTTCAAACGGTCCTCAATGGTTTGGAGTAACCAGAATTTGTTCTGCTCGTGCCGTTTGTGTTCGAAAAAGCCATTCTTTTGAGAGTGATTCAAATAGTCTTCAATCAAACTCCAAACTTCTGCAATACCTTCACTTCTCAAACCGCTTGCCAACAAAACCTTTGGTTGCCATCCTGAATCTTTCGCAGGATACAAATGAAGCGCTCTATTGAATTCAACCTTGGCAGTTCTGGCATTCTTAAGATTATCGCCATCCGCTTTATTGATGACGATGGCATCAGCCATTTCCATAATACCTCTTTTGATACCTTGCAACTCATCACCAGCACCTGCCAATTTCAATAGCAAAAAGAAATCAACCATACTATGTACGGCAGTCTCACTTTGACCAACACCCACAGTCTCAATCAAAATGGTATCAAAACCTGCAGCCTCGCATAAAATTATAGTTTCTCTACTTTTTCTAGCCACACCACCCAATGAAGTTCCGGAAGGTGAGGGACGTATAAACGCATTGTGATCCTTGACCAAATCCTCCATTCTCGTCTTATCTCCAAGGATGGAACCCTTGCTCAAAGTACTGCTTGGATCTACCGCCAGTACAGCAACTTTTTTCCCATTAGTGGTTAAGTGCGTTCCAAAAGACTCAATAAAGGTGCTCTTGCCTACGCCTGGAACTCCGGTAATACCAATTCTTACGGATTTGTTGCTATGAGGTAAACAAAGTTGGATAACTTCGTTTGCTTTCTTGAGGTGTTCGGCATTGGTGCTTTCAACCAAGGTAATGGCTCTGCTCAAGGCAGTCATATTGCCTTTGATAATATCGTCGAATAATTCTTTGGTAGTAGGTTGCGCTTGTCGCTTTTTTTTAATAGAACTTAAAGCATCCTTATTGGTAGTTCCTGGGTCTGTAACTCCTTTGGTTTCGTGTAAGGCAGATGATGGTTTTTTGTCGTTCAAAATATGAGGTTTCGCCTACTGTTCCTGACTTTCCATAATTTCCATTGGCACTTCAATCTTGGTCTTGTCCCAAACTAGCGTCATCTTTAAGTCATCAGTAGTATTATCAAATGCAATGGTAAACTGCTCCACAGGTTTATCAAGTTTTTGCACAGGCTCTTCAATATCCATATAATCAAACTGTGGCTCGCGCATTGGTCGCATCTGCTCATCGACTCCCCAAGGATATTGTTTTGTATTAAAAATAACGGTCCAAGTGGAATCCTTCGGTACAGTCCATAAAGTGTAAGTTCCTTTATTTAAAATAATATCTTCGATCATCAAATCCTTGTTAGTAGCAAAGGTAGTAGCTTCGTTAGCTCCTGTTCGCCATACTTCATTAAATGGCACGAGTGCTCCAAAAATCTCACGGCCTTTTTTGTATGGTCTATTATAAAACACTTCAAGCTTTGTATCATTCAACTCAAACTTTACTGTGTCTTTCGGGCTTAAACGTTTGCTGAAAATGTCTTCAACTGCAATGGCATAAATAAATAACCCTAGGGCAATGACCGACAGAACAATAATGGTCCATTTCAAAAAGCTGTTCATATAAGATGTGAATTATAATAGAATTTGAGTATAAATATAATTGAAATTAACCTGATACTTAAAGCACTTAACGTTGTTTTATTACTTTTTGATATTTTTTTCGTCTAATTTTCATAAATTCTGCAACATCTTATTTTTTGTCTCGTCCTTAAGATGAACTAAACCATTAACCAAAAGTACAACCCGGCATGTTTCAAACCGATATCATTGAAAAATGCAGACAAAACGATAGAAAGGCGCAGTTGCAACTGTATGCCCAATATTGTGATGGGATGTATGTGGTGGCAAATAGGTTTGTAAAGAATTCTATGGAAGCTGAAGATATCGTACAGGAATCCTTTATCAAAGCCTTTAACAAACTGCATCAATACAAAGCAGAAGTCACTTTTGGGGCGTGGTTAAAACGTATCGTCATCAATAAAAGCATCGATTTGCTAAAATCCAAGAAAAAGCATTTGCAGGACTTGGAAGAGGTGCACCTCAAGGTAGTCGATGATTCAAACGACGAATGGTTGGTAGAAGACAATATTACAATTGAAGACGTTAAGCAAGCGATAGAGCAGTTGCCCGAAAAATACAAATATGTGGTAATGCTCTATTTAATTGAAGGGTATGACCATCAGGAAATTTCAGATATTTTGAATATCACCGAGATTGCTTCACGGACACAATTATCAAGAGGAAAAGTAAAATTGCAAGAACTGTTAACACCTATGTACAATGGCACAAGATCTTAAAAAAATGTTCAGTGAGGATCGTCAAAAGATCCATAATGTGATGCCAACAGGCCACGAAGCCCGATTTTTGAAAAAATTGGAGGAAGAACTTCCAGCAACATCAATCAAAAAACGATTCAGTATTTGGAATATCGCGGCAAGCGCAGTGGTGCTTTTAGGTTTGAGTTTTGGAGCTTATCAATATTTTAAAACACCATCTGTCATTCCAGATGACAAGGAACAGGTAGTTACATTAAAATCACTTGGTGATGTATCACCCGATTTGAAAAAAGTGGAAGACTATTATGTAGCCAATATCAATTTGGAACTGGCAAATGTGAAGCTCACGCCAGAAAACAAGGAATTGTTCGACAGTTACATTGTGCGTTTGGAAGAATTGAACAAAGAGTACAATCGTCTGTCGGTAGAGTTGACTGAAAATGGTCCCAACGAACTGACGGTAAGCGCTCTGATTGATAATCTAAAGTTACGTCTCAATTTATTGTATCGTCTTAAAGAACAATTGAATGAGTTAAACACTTCTGAAGAAATTCAGAATATTAGTTAAAAAACAATAAGATGAAAACACTTAAAAATAGCATTCTTCTTTTACTTTTTGTAGCGACGTTCAGTGCAACGGCACAGCAAAAGCTACAGAAGTTCAAGAATACGGTCAATACCACAAAAGAGGTAAAGATCAATCTCAATACAAGCTATACCAATATCGAAGTAGATACCTGGAACAAAGACCAAGTGGAGGTCGAAGCTTATATTGAAGGTGAAAAACTCTCCAAAGAAGAACTGGAAAGAGAGTTGAAAAACTGGAACATTACCGTGAGCGGTTCTGGTGATGAGGTGACCATTGAAGCCAAAGGATCGGGAAGGTCGTGGACTGTGGTCAATGGCGATTTCGATTTTGATTTCGATTTTGACGCTATGAAGGATTTGGAGATGGAATTGGCAGATTTGCCTCCTATCCCAGAAATTCCTCAAATGCCGCCGATGCCAGAAATGGCACAGATGCCACCGATGCCAGAAATGCCTAAAATGCCCGCCTTACCAGAATTGCCAGAGGGAATAGGAGCGGTCAATTTTGACTATGACGAGTATAAAAAGGATGGTGAAAAGTACTTGGAAAGATGGAGTAAGGAATATGAAACCAAATACGGCAAGGAATATAAGGAGAAAATGAAAGAATGGGGACGCAAATTTGGCAAGACCGATTTTGATGCCTATTCGAAACAAATGGAAGAATGGGGCGAAAAATACGGAAAAGAATTCGGTGAGAAATTCGGTAAGGATTATGAAAAGAAAATGGAAGAATGGGGTAAACGATTTGAAGAAAAATGGGGCAAGGAATATGAAGAACGAATGGAAGCCTGGGGTGAACGCTATGGTAAGCAAATAGAAGCGCGTGCCAAAGCGATGGAAGAGCGTCAGGAAGCCATGGTTGATAGACAGCGCGCCATGTCTGAAAGACAAGAACATTTGGCAGAGCGTCGTGCAGAAATAGCCAAGCGCATCGAGAATAAAGTCAACACAAAGGTCAAAAAAACAATCAAAATCAAAATGCCTAAAAAGGCAAAATTGAATATGAATGTTCGTCACGGTGAGCTTAAATTTGCCTCGGTCATTTACAACCTGCGCGGCAATATTTCACACTCGGCATTGACAGCTAATAGCATTGATGGAAGCAAGACTTCCATCAATGTTTCCTATTCACCAGTGTTGATTACCAATTGGAACCTTGGAGAATTGAAACTCAATTTCGTAGACAAAGCGCAGATAGAAAATGTCAACAGACTGGTGTTGGGCTCCAATTCATCAAACATCGCTATTGCCACACTCAATGGCAATGCCGTGATTGATGGAAGTTTTGGCGAACTTGCCATAAGTACGGTTGCGCCTTCCTTTTCAAATCTAAATATAGTATTGGAAAACAGCGAGGCCTTTTTGGTATTGCCTAAAACCGACTATAACTTGCAGTACAAGGGCAGCCGTTCCAAATTAAAGCATCCAAAAAATAAAACCAGCACTATTACTTCCTTCTCCACAGGCGATATGATGAGCAGCAAAAGCATTGTCGTCAATGCCAAATTCAGCGAGGTCACCATGCAGTAACATAACTTCCTGCGAAAGCAGGAATCTCATAAATTTGTATCAAATGATACATGCAAAGCTGATTTTTTCTACGTAACTTTTCCTTTCAAAATGCTATATTTATAGTTCATTTTGAAACCAATGAATCCAACCCAGTTTTCTTCATTCCTAGAAGCCATTAGCAAGTATCCACTTCCAGTTTTAGATACTGCCATTCCATTGGCGTCTTATATTCCTTTAGATCTTTCTGTATGTAATCCCGATTTGATGGGGATAGATGTGGGCGTGTGTGCTAATCTAGAACGTTATGTCAACACACATCTTACGGTACGGAATGCAGCAGTGGGCTATGGTGGTTATTTAGAAACCCGCGACATCTATAAGCGCAGTGAACATTTCAATAAAAATAATGTAGACACACAGCGCAATATTCATCTGGGTATGGATTTATGGACCTGTGCCGGAGCACCCGTCGTAGCGCCGTTGACTGGCGTGGTTCATAGTTTTAAAAACAATACCAACCTTGGCGATTATGGCCCGACCATCATACTAAAGCATAGGGTGGATGATGTGGTTTTTTATACCCTGTATGGCCATTTGAGTCTAGCATCTATAGAACATCTTCGCGATGGCCAACTTTTTAAGCAGGGCGAACAACTTGCAACTTTAGGTGATGCATCCGTTAATGGTGACTATCCACCGCATCTGCATTTCCAGATCATCAAAGACCTAGAAGATTGGGTAGGCGATTACCCAGGCGTTTGCAACACATCAGACCTTGAATTCTTCAAAGCCAACTGCCCAGATCCGAATTTGTTATTGAAGTTGGGATAATCTCAACTTTACACAATATTAATTTGTCGATTTCAGAATTTTGATGCTAATTGCATGGCATAAAGCTAAACATATGAAATACTTCTACTTACTTTGTGCATTTCTTGTTTTTTCAATTACACAAGCTCAAATTGTCAATATACCAGATGCTAATTTTAAAAATGCGCTGGTAAACACAAATTGTGTGGATACCGATGGTTTCGGAGGTTTTGATAGTGATGCGGATTTGAATAATGATGGCGAAATTCAAGTGTCGGAAGCTGAAGCCGTGATTCGATTGAATGTGTCTGATCAAAACGTTGCATCATTAGAAGGGATTCTTGCCTTTGCAAACCTTGAAAGTGTTTATTTTAATGATAATGTGATTTCTGGATCGCTTGATTTTACATCTTTGACCAATCTTGTTGAGATGGAAGGAGGTTCCAATCAATTGACAAGTATAAATGTCAGCAATCTTAACAATTTAACCTATCTGCAATTAACAGGAAACAATCTTTCATCCATCAATTTCGTAGGGAGCACTAACCTTGTGAATTTTTTAGCAGAAGAAAATGAACTCACTTCTCTTGATTTTCAAGGCTACAACGATTTGGTGAATATCTCATTGGGCAACAATCAACTGACATCATTGAATGTTCCTGGGTTGGTCAATTTAGTGTCTTTACGTTGTTTCAATAATATGCTCATCAGCTTAGATTTAAGTGACACAATGATGTTAGCGACGTTAGATTGCCGTAATAACTTACTTAACAATGTCAATCTCACAAATTTAAATAATCTAACTTCAGTTGATGTTAGCCAGAATAATTTGAGCGAATTGAATTTGGAAGTAAATCCTAATATGGACGCTCTTGATTGTAGTGATAATCAACTTACAAGTTTGGATGTGAGTGCACAAACTGGTCTTGTCATTTTTCAGTGCAGGTCAAACAATCTATCGAATTTAACGTTGGGAAATTTACCGAATTTGGAGAGTTTCAATTGTGCTTTTAACCAATTGACAACGATAGAAATAGGTGAACTATCTAATCTTGAAATTTTAAACTGTACCGGTAACTTTTTGACGGAGTTGAACTTTGAAGGGGCAAACAATTTGATAAATGTGCAAACTAGCAGTAATCCACTTTCGTTTTTGGATTGTAGCAGTTTGAAGGATTTACAAATTTTACAATGTCAGGATAACCAATTAGAATATCTAATTATCAAAAACGGCACGATAGAAACTAACATAGATATAAGTCTCAATCCAAACCTCTTGTACGTTTGTGCAGATGAAGAACAGTTTGATAGTGTTCAAGCAGTGTTAGATGTTAATGGCTACACCAACTGTGTTTTGAATTCCTATTGTTCTTTCGTTCCTGGGGGTGAATACTACACAGTGTCTGGTCAAACGCGATTTGACCTGAATGCAAATGGATGCGATGCAGCAGATGCCGTATATCCATCAATAAAAGTGAACCTCACGACAGATAATGGGTTTTCAACATTTATATCCAATGCTTCCGGTGAGTACGCAATTCCGCTTCAAACAGGTAATTATACCTTGAGTCCAATACTCGAAAATTTTGAATATTACACCATCGCACCAAGTAGCGTATCTGTAGAAGTCATCAATACCGATATAACTCAAGATTTTTGTGTTGTTGCCGATGGCCAAAGAAATGATTTGGAAGTCATTGTGAGTCCAACCAATCAAGCGAGACCTGGTTTTGTTGCCGATTATGTATTGATTTATAAAAACAAAGGGAATTTACCTGCCACAGGAACCATCAACCTTAACTTTAATGATGCTGTTATGGATTTCGTTTCAGCGACGCCTACAATTGATTCTCAAACCGAAGGAAATTTAACTTGGTACTTTACTGATGCATTACCATTTGAAACAAGAACCATTACAATAAAAATGAATCTAAATACACCCACAGATCCAAATTTTCCTTTAAACGGTGGAGATGTATTGATGTTTGTAGCAAATATTAATCCAGTTGCATCAGACGAAACTCCAGAAGACAACACATTTACCCTCAACCAAACCGTCGTCAACTCTTTTGACCCTAACGACAAAACCTGTCTCGAGGGTGAAACCATTACACCAGACATGGTAGGTGAGTATGTGCATTACCTTATCCGTTTTGAGAATACAGGCACGGCAAGTGCTGTAAATATTGTAGTTAAGGATGTCATAGATACTGATAAATTCGATATCTCCACTTTGATACCACTGCATGCCAGTCATAGTTTTGTGACACGCATTCAAAATAGCAACGAAGTCGAATTCATTTTTGAAGGTATCCAATTGCCTTTTGATGATGCCAATAATGATGGTTTCGTAACGTTTAAAATCAAGACATTGCCAGGCCTTGTCTTGGGCGATACATTTGCCAATGATGCCGAAATTTATTTCGATTACAATGCACCCATTATCACGAATGATTATTTGACCACCGTGGCAGAGCCATTGTCCGTTAGCGAATCATCATCAAATGAATTCAAATTGCATCCAAACCCTGCGACAGATTTACTTCACATTGATTCTCAAGTGGGCATCCAATCCATTACCATCTATGACCTGAATGGAAGGTTGCTCAATAGGGTAGGCTTGACAGGGCAAACTATGCAATATCAACTAAACATGAGTAATCTCTCAAAAGGGGTGTATTTTGTTAAGGTCGCTTCAGTTTCTGGCGAGATGATTCAAAAAATACTTAAGGACTAGTATAAGTTCTCTAAATATTACCTTTTCACCACCTTCTTGCTCACTCGTCTACCATTAGCATCGGTTAATGTAAGTACATAAACTCCTGCATTCAACCCAGAAATATCAACACTTGTGGTGTCTTTTGCCGAAAGCACCAATTGCCCCAAGTGATTATACATCGTAATGGTCTCAATTGCTGTGCTCGAAACAACGTTAAGGATACCGGTAGTCGGGTTAGGGTACACGGTAAATGTATCTGCCTCAAATTCAGTGACAGAAAGGGTTTCAACAAATTCCGTAGACGCTGTATTGGTAATGATCGGCGGATTGAAATCAAAATAGATGTCCGCAGTGGCATTGACCACATCGCCCACCACCACTTCATCCATCGGCTTTATTTTAAAAGCAATAAATCCATGCGAGTTAGGTTCATCGCTGGTGCTATCGGGCAAATTGATATTATCAAACGTAAACGTGACGTCACTGCTATTGTGAATGCTAACGCGCCCTGTATGGCTCATGCTTTCTACTTGCATACTCGACCAGTCTAGTTTGGCATCAAGCGTATGTTCTACACGTACATTGATGGCACTGGCGGTTCCGGTATTTTGAAATCGGATGACATAATGCAAATACTTATCAGCATCACCTATCAACACTTCGTCACCTTCCATACAGGTAATGTCATTCGGATCGTAAGAACCTACGACAATCTGACTAATGGTACGTGTATTGTTTTCTGGTGCAAAATCGCCCGCCACAGGGTCAATGCTTACGGTTGTCAATAACACGTCATCAATATTAGTGGTAGGAGGTGCAAAGACGTTCATAAATACATCTATATAACGTACTTCAAATGGATTCAAACCAACAAAATCAAAAGTCAAGGCATTGGTGGTTTGTGAGGCTACGGTTTCACTCGCATTCAGAAAATTCAATTTGGAACCGTCAAATTCATATGAAACAGTACCATCCAATTGTACGGTACCTTGGTTTTTATAAGTGATGCGGTAACTAGTATCAAAACCTGATCGAGGTGAAGGGCCTGTTCTGTAGATGCCAATTACCAAATCATTGATATCTCCAATTGGCTCCACGCAAAAATCTACAGTGTCGCTATTCCCAAGTCCTGTAAAGTTGGATTCATAACTTGATGGGCTTGCGGTATAATACGTTGGCAATTGAGAGATCAGTTGGGTAAGCACCTGTCCTTCATCAGTCGTATAAATTTGAAACTGTCCATTCTCTTGTGTAAAGGTAGCATCGGTAGAGGTAGTACCTTCAGAAACAATGAGCATGCCAGTCAATAAATTATCAGTTGGTGTACAGCCATCGCCTAGCAAATCAAAACGCACCGTACCTGTAATGCTATTGGTCATAGGTGTACCCATATTTCGGAACCAAGAGATACTGTCAGCTTCGGAAATCGAAACGATGTCCATCGTATTGTTGCCATCAATGTCTGCGGCGAAAATATCATTTCCGCCAACGTACGTCTGTGATATAATCTGTTGGGTATTAGAAAAGTTGCCCAACCCATCGGTGTTTTCATACCATGCAATCACACCACCATTGCCTTGTGCCAAAGAAGCAATGTCCAAATCACCATCATTGTCGAAGTCTGCAACTATCACACTTGTTGGTGTGGCAACCAGTGTGCTCACGGTTTGCATCGGACCAAAAGTTCCCAGACCATCGGTGTTTTCAAACCAAGCTAAATAATTGCTCGAGGAAGACGTACCAATATATCCAAGGTACACAAGGTCCATATCACCATCATTGTCTATATCAGCTGCTTCTGTAGAAACACCTTTGGTATTACTGGTCTCAAGCAATTGTCTTGGACCAAAAGTACCCTGCCCATCAAGGTTATAAAACTGCATCAATCCATAGGTGCCTGCCACAGATAAGTCCAAGTCGCCATCGCCATCCAAGTCAGCAAAGGCAATATCGTGCATTCTAAAGTTTGAAATTAGTTCTATGGTCTGCACAGTACCAAAAGTTCCTTGACCATCCAGATTTTCATACCAAGCCACTCTGGTACTGCCCAAAGCAAAGACATCCATATCGCCATCAGCGTCGATGTCAGAGAGGTAAACTCTGCCTGCATTATAGAGATTGTCATCAATGATGTTTGCTTCACCAAAAGTGCCTAAACCATCCAGGTTTTTGTACCACACCACTTCATAATCAAGGTAGGAGGTAGCCAATACATCATTAAAACCATCACCATCTACATCGCCTACATGCACCGAGGTAGCACCATTAAGCGTACTGGCAATGATTTTTTGGGTGTTGTAAAAATTCCCTTGGCCATCTAGATTTTCATACCAGGAGATTTTATCATCCCAATACGATGCCGCCACAATGTCCTTATCACCATCACCATCAATGTCATCAGCATAGACGATGCGTCCACCATCTATATGCTTTGTCAATATCGAAGGCTCAAAGCTGCCGGTATTGCCATTGTTATGGTATAAAATAATGTTATTACCTATATTGGCTATAAAGTCAAGGTCGCCGTCAGCATCCATATCTACAATATGCAGTTCGCGCGAGGTTCCATCAACAGCATCAATCACCAGCTCGCTACTAAAACCACCAGCACCATCTAGGTTTTCAAACCAACCCAGGGTAAAATCGTCGGTTTTACTATAAAGAATGTCCATATCGCCATCACCATCCATATCTGCGGTGCGCACTTTACCTACTTCGCTTGCCGTAGAAATAACCTGCTCTGGGCCAAAGGCACCCAGGCCATCCACATTCTCAAACCAAGCTATTTTATTGTCATTTGTTGATGATGCTACCACATCCATGTCACCATCACCATCAAAATCAGCCGTATCCATAGAATAGATATACCCAAAAGCTGATGAAATATTGATGCGATTACTAAAAGTACCATTGGTGTTGCGATACCAAGACAATCCTTGCGCAGAGTTAACCGCAAAAGCAGACACCACATCCATATCACCATCACCATCTATATCTACAGCGTGCAAATCGCGAATACTGGTGGCATTATTCTCGATAGTGAAGGTAGAGCCAAATGTTCCCAAGCCATTCGTGTTGGGTATCCATCTAATCTTTCCATCGCCCGATGAAGACCACACCACATCCAGGTCGCCATCATTATCCATATCCACAGCCTCCAGTCGGTTAGCTTGGTAAGCCGAACCAGAGCCCTTGTAAACAAAGGTGCCAGCGCCATCGGTATTTTCGTATAATATAACACTGCCGCCACTATAGGCAGTCACCATCGCATCTAGGTCGCCATCACCGTCCATATCAGCGGCAGTAACGCCCCAAGGGGTAGACAAGCCAGTGGCAATAGTATGCCTCTGCACATCAGTGCCTGCACCATCCAGATTTTCATACCATACCACCTGTCCACCAAAGTAGGAAGCCGTTAGCACGTCAAGATCGCCATCGCCATCAAAGTCGCCCGTAAACACAGAATTGGGCGATTGCACGTACCGCGAATCATCAATGACCACCTGTTCCTCAAATTCCACCTGGGCATGAGCAAACACACTAAAAAGAAGTACAAAAGCGAGGGTAATTTTTGATGTCATAAAATTCTGAATTTAGAAGCGCAAATCTAACTAATTATCAATGAGTAACAAATCATAAATGAGTGAAATCATCAAAACACGAAATATGCCTATGGTTTGATTGAGTCAACGGAAAAAGAATGAAGTACAAAGAACAAATATTGATCAATTGCGATGTGCTAAAAGAGTTAGTAAAGGGTAGGGGTGAAATCTGGGTATTTTGACGATAACAGGAAACGGAAAAGAATACAAAAAGTTCCTCATATCCCGTAAATATAATGAGATATAGAGTATATTTATCCTCATATAACAAGTTGTGGTGCATTTAAGAAAAACATTGTGAGTTTAAACAAAATTCTTTTTATTCCGATTTTAATTCTGCTGATTAGTTGTAATCAAGAGCAGAAAAAAATTAACACGTGGAGTAATCCAATTGAAGAATATGATGAAAAAACCAACTCGGAATTGAAAACACATAACTTCGAAAAAATCGCAACGGAATTCGCTCAACAATACGCACCAAATCGTACCGAGCATTTGGACTCTATCCCAAATGAAATTGTAAATGCATACACAAAATTGCGAACTATTGACAAAGACGCTCACGAAAGAAATATTACGCTGATTTTTACGAAACTTTACGCTGAACATCTTGAGTGCTGTCATCAATCCTATCTCATCGCTACTTTCGGAAACTCACGTGGGAATTTTGATTTTAACAAACCATCAATGGTCAATGAATTTGCATTTATGTCAGGATATTTGGACAAAGAGAATTTACCTGAATTTTGGACATCGGGAATAATTGAAAAATGGTTGACTGAAAATCCAAGATTGTTAAAAAACGACTCAATCAACAAATATTATCAAAACATAAAAGTAATTTCCCAAAAGATTGCGAACGGAGATTATAAAGAAAATTAGGAACAAAAACGACACCACAACACCGTATATAAGCTATGGCTTGGTCAATCCACACATGGAAAATCCTGCGGATTTCCCAAAGCCAGTTTATATTTGGAGAGGTTCGTGCCGAAACACGCCACAGCTCATATACAAACACGTTAACTGCAAGCTGAAAAAACGAACGAATGAACATTTTACAGAAAATAGCAAGAACAATAATCAAGATTTCATTTGATACTTCTGTTTCGACAATTGAGTATTTCAGTAAAATGGACAGATTCTACCAACAAGTTGACGAATTAAGAAAACTTGAAAACGGAACATTAGGAAAAGAAATAGCTGAATGTCTTGACAAGCATAATCTGACTTTAGTGCCAAAATACGAAAGCCACGATTTGAAACACGTTTTGCTTAATTACCAAATGACTGCTGAAGATGAAATCCGAATGCAAGCCTTTATGATTGGTAATGGAAATTATTCAATTCCTTCATTTGCAATCTTATTTTTTGGAGCAATTTTACTTCCCGATTTATGGCTGACTTTTTACTCGGACTTTAAAAAAGGAAAAAAATCAATCGGAATTTCGGAATGGACAATCGAAAAGTATGCTACTCGAAATCTGACTGAATTGAGGGCTGAATTATTAAAACCAGAATTTGAACAAAAAACAATATTTGATATGAAACGAGTAACCAAATTCGGAGCTTTTGCTTCAATAACAGCTGGGATTTTTGGAATGTTATTCTGTTTACCATTTTTATTTTCGTCAAATATGGCTGATTTAGTTGGTGCAGGATTTCCTTTTGTTGGAGGAGCAATATTAGCTGTTGGTGGACTTTTAGCTTTATCGAATTTATCTCGACCGAATAAAAGCCAGCAGGTAACAACGGCTATAATTCAGCGTGGCTGAATTGATAGCTCGAAACTAAATACTAATTAACCAAGGTCAGTGCTACTGCGGAAAATTCTACCGAATTTTCCACGCCGAAATCATAGCCAAACCGTTACCCAACATTTGAAAAAAACCTTTGAACATAACAACAAACTTCTGAAAATCCTCTTGAGGGAGAATATCTATTTTGTTATTGGTTTGATAATTATAACGCCTATTTATTATTATCTAAAAAAAGGAGAGCAATTTGTTTTAGACTTTTTATTTGTCAAAATAATGTCGGTGATTTTCTTAATCTATAATCTACCGAATTTTATTATTTATTTTAACTATTACAAAGAAAATAAGAATACGAAAATTAAGATTGATACAAAAAACAATAGCATCGGAATTGTCAAAAACGGAGTATCAAAACAATACGAAATAACAGAAATAAAATCTTCAATTTATCATTTAGGAATTTATTACAAAAATCGGATTGACAATGCAATGCGCTGGAAAATGATAAATTCTGACCTTGCATACTGGGATTTGGAATTTAATAATGGAGATAGGTATTATATTTCAAACTTAATTGTGGACTTTCTGCACGACGAACCAATAGTGGAAAATACAAAGTATAGATTTAGAATGTTTCAGTACATAAACAAATCCGACTCTAAAGAAGCTTTGACTTTAAAACAAGAATTAGAAAGGAAAGAAGAAATAAGTTTAACGGAAAAGTTTGTGGAAAAATTTAAAACAAAATCTAAAACGGAATTGAACGAAATTTTGGCTAACAAATCAAAATATCAGAAAGAAGCTGTCAAAGCAGTTGAAATAATAATGGGAAATAAAAACGTTGGGTAACAACGTGTATAGCTCATTGCGGCTGAATTCCTAATCGGAATTCATTGCAATTTGCTATCTTTCGGTTACGGCGGAAAATCCTCGCGGATTTCCCGCAACGAGCCATACACAAAGCCGTTGTACGCAAGTTAAAAAACATCGAGATTGAAAGAAAAATATCTATTTATAATAACAATTTTGTTTTTAAGTTGTAAATCTGAAAATAAGAAATCGGATTTGTCTCAAGAGAAAATACATACAAAAGACTCAATTGCCGAAATTGAAAAACCTTCATATTTCCAATACGAAGAATATAAAGTTGGACACGTAAATGATGGCGATGGAAAAAGACTTTATATTGATTCTCTTCATTACAATATTGTCAAAAGATATTACAAAGCAGACAGTACGAAATTATGGTTTGAACATTATGACGATTTTGTAAATGACACAATCTTTAACCGAGAATATTATAAAAACGGAAATTTAAAAGAAGTAAAAAAATACACTTACCGAAATAGAATTCCAATCCGAAAATGGTTTTTTTATAAATCCGATGGTACAATACAAAAAACTGTTGACCATTCTGAAAAATATAAAATATCGTTCGATAAAGCAATGCAAATAGCAATCGAAAACGGAATTGTCAAACCATACGAAACCGAATTAAGTCCTGACAGTTTAAAATGGAGATTTCTAAATTGGAAAGTTATTGAATATGACAGCATCGAAAATCAAACAAAAGAATTAGGAAAAGGAATATTAATAAACCGAACTAACGGAGAAATAGAAAAAACCGAAACAACAAGAACATACGTGAATTAAAAACCTGCGTACAACACAGTATATAAGCTATGGCTTGGTCAGTCCTCACTTGGAAAATCCTGCGGATTTTCCAAAGCCAGTTTTTATCAGGAGAGGTCTGTGCCGAGACACGCCACAGCTCATATACAAACACGTTATATAATTGAGCTCATGTTTCCAATTGAACTTTACAATTATTTGAATAAAAATACTCTTATCGAAATTAAGGGAGGAACTTCTCGTGAAAAGTTTCTAGAAATCTGGATGGTGGAAGTAGACAAAAGAATATTCGCCAGAAGTTGGAATAAGAGTCATAAAAGTTGGTTTACTGAATTTGAAAAATCAGGAATTGGTCAAATAAAGTATTCTGATAATATAATTGATGTTAAAGGGAAAAAAGTAGATCCTTCGGACTCAATTAATAAAGAAATTAGTGAGGCATATATTAAAAAATATACTCAAAAAGAGAACTTGAAATACGCCAAGGGAATTGCACAGCCCGATTATTATAATCATACCATGGAGTTTAAAAAGATTTAAATAATTCGTATTACAACACATAACAATTGCAATAATTCATTGCTTCTGACTTTCCTATCGGACACGAGCACGAAGTGCGAGCTGGAGAATTTAAATCGAAGATTCAGCGAAGCTAAACTATAGCCAAGACCGTTGGCAATAATTTGAAAAAATACTAGCTCTTATTGAAAAAATATCACTAAATTGTTGATTGTCAATATTCCATAACCAAAAACTATATTATGAAAAATTTTACGATTAAGGTAAATGGAACTAATAAAAATATAGAATCCACTTCAGATAAACCACTCTTGTGGGTTTTGAGAGAAGATCTACATTTAACTGGAACCAAGTATGGCTGCGGATTTGGAGTCTGTGGTGCATGTGTAATTCATCTTAACGGAAGTCCAGAGCGTTCTTGCCAGATAACAATTGAAGAATGTCATGAAAAAGAAATTACAACCATTGAAGGTCTTTCAAACAATAGCCCTCATTATGTACAGCAAGCTTGGATTGAAGAGAATGTCCCACAATGTGGCTATTGTCAATGTGGACAGATTATGTCAGCTACTGCATTGTTAGATAAAAGTCCTAATCCTACAGATGAAGAGATAGATGAAGTAATGGGTGATAACTATTGCCGATGTGGCACTTATCCAAGGATTAAAAAAGCAATTCACAGAGCCATACAATTCAAAAAACAGTAATTATGGAACGAAGAGATTTTATAAAACTTTCTGCTATATATAGCTCAGGCCTGTTAATTCTTCAATCTGTACCATTATATGCATTGGATGCAGACACAGATACCCCAATTTGTTTTCAGCCACATCCTCTGTTGAAATTATGCGATGATGGTTCTATCATAATTTATGTCAGAAAACAAGAATTTGGTCAAGGGCTTCATACTTCTTTGCCAATGTTAGTTGCAGAAGAATTGGATGCTCGCTGGAAAAACATTAGAGTTGAAAAAGCCGAATTTGACTATGAACACGAAAAGGAATATGTTACTTGGGCGAGTAGGGCAATAAAAGATTTATACAAACCCATGAGGGAGGCAGGTGCGCTAGCTCGTGAAATGTTGGTGCAAGCCGCTGCCAATAAATGGAATATTGATCCATCAATGTGTAAGACTGAAAAAAGTAAAGTTATCAATATGGCTAGTGAAGAATCCATTGCTTACAAAGATTTGATATCAGATGCTTCAGAACTGCCTATTCCCAAGACTCCAAAACTTAAAAATTACAAGGATTTCAAGATTATTGGAAAGAGTAAGAAAAGTTTAGAAATTGATAATATCCTGTCAGGTAAAACCATATTTAGTTATGACTTTAGTCTACCTGATATGGCTTATGCTTTAGTGCTTCGTTGCCCTGTGCATGATGGAACTATTATAAACTATAATGCTACAAAAGCAAAAAATTTGGAAGGTGTTATAGATGTGGTTGAGATACAACCTATGAGAAAAGCAAATGTAGAACAAGGTGTTGCAGTCGTAGCAGATTCATTTTGGACAGCGCAGAAAGCAATCGATTTAATTGATGTTGAATGGGATTACGGGCCATTTAAAGGTGTAACTTCCGAAAGTTTTATGCAAACCCTAAAAGAGAATGTAAAAACTAAAGAGTTATTTGTTATAGACGAATATGGAAATGTTGAGGCTAATTATAATGAATCTAACATTAAAACCGAGCTCCATTTTGAATACCCGTTTTTAGCCCATGCACCAATTGAACCACCAAGTTGCACTGCAACGTACAAGAATGGAAAATATGAAATATGGGGAGGTTATCAAAACCCTGGGTTAGCTTCTAACGGGTTATGTGAGTCGTTCGGAATTGAAAGGGAGTCTTTGCAAATTAATCTTTTACATATTGGAGGAGGATTTGGAAGAAGAATAAACTTTGATAATGCTGCTGAAGCCATGCAATTAGCAAAAGCAATAGACAGGCCTATAAAATTGTATTGGAGTCGGACGGATGATATGAAAAAAGGAGCATATCGCCCTGCTGAGGCTGTAACATTAAGAGCTTCTATTGATAATTATAACAATTTAAGTTCTTGGGAGTTTAGATCTTCAGGAAGCAGTTGGTTTGTAGATACATTTGGGTTAATTGAAATACCAAATTCGGCTCATACAGGTTATGGAGGATTTGGTGAAGAAGGAAATCTCTACTATCCAGTCGGACATTATAAAAGTGCTGGCTTTCATGAACCTGCTCCAGTTAATACAAGTCCTTGGCGTTCTATTGGTAATTCTAGGAGCGTCAACTCTGTAGAATGTGCTATAGATGATTTGGCTCATAAGGCACAAACTGATCCATTAGAATTTAGATTAAACCTATTGCAGGAAAATGGTTGGAAATCTCCTCAAAAGAGGAAAGATTATCAGCCCAACCGTCTGGTAAATGTACTAAATCAAGTTGCTGAAGGCATTGGTTGGTTCAAACCAAAAAAAGCAGACCATTATTATGGCATAGCCTGTTGTCCATATTTGGGAAAACTCAGCTACGCAGCCCATGCTTTTGATATTTCGGTTTCAAAAGACAAAAAGATAACCATTAATCGCGTAGTAGCAGCCATTGATTGTGGCATGGTAATCAATCCAGACGGTGTACTTGCTCAAATGGAGGGTGCTTTTATTTGGGCATTGAGTGCGGCACTGCGAGGAGAAATCACCCTAAAAGATGGGGTTGTTCAAGAGTCTACCTTTAAGGAGTATGGGATTCTTCGGTTTGATGAAATGCCTCCTTTAGAAATCATTATTACTGATAGTAAAGAAGACCCTGGAAGTGTTGGAGAAATGGGTGTTCCATCTGTTGCTCCTGCACTATGTAATGCCATTTTTGCAGCTACTGGTGACCGAATAACCACTTTACCAATAAGTAAAAGTGGCTATGAATTGATAAAATAACTATTGCCAACACAGGTTATAATCCATTGCGGCAGAAATTCCTATCGGACACGAGCACGTAGCGCGAACTGGCATAACAACCTCATTTGTCATTTTCCCACAATAAGTAATATACAAAACCCCTTAATGATTATCTTTAATTAATGAATAATCCATTTTAAACCAACTCGCCCATGCATTTCAACAGATTAGTCCCCAATGTTTACTATAAGAATATCAACGACGGTCTCAAGATGTTTGTCGATTGTCTTGGTTTTAAAATGGGCCACGAAGAATTAAAATCAAAAGAACCTTTTTGTGTCATTGAGGGTAACGAGTTCCATCTAATGCTTTTTCAGCACGAAAAATTGGCAAAGGAACATCAACCTGAGTTCAGGCTCGTGACAAAAAACATAGAAGACGTCTATCAAAAGGTCAGCACATCTCACCCAGAATATTTACACCCCAATCTCAATAAAGTCACACTGCGCCCATGGGGAGCTAAAGAATTTGCCCTGAGAGATGGACAAGTCTGCCTTATCATTCAACAATGGTAAATACTATAAACCCAAATTAACAATCCGTGCTCCAAACCCCTAACTTCAATCTCCCCCTAAAAACCCTATGTCGCCACAGGCGACAAACCGAAGATTTACAGAACTAGATGCAACTCAAATGTAAGTGCGTTTGCCGAAGGCAACTGCGAAGCACATCATGAGTTCAATTACAAATTAATGTGGACGAATAAAAAGAGCATGAAATGAAGAGTTGTCAGCGGTTTTCACAAAGTGAAAAAGTTCCTTAAATCTTCTTGATCTTTTTTGTTTCGTTTTTTGTATCAAGACAAAAAATGAAAGTAGAGTAAAAATACCTCTCGATTGGGAAGGTCTTTTTTGTAACTTTTTTGGACCAAAAAAAGTTAATAATTGATAGACAAACCCAATAGTGCAGATTTACAATCTGAACTTCTCAAACCCACAACTTTTCAATAACTTTGTAAGATCTCAAAACAATAGCAATGAGACAATTAACAAATCGTATTTTGATTCTCTCAAGTATCGTTTTGATATCCGCAATCGGTGTATCCTTTTTCCTTTACAGTTTTTATCCATCAAAAAGAATGGTCTGTGGAACAGTGATGCCAGAAGCATTTTGTGGTACAGAAAATCTGTCAGAAGAAGCTAGGGAAGGAAGACAAGTTTTCAATGCCAATTGCGCTGCTTGTCACAAATTGGACAATGATATGACAGGACCAGCCCTGGCATATACAGACTCTACACTATTATGGAACTGGATGACAATGGGCAAGCATAAGATAGACACATCAAGAACTAAAGAAATGGGTGTCGACTGGCATAAATACCAATGGAGCCAAGTGTTAACTGAACAGGAAATTAATGAGCTTTACGATTACCTTATTGCGCGATAATATGAGAAAAATCATCAAGAACCCAGTTTTATTAATGATCTGTAGTATAGCCTTGTTCATCTCTTGTGCTTCAGAGTCTGAAAAGATTTTAAATGAAAAAATGAATAATGGAGCATTCGATTTTAGCAATCTACGAACCAATGGAAATATTCAGTATACATTAAATGACGATATTCAGTATGGACTAATTGATATGGAAAATGGAGAACAAATAAAATTTTGGTTTCTATCACACCACCATACATCCGACATAGGCGGAACCATATACGAATACCCTAATGGTGAACGACAGTTTTGTGGCGGAAATCATTGCTGCGAAGTTCAGTTCTATGACAACGGCAAACTTGGGCGTACATTTAAAAACAGTTCAGAATTTAAGACGTTTGTCACAGAACGCAACGGGATAAGTCCTTAAATAATTCTTTATGAAATACATCCTCCTTATTGTAATGCTTGCGTTTACATTCAATGGCTTTACTCAAAGCAATGATGCAAAAGTTAAAACAACGTATTCAGAATTTAAATATCCACAATTGATTGCAGATTTCACCTCAACAGACTGGGGGAAAGTCTACAAAGCAAAAGACAGTTTGTTACAAATAGGAGCATCCGCCATTCCTGACTTGATCAAATTATTTGATAACCCCAAAAGTTTTGCCAAATTAGAGGGCACTGCCGATTTAATTTACCCTGGGGCAACAGAATTCTGGGGTCACGGTTGGATTGTTGATTATGATATAGATTGGATTGCTATCCGAGTAGGTTGGGCTTTAGAAGATTTGACCTTTCAAAATTTTGGTTTTTCAGAAAATGTGATAACTGAAAGGGAACTGATGAATTTGCACAAAAAAGATTATGCCAAATACATAGAAACAGGAAAACATGATATAAGTTTTCAAAAGCAAAAATTTAACGAATTAGATCAAATTATTGAAAAGGCAAAAAGATGGTGGAGAAAAAATCAAAAGCATTGGACACCGTTACAAGCATTGAAAGATGCGGTTTTCAGTAATGATTTAGAGCGTCAAATGAATGCAATTCATCAAATGCGCTTCCCAAATTATACAATAAAAGATTTAACACAAGAATGGTTTGACAAAAACTTAAAAAAAAGAATAGAAGAATTAAATAAATCTCGTAACGAAGATTTGGTACTACAAATTGAGTACCTTTTGAGAGACGGGGTAAGCAGTGAAAAATGACAGAATTCCCCCCGCTGGCGCGCGATTGCATCGCGTGTCCCCACAACAAACGTCTCACAATCTCCCAGCTTCAAACCACCCATCCTCACAATCAATAACACCCTCTGCGCCTTTGCGCCTTCGCGAGAACACCATACCCTTCAAGGTCCTCAAGCCATCCCTTGCAGTCCTCTAGCAATCACTCGATATCCCTAAGCAATCCCTCGGTATCCTCAAGCATTCACTCGCAGTCCTCAAGCAATCCCTCGGTGTCCTCGAGCAATCACTCGCAGTTCTCGTGCAATCACTCGCAGTCCTTGAGCAATCACTCGCAGTCCTCGAGCAATCCCTCGCAGTTCTTGAGCAATCCCTCGCAGTTCTTGAGCAATCCCTCGCAGTCCTCGAGCAATCACTCGCAGTCCTCGAGCAATCACTCGCAGTCCTCGAGCAATCACTCGCAGTTCTCGAGCAATCACTCGCAGTCCTCGAGCAATCACTCGCATCCATTTTGAGACCCACCACATTTAAAAACCAACCGCACTACAACTACCAATTAAATTCTTCACTATCTTTAATTCCAAATCGTTAAAAAAGTGAATGCAAAAGCATTTTGGGAGTGGTTCATCGCCAATGAGTCCTATCTCCGCCACGCCATAGACCACAGCAAAGACGACCCGCCACCGCGCATCTTTTCAGACGTTTTCCTCGAGATGGAAAACTACCATTCCGGCATCGGCTACGTCCTTTCACGTCACCCACGCAATAGGGACATTTTTCGTTTTACGGCCACCACCTTTGGAGAGCGTTCCCTTTTGATGCCCATCAAAAACCTCTTTAGTAAAGCGCCGCAACTGCCGCAGTGGTCGTTCAAGGCACTCTTCGGCCCAGAAGATTCCGAAGACATCAACTATGACATTTACGAAACGCCCTATACCTTCGATCAATTCACATTCGATCCAAAAGAAATTCAGGTGGCCGCCATACAGCTCAATCCAGAAAACAACAAGACGCATTTACAGTTCCTCCTGCCATTCCGTTACAAAACCTATGATTTGGAAGAGCTCTATATCGAGTTTGAATACTTTTTAAAAGAGTTGATTGGCGAAATGCAAGTTTATAACCGCATCGATTTTTGCACCATTTCTTTCCACAATGATTTTCCTTATGTACCGTTGGAATGCATCGAACTCATCCTAGAGGCTTCGGAAGATGGCTCAATGTACAGTGATAAAGACAACATAAAACCGCAATAAAAAATCCTGACATCTTAAGACATCAGGATTATTTTTTATAAACTTCCTTTTTAGAAAGGAAGTTGGAATTACTCTTCGGTCAGCACCCAATCGCCTTTAGCCAATAAAGGTTCTGCCTGTTTGTACTTCACGGTTCTATTTTCACCACTCATCACGTGTTTGATGGTGACTTTATCATTACGTCCTATTTTCGGTTTATCTCTAACGATGGTTTCCACAACCTCTTGGCGCTGCGTGTTTCCAGCAGCTCTAGCTTGTGCAGAACGCTCATCCATATTCGGGATTTCCTCTTTCTGGGTTTCCAGTTTTTCTTGCTTACGTGCTTTTGCTTCCTGAATTGTGTTTTGGGTTTCGCTTGGCAATTCACCTTTAAATAAAAATGAAATCACATCTTTATTCACTTGGTCAATCATCTGCTTGAACAATTCAAACGCTTCAAACTTATAAATCAACAACGGGTCTTTCTGTTCGTGTACCGCCAACTGAACCGATTGTTTCAATTCATCCATTTTACGCAAATGGGTTTTCCACGCGTCATCTACAATCGCAAGGGTAATATTCTTCTCAAAATCATTGATGAGTTGTTTACCATTGGTATTGTAGGACTTCTCAAGATCGGTAACCACTTGAAGTGTTTTCACACCATCAGTAAATGGTACGACAATGCGTTTGAATTTATCACCTTGATTTTCATACACATTTTTGATCACAGGAAACGCCATATCTGCATTGCGTTGCATCTTTTCTCTGTAATGCTCAAATGCCGCTTTGTAGATTTTTCCTGCCAAATCTTTTTCAGACAGTTTATTGAATTCTTGCTCTGAAACAGGCGAACTCATCGAGAAATAACGAATCAATTCAAATTCGAAATTTTTGTAATCATTGGCTGCTTTGTTGGTTTCCGCAATGATTTCAGAGGTGTCAAAAATCATATTCGCCAAATCCACACGAAGTCGTTCTCCGTGAAGTGCGTGACGACGACGCTTGTAAACCACCTCACGTTGTGCATTCATCACATCATCATATTCCAACAAACGTTTACGAACGCCAAAGTTGTTTTCCTCAACTTTCTTCTGTGCACGTTCAATCGATTTTGAAATCATAGAGTGCTGAATCACTTCGCCTTCCTTCAAGCCCATTCGGTCCATCATTTTTGCGATTCGCTCACTACCGAACAAACGCATCAAGTTGTCTTCCAAGGATACATAAAACTGCGAACTTCCAGGGTCCCCTTGACGACCAGCACGACCACGTAACTGTCTATCAACACGACGCGAATCGTGACGCTCTGTACCAACAATCGCAAGTCCGCCAGCTTTTTTCACAGCTTCTGTCAATTTAATATCCGTACCACGACCAGCCATATTGGTAGCGATGGTTACTTGTCCTGGTTGGCCAGCTTCCGCTACAATGTCAGCCTCTTTTTTATGGAGTTTTGCGTTCAATATGTTATGCGGAATCTTACGAAGCGTTAACATTTTTCCTAACAACTCACTGATTTCAACCGACGTTGTACCAATCAAGACTGGACGTCCTTCTTGAGACAATTTCGTCACTTCATCAATGACCGCATTATATTTTTCACGTTTGGTCTTGTACACCAAATCTTCTCTATCATCACGAGCAATTGGCTTATTGGTAGGAATTTCGACCACATCCAATTTATAGATTTCCCAGAATTCGCCAGCTTCCGTCACCGCAGTACCAGTCATACCAGCTAGCTTACGATACATTCTGAAATAATTCTGAAGCGTCACTGTTGCAAACGTTTGGGTAACGGCTTCAATTTTTACGTTTTCTTTCGCCTCAATCGCTTGGTGCAAACCGTCGCTATAACGACGACCATCCATAATACGACCTGTTTGTTCATCAACAATCATTACTTTATTGTCGATGACGACATATTGAACGTCTTTTTCAAATAGGGCGTAAGCTTTCAATAATTGGTTCAGCGTATGGATACGTTCAGATTTGATTCCGAAGTCACGGAACAACTCTTCTTTAGCTTCAGCTTCGTCTTCTTTTGAAAGATTTTGAGCTTCTATTTTAGCGATTTCAGTACCAATTTCTGGCATCACGAAGAAAGATGGGTCGTCCTTCCCGGAAAGATATTCAACACCCTTGTCTGACAACTCCACCTGATTGTTTTTCTCGTCAATCACGTAGTACAATTCCGCGTCCACCTTTGGCATTTCGCGGTTGTTGTCTTGCATATATTGGTTTTCAGTTTTTTGAAGCAATTGCTTAACGCCTTCTTCACTCAAAAACTTAATAAGTGCTTTATTTTTCGGCATACCACGATACACTCGCAATAATTTGAAGCCACCTTCTTTAGCATCACCTTCCTGAATCAATTTTTTTGCTTCCGCCAATACACCAGTTAGATACTTACGCTGTACTTCAACGATGCTATCAACTTTTGGTTTCAATTCGGTAAACTCGTGTCTGTCTCCTTGAGGTACAGGTCCTGAAATAATCAATGGCGTACGTGCATCATCTACCAAGACAGAATCCACCTCATCGACGATGGCATAATGATGAGGACGTTGCACCAAATCATCTGGTGAATGTGCCATATTATCACGCAAATAATCAAAACCAAATTCATTGTTGGTTCCGTAGGTGATATCAGCTAAATAGGCTTTTTTACGCGCTGCGGAATTCGGCTGGTGATAATCGATACAATCCACGCTCAAACCGTGGAATTCAAACAATGGCGCCATCCAAGCGCTATCACGTTTTGCCAAATAATCGTTCACAGTGACCAAATGCACACCGTTACCTGCAAGTGCATTTAAGTAAACCGGAAGTGATGCCACTAATGTTTTACCTTCACCCGTTTGCATTTCGGCAATTTTCCCTTGATGTAAGGCCACACCACCTATCAACTGAACGTCATAGTGAATCATATCCCAAGTGATGGGTTTTCCGGCAGCATCCCAAGAGTTTGCCCAAACCGCTTTATCATCTTCTAGAGATACATAGTCTTTACTGCCTGAAATTTCTCTGTCGAAAACATTTGCGGTAACAGTAATGGAAGTATTGTTTACAAAACGTTTTGCCGTTTCTTTAACCACAGCAAACGCTTCTGGAAGAATGTCGGTAAGAACATCTTCGGTAACCTTATAAATGTCATCCTTGATACGGTCGATTTCTTGATAGATATCTTCGCGAGCATCTATATCTTCAGTTTCTTCAGCCTCTTTTTGGAGTTTTTCGATGGTTTCGTTAAAAGGTTGGCGTGCTTCTGCAATTTTTGATTTGAAGTAAGCGGTTTTAGCTCGCAATTCGTCGTGCGACAATGCTTCTAAAGGCTTTTCAAAGGTTTTGATTTGGTTGACAATAGGTGTGATGGCTTTGACATCCTGTTTGGATTTATCGCCGACAAAAACCTTTAATACTGAATCTAAAAAACTCATAAGGTTGTAATATTTTAAGTTTCGAACCGTTTGTGACCGATTCTATATTCTAGTGAACGTGTTTGTGTCGCTTTTTTAAGGCTCACAAAGATACGGTTTGTGTTGTGTTTAATAAAAAATAGCGCACAAAAAAAAGTCTCGGATTGAGACTTTTTAACTATTCTTTTTGAATTTATTTAATATTCGTCCTCGTTCCAGAGGTAATCTTCATCTGTTGGATAATCTGACCAGATTTCTTCAATTGAATCGTAAGAATCACCTTCGTCTTCAATAGCTTGTAAATTTTCAACCACTTCAAGAGGCGCTCCTGTACGGATAGCGTAGTCGATTAATTCGTCTTTTGTGGCTGGCCAAGGTGCATCACTTAAATAAGATGCCAATTCTAATGTCCAATACATTTTAGTGCGTTTTAAATTTCTGCAAAAATAATTTTTTTGTTCAAAAAGTCAAGAAAAAAATGAATTATTTCAAAGTTAATTTACCATTAATAAAAAGAGCGTTCATTCTTCCTTAAATTCTTGATATCTAAAGGATAGTCAAAAAAATCGGAATAGCCTAATTTGTCTAGGACTCTTTTTGCGGAATCCACTTGATTTCTTCGGCTTGCAAGTCTTTAGACAACTTCCGTGCCAATACAAATAGATAGTCAGAAAGGCGGTTGAGATAGGTGAGTGCCTCTGGTAAAAAAGGCTCCAATTCATTAAGAGCAGAGGCTAAACGTTCAGCTCTACGGCAGACACAGCGCGCAATATGACAGAATGACACAGTTTGATGTCCGCCAGGTAGTACGAAATGCGTCATAGGAGGTAAGGCATTTTCCATTTCGTCCATTTCATCTTCCAACTTTTTGATATCGGCTTCCGAAATTTTAGGAATGTTCAAGCGTTCTTTTCCGCTTTTGAGAATAGCTTTTTCTGGGTCTGTGGCCAAAATGGCGCCTATCGTAAATAATTTATCCTGAATAAGCATCAGCATTTCTTTGTAACGAACATCGATTTGCTGGTCACGAATCAAGCCGAGATGCGAATTGAGTTCGTCAACAGTACCGTAACTTTCAATGCGAATATGATGTTTTGGAACACGAGTGCCGCCAAATAATGCTGTGGTACCTTTGTCACCTGTTTTTGTATAGATTTTCATTGTGAAAAGTTCAAGGTTTGAAGTTCAGAATTCAAAGTTAATTGATTTTAGCCACTAATGCACGAATTGAGTTTATAGAGGGTTGTCTAATTTTTCTCTGTATTCTGAATAAATCAAATTGAACTTACTAGAAATTTTTATAAAATCTTTTTCCCAAAAATTATTTATAGCAAGTTCGCTAAAAGTGCCTCTTGGATGAAATTCAAAAGGTAATTTTAAAGTTTTTTCTCTATCAGCATTTTTAATTCCAAATGAATAAGATTGGATTAGGTTTTTTAAATCTTCAAAATTGTCCAAATCAGTATTTATGAAATTCGATTGGGCGGTGTGTTTTAAAAGGATTAACTCAAGAATATTAATAAGTTCTTCTTGAAGTTGCGTCTTGTTTAAACTTGTATAAAAGTTAATTTGAAATTTTTTGCGATTATTGTAATAGACTAAAATTCCTCCAAAAATCAATGCAATTATTAACCAAGGAATTTTCATTAACAACTAATTCCAGTTTTCATCAAAATTCAACTCATCATAATCGTCGATGTCTAAATCATCTTCAAACTCATTGAATTCATCAAAATCTTCTGCAAGAAATGATTTTTCTGGTGCTTCGTCTGGAATTTGTCCGTGGGCAAACATCAAGTTTGGATAATCGACACTATCGGTTTCATCAACAATCTCTGCCAATTCCACAAAGAATGTCCACATATTCAAGAAGTCATAGACATAAATAAGTTTCGTGGCTGCTTCGTGAACGACATCGTTTATGGATGTTTCTTCCATCAAATTTACATTATCGTCGCCTTCACTCATATCAAAAAGGGAAAATTCTTCTCCTTGGTTCCAATCGTCATCGCTTCTGTAAAAAGAAGCCATTTCAGAGCCATCAAACCCGAAAGATTGTGCAATGACATTATGTAAATCTTCAAGTGTGTCCGTTTCACGAATTTCCAAATCGCGAAATACATTGTCTTCTGTATCGTTATCAAGGATAACTCTAAATCGATATATCATACTCAAATATAATTTTTTTTATTGACTATTTGCTGAATCTGTGCAAGGTAAATGTCATAGCCGACAGTAAAAAGAAAGCTCCAACTTGATGCAGTACGCCCAGCCAAACAGGAACTGCCAAGATAATGGTCAACACACCAAGCAAAAATTGTACACCAACCAAAATGAATAAAGAATTCACAGCGTTATGTTGGTGTTTGGTCAAATTCAATCGCTTTGCTTTGTACCAAATGACTAAAATGAAAACTACGATAACATATGCCAAGGTTCGGTGGGCAAATTGCACACCGCTTTTCCCTTCAATAAAATTTAAAAGGACAGGCTCTAATTCAGTATACACCGTTTCGTGCATCAATTTTCCTTCACTCATAAAAGGCCAGTGATTATGGATAAAACCAGCATCCAAGCCTGCTACGAAGGCTCCATAAATAATCTGGAGCAATAACACTGCCATTCCCCAGCGGATAAGGTTTCTGAACTTTTTATCGATATCTTTTTTATTTGGGAACATCAAATCCAGAGCCACCCAAAAGGTGTAGGCAAATGTGATAAATGCCGTCGTTAAATGTGCTGCCAATCGAAAATGACTGACGTCAGGTCTGTCCACCAAGCCGCTTTTGACCATCCACCAGCCCAAAAAGCCTTGAAATCCACCTAAAACCATCAGAATAATTGATTTTTTGATAGTGGGTCTGGTAAGTTGTTTAGTAATCAAGAAGTAGCAAAAAGGTATGAAAAACACTAATCCAATCATTCGACCTATAAAGCGATGCAACCATTCCCAAAAGTAAATGTCCTTGAAATCTTCCAACTCAAAATGGTTGTTTAATTTTTGGTATTCAGGATATTGTTTGTAAAGTTCGAAGGCTTCGTGCCATTCCGCCTCGTTCATTGGCGGCAACGTACCTGAAATCAATTTGTAATTTGAAATTGATAAGCCTGAATGTGTCAGTCTCGTGATGCCACCAACTATGACCATAATGAAGATGAGCACACAACCTGTGAGCAACCAATAGATGACTTTTTTGTTGTCTTTTTTCATATTATTGTTTCTTCAAACCAAGACGTTCACCTTCTTTTAACATCAATTCATAAGCGGCTTCATACTCATTGGGAATATCGCCTTCAAGAATCGCTTCTTTGATGGTTTCCTTGATGATGCCTATTTCCTTTGAAGGTTTCAAATTGAAAGTTTTCATTATGTCCTCGCCAGAAATCGGTGGTTGAAAATTACGAATATGGTCACGCTCTTCAACTTCGACAATCTTTTGCCTGACCAATTTGAAATTGTTATGATATTTGTTGAATTTTTTCGGGTTTTTTGTAGTGATATCAGCTTCGCATAGCGTCATCAAATCTTCAACATAATCGCCAGCATCAAACACCAATCGACGTACTGCTGAATCCGTGACATCATCATCCGACAAGGCAATAGGTCGAGAACTCATAAACACCATTTTTTGGACAAATTTCATTTTGTCATTCAATGGCATTTTCAATCGTTTGAACAGGTGATAGACCATTTTGGCACCTTCAAATTCGTGCGCGTGAAACGTCCAGCCCACTTTTTTACTGAATTTTTTTGTTGGTGCTTTCCCAATATCGTGGAGCAATGCGGCCCAACGCAACCAGACATCATCAGTATGTTGCGAAATATTATCAACGACTTCAAGCGTGTGGTAAAAATTGTCCTTATGCGTTTGACCTTCCACTTCATCAATTCCTTTCAAAGCGGTCAATTCTGGTAGGATGTATTGAAGCAATCCTGTTTTTTCCAACAACAAGAATCCAATGGAAGGCTTATTACTTTTCAAAATTTTGTTTAATTCCACTACAATGCGTTCGTTGGTAATGATGTTGATGCGGTCTTTGTTTCTGGCGATTGCTTTCAGCGATTCATCTTCAATTTTGAAATCCAACTGTGTGGCAAATCTGATAGCGCGCATCATTCGTAATGGGTCGTCGGAATAGGTAATGTCAGGATTTAAAGGTGTACGAATAATTTTCTCATCCAAATCCTTGATGCCATTAAATGGGTCTAGAAGTTTTCCGAAGTTAGCTTCACTTAAATCCAAAGCCAACGCATTGATGGTAAAGTCGCGACGGTTTTGGTCGTCTTCCAGCGTCCCATTTTCTACAATTGGGTTTCTGCTATCTTCATTATAGGATTCCTTTCTTGCGCCAACGAATTCAATTTCAATATCATCGTGTCGCAACATTGCGGTGCCATACGTTTTGAACACCTGAACTTTTGGTTTATTTGGAAGATTTTTGGCAACCTTTTTGGCGAGCTCAATACCACTTCCAATGGCGACAATATCAATATCCTTGTGCTTTCCACGTTTCAAAATAAAATCGCGCACAAAGCCACCAATGACGTAACTATCAACATTCAGTTCTTTAGCAGATTTTGAAATGATTTGGAAGATAGGATGTTGTAAGGCTTCTTTCATAAAATTCCAAAAATCAAATCGCAAATTCCAATTGTTGCAGTTGGAATTTGGTACTTGAAATTTGAGCTTTAACTTCTGATTATTTTCACTTGACCATCATTGCTCAATTTGATAATTGACGATGGTTTTGTGTTTATTTTTTCTCGGTGCAAATTTACGACATAGTCCACACCTTTTAAAATGTCTTGGTCTATTTCTTTGAAGGATTTTGGTGTAGGTTGGCCACTGATGTTTGCAGAGGTCGAAACAATGGCGCCATTGAAGCGTCGCAATAATTGAAAGCAAAAGTCATCATTAGGAATTCGTATGGCAATGGTATTATCTGAAGCAATTAAATTTTGGGCCAAATTTTGTGGTTCATCATAAATGATGGTGATGGGTTCTTCCGAGATATCGATGATATCGAAAGCCGCATCAGGAATTTTCTTGATGTATTTTTTGAGCATTCGGTCATCTGCCACCAAACATATCAGTGCCTTGCTATCTTCGCGCTGTTTCAGTTTGAAGACTTTTGATACAGCCTCTTCATTTGAGGCGTCACAACCTATGCCCCAAACCGTATCGGTCGGGTAGAGAATGAGGCCGCCTTCTTTCAGTATTTGTAGGCATTTGTTTATTTCTGACTGCATTTTTTAGCTATTTTTGCAAAGCGCAAATTTAATGTAAAATTAAATAGGTCGTGCCAATCATTCATACAATAAGGACAATGGAATTTAAAAAAAGCAGTGACGATTTTAGAACCAGAAAGCGGTACTTTTTTATTAACTTAAGATGTACGGTTCAGAATATTTTAAATCGTCTGTTGAGTTTTTTTGAGAAAAAAGAAGATGGTGTTCTGTTGCTTCTACCTGCCACATTGGATGGTTCGTTTGGTGATGAATTAATGGCTGTTACTTTTGTCAATAACGTTGATGGCAATGTTCCAATAACCTTGTATGAACGAAAATGGCATGAGCGTCCAGATTTATTTGGAAACTACAAGAATGTCAATTATTTGCAATACAAATTTGCTCCAAAATTTCATAAGTTTAAAAAAGGTGCTTATGTCATAGGAGCAGATAATTTAACGCCTTCTTATGGAACGGCCGTAACTTCCTATAAGTGTAGAACGCTTCGTAATGCTAATAAGTACAAGCTTCCAACAGCAATCCTCGGTTTTAGTATCAACACGGGAATATTGAATTCTTCTTTGAAAGATGATTTTGCAAGTTTGATTCCTAATACAAGATTTAATTTACGCGATCCTGATTCTTATGAAGTAGCCGATAAATTCTTGCCGACTGAAAACCTTTATCAAGTAGCGGACTTGGCATTTTTATGTCCTTATGATAAAAATGAAGATGCACAATATTTAAATTGGATTTCAGAAAGGCGACAGGAGGGCAATATCATTTGTGGTGTGTGTCCTAACTGGATGCAAGCAAATAAGATAGGAGTTGAGGCTTACATAGGTCATTTTATAGATGTCTTTGAAAAATTACATCATGAAAAAAATGTATCTTATGTAATGCTTTACCACGATATCAGAGGAGAAATGAGTGATCGTGATTTGGCTGAGGCAATCTATTTGAAACTCAAGGAGAGAAACATAGATGCTTTCTTCAAAAGTGATATAAAAAATGGTCTTGAGCTGAAATCCTATTTGGAATATATTGATTTTACCATTTCTGCCAGAATGCATTTTGGGATTTCGGGATATTCATTTGCAAAGCCTTTGTTCGGTATTTCTTATGAAGATAAATTTTCAGGATTGCAGAAACTCTTTGGTGTGGACCCTAAAAAGAGCTTGGTCAGCTACACCGAGATGACGAAGTTTTATGATGTTTTGACAACATTTGTGGATCATCTCCCACAATTTTCGGAATCGACAAAAGCCAATCTGCCCAAAGTTAAAGAGCTTTCAAGAAAGAACTTTGACCAATTGAATAAGTAGACTTCCTAAAATTTCTATCCATGTCCTTATATAAAGACTTCAGATTAAATTATAAGAATAAGCAGCTCAAAAATAAGCTGATGAAGGAGGGCAAGATTCTGGATTTCAATACAATTGATTTTTCAAAAAAGAATGTATTAGTGGTAGATTCCATCATCCCTGAATATGATAGAGATTCTGGGTCTCGACGTCTCCATGAACTGATTAAACTGATGCTAAAAAATGGCTTTAGAGTGTTCTTGGTTGCGGACAAAAAAGAATATAAATATAAAACTGACTACGTTTCCTATTATAATGAAATGGGAGTGGTAACATATGAACCTTGCATTGATGAAGATGGAAATTTTGTAACGCGAGACGTATTTATCGAAAGAATTTTGCAAAATATCCAGTTCGCTTGGCTGCATAGGGCAGATATGTTTTATAAATACCATGACCAAGTCTCAAAGCACAGGCATATCAAACTCATTTACGATATGGTCGATTTTCATTATCTACGATTGGATAGAGAATGGCAATTGAACAAAAATCCGAAGGTCAAAAAGGAAGCGGACAAATATTTGAACATTGAAACCGAAAACTGTAAAAATGCTGATGCCATCATTGCTATTTCTGATGCTGATAAACAAGCTTTGAAGACATTTTATTCAGATGACAGAAAAGTAATCACCATCAGTAATGTCCATCAATATAGAGGAGAAGCTGCAAGTTTTTACAATCGGGAAGGATTGTTGTTCGTAGGAGGTTTTTCTCATACGCCTAATCAGGATGCCGTGCTATTTCTGCACGAACACATCGTGCCATTGCTATGGGAACGGCAACCAGATTTGGTTGTCAACATCATAGGAAGCTATCCTACCAAAGAAGTTTTGGCACTGAATGCAAAAAGATTTAAAGTGCATGGTTTTGTTGATGATATTTCGGGCTATTTCAGAACTTCAAAAGTTTTTGTGGCGCCATTGCGTTATGGTGCAGGCGTCAAAGGTAAAATTGGCCAAAGTTTGGAGTTTGGTTTGCCAGTAGTAACCACATTTATTGGAGCTGAAGGTTTTGATTTTGGCGACAATGAAAATCATTGTGTTGACAATACGCCACAAGGTATGGCTGACAAGATTTTGAAACTTTACAATGAGGACAGCTTATGGCAACGAGTCAGTGATGCTTCCGAAGATATTTTGGAACCATTTTCTTTGAAAGAAATTGAAAGTCGTGTTTTGAAATTATTGAGTTAATCGTTTTCAAAAACAATCTTCTGCTGCTGTTTTAAAGACTCCGAAAGATGAGTGCCTTTCAAAACTAAAGGCAGCATAAACCATTTTTTTGGTTTGATCAAGAATGTCAAGCAATAATAAATCCTAATAAAAAGATACTTCCAATAAGGACTGTTTTTCTTGATGACGTAAAAGTAGGAAATCAATCCTTCTTTGCTGATGGGTTTTGAAGTTCCTGTACTTGCACCTTGATAATGTGTTATTTTGGCTGTAGGAAGCAATACGCTGTCAAATCCGATTTTTCGCATTCTGTAGCAGATGTCCATTTCTTCGAAGTACAGAAAAATATTGGTATCAAAACCTCCAACTTCAGCAAAAACATCGCTTCTAAAAAACATAAAAGCTCCATTTACGTAATTAACTGTTACAGGTTCAGTGTATTCTTTTTTACGTTTTGGGAAGGTGGTAGAAAAATTCTTTTCCAAAAAACTTCGTCCGAAAATCAATTTTCTAATGCCTTTATCGTGATCAAAAGAAACAACATGTTGGCCGTTTTGGTCAAAATTTTGAGCTGTACTGACACCAACTTTTGGATGCTTTTCCATGAACTGATATAAAATAGAAAGACAATCATTTTGCAAAAAAGCATCGTTGTTTAAAAACAGTAAATATTTTGCATTGGCGAATTGAGTTCCGAACATATTTCCTCCGCCAAAACCAGTATTGATGACACTTCTTTGTAGCGATATGTTGTCAGCTTTCGGGAAATTTTGCTTCAGAATCTGATAATCATCGAGTCTAGAATTGTTATCAACCACAACAATATCGTAATTGATATTGACGTCTGTATGATCAATAACCGATTGAATGCAATCTAACGTGTAAGTTGCAGTGTTGTAATTGATAATGATAACAGAAATATCTCTCATTGTTGGTTTTCTAACTGTAAAACTACATAAAGTTGCACGGTTTACAACAGGCTCCTGTAAACTTCCGCGTACTGTTTGGCAGCTTCATTCCAATTAAAACTTTTTGCGTGCTCAATATATTTTTGGGATAAAATGTCTTTATTCTTACTAAATTCATTCAAACCGTCTTCAACAATTTTAGCCATGTATTCTGGTTCGTAATGATTCCAAAAAAACGCATCTTTTCCTCCGATTTCAGGCAAAGACGTATTATTCGATAAAAAAACAGGCTTTCCAAAACGCATTGCTTCAATAGGTGGAATTCCGAAGCCTTCACGCAGTGATGGAAATACAAACGCCGTGCAATTCTGTAAATAATATTGCTTTGCCAAATCACCAATTTTTCCAGTGATATGAACACGATTCTCTAAATTGAGTTTTTTTATGATTGGTAAAAGTTTTGAGTTGGTGTAGTCGGTCTCATGATTTCCAGATAAAATAAGGTCAAATTCGGGTAAATGAGTCAGCATTTCCAGCAACGTATGAAAGTTCTTTCGCTCGGTAAATTCTCCAATGCTGAACAAATAAGGACGTTCTGTTGTCAACGTAGGGATAAAATTTTCAGAAAGATTGATGTCTATAATCGGGTTGCCATTGTAAATAACATATTCGGGAACATCAGGAACTTTAAAATACTGATGTGTGGATACCTTTGCATATTCCGAAATGTAAGTTATGGCATTACTTCGGTTCAATTTATTCTGAAATCGAACGTTGACGTCGTGATTTAAATCATTCGAAACCTCGTCAATAAAATTTACATCGTGAACGGTTAACACATAAGGAATCGAATGGTGAGGTTCAATTTTGATATTTTGATTCATTGAGTGCCAAACCGCGTATTTTTTTCGAATTTGAAAAAATGGATAGCGCCTGAAAGAATAGTATTTTTTGTAGTTAAAATAGTCGCCAAATTCTTTCCTCAACGAGCTTGAATCTTTAACGTGTAGGGTCATTTTGAAATCTTCAATATTGGCATTATAAAGTCCCTTTACCAGATGATAATTGAATTGCCCAAACCCGAAATGCGGATTTTTGATATTATGAGATTCTAAAAAAACCTGCTTCATTTAGTCGATATGTCTATACTTGGTCCACAAAAACAAATAGCGCTTAAACACGGCAAATGCACTCAAATAAGCCAATATAAAACCTTCCTTCCCATCCAAAAAACCCAATTTAATTACATATTGATGCTTGAAACGCCACAACGGCCGAATAAAAAAGTGAAATAAGCTTGGTCTTTTGTTTTTTCGATAAAGCATTTCTGCCTGTAGTTTGGCATAGTGCGTTAATTTCTCATTGTAAGCATCAAATGATTTGTACGAATAGTGGTCAGATGTATTTTTAAGTGTTGCAGTTTTTCCTTTAACGTTTAAAATTTCGTGTACCAAATTTTCACCGTAAGACGCTTCCGATTTTTTAAAAACCCGAATGACAGCATCATTTTGGAAGCCACTGTACTTGATGCGTTTACCCATAAAATGAAAATTCCGTTTTACTTTATAAGCTGAAATGTTAGTATTCGATGCGATTTTGCTTTGAATTTCAGATGCCAATTCTTCAGAAATCATTTCATCCAAATCAAAAAAAACAATCCATTCGTGCGTAGCTTTTTCCAGGGTAAAATTCTTCTGCGTCGAAAAATTGTCAAAAGTCCGATGGTAAACGGTCGCATTCAATTGTTTGGCGATTGCAACGGTTTTATCGGTACTGCCAGAATCTACAATGATGATTTCATCAGCAAATGAAAGACTTTTGATAAAACGCTCTATGTGTTCTTCTTCATTGTATGTGATGGCAAGCGCACTGATCATTCAATCGAAATAAAATTATGTAGATTTGTGAACAAAAGTAGTGAAACTCATTTTTTAAAGCTTCAAAAGCTGGCAAAAAATGCATTTGCTTTGATGATAACCTTTACAGATGGCGCGTTTACCCATTTTAATGTATCACAGTATCTGTCAACATCTCAATGACAGCAAGGGTCTTACGTTAGCTGTTGATATGTTTGAAGCACAATTGGCTTACCTTTCAAAAGAAGGGTATCAAACCTTTCATTTTTCTGAATTGTCACAGTTTGACGGTAAAAATAAACTTCCAAAAAAGTCAGTGATAATCACATTTGATGACGTCTATATCAATCAATTGGAATTGGCTTACCCATTGCTGAAAAAGTACAATTTTAAGGCATCTTTTTTTGTGCCTTTTAAATATGTTGGTGGCCTGGATTCTTGGAATACTAATTCGGAGCAAGTTATGTCAGTGGAGCAATTAAGAAGCCTAGATAAATCGATCATTGAATTGGGTTGGCATTCTTTTGGTCATAACAACTATAAAGAAATGTCTATTGACGAAACTAAAGTTGATTTGGAAGCGTGTCAATCCTATTTGAAGCAGCACCAGTTATCTGTAAAGCCTGTTTTAGCCTATCCTTTTGGAAAATATCCTCGCACAAATCCGAAGCAAGATGAATTCTTCAAATCCCTTGAAGACCATCAAATAACTTATGGATTACGAATCGGCAACAGAGTGAATTCTTTTCCTTTCAAAAATAAGTATGAAGTACAACGCATTGACATCAAAGGAGAAGACTCTTTGGCGAAATTCAAACTGAAATTGCGTTTTGGAAAACTAAAACTATTTTAAGTTTTTTTGAAGGAGCATCAACTTCGCATATCTTGAAAATACGCCGTAAGCGTTGATTCCGGAAATTGCCAAGCCTGGAATGCCATCCATAAAGCCTCGTTTGAGAATATAGCTGCTGAAAAACCTGAAAAAGGGTCTAAAAATTAAGTGCGAATAAGTCACTTTTTTACCTTTTTCCTGTAACTGCTCTGCTTGAAACCACGCATATACATCTCGTTTTTTGATATAATGTTCCAAGCCTTTGTAGGTGTAATGCAAAACAGGATTTTTCAGTTTTCCGATGCTTCCATCAACGATCAATTTTTCGTGAACATTGCCTTCATAACGACATTTTTCCCTTACAACCAAACGAGTGACGTTGCTGCTGTGATGAAACAAAAATCGATTCATAAAAAAATGCGGAAAATTCAACTTGTAAGCGGTGTGCTTTCCGTGGTTTATCGCTTTAATGATTTCCTGTTGCAAGTTGTAAGTGATGCGTTCATCGGCATCAAGAAAAAGCACCCAATCGCAGGTGGCATATTGCAAGGCATAATTCTTTTGACTCGAAAAATTGTCAAATTTTCGATTGACGACTTTGCAATTGAATTGTTTGGCTATGTCGACCGTTTTGTCAGAGCTAAAAGAATCGACGACGATAATCTCATCTGCAAATTTTACAGAATACAGAGCTCTGTAGAGATAATGCTCTTCATTAAAAGTGGGAATGATGACGCTTAAAGTTTTCATCTGAACGGTTTGCAACACAAAATTACATAAATCTAGCTATCTACTGACGACGAAATTAAACTCTTATTTGTATTTATATGCTTAAATTTGCAGTCGCAACAACTTTTGAAAATGACTAATTTACAGATTTCCGTTATCGTCAGTACCTATAATTCCGAAGAATGGCTCCGTAAGGTGCTTGAAGGCTACAAACATCAAACGTATGATAACTTTGAAGTGATAGTGGCGGATGATGGTTCGCGCGACACTACTAGAGAACTTATTGAATCCTATCAAAAGGATTATCCTGTGCCATTGCGACATATTTGGCACGAGGATGAAGGTTATAGAAGACAACGCATCTTAAATATTGCCATTACAGAATGTGCTTTTGATTACGTATTGTTTACGGATGGTGATTGCATTCCTCGTAAGGATTTTGTAGCTGTTCATGCCAAATTTGCTGAAGAAGGTTATTTTTTGTCTGGTGGCTATTGCAAATTGAATATGCCTTTAAGCCAAAAAATAGGCGTTGATGATATTGCAAATGAAAACTGTTTTGATGTTAAATGGTTGAAGCAACAGGATAAGTTAGGTGCAAAGCAATCCATAAAATTATCCGCAGGAACAACCTTGGCGACTGTTTTGGATTTTGTGACACCTACAGGCGCAACGTTCAACAATTGCAATTCTTCCGCTTGGAAAAAAGACCTTATTGCCATAAACGGTTATGACGAACGTATGCAGTATGGAGGACCAGATAGGGAGTTGGGTGAGCGTTTGGAAAACTTCGGAATCAAAACAAAACAAATTCGTCATCAAGCTATCTGTTTGCATCTGGATCACAAAAGAGGTTACAAGACGAAAGAATCGCTTGAAAGAAATCTTCAAATACGGAAGGACGTCAAAACAGAGAAAAAAGTCTGGACAGATTATGGCATCGTAAAAAAATAATTAGTGCCAACAACTTCTACATCAGTCATCATAAGCACATATAATCAGCCAGAATGGTTGCGCAAGGTTTTGATTGGTTATGAACAGCAAACTTTAAAAGATTTTGAAATTGTAATAGCAGATGATGGCTCTACAGTTGAAACAAAAAATCTGATTGAGGCGTTTGAACACGATTCAGAATTGAAAATAAAACATATTTGGCAGGAAGATGATGGGTTTCAGAAAACGAAAATCCTTAATAAAGCCATTCTAGCTTCCGAAGGTGAGTATCTCATTTTTACCGATGGCGATTGCATTCCTCGCAATGATTTTGTTTATAAACATAATTCCTTAAAAAAAGCGAACCACTTTTTATCAGGAGGTTATTTTAAGTTGCCATTGTCCATTTCGCAAGAAATCACCAAAGAAGATATCGTTCAACAGTTCTGTTTTGATAAGAATTGGTTGGTTCAAAAAGGGATGAAACCATCTTTTAAAATGAACAAGTTAACTTCAACAGGTTTGAAGGAATGGGCTTTAAATATATTTACACCAACCAAAGCCACATGGGATGGTATGAATGCTTCCGGGTTTAAAAAGGATATATTATCAGTAAACGGGTTTGATGAGCGAATGCAGTATGGAGGTGAAGATAGAGAAATGGGTGAACGCTTGATGAACAAAGGTGTTAATGCCACGCAAATTAGATACAGCGCTGTTTGCATACATCTTCATCATGAAAGAGGATATGCAACGGAAGAACAAAAATCAAGGAATCAAGACATCCGCAAGCAGACCAAACTTCAAAAGAAGGTTTGGACAGAATTTGGTATTGACAAATAAGATTAATTTTTATAAACGCCTATTTTCCAATAGGTTTTTTCGTTTTGCGTAGTTATGGTTGTGAATTTTAGCTGTTTCATTTTATCATCAAAATGATTCCAACATCCCAAACCTTCTCTATAAATCGAAGTTATAATGATACCATTTTCATTTAAATTATCCATCATTCTGTTCAGGACATTTTGCTTTTCTGTATCATGAATGTAGTAAAACACTTCGTTGAAGACAATTACATCAAATTTTTGTTGAGGCGTATACGAATGAATGTCGGCACATATAAATTCTGAATTGGGCAAATTCAATTGTTGCGCACTTTTGATCGATACAGATGAAAAATCCATTCCAACAAAGTGAGCATATTGAGAAGTATTCATCCGTTCGCACAAAATACCTTCGCCACAACCCAAATCTAAAACCGTCGGATTTTCTACTGCAAATTCAGATATTAAATCAATAATGGTTTGATATCTCACCTTTTCAATATCGCCTTTGAGATTGTTCCAGCGTCCCCGTCTATACTGCTTGTTCCAGCGTAATTTTCGTCGCCAATTGTGAAATTTATCAATGATGTTCATTTTTCTTTTCTTTAAGATGATAGTTGAGGAACGACGATAGTTTGGGAATAATCAGTTCTGGCGTAAGCTTATTATACATAAAACTTGGGTCTTCTTCTATTTTTCTTCTGACCTCTCTATCTTCTGAATACAAATCTGGATGTTCATCCAGTAGGTGAATTGAAGTATGCATTTTGCCATCTTCAAAACTCGCCCAAGAATCTTTCATAACGTACGGCGAAAAAATAGTAAAAGTTGGTTTGTCCAATGCTTTTGAAATATGAACGATACCACCTTCATTTCCAACCAACAACGTGCATTTATTCATCAATTGGATAAAACCTCTGATGCTATTTTCATAAATATCCATTATGATGCTCGACTGGTTTTTGCATTGATTATAAATTTCCAATGCATCACTTTTTTGGTCTGGTGCATAATTGAAAAGCACGTAGCAATCATAAGTTTCTGTAATGAAATCCACTAATTGAGTGATGTAACTGTAAGGCATTGATTTTTGAGGTGTACTACCAAGAACACCAAACATAATCACGGGTTTGTGATAAGTTGAGAGTTTACTGTATTGCTTTTCCTTTTCAGAAAGATAGATTTTGGGCTCATAAACCGGGTTTTCAACATCAAAAATAGATGTTACTAAATGAACTCTATCTTCAATGGCTTTTCCACAAGGTTTACTCTTCTCTTTTAGAAATCCCACGGAATGCGTGTAGAAATCTAGAATTGGGTCTTTTTCTCTTTTCTTAAAACCTACACGAATTTTTGCTTTGGAAAATAGACAAATCAAACGACTTTGAAGCTTGGCGTAAGGGTCAAAAATAATATCGTATCTGTCTTTTCTGATTTTCAGAATCAACTTTATAAGATTCGGAATTTTTTTTAATTCCTTTTCGTTGATGATGATGATATTCTGAATATTCGGATTATTTTCAATGACACCTGTCGTGTAATCATATACCATATAGTCAATTACAGAATTCGGGTAAACCTGTTTGATGTTTGAAGCAATCAGCGAAGCCAATAGCACATCTCCAATACGTTTATTCTGAATGACCAGTATTTTTTTCATAACAGTTCCCGCATAAGCGGGAATCAAATTTTTAAGGTTGAATCTAACTGCAAAGTATTATAATTTCTACTTTTATTAAAATATCAATTGATATATCTTTGAAAATATATGAGTCAAACAAAACAAGTAATGCATTTTCATCCAGATTACGAGTCAAAGAAGGCGAAAGTCTTGGAATGTATTGCTCATTTTGAACGCCAAGGACAAGACGTCTTGCAAGGCGACCGCAATACCATCAAAAGTTTCAAAATTGATGGGGAGAAAATCAACATAAAATCCTTTAAAATCCCGAATGGTTTCAATGCTTTTGTCTATAAATTTATCAGAAAGTCAAAGGCAAAACGTTCATTTAAATATGCTGAAAAATTGTTGGATGCAAACATTCTTACGCCATTTCCCATTGCTTATATTGAAGTGTTTTCAACGGTCGGTTTGACAGAAAGTTATTATATAAGCAAGCATATTGACTATGATTTTGATTTTAGGGATTTGATACATCAGCCGAAATTCCCAGATAGAGTCAACATTTTGTGGCAATTCACCGAATTCACATTTAGGTTACACGAAAATAATGTCAACTTTTATGATCATTCTCCAGGAAATACCTTGATTGTTAAAAAAGGAGACCATAAGTATGATTTTTATCTGATAGATTTAAATCGGATGAGCTTTGGGCCGATGGATTTTGATAAACGAATGCATAATTTTAGGCGTTTGTGGCTTTCAAAAACGATGGTTAAGATTATGTCTGAAAAATACGCCGCACTTTACAATAAAACCTATGACGAAACGCATGCGCTCATGCTGAAATACAGTAGGCAATTCCAGAGAAAGATTGACCGAAAAAAAATCAGAAGGGCGGGACGGAAGCTTCGCCTTTAGTCAGCAGTCAGCAATATTCAGTTAGTTTCTTTCAATATTGCATTGTTAACAAAAACCTGTAGACTTCAAATGGAATACTGACCACCAACAACTTATCAAACAGCTACATTATATTCCCTTAAAGCATCATTTAACGATGTCTTCTTATTGGTGCTTTCTTTGCGAGTTCCAATAATCAAGGCACAAGGCACTTGATATTCTCCAGCATTGAATTTTTTGGTGTAACTACCTGGAATCACAACCGAACGGGCTGGTACAACACCTTTCATTTCCTTTGGTTCATCACCAGTAACATCTATAATTTTTGTGGAAGCTGTGAGGACCACATTTGCTCCCAAAACCGCTTCTTTTTCAACTCGTACACCTTCAACTACTATGCAACGACTTCCTATAAATGCGTTATCTTCAATGATAACTGGAGCGGCTTGTAGTGGCTCCAAAACGCCACCTATGCCAACACCTCCCGATAAATGAACATTCTTGCCAATTTGCGCACAACTACCAACAGTTGCCCAAGTATCAACCATTGTGCCTTCATCAACATAAGCGCCAATGTTCACATAGCTAGGCATCATAATGACTCCTTTTGAAATGTAAGCACCATGACGCGCCACGGCATTTGGTACCACACGGATTCCTTTATTGGCATAATCCTTTTTTAATGGAATTTTATCGTGATATTCAAAAATCCCAGCTTCCCAAGTTTCCATTTTTTGGATAGGAAAATACATTACCACAGCTTTTTTGACCCATTCATTCACTTGCCAGCCATTTTCAGTTGGCTCTGCAACACGAAGTGTTCCAGCGTCTAGTAAATCGATAACGTTTCTGATGCTTTCTATGGTTACTTCATTAGTCAAAAGGGAACGGTCTTCCCATGCATTTTCTATGTTTTGGATAAGTTGTTTCATCGTGATTTTTCAATTTTCACAAAGATAGTCTGATAATCTATTTTTTTGTGTGACTTGGGAGAAAAAAAGGTGTCTGAATGCATAAAAGGTGGTTTTACATTTAATTAAGAGGGATAATTAAAATCATTGTAATATATTTTTGACTCCTTTCGACACTTCTCGAGAGGAGTTTTTTTATAGTATCTTTGAAAAAAAATGAATGGCAAGATTACTCGCTATAGATTACGGACTAAAACGTACAGGAATTGCAATAACTGATGAACTCCAAATCATCGCATCTGGCTTAACAACTGTAGATACAAAAGACCTATTGACTTTTTTGAAAGCCTATGTTTCTAAAGAAAATGTGGAGCTTTTTGTTATTGGCGAACCAAAACAAATGAACAATAAGGTTTCTGAAAGCGAGCCAGCCATTCTAGCATTTATGGAAAAACTTTCTAAATCGATTCCAGAGATTCCCATTGCAAGGGTCGATGAACGTTTTACTTCTAAAATGGCATTTCAAACTATGATAGACAGCGGTTTGAAAAAGCAGCAACGACGCAACAAAGCGTTGGTTGATGAAATCAGTGCAACCATCATTCTTCAAAGTTATATGGCTTCACAAAGCTGATTTCTCAATCTTTTCTATGGAGTGAGCCAAAATCCTTGCAAGATTTGTATTTTTGCAACTCAAAATTTCAATGTTTATGATTTTACCTATTGTCGCTTATGGCGATGCTGTTTTAAGGAAAAAAGCCCAAGATATATCTGAAGATTATCCGAAATTGGAGGAGTTGATTGCCAATATGTATGAAACGATGTATGGCGCTTATGGTGTTGGCTTGGCTGCTCCACAAATTGGCTTGCCTATTCGTTTATTTTTGGTCGATACAAGCCCTTTTGCTGAAGATGAAGACTTGACGGAAGATGAACAAAATAAACTAAAAGACTTTAAGCGTACATTCATAAATGCCAAAATTCTTGAAGAATCTGGTGATGAGTGGGCTTTTAATGAAGGCTGCTTGAGTATTCCTGATGTTCGTGAAGATGTTTTTAGAAAGCCGGTCATTACAATACAATATCAAGATGAGAATTTTGTAACGCATACTGAAACCTTCGACGGACTCATAGCTCGCGTCATTCAGCATGAATACGATCATATTGAAGGAATTTTATTCACCGATAAACTTTCAGCCTTTAAAAAGCGATTGATCAAGGGACGATTGGGAAATATTTCAAAAGGTAAAATAGATGTCGATTACAGAATGCGTTTTCCCGACATGAAAAAGAAACGTTAAAAATTAATCACAATTGAAGCAAACAATTATATTTGCTCACTTCAAACAAAAAAATATTTTATGAGTTTAGACAAAATTCTTTCCATTTCTGGTAAACCAGGACTTTATAAAGTGGTTACACCTACACGCAGTGGTTTCGTTGCCGAATCTTTATTGGACAACAAACGTATAACAGTAAATGCACACAGCAATGTGAGCGTTTTGAGCGAAATTGCCGTGTACACTTTGAAGGAAGAATTGCCTTTGCGCGAAGTTTTCAAGAAAATCAAAACCAAAGAAAACGGTGAAGCCACGTCTATCAGCCATAAAGATGATAAAAGCGTACTGGAAGAATACTTCTTTGAAGTATTGCCAGATTACGACGAAGACCGCGTCTATCCAAGTGACATCAAAAAAATTGTACAGTGGTACAACTTGCTGCAAAAGCACAACTTATTGAACGCTTTAGAAGAAGGTGCCGAAAATCAGGAAACTGAAGCTTCTTCTGAAGAAGAATAATCTATCTTTTTTATTGATAAATTGTTTACAGAAACATCACAGTATGTCTTTCTGAACTCTTTCATTAGTCGTATTTTTGGAGTCTTGAACCAAGAATATGACTGATAAAACACAACAACTTAAGGCATTTGAGAGATTGCTCATTATTATGGATGAGCTTCGTGCACAGTGTCCGTGGGACAAAAAACAGACCATAGAAACACTTCGACATTTAACGATTGAAGAGGTGTATGAATTGGGTGATGCTATTTTGGACAATGATTTAGATGAGGTCAAGAAAGAGCTTGGTGATCTACTGTTGCATATTGTGTTCTACTCCAAAATAGGAAGTGAAACCAATGCTTTCGATATGGCTGATGTTTGTAACACCATTTCTGATAAATTAATTGAACGCCATCCTCATATTTATGGAGATGTGAGCGTGAATGATGAAGAAGACGTCAAACGGAATTGGGAACAAATTAAGCTCAAAGAGAAAGGAAAAAAAAGCGTGTTACAAGGAGTGCCGAAAAGTCTGCCAGCAATGGTGAAGGCGAATCGTATTCAGGACAAAGCCGCTGGTGTTGGTTTTGATTGGGAAGCACCGAATCAAGTTTGGGAAAAAGTGGAGGAGGAGTTGCAGGAATTTAAAGAAGAGGCTGATGCCCAAAACCGTGATAGGATGGAAAGCGAATTTGGCGATGTGCTATTTTCGCTGATTAATTATGCTCGGTTTTTAAAGATAAATCCAGAAAATGCTTTGGAACGTACCAATAAAAAATTCATAAAGAGATTTCAATATCTTGAATCAAAAGCAAAGGAGTTAGATAAGAAATTATCGGATATGACGTTGACCGAGATGGATGTCTTCTGGAATGAAGCAAAAAACATTTAAAATTTTATTTTTGAACAAATTGAATTTCAGTGCTTTGATTTGTTTGAATAAAAAAAATGAAGATTTTTTTATAGTTGGTAATCCAAACTTGTAAGACGATACGTATATAAGATATAATGAAACTAGCTTTAGTTTCATAATCATAAGTAGGTAATCTTAATTTTATTTTAAGCGGTAATAGTTAAGATTAAAAATTTAGTTTAGTTAGGGGTCAAAATCCCATTCACCAATGGTGGATGGGATTTGATTTTATAGCTATTTCATAATTGAATACAGCAAAAAAAGAAGCTGCTTTGTTGGCAACTTCTCTTCATAATAAGGTATAAAAATCTTGTGTCTTATTCGTAAAGCTCTTTAACTTTCTTTAGCTTTTCTTCCCAAACAGCTAGATTTTCTTTGTGAGATTCAATGCTCTTCAACACATTTTTTACAAGTGGATTTGTTTCATCCACATTTGAAAAGAATTGAAGATTGTTTTCCAATTGATTGATTTCGCTTTTTGCCTCATCAATTTTCTTACGGATGAAATTGTGCTCATTGTCTAACAATCGTGTATCATCAGGCTGGGCAAGATGCTCTAGTTTGTTTTCAAATTTGATCATTTCAACTTCAGACTTGTCCATTTTTAAACTACTGAATAGATTATCCAAAGTTTTATTGAATTTGCCTTCTATAAAGCGTTTGTTAAAAGGCACTTGCCCGAGAGATTTCCACTCTTCGATTTTAGATTTGATGGTTTCAACATCTGCTTCAGCATTTCCTGATAATTTCAAGTCCTTCAATGAATCCAAAAGCTTATTCTTCTTATCAAAGGCGTCATATTGCTCCTGATTTTCCGCTTTTCTTTCGGCGTGAACTTGGTCAAAATAATGATTACAAGCGGCCTTAAAACGGTTCCAAATCTTGTCGCTATCTTTTCTAGGAACATGACCAATCGTTTTCCAATCAGCCTGAATTTTCTTCATCAAAGGTGTGACAGTTTCAAAATCTTTACTGTCTTTGTTGTCTTCAGCAATTTTGATGAGGTCTAGTTTCTTTTGTAAATTATCGTATTGATCTTTCTTTAAGTTTTTGTAGAAACCATTTTTCTTTCTATTGAAAGTTCTAACAGCAGTCTTGAATTTAGACCAAGTTTCTTCATTGACTTTTATCGGAACTTTTCCAGCCTTGAAGAAATCTTGACGCAACTCTTCAATTTTTCTAATTTTCTTTTGCCATGCTTGGTGTGAGTTGGCATCGTCTTTTGCAATGTCATCAATCTTGGCAATGATTTCTTCTTTCTTCACCAAATTCTCTTCATGGATTTGGTCAATATTTGCAAAATATGCCTGACGCTTGTCATGTATCGCCTTGGTCGCATTGCTGAATCGTTCCCAGATATCCTCACGATGCTCTCTGTCCACGGGACCTAAATCCTCTTTCCACATTTTGTGCAAAACTTGCAACTCTCTGAAAGCTCTATTGGTATTGTCATCTTGGGCCAACTCTTCAGCTCGCTCAATGATTTTAAGCTTTTGCTCTAGATTGTGCTTGAAATCCATATCGCGCAAATCGCGATTAAGATGTAAAAAGTCATAGAAAATCTCTACATGATGATGGTACGAATTCCAAGCATTGTTATACTTATCTCTTGGAATAGGCCCAGCATTTCTCCATCGTTCCTGTAAATCCTTGAAGTGTTTATAGGTGGTATTTATGTTCTCTTCGACATTTATCAAACCTTTGATTTCTTCAATGATTTCGAGCCTATTTTCAAGATTTAACTTGAGGTTAGATTCCAATGCTTTGTAATAAGCATTCAGGTTTTTTCTATAGTCGTTGTAAAGTGAATTAAAGCGTTTTTTGACAGGGCTGGTAAAATAGAAATCGATTTCATTGCCACCATCTGCCAAAAAATCTTCTTTTTTCTCTTCCAGAATTTCAGAAAACTTGGCATTAAATTCTGATTTTATTTCATCTACATGAGATTTAATGGTTTGAACCTTTTTGTTTTTCAATAGACCTTCAAATTCATCAGCCAATTGCTCCAAAGACATTGAATGGTAATCTTTATCTTCCAAAGCATGTCTATCTACATTGTCTGTATCTTCAGCGTCTTCTGCGTTGGCTTCATCAATCTCATCAACATGATTTTTTACCTTTTTTGGAGTGTCTTCAGCGTCATTAGATGAGCTTTCAGATGCGTCAACTACCGATTCTTTGGCTTCATCGTTAGATTCAGTTTCATCTACAACTGGAGATTCTTCTGAATTTTGTTGAGCTTCTTGCTCATTTAATGTTGCTTTATTTTTGTGATCAACATTTAAGGGTTCAGAAGGTTGTAAGATCTTTTCAGAAGAGTCATCATTCTGCTTTCCGTCTGCATTCTGCAGGTTATCATTCTCTGACATTTTTGCAATGTTTTGGTTCAAATTTTCATTAAAGGCTAAAGATACTAACAACTCATTAGATTACAAAGCGAAAACCATATTTGAAGGCGTTCAGGCCATGCTCCATATCTCCCAAGCCTTATCAGCTTGTAGTTCAAGCATCTTGAAGCCATTGGTGATGGTTGCTCCTTTTATTTCGCCACAGATTAGAAATTTTGTTTGTATCGGATTGTAAATTAAGTCATAAAGAATATGTTCTTTCGTAACGGCATCATAAGGGATGTCTGGACACTCATTGACATTAGGATGTGTGCCAACTGGTGTACAATTGATGATTATTTGGTGAGATTTAATAATGTCTTCGTTAAGGTCTTTATAAGTGAATTTAGTTTCACTATTTGCATTCCTTGAAACGAAATCAAATGGAATCTTAAGTTGTTTTAGAGCATATGCTACACCTTTTGAAGCTCCACCAGTTCCAAGAATCAATGCTTTTCGATGATGGTGATTAATTAAAGGTTGTAATGATTTTTCAAAGCCATAACAATCGGTGTTATAGCCTTTCAGTTTTCCTGATGAATCAATTTTTATTGTGTTTACAGCGCCTATTTCTTTAGCAACATCATTCAGTTCATCTAGATAAGGAATGATACTTTCTTTATATGGAATTGTAACATTCAATCCTAACAAATTTGGATTGTTTTTTAGGATCGATGGGAATTGTGAAACGTCCTGAATGTCAAAATTTTCATAGGAATAATCGAGCTCATCATTTTCAAATTTGGCCGTAAAGTGGGTTTTTGAAAATGAATACGAAATGTTTTTGCCTATCAATCCGAAGTTAGGCATTCAATTTTCTAGTTTTTTGACCATACCATTCCAAAGCTAACACTATCAGAATTCCTAATGCAATATAAGCAATTGCATAATAGGTTTCACTATTCAGTTGAGGAATAAATCTTTCGTAATTAGAAACAATTTTAGAGCCAGTTGAATCATATTGAAAATCTCCACTTTCTGAAAGCTTATAAATGGTCTTTTTCCATGGCCAAACAACACCAAGACTGCCAACGATAAAACCGATGATGGCAGAAATAGTGACATTTTTGTGATGTTTGAGAATATAGCTCAATATATGTGAGAAGGAAACCAAACCGGTAACAGAACCAAGTGTGAAAACCACTAACACCTTAAGCAATCTTATCCTGACAGGATTATGAATGAACTCAAAATTTCCAACCATAATTTCATAGAATGTATCCGAAAGTGCATTGACAGAATCTACCAACAGCAACACGTAGTTACCAAGCAAAATTAGAATGAAAGAACCTGAAAAACCTGGTAAAGTCATCCCAGAAACGCTGATAATACCGCAAAAAAACACGAACCATAAATTGTCATTTTCTTTTGCTGGATCTAGAAAACTGATTCCGATTCCAATAAGCACACCAATAATAAGCGAGCAAACAGTCTTGTAATTCCATACTTTAAAATCTTTGTTGATGTAGTAAATAGAGCCAATAATCATCCCAAAAAACATACTCCAAACATAGAGTTCATTGGTCTTCAGAAAATAATCGAGAATTTTTGAAACACTGAAATAGCTTACAACCATTCCAAAAAACAAAAGACCCAAGAAACGTCCATTGATATAATTGACAAAGGATTTAAAACGTCCGTTGAAAAGTAGTTTAAAAGCAGTTTTATTGACTTTCTGAAGAGAATAGATAAATTCTTCATAAAAGCCTGCTACAAATGCCACCACACCACCAGATACACCTGGAACTTTATTTGCGGCACCCATTCCAAGTCCTTTAATGACTAGAAAAAATCTGTCCGCAAATGTTCTTGTGCTTTGCATTTTAGTTCTTTTTGGCTCCTAATTTCTCGAGTATGAAAATAGTCAAAAAACCAGCCAACATCAAGCAAATGGCAAAAGTTAGTTGCGGGTCGCCTTTATAGTTAAAAGGAGCGATACTTTTCTCAACCAATGGAATATCTATACCTGCTGAATCTTTTCTCCAGGTCAAAACACGTTTCCATGGCCAAATTTTATTGAGAGAACCAAAAATAAATCCAGTCAATAAAGCTAGGGTAATATTATGGTAATTTTTAAATAGCCATTTTAAAATATGGCTGAAGCTTAAAATGCCAACCAAAGCGCCAGTTGCAAAAATGAGGATTTTCTTAAAATCAAAATCATGAAGTGCATCGCTCAAAGTTTTGTACGCACCAAGAATAACAAGGATGAAAGCTCCGGAAATTCCGGGTAATATCATCGCACAAATGGCCAAAGCTCCCGCAAAAAACAAAAACAGAGAACTATCACTGTCTGCCATAGATGGTAGTTGAGAAATGTAATAAGCGGCTATGGTCCCAAACAAAAACATTATGATGGTGGCGATATTCCATTTTGTTATTTGCTTACCTACAAAATAAACACTGGCTACTATCAATCCAAAAAAGAACGACCATATCAAAACGGGATGATTTTCAATCAGATATTTTGCCAATCGCATAAAAGACACAAAACTTATGAGAATTCCAGTAACAAGAGCCAACAGAAAATTAGCGTTCAGTTGTGTCCAAAAAGCCTTGACACCATGAATTTTTAAAGTTTTGAAAAGTGATAAATTGATACCACTTATTGTGGAAATTAATTCTTCATAAATACCAGAAATGAAAGCAATCGTACCTCCGGAAACACCAGGAACGGCATCCGCAGCTCCCATAGCAATGCCTTTGAGGGAAATAATTGCATAATCTGTAAAACGTCTTTGCATTGTTATAAAATAAGAACGCTAAAGGTATGTAATTTTGTGAGATTTATTTGATGAGATAGCTGTATTGTTTCCTAAAGCAATCTACTTATAGAAAGCATAACACAATACAATAAAATTTGTTGCGAGTTTGAAACACAAAAATTATGATGAGTTAGTTCGAAGATTTTTTTGCCGTCATAATAATTGCTCGTACCGAAATATTTTTCGAAACATTTGGAAACAACTCTTCAATTATAAAATGAAATTCCGGATTCAACAATAAACCGTTTTTCAAATGATAGGAGCCTTTTTCTGATTCTAAAAGTGAATAATAAATCCCAGCAAGACGATATTCGATTTCAGCAGTTTCGGGATAAAATTCGGCTCCTTGAATTAAATTTAATGCAGATGCCTCGTATTCTCCCAATTGTATCAAAATATCAGCACGAGATAACCACGTGTCCAATTCATAATTACCAAGATCTAATGTTTTTTTATAGCCTCTTTCAGCTTCCTCCAGAAAATTTAACCGATGATTTATTTGTGCATATAATTTCCAATATAGCACATTTTCACAGTCAATATTGATTGCTTTATTGATATAATACAGCGCTTTTTGATAATCATGCTGTTTGTTATAAAATTTTGTTATAGCAATCCAACCTTTGTCTAAAAGAGGGTCTTCCTGAACAGTTTTATAATAATATTGCACTGCTAAATCAAAATTTTCCAACTTATCATAGCAATTTCCTATGCGTAGCAATGCAAAAGATGTAGGTTCATCCAAAGCCAAAGTGATTTTGTAATTTTCTATGGCCTCATGATATTTTCTTTGTTTTTCAAGAACTTTTCCTTTCTCTAAATATGCACCCACGAAAGTGTCATCTGAAATAATCGCAAAATCAAATGCAGCTGATGCTCTTTTATAATCTTTTAGAGTACAATACTGTTTTCCAAGTTGATGCCAAGCTACTTCACTATAAGGGTTATTATCTAAATATTGATTTAGAAATTCTATTGCTTCGGAATTTAAACAAAGGAAATCGAAGCAATAAATAATATTGTACAAAGCAGAATAATCCTCATTGTCAAGATCCAAACATTTTATAAAATAATCTTTGGCATTTTCGAATTGGTCCATAAAGAGATATTCCATCCCAATGAGTGCGTAGATATCTGCTTCATCGTCTTCACTGTCTATCAATCGAAGGGCAATCATCAGCGTATCAATAGCCTTTTGGTGCTCGTCACGTTTTGATAGAATACTTGCCTTTTGAATATAAATCTCTTCGTTTGCTGGTTCTAGTAAATACAACATATCCAACAATTTGTCAGCTTGCTGCAATTTATCTTCCAAAACATAAATTTCTACCTGAAACAATTTCAAGGTAACAGACGTCGGATGTTGACCCAGTCCCATCTTAATGGCCTTTTTAGCTAAAGCTATTTTGCCAATTTCGAGATAGTGATAAATAATGTTTTCAAATTCTCCAGAGTCAAAAAACAGAACATTGTTTGTTTTTAACATTGACTCAAATTTTGTCAGGGAAAGATTGTTGTGGTCGTCACTTTGACTGAACTCCATAAGCAGATGTAAAGTTTAGTTGAAATAAATTTAATGTTATCATCAGGAAATTCGGGGATATAGGGCTAATGTTTTCAACAAATTAATTAACAGACATTTAATACAAATGATTTTTAAGGTTTTACAATTTGATTTACAATGATTTAAAAGTAATATTATTTTTTAATTTTCTTTGAAATTTTATCCAGAACAGATAGGATAATGTCGCATCCATCTATAATTTCTTCATTTGATATGGTTAAGGGAGGTGTAATTCGGATGGCTTTTGGCTCAAAAAGTAGCCAAAATAGAATTAATCCTTCGCTTTGACAGGTCAGAATTATCTCATTCACAAGTTCTGCCGATGGCAATATGGCTGCAAGCATCAATCCTTTTCCTCTGATGTCTTCAATCAAAGGATGCACCAAATGTTGACGGAATAATTTTTCTTTTTCGAGTACTTTCTCCATCAAATCACTTTCGGTCACTTCTTTAAGGGTTGCCAATGCTGCGGCTGCAATCACAGGATGTCCTCCAAAAGTAGTAATATGACCAAGTTTTGGATGATCTTTTAAAGTGGACATCATTCCTCTTGATGCTGTGAACGCACCAATTGGCATACCACCACCTAGTCCTTTTCCCGTTACTAAAATATCTGGCACACAATTATAATGTTCGAATCCGAAAAGTTTACCTGTACGACCCACTCCAGGCTGAATTTCATCTAAAATCAATAAAGCACCTACTTCATCACAGCGTGTTCTTACTTTGGCAAGATAATTCCCTTTGGGTTCGATAAATCCGGCACCTCCTTGAATGGTTTCGAGAATTACTGCAGCTGTTTTACGAGTGATATTTTGTATTTGATCACAATCATTATAATCAATGAAATGTACATCTGGTACTAATGGTCTAAAAGCTTGTTTCCGCTCTTCGTAACCCATTACGCTCATAGAACCCATCGTGTTGCCGTGATAGGCGTATTTGGCAGCAATGATTTCACTTCTTCCAGTGGCTCTTCTGGCCAATTTTAAGGCGCCTTCAATGGCTTCGGTTCCCGAATTAGTGAGATAAGTAGTTTCCAACGAGTCTGGCAACTGTTTTGCCAAGAATTTTGTCAATTCTACAGCAGATTCTTGGATATACTCGCCATAAACCATTACGTGAAGATATTTATCCAATTGTTTTTTGATAGCTTTAACAACCTTTGGATGTCTATGCCCTAGAGTACACGCCGAAACACCTGCCACAAAATCGAGATGAGGTTTATTATTGGTGTCATATATATAAGAGCCTTCCGCATACGAAATTTCCATTGCCAATGGATGTGGCGTGGTTTGTGCTTGATATTTCAAAAAATCTTCTGACATTATTTCTCCTTTTTAAGCACTTTTTTAGACGGAAGTTTATTGGCTGACTTTATCGAGTCATTCTTTTTGATGGCTTCCTCCGGAATATTTCTGGAAGCTTTGGAGACTTCATCTTCTTTTGCGTCTTTCGGTTTTGCGTCTTCAACACGTTGCATCAATTCTTCATCAAAAAATTCTTCTTGAGGAATATATTCACCAAGCCCCTTAATTATTGGTAAATTTAAAGGTGGGTCGTCTACGAATAAATCTTCAACGCTTTTAGGTCGTTCTTCTTCACGCCATACAAAACCCCTCAATTTTCTGGCGTTTTCCGGGAATTCAGATTCAGGATAGATGTCACCATCTACCTGATTGATGAAGCGCGTTTCGACAATCTCATTGTTCTCAATCTGCATATTGATACTGGCAGATTTTGATTTGTTGATTCCAATGAGTTCATTTTTATCATCACGCATAAAATAGATGACTTCTGCATTTTTGATGACATCAATATTGTAAAGCTCATTGTCTTTGAACAATCCTATAAGTCGCTGCCCTTTTGTTTGGCTATAACCATCTCCAAGAGTGTCCTTGCTGATGACGAAGGCGTCATTGAAAACGAGAAGTGAATCCAATTGTTCGGTTTTTGGATTGGCAATGAGGTGAATGGTGTCGCCTGTCATTTGATTTCCCATATTCCACAATACTGGATTGCGCTTGCCACTGAAGGCATCTGTAGATGAAAAACGCGCTAGATTGATCAATCGTGTCAAACCGGTTTTATGGTCTGCGTGAATGGAATCAGCTTTTCCACTTAAATCACTTTTATAAAGTTTTGCATTGTAATAGGCGCGTGTAATTCGGCTTTCTGGAGGACCGTTGACACGAATAGTATCGCTATGCATATACAACGAATCTTTTTCTTGAACCGAGATTAGAAGTGCGCGTTTAGTAATGAAGACCGAATCTTTTGCCTTCCAAACTTCGGCATAATGACCTTTTGCCACACTATTATTGATGGTGTCGGTAATTTTGATATTGTTGGTAGCTGATGCAAAATCAATCTTTCTATCAAAATACATACTGTCGCCTTCAATGATGCGACTGTCATAATCGATTCTTGATTTTTTTACGAAATAACCTGTATCATTTTCTGTATCATAAAATCCTCTTTCACAATAGATGGTGCTTGTTTCACCCACAATGGTTGAAGGACCATAAAGATAAGCATGGCCATTTTCAGAATAGAAATCAAGACGATCTGTGTTCAAGGTGTATTGAGGGTTGACCAAAACCACCTCATTTACAAATTGGTACTTTTTATTGCTCATATAATAACGACCAATTCTGCTGGTAATCGTTCCTGAAGAATCACGCACTACTTTTCCACCTGTATTGTAATAGGCTTGTTGCTTCACTTTATCGAAATGAAGCGTATCGGTTGTTAATGTAGATTTTGGTTCGGTCAAAATGACGTTGCCACCTGCGAAGGCCAATTGGGTTTTTCCACTATACTCAACATATTTGGCATTCATATTTACAGTGTCGCCTTGCTTCATAACCACATTGCTGTAGGCTTCTATGAAATCTTCCTTTTCATAATATACAGCTCTGTCGCACCACATATCGATACCTTCGTGCGCAAAATGAACTTGCTGCATATTATCTCTTGTGAAGACAGTTACACCGGGACCTCTTAAAGAATCAGAGTTTGCAAATGGTGCATACTCAATGCGGATTTTTTTTGAAGTTTGAGAGAACGAAGTCATTGTGAAACTCAAACCAAACACAAGAAGTAAAACGAACCGAAATGCTTTCAAAATGTTGTTAATTTGTTTCAAAAATAACTTTAATTATTCTGTGGTATTGTTAGTTAACAAAAGTTTTAACAATCGTGTTATCTAACGATCGTCTGTTTTCTGTCTGGACCAACAGATACAATGGTTATTGGCAACTCCAGTTCTTTTTCTAGGAATTGGATATACTCCAACAAGGCCTGTGGCATTTGCGAAGCTTCAGTCATTTCAGTCAAATCGGCATTCCAGCCTTTCATTTCGGTATAAATAGGAGTGACGTTTTCCTCATCAATATTAAATGGGAAATGATGGATGGTTTCGCCTTTGTATTTATAAGCTGTACAAACTTTAAGTGTCTTAAAACCTGATAGTACGTCACCTTTCATCATAATCAATTGCGTTACGCCATTAACTTGACAAGCATATTTAAGCGCCACTAAATCTAGCCAACCACAACGACGTGCACGACCTGTAGTTGCGCCAAATTCATTTCCAACACGTCCCATCGTTGCGCCATCTTCATCAAATAATTCTGTTGGGAAAGGTCCTGACCCAACACGTGTGGTGTAGGCTTTAAAAATTCCGAATACTTCTCCTATTTTATTGGGAGCAATGCCTAAACCTGTACAGGCTCCAGCAGCCGTAGTGTTAGACGAGGTTACAAACGGATAGGTTCCAAAGTCAATATCCAATAAAGAACCTTGCGCACCTTCGGCAAGTATTGATTTTCCATCTTTTTGAGCTTGGTGCAAATATTCTTCAGAATCAATGAATTTTAATGATTGCAAGGTTTCAATAGCCTCAAAGAAATCAGTTTCCAATTCTTTCAAATCATATTGAATATCCACATTGTAGAAAGCTATCATTGCCTCGTGCTTATCTGCCAAGACCCTGTATTTTTCCTTCCAATCCGATAATTCAATGTCACCAACTCTGATACCGTTTCTACCGGTTTTGTCCATATACGTTGGACCAATACCTTTTAACGTAGACCCAATTTTTGCCTTACCTTTTGAAGCTTCACTCGCAGCATCCAGTAAGCGATGTGTAGGTAAAATAATATGTGCCTTACGCGAAATGTAGAGGGAGGTTTTATAGTCAACATTCTGTTCAGCTAATTTGTCTAATTCTTTTTTGAAAATGACAGGGTCGATAACCACGCCGTTACCCACAAGGTTTATTTTGTCTTCGTGAAAAATCCCGGATGGAATGGTATGAAGAACGTGTTTTTTGCCATTGAAAACCAAAGTGTGTCCTGCATTTGGTCCACCTTGAAATCGAGCAATAATGTTGTATTTGGAGGTTAATACATCGACAATTTTTCCTTTGCCTTCATCTCCCCATTGTAGTCCTAGTAGTAAATCTACTGCCATTTTATGAAATTAGTTTGTTGGTTTGTTTTTGGTTCCGTAAAAATACAGAGAATGATTGCTGATTGAGATATCAAAAACTTCTTCAATCGTTTTTTTTATGGTTTGGATTCTCGGGTCGCAAAACTCAATCACCTCACCAGTATCGGTCAAAATAACGTGGTCGTGCTGTTTGTCAAAATAAGATTTTTCATAATGCGCCTGATTCTGACCAAATTGATGCTTTCTAACCAAAGCACATTCTAAAAGAAGTTCTATCGTATTATATAGTGTAGCACGGCTTACACGATAGTTTTTGTTTTTCATTTTGATATAAAGCGATTCAATATCAAAATGCTCATCGCTATCATAAATTTCTTGAAGGATAGCGTAACGCTCTGGAGTTTTTCTGTGACCTTTTTCTTCAAGATATGCCGTAAAGACGTTCTTTACGATTTCTTGATTAGTATGTTCTGTTTTTACACTCATAATTTGACGCTGCAAATTTACGCTTTTTAAACTCTTGTTACCTTATCAATTCCGTTAATTTTTTTAAGGTTGTCCATTAGCTTTTTAAGCATCGTACTATTTTTGACTACCACGTTTATTTTTCCAGTGAAAATGCCGTCGTCACTTTCAAAGCTGATACTCTTCATATTAACGTGCATATGCGAAGAAATAACATTGGTAATATGATTTACCAATCCTAGATTGTCAATACCAGACAAAGTAATTTGCGCTGTGAATTCCTGTTGAGATGAATCAATCCATTTGGCTTGCATAATGCGGTATGCATAGTTGGATTGCAGACTCAACGCATTCGGACAATTTTTCTTATGGACTTTAATGCCTTCGTTTATGGTCAAAAAGCCAAATACTTCATCACCTGGAATAGGGTTACAGCACGTTGAAAGCTTGTAATCAAGTTTTTCTTCCTCTTTTCCAAATACAAGCATATCATACTTGGCTGTGATTTCATCCTTGTCGATATCTGGTGCAACGGTAGGTTTGCGAATTTTGCTTTTGATGTAGCTCATAAACGCATTGCTTCTGGAATTTGCGAAATCCTTCAGCATACTATTGTCTATAGTACCAACACCAACTCTGTAAAACAAATCGAGACTGGTTTTCAGCTTGAAATAAACCACCATATCATTCACAGACTTCTCATCGAGGGTGATTTTGAGCTGTTTTAGCTTTCTGCGGAGTATTTCTTTGCCTTCTTCAGCAACTTCTTTTTTCTCGTCTTTTAATGAAGATTTGATTTTGCTGCGAGCCCTTGCGGTAGTTGCATAATCTAACCAGTTTGGGTTCGGTCTTATGTTTTCAGAAGTTAAGATTTCAACTTGGTCTCCACTTTGCAACTCGTGGCTTAAAGGCACAAGCTTTCCATTGACCTTTGCACCTCTAGTTTTCATACCTACTTCGGTATGGATGCTAAAAGCAAAATCGAGCGGAGTAGCACCTTTGGGCAGTTTCTTTAAATCTCCTTTTGGTGAAAAGATAAAGATTTCTTTGGAATAAAGGTTGAGTTTGAACTGCTCCACAAAATCCACCGCATTGGTCTCATTACTTTCCAAGGCTTCCTGTAACTTGTCAATCCAAGTGTCCAAAGCGTCTTCGGCATTGCCTTGTTTGTATTTGTAGTGCGCTGCATAGCCTTTTTCGGCAATTTCATTCATACGTTCACTACGAATCTGCACTTCAACCCAACGGCCTTTGGGTCCCATAACAGTGATGTGGAGTGCTTCATAACCGGTTGATTTAGGCGATGAAATCCAATCACGGAGACGGATAGGGTTTGGGATAAAATGGTCAGTTACGATGGAATAAATTTTCCAGGCGAGGAATTTCTCGTTGGCTAAATCGGATTTATAGATGATTCTGACGGCAAACTTATCATACACTTCATCAAACGAAACACCTTGCTTCAACATCTTTCTTCTGATGGAATAAATGGATTTTGGTCTTCCTTTAATATCGTAGCTTAAGCCTTCATTATTTAAAGAATCGACAATAACTTTGGAAAACGCCTTGATGTAGGCATCTTGCTCTTCTTTACTTTCCTTAATCTTATTGTGAATGTCATTATAAACATCAGGCTCGGTGTACTTAAGGCCGAGGTCTTCAAGTTCGGTTTTGATATTATATAAACCAATTCGATGTGCTAAAGGTGCGTAGATGTATAATGTTTCCGAAGCAATCTTTACCTGCTTGTCAGCACGCATCGAATCCATCGTTTGCATATTGTGCAGACGGTCGGCAATTTTGATAATAATGACACGCACGTCGTCATTTAAAGTCAACAACATTTTCCTGAAATTCTCCGCTTGCGTAGAAACATCCGCTTCTTTACTCAAAGAAGATATTTTGGTCAAACCATCAACAATACGAGCCACGGTTTTTCCGAAGAGTCGTTCGATGTCCTCAAGAGAATAATCCGGACAATCTTCCACCACATCGTGGAGGAGGGCAGCGGCAATACTGGTAGCGTCCAATCCAATTTCTGAAGCGACAATCGTTGCCACAGCGATGGGATGGAATATGTAGGCCTCGCCCGATTTTCGGCGTTGGTCTTTGTGTGCATCTACGGCAACATCAAAAGCGCTTCTAATGAGTTTTTTATCGTCGTCGGTAAGGGTTTGATAGCTTACTTTGAGGAGCTTTTTGTATGCTTTGGCGATGTCTGCATTCTCTTTTTCTAACTCTACATCTGTCATAAATTAAATGTAAGATAAAGAAATGTAATTGGCAATAGTTTTTTGTTGGAAAATATAATAGCCTCCCTCATCCCCACCAAAGGAGGGGAGAAGACCTTTTACTTTAAAAGAAGTGTAGGTTTTGGCAACGACATTGCCTTTTCTATCAGCGACATAGCGTTTTCTATCAGCGACAGAGGCCATTTGATGAACGACCAAGCCTTTCCCATCAGTGCAGAAGCCTATTTCTTCACTACATCATATTATGTTTAAACACAAAGACTAATAAGGATGTAGGTAAGAATGAAGGAGAACACAGGTGCAATGGCCCAGACTACAAAGAAGCGTTTTACGGTTTTGTTGGAGAATGTGTTCTTAAATCCTTTTTTGCTGATGCTCAAGGCGATGAATCCAGCGGCATTCAATTGTACCAATGAGGTTGGGATGCCTTTTACTACGGATGCAAAAATCAAGAGACTGGCTACGATGAATGCAATGATGGTGGCATTTAATGGATTCACTTCTACAATATCATCACCATTGGGTTTTGTGACTTTGTGCCCGAACAGCGAGCTTCCAATGGCAAAGCAAGGTGCGACAATCAATACTGATAAGATTATAATCGGCAGAAAATTTTCGGTGGAGGTGTACCCAAGTTCATTGGCTGTCAACGAAGCGATAGGTGCTGCGGCATTGGCAACGTTATTGGCTCCGATAGAAAACGCCACGTAGAGCGACGATAGTATCAGAAGGACTTTAAAACCTTTGTGATGCGTGATATTTTCTGAATTGCTTTTGAAAAATTGACGTTTAACGGCTGGCAGTATCCATTTTGAAAGGATGAAAACGATGATGAACGAGATGCAGGGCAGAATGACCCACGTAGGAATGATGTCTATAAATAAGGTGCGTTTGTTGAGGCTGTCCAACGCCGTTGCTGCGCCCGCAATTGCCAATACGGTGGACTGACTGGTGGATTGTGGCACACCCAAAAGAATGGCAAACAAGATGGAAAGCCCGATGGACAATAATATGAGCGATGTCGTCAACGGTGTAAAAAAAGCGCTGTCCAAAAGATTGTCGCCCAGTGTCAGGGAGACTTCCTTGCCAGCCAATAAAGCACCTAACACGACCATAATTCCGAAAAGTCCGGGAATGAGTGATTTTTTGATGACACGTGCGCCATACGCCGCGGAGAATGCTGGGGCTGTACCGCTGCCACCCATTACCATTGCCAAAAACATTGCCAACAAAAACGGAATTGTCAAAAGGTTAAAAATTGAGGACATAGTTATTTGGATTTTTTAGACACATCAATGGTGTGATGCACGGTTACTCTTACGATGTTGCGGTTATAAAAATCAACGCCAGAAGGTCGCTGCTGAAACCAATTGATGTAACCCAACTCCAATCCGAAGTTTTTGATGGGCATATATTGAATGCTTGCGCCATAACGATTTTGGTCGAAGGTGTTATTGACAATGTTTTCGCCCAGATTGATAAAAATTTCATCAAATGCCCTGAAGGTTAGGCTCGCACTGTGTTTATATTGCAATTCGAGCCTATAACGCAGTCGCATATTTCCGTATTCATAATCTTGTCCTTCTTCTTTAAAATAGCGCAACTCATTCCAATAGCGATGGTTCATTGACAGTTTTTCAGACAGCGAATGCGTATAGGTGAGCTCAAATTCAGAGCGCAATTCCGGTTGGGTATAATTGACGTTAACCTCTGGGTCTTGAGGCAGCGACTGACGGAAATAGGCAAAACCAGCTCCAACGCCGAAGCCATTTTTAAAATTATATCTACCCATGGTGCGTGTTACAAATTGATGCTGGCGCCACGGAAACCAGTAGGTGCGCTCTTCAATTTCTTGGGACACCGACCAACTGTCGTTGATTTTCAATTTTAGGGCATAGCGTGTCCAGAGAAGATTTTGATGGTCTACATTTTTTTGTGCGTTCGAGATTGTGGTGCCAAGAAGCACCATCATTATGATCATTATTCGTATTTGAACATTCATAACCACCAATTCTCAACCAAATATAGTAAAACATACTATTCATACCAATTAAGTATGATATAAAAATAAAAAAAATCACATACGCGCTAAATCCGTGATTGATTTTTCAAGAGTAGGGAGCATATCCGTACGCAATTCCGCAAAAAGTTTTCGGATCTGGCAGGTTTCTTCGTCTATACATTCATTGCATTTTTCGTAGAAATTTTCAGAAACGCAGGGAATTAGCGCGATTGGGCCATCGACAATACGCACCACATCAGCCACTGTTATGTCGGCTGGTTCCATCAAGAATTTATAGCCGCCTTCCGCACCACGTTCGCTTGTGAGCAGTTTATTTTGGCGCAGTTCCCTCAAAATATTTTCCAAGAATTTATAGGGAATGCGTTCTTGCTCCGCAATAATTTTAGCCGAAATAGGCGTTGCTTCACGGTTTTGGTGAAGAAAAATCAATGTTTTGATGGCGTATTTGGCTCGTTTGGAAAGCATTTTGATATGTTAGAAAACGAAGGTCGTCATTTTTTTTGAAGCACCAAATTTAGTTCATAGTATCGAGTTCAATTTCGTTAAAAGTTTATTCTAATTCGTTCAAAAAAAGCTTACAAATTCTGTAATTTAGTGACGGTTATTGAGACCAAAATCTGCTGTTGCCCCAAACACATTTCTTCTAACCAATCATCAGGGTGTATCAGATAATTAATTAATTGAATTTCAATAGGATTGATGCCTTTTGAAGAAAGGCTCGTGTGTATATATGTCGTTTGAACGGATAAAAGAAAAATTGGAAATACTGGCCGATGCAGCCAAATACGATGTCTCTTGCGCATCGAGCGGCAGTACGCGTAAGAATACCACGAAAGGGCTTGGGAATTCCACGGGAATGGGCATCTGTCATTCGTATACCGAAGATGGGCGTTGTGTGTCGCTGTTGAAAATCCTGCTCACCAATTATTGCATTTTTGATTGTGCCTATTGCGTGACCCGAAAGAGCAACGACATCAAGCGTGCGGCGTTTCAAGTGCAGGAAGTAGTGGATTTGACCATCAATTTTTACCGTCGGAATTATATAGAAGGTCTGTTTTTGAGTTCGGGTATTTTCAAAAGTCCCGATTATACGATGGAGCGTCTGGTGGCAGTTGCCAAAAAATTACGTCTCGAAGAAAATTTTCACGGGTATATCCACTTAAAATCTATTCCAGGTTGTTCGGATGAATTGATGCGCGAGGCTGGGCTATATGCCGACCGTTTGAGTGTGAATATTGAAATCCCGACGGAAACCGGTTTGAAGTTGTTGGCTCCCGATAAAAAACGGGAAGACTTCATCAAGCCGATGACCAAGGTGAAGAATGAAATCATTCAATATAAATCCGAAAAAAAACTCATCAAAAGTACGCCGAAGTACGCGCCAGCTGGGCAAAGTTCGCAGATGATTATCGGTGCCAGTGGCGAGAGCGACCAGCAGATTATGTGGACGGCGAATTACCTGTATGATAAATTTGATTTAAGGCGTGTGTACTATTCCGGTTATATCCCTATCAGTTATGATGACCGCCTGCCGCATATCGGGACCGCTGTGCCGATGCTGCGTGAAAACCGCTTGTATCAAACCGATTGGTTGATGCGGTTTTATGGGTTTAAAGTGAATGAGATTGTGAATAATGAGCATCCGAATTTGGATTTGGACGTCGACCCGAAATTGGGCTGGGCTCTTCGAAACCTGCAATTATTTCCTGTGGATGTTAATACTGCCGATAAACTGATGTTGGCGCGTGTACCAGGTTTGGGAATGAAATCTGTACATAAAATTTTGCACGCTAGGCGTTACAGACGTCTGAATTGGGAACATTTGAAACGATTGGGAGTCGCTTTGAATCGCGCGAAATACTTCTTGGTTTGTGAATCCCGTGATTTTGAACGTCGTGATTTGAGTGCCATTCAGTTGAAGTCATTGATCCTCCAAAACAGCACCTCAAAATATCAGCCCTTGTTGAGTCCGCAATTAAGTTTGTTTTGATGTTGGAAGTAAACGCATTACAGATATTGAGCTATGATGGCACCTTTGAAGGGTTTTTGACCTGCGTTTTCCATGTGTATGAACGGCGATTGACGCATGTGGACATTCAGCCAAGTCACGTGGCGATCGATAGTTTGTTTGATGCGCGAGAGGAGATTATCACCGATTTTGAGAAATCAAAACGCGTTTGGACTGGATTGAAATCGAAGACTTCCAGTAATGGTAGATTGCGACTGATGTATGCTTTTTTGAGTGAGCAAGCAGGGATTGAAAGGCACCTTTTGGAGTTTATTCGCTATGTGTTTGACAGCAAAAGCATTGTGGATGATGACTATTCGCACGAGGCTGTGTTGAAAGTGACACAGGTTGCCAAAAGTGTGGGACGCGAGAAGCATCGGATGGAAGCCTTTGTGCGTTTTCGGTTGACGAAGGACGACTTGTATTTTGCCACCATTGAACCCGATTTTAATGTGCTGCCCTTGATTCAAAAGCATTTTAAAAGTAGATATGCCGACCAAAAGTGGTTGATTTATGACCTCAAACGTAAGTATGGTATTCACTACGATTTGAAGAATGTAGAGATGGTGACGATGGAATTGCCTGCTGATTTTGACCCAGTAAATACGTCTGAAGATTTCTTTGCGGAAGAAGAATTGAAGTTTCAGTTGTTGTGGCAGAATTACTTCAAGAGTACCAATATCGAATCGCGCAAGAATATGAAGCTGCACGTGCGGCACGTTCCAAAGCGGTATTGGAAGTATTTGAGTGAGAAACGTTGACAATTAATAATTAAAAATTAACGATTAATAATTATCGATTGGTGATATATCACTCATTACTAATTGTTCATCACTCATTATTCATTGTTAATTGAGAATATAAATCCTTGGGCGGTTTATTATCGTAGGTTTCTGTATGAAGTATGGACTGTTTTTCTTTTTGTTTTTCCCTTCTATTTTATTTGCCCAAAAGATAGACCATTTGGTGTCGTATCGTGACATTTCCAGTGAGCGCTACTTTCGATTCAATTATGAGAATGATTATTTTGCGGCGACCGATGAAAACTATACACAGGGTTACAATTTTGAATTGGCGCTGCAAGTATTTGAAAAGAATCCTATCAACCATTTGTTTATCATTCCGAAGGATACTCATCGTACATATGGACTTGCGATAGAACATATTGGTTATACGCCCAATCATTACGAGCGACCCAACATACAATTTGGTGACCGTCCGTTTGCGGCTGCCATTATGTTGAAAAGTTTTGTGGTTTCGACCGACACGATTAAAAATTCGCAATGGATTGGTGCGTTGAGTTTGGGGATTATTGGTCCGGGTGCTTTTGGTGAAGAAATGCAGGTGGGCATTCACAACGCCACTGGAAATAAAGAGCCCCTTGGTTGGCGCCATCAAATCAAAAACGATGTGGTGTTCAATTATCAATTGGGTTACGAGAAGCAACTGTTACGATGGGATGATTGGTTTTCCTTGCAGGCACAAACTCGGATGCAGTTGGGTACTTTGTTTACCAATGCCTCTATCGGTTTTAATACCACCTTGGGGTGGGTTGACTCTCCTTTCTCAAAAGGAACCAGAAGATTTCAACTTTACTTTTATGCGAATCCTATGGCAAACGTGGTAGGTTATGATGGCACATTGCAAGGAGGATTGTTCAATAAAAGCAGTCCTTATACCATCGCTTCAAGAGATATTGAACGATTGACTGCCCAACTCGATTATGGACTCATCCTTAAAACCCGTACGCTTTACTTTGAGTTTTCGAGGAGTTTGATTACAAGAGAAATCAGTACTTTGGGTTCGGCTGGTTGGGGCGGTGTTAAGTTTGGATTTACCTTTTAAAATTTAAAAAGAATAAAATTAATTATTCCCAAGTTATTTCTTCGGAGAATCCGTTTACAATTTCTCCATTAACTTTTTCGAAACGTACTTCGAAGCGGTGTGTCATATCAATTTGAGGGCGGGATTCCATCACATAAGAGGTTCCAGTTAAGTAAGCTGGGTCTAATAGATTAATAAAATCATAATCAGTTGGTGTTAAAGTTCCATTATACTCATATAATCCGTACGCTTTGAATATGTCACTTAAATCTGTACCTGCTGGATGTTCAGAATCAAAATCTGAATCACTAAATACGGATACATTAACAATTGGATATTTGAGTCCATCCCTTCCTTTTTCACAAACTGTAGTCGCATTTGCAATGTAATTTAAATTCGAAAATGAATTGACAGAGGTAGTGTAATATAAATCTTCAATTGATACGTAAAGATTTAAAAACTCACCTTCAGAAACAATATTAAAATCAGGTAGAAGTGAAATTTCTGAAAAATCAACATAATTCTCATCGGGACAACCGCATGATATTAAGAATCCCTGAATATTAAACACTAGCACAATAAACAAAATTATTTTTTTCATTCAATGTTTTATTGTCAGATGATAAAACAGTTTAAGGGTTGCGTCAATAATTTTATTTTTTCAAATTACGAACCCGTTGCAACAAGGTTGGATGTGAATAATGTACCCACACATAAGCAGGATGTGGTGTGAGGTTGCTTAAGCTGTTTTTAGATAATTTTTTTAATGATGTGATTAGCGGTTGGGCAGCATAAGTGCCTTTAGCATAATCATCTGCTTGGTATTCAAATTTTCTTGAGAAATGATTCATAATGAAACCCGTCACTTCCGAAATAGGCGAGTAGAGGAGTCCAAAGGCAATCAATCCGACGTGAAAACTTGGGATGTCGACGCCAAGCGCTTGCGACAATAAGGGATTTGAAATGAAAATCGATAGAATGTAAAGTGTCAATCCTGTGAGTAGGATCGAGGCAATCAAGTTAAAGATGATGTGCTTCTTTTTGTAATGACCCGCTTCGTGCGCCAAAACTGCTACAATTTCCTCTTCGTCCAAATCATTTACCAGAGTGTCATAGAGGGTTACGCGCTTTTCAATTCCAAACCCAGAAAAATAGGCATTCGCTTTTGTGCTTCTTTTAGAGCCATCAATCACAAAAATCTTGTCCAATTGAAATCCCACCGACTGTGCATACTCCGAAATTTTATCTCTTAAACTGCCCTCTTCGAGAGGTTTTTGCTTGTTGAAAATTGGCACAATCAATTTGGCATAAAACATATTCATAAACACTGTGAAGACGGTTACCAATCCCCAAGCGTAGAGCCAAAACTGGTTTCCAGTAAGGTTATAGAACCAGATAATCAATGCCAAAATGCCGCCACCTACAATGGCCATCATCAGCAAGCCTTTCAATTTGTCGAGCCAAAAGGTTTTTTTGGTGGTTTTGTTAAATCCGAAGCGTTCCTCAATGACAAAGGTTTTGTAATAAGAAAAGGGTGTCGAAATGATATCGCTTCCGAGCATAATAATTCCAAAGAATATCAAAGCAATCACAATGGAATTGTCGCTAAAACTTCGAGCGATATTGTCCACAAACTCAAAGCCGTCAAATATTAAAAACCCAAGCGTCAAGGCAATTGAAAATGTTGAGGTCAATAATCCGAATTTGTAATTTGTTGCTTTATAGGCCTGTGATTTTTTGTATTCATCTTCATCATAAACATCCTGCAATTCACCAGGAATTGGGTCATTGTAACGTTTCGCATTAAGAGCATCTAGGATTTTGTCCACTACGAAATTTAGGATGATTATTGCGATTATGATATAAAAAAGGACAGTTGAATTCATCTTTAATTATTAGTTGATTCGTCTTTGGCGAACGGCTTCAAAAATAAGAATTCCCGCAGCGACTGACACATTCATACTATCAATTTCACCTTGCATTGGGATGATGATGTTTTGGGTGGAATGTTTTAGCCATTCGTCGCTTAAACCTGTAGCTTCCGTTCCCACAACGATAGCCGACGGTTTGTTGTAATCTTGCGTGTGGTATTCCTGTGATGCCTGTAAGGCTGCACAATAGATGTTGATGTTGTTTTTCTTTAAAAATGAGATGATTTCGGAGGTGGAGCCCGTTGCAATTTGATTGGTAAATACACAGCCCACGCTGCTTCGGATGATGTTTGGATTGTACAAATCTGTTTTTGGGTTGGCAATGATGACCGCATCGACGTTGGCAGCATCCGCAGTGCGCAACAAGGCGCCAATGTTGCCAGGTTTTTCGGGTGCTTCTGCCACCAAAATCAACGGATTTTTATATTTGAAAGAGATGTCCTCTAACTGATGTGATTTGCTTTGAGCCACCGCTAGAATCCCTTCAGTGGTATCGCGATGTGCCAGTTTTTGATATACCTCTTTGGAGATTTGAATGACTTCATCAGCATTCAAATTCTCAAGTTGTGATGCAGAAAATAATTCAGGAAAATATAAGATGGTCTCAATGTTGTAACCACCTTTAAGTGCCAATTGCAACTCTCGATGTCCTTCAATCAAGAAGCGTCCTGATTTCTTTCTGTCTCGGGATTTTTCCTTTAGTTGAAACAATTCCTTAATGAAGGCGTTTTGAACACTCGTAATTTCCTTATTCACTTATTTGTTCTATTTTGTGGGCTTAAAAGTACTGTTTTGTCATATAACCATCAATTTGTTTTGTAAAATCAACTATTGATGGTAGGAAATTCCTTAACAAAACTGTTACCTTACTAAAGGGTTTGCTTAAAATTAAACCCAATCACACATTCAAAATATCAATCAAATGAAACAAAAACTACTTTCTACATTTTTATTCATCTTTTTAATTACTATCACTACCTATTCACAAGTAGCCAATCAGCCATCACCACTGGAAGTTTGTGACAATTTTGGTGCGAACGATGGCATTGCAATGTTCGATTTGACCTTTGTTGAGCAGGAAGTTTTTGGTGCTCAAAATCCAAGTGATTTTACCATTACCTACCACATTTCCCAGACAAACGCTGAAGCTAACGTCAATGCGATTTCAAATCCGAATTCTTATATGAATGTTTCGAATCCGCAGATAATTTATATAAGGCTTACTGAAAACAGCTCTGGTAATTATGATACCACTACCTTGTCTCTGCGTGTGTTACCTTTGCCAAATATAAACCAACCCTCACTTTTTGTGGTTTGCGATGAGAATAATGATGGCACGGAAATAGTAGATTTTACGCAAATGATTCCAGAACTACTCAATGGTCAAAATCCTGATGATTTTTTAGTTCAATTTTTCTTAAATGGAATAATTATTTCAGACCCATCAAATTTTTTGATCACTCCAAATACTACAACTTTTGATGTCGCTGTAACCGCTTTATCTGGATGTGGTACAGTGCAAACTTCTTTTGATTTGATATTTGAGCCCTTGCCAGCTGCAACACAGCCAACTCCTTTGGTAGCTTGTGATGTTAATGGTGATGGTTTTGCAGAGTTCAATCTATTTGACAAGGATAGTGAAATTTTGGGAGGTTTAGACCCTGTAACTTTTATGGTCGTTTATCACGAAACCCAAATGGATGCTGAAACTGGGACCAATGCGCTTGCGACCCCTTATATTAATGTCACAAATCCGCAAACGGTGTATGCTAGAGTAGAGAATGTGCAGACGGGTTGCTACACGATTGTCGAGTTAGTATTGCAGGCTATAGACTGTTCAGATTTTGGACAAATAGTAGTAGATGCCTATTATGATGAAAACGAAAACTCTGATTTTGATACAGACGAAATCAATTTTACGAATGGGTATTTTACCTATGAAATCAATAATGACGGACTTGTGTATACGGTTGCCTCTTCGAGTGGTCATTTAGTACTGTTTAGTGAGAATGAAACAGACAGTTATGATATCACCTTTAATCTTTATGGTGATGAGCAAAATTGTTATTCACTGCCAGTAACTTCATTTGAAAATATTACCGTAAGTGCTGGAAACTCTGTCGCGGTTGAGTTTCCCGCGGTGGCTGTTGAGAATTGTGAAGATTTAGCAGTGTTTCTTTTGAATCCATCAGCGCTTCCAAGACTAGGCTTTAACTTTGAAAATCGAATAGTTCTAAAAAATCTTGGAAATACAACTATTGCCGCTGGAACAGTTGAGTTTACATTAGATGCTGCCTTGGTGTTTAATTCGATCGTTGAAATCAATTCAAATTATGTGGTCAATACGACAACCAACGGATTTACAGTCGATTTCAATGATTTGGAGCCAGGAGATGTTGAAACCATACGAGTATCCTTAAACTGCCCAAATACGGTAAGTTTGGGAACATTAGTTACAAATACAGCCACTTATACAACCACACAAAATGATAACGTGGCGTCTAACAATACCTCTACGTTGTCACAAACTGTCATCGGCAGTTACGATCCAAATGACATCAATGAATCGCACGGCCCAGAGATTGTTTATGATGATTTTGTGGCATCTGATGGATACCTTTATTACACCATTAGATTTCAGAATATCGGAACAGCCGAAGCCATTAATGTAAGAATAGAAGATGCGCTGGATACTCAACTGGATGAATCTACTTTTAAAATGCTACAATCAAGCCACGACTATGTGGTGACGAGAACCAATCATCAATTGGTATGGCAATTTGATGACATCAACTTGCCGAGCGAAAGTATGGACGCGGAAGGCAGCAATGGTTTTGTCTATTTCAAAATCAAGCCTCAATCTGGTTACGCCGTTGGAGATATCATCCCGAATTTTGCCGATATTTATTTTGATTTCAATCCGCCTATTACTACGAATACGTTTACTACGGAATTTGTCGAAACACTTTCTGTGGATGAGCAATTACTTTCGTCATTTTCAATCTATCCAAACCCTGCAAACGACATCGTCAACATCAAATTGAACAATGCCACCAATGGCAATTTTAAGGTTGAGGTTTTTGATGTTCAGGGAAAGAGAATTTTGTCGCAAACAACAACAGATGCTGTTCAAATGAACTTAAATGTTTCAGAATTTGAAAGTGGGTTGTATTTCATCAAAATAGCTAATCAATCTCGTGAATCCGTTCACAAACTTATTATTAATTAATATCACCACAACGATCATAACAAAAAGGCTTCACTAAATGTGAAGCTTTTTTTATGTAATTTTATGAAGTATCATACGACAACCGAATAAACCAAAAACGTTATTATGAAAAAACTCTTTTATCTCGTTTGCACTTTAACGCTTATTGTTTCTTGCAAGGACAAGACCTCTACTAACACTACTAATGATAAAGAAACCGTCAAAGATTCTGCCGTAGAGGTTGAAAAGCCAAAATATCCAGAAAATCTGGTCAAGGTATTTGATGCACACGGCGGCTTGGATACTTGGAAAACGATGCGGACCTTGGAATTTTCAATGCAAAAACCTGATGGTTATGAAATCACAACCACCGATTTAAAAGAGCGTTATTCTTTGGTAGAAATGCCAAAACACACCATTGGTTTCGATGGTGAATCTGTATGGATGAAAAGCACCAAAGGTGCCAAATATGAAGGCAATCCAGCGTTTTATTATAATTTAATGTTTTATTTCTACGCTATGCCATTTGTATTGGCTGATGCTGGCATCAACTATTCGGAAGCCGAAGCGTTGACAGTGGAAGGTAAAACCTATCCAGGCATCAAGATTGCTTATAATGCCGGAGTAGGCGCTTCATCTGATGATGAGTATGTGTTATATTATGACAAAGATACTTATCATATGACTTGGTTAGCGTATACCGTTACTTTTGGGAAGAACGAAAAAAGCAACGACTGGAATTTTATCAAATATGCAGAATGGCAGGAAGTGGATAATTTGTTGCTCCCTAAAAGCATCACATGGTACAATGTGGACAACAACCAACCTACAACGGTTAAAAATGAAGTAGAATTTTCCAACATCAGTTTGTCCACAGATAAGATGGATTTGAGGATGTATATGATGCCGGAAGGTGCAGAAGAAATTTTATAGTCAAAACAAAAAAAAGGCGAACCGCATGGTTCGCCTTTTTTTATGGCTGTTTTTGTGATTTATACTTCTCATCATAACGATGCCAAAGTTCTGTTTGGTGTGTTTCTAGGCTTATGGAACGCCCATCAATAAACGCGTGGGTCAATTGATTGGTTCTCATATCCAGCGCGTCACCTTCGCTGATAAACAGCGTAGCACTCTTTCCAACTTCCAGAGTTCCGTAGTCTTTATCGATTCCAAGGATTTTAGCAGTGTTTGATGTTATCAATTTCAGTGCTTCTTCTTTTTTCAAACCGTGAGCGACTGTCGTTCCTGCATAAAAAGGAAGGTTACGAGCATTCATACGTTCCATATCTCCACTGTTTTCAAGCGCGACCAACACTCCATCATCTACGAGCATCTTTGCAGCTTTATAAGGTTGGTCATAATCATCATCTTCACTACTTGGTCTTGAATGCACTCTTTGCAACAGCACTGCAACATTGTTTTGTTTCAATAAACCAGCAACTTTATAGGCTTCAGAACCACCAACGATGACCATTGATTTCACATTGTTATCTTTCGCAAATTGCACAGCATCAGTAATGCCTTTTTCGTCATCGACGTGAATAAATAGTTTTTTACTTCCGTCAAAAAGCCCTTTAGTTGCTTGGTATGGTAAATGTGTTTGCTTTTTGTCACCACTTTCATAAGCTTTCGACTCATTAAAAAACGAGGTTACTTGTGCTACTTGTTCGCTGTACTTGTCATTCAACTTTAAACCCGGGTCTTCTCCAAGCCACCAGCGACCACGAGTAAAACTGCTTGGCCAATTCATATGGATACCATCATCTACCTTTACGGCTGCATCTTCCCAGTTCCAGGCATCAAACTGAACAACGGAAGAAGTTCCTGAAATACGGCCTCCTCGAGGTGTGATTTGTCCCATCAACACACCGTTAGGTCTCATAGATTCGACAACTTTGGATTCTGCATTGTAGGCAATAAGGCTTCTTACGTGTGGAATCATTCCACCGATTTCAGCATCGTCATCTGTAGCTCTCACAGCATCGATTTCAACCAATCCTAAAGTGGAGTTTGGGATGATAAATCCTGGATAGACGTGTTTTCCATCCGCATAAATAATGTCGACATCACTGCCAATTTTTATTTTTATTTCATCAGCATTGACAAGCGTAGTGATTTTGCCATCCGCAAAAAGAATGGTGCTATTTTGAATAATTTCACCATTGCCAAGATGTGCCGTTGCGCCAACGATGGCAACTGTTTTGGATTGTTTAGGAGCAGGTGTCTGCTGTGCGAAACCTAGTGTAACGCACAGTAATACTATAAGTGTAAATGTGATTTTAGTGTTCATGTCTTTCGTGTTGGTTGTCTTCAGTGTCACAGTGCATTAATTCTTTTTCTTTCTTTTTGATAGGTTGTGTTTTTAAACCTTCGTTTTTGGCTTTCAACATATCGTTGATAAGGTCGCTTTTTTCAATTTTAATAGCATTTTGCATTTGTTCATCACGCTTCAAATCAAAGTAAGTGGCACCTTCAATAATTGTTTTTTCAGCTTTTGCATAAATAGACAACGGATGGTCGGTCCAAAGTACGATATCTGCATCTTTTCCAACTTTGATACTTCCCACTCGGTCATCAATGTGCAAAAGTTTCGCAGGATTTAAGGTTACAAACTTCATCGCATCCTCTTCACTTACGCCACCATATTTGATGGTTTTTGCAGCTTCCTGATTCAAACGTCTTGACATTTCTGCATCGTCACTATTGATGGCTACGGTTACGCCAGCATTGTGCATAATGGCTGCGTTGTAAGGAATGGCATCATTCACTTCATATTTGTAAGCCCACCAATCGCTAAACGTGGAACCGCCTACACCGTGTTCAGCCATTTTATCGGCCACTTTATAACCTTCTAAAATATGTGTAAACGTGTTGATGTTGAAGTTGAATTGTTCAGCAACCTTCATCAACATATTGATTTCACTTTGAACGTAAGAGTGGCAGCTGATAAAACGTTCCTTATTCAAAATTTCGGCAAGCGTCTCCATTTCGATGTCCTTGCGATATGGTTTTCCGCTTTTTTTCAGAGCATCGTATTCTTTCGCTCGCGTGAAATAATCTACATATACTTGCTCAACACCCATTCTGGTCTGTGGAAAACGATTGGTTTCGGTATCGCCCCAATTGCTCTGCTTTACATTTTCACCCAACGCAAATTTGATAAACTTCGGAGTGTTTTTGTAAATCATATTGCTGCCAGATTCTCCCCATTTCAGTTTGATGATGGCCGAGCGTCCACCAATAGGGTTAGCCGAGCCGTGTAATATTTGGATGGATGTGACACCACCGGCAAGGTTTCTATAAATATCGATATCACTTTCGTCAATTACATCTTCAATGCTCACTTCTGCAGATGAATTTTGCCCTGCTTCATTAATGGAAGAAGCCGCAATATGAGAGTGTTCATCAATTACTCCAGCTGTGATATGTTTACCGGTAGCATCGATGGTCTTTGCACTTCCGTCAGAAAGGTTTTTACCGATTTGGGCTATTTTTCCGTTTTTGATTAGGATGTCGGTATTTTCTAAAATTCCGTCTTTTTCGTTGGTCCAAACAGTAGCGTTCTTAAATAGAAGTGTTTCAGGTTTTGGAAGTTCTTTAAAACCAAATGCTTTATTCGGATAGGTTACAGCAGAAACTTTTTCGGGTTTGGTTTCGCTATCCTTGCCTTCTTCCGATTTTTTATCTGTTGGTTCAGATGATTTATAGTTAGCAAAGAATGATGTTTCCATACCATCTGGAAGAATGGCTTTTCCGTTGAGGTTTTTGCTGTTATCCACACTCGCCACAACTCTGATGAATTCCTGTTTTGTGGAATCTTGTGTTGTGAAAGAAAGATTTATCCAATCATCTGTATATGAAAGTTTCGAGCCACGGGTTTTTTCGTTTGAAGTGACTTCAGATTTTAATTTACTTAATTCGCCTTTCACAGTCATTTCATAAGTTTCACCACCAATTGAAAAATCATAAGTTCCTCTAATGTCCTTTTTGTTCATATCCTCAAGGACATTTTTGGAACCTTGCACCCAGTTTTCGTAAACAATTGTTTTCTCATCAAAAATGTCTCCAGAAACAATCAAGAAATTGGCCTGGCTACCATTTGTCAATGAGCCGATCATATCTGATTTTCCAAGAATTTTAGCAGGATTTATGGTTAATGCTTCCAATGCTTTTTCTTTTGACAATCCAAATTTGATGGCTCTCATTAAATTGGATTTGAAGTCTTTAGGCGATTTTAAATCGTGCGTCGTCAAAGCAAAAGTGATGTTATTGTCTGCCAAAACTTTTGGATTGGTAGGTTTTTGGTTCCAACCTCTTAAGTCATCTAATGAAAGGCTTTCAGCCAAAAAGGCGTTTTCGACATCATAGGCATCAGGGAAATTGATGGGAATAATCATCGAGGCGTTCATTGCTTTGATATCATTTATGCGCTCATATTCGTCGCCACCTCCCAAAATCACATATTGCACATTGAACAAATCACCCACTTTATCAGCTCTTAAATCGTTTAATCGACTGCCAGCTTCAAAAATCTGAACCAAATTTTTATTGTTATTCAAAGCTTCAAGTGATAAATCTTTCGTTTTGACATTGCCTTTGGCATACCAATCAGCGTCATAATAAATTTGGCGCAGTAACGCCATACTTCCCATTACTGAAGTAGGATAGGATTGATTTGAGGTATTGCTTTTACTGAATGACAAATACTGACCCGATTTTGCAGTCAATATTCTGGTGTCGTTGCCGCCATCATTGTTAAGTGCAACCAAAGCACCAGCTCCTCTCACGATGCCATCTTGAATATGTGTGTTTACCACACCAAAACCAGCTTTGATAAGTTCGTCTGCTTTTTTTGTGTCATAGCTGAACTTTTCAATGGCATTTTTTTCTGGCATCACGTGGTCGTTCCAGTAGTATCCACTTCGCGTTGGTTCGTATTGTCCACTTCTGCCACCTCCTTGGCGTTTTGGTTTTTCCACACCGAAATCAGAAAAAATATCAATAAATGAAGGATAGATACTTTTGCCCGAGACGTCAATAACCGTAGTGTTTTTAGGAATGCTTACAGAAGTTCCAGCAGCAACAACTTTACCGTCTTTAATAAGTAAAGTTCCATTTTCGATAACCTGTGTGGGTGTTACATAAATTTTCGCCTTGGTAAAGGCAGTGTAGTTAGTGTTTTTTGCAATGACACCATCATTTTTGGGAAAATAATCCTGTGCGAAAAGTGTCAAACTGCATAAAACCGTCAGAATAGTTAAACAGTGTTTGATCATTAGTATTGGATAGTTGAAAAATTAGAGTTCTAAAGATAAAAATTAACTTTAGAGTTGAAAGTATAAAACGTGGTTTTTAACTTTTAAAGAGGATTGCGCTCGTAGTAGTTGACCAACAATGCCACAACATAATTATAACTTTCGATGCCTCCTATTTGATTGTTCGCTTTTAAGAAATTATTATAGGTGCCCTTAAAAAATACTTCAGAAGGATTTTCATACGATTGCCAAAATTGCCGCATTTCTTCGTAATTTTTTAAAATACCAATATTTATTAATTTAAATAGTTCTTTATGTTTTTCTGGATCGCGTAGATATAAATCGTTCAAACAATGCGAGAGTGCAAAAGTATATCCTGAATATTGGAAGTAGATATCAGGATGATGCATTGCAGCCATAGAGCCGATAAAATTGGCCTCATTTTCCGCAGCATAGCCCAATTGGTGGGCCACCTCGTGACTACAAGTGGTTGGATATTTGTATTTAGGAATCAATCCATCGATTTGTGCTTCGTTGGTAAACGGATTTAGATAGCCACTAAATCCCATATAAGTTAATGGTAGACTATAAATGGAACGTTTCAAACTCTTTTGTTCATATTTTAAATGAGGAAATTCTTCCGACAATTTATCATAGCCTAGGGGCGTCATTGCAATCAATTCTTTTTTAGAATAGGGCACGACCACCATCAAAGAATCATTTGAAGTGATTTGATGATGGATTGCATTCGATTTATAGATAAGTTTTCTAGTAAAATTAATCAGCTGTTCTGTGGCATAATCGTGCTCAATGGATAGCGATTTGTGCAAAGGCAATCGATAATAATTAAATGCCCAAAGTAGGTGGAATGCAAAATATCCCATTGAAAAAGCACAAAGAACATCTATTGACCAATTTTTCAGATCCTTGACCATTCTTTTTCTATTCACAATGAGCCATCTGATAATGTATATTCCAGCCAACGTATAGAGTACATCTCCAACAGAAAAGGGAATCCATCCGAATGTATAATGCATCAATTTTGCAATGAATTGATAGATGCCATTTGAATAATAGCGTTCAACGACATCGGGAAACTTTGAAAGAATCTTAATCAGCACAATCTGTAGTATCAATGATAGCGCTATGAATAATTTGAGGCGTTTTCCCATAACTCAAAAATAGAAAATTGTTTTATAAAACTTCGATGAATACTTACCTTTGTGAAACTTAAATTGAGATTATGAATTCAGAAATAAGAGAACTAGAGCCGAAGGGACTTTGGAACAAATTTGCAGATTTAAATGCTGTGCCAAGACCATCAAAAAAGGAAGAAAGAGTCATTGCTTTTATGAAAGATTTTGGAAAACAATTAGGTCTTGAAACCATTGAAGATAAGGTAGGCAATGTGATTATCAGAAAACCAGCTACCAAAGGAATGGAAGATCGAAAAGCCATTGTTATGCAGTCGCATCTTGATATGGTTCACCAAAAAAATAACGATACCAAGTTTGACTTTGATACGCAAGGTATCGAAATGTATGTGGATGGTGATTGGGTCAGAGCAAAAGGTACCACGTTGGGTGCTGATAACGGCCTAGGTGTGGCAACCATTATGGCCATTTTAGAAAGTAAAGATATACAGCATCCAGCAATAGAAGCGCTTTTCACGATTGATGAAGAAACTGGAATGACAGGAGCAATGGGTCTTGAAGGCGGAATTTTGAATGGAGATATTCTTCTGAATCTAGACACGGAAGAAGATGATGAAATAGGCGTGGGCTGTGCAGGAGGAATCGACGTGACTGCCACCAGATCTTATAAAGAAGAAGAAACGCCAGAATTTAAAATTGGCTATAAAATCACAGTCAAAGGTCTCCAAGGAGGTCATTCTGGGATGGATATCCATAAAGGTTTGGGCAATGCCAATAAATTGATGAACCGTTTGTTATTTGATGGTTTTGAGAATTTTGGACTTCGTATTTCTGAAATTGATGGTGGAAGTTTGCGAAATGCAATTCCTAGAGAAAGTAACGCCATTGTGGCCATCGATGTCATTCATAGTGACGCTTTTGAGTTGGAAATGAAAGAATTGGCCGATACTATCAAGACCGAATTAAAAACGATGGAGCCAAAACTGGTGATTGAAGTTAGTAAATCAGAAACTCCTAAACATATTATGGATTTGGGTGTTCAAGAAGGTTTGACACGTGCTATCTATGCAGCCTGCAACGGTGTTTATAGAATGAGTGCCGATATTCCTGATTTGGTGGAAACTTCAAATAACATCGCGAGGGTTTTGGTAAAAGAAGGTAACATTACTATTCTCTGTTTGACGCGCTCTTCTGTTGAAAGTTCAAAATTGGATTTGGCAAACAGTTTAAGGGCAACATTTGAACTGACTGGTTGTGAGGTGGAATTTTCTGGAGATTATCCTGGTTGGACACCCAATATGCAATCACCAATTTTAAAAGTAATGACCAAAATTTACAAAGAATTGAATAATAGTGAACCGCACGTTGCAGCTTGTCACGCAGGATTAGAATGTGGAATTCTGGGGCAAAACTATCCAAATATGGATATGATCAGTTTTGGGCCTAACATCAAAGGGGCTCATTCGCCTGATGAACGTACACAGATTTCATCCGTTCAAAAATATTGGGAATTTGTTCTAGAAATTTTAAAGAACATTCCAAAGCATTAAAAGCAAAATAAAAGCCTTTCAGATTTGAAAGGCTTTTTTGATTTGGTCCTATTGTTGTTTTCCTTGAATACCAGCAATTTCGATGTCGAAAATAAGATTGGTATTTGGTGGAATCATTCCTCTTCCAGTTTCACCATAACCTAAAAATGATGGGATGAATACTCTTGCTTTATCTCCGACCTTCATATTGAGCATTGCTTCTCTAAAGCCAGGAACTAGGCTAGCACTTTCATTATACGGCATTGTAAATGGTTGATAGGCATTTTGTTGAACCATTTGTTCATCCAATTTCCCATTTTTTTCTGCAACATCTTTCCACGTAGTCCAAAATAGTTCGCCATTTTCAAAATATCCGGCACAATCAATCAATACTCTGTCAGTTGCTGCAGGCTTTTCACCGTTGCTTTCATTTGTAAAAATCATTGACACACCAGAAGGAAGATTCAATACACGTCCATCCAATTTTTCATTTTCCTTTAAAAAAGCTGCTTGAGCTTCTTTGGCCTTTTCTTGCGCCACTTTTTTCTGATTATCCTTTATTTCTTGTTGTCTTTGAGCAATTAAAGGCAATTCTTCTTCAAATACTTTTGGAGCGTCGAATGCCTTTGCCGCTTTTCCTTTTCTGATGATATTAACTTCGGTCATCACAACATCTTCTACTGGTTTGTTTCCTGCACCAACCTTAACATTTGAGATGGAGTCTTGAATTTCTAATCCTTTGACTAATTCGCCGAACACCGCATGTCTATTATTAAGACTCGGATAAGGAACTTCTGTGATAAAAAATTGGCTGCCATTAGAGCCAGGACCTGAATTGGCCATTGATAAAATCCCTGGTCTATCGTGTTTTAGGTCAGGATGAAATTCATCAGGGAATTTAAATCCAGGATCTCCCATACCAGTAGCTGTTGGGTCTCCACCTTGAATCATAAATTGGTCCATCACACGATGAAAAGTTAAGCCATTGAAATATTTCTTTCCTTTGTACTCGTCTTTCACCATAGGATGGTTTCCTTCTGCCAATGCAACAAAATTTGCAACTGTAACAGGCGTTTTCTCGTATTCGAGTTTGGCAACCATGGTGCCTTTGTTCGTTACAAATTCAGCATATAAACCATCTGGTAAGTCGGGATATTTGTCTTGGCATGCTGCTGCGGTAAGTAATACGAACAGCGTTAAAAATTGAATTGTTCTTGTCATCAATTTCATAGTAATTAATCGTTTTGTGTTTGAGTTATAGAGTTTACGGTTACTTTGCACATTAAAGGAACATTGGTGCCTATTCTATCGGTATCACCATAATAGCCATAGGCCTTTTGTGAAGGAAACAAAAAGGTAACAGTTTCACCCGGTTTCATGAGCTTCAAACCTTCACGAAGTCCTGTGAACAATTCTTCTTTGTCCATAATATAGTTGCGAGGTTGAATGTCCTCTTCAGAATATATTGTTTGTCCGTTTAAGGTTTTGACATCGTAATCAAAATTGACTACATCACCAAAATTTGGCATAATGGTATCTTGTTCAACTCTTGTTTCATAAGTGTACCAAAAACCACTTTCTGAAGCAATGTAATCACTGTCAGAATCAGCTTTGATTACCTGTTCTATTTTTGCTTTTTCCTTATTGTTAAGTTTGATATTTCGTTCAACGGATGCGTTAATGAATGAACCTGTTTTATGAGAAACAGGCTGTCTTGCTTCGGGTGATTTACAGCTCATTGCACTGGCGAAGAGAAGTAATATGATTATAGGTCGTATCATGAATTTAAGGCATTTTTATAACGAGGCAATATACTAATAAATTTTTCAACTGTATCCTTTAAATTCAAATCGCTTTTTCCTCCAGCAGCATTGGTGTGGCCTCCACCGTCAAAATGCGCTCTTGCAAACTCATTGACCGAAAAATCGCCTTTGCTACGAAGTGATATTTTTACAATCCCTTCCTGTTTGTGTTCAATGAATATGGCCGCGAAAAGGATGTTTTCAATAGACAGACCATAATTTACAAACCCTTCTGTATCACCTTTTTTAAAGTTAAATTGATTCAATTCATCTTGGGATAAAGTGATATAAGCTGTCCTTAATTCTGGAATTACCTTCAGATTTTTTAAGGCACAGCCCAATAGTTGCAAACGCTCTGGACTGTTTGTATCATAAATGGCGTTGTGAATTTCGGCATTGTTGGCGCCTCTATCCATAAGATTGGCAATGACATGATGTGTCTTACTCGTCGTTGATGGATACCTGAACGAACCAGTATCAGTCATTATTCCTGTATAAAGACATGTTGCAATCTCTTCATCGATTGAATCATCATCACCTAACATCTCGATAAAATTATAGATCATTTCGCATGTTGATGACATGGATGTGTCAGAATACCTGTATTTAGCATAATCTTCAGGTTGTTGATGATGGTCAATCATAATTTTTATAGCAGAAGATGCTTCCAGAGGAGTTGCCATCTCATCAACCCTTTTCAAGGCATTGAAGTCTAATGTAAAGATAATTTGAGCTTGTGCAATCAGATCATTTGCCATACTTTTATCTTGTTCATACTTTAAAACAGAAGTTTCTTGAGGCATCCATTTTAGAAAGTCTGGATAATCATTGGGAGCAATGACATGTACATTGTGATTAAGTTTGGTGAGATATAGATACAATCCTAAACTAGAACCTATGGCATCACCATCTGGATTTTTATGAGGTACTATTACAATGCATTTTGGAGTGGCTAGCAGTTGTTCAATTTCTGTAATATCTTCTTTAATCATAGAAGGCGAAGATACAATTTTTTAATATTGGATAGGTTTGTTTTTGTTAATAAATGAATTACTTTTGCGCAGAATTTAAAACAATAAAATGGCAACGAACAGAACATTTACAATGCTTAAGCCAGATGCTGTCGAAAAAGGACACATAGGCGCAATATTAGAAAAAATCAATGCTTCAGGATTTAGAATTGTCGCATTAAAACTAACACAAATGACAACTGCTGATGCAAAGGCTTTCTACGCTATACACAGTGAGAGACCTTTCTTCGGAGAGTTGGTTGAATACATGACACGTGGACCGATTGTTGCTGCAATTTTGGAAAAAGAAAATGCTGTCGAAGATTTTAGAACTTTGATAGGCGCTACAAATCCTGCTGATGCTGCTGAAGGAACCATTCGTAAATTATACGCTGCTTCTATTGGCGAAAATGCTGTACATGGAAGTGATAGCGATGAGAATGCTGCAATTGAAAGCGCTTTCCATTTTTCAGGTAGAGAGCAATTTTAAATATCACATATTAATTGAAATTGAAGCCTGCAATGAACGTTGTGGGCTTTTTTATTTTCGAGAATTTCAATCATTATGTTGATACAAAGATTTTTATTTACATTTACGACCTTTAAATATTACCTATGAAAATATCTACTTGGATACTATCCTTCGTTTTGACAATTAGTTCTTTTGCTCAAGCTCAAAATAGCCAATCAAAAATTACTGAATTAAAGCGTGAACATCATGCCATTGTTACGCAAAATTCAGTCACAGGTTTGGCTGAATTTGTCAGATTTCCTATTGGTAACGCAATGACACTGAACGGTGCCACTTTAAAGCAGAAGGCACTTTATTTTCTTCAAAACTTCAAGGAGATTTATAATATCGATTCAGTTGAAGAGACGTTAGTCTTTGATAAAATTCAAATAGACAATTACGGTTTAGAGAATGTAATTTTTAAACAAGTTTATCAAGGTGTCCCGGTTTTTGATGGTCAATTGCGTTTTCATTTCAATTCAAATAAAAAGTTAACTGCCATTAATGGAAATTATATTCCTGGAATTTCTAAATTAAAGCATGAACCATATTTGAGTCATATGCAAGCTCAAACTATTGCGCTGGAAACGATATCAAATCAAGGGTTGAATATTTCTGGACAGCCTCTACTACTAGGAACGCCATTATTATATGTTTTTCCGAAAGGTCTGTTGCAAGGGCATGTAGAATCAATTTATCTAACATATGAAATTGAAGTTTACAACAAGTTAGATGTTAGAGAATTTATATATATCAATGCTCACTCTGGTGAGCTAGTAGAGCAATTTACAGGCATGGCACATGCTCTTGACAGAAAAATTTATGAAAATAATACGAACAATTTAATATGGCAAGAAGGAAGCCCGTTTCCAGGTACACTAACCATCTGGCAACGTAATGAGGTTGAAGCCTCTGGGCACGTCTATAATTTCTTTAAAAATGCTTTTGGATATGTGTCTTACAATGGCGCTGATATTACAATGAGGACTATTAACAATAATCCAAATATATTTTGTCCAAATGCAAATTGGAACGGTTATACAGCAAACTATTGTGACGGTACAGCTTCTGATGATGTTATTGCTCATGAATGGGGCCATGCATATACACAATATACAAGTGGTTTGATTTATGCCTATCAATCTGGCGCTATCAACGAATCTTACTCTGATATTTGGGGAGAAACTATTGACTTGCTTAATAATTATGAAGATGTTGGGGAAAACCTAAATATACGGACAACAACTGCATGTAATTCTGCAAGATGGAAAATTGGAGAAGATGCCTCGGCATTTGGCAGTCCAATTAGAGATATGTGGTATCCACCATGTAAAGGAGATCCTGGTAAGGTCACTGATGGTCAATACAGTTGTGGTGACTTTGATTCGGGTGGTGTGCATATCAATTCAGGTATTCCTAATCATGCTTATGCGCTATTGGTGGATGGAGGCTTTTATAACGGGCAAACTATTAATGGAATTGGATTTGTTAAGGCAGCACATATTTTTTGGAGAGCTCAAAATGTATATTTAACGCCTACCAGTGATTTTGCCGCTTTGGCGGATGCTTTAGAGGCGGCGTGCACGGATTTAATAGGGATAAATCTACAAGGTTTGTCTACAACTGGCACCGCTGCAGGTCTTTCAGGTCAAATTATCAATGCTTCGGACCTCCAAAGTCTGGTCAATGCTCTTTTGGCTGTCGAGTTAAGAATAAATCCAGATGCCTGTGGTTATGCACCAATATTGGCAGCAACCCCTCCTTTGTGTGAAGCAGCAAATACCAACCCAATATTTTTTGAAAATTGGGAGTCAGGGACAGACGTTTGGACTGTCACTCAATTGCCATCTAATGCGAATACCTGGCAACCTAGAGATTGGACTGTTACATCGTCTTTACCACAAAATAGAACGGGCAATGCTATGTTTGGTCCAGATCCAATAAATGGAAATTGCACTTCAGATCTAGAAAATGGCATCATCAGGTTGGAAAGCCCCTTGATTTCGATTCCGAATGTTACAACAGGTAATTTTGAGCTTGCGTTCAACCATTACGTTGCCACCGAGAACCAATGGGATGGTGGTAATTTAAAAATTCGGGTAAACAATGGGCAGTGGACTTTGGTTCCAAGTAATGTGTTTATACAAAACCCCTATAACAGTTACATCAACACTGCCGCACAAGGAAATGATAATCCTATGCAGGGAGAACTTGCTTTTACGGGCACCGATGGTGGCTCTTTAACAAGTACCTGGGGACAAAGTGTTGTTAATTTGTCACTGTTGGGAGTAGGGCCGAATTCTACTGTTCAATTTAGATTTGAATTAGGTACTGATGGTTGTAATGGGAATGATGGTTGGTACATTGATGAAATCATTGTTTACAATTGTACATCAACACTTTCTGTGACGGATTATGATAATTTGTCCAATGCGATAAAAGTTTTTCCAAATCCTTCAAATGGAAAGATTGTTTTGAAAAAAGTTCAAAATATCAATTTATCAACAGCTAAAATTTTTGATATCAACGGCAGATTGATCTCTACTTTAGATTTGACATCCTTAAGTGACGAGTTGGAAGTTGATATTACCAAATATAATTCTGGAATGTATTTTATGAGAATAAATACCGTCAATGGACAAATCACAATAAAGCTGATAAAAAACTGACGTTGAATAAATCATGAAAATCCCACATCAAACCTGTGGGATTTTTTTTGTCTTTATACATAGATAAATAAATAGACAAATAAAAATAGTCTTTTTTGTCATTTTTTATGTCGTTCATCGAATTTTTTATCAAAATCATAAGGTAATGTTAAAATATTTATATATTTATCCGTTCCCAAGGCATCTACAATAGATTATCTCTTGAATATGTTATGGCTGTCCCTAAATTTAAGGACTTACCTACAGCTATTAACTAATTATTAAATCTTTTCTTATGAAAAAAGCTTACAAATTCTTTAGGGGGATGATGCTTTTACTGTGTTGTTTCGGCACTATTTCGGTATTTTCCCAAACCTTTAATGGTACGGGAGGTGCTATACCAGACAATGGTTGCGCAACCCCATCTGAATTTTCTATCACTGTGAGTGGAGTTGCTTCAGGAGCTTCACTTGTTGATGTAGGAATTAATATTCAGCACTTGTTTACGGGTGATTTGGATATTTATTTAGTGGCTCCCAATGGAGCTGTATTAGAGCTGTCTACTGATAACGGTGGAGGTGGAGACAACTATGTGGGTACTCATTTTACACCTACTGCCTCTCAAAATATCACGGCCGGCTCTGCACCTTTCACTGGTAATTATTTGCCTGAAGGTAACTTCTCTACAGTCGCAGGACAAACTAATGGTTTATGGAAGTTAAGGGTATGTGATGATGACGCTCTTATCAGTGGTACAATGGGAGCATGGTCACTGACTTTTGGAGCTCCGCCTCCTCCATCTTACTGTTCTTCTGTACCATCGTCAAATGATGGAGCGGGAATCACAAATTTAACTTTAGGTACAACGGCTTTTACTATCCCAGATGTTACTTATCGAGATTTAACAGCATCGCCTGTAACCTTACAGCAAGGTCAAAATGTTAATGTTCAAATTAGATTTGCAACTGGTTATACATATGATTCACACATTTGGATTGACTTTAATGACAATTTTACATTTGAAGCTTCTGAACGTGTTTATTCTGGTACTTCAGCCAGTACCAATCCAACTATTTTAAACGCTTCTTTTCCTTTGTCTGCTACTGCGACAGTAGGCGCACATAGGATGCGTATCGGAACAGCTGATAGCGGTCAGGCAACTCCAAACCCTTGTTATAGCGGCACGTATGGTGTTACTATCGATGCTACGGTCAATATAATTGCACCTTTGTGTACAAGTGCCACTGTTGGTGCTTCCGCATTAAGCCCAGATTGTAGTAACAACCGTTTTTATGTCAATGTGAACGTTACTGCGGTAAATGATGCAACAGGTTTCTCGGATGGTACGAACACCTTTCCTATTACGAGTGGTGTAAATCAAGTAGGACCTTTCACTAATGGTTCTTCTTTCACATTGTCAGTAGTTCATGCAGAAGCAGCTTGTAACTTTAACGTTGGCTCGTTTTCTTATAATTGTCCACCAGCTAATGATGTTTGTAGTACTGCTGCTCAAGTTACTTGTGGCTCAAGTGTGTCTGGTTCTACTCAATATGCAAATAATGAAACTTCCATTCCTTTCTGTGGTGCTTCATCAACAACAGCTAAAGGCGTTTGGTATACAATGGAAGGTACTGGGGGAGATATTGTTGTTTCCACAGCGGGCTCTGCTTATGACACAAAATTATTTGTTTATGATGGAAGTTGTGGAGCATTAAATTGCGTTGGGGGTAATGACGATGTAGCTACTGGAATATTGTACTCGGAGGTAACATTTGAATCTGTTGCGGGTCAAAGATATTACATTTATGTAACTGGTTTTAGTTCTGCAAATGGTAACTATAATCTATCTGTAAACTGTGTTTGTGAAGCTGAATTTAATGATGATTGTGCAACAGTTTATAGTGGTTATGCACCTTCTTCATCAACTACTTTAACTGCGGTTGGACAATTCGGTATAGCTCCTTACACTTATGCTTTGAGTGATGGGCAATCCAACAATACAGGTGTCTTTACAGTATCTCCTACAGCTACAACGACATATGAAGTAACCATTACCGATGCTGCAGGTTGTATGTCTACAGCAGAAACTACAGTGGTTGTGGTAGATGTTCAGTGTGCATCCGGTAATGGCAACAATGAGGCTAAAGTTACTATATGTCATGGCGGCAATGAAATTTGCGTATCACCAAATGCAGTGCAAGCGCATTTAAATCATGGTGATGCATTAGGAAGTTGTGGAACTCCAACTTGTGAAACTACACCGCTGTGTGATGCTCAATTAAAAGTTCCTGCTCCTGGCGCCACTAATGTCAGTACGGATGTTGTGCTTGCATGGGGTGCAGCAACTGGTTATGTTAATGGTTATTATCTTTCTATAGGTACAACGCCTGGAGGTACTGACATACTAAATAATCTAGATGTCGGAAATACTTTAACATATGATCCTGAATTAGAATTTGGTACGGTTTATTATGTAACTGTGACAGCTTATAATAATAATGGAAATGCGGTAGATGGTTGTCAAGAATCAAGTTTTACAACAGAGCAATCTCCTTGGTGTGCATCTGCGACAGAGATAGCTTGCGGCGATACTGTTAATGGTAATGTTTTTGACGGTATGGTAAACGAGTATTTATCAGCTTGTGGCCCTACTATAAATGATATGCCTGGTGTTTGGTATAAAGTTCAGGGTACTGGATATAGTATAATTGCAAGTACCTGTGAAGGGACTAATTTTGACACAGTAATAGCTGTTTTTTCTGGGGATTGTGGGTCTATATCATGTTATGCTAATGATGATGATTCATGTGACGGTGGTGTTGGAAGCACCCTTGCTTCTGAAGTTGAATTTGAGACTCAATTAGGTTCGACATATTATATCTTTGTCACACCTTTCTCCAGTTTTACTTCTAACCCTGGACCATTTACACTATCATTAACATGTGCTGGTCCTCCACCACCAAATCAAGCCTGTTTGGATGCAGTAGGGATTTCTTGTGGGCAGTCTACAACAGGTAGCACGGTTGGATATGAGATCAATGATTTTGATACTTGTGTAACTTCTCTTAACACTGCGCCAGGCAGATTTTATAAAGTTGAAGGTACAGGTAGCGATATTACTGTAAATACTTGTGGCTCTAGTTATGATACCAAATTAGGTATATTTAGAGGCGATTGTGCTGGTTTGATTTGTGTAGCAGGCAATGATGACGCTCCTTCAAGTGCTTACTGCGGAGGTAGTTTTACAACGCAATCTTCAGTGACATTCTCTTCGCAAGCAGGAACAGTTTACTACATATATGTGACGGGTTACTCTTCAAATGCAGGAAATTTTGTTCTTAATGTTAATTGCGGTGCTCCTCGTGTTGCTGATCCATTGGCTTGGACAATGTATCCAAACCCTGCAACTAGAGGTGAAGTTCAATTGGATTTGACAAGTTACTTGAACCAAGATTTGGGCATCCAATTGATGGACTTCTCTGGTAAAGTGTTGAGTAATGAGTCTATCATGAATCTTCAAAACCCACGTTACAACATTAAAACAGGAAACATGTCTAATGGTATGTATTTCGTGCGTATTGCAAATGAAAATGGTGTATCCACCAAAAAATTGATTATTGCTAATTAGATTAAAATAATTAATTAAAACCCAGCAGTTTTTGCTGGGTTTTTTTATTTAGTCTTTTACAATTATGCATAAAAAAAGCCTGCAAAATAATTTTGCAGGCTTTTTGATTTTTAAAAAAATTAATGCGTATATGTTAAATTACTTTTACGTTTACTGCGTTTAATCCTTTTTTTCCTTCTTTAAGTTCGAATTCGACTTCATCTCCTTGACGAATTTCATCAATCAATCCAGAAATGTGTACAAAATGTTCCTTTTTAGAACCTTCTTCAACGATAAAACCAAAACCTTTAGTTTCGTTGAAAAACTTTACTGTGCCTTTGCCCATTGTAATGATAAGTTGTTAAATTAATTATAGAATCTTAAGCAAATATAACTCCATAAAAATTAACAATATATTATTTTGATGAATTTATTTTAAACTGGTTTAGCGAAGTACTAATTTTTTAATGACGTCCTTACCAATAGATTCATTCAGCATAGAAATAATTTTTTCTTTTCCATAGCTCAATTCTTCCCGAAGTACACTTGAGCTCAACTGAACATACAGGGTGTCGCGTTCCAATTGAACAGCTGTAGTGTAATTATTTACACCATTTCCCATCATTTTGGCCCAAGCATCTTGCACGTTCACTTTGTCCAAACCGTTTTGAAGCCGATTGGCATCAACAAATTCTTTGATAATATCGCTGATAGGTAAGTGGTCGTTATTTCTTTTTGCCATTAGTTAAGTTCTAAAGGTTCGTATCTTTTGTAGGTATAACGTAATTTTGCCTGATTTTGTATTACTATTTGGTCTTCGGAAACATCGAGGATAGTCTCTTTCCATTTGGAATACGGCGTGGAGTAGTAGATATTCAAACTGTCGTTTTCAATCTTAATTTGTAGCGCTTCGGCATTTTCTGATGTGGAAAACGTTCCGTCAAAATTAGGCTTCATTTTCTTTCTAAAGCCAATCAAACTGTCATTCACTTCAAAAAAATCGATAGTCTCACTAAAGGTATATTCTCGCTTCGAACAGTCAGCAAGTGTTACTTCCTTGATTTCCCAATAACCATTCATATAGCTTATATTGTCTTCAAGATTATCAGCACACCCAAAAACTACCATCAATAACAAAAGGGCAATTATTTTTTTCAAAGTTTGAATATTTTATAGGATTGATGAATCTGCTTTACCACATCTTCTGTACGTTCTGCGTGCGTGTCGCTGATAAACAATTGCCCAAAATGCTCATTATCTACCAGTTCAATGATTTGCGCCACACGGTTTTCATCCAATTTATCAAAAATATCATCCAAAAGCAAAATAGGAGGAACTCCACTTTGCTGTTTGATAAAGTCAAATTGTGCCAATTTCAAGGCTACTAAAAACGATTTTTGTTGTCCTTGACTTCCAAATTTCTTGATAGGGAATTCTTCAATTTCAAAATTCAAATCATCTTTATGTATGCCGACACTTGTGTATTGTAATGCTTTGTCTTTATTGATGTTTTCTTTCAGAAGATCATTTAATTCACCATCAAACAAATCACTTTTATAACTCAAGTTAACCACTTCATTTTTATTGCTGATGGCGTTGTATCTCGATTTAAAAATAGGAATGAAGGTTTCCAAAAAATCATTTCTGGTCTTGAAAATTTCGGTTCCGTAGGTGTGCAACTGTTCATTATAAACCTGAAGCGTCTGCGCATTGAACGTATTGTTTAGAGCAAAATATTTTAAAAGTGCGTTGCGCTGCGCCAATACTTTATTGTAATTGATAAGGTTGTTGAGGTACTGTTTGTCGCTTTGCGAAATGACACTGTCAATAAATTTTCGTCTCGTTTCACTTCCTTCAATAATTAAATCTCTATCAGAAGGAGAAATGATTACCAACGGAATAAAACCGATATGGTCGCTAAATTTCTCGTAAGGCTTTCCGTTGCGTTTGATAAGTTTTTTCTGCCCTTTTTTAAGAGAAACGATGATTTTTTCGACGCGCTCTTCTTTTTCAAAAACACCATCAATCACAAAAAAATCTTCATTGTGTTTGATGTTTTGTGTTGCAACTGGATTAAAATAACTTTTTCCAAAGGCTAGATGGTAAATGGCATCCAACACATTGGTTTTTCCCACACCATTGGCACCAACAAGACAGTTGATTTTTGAATCAAACTTAAAGGATTGGCTCTCAAAATTCTTATAATTGACCAATGAAAGCGTATTTAAAACCATAGAAAATGAATCTGACGAAGATGTGTTATTGACTTTTACGTAAAAAGAACTGCAAATTATTGAAAAATAACAAATAATTTGCCTTTTAAATACCAATAAAAATTTTATTTTTGCGGCGCACAAAATGAGAATACATGGCAACTTATAAGAAGAGAGGTTACAAACCAAAAACCAAAGAAGAAAAAGAAGAAGTTTTAGAACAACACTCAACTACTGCTGAAGTTTTCAACACGTTAGATGACAAAGCTTCAAAAACTGAAGAGTGGGCGGTTAGAAATCAAAACTACATCATGATTGCTGTAGGAGCCATAGCTGTTGTAGTTTTGGGGTATTTGGGTTATAACAAATTTGTGGCAGAGCCAAAAGCAAGTGAGGCCATGAATGAAATGTTTCAAGCACAAAAGTATTTTGACCAAGCTGTGAATGGTACTGCAAAAGATTCTTTATACACGTTGGCATTAAATGGTGGTGAAGGAAAGTTTGGCTTTTTGGATATTACAAATGAATATAGTGGAACTCCAGCGGCAAATTTGGCAAATTACTATGCAGGTATGGCTTATTTGAATCTTAAGGATTATAAAAATGCTATAAAATATTTAAGTGAGTTTTCAAGTGATGATGTGATGTTAGGACCGATTGCTAAAGGTGGTATTGGAGATGCGTTTGTGCAATTGAATCAGCCAGAAGATGCTTTAGGATATTATGAAGAGGCTGCAAATATGAACACCAATGACTACACGACACCTATGTATTTATTTAAAGCTGCAAACGTGGCAATGAAATTGGGCAAGACAGAAAAGGCATTGGAAAACTATAAAAGAATCAAAGATGAATTCTCTACTTCTAGTGAAGCGTCAAACATCGATGTGTTTATAGGAAGAGCAGAGGCAAGCTTATAAGATGGCTACAAAAAATCAAAATTTATCGTCTTACGATAAAGCTACAATCCCAAATGCGAAGGACTTTCGGTTTGGGATTGTTGTTTCAGAGTGGAACAGTAATATTACCGATAATCTTTTTAAAGGTGCTTTTGATACCTTGATAGAACATGGCGTTCAAAAGGATAACATTTTGCATTGGAGTGTTCCAGGGAGCTATGAGCTTATCTATGGAAGTAAAAAAATGCAGTATAAGGTTGATTGTGTCATTGCCATAGGAAGTGTCATCCAAGGCGATACCAAACATTTTGATTTTGTTTGTGAAGCCGTCTCTCAAGGCATCAAAGATTTAAACGTCCTGCACGATACACCTGTAATTTTTTGTGTATTGACAGATAACACCATGCAGCAAGCTATTGACCGTTCTGGTGGTACGCATGGTAACAAAGGTGTTGAAGCTGCAGTTGCGGCCATCAAAATGGCTACGCTTCGTAAGAATTCTTAATTTTAGTCTACAGTCGTCAATCTACACCATCCTGTCATTCGACTTCGGTCTTTCTTTGTTAACAATTTTTAGGAGTTCAAAGATGGGTTTTTCCTTGTATTTTAAGTAAATTTGAGAAGTTTAAGATTTTATTAGTGAGTCTATTCAAACAGCACAGAAATAAACGTTTCAGTTATACGCCTAAACATCTTAAAGATGAGGACATTCAAATTAGGCAACAGTTGCAAACCAATAGACAAAAAACCAAACATCTGTCAAAATATCGCAGTAAATCATCATCTTCATTGTTGTTGTGGCTGCTTATTTTGGGTATGATAGTTGTGTTATGGTTTGTGTTAGACAACTATAAAAATTAGAAATCATGGGAATTTTCAAAACACGCGCCAACAAAAAATTTAGTTATACACCACGTTATTTTGAAGGAGAAGGTAATCCTTATGAAATAAAGCATAAGTTTGATGACTTCAGAAAGACTGTTGGAAAGACAAATCTTAAAGGGAAGTTTAACAATGCGATGGATGATTATAAAAACCAAGATCCTACGGTCAATCGTCGAATATTTATCATTGCTGGTGTTTTGATTTTAATTTTTCTGTTGATTATCGGTTTTGATTTGTCAATTTTCTTTCCAAAAGGCTAATGGCTGACATCATTCAACTTTTACCCGATCATGTTGCCAACCAAATTGCAGCAGGCGAAGTCGTTCAGCGTCCTGCCTCTGTGGTCAAGGAATTGTTGGAGAATGCTATCGATGCTGATGCTACAGTCATCAAATTAATCATTAAAGATGCTGGTAAAACTCTGATTCAGGTCATTGATAATGGCAAAGGAATGAGTGCTACTGATGCACGATTGAGTTTTGAACGCCACGCTACTTCAAAGATTCGAGCAGCTGAAGATTTGTTTAGCCTTCACACCAAAGGTTTTCGAGGTGAAGCACTTGCTAGTATTGCTGCCATTGCTCACGTCGAACTCAAAACCAAACAAGAAAAAGACGAACTTGGAACACAAATAACCATCGAAGGAAGTGAGGTAACGTCCCAAGAAGTTGTAGTAACACCTAAAGGCTCATCCATTTCTGTTAAGAATCTATTCTTTAATATACCTGCTAGACGAAATTTTTTGAAATCAAATACGGTTGAAACTCGACATATCATTGACGAATTTCATCGTGTGGCTTTGGCGCATCCTGCTATTGCTTTTTCAATGTATCACAATGGGAGTGAGGTGTTTCATCTTCCCGTGAGTAAATCGCGTCAACGGATTGTCAATATTTTTGGTGGTAAAACCAATGAAAAATTGGTGCCAGTAGAGGAAGCTACCGAAGTGGTAAAAATCTCTGGATTTGTAGGGAAACCTGAATTTTCAAAAAAATCAAAGTCAGAGCAATTCTTTTTTGTGAATGACAGATTTATTAAGAGTCCGTATCTCAACCATGCGGTCAATGCGGCTTATGAAGGCCTATTGCGGGATGGCAATCAGCCAGCTTATTTTCTTCATTTGAGTGTGGACCCAAAATCCATCGATATCAATATTCATCCTACTAAAACCGAAATAAAATTTGATGATGAACACACCTTATATGCGATTTTGCGTTCATCCATCAAGCATAGTTTAGGTCAGTTCAACATTGCGCCCGTTTTGGATTTTGAATACGATGGCAACCTCGATACGCCTTATGATTACAAGGATAAAGGGATTACGAATCCGACAGTCGAAGTCGACCGGAATTTTAATCCTTTTGTGGAACAGAAATCTTCTGGCAAGCAAATAACAGCTTTTAGAAAGCAGACTCCTAATAATTGGGACAGTCTGTACGTCGGTTTGGAATCGAAAGGAACACGAGTTGAAAGCGATTTTAGCCAAATTGAATTTGAAAGCGAGGAACGAACTGGTTCAATTTTTAAGGATGATTCTAGCGTTGATGAAGTTCAGAAAACCTATCAACTTCACAACAAATATGTGATTAGCACTGTAAAATCTGGAATGTTGGTGATAGATCAGCATAGAGCACACCAACGGATTTTGTACGAAGGTTTGTTGAAGAGTATGACTGTGAAAGAAGCCGTGAGTCAGCAGTTGTTATTTCCGTTGCAGCTTCATTTTTCTTCAAATGAAATGACCATTTTGAAGCAATTGAAGGATGACCTGGAAGCCACAGGATTTGTATTTTCAAAATTCAATAGTGAAAGCATAGATGTCATCGGTGTTCCCGTAAATGTGCCTGATAGTGAAGTATCCATCATTTTGGAACAATTGATTAGCGATGTCGAACAGGAAGTGCCTGATAGTCATTTTAGTGCTACTGATTTATTGGCAAAGTCGATGGCAAAAAGTTTGGCGATAAAAACTGGTCAATCGTTGAACAATACAGAACAGGAACATCTGGTCAATAGCCTATTTGCCTGTAAAGAACCTTCGGTATCACCTACCAACCGACCTACATTTGTCACCTTAACAGTTGATGAATTGGATAAAAAATTTATGTAATTTAGATAAAAAATCAATTATGAGAGGCATTACGGATACTGTTAAGCACCTTTTAATCATCAATGTTTTGATGTTCATTGGGACGATGACTATTGGCAATGGTGAATTATTCTATAAATGGTTTGCGCTGTATTTTCCAAAAAATGAAATGTTCCAACCTTGGCAGTTAGTGACTCATATGTTTATGCACGGAGGATTGACACATATTCTATTTAATATGTTTGCATTGTGGATGTTTGGAACTGCCGTTGAGCAAGTTTTTGGTGCTAAAAAATTTATTATATTTTATCTGTTTTCAGGGTTAGGAGCTGCTTTGATAATGCTAGGTTTTTATTATTTTAAGTATCTTCCTTCAGAAGGCGCTCTTTTGGAATCAGGTATGTCATTAAATGAAATTCATCAGGCGTTAAGCACAAACAAAGTAAGTGAAGCTGTGAGTGAAATGCAGCGTATGGAACTTCAAAAAATGTTTCCGATATTCAATTCGACTATGGTTGGTGCTTCTGGAGCTATAATGGGAGTGTTGGTGGCTTTTGGAATGCTTTTCCCAGAATCTAAATTGATGCTGATATTTCTGCCGATACCTATAAAAGCTAAATATTTTATTCCTGGAATTATTGCTTTGGATTTGTTTTCAGCTATCACTGGACAATCTATTTTCAGTCCTAGTAATACAGCATTTGCCGCACACGTAGGAGGTGCACTTACAGGATTTATTTTGATGTGGTTTTGGAAAAAGAACGAATCGGATAAATATCGCTGGAACTAAATGAGTCTATCTCAAGACATACAATTTAAATTGAAACGTCTTAACGCACTTGAATTGATTATCTTAATCAATGTTGTGGTGTTTGTGATTGGGTTTTTAATGGATCGAGTATTTGGTGTCGATGACAGTCTGCATTGGTTAAAATTACCGAGCGATTTTTTTGATTTTCTTTATAAACCGTGGACCATTATCACCTACGGTTTCGCGCATTATGGATTTTTCCACATTTTGTTCAATTTGTTGGTACTCTATTTCGTTTCTCGAATTGTTTTGAATCTGTTCAAGCCAAAAATGGCATTGAGCATTTATTTTCTGGGAATTATCTTCGGGGGTTTGACGTTTTTGCTTGTTTACAATGTATTTCCAAAAAGCATTTTAAACCCCGCAATAGGCTTGGTAGGAGCTTCAGCGGGCGTTAGGGCTTTATTGATTTTTATTTGTGCCTATATGCCGAATACTGAAGTGAGATTGGCATTTTGGAATATTAAACTGATGTATATAGGAACTGCTTTAGTAGTTATTGATGTTATAGGACTTTTTAGCACCAATCAAGGTGGAAGTGTGGCGCATTTGGGCGGTAGTTTGCTTGGTTATGTTTACGCGATGCAATTGGCAAAAGGAACTGATATAGGTACAGGTTTTCAAAAGTTGATGGATTGGATGGAAAATTTATTTACATTCAAGAAACAATCACCTCTAAAAACAGTCTATAAAGGAAAGTCAAGCACAGTAGTGGGTCATACTAAAACTGAATTTAAAGAGTTTAATAAGCAAAAACAGATTGACCTTATTCTGGACAAAATAAGTAAAAGTGGTTACGAGAGTTTGACAAAAGAAGAAAAGGAATTTCTGTTTAAAGTAGGAAAAGAATAAACACTATGAAGAACCTGAAGCTATTTGATAAATTGGTATTCTTCGTCAATAGCATTGCAGCGGTCTTATTATTCCTTTCCTATATTCTGCCTTATTTCGAACCTAAAAAGTTTGCATTTCTATCCGTTTTGAGCTTAACGGTTCCGTTTTTGATTCTTTTGAATATATTGTTTGTAGTTTACTGGCTTCTCAAGGTGAAAAAACAACTGTTGCTTTCGCTTATTGTCATTTTGATCGGCTACAAATACATCACCTCACTATATAAATTCTCTTCGTCTAAAAATGTGGATGATTCAGAGAATATTTCCATTATGAACTATAACGTTCGACTATTTAATGTTTTTAAATGGATTCCGAATGAAGGTATTGACAAACAGATTGTTGAATTTATAAATGATAAACAACCAGACATTTTAAGTATTCAGGAATATAGACGTGATGATGACATCAGTTTTTCTGGTTATCACAAATTTGAAGAGATTGCTGGTGACAAAGTGAAAAATGGACAGGCAATTTTATCCAAGTTTCCGATTGTGAATTCCGGTTCCATTGAATTTCCTGAATCTTATAACAATGCGATTTTTATTGATGTTGTCAAAGGAAAGGATACCATCCGAGTTTATAATGTACATCTTCAGTCGATGAAAATCGATGCCAATGCTGATGCTCTTGTAAAGGAAACCTCCGAAAATCTATTCAAAAGCGTGAGCAAAACGTTTACAATGCAGCAGTTTCAGACGGAATTGTTTTTGATGCATAAAAAGCAATGTAAGTATAAAATGATTATCTGCGGAGACTTTAACAATACGGCATATTCATACGTTTATAAGGAAATTAAAGGTGATTTGCAGGATGCCTTTGTCGAAGCAGGAAACGGTTTCGGAAGAACCTTTGATTTTAAGTTTTTTCCTGTTAGAATTGATTTTATTTTGGTGGATGAAGCCTTTGAGATCAATAGTTTTAAGACATTTGATGTGTCGCTATCTGACCATTACCCGATTATGAGTCGAATAAAATTGAAATAGTTTTATGGGCTCTACATCATAGCGCAGTCTGTAATATCTGCGATGATATGAATGCATAATCCCAGGCCAATCAATCGTGTTTTTTTAAAAAGAGTTAGAATCACGTACACGATCATCGCATAATAGGTGTGTAGCGGATGAAAATTAATGCTGCAACGTTCTGGGTCAAATAAAGGTGTTGCCAAAAGATGATCTAAATCTATGAGCATTCCCAAAATCATAATAAGATATGCCTTTTTCCAATTGCTCTTGAATAACAGCAGGGCTACAACCAGAGGCAAGCCAAAATGAATTCCGTAATGTACAATGGGTTGAAACATTATAACAACGATTGTGCTTCCAAGTATAGTGTCGCATTCGGACCTTCATTGCAAATCAAATCCAAAATGCTCAAATTGGGAATAAAACCGTGCTTGTCATCAAATACCTGAACGTAAGGTTTAAAATCCTGGACAATCTCTTTTCGGTTATCCGCCAAATATCTATAATCTTGAAAATTTTGAGGTTTTTTTTCGAAAGATTTGGTGGTTTCAAATTCAATCGGAAGCTCCAGGCTATCATAGATTGTCTCTAAACATTTGAAATTGAAATCCAATAGGTATTTGTACTTTTCAGTGAACAAAGGCAAAAAATCATACTCGTAAAATTCAAAAAAAGGAGAACTGCTATAAGCTGATTGAATCGATTTCCAATGAAGATCTTGCCAATTCTCATCATTGGAAATGACGATATCTTTATAAAGTTGTCGGTTTTTTTGCGAGTACACTACAGGTATGGTCAATGGCAACTTTCCATTGGCATCATAGATAAACATTCGGTTTCTATAGGTCTGCTTTTGATAATTGTCACAGACTTCAAACGTTACGTTTTTAGCATTGACAATGGCTACAAATGTGGCAATACTTGGAAAATAGGTAGGGTGTACTAATACTCTATACATTGGAAATAAAATTACCAATCCACGTATAAGCAATGAACATAATACCAACTACAATTCCTGTTGATGCCATGGGATATCCCATCAAAAACCCGCCGAAACAAATGATAAACATGATACTTCCATAAGTCATATTCAAGAATCTACTTCTTTTAATTAGTGTAGAAGTTGCCCTGGTAAAAGGTAATATAACTGCCAAAAAAGTCAAACTAAAGAGAATTAAGTAGTCTTCAGATATGAAAAGTGAACATAAAAAAGTAATTAAAGAGAGACATAGAAGAGCAAAAAGAAGCTGCCCCGTAAGTTTTTCTTGTTCATCCAAGAGATATTTTCCGAACTTGTCAAACATTAAAATCATATTTGACAATGGATCCATAATCCATGTGCCTAGTGCGAACAAAAGATATAAGATGATCAAAGGAAACGCAAGATATGTGAGTCCACTGGCTGTAAGTACTTTTAATGAAAATCTATATACCAAGTAAATACCTATAATAACCAGCCATTGATTTTTAGTCGATTTATTACTGATCCAAAAAGCATATCTCAAATACAGATTATAAACCCAATTTTTTGATTTTACCGCTTGAGACATACCGCTTCGTGCATAATCTAGATTGGGATTTAGGGAAAGAGCTTCCTTAAAATGCTCGAATGCTTTTTTCCGATTGTTATTTTCTAAATAGCTCCAGCCAGCATTGGCGTGAGAGTATGCATTGTCAGGGTTGTCATGTAAAAGAGAATTAATGGTTTCGCTCACTTCCGACTTTCTATTAAGTTTTGTCAGGGCAGTAGTTCTAGCATTCAGACAAAAGGTAGACTTGGAATCTATTTTTAGGCCTTCATTGGCATACTCAAGTGCCTGTTCATATTTTTTCTTGTTAATCAAGACATATGCTTTTTGTCCAAAATGATTTTCTTCATAAGGATTTAATTCAATTGCCTTATCAATCATTAATTCTGCTTCTTTGCTATTATCTTTATGAAGATATATTTGGGATAGTAGGAGGTATATGCCATCATGGTTTGGTTCCTCAGAACGCAGGTCAATTGACTGTTGAAGTGCTTTATCAATATCATTATTCTGAAAATGACATTGAGCTAAAAGATACTTGGCTAAATAATTATCATTGTCATCAGATATAGCTGCCAACAGGTAAGGGATAGAATCTTTATATCTACCCATTTCGAAAAATTGAATTCCTCTTTCTAGGTTAGAATTCTCCATATTATTTTTTAATCTTTAAATAATATAGAATATCATCATAGAGACCTGAATCATTGGCGTAAAGAGCGTAGTTTTTAGCAGAATTGAACCATTCTTTTGTTGAGGGCTTCATTTTTGAAAAAGATTTTATCAAATCTTTTGTAGTCAGCGGCTTCGGAATCCCCTCTTTGAAAGATTCCATAAGTTTATCTTCAATAGCCAAATCTATACTTGCCTTAATATCAGCACCAGAATAATCATTTGTCTTTTTTGCCAATGTTTTTAGATCAATATCATGAATAGGTTTTTCCTTTAGCTGTATTTGGAAAATTGATTTTCTCGCCTCTTCATCTGGGGGTGATACGAAAATAATTCTGTCAAAGCGTCCAGGTCGTCTAAAAGCCGGATCAATAAACCAAGGCGCGTTAGTTGCGCCCAAAACTAGAATACCGTCATTGTCAGAATCAATACCATCTAATTCCGATAAAAACTGATTTATGACGGTTCGACCAGCAGTTTTATTGATGTCGTTTCTATTGGCGCCTAAAGCGTCTATTTCGTCTATGAAAATAACACATGGTTTATTCTTTCTGGCGGTTTCGAATATTTCGTGTAAATTTTTTTCAGAATTGCCAAGCCACATATCCAGTATATCATTGATACCGACATTAATAAAGTTTGCATTGATTTCGCCAGCAGTTGCTCGAGCAATATGGGTTTTACCACAGCCTGGTGGTCCATATAAAAGTATACCTCCACCAATTTTTTTACCGTAAGCCTTGTATAAATCTTTGTGAGTTAATGGTTTTATGATTTTTAAATCAATTTCTTCTTTTATTTTTTCCATACCTCCAACATCTGAAAAATTGATATTTGGTTTTTTCAAAAAACCCTGAACATCTTCATCATAATCTGGTTGCTTGTTTGTAAGAGGTACTTTGAATGTAGTGTCAAATTCAGGATTCAAATAATTGCTGTCTTTTTCAAGAATCGATTTGTAAATTTCCAATGCTTGGGAATTTTGGTTTAGCTTCAATAAACAAGAACAATATAGTTCCATATATAAAATGTCTTGAGTTTTTTCAACTAGTTCTTCAAGAATTACTTCTGTTAGGTTAAATTTCGATTGCTCAAAATAGCATTTTGCGAGAAGATATTTGTTCTGATTACTATCGTCTTTTTCAATTACCTTGATTAAGTGTTTTTCAGCTTCTGTAAAGTTTAAATTATTCATATATAACTTTGCGATCTGCAATCTCAATGGAACATTTTCGGGTGAAAATTCCAAAGCAGTCAAAAGACTTCCTAATAAAGAATCATCCATAATTTTAAGCTTTTTTACGCTTCTTTCTGTATGTACTCCATCCAAATAATAAAAACCCAACAATCACAGCAGGAATCAGATAAGAAACTGGTTTTCCGCTACCTCCAACAGTAGTGAAGAATCGTTCCCAACGTGGTTTTCCATTTGCCCAACTCATCCAGATAAACACAGGCTTACCGACCACGTGGTCAAAAGGTACAAATCCCCAATATCTAGAGTCTTGCGAGTTGTGACGATTGTCACCCATCATCCAATAATAATCTTTTGTAAAGGTAAAAGTCGTTGCTACTTTTCCATCAATGCTGATTTGATTGCCATTGACCGAAAGTTCATGACCTTCATATTCAGTGATGGCGCGTTTATATAACGGCAACACTTCAGGGGTTAAGTTGATGGTGGCACCAGCTTTAGGAATGTATAATGGTCCAAAGAAATCGTTGTTCCAAGAATAACCAGGATCTTTCGGGAATATCTGTGAATTTGCCTCACCCAAAGAGTCTTTTCTCACTGTGATGCTCTCTACATTTGGATGGTTTTTCAAACGGCTAACGGCTTCATCTGAAGCAGCAAACACGAATAACTTTTGAGTTTCAGGGTCTAATCCCATTCCATCCGTAATATCGTATCTATTCAACAAATCATAAGCCTGTTCATTCGTGGAGATACCTTTAAACTGTATGTCATATGAAAATTGAATTTTTGATCTATCTGGCAACACATTCTTCTTCCCATTGATGTAGACATAACCATCTTTAATCGATAGCGAATCGCCAGGAAGACCAACGCAGCGTTTGACATAGTTTGTTTTCTTGTCAATTGGTTTGTAATAATATTTGTCGGTATGATACATATCTAACATAGTATCAACAGGCCAGTTGAAAACTACGATGTCGTTTTGTTTTATTTTTTGAAAACCAGGAAGCCTCATATACGGCAATTGCGGATAAGGTAGATATGATTTTACTTTCGCTACAGGAATGGTGTCGTGAACCATTGGCGCTGCAACAGTCGTCATCGGTAACCTTGCTCCATAATGCATTTTGCTCACAAACAAAAAGTCACCAACCAATAATGTTTTTTCCAATGATGATGTAGGAATGGTAAATGGCTGAATAAAATAGGTGTGAACAATAGTTGCAGCCACAATTGCAAACAAAATGGAACTTACCCAATCACCAGCGGCTGATTTAGGATGAAGACTTCTATCTTTGATATGATGCACATCCAAAGCATAGTTGATATAATAGATGTAAAAGCCAAGTGTTACTACAGCCAAAAGTGTATCTAATCCAGAGTTTCTGCCAAAACTACGAGCTGTTTCGACCCAAACCACAGGAAACATAATCAAGTTAACGATTGGCACAAAAAGCAAAACGGTCCACCACCAAGGTCGATTGATGATTTTCATTAGAACCACAGCATTATAAACTGGCACAAATGCTTCCCAAGCCTGTCTTCCGGCTTTTTGATAAAGTTTCCAAGTGCCTAGTCCGTGAAGAACCTGAACTACCAAGAAAAATAGTAACCATTGTGTAAGTGTCATCGTATAGTGTTTAGTTTATGTTGATTAGTTGGTTGAAATATAGTGCAAAACACTCATTCCAAAAGGTCGAAACCTGACAAATATATTGTAATTCTGAAATTGAAGATTGAAATCCATCGATAAGTTAACCAATGTTTAACACATCTTTCATTGTAAAAATACCCTTTTTACCGAAAATCCATTCGGCAGCAATGACAGCGCCAAGTGCAAAACCTTCTCTGCTATGAGCAGTATGTTTAATTTGTATGCTGTCTATGGTGGAATCATAAGAGATTTCGTGAGTTCCGGGAACGTTCTCGATGCGTTTTGCAACAATTCCCAGCTCTTTCTCATTCGGTTTGTCCAGTGTCCAAGAATTATAATCAGAATTGTTGATGATATCCTTGGCAACGGAAATTGCAGTTCCGCTAGGAGCGTCCAGTTTTTGTGTATGATGAATTTCTTCAATACTCGCAGTATATTCTGGCAATCGGTTCATCAATTTTGCAAGTGTTTTATTCAATTCAAAGAAGATGTTCACGCCAAGACTGAAATTCGAAGCATACAAAAATGTTCCTTGTTGCTTTTTGCATAATTCAACAATGGAATCGTAGTGTTCCAGCCAACCAGTTGTTCCTGAAATGACAGGTACATCTTGTTTCAAACATTGAGAAATATTTTCAACGGCTGATGTCGGCACACTAAAATCTATGGCAACATCCACATTAGAAAGGTTATAGTTTTTGTCTTTGCTTGTGGTTTTTAAGACAATGGTGTGTCCTCTTTGAATAGCTATCTTTTCGATGGCCTGTCCCATCTTACCATATCCAAGTAAGGCGATATTCACTGGCTAAAATTTAAAATTTAAGGTAAGGCCCAAATCTGTTGCATTTTCTTGCTCGTTGTATTGAAAATGAGGTTTGAGAGCCAAGTTCTCATCTACGTTATATTGCAACAAATGTGCATCTACATTGGCATCAATTATATTCAAGGCGTAAATACCAAATGTGATTAGTAACGATAATTCTTTATTCTGTTTTAAAGTCTTCTGGGCTCGTTGAAGTCCATCAGTTGTGACCCGACCGTAGAATTCATCGTCTGTATATCCTGCCAACCTTCGCTTGTAGGCATCTCTGTAACGATTGTATTGTTTGTCGTTTCTTTTATAAAAATAAATGCCAGTAGCAATTCCTCCAACAGCAATAGGTATTTTCCAATATTTTTTGTTGTAAGCTTGCCCTAATCCAGGCAGTATGGCGGAATAAAAGGCAGCTTTAGAAGGAGAAAGAACATCCAGTGGTTCTCTTACAATATCTTCTGTAACCACCAATTCTTCAGGCATAGCATTGGGAATACTATCATTTTCAACTTGCGAAAAGCTGAAAAAAGTGATGAGACAAAAAAAGATGCTATGGACAAATCTATTTAGCACTTTGAACTAATTTTTTAATACGATTAAAATCTTCTTCCGAATGAAAAGGAATGGTTATGCTTCCTTTGCCATTCTTACCGACTTTAACGTTGATTTTGTGTCCAAAGTATTCAGAAAATTCTTTAATGCCCTTTTTAATGTATTTAGGCAACTCTTCTTTTTCAGAAGGTTCAGCTTTAAGTTCAACACTAACTTTGCTCGTAGCGTGATAATTTTTCACCAAAGCCTCCGTGTCTCTTACCGATAATTGGTTAGTGATAATTTTTTCATAAATATCCAATTGACTGCTTTGGTCTTCAATATTGATAATCGCACGACCGTGTCCCATTGAGATAAATCCATCTCTCATTCCTGTTTGGATGATTGGGTCCAATTTTAGCAATCGCAGATAATTGGAAATGGTGGAGCGTTTTTTGCCCACGCGCTCACTCATTTGTTCTTGGGTAAGGTTGATCTCATCAATCAGACGTTGATACGAAAGTGCAATCTCAATTGGGTCTAAATCCTGGCGCTGAATGTTTTCAACCAATGCCATTTCAAGAGACTCCTGGTCGTTTGCGATTCTGATGTATGCAGGAATGGTTTCAAGGCCAATTAATTTTGAAGCTCTAAAACGGCGTTCTCCAGAAACCAATTGGTATTTATTGAAATCTAATTTTCTTACAGTAATAGGCTGAATAACACCCAATTCTTTAATGGAAGATGCCAATTCTCGCAAGGTTTCTTCATTAAAATTGGTACGAGGCTGAAATGGATTGATTTCGATGGCTCCCAATTCCAATTCCACGATATTGCCAATAACCTTGTCGGCGTTTTTGTCTTGAACAGATTTTATATCATTGGATGGGTCCTTTAAAAGAGCCGACAGTCCTCTTCCAAGTGCCTGCTTTTGTGTTGCCTTCGCCATTAGTTCGCCTGTTTTTTGATAATTTCCTTTGCTAAATTTAAGTAATTTGAAGCACCTTTGCTGCTTACATCATAATTGATGATACTTTCTCCATAACTTGGTGCTTCACTTAAACGCACATTTCGCTGAATGATTGTTTCAAAAACCATATCACTGAAGTGTTTTTGGACTTCTTCAACAACTTGGTTGGAAAGTCTTAAACGCGAATCATACATCGTCAGTAACATTCCTTCTATATCCAAATTTGAATTGTGAATGCGTTGTACACTTTTGACGGTATTAAGCAACTTTCCAAGACCTTCAAGCGCAAAATACTCACATTGAATAGGAATAATCACAGAATCGGCAGCTGTCAAAGCATTCAAGGTCAATAAACCCAATGAAGGTGCGCAATCGATAAGAATAAAATCATAAGAAGATTTCAAGTGTTCCATTGCTTTTTTAAGCATATATTCTCGTTCTTCTTTATCTACCAATTCAATCTCAATAGCTACTAAATCAATATGTGCAGGAATGATGTCGACATTCGGTGCATTGGTTTTTTGAATGCATTCTTCTGCTGATGCAGAATGTTCAATCAATTGGTAAGAGCCCAATTCTACATTTTCAACATCTATACCCAATCCGGAAGAAGCGTTAGCTTGAGGATCAGCATCAATAAGCAATACTTTTTTCTCTAAAACACCCAAGGAAGCAGCAAGGTTTACAGATGTAGTAGTCTTTCCTACACCTCCTTTTTGATTTGCGATTGCAATGATTTTACCCATTAAATAGTTTGGTTTTTTACGACCGTAAAAGTACGATTATTTGTGAGTTTAAAAAATGTTACTTGTTAACAAATCAGGTTGAAATGCGATATAAAAAATAGGTGATGACGATGCATATGTAACAAAATAAAAAAACAGTGCCTTAACCAGACACTGTTTTATATTAAGAAATGATATGGTTATTGTTTTTCAGGCAATTGAATACCTACAATGTAACCATTGGTTAAATATTTTTTGGCAACCTTTTGAAGTCCTTCAACAGTCATGCTATTGACATTTTTTTCAAAGTCAAAAACTTTAGTGGCATCCATATCTTGATAATCAGCATTTTTCAACGTGCTCAACCAAAAACGATTTTCCTTTAAATCTTCTTTGTAATCTAAAATTTGAGATTCTTTAACTTTAGCAAGGTCTTTTTCCGTTGGACCTTCTTTTACCAATTTATCAACTTCGGCAAGTGCAGCAGCTTTTAACTTTTCAACATTTTCTGGACCACAAGGAAAACTGATGGTGAAAGTGTACCAACCATACGGCATTTTATTGATGTTTCCACTTGCGCCAGCACCATACACGCCACCTTCTTCTTCACGTAATTTTTCTATGAGTTTGATAGATAAAACTTCTCCCAAACTTTTCAATTCGTGGTCTTCCTTTTCGTTGTATTCTGTAGGTCCGTGGAAAGTGATTCTGACCATACTTTTCTCATCTTTACCTATTTCAACTATTTTTTCATGTTGACCTGTCAATGGTCTGAAATCGTCCACTTTATAAGACTCTTTAGAATTGGTCGATGGTAAATTGGCCAAATATTTTTCGCTGAATTCCACGAGTTTTTTCTCATCGATATTACCTACAAAATAAAATTTGAAATCGCCTGCATCAGCAAAACGCTCTTTGTATTTTTCGTATGCCAAATTATAATCTGCTTTATCCATTTCTTCTGGAGTAGGGAAGCCCATATATCTAGGACTGTCACCATACATAAACTTGCCCATTTCTACAGAAAAGAATGTTTGAGGATTGGAAAGCAAGTTGCCCATAAACGCTTTTTGCTTTTCGATGTATGATTTATACGCTTCTTCATCTTTGTTCAAAGCTGTGAAGTACAAGTGTGTCAATTGAAACAATTCCTCCAAGTCTTTTGGCGAGGCGTTACCAGAGATACCTTCACTATAAGTACTGATACTTGGTCTTACATTTACAATTTTACCAGACAATACTTTATTCAACTCGATTTTACCTATTCCATTCACACCAGCTTCAGCAAGTCCACCATTGGCATATGCTGTAGCTCTGTAATCATCAACTGAATACAGCGAATTTCCTCCATAACTGAACGCATCAAATAGTATTTCATCATTTTTAAAGTCGGTTACTTTGTAGGTCACAGTGGCTCCATTGCTTAATGTCAATGTTGTGGTGCCAAGCTTTTCGTCGGTTTTATAGTCTACAATGCTTCCTTTCGCAGGCAAGTCTGTAATTAGCGATGACGCGACGGCTTTATCTTCATATGGTTGAAGTTCGGTATTCTTAACACTTTCCAAAAGACTTCTTACTTCAGCTTCGGTAACTTTGGCAAGTCCTTCTTTTTCAGGTCCTGTTAACACGACTACACGATTATCCTCTTTTATGTAATCTTTTATCAATGCATTAACTTCATCCAAGGTAATTCCTGGCATGTTTTCTCTTTGAAAATTGTATTCCCACTCTATACCAGGCATTGGTACTTGCTCCAAATAATGACTTACAAATTCGCCGATAATTCTGTTGGATTCCGTTTTATCTTTGTCTTTATAAGCTTTTTCGTAATTAGCTAGGATGTCTTTTTTGGCACGCTCGAATTCACCTTGATAGAAGCCAAACTTGCGCACGCGCTCATTTTCTTCAAATAAGGTTTTCAATGCGTTGAGCTGACCACTTTCACTGGTCATAGCAAAAGATTGATAAGCTTCTTTGCTACGAGCATAGGTGCCACCATGATAGCTGAACCCATAAACAAAAGGAGGATTGGCGCTGTTGCGCAATTCGTCCAATCGGTTATTGATCATTTGAGAAAACAAAGACTCAACCATAGATTGTCTGTAGTCTTTTAAGGTTACTTCGGGTTTTGCATCTTCTTTATCTTTGAATAGCACCTGAACTTGTGCAAAAGATGCTTCTTTGTCAGATTCAATGGCAACAAAGGTTTCATTGTGATTAGGCATGTCAAAAACAGGTCTTGGTCTTGGATTTTTGACAGCTGGAATCTTCTCAAAATGAGCTTTGATTTTAGCTTCCAATGTTGCTACATCAATGTCGCCTACAGCCATCACAGCCATTAAATCCGGACGATACCAATCTTTGTAAAAACGTTTAAGACTTTCATATTTGAAACCTTCGAGTACCTCTTTTTTTCCAATTGGCAAACGGTCAGCATATTTAGAGCCATACAATACTTTCGGTAAGTAATTTTGACGCATACGTTCATCTGCTCCTTTTCCTAATCTATATTCTTCTAAAACTACGCCACGCTCGTTATCAATATCTTCATCTGTTAACAACGCATTGTGCGCCCAATCTTCGATAATTTGAAAACCTTTTTCAAGTTTTTCAGGATCGTCACTTGGAATTGGTAAAATATACACTGTTTCATCAAAACTGGTATAGGCATTTAAATGTGCTCCAAACTTGACACCAATGCTTTGAAGATAATCGACCAATTCATTTTTCTTGAAATTTTTGGTGCCGTTGAAGTTCATGTGCTCCATAAAATGAGCCAAGCCTTGCTGGTCATCATCTTCAAGAATGGAACCTGCATTTACTACCAAACGTAACTCTACTTTGTTTTCAGGTTTGCCGTTGTTTTGAATGTAATAAGTGATACCGTTTTTTAATTTTCCCATTTTAACATCAGGATTAAACGGAATATTTTCAGCGGCAACAGTAGTGGATGCTGTCTTAACGCTCTTGGTTTTCTGGCTAAAACCAATAAAACTAACCAACATGAAAGCCACAGATAGGCTCAATGTTGATTTTAAGGGATTTGAAATCATGTTTTTTTGAGTTTTTAAGTTAGAAATGACTGTTTTGCTAAAAATAGACAATTAAATAGTCACAACAAGTTAAAAATGTCATATTTTTCCTTAACAAACTTAAAAAATAACAAGATTATCAGGAGGTTATAAATGTAAGGGTTTCAATCGCAGACAGCTTTTTTCCAAGGTGTTGTGGTGTTGTAAGACAGGTTCGTTGTATCCTTAAATCGAGTACCACCTTCATCTACATCACCAAAACCCTCGACAATTTGGTCTTTTTCAATTTTAAATGCCACATCTCTAACGCTTTCAACACCTTCAGACATAAATGTATACTGTCCAAAAAGTTTGTCTCCATTTATTTTGCCAAGTAATGTACCTTCGTTTTTATCTTTTTCGGCATAACTGTAGTAAAGATTCGCCCTAACATTACCATTACTTATGTTCGTGACTTCCATTTTTACCTCGGTACCATCAGCCTTGTAAACATAGCAACCTACTTCCAGTTTATTCATTGCATCAGATTCCTTTTCTTTATTGGTTTCTTCGGAATTAGGTTGTGCCAGGTTTTCATCTTGCTGTTTTTCGTTGTTTTTACATCCTATAAAGATGGTTAGAAGTGAAAACAGAATAATTGAATTTTTCATAATTTTTGATTTTAGATTGAATAAGAATCAGTTAAGTCAAAATTTGATATTATAAAAGTACCGAATTTTAATAGGTAAAAATATCTTAAATAGAGGTAGTCGTAACTCATATGAAAGCAGTCAGTCAATATTCATTGCATCAAACAGGTGTCTTTTTACTTAAATTTCCGTTAAAAATTGTTTAAAACTCTTTATTCTTCTATTTATGAAAGCTTATCTTTATTGGCAATCAATTAAATATGAATTTATGAGAAAAATTAATCAATCAGTAAAACTAGTATTTTCTCTTTTGTTCTTGGTGGCTGTAAATTTCAATACAGATGCGCAAGTAACTCAAGGAGCAAGTGTAGAAGGAATCACTGAATATTCCTTAAAAAATGGACTCAAAATTTTATTGTTTCCAGACAATTCAGCACAAACCATAACTGTAAACATTACCTATATGGTAGGTTCTCGTCACGAAGGTTATGGAGAAAAGGGGATGGCTCACTTGCTTGAGCATATGGTGTTCAAAGGTACGCCTAACCATCCTAATATTCCTGAAGAGTTATCTTCTCACGGAGCAAGACCGAATGGTACCACTTGGTACGACCGAACCAATTATTTCGAAACTTTTAATGCTACAGATGAAAATCTAGAGTGGGCTTTGGACCTGGAGGCGGACCGTATGGTCAACTCTTACATTGCCAAAAAAGATTTGGAGTCTGAATTTTCGGTTGTACGCAACGAGTTTGAAAGTGGTGAAAACTCTCCGACAGGTGTGTTGATGGAAAAAGTGATTAGCTCTGCCTATTTATGGCACAATTACGGAAATTCAACCATTGGTAATCGTTCGGATATCGAGCGTGTTCCAATCGAAAATCTTCAAGCGTTTTATAAAAAATATTACAGACCAGACAATGCTATCTTGATGGTGACAGGTAAGTTTGACAAAGACAAAACCCTAGAGCTCATTGAAAAGAAGTTCTCTGGCATCAAAAATCCTGATACTCCATTAAGAGATATTCCTACCATTGAGCCTGCCCAAGATGGTGAAAAGAGGGTATCGTTGAGCAGAGTAGGCGATTTGCAAATTGTATCAGCATTATACCATACTCCAGCAGGTTCGCACGAAGACGCAGCGGCTCTTGCTATTGCCGAAGAAATTTTGACCAATGAACCCTCTGGAAGATTGTACAAAGCATTAGTGGATGGTAAAAAATCTTCTGGTATCTGGTCCTTTACCCCATTTACTAAAGAACCTTCTTTTTTCTACATCAATGTAGATGTTCCATCTGATAAGTCATTGGCAGAAGCTGAAAAGACCTTATTGGGAACGTTGGATGGTTTGGCCAAAAATCCTGTAACTGCTGAAGAAGTGAATCGTGCAAAAGCGAATATTGGCAAACAGATAGATCAAATTTTTAGAAATTCCTCATATTTGGGAACTTATATGAGCGAATTTATTGGTGCAGGCGATTGGAGATTGGCTTTTATTTTCCGAGACAGAATTGAAAACATGACTGCCGATAAAGTCAATGCAGCCATTCAACGATATTTAATCAATACCAATAGGACAGTTGGCAATTTCGTACCAAGTAAGAAACCTATTCGTGTGGAGATAGAGCATACTGAAAATATTGGTGATTTGGTGGCTAACTATAAGGGTAAAGAGGCGTTGGATGCTGGTGAGGTATTTGACGTATCTTATGAGAACATTCAAAATAGATTACAAACGGGAACCTTGAGCAAAAGTAATATTGAATATGGTTTCATCAATAAAGATAATCGTGGAAAAACAGTTAGAGTGAACTTCACAATGAGAACTGGTAATGTTGACCAATTGATGAATAAAGGTCGCTTGGCAAACTACACGGCTAGAATGTTGAACAAGGGTACAAAAACAAACTCAAGACAAGATATAGAAGACAAGTTAAGCGCCTTAAAATCATCTGTATATTTTAGCGGAAACAATGGTCGTGTCTACGCCTATGTTACTAGTACTGAAGACGACTTAATGGCAACGTTAGCATTAATGACAGATATGCTAAAAAATCCAACATTTGATGCCACTGAACTTGAAAAATTGAAAACACAAGATTTGGCAAGCTTGGAAGAAAGCAAAAATGAGCCACAGTCTGTGGTGTCTCGTCAAATAGGATTGTTGAACAATAATTTCCCTAAAGGTCATCCAAATTATACAATGACTTATGATGAAGAAGTGGCAGCCATCAAAGCCGTTACTGTTGATGCTGTTAAGGCATATTACAAAGATTTTTATGGTATTTCCGATAACGCATCTGTTGTTGCTATTGGTAACTTGGATGAGCAAAAATTGAAAGATTATTTCGAAAAGGAATATGGTAGTTTTAAAAATAATAAGCCATATACAGAAATTGCTAATCCATATAAAGCTAATAAACCAGCTAATGAACAAATCTTGACACCAGACAAAAAGAATGCGTTTACACTTGGAATTTTGTCATTTGAAGCTAGTCAATACGATGACGATTACGCAGCGCTTCAGGTGGCTGGTGAAATTTTTGGTGGTGGTTTCTTGAACTCGCGTATCGCCACTCGTCTACGTCAGCAAGATGGTGTCAGCTATGGTGCTGGTGGTAACGTAGGTGTGGATGGTGATCCGAAGGACAAGAATTCTTCAATGTATGTATATGCAATTTATAATCCGGAAAATGCTGCTAAAGTTCAGCAAGGATTTAGAGAGGAAATCGCTCGTTTCATAAAAGACGGTATTACACAGGAGGAGTTGACCAACGTGGTAAATGGTTGGGTACAAGAACAAAATGTCTCTCGTGCTAAAGACAATGAGTTGGCAACTACTGTGGGAAACAATATGTACTATGACAGAGATATGAACTTCCAAAAAGACATCGAGGCAAAAGTTAAAGCTTTGACTGTGGATGATGTAAACAAAGTCATCAAGCAGTATTTCAAGGAATTTGATAAATGGTCTGTGGTGAATGGTGGAGATTTCGAAAACCCAGAAATTAAAAACAAGAGCGAAAAAGTAGATTGATAAAGTCTCGAGATAGATTGAAAAACTCATCAGTTTTGTGCTGATGGGTTTTTTTATAATTTGAAATGAGAAGGCTATTCTCTGTCAAGTAATCTAACCGAAAGAATCCTGACGTTTTGGATAGGCCTGTCATTGGCATCGGTCTTGACGGCAGCTATCGAGTCTACCACTTTAATACCTTTGATTACTTGTCCAAATACAGTATAGTTTTGGTCTAATGTAGGTGTGCCACCTTGAGTTTTGTAAACCATTCGTTGTGTTTCTGGTATCTTGTAAGTTTGAACACTCTTGTATGTTTTTACGATCGAATCCAATCGATCATTATAACGTTCATAAACAACTTCATTCTCGTCTTTAATAGCTTTCTGCAGAGAATCCCAAAGCGATTTATAGCGTTCGTCGTTAATAACATAATATCTTGCCAAGCGTTCATTGATAGTTTGTTCTGCCTTGTCCAAGAGGCTGTCGTTATAAACCTTGCCTTGTACAACATAGAACTGAATGGCACTTGAGCCTCTATCTCTGTTGTCTTCTCTAGCAGTGGCCAAAGCACCCTTTTGATGAAACAAATTAGGATGGAATTCTGCCTTTACCGTATAGCCTAAATCACCATTTCCCAATAATGAATCGGAAGGTGCATTTTTACTTTCTGGGTCGCCACCTTGAATCATAAATCCTTCGATTACTCTATGGAACAACAAACTGTCATATGCTTTTTCGTTGACCAATTTGATAAAATTATCTCTGTGCAAAGGCGTTTCATCATAAAGCTCGAACACCATAGTGCCATAATTGGTCACCATTTCCACGGCTGTGCGTGGTTTGTATTCATCTTCTGGTGCTTTAGGCTCATCTTTGCAACTTACAAAAGAAAGCAACAGGATTACAAAAAGATAAAAGTGCGATTTATTTCTCATCTGAATAAATATAAAAGTGTTATGGTTTTGAATTTCAAATCAATAGCGTCTAAAATACTAGATAATTAATTATGGTTTAAAATTCTTGTCTTCATCTTTTGAAGCTCTTTCGTTGTCATTTCCACTTATCGAGGTTAATAATAGCTTCAACATTTCTGAAGGTTTAAAATCCAACTCCTTTAAGTTCGATAGCAATCGCTCCAAGGCAAGAAACGTAATGAATGATTGCAAAACGGCTCGGTCCATCAAAGGGCTAGAGTAGAGGGTATGCTCTTCAAATGTAAATAGATTGAAAATTAATAAATAAATAAAATATGAAAAATAGATGACGAATTTTATGGTGTGTTCTGACAAGAAATAATCGGTCAAATGATGAAACTCAAAACGATTGGAAATATGATTGCTATATAGCTGCATCGGTGAAAAACGGTACGTTAATTCTTTCATTTGCTTGTTCATCAAGGTTGCTGTAATAACACTAAATGTGACAATGAGATAAATGTGTGTGGTTATTTTTAAATCCAATAGCCCTGTAAATCGGTCCAATCGGTATAACAAAATTGGCACTATGGAAGAAAAGAATAAGTACACAAACAGATGAATCTGAAGCACAAAATAGGGCATGGCTACCGAAAGAAAGCCTAGAAACAATGTAAATGGCAACACAGCAATACGATGTATTTTGGTGGCCAAATCACTCTTGTAGCGACGTCCCAAAACATAAAGAGTAATACAGAGAAATAGATAAAAGGCAAGATACCAAACGCCAAAACGCATTTCCAACAATGAATCTACACAATACACAATACCCACTGCAAGCCCCAAAATAAGGATGCCAGAGGTCACAATCAATATCAACGAAAACAGTTCTTTGTTGATGTTTTTCATGCTGCAATATGATGTTAGAAAATGGAGAAAGCAAAGATATAACCTTTGTGTATAGGTCTAACACAAGTTGAGAAAATAAACATTAATGGCACTAATAAAAAAGCAACAACCCAAAGAGAAGCTCTATGGGTTGTCTATACGACGCATGGTTAGCATAATGTTACGGATTGTGTTAAATCCACACGTCTTTCTGTTAATGCAAAAATACATTGGAGCAACAAGAATAGGTTCCTTTAACTACACCATTTATTGCATTTTAATGTCACAAGCAAATACAATAACACTATATAGAAAGTTAGGGTAAAGGTAAATAAGGGAAGCCTAAAATAAAACATAGGCATAAGCTATCCTAAACATTAAGTAAATTTTTACAAAAAAAATGTTTTTAGGTTACATTTGTTCGATAAAGTGAATATTGAAGGTTAATGATTTTTTTAATGTATATAGTACATTTATTTTAACCGGATCAATTTGCCTTTACGTTTTACGATATTCTTATAGTCCCATTGAATGTCTTTCGACTTTTGAAGCCAACGTTGAAGGTCTTCAGTATAAATTTCTGCAACCGATGTGTAAAATATGGAAGCATCCTTAAACTTTTCTCCACGTTTATGAAGTGTAGGTTCCTCAAAATCTGCACCACTCCAAAACATTAATCGCAAGCCTGCTTTTTGCTTACTATAGCCTACTATGGGATTGCCATCCAAAAACCAAACAGGATGTCCATGCCATATTTTATGCTCCGCTTCGGGTAGTCCTTTGCAAATTTCAAGGTATAGAAGTTCGCAAATAGTCTTGTCATCTTTGGAGACAAGTGACTGATGATAGTTTTCAATGTTCTCGTCCATGGTTTAAATTTGCGTTTGGTAGAAAGTTATAAATTTAATATAGATTTTGTTGAAAAAATAAAACCATTCAAAATTGTTTTACGTATAAATGGTTGGGATTTGCAAGTTATGCAAATGACACTGCTATATAATCAATAAAAAAGGCTATCAATTAGGGTGATAGCCTTTTGCTTTACGTATGAAGACATCTTGGGTCTTATATAATTCAATCTTTTTAAATCGAAGATGTTAATTGATTTCAATTTCAATCCACCAAAATTTCCAAAATCTGAATGGCGGCATCACTGATTTTGGTGCCTGGACCAAAGACAGCAATGGCTCCAGCATCAAATAGATATTGGTAATCCTGCTTGGGAATAACCCCTCCAACAATAACCATTATGTCATCTCTACCATAGCTTTTAAGCTCTTCAATGACTTGAGGAACCAATGTTTTATGTCCAGCGGCTAAAGATGATACGCCTAGAATATGCACATCATTCTCTACTGCTTGTTTTGCCGCTTCTTTAGGTGTTTGGAATAACGGTCCAATGTCCACATCAAAACCCACATCAGCGTATCCAGTAGCGACTACTTTGGCTCCTCTGTCGTGCCCATCTTGTCCCATTTTGGCAATCATAATGCGAGGACGACGTCCTTCCTGTTCGGCAAATTTATCTGCCAATTCCCTGGCTTTTTGAAACGAACTATCGTTTTTAATCTCTTTACTATACACGCCTGAAAATGATTTAATTTGTGCTTTATAACGTCCGAAAGCTACTTCGAGCGCATCACTGATTTCACCCAATGTGCCTCTTTCTCGGGCAGCTTCTACAGCTAAAGCTAACAAATTCCCTTCACCTGTACGAGCAACTTCCGTTAATTTTGAAAGCGTATTAGTGACCTTTTCTGTATTTCGTTCTGATTTGATACGATTAAGACACTCTATTTGTGCATTTCTAACCGTTTGGTTGTCCACCTCAAGGGTTGAAATCGGATCTTCTTGTGCCAATCGATATTTGTTGACGCCCACAATGATATCTTGACCAGAATCGATACGAGCCTGTTTGCGCGCGGCAGCTTCCTCTATTCGTAATTTAGGAATACCTGCTTCAATAGCTTTCGTCATACCACCTAATTCCTCTACTTCCTCAATCAATTCCCAAGCCTTTTGGGAAATGTCATAGGTTAACTTTTCTACATAATAACTTCCTGCCCATGGATCAACCGTTTTTGTAATATGTGTTTCCTCTTGCAAGAATATTTGCGTGTTGCGGGCAATTCTTGCTGAAAAATCCGTTGGTAAAGCAATAGCTTCATCCAAAGCATTGGTGTGCAAACTCTGTGTGCCTCCAAAAGCAGCTGCAGCCGCTTCTATAGTGGTACGAGCCACATTGTTGAAAGGATCTTGCTCCGTAAGGCTCCATCCAGAGGTTTGACAATGAGTTCTTAAAGAAAGTGATTTTTCATCTTTAGGATTGAATTGTTTGACCAATTTTGCCCAGAGCATTCTAGCAGCACGCATCTTTGCGATTTCCATAAAATGATTCATACCAATAGCCCAAAAGAAGGACAGACGAGGTGCAAACGTATCAATGTCCATACCTGCATCAAGTCCTTTTCGTATATATTCCAATCCGTCAGCCAAGGTGTATGCCAACTCAATATCGCAAGTGGCACCCGCTTCTTGCATATGGTAGCCCGAAATACTAATACTGTTAAATTTTGGCATATGCCTGCTTGTATATTCAAAAATGTCAGAAATAATCTTCATAGATGGTGTAGGAGGGTAGATGTAGGTATTCCTAACCATAAATTCCTTCAAAATATCATTTTGAATGGTTCCAGACAGCTGTTTTGGTTGAACTCCTTGCTCTTCAGCAGCTACTATGTAAAACGCCATAATAGGCAGCACAGCTCCGTTCATAGTCATAGAGACACTCATTTGATCCAAAGGAATTTGGTCAAAAAGAATTTTCATGTCCTCCACACTATCAATGGCAACGCCTGCCTTGCCAACATCACCAACAACACGTTCATGGTCAGAATCGTAACCTCGATGTGTCGCCAAATCAAAGGCTACCGACAGGCCTTTTTGACCTGCTGCCAGATTTCTTCTGTAAAAAGCGTTGCTCTCTTCAGCCGTAGAAAAACCTGCATACTGACGAATGGTCCAAGGCCTACGAACGTACATCGTGGAGTAAGGTCCGCGAAGGTTGGGAGCAATTCCAGCGATGAAATTTAAGTGTTCAATATCCTTCAGATCATTTTTGGAATAGGTAGATTTGACATCGATACCTTCAGCAGTCTTGAAAACTTCAGTGTCTTGGCTTTTTGCGCTTGATTGCTGATTGTTTAAAGTAATATGTTGGAGGTTTTTTCTTGACATTAGAGTATCATTTTTTGAATGAACATATCAAAATCTACTTCAAAAGGGGTGGTGATTTGTATCCAGACTGTTTTGCTTTTTGACGAAATGATATAGCTTGAATTAAATACTTGAATATTAGTCTTTTGGTTGTCAATGCGATATATACTCCTAAAAATATTTTGACTACCAGAGTCATTGTACTTCGCTGTCAATTTGGTATAGGATAAATCACTATCATGAGAACTACGCTTATAGGACGCATTGATCATACTTAATAAATACTGGGCATCTTCTCTTCTCAACGGCGTGTATGGCAACGTATTGATGGTGTAGGTGGCGCCTGTTTCTTTGTCAAAATAAATGTAGAAACTACCTTCAATATCCCTCAATGCCTTCAACCGTTTCTTCTCAAACTCAACTTCTTTTTTTGTACCAAAAGAATCAAGCAATTGCTGATAGCCAACAGAAGAATACCGTTCAAATACTTCAGGTAAGTAAATTTTGATGCCATCATTTTCCAGATAATGGTAATTGCCTTCAATTTCTTCAACAGAGGTTGCTTCCATCCAGTTTTTAACTTCAACGATGGTATTTAGGCAAGATACTGTGAAAAAACAGGCAAATAGTATAAAACTTGATATGATGATTCTAGATTTATTCATCATTTAGTCTTTGCTGCTCAACACTTTCAGCCAAACGTTTTTCAATGATTGGTTCTATTAACGTTTTGACTGGATTTGTTTTAACGAATGGATACAGTTCCATCTCATCTTTCATTCGGTCTTGCTTGTTAGGATGTTTGTTGGTTCCCAATAACACCAATTGGCCATTGTTGAACTGTTCCTGTTCCTTGGCAGCACTTTCCTTCAACTTCTTCTGAATAATACCTTCTTTAAGTTGGTGCAAAAAGCCACCATTTGCCTCGATATCCTTAAACAACGTTAAAGCTTTTTCAGATAACTGTTCGGTCAAACTTTCAATATAATAAGCACCATCCGATGGATTGTCCACCTTATCAAAATAACTTTCGTGCTTTAAAATCAAGAGTTGATTGCGAGCGATACGTTCTCCGAATTCATTGTCTTTATGATAAATGGCATCATAAGCCAAGTTGCAAATTGTATTTGCTCCACCCAAAACCGCACTCATACATTCGGTAGTGGTTCGAAGCATATTGGTATTATAATCGTACAAGGTTTTGTTATGTTTGGTAGGTGTAGCAACGATTTGACATTCAGTATTGAAACCATATTCTGAAGCCAAGGTGCTCCAAAGAATCCTCAACGCGCGTAGTTTTGCTATTTCGAAAAAGTAATTTGTACCTACTGAAACATTGAGCACAATTTCAAAACATTTTTTAGATTCTTCGCTCAATAACGCGTCGAAATGATTTAGATATTCGTTCGCATGCGCTAAACTATACGCTAACTGCTGCACCATTGTCGCACCAGCGTTTTGATAAAGAGATAGGTTAATGCTGAACGAATTGGTATCGCTTACAATAGTTTCAAAAGTTTTATGGTCATCGTTGAGGTTTTTGAACCAATTGCCAGATTTTGCAAGGTTGCCGATGATGTCAGTTTGAATATAAATATTCTTTTTTGAAGGAATAAAATTGAATTGATGAACAAATTCAGAAGATAGAAACAGGCAATCAAAGTAAATAATAGTATCCATCAGATTGATGTTCACCAGTAAATCTTTGATTGTAATGTCTTCAGAAGGTAGAATAAACTTGATGCTTTCCGCTCCACGTTCCAAAGCATCTACAGCTTTTTCATTCGACTTTTCAACATTGGCAACATAAATGGTTTGGCAAATTTTCCAATTGCTTGCTTCAGTATTTGAAACATCTGGAAAAGATTCAAATTCATCGCTATGATAAAATGGTTTTACACTGATGCCTTCATTTGATTGCCAAATAAGGGTTTCGTTATAATCAGCACCTTTTAAATCATACTGAATTAGTTGCTTCCATTGTTTTGATGATACTTCCGAAAAATCCTTGAATAATGGTTTACTCGTCTTCATTGTTCTTTTTTAAACTATCCTCATATTCGATAATATAGATATCTTCGTTTTCCTTCTTCATGTAATATTTTTCGCGAGCTAATTTTTCTACACCTTCTTCAGTGCTCAATTCTTTGATGGCCTTATTGTCTTTCTCAATTTCCTTTTGATAATATTGTTTTTCATTTTCTAGGTCATCCATATCTGCGTTCAACTCACGATGAATCAACCAAGAATTGGCATCAAAAAAAAGCATCCATACTACAAATACAACAAAAATTAGAATATAAATATTCTTAAATGGTTTGAGATATTTTGAATTAAGGTTCATCTACAGTAAACGCTGATTAATAATAGTTTTAACGATATCTATGGCAACAGTATTATACTTATTGTTTGGGATGATAATATCGGCAAACTCTTTTGTTGGTTCTATAAATTGCTGATGCATCGGTTTTAAGGTGTTTTGATAGCGAGAGAGCACTTCATCCAGGTCGCGACCACGTTCCGTAATGTCGCGTTTGAGACGTCTTATTAAACGCTCATCACTGTCGGCATGCACGAAGATTTTAATATCGAACAATTCGCGCAATTCTGGGTGTGTCAAAATCAAAATACCTTCCACAATCATAACCTTGCGAGGGTGGGTGAGAATGGTATCGCCTGTGCGATTGTGTTTGATGAATGAATAGACTGGTTGATGGATGTCTTTGCCTTCACGCAAATCTTTTAAATGCTGTTCCAACAGTTCAAAATCTATCGAGCGAGGATGGTCAAAATTGATTTTTACACGTTCTTCATAACTCAAGTGAGACGTATCCCTGTAATAGGAATCTTGAGAAATGACACCCACTTCACCTTCGGGCAACTCGTTTAATATTTGATTGACCACAGTGGTTTTTCCACAGCCTGTACCTCCGGCGATTCCTATAATCAGCATATGTATTCTTTGAATTTTACGGCAAATTTAACCATTTATAAAAGAAGTTTAAGGCTGAATTTTTGAAACTTCCTCAATGGTAATCATTTTATTGTTTTTATTACTCCAAGAGTTTGTGATGTAATTCATAACATCTGCCACTTCTTCATCAGTCAATCCCAATGGCGCCATGGCGGTATTATAGGTTTCGCCATTGACAACAATTTCACCAGACAGACCGTATTTGATTGCTTTGATACTTTCTTTACGTTTAGTCATCAGAAAATCGGCATTGTCCAGAGGTGGAAAGGCTTTTGGTACACCTTTACCATCTGGTAAATGACATTGCATGCAAAAGTCTTCATAGACAATGGCCCCTCTTTCTATACTCTTTGAAAGCTCTGGATTTTTCTGGCTTTTAGAATCGTTGCAAGACAACAATGAGATTATTGAAATGAATACAAGTAGCATATATGGTTTCATTATTTTTTCTGAAGAAGTTTGACAATTCCGAGGTTTTCAATACCAACATAGATATAACCATCAGGCCCTTGATTTACCGTTCTTACACGTCCAAGGCCATCTAACATTCGTTCTTCTTTGATGACTTTACCATCTTTAAGAACACATTTATCAAGATATTCAAACTTCAAAGAGCCCACCAATAAATCGCCTTTCCAACCAGGATACTTGTCACTAGATATAAATGCCATGCCACTTGGTGCGATGGATGGATCCCAATAATGTAATGGCTGTTCCATACCTTCCTGTGCAGTTTTGTCGGTAAACTTCGTTCCAGAATAATTAATTCCATAACTGATAACTGGCCAACCATAATTGGCGCCCTTTTTTACAATGTTGATCTCGTCACCACCACGCGGTCCGTGTTCGTGCGCCCAAACTTCTCCAGTGGTAGGGTTTAGAGCCATGCCTTGAGGATTTCTGTTACCATAAGTATAAACTGCTTTTTTGGCATTTGGCTTATCAATAAAGGGATTATCATTAGGAATAGTACCATCATCATTTATACGATATATTTTACCACCATCGCGAGTGATGTCTTGGGGATTTACATCTCTTTCTCCACGTTCACCAATAGTAAAGTATAGGTAACCTTCATTATCAAAAACAATCCGGGAACCGAAATGTTGACCCCTTGTAGTGTTTGGTGTTGCTTTATAAAGCAATTGTTTGTCAATTAGTTTTGTACCACTTAATTTGGCACGCATTAGAGCCGTATTTCCGCCACTACCTTCACCTTCTGATGAAGCATAAGTGAAGTATAGCCAACCATTATTTTCATAATTGGGATGTAAAGCAATGTCCAATAGACCACCTTGTCCTCGATTATAAACCTCTGGCAAGCCCTCTATATTTGTTTTTTTTCCATCTTTGAACAGAATCATTTCGCCTTTTTTCTCATTTATCAGAATAGAGCTATCTGGTAAAAAGACAAATCCCCAAGGAATATTTAAATCGGGAACAATTACTTCATAATCATGTTTTGTGTTGACTGGATTTTTGTCTTGAGCGCAAGAGACAAAGCCCAAAAAAATAATTGGGAAAATTCGGAAAAGTCTTGAAATCATAGCAAATAGGGTTTATTCTTTAAAATTAGAAAAAAAAATATCACTATTTAAAGAAAAGACATATATTTGCACCTCGATTTTTACAATCTATACTTATAAGTAGTATCGGGGTGTAGCGTAGCCCGGTTATCGCGCCACGTTTGGGACGTGGAGGCCGCAGGTTCGAATCCTGCCACCCCGACTGAAAAAAGCTGAACATGTTGTTCAGCTTTTTTGTTTATAGGCATATTCAATTTTAAGAACGTTAAGCTTTTCTTAATTGAAACAACTTATAGCTAAAATATCTTGGTGTTCCTTTCTATTAATGATAGTTTTGCATTGAATTAGTAATATAAAAAACAGAAAATGAATCAAGTAAAAGAGAATGATACTGTAAAAGTGCATTACACTGGAAAGTTAACCAACGGTCAAATTTTTGATAGTTCTTTGGAGCGTGAAGCTTTGGAGGTGACTATAGGAAAAGGAATGTTAATTCCAGGTTTTGAGAATGCTCTTGTGGACATGAAAGTGAACGAGAAAAAAACTGTTGAGATATCCAAAGAGGATGCTTATGGCGAAATTAGAAAAGAGTTGTTTCACGAAGTGAGCAATGAGCAGTTGCCACCAGACATAAAGCCTGAAATAGGAATGGGGCTGTCCTCAAAAAGCTCGGATGGTAGAGAACATAATTTTAGAATTGTGGATGTAAAAGAAGACCACATTATTGTTGATGGAAACCATCCATTGGCGGGTCAAAATTTGGTGTTTGATTTGGAAGTTGTTGAAATCAAATAATCATTAATATCTTAACGTCACATAAGAAATCCGAACCTAGGTTCGGATTTTTTTATTCTATGCGTTGATAATTTTCTGAATATATTCGATTTCCATCTTCATCAATTTCGATTTGACTGAACCTATTTTCTTTCAGATGTAATTCGTAAATAAATTCTTTTCTTTCTTGAATGATTTTACTCATCATTTCCGAACCGTAATCCAAAACTTCAGTTAGGTGTCCATCTTCAACCTTATAGCTTCCATAACCAAACCATTCCGTTGAATCTGTTGGAACATGTTTGCTCCACATGACTTTAGTAGGTGTATACATTTTCACTTGCCTGTACCCATCCCTGGTTTTAAAAGAGTCAGCTACTTTGTTATCTATATAATTGTAAAAGCCAATAAGTTCCCAAGTTCCTTCCAACGAAGTACTGTCGGTTTCACTGTGATTGGTTACAGGATAGGCACCCTCCTGTTTATCATCTTTACATGAAATTAGTAAAAATATAACACAACAAGCAATAAGTGAAGATTTCATAAGATTAAGTATTTGTGTTAAAAAGACTACTCTAATTTACGAAAAATTCACAACATACTTTTTTAAATACACAAATAATTAAAACCATTCAAAATAAAGTCCAGATATGACAACGCCGATTATGAGTACAATCAGCACAATGACAACAAACGTTGTGGTACTCAAAGTTTTGGTGTCTTTTTGAAAGATATAGTTTTTTGTTTTTTCGTTTTCTTCTTTTATAAATGGCATATTTTTAAATTTATTGTGTCTATTTTTTGATAAAAATGGTTTTCTTGTTGACAAACTCATGGATACCTTCTTTTGACAATTCACGTCCGTAGCCTGAATCTTTCGTGCCTCCAAATGGAAGTCTTGCATCTGATTTGACCAGTTCATTAACAAAAAATGCCCCGTCTTGAATGTCATCAATGAAACCTTGTATTTTTTCAAAATCTTGCGTAAAAATCATAGTACCTAAACCGAATTTAGAGTCTTGAGCCAATTCAAAAGCTTCTTGAGTATCTTTAGCTTTTGTAATAGCAGCCACAGGGCCAAATGTTTCTTCATCAAAAACTGGCATTCCCGCTTTGACATTTTCTAAAATCGTAGGTTCGAAATAGGCATTTTTTCTGGTGTTGCCGTAGGTTAGGTCAGCTCCTTTTTCAATCGATTCGTCAACCTGTTTCTTTAGTATGTCAGCTAAATCTATTCTTGCCAAGGTACTAATAGTTGTGTCTGTCTCCATAGGATCGCCAAATTTCAGAGCTTTAATTTTTAACTTAAATCGCTTCATAAACTTTTCATAGATTCCTTTTGTAACAATAAAACGTTTGGCAGCAATGCAGCTCTGGCCAGTATTTTGCATTCTTGCATTGAACATTACTTCAAAATAGCTATCTAAATCAGCATCATCCAAAACGATACAGGCGTTATTGCCTCCAAGTTCTAATACACATTTTTTGAGATTTTTTCCAGCAATGGCAGCAATGCTTCTACCCGCTTTTTCACTTCCTGTTAGAGAAACCGCTTTGACTGCATCGTGTGTTATAATTTTTTCTATTTGTTCATGATTAGCTAAAACCACTTGAAAACATCCTTTGGGAAATCCAGCTTTTTCAAATAATTCTTCTATTAAGACGGAACAGCCTGTGACGTTACTTGCATGCTTTAAAATAGCAGTATTTCCCGCGGTTAAAGTTGGTATGGCAAATCTCATCACTTGCCAAAAAGGATAATTCCAAGGCATTATTCCTAAAATACATCCTAACGGATCATAACTTATAAAACTTTCATCGGCATCTGTTTCAATCAATTCGTCAGAAAGAAAATTGTCCGCATTTGTTGCATAAAAGTCACACAATGTTACACATTTTTCAATTTCTGAGATGCTTTGGCTAATAGGCTTACCCATCTCTAGAGTAATTGTTTCTGCATATAATTTCTTATTAGCTTCTAGAAGTTCAGCAACATTATTCAAGAGTTCGGTTCTAACTGATATAGACGACTTTCTCCATTTTTGAAAGCACTCCGCAGAAGATTTTAAAATAGTTTCAATCTCTGTTGAAGAATGAAAAACATATTCCTTAATCACTTTATTATCATATGGATTTATGGTTTGAAAACTCTTGGACATGATGTATCTTTAGAAATGTTAAATTAGTTGTAAAACCCCTAATTATCTTGATTTATACAAGTAAATTTACTATTATAAAATAGGTTAAATTAATTCAATCCAAAATTATATTGACTTATATCTTTTAACATTGAAACAGTTAAACATTTAATCAATAGAGGTATAGTCTTTTTTTCGACTGAACTAATTTTGAGGAAAATGAAAACAATCTGTTTAATTTAATAAATAAATATCATGGGAAATAATAGTAGTAATACAATCATTGGAATTTTAGCAGGAACAGCAATTGGAGCGACACTAGGAGTGTTATTTGCTCCAGACAAAGGTGCGAATACGAGACAAAGAATTTCTGACGAGGCACTCGCCGCAAGAGATAGAATTGCAGAAGGAGCATTGGCGGCAAGAGATAATATTGCAAACAAAGCTGTTAACCTAAAAGATAGAGTGGTTGAAACAGTATCTGCAAAAAAAATGACTTTAGATGAGCAGGTAGAAACGTTAGTTTCTGATACAAGTCATAAAGCTGAAGATGTTATCACAACTTTGGAAAAAAAGTTGGCTGAATTGAAAGAGAAGAACAAACAATTCCAAAAGTCGACGCCAAACTCCAAAACAGCTTAAGCACTTAATTATGCCAAACATTTTCGAATCTATAAATAATACTTCCGACAAAGCAGTAGATATTGGCGAAAAGTACATCGACGACACTCGCGAGTACTATAAATTAAAGATTTTTCAACAATTAACCGTCTCTATAAGCCTTGTTGCAAAGGCTTTGCTCATTGGTGGAATATTATTTATAGGTTTGATATTTTTAGCAGTTGCAGCCGCCATCGCAATTGGTAATTGGATGGATAATATGGCTTTAGGCTATGTAGTTGTAGCTGCAATATTATTGATAACGGGGGGAATAGTATATCTAAAACGAGCGTTCATCAATAGAAAAATTATAAAAGTATTATCTCTCAAATTTTTTAATTCCTAATATGAAAGTATATAAATCATTTGACGAAATTGAATATGACCTCAAAAGATTAAAACTTGAACGTCAGATAGGTATGGAGCAGCTTAAAGGAATCAAGGGTGAATTTGCTGAAGATCTCAAACCATTAAATTGGGTAGGAACGGTAGCTGGCATTGCAGGTAAATATGGACTTTTCGTATTGTTTAAGAAGTTGTTCAGATAGTATTTCTTCTATAATTCTTCCTCAATAGTGTAAACAATCTGCTTTTTAAATTCATGGGGTGTAATTCCATATTTTTCTTTAAATATCTTTGAAAAATAGCTTCTGCTGGTAAATCCTATCGTATACACGATCTGTGAGATATTCAAATCAGAATTACCCATTAAATCACGCGCCGCTTCCAACCTTACATGTCTTATATATTCGGTGACGGTTCGGGCATATAAAAATTTAAAACCTTCCTGTAATTTGGCTTGTGACAACCCGGAATTTTTAGAAAGCTGTTCCAATGAATAATTTATCGAAGGGTCATCTAGTATTCTTTTAGATTGACGTTTAATTATTTTGAGCTCTTTTGATGTTAGAGAGCTCGGCAAATCATCATTTTGATGATGTCTATCATGTCTAGATATATGCATGGATAATAATTGATAAACTTCTCCTTCGATTTGAAGAATTCGGGTCATCCCTTCAGTTTCAATATCTCGAAGTGCTTTGACATGATCTTCCATTTTTAAATGAATTGGACTGAAATATGCGAACTCCTTTTCATTTTTGTCCACAAAAACTTCGTGAAGCTTTTCATTCAATTGTTCAACATTGTTCAAACGCTTTTTTAGAAACTCTTGCCTTACAATTCTGATATTATTCATTTCTAAATGTACACCGTTAGGGATCAGTGTGAAATGGTCTAATCCATCACGCGAAACTATAATGGCCGCATGATATTGTTCTATCACATTGAATTCAGACTGATTGGAAAATCTATGTTCAAAATAACCTTTGGAACAATATGAAAAATGAATCGGATTAAAGTTTTTTACCTTGTTTATGAGTAAGATGTCATCAAAAAAAATCGCATTGAACTCTACTAAACTTACACCCCAATCAAAGGAAATGAACTTAATGCAGCCTTTTCCAATCTCATTATCGAACTCGAGCACATGTTCTCCCCATCTTTCGGTTATGGAACCTCCAAAATGATCTTGCATTTGATTGATTCCTTCTTCTGTGCTTTTTGCAAAAATGTTTATTTCCTTCATAGATTTTTAAGGAATTTTCAAATTGATAACAAATGGATTTATTTAACTAATGGCCTAATTTGATGAATAATATTTAAATAAATTTACTACTTATTCACATATCAAATGTATATGGTAGATTTTTTTTTTTAGACAGATCATTAAAATCAATGTCAGAAACAATCAAAACTGTCATTACAGTCAACTTTAATATCGATTAAGTACATTCAATAAGAAATATAGCTTTAATTTTGTATATACAAATAAGGGTCAATAATGACTCTTTATACACTGGTTGGTTAGTTAGTTAAAAAGGTTTCAGCAATCTTCAAAAGCTGAAACCTTTTTCTTTTGATTTTCTAAAATAACAACTTCTCATTTGCTTTGTAAAAACGGGTTTACTTATGATCTGTATATTACAATGTTAAAGTTTGATTGACAAGTTATATGCGTTATGAATTTCATCATTTACGATAAAAGGATGTCGTATATATACCTTAATTAGCTTTGAATTAAGATTATGTTTTACAGGCTTTCAAATACTGCTCAAAGAGAGGATATCGAAAAAGAATTTGATGTCAAATTTGAATTTCCTAAACTTTATAAACCAGCGACAGTAATCAATGGTCTAGAAGAATCCACACTTTCCATTATTACTATGGACAATCCTCAAAAGGTAAGTTATGCTATTTGGGGTTTGCTCCCTCAAACATTGGAAGAGAACTGGGATGTTTTTCAAAAGCTCACAAATACATTGAATATTAATTTTGAAGGATTAAATTTTGACGACAATTTGTATTCTGATGCTCTTGACAATAGAAGATGTTTGATTATTACGACGGGCTTTTTTACTTCGGCACTCCATCACGGAAAGATGTATCCATTTCATGTGTACTTAAAAAACCATAGACCTTTTTGCATTGCTGGCGTTTACAATCGGTTAAGTGATGGCTTTCTTACATGCTCAATCTTAATAAAGAAAACAACCAATGAACTAGATGAAATTCCTAATTTACTTTCCTATAAACCTGTTATCTTTGATGAAGAAAATTCTCATTTTTGGCTAAACAGAAAATTTAACTTTGATAGTTTAAGAGAATTGATTGTATCACATCAAAAGTTAAGATATGAATCTCATCCTGTCTCAAAGGAATTTTATAATAATGACAAGTTTTTTGATAAAATCATTAAAAGTGAAGCTTTTGACGATTTCATTGATTGATTGTAATTTACTTATTATTTGAGGTAACTTCAAATTTGATACAGTTAAGGACAATGCTATATTGTTGATTATCTTTACAGTAATGAGATTCTCTAAATATTTCGAATCTCCGTAAAACGAATTTTAACTTAAAACTTTTATTATGTTACGTTGGACTATCACATTTGTTGTAATAGCAATTATTGCAGCTATATTAGGTTTTGGCGGTATCGCCGGTGCGGCTGCAGGAATTGCAAAAATTATATTTTTTATATTTATAGTGCTCTTTGTTCTTTCTCTATTACGAGGAGGATTAAAGCGATAATTTAGTAAACCTTGAAACTTTAAAAACCAATATTATGAAAAAAATCATGTTAACTTTTGCAGTTCTTTTCACACTGGGAACAGCAATGACAACTTTTACTAGTTGTAGAGATACAGAATCTACTGGAGATAAAATCGAAGATGCTGCAGATGATGTAGGAGATGCAGTGGAAGATGCTGTTGATTAATTACATTAAAGAAACTGTTTGATATAAAGGATTGGCAAGCCAATCCTTTTTGTTTATACATATGTTAAATTTGTTTTGAAGTATTTTATAAAGCGATACAGTCAATTAAGACTCTACTTAAAAAGTAAATTTACAATCGAACAAATTAAAATTGACGATTATGATTCTATGGGCTAGGTTTTTTATTGTGGTAGCGATGGTATTTGCAGTCATAGGTTATGGTGAAATGGTCGGAATAGCGTCATTATTTGCCAAAATTTTGTTTTTTATTTTTACTGCTCTTTATGTCATATTATTGCTGAAAATAGGTGTCGTAAGAAAAGTGTAATTTTGATTTCATCGAGTTGAGCTAATGGCTAGTGTAATCTCACTATTCTTAAAAGCTAACTTCTTCAAAGTAAAATTTCAATAGACATATTTAATTATCAAATATGTCGTTTTTCATCAATTCCCTTACTGTCAGGTTCAATATATTTTACAAAATCAGCAGGACCTTTTAACTGAACATAATTCTGGCCAATAATAGCAATCGGGTAAGTCAATACGATGGGCATCTTATCTAACACTTTTAACCAATCTTCTTCCTCCATATTAGCATTTTCATCATAATTTTGAGAAAAATCAGGATGTTTTTTGTCTATTAATTTTTCAACATTGATGCCGAGACCACGTGCAAGTTCAATCCATTGTGTCCCAGTTACTTTTGTTTGAGAGATATCTATGGAAAGAATCTTCTTATCCGTAGATTGAACATAGGCATGTGTCTGCTTTCCTAGAGAGTTTTGAGAATGGTAGTATAGTTTTATTTCGTTATTGTCTGTTGATATCACACCCATAAAGTTTTAATTGAATTTTATATTTAAAGATAAAAAAATATGGATAATAAAAAGCAATAGATAGATAATAACTTTTGATAACTTGCAAGTAAGGTTTTTATCAAAAATCCTACTTTTGTACCATCAAATATCAATAAAGAATTATGTCAGATACAATAGAGAAAGTAAAATGTTTGATTATAGGCTCTGGTCCAGCTGGATACACAGCAGCCATCTATGCTGCTCGCGCAAATATGAAACCTGTTCTATATCAAGGAACACAACCTGGAGGTCAATTAACTACTACAAATGAAGTTGAAAATTTCCCAGGATATCCAGATGGAATTACAGGTCCTGAAATGATGATTGAGTTACAAAAGCAAGCTGAACGTTTCGAGACAGACGTTAGAGACGGCTGGGTAACAAAGGTTGATTTTTCTGGCGAGATTCATAAAGTTTGGGTAAATGACACCAAAGAAATCCATTGTGATACTGTAATCATTTCTACAGGTGCATCTGCCAAATATTTAGGCTTGGATTCTGAACAAAAATATCTAAAACTAGGCGGTGGTGTTTCAGCCTGTGCGGTTTGTGACGGTTTTTTCTACAGAAATCAAGAAGTTGTAATCGTTGGAGCAGGAGATAGTGCTTGTGAGGAAGCTCATTATCTATCAAAACTATGCAAAAAAGTGACTATGTTAGTTAGACGTGATGAGTTTAGGGCTTCAAAAATTATGGCTGAACGTGTCAAAAAAACTCCTAACATCGACATCTTGTTCAACACGGAAACCGAAGAAGTATTGGGCGACGGTCAAGTTGTAACTGGTGTTAGAGTGAAGAATAATGTCAATGGTGAGGTTAAGGAAATTCCAGCAACAGGATTTTTTGTGGCGATCGGACATAAACCTAATACAGACATTTTCAAAGATTATTTGGAACTTGATGAAACAGGATATATCATCAATAAACCAGGAACTGCAAAAACAAATATTGAGGGTGTTTTTGTATCAGGAGATGCAGCCGATCACGTGTATAGACAAGCCATAACTGCGGCAGGAACTGGATGTATGGCTGCTTTAGATGCCGAGCGCTATTTGGCCGCTAAAGATTCAACATTCGAAGTTAGTACATCTACTTATAACTAAACAGTTCAATAGAATTCAAAAAAAAAGAGCCAAAATTCAACTTTAGGCTCTTTTCTTTTTTTGATGAATGACTATTTATAAATTTTCAGGTAAGGTGTAAGTCCTACCTTTATTTTGTTCCTTTAAATATGCCATCAAAGGTTGAAAATAATCAAGCATTGGTTTCGCACTCATTCCACTTCCCACACTTTCTTTCAACAGTTCTCTCCAGTCATTATTAGCTCCTGTTTTCAAAACATCTTTTAAAAATGTTCCCACTTCTTTACTTCCATAATAATTGGTAGCGTGAGGATCTTGTTTCAGAATGTTTTTTGAAATATGGTCGTGAATCTGGAACAGTAGAATGTATGAAATAGCATAATCATAGTATTGAGCTGCATCATTGTTAATATGTGTTTTTGAAGCAGCATCATTGAATTCCTCACCTCTATCAGTTGGTGGAACCATACCTTGATATTTTTTCGCAAGCTCCCACCATTTTTTATTGAACTGGTCTTTGGGTAAATTTTCAGCGTACAACGAATTTTCAAATTCTGTCATCACACCTGCAGAAAAAGGTAAAAACACAACATAATTCAATGCTTCTTTTAATAAATTCTGTGTTTCATCAATTTTGACATTGGCATCTACCAATCCTTTTTCAGCCAAAAATGGTTTTTGCATTGCTGCAAGACCAAGCAAGCTTCCTATGGCTTCGTGGAAACCTCTGTTGGCACCACCTCTCAACAATGGCGGAACATTTGGGTTTGTATAAGCTTGGTAATAATAGATATGACCCAATTCGTGGTGGATGGTTTCGTAATATTCAGCAGTTGGCTCTACACTCATCAAACACCGCAAATCGTTTTCCAAGTCCATATGCCAGGCCGAAGCGTGGTTGTTCTTTTTGAAATCTGCATCCGCAGGAAGTGGGTACATACTTGACTTTTCATAAAAACTAGTCGGTAACGGTTCAAAACCAATGCTTACATAAAATTTTTCACCTTCTTTCACAATCCATTCCGGTTGCTTGTCCTTCAAGGCTGCATCGATATCCAGGCCTTCAACATTTACTAAAGCGCTCCAATCTTGTCCCCAACGATTTGGTAACCAATGTGCTGGTAAATATTCAGGAACTTCTTTTGCATTGTATTTTTTTGCCAATTCATATCGAGCCCAAGTGTGCAATTCTCTGTATAAAGGCCAAACTTCCTTGACCATTTTATTCATCTCATCAAGCATTTCTTGTCGCGTCATTCCATAATCAGAAACCTGATAGCTGAAATAATCATCATAACCAAGAGCGCCAACGGTTTCGTTGCGTAAGTTTCTTAAGTTTTCTAAACCATTCTTTAATGGTTGACCAACTGCTTTGGACGACTCCCAATTTTTTAGGCGGACTTTTTCATCGTTTGAAGTTCTCAAAACTTCATCAATATCTCCTGTGGAAACTGATTTTCCATCAACTTTAAAGTCATATCCAAACAGCATTTCGTTTTGGGCATTTTCCGCAGTGATTCTTTTTGAAACCAAATCAGAAACAGTTTCTGGGTTGTTGGCAGCCGAATACAAAATTGTATTCAGTTGCCTAACTTGCGTAATGTCCAATTTGTCTTTATCCTCAAGAAACTTTCTGGTTTTTTCGATGACCTCTGTACTTCCGGTGAATTTTGCAAAAGCTTCATTAGCTTTTTGAACATTATGGGCATTTGTGGTATCGCCAGCAACAATGTGCGTATTGGCATCCCATTCAGCCAACGAGGAATCATAGTAAAGCTTTACATATGTTTTTGTGTATTCATCTAAAAACGCTTGGGCTTCAGATTTAATAGCGTCGTTATTCTCTTCTTTTTTGGGTTCTTCTTTGCATCCCAAAAATAGAAATGGCACAACAAAGAAAGCAATGAGTTTTTTCATTTGAATTAGTTTGAGTTAATATCCCAAAGTTAATCAAACTAATGTTGAAGTTTAAATTTAATTAAGTGAATAATTGTGATCAATTCTCTTTTTTCTGAAGTTTTGCGCTTCCAGAAAATTGATTAAGAGTAATTTTTGCCGGACCATAAAAATAGACTTCGCTGTTTCCAGTTGCATCAAGTGTAAGTGAAGTAATAACTCGAACAGAAGCACTGCTGTTACCTTCGGCAATCATATTACAGTTTTTGGCAGTAAACTCTTTTCCAGTAAAACTTGCAGACAAATCATTACGCAAGGTTAAATCATCAACAGCTCCTTCAATATTGGCCGAAGCTTTTTGGTACAGATCTATTTTTGCGGTTTTGGTAGTTAATAGTGCTTCTACTTTTGAATTGTCGCCAATGACTACAGTCGAAGTATTTGCTGTGACATTGAGCTTTGACCTTGCTTTGTCTAAACTTGAGTATTCAAATTTGTCAGTTCTGATATTCAAATAGGCTTTTGAAGATCCTGATGTTTTCAAAGTGGTATTTTTCAACTCCAAAGATGTCAAGGAACGAATTTCTCCATCCTCAAGGGTCTCTATACTTTCCAGTCCATCAGAATAATTGACTTTAATATTCATCCGTTTGCTGGAAGTGATACGTTTTGTGGTTTTAAAGGTCAAAACGCCATTATTGACGCCAAATTCTATATACTGATGCAGATTGTCATCTGTTTCAATTTCTACTGAAGGTTTACTGTTGTAGATAATTTCTACAGAAAAATCTTCGCCTACAATTATTTTGCTGAAAGGATCGATGTAAGTTTGCTTGATGGTAACATTTCTGTCTCCTTTGATTTTTTCATCGTCTTGCGCTGAAACAAGCGATATACAAGCAAAAGCAAGTAAAAGAGTAAGTAGGATTTTCTTCATTTTATAAATTTAAAAATAATACTTACAATTACAAGCAAAAACCATCCCAAACTGAATTTTTGTGTTTGAGATGGTTATAAAAACAAGTTGGTTGGTTAGTTTTTTTTTGGATGGTTAGTCTTCTCTTATGGAACCTGAAGGTCCATCATTTTTAGTGACTTTTTCAGGGTTTCCTTTATATCGAATGTCTCCACCGCTATTAGCACTTGCATAAAGTTCCTTTGAAGTGTTTACTTTAATGTCTGCGCCACTCGAAACAGATGCTCTGGTGATTTCAGCTGTTAAATTGGTTGCATCGATATCGCTTCCGCTTGAAGCTTCCGCGACAAGAGTTTTTGTACTGCCTAAAAGTTTAAGATCGCTGCCACTTGAGGATTCACAGTCAATTGATTGTGCATTCAAATCCAATTTCATATCGCTGCCACTGTCCGTATCAAGATTAATGGATCCAACATTGAAAGTATTTGTTGAAAACACATCACTTCCACTTGATGCTCTAATTCTTGAGATATTTTTGAAACTCACATTTACGGTTCTTGCTTCTGCATAATTTATGTTTTCATCTGCATAAATTTTTAGCACATTTCCTTCAATTTCTGTTTTGATGATGTCGTGCAGATTTTCATCGGCTTGAACGCTGATGTTTTCAGAATCACTTTGAGTGAGATAAACATCCAACCCTCGACTCACTTCAATAGCGTCAAATGATGAATTGACTGTTCGCTGTTCAGTTTGCACATTTCCGTTTCCTCGTACTCCAAAGCCTAATTCGCAAGAGCTCATCAGCAATGCCAAAACGGATGCAATTAATAATTTGATAATAGTTGTCATAATGATTGATTTTTTTGATTGATGTAAAATTCAGTGATTTATATTTCTCTTTAAAAACAGATGTCCTGAACTGTCGATTGTTGATGATGAACTGTTTAATTGTCGTCTGATGTGATTTCAATACCGTTTCTATCGATATTCACTCGGACGCTTTCACTACTGCTTTTGACGCCGTCTTTATTGATTTCGATGGAATCATTGTTGTCTTTGATTTTGATGCCATTTTCATCCACTTTAAATTCTGAACCATCTCCATTGAGATCAACTTTCACTTTAAAATCATCATCTGGGCAATCCAAACATTGCACTTCATCATTTAAAATTTTAAGATAATGACCTTCCAAACCGTCGTTTAGCATATCTCCATTATTGATGATAATGGTTTTTTCTTCATAGTGACCATTATAAGAGCTAAAGCTGAAATGGTAGTTTTTATGATAGGAATAGGTGTTTTCATCAGCAAATAACACTGTTCCTTCAGGTAGATATAAAATGACTTCTACTTGTTGATCCCTGAACTTATCCTCGAATGCTGTGGTTAAATAACCATCCAATTCTAGCTGATTACCTTTTAGAGCATAATTATAATTGATTTTTTCTGCTCTCATTTTAGCATTTTTATAGCTATTGCCTCTTGAGTTTTTATCAATGCTGATAGTCGCTACAGAATCTTTTGTTGATTTTAGGATGAGGCTTACGCCTGTTCTATAAATCAATTTTTGATCATTTTCATCGTAGACAGGTTTCATAAGATTGCTATGTCTGCCAAATTGTTTACTATAGGAATTGTTCCCTTTCATAGTAATATACAATGTGTCATTGGCAGTAATATTTAGCTGTTCTTTTTGGATAACACTAGCTTCTTCAGAATATTCACTTGCTTGTTTAATTCCGACGAAAACCAATCCTATGATGGCCATCAACCATAATCCAAATAGTGAGAATTTAGCGATGTTTCCAATAGATTTTAGGTTGTTGATCAATATTTTCAATCCTAAATAGAAAATAAAGAAAAACGGAATTCCTACTGCAAAAAAGAATAACATCGACATCAACCACAACGGTATGTTGGCGGCATTGGCAGCATTTAGGAAGTCAAAACCTGGTACGTGAATTGAATTCGCAAATCCTACCGAAAATAATGCTACTATTAATGTTATCAATGCTCCAGCGCCCGCAATCATTAAAATGATTCCGATGAATTTTGCAAAGACCTTTAGAAAAAACATAATGATGTCTCCTATGGTGTCAAAAAACGTTTTTGATGATGATTTAATTCGGTTTCCCTGTTTGGGCAAATCGATGTTTTTTACGGTGTCTGAAACGGTTTGTGAGACATTTTCAAATCCGTCTTTAATTTTTTTTTCGATGTTGCTTATATTGACAGGCTCTCCTTTCATCGTCAGCTTCTCCGAAGTGGTCAATGCTTCAGGCACCAAAACCCAAAACAGGATGTATATCAAGATAAATGTTCCTCCTGAACCCAGGGTAAGAAGTATCCATAGCAATCGCACCCATACAGCATCAATTCCCAAATAATGCCCAAGTCCTGAAGATACACCAGCAATATAGGAGTTTTCAGTATCTCTAAATAGTTTTTTAGAAGTGCTTGAGCTTTGGTATGATTGTTTTGGCTCATCTTCAAAAATTTCATCATCGACTAAATAGTCTTCTGGTTGTCCCATAATGGCAATCACTTCATCCACTTCTTTGATGCCAATGACTTGTTTGTCGTGTTTTACGCGCTCATTGAAAAGCTCTGAAATACGAGCTTCAATGTCGGCAATGATTTCTGAACGACCTTGAGAATCTGTAAATGAACGTTTGATGGCCTCAAGATAGCGTTGCAATTTAAGGTAAGCATCTTCATCTATATGAAAAAATGTACCTGCTAAATTTATGTTGACTGTCTTATTCATTTCTTGATTTTTTTGTTTTGGTTACTAGGTTAACTGCATTTTGTAATTCGCTCCACGTAGAGTTTAGCTCGTTGAGAAAAAGTTTGCCTGTTTCTGTCAAACCATAATATTTACGAGGAGGTCCAGAAGTTGATTCTTCCCATCTGTAATTGAGAAGTCCAGCGTTTTTTAGCCGTGTGAGAAGGGGATAAATGGTGCCTTCAACCACAAGCAGTTTTGCGTCTTTGAGTGTGTCAAGAATTTCTGCAACATAAGCGTCTTCATCTTTTAAGACCGATAATATGCAGTATTCCAATACACCTTTGCGCATTTGTGCTTTTGTGTTTTCTATCTTCATTTTTAAATGTGATTAAATAATGTGAAACTGTTCATTTTTTGATTGATTGATTTGATGATTATTTTAAAAAATTGATGGTCAGTGGATACTGATAGATTTCTCCATCTCTAGCTTTCAAGCTTGCTTTGATGATGAATACGAGCTCGAGAATGAATCCGATAACAGCAATAGCTCCAAGTCCACCACCTATGTAAAGTAGAGGAGAAGGTTTCCCTATGTTGATATGAAAATCGTGGAATCCATTAAAATCGATAAAGTCAAGCCCATTAAACATATTGAAAACGAAAAATGGAATGCTGATGGTACCTAATATTACAGCGTATAGGAAAATGCTGATTTGAAAGTTGATGGCTTGTTTTCCGTGAGCATCCACAAAACTTGATTTTTCCTTATTGGTTACCCATAAGATGATTGGTCCCAAGAAATTTCCAAAAGGAATCAAGAACCTCGAAAAGGTCGATAAATGTATAAAAGTGGCGATATTTTTTTGGTGGTTATCTAACATTTTATAAAAGTATATAATAGTTTCTTATGCAAATATATATCTAAAAGAAGGTATTATGCAAAACATAGTAGTATAATTTAACATATTTTTAACAAATTGAATATTTGAATTAATTCAATATTTTAGCTGAAATAACTCTAGAAAATGAAGATTTCCCCTAGTAAACTCAATACTTACCTAATGTTCAAATTGCCATCTGCATATTTATGTGGTGTACGAACAAAATATATTGATAAAAACAAATGTATCGTAACTGTCAAACACCGTTGGATCAATCAAAACCCATTCAATTCAATGTTTTGGGCAGTACAAGGTATGGCTGCCGAGTTGACTACAGGAGCCTTGGTAATGTCAAAAATTATGCAAAGCGGAAAGAAGATTTCTATGCTGGTAGCTCAAAATAGTGGCACATTTACCAAAAAGGCAACAGGAAGAATCACTTTTGAATGTATTGAAGGCGATTTGGTCGATAAGGCCATTGAAAATGCCATTAAAACTGGAGAAGGGCAAATGGTCACTTTGACTTCTATCGGAAAAAATTCAGAAGGATTGGAAGTGTCCACTTTTAAATTTGAATGGACTATAAAGGTTAAGAGCTAGGATAGATGACTGATCACTGCCAACTGAACACTGGTCACTAATTCATCGTATCACTTTCAATCACACCATCGCGAAGTCTAATGATGCGTTTTGCCCTTTCTGCAACATCTTCTTCATGGGTGACAATAATCACTGTATTTCCAGCTTGATGGATTTCATCAAACAACTGCATGATTTCAAGTGACGTTTTTGAATCTAGATTTCCAGTTGGTTCATCGGCAAGTATGATCGAAGGTTTGTTGACTAAAGCTCTGCCAACAGCCACACGCTGACGCTGACCTCCAGAAAGTTCGTTAGGTTTATGGTCCATTCGGTCAGCAAGACCAACACTTGTCAAAACTTCTTTGGCACGTTCTGTACGCTCACTTTTTGAAGCTCCAGCATACACCATAGGTAATGCAACATTGTCCAAGGCCGTGGTGCGCGGCAATAAATTAAAGGTTTGAAAAACGAAGCCTATTTCTTTATTGCGAATATCTGCCAGTTCATCATCACTCATCTTGCTGACATCTTTTCCGTTTAAAATATATTGACCTGAAGTTGGCGTATCCAAGCAACCCAATAGATTCATCAAAGTTGATTTACCAGATCCGGAAGGTCCCATAATGGCTACGTATTCACCACGTTTGATGTCAAGGTCAATTCCCTTTAAAACATAAACGGTCTCATGACCCATTTGAAAATTACGAACGATTTTTCTAATGTGAATTACATTGTCCATTTGTTGGTTCAAGATTTATGATTCAATATTCAAAGTTTATATCATCTGATGTTAACGAGTCAAATCAGATTTTGTATAGCTAATAAGCATTAACCATACGCAAGATACAGGATTTACGGATATTTGACGCAGAAAGGTGAAAGTTGTTACAATTTATATCTTTCAATTATTCGATATTGTTCAGGAAGTCGATTAACTGTCTTACCGCTTTGCCACGATGTCCAACCTTATTCTTTTCTTCAAGAGACATTTCAGCAAAGGTTTTATCAAATCCATCAGCTTTAAAAATGGGATCGTACCCAAAGCCCTTATCACCATGTTTTTTAAGAGTAATCTCTCCTTTACAAATGCCAGTAAATGAGTGTAATTTTCCATTCAGATGTAACGAAATCACAGTTTTAAAGTGAGCTCTTCTATTCTCGTTATTTCCAAGTTTTGCCAATAATTTATTCATGTTGTCATCTGCATTGCGCTGCTCACCAGCATATCTGGCAGAATATACTCCCGGTTCTCCATTCAAAGCCTCAACCTCGAGCCCTGTGTCATCTGCAAAACAGTCATATCCATAGTGTTCTTTGAGATATTTCGCTTTCTGAATGGCATTTCCTTCAATGGTGTCTTGAGTTTCTGGGATATCCTCGGCGCAACCAATATCCGAAAGACTCAAAAGCTGAATATTATTTGGTATGAGACTTTGAACTTCTTTTAATTTATTTAGATTGTTTGTGGCAAAAACAAGTTTCATTATTTGGTTATTAATATTTAACTCAAATATACGATTATCATACTTTGGAGCTTATGCATCTTTGAAAGATATTCTTGTCATATGAAAATTTTGAATCTTATATTTGTGATTATAAATTTGATTCCGCATGAAAAAAATTCTTTATTCTCTATCTCTCTTATTGATTATGAACTGTGCCAAAGACAAAGACTCTGAATCAAAAGGCTTATCTTCCGATAATCCTTTTAATGTCAAACTTAATGAACCGATAGATTATGCAAATGTTACAGGAGAAGCAATTGAGGAATATGTCTCTTATACAATTGATGAAGCTAATAAATCGTTGGAGGCAATAAAAAGGGTGACAAACCCTACACTGGAAAATACTTTTTTGGTTTTTGATGATGTTGCGAATAATTTATCAAAGGCAAATAATAATTCATTCATGCTATATTGGTCATCGCCTGATTCCTTAACGAGAGCAAAGGGGTTGGAATATTCTCAAAAGGTCGATTCCTTAAATACTGTTATCAATTCTGATAAGGCGATATTCAATCAATTTGAAAAATTTACCAAAACAGAAGATTATAAGTCACTTCAAGGACACCAAAAAAATTTTGTGGATGACATCATTATAAATTTTAAGCAATCCGGAGTTAATTTGGATGCTGCAAAATTGGAGCAATTTAAAACTTTGAAAGCAGAAATTACAGATTTGTCAGCAAAGTATTCAACAAATATGAACACTGCAAATGCCGTCTTGAAAATTGATGAAGAAGGTTCTAAAGGTTTGCCTGAAAGCTTTAAGGACACATACAAAACTGCCGATGGAACTTATGAAATCCCCGTAATGCCTGCTACAAAAGGTCCTGTTATGGATAATGCCGAAAACGAATCTGTCAGAAAAGAGTATATCACTCTATATTCAAACCGTGGAGCAGATAAAAATTTAGACATTTTGAACCAACTTATTTTGAAGCGATATCAATTGGCCCAACTATTAGGTTACAGGTCATTTGCAGAATATAATCTTGTAACTAAAATGGCTAAAAACCCAGAAACGGTCTGGGAATTTATCAATGGCCTAGTCAAAGAATCTAAACCAAAGGCTTTAAAGGATGTTGAGGTCTTAAAAGATTATAGAAATTCTGTCGCAAAAACTGCATCAGGCACTCCTTTAAATGCTTGGGACGTCAACTATTATCATAATCAGATTCTTAAAAACAAGTTTAATGTTGACAATGAAAAAATAAGAGAATATTTGCCGATGAATCAATGCCTGAAAGGTCTTTTTGAAATATACCAACAACTGCTAGGGCTTGAATTTCGGGAAATGAAAGACGCTTCTGTATGGCACAAAGAAGTCATGGCTTATGAAGTTTTTGAAGCAGATACGTTGAAAGGTCGTTTTTATTTAGATTTATATCCAAGACCTAATAAAGAATCGTGGTTTTATGGTGTCCCATTATCATCAGGTAAGAAAACGGCTGATGGATATGAGGTTCCTGTCGCAATGCTTTTAGGTAATTTTACAAGACCTACCGAAACAATGCCATCTCTATTAAGCCATTCCGAGTTGAACACATTATTCCATGAATTTGGTCATATTATGAACTCAATGTCATATGATGGAGAATACAGTTTACAGGCAGAATCTAAGGCAGACTTTGGTGAGGCGATGTCTCAAATCTTTGAAAATTGGATTTGGGACTATGATATCTTAAGTTCATTCGCAAAACACTACAAAACCGGTGAGACTTTGCCAGAAAAAGATTTCTATAATATGCTTGACGCCAAGAATCTTTCTTCTGGGTTATTTGCTCAAGGATCATTGAGAAATTGTATTTACGATATGAATCTTTATGACAAGTTTGACCCAAATAATCCAATAGATACGGATCAATTGTGGAGAGATATCGATAAACAAATGGACGTTATGAACTGGTATGTAGAAGGAACTCATCCTCAAGCTAGTTGGATACACATCAATACTCATCCAACGTATTATTATGGATATCTGTGGTCGGAGGTCTATGCTCAAGATATGTTTACAATGTTTGAGGCAAATGGTTTACGAAATCAATCAACAGGTGTTAAATACAGAAAAATAATACTTGCAAATGGCACACAACGTGATGCCAAAGAATCTGTAGAATCGTTTTTGGGTAGAAAATCTAACAACGAGGCTTATATAAAAAGTCTCGGTTTGGAATAGTTATAAAAAAAAGCCCTGAATTTCAAGGCTTTACTATCTATGATGGTAAGGTTCGTTTTTGATGATGGTAAAGCCTCGATACAATTGTTCTATCATAAATAGTCGTACCATTTGATGGGAAAACGTCATTTTCGAGAGGGATAGTTTTGCTTGTGCTTTATTGTAAACATCATCGGAAAAACCATAAGGACCACCAATTACAAAAACTAATTGTTTAATACCAGAATTCATACGCTTTTGAAGATATTCTGAAAATGCAACAGAATCAAACTGCTTACCATTTTCATCCAATAGAACCATAACATCCGAAGCATTGATTTTGGCTAGGATAAGTTCGCCTTCTTTCTGTTTTTGTTGCACTTCACTTAAGTTTTTGACCTTTTTTAAATCTGGAATAATTTCAAATTCAAATTTGATGTAAAAACCAAGTCGCTTTTGATAATCATCAATCAATGCTTGCAATTGCTGGTTGTCGGTTTTGCCTATGGCGATAAGTTTGATGTGCATATCGCAAATTTACAATTTAATTGATATTCAGAATTTGATATTTGTAATTTGAATATTTCCGTTTTCAATTCTTATTTTTACGCTAAATAATCTTCAAATGATATCCAAAGAACAATTCCAAAAAGAAATAGATTATATCATCTCAAATGCCATCAGGGAAGATGTAGGCGATGGAGATCACAGCTCTTTAGCCTGTATTCCAGCATCAGCGCAAGGAAAGGCAAAATTGTTGGTTAAGGACGAAGGTATCATTGCTGGTGTTGAGTTTGCCAAAGAGGTTTTCAATTATGTTGATAAAGAGATGACCGTCGAAACATTGATAGAGGATGGTTCAAGGGTTAAATATGGTGATATTGTCTTTTATGTTGAAGGCTCTTCACAATCTATCTTGAAGGCGGAACGGTTGGTGCTCAATGCGATGCAACGTATGAGTGCTATTGCCACCAAGACAAGAGTATTTGTTGATTTATTGAAAGGCACCAAAACACAAATTCTGGATACACGCAAAACCACTCCAGGAATTAGAGCGTTGGAAAAATGGGCAGTGAAGATTGGTGGTGGTGAGAATCATCGATTTGCACTGTATGATATGGTGATGCTTAAGGATAATCATATTGATTTTGCTGGCGGAATAACCAAGGCAATCACCAAAACAAAGCAATATTTAAAAGACAACAATAAAGATCTGAAAATTATCGTTGAGGCCAGAAATTTAGATGAAATCATAGAAATTCTTCAAAATGACGGTGTTTACAGAATTTTGATTGACAATTTTAATTTTGAAGACACAAAAAAGGCGGTCCAATTGATTGGTGACAAATGCCTGACTGAATCATCGGGTGGTATCAATGAGCAGACGGCACGGCAGTACGCAGATTGCGGCGTGGATTTCATTTCTTCTGGTGCATTGACACACTCCGTCTACAATATGGATTTGAGCCTTAAAGCCGTATAGTTGATGTTAGAAGATTTGGAAGAAAATATAGAAGACGAAATCGAGGATAAGCTCGAAAAACTTCCAGTTGTTAAGCATGTCGTTCGGTTTTTAAAGAAAATCGAATTACCAGCCTTGGAAGGTTTAACTTTATATTATTTTTTGAGGCTTTATGCCAAAGGAATTGTCAAAGGAGCTGTTACGTCACGTGCAAGTGCCATTGCTTTTAGCTTTTTCACGGCAATTTTCCCTTTTTTGTTGTTCGTAATTATTCTCTTTCCCTACATTCCTGTAGATGGATTTGAATTGGAGTTCAGAAGGTTTTTAGAATCTATTTTACCACCTCAAACTTCCGAGTTTTTCTTTCAGAACATCTTCCAAAATATTTATACAGATGGCAACGCAGGGTTGATTTCTACAGTGTTCTTTTTGGCTTTATTTTTAATGGCGAATGGTGTCAGTGCACTATTTTCTGGTTTTGAGAGTTCCTATCATCAACAGCTGACAAGAAGTGTTGTGAAGCAGTATTTATATTCGATGGGAGTGGCGTTAATACTTGTATTCCTCCTCATTGTAACGATTGCCGTGCTCATCTATTTCCAGATTTATGTTATTAATAGATTGCTGTATTTGATGGATAGGCAAGGCTATGAGACTTCCGAACAAGGAATTTTTATGGCTTCGGTTGCAAAATATGTATTTTTTGTAATTATGGTATATCTAGGAACGGCCACACTATATTATTTCGGAACTAAAGAAGGTAAACATTCCAAATTTTTCTCTGCTGGAGCCTTATTGACTACCATATTGATAATTGTTTTTTCGTATCTCTTCGGAATTTATGTAACCTATTTTTCAACCTATAATGAGCTTTACGGTTCCATTGGTGCGTTGTTAATTCTGCTTTTTTATATTTGGTTGATATCAAATATTTTACTCCTTGGTTTTGAATTGAATGCCACCTTAAGAATGCTTAAAAAGCAAAATGCCAAAAAGCAAAATCAATGACACATTTTATAGATGTCATATTGCCAATTCCGCTCGAAAAATCCTTCACATATAAAATTACCAAAGCTGAATCTGATTTTTTGGAAGTAGGAATGCGTGTTGCTGTTCCCTTCGGAAAATCGAAAATATATACAGGTCTGGTCCATAAAATTCATAACCAAGAACCTTTGATTTATGAAGCCAAGGATATTCATCAAATTTTGGATGAAATTCCTCTAGTAACAGTTCATCAGTTGAAGCATTGGCAATGGATTTCAGATTATTATATGAGTACTTTGGGCGAAGTGATGCGAGCGGCTCTTCCTAGTGCGTTTATTCTTGAAAGTGAAACCATTGTTAGCAAAAACAGCGACAAGATTTTGAATGATGAAGATTTAAAGGATGATGAATTTTTGGTCTATGAAGCTTTGCATCATCAAACATCGCTAAAAATTCAGGATATAATGGGCATTTTGGACGTGAAGAATGTGTTGCCTGTCATTAAACGCCTGCTCGAAAAAGATGCCATTTCTGTTCAGGAGGAAGTTTACGAAAAGTACAAACCCAAATTGGTGAGGTATGTAAAGTTGGACGCTTTATATACTTCTGAAGAAAAATTGCAGCAATTGATGACAGATTTAAGCAATGCGCCAAAACAACGGGATGTGGTGATGACGTTGTTTTCAATCTCTGCCAAAACCAAAAAACCGGTTAAAGTTTCAGATTTGTCAGAACAAAGCGATGCATCATCATCTATTATAAAGGCATTGATTGAGAAACAGATTCTTGAAGAGTATTATATCCAACAGGATAGAGTTGAATATTCAGGTGATGAAAAAGCCGGTTCTAAAAGCCTAAATAGTCATCAGGAAAAGGCTCTAGAGGAAATCGAATCTTCTTTTGAAAGTCAAAATGTGGTGTTGCTTCACGGAGTTACATCTTCAGGAAAAACAGAGGTCTATGTAAAGATGATAGAACAAGTTATTTCCAAAGGAAAACAAGTACTGTATCTCTTACCGGAAATTGCCTTGACAACGCAATTGGTGTCGAGACTTCAAGAGTACTTTGGAGAAAAAATATCAGTCTTTCATTCGCGTTATTCATCACACGAGCGCGTTGAGGTGTGGCATAACGTATTGAACAACGAATCTAAAGCGCAAATTATTTTGGGAGCGCGTTCTTCCATTTTTTTGCCCTTCAGAAACCTTGGATTGGTCATTGTGGATGAAGAGCACGAGTTATCCTTTAAGCAATTTGACCCATCACCTCGTTATCACGCACGTGATGCAGCAATCGTTTTGGCAAGTTTGTTCAAAGCGAAAACTTTGCTCGGTTCTGCAACACCAAGTTTGGAGAGTTACTACAATTCCTCACAAAATAAATATGGATTGGTAGAAATCAATTATCGATTTAATGACGTGTTGATGCCTGAAATTGAATTGGTTGATTTGGCTGATAAATATAAAAGAAAGCGAATGAAAGGCCATTTCAGCGACCGAATGCTGGAAGAAATGACCGAGACCTTGGATGAAGGCCATCAAATCATTCTATTTCAAAATCGACGTGGTTTTTCACCTATCGTAGAATGCAATACCTGTGGTCATTCACCGCAATGTCCCAATTGCGATGTCAGTTTGACCTATCATCAATACCGAAATCAGTTGCGTTGCCATTATTGCGGCTATCATACTGTGATGCTTCAAAATTGTCAGGCCTGTGGAAGTGCTGAATTGGATAGTAAGGGTTTTGGGACAGAGCAAATAGAGGAGGAGGTAAAAGTTCTGTTTCCTGACCATAAAGTAGCTCGAATGGATTTGGATACCACACGAGGCAAACACGGTTATGAAAAAATCATTACGGCTTTTGAACAACAGGAAGTCGATATTTTGGTTGGAACCCAAATGCTTACCAAAGGATTGGACTTTAGAAATGTAAAACTCGTGGGAATAATGAATGCGGATAATATGCTCAACTTCCCAGATTTTAGGGCTCACGAAAGAAGTTTTCAATTGATGTTGCAAGTTTCAGGACGAGCTGGAAGAACAGATAAGCGAGGAAAAGTACTCATTCAAACATATAATCCATATCATAGAATACTACAACAGGTATCTGTAAATAATTACCAGGAAATGTACAAAGAGCAGATGGATGAACGCTATACGTACAAATATCCGCCAATTTTTAGGCTGATTAAAGTCACATTAAAGCATAAAGACTATAATAAGGTAAACGTTGGTGCGGAATGGTTTGCGAAATCATTGAGACAAGCATTTAAAACAAATGTTCTTGGCCCAGAATTCCCGCCTGTGTCACGCATCAGAAATCAATATCTCATCAATATTCTTGTGAAAATTCCGCCACAGCAGTCTTTGCCCAAAACCAAAGAAGTCATAGCAAAAATCAACAACAGCTTTATGAGTGTCAAGGATTTTAGACCAATCCGAGTAATTGTCAACGTTGATAATTATTGATGTGAAACTTTCGGAAACAAAAAAATCCTGCTGTAAGCAAGATTTTTTAGGGTGAAAAAGTAATTCTTTTAGATGTTGTTTAGTGCTTCGACCAAATCCGACTTCTTGTTTCGGCTCAATGGGATCTCATACGCTCCAACTTCCACATTTTTACTGTTGAATCGGTCTACCTTGTCTAGATTAACGATGTAAGATTTATGGATTCTCAAAAACTTACCTTCTGGTAATTCTTGTTCAAATGCTTTCATTGTAGAAAGTACGACAAGACTGTTTTCTTCGGTTACTAGTTTTACATAGTCACCAAGTGCTTCAATCCATTTGATATCCTTAATGTAAACTTTACGTTTTTTAAGGTTACTTTTTACAAAAATATGTTCACCATCCGTTTCATTAAAGTCCAACTTCAATTTGTGCTGCTCTAAAGCTTTTTCTACGGCAGTGTTAAAACGTTCTCTTGTAATTGGTTTTTGAAGATAATCTGTAGCATCATAATTAAAAGCCTTGAATGCATATTCCGTTTTACCAGTGACAAAAATAATTTGGGGTTTATTATTTAGCACATCCAGCAACTCGAAACCATTCAATACAGGCATCTCAATATCTAGAAAAATAAGGTCGACCTTGTGGGTATTCAGGCCGTTCTTTGTTTCTAAAGCACTACTATATTCTGCAATAAGGTTAAGGGAAGAATGGTTTTCAATTAACTTTACAATCGATAGACGTTGTATCGCAGAATCATCGACTACTACACAGTTTAAGGTCATAACATTATAATTTATTAGGTTAAGATATCGACAATAGTACGAAAAATTCGGATAAAAACCAAAAAACATCGTTAAACTGTTTCATTTAACAAAACTTTAACATTTAGAAGCTTTTAGTATTTTATTGTACAAATATATTGCCAGAATTGGAATTTATATGTATTTTTGCACCCAATTTTTAATAATTAAATACGATTTTTATGAATCATTATGAAACTGTTTTCATCTTGAATCCCGTTTTATCTGACACACAGATAAAGGAAACAGTAGAGAAATACGAAGATTTTCTTGTTTCTAGAGGAGCGAAGATGATATCTAAAGAAGATTGGGGCCTTAAAAAATTGGCTTACCCAATCCAAAACAAAAAGAGTGGTTTTTATCACTTATTTGAGTACACTGTAGATGGTGAAGCTATTGCTCCATTGGAATTAGAGTTTAGACGTGACGAGCGTTTTATGCGTTATTTAACTGTAAAGTTAGACAAACACGCAATCGCTTGGGCTGAAAAAAGAAGAACTAGAAACAAACAAAAAGCGTAATTATGTCATCAATAGAACAACAAGCTAAAGGAAAAAAAGATGGAGAAATCAGATATTTGACTCCATTGAATATCGACACAAGCAAAACGAAAAAATATTGTCGTTTTAAAAAGTCTGGCATTAAGTACGTTGATTACAAAGATGCTGACTTCCTATTGAGTTTTGTAAACGAGCAAGGTAAATTGTTGCCAAGACGTTTGACAGGAACTTCTTTAAAATACCAAAGAAAAGTATCTACTGCAGTAAAGAGAGCGCGTCACCTTGCGTTGATGCCTTATGTAGCAGATTTATTAAAATAATAAAAGCATAACTATGGAACTTATATTAAAACAAGACGTTGAAAATTTAGGATTTAAAGACGATATTGTAACAGTTAAGAACGGTTATGGTAGAAACTTTTTGATTCCTCAAAAAATGGCAGTTATGGCAACTGCTTCTGCTAAAAAAGTATTGGCAGAAAATTTGAAACAAAGAGCATTCAAAGAAAAGAAAGTTATCGACGAAGCTCAAAAAACTGCTGAAGCCATCAAAGGTTTGGAAATCAAGATTCCTGCAAACGCTGGAACAGGTGCAGCAGCTGGTGCTAAATTGTTTGGTTCGGTATCTAATATCGACTTGGCAAATGCTTTAAGCGAGGCTGGACACACAGTTGATAAAAAGTATATTTCTATCAATGGTGGTACGATTAAACGTTTGGGTCAGTACGATGCAGTTATCAGATTACACAGAGATGTAACTGTAGATTTGACTTTTGAAGTTGTAGCTGAAGCTTAATACTCAAAATAAATTTTTTAAAAGCCTCAACCAACATTGAGGCTTTTTCATTTTTCGGATTTTCGGCATACGGGAATCAAACAAGCTTTTTATGAAATATACAAGACTTACCAAAGAACAATTTGAAGAGTTGCACAAGGAGTTTATCAATTTTTTGGCCACACAATCCATTACGGCGGACGAATGGACTGATATCAAACAAAATAAACCCGAAGTTGCCGAGCAAGAATTGGATGTTTTCAGCGATTTGGTTTGGGAAGGCGTTTTAGGCCAAGTAAAGTATCTCGAGCATATTTCGGCGCATCAAATGCATTTATTCTGCTTAAAAGAAGATATTATGCATCTGATTGCCATCAAAATCAAGAATGAAGCCACAGATTTGACAACAACCGACGGATTTGATTGGTTTAGAAACAATTTATTATCTGATGATGTCGAGTTTTTAACTGCAAATAAGTCCTATACTGACGATAAATACTTGGATAAGTTCAAACTGATTCAGCAAGGAGCCGTGATTACAAAAGGGGAATTATTTAGGTATTTTGAGAAGTTGGTTGGTCCGAAATAATTTTCTGTTCCAAAAAGCTTACTAATTTCTCCATTTTTTCTTTATCAACATTGCGAGTTTGGATTTTAAGCAGTTGGCCATTATGTTTTATTCTTAAGTGGCTTCTATCTCTATATCTGCTGCCTCCAGTTCCAAGCATAATTAGCTCGACAAGGAAGCTGCCCACGGTAACTATCCAATTTACCTTTCTCTCTACATATTCAACCGATTCTAATTCTTTGTAAGTGTAGATGCTTTCGTTATTGACTTCTGAATCGTCTATTATTTCAAAACTATAGTCATTTAGGTGGAATTCAAGCTTTTGGTCAAGCCTTAACGTGATAACTTCATCCATAAATTTTAATGTCTCATAGTTACACCGCCTAACGTTTAAAATCGAAGCGATCCTTATTCGTATCTCAAAGACTCAACAGGGTCTAATCTGGCAGCTTTAACAGCAGGCATCAAACCTGCGACGATGGCCACAATAAATGCAATGGTAAACGCACTAAACATCGCCAACCAAGGTGTTGCAAATTGAAATTCTGCTAAAGACGCCACAAGATAACCAATGAGCACTCCAAGGATAATTCCCAAGATTCCTCCCAACTGACCAATGATAATGGCTTCCATAAAGAATTGCGTGGCAATCGTTTTCTTTTTGGCTCCAAGCGCCTTTCTAACGCCTATTTCACGCGTGCGTTCGGTAACAGATACAAATAAAATATTCATCAAAGCAATAGAAGAACCTGTAATGGTGATGATGCTGATGATCCACGCAGCCATATAAAGATATTGCGTTATATCTGTAATTCTGTTAAGTAGGTCGTCGCTTCGTTCGATACCAAAGTTATTTTTCTCCACTGGTGTCAAACCTCTGATGTTTCTAAAAGTCAATATGGCTTCATCTTGCGCACCATCTAGCATATCTTTGTTATCGGTTTTCACACTCAAATTGTAGTTGATATTGGGTTGGGTGAATAGCGAACGCGCCTTTTGTAATGGAATAAAAACCCGCAAATCCTGATTGTTGCCAAACGTAGACCCTTTCGATTTCAAAACACCGACCACTTTGAATTTAGCACCTCGAACGCTAATCATGGCGCCAATTGGATTCACATCAGATAAAATGGATTTGACCAGATCGCTTCCTATCAAACACACATTATTGTTATTCAAAACATCAAAATAATTAAGCTCTCTACCTTCACTGATTTCCAAACCGGAGTTTTGGATATAATTTTCATTGATACCCAAAATGGTAACTTCTGGATCCGTTTTTTTGTTTTCGTATTTCACTTCCGCAGTACCACTGCCTACAAATGACACAGAGGTTTTAGTGTAGGGAAAATTGTAGGTGTCCTCAAATGCTTTTACTTCAGTATAGCTAATGATTGGATTGATTTTTTGAGCTTCGCTGCTGCTTTGTCGCTGTGCGGTGAATTCATACCTCTGAATATTAAACGTATTAGCTCCCATGGAAGAAAAATCACTAGAAATCGTATTTTCAAGTGCCGATACTGCACTCAAAATACCTACCAAAGCAGTGATTCCTATTGCTATGATTAATACGGTTAAAATGGTACGAAGCAATTGCGATTTTATAGACCCGAAGGCAATGCGGATATTTTCCCTAAATAATGAAAACATAAATCTTTTTTAGTATCGTTCTGTCGGCTGTAATGTATGTCTATAAAAGCTCCATAAAGTTACTATAAAATTGAAATAACTTATGACTGCCTTTGAAATTTGTGATATTTTTGTTTGAGATTATGTATAACTTAAATGAGATTCCCACTTTCGTGGGAAGTGAACATGGCACAAAAACCGAGTATACCAAAAGGCACAAGGGATTTTAATCCAGAAGAAGTCGCAAAGCGAAACTATATTTTTGAAACCATCCGGTCGCAATTTGAATTGTATGGATTTCAACCGATAGAAACACCAAGTTTTGAAAATTCGGAAACCTTGATGGGAAAATATGGTGAAGAAGGCGACCGATTGATTTTTAAGATTTTGAATTCTGGTGATTTCTTGAATAAAGCTGATGAAAGTGCCTACGTTAATAAGGATTCAAACAAAATTACACCCTCAATTTCCGAAAAAGCCCTTCGCTACGATTTAACAGTTCCTTTTGCAAGGTATGTGGTGCAACATCAAAACGATATTGAGTTTCCATTCAAACGCTATCAGATTCAGCCGGTTTGGAGAGCGGATAGACCGCAAAAAGGACGATTTAGAGAGTTTTATCAATGTGATGCCGATGTAGTAGGTTCGAAATCCTTGTGGCAAGAAGTGGAGTTTGTACAATTGTATGATGCGGTTTTTTCCGCTCTGAAATTAGAAGGTGTTACCATCAAAATCAATAACCGTAAAATTTTGGCTGGCATTGCAGAAGTGATTGGTGCAGAGGATAAGTTGATTGATTTTACAGTGGCTTTGGATAAACTCGATAAAATAGGAGAGGAGAAAGTCAAAGAAGAAATGCTATCCAAGGGTATTCCGCAATCAGGAATTGACAAATTACAGCCTTTGTTTGGTTTGTCTGGTAGTTTTGCCTCACAGATTGAAGAATTGAAATCGATTTTGTCGTCTTCTGAACAAGGGAAAACTGGCATTAAAGAATTAGAGTTCATCAATAATGCTATAATGGAATTAGGTTTAAAAACAGCCACTTTACAGTTGGATGTGACGTTGGCACGTGGTTTAAACTATTATACAGGAGCCATTTTTGAGATTGTAGCACCAAAGGGTGTTGAGATGGGTTCCATTGGAGGTGGTGGTCGCTATGATGACCTTACAGGGATTTTTGGATTGAAGGACATGAGTGGTGTGGGAATCAGTTTTGGGCTTGACAGAATTTATTTGGTACTTGAAGCATTGTGTTTATTTCCTGAAACCATTAGCAATACAGTGAAAGCTTTGTTTTTAAATTTTGGAGAAAAAGAGGCTTTGGTTTGCTTGATGGCTATCAAAGAATTGCGTTCAAAAGGCATCAAAGCTGAATTGTATCCGGATGCTTCGACATCCAAAAAACAATTCATTAAACAGATGAATCATGCCAATAAACGCAATATTCCGAATGTAATTCTGGTGGGTGAATCGGAATTGCAATCAAAAGCATTTACTTTAAAACATATGAATTCTGGTGAACAGCAACAGCTATCTTTAGAACAACTTATAGAAAAACTTCAATAAAAAAGCTCCCAAATTAATGGGAGCTTTATGGTTGAAGCTAAATATGATTTGGGGAGTCTATTTAACTAGAACCTTTTTAGACGTTGTACCATGGTCTGTAATCATTTTAACTATATAGGTTCCGACACTCAAGTTTTTGACCTTATATTCTGAATAAGTGACATTCTCTATCGGTTTGATGGTTACTACTGATTGTCCTAATAGGTTAAACATTTCGACACTTTTAATTTCTCTCAACGTTGGATTCACAAGGACGATACTTTCCATTGCATTAGCATAGTAAACTTCTAAAGCAGTAAGATCGTTCTCATCAACACCTAAAGCCGAACCTTCTCTAAATGTGATTTCATACCTATCTAAATAAGTACCTGGAGCGAGATTAAATACATAATCACCTTGTTGTCTTAAATTATGATAGATATTAGTGATTTTATCATGAACAAAAATGTTTACGTCATCAGGAACATTCTCAAGGTGGTCAATACTTATTTTGGTTTGTCCGCCATCTCTCAAATGTAATCCTAAAGGCACTATACTTGCTTCTGTAATCGTGTCGACACCTTGGATATTGAACTTCTCACTATTAATCATCCAGTACATATCATCCATTTGTTCATCGATGTGAGCGGCGTCATAACCCCAGTCTATATCAATGGTTGCATTATCATCAACTGTCAATAATAACTGTCTATGAATTGTATTCACTGAATTAAATCCAATTCTGAATTTCATTCTTAAATCTTCGCCATCAGGATTATAGTTTGTTGTGGTTGCGTTTTCAGCACTTCTAACAAATACAGAGTTTGCTGTACCTTCTGGCATAAATATTCTTTGGCTATTTCTAAATTTAATAGTTCCGCCAGCACCCTCTGCAACCACGAAGAACCCTTGGCTTACAGGTATATATCTTCCTGGTACTTTTGTTGGCACACCACCTGTTCCTACATCCGGATCATTAGTGCCTAAAGAAGCAGATGGAGTTCCTCCTGAAAGGTTGTATGTGGCGTAACCCCCTTGATAGTCACCAAGGTTGTGCGAACCACCTCCCCAATGTTCCCAGAAATAGAGTGTTCCAGTGGTACTTCCATTTCCAGCGATGACTGGGCCATTATCAATGATAAATTTATCGGCGTCGATAGCTGATGGATACGGGTTACCTACCAAATAATCGTTACCAGCATTTAGTGTTAGATCAATGTTTCCATTATTAGGTTTTCCAGTAAACAGATACTGTTGTGGAGTCAATATAGAGCCTGTACCCGGACCTTTCATAGTAAATCCTTCACCAGCCCTCATAGTTCCTGTGCTTCTGACATGTTGCCATGACGCATAGGAATCATCCGGTAGATTGGCGAACTTCCAAATCCAATAATCTGCTATGCCAACCGGACTAGTGTTGGTTCCATTGTAACCTGATGTCAACCAGTTTATATTGTTAGGGCCATCTTTCATAACATCCCTAACTCTATAACTGTTATTGTTAGTAGTGGTATTGCTTACGCCAACAGGAGAGGACCAATAATTGTAGGTAAACTTATCAGCCGTTCCTTGTTGGTTTTTTTGAAGTTTTCCTCTACTCGATACATCCAATACACTGTCATCACCTTGAACAAGTTGAGACTCTCCTTCTAAATTGATGGTTCCGTCAACTTTCAAATACCAGCTTACATTTAATTCAGAATCACCTTGAACATTAAAATCAATTGGGGTAGAGCTTGCATCAAGTTGATTGATAATTAAACCTAAATGCTTTTGAGTACCACTATAATTGATTCCCTTGTCTTTCACATGTACAATAGACCAATCATAGGTAATTGCATCGTTTCCGAAAACCCCATCTGCTGTGACGTTTACGGCAGTTGATAATGTGCCGCTTTGGTTAGTAACAAATGGTAATGGCGCATTTTGATAATCAATTATTTTGGTGTTATAAATTCTAGCGCCAGAGCTAACATCAATAGCAGCTGTGCTTAAGTCATCAATGATATCGCCTTTATAGGTGTCCATTCTATAATATCTTTTTAAAGAAGACCAGTTCAGCGGAACTATATTTGTAGCACTAATATAATTAGTAATGTCACGAGGTATAATTGCTCCTCTTACAGTTCCGCCATTATTTTGGATTTCTTGATAAACCATTTTTTGAATTTCGTCAGCTGAAAGAGCCTTATTGAAAATTCTGACTTCTTCCATGAACCCTTGGAAATATCTATTATTAGCCGTGGCATTTTTACCTAAAGTTAATAAGGCTGAATCAGAAGGTAGGGAACCTGAAACGGAGGTAGATCCCACCTCTGCACCATTAATGTATAATTTTAGCAATCCGGAACTACTGCTATAAGTAGCTGCAACATGAGTCCAACGATTTGTTGTGAGTCGTGCGGAAGTCAAAAGGTTACCATTGGCCACAACTCTCATGGTTCTGTTGGATTGTAATTCCAAATAGAATTGATTTTGTCCCATAACACGCTGTACGCCCGTTCCTGTCGGATCAATTTTTATCCATCCCATCATGCTAACTTCACCCCATCCATTTATGACAGATACATCTTGCGCATAATCATTTCGACCATCGAAATATAAATGTAGTTTTCGATCCAAATCTCTCGGAGATCCAAACAATGCATCATTAGTGTCAAATAAATCTAATATTCCATCCTTGTCGGCATCACCACTTCCATCAACACGCCCATCATTATTCGTATCTAAACTGGCATATAAAGTATGTGAAATATCATATGTAGAGCCGTCAGAAGTAATATCAATATAATCAGGAATTCCATCATTATCGGAATCTTTGACAAAATAAGTGTAACCCGATCCCTGATTGCTATTTCCATAGGCCGCTGCAAATGAACTTCCATTATAGTAGTCGTAGATATCCAAAATACCATCGGTAAAGGTTTCGGTGGTGCCGTCAGAATCAAAATCTTTAAGTCTCACACTATCTGAATCTGGGCCATCACCAACTCCGTCTCCATCGATATCACCATCACCATTTTGGAATTTGACATCGGCAGTATTACCGGCACCAGATTCATCAACGTCAAAGATGGCATCGTTATCACTATCCAGATCTAAATAGTTAGGTCTGCCGTCTCCATCTGAATCAAGTGTAATATGCCCTTCGGCTAAATCCAACATGCCGTTACCATTGGTATCGACCCAGCCAATGGTATTTGTCAACGTAGCTTTTCCTTCACTATAATTTCCTAGACCTGCCTCTACAACGTCTGGAATACCATCATTGTCAGAATCTAAATCAAAGACATCTGCCACACCATCACCATCGGTGTCACATAGAGTTTGCGCAATGACGATATCATCAATTGCCAAGTCATTTCCACCACCACCTGAAGCATTGTTGATAAATCGAACTTTGAAATCGGTAATATCACCAAGATTGACACTTGTTGTAAATTGTTTCCATACATTTTGAGAACAAGAATTATCCGAAGTCCCTCCTGAACATCTTCCAAAAGGTCCAGTGTTTATTGTTGCTAAAATATTTCCAGAGAAGTCTAAAAATTGAACGGTAATATTTGGGTGGATAGTTCCAGGATAATATGCTTGGGACATAATATTCATGGCCCAAAAACTATAAGTTATAGGGATATTGGATAAAACTCCTGTTATGTTTGTTTCATAAAACACGCCAGGGGTAAAGCTCGCGTTAAATACGGCCATTCTACCATTCGTATCTCCTGGGGTATGATCAGGTGCATTCGTCCAAGCAAGATCTCCGTGGATGTTTTCCGGATCACTTGCAACCGTTCCTGTTATTTTAGACACAACAGTGTACTCGCCATCATCCAATATACGACTGGACATAAAAGGGCATGCTGCGGTATTGGTTCCGGTAGTGCCATCCTCATAACAATAGGAGGTTGTAGCAGCATAGTTGTTTGTGTTTATTGTTGTACGACCAGTGCCAGTACCAAAGGTTTCATTCAAAAATTTATAATTAACAGAAGTTGCGGTAGGTGAACTCTTGCAGGCTAGTTCTTCTTCACTATCTACAATACCGTCATTGTCATCATCTATGTCGACATTGTCATATACGCCATCACCATCACTATCAAAAAAGTTTTGTTCCGCACCAGCTCTTACCAAAAAGCTGTAAGTACCTTCATCAGTATCATTATTGGTAATTGTTACCGTGGTCGTTTTGGTACCAACAGTTAATGTTTTAAATCTTAAATTAAAAGACGTGCTGTTACCACCAGCTACTGGGGACGAATATGGTGTTCCCGTTATTGCAAAATCCGTATTATTTGATAATGTAATTCCGGAAATGTTAAGACTTCCACTTCCTGTGTTGTGAATAGTAAATACTTTAGTGACAATAGAACCAACATTAACATTGCCATAATCAGTATTGTCCCCAATACTTGGAGTGGTGTCATTATTTGCAATAGATATATTACTACCCCTTACGTCAATTTCGGGTCCTGCAAATACTGTTATTACGACATTGTCAATAAATACTTTGTCTTGATTGTGATTTCCGTTGGACCTGAACCTGAACCTTGAGTTATTGCTAAAAGAATAAGCCGCATCGGTCAGTGTAATTGAATGGCTGTAATTTGTATTGGTTAAAATATTTGAACCTACCGTATAAGTGAACAAATTTGTGTAGGAGCTTCCACCGTTATTTGAATATTGAAGATCGAAATCCTCACCGTTTGACATTCCTTCAACCCTAAATATGAATTCTATTGATACCGAGGTATACGGTGTAAAATTGATATTGTTGGTATAGGTAACAGATGTCCCTGTGCCATTTCGCAATTCAACAGTTTGTCCGGAATTTAAGGATGTTGGATTTGTAAGCCTACAGTTTCCGCCTCCATCAACCCAGTTTCCGAAACCAGATTCAAAGTTATCTGTATAAAGAACTGTTTGAGAGAATGAATTGAATGCTACGATGAATAGTATCCAGAATAGACTTTGTTTTAGTGATAAAATTAACGTTTTCATAAGCGGTTAAAATTAGATTTGGGATTAATTACCAATTTTTTGAGGGAAACTTTAAAATGGATCAATTAACTGCTTAAGAGGGTATTCCTTATATATGTAAATTCAAATTTCTATAGTTATTAATATAATCATTCAGAGAACTACAATTGATAGGGAAGGTTTGATGACCCTGTCGTCCCAATTTAAAATTGTGCAATGAACGATTGTAAATTCTTTGGAAAGATAAAACCAACAAATATGCATTGAAACTTATTTGGGCTTTACTGTATTTTGCAGCATCGTTTTTGACCTTAATTATTGAGGTATAAATTGTTACAAAATAACAAAGTAGTTTTGCTTTCATAGGTTTGATTTAGAGTTGGGGTCCAAATTTAATTTTCCAAATTTTAGGCTAATATAATAATTATTTTAAATAACAATCTATGAAATGCAAAAATAATCGACAAAATACATAAAAATTTTTGTGATAACTTTCGTCATAATTCTATTGGATTAGATTTGTTCTTTTAATATTTCGGCTCAAATATACATAAAATTCCATGAAACGCAAATAAATCCGACGAAATACAATTTTTTTTTTTTTTGACCAGCTTCATTTATCAATTCAGCCCATTTTGGAATAAAAAAAGACGATCTCAAATGATCGCCTTTTCTTTATCTGAATTAATTTCTTACAACTATTGAAGCTTAATTTCTGAATAAGATTTTCTTTTCGTAAACATCATTGTTGGTATGAACTTTTACGATATAAACACCTTCGGAAACAAACTGTAACGGAATTCTTATATCAAAATTTGTAATATCAAATTGCTCCTCTCCCCACTTTTTTACTGATTGCCCCAGGATATTTATCAATTCTACTTTTTCAATTTCGTATAGATTAGGATTCTTGATTAATATTTCTTTAGCATCCATCATATAGTTAATATAAATGGAGTCTATACCTTCTGGAGTGTTAATTGATAAAATATTATGATCCATGAAAGAAACAAAAAATCTATTTTCATAATTGCCTTGTTCTAAATTAATGGTAAAATCTGAATGGTTGATTAAAAAATAGGTCTGCAAAACGGCATCATATATGTAAGTATTTATATTATCTTCAAAATTTTCAAGTTCTTCAAGAGAGATGTGAATATTCCCTGGATTTGTCATACTTATTTGCAAAGGATATAACTTTGTTTCCTCAAAACTTCCGACACCTTGTATCACATACTTGTCACCCTCAATAAGCCAGAACATGTCATTTTGGAATTCATCCGTAAAGAGGGCATCGTAACCGTAATCGAAACCATCAGTTGCTGCATTGTTGTCTATGAAACCTAAAAGTAGTGGACGGATTAAACCATCGTCAGAAGAAAACTGCAACCTTAACCTTTTGATTTCGGTTGCCAGATTATTAGTTTCTTCAACTGTACTCGTACCGTTTGATCTTAAAAATACTGAATTTCCGAGGGATTCCCTTACGAAGATCCGTTGACTGTTATGAAATGAAATGTTTCCTCCAACTGGAGTGCCAGTAACAAAAAAAGCTTGTCCTATAGGAATATATCTTCCAGGGGTTTTTGTGGACGAGCCAGCTCCACTGATGCCATCGGGTATAACGGTACTTACACCTCCTGTTAAATTGTAGGCCGAATATCCTCCTTCATAGTCTTCGAGAACATGTGTAACGTTTGAAACGTAATGCTCCCAGAAATACAAAGTTCCATCGATACTTCCACTGCCTGTGCCTGGAACGTTGTCTAAAATAAATGCATTAGCATCAATGGCTGATGGATATGGATTTCCAACTAATGTTTGATAATTTGGACTTACGGTATTGGTAATTGTACCGTTGTTTGGTTTTCCAACAAAAACATAGTTTTGTTCAGCGGTAGCAGCACCACTGCCTTTCATGGTATAGCCAAGACCAACTTCGAGAGCTCCATTTTCTCTAATGAGTGTCCAATCACTGTAGCTATTTTGTGGAAAATCTCTATAGGAATATATCCATCTCGAACTTAAAGTTTTTGGGGTTGTATTTCCATTAGCATTATGATTCGTGGTCCATTGCAGGTTTAGAGGGTTTGCACTGTTAGTACCATCTCTTAAAATTCCATCAACTGTAAAATTGGTATTGTTGGCAGACGTGTTCACAGGACTAACTGGAGAACTCCAATAGTTGTAATTATAAAGGTTGCTTGTACCTTGTTGGTCACGCTCAATTTTTCCTGCGCTTGTAACATCAAGAACACTACCTTCATCTTGAAGGAGTTGGGATTCACCATATAAGTCAATAGTACCATCAAGTTTGAGGTAATGAGTAATTCGTATACTCTGACCGTTATTGTTTTCATTTTGAGAACTTCCTGGATCGGTAACTGACAACGTCTTGTTTGTGTTGTCAGACAACAATCCCAAAACAACGATATCTTTATCACCAGATAAGATGTTGTGAGATGTTCTCACGATGTTCCAGTCAATTGGTGTTGTTCCATCAATTCCTAAACTGTTAGGTGTATCCCAAACCGGAAAGTTGGTCCAAGTATTGTCCGTTTGCCAAAGTTGACCATCAACTCTTGAAGTATATGGGATAGGAGCTGTTTCTTGTTGAGCGGAATTGACATTTCTGATTTTACCATTGATTGTTCCTGCATAAGGCAAAAGTGAACCGCAACCAATATCCATACGATAATAACCATCAAGATCGCTCCATGAAAGCCCAGCAATATCTAAAGGAACAACTTCACCAGAAACCAAACCATTATCTCTAATTTCTTGATTCATCATTTGTCTTATTTGAGATTGGGTTATTGCCCTATTCCAAATTCGAACTTCATCCATCCATCCATTAAAATAGTTTATAGGTTTATTGGGTGGATTGCCGGCTTGATCCATTGCGCCTAATATAAAATTCATGTTATTTGTATTTGGAGCAGATCCACTTGCAGAATTGACTGCGATCCCATCCATATATAATGTATAAGTCCCAGAATTATAAACCAAAGCTATGTGATACCATCTTTCTGTGGTCAATGTATAAGGTGAGGCGATAGAGCCATTAGCATTCCAATTGAAGGATAAAGTACTACCGTTTAGTTTAAGATCATAACCCGCACCTATATTAAAACCATTTCTTTTGGAAAGAATTGTTTGCGTTCCACTCAATGATTCTGGTTTTATCCAAGCTTCGAGACTGAAATTCCCCGATCTATTATAATTATTTCCGAATACAACATAATCATTTGTTCCATCAAAGTCTATGCTCTGACAGTTTTCTAATGTCACATTAACAGTGCTTTCACATCCAGCTACGGTCCAACGCAACGTGTATGTGCCTGCCTCGCCTGTAAAAGTAGAATTTGGACTATTGACATTAGAAAATGAATAGTTTCCACCGCAACTAGTTGGTGATGAAGCCACGGACCAGAATCCATTTTCTCCAGTACCAGGATAATCTGTATCACCGGAGCTCAAATCAGGAACTACATAATTGTTATTCCATACGCCATTGTTATAATTTTGAATTGCCGTTAAAGTGTTGTCATACGCAGCTAATTGAACTGTCGTCTGACCACATTCTCCAGCTATAGGAGTAACGTTTTCTCCTGCATAAGCAAAACTTGCATTTACTGAAATAAATTCGGTACCCTCATCTCCTTCAGAGCGGCAGCCATTAATTAAGGAAGTAACACCATAAGTTTGAACACCTGGAGTTATTGGCGTTATGGTGGTTGTAGAACCTGTAGTTACTACAACACCATTTTCATCTGTCCATTCAATGACCTCATCAACAGGAGCATCTGGGATTCTTACATTATCAATGGCCCATACGCTACCAGTGTTGCCGCTGAATGTGAAGCGTATTCTTAAGCCTACTAAACCAATATAGTTTTGCAGGTCAATTGAAACTGGTTTATCAACCAAAGTTCCTAAAGTATTTCTACATTGTCCTGTGAATCCTGGAACACTGGCTAAAAACCCTGTGTTACTCGGTCCTGTATAATCAAATCCCGCTCCAGGATCTAAAGTAATTGGATAAGTTGCACCTCCATCTACGGAAAGCTCGATTAGACACCAAGCCCCTGCATTAAGATAATAAGCTTGTTCAAATTCAAGAAAGGCTGACGTAAGACCCAAAGTATTGAATATAGGTGTTTCCAAATATGTCAAAGGTGCGAAAGGCCCACCTGCATTGCCACTTGCAATTGCGAACTTGGTATTGTCGGTGGTATCAAAACAACGACCTTGAAATTTTTTTGGTCCATTGGTCTCAATCCAAGTGGTTGCATTAGTATTGTTTCCTGGTGCAGGCATATGTCCAGTTCCATCTACAGACCATCCCTCAGGATTAGCTTGATTGAATTGTCCGCCGTCATTAAAATCAGGAATGATTCCAAAAGAACTTTCGGCAACAACGGTAATATTAGATCCGAGACAAGTGTCAAACTCACTTGGACCTACAATAGTGGGTGGAACATCTGGCGGCACAACTGCGATATAGAACAAACTTGAATAAGCCTGACAAGATCCAATTTGAATAACGGCTCTCAAAATTGTGGTTTGCAAAATATCATTATAAGTATATGTGTCGGTTGTATTGTTTATTGTATTCCATGTGAGGCCTCCATTAATTGTAGACTCCCATCTGATAATATTACCATTATAACCATTGAGTGTTAAGATAGCATTTTGTGGTTCATCAGGACAAGCCGTAACTTCAATTACTTCATCAATTGTTGCGTCGGCTGGGCTTTCTGTGTTTGTCAGATAGCCATCAATGTTACCTCCATTAATGTTAGGACTTGTTATGGTGACTGTTGAAGTACAAGAGGATGTATTTCCTCCAGCATCAGTCACAGTCAATACAATAATATTAGGTCCTATATCTGAACAATCAAAGGTTGATTGAGATAATGTATAATTCAGGTTTGAGGTTCCACAGTTATCTGTTGAACCATTGTCGATTTGGCTTGCAACGATACTTGCAGTTCCAGTTGAATTATCTAATGGAATTGTAATATTTCGACAAATTGCTGTTGGGTCCACGGTATCATTAATAAAAACGGTTTGCGTAACATTGATACTATTACCATTACCATCATTAAAATTCCAGGTAATTACATGTGCGCCTTGAGTTGAATAAGTCAAAGGGTCAGAAGTTGTTCCAAAAAGAGTACCGGCACATGCATCTGTCGTAGATGGAATTGAGGCCGTTGCAGAACATTGACCGTTGATTGTCGGTAATGTCGGAGTGACTGGAGGTGTGGCATCATCCACAACTATAGTTTGATTTTGAGTTGAAGAATTTCCACTAGCATCTGTATATGTCCAAACTATAGTATAAGTGCCTTGTGCGGAATATGATGTTGGATTTGACGTCGTAGCTGTGATAGTGCCAGAGCAATTATCTGTAGCTGTAGGTGCCGAAACTGAAGCGTTGCATTCACCATTTATAGTAGGAAGTGACAAAACATTAGGAACAGGATTTTCATTATCCGTGACGGTAATATCGAAAGAACAACTGTCAATGTTCCCGGCGGCATCCGTTGAGGTATATGTCACTGTTGTAGTACCTAGAGCAAATGTATCGCCAGGACTGTGAGAACTTGTCAGTGTCTGTGAGCAGTTGTCCGAGGCCGTTGGCGGTGTCCAGCTGACTGCTGCGGAGCAGTTGCCCGCGTCGTTCGCCACGGAGATGTTGACAGGGCAACCGGAAATGACCGGGTTCTCGTTGTCGCTGACGGTGATGTCAAAAGAACAGGTATCAAGGTTGCCGGCGGCATCCGTTGAGGTATATGTCACCGTTGTGGTACCTAGAGCAAATGTATCGCCAGGACTGTGAGAACTTGTCAGTGTCTGTGAGCAGTTGTCCGAGGCCGTTGGCGGTGTCCAGCTGACTGCTGCGGAGCAGTTGCCCGCGTCGTTCGCCACGGAGATGTTGACAGGGCAACCGGAAATAACCGGGTTTTCGTTATCGGTAACGGTAATGTCGAAAGAACAAGTGTCAATGTTGCTGGCGGCATCCGTTGAGGTATATGTCACCGTTGTGGTACCTAGAGCAAATGTATCGCCAGGACTGTGAGAACTTGTCAGTGTCTGTGAGCAGTTGTCCGAGGCCGTTGGCGGTGTCCAGCTGAC
>NZ_JALNMI010000006.1 GCF_023156585.1 Subsaxibacter sp. CAU 1640
TCACCTCTTACCATTCCGAACAGAGAAGTTAAGCCCGTTTGCGCCGATGGTACTGCACCTCGTGGGAGAGTAGGTCGTCGCCTTTTTCAGAAGCCCCCAACAGAAATGTTGGGGGCTTTTTTTGTTGGAAATAATCATATATTAGTATAAACTAATATCCTTATGAAAAAATCAACAAAAGAACATATTTTTTTTCGAAAAAAATCTATCGATAGCGATACGCTATCTCTATTAGGTTTACAAATTCCTATTTTTTGTATTTTATCAGGTTCATATCATTACGTATATGAATTGTTACCGCAAGGACTCTATTTTTGCTCTACAAGAAGTTGCATCTTTCTGATTATTTTAATAATCTGTATGGCATTTTTTTTAATGTCCATAGGTTATTCTTTTATGAGTTTTTCTTCAATTAACAAGACAGAGTTTAATCATAAAAAAAGTAGTCTCCTCATTTTAAAACGCAACGAATTTAAGATTCAAAGGGCAAAATTATTCTGTATCCATGCGTTTGTTTTGCTTGTCATTAGTTCATTGATTCTATTGAATATTAACGATATCATTGAGTCAAACGCTTTTTGGAAATAGATTTTATGGTTAATAATGAATTGCAATTGGCTTGGGACTTCGTTAACAACACGGATCGGAATGCTTTTTTAACAGGAAAGGCAGGTACAGGTAAAACGACATTCTTACACAAACTAAAATCAGAATCTTTAAAACGATTGGTCGTTGTTGCTCCTACAGGGGTGGCTGCAATTAATGCCAAAGGTGTGACAATCCATTCGTTTTTCCAAATGCCTTTTGGACCTATTTTACCTAATTCACGCACTAACGAGCATACCAATTTTGCTAATAAATTCAGCACCACAAAAATTGATATTATTAAATCCATGGATTTGTTGGTAATCGATGAAATAAGTATGGTAAGGGCTGACTTATTGGACGGGATTGATAACGTTTTAAGACGTTATAAAAATAGAAATAAGGCGTTTGGAGGAGTCCAGTTATTGATGATTGGAGATTTGCAGCAACTTTCTCCTGTAATAAAAGATGATGAATGGCAATTGTTAAGAGCTTACTACAAAAATGGTTATTTCTTCAGTAGTAAGGCCTTTCAAATGTCTGAAGCAATCACTATTGAACTCAAGCATATTTATAGACAGGATAATCAAGAGTTCATTCAAATATTAAATCAAATTCGCAACAATAATTTACATCAAGCTTCCGCGGAACTATTGAACAAACGTTTTATTCCAGATTTCAATCCTGATCCACAAGAAAGATATATAACACTTACAACTCACAATAATAAGGCTGATCGTATAAATACATTGGAGGTAGAGAAGCTTGAAGGCAAAGATTTTATCTTCAAAGCATCCATAGAAGGCATGTTTCCGGAGTACAGTTATCCAACCTATGAGACACTTAAACTGAAAGTTGGTGCTCAAGTAATGTTCATTAAAAATGATAGTTCACCGGAGAAGCGCTATTATAATGGAAAAATTGGCAAAATCATACAATTATCTGAAGATGAAGTAATAGTAAGATGTCCGTCTGATGATTTTGATATTGTTACCACAAATGAATTATGGGAAAACATTAACTACACTATTCATCCAGAGACTAAAGCTATTTCAGAGAAAATCATTGGTTCTTTTTCCCAAATGCCATTACGTTTAGCTTGGGCAATCACCATTCATAAAAGTCAGGGCCTTACCTTTGAGAAGGCAATTATTGACATTAATGATTCTTTTGCTCATGGTCAAACGTATGTCGCTTTAAGTAGATGTAAATCTCTCGAAGGGCTCGTTCTAAAGAACCCAATTAAGAGTAGCAGTATTATCAACGATGAGAATGTGCTTTTATTCAACAAACAATCAGAACAAAATCCACCAGATCATCATATTTTAAATATCTCCCAACAAAAGTTTCAATTGAATCTTATTGTTGAATTGTTTGATTACTATGAGTTTTTGTATCCTTTCAATCGTATTTTCGATATTTATTATAAAAACAAAAGTAGTATTGAAGGTAATATTGAAAATAAGTTAAAGGCAGTTAAAGAAGTCCGTATTCCAGAAGTCTTGAAAGTGGCTAATACATTCAAATTAAAATTGGAGCAGTTGGTTAAGAACAATAATTCCTTACCAGAATATGATTCGGTTATACAAGAGCGATTCACAAAGGCCGTTGAGTACTTTGAAAATTATACAAAACTGCATCTTAAGCAACCTTTGGGAGAAGTCACTTTTTCTTCAGAAAATAGAGAGATTCAAAAAGATATTTCAAAGCATTTGCAAACTATTGATAATCTATTGGATATCAAATTATATTGCTTGAAAAGACTTTCAGAAGGTTTTAAAACCAACACTTATCTGGAAGCAAGAGCAAAAGCCATTTTGGATAAGCATGGACAGCCAAAAACAAAGAAAGAAATTAAAATTGATACGTCCGCACATCCAGAGTTATTTATCAAGTTGAAACAACTACGTTCAGATATTGCAATGGATGAAGATATTAAACATTTTCAGGTGTTCACGCAAAAAACACTTTATGAACTCTGCAATCTTTTACCTACGACATCAAATGAATTAAAAAAGATTCATGGCATTGGAAAAATAAAATTTCAAAAGTATGGAAAAGCCATACTTGAAGTGATAGATGACTACTGTAAAGCTAACAGGATTGATCAACTAAAATCAGCTTCAATAGAATATATTATTGAAAAAGTATCAAAGAAAAACACAAAAAAGGTTTCTCTAGATTTATTTAAAAGTGGAAAATCGATTTCTGATATAGCCCAAGAACGATTTTTGACCGTTGGAACCATTGAAACACATTTGGCTTCATTTCTAGAAAGTGGAGAAATAGACCTTTATGATTTAATTTCCCGTGAAAAATTCACTGAACTTGAAAATCTAATTAAAAGCACACCATTTGAAAGTCTGACAGAGCTGAAAAATAAATTAGGAGATAAGTTTTCTTACGGAGAATTAAGAATTGCAATAAGTGCTATCGCCAAATGAAAAGGCCTGATACGTTTTCATAAACCTATCAGACCTTAATCGTCTCATTATTTTCAATTAAGCCTTAATCAAACTCCGAGAAATCACAATTTTCTGAATCTCCGAAGTTCCTTCATAAATCTGGGTGATTTTTGCATCTCTCATCAAACGCTCAACATGATATTCCTTTACAAATCCATTTCCTCCATGAATCTGAACAGCTTCAACCGTATGTTGCATGGCAACTTTGGAAGCATATAATTTTGCCATAGCACTTGACACATCGTAATTGTTACCGTTATCTTTATCCCAGGCAGCCTTCAATACTAAATGTCGAGCGGCTTCGATATCAGTATACATATCGGCCAATTTAAAAGCGATAGCCTGATGATTGCAAATCTCAGTGCCAAATGCTTTGCGTTCTTTCGAATACTTTAAAGCCAATTCATAAGCACCGGATGCAATACCCAATGCTTGAGCTGCTATTCCAATACGTCCACCTGAAAGAGTTTTCATCGCAAATCTGAAGCCAGAACCGTCTTCACCTATTCTATTTTCCTTTGGTACTTTGACATCATTAAATTGAAGTGTATGGGTATCACTTCCTCTAATTCCAAGCTTATCTTCTTTTGGTCCTACGTCAAATCCAGGTGTTCCTTTTTCAACAATAAAAGCGTTGATACCATGAGAACCTTTATCTCTGTCAGTTTGAGCTATCACCAAATAGACGTCAGCGCGTCCTCCACTGGTAATCCAGTTTTTGGTGCCATTGATCACGTAGTGGTCTCCTTTATCGATTGCAGTGGTTTTTTGAGAGGTAGCATCACTTCCAGCTTCGGGCTCACTTAAACAAAATGCACCCACAAATTCACCTGTTGCTAGTTTCGTTAAGTATTTTTGTTTTTGTTCTTCTGTGCCGTAGGTCTCAAGGCCATAACAAACCAATGAATTGTTTACTGAAACTATTACAGAAGCCGATGCGTCAATTTTTGATAACTCTTCCATAATCAATACGTATGAAATGGCGTCCATGCCACTACCACCATATTTCGGGTCGACCATAATTCCCATAAAACCTAAATCTCCCATTTTTTTGACCAATTCTTGAGGAAATTCTTGCTTGTTATCACGTTCTATAACTCCCGGAAGTAATTCTGTTATTGCAAAATCGCGCGCGGCATCGCGAATCATAATGTGTTCTTCTGTAAGACTAAAATCCATAGTTTTCTATTCTTGTTGATTTGATAAAAAAATGATGGCAAAGATAACGTTTTCGTAGAATTATTTCAATAAGGATTTGTAGTTTTACCAATATGATAAAGAACCGATATGATGTCATAGGAATAATGTCTGGTACCTCGCTAGATGGAATAGATTTGGCATACGTATCATTTATTTATAATGACAGACTTGAATATAAAATTCATAAAACGGTAACAGTTCCTTATCAACCTGAATGGATACAGAAGCTTCAATCATTGGTAGCATTATCTTTTGATGATTTAAAACTTCTGGATGAAGTGTATACAGATTATTTGAGTGAAATTGTTGTTGATTTTATCCGTAGGAATAAGATAGAAAAGTTAGATGCTGTATGTTCTCATGGCCATACCGCTTTGCATCAGCCAGATAAAGGATTGACCTATCAAATAGGTAATTTACCAAAAATTGCAACCAATATCAATGAGCTTGCGGTGTGCGATTTTAGGGTTGATGATGTTCTTCTCGGTGGTCAAGGAGCACCTTTGGTGCCAATTGGCGATGAACTGTTATTTTCAAATTATGATTTTTGCCTCAATTTGGGAGGTTTTGCCAACATCTCTACCAAAATTGATGGCGAACGGATTGCCTATGATATTTGTCCTGTTAATATTGTATTGAATCATTATGTACATCAATTAGGCTTTGATTATGACAATAAAGGTAAGTTGGCTTCAACGGGAAGCATCAATAAAGGTTTATTAGAAAAATTAAACGCATTTCAATTTTATAAACAACATCCCCCCAAGTCTTTAGGTTTGGAATGGGTCAAATCTGAAGTTTTCCCTTTGATTGATTCATTTCAGTTGGATGTCATAGATATTTTGAGAACTTTCATAGAGCACATATCAATACAAATTTCTAAAAATATCTTTTCAGGGTTTGAAGCTTCCGTTTTATGTACTGGAGGAGGTGCTTATAATGATTTTTTGATTAAAAGAATTAAAAATCACACAGTTAGCAGTTTGTTAATTCCCTCTAAAGAACTTATAGAATTTAAGGAAGCTCTAGTGTTTGGTTTTTTGGGTGTAAGAAAGCTTCGCAATGAAATCAATTGCTTAAAAAGTGTTACTGGAGCGGCAAAAGATCATAGCTCTGGCAAAGTGTATTGTCCATAAAATTATTGTAAAATTAATCTTTATGGATTTTTTGTTTTTTATATTTGTTACAGAATTACTTTAGATGAAAGATTTACTTCAGAAGTACGAAGACAAAGACCCCGAAATTATATTTAACTGGAAAGACCCAGAAACCGAAGCCGAAGGCTGGACAGTCATTAATTCATTGAGAGGCGGTGCTGCCGGAGGTGGAACGCGTATGCGCAAAGGATTGGATATGAATGAAGTTTTGTCTTTAGCAAAAACCATGGAGGTTAAATTCACCGTTTCTGGACCAGCAATTGGAGGTGCCAAATCGGGAATCAACTTCGACCCACACGACCCAAGAAAAAAGGGTGTTTTGGAACGTTGGTATAATGCTGTTTCTCCTTTATTGAAAAGTTATTATGGCACCGGAGGAGATTTAAATGTAGATGAAATACACGAAGTTATTCCGATTACGGAAGAAAGTGGTGTATGGCATCCTCAAGAAGGTGTTTTTGAAGGACATTTTAAACCTACTCAAGCAGATAAAATAAACCGGATAGGACAATTGCGCCATGGTGTGATTAAAGTTATTGAAAATCCAAAATATTCTCCAGATGTACGCCGTAAATATACAGTTGCCGATATGATTACAGGTTTTGGAGTTGCAGAAGCAGTGAGGCATTTTTATGACGTTCAAGGCGAATCGGTGGTAGGTAAGAGAGCAATTGTTCAAGGCTTTGGGAATGTTGGCGCAGCAGCGGCTTTTTATTTATCTCAAATGGGAGCCAAAGTTGTGGGCATCATTGATATTGTAGGTGGTATTATTAACGAAGAGGGTTTTTCATTTGAAGAAATCACCGACTTATATTTAGAGAAGACAGGTAATACATTGGTAAGCGACAACCTCATACCTTATGAGATTATGAACGAAAAAATTTGGTCTTTGGAAACCGAAATTTTTGCGCCATGTGCAGCATCCAGATTAATAACAAAACATCAAATAGATCAAATGATAGATACTGGATTAGAGGTTATTTCCTGTGGTGCCAACGTGCCTTTTGCAGATAAAGAAATTTTTTTCGGACCAATAATGGAATATACAGATAAAAAAGTTAGCCTTATTCCAGATTTTATATCCAATTGTGGGATGGCAAGAGTTTTTGCTTATTTTATGGAGCAGAAAGTTCAAATGACTGATGATGCCATTTTCAACGATACATCAAACCGAATCAAACAAGCGATTAAACAGGTGTACGATAAGAATAAGACAAAAGTAGGCATAAGCGAAACAGCTTTCGAAATCGCCTTAAGTCAACTTATATAATATCATATTTATGGAAACTGTAATTATACTCGTATTTATTTTCGGCTATTTAGCCATAACCCTTGAACATAACCTAAAGATCGATAAGCTCATACCGGCCCTTGTGATGATGGCTATTAGCTGGGCTCTGATTTCACTCGGTTTAGAAGGTTTTAATGAATGGTTCGATTCTTCTCAACATGCATTGGTGGATGGTTTTGCCAATATGCCTTTGGAAAATATATCCAATCCAGATGAAAGCAAAATGCACATAATGGAAGAAAGCTTATTGCATCATCTAGGTAAAACAGCTGAAATCCTGGTATTTCTTTTGGGAGCTATGACCATTGTTGAAATCATTGATTATTTTGATGGTTTTTCCACCATAAAGGGTTTTGTAAAGACTAGGAAGAAAACCAAAATTCTTTGGATATTCTCTATTCTAGCCTTTATCCTATCTGCTATAATTGATAATCTCACAGCTACCATAGTTTTAATTTCTATCCTTCAAAAAATAGTGAAAGATAGAGATATGCGTCTTTGGTATGCTGGTCTTATCATCATCGCTGCAAATGCTGGTGGAGCCTGGTCACCGATTGGTGATGTGACTACAACAATGCTTTGGATTGGTAAAAAGGTAACAACTAGCCATTTATTTGTTTATTTGTTTTTGCCTTCTTTAGTATGTATGGCCTTGCCAGCGCTGATCGCCTCTTTCATGCCTATTTTCAAAGGGACTTTAGATGTCGAAGAAGAAGTTGATGACAAGCCAAAAAGCAAATTTAGCTCTACGATGTTATATCTTGGGTTGGGTGCAATTGTTTTTGTTCCGATTTTCAAAACTATAACTCATTTACCGCCATATGTTGGTATGATGCTATCATTGGGTGTTGTAGCAATTTTTGCCGAAATGTACAGTAGTTCCAAATTCACACTTTCTGACCCATCAGCTTCAGAGGAAGATGCCCATGGGCATCACAGCCCTGTACACTCATCACTGTCCAAGATTGAGCTTCCGAGTATTTTATTTTTTCTTGGAATATTAATGGCTGTGGCGGCGTTGGAATCTTTGGGAATCTTGTTTGAATTTGCTACAACCTTACAAGATAATATGCCAATGCTTGGTACTGAATTACATCATACAGGTGTTTCTGATTTAGTGATTTTACTTCTTGGTGTAGCGTCAGCAGTCATTGACAATGTACCATTGGTTGCCGCCAGTTTAGGAATGTTCTCAGAACCTATAGATAATGAATTATGGCACTTTGTTGCTTATTCAGCCGGAACAGGGGGTAGCATGCTCATTATTGGTTCAGCCGCTGGGGTTGTTGCTATGGGAATGGAGAAAATCGATTTCTTCTGGTATCTCAAAAAAATATCATGGCTGGCACTCATAGGCTTTTTGGCAGGAGCTATAACCTTTATGTTTACAAGAACAATATTTTAACTAACATACTTTAGGCGTATTTTAGGCGTTTATAGACTAATTAAAACAATTATATGGCATTATTTTATATCATACAAGAAGGAGTTGAAGCAGTTCCGACGGAAGAATCAGTCGAGAAAACCCTTTCGATTATTGAATTGATTGGTAGTGGTGGCACCGCAGGGATGGTCATCATTGGCATTTTGTTTATTTTGCTTTTTGTGGCATTGTATATTTATTTTGAACGCTTATTCGCCATCAAAGCAGCTTCAAAGATTGATGCCAACTTCATGAATCAAATAAAAGACCATGTGTCTAATGGTAAAACCGATTCAGCTCAAATTTTATGTGCTCAGGTTAATACGCCTGTTTCCCGATTGATTAACAAAGGAATCAGTAGAATTGGCAAACCTTTGGCTGATATTAACACAGCCATTGAAAATGCAGGACGTTTGGAAATTTATGGTTTAGAAAAAAATGTGAGTATGCTCGCAACTATTTCTGGTGTAGCTCCTATGATTGGATTTCTTGGAACAGTTGTTGGTATGATATTGGCAATATTTGAATTGGCAAATGCTGGCGGAACTATACAGATGGATGTTTTAGCAAGTGGTTTGTACACAGCTATGACTACTACAGTTGCAGGTCTAATAGTTGGTATTGTCGCTTACATGGCCTATAATCATCTTGTGGTAAAAACAGATAAGGTTGTTTATCAAATGGAAGCCAACTCATTAGAGTTTTTGGATCACTTAAATGAACCTATTTAATGAATTTACGAGGTAGAAATAAAGTAACTCCAGAATTCAATATGTCTTCAATGACAGATATTGTGTTTCTGTTATTGATATTTTTTATGATTGCTTCAACATTGGTGACCACCAGTGCTATTGATATTTTGCTTCCGAAAGCAAGTGGAAAAACTGAAAATAAAAAATCGGTTGCAGTAAGTATCAAAGAAAATCTAACGTTTTATATTGATCAAAGATTGGTGGGTGAAAGTATGTTGGAAAATGAGTTGATAACGGCTTTGGCAAGTCAAGAAGAACCAACAATAGTATTGAGAGCTGATAAATCAGTGGCTGTTGAACATGTTGTGAAAGTGATGGACATAGCCAATAGAAATAAATTTAAAGTGATTTTGGCGGTAAGGCCAAATGATTAAGATGAAGTATTTAGAAACCCAACATGAACGAAATTCTGCAAAGGTAACCACACTTATTGTGGTCATTTTGCTGTTGCTGTTGTTTGTGATGGGACCTCCTTATATGGATCCACCCATTGAATATGGGGTGGCTGTAAATTTCGGAAATTCTGAAGTAGGTAGTGGAGATGTGCAACCATTGCAGCCTGTTAAGTCTGAACCCAGAGAAGTTAAAGAGCAACCAAAGGTTCAAGAAACGAAAGTTGAAGAAACCAAGGCTGAACCCAGTAAATCTGATAAAGCTTCAGAAAAAGTCCTCACTGCAGATAATGAAGAAGCCATTGCCATGAAAAAGCAAAAGGAAGCCGCTGAAGCCAAATCACAAGCGGAAGCTAGAGCAAAGGCAGAAGCTGAAAGAGTGCAAAAAGCTAAAGAAGCAGCGGAAGCAAAAAAACGTCAGGAAGAAGCCGAAAAGAAAGCAAAATTGGATGCGCTTATTGGAGGCGTCAGTAAATCTGATGGAAAAACTACAGGAAGCGAAGGCGATGACAATAAAGCTGGAGATAAAGGGCAATTAAATGGTGACCCATATGCACCGAGCTATTTTGGTCAACCAGGTACTGGGAACGGTGGGAATGGATCAGGTTATGGGTTGAATGGTAGAGGTAGACCTACCAATGGTAAAGTTGTACCCGATTGTGATGAAGAAGGGCGAGTCGTCGTTGAAATTCATGTGAATAGAGACGGACGCGTCATTAAAGCAATTCCTGGAGTTAAGGGGACAACAGGAGACTTGTGTTTATATGAAGCAGCCAAAAAAACAGCATTGACTTACAAATGGCCAGCAGATTCAAAAGCGCCTTCTACCCAAATAGGATTTGTAAAAATAGACTTCAGCGTTACACAATAAAATGACCTATCAAGATACAGTCAACTGGATGTTCAAGCAGTTACCTATGTATCAAAATCAAGGTAAATCTGCTTACAAGGCTAATTTGGACAACACGCACCTTTTGGCAGATTATCTCAATCATCCGGAAAATTCATTTAAAAGCATTCATGTAGCAGGAACCAATGGTAAGGGCTCCACAAGTCATATGCTAGCATCCATCTTGCAAGAAGGAGGTTACAAGGTAGGATTGTATACTTCACCACATCTTAAAGATTTCAGGGAGCGTATTAAAATCAATGGTAAAGAGATTTCGGAGGAGTTTGTTGTTGAGTTTATTGATGAACATAAGCTTTTTTTTGAAAGTAATACTTTGTCTTTTTTTGAAATGACTGTTGGAATGGCCTTTGATTATTTTTCTAAAGAAAAAGTAGATATCGCCATTATTGAAGTAGGAATGGGAGGTAGGCTGGATTCCACAAATATCATAACCCCTGAAGTTTCCGTGATTACCAATATCGGTCTGGACCATACGCAATTTTTAGGATCTACGCTCGAAGCTATTGCCAAGGAAAAAGGCGGCATCATCAAGCCAAATATTCCTGTTGTTATTGGCGAAACTCAACTCGAAACTGAAGCTGTTTTTAGAGAGATTTCAAAGGACAGGAATTCTAAAATATTCTTTGCAGATAAAGATATTGAAGATGCTCTTGAAAGTGACCTGAAAGGTTATTATCAACAGAAAAATATAAAAACAGTTTTAAAGGCTGTAAGCATTATTCAAAATCGTGGTTATCATATTTCAGATGAAAATATAAAAAACGGCTTGCTTAATGTAGTTAAGAATACAGGACTAAACGGACGTTGGCAAATTTTGAGTGAGCATCCAAAAATTATTTGTGACACCGCACACAATAAGGAAGGTCTCAATTATGTCATGCAACAATTGAATGATGAAACGTTTGACAAATTGCACATGGTTTTTGGTGTCGTGAATGATAAAGAATTGGAATCAATATTACCGATTTTACCAAAAAACGCTGAATATTATTTCTGCAAACCAAATATTCCGAGAGGTAAGGATGTAGAAGAATTACAATACCAATTCCTTCAAAATGGTTTCAATGGAAAAAGCTATTCTAGTGTTATAGAGGCTTTTGAAACTGCAAAAGAAAATGCAGCCCATGACGATTTGATTTATGTAGGAGGAAGCACATTTGTAGTGGCTGAAATAATTTAATTTTTTTCAAAAAAATCTTTTGCAGAATAAAAAACTAATCTATATTTGCAGTCCGATAACGTAGGGCGATTAGCTCAGCTGGTTCAGAGCACCTCGTTTACACCGAGGGGGTCGGGGGTTCGAACCCCTCATCGCCCACAAAATTTGATAAAAAGTTCATACATTTGTGTGAACTTTTTTAATAAGTACTAGGTCCATTAACTCAGCTGGTTCAGAGTGTCACGTCGACAACGTGGAAGTCACTGGTTCGAATCCAGTATGGACCACAAAAAAATCCATTCTTTTATTGAATGGATTTTTTTATTTAGAGTATTTGCAAAATTCGTTCAAGTGCCATCCCTCGAGAGCCTTTAATCAGCATAAATTTATTTTCGATAGGACGTTTTTGTAATTCATCTTTTAAGTCATCAAAACCTTCAAATTTTTTGATATTGGAGCCATTTACATCTGTTTTAAAGAAGTTTTTTCCAATAATATAGGTTTCATCAAAAGGATTCTGTTTGATATAATCAACAATTTGTTGATGCTCAATTTCTGATGTGGCGCCCAATTCAAACATATCACCTAAAAAGAGTACCTTATGATCTTTATGAAGCTGCTTAAAATTCTCTAATGCAGCCATCATACTTGTAGGATTGGCATTATAGGCATCCATGATAATTGAGTTGCTACCCTTTTCTATAAGTTGAGAACGATTATTTGTAGGATTGTAATTTTCAATTGCTGAAACAATATCCTCTGAATCTACTTTGAAATAAGAACCTACGGCAATGGCCACAGCAATGTTGTTAAAATTATACATCCCGGTGAGTTGACTATTAATGGTTTTGTTATTATATTTTAACGAGACATAAGGTTGAGAACTAATCAACTCTACCATTGCGTCTAAGGATGTAATCAAACCGAAGTGATAAATATTTTCATAATGAAGAGTTTGCTTCACTTGAATTTCGTCATTTTCATTGACAAAGATTGTTTTTTGATGTTTTTTGAGATAATCATACAATTCGGACTTTGATTTGATGACACCTTCAACACTTCCAAAACCTTCAAGATGTGCCTTTCCGAAATTTGTTATCAAACCATAGTCGGGTTGCGCAATGTCACATAGAAATGCAATTTCTTTTGGATGATTGGCTCCCATTTCTACTATAGCAATGTCTGTCTTATCTGTCATGCTTAACAAAGTCAAAGGGACGCCAATATGATTGTTCAAATTGCCTAGGGTTGCAGTCGTATTGAATTTTTTGGACAGGACGGCATTGATAAGCTCTTTGGTCGTCGTTTTTCCATTACTTCCTGTGAGAGCTATAATAGGTACTATGAGTTGATTTCTATGATGGGTCGCGAGCAGCTGAAGTGTTTTCAATACATTGTCGACCAAGATACAGTTGTCGGTCAAATAGTCGGCCTCATCGATAATGCAATATTTAGCACCTTTTTCAAGTGCTTGATGTGCAAATGTATTTCCATTAAAATTATCTCCTTTTAAAGCAAAAAAAAGACAGCCTTGCTGAATTTTTCTTGTATCAGTGCATACAGAACTGCACTTGAGATAATACGAGTAAATAGCTTCTATATCCATAAAATAAATGTAATAAAAAAAGTCCCAACTAACTTTGTTGGGACTTTTAATATTATATTAAAGTTTATATGTTAATTTCTAGACTTATTTTTAGCTTCAGATTTAGAACCTACTCTAGACATAGCACATCTAAAACCGATATAGTCAGTTGCCATATCTTGTGGGAAATAGCGACGTTGTGCAGGGTCAATCCAATAAGCTCTGTCTTTCCAAGAACCACCTTTGTAAACACGCACATTATCGTTGATTAAAGAGGTTCTGTCGTTTGACTTATCATATTGTTTAATCAAATTACCACTTGAGTCCACCTCAATTTTGTTTTGAGGGGAGTTGTACATTTTTGTGGTTTCAGACACTCCATCAATCTCATCTTCACCAAAGCTATTTCCATACTGACGAGATGATCTTTTGTCACCATCTCTGAAATTACGGTTGTCACTTTTATCGAAGTTTGTTCTTTGGTAAGTCTCGTTTTCATCAATTGGAACTTGTAGGATTTCACCAGGCAAGTTTCTAGCGACAATCTTACCATTGCTTAAAGTGTCATAAACTATATCCGCTGTTGTCACAACTTTTACGGTTCCATCTTCATTAATGGCATTTTTGGTATAAACGTTTCCACGATAGTAGTTGAAATCACTGAATTCATCATCAACAATTGGTCTATAAACGTCAGCCACCCATTCAGCCACATTACCAGCCATGTCATACAGTCCAAAATCATTTGGCTCATAAGACATCACGGCGTTTGTGATGTCTGCTCCATCGTCTGACCAACCAGCAATTCCTCCGTAATCACCTTTACCTTGTTTGAAATTTGCCAACTGATCGCCTTTAGTTTTTCTTTTACCAGAACGTGTATATTGACCACTCCATGGATATTTTTTACGACCTCTAATGGCGTTATAGTTTCTTAATTCGCTTAGACCAAGCGCAGCATATTCCCATTCTGCCTCGGAAGGTAAGCGGTATTTAGGTGAAATAATACCCGTTTCTCTAGTGGCATAAACGTTCATTGGTTCACCAGCAGCATTGGTTTGAGGTTTTCTTCTTCCACCTTCCAAAATATCACTATTTCCTCCGTAAGTTTCAGTAGGCGCATTGATATATGTGTCAGTGTTGAAGTTGGAATCAGCAGTGATGTCTTCGCTTAAACGGGCATCTCTTTTGATGTAACCAGCTTCTTCCAAATTAAGCTCATTGACACGGTCAGTTCTCCAATTAGCAAATTCTACAGCCTGAATCCAAGTGACACCAACTACAGGATATTCTCCATAACCTGGGTGACGTAGATAGTTTTCTGTCATCATTTCGCTATAACCTAAACGATTTCTCCATACCAAAGTATCAGGTAATGCTCCTTCATAGATTAGTCTGAAATTTGGGTCATCTGGTGGATAAACTCGTTTAATCCAATCCAAATATTCCAAATACATTTTATTGGTCACCTCCGTTTCATCCATATAAAAAGATTGCACGTGCTGTTGAGAAGGAGAATTGTTCCAATCATGCATTGGGTCATCCTGTACTTTTCCCATAGTGAAGGTTCCGCCTTCTACAAATACCAATCCTGGACCAGCTTCTTGTCCTTTGTAATTGTTATTGTATTGAAAGCCTCCTTTTTTGTCGTTAATGTTCCAACCAGTGGCTCTAGATTCGTTTGAAGACGATGATCTTTTACAGCCAATCATGGTTAAAGATAGCATTAGGGCTAATAGTATCCTTAGATTTAAGACGTTTTTCATATCCATACTTTTAAGTAAGCTAGTTAAATTTAGTGACGCAATATAGTAATTATAGGAATATTAACAACATTTTTTTTAAAATAGATTGAAAAAAAGTTGCATTTCATCCTTTTTTTTGAACACAACAACGGACTTTTGCCCATTTTATCGATGTATTTTGTTTTTCAATAACGAGTTTAAATTTTATTTATTGTTGTAATTTTGAATAAAAAAAATTGCGCTAATAATAACCTTTTCTTGTTTGCGTTACTATATTGTCGCATTTTATGGCAAATGAATTGATTAAACGTTCGGTTTTTAGATTTATTTTTGCCATTTGAGTTAATTCTGAATTTGAATAAATGAACAAATACTTACCTTTTATTTTTCTTGCAGTTTGTCCATCTCTTTTATTTTCTCAACAGAAATCATTTGACATCTCTTGGAATGGAACAAAAATTTTTCAAACCAACATTTCTAGTTTCGAAGTTCCTGCTTTTGACGATGAACATTTAAGCTTTAACACAGACTATGGCCTATTGTATTTTACAGAATGGGATTCAAATGTTATCATTAATGAGTCATCTGTAGAATTATCAGATGTATCCTATTCAGTAATTTCAAGATCAGATTTAAAAGGTTTACCGCTTAACACCATTCCAGGTTCTCCAAAATTAACTATTACAAATGCCAAAGCAAGAGACAAAAGAAGTATACATCTTCAAATAACTCCTATAATTAAAGATAATGGTGTTTTTAAAAAAATCACGTCATTTACGGTAAAATATAACACTTTTTCAGCTAAAACAAGTGATCCTCAACAGAGGGCCGGTATTGTAAATTCTGTTTTGAGTACTGGACAATGGTATCGTTTTTATGTAGACAAATCAGGTGTCTTTAAGATATCTAAAGATTTTTTGAATGATTTGGGTGTGAATACTAATGTTGATCCGCGCACCATCAAAGTTTTTGGTAACGGGGGAGCTATGCTTCCTTTTTTGAATTCATCATCTTATCCAAATGACTTGACGGAAAATGCAATAAAATTTGTTGGTGAAGAAGATGGCATATTTAATAATGAGGATTATATTTTATTTTATGGTGAGGGTCCAAAAGGGAATGTTTCAAATTTAAATATCAATACCAATTTAAACCCATACACAGATAAATCCTACTATTATATAACTGTTGGTCCTGGTTATGGAAAACGGATTCAACCAATGGCGCAACCAACAGGAAATCCTGATGTAATATTTGATACTTTTCATGATTATCAGTTTCATGAAATCGATGAATATAATATAGCGAAAATTGGAAGACGTTGGTTTGGAGATAGGTTTGGAATTGAAAATCAAAAGGAGTTTTTGTTCAACTTTCCGAATTTAGTGACAACGGAACCCGTGAGCCTTAAGGTTTATGTGGGAGCCACGGCCGAGGTCCAGACTTCTATGGAGATAAAATTGAATGGCAATGTCGTATCAAACCTTACTTTAAACGCTTTTGCAGATACAACCTTGGCAACAGGAGATTCATTTACGGGTCAAGTATCATTGTCCTCTCCTGAAGCAACCGTCATGCTCACTTATAACAACAACAATAATCCAGCTTCAATTGCATATCTGGATTATCTGTCAATTGAAGCTACTAGAGCGTTAAGATACGATGGCAAACAATTTCCTTTCAAGCATAACTCGGCGGCATTGGCTTCAGGAATTGTTCAATACTCTTTAAATAACGCCACTGCTGTATCTGAAATTTGGGACATCAGCAATAAATATGATGTTACAAATGTGGTAAACACTGATCATTCGGCCGCATTCATTTTCAAGGCTCAAGGTGGTGTTGACAAGAATTATTTGGTGGTGGCGCCTTCCAATTATTATCTACCACTGCGAGACGGGAATGTGAGGGTAAGCAACCAAAACCTTAAAGGCACAATTTTTAATAATGCACAAGGTGAATTTCAAGATGTTGATTATATCATTGTAGCATCGTCAAACTACGTAAATCAGGCGGAGCGCTTAGCGCAAATTAACAGAAACAGGTATGGCCTTAACGTGAAAGTTGTAACCTTGAAAGAGATATACAACGAATTTAGTTCTGGTCAACAAGATGTGGCAGCCATCAGGAATTTTCTAAGATATGTTTATCTAAATGCCAGTTCTGAAACTCGGCGATTGAAATATTTATGCTTATTTGGCGATGCATCCTATGATTATAAGGATAGAATATCCAACAATACCAATATTGTTCCTTCATGGTTGAGTTACAATAGTTTTAGTTTGACCAATTCCTACATTTCTGATGATTTTTATGGCAACATGGATGAGAGCGAAGGGAGCATGGCAACTTCTGATAAATTGGATATTGCCGTTGGTAGGATTCTTGCAGATTCACCACAAAGAGCGAAGGAATTAGTGGATAAAATAGAGCTATATTATAAGGAGCCTTCTTATGGAAGTTGGAGAAATACCTTTGTGGTTATTTCCGATGATGTTGACAGGTCAGGTGAACAGCAATTGCAAAGTACCACAGACCAAATGGCTGATTTAGTTTCAGCCGAAAAACCGTTTTTGAATATTGTAAAAATACATTCTGACTCCTATCAACAAGAAGCAACTGCCAGTGGTGCACGATATCCAAAAGTTAACAAAGCGATTAAAGACGCCATTGAAGTGGGTGCTTTGGTTGTAAATTATTTTGGTCATGGAGGTGAAGATGGTCTTGCTCATGAGTTTGTTTTCGATAAGATAGATGCTCAAGATATAAGAAACACCTGTAAATTTAATTGCTTCGTGACTGTCACTTGTGAATTTACAAAATTTGACAATCCTCAAAGACCTACAGCGGGAGAGCTTATTTATTGGAACTCACAAGGCGGCTCAATTTCACTTATTACCACAACTAGAGAAATTTTTCTAACGGTCGGTGTAGGATTTAATAAGGTAATGGAAAAGTATTTATTTGCTTTTGGGTCAGATAATTACCCAAGTATGGCTGAAGCCTTGAGGTTAACTAAAAATGATCCTTTGATTTCTACTCAAAAGGAAGTTGTTTTTTATATTGGAGATCCTGCTATGAAATTGGCATTTCCAAAGCCCAACATCCGACTTACCAAAATTAATGACGTTCCACTTGGACAAAATACAGATGTCTTGAAAGCTTTGAGTCGTGTAAAGTTATCAGGGGAAGTTGTAGATACTTCTGGAAACATTTTATCAAATTATAACGGGACCTTAACCGCCACAATATATGATAAGGAGATTCAAAGAGCTACGTTGGGAAATGATGGAGTAAGGGTAAATAATCAATTAGTAATTCTCAATTTTAAAACTTTAGGAGAAAAGATTTTCATAGGTCAAGCGAGTGTCAACAACGGTTTATTTGATTTTGAATTCGTTGTGCCACGAGACATCGGGATTCCAGTTGGAAATGGTAAGGCTAGTTTTTATTCAAAAACTGACAACCCTCTTCAAGATCAGGCGGGAGCCAGTTTTGACATCCAAATTGGCGGTATCAATGAAAATGCTGAAGAAGACAATATTGGTCCCATTATCAATCTTTTTATGAATGATGAAAATTTCGTGACAGGAGGCATAACAAATGAATCACCAACGCTACTAGCTAAAATACAAGATAGTAACGGTATCAATACCGCGAGTGGTATTGGACATGACATAGTTGCTATTATCGATGGCGATGAGACCAATCCATTTGTCCTAAATGATTATTATCAGGCTGATATAGATGATTATCAAAACGGTAAAGTTTCTTATGCCTTCAGGGATTTGGAGCCAGGTCTGCATACGTTGACCTTAAAAGCTTGGGATGTCTATAACAATTCGTCCACCTCTGAAATTCAATTTGTTGTGCATGACAAAGATCAAGAATTGATTATCGACAATGTCTTAAACTATCCAAACCCGTTTATAAATTACACAGAATTTTGGTTCAACCACAATAGTTCAGAACCTTTGGACGTTTCTATACAGATATTCACGGTTTCTGGTAAATTGGTACGAACCTTAAATGGTCAAACTGGATCTGGCGAATGTTGTAACCAAGGTGCATCAAACCTATCACGTAACATTGTGTGGGATGGTCGTGATGACTTTGGAGACAAAATTGGTAAAGGCGTTTACATTTATAAACTTAAGGTACGCTCTAATCAACTGAATAAACAGGTGGAAAAAATTGAAAAACTTGTAATACTATAATAAAGATTTATATTTGCTAAATTGATTAATGCCTCAAGCTCATTAATTAGAACAAAAATTTTATGAAAAAATACATTCTAGCCCTTATCACCTTATCAATCTATAATTTTACCTATGCTCAAGAAGAAACCGTTGTTTTTCCAAATCAATCTTCGGTAATCACGACAGGTGTTCCATTTCTATTGATAGCTTCAGATGCACGGGCTGCAGGTATGGGAGATATGGGTGTTGCAACTTCCGCTGACGCCTACTCTCAACAATGGAATCAATCAAAATACGCATTTTCTTTGGCAAAATCAGGTATTGGAGTAAGTTATACACCTTACTTGAGTAAATTGGTTAACGATATTTTTTTAGGTAACATCACTTACTTCAATCGTTTAAACGATCGTAGTGCTTTTGGTGTAAGTTTTAAATATTTTAGTCTTGGGGAAATTGAAATTGTTCAAGATGAATTCTCTGAAGCTTTAATTGAAAAACCAAATGAATTGACAATTGATGCGTCTTACGCACTTAGATTAGCAGACCAATTTTCAATGGCTGTGGGATTAAGATACCTTCGTTCTGATTTAAGGATTCAATCGGTTGATGCCAATGCTTCTGCAGCAAGTTCTATTGCAGTTGACATTTCCGGATATTATCAAAGTGAAGAAAATGCTTATGATAGTTTTAATGGTAGAACTCGTCTAGGTTTTGCAATTCAAAATTTAGGTCCAACTATAAAATATGATGATGCTGGCCGAGAGAACTTTTTGCCTACCAATTTAAGACTTGGTGGAGGTTTCGATTTTATATTCGACGAGTACAACACATTGAGTCTTACCGGAGAGGTTACTAAATTATTGGTTCCAACGCCTCCAGTATTGGGCTTTGTGGATACAGTTCAAGAAGGTGACACCGAACCAAATGGACAACAAGATCCTAATGAGCCAACGATTATTGTTGAAGGTAAATCGAACGATGTAAGTTTTGTAAAAGGAATTTTTCAATCATTTGGTGACGCTCCTGGTGGCTTTAGTGAGGAATTGAAAGAATTTACTTGGGCTTTAGGTGCCGAATATCGCTATCAAGAATCTTTTGCCTTCAGAGCCGGATATTTTAATGAAAGTGAGGATAAAGGTGCACGTAAGTTTTTCGCTCTAGGCGCAGGATTTAAATATACAACTATCAATATCGATCTGTCATACTTATTCTCTGCTTCAAAAATTCAAAGTCCTTTGGAAAATACACTTCGTTTTTCATTGACCTTTAACTTTGGCGATGGTGAGTATGATGAATATTAGAATCAACTAAAAAGAAGTACATAAAGAACTATTGTTTTAACCAAAGCAATAGTTTTTTTGTCTAAAATGGTTTCTATTTAACTTTTGAGTAAAAAATGAAAAAAATTACCATAGAATCAACACTTGATGTTTTTGACAATTTTGATGAGTTGCCATCCGATGTGCAGTCATTGATGAACAGCGCGAAAAAGGCACGTTTGAAAGCTTATGCTCCATATTCAAACTTTTTAGTTGGTGCGGCATTACTATTGGACAATGGTGAAGTAATGACAGGTAGCAATCAAGAGAATGCTTCATATCCATCTGGTTTGTGCGCAGAACGTACAGCTATCTATTATTCTGGAGCAAAATATCCTGATGCCAAAATTGAAAAAATGTGCATCATTGCTGGTTCTGTTCACAATGAAACATCTTCACCCATTCCTCCATGCGGAGCTTGTAGACAAGCCATTGCGGAATATGAAGTTAAGCAAGAGAGTCCCATCGAAATTTATTTCATGGGAGAGACAGGAAAAGTAGTGAAATCTGAATCGCTTGCTAATCTTCTTCCACTGATGTTTGACAAATCTTTTCTATAACGATTTCGTAGAAATTTTACGATTTTCGGTTTTTTCATTAGTTGTTAAAGTATTACTTTTGTTATTCGTTCTATTTTAACTGACGTTACTAATGCAAAAAATCACGAAAGAAGTTTACCTAAAGTGGTATGAAGATATGTTGTTTTGGCGCAAGTTTGAAGATAAACTCGCTGCTGTTTACATTCAACAAAAAGTAAGAGGATTTCTTCACCTGTATAATGGCCAAGAGGCTATATTAGCTGGTGCTTTGCACGCTATGGATTTGACAAAAGACAAGATGATTACGGCATATCGTAATCACGTGCAGCCGATTGGTATGGGTGTGGACCCAAAACGTGTGATGGCAGAATTGTACGGTAAGGGCACAGGTACATCGCAAGGTCTTGGTGGTTCTATGCATATTTTTTCAAAAGAACATCGTTTTTACGGTGGGCATGGTATCGTAGGAGGTCAGATTCCTCTAGGAGCAGGTATTGCATTTGGTGACAAATATCACGGTAGTGATGCTGTAACGTTATGCTGTTTTGGTGATGGTGCTGCAAGACAAGGTTCACTTCATGAAACATTCAATTTAGCAATGCTTTGGAAATTACCTGTTGTTTTTGTGTGCGAAAACAATGGTTATGCAATGGGAACTTCGGTAGAGAGAACAGCAAACCATACAGAAATCTGGAAATTGGGTCTAGGTTATGAAATGCCTTGCGGACCAGTGGATGGTATGAACCCTGTGAAAGTTGCCGAAGCATTTGATGAAGCTATTCAAAGGGCACGTAGAGGCGATGGGCCTACATTCTTGGAATTGAAAACCTATCGTTATAGAGGTCACTCAATGAGTGATGCTCAACATTACAGAACTAAAGAAGAAGTTGCCGAATATCAGAAAATTGACCCAATCACTCAAGTGAAAGAGGTTTTGATGGACGAATATAAAGTTTCAGAGGCTCAAATTGAGGAGATGGATCAAAGAGTGAAAGATTTAGTTGCTGAATGTGAAAAATTCGCTGAAGAATCTCCTTGGCCAGATAAGAATGTTATGTACGACGTGGTTTACGAACAAGAAGATTATCCATTTATACAACACAAACTATAAGCTATGGCAGAGATCATAAATATGCCTCGTTTGAGCGACACAATGGAAGAAGGAACTGTCGCAACTTGGTTAAAAAAAGTTGGTGACAAGGTGAAGGAAGGCGATATTCTTGCTGAAATTGAAACGGACAAGGCTACGATGGAGTTTGAATCCTTCTATGAAGGAACCTTGTTGTACATCGGTGTGAAGGAAGGTGAGACTACAAAAGTTGACGAGTTGTTGGCAATTATTGGTGACGAAGGTGAAGATGTTTCTGAACTGATTAAAGGAGGTGATTCAAAGTCTAAAGAAGAATCAAAAGCTTCCGAAGAGAAAGAAACTGAAAAGAAATCAGAAGAAAAAGAAGATAAATCAGAAGATAAAAAAGAAAAGAAGGAAGATACTTCGGACAAAAAATCTGAAGATTCAAGCTCATCTGCTAGTGCCGAAATTCCTGAAGGCGTTACGGTAGTAACAATGCCGCGTTTGAGTGATACAATGGAAGAAGGAACCGTTGCCACTTGGCTAAAAAAAGAAGGTGATGAAGTTAATGAAGGTGATATTCTTGCGGAAATTGAGACAGATAAAGCAACAATGGAATTCGAATCGTTTCAAGCTGGAACGCTATTGTACGTTGGCTTGAAAGAAGGTGAATCAGCAAAGGTGGATGCATTGCTTGCTATCATTGGTCCTAAAGGTACTGATGTATCAGGCGTAGCCAAAAACTTTAAAGCAGATGGAGGCACTTCTAAAACTGAAGAAGCTCCGAAAGAAAAAGAAGCTCCAAAAGAAGAAAAGAAGACTGAAACTCCAAAGCAAGAGTCAAAACCTACACAAACAACGTCAACTTCTGATGGTGGACGCGTGTTTGTGTCACCTTTAGCTAAAAAGATGGCTGATGAAAAAGGCATTAATCTATCACAAGTGAAAGGTTCTGGAGAACACGGACGTATCATCAAAAGAGATATTGAAAACTTTACACCAGGTGCTGCTTCGGTAGCTTCAGTAGGTAAATTTGTTCCTGTTGGACAAGAGGATTTTGAGGAAAAAGCGAATTCGCAAATGCGTAAAACCATTGCAAAACGTTTGGCAGAATCTAAATTCACAGCACCTCACTATTACCTGAATGTAGAGTTTGATATGACAAATGCCATTGCATTCCGAGAGCAATTCAACTCCATACCAGACACTAAAATATCTTTTAACGATATGATTGTGAAAGCTTGTGCGTTGGCTTTAAAGCAGCATCCGCAAGTAAATTCTCAATGGTTTGCGGATAAAATGCGTTTGAATCATCACGTAAATATCGGTGTGGCTGTAGCAGTTGAAGATGGTTTGGTAGTGCCTGTTGTGAAATTTGCCAATGAGCAGAGTTTACCTCAAATTGGTGCCGCGGTTAAGGACTTTGCTGGAAAAGCTCGAAACAAAAAACTGACACCTCAAGAAATGGAAGGAAGCACATTTACGGTTTCTAATCTTGGAATGTTCGGAATTGAGAGTTTTACATCGATTATCAATCAACCGAATTCGGCAATTCTTTCTGTAGGTACAATTGTTGAAAAACCAGTGGTAAAGAATGGTCAGATTGTAGTTGGGAATACTATGAAACTATGCTTGGCTTGCGACCATAGAACTGTTGACGGTGCAACAGGAGCTCAATTCCTTCAGACTTTGAAGGGGTATATTGAGAATCCTGTGACGATGCTCGTTTAAATAAGACTTATAAAATTGAATATATTATCCTGCTTTATTTTATTGAAGCAGGATTTTTTTATATTTAGAGCTAAATCAAAATTTTATGAAAAACATTCTTTCTATTGTTAGTATTTTGATTTTGGTAAGCTGTAAATCCAAAGTTGTTGAAACTACTGAAACATTAAAGGAAAGCGATTCCAAAACAGTTGTAATTACCAGTGGTGAATTGCGTGAGAGTGTCACATATTTGGCTTCCGATGAATTGCAAGGTAGAGACACTGGCTCTGAAGGCATCGAAAAGGCAGCAATTTTTATAGAAGAAAAGTTTAAGAAATATGGAGTGAAACCTTACTTTGAAAGCTATCGTGATAACTATGATGCCAAAGGAAGAGCAGCCTTTAATGTTATAGGCTATGTGGAAGGAAATGACCCAAATTTGAAAAACGAATTCATTATTCTTGGAGCACATTATGATCATATTGGTTTTGGAAAACCTGTAGAGAATGATTCTATTGCTAATGGCGCGAATGATGACGCCTCTGGTACTGCAGCAGTCTTGGCAATGTCGCGTTATTTTGCGGCAAAAAAGAACAACAAACGCAGTATTCTCTTTACATTGTATTCTGGTGAGGAAATGGGATTGCTGGGCTCAAAACATTTGGCGGAAAAATTAAAAGACGCAAATGTCAATATCTACACGATGGTTAATTTTGAAATGATAGGCGTGCCTATGACCGATAAAGATTATGATGCGTATTTTACAGGGTTTGATTTGTCTAATATGGCTCCAAAAATGAACGACTATGTTGGCTACAACATGTTAGGACTTCTTCCTCAAGCAAAGGAATATCAATTATTCTACCGTTCTGATAATTATTCTTTCTATAAAGTATTCAATAGGCCTTGTCATGCTATATCTACCTTTGATTTTACCAACTATGAGTATTATCACCATGTAGATGACGAAGCTGATAAAATGGATTATCAATTTATGGCAAGCTTGGTCAACAAATTGATTCCTGCCTTTGAAACGATGAGCAACACTGCCGAGCCAGAAATAAAGATGAATGAGTAAGAACATTGTCATAACAGGAACGAGCCGAGGGATTGGGTTTGAGATGGTGCAACTATTTGCTAAAAATGGGCATAAGGTGTTGGCTTTGTCCCGTAACGAAGTTCCTGTAAAAAAATTGAAGCTTAAGAATGTTACTGTTTTTCCTTTTGATTTGGGAGATCTCGAAGCATATGCAAAAGTTGTGGATTTTATCTCCACTGAATGGCAAAATGTTGATATTTTAATCAATAATGCAGGTGCTTTACTGAATAAACCTTTCACCCACACAAGCATGAACGATTTTGAAGAGGTTTACAGGACGAATGTTTTTGGTGTTGCAGAACTGACGCGTTTGGTGTTGCCGTTTATGTATCGTGGAAGCCACGTGGTGACCATAAGTAGTATGGGTGGCGTGCAAGGAAGTGTCAAGTTTCCTGGTCTGGCAGCTTACAGTAGCAGCAAAGCTGCGGTGATTACGTTAACTGAACTACTTGCCGAAGAATATAAAGAAACTGGTATCTCTTTCAATGTCTTGGCTCTTGGAGCAGTACAGACCGAAATGCTTGCTGAAGCATTTCCTGGATATGATGCGCCAACCACTGCCACGAATATGGCTCGATACATCGTCGATTTTGCCATGAATGGTAACGAATTTTACAACGGGAAACTACTCCAAGTTTCTAATAGTACGCCTTAACTATTCATCCAAAGGGAAGGAGAGACCTATAGCTGCGGCACCTGTAAATTGTTCGGCGGAAGGATGGTAATAATATGCAAATGCCAAGTCTACTCCATTATCGCGACCTACAGCCAATCCCAAGGTAAATGGAATATGAAACTGAAATCCTTTCTTTTCAACATTGGTAAAAGGTGTATAAGTAACAAACTTACCGACTGAACCACCAACTCCTACTTCTATAAAAGGTGCCACATACGGAATAGGAATGGCTAGGCGCACTTTGGTTCCGAACATAACCGCAGAAGTAGAAATGTCATAATCTTTCAGTGCCTCATCGCTTAATTCTTCATTGAATTTTGTAGAAACAAACGCAAGGTAAGGACGTACACCAAACCATTTTTTGATGGCATAGACATATTCGCCTTGAATGAAAAAGCCACTGGCTCCTATATTGATGTCTTCATTTGGATAGCTTAATCCGAAACCGATACTTGCGTCAATAAATCGGCCTTTGTTAGGTTGGGCAGTTGATGTAAAAGTAAAGCTAGCTATGATAGCAATACAACAGTAAAAGGTAAGTAGATTTTTAGGCATGGGTATAAATTTAAAGCGGCTAATATACTTTATTTTTTCATGTGGAATTCTTCAGAAGAAAAAATATGAAAGATTACTGTTTGAATTCTTTTCAGAACGACAAATTAGAATCTTATTATTTTGTGAAAGATTAAAACTTTACCTATTAATTCCCTGTGTGGTGAACGAAATGCCTTGTTGACCTGACGTAGAAATCATGACGGCATCGAAAATGGGTTCGTGGGTGTTTTCTTGTTTGGCCCACTCAAAGATAAAGTTGGCGCCACTGCCACCATGATTGTCTTTTTCGTCTATGACAATCTCAATAGTTTCCAATGGTTTTAGGTACACTGGCGTTTTGGTGTAGGAACGAATCAAATCGCCTTCTGTGTTGTAATAATCTGCTTTTCTAATGTAAATAGTATCTGTAGAGCTGATGTTTCTTAAACTCACGGTTACGGTGAGGTTAATAATGCGATGTTCTGTGACACTGTAGATGGCCGAATACACTGCAAGATAGCTGCTTCCAGTTTGTAGACTGTCTGCAGGATTGATGGTAGCTGCTCTTTCTTTCCAATTGATGGGTGTGATGTCATCATACGGCTGAATTTCTGAATTGCATGAGGTCAACATCAAAAGAAGACTGAATGATATGAGTGCGATGTATTTCATTATTTAAAAATAGGAAAAAAAAAGATAATGATTGTGGGTTGATTGATGATTGTTGATGACAAATTGTTCTCTGGTTATGTCTATTGTATGTGGAAAGTACTCTTTGCAAGAACCAATGTATTCAGTTTTAGTTATTCACAGGCTGGTTTTGAGAAGGAAGCTGTTGATTTTATGAAAGCGTTGCACTAATCTTTCAGTAATGTCCATTTGTTCATCAATGCGGAAGCCTTTCCCGACAGTGCGGAAGCCTTTTCCGACGGTGCGGAAGCCAATTCTGAAAACAAGATTGATAAAACTGAAAACAAGATTAATAAAACTGGAAATAGGGTTTATAAAACTAAAAACAATCCTTATAATAATAAAAACGAGATTGCAAAAACTAAAAACAATATTGTAAAAAACACAAACTAACTCGTCAAAAGTAGAAAATGGATAGGCTTTTTCATCGGATAGACAGGCTTTTCTATTAATTAAGTGAGTAATACTATGCGAGAGATAGGACGTTTTATGAAAAATATATCCTTTTCTGAAAAATTAAGATATCATTTTATCAGGTTGATAGAGTAAACTTTCTATACACCATGTCTTTTTAGTACTTGAACATGGTATATCATTTAATATACAGACACTGTTAAGAATAGCATTATTGTAACAAGTAATATAAAGAACAAGGGCATTATGAATTTCAACCACTTATTGAATCCGATTTTTACTATGGCAAGTGCGGCTAATATCAAACCGGTGGGGATAATAAGATAAAATAAGCCAAGTCCGAACTGATAAGCATTGACAATAATTTCTCTGCCTATATTAACTGTATCTGCCAACGGCGACATGATAGGCATGGTCAACACCGCCATGCCGGATGATGATGGCATAAAGAAAGACAATCCACCATAAATGACGAGCATGACATTGGCAAATATACCTTTGCTCATTCCTTCTGTCATGCCGCTTGCATAAAACAAAATGGTATCACTTATCAACCCATCTTGCATCAGGATGGTGACACCTCGTGCAATACCGATAATAAATGCAACGCTCAATAACTCCGCAGCACCTTTTGCAAAGGCTTCCACAAAAGTGCGTTCTTTTATTTTGGCTACAAAACCTATGATGATGGCCCCTACCAAAAACGTAGCGGTCATCTCGACAAACCACCAATCGAGCGCGGAAACGCCAATGATCATCACCACAAAGCTCATCGTAAATATGAATAAGATGAGTTTCAGTTTTGAAGTGAACTTCACTGAAACATTTGTTTTATGAAGCCCAAATAATTCTTCCAATTCTTCCTTTTGATCATAAATAATAGACTTTTTAGGGTCGGACTTGACGCGCTTGGCATACCGAAGGATATAAAGTATGGTGATTGTCAAGCAAATAAAAAGCATAATTATACGGTTTGGAAGACCTTCCGTCCAGCTAATACCCGCAGCATCTGATGCGATGATAGTTGCAAAGGGATTGGTTGTAGAACACATGGTTCCAACGCTAGAGCCGAGAAAGATACATGCCAGCCCTACCATGGCGTCGTATTTTGCTGCCAGAAATACGGGAATCAAAATAGGGTAGAATGCCATCGTTTCTTCTGCCATGCCAAAGGTGGTGCCACCAGCTGCTATGAGTGTAGTCACTAAAATTATCAATATATATTCTCTGCCTTTGAGCGCATCTGCTAACCAAGCAATACCTGCGTCAAAGGCCCCCGTAAGATTCATGATACCGATGAGTCCACCAATGATGAGAACCAAAAAAATGATATCAGACGCTTCAATAATCCCTTTTATAGGAGCTGTGACCAGTGCTCCAAAACCTTGGGGTTTTGCTTCTAATTGCTTGTAGGTGTTAGGAATACTGATGGGTTTATAGATGTCGCCATTCGTAAATTTTTCTATGGGGATTTTAATATTGAGTGCATCCAAAGTTTCTTGTGTGGCGGGTAATTCTGTAGTTTCTTTTAAGCTGGTTTTTGTAAAGGTATTACTGTCACTGTTATACGATAGATTATCATATTTTCCAGCAGGGATGAGCCAGGTTAGAGTGGTTACTACAGTGGCAATGAGGATTAAAAGGGTTTGGGCGGTTGGAAATTTTAGTTTTCTCATTTGGTTTTGTGATGATTTCAAAAATCTACATGTAGTAAAAGGGATATAAGCGAATTTGAATTCAGTTATTGCAAGGTTGGAAAAAGTATATAGCTAAAATTAAAGTTGTTTTTCGATTCTAGCTGTTCTTGCATCAAGTGCTTTTTGATAAATGTCAAAATCTGAAGAATGAAAATCTGTAATCTTTAATAATAAGTCAGAGGGAATATTATGAGAATAGCTGTTCTTGTTATTTGGGTTAACATTCTTCATCGGAATGTCATTTTTTAACATGACTTTATTCATAAATCTATTCGCAAAATAAATTACATCATCTTCGTAGTGTTCCGTAATTCCTACAAAGTCAAAATTTTCAATAGGAAATTCCCACAAAAATTTACCATAAAAGTTTTGCATTTCCGTTGACAAACAGAACTTCTCCAAACTCCAGGACTCTTCAACAACTCTTTTGTGCAAGGCGGCAGAATTTTTATTATATGTTCTAAACCAATAATGATAATGAGAAATTAATCGCTCTGCTGGGTCTCTCAACCACGTTACAAAAATTGTTTTTGGGTTGTTCTTGAATTTTCTATACTTATACGGTAAGAAATGGCCGTGTATGCATTCAATTCTCTTTACATTGTAGGAAAAACGTTTTAAGAAAGTAAGTTTTTTATCAAAACGTACAGCTTCGTTTATTCGATCATTATAGGTTTTATTGATTGGAATATCTTTGTAATCTCCTAAAAATGATTTGCCATACTCTTTTTGAAGCATCTCTCTAAAACTACCTCCTCCAGATTTAGGAGTATGTAACGAAATTATCATTCAATAGTGGTTAAATTAAAACAAGGTAAATATAGTTTTTTAGCTCATATATACTTGAAAAAGTAATATTTTTAACCATTCAACTCTCCCTCAAAAACCGTTTGATATCCTTATTGGCACCATAAACTACAAGCAAATCGCCTTCGTGAAGTACATCGTCGGGCATAGCGACACCCCTTACTTTGTCTACCTTACGAGTTTTGCCGATAAAGCTGGTGACTTCTTCTTTAGATATGGTAGTCAAAACGAGTAGATTATATTCCTTGCGTATATTGATGTCGCGGATGGATTGTCCATCATATTTAGGTGGCAGTTTGACTTCAACAATACTAAAATCTTCGCTTAATTCAAATGAATCGACTACGCCTTTAAAGCACAATTTTTTTGCCCACCGTTCGGCAGTTTCTTCTTCGGGGTGTACTATCTCGTCTACACCAATGGCTTCCAATACCTTTTGATGCAGCGGGTTTACGGCACGACTGATCAATCGTTTCACATGTAAATTCTTGAACAATGCTGTAGTCATGATGTTGGCGCCTTGGTCCTCGCCTATAGCGATGATGACCACATCGGTATCTTTGAGTGGCAGCCCAGACACGGTATATTCATCAGTAGCATCCATACGTATGGTGTGAGAGATTTTTTCTTTGTAGTTGTCCACTCGGTTCATGTTGGTATCTATACCAATCACTTCATTGCCTGCTGCTGTCAGTTTTTCTCCCAATGATGCTCCAAAACTTCCAAGACCTACGATAATGTATTTCATAATACGAGTATATTAATTGATAGTGATTTCCTCGATGGGATATCTATAATTTTGTTGTTTTACTTTTTTGATAATGGCAATCATGACTGTGAGCATTGATACTCTACCCACAAACATGATGGCGATGATTACCAGTTTGCTGAATGCCGATAATTTGGCAGTGATGCCGAGCGTTAAACCAACGGTGCTATATGCCGAAAAACATTCGAAAGCGATGTCTATTAAACTCATGTCGTGGTCGAATACCGAAATTAAAATAACACCAGCACCTATGACGATAAGAGATAGGGCAATCACGGCAAAGGCTCTATGTACAGAGATTTCGGCTATTTCCCTCCGGAATATTTCTATTCTAGATTTTCCTTTTGCCAAGCTTATAAAGTTAAGAACGGCAATTGCAAAAGTATTTGTTTTGATACCACCACCTGTAGAAGCTGGCGAAGCACCAATCCACATCAATAGAAAAATAAGCATCACCGTAGAAAAATCTAATGAAGCCATATCAATAGTATTAAAACCAGCGGTACGAGGTGTGGTAGCACCGAAGAGAGCTGTCACAATTTTTCCAAACGAACCATGTTCAGCAAGCGTATTGTGATATTCATTGAGATAAAAAAAGATGGTGCCTATAATGGTTAAGGCTGTTGTGGTTACTAATGTAATGCGGCTATTGAGTGTTAAAACCCATGGTCTGTGCGATTGCGCTCTACCACTGAAGTAGTTGATTTTATTAATGAAAAAGTATTTGAGATACTTAATGAGATTCACTACGATAGGGAACCCTAATCCGCCCAACACAAATGATAAAATGATAATGATTTGAAAGAAATAATTGTACCTAAAACCAGCTTCGTACAGTCCATTTGGCAAGGTCGAAAACCCTGCATTGCAGAAGGCTGAAATAGAGTGGAAGGCAGAAAAAAAGAATCGATCAAAAAAAGATTCAAACAGATTCTTATCCAAACTGAAAAAGATGAATATCGCTGCAAACAACTCAATGGAAAAGGTGATGAGGATGACACGCTTGAATGTCGAAAAGACTTCGCCTATTTTATTAGAACCCGTCATATCGCTTAAGGTCAATTGGTTTTCATACGTGGCACCACCTTTAAAAAAATAACTGAAGTAACTGGCAAACGTAAGAATGCCCAATCCGCCAGCCTGAATAAGGCACATAATAATGGTCTGTCCAAAGGTGGTGAAATAGCTACCAGTGTCTACCACAATCAACCCCGTAACACACACAGCACTTGTGGAAGTAAATAATGCATTTACGAAAGAGATACCGTTATAGGTGGCTTTTGGCAACATCAATAATATGGCACCAACAAAAATGATGACCAGAAAGCTAGCGATAAACAACTGTGCTGGATTTAAAGAGGTGCGCTTGTAATTGATTTGCTGTTCTGAAAACTCACGGATAAAAGTGAGGATGATGGCAAATTTCATCCAATCATCATCATAGAGAAAGGAGATATGCCGATGCGCTTCTTCACCAAAGAAATGGGCAATCAGGACAAAAATTGTAATAACAATCGTACTGATATCAAAGAAGAGCACCTTCCGTTTATAAGATTTGTTTCTGTTGAGATATCGAAACACTGTTGAGGTGATACCGATAATCAGCACAAAAAAGTAGTAGCTGTTTAAATATGCCTGAAACGTTGCAGATTGTGTAAAACCAAAATCAACAATGAACAATACCATACCAATGATACTGATGATGAAGGCAAATTGAAAAAAATAAGAAAGGTTGTTTTTGATATACTTTGGAAGTACAAACATCTCTATAAAGACGTGGGTCTTGTTAAATTATTGGAACCAGTGAATTGTTCTCTAACAAAATTACGGTTTTTACCAATAGACAGCCTTAAATATCTGGTTTATTATTTTAGGGGTTTTCAAACTTTACTTTGGTTGCCTTGACAGATTGATTGTCTAGAGTTATTGTTCTTGAGGTGATGATGGCAGTAATTGAATCGGGAATTACTTGAGAGCCTTGCACTTTTTCAAAATAGAGTTTAAGTCTTTGGATTGAATCATTTTCCTGAATAGTGGCTCCTTTTTGCTGAATGTTTTGGATACTGTCGATATCCGAATAGTTATAAGAAGCATCGCCATCTTTAGTGAGTTCTTGAAGCTGTATCAAAATATCTTCTCTAAATTCTGGATGTTCGTTTTGTAAACGAATTAAGTCAAAATAATTCTTCAGCTTTGAAATGGCCAAATTTTCATAGCTTTCTTTAGCTTTAATAGGCGCAGACATATCGAAATCTCGTGTTGGTGCTTCTAACTGCTCTTCATCAACGACCTCAAGTTTGGAACTTTTTGTTTCGTTGGCACAAGACATCCAAAGTAAACACAGTAGTATGTAAATGCTCTTTTTCATCGTACCATAAATTTTAGATTTACAATTTTTCCCTTGGACAATGTTTTGTCTAAAATCTCAATGTTTTTGAGACTATTTGTAGGCGTGGTGAGCAATCTGATGAAATCATCTTTGGAATATAGTTCAACATTCATACTGTTGTCCAAAAGCTGATATATTTGAGCATCTTCTGCAATAATTGCCTGTAATTTAGCTTTATGTTTGTTCCAGTCCTTGACGTTTCCGTTGGTATAATAGGAGAGCATCAGCGCATAATCATCTGTGTCTAAATGAACGGTTTGGTTTTGATTGGCATCGATGCTTCTAATAATCGTGTCTGTTTTATGAAAAGGCGATTTCACGATAAATTGAATGCGGTCTTTTTTGGTGGTATAGGTAAAACATCCCATACTGTCAGTCTTGAAATAAAGAGGCGATTCATCTTCTTGAATGATTTTAATGTCCAACTGAATCTTGGTAATTGCCTCATTTCTTATAGAATCAACAAAACAAAAGTGAAACTCGTTTTTTGAATTCAACCCATAAATTGCGTAAGCCAATAATGGAATCATCAATAAGGCGATGTACGTTACAGCACGTGAGCGTTTATGAGAGGTTTTGGTATAGGTGATGGATTGTGAGCTTTTAAAGTCGTTCCAATTTTTATGGCCTACATACGCACTCAAAAGGTTGAGCATATCGATGCGAGGCAATTTGTCAGGTTCATTTTTAAAATAGGTATAGAACCATTTTTCGCTTACTTTGGCTTTGACCTTCCTAAATAAATCTTCTTGAAAATCTGTAATGGTTTCACCGTTCCATTCTTCCATTGAAGATGGTGCAGAATTTCCATCCAAAAACACTTGCGTCACTGCGTTTTTTAGTTGTGAAAAGTAATATTTGTTTTCGGATGTCAAGTTTATAAACGTATGATTTTCAGTATGATTTATATTGTAAAATAGGTTACAATTGTTTTACAAGGGTTTTACAACCGCTTCCAAATGTCTTGCTTTAGGTTTGTTTTCATAATTCTTAAAAATATAAAATATGAAAGCAATTAACGTAAAAACCCTGTTTAAAATTTTGATGGTCAGTTTAGGAGTGGCAATTTTTTATGGCTGTCAGCAAAATGCAAAATTCAAAGAAGATGTATCTGTTTCTGAAGTTGATGTTTCAGAGGACTATTCATCTTTAGACAAAGAACTAGCAGCACCTATGAAGCCTGAAGTATCTGATAATAAAGTGCCAGTGGATTTGAAAATCATTAAGACGGCGAACTCCAGATATAAAGTTAAGGATGTTAAAAAAGCAACCAAGCAAATCAAGCGAATGGCCTTTGCCTATGACGCTTATATTTCAGATTTGCGCTTTGAGAATGACCAATACAAGAAAGAAATTCGATTTACCATTAAGATTCCGGCAAAACATTTTGATATTTTGATGGATTCCATCAACGTAGTTTCTGAATTTACCGATTTTGAAAATATCACAACCAAAGATGTGACTGAAGAATATGTGGATATACAAACGCGTCTTAAAACAAAGCTTGAGGTCAAAGAACGCTATGAAAACATTTTAAGGCAAAATGCCAAAACGGTTGAAGACATTTTAGCCACTGAAGATAAATTGAGAATTATACAGGAAGAAATAGAGTCTGCCCAAGGAAGGCTCAATTACTTGACCAATAAGGTAAGTTATAGCACCATACAAATAGACCTTTACGAAACTGTGGATTTTAAGGTAGAGCCAGAAGTTTATAACAAATCCTTTTGGTCAAAAACTAAAGAAGGATTCAGCTTTGGTTGGGATATGATTGAATCTATTCTCCTTGTCATCATTCATATTTGGCCAATATTGTTGTTAGGAATTTTAATTATAAGTTATGTGAGATATCGAATGAAAACTGATAAAAAAGCTTAATTTTTTAACCCTTTACACTCAACAAGGTGTGAAGGGTTATTTTTTAAATTCTGAAATGACTTCTATGAGTCCTACAATGTTTTGATTAAATTCATCAAGTTCTTCAGAAGGAACCCATAATTCATCGTGAATGGCTCCTCCAACATTTTTTATTTCATAACGTTTTAAGAAGTTGGTGTCAACTTCAAATTTTGTAACATATCCTGCACCATAATCGTTCACATTCCACATTCTTGTGATTTGGGTTGCATATTCTTCGTTCATCACAGGATAAAATATAGGCTGTTCGGGTAGTCTTGGCGGAAATGCTTTGTATTCTAATTCTTTTATCAGTTCTAATTCCTTGTCATTCACTGGACGAAAAAGCGTTGTGGTATTTTTCATAAGTTGTAAATATGACAAACTTAAATAAAATTACTCTTCATAAATCCCCAATCTACTTTTCACCGATTGCAATTCCGATTGTAAGGTTTCGATACGTTTCAATAAATTTAAGACACTGTCAATTCCTTCAAAGTTGATATGTAGATCTTGATGTAAACGAATCATCTTTTCCAAATGTTGGATGTGATCTTGATGAATGCAATTAGATTGCGCCACTGTGGTGATTTCAATCAAGCCGTGCTCATTGAGACCAGTAAAGAAAGACGTTTCCACTTGGTAATGCTTGCACAGCGTTTTGATGGGAATGAGGTTCTTGGTGCTCATAAGCTTCGTAATTTTGAAAGTTGTTCTATTAATTCTTTTTCTTTGGATGACAAGTTAGTGGGCATCTCTATTTGATAGGTAATGTAGAGATCTCCGTACTGTCCTTCTTTTTTATAAATAGGAAAGCCTTTGCCTTTCAATTTTACTTTAGTGCCATTCTGTGTTTCGGGCTTTATTTTCAGTTTGGCTTTACCGTCAAATGTATCTACGGTAATGTCACCGCCCAAAAGCGCTTTATATAAATCCACGTTTACAGTGCTGTAAAGATCATTGCCGTCGCGCTTAAAGGATGTATTGTTGAGAATATTGAACTGAATGAGCAAATCGCCATTTGGTCCACCATTGATACCAGGATTTCCTTTGCCTTTTATTTTGATAACCTGCCCATCCTCAACACCTGCTGGTATGGTCAAACGGATATTATTCCCATTAACGGTCAGCACACGTTTTTCTGTTTTGTAAACATCCGTGAGATTCAGTTGTAATTGTGCACTTATGTCTTGACCCCTGAAAGATGAAGATCTACCGCCACTGCGTGCTCCTCTAGCTCCTCCAAACATCGATTCAAAGAAATCAGAGAACTCACTACCTTCAAAATCTTGGCCGGAAAAGCCTTGATATCCTCCGAAATCTTGCTGTTGGTATTGGCGTTGCGATCGTTGCTGACGTTGTGCCTCTTCATAGGCTTCCCCGTGTTTCCAATCCTTACCATATTTATCGTATTTCTTACGGTTTTCGGCATTGCTCAAAACTTCATTGGCCTCATTGACTTCTTTGAACTTTTTTTCAGCTTCTTTATCGTTTGGGTTGAGGTCTGGATGGTATTTTCTGGCGAGCTTTCTATAAGCTTTTTTAATCTCGGCTTCGGTGGCGTTTTTAGATACGCCAAGTATTTTGTAGTAATCTATAAAGTCCATAGATGGTTGTCGGAATTTAATCTAGCATACAAGTTAGTGGTTTTTAAACAGACCAACAATGCTTTTAAAAGATGATTAACAAAGACATCTTCATTTTAATGTTCTTTTTTGATGGCTTCAATACGAGCTTTCATTTGCTTCACAATTTCGGGATGTTCATCATAGACATTTTTATGTTGATAAGGGTCTGTTTCCAAATTGTACAATTGGGCCTCTGGTGCATCCTCTTTGAGTTGTCCGTTGGCAATGTCACTATTTGTTTGACCTGTAAATGGAAAAGCGGCTGGACCACCAAAGTCGTGCATCCCTTGATGTTTAGCGCCGAAGCCGCCGCCACCTTGTCCTGATATATACATCCATTTGCCTTGTCGCAATGCTAGGTTGTTGAGATTATTGGGTGCAATTAGTAGCTCTGACCGTTCAGTTTTGTCTTTGGAATTTGTCAACACCGACAAAAGATTCTTGCTGTCCACGGCCTGTCCTTTAGGTATTTTGGTACTGACGATGGCTGCAAAGGTCGCCAACATATCCACATTGGAAATCAAAGCATTGGACACGGTTTGTGGTTTGATATGTCCAGGCCATCTTGCAATAAACGGAATGCGATGACCTCCTTCCCAAGCATCAAATTTAAAGCCCAATAAGTCACCATTGATTTTATGGTCCATCGCATAAGCATCCTGTCCACCTTGATTGAGCATCCCGCCATTATCACTGGTAAGAATCAAAAGCGTATTGTCGGTAAGGCCCTCTTCATCCAATGTTTGCATAATTTCGCCCACTATCCAATCGAGTTCATGAATGAAATCGCCATAACGTCCTGCATCGCTGGTACCAAGAAAACGTTTATCTGGTGTAAATGGATGATGGATGTTGGTAGTAGCAAAATAAAGAAAGAAAGGTTTTTTTGAGTTTGACTTTATATAATCCAAAGCCTTACCCTTAAGCGTTGTGCCCACCTTGCTATCTATATAAAGTTCGTGTGCCTTTTCTGCACCACCTATTTTTTGGTCCCACTTATTCCATTTTTCAGGATACGGTTGGGTTTTTGCCTCCTTGCCATAGATTAAAGGATCGTCTTCTGTAAGCCCTACCACTTTATAGTTTTCAACGTATACAAATGGCGGGTGGCTGTTGAGAACAGGCACTCCGTAGTAATAATCAAAGCCCAATTCCAACGGACCAGGTTTTAGTTCTGCATTCCAGTCTACAGGTCGTTTGTTTCCAAAGCCTAAATGCCATTTTCCAATGCAGGCAGTAGCATATCCTTGTTGTTTAAAAACATCGGCAATCGTCAATTTATTGGTGTCGATAATTAGGGAATCTCTATCGAAAATGGCACTTGATAGATTATTATTACGCACAGGATATTCGCCCGTTATCACTGCATAACGCGATGGCGTGCACACGGCAGAAACGGTGTGCGCATCCGTAAAACGAATACCTTGATCTGCAAGTTTATCAATGTTGGGTGTTCTTACTTTTGTGGCACCATATACGCCTACATCGCCATAACCCAAGTCATCCACGTTAATGTATATGATGTTGGGTTTTTTGGTTGTTTTTTGGGCAATAGTGGTATACGAGTTTAGTATTACGAATGATGCTAATAAGAAAATGAATTTAGACATGTTTTAAAAAGGTCTTTTTGGAATGATCATGAAGTGGTATGTATCGAAATACGTCTTAACTAAATTAACCATTTTCATCGGAACTTCAATAACAATGACCAAACTTGTTGAGTAAAATGAAAATTGATAATGTTGAAATTAATTCTTCCTTTAATGACAATTCATATTACTTGTAGCCATCTCAACAACTGGTTCTGGGGAAATGTAAGGAATGCCCAATCCCAAGCCACGAAGAATGAAGAGCGCACCGATGATAATCACGAAAACCGGAATCGCTTTTTGAATACGCTGTTTGATGGTTGCATTTAAGAACTTGCCCACATAAATGGCTGACGTCATCAATGGAACAGTGCCCAAACCGAAAAGTGCCATATACAAGACACCTTGAGTAACAGAAGCGTTTACTAAACTACCAAAAACAGCCATATAGACTAAGCCACAAGGTAAAAATCCATTCAAAAAACCAATGGTCAAAAACGTATCGGCAGCTTTCTTTTTTAGAGCTGGTCCCAAGTTGCTTTTTACTTTTGAAATAATCTTATGAAGTGGTTTGGATAGATTGTATTTGTTAAGTGTTCTATATGGAAGCAATACAGCCACAATCATCAATAGACCAATGATGATGGAAAGTTGTTGTTGTAGGCCAAAGATGTAAAGGTTCTTTCCGATGAGTCCGAATACTAATCCAATGGAACTATATGCCAATAATCTACCAATGTGGTAAGTAGTTATCTGACTTACTTTTTTGATGGAATTGGTTCTATCTACAGGCAACATAAAGGCAATGGGTCCGCACATGCCAACGCAGTGAAAACTACCCAAGATTCCGAATATGAATGCAGACCAAAGCATTTAGTAGATGATTTCTTTTTTATAGCGATATAGGATATTCTCGTATTCCCAATCTATAATGATGTTCCAACGACCACCCAACAAACGTTTGTCAGGTATGAGCAAATGGTTGCTTGACAACGAAATTGGAATTTCGAAGTCAAATTGCTTGTCAGATGGTCGGTATAGGAACACACTTCCGGAGATTTTAGAGACGTGTAGATTCTCCGGGAAGATGATGAGCAATCCGTCACTGGTTTTTTCCCAAGTAATGTTTTGCTTTAATGTTCTGGAATTATTTTCCTTATTGATATTGTTTTGAAAATCGAGCTCTTGTTTGTAATAATTCTCTGTAACCAAATCATGATCATATTTTTTATCAGTGCTCATAGTAATTACAAAGTACATGATAAAGCCGATGAAGCTTATAAAAGCTAATACAATCCCTGTTCCCCAATTAAATTTCATAGTGTTTTATATTAATGGTAACTTCTTGGTCCCAAAAAGTTGACCGTTGTTGTTTCTATCAATTTGTTGTGGCTATAGACATCTATGGTCAGTTTGTTTTTATCGCCTTTTAATTCATTCTTTTTGATCTCTATAAAGAGTGTGCCTTCAGCTAAACCTTGTGCTGGGACTTCAAAATCTTCGGATGTAGATACCAAGTGAATGGTACCTTTAAAATTTCTGATCTTGAAACTGACGTTGTCAATCTCTTCATTGGTTTTATTCACCAGTTTATATGTGAATACATTGCTAATGATGTTTTTCTCTTTCTTTTCATATAGTTGTCCAGGCAATCGCAATATTCTGGCTTCAACATCATTTCTCAATAATAGCATGCCGCTCAATACTCCAATAAGTATGATAAGTACGGCGATGTAGCCTTTCATTCTGGCTGTGAGTTTGAACTTTTCTTTCTTTTCAATTTCGTCTTCACTGGCATATCGAATCAAGCCTTTAGGTAGATTGATGCTTTCCATAATATGGTCGCACTCATCAATACACGCAGTACAATTAACACACTCCAGTTGTGTGCCGTTGCGAATATCGATGCCTGTAGGGCAAACATGTACACATTGCAGACAGTCTATGCAATCGCCGTGACCTAAAGCTGTTCTGTCTTCATTTTTTCTGAATTTTTTTCTACCGTTTTCGCCTTCACCACGTTTATGGTCATATGCCACAACAATCGATTTATTGTCCAGAAGCACACCTTGCAGTCTTCCGTAAGGACAAGCGATGATACATACCTGCTCTCTAAACCAAGCGAACACAAAGTAAAAGACTGCCGTAAAAATGAGCAGCGGGAGAAGAGTGCCCAAATGTTGAGAAGGACCTTCAATGATATATCCCATAAGCTTATCGCTACCAATTAAATATGCGAGAAAGATATTGGCAATCAAAAATGAAATCACCAAAAAGATGAACCATTTGAAAAGGCGTTTTCTAATTTTTTCTGCATCCCATTTTTGAGCATCAAGTTTACGTTGTTTGTTTCGGTCACCATCTATCCAGAATTCAATGCGTCTAAAAACCATCTCCATGAAAATGGTTTGAGGGCAAATCCATCCGCAGAAAATACGACCAAACCCTACTGTAAAAAGTGTCACGAAGATGACACCTATAATCATGGATATTACGAACAAGTGAAAATCTTGTGGCCAAAACGGAAACCCGAAAATATTGAATCGGCGTTCCAAAACATTGAACATTAAAAACTGGTTACCATTAATTTTGATAAATGGCGCCGCAAAGAGGAATGCCAATAAAAGGTAACTAACAATTTTACGTTTGTCATAAAACCTGCCACTTGGTTTTTTAGGAAACACCCAAGCACGCTTGCCTTCCTCGGTAATGGTACCAATGGAGTCTCTAAAATTTTCCTCGTTTGGCGTTTCCATGAGATTTTATTATTTATCTTCTTTTAGCGTTACGGTCGAGTCGATTTCAATGACCTCTTTCTCAATGGTTGCAGGAACTTCCAAATCTTCGATAGGAACTTTATCAGTGGTCCAGATATCACCTTCAGGTTCTTTTGGTTCAGCAGGAGTAGTGCCTTGGAATGTGAGTACGTAACTTGCTACTTGGGCAATTTCGGATGGTTTTAAACTTTGTTTCCATGCAATCATACCTTTACCGTTGCGGCCACCTTCAGAAATGGTATGGAATACATTTTTAATGCCACCACCCAAAATCCAATGCTCATCTGTTAGATTAGGCCCAATACCGCCACCACCATCTGCTTTATGGCAAGCCACACAGTTGGTTTCAAAAATATTTTGCCCAGCTTTTAAATCGCCTGCATCCACCAATACTTCAACAGTATTGAAATCCACCAAATCTTTTGCAGTTTTCTTATATTCTTCAATGGCTATTTTAGCTTCAGCATATTCTTGTTCCAATTCTTCATATTGATTATCGCCACTAAACACATGAAACCTTAACATATATACCAGCGCAAAAATGATAGAGATGTAAAAGCAGTACAGCCACCAAGGCGGAAGCGAATTGTCTAATTCCTTGATACCATCATAGTTGTGGTCAAGTATAATTTCGTGTTCTTCTTCAATAGGTTTTGAACCCAATAATTTTATATAGGTTTTTTGAACCCATTTGATAATGGCTGGCTTTTCAGTTTTTTTGGCGTCATAACGAGCTCTTGCTTCTTCATCAAGACTTTGATAGAGCGTATTTTCTAAAGTACTTACAATACCTTCCATTGCAACTAGAATCAAGAACACTAGGAGAAGGAATAGTGATATATAGGGATATTTCAGAAAGGCTGGTCTGTCACCAGAATCTACAAAGTATTCTACCAATAACGCTATCGAAAAAAATACAACAGGAACTCGAAGCCAAGAAGGAATATAATGTCTCATGGGTTTGTGTTATTTTGATTAGTATCTAGTGGCAATTCGCTCACGGTTTTGATGTAGTCTTTTTCAGCAGTGATAACCCACCAAAATAGAGCAACAAAAAAGAGAAAGAATATCATTAGAGAGATTAGCGGGTATATTTCAATACCAGCAATACTTTCCATATGGTTTTTTACAAATTTCAACATGGTTTAAGGATTTTGAGATGATAATTCTGCTTCTAATTCTTGAACTTTGATGTCAGTTCCCAGGCGTTGTAAATAAGCAATAAGAGCCGTTATTTCTCTATTTCGCATTTCGATGAATTCACTGCCGCCAGCTTTTTTATCGGCTTCATAGCTTTCTGCAAAGTCGGGATCTGTATAAAGGTTTTTCTCGATTTGAGTCCCTTGTTCAGTCATGCTTTTTTGAGCGTTGGCAATCTCTTCTTCAGAATATGGAACGCCTAGCTTTACCATGGCTCTCATTTTGTCTTTTGTCATTGATTTATCCAATTCATCGCGAATCAACCACTGATAAGCAGGCATGATGGAGCCTGAAGAGGTACTTTGTGGGTCATACATGTGATTGAGGTGCCAATTATCAGAGTATTTGCCTCCTACACGGTGTAAGTCTGGTCCTGTACGCTTACTTCCCCAAAGGAAAGGGTGGTCATAGACATATTCGCCAGCTTTTGAAAATTCGCCATAACGTTCTACTTCACTTCTAAATGGACGCACCATTTGAGAGTGGCAGCTCACACAACCTTCACGAATATAGATGTCACGACCTTCCAATTCTAATGGCGTGTAAGGTTTGACACTTGCTATTGTCGGAATATTTGATTTTACGATGATAGTCGGTATAATCTGAATGATTCCGCCAATCAATATTGTGATGGTTGCCAATATGGTCAATTGCACAGGTTTGCGCTCTAACCATGTGTGGAATCCTTCACCAGCAATACGTGTTTTTGATACACGTTGCAATGCTGGGGCTTCGGCCAACTCATCGCCAACCTCGCTGCCTTTTCTGATGGTGACGATGATGTTATAGGCCAACACAAACATTCCGATGATGTATAAAGTACCACCAATAGCTCGCATCCAATACATCGGGATGATTTCAGAAACGGTTTCTAAAAAGTTACCATAGACTAAAGTTCCGTCGGGATTGAACTGTTTCCACATACTGGCTTGAGTAAATCCAGCGACATACATGGGTAATGCATAGATGATGATACCTAAAGTGCCAATCCAGAAATGGAAGTTTGCAAGTTTTGTTGAATGTAGTTTGGTGTTGAATAATCTTGGCACCAACCAATAAATCATTCCGAAGGCTAAAAATCCATTCCAAGCCAAGGCTCCAACATGTACGTGTGCAATGACCCAATCTGTAAAGTGCGCAATGGCGTTGACGTTTTTGAGTGATAACATTGGTCCTTCGAAGGTAGCCATACCATAACCCGTAATTGCCACAACCATAAATTTCAACACGGGGTCAATACGTACTTTATCCCAGGCACCACGCAATGTCAAAAGTCCGTTTATCATTCCACCCCAAGAAGGCATTAAAAGCATCACCGAAAAGGCAACTCCCAAGTTTTGAGCCCATTCAGGTAAAGCAGTGTATAATAAATGATGAGGTCCTGCCCAGATGTAGATGAAAATCAATGACCAAAAGTGTACAATTGATAATCTGTAGGAGTAAATAGGTCTATCGGCCGCTTTCGGAACAAAGTAGTACATCAACCCTAAAAACGGCGTTGTCAAAAAGAATGCCACCGCATTATGCCCATACCACCATTGCACCAAAGCATCTTGAACACCAGCATAAACCGAATAACTTTTCAGTCCGCTCACGGGAAGTTCTAAACTGTTGAAGATATGAAGTACGGCTACAGTAACAAAAGTGGCTAGGTAAAACCAAATGGCAACATACATATGACGCTGACGTCTTTTTAAGATTGTTCCTATTAAATTCCAACCAAATGCTACCCACACCAAGGCTATGGCAAGGTCTATCGGCCATTCTAATTCAGCATATTCTTTACTTGTAGTATAGCCCAATGGTAATGTGATGGCTGCCGCCACAATGATCAATTGCCATCCCCAAAAATTAAAGTTGCTCAAAGCATCACTAAACATTCTGGCTTTCAGCAACCGCTGCGAAGAATAGTATACACCAGCAAAAATAGCGTTACCAACAAAGGCAAAAATAACAGCATTGGTATGCAGAGGTCTTAAACGACCAAAACTTAACCATGAAATGCCATCGGTGAGGTTAGGGAATAAGAACATAAAGGCTAGGAGTAACCCAACCAACATACCTACGGCACCCCAAATCATGGTGGCGAGTAAGAATTTTTTAACAATCCTGTTGTCGTAGTAAAATTGTTGTACTTCCATAATAATTAGTTAAACTTTTGATTTTTAATGGTTTTCTTGGTTTTGTTTTTGACAAGTTCGTCCTCGAATAGCATGCGAACGGAAGGTGTATAATTGTCATCGTATTGACCTGATTTAACGGCTTTTATAAATGCAGCAAAGAACAGCACTGCAATGACGATGCTAATGGTCAATAAAATGTATATAACACTCATACCTACCTGAAGTTATGGTTCAAAATTACTTCTGCGTGAATTTCTATTCTATGATATTTATCATGTTCGGGCAGTTTTTTCATTTTAATTTTCGTCCTAAAATGTTAGTTGCAACGGTTGTAAAAATCACGATGCTGATGGAGCTTAATGGCATTAAAACAGCAGCCATCACAGGCATGAGTTGTCCTGTAACCGCAAAATAGAGTCCTATTACATTATAGAAGAAAGAGAACAAAAAGCTCCACTTGATAATCATAATAGCTGTTTTCGACGCTTTGATATAACTATGCAGCTGGTTGAACTTTGAAGCGTTTAAGATGGCATCGCAAGCAGGCGAAAACACGTTGATATTTTCTGAAACTGCAATACCAACATGACTTTGCGCCAAAGCGCCTGCATCATTCAGTCCATCGCCAACCATCATCACATGGGCACCATTGTCCTGATGATGTTTGATGTATTCTAGCTTGTCATTTGGTTTTTGGTTGAAAATGAGCTTGGTTTTTGCAGGCAATAACTTCTTGAGATTGTTGAGTTCGCTAGCATTATCACCTGACAGAATCACCAAGTCATATTCTTTCTTTAGTTTATTGAATAGTTTTGAAATCCCTTTTCGATAAGCATTGTAAAAGGTGAATTTTCCCTTATAACCTTGATTGGTGCTAACGTAAACAGAAGTCTTGAGATCGGTTTCAGGTTGCAATTGTCCTACATATTTCGCGGAACCAATTTTAACCGATTGATCACTTGTTTCTCCATAAATGCCTTCACCTAAATGTTCTTCATAATGATCGAGAGTAACAATGTTATTTTTTTGAAGAATGTTGTATAACGAGCGGCTTAACGGATGATTTGAATGCCTTAAAGTGCTCGTCAACAAGACTGTTTCTTCTTCAGAAAGTGTTTCACCTTCGTAATTGGTTTTGCTCTTTGCATTAGAAGTAATCGTGCCAGTTTTGTCAAAAACAATGGTGTCTATTTTTGCCAATTGTTCTATAACCGAAGCATTTTTAAGATAAAATTTCAGTTTGCCGAAAATGCGCAATAAATTCCCGAGAGTAAATGGTGCCGAAAGCGCTATGGCACAAGGACAAGCGATAATCAACACTGCTGTAAAAACATTTATGGCTTTTGAACTATCAACCACCAACCAGTATAAACTAGCCAAAACAGCAATGCTTAAAACTGCAATGGTAAACCGCTTGCTGATGGCATTGGTAAGTGTTGTAAAACCATCTTCTTTGTTTTTGCTGAAAACATCGTTACTCCAAAGTTGAGTTAAATAACTTTGCTCTACAGCATTCAAGGCTTCCATTTCAATACTTCCAGACGTTTGCTTGCCACCAGCAAAAAGTTTGTCGCCTGATTGCTTCTTAACAGCCTCTGATTCGCCAGTGACAAAACTATAGTCAATATTGGCATTTCCATTCATCAAAATGCCATCCACAGGAATCAATTCTTCATTCCTGATTAATAATCTATCACCTTTTTTGATGTTATAGACCTGAATGGGTGTTTCAATTCCGTTGGAAATTTTTGTAACTGCAATTGGGAAGTAAGATTTGTAATCGCGTTCAAAGGATAAAAAGGCATAGGTGCGTTGCTGGAAAAATTTCCCTAACAAAAGGAAGAACACCAAGCCTGTCAAACTATCAAAAAAGCCAGTTCCTAAATCAAAGATGATCTCAACCGTACTTCTGATGAATAATACTAGAATTCCAAGCGCAATGGGAATATCAATGTTCAGAAATCTTGCTTTGACGCCTTTGTATGCTGAAATAAAATAATCTTGGCCTGCATAAAATACGACAGGCAATGAAAAAGCAAACATCAACCATCTGAAAAGCGATTTGTATTGCTCTAGCCAAAATTCGCCCACTTCAAAATATTCAGGAAATGACAAAAACATGACGTTCCCAAAAGCAAAACCAGCGACACCAAGTTTGTAAATTAAGCTACGGTTAACTTTGTTTTTTCCTGTGTTGAAATCTTCCAAAGAAATGTAAGGTTCATAACCAATTCTGCTTAATAATAAAACCACATCTTTCAGTGAGATGTCTTCTGATTTGTAGGTGATGCGAACCGTTTTTTTTCCAAAATTAACTTGCGAAGCCGTAATATTTGGATTGAGTTTGTTGAGGTTTTCCAAAATCCAGATGCAAGAACTGCAATGAATGTGTGGAATGGTCAAAGTGGTAATTTGATGTTTGCCATCATTGAATTCGGTAAGCTTTTCGATGATGCCCTCATCCGATAGAAAATCATACTTTCCTTGGATTTCTTTTGGTGTATTACCTGGTGCTTGCTGCAAATCGTAGTAACAGGTTAAATCATTTTCAGAGAAAATCTCATAAACTGTTTTACAGCCATTACAGCAGAAATTTTTATCATTATAGATGATGTGCTCTGCCGAACATGCATCACCACAATGGAAACAGGAGGTTTGTTCCATACTATTTGCTCATTTTTACCTATTGCAAAGGTTGAAATGAGCACTCAAAAAAAATATGATATTTATCAGGTTTTAAGTAATTTTACGGAACACTTCAAAATTAGGTATGAGCAAGTGCGAACAGTGCATTATTAGACAATTCAACTCCCTTAAAGCACTTACAAAGGATGAGTTAATTCGTATTTCTGGCTGTAAAACATCCCGCTTTGTTAAAAAAGGCGAACTTATTTTTCAGGAAGGGGAAACGTTAAATGGCGTGTTCTGCGTAAAAGATGGTGTCTGCAAACTTTCAAAATTGAGTGAAAATGGTAGGGATCACATTGTAAAACTTATTGTGAAAGGTGATTTGCTTGGGCAACGTTCTCTAATAGGAAGTGAGTCGGCCAATTTAACTGCTGTTGCGCTAAATGACATGGAGGTTTGTTTTATTCCGAAAGATGAAATTATCAGGGATTTGCAAAAAAACTCCAATTTCTCTATGGATGTCTTACAACAAATGGCCAAAGATTTAAAGGAGTCCGACAACGTCATTGTAAATATGGCTCAAAAGTCTGTAAAAAAACGATTGGCAGAAACTTTACTTTACCTTCATGACAGTTTTGGAACTGATAATGAAGGTGCTTTAAACTTGGTATTGTCTAGAGAAGATTTCTCAAATATTGTTGGTACAGCAACTGAATCGGCTATACGTATTTTGTCCGATTTCAAAAAAGATGGATTGATTTCATCCATTGGTAAAAAAATAAGAATCGAAGATATTAAGGCGCTCGAAACAGTCGAATAGATTTTGAAATTTTACCCAACAAATTATTCTTTAACAGGTAAATTTTCAACACGCTTCGCAACTGCAGGCAAGGATGGTAAGTCTGTCGTCGGCTTGTCCAAATAAAAATAGGCTGTTGCCGATACATCATCCTCTCGGTAAAAATTCGCCCAACCCTCTGGAAGTGATGGGTCGTCCAATGATTTAGAAGTATCGTCCTCTAAAAGATTGATAAACTGCAAGTGATTGTGAAGAGTTACAGGTTTAATATTGATACCTTTTTCAAGAAATTCTATTACTTTTTCTTTCCCTGCGCCGCCAATTTGTTGCATCGTCAATGTGATATCTTTATAGAAATAAACAGGGTCAGGAATATGATAGCGGTAAAAGGCGAACAATCCTTTTTTAACATCAGCAATCGGTGAACCTTGGTACAAATGGCTGTACGCACCTTGGCCATAAGCCGTGCCTATATAATCTTCAGTGCCTGTTCCAATGATGGTTGGGAAATTATGGTCGCCATCTACATACATCTTAACTTCGCCTTCGCCATACCAAGTGTCTTCAAGCGCAGGATCAGTTTTGACACCCATATTTGTTCCTAAAAAACTGCCTTTGCCTGCAATTTTCGGAAGAATTTCAAAATCTTTACCCAGTGTAGTTTTATTTTCACGACTCCAATAGGCGTGGAAATACAGCATATTTTCATCGTGAGTTTCCATCAATAAATCGACATCATAGAAGAGTTGAATCAAATCGGTGTCAGATTCGTTGGTGATTGTGATGCGAGCCGCTTTTTTAAAAGGCATAGGAATGATGCAGTTGAAGGAGCGACCTTCAGGGTCAGAAAAAATGGCGCTTTGAAATGGAAGCCTTTGCCCCAAACCAATACCAAAAAAATCACCAACTGGCGCCGAAACAGCAGGTTTTGAGTTGTCTTCCCAAAACATTTCTATTTTCAATGACCTTAACATCTCTGGGCTACGCTCATTAAAGGTCATCCAAATTCTTTTTACCGTGCCACTACCTTTTAAATCGATTAGGTTTACGGATTCACCTGCTTTTAAAGATTTGAATGCTGCGCCTTTCGCACCTTTGTTGGCTTGGCCACCCTGTCCTTTGTTGCCTGTCACATTTTCAAAACTGACCCATTTTGTTTCCTTGTTTTTGGGCATTTGATACAGTTCTTGCGCTTCAATTTTGAATGAAAATAGAAGACAAAAAAGCAAAAGGATTTTGAGATACAGTTTGAGGTTCATAAGACGAATGTTTGTTGACTTAAAATTACAAAATTATAAGTCCGTTCATACGATTTCTATTATTTTTGCCTTATGCACAATTCACTCGTCGAGTATATCCCTGACTATGCCACAGATTATGTTCTAAATCTGTTGACTCACGATCATTTAGCAGTTAAAGTAAAGCAGGAGCGAAAGACACGCCACGGGGATTACAGAAAACTTCCTAATGGAAAGCATCAAATCACGATTAATTCTAATTTGAACAAGTATCGCTTTTTGATAACCTTGATTCACGAGATTGCCCATTTTGAAGCCTATAAAAACTATAGTCGTTTTATCAAACCGCACGGGAAGGAATGGAAACATACGTTTCAAAGATTGATGTTGCCAGTGCTGAATCCAAATGTGTTTCCGTCGGAATTGTTACCATTACTTGCAAAGCATTTCAAAAATCCAAAAGCAAGTAGTGATACAGATGTTAAGTTAGCTTTGGCTTTAAAGAGGTATGACGAACCTAATGATAAAACTTATATTTTTGAAGTTCCAAAAGGAAGTTTTTTCAAGCTTTACAATGGACGGATTTTTAAGAAGGGTGAAAAAAGACGAACGAGATATGAAGGTGTGGAAGTAGCATCTGGTAGATTGTATCTTTTTAACCCAAATGCTGAAGTGGAACTTATTCCTGCGAAAGCAGAAGTTGCTAGATGAAAACTGGAGCGTGCCAAGATTCAATTTCAGCTATATAATTTCAAGACTAACAACTAGAATATAATTCCATAATAGGAATAACAAAATGAAGAACAAAAATTATTACGCCATCTTGATGGCAGGCGGTGTAGGGTCTAGGTTTTGGCCCGTGAGTACTCAAGATTTTCCAAAGCAGTTCCACGATATGTTGGGTACTGGCGACACTTTGATTCAAAAAACGTTTCAAAGACTGGAACAACTGATTCCATCAGAAAATATTTTTATATTGACTAACGCACTTTATAACGATTTGGTGTTACAACAGTTGCCCAAAGTAACACAGCGTCAAGTGTTGTTGGAACCAGCTATGCGCAACACAGCTCCTTGTATTTTATATGCAGCTTTAAAAATTCAGAAGGAAAATCCTAATGCTGTGATGGTCGTGGCACCAAGTGACCATTGGATTGAAGACGAAAAAACTTTTAGTAACAACGTTCAGCAGGTTTTCGACTTCTGCGAAACCAATGATGTTTTAATGACTTTAGGTATTCAGCCTACATTTCCAAATACTGGTTATGGCTATGTGGAATACGATAAAGATTCATCTAATGCCATAAAACCTGTCAATCAATTCAGGGAAAAGCCTGATTATGAAACAGCAAAATCGTTTATTGCTCAAGGTAATTTTCTGTGGAATGCTGGTATTTTTATGTGGAGTGCTAAAAGCGTTGTGAAAGCATTCCAAAAATATCAAAATGAATTATATGAATTGTTTGCGGAAGGCATACCAGCTTATAATACTCCTGATGAAAATGAATTTATAGCCAACAATTATGTGGATGCGGAAAACATTTCTGTCGATTATGCCATTATGGAGCAGTCTAGCAATGTCTATGTGCTTCCGGCAGAATTTGATTGGAATGACCTTGGAACTTGGGGAAGTCTCTATGACAAGCTAGATAAAGATGACAGCGGAAATGCAGTTGTGAATGCAAGAACCTTGACAGAAGATGCTTCAGGAAATATGATCAGGACCAAAAAAGGGAAAATTGCGGTCATTGATGGGTTGAAAGATTATATCATTGTCGATAAAGAAGAAGTTTTGCTTATATTTCCAAAAGAAAAAGAACAGGACATCAAAAAAGTACTTCAAAAAGTAAAGGACAAATTTGGTGAGCAATACGGATAGTATATCTATTTGATTTTAGTTAGTTGATTGATTCACAATAGCGAAAATAGCGATGGAAGAAAATAAATTCAATTTTTCTGAAGAAGAAGCCAATAAAGACCAGGCTGTAGAGCAATCTAAAGAAGCAGTAAAAAAGGATGCGCAAGGATTATTGCAAAGCATCAAAAAGTTCTTTAGGGAACTGTTGGATTTTAGGGAAGATACCGATAGAGATGCTACCTTGGCAGCCATTAAAGGTGACATTCCATTTAAGGGTGCTACCGCTTGGATTTTAATCTGCTCTATATTTGTGGCATCCATTGGTTTAAATGCAAGTTCCACTGCAGTGGTGATTGGCGCTATGTTAATTTCGCCTCTTATGGGCCCAATTTTAGGTGTGGGACTTTCTATTGCCATAAATGATGTCGATACTCTGAAACGTTCATTGGTCAATCTTGCCATTATGATTGTTTTGAGTTTATTGACAGCGTTTTTGTTTTTCTATCTCTTTCCATTGAGTGAAGATACGTCTGAACTTTTAGGACGTGTAAAACCAGATATTCGAGATGTTTTGATAGCATTTTTTGGTGGTTTGGCGTTGATAATAGCTCGTACCAAAAGAGGAACCATTGCATCAGTCATCTTTGGTGTTGCCATTGCTACAGCATTGATGCCACCGTTGTGTACGGCAGGTTATGGATTGGCAAAAGCCAATTGGCCTTACTTCTTTGGAGCGATGTATCTTTTTACGATCAACACGATTTTTATTGCCTTGGCAACGTTTATCGTCGTAAAGATTTTGGGCTTTCCAATGCTCAAGTATGCCAATTCCAAAAGACGCAGACGTACAGGTCAGATTGCTACTGTGATTGCAGTCATCGTAATGGTTCCGGCACTTTTTACATTTGTGGAAGTATGGCGCGAAAGCCAGTTTGAAAATGCAGTAAAGTCTTTCCTTGATAATGAATTGGAACCTTTGCCACATTCAGAATTCATAAGGGATAATGCGGTGCCAGAATTTTCAAGAGTAAAAGATGAGCAGTCGATTCTTGAGTTGAACACCTTCGGATTGGATCAGGTTGATGACAATACGATTTCGTTATTGAGAGCCCGAATGAAAGATTATCCTGCATTGTCTAATACGAAACTAGTATTCAACCAAAACAGGTCGAAGAATTTGGACAATCTTCGATATATGTCGCAAATACGATATCGCGATTCATTGGATTTGCTTTCTCAATCAGAAAAAATTGAATTTCTAGAAAATAAAGTCGCCAAATTATCGAAATATGAAGCACTTCAAATTCCGTTTGAAGAGTTAAGCAAAGAAGTAAAAATCAACTACGAAAACCTTCAAAATTTATCCTATTCAAGTGTCATCAGTTCTAATTTTACAAAATTAGATACTACGCCTGTCTTCACAGCAAAGTGGAACAATTCTGTTGCAGAAGATGAAATCAACAAGGAAAAAGACAGGTTGTATCGTTGGTTAAAACAAAAATACAAGTTAGATACCTTGGTGGTAAGAAGGGAAAATTAAAATTTACATATCTTCTTCAAGATACATCTTCTGAACACGCTTGAACAAATCTGAAGAGTAAACAAAGTTGGTCACAGCCTCATTATCCGTCTTAAAAATGGTTTTGTTGGAGCCTTCCCATTCCTTGAGACCATCTTTTAAGAAGATGATTTTTTCGCCGATTTCCATTACGGAATTCATGTCATGAGTATTTATCATCGTGGTAATATCGTACTCTTGTGTAATCTCTTGAATCAAATTATCAATAACCGTTGCAGTTTTTGGATCCAAGCCAGAATTAGGTTCGTCGCAAAATAAGTACTTCGGTTTATTGACAATGGCTCTAGCAATAGCAACACGTTTTTGCATTCCACCAGAAGCTTCACTTGGTAATTTTTTATGCGCATCGGCTAGATTCACACGTTTCAATACAAAATTGACACGGTCTTGCATTTCACTTTTGCTTTGTTTGGTAAACATTTTCAAAGGAAACATGACGTTTTCTGCAATGGTCATCGAATCAAACAGTGCGCTTCCCTGAAAAACCATGCCCATTTCCGCCCTTAAATCACTTCTCTCATCATCAGAAAGGTCTAAATAATCATGACCATTATAGGAAATGCTTCCTTTGTCTGGAATAAATAACCCCAATAAACATTTAAGAAAAACCGTTTTCCCTGAACCACTTTGACCAATGATCAGATTGGTCTTTCCTTTTTCAAAGGTTGTACTGATGCCTTTTAAAACGTCATGGTCACCAAATGATTTATATATATCCTTGACTTCGATCATTAACTTAAAAGCATTTGGGTTAAAATATAATTCAACAAGATAATCATCACACTCGTCCAGACGAACGCTGTTGTACTGGCTTTACCAACTTCAAGTGCACCACCTTTCATAAAGTAACCATAATAAGAAGGAATTGTTGCCAATAAAAATGCAAAGACAAAGGTTTTGATGAATGCGTAGGTCATATGAAACGGAATAAAGTCCATTTGAACACCAGTTATATAGTCATCCAAGGTGCTAAATCCGCCATAAATACATGCTGCCATACCACCTAAAATACCAAGAAACATTGCAATTGAAATCACAAAAGGATAGAGCATCAAAGACACAAATTTTGGAAACACCAAATAATTGATGGCATTGATTCCCATAACCTCTAAAGCATCTATTTGTTCGGTAACACGCATGGTACCAATACTCGAAGTAATAAAAGATCCGACCTTACCCGCCATGATTATTGAGATAAATGTAGGCGCAAATTCCAATATGACTGACTGACGTGTTGCAAAACCAACAAGATATTTCGGAATCAAAGGGTTGCTGATGTTTAAAGCCGTTTGAATCGTTACAACACCACCGACAAAAAAAGAAATGAATGCTACGATGCCCAAGGAACCAATAATCAAATCATCAATGTCTTTAAAAATCAAGCCTCGCATAACAGACCATTTGGTGGGCTTGCGAAACATTTCTTTAATCATCAAAAAGTAGGCGCCAATATTATGTATATACGACATAGCAAAATTTGTAACCGCTAAGTTATAAAAAACTTGAACGTTATTAACCTTTATTTAAAATTATGATTCTGTTAAAAACCGTATTTTTGAAATCTACAAACTAAACACTAGAAATGAAATATTTTTTATCGGTACTGATCATGTGCTTTTTTGCCCTTTCTTGTCAATCTCAAAAGTCTGTTTCCACTGCGTCCACGGAGAAAATTTCACCTACCGATGAACGGCCAAAGTTGGTTGTTGGGATTGTTGTTGACCAGATGCGATTTGATTACTTGACGCGTTTTTACAGTAAGTATGGAGAAGGCGGTTTCAAAAGAATGATGAATGAAGGCTTCAATTGTAGAAACAATCATTTCAACTATGTTCCAACGTACACTGGGCCAGGACATGCTTCAGTTTTCACTGGAACAACACCAAAATATCATGGTATTATGGGTAATGATTGGTATGATAAAGAATCGAAGTCAATGGTATATTGTGCGGGAGATTCAACTGTTCAATCAGTTGGTGTAGATTCTTATGAAGGTCAAATGTCACCGCACAGAATGAAAACCACTTCATTTGCAGATGAGAATCGCCTATTTTCACAAATGCAAGGCAAAACTATAGGTATTTCTATTAAAGATAGAGGAGCAGTTTTACCAGCAGGTCACACGGCTAATGCAGCTTATTGGTTTTATGGAAAGGATAAAGGATATTTTATAAGTAGTACATTTTATATGAATTCACTGCCGAAATGGGTCGATGATTTTAATAATTCTGGTAAGGCAGAATCATATTTAAAACCTTGGAATACCTTGTATGATATTGAAACCTATAAAGAAAGTGGCATTGATTTGAATAATTTTGAAGGCGGATTTAGAGGGAAAGAAACAGCGGCTTTTCCTTACGATTTGAAATCCTTGAAAAGTCAAAATGGAGAATATGATATTTTAAAAAGTACTCCCTACGGAAATAGTATAGTAGCAGATTTTGCTATTGCAGCACTTGAGGGTGAACAATTAGGTCAAGATAAAATTACAGATGTGTTAACTGTCAGTTTTTCAAGTACAGATTACGTTGGTCATAATTTTGGAGTCAACTCAAAAGAAATTGAAGATACATACATCCGACTGGATAAAGATTTAGAGCGTTTTTTTAATACTTTGGATTCAAAAGTTGGAAAAGGAAATTACACTGTTTTTTTAACAGCCGACCATGCCGCTGTTGAGGTGCCTTCTTATTTAAAAAGTTTAAAAATTCCAGCGGGATATATTGACTCACGAGATCTAAAAAGTAGATTAACCGAGTTTCTTAATTCTGCTTTTGGTTCTGAAGAAATCATTGAAAACATTAGTAATAATCAAGTGTTTTTAGATCATGCCAAACTAAAGGTTTTAGGATTGAATTTGGAAGAAGTGCAAACATCTATCGTAAGTGAAATGATCAATTATCCAAACATTGATAAGGTTTACACTGCTACAACTATGAGCACGGCAGAATTCAATGCAGGGGTTGAAGCCTTGTTGCAAAAAGGTTTTAACCAAAAAAAATCGGGTGACATTTTGTATGTTTACGACCCTTCATTCATTTCTTATGGACCAAAAGGCTCAACCCATGGTTCAGGATTAAATTATGATACACATGTGCCATTGTTGTTTTTTGGTAAAGGAATCAAGCATGGAGAGACTTATAAAAGAACAGAAATCACTGATATCGCCCCCACCATGTCAGCACTTTTAGGCTTTAGTTTTCCAAATGGTGCCATTGGTCAACCATTGGAATTTGTCTTTGATTAGTTTGAAAAAAAGAAGATTTTACATCATTGTTGCTCTTGTCCTAGTGTTGGGAGTGTATGGCTATGAACATTTTCTAAAGGAGAAAGAGGTTTCTAGCATCATTGAAAATGGGAAAGAGGTAAAGACAGATACTAATGAATTCTTCTTGCCTAGCAGCACTACTGGGCAGGTGATTCATCATCAAGGTTATTCGCTCTCATATAGTGAGCCACACGAACAGGCAGAATGGGTGGCTTATGAACTTAAAAAATCGCACCTATCAAATTCCAACTTTAAACGACCTTATTTTGAAATAGATAAAGCTGTGAAAACTGGCGCAGCCCATTGGCGTAATTATAAAAATTCTGGATATGATCGTGGGCATTTATGTCCGGCTGGAGATCGAAATTATAGCCAACAAGCGCACGACGAAACATTCTTAACAAGCAATATCAGTCCTCAAGAGCACGAGTTCAATTCAGGTATTTGGAATACGTTGGAGCAAAAAACGAGGTATTGGGCCAGTAAATATGATGGTGTTTTTGTAGTGACAGGAGGTGTTTTGGAGGATGGCCTGAAAACTATTGGAGATGAGGAAGTAGCTGTTCCCAATCAATTTTACAAAATAATATTGGACGCCAACAATGGAAATATTAAGATGATCGCTTTTTTGATGTCTCATAAAAACTCCAATGATCCGCTTTATAAATTCGTGGTTTCTGTTGATTCTATTGAGAAACTCACAGGAATCGATTTTTTTCCTGAATTAGAGGATTCTATTGAAAACAAATTGGAAGCTTTGGCCAGTTATAAAGATTGGAATTTCAATTGAACAAATGTCTATAAAAGAGTTATTGGTTGATTTTAAAAGAACTTCTTAAAAATTCCTTTCCAGCGTAAGTTTCTAATGAATTGCCCTTCCTTTTCGGATACCAAAAATTCTGTTTTTGCTTTTTTCGCACGAAAAAATCCGTTTATATAATCCTTAAATAAAGCATAACTATTCTTTTTGTAAGCCAATTTCAAAGCTGAAATCAAGGTAATCATAAAACCATAACGCATTTTGTACATAGCTTCTCCTTGAAGATATTTTGAAGCTTTGTTGTAACTGATTCCTGTAGGTTTTAGGTGCTTTATATGTAGTGAGTCATCCGTTAAAATTTCCCAACCGTGATATTTCGCCAATAACTCATCAACAGTGTCCCATCCCATTGAAGGTTTTAATTTTCCAATGTCAAGAAAGCACTGTTTTCTGTAGGCTTTTAAAGCGCCTCTTATATGGTCTTTTCGAGTCAAATTCTCCAAAACCCATTCATCATTTTTTTTGATGTAACAGAATCCGCTTGCCATTCCCAGTTTGTTGTTGTTTTGAAAATGATCTGATAATACTTCCAAATAGTTTGCAGGAAAGATTAAATCAGCATCAAACTTACAAATCACATCGTATTCCGTATCAAGCGTTTCAAAGCCCTTATAAAATGCATTGATGATTTTTGAGCCAGGCAAATGTTTATTCGATGAGGTTTTGTTCACCACCGATATCCAAGGATATTTTTCAGCAAATTTGTTGGCTATTGTATAGGTATTGTCAGATGAATTATCATTCACCATCACCACTTTTTTTGGCACGAGAGTCTGTCTCACCAACGATTCCAAAGTTAAACCTATGGAATCTTCTTCATTATGCGCTGGGATGACGATGTAGAAATTCATTCAACAAATTTCAATATTAAAAACCCAAATCCCAATTATTAGAGGTTACTTTTTTTGGAATTTGGAATTTAGAATTTGGAACTTTGCGTTCTTTCTGCATAAACAATATAATATCTTGGGGTAAATAGCCGCAATAACGGTCTTATACCAAGCTTCTTTGTTGGGTTCGTCCATTTATCTCTTGCAACTATTTTCCAGCCGGCTTTTTCCAGTAGCCAGTCAAATTGCCAATCCTCAAATTCGTGATAGTGTCGGTCCCAAGCATCCGTTTTACTTCTGTAGGCATTAGAAAACCACAAGCGCATAGGAACACTCGCTACTAACTTATTGGCTTTTATTGATTTTAAAACCGTAAGAGGCGATAACAGATGTTCAAAAATTTCAAATGCAGTGACAACTTCCGCAGATGAATTTTCAATAGTTGATGTATCAAAATCCAAATCTTCACCCTTTGTGTTTTCAACCAAATATCCTTCATTCTTCATAAAATCTGTAAAAGGATTTTCCACTCCTAAATCTAAAACTGAAGAATTAGTTGAAATATGTGATTTTAGAAATTGAAGGTTTTTTTTATACCTTTTATTTGGGAAAGTGTGCTCGTACATGTTAGTATTTGTAAACGATAGCATTGATATGCATTCCAGCACCAACACTTGCAAACATAATGATGTCACCTTTATTCAATTCTTGCCCTTGTATCTCGTTGTTGCGAACCATATCATATAATGTTGGAATCGTGGCAACAGAACTATTACCCAATTCCTGAATACTCATAGGCATAATGCCATCAGGGATTTCAGCATTATAAAGCTTGTAGAAACGCTTCAAGATGGCTTCGTCCATTTTTTCATTTGCTTGATGGATGAATATCTTTTTGACCTCCTCAATACCTACGCCTGACTTATCCAGGCAAGCTTTCATAGCCAATGGCACATTGCTCAATGCGAATTCGTAAATTTTACGGCCATCCATTTTGATGTATCGCGTATCGGGGCATAAATCTTTATTGTTTGAATTGCCAAAAAACAGAAAATAAGCTTCATCATACGTAAAACTTGCTGTTTCGTGAGCCAAAATGCCACCTTCATCATCAGTTGCCTCCACGATGGTGGCACCAGCTCCATCACTATAAATCATAGAGTCTCTGTCGTGTTTATCGACCACTCTCGACAATGTTTCAGCACCAATAACTAAACACTTTTTAGCAATACCAGCTTTAATGAATGCATTGGCTTGTATAACACCTTCAACCCACCCAGGACATCCAAATAAAATGTCGTATGCCACACATTTTGGGTTTTTGATTCGTAAACTATGCTTTACTCGTGATGCAAGGCATGGCAAAATATCACTTTGAATGGTATTGTGTTTGACATCGCCAAAATTGTGAGATACAATTATATAATCCAATTCTTCAGGATCGATTTTAGCGTTGGCAATTGCTTTTTCGGCTGCAAAAAATCCCAAATCGGAAGCTGTCAAATGATCAAATGCATAACGTCTTTCATCAATCCCAGTAATCGCCTTGAACTTTTCAATAATTACTTCATTTGGATGGGTTAAGGTGGACCCATCAGTATTTAAAAATTGATGTTTGTAAAAGTTCTCGTTTTTTTCGATGCTACTTGGTATATAGCTTCCTGTTCCTGTGATTTTGATGGACATATTTAGGGATGATTACAGTTCAATTGACTAATGTACTTATTATTAATATTTGTTGTTTTGATTTTGGTTATTTTTTCAAGAATATTATTGAATTTTTAATGAAAAGCTATTAATCTTATCAAATTTAAATGAAAAAAGCCCTTTTTCAAATTTATTAAAAAAGAGCTTTCTTGAAAGTTTGGTTGCGTTTAAGCTTCCATATATTCCTCAATAGGTGCGCAAGTACAGATTAGATTTCTGTCGCCATAAGCATCATCCACACGTCTTACCGATGGCCAGAATTTATTCTCTTGAATATAGTCCAAAGGATATGCCGCCGTTTGTCTTGAATATGGAAAATCCCAAGTATCAGCTGTCAACATAGCCAAAGTGTGCGGTGCGTTTTTGAGAACATTCTCGGCGTCATCTTTGGACGCCTTGTCAATTTCCTTTTTGATGGATAACATCGCATCACAAAAACGGTCCATTTCTTCCTTACTTTCGCTTTCCGTAGGTTCAATCATCAAGGTTCCAGCTACCGGGAATGATACTGTAGGAGCGTGGAATCCGTAGTCCATCAATCGTTTTGCAATATCTGTTACTTCAATGCCATTTTCTTTGAATGGTCTGCAATCCACAATCATTTCGTGTGCTGCACGACCTCTTTCACCAGAATAAAGAGTATCAAACTGACCTTGAAGGCGCTGCTTGATGTAATTTGCATTTAAAATAGCAGTTTTAGTAGCTTGTGTCAAACCTTCAGCTCCAAGCATTTTGATGTATCCATAAGAAATCAAGCACACCAGAGAAGAACCGAATGGCGCCGCAGATATAGCAGTAATGGCTTTGTCACCTCCTATTTTGATGATTGGATTTCCAGGCAAGAAAGGTACCAATTGTTTTGCTACGCAAATTGGTCCAACACCTGGTCCGCCACCTCCGTGAGGAATGGCAAATGTTTTATGTAAGTTTAAATGGCACACATCAGCACCAATGTTTCCTGGATTTGTCAACCCAACTTGAGCATTCATATTGGCGCCATCCATATACACCTGTCCGCCATTATCGTGAATGATTTTCGTGATTTCTCTAATGGCTGACTCGTACACACCGTGTGTAGATGGATAAGTAACCATCAAACAGGATAGGTTGTCTTTGTGAAGTAATGCTTTTTCGCGTAAATCATCGATGTCAATATTACCTTCATCAGTTGATTTTGTAACGATTACTTTCATTCCTGCCATCACAGCACTGGCAGGATTGGTGCCGTGCGCTGAAGACGGAATTAAGCAAATGTCTCTATGATGATCGCCTCGTGATTCGTGATAGGCTTTGATGACCATCAAGCCAGCATATTCACCTTGTGCACCAGAATTTGGTTGCAATGAAGTAGCGGCAAAACCAGTAATTTCGGTTAAATAATCTTCCAGTTTTTTCAACATAATTTGATAACCTTCAGCTTGCTCAACTGGACAAAATGGATGCATTGTGCCCCAATTTGGCCAACTCAAAGGCAACATCTCCGCGGCTGCGTTCAGTTTCATAGTGCAAGAACCTAATGAAATCATCGAATGATTCAAGGATAAATCTTTGCGCTCAAGCATCTTGATGTAACGCATCAATTCAGTTTCAGAATGATGTTTATTGAAGACATCCAAAGTCAAGAAGTCAGACTGACGTTGGAGAGGTTCTGATATGTTATTGACGTCTTTAATCGAAGTGATTTTGACTGTCTCTTTTTCTCTGTTTTTGGCAAAAATCGAAACAATTTCATTGGCATCCTTGAGAGATGTTGTTTGGTTGAATGAAATGGTAACGGTATCCGCATTAGGATAATAGAAATTGACTTCGTGTTGTTCAGCTATCTTTTTGATATTTTCAGCATTAGCCTCCACCTTGATAGTGTCAAAATAAGAGCTGTTTTTCTGTTTGTAACCAAGTTCTGTTAAGGCCTTGGCGACGCTGGAAGCAGTATTGTGAACTTTATCAGCAATAAATTGAAGGCCTTTCGGTCCGTGGTAAACAGCATACATACCAGCCATCACAGCCAAAAGAACCTGTGCCGTACAAATATTTGAAGTCGCTTTATCACGTTTGATATGCTGCTCTCTAGTTTGCAAAGCCATACGCAATGCTCTGTTGCCGTTCATATCCTTTGTAACACCGATGATACGTCCAGGAATATCTCTTTTGTAAGCTTCTTTAGTCGCAAAAAACGCTGCGTGTGGACCTCCGTAACCCATTGGTACTCCAAAACGCTGGGTGGTTCCGACAACGACATCTGCACCAAATTTCCCAGGAGCCTCTAGTTTTACCAAGCTTAAAATATCGGCAGCAACTGCTACTTTAATTTGATTTTCATTGGCTTTCTCGATGAAAGATTTGATATCGCTAACCAATCCGTCTTTTCCTGGATATTGAAGAATAGCACCAAAGAATTCCGAAGAAAAATTGAAGGATTCTTCAGGGCCAACTACCAATTCAACACCAATAGGCGTTGCTCTAGTTTGTAATAAGGATAAAGTTTGTGGCAAAATCGCTTCAGAAACGAAAAACTTATTGACGTTGTTTTTCTTTTGATCACGCTCACGCACGGCAAAAAGTAAACTCATTGCTTCCGCAGCAGCTGTACTTTCATCTAACAACGATGCATTCGCAATTTCCATTCCGGTCAAATCGGTCACCATAGTTTGGAAATTCAACAAAGCTTCCAAACGTCCTTGGGCAATCTCTGCTTGGTAAGGTGTGTAAGCTGTGTACCATCCTGGGTTTTCAAGAATGTTGCGTTGAATAACCGCTGGAACGATGGTAGGATGGTATCCCAAACCAATGTAAGATTTAAAAACCTTGTTCTTTTTTGATAATTCCAAAACGTGGTTGAGGTACTCATATTCGGTCATTGGCTCATCAAGATCCAACTCTTTTTTCAAGCGAATATCATCCGGAATGGTTTCATAAATGAGTTGGTCAAGAGAATCAACTCCAATAGTCTTCAACATTTGATTTTGGTCGTTTTCATCAGGACCAATGTGGCGAAGTGCGAAAGCGTTTGTATTCATTAATGCAAAGTTGTGTTAAATTCCAGCGTGTGCTGGAAAGGCATTTTTTCAAGCGCAAAATTACGCAATTAAAGAGCATTTTTAGTTAAGTAAAACTAAAGTTTTTAACGATTAAACGGTCTTATTAACACAATGCGTATTTTTACTAAATGAAGATTTTAAAGCAGATTTTTGATTTTTACATCAACAGTAGCATTCACGTAGCATTATCTGCATTTGCACTCTCTTATATCACTTTGATAAAGTTTGAGCAGCCATTTGATTTTTGGGTGTTGAGCTTCATCATTTTTGCAACCATTACGGGCTATAATTTTGTTAAGTACTTCGGTCTGGCGAAATTCCATCATCGCAGTTTGGCAAGTTGGCTCAAAATAATTCAGATATTTTCAATGTTGTGTTTCCTGTTGATGTGCTTTTGTGCTTGGCATTTGCAGTGGGAATCTTTGGCCTATATTGCCATCTTTGGTGTCATCACTTTTTTGTATGCCATCCCATTTTTTCCGAAGCGATTTTTTATGGACAAGCAAAAAAATCTTCGTAGTATTGGTGGTTTGAAAGTTTATGTGATCGGATTGGTTTGGTCTGGAGTTACGGTGTTGCTTCCTCTTTTGAATGGTAATTTTCAGTTTAATGATGATGTGTGGCTGACCGCATTTCAGCGTTTTATTTTTGTGATAGTTTTAATGCTACCTTTTGAAATACGCGATTTGAAATATGACAGCCTAAAACTATCTACGATTCCTCAAACCATCGGTGTCAAAAAGACAAAGACCATAGGTGTTTTGTTGACTATGGTATTCTTTTTCATTGAATTTTTTAAAGATGAATTAAATTCCAACGAAATTTTGATGTCTTTGATGATTACGGTTTTATTGATGATGTTCGTGATATTTTCGAAGAAGGAGCGAAGTGATTACTATAGCTCTTTTTGGGTAGAAGGAGTGCCGATACTCTGGCTAGGATTGCATTTCATTTTTTAAATGCTCATTGAAACGTTCAACAAGCACTTCACGCTCTGACTTGTGGAGGCATTCTACTCTTGAAGTTTTGATGGTAGTCGTAAGTTGATTATTTTTCTTAACATAACTCTTTGTCATATTACACCAAATAAGTCGCAGATTCAGTTTGAGCATTTCCCAAAATGATGCTTCGCCATATTGTTTTTTATCACAAATATGAAATGCCTCTTCGCAAGAAATAAACAAAAGACTTTTTCGTTTCGATATCTCTTCCATTTTGAAAGAATTAATTGTTAGTTAGAGCCATTTTTTTTCAAGACATTCGGCCAATTGTGTCCTGGCACGATGCAAGATAACCCATAGGTTAGACGCAGTGATGCCCAATTCATTACAAATGGTTTCTGTTTCATAGCCCAAAATGGTCTTCATTTTAAAAACGGTGGCCTCTTTTTCGGAAAGCTTATCCATACAATTATAGATGGCATCTCCAAGTTCTGAATTCTCAATTGTTTCTTCAGCATTCAATTGACCGTCATCTTCCGCACGTTCTTCGAGCCAATCACCTTCTTGGTCATCATTCACATAGGTCATTCGCACTTCGGCTTTGCCTTTGTTCGAATTGATTTTTCGGTAATAATCAATGATTTTACGTTTAAGGATAGAGATCAACCAGGTGCGTTCGTTGGCTTCACCTTTAAAATTTTTCATAGACTTCAATCCAGCAACAAACGTGTCCTGTATTAAATCCTTGGCAATCTCTCTATCATTTACACGAGTGATGGTGTAATTAAAAAGATAATCGGAATACAGGTCTATCCAGTTATTGGGATTGAGCTGATGGTTTGACATTTAGGTATCGCAATTTTTATCAAAAATAGGATAAAAAAGTGAATGTTTTTAATCGAATGAAAAATCGTTTTGCCGCATTAAAGAGTATTGTTATTGATTTGCTTTTTTAGCAGTTATGATATAGTATCCAAAGCTTTTCATATGCAAACCAGATACTAATGCATAGAATGAACCTTTTAAGTTGTGCAGACTTTCACGTTTTAGCGAACCTTTGCCAAATAAACTCTTCAGCATAAAACCAAGGATGGCAAAAGGCACGTGAAGTACGGATGGTGCCACTCTAAACGAAGCGTCTTCGACTTTGATTTCTGAAAAACCTTCTGCTTTGAGTTTAGCGACCATTTTATCAATAGTTTCCAGTTTTGAAAGACTCCAATGGTCACAAAGTTTTTTATAGGAAAGATGGCTTCCATAGCAAAGCTCTTCTTCCTCCTTCTTTAAAAAGGCATCTGCAATAACCAGTTTGCCATTTGGTTTTAGTATCCGATAGGCTTCTTTTAAAGATTCACTGCTATGTCCTGAATGGCAAAAGCTCTCGATGGCCACAGCTGCATCAAACGTGTTGGATTGAAAAGAGGTGTGGTTGTAGTTTTCTTTTAGAATCGTTCCTTTTTGATTTTTTAAAAGTTGGTTTCCTTTGGTCACTTGAAAATCAGATAAAGTCACACCGAAAGCTGAAAGATTCGAATGTTTTTTAAGGGCGTATCGCATCGTGCCACCCATTCCGCAACCTAGATCGGCTAGGAGGGAGTGGTTGTTTGAAATACCTAAACGGTTAATCACTTGATTGTTCATTTCATTCAGCATTGCATCTCTTTTGAAAACGCAGGTTTTAAATGGGATGAAATAACCAAAATGCATATTAAAATCTTGGCTCCAGAATTGATAGTCTTCGGTTGCTTCATTATAGAAGTCAACCATTTCTATTTGTTTCGACTTTGAAAGGTCTTTTATGTTGATGGCTGCTGTTTTCATTGTTTTAGTGATTAAAGACGTTAGTAATGAATAGAAGAGAATAAACGACGGCAAATAGAACAAACAAGGCATTCATTCCATAATTTCCGATTTTGAACAATTTTCTCTTCGGAATCTCGTACATTGGGTAGTAGGCTATTTGTGTAGCAACTTTTCCAACCCAATAAGCGGCAATCAAACCTGTGATAGCGATGGCGAGGTTAGTGGCATTTTTTAAATCATTTGGAATCAAAATGGCAATCAAACCAAATGAAAAGTTGAGTCCTTGAATGTATCGACCATAAGTTTTGGCAATTTCTTGATTCAAAGGTTTTAATTGTTTCACATCATTATACCAATCAAAAACTTGATGCCGAATATATGGATAAATCAGTGCTGTGAAGATTTGCCCACATCCTCCAAGAACGATAAGCCAATTTGGAATTTGAATGTTCATAATAGTTGCTTTTTAATATTTTCAATGATTTTGGTAAAATAGACGGCTAGACCCATCGGAATTATAGCCAAGCCTATGAAAAAAGATATAAAGTAGTCGCTTAATTTTCCCCAATCAATAAAAAAGCCTAAGGCATATAAAAGGGTGAGAAACCAGTATATTTTTAGATTCTTTTGTGATTTGTGATTGATTTTTTTCCAGTATAATACTATTATCAATGAGCATAATATTTGAAAACTACCCAGAATTATTTCGGCCATAAAACCAAGATAAATTGTTGCAAATAAAATGAACGTAGTTATCAGCAATATTCTATTAATTGAAATCAGTATATTCATTTCTATAATATTAAACTTTCAGAAAATATTGAAAGTATTATTTAAAAATTTTTACTTTAATAGTTTTACCAATGATTTGGTAATCCAATTTTGTTTTTGATTGACCAAAGTATTTAGCATCGCATCAGCCGATTCTGTCAATTCGTGCAATGCCTGTGTTTGTTTGATCAATTCCTTCGTCTTTTCTGTGCCATCGTCCTTAATGGATGAAACTTCCTGCAATACTTTTACAACAGGCTGAATTTCCCTTCGACTGCGCTCTTTTGCTACAATACGTGCCAACTCCTGAACATCTTTTTGTGTGGTGAAGAACTCCTTTCGCTCACCAGGCACCAACTCTTTACTTACAATGCCCCAATCCATCAATTGGCGCAAATTCATACTTGTATTGCCGCGAGAAATCTGAAGCTCTTCCATAATATCTTCCATGGACAAAGCTTTAGGAGATATAAAAAGCAATGCCTGTATCTGCGCCATAGCTTTGTTGATTCCCCATAGCGAACCAAGACTTCCCCAAGTATTGATGAATTTTTCTTTTGCTTCTTGATATTCCATAGAACAAATGTATAAATAAATTTTAAACTTTCAAAAATTATTGAAAGTTTAATTGAATAAAAAAGGCTGAAGTTGTAGTTCAGCCTTTATCAATATTTTATTTTTCTATTAGACCTGCTCGTTTTAACAAGGCATCAGGTCTTGGCTCTTTACCTCTAAAGCGCTTATAAAGCACCATTGGGTCTTCGATGCCTCCTTTTGAAAGCACATTGTCCTTAAACTTGGTCGCAACTTCTTGATCAAAAATACCTTTTTCCTGAAAAAACTCAAAAGCATCCGCATCCAAGACTTCCGCCCATTTGTAGCTGTAATATCCTGAAGAATAACCACCTTGAAAAATATGTGAGAAAGAAGTACTCATACAATTTTCAGCAACATCCGCAAATAATTGTGTGCCTTCAAACGCCTTCAGTTCGTGTGATTTGACATCTACAACATCAGTTGGGTCAATACCGTGCCACGCCATATCCAAAAACCCGAAGCTCAATTGTCTCAACGTTTGCATTCCTTCGTGGAAGGCTGCGGAATCTTTTATTTTCTGAACTAAATCCATCGGAATCACTTCACCTGTCTGGTAATGCTTCGCAAATAATTCCAACACTTCTTTCTCGTAACACCAATTTTCCAATACTTGGCTTGGTAATTCTACAAAATCCCAAAATACGCTCGTTCCAGAAAGACTAGGGTAGTTGGTATTCGCTAACATACCGTGGAGTGCGTGGCCAAACTCGTGAAAAAGTGTGGTCACCTCGTTAAAGGTTAAAAGGGAGGGTTTGCTTTTGGTTGGTTTTGTAAAGTTGCACACGATAGAAATATGCGGACGTTCATTCTCACCATTTTTCACAAACTGTGGCTTGTAAGACGTCATCCAGGCACCATTGCGTTTGCCAGGTCTTGGGAAAAAGTCGGCATAAAAAATCGAAACCAACTGACCCTTTTCATCCGTCACTTTATAAGTCAACACTTCTTCGTGATATTTGTCAATAGTTGTAATTTCTTCAAAATGTAAACCATATAACTTTTGAGCAATCGTAAACGCACCATCAATGACGTTTTCCAGCTTGAAGTAGGGTTTGAGCTTTTCATCATCCAAATCAAATAACTTTTGCTTTAATTTTTCAGCATAGTAAGCGGAATCCCATTTCTCCAATTGATTGATACCATCAGCATCATTGGCAAATTCTTGTAGCTCGACGAACTCTTTCGTAGCGGCAGGTTTTGCTTTCTGAAGTAATTCATCTAAAAATGATTCAACTTTTTGAGGTGTTTTCGCCATACGTTCTTCAAGTACAAAGTGCGCGTGCGTTTGATAACCTAACAATTGTGCGCGTTCAAATCGAAGTTTTGCAATTTGAAGCACATTGTTTTGATTGTCTAATTTATCACCTTTAAACGCCTTTTTTCCTGCTGCAATCGATAGTTTTTTACGCCACTCACGATTATCGGCGTATGTCATAAATGGAATGTAGCTTGGATAATCCAACGTAAACATCCAGCCATCCTTGTTCTTGCTTTCGGCAAGCTGTTTTGCTGCCTCCACTGTGCCTTCTGGCAAACCTGACAGGTCGTCTTCATTGGTGATTAACATTTCGAAATTATTCGTTTCTGCCAGGACATTTTCGCCGAACTTCAGTTTCAACTGACTCAACTCTTTATCAATTTCGCGGAGACGTTTCTTTTTTACTTCGGATAAATTTGCGCCATTTCTTGAAAAACCTTTGTATTTCTTGTCAAGAAGGGTTTGCTGTTCAACCGTCAAATCCAACGAATCTTTTTGGTCATAAACCGTTTTGACGCGTTTGAATAATTCTTCATTCAAAGTAATGTCATTGCTGAATTCTGATAACAATGGTGACACTTCTTGAGCTATTTGTTGCAGCGTATCATTAGTTTCAGCTGAATTCAGATTGAAAAAAATACTGGAGATTCGGTCCAATTGCTGTCCTGAAAATTCCAAAGCTTCTATGGTATTTTCAAAAGTTGGCTTCTCTGAAGAATTTGTAATGGCATCTATTTCATTTTTAGCTTCTTCAATGGCACTTTTAAACGCAGGCATAAAATGGTCATTTTTTATCTTTGAAAAAGGTGCGGTATTATAAGTTGTTGAAAATGGAGTATTTAAAATATTCATTTGTTTTGTAAGAATTTTAATTGTCCGGATGTTAAACTTTGTTAAGTTTAAAACATTGTTCTAAATTAATTTCGATTTTTTTTAAATCATTAAAATATATTTCTATTTTTGCCACAGTTATATAGGAACATTTGTAATGTTATTCATATATAATTGATTAATAGCGGTGAAAACCTCGGCCAAAAGCCGAGGTTTTTTTATAAGTTTTTTGAAGATTCAATCACTTTTTCTTTCAGCGATTCTTTATAAGCAATGACTTTATTTCGAACCACTTCATCAGAACTTCCAACGATTTGTGCTGCCAAAATCCCCGCATTCTTTGCGCCATTTAATGCCACAGTCGCCACAGGAACGCCTCCAGGCATCTGAAGTATTGATAAAACAGAATCCCAACCATCGATACTGTTACTGCTTTTTACGGGTACACCTATGACTGGTAACGGAGAAAGCGATGCCACCATTCCTGGCAGATGGGCTGCGCCGCCTGCACCAGCAATAATCACAGAAATGCCTCTAGTATGAGCGTGTTTCCCATAATCAAAAAGTTTTTCTGGCGTACGATGTGCAGATACAATATCTACTTCGGTGTCAATACCAAATTCCTTTAAAATGTCAATGGCTTCCTGCATAATCGGTAGGTCGCTCCTGCTTCCCATAATGATTCCTATTTTGCTCATAAAATCACAATTCTATAATTGATTATTCACTTATCACTTTAATACTGTTCTTCACATCTTCCGCAATAGACCTTGCCATATTCAAATCTTCATTTACAATAGTAACGTGGCCCATTTTTCTGAATGGACGTGTCTGCTTTTTTCCATAAATATGAGGTGTTACGCCTTCCATTTGCATAATGTAAGCAATATTTTCATACACCACATTGCCTGTATATCCTTCGGCACCAACCAAATTCACCATTACGCCAGCCACTTTATTATCCGTCTTTCCCAATGGTAAATCCAAGATGCATCTCAAATGTTGTTCAAACTGTGAGGTAAAACTCGACTCAATGGTATGGTGACCAGAATTATGAGGTCTGGGCGCAACTTCGTTCACTAAAATATAATCATCTTCGGTTTGAAACATTTCAACAGCCAGCAACCCAACGTGATTAAATGCTTTGGATACTTTCATTGCAGTTTCCTGCGCTTTTAAAGCCACCTTGGTGGGAATTCTCGCAGGACAAATCACATACTCAACCTGATTTGCTTCGGGGTGAAATTCCATCTCCACCACAGGAAACGTTTTTACTTCACCGCTTGTATTGCGACTTACGATGACTGCCAATTCATTTTTGAACGGCACCATTGTTTCTGCAATGCATTCGCCATCCTTTAAGTCTTTTAAATCGTCTTTGCTCCGTACAATTTTTACGCCATTGCCATCATAGCCAAATTGTGCAGCTTTCCAAACAAATGGCAATTGTATTCCGCCATTGTCAATGGCATCTTCAATTTCTGAAACATAAGCAAAACGCACAAAATCAGCAGTTGGAATGCTGTTGTCTACGTAAAACAACTTTTGTGTGGCTTTATTTTGAATGGTGCGTAAGGTCTTGGATGCTGGATAGATTTTTTTGCCTTCTTTTTCCAAGGTTTCGAGAGCGTCCACATTCACATTCTCGATTTCTATGGTCAGCACATCCACTTTCCTTCCGAAATCAATAACAGTTTGGTAATCCATTAAATCTCCTTGGAAAAATTCATTGCAGGCAATCTTGCAAGGCGCATCAGCACTCGGATCCAAAACACAGGTGTAAATGTCAAATTTTCGGGTGTCATTGAGCAGCATTTTCCCCAATTGTCCACCACCTAAAATACCGAGTTTGAAATCTGAAGAAAAATAATTCATGATGTATTGCTACTAAAGCGAAAGATTTTTTGTTTAAAAGATAGTTGAGAAAAGGTTTGACCTTTAATCCTACAAAAATACATTTAAACTGTGAAAATCGTAAATCAAAAATCGTAAATCGTGAATCAAAATCTTATCTTTGTTGTTTAAAAGCTATTTTTCTTGATTAAATTACACGATTTATACTTTAAACCTTTTATTTCTGAACAAGAGATATTGGATGTTGTGACGCGCATGGCGAATGACATTGCCAATGACTTGGGAGATGAAATTCCGGTGTTTATTGGGATTCTTAATGGATCGTTTATGTTCGTGAGTGATTTTGTGAAGAAATTTCCAAAACCTTGTGAAGTCACATTCATTAAATTAGCATCTTACGAAGGATTGAAATCGACAGATGATATTCAGCGTTTGATAGGTTTGACACAAGATTTGACGGGACGAACTGTCATTATTCTTGAAGACATTATTGATTCGGGTAAAACGCTTGCTGAAGTGCACCGAATTTTTAAAAATGAGAACGTCAAGGAACTAAAAATAGCAACGCTTTTTTACAAACCAGAAGCATACAAAAAAGATTTTAAATTACATTACGTTGGTATCGAGATTCCGACCAAATTCATCGTAGGTTACGGTTTGGATTTCGACGGATTGGGAAGAGACCTTCCCGAAGTGTACCAACTCAAAACAACGCAACACATGACAAACATTGTCCTCTTCGGACCTCCAGGTGCTGGAAAAGGCACGCAAGCCAATTTTTTAAAGGAAAAATACAATCTGATCCATATCTCTACAGGCGATGTGTTCCGATTTAACATCAAGAACGAAACAGCTTTAGGAATGTTAGCGCAGTCCTATATGGATAAAGGCGAATTGGTGCCTGATAAGGTGACCATTGATATGTTGGCTGCTGAAGTTGAAAAAAATGCAGATGCTAACGGCTTTATCTTTGATGGTTTCCCACGTACGGATGCGCAGGCCAAGGCGTTGGATGATTTGCTAGATGAAAAAGATTCTGAGATCAATGCTATGATTGCACTTGAGGTTAATGATAAAATTTTAGTAGAGCGTTTGTTGGAAAGAGGCAAAACAAGTGGTAGACCAGATGATGCTGATGAAAATATCATCAGAAATCGCGTTAAGGAATACTACAAAAAAACGGCTATTCTTAAGGATTACTACAAGGCACAAGATAAATACTATGGTGTGGACGGTGTAGGGAGCATTGAGGAAATCACTCAAAGATTGAGTAAAGTTATAGACCAATTATAATGGATTTAGTAACTTCTGAATTGGGATTATTCTTTTGGATTTTTTTTATAGTTTTTGTCATTGTATTTCCACTATTTGCCTTGATTTCAGTGCTTTCAAATCGTTTTCCAAATAATGAAAAACTTATTTGGGTGTTAGTTATTTTATTTGCTCCTTTGTTTGGTGCAATAGCTTACTTTATAATTGGAAAATCAAGACGGATAACAAAATAAATAGATCAAGTAGCTAATGTTGTTTGCTTTCGAAAAGGATATAATAACTTTTTAAAATAAATTTCTGCTTTCGCGGAAAGAACTCATGACTGAAGGGAATTTTGTAGATTATGTAAAAATGCATGTGGCTTCTGGAAATGGAGGCAAAGGCTCTATGCACTTACATCGCGAGAAATTTGTGGCTAAAGGTGGCCCTGATGGTGGCGATGGTGGTAGAGGAGGTCATGTCATTGTCAAAGGAAACGAAAACCTTTGGACGTTGCTTCATTTGAAATTTCAAAAGCATGTGAAGGCAGGTCATGGTGAACACGGTAGTGCGTCAAGAAGTACAGGTGCCGACGGTGAAGATGTCTATATTGAAGTGCCTTTGGGAACTGTTGTCAAAGATTCTGAAACAGACGAGGTACTCTTTGAAATTACCGAACATAATGAAGAGAAAATAGTGGTAGAAGGCGGTAAAGGCGGTTTGGGTAATTGGCATTTTAAAACCTCTACCAATCAAACGCCACGCTATGCACAGCCTGGTCTTCCGAAGACTGAAAAGGATATCTTGATGGAGCTAAAAGTTCTTGCGGATGTTGGCTTGGTTGGTTTCCCAAATGCTGGAAAATCTACATTGTTGTCGGTAATCACGTCTGCAAAGCCAAAAATTGCAGATTATGAGTTCACCACATTAAAACCAAATCTTGGCATTGTAGAATATCGCGATTTCCAAACCTTTGTAATGGCAGATATTCCAGGTATTATTGAAGGTGCGGCTGAAGGGAAAGGACTTGGTCATTATTTTTTGCGTCATATTGAACGCAATTCAATTTTGTTGTTTTTGATTCCGGCAGATGCAAAAGATATTAGTAAACAATACGAAATTCTTCTGGATGAACTGCGCCGTTACAATCCTGAAATGTTGGACAAAGAGCGGTTCATTGCTATTTCCAAATGCGATATGCTTGATGCCGAATTAAAGGCTGAACTCAAAGCTGAACTCGATAAAACCTTGCCAATTGACTATATGCTGATTTCTTCAGTGGCGCAGCAAGGCATTACCGAACTAAAGGACCGGTTGTGGAAAATGCTGAATGATTGATTTTTTATTCTTCTCACATTGTTTTTTTTAGAATATGAAAAGCAAGAAAAATTTTGAAGTGATTATTATAGGAGGCAGTTATGCAGGACTTTCAGCAGCGATGTCACTTGGCCGCACCTTACGAGATGTTTTAGTAATCGATAGCGGACTTCCTTGCAACAGGCAAACACCTCACTCACAAAATTTTTTGACACAAGATGGCGAAGCACCTGCCGCCATTGCCAAAAAAGCCAAAAAGCAAGTGTTGAAATATAAAACCGTTACTTTCTACGATGGATTGGCAATAAAAGGAAAGAAAACGAAAAGTGGCTTTTCCATAACTACTGAAAAAGGAGACGTGTTCAATTCAAAAAAATTGATTTTTGCAACAGGAATTAAGGATATAATGCCAGGCATAACGGGTTTTTCAGAATGTTGGGGCATTTCTGTGGTGCATTGCCCTTATTGTCATGGTTATGAACTCCGCGGCAAAAAAACGGCTTTATTTGCAGAGCCACATAAAGCCTTTCATTTGGCATCCTTGGTATCAAATCTAACCGACGATTTGAGTATCATAACCTCCGATAAAGTTGATTTTCCAGAAGAGCAATTGGAAAAATTGAAAAATAACAAACTTCGAATCATAGAAAAATCAGTCAAGGAAATCATTCACAGAGGCGGACAAATTGAAAAGGTTATTTATACTGACGATAGTGAGGAAGAGTTTGACGCTATGTATGCAGCACTTCCTTTTGAGCAACATTGTTCTGTTCCAGAAGAAATGGGTTGTGAATTGACAGAACTCGGACATTTGCGAATCACAGCTTTCCAACAAACAACAATCGAAGGGGTGTATGCCTGTGGCGACAATTCTGCGATGATGCGTTCCTTGGCAAATGCAGTGTATACTGGTAACCTCACGGGTGCTATTATTAATAAAGAACTTTCAGAGGAAGCCTTCTAGTTTTAGATTCTGAATACGAGCTGATTTTTGAAACGTTAAACTATCTTTAATATCCAAGGTATTTCACCTGCAATTCTGATTAATTGCTTAACTTGTTGGTAAAACCAATAGATAATGAGCACTACACAAGTTAAGGCCTATGGCACGCAAGCTGCTGATGCCGATTTAAAAGAAATTATTATAAAAAGAAGAGAACTTACACCTAAAGATGTCGAGATAGACATCCTTTATTGTGGTGTTTGCCATTCTGATTTACACACTGCCAGAAATGATTGGCAGAATACAGTATACCCAGCTGTTCCCGGTCACGAAATAGTTGGTAAAGTCACAAATGTTGGTGACAGCGTTACCAAATACAAAGTTGGCGATACGGTGGCTGTTGGATGTCTGGTAGATAGCTGTAGAGCATGTTCAAGCTGTAAAGATGATTTGGAGCAATATTGCGAAAATGGATGGACAGGTACTTATAACGGTCCTGATAAGCATTTGGAAGGACAGCAAACATACGGAGGCTATTCGCAAAAAGTGGTAGTTGATGAACATTTTGTACTCAAAGTGCCTGAAAATCTAGACCTCGCTGCGGTGGCGCCAGTATTATGTGCTGGCATTACGACTTGGTCGCCTTTACGTCATTGGAATGTCAAGGAAGGTAGCAAAGTGGCGGTTGTGGGCCTTGGCGGACTAGGTCATATGGCGATTAAGTTGGCTAAAGGCCTTGGTGCTGAAGTGTTTTTGTTCTCCAGAAGTCCAGAAAAGAAGCAGGATGCGAAAGAGTTGGGCTGCGATGCCGTAATCATTTCAACCGATGAAAACCAGATGGAGGCTGTAGCAGGTAAGTTTGATGTCATCATCGATACGGTTCCTTATGAGCACGACTTGAATCCTTACATTGCAACATTACATCATAGCGGAACTTTAGTTCTCGTAGGTTTTCTAGGTCCGTTGGAATCAATCCTGAACACAGCACCCATGGTGATGGGGAGAAAAGCAATTTCGGGTTCTTTGATAGGTGGTATTGCGGAAACACAGGAATTATTGGATTTCTGCGGAGAAAAAAATATCGTATCAGATATAGAAATGATTGACATACAAAACATTAATGAAGCCTATGAACGAATGCTAAAAAGTGATGTAAAATATCGTTTTGTCATTGATATGAAGTCGCTCAATTAATTCTATACTTAACATGAAAAAAGCCATCTATATAAGATGGCTTTTTTCATTCATAGAGTTTCATTCACTAAACAAAAATTCCTCCAGAGACTTCAATGCGTTGATTGTTCACCCATTTTGAATCATCTGAACAAAGGAAAGCAACCACGCCACCGATGTCATCAGGAAGACCCACACGACCCAATACCGTTAAGGATGCAATATTGTCATTTAACTCTTTGTTGTCACGAACGGCACCTCCACCAAAATCAGTTTCAATGGCACCTGGAGCAACCGTGTTCACACGGATTTTACGACCACCCAATTCTTTCGCCTGATAACTGGATAATGTTTCCACACCGCCTTTCATAATGGCGTATGCCGAATAGCCAGGGAAAGAAAAACGCGTCAATCCTGACGAAATGTTCACAATGCTACTGCCATCCTTTAAAACGGTAAGCAACTTTTGAGTCAAGAAGTAAGGTGCTTTTAGATGGATGTCTACCATTTGGTCAAAACCTTCTTCGGTGGTTGATTTGAAATCGGAGTGGTAACCAACGCCTGCATTGTTCACCAAAGCATCGATACCATTCACTCCAAGGTTGTTTTTCAAAACCTCTGTTAGTTGTTCTTTGAAGCTATCAAATGTTTCGCTTTTTGCAACGTCCAATTGAAGTGCCGCGGCATTTTGCCCAAGACTTTTAATCTCTTTTACCACAGATTCTGCCTCATCCGATTTACTGTGATAGGTGAGCACAACGTTGAATCCTTTGAGTGCCAATTGAAGTGCCATATCTCTGCCTAAACCTCTACTGCCTCCTGTTACCAAGGCCGTTTTGTTTGCTGTTGTTGTCATCGTTTAAAGTTTTAAAATTAATGATGGTACAAAGTTCAGCAATAGGTTGTGATTCGAGTTATGAATTTCAAACCGATGTTTATTAAATTCAAATAATCATTCTCTGAATGCCATTGGGGAGATATCTGTGTTTTTCTTGAAGAAGTTTGAAAAGTTGGAAACTTCATCAAATCCAAGACTATATGCAATTTCCGAAATATTCCAAGAAGTTTGACGTAAAAGCACCTTGGCTTCTTGGGTTACACGACTGGCAATAATTTCCGTAGTGGTTTTTCCAGTGGATTCTTTTAAGACTTTGTTGAGGTGGTTCACGTGAACGCGCAACGTATTGGCAAAATCCTTGGCGGTTTTTAATTGTAGACTTTGCGTGGTAGATTCTATGGGGAATTGTCGCTCCAGCAGTTCGATGAATAAGGTGAAAATGCGTGTGGAAGCATTCTGGTTAGTATTATCATATGCCATCGGCTCCAGTTTTTGCCCTTGCAGAATCAGTTCCATCACTTGGTTGCGAAGTAGGTCATATTTAAATGGATAATCGGAGCTCATTTCCTCGTGCATCTTCTTAAAAATGTGCTTATAGATATCGACTTGATTAGGTGCCAACTGATAAATAAAGTTGCTTTGCGGTTGAAAAACTGGTAGCTTGTCTATGTTGAATCCTGTTTTTGATTTCAATAAAAATTCAGGAGTGAAGACACAAAAATGCCCAGTTTGCTGCTCGCTCAAAGGGACATACCGATACGGAATCTTCGGAGTGGCAAACAAAATAGCCGAATCCTTAATGTCAATCACCTTATCTGCATATTCCACACGGTTTTCACCGATGATGAGACTGATTTTGTAATAGCTCCTCCTATTATAAGGCATACTGCCTTTACTACAGTAATTTTTAAGTTTTTCAATATCAAACACATTAAAGTGCCCAATATTTTGACCGTTCTGTTGCTCTAAAAACTGCGAAAGGTCATTACAGGGTTTCCCAAAAACTTCCTGATAAAACGCTTTTACCGATACCGATTCCACAATCTGTTATTAAAATCAAATAATGCAAAGATAGAAATTTATTATTTGAGAATCTTGACATTGCGTTTTTAATAAAAAAAACCCTCCGCAAAAACGAAGGGTCTTGGATTTCATTAAAGGAAACAATTAATCTCTCACACAACGAATGCTCAATCCTGACTTTTTATTTTGTACTCCGGGGTCTGCTGACGCTTGATTGTAATACATCGTAAATTTAAAGGCATTTTGAGGGTTGGAAACCGTTGCTGAAGAAGTCCACCAGACTCCATTGTTGCCAATGCCACTTGACGCGCCATTATTGTTCACTAAACCTCCCGGCAGGGCTGAATAGCCAAACTCGTTGGTCGCACCAGTATTAGGAGCATTCCAGCCCGTCGTGCTTTTTAGTTTACCGCCCGCTACAGTTGCACCTCCTAAAAACTGTGCTGTATCAGACAGTTCTTCAACAGTTGGTATATGCCATCCTTCTGGTGCTAAACCTCTTGGGTCATTTGCGGCATACCAGTTATAAAGCTTACCGTAGGTAGCTTCATTGCTAGGGTCATTGTTGTAATAGCGCCACGCACCAGTAGTTAAACTGGCCCATGCTGCTGCATCTTGTACATGAGGTATAGGGTCGCCATTTCGATAGTGCGATACATTAAGATTAGAACTTAACCACGACATCCCATCGATTGTGACATAAGTGTAGACATTACCATCAACATCCACCACATTTAAATTACAATCGCTATCGCTTACAAAACTACCTTGAGCACCAGGAGCCGAGCCGTAATTTGGTGCTGCCCAAGTTCCTGATATTTCAGAGCAATCTGCATAAACACCATAGGTGTGAGTGCCACTCCATGTCACATCATATCCTAAAATGCTAAATGTGCCATCAACGTCACAGTCGGTTTTTAAAGCGCCCGCAGTGCAGTTGCTTTGAGAGCCTGTAGAAGCTGTATAAACACGACCTCCATATGCCACTTGGGTCATGATGTTTTGTTGATCGCCTTCGCCAATGGTCATCACATTCCATGTCAGGTTGGTGTTCGGAAACCCGACACCTATACTGCCGCAATTATCACAGTTGTAACTTCCAGTGACAGGAGTTGCGGGAGCTGCTGCTGTAGAACGTGCCATCAGCACATCCGCATCTTCATTATTAAATCTTACATCTGTTACGATAGGATTGTTGCCATCGCTGTCAGTAATCAACATCCATGAGACATCAGAAGAACCTGTACTATTAAAAAGTATAGGGTCATTACTGCCATATAGGGCCGCCGTACTTCTCAATTCGATAGTTGCACCTGATTTTAAAGTCAATACGGCAGTTGCCATACCATCAGTGTCATTTACCGTCATTTCAATAGAGCCTCGTTTAGTGCCTTCGGTGTTTGTAAACACACCTCTATAAAGAGTATTGGATGTGGGCGTTTCAACAGGATTGTTGCTTGTCGGATCGTTTTGGGTTACAGGGTCGTCAGAGCACGAAAAGAGTGTCAATGCTACTAAAGACGCTGCCGTCATCAGTTTTTTCATAGGTTAAGTATTTAAAAATTGGGTTTAGACGCTAAAATAAAGAAAACACTGGTGTTTGGAAAATATCTCAATGGGTTTTCGATGAAGCGATGGTACTTAAATTTAGTGAAATGTATATCTGATTGGAAGTGAGTGTTTTGCTAAAAATGAAGTATAAAATTCTTAATCCTCAAACACCGCTACTGCTCTAACAGGAGAGCCTGTGCCACCTCTTATTTTTAAAGGAAGTCCAATAAACCGAAAGCGTCCTCGTCCAATCAACAAATGAAGATTAACCATATTTTCGTAATGTGTAAAATTCAGTTCTCCACAAATATGATGCACTTCCTTATTGGACACACCGGGCACTCCGGGCGACATGGTTTCAACCCCAAAAGCTGATACGCCCTGTTCACCTAGCCATCGAGCGGTAGCTACAGAAATACCGGGTCCGTTCCCCCAATCATCACTATTAAAATACTTTCGAAAATGATCCGTATAAATCAATACTGTATCACCTTTCTTAATCTCAAGATGATCTTTTGTGCAAGCTTTCTCAATCTCAAAAGGCTCTATCAATTCCTTTAGCTCTTTATGCGAGAAGTCTAAACAAATACCTTCCGTATAAAACATAGATAAAGGCATCGTGTCTATCGACTGTCCTTCATACTGTTTCGCCATATGGTTAATGGCATCTACATGTGTACCTGTATGCTCCCCAAGTTCTAGTTTATGCACAGCTGGAGTTCGTTTATCGGGATGTTTAACGCCTTCCCATTCCTCATGCGAATTATGAACCGACATCTTCACTTGGGGAAGATCTTTATATACAGGCATCCCTTCGTATATTTCTTGACTTAAGTCTATAATTTCGGGCATCTATGAGTACTTTTCAAATTTAAATTTGATACTGTTCAAAGATAAATGATTTTGGATTGACGGTAAATCAAAACACAAGATCTGTGCAATGTCATCAAATTTTATGTTTTTTTTTAAAGGGTTTTATGTGACCAGCTTATATGTTTAATTACTTATTTATTTTATATCTTTAAAAAAAACCTTTTGGAATGAAACACTTATACTTTTACTGCTCTTTATTTTTACTGCCCTTTCTAGGATTCTCACAATGCCCTGAAGGGAATCTTTTGTTGTTCAGTCAATCGGATATTGATAATTTTAGTAATACTTACCCAAACTGTACGGCTATCCAAGGTTTTGTTATTATACAGGGCAGTGATATAGTAGATGTGTCATCCTTATCTATGTTAAATTCGGTGGGTAGTCTGTTAATCAACCAGACATCGTTAACAAACATAGTTGGATTAGAAGATCTAACTATCACAGGCTTGGATAACGAAGACGCATTTTTAGTTATTGACAATAATCCTATGCTGCAAAATCTTCAGTTTTTAGATAATTATTTAGCCAATGTACCACTCGTTTTTGTCATAAGGGATATGTCTTCTCTAACATCATTGGCAGGCGCTGACAGTATCACAGAGTTTGTAACTCTTTATTTAGAAAACAATGATGCGCTAACGAGTCTAAATGGCCTAAATGAGAATTTAAATTTTGTTACCGGATTTCAATCTCCATTATTGTACATTACTGAAAACGATATGCTTTCTGATATTACAATGCTTGAAACGGCACAATGGAACAATGCTCTCACAGCCGAGATTACTAACAATTCCCAATTGTTCGTTTGCAGTAATGCATTGGTCTGTTCTTTGGCATCAATTGATGCGATTACCGTATCTAACAACGCTCCGGGCTGTAATAGCCTAGCAGAAGTTTCTGCTTCATGCGGCACATGTCCCGAAGGACCATTAGTCTTAAATTCACAGGCACAGGTTGATGCTTTTGCCACCATGTATCCAGATTGCACAGCACTTTCAAATGGTCTTTATATCACTGGTGCTGACATTACAGATTTATCACCGCTGTCTTCTATTACATCAATTTCCTCTGATATATTAATAGAAAGCAACCCATTATTGACCAATCTCACTGGATTGGAAAATGTGGTTGAACTAGATACCAATTTTGAGAGTTTGATGCTCATAGACAATCCACTATTAAATGATATCAGTGCACTTCAAAATATGGTGCATAGTGAATTCGGCTATTATATAGTCATTGATAATAATGATTCATTGACGAATTTAGTCGGTTTGGAGAATATTTACACAGAAGAAATTTATATTACAGATAATGAAGTATTACAAACTTTGAATGGTCTTACAGGTAATATGCCAATACAGATTTATATTGAAAATAATCCAATTTTAAATGATATTTCTGCATTCGAAGGCCTGAATTTCGATCCTCTGTACTACCCACTATTGTCTATTAGAAACAATCCTAATTTGAATGTTTGCAACATTGCACCATTTTGTACATCTATAGCCTCTTATTATAGCGAAAACGTTAATAATTCAAATTATCGAATCGAAAACAATGCTCCTGGCTGCACTAGTATTCCAGAAGTAGCATTGGCATGTGGCATTATACCCAGCAATGATGAATGTAATGATGCTGTGGCTCTCATGTTCGGTACACCCATCAATGCCTATACAAATTATAGTACAGCATCTACTCAAACGCCAAGTTGTAACGATGCTATAGACCGTCAGGATGTTTGGTTTGCGTTCTATTCTGGAGATGTTACTTCCGTAGATATATCAGTAGATGGTGGATATTACCTACAGTTGTGGCAAGGAGATTGCACTAGCCTCAACCAAGTAACTGATGCTTGTGGTGCGATGTCACTGCAAGATATCCCTATCACTGCAAATACCACATATTATGTTCAGGTATGGTCTATCGGAGAACCAAGACTCGGCAACAACACATTGTTCGAGCTCCTTGTGGAAGATGCCACACTTTCCGTGCCTGAAGCGAATCTCGAAAACATATCTATCTATCCAAATCCGGTCAAGGATAAATTGGTCATAGAAGCTAACAGTATTACAGAAAGAATAGAACTCTACAATATGTTAGGTCAATTGGTGATGATATCTCACCCAATAGCTGCACGTACTGATTTAGACACCAAACAACTTCAGTCCGGTATGTATATCCTAAAGATTATTAACGGTAATCAAGCAGCAACCTTTAGGGTCATGAAAGAATAATACTAAAGACTGTACAATTTCATTATGATTTTGCAATTTTATAAATAAACATGCAAGTTATATAACAACTAATGAAAATTGTGTAAGACGAACCAGTTTAGATTATCGCATCTTTGTAATGGTTGGTTAGTTATAAAAGACCAAATGACACTTATCATTTGGCATATAAAAAAAAGCAGACATCTTTGTCTGCTTTTTTTTATGGTTACGTGTCGATATAATTTGTTGATAATGAACTATTGTAAATCACAATCCAAGCAATAGAATTACAAACTTGTTGATTATTTCAAAATTGCGTACAACGTTTATGTATATGAGCTGTGTCGTGTCTCGGCACGAACCATTAAAAGTACAAAACTCCGCTGGCAAATCCGATAGGATTTTCCAGATAAGCGATGACCAAGCAATGGTTTATACGCGGTGTTAGCAACTGGTATTTTATTATTAAGTTTTATTCCAATTTAAATAAACATTTGCCACAGATGGATGAACTTCTTTATATAACATATCAATAAATTCTTCATCGGTCATCTCTTCCTGATGCTTTTCTAAAGCATTCCAAAGTTTTTTCAATACTATTTCCCCTCCACTATGATAAATATCTTTTGCGGCTGAATGTAGCATGCATTGGTACCACCCGTAATTTTTAGGTCCCATTCCCAAAGTTGGATACAACTCCTCAAAGTCTTCTAGACTTGTGAATTTAAACTCTGCCTTACCCATTCCGATTACCATATTTGGAAACGTCTCTAGAGCAGGCAAAAGTTCAGGTTGTTTTTCGGCTATATAGGTATGCAACATTATGTTCACAAACAATTCGCCCATCCAATAGCGATGCATGTTCAGACCCGCTTGCGATGTATAGGAATGTCCCATTTCGTGAAGGGCAAGCAAATCAAAGAAGGGCATCATGCTGAACGAACCATCTAGTTTGCCATATGCTGTTGTGACATCTGCGGCTATTGAAGGATGAAGGCTGTCAACAGGCGGTAAGAAACTGCGCCAAAAGTCATTGTCTTCAGCTGCAATGACCAATTGCCCGCTTGTTGCATTATGTGGAAATCCATACACCTCACGGAGAGGTTTGGCAGCAAATTCTTTCCAGTGTTTGGGAGCTAGTATGTACAGTGTCGTTTTGGGTGTAAATCCTATCTCTTTTTGAAAATAAGTGCCTGCGTCCTCCATAAACATCGCAATGCTTATGGCTCTTTCTTCATAACCCTGACTGTAATAGAATGTTTGGGTATAGTCCTTTAATTCTTCGAGTGGGAAAGACTCGTTGGTGGACTTTAACGTGTCTTGTGCAAAAGCAATATTGCAAAGCAAAAGCACTCCTACAATGATGCGAATACTGCGGTGCTTAATGTGATGTTTAGAATGTGTTGTCATGATTTTTTTTAGCAAAGATATGTGGCACACCTATCGTTGGCATAGTAAAAAATCGACAACTTAATAGTTCAGGTCTTTTTGCATACGCAAAGGCGTTGAAAGCAATTGCTGTTCAATAACGGAAGGATTTGCTCCTGCAAAGGTTTTGAAATCCCTTATCATATGCATGTGGTCAAAGTAACCTGCGTCATATGCTACTTGTGTCCAGTTAAGTTGCGGACAAGATTCGTGCAATCTGTAGGCTTTTGAAAATTTCAGAATGCGTGCAAAGAGCTTTGGATTCATCCCAATCCGTTCTTTGCATTTTCTTTCAAATTGTTTTAAGCTTAAACAGGAAAACGAGGCCGTTTTTTCGATAGTCATCGTTCCATGATAGCTTAACAGCATACCCAAAGCGGAATCAATAGGTAAAATTCCTTTAAGGTTTTTAACCTCATTTAAAAGGAATTTTTCTACAATGTTTTTTCCCTCTTCCAGGCTGGGTGTGTTTTGTAGTTGTTCGTTGATAGACTTCATTTCTCTACCAAAGAAGTCAAGGGCATCAAATCCACCATCGAACAGTTCGTGCATGGGAATGCCCAACATTCGATACATACCACCCGGAAGAAAATCAACGCGTATGGCCGATAATTGACGATGCACTTTTATATTCACACGTGAAAATTGTGGACCTACCAATACCGTAAGTGGTTGTTTACGAAAATCGCCTTTTTCTACCCTTCCAATAGATACGGCATGATTACAATAAAACATCAGTGATTGAAAAGGCGTAGGAGGATAAGGTGTCACCACATCTTTAATTCCTTCAGGAAGTAAGACGTTTACAGTAGATATGTTCAAGACATATTCTTGTAGAGCTGGATGCGGTATATATATCTTTACTTCCAAATATACGCGTCTTAAATTTTAACAATATCCCTAACGATTTTTCGTGTTCAAATTGATGTTGTATGATTTGCTTGTTGCTAACTTGTTATATGTGGAATAAATATACACATTTACCCCATAATTTCACCGGATATATGCACCTTTTGTGCCTCATTATCAATTTTTTTTAATTTCTCTATCGCCTGGTCTAATTGCTTCTTATCACTACCTAATCTTTTCTTGTTACATGGGTATAGATCATGGTGGTTTCTGGCCGTGCATGGCCCAATAAGCTTTGTAAAAAGTGCAGGGCCTACATCATTTTCAAGTAAATGTGTGGCATGGCTCTAGCAAGTGTTTTGTGTTCAGAAAAAATAGAATAAGAGGTCGTTTTATGCCCCAAAAACCGAGATCAAATCGGTAACATTCGCAAGCATAAGCGAGCCCACAAGAGCCAGAAAGCCGAGGTTAAGAAACAGACCAACTATTTTTTGAAAGGTATTGGTGTCTTTAAGTCCGCGAATCGATGCCACCAGCCCTACCATGGCCATGATGATGACCGTAAGCGTCATCAATCCATACAGTATGCTCGATAGCTGTATGCCCTCAATAAAAAGCACCGAACTGATAAGGGTAAACCCCGCCAACAATGCGAGTGCCAAAACAGCAAACTTAAAACCGGTATGAGAAAGAGGAATGTTCATATTCATACCTCAAAGATACCATGTTAAAGCCTTGTTAAATTACATTTAAATATTTAACTGTTATATAATTATAATATTTTAAATTAATTGTACATAACAACCTATCATTTTATTTCCTACATTCACATTTAAAATCTTTAACCTACTAATACCCAAAGTCCCATGTCTAAAAAGAAACGTGTCTATCAGGAAACAGGCCACGCCGTAAACCTTGACAATTTCGGTCTGCAAATTAGTTTTGTTCGCAACTATGGCGCTCCGTATAATCCAGCTGCCATTAGGCTTACGCTTAACGCTCTCGAGAATTTTTTTGAAGATGCCAAGGCAGCCCTAGAAATGGTAACTGCCAAGGTCGGGGCATTTAAGAATGTAGCAGGGGAACGCCAGTTGGCATTTTTGGCTCTTGAGCCACTCACCACGCGGCTTATGGGTTTGATGCAAGCGCTAGGGGCCAGCACGGCAATGCTCGAAGATGCTCGGTTTTATAAACGCAAGCTAGAGGGGCGGCGTGCCAAAGCCATCGACCCAAACAGTTCACAAAAAGCCATCAGTGCTTGCCAGCGTTCGTATGGCAACAGATATTTTCATTTCCAAGGCTTCCTGGGAGTCTTAAAGAGTCTGGAAGGCTATGCATCCAACGAAGCCGATTTGACCATTGAGGCACTTGAGACTAGGCTAGAGGAGTTGCTTGCCTATAATGCGGCTGTAGATACTGCCAATGCCGAGTTAAAGTTGGCGCGCGTCAACCGAAATAAGGTTTTTTACGCACCTGTCACGGGCATGCTTTCGCTTGCAGCCGATGTCAAAGCCTATACTAAAGCCGTCTTTGGGTTCAGCAGCGGCTTTTATCAGGCTATGCATGGCATACGCTTTACGAGGATTGTTAGGAAGTTGTAGACTAGTTTTCAGGATGATGATAGTTTAAGATTTGCTGTCATGCTGAACTTCTTTCAGCATCTCACGTAATCAATATAATACTTCGGGCAGTCTCATTATTACAGATGGAATACTATTGGATGCATGTATCAAGAACTACTTCACATTCACAATTCATGGTATTAATATTTGCAGTTGTAAAATGACTGTACCACTGTAATTCCGTACCCCTCGAATGCACATCCCTAGATATGCAATGTACTTTGGTAAACCTCTTTTGCACAAACCTACATGATGGTTGTATATCCTTAAACCTCTAATGAGATATCGATACACCTTTGATTAATTCAAAGACACGTTTGATGAATACTGACAGATGATTCTTGCACCTTAAAACAGCATCAAGGTATATGAATACACATACAATATGTATTATTAAACAGTTGTTGCACATCCTAACACCGTTCAGTAAATACCCAATGTATCGCAAGTAATTTGTCTATGCTTGGTATTATTATAGGAATGCTTGAAAGCAAAGGTTAACGTCCCTTGAGAATTGGGCAATGTCTTGTGCACAACCGCCGCACGTTCGAATCTAACGCTGTAATGCTTGGCATCATGATGTAGAAGCTTTTATGCTATAAGCAATCACTTTATAGAAACACCTAGCCCCTCAATAACCAAAGCTGTCCCCTCGCAAGGTATAAGTGATGACTGTTAAGATCTTTCTAGGGTTCCCCAATTTTCCCTATCTTTAAAATAAAAAATTATGAAAAAGTTACCTTATCTACTCATCCTGTTTTTGGTACTGTCTGCCTGCGCACCCGTACGTGTGGACTACGATTATGACAAAACCACCAACTTCAGTACCTACAAGACTTACAACTACTATTCGCCGCTTAACACAGGCTTGAGCGAGCTCGATACCAAGCGTTTATTGACGGCCTTTGATACCGCCATGCAAGCCAAAGGGTTTACCCTCTCTGACACCCCGGATTTTCTGGTGAACATTCAAAGTCAAGAATTCCAAGACGTTCAGAGAAATAACGTTGGCGTTGGCGTAGGTGGCGGCGGCGGTAATGTAGGAGGTGGCATCTCCATCGGTATTCCAGTAGGGCAACCAGACATCAACCGCGAGATTATTTTTGATTTTGTAGATGATAGTAAAACAGGCCTCTTTTGGCAAGCCGTAAGTGCAAGTGGCTACAGTCCAAAAGCCACCCCCGAAGCACGCGAAGCACAATTTCAAAAAATCGTCACCAAAGTATTGGCTCAATATCCACCCGAAGTGAAGTAAGCGGTGTTCAATATTCAGTGTTCAGTTGGCAGTGTATAGTGATCAGTCATTAGTATTTAGTAGACGGAGTTCGTTAGGTCGTGTGTTCTCTAAGTGATTTAACTGTAAACCGTCAACTGTAAACTGTAAATCATCAGCCATCATCTCTTTCTTATGAAAAGTTTAACCCTTTTGCGTTAATGGGTGTGCAATGTATATCGTAATTTTAGGGTGAATTCAATTAGAAATCGCCAATGGCACGCAGTCAATGGCTAAAATCAACACAAAATGAAAGAATTAAAAGATAAAGTAGCCCTAATTACAGGTGGTAGTAAGGGTATAGGATATGGTATAGCTTTAAGCCTGATGAATGAAGGCGTTAAAGTCGTTATAACCAGTCGAGATGAAGACCGTGCCCTGGAGGCATCGCAACGTTTGGACAAAGAAACTACCAGCGATGTAAAGGCCTACGGTATTCAAGCCGATGTGCGCGACTTTGAAAGTCAACAACAGGCGGTTAAACAAGTGGTGGAACAGTTTGGCCAACTTGATATTGTCATTGCCAATGCAGGTTTGGGGCATTTTGCATCTATTGAAGACTTAACGGCAGAGCAGTGGCAAGAAACCATCGACACCAATCTTACAGGAGCGTTTTATTCCATCAAAGCCAGCGTGGACGCCTTAAAAAAATCGAAGGGTTATTACATCACGATCTCCAGTTTGGCAGGTACTAACTTTTTTGCCAATGGATCTGCTTATAATGCGAGTAAATTTGGAGTGACAGGTTTTACCCAAGCTGTGATGCTTGATTTAAGAAAGTATGGTATCAAGGTAAGTACGATTATGCCAGGGTCAGTAGCGACACATTTCAACGGCAACGAACCCGATGATAGCGATGCCTGGAAGATCCAGATAGAAGATATAGGACAATTGGTAGTCGATTTATTAAAAATGAATGAAAGAACCTTGCCTAGCAAAATCGAGGTAAGACCCACCACACCCAAATAGATTAGTTAGACGGATGAGAACGTTAGACGTTTGAGAAAGTGAGACTCGTTAACCGAGTTGAACATATTACTACTTTAAAATTAAAAAAGACCTGTAAGCTCAAATACCTACAGGTCTTTTATTTTTGAATTTACCAGTATGAATTACTGATTTCTGCCAACTGATTACTGATCACTGACCACTATCTACAGAAACCCTCACACCTTCACTATGACTACTGAATTCTGGAGCATACATACTTTGAATGGTGGTGATGCCATTGCTCATATTTCCGGCATTGTTGACACGCACATCATATTCAAAAACGTAAGTGCCTTTTGGTAAGTAGTCGAAAAAGAAATTAGTGGCAGCATCTTTGGTGCTTTCATAATAACCCAAACCATCTTGGTATTTGTATTGCGATAGCACGTTCACCGGCTCAAAGCCCGCAGCACGCATATCTTTCATATGTAAAAACTCCATATCTCTATTGCTTCTTAACTCGATACGAACACGAACCAAATCGCCTACATTGAGTTTCGTACTTGAAGTGATTTCAGAAATTTGCTCACCACGATCAGTATTGGTTTTTAAGAATAACTTTTTCTTCAGACTCAATGGCGTTTCTGCAGTGGTAATCTTATCCAAATCTTCAAAATACTGCCAATACAACGCGCCCCAAGCAATGCCTTCACCTTTCTTGGTCATTTGCACTGTTGACATTTCAGGTTTGACTTCGCTGCCATTCCATGCAGTTTTAAAATAGCCTGTGCCAGCTTCGACCTTGACGTTTTCAAGTTGGCGCGGTTCAATCGTTTCACCACCCACCAATATTTCCACGGCATCCGTGACACTTAACCAATCACTACCTTGCAATAACAAAGCATACACAGCTTCTGTGGTTGATTTTGTGGTGCTCCAACTGTTGGTTTGCTTGTGTTTCAATAACCATACTTTCAAGTTGTCAATGGTTTTGGTGTCGTTTTGAATTTCGCCAAAAGCTTCAATCATCAGCGCTTGCGTTTCAATAGGCGCTTGATACCAGAACCAAGAAGCCTTATTGTCTTTCCAGTACATACCTAATTCTTCATTGGTGATGCTGGTCTCTTTTAGCGACTTCAGAATTTTATCAGAAGTAGACTTGTCTTTTGCTCTGTGTGAAACCAGTGCCATTAAACCTTTGGCGTACAGCGAACGGCTCAACCAGTATTTCTGGATTTGCGTTTGGTAATAATCAACAATCGTTTGTACCTCTTTGCTTTTGGCAATCTCCGGGAAGAAACTGCGCATATACAAATAATGCAACTGCGTATAACTCAAATGGTCTTTAGACAGGTCGACATCTTTGTTATATTTCTTCAGGTCTTTGTATTCCTTAACGAATTCAGCATCAAGATAGTTGATGGCGTTTTGAATCATAGGTGAAGCGTCTTTCGAATCTACATTCAAATGCTTTAAATGTCCAAAACCAGTAATGATGTGTTGCGTAATATAACGATTCGATGGACCGCCTTCAAACCAAGGCCACGCACCATTGTTCATCTGATTGTTTTGAAGTTTACGCTTTGCCGAAGCCAATTCGTTGTTCATTTTATTTAAGTCGAATAGCAGCGCGATGCGTTTTTTCTGTTCCGTTTCACTTTGTGCATCACGAAGCCAAGGTGTTTCTTGTATAAGGATGTTTTTCAGCTCTTCGTTCTTTTCAAGATTTGAAAGCAAGGCATCTGTATTTCGCCACTGATTGAAAACTTCTTGAATCCTCGGATTGCTATTCGCAATATGACTTGCCAATGCATTCGCATAATAACGAGAAAAGGTTTGCTCGTTGCAATCGTATGGATATTCCATCAAATATGGCAAGGCTTGAACGGCATACCAAGCAGGATTAGACGTTATTTCCAACGTCAGTTTGTGGTTCTTTAAGGTGGATGAATTGTTGGTTTTCAACTTGTCCAAAGTGAAGGTTTTGGTTTCGTTGCTACGTATCCACATAGGCAAGGTCTCTGTTACCAACATTCGATTGCTTAACACTGGCAAAGCGTTTTGCTCACCATCACTGAAGTCGCCAGCCTTTGCCACCACTTTGTATTGCACGGCATTGACATTCTCTGGAATGTTGAGGTTCCAAGACACTTGAGTGTTGCCTTTAGCATCAACAGAAAAGGTCTCGACTGCGCTCGACTTGATAAGCGTCGCCGAAATATCATCACCTGTAAACGCATCCGTCAAAATCAACGTAGCAGAACCAGATAATGCGTTATCGGTAAGATTTGAAATCTTTGTGCTGATGGTAATTTGGTCGCCGTGACGTAAGAATCGAGGTGCATTTGGGATGACCATCAGTTCTTTTTGGGTAACCATTTCCATTGAGGTTGTGGCGCTTTCCAAGTTCTTGGTGTGTGCCAAGAGTTGCAATTTCCAAGACGTCAATGCTTCAGGTGTTGTAAAACTAAAACTGACATTACCTTCTGCATCAGTTTGCAATTGTGGAAAGAAAAATGACGTTTCGTTGAGGTTTTTACGGACGGCAATGTTGTCGAAAGATTCTTTTTCTTCTTTTTTAATTATTTCAGCCGTGATATTTCCTCCACTTTGTTCAGTTCTTGAATTAAAAACCAATGCTTTTTTGCTTTCTGTTCTGAAATCTTCATAACCTGCATCTAACTCTGCTTCTTCCACCATCATCACAGCATCAGCTTTTACTTGAACTCCACTTGGTGCATAAGCACGCCTGGTTTCATAAAGTAAACCATCATACCCAAAATAAAACCCAAACCAATTCAATTCATCATAATATTGTGATGGATAGCCTTTGTAATCAGAATTGTCAAAGTAGATACTGAAACTGTTGATGCCAAAGCTTCGGCCTGCATTGCGTCTAGAGTACGAATTGTAAATCGGTTGCACAAGAGGCGAAAAACTCCAATCGTGTGGTGTGAACTGATCCAATGATTTATCATACATACTTGCCAAGAGTTCAGCGCTGACTTTGTCGCCCTTCGGACCTTTGATTTTGAAGCTCCAAGTTTCTTCTGCACCTGGTTGCAATTTATCTCTAAAGGTGACAGTTTCAATTTGCAAATCTGTTTTTGGATAAGGAACACTAATATTAACCGTTCCCGAATCAAAGCTATTGAATGCGGCATAACTGTAATGCACGGAAAAACCACCCAAGTCTTCCTTGGCAACAGGAATGGCAATGGTCTTTTTATTATTGCTCAACGGGATAATAAAGGTTTTGACAATGCTGTGGTCTTTTTCAACATCAACCGTTACCGTCATATCTTCTGCGGAAGAACCAAAGGTCAGCAACACGTTTTCACCGATACTGTATGCGTTTTTATCAGTCGTCACACTAAACAATTGTTGGTCAGCAAGTGTTTTGTCATCATCGTCAAATAAGGTTGTAATCGCCTCTTCTTTAATCTCTTGACCGAATTTATCCTTGCTTTCCAACACAATCACATAGCGACCCGATTCCCACTTTTTGATGTTGCCCAATTCCAATTCTTTTGACTTGGAGGTGTCAAACGTGGTATCGAGTACCAACGTGCCTTTCTCCCAAGTGTTTGGGTTATGCTCATCATCATAAGCTTCGTGCGGAAACATTACCTTGAACTCCTCTTTGGTCATCGACCTAAAGTCTGGTGCTGCCCAAGGTCGAGGCCTCAAGACTGCTTGAGGCGCTTTGAGTTTGTAAATTTTAATGCTGCCAGTGGCTGGAACAAATTCACCATTAAGATTACGTGTATCAATGGAGAGTTTATGGTCTTTTTTGGTTTTATCCAGTTGCTCGGCAACGTTGATGGTTGCCAACAAGGTATGATAACCAACGTTGACAATGGTTGTGGCGCTTCTGGTTTCACCATTGATATCCGTAACGTCTGCTGTGACTTCATATTGAAATACAGGCAGGTTATTTTGATCCACACTTTCATCTGGAATGGCTTTAAAGATGATTTCGAACTCACCTTTTTCATTGGTAACACCTTCACCATAGGCGATTTCTTGCGGTTCACTGTTATACCAAGGGCGTCTCCAATAATACCACGAAGGATATTGCACTTGTCTACTCACACGATACACTACTTTTGCATCCGTTATATTGCTGCCAGCGTAGGCGAGCGCTGTTCCTTTAACGGTAATGGAATCATTGACTTTGAATGTTTCGGTAATAGGTTCAAACTTGGTTTCAAATTTCGGACGTTTGTATTCTTCCACCGAAAAATATGTGGCAGCAGTTACACCAGCAAAAAACTCAATGGTAAATTGTCCCGTTAATCCATCACTTGGTAAAATAAATTCACCAGCCACAGAACCAAATTCATTGGTCTTCACTTTCAATTCCTTAATGACTTCACGATTGACATTGTATAGTACCACTTTGCTATCCAAGTTGGGCGTTACCTGCGATTTCCCATTTTCTGTGCTCATCGCAATACCTTTAAAATACACCACTTGACCAGGTCGGTAAATGCTTCTGTCCGTGAACAAAAAGGCATTGTGCTGAACAGGTTTCTCTTGGTTGTTCTTGTAATATTGGGTCACATAATAGTCTTCAACATAAGCCACATCATCATTGTGATGAATCTCCATATCCAAATCAATCAGACGATTGGTATTCTTGGTAATAGTGAATTGCCCATTACTGTCTGTAGTTTTGGTTTCATTCGTAACGGGACCGTTGTATTTATTTTTATAAGATAGTTTGACGGTTGCCCCAGAAAGTGGTTTGCCGTTATTTCTATCAATGACTTGAAATATTTCTTTGGTGTTTTCAGAAGTGTTCACCAAAGCAATATTCGTCACCTGAATGGTTCTGTGAGCAAAGAAATTGGAATCACTATTAGGCTTGGAAGCCACGATGAGGTACGTTCCGTTTGATAATTTAGGAATAACAACTTCTATGGAATGATCTTGATAATCCGACTCGTTTTTGAGTGTACTTTGAAATTGTTTGGTAGCAGTCAACTTACTGATGAAAGCCCATTGTTCTTCCTTGCGATATATCTGTTTGAACTTATCTGATTGACTTCTGGAGAAGGCGTATATTTTGAACTGTAGCTGCTCCAGATTTTTATAGGTCACGTCCATCAACGCATTTTGCTGTATCGGAAGACGGTTTTCAGACAAAATGAGCAAGGACGGTTGAAGTATTTCCTGCTTTAAAACCTCACATTTTTGTGCGCCAAGGCTTTTGGGGAATTTAGCAATCACTGCATTGCAAAACTCCAAGGCTTCTTTTATTTTCCAACGATGTTCTTCATTGGTTTTAGGTTGATACGTTTCGCCTTGTTCGAAGTATAAAGATGCTATCTCAAAATCATACAATCCTGATACGGCATTGTCCTTGTATTGATTACTTGAATTTTTTAAGGTTTGAAGATAGACTTCATCTTTGTTAGTGACTGTGGTATTTGTTCTGACGAACTTCAATCGGTCGATATCCACATCTACCAAAGCATCGGTATTATTCTCTTTTAAATGAAAGGCAATCAGCTTTTGATACAATTTGAGCGCATTCAATTGTAATGAGGTAGAATCTTGAGAAGTGATGCTTAACTTAGTGAAAGCCTTAGCATCAGACAAATAATCAGCGTTGTCGATAATAAATTTATAAGCTGGCTTGGTAATGCTGTTTTCATCCGATTCATAAAACTCCAGGGCGTTGTGTGCCAACAGGTCATAAAGCGTTGGCCTAAAAGTTTTTGAGCCCTTTTGTTCCGTAAGAATGGCACTGTAGCTTTCTAATTTTGTTTGTTGCAACAGTGTTTCGCTTGCTAACGACTTCTGAAAATAGAGCTGTATTTCATCAAACAAGGTCTGCAAATCCCAAGTCTGAAAGTCGGTTGCATCCACTTTCGAAGCCGTGTTGGTGCGATTGTAAAACTTCCATCGGTTCTGTTGAAAATACTGCCAATACATCGTAGCCAGCATATTCTCCAGCACATTGGTAGTAGGGGCTTCACTGCTGGCAATAGCCTTTTTGAAATCATCCATCACTTTTAATTGCGCTTCCTCTTCAAGTGTCATCGCATATTTGCTTTGATAAATGAGCGTCTTTATTTGCTGTGGCGCATTCTTATCCTTCTTGGCTTGAACGGCTATTTGATTGACAATGTCCAATGCTGACTTTGGCAAACCATCATTTTCTAACTTTTCGACTTTTTCCCATAGGTCATTGTAATCTTTGGATTGAGCTTGTGAAGTGTGTGCAAATAATATAATCATTAGGGTGGATAAGAAATATTTCATTGTTTGACAGTGTTTGTTGATGTTCGTTTCATCAGTTCTCTGCAATATAAATGCCAATCTTTAGTTTTCACAAAGAGAATGAGCGAACCTGGGTTTTCAATGAGTGAAGGCAAGGTTTTTGTCATTAAAGGTTTTATATTTGATTCCTTAAAGTTAAATCAAATAAACCATTCTTGGTCCTTTTTTCGTACCTACTTATATGAAAGTATTGTTATTTTTTTTGCTAGTGCCTCTGATGCTTTTGGGACAGTCTGAATTGTCAGATGTTGAACGAATGCTTGAGCAAAAGCAATTCGCAAAGGCACAAACCACAATGGAATCTTATGTTAAAAACAATCCGAATGATTTAAAAGGGATTGAGCTTTTAGGAGATGCGTACGGTCAGCAACAGAAGTGGGACGATGCCATCACACAATACAAACGTTTGGTAGACGCCAATCCCAAATCAGCCAATTACCATTACAAATATGGTGGTGCTTTGGGGATGAAAGCGTTAAAAGTAAGCAAGCTAAAAGCGGTAGGGATGATTGGCGATATCAAAGACGCTTTTCATACGGCTGCAAACCTCGACCCCAAGCACATTGACGCGCGTTGGGCACTTGTGGAACTTTATATACAATTACCTGGCATTGTGGGTGGTAGTGTCGATAAAGCGTTGACTTATGCCAATGAACTCGAGAAGCTTTCTAAAGTAGATGGTTATTTGGCGAAAGGCTATATCTACGAATATGATGACGAACCAGAACTGGCAGAGAAATACTATAAAATGGCCATCACCGAAGGTGGCTCAATGACCTGTTATGAAAAGTTGACTAACTTCTATGAGAAGCAAAAGCAACCCGAAAAAGCCATTGCCAACATTCAAGCCAATCATGATGTGCACAAACGCAATGCGCTTCACTATCAAATAGGCAAAGTAGCTGCTGAATACAATGTGGAACTTGCTAAAGGCGAACAATGTTTGCACACCTATGTCAAAAACTATTCGGCTGCAGATGGCGTGCCAAAAGCTTGGGCTTATTATAGATTGGCCCAAATCTATAAACACAAACGCAACAAATCGGAGGCGTTGAAATATATTGACATTGCCATTGCGGAGCTTCCAGATATCAAACCGTTTAAGGAAGAGAAAACTGCCATATTGAAATTATAACCTTTGCTGCGCTTTGTTTTCAAATTCCTGTGGGTTTGCCCTTCAAACTTCCAAAGCAAAATCCTATATTTGAAGACTACAAAACAGGAGTATGAATGTACATTTTATAGCGATAGGAGGCAGTGCAATGCACAACCTCGCTTTGGCACTTCACAATAAAGGATATAGAGTTACAGGAAGTGATGATGAAATCTTCGAACCTTCAAAATCACGATTGAAAGCCAAAGGCTTATTGCCAGAACCTTACGGATGGTTTCCAGAGAAAATCCATACAATGCTGGACGCGGTAGTACTTGGTATGCACGCCAAGGCCGACAATCCAGAACTTGTGAAAGCACAAAGCCTAGGACTTAAAATCTATAGCTATCCAGAGTTTTTGTACGAACAATCCAAACACAAAACCCGTGTGGTGATTGGTGGCAGTCACGGTAAAACAACCATTACCTCTATGATTCTTCACGTAATGCACTATCACGATAAGGATGTCGATTATATGGTAGGTGCACAGCTGGAAGGTTTTGATGTAATGGTGAAATTGACTGAAGAGAATGACTTTATGGTCTTGGAAGGTGATGAGTATTTGAGTTCGCCGATTGATAGACGCCCGAAGTTTCACTTGTACCAACCCAATATTGCCTTATTGAGCGGCATTGCTTGGGACCATATTAATGTGTTTCCGACCTATGATAATTATGTTGAGCAATTCAAGATATTTGTGGATAGTATCGTAAAAGGCGGAAGCATCACTTACAATGCTGAAGATCCAGAAGTGGTGAGGGTCGTGGAAGCTTCAGAAAATACTATACGCAAACTGCCATACCATACACCAGATTATGCGGTGGAAGATGGCCAGACGCTTTTGGAAACGCCAGAAGGACCATTGCCTATTGAAGTCTTCGGTAAGCATAACCTGAACAATTTAGCAGGTGCCAAATGGATCTGTCAGCATATGGGCATTGATGAAGATGATTTCTACGAAGCCATTGCCACGTTTAAAGGTGCCAGCAAACGACTCGAAAAGATAGCCGAAAGTAGAAAAAGTGTGGCTTATAAAGATTTTGCGCATTCGCCAAGTAAAGTGGAAGCGACTACAAAGGCGGTCAAAGAACAGTACAGTGATCGTACCTTGGTAGCCTGTTTGGAACTGCACACCTACAGCAGTCTCAATGCCGAATTCTTAAAGGAATACAAAGGAGCTTTGGATGCAGCAGATGTAGCTGTGGTATTCTATTCACCGCATGCTGTTGAAATAAAGAAGTTGGAAGAAGTGACCCACGAACAGATTGCCTCTGCCTTTGAACGTGATGATTTGATGATTTATACTAATCCAGAAGCGTTTAAAGATTTTCTCTTTTCGCAAAACTTCGATAACAAAGCCTTATTGCTGATGAGTTCCGGTAATTACGGTGGATTGAACTTTGATGAGGTAAAGGAGTTGATTAAATAATGAATAGTTTTGTCTAACGTCTAACGTCTAACGTCTAACGTCTAAAGTCTAATCATTAAACTGCCCAAAATGCCACAGCACACCACTTGGGTCGTGTACAAAGCATTCACTGCCCCAATCGAGGTGAACGATAGGCTTTACTATCACGTTTCCATATTGTGAAGGCAAATCAAGAGCGATTAATTCTTTATAAAACTGTTCCACGTCTTCAACTTCCATAAAGACCATCGTATTATCTACCCAATCTTTCACATAATACGCTTGAAGGTAAAAAGACAACTTACCACTATGAAAGACTGAAAAGTCAGGGCCCAATACATTTTCCTTAAAGCCTAAATCTCTATAAAAACTTCTTGAAATATTAAAATTCTTACTGCCTATAAAAGGTCTCATAGACCTACCGTTGTGTTGCATCACATATGTGTTTAGATAATCAATCTAAAAATACAAAAAGAATCAATAATACTATAGAAATTAGGTGCGAGGGTCGCGGCGGAATACTTCAATCAAGTCAAACACCAAAATACAGAAAATAACCCAAATAAACCCAGCAATATAACCACCAGCAATGTCCGACGGAAAGTGAACTCCCAAATAAATACGACTGATGCCAATGCTAAATATCAAAATCATAAACAGTAATATCAAACCAGTCTTTAAGTATTTGTTTTTAACAAAACGATAGACCAAATAGGATAAAAACCCGTAGAACGCCATGGCCGCCATCGCGTGTCCACTAGGGTAACTTAAGGTTTCAACCACCACGAGATGTTCTATATCTGGGCGTGCGCGGTCTACAAAGCGCTTTAATACGACGTTTGATAAGCTGGCCAATGCCAATACCACAATGGATTGTATCATCAGTTTCCAACGGTTGAGGGCTTTAAAAAACACAAAACTGCACAGCACCAAAACAATGAGATAACCATACACATCACCCAAATGCGTTACGAAAGTTAAATATTCCGTAAGCATGGGAGATCGATAGGAAATCACATATTCTGTAATTTGAAAATCGTAATCAGCTAGGGCTTTGCTTTTGAGCGTATCCGTTAATTCAATGAAGAGGTTGATGCCACCTACTACCACTATCAATGCGATTACTACAGTGATGATATAGGGCAACTTGACATCATACTGATGAAATCTGCGGACTAACACCTCACGGAGTTTTCGTAATAATGCAATAAGCGCCTTTCTCATGAAATTGGGACTACGGAGTTTGAAGTGTTAAAGATAACGCATTTTAGTAATTGAGAAAACATGAGTCATTAGTGACACTATAATTCTTCTGGCTCCCCATGAACCACTGTAATTCCCAGCTCTCGCATCAAGCGTTGTTTTTTTGCATGTAACTCCCTTAAACGCAAGCCGTCTTCTATCTTCCAACCGATGTGACCTACAAAGCAAAAGATGGTATAAAGTGAGGCAATAATTAGTGCGGCTTCCCAATAAGTGGCCTCCATCAAGGTGAGGACGCTGGTGCCTTTGTATTCAAATCCACCAAGTCCCTGTGCAGGGATAGCAAGCGTGAGAATGGCTCCCAAAGCTACAACGCGCCATAGATTTTTGACAATAAAATTCTCATGCCGACGTATGGTGTCTATCTCTCTTAAGGTAGAGAGCAATGCTCGTTTTTTTATAATGCGTTGTTCGGAGTCCAAAGGTGTGTGGGTTATCAGTTTTATAAAGATGCAACATGTGTGGCGAATTTCCAAATTTTGTAGGTTGAGCATCTGAAGTAATTTGAATGCAAAAAGAGGATTAATTCTTACAATATTCAACCATATATCGAATAAAAGCACTTATAAACGATAAAAATATACTATTTTATTTGGAGCGAGTCGAATAATTTCGTACATATGTAGTACCTAATCTACTGATACCATGTGTAACAACGATTTTACCACCTACATGAAACGTCATCAACGTTCCAATCTATGTTTAAAATTGTATAAGGAACTTAAAGACAGCAATCGCTTGCATCCTATTCTGCAACAATTGAAAAACAGTGTTGAAGAAAAGAAAAAAGGGCAGAAAAGTTTCAGTCAGTGGAAAGAGCCCGTTTATGCCATGGAGTCCATAGTTTATAAAGGAGCAACGATTTATATTATTGTTCATAACAACAGTTCTTATGACATCGTGTTCAATACAACACCCATTGGTGACTCCAAAATGGAGTTCATTCAAATAGGGGATGATCTAAAAACTAAAACCATCATATACACCCAGCATGTTTTGGACCGCTATAATCAACGCATACACCGCAATTCTTTAAAAAGCAACATAGACATTTTGAAACATCTGTTGGTCAATAACCCTATAAAATCTCAATTTTCAATAGATGAGCGTACAAAGCGAAGTGTTGCAAAACTGAACGAAGGCTTTATATGGGGCGTACGTGATAAACGTCATCAGTGCATCGTCGTCACCACGTTTTACAACAACGCAGCTCGTAAAGACAAAAAAGAACAAAGGCTGGCGAGGACCATCTATGAAAAAATGACCGAGTTATCTAGCATTCAAATTGCGATGTACAACGCGTTGCGCAAACAATTGTTTGATAAGATAATTACCGAAGATGAATATGAGTGCTTGTTGATGCAGCATCGACTGCAAATTAATTAGCGTAAGGAAGCCTGCTTAAAGATTTTCGACGATCTGCTTCATAAAGAGCTTGTAAGAATTCTTAATCCGAACATCAGTAATTCTCCTTCTGTTGTTCGGAGTCCAGGACTTGACGGTTGTTTTTTATTTTCTACGAATCATATACTTATTAAATCCTCTGGTAGCGTTCATTTGTTGGTAAGATACACCAAGAGCAATCGCAACACCCAAGGTGCCAATAAGTCCAAAGAACATCCATAAGAACGCCGTCGCTACAATTGCAACGGCAACGCCTATCCACAATACCGTTTTGTTGGGTTCGGCTTTGATATCATTGACGTGTTTCTTTTGCATGGCACCGCAGTTTTGACAATTGACGGTGAACTCATCACCCTTTTCCATTTGTAAGTCGGGTCGGGTAGTAGCATTAGAAGCAATCTTAATGGTGCTTTTACAAGAATTGCAATGGGTGTAGAGCTGCATGGTTATGGATGGCCTTTATGATTCTTGTCAAAGTCTATCATCCACTCAATGCCATATTTGTCACGGAACATCCCAAAATAAGAACCCCAAGGGCTGTCACCAATAGGCATTTCAACCTTGCCACCTTTAGACAATCCATTAAACAATTGGTCTGCCTCTTCTTTGCTCTCGGCACTGATGGAGATCTTGCTACGGTTCTCATTTTCATTGACGGTGCCCATAAAAGTAGGCACATCACTTGCCATAAGAACATTATGCTTTCCGATGGGGAGGGCAATGTACATGATCTTGTTGCCTTCGCTTTCATCTATGGGATGATTGTCTTCATTGGCCATGTCTTTAAAACGAGCGACCTTGGCGAACTCGCCACCAAAAACGGACTTATAAAAGTTGAACGCCTCCTCGGCATTGCCGTTATAGTGGAGGTAAGGGTTTATTTGCGCCATATATTAATTATTAAAGATGATATAAAAAAACACGGATGTTTATCCGTGTTGTAATTTATATTAATGCCTAACCAAAGTTTCTTCAACGCCTTCATCATATTTCAAGATAAACTTGTCTAATTTACTTTCATCAATCTTACAGTCTTTTAGGACTTCATCAGCAATTAATTTCTTTACCAAAAGACTTTTACTGAAAATATAAGACTTTGATGTGAACGATTTGTCCTGTTCCACAAAAACTACCTTTGTATATAAGCCACCGTTTTGTCCTACGCCTGTTCTGATGAACTTGAGTATAAAGGTATTGCTATTGTCTAGGGTGTTGTATTCCACATTGGTGGCACTGCTGTCGTAATTAAGACATTCTACATCATCTACAGTGACCACGCCTTTTTTAAATTTGATCTTTTGAGCATTCACAGTTGCCATAGCGCCCATAAACAATAGCGCCAGTAAAAGTGTTTTTTTCATTTTAGAGTGTTTTGTTATCAATGTTAGTATTACAATGATACTAATAAATCGCGGTACTGAAGGTTTGTTGTTAAAAAGTTTTAGGTGCTAAATGAGTTTGTTTGTATGCATCAATGCCAGTTTTTAATAATTAGCATCCATCCACTGCTGTGCTTCCTTAATCACCAATGATTCTATAGTATCAAGAGTGGCACCTTCATAATAAAACTGAACACCATTCAATTGTTTTTGAACATAGTCATCTTCCAGATCCTTCCAAGCATGGTGCAATCTGTAAAACACAAAGCAATCGGTTAGGTCACTATTCATAGAGATTTGATACAGACTTTTGAGATGTTTACGTATGTTTTGCTTCTGGATAATTTTAGTGACATGATAGAGCACCAAACTATCGTAAGGGTCATTTACTTCAGTTTCGCTAATTCCTAAATCTTTTAAAGCTTGCGACACCAGGTCTTGCATATGCTCTTTGTCAACAGGCTTGCTATAGCCAGCTATCATTGCTAGGCTTATACTGTTATGACCATTCATCAATAAACTGACAGCCCAATCAATAACCAAGTTATATTCAAAATCCACAATACGCTTATGGTTTTTTAAATAGTTGTAAAAGTCATTGTTATAGGTCATTTACGGTTAATATAATTATTCGACTTGAAAGTTTTATTCAGCAAAACTTAATCCGCCGACCCGAGCATAGCATCTGGCAAAGCAAATTGCGGTTATACATTGTTGGCATTTCGTTATTTTTTCTCAAGTTCTTTATTAACTATATCAATAATTTTCAAAATTTCTTTTCTAATAGAATAATCTTGCGAAATAACATAATCATTATTGTGTTTGTGATGCCAAATTACATTTTCCATTTTCATAAGATTGATTTCATTGTAATCTGGTTTAAAATTTGAATAGGATTTATAGTTATTAATATATTTCTCATTTAAGCCATTAATGTTTTTCTTATATATGTCTCCGTTTGATAGAGGAAAATATTCTGTAAGAAACGGTATAAGACTTTCATTATAATTTACAAACCTAAATTCAACGTCTTCTTCGATGTCATTCAGTTTTCCAGTCCACCCTGTAATTCTATCACGAATTATTTTACTTTTTATAAGTTCAAGTTTTCCTGAATTTAAAATTTCATCTGTAACACCAGTATTTGCATCAAATGATGAAACGAGTAACATTCGCAGAATAAGGCTGTCGACAATTTTTGTTTTTTCCTCCAATTCATCAGAACGGATAATTTGAGTAAGTAATGCGCAGGCTTGACTTACATTTTTATTTGCTTGTATTGTGCTGTCAATTGTTATAAGATTATTTTGAAATTCGCTTTTTAATCCAATTAAGATTGCTCTTTCAGAATTGCTTGCTTTTTTATTTTCATTCCAGTTGTTGATTTGTAATGCAATCAAAATTCCAATTACCACAAGAATTATTTCTCCAATCGCATAAATCAGGTACTTACTGAATTTGTTTTCAGCGAGAAGGTTTTGCCTAATTTTTCTAAAGAATTTTATCATTGGTTAGCGGTTGGTTATAATGATGCACAACTTGTTATATCTGCACTAAAATAATGTTTTTTACCTCTTATTGGCGGGATATCTGCACTTTTATTGGCTCTTTTCCCTTTTTTGTTATTGGCCCATTTACTTGCTAAAAACCTTAAATCTCCACACATTGTCTACCCATCACCCCACCATCCTTCGGTAAACGACCCATCTAAACCATATACACCCAACCCTTACCCGAACAACACCCGAACAAAACTGCAACAAAACCCCCTAAAAATCGCTCAAAAGGGACAATAGGTGACAATTAGGGACAATTAGGGACAAAAAGGGGCAGTTAGGGACACTCTCTTGCGCATTGAAAAACAGTCGTCTACATTCGCTGAAAATCAAAAAAATATTAACTTTTTAAATCTTAAAATTATGGCAACATTTGAAAAAGGGATCCTTGGAGGATTTTCAGGCAAAGTAGGTAATGTGGTAGGTGCACGCTGGCGTGGCAAAGACATCATGCGCAGCTTGCCACAGCGTGGCAGCTATGTGCCTACACCGGCACAGCTAGACCAGCGCATGCGTTTTGCGCTGGTGGCACACTTTCTGTATTGGCTAAAACCCATTGTGGGCAAATACTTTGGCAAAAAACAGGGTGACAAATCGGTGTATAACTTGGCTACGGGCTATCATCTCAAAGAGGCCATCACTGTGGTGAACAATACCTATGAGATGGATTATGAAAAGGTGCTCATCAGCAAGGGCGAACTGCGTGGTCTGGTAGACGTTACTGCTACGGCTGCTGCTGACCAGGTGATACAACTGGCATGGACAGACAATAGTGGGCAAGGCTATGCCTCTGAAGAAGACCAACTGTGGGTGGCTACCTATGCGCCAGATACTGATTTGTACCAACTGTTTGAAGACGCTGCCAAACGCAATGATAGGGGTGCCGACCTGCAGATGCCTGCCTATTTTTCGGGTCAGGTGGTGCATGTTTGGGCCACATTTATTGCCAGTAATGGCAAGGATGCTGCCACCAGTAGCTATCTGGGTGTAGTGACCGTTAGTTAAAAGAGACCGCTTGGGTTTCCGTAAAAAGAGACCGCTCCTCCATAGGCTTTTTAAGCTGGGAGGAGCGGTTTTTTTGTTGCTGGTTAGCGTGGCTTTGTTAGTGCCGTGTGTTTCTACTACAAATGTATGGTGGCTAGATTTTTCGCCAATAATCGCTTTGCACCTTGGCAAGCATCAACTCATTGGTGAGTTTTAAAGGATGTAGAATGACGCCGCCCATTTTATAGAACGGTAGGCATCCTTTTTTGCGCAGACGTTTAACGGTGCGCTCATCCACTCCTAAAAACTTCATGATTTCGGCAGTGTTGATCCAGATTTCAATACCATCTGTAGAAGAACTGAATTGATTTTGAGAAACGTTGGCATGGGAGACCGCGCCTTTAGGCGCCACTAAAAAAGTTTTAGCGTTTGTTTTCATTTAAAATCAATGTTTATTGGTTATTAACCCAAAGATAGAGAAGCCGTAGAATCTATAACTGCTGTAAAAACAAGTTATGAGCAATGTTTTGAACAGTTATGTAGTAGTATTCTGAATATTTTATGTAGCCAACAGCACTTTTAAATTGGTGATGTTTGACTTTTAAATTGAATGTTGATTTTTAATAGGAATGCTTAACATAAATTCGATAGATTTATAGTATTCATACCATTAGAGCTGTAGGATGATGTAACATTTAGAAAGAATACGGTACTTATCTTATAGACACAATACACCATGACCATCAATCGACGCTTTCATACCACCAAGCTAGATTTAAGTGCCATCAGCAAAGAGCGGTGGATACTTGCCGTTGTCATTGGATTGGCATATGCCTTTATGATTTACGCATTCATTTACGTGCTTATCGAAGGGCTGCGCCGTATGTCTTTTGTGATGCAAAATGATCCGCTCATCATAAGTGATGCTAACCGTTCGCTGTATAATCTGTTCTTTGCAGGTCTTTCATTGATTTTTGGCAATAGCATTGCCATAAACTACATTTTTAGTACATCATACAGTTCTTTCTTTAAGCCAAACAGATACAGACATCGTATTTTAAATGACCAGTCATTTCTTAATGGTGGATTTGTACATTGGTTTCTTCGTATGGCTCTAACTTTTGGTGTGTTTTCAATAGGTATGATGGATTTTGAATATTTACCTTATTTGTTTCCTGTTGGTATACTGATATTACTGGTGCTCTATTTAAATGGTTGGATGTCATTATTGAGAATATTGAGCAAGAAAAAATACATCTATCTTTTATTGCATTTTGTTGCTATGTGTGTGTTAAGCTTTGGTCTTTCTAAAATAAATATTGTAGATTATAAAGCCTTGGATGCGGGGATGCTAGAAGCAAACCCGATTATTGATGTGCCATCTTCATCATTTTATATAGAAGAGAAATCTCGTTCAGATCTATACTTGTATTATAAATTACGATTGGATAAAAATGGGGAATTGGAAATTATCAGTGAAGATTATAAGCATTATAAGATAGATGATATGTTTAATGTCATACAATCTGAATTGCAAAGCAGAAGGGAAGAATTAAGATCCTATCACATTGCAGGTATCATTGCCGACAGGCATTTACCAATGAAACATATTATTGAGTTTCAAAATATGGTTTGCAGAGGTGGTATTAATAAATATACATACGTTATCAATGATGGTGACAATGTTGCTATGCGCTTTGATTATAATGGCATAGAAGTAAGAGGATGTTTACCCTATTATTGTAATGATTTGATGGTGATGACATCACCCGTTTATGTACCTGAAGACATCGGTTTAGAACAACTAAACTTTGTGAATGAAAGATATCAAGGCTTTGATAGGCTGGTTTTCTCCATTGGTGAAACCATTACCATTGATGATGTGGCTATACCAAATGATATGTTGGCACGAAAGTTTAAAAACACCATCAATGACCATACGCTGTTTGTTTATAGCTATACAGATGCTACCGAATACCAAAATTATATAAAGGTGCTCTCTGCACACTTTGAAGCCACTTATAGTTTAAGAGAAGCTAATGAAACCATCAAAATAAATGGGAGCCTATATGACTTTGATGCGGAAACAAGGAAAAAGTATGAAGCGCAACAAGATTCTTTAAAAGAATTGTTTCCCATCATAAAGCTAGATAGCATTCGAAGGTAAAATACTTCTTTGAGATGATATAAAATACAAAAGACCAAAGAGGCCAGTCTTTGGTCTTTAGTTCACTTTCAACAGGTGGCTTTTTAAATCTGCTGTCGGTTGTTATCTTCTTATTTCAACTTCTCCTTAAAAAACGCCACTGTACGCTCCCAAGCCAAGTCTGCGGCTGGTTTGTCATAACGCGGTGTTGTGGTGTTATGGAATCCGTGGTTGACACCAGGGTAAAAATGAACGGTGTATGCCTTATCGTGTTCTTTTAAAGCGGCTTCGTAAGCAGGCCAACCTTCATTGACGCGTGTGTCGAGTTCTGCATAGTGTATAAGCAACGGCGCTTGTATCTGTTTGGTTTCTTCGGCTGTGGGCTGCCCGCCATAGAAAGGTACTGCCGCTTTTAGGTCTGGCACACGCACGGCCATCATATTGGATATCCATCCGCCAAAACAAAAGCCTACCACGCCGATGTTGCCATTACAACTAGGGTGCTTTTTAAGATAATCAAAAGCAGCAATAAAATCTTCGAGCATCTCGTTACGGTCGCGCTGGCGTTGCAGTTCACGGCCTTCGTCGTCATTGCCAGGATAGCCGCCCAACGGCGTTAAAGCATCGGGAGCAATGCTGATAAACCCAGCCAAAGCAGCCTGTCTGCCCACGTCTTCTATATACGGATTCAATCCTCTGTTTTCATGTACCACAATGACGCCAGGCAGTTGTGCTTTTATGTTGTCGGGTGTCGATAGCAAGGCTTTGATAGTACCACCACCTTTTGGAGACTCGTAATTGACATAATCAGATGCCACACGTGGGTCGTCCTTGGGCACCAATAGCGTGGTGACATAATCGGGCGACATAAAGCTCAAGAGCGAGCCTACGGTGAGTCCGCCCACGGCATAGAGCGACAGCTTTTCTACAAACTGCCGACGGGTGAGCTTGTTATGGGCATAATCGTCATAAAGGTCAAACACTTCCTGGCTGATGTCTTCTTTTTTGATGGGTTTCATGGCTTGAGAATTTAATGTTCTACAAGTTATGAAATATTGAAGTGCAGAACAATAGTCTATTTCTTAAACATAAAATACACCGCCAAAACCAAAAAGATAAAAGAAATGATATGGTTGGTGCGGAAGGTTTCTGTTTTAAAGACCAATAAGGTAAAAACCGCAAAGACCGACAGGGTAATGACTTCCTGTAACACTTTAAGCTGAATAAGGGTAAATGGTCCGCCATTGCCCTTAAAGCCCATCTTATTGGCAGGCACTTGAAAGATATATTCAAACAAGGCAATTCCCCAACTGATAAGGATGATGGCAAGCAGTCCAAGCTTGCTGAACCATTTCCATTCACTGAACTTTAGGTGCCCATACCAGGCAATGGTCATAAAGATATTGCTCAATACCAATAGACCGATGGTTGCAAAGGCTTTCATCGTTAAGACGTGCTACAACCTGACTATTAGTACTTCAATGATTTTAAAATGGCCAATGCTTCTGCTTCGTCTTTAGCATCTACATAAATCTGTATCTCATCAAAGAGACCGATATAAGCCGAATCAGTTTTATCAACTTCATGATAGTCGATACCAGCTTCTGTAAGTGCATTTTTAAAACCCATGGCCTGAACTTGTGAGGTGCCATGATATACATTTTTTTTATCGTCTTCCATAGTATGTGTGTGTTTATATAGTAAATACGCTATCCAAAAATCTTTGGATGCTTTCTTGATTGGCTCGTATCAGTTCTGCACGAGCGTTGCGAATATCTTTTGGATTTTTATCCTGTGATAGTTTGAATTTGCCTTCCCAGTGGCTTATGGTTATTTCAAAACCCTTGATGTAATCGATAAGGGCATGCATACGTGGGTGGTCTAAGGGCAACTGAAATTTGTGGGTTGGAGCTTCCAAATGTTCGGTCATGCTTACAATCGACTGTTTTACTGCCATGGGGTCGTCTATAGCCTGTACGGTGCCTTTAAGGTGTACCTTTACATAATTCCATGTGGGCAGTTGCGTAGTGCTGTAAATACTTGGTGAAATATAGCACTGTGGCCCTGAAAAAATAACGGTCACCTTGTGGCCATTAGCCATAAGTGCGGCCTGTGGATTGTTGATGTCGATGTGACCTATCAATTTATTGTTGGCATAAATCAATGGTAAATGCGTCACCAAGGGCTCATCATCCTTCACCGAAATGACCGCGGCAAGCGGGTACGTTTTAATGACTTCTATAAGATGGTCTCTATGATCGTCTTGATGATGTGGTGGTGGATACATATTCAATCAATGATTTACAATGAACAACAAAAACATAAGTGGTGATTAGAAATTGGACGTCATTATGCGTAATCTATCATTAACCATTAATTGGTAATTGTTCATTCTTCCTTGTTTAAACTCCAAACTGTCTTAAGTGATGGTCGAGGTGTTTGTATTGCATTTTGCCCCATTGGTCGGTAGTAAACTCTCCAAAGAACGGATGCTTGGGCCAATGCAGGTTGAGGTCTTTTTTCTGAAACTCGTTGATGCATTCGATAAGGCCTTCTTTTTCCTTTTGAAACGTATCAAATTCGACCACTTTAAAGTCCTTTACTGTGGGAATATTTTGTTTCCAAGGCTTATCATTATACATTTCAGATTTGTAAAATCTGAATATCAACCGCATAAAAGCATTGGGACTTTCAGTAAGCGTCATTCTACCATTGGCGACCTTTAAAGGGCGTTGGCTATGGTTAAGCATCTCGGCCACATTCATTTTGCCCCAAAGCGGCTGCTTGTGCTCGTCTAGTTGATCGAGACGTTTTAAAACCTCTTCATGAGTATCAGAATCAAACAAAGATTTCATAATATTGCTATTAATAGTTTTGGTTCTGAAATTTACAATATTTATAGTTATCATATGTCAGAAAAAATGCCTTCTTTTTCCATCAAACATTGGTCGGAAGATGACCGTCCGCGGGAAAAGTTACTCAACAAAGGCAAGGATGCCTTGAGCGATGCCGAATTGGTAGCCATACTCATTGGGTCTGGCAGCCGTAATGAAAGTGCGGTAGATTTGTGCAAACGTATTCTGGCAAGCACCAATAACAATTTGAGCAGTCTAGGCAAGCTTTCCATTAAACAGTTGATGGACTTTAAGGGCATAGGCGAAGCAAAGGCAATCACCATTGTCGCCGCGATGGAATTAGGTAGGAGAAGACGAGGAGAGGAGGCGCTACAGTTGCATAAAATAGACTCGAGTCAGTCGGTATTTGAGCTCATGCAGCCCATCATTGGCGAACTGCCTCATGAAGAATTCTGGATTGTCTATTTGAACAATTCAAACAAAGTCATTTTGAAAAGCCAATTGAGCAAGGGTGGCATCACAGGGACTTTGGTAGATGTGCGCTTGGTAATGAAAACTGCCATTGAAGTGGGTGCCACGGGATTGATTCTGGCACATAATCATCCATCAGGAACCTTAAAACCTAGTGAAGCCGATAAGCAAATCACAAAAAAGCTAAAAACGGCATCAGAAAGTTTGGACATCAAAGTGTTGGACCACCTCATTGTGACAGAAAAGGCTTATTTTAGCTTTGCAGATGAAGGCTTGTTATGATGAAATTAAACTGTCACATCAATAGATAGATAAAACAACAGCAACTGCCCACTGAATACTGAATACTTAAGACCATGTTACTCGTCTACACCCATAAAATAACGCCACGCGTCAGCTATATCTTTAAACATATCTGCACACGTATATTGGGTATAAAGGTATCCTTAACGACCTCTGTCGAAGAATTTATTGCACACGATAGCTTAAAGATGTCCTATACCAAACAACCGCTTGGCAATGAGTTCTTTATCCGTAGTCATGAGTTGTTGTATGAGCAAGGTCTATCAGATATCGATATACACGTACAAGAGTGGGAACATACCAAAGGGTTTTTTCCAACCAATGAAAAAAGCGGCTTGCCTTACGATATTTTCGCAGCGTCCTTTTATTTGTTGAGCCGTTATGAAGAATATTTACCGCATGTTAAAGATGATTACGGTCGCTTTGTTGGCACCGAAAGTTTGGGCTACAAAGAAGGCTTTTTGCGTCAACCTGTTGTAGATATTTGGGCTTATCTTTTTAAAGATGCCTTGCAAGCGCTTTATGGTGAATATGAATTTCCAACACGAAAGTACAAGGTGCAGCCGATTATCGATGTGCCAATGGCGTTTTATTATGACCAAAAAGGTTTGTTGCGCACGTTTGGTGGCACTGTAAAAGACTTGTACAGATTACGATTGCGTCATTTTTATAAGCGCTATTTGGTGCTTGCAGGTTTGCGTCGCGACCCTTACGACACTTTTAAATGGATCATTACCAAGCAGAAACAATGCGATTTTAAGTTCATTGTCTTCTTTTTGATAGGAGATTATTCCACCTATGATAAAAACATCAATATTAATAAAAAGGAGTTCGTAAGCTTGATAAAGTCGGTGGCAGACTATTGTAAGGTAGGGCTGAAGGTGTCCTATTTTGCGTTGGATAGTTTTGAAGTCATCAAAAAAGAAAAACGAATGATGGAATCAGTAGTCAATTATGAGTTGGAAGCCAGCCGCAACTCGTTCTCTAAACTCAATTTGCCTGAAACCTATCGCAACTTGATTGAACTCGAAGTGAAACAGGATTTCACCATGGGTTATATCAATCTTTTAGGTTTTAGGGCAGGTACCTGTACGCCATTTCAGTTTTATGATCTTGATTATGAAGTACAAACACCATTGCAAATCAATACATTTCATTTGTTTGATAGCGCACTGTTAAGCAAAGCATCGTTATTGGACAAAAAAGAAGAACTACAACGGCTTATGGATGAAGTAAAAAAAGTAAATGGTACATTTGCACCTGTATTTCACAACCATTCATTTAGCAATGAAGAACGATGGAAGGGATTTAGGGAATTATTTTCAGACGTATTAGATTCAGTCAATGAAGCTTAAGCACATCAAGCATATTTTTTTCGATTTAGACCATACCTTGTGGGATTTTGACAAGAACTCTGCCTTGGCATTTGAGAAAGTCTTTTCCCTCAATAATGTTGAAGTGGACATCAGAAGTTTTTTGAATATCTATGAGCCAGTAAATCTAAATTATTGGAAACTCTATCGTAATGCCGAAATAGACCAGCAGCAGCTTCGTTATGGACGTTTGAAGGATACTTTTGATGCTCTGGAATTTACTGTAGAAGAAGAGTTGATTCATCTGCTTTCTGAAGATTACATCACGCACTTAACCACATTTGACCATCTGTTTGAGGATACCATTGATGTGTTGAATTATCTACAGCCCAACTACCAGTTGCACATCATTACCAATGGATTTAGTACGGCACAAGAAAAGAAACTGACAGTTTCAAACATTTCACATTACTTTAAAACCGTTACAAATGCGGAAATGGCCGGTGTCAAAAAGCCCAATCCGATTATTTTCAATCATGCCTTGCAATTGGCAAATGCAAAACCAGCAGAAAGCATCATGATTGGCGACAACTATGAAGCCGATGTATTGGGAGCCCTCAATGTGGGCTATGATGCGATTTTTTTCAATTATCGAAAAGATGAAAGTGAGCCACATGTCAAACAAGTCTCGAAATTAATAGAGTTAAAAAAGTATCTGTAAATACTTTTAATGACTTCCTTACGTTATGCATGCATAACCAATCCAAATGAAGGTATCTAAATTTTTCGTGTTTTGTGCGCTCTTGAGCCTTTTTATGGCTTTTAGTTCCTGTGTAAAAGACAGCGTATCACTGCAAGAGGATTCTCTTGAGCCTTCAGCCATTATAACATCAGATGTTATTGTTTCTTCTTTGGAAAAGTCAGCATTTCAGCCTGATATCGATGTGAATGAATTTACAGTGTATTCCGATACAACCTACCTTGAACAATTGGGATTCAATTATCTAAAAGGTGAATTGAATAAAATCAGTATGACCTTTTTGTTTAAAAACAGTTTGAACACAGATTTCAATGTTCAATTTGAATTTTTGAACGATTTTGATAAGCTTCAATTTTCTTTTCATACGCCAGTATCGGCAGGTTCAAAACTTCACCCTTCAAAAGTTGAAACTTCTGTGGTGATAGAAATACCAGAGTTGACAACTTTCAAGGAAGCTACAAAAATGATTTACAAAGTAGTGCCACAACCCAATGAAAAGGAAGTGATAATGGAAGACGATGGCTCATTTGAGTTGTATTCTACAGCCACGCGTTATTTCAATCTATAGCCTTATACTTTTTTTGACCATTTGAAAATAGTTTTACGCTACAAAGCGTATCTTTACGATTCACAACATTTTTAATTTTTTTATCCAATGACTAAAACGCTTTATATTCTTTCAGTCCTTTTTGTTGTTTCTTTCAGTTCGTTTTCACAAAACAGCATTAATGATTATAAATATATTCTTATCCCAGAACAGTTCGAGTTCCAAAAAGAAAAGGATCAATATCAAATCAACTCGCTTGCAAAGTTTTTGTTCAACAAATACGGATACACTGCCTATATGGAAGGTGAGGATTTACCGGCAGATTTACATAATAACGGCTGTTTGGCTCTGTTAGCAGATGTAAATAAAGATAGCGGTCTTTTCAAAACAAAACTTAGGATAGACCTCAAAGATTGCAATGGAACAATTATCCAAAGTTCTAAAGTAGGGGAATCAAAAGAGAAAGAATTTGCGAAAGCCTATAATTTGGCTTTAAGAGATGCCTTTGAGACGTTTCAAAATATGCCTTATGAATATCATCCAAACGAAGAAATTGTATCTAAATCTACAGTAAAAGTAGCAACCGTCGAAGACAAAAAGCAGCAGCAAGAGATAGAGAGGTTAAAAGAGGAAATAAAATCACTAAAACAGGAACAGCAAAATATGGAGGTGAAGGAGGACATAAAAGTTATAGAATCCAAAGATGAGACAACAACTGTAACTATTCGAACCGATAACCCTTTAGATGCAATACTTTATGCACAACCTATAGATGAAGGCTATCAGCTGGTAGATAGTACTCCAAAAGTGGTCATGCTATTGGTCAAAACAGGAGTGAAGGATGTCTTTTCTGTAAAAGAAAGTGATGCCATTGTTTACAAAAAAGATGATGTTTGGATGTATTCTAAAGACGGAAACATTTTAAGAGGAAAAGCGATAAACATTAAATTCTAATATCCATACTTATCCTTCCAACGTTGTCTTAAAAAATCCCGTAGAGCATTTTCCCTTTGATTGTTGCCTGGCGAAAATAATTGGGTATTTTTGATATTGTCAGGTAGAAATTCGTGTGCTATAAAGTTGTTTTCATAATTGTGAGCGTACTGATAGTTATTTCCATAGCCTAAATCTTTCATCAGTTTCGTTGGTGCATTTCTGATGGAAAGAGGCACCGATAAATCGCCAGTTTCCCGAACTAATTGTTGTGCTTTGTTAATGGCTTCGTAGGATGCATTGCTTTTAGGTGAGGTTGCCAAATAGATGGTACATTGACTCAAAATAATCCGTGATTCAGGATTGCCAATAACCGAAACAGCCTGAAAAGTGCTGTTGGCAATAACCAAAGCTGTTGGGTTGGCATTTCCTATATCTTCACTGGCCAAAATTAGCAACCGTCTCGCTATGAATTTCACATCTTCACCACCTTCAATCATGCGAGCCAAGTAATAAACTGCCGCGTTTGGATCACTACCTCGAATAGACTTTATAAATGCTGAAATGATGTCATAATGCTGTTCACCTGTTTTATCGTACCGAACCATGTTGTTCTGAACACGCTCTTGAACACCGTCATTCGTAATGGTTATGTTTCCTTTCGGAGGATAGCTTGTGACCACCAATTCAAATACATTGAGCAGTTTTCTGGCATCACCACCAGATAATTGTATTAACGCTTCAGTTTCTTTAAGGTCGATGTCCAATTTCGAAAGGATATCATCATCTTTGAGAGCACGCTTCAATAGTAGCTCTAAATCATGTTTCTCAAACGAATTGAGAATATATACCTGACAGCGAGAGAGCAGTGCCGAAATTACCTCAAAACTTGGATTTTCAGTGGTGGCGCCAATGAGGGTTACCCAACCCTTTTCAACCGCTTGTAATAGAGAATCCTGTTGCGACTTACTGAATCGATGAATCTCATCAATAAACAGAATTGGATTTTTACTAGTGAAAAGTCCGCCACTATGTTTTGCCTTTTCTATGACATCACGGACATCTTTGACGCCACTGTTGATGGCGCTTAACGCATAAAAGGGTCTGTTGGACTCGTTAGCAATAATATTTGCCAAAGTGGTTTTTCCTGTTCCAGGAGGTCCCCAAAAAATCATGGATGGAATGACGCCTTGTTTGATGTGTTGTGTTAGTACACCTCTGTCACCAACTAGATGTTTTTGGCTTACATAATCCTTAAGGTTTTTTGGGCGTAAACGTTCTGCTAAAGGCTCATTCATATGGTAAAATTACAAAATAAGATGTGACAATATTTCATACAATTAACAATTGGTCGACATTTTGAAGGATTGTTTTAAATTTAAATATGGAAAATCAGCAACAGTTCAAATACTCAACAGGTGTTGTAGGCTATCCGACGGCATTTGTAATGCTGATTTGGGTAGTTTTCTGGGCACAGGTTCGCTTTTTTCCAGAGATTAAAAATTTAGGAATTTATCCCAAAACATTCGAAGGGTTAAGAGGGATTGTTTTCAGCCCTTTTATTCATGGAGATATTCAGCACATTTATCATAATACCATTCCTCTTTTTATTCTCACCATGGCATTGTTTTATTTTTATCGAGACATAGCCTGGAAAGTAATCTTATATGGCATTTTATTGTCTGGTTTATTAACCTGGTTTATCGGAAGGCCTGCAAACCATATTGGGGCGAGCGGTTTGATTTATGTATTGGTCAGCTTTATATTTTTCAAGGGAATTTTAGCCAAACATTATCGCCTTGTGGCACTCTCATTATTGGTAATTTTTCTTTATGGTAGTATGATTTGGTATGTCTTCCCTGTGGAAGAAAAGATTTCTTGGGAAGGACATCTAGGAGGTTTGATAACAGGAATTTTATTCGCATTTATTTTCCGAAAGACAATTGCAAAACCAGAAAAATATGTGTGGCAACAGCCAGGTTACAATGAAGATGATGATCCGTTTTTAAAACATTTTGATAAAGATGGAAACTTTATTGAGAAAATTGAGCCAGAAGTTGAGATTGAATCTGAAATACAATCAAATCAACCACCAAAGATTACTTATTATTTCAAAAAGAAGGAAGATTAGAGGCGCTGCCTTACTGCCTCATAGAGAAAAGCTCCGCAAGCTACCGAAACATTTAAGGATTCGATTTCGCCTAAAATTGGAAGCTTCGCTTTTTCATCCACAACTTTTAAAATAGAAGGGTTGATGCCCTTACCTTCAGAGCCCATGATAATGGCGCAAGGTTGTGTGAATGATATATCATAAAGGTTTTGTTCTGTCTTTTCGGTAGCAGCTATGACCTTTATGCCAGATGCTTGCATATGGAAAACGGCATCTTTGATATGATCAACTTTACAAATAGGAATTTTGAAAATCGCACCTGCGCTAGTTTTGACGGTATCACCATTCACAGGAGCGCCACCTTTTTTCTGAATGACAATTCCAGATACACCTGTGCATTCAGCAGTTCTAATAATGGCTCCAAAATTTCTGACATCACTTAATTGGTCGAGCAATAAGAATAATGGAGCTTTTCCAGATTCAACGACAGACATTACCAGTTCTTCGAGGTCATGGAATTCAATAGGAGCTATTTGAGCCACTGCACCTTGATGGTTCATTTTGGTCAATCTGTTGAGCTTTTCAACTGGCACATAAGAGGCATTTAATCGTTCTTTATTGATGAGTTGTTCCAACTCTATAAACAGTTCGCCTCTCAAACCTTTTTGTAAAAATATCTTATCAATATTTTCTCCTGACTTAATAGCTTCAATGATGGCTCTTATACCGAAAATGGTAGTTTCCTTTTGCATGGCTCAAAGGTAAAAAAAACCATCCTTAAAAAAGGATGGTTTTGAAAAAGGTTCGATTTTGAGCTACTTTTTGATTATTTTTTTGATTAAGAATTGCTTGTCGATCTCTAATCTCAAAAAATAAACACCAGAATTTAAATGACTTATATCTAACTCGTGGACATTGCTGGCTGTAATAATCAATGTTCCCATCATATCTATGATATCTATTCGTTCTATCAAGCCATCGAAATCAAATGTCAATAATTTTGATGTTGGGTTTGGATAAATTTTGATATTATTTATATTAGATTCATTGATACTTAAATTTTCACAGTTAATTAAATCAGGATTGATCTCAATTGGATCACCAGGTGTCAAGTCCCTTCCTGTAAAGGCTGGATAATCAAGTGCATATTTGAAGGCCCTGAATACTAAATTTTGCGTCGATGTTTCGCCTTGAGAAAGAATGCCATCTGCAGAATCCGGATTTATATATTCCCATACAATATTGTTTGAAGGATCAATTTCAAAAAAATAACCAGAATCACCATCACATATAAGAGTATTTCCGTTTGGTAAGCGTTGAGCACTGGATAATATAGCCGAGAAAAAGTTGGATGGGTCGACGGGATCTGTATATACCCAGTCTGACCCTGAAGGGCCATAACCATTGACAGGGTCATAAATATATACTCCAGGAGAAGACATTGGAGGAGAAAAAATGTTAACAGTTGAATATCTTATTGAATTTCCGTTGTTGAATACCATTATTTTACCTGCATCCACTAGTCCGTTAGGAATCCAATGAGGGTAGTGTTGGCTGAATAACGTTTTATCTGTAGAATCTCCTTTATCGTAGGCTTCAGGATTGCCCCATCTATAAAGAAAATCTCCACCTTTTCCATATAAGCCTCCTGAATGAGAACTAGCTTCTGCAGTTGTAGTGGAATGATCAATAATGTATATTTCGTCCATTAACCTAGAGCTCAAAATTATTTGGTCTAAATCGTTGTTGTATTGGATAGAGTTAATATGTAACCAGTTGGCGTTACCATTATTACCGTTTAAATAGTTGAAATCCAATAACTCCGGATGATCACCAACAACACCGAAATTATCTTTTGAGCTGTCAAAATCTTGGATAAGATGATCTTTTATATTCCACTCCCAAACGATATTTACTGAATTTGTACCGACTGGTTCTAGCTCCAAAATATGTTCATTATAGATTTTATTATTTAACAGTAAACTTGGATTTCTTCCAGCCTGTATTGCTTGAGCCTGTGTCATTGTATTAACGGCAAGCATAAGTATATTTCCATTAGGTAATGGATATATATCATGATGTTGTGACAAGACGGGAGATGAATATGTATATTCCCATAGTAAATTATTGTCCCAATCATATAATTGTATATGACCACCAACACCTCCAAAGGTTATCTGAGAATTGATTATTTTACCTGTTCTCAAAAGATTACCATTTTCAAGTAAATAAACAGAGTTGGCTGGTTGATATGTACTAGACCATTGGTTAACAACTCTACCGCAATTATCGATCAGATAAGTTTCAGTGGAGGCATTAGGGGTGAAAAGGGTTAAACCATCATACATTGCGGTGCTTGAAGTTATAGTGCCAACTGTATTTTGACTAATCAAATTGTTAAAAAAAAGTATTGATATAAAAAAGTAGAAATATTTCATTTTTTAAAATCTAGTTATAAAAAAAGCCACCAATTGGTGGCTTTTTGGATATAAAATTATGATTATTCACAAGAACTGGTACCACTAGTAATTAAACCAGGAGTTGGAATACCAGAATAGTCTAAACTGCCATCGGAATATACTGTTCCATCTGGAGCAGTTAGCTCGTAGTAGTTTTCACTTTCCCATCCAGGAGCACCTCCAGTTCCCCCTCCAGAAACATATGTAAAAGAGTAATCGGCACCTACGGTAATTGGTATTTCGAAAACATCATTTTCGTCACTTGCCATGTAGGTTGTGGTTTCGCCTTCAGTAACTAATTCAATATACCCTCCGTTCCAACCATCACCATATACATCCGTGGCATCTAAAATCCAAAGACAGAATCTGTAATCATTAATTGTGATGTTGACTTCAGGATAGCTAGTGTCTGGATTGACCAAATATCTGTTTGCTAAAGATGGACCACTTTCAATGGTAAGATTCAATGATTCAGCGCCTTCAACTTCAATATCATTATAAATCATGATCATAAGTTGACCAGTTGTTTGATATGCAGGTACCGTTCCATTTACAACGTCAAAATCGTCATGTTCGGTAGCAGTACTGCTATCTAAAATTACCCAGCTAAAATCAATAGGTCTATCGATAGGTCTATCTAATACAACGTCATAAACAATAACTGTTTCATTCCTTTCATTGGTTGTTAATTCACCTTCTGAAAGTGTGAAAGTTGGAGTTGGGTAGTTTTCGGTGCTTCCCAAAGCTTCAGGGTCTTGACTAGCCTTTTCAGCGTCGCAACCAAATATTAGAGCTGAAAGCATAGCTGCACTAAAAATATATTTTAATTTGTTCATTTTATCTTCTTTTTAAGTTAAAATTCAATTACAATTTTTTCAATACTTGATAAAATTCTCTTGGTCCAGAACCTGGTGTTAAATAACCATAAGACATATGTAGAATTACCTCGTCTCCATTTTGTTCAACATAATTTGTGGCACCTGCACCACAAGGTACATTTGACATATCGCCTGGATTCGACTGGCAAGTAATGAAAGGCTGTCCATTTCCGGTTTGAGGATCGCCATCAGGAGTTGTTGCCGGATAAGTTATAGTGCCTGATTCACTAACTTCAAAATAAAACTCATTTCCTTCAAATATTCCGAAATATTCCACAACTCTGTAAGTATTGTTACAGATGTAAATTATTTCAGTTTCTGCAGGCCAGCTTGACGTAGTAGCATTTAAAACACCAATTCTCCAATATTCACCTTCTAGAGCTTCATATTTACCTGTAATATCAGAATAGCACAGATATTCAATTCTGACAGATATTGAAGAAGTACGACCATTTGGTACAATAGATGAATTAGAGATGTCAACTATATTTAACTTTAAAACTGGTGCAGGATCTAAAGGTGGATCAATTCCATCGGTTATGATTGTAATAGGGAAAGTAGCTATAAAGTTACTATCTGGTGACATTGTCACAGAAGTACTAGATAGTGTATAGTGCACACCTTCAATCGCAGTTGATGATGGATCTACAGCAATAGTGGCGGTAAATTCACTAGGGAATGATGCTGCTGTTGGTCCCGAAAATGTCACTGGCAACATTACTTGAGATGTGCTTCCATCTGCCACCACAGACGCATTAACTGTTGAACTTGTAAATCCAACAAGATTAGGTCCTTCATCATTATTATCGCTCGGTGCAGAATCATCGACTAAACAAGACGTCATCATGAACGATAGACATAGAATTCCAAAATATTTAATATAATTTTTCATTTTTTCAATTTTTTTTAATTAGCCCAAAATATTTTAACTGTAAAAGCATTTGGTTGAGAAGGTACATTAGCAGCGTTTGCTGTTAACTCACTCGAAGGGTAAAATAATCTTACTGGTCTATCCGGAGTTGAAGCTCTCAAAGAGACTGGTAGATTAGCAGGAAATCCTGTTCTGTTATAGTCAAACCAAGACTGAATGGCGTCCACTCCATTTAAAGCGACCCACTTTTGAGTTATAATAGCTCTCATTTTGTTAGATGAAGCATTCCATCCAACATTTGGAAGCGCTTGAGTATAATAATCCGTAGCTCCAGGAGCACCTAAATAATCAAAAGATGCAGTTATTCCATTTTCGTAAGCAACTTGGGCATCACCAGGTAAGTAGCCTTTAAATATCGCTTCAGCTTGTAAAAAATATGAGTCAGCCGCAGTAAAAATAACAGCAGGTTGAGTAGCTGATTTTAATAATCCCGGACCAATGTTCGAGACTCTAATTGGGTCGTACTGGTCTACAACTGGAATATCATAATCTGCTATTCCTTGAGGTACACCAAGATGACCCGTAGCAGGGTGCTCATAGATATAGTCGACCCTTGGGTCGTTGTTTCCTTCTAGAAAATCGAGAGCGAAAGGAGTTGCACATGTAGCGTTGTTATTATTAATGATATTACCTCCTGAATCTCTTCCATACGCATTCCAGAAAGGGCTTTGCTGGTTTTCAGCCATAGCATAGCCAGGATCTACGGTAACGTCATCTGTAATAAATCCAATAGTAGACATCCCTGCAAAACTTGAGTTTAATGATCCTTCGCCTGATTGACGAACTAGAACTCTTAATTTGATTGTATTTGCAAATTTTTTCCATGTTTCCATATCTCCATGAAACATTGTATCATCATCACTAGGAACTATGGCGCTTTCTGTCGCATTGTCAATCATTTCCATCGCAGCATCCAATTGAACTACTAAATCTTCGTAAATGGCTTGGGCGTCATCATATGATGGTGTTGGATTAACACCCCTTCCCAATGCTTCAAAATAAGGAATATCTCCATAAATATCTACTAGTATTTGAAAGTGATAAGACTCCATAATTTTCCCAATTGCTCGGTAGTTTGAGTAAGTATCACCTTGGTATGCCTGCAATACTCTGTAATTTTTCAAAGCATCACGATAAGTTCTATCCCAGATTTGAGAATAGAATGAAGTGGTAACATTGTAAAGGAACTCATCATTATACCAAGAGTAGCCATCTGCCTGGCTCCAGTTCACCATGAACATATTTCCTAATGTGTTGGTGTATCTATCTCTATTGTGAATTTCAGCTGACCAATATTGTCCTACTGGTAACACTAATTCAGGCCCCAAGACGGCAATTGTCGGGCTATTTGTGTCTTCATTCACATCTAAATAGCTATCACTGCACGACGCCAAAAAAAGCGCTGTACAAGCTATACTAATATATTTTAAGTATTTTTTCATTTCTTTTTTTTTTAAAATTCAATATTGACATTTAGACCATAGGTTCTAGTTGGAGGTCCTTGAAAATATCCACCAATACCAATTGCATTCCCAGCAGGTCCAGCATTGTTACTAAACTCTGGATCTGAAAATCTATTTTCTTTTGGTAACCAAGTCAATAGATTACGTCCAACTACTCCCAAAGATAATTTTTTAATTGGGGTACGCTCTAAATATTTAGCTGGAAGATTATAGCTCAAAGCTACCTCTCTTAATTTCACAGCTGTTGCATCTCTTACGTAGTTTTCTTTGATTTCATTGTAAACATCTGTCCAAAAATCTTGTCTACCGTCCGTAACAGGAATATTTGTATTTGGTTCAAACACTCCTGGGCTTGTTTCAATAACAGAGTTTGGCCAAACGAAGTCTTGTCTGTTAGCCGATACACTTTCTTGAGAACGACCAGTAAATTCCATTGCATCAGATCCTTGAGCATAGTAAACATGACCCGTTCTGTAATCAAATGTAGTCGATAATCTGAAGTTCTTATAATTTATAGAAGAACTTAAACCAATGATATAATCTGGAGTAGTGGTTCCAAGGTTTTTCAGACCACTTTGAGGATTATCTCCTGAAAGTTCAGTTGTACTGATAGGATTCCCAGTGGTAGGATTTATAACAACATTACCGTTAGGGTCTCTATAATATGCAGATGCTTGCACAGTTGGAAATTCTTGTCCAACAACTGCGTAAACACCAAATTCTCCAGACGTAGATAATGCAACTTCTGTTAAATCATCTGTGATTTTGTTTACAACAGTTTTGCTTGAAGAGTAGTTGATGGTCATATCCCAAGAGAAATCTTCAGATTTAAGAATTGTAGCACCTAAACTCAACTCTAGACCATCACCTTCTAGTTCACCAATGTTTGTTAAATAACTATTACCGCCAGAAGAATTCGGAGTGGTTGTTGCTACAATGTTATCTGTTGTTATGGTTTTATAATATGCAGCATCTAAAGTTAAACGGTTACTGAAGAAACTTAAATTCAAACCAAACTCTGTAGTGTTAATCTTTTCCTTTTTAATGTTAGCATCAATGAATCCATTTTGCAATCCAAAACCGCTGGTATTTTCAAAAGGAAATCCTAAAGGCGCGGTAAATGATTCTATAATGTCTTCAGCTCCTAAATCATTATAAACTGTTGAGTTACTAACGGTAACTTTTGCGTAATTAAGAACATTATTTTTTATGCCTGGAAACGCATCTGTTAAAACCGCCGATAAACCAATTGCAGGATAGAAGTAGCTATTGTCTTCTGGTCTTAAAGTAGATGTAAAGTCGTAGCGTCCAGAAGCATTCAAGAATAACCAATTTTTATAGCCAAATGTCAAATCTGCAAAATAACCATATTGTCTTTCCTCTAAATCATTTGCATAAGCTCCACTAGCAAATCCACCTTGAATTGATTGTGCGTTAGAAAGGTCATATAATCCAGGTACAGACAAGTTATCCCCTTGTACTCTACTTTCATGATATTGGAAAGTTCTTGAACTTGCACCCAATACTGTCTTTAATGTTAAATCCTGAAGTATGTTAAAGTTTGCATTTGCTAAAAAGTCAAACGTGTAATCAGTTCGTTGAAATTCACTATCTCTAACAAAAGATGTATTAGGGGAAGGTCTAGTGTATTCATCTGTAAAGGTTTGGGCATCACGCCATTCTTTACCAGTTCCTGCGAAAAAGTTACCCCCAATTCTTCCGGTAAGATTCAACCAATCCAATACATCCCATGATGCACTAAAGTTTCCTGTCAAACGGTTTGTCTTATCAGTATCTCTACTTGTATCTACCATATAATATGGATTTTGATAGTATCCATTGTAATATCCATCAGGAGAAGAGTATAAGTCATTTCTCCAATCTTTATATCTTGAGATTGGAATATTGGCTGATTGGTTAAGGATAAACCAATATAAAGTCCTGTCTTGAGAACCTAAAGTGTTCCCCACGGTATTAGTTTCGTCTCTAAAGAAAGAAGAATTCAAAGCAAGTTCCACCTTACCTAATTTTTGAGTCGCATTCGCTTTTAAGGTAGTACGCTTATATTTATCACTTGGTATGATACCATCTGTATCTTGGTTACCAAATGACAGGTATAGACTTCCTGTATCGTTACCACCACTAAAATAAACTGTGTTTTGAGTAGTCAAACCTTTTTCGAAGAAATCACGAGCATTATCTTTGACAGGAGAATATGGTAAAGTTTGGAAAGTGCCATCGGCAAAAGTTGGACCAACCTGTCTAATAGTTCCATCAAATCGAGGACCCCAGTTGGTGTTTTCGATTGGGTCATAAGCACCTTGCCAACCAGTTCCATATTCAGTTTGAAAATCTGGCATGTAAGCAACATCCTCAAAAGTAAGTGTTGTGTTCACACCTACTGTGATGGCTTCACCATATTTACCTTTTTTAGTTGTAACGATTAATGCACCATTAGCCGCATCGGAACCATAAATGGCAGCGGCAGTTGCACCCTTAAGAACGTTTAAGCTTTCAATGTCATTTGGATTTAAATCATCAAAAGCGCCAATGTTTGCGATAGAACCATCAATTACGACTAAAGCCTCATTTGACTGGCCAATGGATCTTAAACCACGTAAGATTATTTGCGTATTTGGATTGACACCATTGCTTTGGACGTTAATTTGCAAACCAGCAACCTTTCCTGCAAGAGCACTTGCAGCTCTAGTTGATTGCGCTTGATTCAGGAGTTCTTCATCAACTTGTTGGGTTTGATAGGTTGTTTCTCTTTTTTCTCTTTTAATACCGAAAGCTGTTACTACAACCTCATCCAGTACCGCAGTGTCTTCTTCCATAGTCACATTGACAGTGTTGGAAGCTCCGACTGTTACTTCCTTGGATTTTAGACCTAAATAGCTAAAAGATAATACATCACCAGACTTCGCACTGATGGAATATTTACCATCAAAATCAGTCTGTGTTCCTGTTGTTGTTCCTTTAACTAAAATGTTGACTCCAGGGAGAGGTAAGCCGGATTCATCCGACACTGTTCCTGAAATCATTTTTTCTTGTGCAAAAGTTAATTGCACAACAAACGCTAGCAATAGCGTTAAAATTCCACTAAACTTTGTTTTCATATTTAAATTAATTTGAATTAGCCTGCTTCAAAATTCATAATAAAAAGTTAATAAAACAATAATATTTGCTTAAAATTTCAAAAACTTGTGATTTTTTATTCTAAAAGGTGGCTGTAAGACTTAAATGTATCTTTGAATCTGAAAGTTTAAAAGATTGATTTTGTGTCTTTCCATTAGAATAGTTAAATCTAAAAAGCCCTGCTTTGTTAATGAGACCAAATCCAAATCCAAATCCAAATAATTTTTCCTTGACATCAAAAGTTTGATTTTCAAAATACGATGCATCCAAAATAGAGTGGACATACAAAGAATTATTAACCCTATACCTATATTCGGTATTTAATACAGAGAAAAGGTTTGCTGCAAGACTATTTTCTTCGAACCCTCGAATTGAGTTGATTCCACCAAATCTGTATAATTCATTTTCAAAATAGCTGTCGGAATTTATTATTGCTCCCGCAAGCCTCATATAGATGCTGTTTTTATTATTTAAGTTGAATATTTTGTAGGTGTCTAATCCAAATTTTGTTTGATCCTCATTTAAGTCGGCTACCGTCCTTTTACCAAAACCAAATGAAATATCTAGTTGCAGATTTATTGGAAAAAGCTTGTCGTATTTTTGTCGTTTGGTATATTGATAGTTTGTGTTGTAAAAAACAGATTTATAATCTTGTACAAAATTTGTTGAGTTGTCAAGTAAACTTGTCGAGGTGGTGGCATCGATTCCCACAGAAATCAGATTTCTCGGGTTTATTTGATATTGAACCTTTGCACTTTGAAATACGGTGACGAACGAAGAATCCCTTTTAAAAATATTTAAACCGAACTCTGTACCAAGGGGCGAGCCAAATAAATAGGGTAAATTCGCTTTAAGGTCGAATGTTTTTTGCTCGTTTTCATCACTTTTATATATCAATCTCAAGGATTCGCCATAATTGAGATTGTTGATGAGATTCAGGTTCAAATAGCCATTGAATTCAATTTTGTTGGTTTCAGTGTTCGTTCCAAAACCTAAAAAGCCATCGAATGAATTGCTTCTTTGTTTTTCAATATATATATATAATAAGGTAGAATCTTTGGTAAATAATACTTCGGGTTCTTTGATTTGATTGGAAAATTGGAGGTTTTCTAGATCAGATGTCTTGTCCTTGATGGTTTTAAGGTTAAATGGTTGCTTGCGACGGATTTTTAGGTATCTTATGACAAATGCCTTTGGGAATTTTTCATAACCTTTTACTATGATAGAATCTATCGTGCGTGCCGCTTTCTTTTCAGATATCGATACATCTGCTAGTAATGAACCGTCTGCAAGCTTTTTGATGTTTGTTAATTGTAAACTAGAGAAAGGGTCCACTTGATTTGATATTTCTGAATTTAATTTTTCAAGCGTGCTTTCCAATTCGGCTACTTCAATCTCTAAATAATTTCTATTAGTATCTATCTGAAGAAGCCTCAAAACATTTTTGTCTACATGTCCATTTAAATTCAATCGGATTTTCTTGTATAGCTGTTTAAGGTCGAATTGTGCTAGATAAGAAGAATCATTCAATTTATTTACTTCGGCTATATCCGTTTCAATGTATCCGATATTGATCAGTCTTTTTTTTATGAGTTGAATTTCTTCATTTAAAGAAGAAAAGTCAGAAAAGGATTTTTTGTAATAGAGGGAATCTATAGTTTGTGTTTGTTTCTCATCTGCACCTTGAGCTTTGAGATACAAGGTTTGTGATTGACTCTTCAAAAATGATGTCAATCCTAAAAACGCAAACAACATGATTCTTTTTAAAAGCATAAAGCCAGTTGAAGTTTCAAATCTAACGGAAATTAGATGCCAAAAATATGTCCAATGTTAAATAAATAAATAAACTTTTGAAAATTAATCATTTTCCATTTGAAAAACTGAAATTAATTTCTACCTTTGCAGCCCTCTAAATAGAGGATTAAATAAATTTATATAGTAATATATGCCAACAATTTCACAATTAGTAAGAACAGGAAGAGCCAAAATAACCAAGAAGAGTAAATCGGCTGCTTTAGATTCTTGTCCTCAAAGACGTGGGGTTTGTACGCGTGTTTACACCACTACACCTAAAAAACCTAACTCTGCAATGCGTAAAGTTGCAAGGGTAAGGTTAACAAATGGTAACGAGGTTAACGCTTACATCCCAGGTGAGGGCCACAATCTACAAGAGCACTCGATAGTATTGGTTAGAGGTGGAAGGGTAAAAGATTTGCCAGGAGTTAGATATCACATCGTTCGTGGTGCTTTGGACACAGCAGGTGTTGCAGGTAGAACACAACGTAGATCTAAATATGGTGCAAAACGCCCTAAAAAGTAATTAAAAAACTTTAAGAAGAAGACATGAGAAAAAGAGCAGCGAAAAAAAGACCGCTTTTGCCAGATCCACGTTTTAACGATCAGTTAGTGACTCGTTTCGTTAACATGATGATGTGGGATGGTAAAAAGTCAGTAGCGTTCAAAGTATTCTATGATGCAATTGATATTGTAGAAGCAAAGAAAACTGATGACGAAAAAACAGCTTTGGAAACATGGAAAGATGCATTGTCTAATGTTATGCCTCACGTAGAAGTACGTAGCCGTAGAGTAGGTGGGGCAACTTTTCAAATCCCTATGCAAATTCGTCCAGACCGTAAAGTATCTACAGCTATGAAATGGCTGATTAGCTACTCGCGTAAAAGAAATGAAAAATCTATGCCGGCAAAACTTGCTGCTGAAATCTTGGCTGCGGCTAAAGAAGAAGGTGCGGCAGTTAAAAAGCGTATGGATACTCACAAAATGGCAGAAGCTAATAAAGCATTCTCACACTTTAGATTTTAATTTAAGATGGCAAGAGATTTAAAATTTACAAGAAATATAGGTATTGCTGCTCATATTGATGCAGGAAAAACAACCACTACAGAGCGTATATTGTTCTACACTGGTGTATCTCACAAAATTGGTGAGGTTCATGATGGTGCAGCAACTATGGACTGGATGGAGCAAGAACAAGAAAGAGGTATCACCATTACATCGGCTGCTACTACTTGTACTTGGGTTTTCCCTCGTTTGAACGGCGAACCAACTCCAGATTCACAATCATATCACTTTAACATTATCGATACTCCTGGTCACGTTGACTTTACGGTTGAAGTAAACCGCTCTCTTCGTGTATTGGATGGATTGGTTTTCTTGTTTAGTGCTGTGGATGGTGTTGAACCTCAATCTGAAACAAACTGGAGATTAGCTGATAACTATAAAGTACCGAGAATTGGTTTTGTTAACAAAATGGACCGTCAAGGTGCTAACTTCATGGAGGTTAACAAGCAGGTAAAAGAAATGTTAGGCTCTAACGCAGTGCCTATTGTTTTGCCTATCGGAGATGAAGCTGATTTTAAAGGCGTTGTTGATTTGGTTAAAAATAGAGCTATTGTTTGGCACGAAGATACATTAGGAGCTACATTTGATGTCATTGAGATTCCAGATGATTTGAAGGCTGAGGCTAAAGAATATAGAGCCAAGTTAATTGAAGAAGTTGCAACATACGATGAAAGTCTTCTTGAAAAATTCATGGAAGATGAAGATTCAATTACGGAAGAGGAAATTCATGCTGCATTAAGAGCGGCTGTTATGGATATGGCTATCATTCCTATGATATGTGGTTCTTCTTTCAAAAATAAAGGTGTGCAGTTCTTGTTAGATGCAGTATGTCGTTACTTGCCTTCACCTTTGGATAAAGAGGCGATTGTAGGTATCAATCCTGATACTGAATTAGAAGAGAAGAGAAAACCTTCAGTAAGCGAGCCATTTTCAGCATTGGCATTTAAGATTGCTACAGACCCTTATGTTGGTCGTTTGGCTTTCTTCCGTGCATATTCTGGTCGTTTAGATGCTGGTTCTTATGTGTTGAACAATCGTTCAGGTAACAAAGAGCGTATCTCTCGTATCTACCAAATGCACGCTAACAAGCAAAATGCTATTGATTTTATCGAGGCTGGTGATATTGGAGCTGCGGTTGGATTTAAAGATATTAAAACTGGTGATACATTGTCGGCTGAAAAAAGCCCTATCGTATTGGAAAGTATGAACTTCCCAGATCCAGTAATTGGTATTGCTGTAGAGCCTAAAACAAAAGCTGACGTTGATAAATTGGGTATGTCTTTGGCTAAATTGGCTGAAGAAGATCCTACATTCACAGTTAGAACTGATGAGGCTTCTGGACAAACGATTATTTCTGGTATGGGTGAACTTCACTTGGACATTATCGTTGACCGTTTGCGTCGTGAGTTCAAAGTTGAAGTAAACCAAGGTCAGCCACAAGTGGAGTACAAAGAAGCTATTACAAGATCGGCTCAACACAGAGAAGTTTACAAGAAACAATCTGGTGGTCGTGGTAAATTTGCTGACATTGTATTTACTTTGGAGCCTGCTGAAGAAGGAAAGACTGGTTTAGAGTTTGTTTCTGAAATAAAAGGTGGTAACGTTCCAAAAGAATTTATCCCTTCAATCGAGAAAGGTTTCAAAATGGCAATGGTTAACGGTCCTTTAGCAGGATATGAGGTTGATGCCATGAAAGTAACTTTGACTGATGGGTCTTACCACGATGTGGATTCTGATCAATTATCATTCGAATTGGCTGCAAAGCTTGGATTTAAAGCTGCTGCAAAAGCTGCAAAAGCTGTAATCATGGAGCCAATCATGAAATTAGAAGTGTTAACTCCTGAAGAAAACATGGGAGATATTGTAGGTGACCTTAACCGTCGTCGTGGTCAAGTAAATGACATGGGTGACAGAGCAGGTTCAAAAGTTGTAAAGGCACATGTGCCATTATCTGAAATGTTTGGATATGTAACTTCGTTACGTACACTTTCTTCAGGTAGAGCAACATCAACTATGGAATTTTCACATTACGCAGAAACTCCTTCTAACATATCTGAAGAAGTTATTAAGGCTGCTAAAGGCGTTGAAGCTTAAATTTTAAGAAAATGAGTCAAAAAATCAGAATAAAATTAAAATCATACGATCACAATTTGGTAGATAAATCTGCTGATAAGATTGTTAAAACGGTAAAAAGTACTGGAGCAGTTGTGACTGGCCCAATTCCTTTACCTACCAATAAAAAGATTTTCACTGTACTACGTTCTCCACACGTAAACAAGAAAGCTAGAGAGCAGTTTCAATTAAGTTCTTACAAAAGACTTCTTGACATCTACAGCTCTTCATCAAAAACTATTGATGCTTTGATGAAGCTTGAATTGCCAAGTGGTGTAGAAGTAGAGATTAAAGTGTAATCACTTATTCCTGTAAAAAGGAAATTACATGTCCCGAGCTGCGAGCGAAGGAAAAACGGTAAAAATACAATTCGAGGCTGAAACGTATTTTTCAGCCTTGAATTTTAATAAATAGAATAGTAATAATTAATAATTAATAAATATGTCTGGGTTAATTGGAAAAAAAATCGGTATGACCAGCATTTATGACGAGAACGGAAAAAACATTCCTTGTACCGTTATTGAAGCAGGTCCATGTATCGTTACCCAAGTCAGAACCGAAGAGGTTGACGGGTATAGTGCTCTTCAACTTGGTTTCGATGACAAGAGAGACAAAAGCACCAACAAAGCTGAAGCAGGTCATGCAAAGAAAGCTGGTACGACTGTCAAAACTAAAGTCGCAGAATTCCAAGGATTTGAAGCAAATTACAAATTAGGTGATGCCATCACAGTAGAACATTTCATCGAAGGTGAATTTGTTGATATTGCTGGTATTTCTAAAGGTAAAGGATTCCAAGGTGTTGTAAAACGTCATGGTTTTGGTGGAGTTGGTCAATCAACACATGGTCAACACAATCGTTTAAGAGCTCCTGGTTCTGTCGGTGCAGCTTCATATCCTGCGAGAGTATTCAAAGGAATGAAAATGGCCGGAAGAATGGGTGGCGAAAGAGTGAAAGTTGAAAATTTAAGAGTTTACAAAGTGGTTCCTGAAAAGAACTTGCTAGTGGTTAAAGGATGTGTTCCTGGTCACAAAAACTCTTATGTAATCATTGAGAAATAATGAAAGTAGCAGTTGTAGATATAAACGGAAAAGACACAGGTAGAAAGGTTGAACTTTCTAAAGATGTGTTCGCTATAGAGCCTAACAACCATGCTGTCTATTTGGATGTTAAACAATATTTGGCAAACCAAAGACAGGGAACTCACAAGTCTAAAGAAAGAAGTGAGATTGCTGGTAGTACTCGTAAGATCAAAAAGCAAAAAGGTACTGGTACAGCCCGTGCTGGTAGTATCAAGTCTGGTGTTTTCAAAGGTGGAGGACGCATGTTCGGACCAAGACCTAAAGATTACAGTTTCAAATTGAACAAAAACTTGAAGCGTTTGGCTCGTAAGTCAGCGTTGACAATGAAGGCCAATGACGAGTCTATCGTAGTTATGGAAGACTTCAATTTTGACACTCCAAAGACAAAAAACTTTACTAATGTATTGAAGGCATTGGGTATAGAGGATAAAAAATCTTTGTTTGTGTTGGGTGCTTCAAATAAAAATGTATATTTGTCTTCCCGTAATTTTGTGGGTTCTGAAGTCGTAACAAATTCAGAATTAAATACTTACAAAATTTTAAATGCAAACAAATTAGTTCTTTTAGAGAGTTCTTTAGAAGGAATTGAATCGAATTTAAGTAAATAAGGAAACCATGAGTATCTTAATTAAACCTATCATCACTGAAAAAGCGACAGCTAATAGCGAGTTGAACAACTGTTATAGCTTCGAAGTGAACACAAAGGCGAACAAGGTAGAAATCAAAAAAGCAGTTGAAGCTGCTTATGGTGTTTCTGTTGAAAAAGTTCGTACTATAAATGTCCGTCCAGATAGAAAATCTCGTTACACAAAAACGGGTATTCAACATGGTAAAACCAATGCTGTTAAAAAGGCGATGGTACAACTGGCGGAAGGTGAATCTATTGATTTATACACTAACATGTAATTAGACAAAAATGTCAGTAAGAAAATTAAAGCCGATCACATCAGCACAGCGTTTTAGAGTAGTAAATGGGTTTGACGCCATTACTACTGATAAGCCGGAGAAAAGTTTATTAGCTCCGAACAAAAAGTCTGGTGGTAGAAACAGTCAAGGAAAAATGACCATGCGCTACATTGGTGGTGGTCACAAGAGAAAATATCGTATTATCGATTTCAAACGTAACAAAACTGGAATTCCAGCGGAAGTTGCTTCAATCGAATACGATCCAAACAGAACAGCATTTATCGCTTTACTAAACTATCAAGATGGTGAGAAGCGTTACATCATTGCCCAAAACGGATTGCAAGTGGGACAAAATGTGGTTTCTGGAGAAGGAGCAACACCAGAAATTGGTAATGCTATGCCTTTGAGTCAAGTTCCATTAGGTACAATTATTTCTTGTATCGAGTTGCGTCCTGGTCAAGGAGCAATCATGGCTAGAAGTGCTGGTGCATTTGCGCAATTGATGGCAAGAGATGGTAAGTTTGCTACTGTAAAATTACCATCAGGTGAAACACGTTTGATTTTGGTAGATTGTATGGCTACTATAGGAGTTGTTTCTAACTCTGACCACCAATTGATAGTATCTGGTAAAGCAGGTAGAACAAGATGGTTAGGTAGAAGACCTCGCACTAGACCAGTAGTTATGAACCCTGTCGATCACCCAATGGGTGGTGGTGAAGGACGTGCTTCTGGTGGTCATCCAAGATCTAGAAAAGGTATTCCAGCTAAAGGTTATAGAACACGTACTAAAACCAAAGCTAGTAATAAGTATATTGTAGAACGTAGAAAGAAATAATTGAGATAATATGGCACGTTCATTAAAAAAAGGACCTTACATCCATTATAAATTAGACAAAAAAGTTGCTGAAAATGTAGCTTCTAACAAGAAAACAGTTATCAAAACGTGGTCTAGAGCCTCAATGATTTCTCCAGATTTTGTTGGACAAACAATTGCAGTACACAATGGTCGTCAATTTGTTCCAGTTTATGTGACTGAAAACATGGTAGGTCATAAGTTAGGAGAATTTTCACCGACACGATCTTTTAGAGGTCACGCTGGTGCTAAAAACAAAGGTAAAAAATAAGTAGAGCTATGGGAAGTCGTAAAAAACAAATGGCAGACGCTATTAAGGAAGAGAAAAAGCACATCGCTTTTGCAAAACTTAATAATTGTCCTACCTCACCAAGAAAGATGCGTTTGGTAGCTGACTTGGTAAGAGGTCAAGAAGCTGAAATGGCTCTTAACATACTTAAGTTTAGCCAAAAGGAAGCATCTCGTCGTTTAGAGAAATTAGTGTTGTCAGCCATTGCAAACTGGGAAGCTAAAAACGAAGGCGCAAACGTAGAGGATGCAGGTTTATTCGTTCAAGAGATCAGAGTTGATGGTGGAGCAATGTTGAAAAGATTGCGTCCAGCACCACAAGGTCGTGCACACAGAATTAGAAAACGTTCCAATCACGTAACAGTTGTGATTGGTGCTAAAAATAACACACAAGCTTAAATAGAGATATGGGACAAAAGACAAATCCAATCGGAAATCGTTTAGGAATTATCAGAGGATGGGAATCTAACTGGTATGGCGGAAATGATTATGGTGATAAACTTGCCGAAGACGACAAGATTAGAAAATACGTTCACGCTCGTCTATCAAAAGCTAGTGTGTCTAGAGTAATTATTGAGCGTACGCTTAAACTTGTAACCGTTACTATCACTACTGCTAGACCTGGTATCATTATCGGGAAAGGTGGTCAAGAGGTAGACAAGTTGAAAGAAGAGCTTAAGAAAATTACTGATAAGGAAGTTCAATTGAATATCTTCGAAATCAAGAGACCAGAATTAGATGCATTTTTAGTTGCGTCTAGCATTGCTCGTCAAATTGAGAATCGTATTTCTTACAGAAGAGCCATAAAAATGGCAATTGCTGCAACAATGCGTATGAATGCTGAAGGTATCAAGGTTCAAATCAGTGGTCGTTTAAATGGTGCAGAGATGGCACGTAACGAGCACTACAAAGAAGGACGTATTCCATTATCAACATTTAGAGCCGACATTGACTATGCTTTGGTTGAGGCACACACTACTTACGGTAGATTGGGTGTCAAAGTATGGATCATGAAAGGCGAGGTTTATGGTAAAAGAGAATTGTCTCCTTTGGTTGGCTTGTCCAAAAAACAAGGAGGTAAAAATTCTGATTCACCAAAACGCGGTGGCAACAACAAAGCTCGTCGCAGAAAGTAATTTTTAAAGACAAAGAAAAATGTTACAACCTAAAAAGACAAAATTCCGCAAGCAGCAGAAAGGCCGCATGAAAGGAAATGCCGAAAGAGGCCACACCCTTTCTAATGGAATGTTCGGTATCAAATCGGTACACGAAACAGGAATGTTTATAACATCTCGTCAAATCGAAGCAGCACGTATCGCCGCAACCCGTTATATGAAAAGAGAAGGTCAGTTATGGATCAAAATATTTCCAGACAAGCCTATCACAAAGAAACCTCTTGAAGTACGTATGGGTAAAGGAAAAGGTGCAGTGGAGTATTGGGTAGCGGTAGTTAAACCTGGTAGAGTTATGTTTGAAGTTGGTGGTGTGCCTTTAGAAGTTGCTAAAGAAGCATTGCGTCTAGCAGCACAAAAATTACCAGTTAAAACAAAATTCCTCGTAGCAAGAGACTACGAAGCTTAATATTTAGATATTATGAAGCAAGCAGAAATTACACAGCTTTCTACAGCTGAATTGCAAGAAAAATTGGGAGAGACTAAAAAGAATTATGCTGACCTTAAATTGGCTCATGCAATTTCTCCTTTAGAAAACCCAATCCAATTACGCACAGTAAGACGTAACGTAGCTAGATTGGCAACCGAATTAACCAAAAGAGAAGTACAATAATTTGTATTCCGCTGAAAGATGGAAAAAAGAAATTTAAGAAAAGAACGTATAGGAGTTGTTACAAGTAACAAAATGATGAAATCAATCGTGGTTTCTGAAGTTAAGAAAGTAAAACACCCTATGTATGGAAAATTCGTGTTAAAAACGAAGAAATACGTTGCACACGACGAAACAAACGACTGTAATATTGGTGATACTGTAAAGATCATGGAAACAAGACCTTTGAGTAAGTCCAAATGTTGGAGATTAGTAGAAATAATTGAAAGAGCGAAGTAATTATGTTACAACAAGAATCAAGATTAAAGGTAGCTGATAACACAGGAGCAAAAGAAGTTTTGACCATCCGTGTGTTAGGCGGAACCAACAGAAGATATGCTTCTGTAGGTGACAAGATCGTTGTGTCAGTAAAAGATGCAACACCTAACGGTAACGTTAAAAAAGGAGCTGTTTCTACAGCTGTTGTTGTACGTACTGTAAAAGAGGTTAGACGTCCAGACGGTTCTTATATCCGTTTTGATGATAACGCTTGTGTCCTTTTAAACCCACAAGGTGAAATGAGAGGTACTCGTGTTTTCGGACCTGTTGCAAGAGAACTTCGTGATAAACAATTCATGAAAATTGTATCATTGGCACCTGAAGTGCTTTAATGACTAATAAGATGACAAAGTTTAAAATTAAATCAGGAGATACTGTACAAGTTATTGCTGGTGACCACAAAGGTTCTGAAGGCAAAGTTGTAAAGATCTTGAAAGATAAGAACAAAGCAATCGTTGAAGGTGTGAACATGGTTAAGAAACATACAAAACCCAGTGCACAAAACCCTCAAGGAGGTATTGTAGAAAAAGAAGCAGCTATTCATGTTTCTAACCTTTCACTTTTGACAAAAAAAGGTGAAACAACAAGAGTTGGTTACAGAATGGAAGGCGATAAAAAAGTGAGATTTTCCAAAAAATCAAATGAAGTAATTTAGTTATGGCTTACACTCCAAGATTAAAACAAGAGTACAAAGACAAAGTAGTGTCTGCTCTTACAGAAGAATTCGGGTACAATAACGTAATGCAAGTTCCTAAACTTAAGAAAATAGTAATTTCTAAAGGTGTAGGTGCTGCAGTTGCTGATAAAAAATTGGTAGACCACGCAGTTGAAGAATTGACCAAAATTTCTGGTCAAAAAGCAGTTGCTACAGTTTCCAAAAAAGATATCGCAACGTTCAAATTACGTAAAGGTATGCCTATTGGAGCTCGTGTAACCTTAAGAGGTGAGAGAATGTATGAATTTTTGGACCGTTTGGTTACATCTGCATTGCCGCGAGTAAGAGATTTTAACGGAATCAAAGCAACTGGTTTTGATGGTAGAGGTAACTACACTTTAGGTGTTACCGAGCAAATCATTTTCCCAGAAATTGATATCGATAAAGTTAATAGCATTTCCGGAATGGATATTTCATTTGTAACATCTGCTGAAACAGATAAAGAAGCAAAATCGTTATTAACAGAATTAGGATTACCTTTTCAAAAGAATTAAGATATGGCTAAAGAATCAATGAAAGCCCGTGAGGTGAAAAGACAAAAAATGGTAGATAAGTATGCTGCAAAACGCAAAGCTTTGAAAGAAGCTGGTGATTATGAAGCATTACAAAAATTACCGAGAAATGCATCACCTGTACGTTTACACAATCGTTGCAAATTAACAGGAAGACCTAGAGGTTACGTACGTACCTTCGGAATCTCTCGTGTTTTGTTGCGTGAAATGGCAAATCAAGGATTGATACCAGGAGTAAGAAAAGCTTCTTGGTAAAAATTTAAATCGAGTTTAACTGGATGAAGGTTTGGGAAAGAACCAAAAACCACGTCCGCAAATTTTTATAAATGAATACAGATCCAATTGCAGATTATCTAACGAGAGTTAGAAATGCAGTAAAGGCAAACCACAGAGTGGTTGAAATTCCTGCATCTAATCTAAAAAAAGAAATCACTAAAATATTATTCGATCAAGGATATATTTTAAGTTACAAATTTGATGATTCAACAGTACAAGGAACTATCAAAATAGCTCTTAAGTACAATAAGGAAACAAAAGAGCCTGTCATCAGAAAAATTCAAAGATTAAGTAAACCAGGTTTGCGTAAATATGCAAGCGCTAGCGAAATGCCAAGAATCCTTAATGGACTTGGTATTGCAATCGTGTCTACATCTCACGGTGTTATGACAGGAAAGCAAGCTCACAAAGAGAATGTTGGTGGCGAATTATTGTGTTACGTTTACTAAAAGGAGGAAGATATGTCAAGAATAGGAAAAAATCCCGTAGCTGTCCCTCAAGGAGTTACAATAGACGTTAAAGATAATGTAATCACTGTAAAAGGAAAACTTGGTGAATTGAGCCAAGATTTTTCTAACGTTGATATTACAGTTGAAGATGGTAATGTATTGGTTACTCGTCCATCTGACAATAAAGAAGATAAAGCTAAACACGGTCTGTACAGAGCTTTGATTAAGAATATGATCGATGGTGTTTCAAGTGGTTGGACCAAAGAATTGGAATTGGTTGGTGTAGGTTATAGAGCTACTAACCAAGGTCAAAAATTGGATTTAGCATTAGGTTTTTCACATAATATTGTGATGGATATTGCACCAGAAGTAAAAGTTGAAACGATTACTGAAAAAGGTAAAAATCCAATAGTAAAGTTAACATCTCACGACAAACAATTGGTTGGTCAAGTTGCAGCGAAAATTCGCGGTTTCAGAAAACCAGAGCCTTACAAAGGAAAAGGTATCAAGTTTGTAGGTGAAGAATTAAGAAGAAAAGCAGGTAAATCAGCTTAATAGTATTAGTTATGGCATTGACAAAAAATCAAAAGAGATTAAGAATAAAAAGCAGAATCCGTAAAGTTGTTTCTGGTACAGAATCTAGACCACGTTTAGCTGTCTTCAGAAGTAACAAGGAAATCTATGCTCAAATTATAGATGATGTAACTGGTAAAACTCTTATTGCTGCATCTTCAAGAGACAAAGACATCAGTTCTGCAAAAGGAACAAAATCAGAGATTGCAACGATGGTTGGTAAATCAATCGCTGAAAAAGCTTTAAAAGCAGGTGTGGAAACTATCGCTTTCGATAGAGGTGGTTATCAGTATCACGGTAGAGTTAAATCATTAGCAGAAGGCGCTAGAGAAGGCGGACTTAAATTTTAAGACATTATGTATCAAAAATATAAAAACGCAGAATTAGTAAAACCAAGTGGATTAGATCTTAAAGATCGTTTAGTTGGTGTTCAAAGAGTTACTAAAGTTACAAAAGGTGGTAGAGCATTCGGTTTTTCTGCTATTGTAGTGGTTGGAGACGAAGCAGGTGTTGTTGGTCATGGTCTTGGAAAATCTAAAGACGTTGCTACAGCTATCGCTAAAGCTATTGAAGATGCCAAGAAAAATTTGGTAAGAATTCCTATCATCAAGAAAACCTTGCCGCACGAGCAAAAAGGAAAATTTGGTGGAGCAAGAGTTAACATCATTCCTGCAGCGGCTGGTACAGGTGTTATTGCTGGTGGAGCAGTAAGAACAGTTTTGGAAGCTGTAGGAGTGCACGACGTATTGTCGAAATCTCAAGGTTCTTCAAATCCTCACAACGTGGTAAAAGCTACTTTTGATGCTTTGTTGCAGTTGAGAGATGCCAATACTGTTGCTAAAGACAGAGGAATTTCACTTCAAAAAGTATTTAACGGTTAATCTATACGACAATGGGAAAGATTAAAGTAACAAAAGTAAAAAGTGATATCAAGCGTACAGCAACCCAAAAAAGAACTTTGGAGTCTTTAGGTTTGCGTAAAATGAACCAAACAGTTGTGCACGATAACACTCCAAGTATTCTTGGAATGATCAATAAAGTTCAACATTTAGTTTCTGTTGAAGAGACAAAATAATACAGCATAAGTAATGGATTTAAGTAATTTAAAACCGGCTGAAGGGTCAGTAAAAAATCAAGGCAAAAGAGTAGGTAGAGGACAAGGTTCTGGTAAAGGTGGTACTGCTACACGTGGTCACAAAGGAGCAAAATCTCGTTCTGGGTACTCTAAAAAAGTTGGATTTGAAGGTGGTCAGATGCCGCTTCAAAGACGTGTGCCTAAATTTGGATTCAAAAACATCAATAGAGTGGAGTACCAAGGTGTTAATCTTGATACATTGCAAAAATTGGTGGATGATAAACAAATTAAGGATTCAGTTGATTTTGCTACACTTGTGGATTTACGATTGGCAACCAAAAATGATTTGGTTAAGATTTTGGGCCGTGGTGAGTTGAAATCAAAATTAAAAGTAACTGCTCATAAATTTACTGCTTCTGCAAAAGCTGCCATTGAGGCTGCAGGAGGAGAAGCTGTAACTTTATAAGACTTTATAGGATGAAATTTATAGAGACTTTAAAAAATGTTTGGAAAATTACGGAACTGAAAGACAGAATCGTGCTTACGCTTGGTTTGCTTTTGGTTTACCGTTTCGGAGCCCAAGTGGTTTTGCCAGGTATTGATGCAACTCAACTTGGAGGATTGCAGGATAGTACTGACCAGGGTATTTTGGGCTTACTGAATGCTTTTACTGGTGGTGCTTTCGCGAATGCTTCAGTATTTGCATTAGGTATTATGCCATACATTTCTGCATCCATCGTAGTTCAATTGATGGGAATAGCAATTCCATATCTTCAAAAACTACAAAAGGATGGAGAGAGTGGCCGTAAAAAAATCAATCAGATTACGCGTTGGTTAACCATTGCTATCTGCTTGGTTCAGGCACCTGGGTATTTGGCTAGTTTACCAGCATTAGGAATTCCAACAAGTGCATTCTTGCTTGGTACAGGAACTATGTTCTATGTGTCATCAGTGATTATATTGGTAACTGGAACTATTTTTGCAATGTGGCTTGGTGAAAAAATCACAGACAAAGGAATTGGTAATGGTATCTCATTATTGATTATGGTTGGTATAATTGCGCGTATGCCAGCAGCTTTTGTTCAAAATTATGCATCTAGAATTAGTGGTGGTGGTAATGGTGGTTTGATGATGATCTTAATTGAACTTGTAGTATGGATGCTAATCATTCTTGGTTCAGTTATGCTTGTTATGGCAGTACGTAAAATTGCTGTTCAGTACGCACGCCGTACTGCATCTGGTGGATACGAGAAGAATGTATTTGGTTCACGTCAGTTTTTACCGTTGAAATTGAATGCTTCGGGTGTAATGCCAATTATCTTCGCTCAAGCAATAATGTTCGTGCCAAGCTTGATTGGAAAATCATTTGGAACAAGTGATGCAGGGCAATGGATGCAGGCTGAATTCTCAAATATTTTCGGATTTTGGTATAACGTTGTGTTTGCTTTATTAATCATAATATTCACATACTTTTATACAGCTATTACGGTTCCTACCAATAAAATGGCAGATGATCTAAAACGTAGTGGAGGATTTATTCCAGGTATCAGGCCAGGAACCGAAACGTCTGAATATCTGGATAAGATAATGTCTCAAATCACCTTACCAGGTTCTATATTCTTGGCATTGATTGCTGTGTTCCCTGCAATTGTAGTTCAGATTATGGGTACACAACAAGGTTGGGCATTGTTCTTTGGAGGAACTTCTCTATTAATTATGGTTGGAGTTGCGATAGACACTATGCAACAAGTGAATTCTTACTTGTTGAACAAACACTATGATGGATTGATGAAAACCGGTAAAAATAGAAAAGCAGTAGCTTAATATTATGGCAAAACAATCAGCAATAGAACAAGACGGAACAATTATCGAGGCATTGTCAAATGCAATGTTTCGTGTTGAACTCGAAAATGGTCACATCGTGACTGCGCATATCTCTGGTAAAATGCGTATGCACTATATCAAATTATTACCAGGAGACAAAGTAAAATTGGAAATGAGTCCTTATGATTTAACAAAGGCTCGCATAACTTATAGATACTAATTACAATGAAAGTAAGAGCATCAGTGAAAAAAAGAAGTGCCGATTGCAAATTGGTACGTCGAAAAGGAAGACTTTACGTCATTAACAAAAAGAATCCTAGATTCAAACAAAGACAAGGTTAATTATGGCAAGAATTGCAGGTGTAGATATACCAAAACAGAAAAGAGGCGTTATCGCATTGACCTATATTTACGGTATAGGTAAGAGTAGAGCTCAAGAAATTTTAGCAACAGCTAAAGTTGATGAAAACACTAAAGTTCAAGACTGGACAGACGACGAAATCAGTAATATTCGTGAGGCTGTAAGTTCTTTTACAATTGAAGGTGAATTGCGTTCAGAAATCCAATTAAACATCAAGCGTTTGATGGACATCGGATGTTACAGAGGTATTCGTCATAGAGCTGGACTTCCTTTGAGAGGTCAACGTACCAAAAACAACTCTAGAACCAGAAAAGGTAGAAGAAAAACAGTTGCTAACAAGAAAAAAGTAACTAAATAATAACAAGACATAAGTCATTAGTAATTGGATGTTAGATGAATCTGCCTGAAATGTAAAAGTCTAGGATTCTAACAACTAAAAACTAACAACAAACTAAAATTATGGCAAAGGCAAGTACTAAAGTTAAAAAACGTAAAGTCGTTGTTGACTCTGTTGGTGAGGCACATATTGCAGCTTCATTCAATAACATCATCATTTCTTTAACCAATAAAAAGGGAGATGTTGTAGCATGGTCATCTGCTGGTAAAATGGGCTTCAGAGGTTCTAAAAAGAACACTCCTTATGCTGCTCAATTAGCTGCAGAAGATGCATCTGCTGTAGCAAGAGAAGCAGGACTTAAAAAAGTAAAAGTATTCGTTAAAGGACCAGGAAATGGTAGAGAATCTGCTATTCGTTCTATCCACAATTCAGGTATTGAAGTAACAGAAATTATCGATGTTACTCCATTGCCACACAATGGATGTCGTCCTCCAAAACGTAGAAGAGTATAATTTATTTTTTAAAAGGTTAATATCAGCTATTTAAGATAGTTGGTATTAACTTTTTTTATTGTAAATTTGCAAACCGAAAAAATAAACAAGTATTAACGGGAGATCAACGGGTATCGAAGGATAAGATTAAGACCTTAATTCATAACCACTCCCAAAACAAAAATTTAAAATGGCAAGATATACTGGTCCTAAAACTAAAATAGCTCGAAAATTTGGCGAAGCTATCTATGGAGATGACAAAGCTTTCGAAAAAAGAAACTATCCTCCAGGTCAACACGGTGCTAACAAGCGTCGTGGAAAACAATCTGAATATGCTATCCAGTTGATGGAAAAGCAGAAAGCAAAATACACTTATGGTATTTTAGAGCGTCAATTCAGAAATATGTTTAAAAAAGCAACTGCTGCGCAAGGTATTACCGGTGAGGTGTTGTTGCAATTGTGTGAATCTCGTTTAGATAACGTGGTTTACAGATTGGGATTATCAACTTCAAGAAGTGGTGCTCGTCAATTGGTTTCTCACAGACACATTACTGTAAATGGTGAAATCGTTAACATTCCATCTTACCAATTAAAAGCTGGAGACAAAGTAGCTGTAAGAGAAAAGTCTAAATCTCTTGAAACCATCCAAAATGCATTGGCAAATTCAAACAATGTGTACGAATGGATGACTTGGAATAACGATACTAAAGAGGGGACTTATGTTTCTGTTCCTGCTAGAGTTCAGATTCCAGAAAACATCAACGAACAGTTTATCGTCGAGTTATACTCTAAATAATAATTTAATTATATTGGTATTTGGCCAAAGGAGATATCGCACTTCTTCAAGCGGTAAATCGCGCAACTAAATAACAATCAAAACGAAGAAAAATATGGCAATATTAAATTTTCAGAAACCTGACAAAGTAATTATGATCGATTCAACTCCTTTTGAAGGGAAGTTTGAATTTAGACCACTTGAGCCAGGTTATGGATTAACAGTAGGAAATGCTTTAAGAAGAGTTTTGTTATCTTCTTTGGAAGGTTTCGCAATCACATCAGTTAGAATCGAAGGTGTAGACCACGAATTCTCAACGATTGCTGGTGTTGTGGAAGATGTTACTGAAATCATTTTGAATTTGAAGCAAGTTAACTTCAAACGTCAAATAGATGAGATTGATAATGAAACAGTTACAATGTCAATTTCAGGACAAAATCAAATTACTGCAGGTGATTTCCAAAAATTCATCTCTGGTTTCCAAGTATTGAATAAAGACTTGGTAATCTGTAATTTGGATTCTAAAGTAAGCATCAATATGGAGCTTACTATTGAAAAAGGTAGAGGTTACGTTCCAGCTGAAGAAAATAAAAAAGCTTCGGCACCAATGGGAACTATCTTTACTGACTCTATTTACACTCCAATAAAGAATGTAAAATATAGTATTGAAAACTTCCGTGTGGAGCAAAAAACTGACTACGAAAAATTGGTTTTTGAAATTATCACTGATGGATCAATACATCCAAAAGAAGCTTTAACTGAAGCAGCAAAAATTTTGATTCACCACTTTATGTTGTTTTCTGATGAGCGCATCACTTTAGAGGCTGATGAAATTGCACAGACAGAAACTTATGATGAAGAATCACTTCACATGAGACAATTATTAAAAACCAAATTGGTTGATATGGACTTGTCTGTACGTGCATTGAACTGCTTGAAAGCTGCGGAAGTTGATACCCTTGGAGATTTGGTGTCATTTAACAAAAATGATTTAATGAAATTCAGAAACTTTGGTAAAAAATCTTTGACAGAGCTTGAAGAGCTTGTAAACGTTAAAGGATTGAACTTCGGAATGGATTTAAGCAAATATAAATTAGATAAAGATTAATAATACATCATATTTTGCTCCCCAAAGTGGGTTGATGCAAGATGATGATTAAAACAAAACGTCATGAGACACGGAAAAAAAATTAACCATTTAGGTCGTAAAACTGCTCACAGAAAATCAATGTTGGCTAATATGGCTTGTTCATTGATTGAGCACAAACGCATCAACACAACCGTTGCAAAAGCAAAAGCTTTGAAACAATTTGTGGAGCCTATGATTACAAAATCAAAAGAGGATACTACTCACAACAGACGTATTGTTTTCTCTCGCTTGAGACAAAAACAAGCTGTAGCAGAATTGTTCAGAGATGTGGCACCGAAAGTTGGTGACCGTCCAGGTGGTTATACTCGTATTATCAAATTGGGTAACCGATTGGGTGATAATGCTGATATGGCAATGATAGAACTAGTTGATTTCAACGATCTATACAATGCTGATAAGCAACCTAAAAAGAAATCTACTCGTAGAAGTCGTTCAAAAAAATCTGATGACACAGCGGTTACAACTCCAGAAGTTGAGACTAAAGCTGAAAAAGCTCCAGAAGCTCCAGCTAAATCTGAAGATAAGAGCGGAGAAGAAGAATAAATGAAGCATCATTTATAAATATAAAAAGGATAAACATTTTAGTTTATCCTTTTTTTTATGCAATTTTGCAAAACCTTTCTTGAAAATGAAATACAATAAAAGACAAAAAGCCATCATTCTTCTAGCAGATGGAACTATTTTTCACGGTAAATCAATAGGAAAAGAAGGCTCTGCCTTTGGGGAAGTATGTTTCAATACTGGTACTACAGGTTATCAGGAAATTTTTACGGATCCATCATATTATGGTCAGTTAATGGTCGCTACAAATGCTCACATAGGTAATTATGGGACCTTGAGGGAAGAAGTGGAATCCGATTCCATCAAAATTGCTGGTTTAATTTGTAAAAATTTCAGTTTTAATTATTCTAGGCCTGCTGCAGACGCTTCTTTGAAGGAGTTTTTTGAAAAAAATAATTTGTTGGCCATATCTGATGTAGATACAAGAGCTTTGGTGAGTTATATAAGAGAGAATGGAGCTATGAATGCTGTTATTTCTACGGAAGTGGAAAATATTGAAAAATTAAAAAGTCAATTAGCTGAAGTTCCTGAAATGAATGGTTTGGAATTGGCTTCTAAAGTGAGCACGAAAGAGCCTTATTTTGTCGGAAACGAAAATGCTACTTACCGGATTTCGGCATTAGATTTAGGAATCAAAAAAAATATCCTTCGCAACTTTGCCAAGCGCAATGTGTACATCAAAGTATTTCCTTACGATGCTACATTTGCGGAGATGAATGAGTTTAAACCTCATGGCTTTTTTATTTCGAATGGTCCTGGAGACCCAGAACCTTTAACAGGTGCCATTTCTTTGGCTAAAGAAGTGATTGAACGAAACCTACCTTTATTCGGAATTTGTCTTGGACATCAAATCATTGGGTTGGCGAATGGTATTTCTACCTATAAAATGAAAAATGGTCATAGAGGCATCAATCACCCCGTTAAAAACCTCATTACCGGAAAAGGAGAAATAACATCACAAAATCATGGTTTTGCCATTAATAGAGAAGAAACCGAAAAGCATCCCGGTATAGAGATTACGCATAATCATTTAAACGATAACACTGTGGCTGGTATGAGAATGATAAGCAAAAATGTATTTTCAGTTCAATATCATCCAGAAGCTAGTCCTGGACCACATGATGCCTCGTATTTATTTGATCAATTTATCGAGAATATCAAGAATCATTGATAAAGAAACCTCAAGAAAATTTCAATTTTCTTGAGGTTTTTTCATAACGAAAACATTATAGTCAATTTTAATTGTAATTCTGAAATGCATCTGCAATGAATGGGTGAACAATTTCGTAAATTAGCTATCAAATTAATAACAATTTAAAACCCTTATAGAATGAGCATTATCATCAATATTCATGCAAGACAAATTTTAGATTCACGAGGTAATCCTACTATTGAAGTAGATGTAGTTACTGAAAATGGAGTTATGGGTCGTGCAGCGGTGCCTTCTGGTGCTTCAACTGGCGAACATGAGGCTGTTGAACTCCGTGATGGCGGAAAAGATTACATGGGAAAAGGTGTGATGAAAGCAGTGGATAATGTTAACTCTATAATTGCTCAAGAATTGATGGGGACGTCTGTTTTTGAACAGAATCAAATCGATCAAATGATGATTGATCTAGATGGAACTAAAAATAAATCCAAACTTGGTGCAAATGCTATTTTGGGTGTTTCCTTGGCTGTTGCAAAAGCTGCTGCCAATGAATTAGGTATGCCATTATATCGTTATGTAGGTGGTGTTTCTGCAAATACGTTGCCAGTTCCTATGATGAATATTATCAATGGAGGTTCTCACAGCGATGCTCCTATTGCATTTCAAGAATTTATGATCATGCCTGTAAAAGCAAAGAATTTTACGCACGCCATGCAAATGGGTACTGAAATTTTTCACAATTTGAAAAAAGTTTTGCATGATAGAGGCTTGAGTACAGCAGTGGGTGATGAAGGAGGTTTTGCTCCTAATCTAGCAGGAGGAACTGAAGACGCATTGGATACTATCAAAACCGCAGTTGAGAAGGCTGGCTATAGTTTGGGAGATGATATCATGATTGCTTTAGATTGTGCTTCTGCTGAATTTTACGTAAACGGTAAATATGATTACACCAAATTTGAAGGAGACAAAGGAAAAGTTAGAACCAGCAAAGAACAAGCAGATTATTTGGCGGATTTGACATCAAAATATCCTATCATTTCCATTGAAGATGGTATGGACGAAAATGATTGGGAAGGCTGGAAATATTTGACCGAAAAAATTGGCGAGAAAGTGCAATTGGTTGGTGATGATTTGTTTGTGACCAATGTTGAAAGATTATCTAGAGGTATCAAGGAAGGAATTGCCAATTCTATACTTGTAAAAGTGAATCAAATCGGTACATTAACGGAAACCATTGCTGCTGTAAATATGGCGCACAATGCTGGTTATACTTCGGTGATGTCTCATCGTTCAGGTGAAACTGAAGATAACACCATTGCAGATTTGGCAGTGGCATTAAATACAGGACAGATTAAAACTGGTTCTGCTTCAAGAAGTGACCGTATGGCAAAATACAATCAATTACTACGCATTGAAGAAGAATTGGATGAGGTTGCATACTTTCCGGGACTGAAAGCGTTTAAGGTAAAATAACATTAGTTTAAAATACATACAAAAGCCCATTCGTTAATTCGAATTGGGTTTTTGGTATTGTAGCCACTGGCTCTGCATCAAAATTATAAGTGAAAGTGGTTTTAAAAGCTAATCTCTCTAAAATTTTAAAAAGCACCGAAGTGTCAGAAGACAATCTATAATCGCTAAACTCTTTCAGTTTTGGTTGGTAATAACTGGTACTGATGATTGTTAAATATTCAGTTGGGTAGAGACTGCAAGAAAAATATACACTTCCTCTTAAATCTTTTTGAATTCTATCATCGACGACATCAGATGCTTTTTCATACTCATACATCATCAATGTGCCTAAATAAAAACGATAATCATCATTTGCATAGAGTTTGAATCTTGGGCCAACACCTGCCAAGCCTCTGAAATCAATCTCTGAAATGGCATCATATTGAGCTTGCAAAAAAGCTTCAAATTTTATTTTTTCCGTCACTCTTCTATTATACCTTAAGTGCTGTGTACCTTTGTTCACAAACGAGCTTCCTGCCAGTTTTTCAAATTTCAAATCATTCACAAACAACCACAATTCAATTTTGTTGTTGTACTGAATATGTGCTTTATTGGCAATTTTGAATATATTGTTTTTGTTTTTAATGATACTGATGTTTAAACTTATGGAGCCCATCCATTTTGCGGAATCCGTTACTTTTCGAAGTGATTCAACGTTGATTACTTGTCCATGACCTTTTGTTAGTAAAAATGTTGTAGCAATAAGACTGAATAAAAATCGCATCAGAAGAAATTATATGAGAGATTCAAATTTAAAAAACTTATATAAAATAGTGAATATTTACTCTCATATACATTGATTTTATTAATAATATAATTGTTAAAATGCTTCTAAAGTTCCTTTATATATCGCTATATATTTTGTAAATTCGTGACATCTTTTCAGATACAGATTTCAGAATAAAATTTACAAATAAATATGTCAGATAAAGCTACGTTAGAAATAAGCGGTAAAAAATACGAATTCCCATTAGTTGTTGGTACAGAGAATGAAGTTGCGATAGATATTAGCAATTTAAGAAGCACTACCGATAGTGTTATTACGCTCGATCCGGGTTACAAAAACACAGGTTCTTGTGAAAGTGCTATTACATTTTTGGACGGTGAAAAAGGAATTTTAAGATATAGAGGATATTCAATCGAAGAGTTGGCTGAAAAGGCCGATTTTCTTGAAGTGGCATTCCTTTTGATTTTTGGAGAATTGCCCACTCAAGAGCAATTGAATAAATTTCATGCGGATATCAAATCGCATTCGGTTGTTGATGAAGATGTGCGTAAAATTGTAGATGCATTTCCAAAATCGGCTCATCCCATGGGAGTTATAGCGTCTCTGACAAGTGCCTTGACAGCTTTTAATCCTTCTTCTGTTAATGTAAATTCAGAAGAAGATATGTATAAAGCCATTGTAAAGATTTTGGGTAAATTTCCTGTTTTGGTGGCTTGGACCTTCCGTAAGAAACATGGTTTGCCATTAGATTATGGAGATAAGAATTTAGGGTATGTTGAGAATATTTTAAAGATGATGTTCAAACAACCTAATGAAGAATATGTGCTCAATCCCATTGTTGTCAATGCATTGGACAAGTTATTGATTTTACATGCTGACCATGAACAAAACTGTTCTACTTCAACGGTAAGAATCGCTGGTTCGTCGCATGTTGGTCTATTTGCTTCTTTGTCTACAGGTATTTCTGCACTTTGGGGACCACTTCATGGAGGTGCTAACCAAGCTGTTTTAGAAATGCTCGAGGCCATCAATACTGATGGAGGCGATACTGCCAAATACATGGCGAAAGCAAAAGATAAGGAAGATCCTTTCCGTTTGATGGGCTTTGGTCACAGAGTTTACAAGAATTTTGATCCAAGAGCAAAGATTATTAAAAAAGCTGCTGATGAAGTATTGGGTGATTTAGGTGTGGAAGATCCTATCTTGGAAATTGCCAAAGGTTTGGAAAAAGAAGCTTTAAAAGACTCCTATTTTGTAGATCGTAAATTGTATCCAAATGTGGATTTTTATTCTGGTATTATTTATAGAGCCATGGGAATTCCCACAGATATGTTTACAGTGATGTTTGCATTGGGCCGTTTGCCTGGTTGGATTGCACAATGGAGAGAAATGCGCTTGAAGAAAGAACCGATAGGTCGTCCAAGACAAATTTATGTTGGTGAAACTTTAAGACCTTTCAAATCGATAGACCAACGATAATTAAAACATATAATTTTTAAGAAAAGCTCCATTTTTTATGAATGGGGCTTTTTTTATATTTGCAGTGATGGACTATTTAAAACTCAATATCAAAAATGAGACCTCGCGATTGCGCGCTGTTGTCTTGGGAACTGCACAAAGTAATGGACCCACACCAACTATAGAGGAAGCTTACGACCCAAAATCACTAGAGCATATTAAGGCTGGAACGTATCCTGTTGAAACAGATATGATCAAGGAGATGGAAGCGGTTGCGGCCGTATTCGACAAATATAACGTTCAAGTATTTCGTCCTGAATTGATAGAAGATTATAATCAAATTTTCGCAAGAGACATAGCATTTGTTATTGATGATTTATTCATTAAAGCCAATATTTTACCAGAACGGGATGAAGAATTGGATGCCCTACAATATGTGATTGATAGGATTGATCCTAATAAAGTGATTCAGCCGCCTGAAGAAGTGCATATAGAAGGTGGCGACGTAATGTTATGGAATGACCACATTTTTGTTGGTACCTATAAAGGAAGTGACTATAGCAGATATATCACTGCACGCACCAACGTGGAAGGTGTGGAATTTATTAAAAACTTATTTCCGAATAAAATAGTCAAAGAATTTGATTTAGTAAAATCTAAAATTGAGCCTCGAGATAACGCTTTACATTTAGACTGCTGCTTTCAACCTGTCGGAAAGAACAAAGGAATTATATACAAAAGTGGTTTTAGGGAAGAAAGCGATTATGTTTACTTGTTGAAATTATTTGGTAGGGAAAACCTATTCCACATCAATCGAGAGGAAATGTACCACATGAACAGTAACATTTTTTCTATTGATGATGATGTAGTGATTTCCGAACGAAATTTTACTCGTCTAAATTCATGGCTACGTAATAATGGCTTTACCGTAGAAGAAGTGCCATACGCTGAAATTTCCAAACAAGAAGGATTGCTTCGCTGTTCAACGATGCCTTTAATTAGAGATTAATCGAAAATAACTTTCTTGATCAAACGTTGATTATCTAACTTGAAGACAGCCAAATAAGTTCCTCTACTCAAAGAATCGATTTTGATGACTTCTTTCTGTTCTGATAGAAGCTTATTTAAAATTTCTTTCCCTTGAATATCTATGAGTCGAAAATCTACAAGAGAAATTGGATTCAATTTTAAAGTAATATTCAGGGTTTTACTTGCGGGATTTGGAAATAATGTAATATTTGAATCTAAAGCGTGCTCGGAGATAGAGAGTGCACTATCATATGCCACTGCAAATTCCATCGATGCACCCAAAGCTCCTTTTACAACCTCAAAAGCATAATTCGGATCCATATTCGCAAGATTGTCGTTGGCAGTATGATTAACAGGTGAAACGTTTTTCTCATACAAACCCGTGATGATCTCTCCATTGTTTTCAAACGGAATATAATCTGACGCATAAGCATATGAAATTTCTGTATTGAGATTTGAATACAATTCCATGCAATTGGCCAATATGATGGTAGCGTCGTTTGAAGCCGCATTATTGGATTGAGGGCTACTTTGGTCTCTTTCACAAACTATAGTGTTATTTGTCATTCCAGCAACACCACCAACTTCATCAATATTCAAAACCAGTTTAATATCCATGTTTTGAGGAATCACAGTATTGTTGACATAGTAATTGCTCCCGATTAAACCATTTTCTTCTCCACTGAAATGAATAAATTTGATGGAGTACTCTGTTTCAACGTCTTTTAATAATCTGGCCAATTCTAAAAGAAGTACTGTACCTGTGCCATTATCGTTAGTGCCAGGACCATTAATGGTGTCATAATGAGCATCAATTATCAAAAAAGTATTGGGATACAAAGTGCCTGTTTTGGTTACAATGATGTTATTTGAAGTCTTGTTATTATAAGTAAAGGGTTGCAACACAACATCTGTGTAGCCTAAATTCTGATATCGTGTTGCAATCCAGTTTTGAGTATTGCTTAAAGCGGTTGTCCCTAATTGTTTGATGCCAAAACTTTCAAAAGTGGTTAAATCATTAAGAACATTATTATAAGACGTATTTGACACAATAGTACCGTAGAATGAATTGTAGGTTTGTGCTGAAATATTTAGATACAGAAATGATGCAAAAATTGATAAAACGATAGATTTCATAGTTCTATAAGTTGTTATTCACGATAGAGAAAATAGTTATTTACCAAATCGATATAAATTCGTTTGGCCTCATCTGGTGTTACATCTCTAACCTGAAATAAAGCATTTGTCTTAAAAGCATTAATGATCGGTTTTCTACTACTTGGACGCTCGTAATTATTTGTGGCTCTTTTGTAGTATGCGTAAAGTCTCAAAAGAAAATCTGCTGGAAATGGTTCAGTAAAATTGTTGATGCGTTCCACCGCATCCTCAAATTCTATATCCAATTCATTTTGGTCCATTATTTTTCTGCAAGGATGCTTATACCTCCTTTGACTTTTTGATTAAGAGAGACATTTACTTTTGTATCCAATGGTAGAAAAACATCTACCCTTGAGCCAAACTTAATAAATCCTGAATCGGCACCTTGGATAACGTTTTCAGTTTCTTTAGCATAGTTAACGATACGTTTTGCCAAAGCTCCTGCTATTTGTCTATGCAGAACATTTCCAAATACAGAGTTCTTCACTACCACTGTGGTTCTTTCATTTTCTTCACTGGCTTTAGGATGCCAAGCCACTAAAAATTTGCCAGGATGATATTTGCTGAAAACCACATTTCCACCCACAGGGTATCTTGTCACATGCACATTTATAGGTGACATAAAAATTGATATTTGTAGGCGCTTTTCATTAAAAAATTCCTTTTCAAAAACTTCTTCAATAACTACAACTTTTCCGTCAACAGGAGATAATACATGGTTTTCATTGAGTTGCCCTATTCGTTTAGGGTTTCTGAAGAACTGAAGGATCATGAGAAAAAAACCTAGCAAAACCAACATTAAGCCTTTGCGAAGCCATTCTAAAGTTACGAAATAATCAATTAAAAAAATTGATGCAACCAATAAGACTAAACTTATAAATATAATTTTATGACCTTCTTTATGAAACATGTGGAAACAATCTTAACAATAAATAGAAAAATGGTGCTACAAAAATAATACTATCCAACCTATCCAACAAACCTCCATGACCTGGCATAATGACGCCACTATCTTTGACATTGGCTTGTCTTTTGAATTTGGACTCAATCAAATCGCCAATGGTACCAAAAACGCTCACTGTGATACTTAAAATAAGCCAAAACGTAAAATTCAAGGTTCCGGTAAATTTAGCTATAAAATAACTTGTCAAACATGCGAAAAACAAGCCTCCCAAAAATCCTTCGACGGTTTTTTTTGGTGAAATGCTAGGAAACAACTTTTGTTTGCCAAAATTCTTTCCAATCAAATAGGCTCCTGTATCGTTAACCCACACCAAAATGAAGGCACCCAACAGAAGCAAAGGTGTAAATTCATAATTATTGTTAGCAATTAAGATCAAAAATATAAAAGAACTCGTCAGATAAAATGTGGTTAAAATGTATCGTTTTGTATTAAAGAGCGGAATGGTTTTTTCTGAAAATAAGTCTTTGATTAGGAGTAACTGAACAAAGATGGTGATCACTTGCAGAATTTGAATAGCTTCATTAAATCCAGAATCTTCTGAAAATGAAAGACACCAGAAGCTAAAACCAAGATACATTAAGGCAAAAACAATATATGGTGATTTACTTTCGAGTTGGATTAACTTTTTAAACTCTGCCATACATATGAGGCCAAATCCCAAAAACAACACGACTAATGCATATTGCCAATAAATACAAAGTATGAGTAATGAAATGTATAAGGCGCCTGAAATCGCTCTTGTGCTGAGTTCCTTCATTTATAAGTCTTCTAACAGCAGCAAATATAGGTTTTTTGAACTACTTCCATAAGTGAGAAAATCCTTGTCTTCAACTGTTTTGAAGTGCTTGATGGTAGTAATATTTGTAGGAATTTTGTCTTTATTTTTGTTCTTGATGCCACGAAGACCTTCACCAATACTTTCTACGAATTGGCTTGTTGTAGCATAAATAATGAAGTTTGAAGGAAGATCTTTTAGCTTCTTTTCGGCTATTTGATTGGAGGAAATTAAAAGAGAACCATCATCTGCAATTAAATATTCACAAGTAGATAAAAAGTAAGTACTTTCAGAAATTTTCTTGGTTGTTTTTAAATCAAAACTCTTAAACAAGTCCTTAAGACGGTCATCAATTAAATAAACCTGCTCGTCTTCCCATTTGTTTTCTTTTAAAATCCCTCGGAGATTATTCTGAATCTCCTGCATGTTTTCACAATACAAAAACTTTCCACCGTTTGCCTTAAAATTTATAGTAAATTTTTCGTCGATAGGTAGCTTTATTTCAGGCATATACTTGCCTCTTTCTTCGTTTTTTATGTTATCTCCTTCACTGTCTTTTAAACCGAAGATTTTACGAAATAGACTCATCTATGGGTTGCTATTAACCTGATTCATTATATGATTGTATCAAATATAAAAAAACTTAAACTAATCTTTGGTCAATTTAAGTTTTTTATATTTTCATTGTGAATTATTACTTTAGTAAGTCGTCCTGAACTTCTTTTTCAGTGACATCCGAAGATTCGATGCCTTTAAGATCACTCTCTTCTGTTTTTTCAGCATCTTCAAGAAGTTCTTCTTTTTCAAAAGCTCGCTTTCCAAATATTTTCTCCAAATTGTCCTTGAAAATAACCTCTTTTTCCAAAAGAACTTCTGCCAATTCGGTCAGTTTATCCTTGTTGTCTTCAAGGATTTTAATTGCTCTTTGATACTGTTCTTCAATGATGTTTGAAATCTCCTTGTCTATCAATTCAGCAGTTTGCTCACTGTATGGTTTGGTAAAGCCCATTTCACTTTGACCTGTAGAATCGTAATAGGTGAGGTTTCCCACTTTATCGCTCAACCCATAAATAGTAACCATTGCTCTCGCTTGCTTTGTAACTTTTTCCAGGTCACTCAAGGCACCTGTTGAAATTTTTCCGAAGATAACTTGCTCTGCAGCTCTACCACCAAGTGCCGCGCACATTTCGTCAAGCATTTGTTCGGTTCTTACAATCAACCGCTCCTCTGGTAGATACCACGCGGCACCTAAAGAACGTCCTCTTGGGACAATTGTAACTTTGACCAATGGTGCAGCATGTTCTAACATCCAACTTATTGTGGCATGACCTGCCTCGTGAAACGCAACAGCTCTTTTTTCGGAAGGAGTAACAATTTTGTTCTTTTTTTCAAGTCCGCCAATAATTCGGTCAACAGCATCCAGGAAATCTTGTCTATTAACCTCCTTTTTGTTTTGTCTTGCAGCAATCAAAGCAGCCTCGTTACATACATTGGCAATGTCGGCACCGGAAAATCCAGGAGTTTGACGTGCAAGAAAATCGATATCTAAATCATCTGCCTTTTTAATAGGTCTTAAATGCACTTCAAATATTTCTTTACGTTCTCTAATATCTGGCAGATCAACAAAAATTTGTCTATCAAAACGGCCTGCACGCATCAAAGCCTTATCTAGGACGTCAGCTCTATTGGTAGCCGCCAACACAATCACATTTGTATTTGTGCCAAAACCATCCATTTCTGTCAATAATTGGTTAAGTGTATTTTCCCGCTCGTCATTAGAGCCTGAAAAATTATTCTTACCTCTGGCTCGACCTATCGCATCAATTTCATCTATAAATATAATGGCAGGCGACTTTTCTTTAGCTTGCTTGAATAAATCTCTTACACGAGAGGCTCCAACACCTACAAACATCTCCACAAAATCCGAACCAGATAGAGAAAAGAAAGGCACTTTGGCTTCACCTGCTACGGCTTTTGCCAATAGTGTTTTTCCCGTACCTGGAGGTCCTACAAGTAAAGCTCCTTTTGGTATTTTTCCGCCAAGAGATGTGTATTTGTCAGGATTTTTGAGGAAGTCCACTATCTCTTGAACTTCTTCCTTTGCTCCTTCCAAACCAGCAACATCTCTGAATGATGTTTTGACATCTGTGTTTTCATCAAAAAGTTTCGCTTTTGATTTTCCGATATTGAAAATCTGACCACCAGCACCACCACCAGCTCCAGATGACATTCGTCTCATAATAAAAATCCAAACAGCTATAATCAATACAAATGGTAATAATGTCAAAAGGAAATCACCCCAAACATTATGTTCGGTTTCAAAAGTTACTGATGTATTTTTTAACTCATTTTCTTCAATGGTTTGATTGATCTTTTCTTGAAATAGGGCTAAATCACCAAACTCAAATTTATAATTTGGAGGTGGGGTTAATGTTGGTAAAATGGAATTGGGTTTTGTCTTTTTATGAGTTTCAGTCTCCTGGGCTTCTTTGGTGAGATAAACTTTAGCTTCTCGGTTGTTAACAATTACAACTTTAGACACTTCGCCATTTTTCAAATAATCAAAAAACTTTGAAGGTGTAGTTGTCACAGCATCTTGTCCTCCAAATCCGCCAGAAAAAATTTGAATCCCAAAAAATATTGCGATGATGATACCGTAAATCCAATATGGATTTAATTTTGGTTTTTTATTTAGATTTTTATTGTCGTTTGCCATATACGTTTTAGTAACTTGTTTCTATAATGGTAGTTTTTGCATCTCCCCATAGACTTTCAATGTCGTAATACTGTCTTGTGTGTTTTTGAAACACATGCACTACAACGTTTACATAGTCCATCAAAACCCATTCGGCATTGTCACTACCTTCTATATGCCAAGGATGGTCTTTAAGTTCTTTACTGACTTTCTTTTGTACGGAATTAACAATGGCGTTAACCTGTGTGTTTGAAGTACCCTCACAAATAATGAAATAATCACAAACCGTGTTTTCTAACTCCCTTAAGTCAAGAATTTTAATATCTTTTCCTTTTACATCTTCAATACCACCTAATATTACTGTTATCAACTGGTCTGCGTTATTATTGCTTTTCGCCATCAAATTAGTTTACAATTTAGTGCAAAGTTATTATTTTTTTAGTTCTTTTGAGCTTTGTTAATCTTAAGAAAACCATAATTTCCTTAAAATAATCAGTATGCGTATAATCAAACTTAATGCCATTGATTCGACAAATTCGTATTTAAGGCGTTTGAGTACCGAAGAAATGCTGGAAGATTATACTATTGTCACGGCAGATCACCAAACGGATGGCAGAGGTCAGATGGGAACAAACTGGGCATCTCAAGAAGGCAAAAACCTTACTGTTAGTGTCTTCAAGGATGTTTCATTCTTAAAAATAGAACATAGTTTTTACATTAGTATATCTGTTTCTCTTGCTGTATTTAAGGCTTTAGAGATGTTTCAAATAAGAAGATTAAAGATAAAATGGCCTAACGACATTTTGTCAGAAAACAAAAAAATTGCCGGTATATTGATTGAAAATGTCATTAAGCAGAATCAATTACAGGCATCTGTCATAGGTCTTGGTTTGAATGTCAACCAAACAGAGTTTGAAGGTTTGCCAAATGCTTCGTCACTTCTTTTGATTTCTGGAAAAGTACTTGATTTAGATGAAGTGTTAAACGAAATCTTAAAACAGCTACATATTTATTTTCAGAAATTGGAGAATGGTTATCTTAAAAAGCTTAAACAAGAATATGAAAATCAATTATTTAGAAAAGGTAAGCCTTCAACCTTTATGAATATGCATGGAGAATTTTTTACAGGCATTATTTTGGGGATTTCCGATTCGGGGAATTTAAAGCTTCAAACGGAAAAAGATGAGGAACTAGAATTTGACCTTAAAGAAATTTCCTTAATTTATTAAATTATTTTCTGAAGATTTTTTGCCCAAGTTTCAATCAGTTTGCTGATGGGTCCTTTAACCATCATTGCAATCATAGCATTGAAATCGCCATTGAACAAAAATTGAACGCGGCTCGAATTTTCAGTTTCTTTAACAATATCGACAAAAAGGTTAAAATCAAGTTTTCCGCCTGCTGCCTCCAAAATCAATTTATTAGGTACTGAACTTTCTTTCTTTTGAAGTGCAACATCTGGCATACCCGACAAAGCGAATATAAACCCATTTTCACCTAATAATTCAAATTTACTCATGTTTTCGGGCATGATTTTCTCAAAATTTTTTAAGTCATTGAGAAAGTCATACACTTGTTTTGGTGATTTATCTATAATTTGTTTTGGGGATTCTAATTTCATGTCAGGAATATATTTTAAAAATTTAAAAAGAACTATCAATTTGCATTCCATTCACCAGGATTGGCATTCCAAGTTGCTAAAATGTCCTGTTCTTTTTTATTGATGTAATTAGTGTCCAGTGCTTCTTCCAGAAGACTTTCATAATTGCTTAATGTGTTTAAGGTCACTTTATTGTTGTCAAAATTATTGACTGCAACATCAAAACCATAAGAAAATATGGCAACCATGCCCTTCACATTTACACCCGAGTCTTTAAGAGCTCTTACGGCGTTTAAACTACTTTTGCCTGTGCTTATCAAATCTTCCACTACTACAACACTCTGTCCACTTTCTATATATCCTTCTATCTGGTTTTGGCGGCCATGTCCTTTTGCTTCTGGTCGCACATAGATAAAAGGAAGTCCAAGATACTCGGCTACTAAAATCCCTATGCCGATTGCACCTGTTGCCACGCCTGCAATGACATCTGGTTTGCCATACATAGTCTCAATTTGTTTGGCGAGAGTCTCTCTAATATAGTTCCGAATAGGAGGGTAGGATAACACGATACGATTGTCGCAATAGATTGGCGATTTCCATCCAGAAGCCCAAGTAAAAGGATCATTGGGTTGTAGTTTTATCGCATTAATCTGCAATAAAAGTTTAGCGGTTTGTTTAGCGGTAGCTTTATCAAAAATCATGTTGCAAAACTAATCAAAAATAAGAAATCTGTTTTTTAAAATTTCACATAAAATTATTTTTCAAAGCCGTTGTCATAAATCAAAAATTGATATTTTTACCAATCAAAGAAGAATGTTAGCCACGAGATGACTACAATTTTTGTCAATGATAAGCCCATCATACTTACCTCGGAAATTGGTTTTGAGACTAATTTCAAGAATTACCTTCTAGATTCGGTACATATCGGAAAAGTCATTAAAGAACTGAATACCTCTTCGGTTGCAGGTGTTAGACTCATAGGCAAAAATGAATCTAAACTTCTAAAGAAATTTTTGAAAAAATTGCCAAATGTTGTTGCCGGTGGAGGTAAAGTACTTAATACAAAAGGAGAGATACTTTTTATATATCGAAACGATAAATGGGATTTACCGAAGGGTAAGGTAGAAGGAAAGGAAAGTATCGAGGAAACCTCAATTAGAGAGGTAGAAGAGGAAACAAAAGTAAAAGGATTAAAAATTGTAAGACCATTGGATACTACATATCATATTTTCAAGCGCAATGGACGGCATAAAATAAAAATTACTCATTGGTTTGAAATGACATCCAATTATGAAGGCAAATTGGAACCTCAAGAAAACGAAGGAATTACCAAAGTTGAATGGCTCAATCCAAAACAAACATTGAAAGCCATGGAAAATTCCTATGCAAACATTAAAATCCTAGTGTAAACTTATTAATATTATTGCGAAGTCAAATTAGCATCAGATGAGAATGTCAAATCTGAATCCTGAGAGTGCAAAACTACATCGCAGAAGGTAACGGAATATTGATTCTCTCCATTTTTTGTCACATATACTGTTTCATTGGCAAACGATACATAATCCTGACCGCCAGCATCTCCGAATGTACCTAAAATTACGCAGTTTCCGTTGAAAATAAGCGAGCCGACCTCTACACTGGTATAAACACCTGTCATCGGTGATTCTTTAAACTCAATTCTAAGGGTAGACTCGGTATTTGTGCCTATTATACTGTATTCACCATATAAAATATCTGTTGAACCAGCCACAGTTGTAAAATTTTGTTCCGCTCCTTCAAAAATGATACTGTTTGGTGTTGGATTACAAGATGGTGTGCCAGGTTCATTGGATGTAGTAAAAAGTAACTTTTCTCCATAGCTGATGCCTACATCATTAATGGCATATGCTCTTACAAAATAACTTGTATTAGACTCTAGGCCAGTAATTACACTCATAAATGGAGGTGTCCCAGAGCCATCTGTTGTATGATCATCATCAATAGTTGGTATATTTGGCTCTATGCTCCAGCAAACTCCTTTTGCCGTTATTTGACTTCCATTATCCATTAGTGTATTTCCACCAGAATTTGCACTATTGTGGGTTATTGAACTAACTTGTGTTGTGACAATCATTGGTGCCGTAGGGGTTGGAGTGTCGTCCGTTGAATTACTGGAATCGCAAGAGAAAATCAAACTACAGAGGCATATGAGATATAAAACAGCTTTCATAGAGTTTTTTGTTTATAGAAATAGGTCTAAATATATAATATATTTTGTTTTATTGAACTTCAGGCTAAACATTACTTTAATGTTATACTTTTCAATCATTCAATTTATATATAGGATAGAGCATATGTGCCAATTCATAATTTGGACTCTGTTTATGCAACCAGTCTAGTTGAGCATACCAATTATTGGCAAACCCTGGTTCATCCTTTTTCTTCCGTTCAAACTCATTTTTCAACGATTGATTTTCTACGAGAAGTTGTTCAGCCATATCTTCCCAAACATAAGGAGAGAAACCTTCTTTTTGCTGTAAAATCGTATCAAAAAAATTCCAATTGAAAAACGAATCAGGTGCTTGTGGTTCTAAAGTCTCAAGTAAATACCTTATGGCTTTTTGATCTGTTTTAATGTAGTAATCTCCTTGTTGAAATGTCAATTTACCTGTTGAAGCAGTGATTTGAGTGTTGTAATGTTGATAATGACCTTCGTAAGCTTGATTTCTCGTTTGATAGGATGCAATTCGATAGGTTTCAACTTCTAGTGTTGTGTCTTTCTGGAATTGTATCATTTCAACATTATTTATTTTTAATAATTCGATGACATTCCACCATTCTTTTGGAATGACGTAAGCCTTGGGAATTACAACTTCTACTTTAGGTTTGAAATGATTTTGATAAATGACATCTTTTGAAAATGGTTTGTTGCGATCGTATTTTAAACGGTTTTGTCCCGTAACCTCGCTCCTTATCATAGTTCCTTCAAAGCCGTTGAAAGTCAAGGTTGATGTTTTGGTTGTGTCCAGTTCCCAGTCGATTGTGTATGTTTTTTTGCCTTTGAAGTTTTTAAATGACGATTCCCTTAACTTTCTGATTTTTTCAGAATCTCTTTCAACTATTTCAACCATACTTTTCATCAATTCATAAGTGCCTTCAACACGCTGTTTATAGGGCTTTAGCATATGGGTTTCTATCATCATTCCCAAAACATTCCAAAGCGCTGTATAACCTGTTGAGTAACGAGGCGTATCAAAAAACTGACTAAAACCATTGTCAGGAACTTGATTAAATACATTGACATATGGAGTGATGTCCCATTGTTTTGAAGCCAATTTTTGTTCCAGATTTGGCATCATTTCAGTGTGTAGGTAATTGCCCAAATCTCCACCAAGTTTATTATGTTGCGTAAATAAATGTGTCAAAACATATTGATAATCGGCACCATTGCTCACGTGATTGTCGATAAAAACATCTGGCTGAACCATATGAAAAATCTTTGCGAAGGTCTGTGCATTTTTAGTGTCACATTTTATGAAATCTCTGTTGAGGTCATAATTTCTGGCATTACCTCTAAAACCATATTCTTTAGGTCCATTTTGATTGGTTCTGGTTGTTGAGTTTCTATTTAAACTTCCACCAATATTATAAATAGGAATAGTCACCAACACAACGTTTTTTGGTGTTACAATTTTGCCTTGAACAATATCTCGGTAAAGCATCATTGTAGCGTCTATACCATCAGATTCTCCTGGATGAATACCATTATTGATGAGTAAAATGCGCTTCTCCTTTTTTATCATCTCAAAATCAAAAATCTTGTCTGAATTTAAGGTGATGATATGTAATGGTTCGCCCGAATCGGTTTCACCAATGGATTGTATGGAAACTTCCGGAAAATTGTCAGCCAAGGTTTGATAATAGCTGATTGTTTGCTCGTACGTAGCAGTTTCGAGTCCGTTGCTTTTTTCAAAAACTGTCAAAAAATCGTTCTTGGCTTTTTGACCTTGAACAAGATAGAATGAAGGAATCAACAGGAAAAGTACAAGTTTTTGCATTTTGAAATATTTGCATATAAACTTAATCAATTTAAACTAATTTTGCAGTCAATAATCCCTAGTCATATGCATCAAACAACAAATACCATTTTAATGATTCGTCCTGTGGCTTTCCGTATGAACGAACAAACAGCTGTAAACAATTATTTTCAGGAGGATTTGGATATCAAAAACACTGAAATCAATGCGAAAGCTCAAGCTGAATTTGACGCTTTTGTAGAAAAATTACAAGCGGTTGGAGTGAACGTTATTGTTGAAAATGATGATAAATTGATGGATACTCCAGATTCTATTTTCCCTAACAATTGGGTGAGTTTTCACGAGAATGGCGATGTTGCACTTTATCCAATGTTCGCCGAAAACAGAAGAAAGGAAAGAAGGGAAGAACTACTCGAAAGACTTGAGAGAGAGGGGTTTTTGATCGAAAACATCGTAGATTATACTAGTGCAGAAGACGAAGGTTTTTTTCTTGAAGGCACTGGTAGCTTGTTGCTAGACCGTGTAAATCGAAAGGCTTATTGCGCGTTATCTCCTAGAGCGGATGAGGAGTTATTTATAGAATTCTGTGAGGATTTTGATTATTTTCCAATAGTATTTACGGCAAATCAAACTGTAGATGGAGAACGATTGCCAATATACCACACCAATGTAATGATGTGCCTTGCCGAGAACTTTGCGGTTATTTGTCTAGATACGATTGATGACAAAAAGGAGCGAAAAAATGTTACTGAACATTTGAAAAAAGATGGCAAAGAAATCATTTCGATTACTGAATCGCAAATGCATCAATTTGCTGGGAATATGCTTCAGGTTAGAGGAAAAAATGACGAGCGTTTTTTAGTAATGAGCAAAGCTGCTCACGACAGTTTGACTAAAACTCAAATTGCTCAAATAGAAAAGCACTGTTGGATATTATCAAGTTCATTGGAAACTATTGAAACCTGTGGAGGTGGAAGTGCACGTTGTATGATGGCAGAAGTATTTTTGCCAAAAAAATAGTTACGTCGCTGGTTCGGCTTTGGGTAATTCCACATAGAATTTACTGCCTACGTTTTGTGTGCTTTCTACCCAAATTCTACCTTTATTTAGTTCTACCAATTCTTTACAAATGGTAAGGCCTAAACCAGTACCTTTTTCATTTTTGGTTCCTACTGTGGTAAAGTTGTTGCCCTTAAACAATTTGTTGAGTACATCTTTAGACATCCCAACACCAGTATCTTCAACACAAATCAAGGATTTTCCATTTTGATCTTTGTTTGAAATCGTAATGATATCACCAACTCTACTAAATTTTACCGCATTGGTAATCAAGTTTTGAATTACGATTTCTATCATACTTTTATCAGCAAAGACAAAATCACGTTGCGACTCGTCAATCAAAACAATCCGTTTTTGCTCAATTTTAGGTTCCACCAAGGATAATTTATTGCTGAAAACCTCTTGAATATTGAAAAGTTCAGGATTTGGCTCCAAATTCTGCATTTGAGATTTAGACCAATTCAAGAGATTGTAAAGGAGCAGTGATGCGTTATTGGCATTCTCACTCAATTCAGGAATCAATTCGTTGAATTCTTCCTTTGAGATGCTATCTTCCTTCAACAAATCCAGAAAACCTTTGATCGAAGAAATAGAATCTTTCAAATCGTGCGACACAATTGAAAACAGTCGATCTTTCGATTTGTTGATTTCTTCAAGATGTTGTGTTTGCGCCAAAATAGCTTCATTTTGTTTCTGAATCTGTTCATTCTTGGCCTCGAGCTCTTCAGTATATTTGATTGTGTTTTTACGCTTCAAATAAATAAGTAGTAAAATGGTTGAAACTATCAGAAAGGCAGCAATCAGAATATACGAAATGACTTTAAGTCTCTTTAATTCAATCCCACCTTCGGAATTTGCAACATTCGAGTTATTTAGGTCATTATTTACTCCATCATTGAAAATTTCGCTAGTCGAAATAGCGTCAGTATTTACAGGCAGTTTCGGTTGGTTTTGCTTCTCAAGCTCATCTTTTAATGAATAATATTCTCGCTGCCATTTAAAGGCACTTTGATATTTATTTCTTGTAGAATCAAGACTTACTAACAACTTCAGATTTTTCAAAACTTCATATTTATCTGAAGATGATGTTGCCAACTCCCTCGCTTCAAGAATTTGCGATTCTGCTATTTTGGTTTTGTTCTGTTGAAGATTAAGGTTTCCTACAGAATTCAATGCTCTTAAGATGCCTTCGTTGTTTTTAATGGATCGATTATAAGTAAGTCCTTCAATCAGGTATTCTGCAGCCTTATCGTATTCTTTAAAATTCAAATATTGATCGCCAATTTTTGGCAAAATCTCTCCTCTTAACGCCTTGTCTTTCTCCGGATTCAATAAACTTAAAACTGTTTCATAATACTCGATCGCTTTTCTGTGCTCTTTACGCATAGCATATAGCATTGCAATATTTTTATTGGAAGTTTTCATTCCAGAACTATCACGCAACTGTTCTCTAACATTCAATGCTTTAAAGTTGAATTCGAGAGCCTTATCAACTTGTTGCGTATTGTAATATGCCTCTGCCAAATTATTATAAGCAAGGCTCAAATCTTTTCGCAAGTTTTTCTCTTCAAATATTTTTATGGCTGATAAAGAATGTTCCAAACCTGCAGTGTAGTTACCGCGACTTATTTCCATCAACCCGATACTATTGTTGATTTTGGCAATGCCTAAAGTATCATTGATTTTCTGATAAAACTGTTTTGATTTTGTGTAGTTGTCGATGGCGTTATAATAGTCGTTTTTATCAGAATATATTCGCGCTTTGTAATAATTAACTTCGGCCAATCCTTTGGTGTAATTAAGAGATTTGGCAAGACGTTCCGTTTCTTCAATAAACTGCATTGCCTTTTTCGGCTCATTAGCTTCGTAGAGAGCCTGAATCAGATATAGCGACGTGTCTACTTTGGTTGAATCTTGTTTTTGGTAGGCTAAATTTAGGATGAGACTATCTATCTCATTGGTTTGAGTATAACCAATAAGCACAGAAAAAAAAGCAGCTAAAACAATTAACTGTTTCATCCGAGGAAATTCGTTTTAAAAATTGCAATGCCAATGTGACGAAATCTTGCCTTGAGGGAGAGGAAAAATGAATACACAAAATACAATAACACTACAGTGAATGTAAATTCAATAGGTATCATCAACATTTGGGACTTTGATTAATAGCTTTTCAAAAATGGTTAAAAGTCCTTTATTAATCTAATTTTTGGGTTTTAATGCCAATATTTTAGACGAAGTGAACAACCGTTTTTAATGGTTAAAAAAACTCTCGATGAATGACCTAAATCATAGAAAAACGACGCTTTTGTCGATGAAATGCAATTCAGTAGTAAGTTCTGGGTTAAAATATTAATAATCAGCGTATTGTGATTTATTCTAAAATCTTGAAGAATATTTCATTATATTCATATTAGATACTAACTAAATTTAAAATATATGAACAAAACAATTAAAACTATTTTGATGGTTGTGGGAGTTGTGTTGATTGCTTACGGAGTTTACAAAGTGATAGTTCCTGAAGCTTCGGTGGATATCGGCGTAGCCGAATTTGAGGCACAAGACAACAATGATGCCTATATTACCATTGGTCTTGGTTTGGCGGCATTGGTATTAGGGTTTCTGGGTGGAAGAAAATCAAGTTAACATCAGTCGGCCCTGAAAACATCAAAAACTGGCAACGCCTTGTGCTCAAAATCAAACATACATTGGTTTTCCCACGCACTGCCGTTTGTTGAAGTTGCTTCGTTTCCAGAAAAAGCCACCCAATCTGGTGCCCAATAGCAAAAACCAATTCCCTTATCATTTGGAATATCTTTGATGGCATCAACGAGCCATTCAAAATAATCTTTTTGTCCCTGTGGTGTGGCAGGGAATTCTGAAAGAATTTGACTGCTATCTCCTATGTAGTTAGTGCTATTGTCATCCCACTGAAGCGTAAATGGATAGGCCACTTCAACCATCAATATTTCTTTATTGAAGGTTGAGGCCAAAGTGTTGATTTTTGATTTAACCAAGTTCAGATTATGAGTTTGAAATTGAGGATAATAAGAAAGTCCAATCACATCAAAGTCAATATTGAATGGCTGAAGCTCCGTAAAGAAGTAAACAGCATTCTCAACACTGGAATGGTGCAGCATAATTTTTATGCTATCATCAGTATCTACTTCTCTAATTGCTCTGCTTGCTTCACTAACCAATTCAGCATAATTTGGCCAATTATTATCAAAAGCGTCCCAAACACGACCATAATCCCATAAAAACCCACTGTCCGTCTCATTGCCAATCTGAATAATTTTCGGCAAGGTATTTTGGTTTTTCATTTGTTGCACTACATCTTTTGTATAGGTATAGATTGCAACCTGTATCTGTTCGAGGGTCATTCCTTGCCAAGCAAATGGTGGTGTTTGAGTCCCTGGATCGGCCCAATAATCGCTGTAGTGAAAATCAAGGAGAAAATCCATATTTTTTGCCTTGATACGTTGCGCATAAGCTTTTACATCGGCAAGACCATTTTGTCCGTTTTGAGGCGTATGCCACAACTTTAACCTTACTAAATTAGTGCCATTGTTCGCCACGTAATCCAACAACTCAACTTGATTTCCGTTACTGTCTTTATAAACCACGCCATAGTCTTCCAATTCAGATTGAAATGATAGATCCATCCCTTTATAGAAGGTAGCATCTGGTTGAGGATCTGGTTGTGGTTGGGTGTCATCTGAAGAATTATCAGAATTGCTACAGCTAAAAATTAATGTTAAAAGTGAAAATATAAGGACTAAATTTTTCATATTTCAAGAGGAATTTCAATAAAAATGCTGTCTCAAACTTATGATAAAAAACTTATCTTTGCAACCTTAATAAATTTCTTAAAATGAACCTAGAGAACGCGTTATCAAAGCATTTCAAAAAAGCTGTAAAATCTATATTTAATGTAGATGTTGAATCTTTCGAGTTTCAAGCTACACGTAGGGAATTTACTGGTGATTTGACCTTGGTGGTGTTTCCATTGCTGAAGGTTCTCAAAGGAAATCCGGTTACTATTGGTGAGCAAATTGGTAACTACTTGATAGAAAATGTTGATGAGGTCAAAAGTTTCAATGTCATCAAAGGATTTTTGAATATTGAAATTGCAGATTCATATTATCTAAAGCAATTTGAATCCTTAAAAAATGATAGTTCCTATGGCTTGAAAACTCCGACTGCTAATGAAAAAGCAGTAATGGTTGAATATTCGTCTCCCAATACCAATAAACCACTTCACCTAGGTCATATTCGAAATAACTTATTGGGTTACAGTGTGGCTGAAATCTTGAAAGCCTCTGGTAAAAAGGTTTACAAAACACAAATCATTAATGACAGAGGCATCCATATTTGTAAAAGTATGTTGGCTTATGAGCGATTTGGTAATGGTGAAACTCCTCAATCAGCTGGCATTAAAGGCGATAAATTGGTTGGGAATTATTATGTGATCTTTGAGAGAAAGAATAATGAAGAAGTGACAGTAATTTTAGAAGATATATTTGATAATGACTTTCTTATATATAAACACCTTCAGACTCGTATGAGCACTGAAGTTAATGATTTGAAAGCTCAATTTGACGAATATACTTCGATGAAAAATGTAAAAGCTAAAAAATCAATTCACGAGCTTGTTAAGATTAGTGATTTTGAAAAATCGTTTTCAGAGTTGAAGTCAAAATTGAAAAAGGAAACTAATTTGATGCAGGAAGCTCAACAAATGCTTCAAAAATGGGAGGCAGGCGATAAAGAAACTGTTGCCTTGTGGGAGCAAATGAATGGTTGGGTTTACGAAGGTTTTGATGAAACTTACAAAAATCTTGGAGTTGATTTTGACAAACTTTATTATGAAAGTGAAACATACCTTTTGGGTAAAGAATTTGTAGCTGAAGGTTTAAAAAAGGGTGTATTTTACAAAAAAGAAGATGGTTCGGTGTGGTGCGATTTGACCGAAGATGGATTGGATGAAAAAATTGTACTTCGTTCAGACGGAACAGCAGTTTATATGACTCAAGATATAGGAACAGCGATACAACGAGCCAAGGATTTTCCTGATGTCGGAGGTATGGTTTACACAGTTGGTAACGAACAAGAATACCATTTCAAGGTCTTGTTTCTCATTATTCAGAAGTTAGGTTTTGAGTGGGCAAAAAATTTATACCATTTAAGTTACGGTATGGTGGATTTACCTTCCGGAAAAATGAAAAGTCGAGAAGGAACAGTCGTGGATGCCGATGATTTGATTGATGAAATGGCAAAGACGGCTGGTCAAATTTCTCAAGAATTAGGGAAATTGGAAGGATATTCTGAAGCTGAAAAACAAGACTTGTACAAAACCATCGGTCTTGGCGCCTTAAAATATTACATCTTAAAAGTTGACCCAAGAAAGAGAATTTTGTTCGACCCAAAAGAATCAATAGATTTTCAAGGCAATACAGGTCCATTCATTCAATATACGTATGCACGTATTCAATCCATTCTTCGTAAGGCAGATATCAATTTTTCTGAAAATTCAATTGCAAACAATTTTTCATTGCACGAAAAGGAAAAGGAATTATTAAAAATGATTCTACAATTTCCAGAGATTGTTCAGAATGCAGCTGATAGTTACAGTCCTGCTTTGATTGCTAACTATACATATGATTTGGTGAAAGAATTTAATTCATTTTATCAGAATGTATCGATTCTCGGTGCAGACACTGAAAGCGAGAAGAAGTTTAGAGTTCGTCTTTCAGCCACAGTTGCCAATATCATTAAGAACGCATTTAGACTTATGGGTATTGATGTTCCTGATAGGATGTAAGTGTCAATTTCGTTATCATTACCTCATTGCTTTATATAATTACATATGTTTAAAAACAGTTGCTGGTTTTTAAAAAATAATCAATTAAAATTGTTAATACTTTGTTAAAGTTAATTTTTTCATAAAACCGCTATTGAAGGTTTTTCGTAAGTGTCGATGTCTTTCCCCATTCGGACATATTGTTTAACTAAAAACACTTTTTATGAAAAAACAAATTACTCTATTAATTGCATTACATCTTGCAATTTTTACCTCTACAAATTCATTTGCTCAACTGGTTACAAGTTCTGCTGATGATGGTTCCGATGGAACTTTAAGACAAGAAATTGCCGATACTCCGGCAGGTGGGACCATAACTTTTGATGGTTCTGTCACTTCAATCACCTTAACGATGGGTGAACTACTTATAAATAAACAATTAACGGTTACTGGTGCTGTCACAATCAATGGAAATGCTAGCGGCAGAATTTTTAATATTTCCTCTGGACCAGTAATTCTCAATAATTTGACTTTGACCAATGGTCTTGAGGCCAATGGAGGTGCTATTTATATTGCGAATGCTGCTGTTACCATCAACAATTCATCTATCAATAATAATGTGGCCAATGGAGCTTCAGGTTCTGGTGGTGGAATTTATAATGATGTTGGAGGTGTGTTGATTGTAAACAACAGTGCCATAACATCAAATATTTCGAATCGCGCAGGTGGCGGAATTGAGGATAATTCTGGCGTAGGTTTAGGCATCACATTAAATAATGTCAATCTTGACAATAATAATACTGGTGTTTCGCCGGCAACTGCTGCTCCAGGGAATGGTGGAGGGCTTCATATTACTGGTGCAGGAGATGCTTTGATTACCGGAGGCTCTGCCAATGGAAATTTGGCAGCACGAGAAGGAGGAGGACTTTGGAACGGAAGTGGCACAATGACTGTGAATAATATGATGATTGATAATAATGATGCGCAAGGTCCTGCAGCTGATGATGGTGGAGGCGGCATTTTCAACAATGGGGGAACGCTGATAGTTCAAAACGGAACATCAATCACGAATAATACAGCAACTGGAACATTGGGTTCTGGTGGAGGTATTTTTAACCTGTCACCAGGAACTCTAAATGTTGATGGGTTGACTATTTCTGGAAATACTGCTATGAGAGCTGGTGGAGGAATAGAAATTGCTTCTGCATCAGGCGAAACATACACTTTCAATAACCTTACTTTGGATGGAAATACTGTATTTGGCCCAGCACCTGGAAATGGTGGTGGATTACATATTACAGGAGCTGGAAATGTAGTCTATAATGGAGGAACGGTTTCAAACAATGTTGCTTTTGAAGGTGGCGGACTTTGGAATAGCGTTGGAACAATGTCTATAAATGGAACAACAATTACTGGTAACACAGCCAATGGAGACATCACTGGTGGTGGTGGATTGTTCAATAACGGAGGAATTCTGAATGTTGATGCAACTACTATGTTAACAGGAAATATAGCAATGGCTGCCACACCTGGTGGTCGTGGAGGTGCAATTTTCAACAGTACAGGAGGTACATTGAATGTTGCTTCAGGTTTAACAATTTCTGGTAACTATGCAAGTAGAGCTGGTGGAGCAATTGAAGATGCTTCAAATGGCACATTAACTTTATCAGGAATTACCTTGACTGAGAATTCAGCAGGGGTTGATATTGGATTGGGTTCCATGGCAAATCCTGGCAACGGAGGGGGTATACATTTGTCGGGTACTACCAATTTAAATATTTCCAATAGTAATGTTTCAGAAAATTATGCAGCCCAAGAAGGGGGTGGTCTATGGAACAATTTAGGAACGATGACATTGGATTTTATGACAGTAGGCGAAAATATTTCAAGTGGTTCTGCAGCAGATGATGGCGGAGGGGGTGTTTTCAATAATGGAGGAACATTAATGATTCAAAATAGCGCAATAATTTATAATATCGCAGATGGCACCGCTGGTTCTGGAGGTGGTATATTTAGTACAAGTGGAAACGTAACCGTAGATGATACTTGGGTAGCTTACAACAATTCTATGCGAGCAGGAGGTGGCATTGAGCTTATAGAAGGTTCTTTGAGTCTTTCTAATGTTACATTAGATTTTAACATTACCAGCTCTTCTCCAGGAAATGGTGGCGGTTTGCATATTACAGGAGCTGCCAATTCTACAATATTTGGAGGTACGGTTAGCGGAAATACAGCATCACGTGAAGGTGGTGGACTATGGAACGGATTGGGAACAATGACAGTAACTGGTACAACAATTGACGGAAATATTGCAAGTGGCGCCGGTGCAGATGATGGTGGTGGGGGTATCTTCAACAATGGCGGAACGTTAGATGTTGAAGCTGGTACAACCGTAAGTAATAATATTGCTGATGGCTCAGCTGGTTCTGGTGGAGGTATCTTAAGTATTGGGGGTACTGTGACAGTTACAGGCGCTTCTATAGTTGATAACCGCGCCAATAGAGCTGGTGGAGGTATTGAATTGGCTGGAGGTACTTTAAATTTGGTTGATGCAACATTGGATTCTAACAATGCAGGAGTTGCACCAGCAGTAGCCTCTCCGGGTTCTGGTGGTGGTCTGCACGTGACGGGTTCAGCAACGACAAATATTACTGGAGGTACTACAAACGATAATATTGCCGCCAACGAAGGTGGTGGTCTTTGGAATGGTTCTGGTGTAATGACAATTATGAATCATACAGTCGATGGTAATACTGCTTCAGGTAATGATACAATGGTTCCAGGAGCTGCTGGTGGTGGCGGAATTTATAATGAAGGTGGTACTGTCAACATTTCTGGAACTACTTCAGTAATAAACAACATTGCTGATGGCGCTCAATCTACTGGTGGAGGCATCTTGAATGCATCTGGTGTGCTGATGGCAAATGGAACTACGATTATGGATAACCAATCGAATAGAGCAGGTGGTGGTATTGAAACCAATGGAACAGGTTCGGTCACTTTGACCAATGTAATGCTTAATTCGAATGATACTGGTGTTGTGACTGGTGCAGGAGCTCCAGGTAATGGTGGTGGACTTCACGTAAGTGGCAGTGGAACCGTCGATGTCATTGGAGGCACAGTTAGTATGAATACTGCAGCTTCTGAAGGAGGAGGATTATGGAATGGTACAGGAACTATGACTGTTGATGCGACTACTATTGATGACAACACAGCAAATGGAGCTGCGGCCAATGAAGGTGGTGGCGGAATTTTCAACGCTGGTGGAGCAGTGATAGTTCAAAACGGAACGGTAATCACGAATAATGATGCTACTGGAGCTGCTGGTTCTGGTGGTGGAATTCTAAACGATATGGGAAGTTTAACTGTTTCAGATTCTGAAATCAGCAACAATACTTCAATCAGAGCAGGTGGTGGTATAGAAGTTGCCTCTGGTGGCGGAATGAACACCTTAACTAATGTCACTTTGAATGGTAACAGTACAGCAGCTTCACCAGGAAATGGTGGTGGTTTGCACATTACAGGTAGTGATGACTCTATGATTAGTGGTGGAACCGTTAACGGAAACACTGCTTCATTAGAAGGCGGTGGTCTCTGGAATGGTACAGGTACTATGACCGTTGATGGTGTTACCATTAATGGAAATACAGCAAATGGTGCAATGGCCAACGAAGGCGGTGGCGGAATTTTCAACGCTGGTGGAACATTAGTTGTTCAAAACGGAACGGTAATTACGAATAATGATGCTACTGGAGCTGCTGGTTCTGGTGGTGGTATATTGAATGATTTAGGAAGTTTGACTGTAATGGATTCTGAATTAATTGGAAACACCGCAGTAAGAGCTGGTGGTGGTATTGAAGATAATTCAGCAATGGGTGGTCTTTTGACCTTGACCAATGTGACATTATCAGGAAACAGTACTGGCGCTGCACCAGGGAATGGTGGAGGCTTGCATATTACGGGCCCTGGCGATTCTAATATTACAGGAGGTCTAGTAACTATGAATGATGCTGCTCGAGAAGGTGGTGGACTTTGGAATGGTTCTGGAATTATGACATTGGATGCTGTTACTGTAGATGCAAACACTGCAACTGGAGCTGCGGCAGATGATGGTGGTGCTGGTATATTTAATAATGGTGGAACTTTGAATGTCACTAATGGAACTGTGGTATCCAATAATGTAGCTTCTGGTGCATCCGCTTCTGGAGGAGGATTGTTGAGTACTGCTGGTGCGGTAACTGTATCGAATTCAACATTCGATTCCAATTCAGCAAACAGAGCTGGTGGAGCAATTGAATTGATTGACGGTACACTTGATTTTATGAATTCTGTTATGTCGAATAACGATGTGAATGGAACAGCTGGAACGCCAGCACCGGGTAATGGTGGTGGATTCCACGTTACTGGAATGTCTGGGACAATTAATTTTGTTGGAAGCACAATCACTGGAAATTCGGCTGGAAATGAAGGCGGTGGTCTTTGGAATCAAAATGGTACGACTATGATGGTTTCTAATTCCACTATAGATAATAATTCTGCAGCAGAAGGTGGTGGAGTTTACAATAATACAGGTTCTATTACGACTGTAATGACAAGTACCATTTCTGGAAATACAGCTACTGTTTCAGGTGGAGGTTTGACGAACAATGGTGCAAGTTTAGATTTAAATGCTGTTACTGTTGCGCAAAATACAGCAGCAACTGGAGGTGGAATTGATGCGGTTAATAATGTATCGCTTAAAAATTCGATTGTAGCATTAAATACTGCTGGTTCAGGAACTGACGTTTCAGGAAATTTGACTTCAAACGACTACAATTTAATTGGTTCAGATGATTTGAATGTGTTTGCACCGCAAGCGAATGATTTAGAGGGCGTGGACCCAGTAGTTGGGCCGTTGCAGGATAATGGTGGAACAACCTTGACACATCAATTGCTTGATGGTTCACCTGCTTTTGACGCTGGAGACCCAGGAGATAACTTCGATGACCAAATAGGGCAACCTGTTTTTGGAGCATCTCGCGATATTGGAGCTTACGAATCTCAAGTGGCATTATCAATTGATGAATTCAATCAAACTGCTTCGGTATTGAAAATATATCCAAATCCAACAAGAGGACAATTTAATATTGTGATAAACGACAATGTTGTTGGAAATGTAGATGTTCAGATAGTTTCTATGACAGGAAAACTGGTACAGAAATTATCAATTGGCAATGGTGTCAATAATATGGATATTAGCGGAATGGCATCAGGATTGTACATCGTAAATATCAATACAGAAAACGGGTCATCTTCCCATAAATTGATATTGGATTAATAGCTTTAACCCAAATTAATTCTGAAAAGGCCATCGCTCGATGGTCTTTTCTTTTTAAAAATTGCCTCTAAAATGTAATGCTTGCTTAATGTGCTCTAAATGATGGTTGCAATGCCAAGAGTACATTGCGAGTGCTTCTGTCAGTTGAAAGCGTTTGTTGTGTTCAGGATGAACGTAAACTCGTTTGAAATCATCTTCATTCATTGTTTTCAATAGCGTTGCCCATTTTGAATGTAAAGCTTTTAATAATTGAAGCGAATCACTGACCTCATTAGAAGTGCCATCTTCAAGTTCAGCCCATTTTGCCTCTTGGTAAGGTTTTATGATTGGTGAATCTTCAGTTAAGGTTAATTTAAACCTGATGAAAGCATTCATATGGCTATCAGCTAAATGATGCACCACTTGCTTGATTTTCCATCCATCAGGACGATAGGGTAAGTTCAATTCTTCTACAGATAAATTCCTGACCAAATCTTCTATGGCTTTTGGCATCTGCTCAATATCAGAAATCCATTCTTTAATTTTTGATTCATCGATAGCTTCTTGAAAATGAAACTTACCAATTGGATATTTCAATGTTTCTAAATCCATTTCTTAAAGCTATTTAGGCAATGATGTAATCCACCAAACATTCCCAAATGGATCAGTGACGCCACAAGTTCTGCCATAATCTTGATTACTCAATTCCATCAAGATTGTTGCGCCATTATCAAGCGCCATTTTGAATCGCTTATCTGCATCATCTACATAAATGAATAGATTGGCATTTTGAGGTTCAAAATTATCAGTAGCATCAGCAAACATAATAGTAGAATCACCAATTTGTAATTCGCAATGAGCCAAAATGGAGTTCTCTTCGACACGATAGGTTTTATGGGTAATGGTTGCGCCAAACACAGTTTGAGCAAAATCGATAAATTTGGAAGCATTTTTCAAGATCAAATAAGGCATAACCGTTTGATGGTTTTCGGGAATTTTCATTTGGCGTTTTTTTAGGTATTCTAAAATTAAAAAATATAATCATTCATAAAAGTTAAAACCACAACCGAAAACTGATATTTGGGGTAATTCCCAAGGACCTATTTTCAATTTTGGAAATAGTGTCATCATCATTCAAAATGAAATAACTATTTAGAATGTTTTTCCGATTGAGAATGTTCCAAACAGATGCGCCTACGGTAGCTTTCGTCTTTTTACCAATCTGAAATTGATAAATAGCCGAAAAATCTGTTCTAATATATTCCGAAATTCGTTGATCGTTTGGCGTGTCATATTCTATAAATGACGAACCTGATGATTGATTTTCCAAAGGCAATGTCGTCGGTCTTCCAGAACGATAATTGAGTCCGAGTGCCATTTTGAAAGCTTTGTAATTATAAGTTGCAGCTAAAGTTGCTGCGTGCCTAACATCTACATTGTTCGGAAAAGAATTTCCATTGTTGAGATTTTCAAATTTATAGTCATTAGTGCTAAAGGAGTAGCTCAACCACGCACTGAAACTATCAAACTGTTTATTCACCAGTAAATCGATACCTTTAGTTTGGTAGCTACCTATTTCATTTACAAACTGATATTGATTTTGAAATCCTTGGCTTCTGCTTGTGATTCCGGAAACATCTTTTACAAAAGCTTCAGCACTCAACAATAACTTGTTTTTATTGTAATGCAATCCAATAGAAGCCTGCTTGCTTTCAATCATTGGAACTTCTTCATTGTCAGAAAGAATCCATCGGCGTTTTTCAATGCCTAAAAAATCATCTTGTAAGTCAATGATTTGTGAGATGGTTTGACTTTTAAATTCAGCCAAAAATTCCAAACGAAGCGCATTACTGAATTTATGGCTCACTGCTATTCTTGGTTCTGTATAAAATTCGCTAAACCTATCCACATAATTTATGCGAAGACCAATGCGAGCATATGAATTTTTGTTGCCAGATGTAAATTCGGCCTCACTATAAATAGCGTGAGACCGATTGATGCGTTTACTGAAACTATTGAAATCTGGATTATTGATGACTTCTGTATTGCTGACACTTACTTCGCTGAATTGATAACCACTATGCAGCTTCAAGTTTTCATCAATATGATTGGTTGCATTCAGTTTCAAGCCCAAGTCCTTCACCTTATTTTCTTGAATCAAATTAAAGTCATCGGTCAAATTTGCATTGTTGGCGTCCAAATCATAATTAGACAAATATATTTGAGCTGTTGTGGTTAAGTTGGCATTCCAGTATTTTAGATATTCCAAGCCAGTTGCTAAATTTGTTTGTTGCAAATTACTTTCTGATGTTCGAGTGACAGAATTTACCGTAGAAGATTCATCGTAATTAAGATTATTGTTTATTGAGGCGAAATTAAAACGAAGTTGGTCAGAATCGGTTACATCATACAGAAATTTGGTCGACACATCATAGAAATAAAAATGCTCATTGCTTGAAACAGACGAACCATTATTTTGTTGAGAATTGGTGAAGTCTGAATCTTCAAAAACACGTTTCAAATACTGGTCATAAGTTGGAGTAAAGATAAAATCAGTGATGGAACGACGTGCAGAAATTTGTACTTCTGTTTTTTTTGAAAGAGGAATTTTTGCAAAACCACTTGCGCTCAACAGATTGAAACCAGCGCCAGCATCGAAATTTTGATTGAGTGCGTTGGATTGCTGCATATCGATAACGCTCGAAACACCATCACCATATTTGACACTGGTACCGTTTTTTGAGACATTGACACGTTTTGTCAAATAAGGATTGAAAGCCGAAACCAACCCAAAAAAGTGACCAGATTGATACATTTTAATGCCATCCCAAAGGATTAGGTTTTGGTCGTGCGTTCCACCTCGTACATTGATGTTTGAGACCGTTTCGTCAACACTCAAAATACCTGGAAGTGCTTGGATGGATTGCAACACATCTGGTTCTGTCAAACCAGGCAAAATGTCAAAATCTTCAGTATCAATCGTGATTTTACCATCACTCTTTTTGGAAATACCTTTTGTAAGGAAGTTTTGAACAACCACTTCTTCGAGTTTTTGTACAATAAACTCACTGAATGGATTTGTTCTGACGGATATGACAACGCTATGTTCATCTACCACAATAAAATCTAAATTGGTTTCTGAAGATAGTTGTTCAAGCGCTTGTTCCAAATTGAAATTTTCACTTGGTAATGACGCTGTTTTCCCTTCAATTGCTTTGTCTAAATAAGTGAAATGTACCTGAAATCGTTCTTCAAAATGCTTTAAAACATTGGAAAGTGGCTGCAAACCTTTGGCTGTACTCTGCGAAAAACTACAGTGTACATTCCATAAAAAAGATAAAAAAAAGAATAAAGTAATGCGAAAGTTACTCACGCTTTAAAATAATCGTACGGTTTGTTTTGCTATACGTTAGTTGTAAAGGTAAAGTTATGGATTTTATTGCTGTATCCATATTTTCGTGAGTGAAACTTCCTGTAAAAAGTTGAGAATCATCAATGGATTTCAAATTTATATCAACATCAAATTGACGCTCAAACTCCGCAACGACTTCCTTGAAAGGAACACTTTTGAAACGACTATAATTGTCAATCCAAGAGGGATAAGGTTGAATTTCTTTTTCGGTAGCAATTAATTTCCCATCTCTGATTAAAAAAGTATCACCAGATTTTAATATGACATTCTTTTGTTTGAAAAAAACCTTAACGGAGCCTTCGTAACAAATAACCTCAAAATATTCTGCTCGTTGTTTGATGTTGAATTGTGTGCCAAGAACAGACACAATGCCATTATTGGTCTGGACTTTAAACTTTGAGCCTTTGACGACTTTGAAGTAAGCCTCACCATTGAGCGTCACTTTGCGGTTATCCTTCCAATTATTTTTGTTAAAAGATAATTCAGAAAGCGCATTCAAATTTACTTCAGAACCATCAGGTAATTCAACAATCTCTTTTTGGGCAACTAGTGTTTTAAATGTGGAATCTAAAGAAGTGGTGTAGAAATAAAAACCAAAACACACCACAAAAATAGCTACAATACTCATAGCTGCGGGTAACCAATTCCTTCTCTTCGGTTTGGCTTTATTTATTTTTTGAAGTACAGACTTTAACTCGTCCGAAGTATTGTATTCAGGAGCTTTTAAGTCTTTGGCACAAGTGTCTAACCGCATCAACGCATCGTAATCCTCAAGCTGTTTGAAAGCTTCAAGTTCTTGTGCATCAAGCTCGTGGTTAAGCCATTTGTATATTAAATCCTCTCGGTTCATAATCTGGGTTTCAATACTATAACAGTTGTTTCAATAAAATTCCTACCCAACTCAAATTTTTTTATTCAATACTTATAGACCTTCAATGTCTTTTCGCAATTGTTTCAATGCGCCATAAATTCGTTTTTCCACTGCTTTTGTGGAGATGTCCAATAATTTTGCAATCTCTTTAAAGCGCTTGCCTTCAACTCTATTCATCAAAAATGCAACACGCTGTGCTTCTGTTAAATTGGCAATGGCATTGTCCAGTTTTTGCTGATATTCCTTCTCTTGCAACAAGAATTCTGGACTTTCATTGGTATATGATTTTGGCTGTGATTTTTGATGCCGAAGCACCACTTTTTGATGTGCAAATTCATTCAACATCAAATTATTTGCGGTTGTAAACAAAAAACTTTTGGCTTTGTCTGGTGGAATAGTGGCGCAATTTTCCCAAAGTTTCACAAATGCTTCCTGTACTTTGTCCTTCGGGTTAAGATGGCTGCCAAATTTATAGAACAAAAAATCGTGCAAATCTTTGGCGTACTTTTCAAACAAAGTGCTAAAAAGGCGCTCCTCACAGATATGGTCTTGTAATGGTTTGTTCATAAAAATTTCTTCGCTGTGAATTTATAAAAATAAAAAATAGGGTAGGTATTTTTCGAATGAATCTGTTCCATTAACAAATACTTCGAAAAACTTTAATAATGACTTTTAAAATCAAACCACTTCTAATTTTTACCTTTTTTGCTCTTTTTTTATTGAATTCTTGTGACGATGAAGCTATTGATCCTGCTGCCCAGAATGTCGTAGAAACTCTTGCTCCAAATTCTACTTTGGTAGGATTGATGGAAGATGTGTCAGTTGCTGATAATTTGGAATGTGTTGATTTTGTCTACCCAATCTCATTCACGCTTTACAATACCAATTTTCAAGTTGTAGATACAGTAACCATACAAAGTGATACAGCTCTATTTGAATTTTTAAGTGGTTTAGTAAATTCCGAAAATGGTGTGGTACTTGCAAGCCTTGATTTTCCCGTTTCATTGGTTTATGATAACGGAAATACCGTTGAGGTGAATAACAACCAAGAGTTGGAAGCTGCCATACAAGCTGCCTCTGAAAATTGTGGTGAGATATCAGCTTGTGATATGGAATCAGTCAGGGATTATTTGGTGAGTTGTTCGCAAGTGCCAACTTTAAACGGTTTTACACCTTCATTCACAACATTTGAGTTTTACGATAGTAATGAACTTTTCACAATGTACGAATTGGATTTACCTCATAGTGGAACTTGGGATATCGCTATGATTGATGGTGAGATTAAAATATTTATCAATTTTAATGGTCTTGAAAATTTTAATGGTGAATACAGTATTGTTGATTGTTCAGAAAACAACTTGGTTCTTCAGCAAGGTGATGACACATTGATCCTTACAAAACAATGCAGTAATGGAGGAAGTGTCATAGATTGTATGACATCAACAGACGCTCAACTCACAGCTTGTGATAATGGCGCGCCAGGATTTGCAACTTTTGACTTAACATCTGTCTTTGCAAATTGTATTGACCCTCAAGTTCATTCGCTTTCCTACTTTATGTCACTCGCAGATGCAGAAACCAATTCAAATCAAATTTCAATGCCCTCCAGTTTTACCAATATATCTAATCCTCAAACTATCTATGTAAGATTGGAGATTGAAGGTACTTCTGTTCAGGAAGTTTTTGAAATTGAATTGTTGGTAGAAGATTGTGAGTGTAGCAATCCTGGAGTGTCCACGAATGATTTGGTAATTTATATGCCTTTTGGTAATGAAGTGAAAGATCTAATCAGTGGTAATGAAGTTGCCAATGTTTCGAATAATTATGTGACAGATAGAAGTGGAAATTCATCTTGTGCTATTGGCTTTGATGGAAATCAATCTTTTTCCATTCCAGTCACAACTCAAAACCAATTGGTTCAAGGAGACAGTTTTTCCATAAGCCTTTGGTTCAAAATGCAAAATGATAGTGCAGGTGATTTGGAAATATTTTTCAGAAAACCAGGTAATGCCACTGTAGGCTTTAATTTGGGAGTTTATGATTTGAATTCGCCTTTGTTTTTTGACAATTTAGGTGTTTCATTGTGGGATAATGATTGGAACCAGCAAGTGGATGTACAATGGGAAAATACTGATTGGCATCATCTAGTGGTCACGGTAGATTCGAGTAATACGATAAGGCTTTACAGAGATGGCGTTTTGAGAAATACTGAAGAAAACTCTAATCTAACAATAGGTAATCAGGGTGGTTCTGAATATCTAATTGGTGAAAGTTTTGTCGGCCATTTAGACGATTTAAGAGTTTATAAAAGAGCATTGACTCCAAATGACGTGCATGAGCTTTATAATCTAGACGGTGAATGTTATCAATGTCTTTAGAAAAAATAGTTAATTAGTTAAATTAGTTTTTAGTTTGTTGAGAAAGAGCTGTTGTTGTTGACGGCTCTTTTTTTGTGGGATAATTTTACAGAAGCTTTATTAATAGACTTCAAATCATTAAATTTGCCTTCTCAAAAAATGAAGAAAAATTATGTTCAATAATTTAAGTGAAAAGTTAGATAAGGCCTTACATGTTCTCAAAGGACATGGCAGTATTACAGAAGTAAACGTTGCTGAAACCTTAAAAGAGGTGAGAAGAGCGTTGCTGGATGCCGATGTCAACTTTAAGATTGCGAAGGAATTTACAACAACAGTTAAGGAAAAAGCATTAGGTCAAAATGTATTGACTACTTTGCAGCCTGGCCAATTGATGGTTAAGATTGTTAAGGACGAGTTGACTGAATTGATGGGTGGTGATGCCGAAGGAATAAACTTGTCTGGAAATCCTAGTGTCATCTTAATGTCTGGTTTACAGGGTTCTGGTAAAACAACTTTTTCTGGAAAACTTGCCAATTATCTTAAAACAAAAAAATCCAAAAAACCCTTGCTAGTGGCTTGTGATGTATATCGTCCTGCTGCTATTGACCAATTGCATGTGGTTGGTGATCAAATAGGTGTCGAAGTTTACAGTGACAAAGGAAATTCAGATCCTGTCGCGATAGCTCAAGCTGGAATTGCCCATGCAAAAGCCAATGGTTACAATGTGGTTATTATTGATACCGCCGGACGTTTGGCGGTCGATGAGGCAATGATGACCGAAATTTCAAACATTCATAAAGCCATTCAACCACAGGAAACATTGTTTGTGGTGGACTCTATGACTGGTCAGGATGCTGTAAATACAGCTAAAGCCTTTAATGATGTATTGAACTTTGATGGTGTCATTCTAACCAAGTTAGATGGTGATACTCGTGGTGGTGCAGCTATTTCAATTAAATCAGTAGTCAATAAACCGATAAAATTTATTGGTACTGGTGAAAAGATGGAAGCCATAGATGTGTTCTATCCTTCACGTATGGCTGATCGTATTTTGGGAATGGGTGACGTCATCTCTCTTGTTGAGCGTGCCCAAGAACAATATGATGAAGAGGAAGCACGAAAGCTTCAGAAGAAAATCGCTAAAAATCAGTTTGGTTTTGATGATTTCCTTGCCCAAATTCAACAAATCAAGAAAATGGGTAATATGAAAGACCTTATCGGGATGATTCCCGGTGCTGGCAAAATGATGAAAAATGTTGATATAGATGATGATGCGTTCAAAGGCATTGAAGCTATTATCCATTCTATGACTCCAAGTGAACGCTCAAATCCTTCAATTATAAATGCTAGTAGAAAGCAGCGAATAGGTAAAGGTTCGGGTACATCTGTTCAGCAAGTCAATCAACTTCTAAAGCAGTTTGACCAAATGAGCAAGATGATGAAGATGATGCAAGGAGGAAAAGGCAAAGCGATGATGCAAGCTATGAAAAATATGAGGTAACTCATATTTTTTTGTTTTTAAAATAACCAATTTAGAAAAACTAAAAAGAAAATGACTTTACTCGATGGAAAAAAAGTAAGCAACGACATCAAAAATGAAATTGCTGAACACGTCAAAAAAATGAAAGCTAAAGGAGAAAAAGTTCCTCATTTGGCTGCAGTGATTGTGGGGAATGATGGTGCCAGTTTGACTTATGTTGCCAGTAAAGTTAAAGCTTGCGAACGTGTTGGCTTTGATTCCACGATGATTAGATTGCCTAACACTACGAGTGAAATCGAATTGTTGGATAAAATTCAAGAATTAAATGAAAATCCGGATATCGACGGATTTATCATTCAGCTGCCTCTTCCAAAACAAATCAATACTCAAAAAGTATTGTTAGCTGTCAATCCTGATAAGGATGTAGATGGTTTCCATCCCACAAATTTCGGTAAAATGGCCTTGGATATGAGTACATTTATTCCTGCGACGCCGTTTGGTATTCTTGAGTTGTTGGATAGATATGGTGTGGAGACTCAAGGAAAACATACCGTTGTAATTGGAAGAAGCCATATCGTTGGAAGACCAATGAGTATATTGATGGGAAGAAAGGGATTCCCAGGAAATTCAACTGTGACTTTGACACATAGCCACACAAAAAATATTACTCAAATTACATCGCAGGCTGATATTATCATTTCGGCATTGGGTGTTCCAAAATTCTTAAAAGCAGAAATGGTCAAAGACGATGCTGTCATTATTGATGTTGGAATTACTAGAGTTGCCGACGATTCAACGGAAAAAGGGTATTATATTACGGGTGACGTGGATTTTGAAAATGTCAGCAAAAAAGCAAGTTATATAACGCCTGTACCAGGAGGTGTTGGCCCAATGACCATTGCAATGTTGTTGAAAAATACCTTGTTGGCGCGAGAACGTCAATTGTAGTTAGGTGATTCACTACTTACTTTTAGAAAGAGTCTCAATTGGAAGTTGGGAGCATCTTATACCTATTCTGATAGGAATTGTTATAAGTGTTTTTTCAATTTCCTTTTCAAAACGAAAGCTTTCTTTAGAACAACAGCAAAACTTTTTTAAGATTTTTGGATGGTTCGTCTCATTATTTGTGATTGCATTTCATCTCTATTTTATCTTTTTCGATAGCTATGATATACAGAAAGATTTGCCTTTATATTTATGTAGCTTTATTGCTGTTTTAATTCCAATTTTTACAAACTATAGGAATTATTTGATCTATGAAATTTTAGTGTTTTGGATAATTGCAGGGACGCTTCAAGGCGTAATCACTCCAGATATTGAAGAAGGGTTTCCAACATTTGATTACTTCAGATATTGGATTGTGCATCTTGGACTTCTAATCATCATATTTTATGCAACTTTTGTTTTTGGAATGACACCAAAGCTCAAGAGTGTTTTCAAATCATTTTTGGCGCTTCAAGTTTACTTGATATTAATGATATGTATCAATTGGTTGTTAGATTCCAATTATTTTTATCTGAATGAAAAGCCTAAATCTGCCTCGCTACTCGATTATTTTGGCGAGTGGCCCATTTATATCCTAATTGTTCAACTGTTGCTTTTGCCTTATTTTTTGGTGATATATGTTCCGTTTTATCTATCGGAAAAAAGGATGAAACTATTTCGCAAATAACTGGCTTATATCTTTAAACGCTTTAAATTCCAAAGCGTTTCCAGCAGGATCTTTAAAAAACATAGTGGCCTGTTCTCCAACTTCACCTTCAAAACGAATGTAAGGTTCTATGATAAATTGAATTCCTTTTGCCTTCAAATCTTTTGAGAAATCCTGAAAAATATTCCACGGAAGTACAACACCATAATGTGGCACAGGTACATCTTTTCCATCCACACTATTCGAGTGAAGTTCTTCGTCAGATTTTGGTTTGAAGTGAATAACCAGTTGATGTCCAAATAAACTGAAATCAACCCAATAGTCACTGCTTCTTCCTTCTTCACAATTTAAAATGTCCCTATAAAACGTGCGACATTCATCTAGATTGTGCACAGGAATTGCAATATGAAATGGATACATTTTAGGACTACTCATTAAGATTGTTCAGGAGGAGTATCTTTTCTGTATTTCAACATTGAAACACCAGCAATAAAAAAAATACCTCCTAAAATGGTCAAAGCCCACGGACTTAAAGCAACCATATTGTTACCAAAAATACCTAATACTCCAAGAATTAAGGCTATCATACCGCCTACAGTCAATATCAATGCAAGAATCTTAATCATAATTGAATGGTTTTATTACTCTAAAATAAGAATATTAGTTTAATGTATGTTAAAAGAATAGACTTAAGTTTTAACTTAAATGGATTAGAGCTTGTCTTTAAATCTGATAAACTTATGCCAAATCTAGTGGTCAACTATTAAATTATTAGTAAGTATTGCTCCTAATGACCTCCGTTGTGTTTGTTCGATTTATAATGCTTGGTAGAGTGTTCAAGTAATTTATTCAATTCCTGAAATTCATTTTTAGTTAGTTCTCTATAATTTCCAATAGGCAAATCAAGCTTGATATTCATAATACGCACTCGTTTGAGAGTGATAACTTCATAATCGAGATATTCGCACATTCTACGTATCTGTCGATTGAGGCCTTGGGTCAGAATGATTTTAAACTCGTGAGAACTCAACTTTCTTACTTCACATTTTTTAGTGACTCTATCTAAAATAGGCACGCCGTTTGCCATCCGTTCGATGAATGTTTGAGAAATTGGTTTGTCAACGGTTACGATATATTCCTTTTCGTGATTGTTGCTGGCACGAAGTATTTTATTGACGATATCTCCATCATCTGTCAACAAAATCAAGCCTTCGCTCGCTTTATCAAGCCTTCCAATGGGAAAAATGCGTTTCGGATAATTGATATAATCGATTATGTTATCCTTTTCGACACGTGTGTCAGTAGTGCAAACTATGCCAACAGGTTTATTGAAAGCCAAATACACAAAACGTTCCTTGTTATTGGAAATTGTTTTTCCATCTACTTCAACTATATCATCAGGAGCAATTTTTGTACCCATTTCAGGCACTTTTCCATTGATGGTAACGCGTCTGGCTTCGATAAGTTTATCTGCTTCACGTCGAGAGCAATACCCAACTTCGCTTAAATATTTGTTGATGCGTTTAAGATTGTCTTCCAAAACTGATAAAGATGAAATTTTTGAGCTTCAAAGTTACTCAATAACTTTTTATGAGGGAAACTTCTTTTAAATGGAAATCAGTTTTCTATAAAAGCGTAGATATGGTCGGAAACCGATTCGTGATTTAGAGAATGACCCAAGCCTTTAGTAGTAATTAAGGTGCTGTTTTTAAAACTGTTCTTTAACAACAAGGCATCGCTGTAAGGAATGATGGTGTCAAGCTCATCGTGAATAATTAGGCCTTTTGAATTAATGTTCCCTAAATATTTGGCGGTAGAAAAATTTTCAGGTTTATCGCCAAAGCGTTCAACAATAGTGAGATTCAATTGATTCGTAATACGTTGATTGTAACCTAACATATCTGTATAACGTTTCAAAACATCAGTAAATTCAGAGGGAGCTCCCAAAAGAATAAGCTTCTTGACAGATTCAAGTTGATATTTGTTTTGAAAAAAAGCAGTAGACATACCACCTACAGAATGACCTATAATAATTTCAGGTTGAAACCTAGTGGCAACTACATTTATGAATTCCGAATAGAGTATTGCATTAAAAAATTGGCTTCCTGATTTTCCGTGAGCCGGGGCATCCAAGGCAACCACATTATGTCCTCTTTTTTTGAGTTCACAAACCAAATTTCTCCAACGATATGAGTTACTTTCCCAGCCGTGAACCAGCAAAATGGTTGGTTTGCTGCCAAGCCATCGATAGGTCATAATATCATATTCACCGAATTTATATTCTTTTTGGAAAGCCGTACCTAAAAATTCTCTTTGCTCATCGGTAAGTTTTCGCCCATTGCGAGGTTTTGTAAAGAGATAAAGAGCTTTATCAGCCGCTCTGCTTTTGGACAAGTAACTGATGCAGTTATAATATCCACCTATAAATTTGACAATCAATTCCTTCATTCTTCCTCTCTATTGACACTCTCCATTGAAAACGCAGGAAGACAAATTGAAAGATACTCACAAGCTACTGTAAATGGGTTAGAATATTGTACGCGTGTGTTTTTGTTGATTTTAATCGATTGGCCTGCTTGAAGAACTATAATCTCATCATCAATGATAAACTGTTTTTTACCCTTGATAACAAATGTAAACTCATCAAATTCTGGTGTTTGAAATGGTTCGCTCCATCCAGCAGGTGCTACCATATGAGCAATGCTGATATCGGAGTTGCCATCACTTGCCAAACCAAAATGTTCTTTTATGATTTTACCGTCCTCGGTAGGAACAATGAATGGGGATTCTTGTACTTTATATTTGCTATTTACCACTAATTCAAATTCTTATTTAGCTTTTCATAGGTTTCTTTTTGATCATTCCACCTCTCAAATCTTTAACCGTTCCCATAACAATAAATGCATCCTTATCAATCTTATCGATCTCGGTTTCCAATTTTGACATTTCTAAACGTGTAATGACCGTATATAGAATGTCTTTATCATAACTATTGCCACGCTTACCATAACCGCCTTTTCCAGCATAAATTGTGCACGCTCTTCTCAAGCTTTCTATCAACATTACCCTTATTTCCTCGTGTTTTTCAGAAATAATCGTAACGCCAACATACTCTTCAACACCATCAACTACAAAGTCAACTGTCTTTGCCGCAGCTAAATAAGTTAAAATTGCATATAAAGCAGTCTCAACCGAAAGTACATAAGCTCCAAACGAAAATATTAAAATATTTATTAATAACAGTACATCACCAATGGTAAGCGAGAATTTTTTACTCAAATAGATGGCCAAAACTTCAGTACCATCAATTACGCCACCACCTCTCATAGACATCCCTATTCCCAGTCCTAGAAAAAATCCACCGAATACTGCAATCAATAATTTGTCGTCAGTGATTGTAGGATAATCAATTAAATGCACTACAACTGCTAACATTGATATGGCAATAATACTCTTAATGGCAAATTTTCTATTTATGGTTCTTGCTCCTAAAATTAAAAACGGAAGGTTGACAATTATCAACAAAAATTCTAATGGGAAATGGGTCAAATTTTCCAGTAATAATGAAACACCTGTGGCGCCTCCATCAATAAATTTATTTGGAAGTAAAAACCCTTTTAAACCGAAACCTGCTGAAAAAACACCAATTGCAATAAAGAAGAATTCTTTGATATTGTGTCGCAATTCCACTTGTAGAGTTCGTACTACAGGTACGACCTCGCGCTTGGTTGCAGGAATTTTAGGGTGTTTGTTTTCAACACGCCTTTTGGCAATTTTTACTAATAGTCTCGCTATTATCGGATTCATTCGTTATTCAGGTGTGTATTAATCCCAGTTAATAAAGAAATACTTGATTTTAGCATTGTCTGGTATTTGCGATGCTTCAATTTTTAATCCCATATCGTATCGAAGATTTGCAGGCAATTGATTTTTGTCTATTGCAAATTGCGCATTGATTTCATTTACAGAAATCACAATAGAATTTATCAAATTGTCAATCTTCGATATTTTATACGCTGCCTGAATATCTTTAAACCTGCTCAAGGTCGAAATATTCTTTTCGGTTTTAAAACGTGAATCCTCAATTCTGACATTAGAAATGGTTGAAGTGGAATCAGCAATTGTTTTTGGAGTGAGAGATAATAGGAGCTTTCCGTTTTTTTCATAAACCTCAATGAGGTTCATCGGGATTTTAAATGTCGAATCACCTTTATAATTCGCAATCGAATCTTTAGGGAAAACCAACTTCAAATCTTTCACTTGTGTTGAATCATTTAGAAGACCAACGCCTTGCTTGCTCACCAAAAATGGGTCTTGTTCTTTTTTGCAACTTGACAGAACGAGCGTCAGAATAATTGTGTAGATATAATATTTTTTCATTTGTAATTTGAATGGATTTTAGGTTTTAGAAGTTAGGATTATTTCTTGATGACTTTGTTCAAAATTCCAAAAACACTTCTTATAAACGTGGCGCTCGTCAACACTTTTACAACAGGGTTCATTGCTGTACTGCGTCTTCTGGTAGATGTGGTACGTTGCTTTGCTTCGGCTTTTTTAAGTTCTTCACGTTCTTGGCGTGCTTTTTCTTTAGCCTCTTCTTCTTCAGCTTGTTCAATCTTTTTGTTAAGCATTTCATAGGCACTTTCTCTGTCCACAACTTCATTGTACTTTCTTACCAATTTCGATTTGCCCAATAAATTGCTCAATTCAGAATCCGTCAAAATATCCATTCTACTCATTGGGGCACGCATCATTGTGGCTGCCAGTGGAGTAGGTCGGCCTTTTTCATCAAGCGCAGAAACTAAAGCTTCACCTGTTCCCAAAGACGTCAAGACACTTGCAGTATCATAATATTCGGTATCAGGATAATTCTGTGCTGTGAGTTTGATTGCTTTTCGATCTTTGGCAGTAAAGGCGCGGAGCGCGTGCTGTACTTTCAATCCCAATTGACTTAATACAGCTTCAGGAACATCAGTAGGATTTTGCGTCACAAAATAAATACCAACACCTTTACTTCGTATCAATTTTACGATACTTTCAATTTGATTCAAAAGTGCTTTTGAAGCTTCATTAAATATTAAATGAGCTTCATCGATAAATAAAACCAATTCTGGTCTGCCAGTATCTCCTTGCTCTGGAAATGTGGAGTAAATTTCAGCCAATAAACTCAACATAAATGTCGAAAACAGTTTTGGTCTGTCTTGAATGTCTGTCAAACGAATGATATTGATGTAACCTCGTCCATTTTCATCAACACGCAAAAGATCATCTACCTCAAATGAGGTTTCACCAAAAAACAAATCCGCTCCTTGTTGTTCCAATTCCACTACTTTTCGAAGGATGGCTCCAGTGGAAGCCGTTGAGATGCGTCCGTAAGCCTCTTCAAACTCTTTTTTGCCTTCTTGTGTGGTGTACTGTAGAATTTTTTTGAAATCTTTTAAGTCGAGAAGCGGCATTTTGTTGTCATCACAATATTTGAAAATAACAGCAACCACACCAGATTGTGCTTCAGAAAGATCTAGAATTCTTGATAACAAAACCGGTCCAAATTCGCTAACGGTTGCACGAAGTCTTACACCATGTTGTTCTGAAAGTGTCAATACTTCAACTGGAAAGTTTTTAGCTTCAAAGGGTAAGCCTATTTTTTCGTGGCGTTCATCGATTTTTGCGTGTCCCGGACTCGGTTGTGCCAATCCACTTAAGTCACCCTTGATATCCATCAACAGAACAGGAATACCTTTATCGGAAAGGTTTTCTGCCAATACCTGTAAAGTTTTGGTTTTACCAGTTCCGGTTGCTCCCGCAATAAGTCCGTGTCTGTTCAATGTTTTCAAAGGTACATTGACAAATGCGTTGGTAACCGTTTCGCCTTCGAGCATTGCAGCACCAAGGGTTATAAATTCTCCCTTACAAGTATTTCCTTCGACAATATGATTGAAAAACTCCTCTTTTTTACTCATCGATTTTAAAATTTTTATAAAAATAACAATCTTGAACCAATGCAGCCTAAAATGTTTTCAACAATGGGAAGCTATGATGATTCCATTGATTTTATTTCAAATCTGAAAATCTGCTGATTGAAGACTTACAACTGAAGACTGTTTCCTATCTTTGCGGCTTATGAAGAAAGAGATTCAAGAGTTGGTTGACAAAGGTCTTATGCTGCCTTTGATGGAAGAATTTTATACAATTCAAGGTGAAGGTTTTCACAAAGGAACGGCTGCCTATTTTATAAGAGTGGGAGGTTGTGATGTTGGCTGCCATTGGTGCGATGTCAAAGAAAGCTGGAATGCTGAATTACATCCTCCAACGGAAACATCGCAGATTGTCGAGAATGCTGCTAAATATAGCGATACCATTGTGGTAACTGGTGGTGAGCCATTGACGTGGGATATGACAGAACTCACAAAGCAGTTAAAAGATAGAGGTTTGAAGGTTCACATTGAAACATCAGGTGCTTATGAATTGACTGGTGAATGGGATTGGATTTGTTTGTCTCCAAAAAAGCTGAAGCTTCCTACCCAAAAGGTTTATGATAAAGCCAATGAGTTAAAAGTAATCGTTTATAATAAAGATGATTTTCGCTTTGCGGAAGAACAAGCTTCAAAAGTCAATAGGGATTGCATTCTATACTTACAACCAGAATGGAGCAAGCGCGATAAAGTCATTCCTGAAATTGTAGAATATGTAATGGCAAATCCCAAATGGAAAGTCTCATTGCAAACGCATAAATATTTGAACATTCCTTAAAACAAAAATGCCTTGAAAACTCAAGGCATTTTTCAAATAGATATATCTTATTTTAAATCTTGTCGAAAGGCACTGCAATAAAAACATCTGCCCAACCTAAATACATAGTTGCTCCAGTTTTTGATTCGTCAAAAACTATTGAAAACGATTCTATAGGTTGTTTCGCTTTTTGCGCAGGAACATTCAATCTTGCCACATCATTATCTTTGTTATAGGTGTAAGCTCCCCAAACATTCAGTTCAGAGCTCAAAATCACTGTCCATTCTTTCTCTCCTGGAATGGTAAAAAGCGTGTAAGAGCCAGCTTTGACTTTGGTTTTGCCAAACATTACAGGTTCATAAAAAGTGATTTCAGCAGCTTCGTTTGCGCCAGTTCTCCAAACAACATCATTTGGAGCTAATTTTTCAAGTGTTCTACCTTTGAGTTGAGGTCGGCTATAAATAACCTTTATCAACTTGTCAGAAACTTTGTAATTCCCTGGAAAGGTTGCCGCATCCATTGGGCTTTTATCCAAATCAGGAAAATCTTGAGCAAAGGCAGTAGTTGAAATAAATAGTGATAAGGTGAAGGTAATTAAGCTTAAAAAAGTTCTCTTTTTCATCATATGAATTTTTTATTGAAGCTAAAAATAGCATTATTTTCATTTAAGAAGGTTGAGAATGACTGTTAAAATTTACATAACACAAGAAAATTGAAGGTTTACGCGGTGTTTTAGTTTGAATTTGTATCAAAAATTTAGTTATTTGTTATAATTTATAATGTAAAAATTATTTTATGTTTTTAATTTGTAGTTATAATCTAATATTTGCTTCCAATAATAAAATGAAATGTGTCAATACATAATAATTTAAAAGAAGATGTGTGGAATTGTATGTGCTTTCGAATTAAAGCAAAAAGCAGAAGACTTAAGACCTCAACTATTGGAAATGGCAAAAATAATTCGCCATCGTGGACCAGACTGGAGCGGAATATATAACAACGAAAAAGCTATTCTGGCTCACGAGCGTTTGGCAATTGTTGATCCTGCTTCCGGAAAACAGCCATTATTGAGTGAAGATAAACAACTGATTTTGGCAGCTAACGGTGAAATTTATAACCATCGTCAGTTGCGCAAACAATTTCCTGATTATAAGTTTCAAACTGAAAGCGATTGTGAAGTCATTTTAGCGCTTTACAAAGAAAAAGGTGTGGATTTTGTTGACGAGTTGAACGGCATTTTTGGCTTTGCCATTTATGATGTTGAGAAAGATGAGTATTTCATCGCTCGAGACCATATGGGAATTATTCCTTTGTATATAGGTTGGGATCAGAATGGAACATTCTATGTGGCTTCTGAATTAAAAGCTTTGGAAGGATATTGTACTAAAATTGAACTATTTCCGCCAGGGCATTATTTAAGTAGCACGAATGGTGAATTTGTAAGATGGTACAAGCGTGATTGGACAGAATATGATGCTGTGAAAGACAATGAAACCAGTATTCAAAAAATTAAAGAAGCCTTGGAAGCTGCTGTACATAGACAATTGATGAGTGATGTGCCCTATGGTGTGCTGCTTTCAGGTGGTTTGGATTCTTCTATAACCTCTGCAATTGCAAAAAAATATGCCGAAAAGCGTATAGAATCAGATGATACACAGGCTGCTTGGTGGCCACAATTGCACAGTTTTTCTGTAGGGTTGGAAGGTTCTCCAGACTTGGCAGCAGCTCGTAAGGTTGCAGACCACATTGGTACGGTTCATCACGAAATTAAATTCACCATTCAAGAAGGCTTGGACGCTATAAGAGATGTGATTTATAATTTGGAGACTTATGACATCACAACCATTCGCGCCAGCACACCTATGTATTTGATGGCTCGTGTCATTAAATCAATGGGAATAAAAATGGTGCTTTCTGGCGAAGGTGCCGATGAATTATTTGGTGGTTATCTCTATTTTCATAAAGCGCCAAATGCAAAAGAATTTCACGAGGAAACAGTCCGAAAGTTGAGCAAGCTTCATATGTATGATTGTTTGCGTGCCAACAAAAGTCTAGCCGCTTGGGGAATTGAAGGTCGCGTACCATTTTTGGATAAAGAATTTATGGATGTTGCAATGAGCATCAACCCTCAAGACAAAATGATCAATGGCGAACGTATGGAAAAATGGGTTGTGCGCAAAGCATTCGAAGATATGTTGCCAGAAAGTGTGGCGTGGAGACAGAAAGAACAATTTAGCGATGGCGTTGGTTACAGCTGGATTGATACTTTGAAAGAAATGGTTTCTCACGAAGTAACGGATGAACAATTGAAAAATGCCAAGTATAAATTTCCTATTCAAACACCTACAAACAAGGAAGAGTTTTTCTATCGCTCAATTTTCGCTGAACATTTCCCAAGTGATGCCGCTGCGTTGAGCGTACCGCAAGAAGCAAGTGTGGCTTGCAGCACAAAAATTGCTTTGGAATGGGATGAAGCCTTTAAAAACATGAATGACCCAAGCGGAAGAGCCGTGGCGAAAGTTCATTCAGATGCTTATGTGAAGGCTTAATATTTTATGCTAAATTTATATCCATAAATAATCTTTATGTACACCAAGAAGATATTTGGAATAAAGGATATGGTGCTATGGACACGTTATGAAACCTTGGTGTTCCTAGTTGTGGCCATTATTGAAGTCGCTATATTCGTAATTAGCGACCAACTCATACAATTTCCATTTACACCAGTGGCGCTTATTGGTACTGCCGTAGCATTTATTATAGGTTTTCAAAGTAATTCGGCATACGGTCGAATTTGGGAAGCCAGACAAATTTGGGGAGCAATCGTTAATTCTTCCAGAACATTTGGTATGATGGCACAGGATTTTATCAATAATGATCATGCCAAAAATCCTATTTCGGAAGAAGAATTACAAAATGAGAGAAAAATTGTGATTCATAGACACGTTGCTTGGTTGACTGCTTTGCGTTATGCCATGCGTCAATCCAGACCTTGGGAATATGTTATGGGTGAACACACCAATAAAGAATGGGCTAATAGAATTTATGTGCCTGAATTCAATGAAAATTTTGAAGAAACTATAAGACCTTACTTAACTGAAGACGATTTTAAATACCTAGCCAGTAAAACCAACAAGCAAACAGCAGTTTTGTATTTGCAATCTAAGCATTTGCGTAGGTTGAAAGAAAGAGGCTTGATTTGGGAGTTTTCATTTTTGGAATTGGAAAATGTTTTGGAAGAATTATTCACTCACCAAGGAAAGTCCGAGCGTATCAAAAACTTTCCATATCCAAGGCAATTTGCTTCATTGATGCATTACTTCACGTGGATTTTTTTATTAATTCTCCCTTTGGCAATGGCATCGCAGTTTGGTGAAATAGCCGTAAAAATTTCAGAAAAAATTGGAAATTGTCCCAATTGGATTGTGTGGTTATCCGTTCCTTTTTCAGTTGCGGTCATGTGGGTATTTCATACTATGAATCGTATAGGTCGAGTGGGAGAAAACCCATTTGAAGGGTCTGCTAATGACGTTCCTATTTCTGCAATTTCAAGAGGTATTGAAATAGATATTCGTCAGAATTTGGGTGAAAGCGAAGCGGATATTCCTAAACCTTTTGAGGTTAGAAATCATACTCAAATGTAACTTTGGTTAAAGTATATGGAATTGAACAATTTTAAAACGTACTTTTTGGAAAAGTGTGAACTTTCCAGAGATGAAATTGCTCAAATTGACCATTTAATCATTTCAAAAACAGTTGAAAAAGGCGAGTTTCTTTTAAAAGAAGGAGAAATTTGCAACCACTCTTTTTTTGTTGAAAAAGGGTTGTTACGGTTTTATGCTTTAAATGAAGAAGGCAAGGAAAACATTCTGCAATTCGCTACAGAAAATTGGATAGTAAGTGACCGCGGGAGTGCCTATTTTCAGCAACCATCAACTTATTATATAGATGCCATAGAGCCCACAACTGTGGTAATGATCAATCAGGATTTCATCAATAAAGTTACGGAGATAAATCCTAATTTCCGCGTCCATAATGAGCGTTTGTTGCAAAACCACATTCGATCTTTGTATAAGCGAGTGAGTTTATTATTGGGAGCATCGGCCAAAACACGCTATCTCGATTTTATCAAGACTTATCCGGATGTTACTTTACGAGTTCCGCAATGGATGATTGCATCTTATCTTGGCGTCACTCCAGAAAGTTTGAGCCGAGTTAGAAAAGCACTTGCAAAGGAGAACTTCAAGCCCTACTAATTACATTTCTTTCTTACCATACATCAATGCATATCTTCTGTTGTTGAGGTAATTTTACATTGTATAAAAGAAAGGAGTACAGCATGAAACATTTTAAAGCATTAATCATTTCAAACCAAAGCATCTCTGCCAAAATCCTGAATTGGAAATTGGACAAAGTTGAAACCGTAGAGGGAGCTTTGACCATACTTCAACAACAGGATTATCGAATCGTTGCAATAGACAACTCTTTCGATGAGACCGATAAACAAAAGTTGAAAACCATTGCAAAACTTTTCAACAAAGAAGTGATAATAGCAACATTTTCGACCAATGAAGACCTCAAGACGAATATAAGTAGAGCTTATCGCAATCAAAGAGCCGTTTCTTTAAAGAATAAATTTTTGGATAACGCTTTTGAAATTGAATTGGCTTGTAAACTTAACATGAATTAAAAATCAAATTAGAAAGGACACAAAAATGAAAACAAGAAGCATAGAAAAAGTAACAAAACCTGGCGTTCCACATTTTGTGGGTGATGGTTTTAGAGTTCATAACTTTATACCAGGAACGTCCACAATGAAACGTATGGACCCATTTATCATGCTAGATTACAATAGTAAATACACGTTTCCACCAACAGATAAACCTAAAGGTGTTGGTGTGCATCCTCACAGAGGTTTCGAAACGGTTACAATCGCGTACAAAGGTCGAGTGGAGCATGGTGATAGTTCTGGTGGTGGAGGTATCATTGGTGAAGGTGATGTACAGTGGATGACTGCAGCTAGTGGAGTACTGCACAAAGAATTTCATGAAACCGAATGGAGTAAAAAAGGTGGAGAATTCCAAATGGTGCAACTTTGGGTGAATTTACCAGCTAAAGATAAAATGAGTCCACCAAAATATCAGGCCATCTCTAATTCAGAAATGAAACGTGTTGGATTGCCGAATGGTGATGGCGAAGTAGAAGTTATTGCGGGAGATTACAAGGGCAATAAAGGCCCTGCATCAACTTTTTCACCTCTGAATATGTTCAATGTAAGGTTGAAAAAAGGCGTAAAGACCGAATTGTCGTTTCCTTCAAATTACACCACAGCGTTGTTGATGGTGGAAGGCGACGCAAAAATAAATGACAATACTGAAGCACCACAAGATCACTTTGTGATGTTCAGTAACGATGGTGAAAGCTTTACTATTGAAGCTGAAAATGATGCCGTAATTTTGGTGTTAAGCGGTGAACCTTTGAATGAACCAATTGCAGCCCATGGTCCTTTTGTGATGAACACCCATGAAGAATTGATTGAAGCGTTTCAGGATTTCAACACGGGCAAATTCGGATATTTGGAAGATTAAATTGTTAACAAAAGAAGGCAGCTCAAAAACGGGTTGCTTTTTTTTATATATTTAAGGAAAATGAAAGACGAATTTATAACTGTACCATTGATTAAGAATGAAACCAAAAAGCGTTTCGAAATAGAAATCGATGGACATATTGCTTTTATTGACTATAAAGATTATGGTAGCCAAATCGCTTTGGTGCATACCGAAGTTCCAGAACTATTAGGAGGTCGAGGTGTGGCAGCAGCTTTAGTTGAAAAAACCTTTAACTATATAAAAGAAAAGAATCAATTGCTCTTGCCATTTTGTCCTTATGTGTTTGCTTATCTCAAAAAACATTCGGAATGGAAATATATGGTAAGCAAAAAATTTAACGGTTACGACCAACTTTAAATCACCAAAATCTATGTCGAATACTAAATTAATTATTGAAGAACGCGCCGCCAATATCGGCAATTTTATGGTGGGTAGACTGTTACCATTCCGTCAAAAACGCATGGTTGGGCCTTTTATTTTTATAGATCACATTGGACCAGTTTGCATGAGTGATGAAGAAAATATGGATATTGCCATGCATCCACATATTGGTTTGTCAACCTTAACTTTTTTATTTGAGGGTGCTGTGTTCCACCGAGATAGTTTGGGGACTGCCGTTGAAATTGAACCAGGAGCGGTCAATTGGATGACAGCTGGAAAAGGTGTTGTTCATACCGAACGCACTCCAGAACGTTTACGACATTCAAAAAAAATGCTTCATGGTCTGCAAATTTGGGTAGCCTTGCCAAAAGCAGATGAACAATGTGCACCGTCATTTACACACGTGGCTGCTTCGGAAATTCCTAGTTGGGAAGACGATGCTGTTCAGTATAAACTCATAGCAGGCAAGGCGTTTGGCAAGGAGTCACCTGTACCTGTTTACAGCGAACTGTATTTTATCGAAATCAAATCCAGCGAAACCAAGACTATTTCCATTGGCGAACAGTTGTTCGGGGAAAGTGCGCTTTATATTTTGGATGGAAGCATTAAAAGTGATGGTCATAGTTATGGTTCGAAACAGCTTTTGGTTGCGAAAGATGCGACGCTTTGTGAGTTTGAAATACAGGAGAATTCGACGGTTTATATTTTTGGGGGCGAAGCTTTCCGGGAAGAACGCTTCATCGAATGGAATTTCGTTGCATCTGATAAGGCATTGATTGAGAAAGCCAAAAGGGATTGGAAAGACCAGAAATTTCCAGACGTCCCTACCGAAACAGTTCGTATTCCTTTGCCCGAACCGAAACGCTTCGGAGCTTGATATTCAAAATAAAACCACTAAAATTCTATTATGAAAACCGTATCCGCTACTATAGGCATTCAATTGTATAAAACTGAAATTCAGGCAAAAAACCATATCATTACGGCAGATGAACCTGAAAGTGTTGGAGGGCAAAATCTAGGCTTTACACCCACAGAATTATTGGAATCTTCCTTGGCGGCATGTTCTGCGATGACCATACGAATGTATGCTGACAGAAAAGGGTGGGGTTTACAAAAAGTCATTGTGGACGTTGGATTTAAGCGTAACTTAAGTACACAAACTGTCACTTTTAGGAAAGAGATTGAATTAATTGGTAATCTGGATAGTGAACAACGACAAAGACTTTTGGAAATGGGTGCCAATTGTCCCATTGAAAAAATGCTAAAAGGCGAAATAAAGATAGAGTCACAATTAAAAATAGAGCCATGAGAGATTTTGAAACTTTAAGTCAGGCGATGAATGTACTTCGAGAGGAAGGATATGTTGAAGACTTCAATTTAAAGCAAAACTGTATTGAATGTCGCAACGGGGAATTCAAAGTGTTCCATAGTGAGTTTGAAATCGATGAGTACTTTCGATTTGAAGGCATGAGCGATCCAGACGATAATAGCATTCTATATGCTATTTCATCAGATAAATATGGTTTAAAGGGACAATTGGTAAATGGTTATGGCATTTATTCGGATGACATAACAGACGAAATGTTAGATAAACTTAAAATGGGTTAGTTCCTAAAGGAAATCATCAGGAATAAATAGTTAAATATTTCGAACTTATTTTAAAATTAAAGCCTGTGTAGTGTTTTATTCTTTTCTGCAGTTTATTGAAGATGTTGAAATTCGATAAAATCAAATTTAAGGCACTTTTTAGACGATTTAAGACACTTTCGAGTAATTAACAAATGTTGATAATTTTGATCTATAATTGATAAAAAACTTTCAAAAAGCTTCATTGTTTTGTATCTTTGTAGGTATCCTAAAATAATGCCGATACAGGCATTTTTTTTATGAACTCAAATCAAGATTAATTTAAATTTTATGAGCGAAGCAAAAGAAGAGTTTAACAAGCATAATTATTCGGCAGATAGTATTCAGGCCTTGGAAGGAATGGAGCACGTACGTATGCGTCCTTCAATGTATATTGGTGATGTTGGTACAAGAGGTCTTCACCATTTAGTATATGAGGTTGTTGACAATTCTATCGATGAGGCGTTGGCAGGTCACTGTAACAACATTACAGTTATCATCAACGAGGACAATTCCATCACAACAGAAGATGATGGTCGTGGTATTCCAGTTGATATACATAAAAAGGAAGGTGTGTCTGCCCTTCAGGTTGTAATGACTAAAATAGGTGCTGGTGGTAAATTCGACAAAGATTCTTATAAGGTTTCTGGGGGTTTGCACGGTGTGGGTGTGAGTTGTGTGAATGCATTGTCAGACCATTTAAAAGCCACTGTTTATAGAGACGGTAAAATTTGGGAGCAAGAATACGAGCGTGGAAAAGCGCTTTATCCAGTTAGGCAAGTTGGAGATACTGAAAAAAGAGGTACGACTGTTACTTTTAAGCCAGACCCAACCATATTTACGCAAACTACAGAATACAGTTATGATACATTGGCCAGTAGATTGCGCGAATTGGCGTATTTGAATAAGGGCATCACAATTCATTTGGTGGATAAGCGTCATAAAGATGAAAAAGGTGAATATGAGAGTGATACCTTTTACAGCGAGGAAGGTTTGAAAGAATTCATCAAGTTTTTGGATGGAAACAGAGAGCCTTTGATGAAAGATGTCATTGCATTTGAAGGAGAGAAAAATGGCGTACCTGTTGAGGTAGCAATGGTTTACAATACATCGTATGCTGAAAATCTTCATTCTTACGTCAATAATATCAATACACACGAAGGAGGAACGCACTTATCTGGTTTCCGCAGAGGTTTGACAATGACCTTAAAGAAATATGCCGATGAGTCAGGATTATTGAAAAATGTAAAATTCGAAATAGCTGGTGATGATTTCCGTGAAGGTTTAACGGCGATCATTTCAGTTAAAGTTGCCGAACCACAATTCGAAGGGCAGACCAAAACTAAATTGGGTAACAGAGAGGTTTCTGCGTCTGTAAGTCAGGCCGTTTCGGAAATGTTGACTGACTATTTGGAAGAACATCCAGATGACGCAAAAACGATTGTTCAAAAGGTAATGTTGGCTGCTCAAGCGCGCCACGCAGCACAAAAAGCTCGTGAGATGGTTCAAAGAAAAACCGTTATGAGTATCGGAGGTTTGCCGGGGAAATTAAGCGATTGCTCTGAACAGGATCCTTCAAAATGTGAAGTGTTTTTGGTTGAGGGAGATTCGGCAGGTGGAACTGCAAAAGCTGGAAGAGATAGGAATTTCCAGGCGATTCTTCCGTTACGAGGTAAGATTTTGAATGTTGAAAAAGCAATGACTCATAAGGTTTTTGAAAATGAAGAGATTAAAAACATTTTTACAGCGTTGGGTGTTACCATTGGAACAGAAGAAGACAGCAAAGCCTTGAATCTATCAAAATTGAGATATCACAAAGTAGTTATTATGTGTGATGCCGATATTGATGGTAGCCACATTGCTACATTGATTTTGACCTTCTTCTTCAGATATATGAAAGAATTGATTGAAAATGGTCATATCTACATTGCAACTCCTCCTTTATATTTGGTTAAAAAAGGAAACAAAAAGCAATATGCTTGGTCAGATAAAGAGCGCGATGCCATTGCTGAAGAATTTGGTGGAAGCGTCAATATTCAGCGATACAAAGGTCTTGGTGAGATGAATGCCGAGCAACTTTGGGACACAACCATGGATCCTGAATTTAGAACTTTAAGGCAGGTTCAAATTGATAATGGTAGTGAAGCGGATAGAATCTTCTCAATGTTGATGGGTGATGAGGTGCCACCTCGTCGAGAGTTTATCGAGAAAAATGCGGTTTACGCCAATATCGACGCATAAAATAAAACTAGCTTAAATAAAAAACACCTTCAAAGACTATTGTAGGTGTTTTTTCGTTAATATTAAAACCTACAAAAAATATAAAAATGAAAAAAGTACTTCTCTTAATAGGCTTTTCAATTGCTGTATCAACTTTAAAAGCACAAGAAAACATCAACGATTTATTGACGGCAGGTATCAACGATGCAAAACGCTTCAGCACTGATTATTTGGCTCCAGGCTCTGAAGGTTTGGCTTTTGGAATCAATAACGGATGGTTTAATAACGCAAAAGCTCCAAAAAAATATGGATTCGAAATTTCTCTCGTAGGGAACGTCTCATTTATAAAAGACGAGAAAAAATCGTTTCAAATGAATGTTGCAGATTATGAAAATATCAGATTTGAAGACAACAGCTCTTCGAAAATGGTGGCAACTGCCCTCGGACATAACGACCCAGATATTACTATTTTCATCACTTATGATGATCCATTGTTTGGAAATCAGGAAGTGCCTTTAACATTGCCCACAGGAATTGGTTCAGAGAACATTGATTTAATTCCAACCGCATTTCTACAAGCTAGTTTTTCGCCTTTTAATGGTACACAGTTGAAAGCAAGATTTTTTCCAAAAGTTGACACAGATGATGTTAAAGTAGGATTTTATGGACTTGGGATTCAACAGGAATTTACATCTTGGTTGCCAGCGGATAAGGTGTTCCCAGTTGCAATTTCTGGATTGGTCGCATATACGCACTTAAATGGAAGCTACAATTTTACTGATGGTGAATATGTTGAGGGAGAGAATCAACAAATCGATACGGAAATTAATACAATGTTATTCGAATTGATGGTTGGAACAAAATTACCTGTCATTAACTTTTATGGCGGATTGGGTTATATGACAGGAAAATCCAAAACGGATCTTTTGGGAACTTATCGTATTACAGATGGTTTGTTGTTCTCGCAAGATATCGTTGATCCATTTTCGGTAGAACAAGATGTTTCTGGTGTGCGTGGTACAGTTGGAGCCAATCTTAAATTGGGCTTTTTCAGTTTAAATGCTGATTATACACTTGCTGAATTCGATAGTGCTTCTGTTGGCCTGAATTTTTCATTCTAGATTTAAGACAATCTTAAATAATTTATGGTTTAAAAATGTTAAATTTGCGCAACATTTAATCTTAACATTTTAAACATAAACTTATGAAAGTTACAGTAGTTGGAGCAGGAGCCGTTGGTGCTAGTTGCGCAGAATACATCGCCATTAAAGATTTTGCAAGCGAAGTTGTATTGTTGGATATCAAAGAAGGTTTTGCCGAAGGTAAAGCAATGGATTTGATGCAAACAGCTTCTCTCAACGGTTTTGATACCAAAATTACAGGTGTTACCAACGATTATTCTAAAACTGCTGATAGCGATATCTGTGTCATTACTTCTGGAATTCCTCGTAAGCCTGGAATGACTCGCGAAGAATTGATAGGCATCAATGCTGGGATTGTAAAAACAGTTTCTTCAAGTTTAATCGAGCATTCTCCAAATACCATCATCATTGTTGTGAGTAATCCAATGGATACGATGACTTATTTGGTTCACAAATCAACAGATTTACCAAAAAATAGAATCATCGGAATGGGAGGAGCATTAGATTCAGCTCGTTTCAAATACAGATTGGCTGAAGCATTGGAAGCTCCAATCAGTGACGTAGACGGAATGGTGATAGGTGGTCACAGTGATACAGGGATGATTCCTTTGACACGATTGGCAACAAGAAACAGCGTTCTGGCATCGGCATTTTTATCTGAAGAAAGATTGAATCAGGTTTTGGAAGATACTAAAGTTGGTGGTGCAACCTTGACTAAATTATTAGGTACTTCGGCTTGGTATGCTCCAGGTGCAGCAGTAAGCGCATTGGTGCAAGCTATCGCTTGCGACCAGAAAAAAATGTTCCCTTGTTCTGCAATGTTGGAAGGTGAATATGGAATGAGCGATATTTGTATTGGTGTACCAGTAATTTTGGGAAGAAATGGAATTGAAAAAATCGTTGAAATAGAATTGAATGATGCCGAGAAAGCGAGTATGGCAGAAAGTGCTGAAGGCGTTAGAAATGTGAATGATTTGTTGTAAAAGCAAGATAAACTTATAATAATTAAAAGTGCCTAAAGTCGATGATGTTCTCATTGAATTTAGGCATTTTAATTTCTTGTAATGTATAACTCAAAAAATAGTATATTTGGCGCATGAAAGCAAAATGGTACATAGTTGCATTAGTTCTTGCTCTTTCGTGCGTTGGTATTTTTCAGAATAAAATATCCGCTCCTAATCAGGAGATTCTACTTCAATTCAATTCTGAAAATGTATCCGAAGAGCAATCACAACTTGCCATAGCCAACATCAAACACCAATTAGAATATTTTGGAGTTGATGATGTTCTTGTTAGCCAGCAAAAGGATGGCCATTTAAAGATTTCCTATTACAGTTCAGTTGATATTGAATGTATTAAACAATCGCTTTCTGAAAGTGAAAATTATGCTTTCGATTACACTTCCAAACAAAACGACAAGTTACCAAAAAATGATTCTAAAGATTATAATTTAGACATTTACGAAATCCATAAAGATTCGAATGGTAACAATGGAGCGGCAGGAAAAGCGCTTTGGATTGCAAAACAGGATTATGACCGTTTCTTAAACCCAAACATTCCATTTTCTGCATTTTTTGCATCCATTGAAAACATTGATAGCTGCATAAAAAATACAGCTATTGCAAATAGGTCTGTTGTAATCATCACAGACAATTCTTCACACATCATTCCTGAAGTAAGGGCCGGCCCTATTTCAATCTAACTTTACATTTTCTTTAGATGCCAATTATCCAATTTCAGGATATTTTGAATGCATCAACAAATCATTTAATCAAAAAAATAAATAATTGTCAGATTTTAAGGGAAATTCTATATTTGCCCGTTTTAAAAATTTGACCTTAAAATAATAGAATAATGCAAAACAAAGGATTAGTAAAAATCTTTGCAGTGTTATTTGGATTGGTGAGTTTATACCAATTATCATTTACATTCAAAGCCAACCAAGTTGAAGCAAATGCAGAAGAATATGCTGCATCAAAATTTCAAAATGAACCTGCCAAAAGAAATGAAGCAGAAGTAAAATATCTTGATTCCCTATCAAACCAAGAAGTGTTCAATATGGGAATTGCCAAATACACCTATGATGAGGTAAAAGATAAGGCGATGAACCTTGGTCTTGATCTTAAAGGTGGTATCAATGTAATTCTTGAGATTTCTGTGAAAGATATCTTGAAAGGATTGGCAAACTACAGCAAAGATCCAGTGTTCAACAAAGCATTGGATGATGCGTCTGAATTACAAAAGGATAGCCAAAATACGTATGTTGATGATTTCTTTACGGCTTTTGACGCCATCAAAGGTGACAAAAAATTGGCTTCACCAGAAATTTTTGCCAATAGAACATTAAGCGAGGAAATCACTTTTGATATGAGTGATGACCAGGTAAAACCGATTATCCGTCAAAAAATTGATGAGTCTATCGTTTCAGCATTCGAAGTTTTGCGTAAACGTATCGATAAATTTGGTGTGACTTCTCCAAACATTCAGCGTCTAGGAAACTCTGGACGTATCTTGGTAGAGTTGCCAGGTGCTAAAGATGTAGAGCGTATCAAAAAGCTATTGCAAAGTACTGCTCAATTGGAGTTTTGGGATGTATATAGAGGAGAAGAGTTGGCATCTTTTTTAGGTGAAGCAAACGAAACTCTTAAAACGTTGGTAGATGCAAAACCTGTGAATGAGGTTGCAAAAGATTCTACTGAAGAAGCTAATGATAAGATTAAGGAGCTTACAGGTGAAGTAGGAACAGATTCAACGAATGTTGCAGTAAACCCTTTGATTGATTTATTGAGAGGTTATCCTAATGGTCCTGTAGTAGGTACATTTGAGGCTAAAGATGCGGATTTGGTAATGTCTTATCTGGATATGCCACAAGTTAGAGCTTTATTGCCAGCAGAACAGCGTTATGTGAAATTTGCCTGGGGAATCCAAGAAAAGGACAGCGAATTTGTTGATTTATATGCTCTTAAAGGAAATAGAGAAAATACTCCAGAGTTGAGTGGGGCTGTGATTACAGATGCTCGCCAATCGTATAACCAAGTTGGAAAACCGTCTGTGAGTATGCAAATGAACAGCAAGGGTGCCAAAATTTGGGAAGCTATGACTGGTAGAGCTTATGCTCAAGGTAGCCAGATTGCCATTGTTTTGGATAACATCGTTTATTCAGCTCCAGGTGTAACAACAGGTGCTATTTCTGGTGGTAATTCAGAGATTTCAGGTTCTTTCACATTAAATGAAGCGATTGACTTGGCTAACGTTTTAAGAGCAGGTAAGTTGCCAGCTTCTGCTGATATTGTTCAAGCGGATGAGGTAGGACCATCATTGGGTCAAGAAGCTATCGATAGCGGAATGATGTCATTCTTGGTGGCTTTGGCTTTGGTTTTAGGATGGATGATTATGTATTATGGTAGAGCAGGTTGGTTTGCTGACGTTGCTTTATTGTTCAACATTTTATTGATTTTTGGTGTACTTTCTGGCCTTGGAGCTGTATTAACACTTCCTGGCCTGGCTGGTATCGTATTGACCATTGGTATGTCTGTTGATGCGAATGTACTTATCTTCGAACGTATTAGAGAAGAGATAGAGAAGGGCAAGAGTCAAAAAGAAGCGGTTAAGGATGGTTTTGCCAATGCACTATCATCAATCCTTGATGCGAACATCACTACAGGTTTAACGGCAATCATACTATTTGTATTTGGTACAGGGCCTATCAAAGGATTTGCTACAACCTTACTTATTGGTATCGTAACATCGTTGTTTACAGCTATTTTTATTACAAGATTGTTGGTAGATTGGTATATCAACAGAGGAAAGACCTTGGCATTTTCAACTTCAATTACTAAAGGCTTATTCAAAAATGTAAATATCGATTTCCTTAAAAAGAGAAAAATATCTTACGTTGTTTCTGCAGCATTATTGGTTATCAGTATCGGCTCATTGTTTGTTGAGGGATTAGATCAAGGTATCGACTTCGTTGGTGGACGTACTTACCAAGTACGTTTTGCACAAGATGTGAGCCCTGAAGAAGTGGCACCAGTACTGAACGAGACTTTCAATAGTGCCGAAGTGAAAACCATCGGAAGTTCTCATGAACTAAAAATTTCGACCAAATACAAGTTCGATCAAAATTCGGCAGAAGTTGACGAAGAAGTTCAGTCTAAATTATTTATGGCGTTACAGAAGTTTTTGCCTAATGGAATGACATATGAAGACTTTAAAACAGGTTCGGGTGAAGCCAAACTAGGAAAAATGTCTTCTAGTAAAGTGAGTCCTACTATCGCTGATGATATCAAGAAAGAGTCTTTCTGGGCAGTTCTTGGCTCGTTGGTAGTTGTATTCCTTTATATTTTGGGTCGTTTCAAAAAATGGCAATTCTCTCTTGGTGCTGTTACTGCGGTATTCCATGATGTGGTGATTGTGTTGGGTATTTATTCATTACTTCACAAATACATGCCATTTAGTATGGAAATTGACCAAGCTTTTATTGCAGCCATCTTAACGGTAATCGGTTATTCATTGAACGATACAGTGGTTGTGTTTGATAGAATTCGTGAGGTTACAAATGAAAAAGGTTTTAGAGGTGGTGTGAATATCAACTCGGCGATCAATAGTACGTTGAGCAGAACATTGAATACATCCTTTACAACCTTGATTGTATTGATAGCCATGTTCGCTTTTGGTGCAGAATCTTTGAGAGGTTTATTGTTCTCATTGATAATCGGTATCATTGTCGGTACATATTCTTCAATCTTCATTGCAACACCTATCATGTATGATACATTGAAAAGTAAAGGTGAAGCTCCAGAGGAGAAGAACTAATTTTTCTAATATAGTAAATCAAAAAAGACTGTCAATTTTGGCAGTCTTTTTTATTTATAATATTTTAAAGAGAAGAATAATCTATAGAGTCGCCAACTGCAAGATTCCATTTGTCTGCAAGACCAGCATTGATTTCCAAGACGTATTGTGCAGGAGCTTCAGAAGGTAAAGAGGTTTCATCAAAAGCTTTGGCATTCTTCTGAAAACTGACAATTTTCTTGTCTGCACCTATATAGATGATGTCTAAAGGGATTCGAGTGTTTTTCATATAGAATGAATGAAATCTGGCATCCTGAAACACAAATAACATACCTTGATTATCTTCCATGGAGTCACGATACATCATACCTGTTTGCGTTTGATAATCATCATCGGCAATTTCTATATCGATGGTTTTGATGATGGAATCGTTTGCAGCTTTTTTAATAGTTAGCTCGCCTTCTTTTTTGAAATTGATGACAACGGGCTTCACTGTTTTCTTTTCCTCTTTACAAGAAGAAACGGAAAAGCTTAAAATCCCCAATCCAACTATAGTAATTAGCTTTAAACAAGGTCGTTTCATTAAGATAGCTTTGTTTTAGGCTTATAGACGAACATAAAATACAAACCAATCAAAATAAAAGGAATACTTAACAATTGGCCTGTATTCAATCCCATCATAGCGAAATATTCATCTTTGCTTTGTGGCTCTTTGACGAACTCAACAAAGAAACGAATGGTCCAAAGCAACACTAAAAACAATCCGAATAGAAAGCCTTGCTGCTCACTTTTCTTGGTTTTCCAATAGAAATAATAAAGAATCAAAAACACGAAAATATAGGAGAAAGATTCATACAGTTGCGCTGGATGGCGTGCAAAATCTTCACCATTTTGGGTAAAGACAACACCAAAATCAGTTCCAGTAGGTTTTCCAACAATTTCAGAATTGATAAAATTACCGATTCTCACAAACACAGCACCAGAAGCTACAGGAATAACTACACGATCCAGAATCCAAATAACTGATTTGTGCAGTACCTTTTTATTATACAGATACATGGAAATGATCATCCCAATAGCAGCACCATGACTTGCCAATCCTTGAAAACCTGTAAATCGAAATCCGTTTTGAAAGCTGAAAGGTAAAAAGATGCTCCAAAAATCATCTTTGAAAAGCTCTGGCTGATAAAAAATAACATGGCCCAATCGAGCACCAATCATGATTCCAAGTACGGAATAGATAAATAATGAATCTAAAGATTCCTCACTTTGACCTTCATTCTTATAGATGCGTTTTGTAATAAAAAATCCCAAAATAAAGGCAACAATCCACATCATACTGTAATAATGTAATGTGAAAAAGCCAAAGATGTCAATCCCTTTTGAAGGATCCCAAACGAATTTTAGAAAGTGCATTTAGATTAGTTTTAGATTCGTAAATATACTATTTTGAAAAAGACTTTATGTTATGGATATTATAAATTAGTCTTCCTTCTTCGGCACAGGATCATAACCACTTCGTCCCCAAGGATGACAACTAAAAATCCTTTTCACTGCTAAAAAACCACCTTTAAATAATCCATGAATTTGTAATGCTTCCATGGCATATTGTGAGCATGTGGGCTGAAAACGACATGTAGCAGGAGTCAAAGGTGAAATGAAGAGTTGGTAAAATTTGATGAGCAACAAAAATGGGTATGTCAGTATTTTTTTCATTCAATAATCAACCCAGTCGTCAAATTTAATTTGTGGAAAAGGTGGTACCTTCCTTTCCGTCATTTAATTGAATTCCTTTCGCTGCTAACTCATCCCTGATTTTATCTGACAAAGCAAAATCTTTGTTGGCTCTTGCTTCTTGACGTAACTGAATCAACAATTCAACTGCAGAAGTCAATTTATCCGTTGTAGATTCAGCAGCTTTAGTGACATTGACCAAACCTAAAATATCGAAGGTGAAATCATGCATGGTCTTTTTCAGCAATTCAAGGTCGTCTTTGGTAATGGAAGCACTTCCATCTTTAACTTGATTGATAAACTTCACAGCTTCAAATAAATTGGCAATAACCATTGGCGAATTAAAATCATCGTTCATGGCGTCATAACAACCTTGTTTCCATTCAGAAATATTGAAAGTTGAAGAGGTTGCGGTTTTCAGTTCATCCAACATATTAATGGCATCCATCAATCGATAAAAGCCTTTTTCACTTGCCAGAAGTCCATTATTGGTAAAGTCTAAAACACTTCTATAATGTGCTTGAAGCATAAAGAATCTTGCCACACTTGGCGAATATGCTTTGGTGATGTGCGGATTGTCTCCAGAGAAAATTTCGTTAGGCAGTATGTAATTTCCTGTAGATTTCGCCATTTTTTTACCATTCATAATCAGCATATTGGCGTGCATCCAGTAATTTACAGGTGTTTCACCATTACAAGCTACACCTTGCGCAATTTCGCATTCATGATGAGGAAATTTCAAATCCATTCCGCCTCCATGAATGTCAAAATGTTCACCCAAATATTTGGTACTCATGGCGGTACATTCTAAATGCCACCCAGGAAATCCATCACTCCAAGGTGAAGGCCAGCGCATAATATGTTGAGGTTCTGCTTTTTTCCACAGAGCAAAATCTTGAGGGTTTTTCTTGTCGCTTTGTCCGTCTAGCTCTCGCGTATTGTGAATTAAATCCTCAACATTTCGTTTGCTCAAAATACCGTATTGTTTGGTCTCATTGTATTTCAATACATCAAAATAGACCGAACCATTCACCGCATAAGCTAATCCTTTGTCGATGATTGTTTTGATGATTTCAATTTGCTCAATGATATGTCCAGTAGCCGTAGGCTCGATACTTGGAGGCAAAAAATTGAAGGTATTCAGTATGTTGTGAAAATCAACCGTATAACGTTGAACAACTTCCATCGGTTCAATTTCTTCCAAACGCGCTTTTTTTGCAATTCGGTCTTCACCTACATCTGCATCATTTTCCAGATGTCCTGCATCTGTAATATTTCTGACGAATCTTACTTTATATCCCAAATGCCTGAAATAACGAAAAATCATGTCAAAAGACATGAAAGTGCGCACATTTCCAAGATGAACATTGCTGTAAACCGTTGGACCGCAAACATACATACCTACATAGCCTTGATGTATAGGTTCAAACAGTTCTTTTTCTCCGCTTAAGGAATTGTAAATGTTTATTTTTTGGGAATTGTAAAGATGCATTATTGAGCTTAATTTTTAATAAGATGGAAGCAATTTAAAAACTAGTGTCTAATTTAATATAATCTAAAAATTCACGCTTCATTTCTTTTTCTTTGAATCTTCCTCCAAACTCCGAAGTAACTGTACTACTATCCACATCTCTGATACCTCTAGAATTCACACACAAATGCTTTGCGTCTATGACACAAGCCACATCTTCAGTATTCAAAACTTGTTGAAGTTCTTTTACTATTTGAATGGTCAAACGTTCTTGTACCTGGGGGCGTTTTGCATAATAATCTACAATTCGATTCATTTTAGAAAGACCTACCACACTTCCATTCGAAATATAGGCCACATGTGCCTTTCCTACAATGGGAAGTAAATGATGTTCACAAGTGGAGTAAACTGTTATATTTTTCTCCACAAGCATTTCACCATACTTATACTTGTTTTCAAAAGTAGAAGCGGAGGGCTTTCTTTTTGGATCCAATCCTCCAAAAAGTTCTTTTACAAACATTTTAGCAACTCGTAATGGTGTGCCTTTAAGGCTGTCATCGGTCAAATCTAGGCCCAAGGTTTCCATAATATGTCTAACATCATCTGTGATGATTTCTATTTTCTCCTCTTGAGACAACTTAAAAGCATCCTCACGCATCGGTGTATTTGCCGAAGTGCCTACATGGTCATCACCCAATGATTCAAAATCTTCTATATTGTTTTTTACTCTCATTTTAATAAATGCTGAACTATCTTCCATTTAAACAGACTGCAAAGATAAGCATTAAAAATATTCTGCGATAGGTAGGAATTTTTAAATTTCAAATGTTATATCAATGTTATGTTTAGTCGTTAATTTCATTAACGTATTAACAGTTTGTTCCTTAAAAAATACTTAAATTTCAAACCTTAAAAAATCAAAATAAGAGCAATGAGAGTTAAACTACACGTTTTCTTGGCGTTAGTGTTGGTAATTTTAATCCAACACAGCGTCATGTCGCAATCCAAATCAAAACAAGACCCACTTCCTGTCGTCGTATATGATGAAAATGTCAATGACCCATTAACTTCTGACGAACTTTTAAAAATTAAGGAGGTTTACGGTGACAGAGCAGAGAATGATATATTGAGTCATTCTCAACGTCTTAAAGATGTAAAAAACATTCTACGAAATAGGGTAGAAATTGTAGATGCCGGAGATAAAGATATGAGTAGCTTTACAAAACTGTCTCAAGTGGAGTTGTTTAACGACTTCATCCCAAGCCTGTCTCGCGACCTAAACTTTAATCCTTCTGATTTTAATCCATTGAAATACAAGTTTGATTTTTACAGTAGAAATTCTGCAATATATTCGGTTGATAACACAACTTACTACATTGTGATAAAATCGCAACACGACTAAATCCTATAATGATGAAAAAATTTACCCTCATACTATTTTTATTAGTTTCCTATATAACATTCTCTCAAGATGTCTTCATGCAGAATGGCACTGTATCACAATGCACAGGAAATTTTTATGACTCTGGTGGTGCGTCTGGAAACTATACGAGTAATGAAGCTTTAGTATTAAAAATATGCCCACCAAGTCCTGGTGATATCATTCAGTTGAATTTTACTTTATTTAATACACAGCTGAATAGGGACATTATGACTATTTATGATGGTGACAGTACAGCGGCACCAGTACTTGGCTCTTTTTCAGGAGGTGCTGCAAATAGTCCAGGATTGGTTCAGGCTTCAGCTGGCAACGCATCAGGATGTTTAACAATTGAATGGGTGTCAGATGATTCTGGAAATGGGCCAGGTTGGGCTGCTACCATCAACTGTTATACACCATGTCAAACAATAGTTGCAAGCATTGACAGTACTGATCCAGCGTTTGATGCTGGAACAAATAGTGTCATAGCAGACGTAGATGAAGTTATCACATTTAATGGAAGTGCTACCTTTTCTTCATCTGGTGCAGGAGCAACTTACACATGGGATTTTGGTGATGGCACTACGGCGACTGGTCAAAACGTAACACATTCTTATCCTGTTGCCGGGCTTTATACAGTAACTCTTATTGTGACCGATACAAATCCCAATGGCTGTTCGAGCAGTCCTGTAAGACTTACAGCACAAATTGGTGGTTCAGGTCCGGGAAACCCATATGTAGATGCAGGTCCGGATATTACGATAGATTGTGCTGATACTTGTACAGATATTACAGCCGATTTTTTGGAGATAGGTGAGACGAACACTTATACGGTTTCCGCAATTCCATTTGTACCTCCGTTTCCTTTTCAAGGTCTAACAAATTCGTTGAATCCTAACCAAGATGATAGATGGTCGACTGTAGAGAATCTTCCTTTCGACTTTTGTTTTTTCACAAACATTGAAACTCAATTTCAAGTAGGTTCTAATGGTGTTATTCGTTTTGATGTAAATGGGTCAGATACATCTAATGGTTGGAGTTTTGATGAGAATCTTCCTAATAATGCAAATGAAACTTTAGGAGAGGCTAATGTATTCACGCCTTGCCATGATATTGACCCTTCTGTTTCCAATAACGAGCAAATTGCTTGGGAAATTATTGGTACAGCACCAAATAGAGTGTTGGCTGTATCGTTTTATAATGTACCTATGTATTCCTCATCATGTAACAGTCTTTTGGCAACTCATATGGCGGTTTTTTATGAAACCACTAATGTTATAGATATTTATATTAAGAATAAGCCGTCATGTCCGGGTTGGAATGATGGCAACGCAGTGGTGGGTATTCAAAATGATGCAGGTACCACTGCATTTGTGCCGCCTGGAAGAAATACATCAAATTCCCCGTGGACGGCAGTTGATGAAGCATGGCGTTTTACTCCTGCTGGACCAAGTGTAATAGATTTTGCTTGGTTGGATTCAGGGGGTAATGTAATAGGCACTACTCCTACTTTGAATGTTTGTCCAACAGTGCCAACTACATATACGGCAAGAGTAGTTTATACAAATTGTAATGGAGATGTAGTGACAGTCACTGACGATGTAACTGTCAGTAAAGATGTACCTTTTACTGTAGATGCCGGTCCTGATCGAAATCTATGTGAAGGAGATGCAGATATCGTTTTAAACGGTGATATTGAATCATCTACCGCAACTTATCAATGGGATTTGGATGGAACGGATTTACCAGGAGAAACCAATCCAACACTTACTGTTTCTTCTCCAAATTCAGGGACTTACACCGTGACTGTTACTGACCAAAGTTGTTCTTTGCCTGAATCTGTAGTGGTAACATATTTTGCAAACCCTGTAGTTAACCCTATTTCGGATTATATGTTGTGTGATGATGCTGTTGTAGACGATTTTACAGAGTTTGATTTATCCACGAAAGATGCAGAAGCAATTGGAGGTCAAACAGGTATAAATGTATCTTATCACTTAAGTCAAGCAGATGCCGAAAGTGGTTCTAACCCATTGCCAAACTTGTTTACTAATACTGTTAATCCACAAACTATGTTTGTGAGATTAGAAAATTCTAGTAATACACCTTGTTATACAACTACAACATTTGATTTGATTGTAACTTCTGGAATTGTATTAACACAACCGGATGATTTAGTGTTGTGTGATGAAGACGGAACAAACGATGGTTTTACATCATTTGATTTAGCTTCTCAAACACCTATTATCTTAAATGGAGAAACTGGAGTTACACTTTCTTATCATTTGTCACAAAATGATGCTGATTACAATTTGAATCCAATAGGTAGTCCTTACGTCAATATTTCAAATCCACAAACAATATATGTACGGGTTCAAAATGATGTAAATACATTATGTTTTGCTTCTTTGAGCTTTACCCTATCGGTCAACCCTTTGCCCACGTATGGTGTTTCGGGGCCTTTGCGTTCGTGCGACCTTGGTGGGGGCATTGGAGAGTTCACGCTTTCGGATGCGACGTCAGGTTTTCTTTCTGGCCAGACCGGAGTG
>NZ_JALNMI010000007.1 GCF_023156585.1 Subsaxibacter sp. CAU 1640
AAAAAAAGCCCCCAACATTTCTGTTGGGGGCTTCTGAAAAAGGCGACGACCTACTCTCCCACGAGGTGCAGTACCATCGGCGCAAACGGGCTTAACTTCTCTGTTCGGAATGGTAAGAGGTGAGCCCCGTCGCTATAACCACCTTAAGTTTTAGCTTTCCGCTGTCGGCCCTTGGCCTTCAGCGTACAGCGTCCATCACCGGATGGACAAATATCTTGACATGTTGAAAAAAGGGCGACAATCGCCGTTTACATGAAAATCCGTACTTACTAAAAGAGCGGCGTACAATAAGCCTATGGGCTATTAGTACCGCTCGGCTGTGACATTGCTGCCTTTACACCTGCGGCCTATCGACGTGGTCATCTTCCACGGCCCTTTAAAGAAATCTCATCTTGTGGTGGGTTTCGCGCTTATATGCTTTCAGCGCTTATCCCTTCCGAACATAGCTACCCAGCAATGCCACTGGCGTGACAACTGGTGCACCAGAGGTTCGTCCAACTCGGTCCTCTCGTACTAGAGTCAGATCCACTCAAATTTCTAACGCCCACAGTAGATAGAGACCGAACTGTCTCACGACGTTCTGAACCCAGCTCGCGTGCCACTTTAATGGGCGAACAGCCCAACCCTTGGGACCTTCTCCAGCCCCAGGATGTGACGAGCCGACATCGAGGTGCCAAACCCCCCCGTCGATATGAGCTCTTGGGGGAGATCAGCCTGTTATCCCCGGCGTACCTTTTATCCTTTGAGCGATGGCCCTTCCACACGGAACCACCGGATCACTATGCTCCACTTTCGTGCCTGATCGACCTGTATGTCTCTCAGTCAAGCTCCCTTATGCCATTGCACTCTGCGCACGGTTACCAAGCGTGCTGAGGGAACCTTTAGAAGCCTCCGTTACTCTTTTGGAGGCGACCACCCCAGTCAAACTACCCACCAAGCACTGTCCCCTTCAGGAAAGGGTTAGACTCTAGACAAGCAAAGGGTGGTATTTCAACAATGACTAACCTACGCCTGGCGACGCAGGATCGAAGTCTCCCACCTATCCTACACATTACTTGTCCAAAACCAATACTAAGCTATAGTAAAGGTGCACGGGGTCTTTTCGTCCCACTGCGGGTAATCGGCATCTTCACCGATACTACAATTTCACCGAGCTCATGGCCGAGACAGTGTCCAGATCGTTACACCATTCGTGCAGGTCGGAACTTACCCGACAAGGAATTTCGCTACCTTAGGACCGTTATAGTTACGGCCGCCGTTTACTGGGGCTTCAATTCAGATCTTCGCCGAAGCTAAACCCTCCTCTTAACCTTCCAGCACCGGGCAGGTGTCAGGCCCTATACGTCATCTTTCGATTTAGCAGAGCCCTGTGTTTTTGATAAACAGTCGCCTGGACCTTTTCACTGCGGCCCACATCGCTGTGGGCGACGCTTCTCCCGAAGTTACGCGTCAATTTTGCCTAGTTCCTTAGCCATGAATCTCTCGAGCACCTTAGAATTCTCATCCCAACCACCTGTGTCGGTTTGCGGTACGGGCTGCCTCGCTCGTTTTTCTTGGAAGTCGCTTCCCTGGATTATCACCTTGGCCGTAGCCTCAGTGTACTATCGCCGTGTTGCCACTGGCTTCAACGAACTATTCCGTCAGTTCGCACCAAGTATACGCCTCCGTCACTTTTAGCGCGGGCAGGTACGGGAATATTAACCCGTTGTCCATCCACTTCCCCTTTCGGGTTCGCGTTAGGCCCCGACTGACCCTCAGCTGATTAGCATAGCTGAGGAAACCTTGGTCTTTCGGTGTGCGGGTTTCTCGCCCGCATTATCGTTACTTATGCCTACATTTTCTTTTGCAGCTCCTCCAGCACACCTCGCGGCACACCTTCGACGGCACTGCAATGCTCCCCTACCACTTTTAAAAGTCCATAGCTTCGGTAGTATGTTTATGCCCGATTATTATCCATGCCGGACCGCTCGACTAGTGAGCTGTTACGCACTCTTTAAATGAATGGCTGCTTCCAAGCCAACATCCTAGCTGTCTAAGCAGTCCAACCTCGTTTATTCAACTTAACATACATTTGGGGACCTTAGCTGATGGTCTGGGTTCTTTCCCTCTCGGACATGGACCTTAGCACCCATGCCCTCACTGCTGACCAACATTCTGTAGCATTCGGAGTTTGTCAGGAATTGGTAGGCGGTGAAGCCCCCGCATCCAATCAGTAGCTCTACCTCTACAGAACTATATGTCAACGCTGCACCTAAATGCATTTCGGGGAGTACGAGCTATTTCCGAGTTTGATTGGCCTTTCACCCCTACCCACAGGTCATCCGAAGACTTTTCAACGTCAACCGGTTCGGGCCTCCACTGTGTGTTACCACAGCTTCACCCTGCCCATGGGTAGATCACACGGTTTCGCGTCTACCACTACCAACTATGGCGCCCTGTTCAGACTCGCTTTCGCTGCGGCTGCGGCACTTAATGCCTTAACCTCGCTGGCAACGGTAACTCGTAGGCTCATTATGCAAAAGGCACGCCGTCACCCCAAAGGGCTCCGACCGCTTGTAAGCGTATGGTTTCAGGTTCTCTTTCACTCCCTTATTCAGGGTTCTTTTCACCTTTCCCTCACGGTACTGGTTCACTATCGGTCTCTCAGGAGTATTTAGCCTTAACGGATGGTCCCGCCAGATTCATACAGGGTTTCACGTGCCCCGCACTACTCAGGATACCACTATCTACGCACGCCTTGCCTGTACCGGGCTGTCACCGTCTATGGCCCCTCTTTCCAAAGGGTTCCAGTTCGTTGTGCTTCAAATGTCGTGGTCCTACAACCCCACAATTGCCGTAACAATTATGGTTTGGGCTAATCCGCGTTCGCTCGCCACTACTTACGGAATCACTTTTGTTTTCTTCTCCTCCGGGTACTTAGATGTTTCAGTTCCCCGGGTTCGCCTCCTTGCGGATACCATATCTTCAATATGGTGGGTTGCCCCATTCGGATATCTGCGGATCGATGGGTATGTGCCCCTCCCCGCAGCTTTTCGCAGCTTATCACGTCCTTCATCGCCTCTGAGAGCCTAGGCATCCCCCATACGCTCTTGCTTAGCTTATTGTACTTTTGTCTTTTAATGAGTTTTTGCAATCGACCGCCAGCTCGTAGACTGCGATCGACCACTTGTTACCCGCCACGGTCCTAAAACCATGGCAGTAATATTTTTTCATGTATCTTTTTTCAATATGTCAATGAACCTTTTTCCGCTCTGCGGAACTGTGGAGAATATCGGAGTCGAACCGATGACCTCCTGCGTGCAAGGCAGGCGCTCTAGCCAGCTGAGCTAATCCCCCGCTTCTTCAGTAGGCAGTGTACAGTGCGCAGTCAGCAGACACTGAACCTGCAACTCGAACGGTTGCCCAACTTCCAGAATTTCCTTTATATATAGTAGTTTGTAGTCTCAGGCAGACTCGAACTGCCGACCTCTACATTATCAGTGTAGCGCTCTAACCAGCTGAGCTATGAGACTCTACTATAATAGATCATTTAAATCGACAGCAGGAGAATAAACTATCCCTTTCCCTTTTCTTTACCTCTTTAGGTCGTCTTTCTCTAGAAAGGAGGTGTTCCAGCCGCACCTTCCGGTACGGCTACCTTGTTACGACTTAGCCCTAGTTACCAATTTTACCCTAGGCCGCTCCTTGCGGTGACGGACTTCAGGCACTCCCGGCTTCCATGGCTTGACGGGCGGTGTGTACAAGGCCCGGGAACGTATTCACCGCATCATGGCTGATATGCGATTACTAGCGATTCCAGCTTCACGGAGTCGAGTTGCAGACTCCGATCCGAACTGTGACCGGTTTTGTAGATTCGCTCCTGCTCGCGCAGTGGCTGCTCTCTGTACCGGCCATTGTAGCACGTGTGTAGCCCAGGACGTAAGGGCCGTGATGATTTGACGTCATCCCCACCTTCCTCACGGTTTGCACCGGCAGTCTCGTTAGAGTTCCCGACTTCACTCGCTGGCAACTAACGACAGGGGTTGCGCTCGTTATAGGACTTAACCTGACACCTCACGGCACGAGCTGACGACAACCATGCAGCACCTTGTGATCTGTCCGAAGAAAACTCTATCTCTAAAGCTGTCAGACCACATTTAAGCCCTGGTAAGGTTCCTCGCGTATCATCGAATTAAACCACATGCTCCACCGCTTGTGCGGGCCCCCGTCAATTCCTTTGAGTTTCATTCTTGCGAACGTACTCCCCAGGTGGGATACTTATCACTTTCGCTTAGCCACCCAGCTTGCGCCGGACAGCTAGTATCCATCGTTTACGGCGTGGACTACCAGGGTATCTAATCCTGTTCGCTCCCCACGCTTTCGTCCATCAGTGTCAATACATTGTTAGTGATCTGCCTTCGCAATCGGTATTCTATGTAATATCTATGCATTTCACCGCTACACTACATATTCTAACCACTTCACAATGATTCAAGGCAACCAGTATCAAAGGCAATTCTACAGTTGAGCTGCAGGATTTCACCTCTGACTTAATCGCCCACCTACGGACCCTTTAAACCCAATGATTCCGGATAACGCTTGGATCCTCCGTATTACCGCGGCTGCTGGCACGGAGTTAGCCGATCCTTATTCTTACGGTACCGTCAAGCCCCCTCACGAGGGGGTGTTTCTTCCCGTACAAAAGCAGTTTACAACCCATAGGGCAGTCTTCCTGCACGCGGCATGGCTGGATCAGGCTCCCGCCCATTGTCCAATATTCCTCACTGCTGCCTCCCGTAGGAGTCTGGTCCGTGTCTCAGTACCAGTGTGGGGGATCCCCCTCTCAGGGCCCCTACCTATCGCTGCCTTGGGGTGCCGTTACCACTCCAACTAACTAATAGGACGCATGCCCATCTCTTACCCATGAATGTTTAATGAAGGACCGATGCCGGTCCCGCATACTATGCGGTATTAATCCAAGTTTCCCTGGGCTATCCCACTGTAAGAGGTAGGTTGCATACGCGTTACGCACCCGTGCGCCGGTCGCCACCATCCGAAGACGTGCTGCCCCTCGACTTGCATGTGTTAGGCCTGCCGCTAGCGTTCATCCTGAGCCAGGATCAAACTCTTCATCGTTAAATCTTCGGCCTTGCGGCCATGTCTTAAACAACCAAAGAAATATTGTAACCGGTACTCAAAATGGCTTATTCTCTTGTCTGGAAGCCATCGTTCCCGATAGCTCCCTTACGCTGTCAATTCAATATGTTAATGAACTTTTTTCTCTGTCGCCACAAGGCCTTCATTCCTTAAGCGGGTGCAAATATAAAACCCTTTTTTGATCCTGCAAACAAAAAACGAAAAAATTTTTTTCTTTGTTCCCCGCATGCCCGAATGTCCCAAAGAGCGCCCCCGAAAACCAGGCCCATAAGGACCGTCCCGTTTTGCGAGGGTGCAAATATACAACCCTTTTCCCCTTACCAGCAAAACTTTTTCAACCTTTTTTTGAAGTTTTTTTTACAACCCTATCCCTGAAGACTTTGCGTTA
>NZ_JALNMI010000008.1 GCF_023156585.1 Subsaxibacter sp. CAU 1640
GTCAACCCTTTGCCCACGTATGGTGTTTCGGGGCCTTTGCGTTCGTGCGACCTTGGTGGGGGCATTGGAGAGTTCACGCTTTCGGATGCGACGTCAGGTTTTCTTTCTGGCCAGACCGGAGTGACGGTTACCTACCACGGCATCTTGGCGGACGCACAGTCTGGGGACAACGACCTTTCTGATCCCTATACGGGTGTTGCCCAGACGGTGTACGTTAGGCTCGAGGACGATGCGACGGGCTGTTGGACCACCACGACGCTCGACCTGTTGGTCGATCCGCTACCTGTGGCAAACCCTCCGTCACAGCTCGAGGTCTGCGACGACGATGCCGACGGCATTGCACAGTTCGACCTTTCCCAGCGCACGGGCCAGGTCCTGGGTGGGCAGACGGGCATGACGGTGACCTACCACGCGACCCTTTCGGCGGCAGAGGCCGGCACTGGAGTGCTCCCGAACCCCTATACGAACACCACCAACCCACAGACGGTGTATGTACGTGTTGAGGACGATGCCACGGGCTGCTGGTCGACGACGACCCTCGACCTTTTGGTGAACCCCTTGCCAGTGGTCTCCCCGATATCGGACTATGTGCTGTGCGACGAGGCCACGCCAGGTGACGGACAGGAGCTCTTTGACCTTTCGACGAAGGACGCAGAGTCCACCGGTGGGCAGTCCAACATCAGCGTTTCCTACCACCTGACAATGGCGGATGCCCTTTCTGGTACCGCACCGCTTGCGAGTGCCTATGCCAACACGTCGAACCCACAGACCATCTATGTGTCCCTTTCGAACACGGTGACGGGCTGTGTGTCTGCGACCAGCTTTGAACTTATCGTGAACCCTTTGCCCACGGCAGTGGCACCGACCCCTTTGGCGGTCTGTGACGACAATGTGCCCGACGGTTTGACCAGTATCGATTTGGGACTTAAGAGCAATGAGATATCCGGCGGCAACCCGCAGTATACGGTGAGCTACCACCTGACACAGGCGGACGCCAACTCCGGCGCCTCCCCGCTGCCGATCCCTTACACCAACACCAGCAACCCACAGACGGTCTACGTGCGTGTGCTCAACGGCGGCACTGGCTGCTGGACCACCACGCAGTTGGAGCTGCAGGTGGAACAGGCCCCAGTGGCGTTCATGCCCTCTCCTTTGGAATACTGTGATCCTGACAGTGACGGTTTCGGGGTGTTCACGCTCACCGATGCCGAGCCACAGATCACGGGCGGTGTTACCGGCCTTACCGTGACCTACCACGAGACGATGGCCGATGCAGAGAACAGTGTCAACGGCATCACCGGCAGCTACAACAACATCGTTGCCTATGCCCAGACCATTTATGTGAGGGTGGAGAGCGCTACGATCGCGACTGACTGTGCCACCTTTGTGACGCTCCAGCTCATCGTTAACGACACGCCACAGATAGAGGGCCCGACACCTTTGGAAGTGTGCGATGACAATACCGACGGCTTTGCCCAGTTCGACCTGACCTCGAAGAATGCGGAGATCCTGGACGGTCTCGATGCTACACAATACGCGGTCAGCTATTATGAGGACCAGTCCGATGCCGAGGTACCTTCCAACGCCATAGCGACACCGAACGCCTATACCAATACGACGGCCTTCAGCCAGACCCTGTGGGTCCGTGTGGACGACACGGGCAACGGCTGCCACAAGCTGACCACGCTGGAATTGGTGGTCAACGCCCTTCCGGTGCTTGTACAGCCTGACCCGTTGGAGGTGTGCGATACAAACAATCCGGGCGACGGCATGGAGGCCTTTGACCTGGAGGATGCCGATGCACAGATCCTCAATGGTCAGACAGGCATCACATTGACCTATTACGAGACACAGGCAGACGCCGATGCGGGCACAAGTCCCATCAGCAGTCCGTACACCAACACATCCAATCCACAGACCATCTATGTGAGGGCCGAGACCGGTGCCACTGGCTGTGTGGATACCATCACGCTCGACCTTCGGGTGAACCCGTTGCCTTCACCGGCGGCACCGATGCCGATAGAGGTGTGCGATGCCGACAACGACGGTTTTGCGAGCTTTGACCTAGGGTCGCGCACGGTACAGATCATCAACGGTGAGTCCGATGTTGAGATCACCTACCACGAGACCCTTGCGGAGGCCGATAACGGACAGAACCCGCTTGTCAGCCCATACGATAACATAGTGGCATTCACACAGACGGTGTATGCCAGGGCAGAGAACAGCATCACGGGCTGCCATAGCATAGTGCCGATGGTGCTCAATGCTCTCCCTAGCCCTGTGGTACCGACCGACATATCCGACTATGTGGTGTGCGATACCAACGGCGATGGGTTCGCCCAGTTCAACCTTACGACGAAGAACGGGGAGATATTGGGCTCACAGGACCCTTCACAATATGCACTGACCTACCATACGTCGGCGGCCGATGCCGGGACCGGGGCAAATGCCATAGTGAACGTGACGAACTATACCAATGCAACAAATCCGCAGACCATCTATGTAAGGTTGGTCGGTGCGGCCAACGGCTGCAGCAAGACGGGCCAGTTTGAGATCAGGGTCGAGCTTCCGCCAACGGCAGTACAGCCAACACCGCTGAACCTTTGCGACGACGAGGTGGCCGACGAGATGACGGTATTTGACCTTACGGTCAAGGATTCAGAGATCACGGGCGGCAACGGCAGCTGGTCGGTGAGCTATTATCTAACCAGTGCAGATGCGCAGGCGGGCAGCAATGCCATTTCTCCTGCAACCTCGTATACTAACATGTCCGTGGGCGGCAACGCTGCCAACCCACAGACCCTGTACGTGAGGGTGACCGATACCGATACCGGCTGCACGGACTTTACGACCCTTACCATACGAGTGCTGCCGAACCCGACCCCGAGCACGGACCCATCGGACATGGAGCTCTGTGACGACATCAACACGGGAGACGGGCAGGAGCTGTTCGACCTAACGGACAACGAGACCTATATCATCAATGGAGAGTCTGGCGTGAGCGCGACTTACCACGAGACCTATGCGGATGCAGAGGCGGGCACGGGAGCCATAGCCGACCCAACGATGTACACCAACACCAATACGGACTATACGCCACAGACCATCTATGTGAGGGTCAGCAACGACATCACGGGCTGCTACACGATCGTGGACTTTGACATCACCGTGAACCCGTTGCCCGAAGTGGTGGCCGTGACGGACTATATCGTCTGTGAGGTCAACACCGACGGCTTTGCGCAGTTCAACCTTTCGAGCAAGGATGCGGAGGTACTGAATGGGCAGGACCCATCGCTCTACAGCGTGACCTACCATGCGTCGCAGACGGCTGCGGACAACCTTACGGGAGCGCTCTTGAGCCCATATACGAACACCTCGAACCCACAGCAGATATTCGTGGCGATCACCAATAACGAAACGGGCTGTTCAATAAGTACCGTGAGCTTCAACCTTGAGGTGGACAATGGAGCGGAGGCCACGGCACCTGCGTCGCCTTATGTCATCTGTGACAACATAGGGGACAACGACGGTCTGGGCCAGTTTGACCTGACCACGCAGGATGGAGAGATACTGGACGGGCAGGACCCGGTGAACTTTATAGTGAGCTACTATACGACACAGGCCGATGCGGAGCTGGGCGTCAACCCGATACCGACCACCTATGAGAACATCAGCAATCCACAGGTCATCTATGTGAGGGTGGACAACGATACCCCTGATGCGGCGGGCATGGACAGTTCGATCTGCTATGCCGTTACGGAGCTGACCCTTCAGGTGGACCTTCTGCCGATCTTTGACCTTGACGATTTCTATACGCTTTGTACGGACACCAATGGCACGGAGGTGATCGGGCAGCCACTGCTCGACACGGGGCTCTCTGCCGGAGACCATACCTTTGTGTGGAGCCTTGACGGCACGGTGCTATCTGGTGAGACGGGACCTAGCCTGACCGCGTTACAGTCGGGCACCTATTCTGTCCTGGTGACCAATACTGTCACGGGCTGCGAGAACACTGACAGTGCGGAGGTGGTGATCAGTTCGCCACCGTCGGTGACGGCAGAGGTGGCCACACAAGCTTTTTCGGAAATCCACGTTATAATAGCGACGGCCGTGGG